>JANQSE010000011.1 GCA_028284195.1 Balneola sp. | reverse complement strand
GGTTATCGAAGCCCAGCTAAATGGTGGTGCCTCCTGTGTTTTTCACGCTATGGATGAAGGTGATGTAGAGCGCATCATGCAACATCCACAAACTATGATTGCTTCAGACGGAAGGTTGGTAAAACCCGGAATGGGACACCCACATCCACGCTGGTATGGCACTTTCCCCAGAGTATTAGGCCACTATGTGCGCGAAAAAGGAACCATTACACTATCGGAGGCTATCTATAAAATGACCAAACTTCCAGCAACTACGCTTGGCCTGAAAGACAGAGGAGTGATCGAAGAAAAAATGATAGCCGACATTGTGATTTTTGACCCTGAAACCATTATCGACAAAGCCACTTTTGAAAAACCTCACCAATATTCTGAAGGGATTCCCTATGTACTGGTTAACGGCCAGCTTGCAGTTGATAATGGGGAATTTCAAAATATAAAAGCCGGAAAAGTTTTAAGAAAGCACACAAAATAAAAGCTCATGATTTTACCTAAAAGAATTCTCAAGCCGTTATTATTAGCATTTATACTAAGCTGTTTTTCTCAGTATAGCTACGCCCAGTTAACCCCTTCTCAATATCAAAAAATAGATAAAATTTTCACCCAGTGGAATGTCCCTAATCATCCCGGAGGGGCTGTAGGGGTAATGAAAGACGGCAAGCTGGTCTTTTCAAAAGCCTACGGATTAGCAAGCCTGGAATATTTGGTGCCCAATACTACCGACACGCGCTTTAATGTAGCTTCCGTTTCCAAGCAGTTCACCGCTATGGGCATTGTAGTGCTGCACCTTCAGGGCAAACTCTCTGTAGATGATGCCATTATAAAATACATGCCTAAACTCCCCGAATACGCAGAAAAAATCACCATCAGACATATGCTGCACCATACCAGCGGGTTGCGAAGCCTGCACACCTTATTTGCCCTGGCCGGATGGAGAGCCGATGATTCCAGGACCAACGAAGACCTCTATCGGATCATGCAGGACCAGCGCGACCTCAACTTTGAACCTGGCAGCGAATACCTGTACTGCAATACCGGCTATATGTTCATGGCAAAAATTATTGAAGAAGTAACCGGAGAAAAGTTTACCGATTGGATGAAAAAATCGGTGTTCGAACCCTTAGGCATGAATCACACCTATGTTGAAGATAAGTACAACAGAGTAGTGCCCGACAATGCCACTTCCTATTACGCAAGAAAAACCGGTTTTGAAAGAGCGGTGGAATACTGGGGCTATGTAGGCTCCGGAAATATGCACTCAACCACTGCTGATTTATTAGTCTGGCTCGAAAATTTTACCACCCCAAAACCCGGCTGGGAAAAGGCTTTTAAAATGATGCTTACTTTAGACCCGCTAACCAGCGGTGCCCATAATGATTACGCCTTTGGCGTTCGCCTCGACTCCTTTAAAGGTGTTAAGCGTGTGCAGCACGGAGGTTCTATAGGTGGTTATCGATCATCCATCGGTACCTACCCCGATGAAAAACTAAGCATAGCCATTATTACCAACTTCTCGTCCGCATCGCCCGGCAGTAAGGCAAATAAAATTGCTGAAATACTGCTCACAGATAAACAGGACGATGCAAAGGTAACAACTACACCTAAGGGTATAAAACTTCCAACCAAGACACTCAACAAATACGCTGCTTCTTATTGGGATGACAAAAATAACAGCCTACGTACCATCTATGTAAAAAATGATACGCTAAGGTATGCCCGTTCCGGGAATAACGAGACCCCGCTGATCCCTGTTAAAAAAAATGAATTTCTATTATCCGGAAGTTCGGTAAAAGTCCGTTTTGAACCGGATAAAAAAGAAAAAACAATAACGGTAGTCAGCGGCAGCAATTCTACTGTTTTCAAGGCATTTCAACCCGTTTCCACCCCTTATGCAAAAGAATTATTGCAATCCATTGCCGGTGAATATTTCAGCCCGGAGTTAAAAACCAGCTACTATATTTCAATAGACGATGAAAACCTGATTGGAAATCATACCAGGCATGGAAACTTTGAAATAAAAATAATCAAGCAGGATGTTTTGCAGGGAAACAGTGCTTTTCAGTTTGTTAAATTGAAACGAAACAAAGAAGGCGATATCACCGGGGCTTTGGTTTCAAACAGCAGGGCCCGAAATGTATGGTTTGAAAGACGAAAGTAAATTAATTTCCTTTGTAAATGACCAAATTTAAACTAATGAAAAAACCGATAGCTGTTATAGCAGTGCTTATAACCTTTCTTTCATTTGCCCAGGCACAAGACCAACGCCACAGAGCAAGAGACCTGGGTATTGAGCCCGGAATCCTAACCCCGGGAAAATGGAATGCCATTACCGATGTACAAGGCGTTTCGGTCGGGCAAAAAACATTGATTATTGGCGATTCCATCCGGACAGGAGTAACCGTAATTTTACCTCATCAGGGAAATATCTTCCGGGAAAAAGTACCGGCAGCCGTATTTGTCGGCAATGGCTTTGGCAAAGCCCTGGGGTTTACACAAATCGAGGAACTTGGTAATATCGAAACGCCCATTGCCCTCACCAATACCCTCAACGCCTTTTTGGTGGCCAACAGCCTGGTGAACTACACGCTGTCAATCCCCGAAAATGCCGACATAAGATCAGTAAACCCCGTAGTAGGTGAAACCAATGACGGCTGGCTCAACGATATCAGAGGAAGGCATGTAAAAGATGAACATGTAATGGAAGCCATCAACACCGCAACCACCGGAAAAGTTGCCGAAGGAAATGTAGGGGCAGGAACAGGCACAAGGGCGTTAGGATTTAAAGGAGGCATTGGTACCTCATCCCGAGTGCTTCCGAAAGAAAGAGGCGGCTACACGGTAGGTGTACTTGTACAAACCAACTTTGGAGGCATCTTACAAATCAATGGCGCTCCGGTGGGAGAAGAGCTGAATAACTTTTATATGGCCCGAGATGTTCCCCATGTGGTTGACGGCTCCTGTATGATCGTAATTGCTACTGATGCTCCGCTGTCAGCCAGGAACCTAAAACGCCTGGCAAAACGTTCGTTCCTGGCTTTTGGAAAAGTAGGCTCATTTTCATCCAACGGCAGCGGTGATTACAGTATCGCCTTCAGCACCCACCCTCAGCTTCGTATTCCGTACAGTGCAAAAGAAAGAGAACAGGCCACGCTTGAAGTTGCTAACGATTACATGTCCCCTCTTTTTCTGGCGGCAGTAGAAGCTACCGAAGAGGCCATCTATAACTCGTTGTTTATGGCAACAGATATGAAAGGGCAAAAAGACCGGGTGATGAAGGCACTTCCAGTAAAAGAAACCTTGAAAATAATGGATAAGTACAAAGCCCGGGAAAAGTAGGCAATGCCTAAATTCAAGAGCCTAATATGAGACTGCCCAATCGTGGATCCGGGCCGTTGCTAAGTTGAGCTTCCTCACTTTTTTATTGCTAAAAAGCTACCTGCCTTTTAAAAACTCCTTATATAGAAGGCAAAACTTTTCGATCTTATGCTCAATAGTCATAATATCCCAGCCGGTAAATCCGAATAAAAGAGCACCCTTGTTTCCTATACTTTTTAGCGTATAACTGGACAATGCAG
The DNA here is from genome assembly GCA_028284195.1 of Balneola sp. Taxonomy (GTDB): domain Bacteria; phylum Bacteroidota; class Rhodothermia; order Balneolales; family Balneolaceae; genus Balneola. Next base: position 62,128 of record JANQSE010000011.1, on the reverse strand, counting down.
GTACAACAATATTATTTTCAGCCATAAAACGGGAAACCTCCAAATCACTTACACCTTCCGGAAGCCATCCGATAATATGCAACCCGGCATTGTTTTTCTGGATTTCAATGTGTCCCTTTAAGCTCTTTTTTAAGAGTGCTATGATGTAATTTCTTTTTTCGGAGTATAACTTTCTGACTTTGCGTATGTGTTTTTGAAAGTTTCCATTGCTGATAAATAACGACATGGTGGCCTGGTCGTGAATGGACGGCCCTCTGTGAATCATAGACATAACTGTTTCAAAGCCTTCGATCAACCTTTCAGGTACTACCAGATAACTGAGCTTAAGTGCGGGAGAAAATAACTTACTGAATGTACCCATAAAAATAACCCGATTACCGGTATCTAAACCATATAATGGCGTTTTCGGCACTCCGCTATACCTAAATTCACTAATGTAATCATCTTCTAAAATAATAGCATTTGCCTCTTTTGCATATTCTAAAAGCTCAAATCTGCGCTTCAGGCTCATATTTATACCAAGTGGATATTGATGAGAAGGTGTGGTATAGATAAGCTTTGGCGGCTTTTTGAACTCATTTTTTGATGGTATTTGTAACCCCTCTTTATCGACAGGGACAGGGTGAACTTGTACTCCTGCATTGTACAAAGCGGATTGCACCCTGATATAACCGGGATCTTCGATCACTACGCCATCGTTGGAATTCAATAAAATATCGCAAATTATGGACAGGGCTTGTTGTGTACTGGACACTAAAACTATTTGTTCAGTCTTACAACTAATTCCATGAATGACCGTCAAATACTCTTTTAAATTTTCTTTAAGTGGTGAATATCCCAAAGGTAATTTTGTAGATTCCAAAAGTCCGGTTCTATATATTGAATTGCTGGCATTACGCCATTTAGATATTGGAAAAACATTTTTATCGGGAATTCCCGGCCTGAATGGTACCGGAATATCCACTAATTTTCGATGCTCACGAAAACGTTTGTTTATAAATTCAAACTGATTGGAATATTTAATTTTCACTTCACTCAAATCATCATCAACAGCGTTTTCACTTTGCACCTCAATATATTTGTCTGGTATATGTTGGCATACAAATGTTCCGGATTTTGGTTTTGTTTCAATATAGCCTTCCACAATTAGGTGCTCAAATGCCAGCAAAACAGTAGATCTGGACACACTCCATATCTTTGACAACAGCCTGGGAGAAGGCAACCTTATCCCAGCCTTGAACCTTCCCTTTAGGATCGCATTTCTTATCTCATTGTAAATTTGTAGATACAGTGGATCTTTGTGATCACTGGAAATAGTGATGCCTCGAAATAAGTCTAGTTTTTTAAAGCTCATGCCGTAATTATGTGCAATAAACTGGTATGGTAAAAATAACCAAATTTGGTACTTTTAGCAGATTAGTTGACTATATATCTTCGTCTTGAATTTAATTTGAACTTAATAGGATTGTTTGATGACATGGAAACTATCGTCTGTTCCACAGTACGTTTGGACATTAGCGGCTTTGGTGTTGGGTGTCACATCCGGTGGCCTTTTTCCTGATCAATTGGCCTTTGTGGGTACAGGAGTTGGCGCTTTTTTAAATGGCTTTATTACTGTTGTACCGTTATTGATATTTTTTGCTTTAAGCCCTGCCATATCCAGCCTGGTAAAGAAAGGTAAAGGCGGTAGGCTCGCAGGCTATGTTATCTTATGGTATGTTGCTACATCCGTTGTTGCGGGTTTACTCGGGGTCATGATCTCGTCTGTTTTCTTTGATTTGACACCATCGTCTGACGGTGGCGGTCTCTCACAAGCTGTCAGGATGTTTACGATATTAAATGGTCAGGCCGGTGCTTCATTACCTTTAATGGCTATTGTAGTTGCAGTCTTGGCTGGCTTACTCGCTATTAAAATTGAACCATTGGATCGCTTTTTAAATAAAGTACAAAAAGGGATAGACCACTCATCGGGTTATTTGGGGTATATTATGGTACCACTGGTTTTCTTTTTGGGAATAACCCTGGGTATTAAAAGCGGGGCAAAAGAAAGTATCAATTATTATTTATTGATGTCTTTATATACGTTGGGATTATGCGCATTGTGGTTTTTGCTTTACCTTTTTGTTGTTGTGAAGGGTTTGGCAAAACAACCGATTAAAAAAGTATTAAAAGAATATTATTTCCCCACCGCAGTATTTGCCGCAGGCACCTGTTCTTCTTTAGCTACCTTGCCTATTAATATGGGCAATATAAAGAAATACGGTGTGAAAAAAGATATTGCCGATTTTATCTTACCCGTTGGATCAATCATCAATTTAGATACAAGTGCTCTTGCCTATGTAGCCTATGCACCCTTTATCTTAACCGTTGTTTTTGATATACAAATAAGCTGGTCGGTATTATTTATAGCCTGGCCGGCCATTGTATTATTTACCATTGCCGCTCCCGGCTTGCCGGCAGGTATGGGAACAGCCTTATGGAGCTCTACATTATTTGCTTCGTTAATAGGTTTGGAAGGAGAAGTTGAAACCGAATTTATTGCCACCTGGATAGCTTTATCAGGAGGTATTCCTGATATGTTCAGAACGGCTACCAATTGTACCAGTGATGGTTTTGCCGCTATCTTTTTTAATAAAGTTTTTGGTACAGATGAACCAGTTAATAATTAAAGTAAAGCTAATAAAAATAGTTACAAAATGAATGATGTAAGATTTGCGAAAAGTTTTAAAAAATTAGTAGAAGTAAATGGAAATGTTCAGCCCGATGAGACAGTTGTCATTGTCACCGATTATTCTATGACCGGTATTGCGCGCCAATTAGCTGTAGCAGCAAGAGCTGCCGATGCACAGGTCACAGTATGCGTGATGGAGCAACGAAAACTGGATGGACAAGAACCACCAAAACCGGTAGCAGCTGCGATGAGAGAGGCTGATGTTATTTTTTCACCTGTTCGCTATTCGATTACTCATACCATTGCCATGAAAGAAGCTCTCAAAAATGGAGCAAGGGCTATTTTAATGACAGCCTATAACGAAGATGTACTGTTAAGTTCTGCCCTGTTAGAAACAGATTTTGCAGCGCAAGTCCCAAGATGTAAGGAGCTTGGCGATGCCTTTACCAAAGGCACCAATGTCAGGCTAACATCACCAAAAGGTACAGACCTCACATTTGTCATTGGTGGTGAAAAAACTAATGTATTAACGAATATTCCAAATCCGGGAGAATTAGCTCCTGTACCGGATATTGAAGTGAATGTAGTGCCCGTAACAGGTTCTGCCAATGGAAGATTGGTCATTGATGCCAGTGTGCCCTATCTGGGAATAGGAATATTAAAAGAAGATATTATTTGTGAAGTAAAAGACGGGCTTATTGTATCTATGGAAGGTGGTGAACAGGCAAAATTCTTAAAGGAAAAATTAGACTCATACAATGACCCCAACTGCTATAATGTCGCAGAACTAGGAGTTGGTATGAACCCTAAAGCACAATTAACAGGAAATATGCTGGATGATGAAGGTATCGTAGGCACCATTCACATCGGTATAGGGACAAGCCTAACACTTGGAGGCGATGTAGTAGCGCCTATGCATTACGACCTGATCATGTTTGAACCTACTATTGAAATAGACGGAGTCGTTGCTCAGCGCAATAAAGAACTGCTTTGCTATGCTCCTGAAAAAAACTAACACGGTATAACCTGTTTTAAAGTCACACCATGAATTTTACACGATTACAAATTACCAGTCTGGCTATTGCGTTGATACATGGTCTGTTTTTTCTAACGCCTGTCGCATACGGCCAGTCAAACGCTAAAACCCCACTCACATATACGGGCAATATTTCGGATACTTTTTTAGAAGAAAGCATCCGGTGGCGGGAAATCGGCCCTGCACGTGGAGGCCGCTCATGTACAGTTACCGGTATAGAAAACGATCCTATGGTATTTTATGCAGGTTATACAGGTGGTGGTGTATGGAAAACCACCGATGCCGGCCTGAGCTGGAAGAATATTTCTGATGGTTATTTTGGAGGCTCCATCGGAGCAGTTGCCGTATATCAAAAAGACCCCAATATCATTTATGTGGGTGAGGGCGAAAAAACCGTTCGCGGTAATGTGTCAAGCGGAAATGGTATGTGGAAATCTACTGATGCGGGAAAAACATGGACACACATCGGGTTAAAGAATTCTAAATTGATCGCACGGATCAGAATTCATCCGGACAATCCTGATATCGTATATGCTGCTGTGCTTGGAAACCTTTGGAAAGACAGTGAAGATCGCGGAGTCTATAAAACAACTAACGGAGGAAAAACATGGAAAAAAATCCTGTACTCCAATGCGCGTTCCGGTGCCGTAGATCTAACGCTGGACCCTAACAATTTTAATACTATATATGCCTCAACATATAATGTGAGGCGTAACGGCTACAGGCTGGATAGTGGTGGCGAGGGTAGTCATTTATGGAAATCTGTTGACGGAGGAGAAACGTGGGATATCCTTTCGGACAACCCCGGTATGCCCAAAGGATTGATGGGGAATATTGGTGTTGCGGTGTCCCCTGTAAACGCTGAAAGAGTATGGGCTATCGTAGAATCCAAACAAGGTGGTTTATATCGTAGTGATGACGGAGGGAAAACGTGGACACACACCAGTGATTATGTAGAGTTGTATCAAAAAGCATATTACTATATGCGTGTATATGCAGACCCCGCGAATGTAGATAAAGTATATGTGTTAAACACACGTTATCACACCTCCACCGACGGGGGCCACACGTTTGAATCGAGGCGCGGAGAACACGTAGATCATCACGACCTATGGATAAACCCCAAGCATCCCAACATTGCTGCTCTGGCAAATGATGGCGGTATTCAGATCTCACAAAATGGTATGCGGTCATGGAGTAGTCCACACAATCAAACCACAGCCCAGATATACCGTGTTTCAGCAGATAATGAATTCCCGTTTAATATTTACGGAGGACAGCAGGATTGGGGAACAATTCGTATACCACATACCGAACGGCCTTTCAGTTATGAAGAAGACAGTAAAAATGCTGCCTGGGAATCTACCGCCGGAGGCGAAAGTGGTTATGTTGCTGCCGACCCCACCAACCCTGATATTGTGTATGCGGGCACTTATAAAGGCTATATGATGCGCAAAGACCACAAAACAGGGCAGGTACGTTCTGTCAATATATGGCCGGTGAATCCGGCGGGCTGGGGTGTGGAGGTGATGAAGTACCGGTTCAACTGGAACTTTCCGGTATTCTTCAGCCCGCATCAAAATAATAAGTTATATACGGCATCCAATTATTTGCATGTCACTACCAACGAAGGGCACTCCTGGAAAGTAATAAGCCCCGACCTGACACGTGGCGAACCTCATACGTTAAAATCATCGGGCGGATTAATTTCTGATGACAATACAGGGGTCGAATTTTACGGTACCATCATTACCGCAACAGAGTCGCCTTATGAAAAAGGCGTTTTATGGACAGGCTCTGATGACGGATATATACACATATCTAAAAATGACGGAGACGATTGGCGGAATGTCACCCCTAAAGATCTGCCGAAAAACGCAATGGTGAATGACATTGTTGCGCATCCATTTGTAAAAGGTGGCGCATATATGGCTGCTACGGCATATAAGTTTGGAGACTATACGCCCTATTTATACAAAACGACAGATTACGGGGAAAACTGGCAACGAATTGATGCGACTATTCCTTCGGAACAATACACCCGAACTATCGAAGCAGACCCAGGTAGAAAAGGCTTGTTGTACGCAGGTACCGAGCGGGGAATCTACGTGTCTTTTGACGATGGCGCTTCCTGGAAATCATTTCAATTGAATCTGCCCATAACACCCGTCAGAGACTTATTGGTAAAAGATAATAAACTTATCGCGGCAACGCATGGCAGAGGTTTTTGGATCATAGATGACCTGGGAGTTTTACATCAAATAAGCGACGCTATATCCGCCAAACATTCGTATTTATTTAAACCCAATGTGGCATACAGGCCCGGCAACGTAAATTTCAGCTTGTTTTCTGATCGTGGTACAGATGCTACGCTTCATATTTTAACAACGGACAAAGACACCGTACGAAGTTTTAATTTTAAAAAACTAAACGGAGGTAAGTTACAGTCCTGGGACATGCGTTATCCCGGCTTTGAGCGATTCGAGGGCATGCATTTTTATTCTTCTCCAAACAGAGGTCCGAGAGCTGTTCCCGGTACTTACATCGCACAGTTTGTTTCAGGTGAGGATATCATTTCACAATCCTTTGAAATTCTGAAAGACCCCAGACTTATAGTAACCCAGGAAGAATTACAACAGCAATTTGATTTCCTGATCAAAGTAAGAGACGCTGTAAGTAAAGCCAACAATACGTTGACAGAAGTCAGGGCATTGCGAAAATCACTTCCTAAAAAGCACAAAAGATCAAAAATAGCCGATCAACTAAAAAAGATAGAAAATCAAATGCAAGACGAACGCATTGTAGGAGGCCGAGACCCTTTGAAATACGGTGTTCGCTTAAATAACAGGTTGGCATTTTTATTAGCAGATCAGCAGCGCGGTGATTTCCCCCCTACCGTACAGGCCGAAAAAGTATTTGCTGAACTTTATAAAGAGTTAGAAGAAATTATCAATCAAATAAACACCATTAAACAAAAAATAAAGTAGACAGTTATGAAGAAATTACTTTTTAGTCTTTTTACTGTTATAACATTCCTTATTTCTGTAACAGGTTATGCACAGACCATTACCAGGCAACAAGCCATTGAGGATATTGAAAAATTCCGGGATGTTTTAAACAGAGAATCGTCTTATTTGTATTCAAAAGGGGCTCATCATGAGGCGGCTATAGATAAGGTAATAGCCGGTTTGGACGAGACTGTTGTCCTTAAAGATTTGTACTATGATTTGGTGAAAATTTTAGGAAACATTGGAGACCGGCATTCCGGAGTGTACCCTGAAAATATCAAAAATGATTCATTAGGAATGCCTTTTATGATGGCGCCCGTAGACGGGAACATAGTAGCGCTGAAAAAGGAATTAGTAAAGGATACATATCAACTGTTTCAGAAAAATTATCCTTACCTAAAATCTATTAATGACATGCCTATTCAGGAATTTATCGAAAAGATTTCGTGGAGGCATAAGCATGCACCAAAGTACGCTAAAATACATCAGGCCACCAGGGAGCGCAATTACGATTATTTTTTGACAGCCGTTTTTGGCAAGTCAGATACGTATAAATTTACCTTTACCAATGGTAGTAAAGACAAATCACTAACACTACCGTTAACAGAAAACCCCAAACGCTGGAGAGATCTGGCCTACAGTCCGAATATAAAAGATTTGCCAAGTTTGTTTAAAATAGTTGGCAATAACATTGGATATATCAGTTTGCCAGCCATGGTGAGCAAAAGAGACCGGAAGGGCGGAAATCTACATCGGTATGTTCCCGCAAAAATGCACGATTATAAAAATACAGATGCATTGATTATTGACCTGAGATATAATGGAGGTGGTACTCGTGATTTTTTAATGATGTTAGCCCCTTATTTTTTAAGCCCTGATGCCAAACCCTGGGTTGCAAATGTTACAAGAATCAGAAGCGACCAGAAGATTAGTGAGGATATGCGTACCATGCAGGCACGTTACTTGTATAACACACGTTCAAGACGTTTTACCAGAGATGACATTGAAGCAATAAAAGCATTTAGTAAAGATTTTAAAACCGAATGGGCCTATAACCCTGAACGTTTTTCTGATGCCTTTTATATGGTACTAAGCCATGATTTGGGTGTAGATCATTATTACTACGATAAACCTGTATATGTTTTGGTAAACGAACGCTCTTTTAGCGCTGCCAGCGTATTTACTTCGGCACTGAAAGGTATGGGTAACGTAAAAATTGCAGGTATGGGTACCGATGGTTCCAGTGGAAGAAGTCAATATTTTGAGCTAAAACACTCAAAATTCGATATAAGGCTATCTTCGATGATATCATTTCAGCGCAATGGAAAAACACTAGACACCAACGGCACAGAGCCTGATATTGTCATTCCAAAAGATGTGCAGCAGGTATTAGGCAATAGAGATACGCAGTTAGAAAATCTGGTGAAGCATATTGAAGGGAAATAGGCAACAAAAGTCGTTAAGAAAGATAATTTTTAAAATACGTATCAGTTAAAATAAAAATTGAAAGACCCGGAGCTGATGGGCTTAGAAAAAAATGCTTTTGATGAAAAAATGAAAGAGCATTAATCTACTGATTGCAACTCATCGATTAAAAATTGCTCAATACTGATATCCGCTTTGCTATCGGGCGAGCCGGTAAGCCCGGAAGGAAAAGGAGCCGACAGCAATGCCTCGATACTTGTTTGGGCAGTTGCTACCCCCGTAAGGAGAAGTAAAAAAGAAGCGAGTAACAATGTTTTTTTCATAGTCTTCATTTTAGTTGAGTTCAAAACCGAACCCCGGTTTTTCGTTGATACTTAGTATTCCGTCTTTTAGCGTAAATCCCCCGCTTACCAGATCTTCTGCCAGGTCAAAGCTGCCATCGAGGTCGAGGTATTTGGTATGGGGACAAGCGAACGCGGCATGCAAGGCCGCCGTAATGCTCACGATGCTTTCATCGTTGCAGCCCCAAAACAGGTCAATATTGGCTGCTTTTGCAATAGCAGCTATTTCGAACGCCCCGAAAATTCCACCACATTTCATCAGTTTGATGTTATAAATACCGAAGAGTTGAGGCACACCGGCATATTGTATAGCACTGGCGCTGTTTTTCAGGCTTTCATCGGCCACCAGTATTTTCCTGATATTTTCGTCAACATCAGCTAGTTCTTGTTCTTTCCCCACAGGAATGGGCTGTTCTATCAATTCTACACCCGCTTTTTCTACTGCACTCACAAATTGCAGCAATGCTTCCCGGTCATAGCCCTGGTTGGCATCTACACGGATAACCATGCCGCTATGCTGTTCGCGGAGTTTCAGGATTCGTTCAATATCCAGCTCAACAGATTCTCCGGTCTTTACTTTGAGCACATTGAAGCCCGATTTTTTGTACTCAGCAGCTTCCTTTAGTGTGTCTTCCACGCCCATAATACCAATGGTTACCGATGTGGGCAGCGATTTGATGTGCTGCCCGTAAATCGCTACCACAGGAATCCCAAGGTATTTTGCAAAAGCATCATGCAGGGCAATATCCCAAACGGCCTGTGTACCCGGTTTGTCGGGAAAAGCAACATGAATATCCTGAATCATTTTTCGGAAATGCCGGATGTCTTTGCCAACAAAGGATTGGAAATAGTCAGACTGACAATTTGCAAGGGTTTCCGCAGGAGTTTCGTTGACGACTTCCTTAGCAGGGTTGGCGGCTCCGATGCCGGTAATTCCATTTTCGAGCGTGATGAACAGAAAAGCACTTTCAACATCGGAAACTGTTTTGTAAGCAATACTGTACGGTTTGGTAAGCGCCAGATTTTTTGAAAAGGCCTCGATTGCTTTAATTTTCATGGACGGTCATTTTTAGCGCAGTTACTAATCTTTGTACTCCTTCCTTAATGGGGTTAACAACCGGAATATTCAATGAGGCTTCTAACTCAGACTGAACGGCTTCTGCTTCTTCCGAAGAAAGTCCTTCGGTATTTAATGCCAGACCGACTACCTCGCTGCCAAATGTTGCAATGATTTCCATTTCCGATTCGATGGACGGGATCTCCCCCCACGCAGGCTCATGGTCAAAGTATTGTCTCCCGGGCGCACATACCAGAATCACTTTTTTGGCATTTCCGGAAATGAGCATTTCCAAGCCGCAAGGCCCGCTGGGGTTTCGGAGGCCAGACTGCCCTTCCAAAAATATCACGTCCGGTTTTTCTTCTTTCCAACAAGAAACAATTGCATGTTCCAGTTCACCCGAGACGAAGTCGTTGAGTGTGGAGTCGAAGATAAAGCCATATTTGCTGCCCTGCATCCAGCCGGTCTGGCCGGTATAGATCATCTCTGCTTTTATGCCTTTTGCCCGGCACGCTTCCAGCATCAGCCGGGTGGCAGTGCGCTTGCCCAAAGCACAATCCATACCCAAAACCGCCACTACGGGAACATCCACATTAAATATTTCACTCGTCCAGAAATGCAGGTCTTTGATTGGTTTGGGTTTTCGAATATCGATCAATTCTACATCGTACTCCTGTGCCAGTGATACAATATCCGGCTGTTCGCACAATAAATGGTGCAACCCGTTAACGATATTAAGTTTACAGGCAATGGCTTTTTTTATGGCATTTAATAAATCAGCAGATAAAATACCCCCTTTGGTTGCCACGCCTACAATAAGGCAGTCGATGTGCGCAAATTGTTTTACTGCTTCATCTACGGAAGCAACTATTGGAATATTTCTGTTTTTGCCGTCCAGAAACTCCCCCACATCCGCTCCTGCATGCTTATGGTCGATGACGGCCAATAACTCAAAACGATCGGAACCTCTGATAAGGCCGTGGGTTGTTTTTGCATAGTTGGTGTGCAGTTCACCTCCGGTAATGGCTATGGCGGTTTTTTTCATTCCGGTTAGGGTTTCAGCGTGATGTTGTACCCGGTTACAAACCGAAGGAATACGGAGATTTCAACAATGTCTTTACCAACGAAGCGGATGGTATGCGAATCGATTCGCTCGGCTCCGGGATAATACTGTAAAAGCTCTACGGGGCGGTAGTTTTTCAGGCTGAGGTCGAGGGTTAAGGGGCCTTCTAATTGGTAAGGTTTAAACTCTTTGATTCTCTTTATGGCCGCTTTGGTTTTTTTGCCGATTACCTCATAAGCGGCATTGGGGGTAAGGGTTTTTGCTGAGTGGAAGCTGTTCGCCCATTTCACAACAGCGCCTTCTACATCCCCGATCAGGTCTTGTGTTTCTTTCACGGCAATATCGTCTCCTGTAACCAGAATAACGGGCACATTAAAATGTCCGGCAATCAGTGCATTGATGCCTGCTTCGGGCATTACCATATCGTTGATTTTAAGCGAGGTGATGTTGGCGCTGGACATGGTATGCGCCCTTACACCTTCTTTGCTGTTGGTACTGGCGTGGTAGCCCAGGAAGATGGCTCCGTCAAAAGAATCGTCAATGCCTTCCATCATGCCCAGTACGCGTGGCCACGATCTTACGATCATCACATCATCAGGCAATTTTTCGATGAGGATATTCTGCCCGTTGCCGTGCGAATCGCTGACAAGAATCTCGTCTGCACCGGCTTCGCGGGCTGCTGCTATGCAGGCATTTACTTCTGCAGTCATAAACTTGCGAAAGCGTTCGTATTCAAAGCCTCCGGGACCGAGTTGGTCGCCGGTAACTGCCCCGACAACCCCCTCCATATCGGCAGAGATGTATATCTTTAGTTTTTTGTTCTGAGCTTGTACCATGGTAGTTGTTGTAAGTAAGAGGATGAAGAATATTTTGTGGATGTGTTTCATAATGTTTTGTGTGTTTATCAGAGATATCCTTGCTAACAAATCTATTCAAGATTTTTTAAAACAACCCATACCAATTTTTCGAAGTAAAGCACTCCAATTCTCAGCTAAGTTGTATGAAAGATTTTGATGTAACCACAAAGCTGTTACCAGTAAGGATTCTCGTTCCGTTGGGATTTGATCTCTTATCAAGATGAATTAGATTTCAAAAGAATCCGACAACTCTTTCATCACAGAATAAAAATTGGCCGCTACCGCAACACGAGCCCTTTCAGCCTGCACACCGGGCGAAATCAGAGTTGCAACCAATGCCAGTGGCAAGATTGACTTTAATGGCTTTATCGAAAATCGAAAAATAGGTAATTTCTCCTGGTATTATCAGCGGCACGTCGAGGCAGGCCAGTCCGTGCTGGTGATCACGGCTTCGCTCCAAACCACCCAGCAACTTTATTCGGCTTTAAGCTTCTTTGTTGAGTCTGCCGATGTGATATAGTTTCCCGACTATGAAACCCTAGCCTATGATTTTTTCTCCCCCCCTCGGCGAAGATCTTATTTCAGACCGGTTGAGAACATTGTTTCAACTGGGATGGGTAAGCCCGGCATTTGCCTGACCGGTATCAGCACTTTAACTCCTAGAGAGCCTCGGCTACTCATCGTACAAAACTTTTTCTATCCTTAATTCTATATCTTTAGGGCTAGCAGTAATATTATTTAAATAATTATAACTCGTCACTTCAAAGCCATCACCCACCTTTATATAGTAGTCATAAAATACGTCTATAAATTCTGAAGAAACGTAGCCAACTACCCCAGCACCTGAGGCTATTTGGGTTATAAACAATTTTTCACCGGGAGGAATCACATAGTGCAAAGTACTATAAAAGGCACCAGACTCGTCCACGCCTCGATAAATAGACTTTGAGTCGAATAGAAAATCGATCCGATTATCTGTAGGATCTCCAAAGTCATCTAAACTCGCAATCGTTCCTTTAAAAGCCTTCACTGGCTTCGTCGAGTTATTCTGAAAACCAACCGAGACCCCTTGAGTTTGAGGATTCTCAATATACCAATTCCAATACCCAAGAAACTCTATGGTCTGAGCATTCTGTTCCGTGTCGCTCTCAATGCTACGCTCAGTCTCATTCATTTCTTTTAAAAGAGCTTCATACTCTTTAGCATTATTTTCAGCTCTATTGTAGAGGAACCAGACAGCTATGATTAATAAAAGGACACCCCCCCAAACAACCGTTTTATTTGATTTAGGTTTAGGATCTCCTGATGAAACATTCTTTGACTCATCACGTTTCGCGTCTGCTAAATCGGATTCAATATCCTTCTCCAGCACTTCTAATTTATTTTTAAATTCCGTTAGGATGTTATGGTAACGGGTTAGTGCCATCTCCAATTCTTCACCCTCCAAGACCTCTTCAGCATACTCAGCAAGGAGCCCCAATTTTTCAGTGTAAAGATCCACTAAGTTATAATGGTTATCTTCCCAATCTGAAGATGCGAATAATTCATTGATCCCACTTTCTGTCTCGCGAAATTGTTCTAAGATCTCTTTAAATGCTGCCGAAAGCGAATCGTTAGCTACATATGCCCCGGCATCTTTTACAAGCGTATCCATCCTATCGTTGATGGCTTGCAAAGCATCCGTATCCAGATCGCCCTCTTTCCCTAGAAGCGCATTGAGGTCTGCTACAACATCATCTGCATCGCTCAAGAGTTTGCTGGCGTCTTCATCACTACCGATAGAGCTATCCTCTTCACCCTTAATGGATGTTGGACGGCAAGGCACTTCACCCGTATTCCACCAGTGCTTGGCATCACTCGCAGCCATTTCCAAATCGAGCTGTCTCTTCTTTGCCCCTAGCTCACACATCAAAGTGGGAGAAAATACACTCGCGTCGAACATGGTGAAATTCCCCGATGTCGCCAGGCTTTTAATTTTACGCTCGGCTTCACTCTCAGAGAGAGCATCTTGGCGAAAGTCAGCTACATCCTTGGATATATACATATATCCCTGCCCGTGAGGGATTTCCGCTCCGAGACCAGGACAAGGGCAGGCATTGTCTGAACAATAAGCAGGAGATCGTTGGTTACCGGATACTTGGATGTACTTCATGATGCGAGGTTAGGTTATACTTCTTATTCTTATATGATTTAGCTTTTAAAAAAACTAAAAATACATCTCCCAAGGTAAAGTCTCTTCTTTCATTTGATATCGATCAAATAAAAGAAATGGAAATTAAAAAAGATTCGAGCAAAGTAGCATTTTTAAAAAAAGATGGAAAATGATTTGTTAAAGATAAAATAACATATCCAGCCGATGAAGATTGGGATGGCGTCTATGTAATGACATCGGAGTAAGCCATCGAGAATGGCTGCTTTTGACTAAGTATCCAGAAATAATTCAGGCGTAATCGTTTTATTACTTTTGTAAGCTTGAATTAACTGCTCCACCGTTTGGTTGAAAGGCGATTCTCCACGCACGGCAAATATGGCTTGTAACTGAGAAAGGCTTGCGAGTGTGTCTCGTCCACTGGCTTTTAGGACTCCTTCAAGTTTTGCATTGTATGCTTGGGTATCAGATTCTGAGCCGATCTTTTTAGCAATTCTTTTAGCAGCATCGACCATTCTAACATACTTTGCTTTCTCTGCGTTGTATGCGTCTAATTTATAACGAATGACTTCTACTTTATTCGGATCTGAATTTTTTAATTGATCCATTTCTTGCTTACACTCAGAACACTTGCTTTCCATCTCTTCTTTAATCTTATGCAGTCGCATGACGAAAGGGAGTTCATTGATCTTTTTATTCTTAATAGAGCTGAGTATAAAGACAATCGCAACGATACTGATGATAACAATGACTATAAATGAATCGGACATGTTTAAAGATGGCTGAAGTTAAGAGTGTGTGTGACTCGAGGCTCTGAATAAATTAGAAAGATATTATTTAATTAGGAAGATATTATTTATAGATGACTGGAAATAAAAGGAGCGTTACATTGCTTGCAATTACTGTCGATAAAAGATTCAACAGGCCCGGTCCAATCATAGTGGCAGTTTTTGCAGCTTATATCGATAAATACAGCATCTAGCTCACCTCGGTATATTTGCGCGGTGGTAAAAGATATGTTGCAGGTTCCGCAGATTTCTTCTCCTCGCAGCATAGCTCCTGCTTCAAGCTGCTTTTCGTAAACGTCTCGCATGTCACGCTTCATCGAATAGGTTCCCTTGATGGCGCATTCGGGACAATGCCATGCGGCTTGAGTACCAGAACACACGCTGATAGCCCACTTTGAATGTATCGTTGCGAAGGCTTTTGTCGCACGGATTCGATCTTCGCGCTTCGCTCGAACATTATCCATTACAGCTATGAGTTCGCTTTCTTTTTGTTTTAAAGCTTCTTTTGCTTTTACTTCCCTGCGGGCTTGTTTTCGTGCCATCTCAATGAAAGCATACTCAGGCTGGTTTTCATCAATAAGATTCAAGTCATAGCCCTCATCTTCGATCCTAGGCATCAGGAATCCTGCTTTTTCTTGTAAGGTGAGGTTGGGGTTTTTTGCTACTGCGTGGGCCAAATCGCTTAAGGTACTATCGCGTCCAATGAGATGATAAGCTCCATTAAAGGCACCCTCTTGAGTCAGTGCTTTTTCTACGATAGTGAGCAAGGCTTGCGTCGATGCTTCTTCGTATGGATAGTCGTTGAAACTGAATTCATCTATTTTTTGAAGTGCTTTTTCTAGGGCAGGAATGTCATCTTCGCGCAAGGCTCGCTCTAATTCAGCTTCATAATAGTCCACTCCGTTGATTTCTTCTAGAGTTAGGTCCCAGAAAGAGGTGGGGACCCCGTCCTTGATCCGTTCAACATATTTAAGCATGGTTTGCTGATCTTCATACCTGAGTTTCTGGTTTGAAGCTATGATCTTAGTCAGCTCCTCTATAGAATAGCGCTTGAGGAAAGCAGTGTAGAGGCCATCGAGTTCCCAGTTCTTTTCTGTCCGGGCGAAAACTTCTTTTAGAAACTTATCGCTGGCGACGTTAAAATCTATTTTGTGCCATACGGTTAAATCGGTCCAATAGAACAGATCATTGTAGTTAATGGCCTGCTTGCTACTTATAAGGTTCGATATATCTTGGGCCCAGCGAGCGTATGCCTTTTTAGTGCACCTCGCATGAAACCAGAGACCGAAAAAAGGTGATACTCCAGCCAGGACTCCCCAAAATACCATCCTCTCAATGTCAACAAGCATGAGAATTGCGGACAGAAGCATGAGGAATATGAATGGCCCAACCGGACTTGATTTGGGCAGATAATCATCTTTCCTGAGAATTTTATGAGCCATAGGAGAATGGATGTTTATTTAAATTTTAACCAATTCACTTGGACAGGAGGTTGGGGTTGGGATTTGATCTCTTATTAAGATGAATTAGGTTAACGCTATTATTTAGTAAATACAATACAGTGTTGGGGCTTGAACTCTTATCAAGATGAATTAGATTCATTGACGATGGGACTAATCATAATACTTCGCTGTGGTTTGAACTCTTTTCGAGATGAATTAGATTTCATTCTCTGTAATCGCATGACCCGTCTCTGCTGTGGTTTGAACTCTTTTCGAGATGAATTAGATTTATAACCCTTTAATCCAGTAGAATCTATCTGCTGTGGTTTGAACTCTTTTCGAGATGAATTAGATTTTAGTGCAGCTTAAAGATTATTTGGAGATGGCTGTGGTTTGAACTCTTTTCGAGATGAATTAGATTCAACCCTCCATTGATCAACTGTGTGAAATCGCTGTGGTTTGAACTCTTTTCGAGATGAATTAGATTTTCTCATTGATGAAATAAACGAAGCCGATGCTGTGGTTTGAACTCTTTTCGAGATGAATTAGATTGTCATGGTAATAGAAACAGAGTTCTTATCAGCTGTGGTTTGAACTCTTTTCGAGATGAATTAGATTTATGACAATCATAGAAATATCTAACAAGGGGCTGTGGTTTGAACTCTTTTCGAGATGAATTAGATTCCTGAAGTCGCAACCTCTCAGTCAGACTTCGCTGTGGTTTGAACTCTTTTCGAGATGAATTAGATTCTAATAATATTAAAGCAGGTAATATCTCATGCTGTGGTTTGAACTCTTTTCGAGATGAATTAGATTATTAAAATGACGGG
This sequence comes from Balneola sp., assembly GCA_028284195.1. Lineage (GTDB taxonomy): Bacteria > Bacteroidota > Rhodothermia > Balneolales > Balneolaceae > Balneola. Next base: position 45,461 of record JANQSE010000011.1, on the reverse strand, counting down.
ACTAAAATGATAACATGCTGTGGTTTGAACTCTTTTCGAGATGAATTAGATTCCGAATTGAAGACAACTACAACACGGGATTGCTGTGGTTTGAACTCTTTTCGAGATGAATTAGATTAGGTTCTGTTCAAGTTTTTGGCTCCCAAGAACTTGTTCAGTTCCAACTCTACAAAAACTAAAACATTTGTAATTGCTTCGGGGCATTCTCGGTGGGTTTTCTTCGCTTTCCGTGAAATATTTTCATATTTCCGAACTGCTTATCAGTAATGCGCAAAATGCGTACTTCTCCATCAGGGGGCAAGATTTTTTTTACTCTACGCTCATGTACATCTGCATTCTCTCGGCTAGGACAGTGTCGGGTATATACAGACAATTGCATCATCATAAACCCATCTTTCTTTATCCGTATTCTAAAATCATTAGCTTCTTTAACCGCAGCTTTTGTATCAACAGGTAAATCAAACATTACTATCATCCACATCGTCTTCATCCCTCCAAATGTAATCATTCGTTTACTCATGCTTAACCGGGCTGAGTTGGAAATTCAATTCTTTTTATTTCTCTGGCATAGCATTGAGCCAGAGATGAAGCCATCAAATGAAGGCTCTCTAACAAAGGATACTTCATCCCGTTAATTCGAACCTCTTTCGTAAGAAGCTGGAGTAACGGCTTTTTTGTTTTTTTGTTTACTTCAATTTTCAACGTGCTATGGTGTTCATACAAATCATATACCTCAGCATCCACCAATGGCCGTAAAGGCTCCATCATATCATCGGCTAAACAATATGGGTTGTATTGGTTATGATGATGAATCCCCATAGATGGATGAAGTCCTGCCGCTGTTAAACTTCTCGCCACCGCAGCCCGAATCACCGCATATCCATAATTTAATAATGCATTCAGATCGGGAGAGTCATATTTGCGACGAAATTCGCTGTCTTTAAATAAACTCTTCCAATATTGTTTTGCAGCTCTTGCCTCCACATTTGATGGATCACCTGATTTAACTTTTGGAATTAATAGTTTTAAGCCATCATCATTCCCATGTTTTTCTTTAAGAACTGTTGACTGAGCTTTAATTTTCTGCTTTACAACTTGTTGCCATAGTCTCTTTTTTAGTGGTTTAGTTGCCTCTGCCTGTATTTGTAAACGAGCTTGATGAAGTTGGTTGTCCTCGAAAGGAAGCAATAGTCCTTCGGGCATATGCTGTCGGTTACAAAAAAGCACAGCTACATTTTGCTCTAACAACTCATATAGCAGCTGATGGGTATAGCTGATGGCAGGATGAGAAAGCACCAGTAATCCTAGATCTTCTACCGGAATGGAATGTACATCCTCCCCTTTCTTTAACAGCATTTGTTTATGCTTTATAGTAAGATGAACAGGACCACTCGATATTTCAACCGTGCGTTTAATCATTGGCCGGGAAAACTTCTCCAATAGGAGAAATTTTAATTTTTGTTGCTTTTAGAGTTCCTGGCATTTTTCTTAATACACCTGGATCTACTGATCCCTTTAAGGAAACTTCATTTTTACGAAAAGTCATTTGAGTATCTGAAGTGATTTTCTGTACTCTATAAATTTCTTCGTCTTCATGATTTATAATCATATCATTTATAGAAAGTGAAAAAAGAAAAGTATGATTTGGTAGATAGGTTTTATCAACGATAGGCTCTCCGTCTTTTATTCTTCGGGCAGCTTCTAGAGTTGGAACCACAAAACCAACTTGTTTTCGCTGCCCCTTCTTATCTAAGGTTTCATATATAGCTATATGATGGTTACTACCATACAAAGCATGCTTAAATACCTTACCTGTTTCATCTTCGAAAGCATGCATTATTTCAGGTTGTTTCTCCATTAATAAGCGCACTTTACGAATGGGTACTTTTGCTTTGGGTGAAATAATATATGGGGGATCGTTTTCCAGGCTCTTTACCGCATTTTCTAAACTAAGTCCAGTACCTACTCTCTTCTTTATCTCTTCGTCTACAATTTTTCTGATTCCTTCATCTCGTATAGCTTCTAAATCATTTGTGCGTTTAGTTATTTTAAGCTTGTGTACAGGTTTTCGAACAACCATCATTTCTTTATTTTTAGGAGCAGGTTCATCCGTAGGTCCGTAAAATGTTTCTTCGTGCAAAGCTCCAGAGACTTTCCTGTTTACCCTATGAGAAACAGTAATATCATTAATGCTTCGCTCCACATCCTGTCTAAAGCTTAGCCAGGGATAGCTTAGCCAAAGCCTTCCTTCTGCTCTGCGTTTCAATTCCTCATATTGCTCCTTGCCTGTTTCTTCTATGCTTTTCCATTCATCAAAACTTAATTTTTTGTTTTCATCGCTTAAACGCTTTAGAATGGATCGGGAGGTCAATGCTACAACAATAGCATCAACAGCGTGGTGGCGATGATCATCCCGAGTTTTCATTTCTTCGTCTTCTTTATTTAACACTCCATTCAATCCCCAAACGTGGCGAAGAAGGGAAGTCGTTTGCCCTTTCACTACTTCCACACGTTCACATGCAAGTTGCTTTAAATACGAACTAGCCTCTCTGCTAATGTATCGGGTATCACTTAACTGTCGGTTTATAAAAGAGTTTTCTTCAGTAGTTTTCTGGATAAACTTTTTCTGTTTATTCCAGGGCAAACGGCGTTTTCGTTGTAGCAGGTCATCTTCACTAATTAAACGCCCTTGTACACATTCCCAAGGTGTTTTATTTCCCTTTTTTCTGTTAAAATCGGCTTCACACAACGTTTTATTGGCATAAGAATCATCCAATGAGCGGCTAAAAGGAATGATATGCTCTACCTGAAATTCTCCTGAATTAAATGCTGACGCAGGAATAGATTTTTCAGTATACGGGCATATTTTATCACATTCTTGCCAGAGATTGTACCAAAGAATATCACTATAAGTAGGTTCTTCCCTGTTAAAAGGAGCCTTCTTTAATTCTTTACGAGCTTTGTCATTTCTCTTCTCTAACTCCCGCATTTTTTCAGTCATCTTCTGCCGCCGTTCGTACCCTGCTTTTATATCCCTAGTAAGCTCTACTCGAATAATGTCTGGCATTCCATATTCTCTAATGATCCCGTTGACTACCTTTCGCAATTCAATAAGTGCATGATATACTACTGAGTTTCTAATATCGGGAGGCATAAGAAGCTTATCATGAGTACCCTGCTTTTGATCAAATAAGTCATATCCTACAGCTTCGATAGCTGTACTTTCTTCCATTCCCTTTTTTAAAAACGGAAGTAGCTTTTTAATGGCTTTCTCAGAAAAACCCGCATAGTTCTTCTCAAGAACAAGATGACTGAGATAGATTGCCTGGTCTTCGTTCCGGTTCCATTCGTTCAAAGCTTTCTCTTTAACCTTGTTCGGATCGTCAAAGTGAATGAGCACATACACAATGTAATCCTGTAATTCTCTATCTAATTTATACCAGTCTTCTCCAAAAGCCTTGTCATCTGACAACTTTTGATTAGTTCTGTTCCCTTCAATTTCTTTTCGACCACCAGCTTCAAGATTAAAAACTACGTTGTTCTTATTTGCAATCAATCCCTCTTTAACCAAAACAGTTTTAAGTGCCGTGAAGGTAACTTTACCTTTCTTGTTCATTAATTCAAAGAGACTTTTCTTGTTTTCCAAACTCATTGATATTGGAATACCGTTTTCATCGGCCAAAGAAAGGTTATTTAGATTTTTTTGAATTCTGAATTCCTGAAAAAGTAAATGTGCTTTGGGAATTCGTTTCTTGTTTTTTTCAAGAGGACATTTCCCAATCAGATGAGCTTGACTTTTCATTTTTCTTTGGAAAAAAATGGTATCGAAAACTTCTTTCTTTAAATCATTATTGAGTTTAGCTGGATTAAACTTCTGTTGGGCACCCCAAATCTTTTCGAATTCATCTATAAACATACTACGATGAGTATAGTTGTCTCGTATTCTCCAATCGTCATCGACTGGTTTTTTACTTTCTTCAAAATGGTTTTCAAATATCTTAAAGCAATATTCGCCAAAGGTTCTGGCTTCATATTCTTTCATTAAGTTTTCAACTTTTGATATACCCTTGCTTACAGGCCCATCTTTTTCTTCTCCGTCTTTTCGATTACTCTTATATCCTCTATGTTGATTTAAATGATAAAAAGCTCTCCCCAATTCAATTAAGCTCAATTCTTCATCCAATCCCTTAGCACGAAGTAAATATGGATTTAGTTTTATCCACTCATCTCGAAGTTCTTTTTTAGGTGCCAATCCATTTTTAAATAACAGATTGTATAATTTTTGCTTTCTGCGTGTTCTTCTATCTCTTTGCCTACGAACAGATCGTTTTGTACCCCAATCCGATTTGGCTGATTTCCCCGGTGCTGAGTCTGCCCGTTGTTCATTAGATTGAAAAATCCTTGAACCGCTTTTAATTATTCTTCCCGTTTCTTCTCCTTTTTCAAGTAAGCTCCAACCTATGGATGCTACTCCTAAATCTACTCCCAGTATTTTCTTCATGACAATTTGATTTTAAGAATGAGATGGTTATACTCATTTATTCATCTCGAAAAGAGTCTTATCACATCAAAGATGTCTTTTAGACTCTGTCGGCTCTGCTCATACGAGTATCCTTATGCCCTGCTTCTGTGGGGCTATTTTTTTTTAATAAAAGCCAATCTCCTTAACTATTCAACTAATAAATTAAATAATTTATCATTTAACCCTTTTTTATTTATGCAAAAAGACTCTCTCTTCTTTTTGATACCTGACACATTCAAACCTCGTTTTTTATGAATGTAATCCTTAATTTTGGTCCTACTTAAATCAATTATCGCCAATTGATAGTGGTTTAAGAATCAAAATTTCAGGTAATTATAAGTCGCACAAAAAATCTGCACGAGGTTAACCCCCATTGAAATCTCTTGAAGAAGTTTTCGGGCCCAATTCAGCACTTGTTGAAGAGCTCTACAATCAGTATCAGGAAAACCCAAGCTCTGTCCCCCAACATTGGCGTAATTTTTTTGATGAACACGATGGGAAAGCTTCAACCAACGGCGAAACCGTAGCAGCAGAACAGGTTGCCCCAACTGTTTCAGCTAAAGAAGACAAACCTGCCCCAAAGAAAAAGCCGGAAGTAAGTTCTGTGGTTCCAAAAAATGCAGAGCTGGAAAAAATAAAAGGCGTTGCTACCAAGATTGTTGAGAATATGGATCAAAGCCTCGAAGTACCTACTGCTACTTCTTTGAGAGTACTTCCGGTTAAAATGCTGATTGAAGATCGTACCATCATCAACACACATCTTCTGCAGCGAAACGAACCAAAAGCTTCGTTTACTCATTTCATTGCCTGGGCAATCATTAAAGCTTTAAAAGAATTTCCTTCATTAAACAACGCTTATCATTTTGATGGCAATAATCATTTCAAAGTTGTTTCAAATCAGGTTAACCTGGGAATAGCAATCGACCTGCCAAACAAAGACGGCAGCAGAAACCTTGTTGTACCGAATCTGAAGGGCGTTGACAAAATGAACTTTAAAGAGTTCCTGCATGCCTATGCAGAGCTCATCGATAAAGCCAGGAATGGCAAACTTGAAATTGACGATTATCAGGGTACCACCATCAGCATAACAAACCCGGGTACTATTGGTACGGTTTCTTCGGTGCCACGATTAATGCAGGGACAGGGTGCAATTATCGCAACCGGAGCTATTGATTATCCGGCAGAATACTTGTCCATGTCGAAAGAGATTTTGAACCAGTTGGGCATCAGTAAGGTAATGACGATAACCTGTACTTATGACCACCGGGTAATTCAAGGAGCTGAATCGGGTTCGTTCCTTAAAAAAGTCAACGACCTTTTAACCGGCCAGGAAACGTTCTACGAAGATATTTTTGCTGACCTGGAAATTCTTTACGAGCCCATTCCTTATTCAACAGATACCTATTCAGGCCCATTTGGTGGAAAATCTGATTCTCTGCAATATGACAAACGGGCCATTGGTGTGTGGAGGTTAATCAACATGTACCGGATGCGAGGGCATGTTCTTGCTGACCTGGATCCACTTGGAAAAGATCCTAAACATGTTCCTGAGCTCGATCTCGAATACTACGGCCTTTCTCTTTGGGATTTAGATCGTGAATTCTATTGCGGCGGTTTTGGGGGTAAAGAAAAAGCACCGCTTCGTGAAATTGTTAAACTGCTGAGAGACACTTACTGCGGAAATATTGGTGCTGACTATATGCACCTGCTTGATTTGGAAGAACGCCGCTGGTTACGCAATGCGATGGAATCTACAGCTAATCAAGCAGATCTTTCTAAAGATGACAAAAAGCAGATTCTGCATAAATTGAATCAGGCAATGGCCTTCGAGGAGTTCTTGCACAAAAAGTATATCGGGCATAAGCGCTTTTCTCTGGAAGGTGCTGATTCACTTATTCCGATGATCCATTTTATGCTTAACAAAGCAGCTGATAATGGAATAGAAAAAGCCTTCTTTGGCATGGCCCATCGCGGACGGTTGAATATGCTTGTAAATATTATGAACAAACCATACCGCAAGGTATTCGCCGAATTTGAAGGGAATATTGACCCCGAATCCATTCAGGGCTCAGGTGATGTAAAATATCATCTGGGAACAAAAGGAGTGCATAAGACACCAGATGATAAAGAAGTAGAGCTTGAGTTAATGCCAAACCCGAGCCATTTGGAAGCAGTTAATCCTGTGGTAGAAGGTGCTGTTCGCGCAATGCAGGATCACCACGAAAGCGATGAGGCTGAAAAGAAAATTCTTCCGGTTTTAATGCATGGCGATGCGGCATTCGCCGGTCAGGGCGTTGTTCCTGAAACATTGAACATGTCTCAGCTTGAGGGATACAAGACAGGAGGAACAGTTCATATTATCATCAACAACCAGATTGGCTTTACCACCCTTCCAAAAGACGGGCGATCTACTGAGTATGCTTCAGACCTGGCAAAGATGATTCTGGCTCCAATTTTTCATGTAAACGGAGACCAGCCTGAGGCTGCAGTTCACGCTATACAGATGGCTGTTGAGTATCGCCAGAAGTTTGGCAAAGATGTAATCATTGACTTAATCGGTTATCGTAAGCATGGCCATAATGAAGGCGATGAGCCGGCTTTCACTCAGCCAGACATGTACAAAGAAATTAACAATCATCCACCGGTAAGGGATCTGTACACGCAGTACCTTGTTAAAAACGGGGAGTTATCAGAAGAAGAAACTCAGCAAATTTTCGATGAGTTCGACAAGCTTCTGCAAGAAGCATTTGAAGACGCTAAACAGTCACCCAATGTCGATATAACCGACGATCTGATCGACCGATCAGAAACCATCCAGAAAAACCGGGTGGAGTTTCCTGATACTACCTACCCTGCGGATGAGTTGAAAGACATCGCCGTAAAAATTAATACCGTTCCAAAAGACTTTGATGCCAATCCCAAGCTTCTCCGTTTACTTGCCAAACGGGCAGAAGTTGTAGATAAAAATGAAAACAAAATAGACTGGGGGTTTGCGGAAGCCTTAGCATTTGGTTCGTTACTGAAGTCAGGAACCACGGTTAGAGTTACCGGACAGGATGTGGAACGAGGCACCTTTTCTCACCGCCACGCTGTATTACATGGCACGGAAACCAATCAGACATTTACTCCGCTGAACCACCTGTCTGGGGATCAAGGATATTTTCATATTCATAACAGTTTGTTGAGCGAATATGCCGCTATGGGCTTTGAGTTTGGATACAGTGCTCAACAAAAAGATGCTTTAGTCATCTGGGAAGCACAGTTTGGTGATTTTGTGAACGGGGCTCAGATCATTATCGATCAGTTCCTTTCTTCGAGCGAAGCAAAGTGGAGACAAACAACTTCTCTGATTCTGAACCTGCCCCATGGGTATGAAGGACAAGGCCCCGAACATTCTTCGGCCCGGCTAGAACGCTTCCTGCAGCTTTGTGCTGAAGATAATATGCAGGTAATGAATCTGACTACTCCCGCGCAGTATTTCCATATGCTAAGGAAGCAAACACTACAGGACGTAAAAAAACCTGTAATTCTAATGACACCAAAAAGCCTGCTGCGCCACCCTATGGCAACTTCAAATACTACTGATCTGGCTGAAGGGAAATTCCAGCCGTTTATTGCAGATGATGAGGTAACCAACCCAAAACGATTGGTTATATGTTCGGGTAAGGTTTATTATGATCTTATTAAATACCGCGCAGAAAATGACATCAAAGATGTAGCAGTTGCAAGGCTTGAACAATTCTATCCTTTCCCGGATAAGGACGTTTCTGATTTATTAAAAAAACTAAAAAATGTTACTGAAATAGTTTGGTGCCAGGAAGAACCCAAGAATATGGGAGCGTGGACTTTTGTTGCTCCCCGCATTATGGATAAACTGAATGGAGGACAAAAACTAACGTATGCAGGCCGGCAGGCATCTGCTTCCACAGCAGCCGGGCAGAAAAAAGTTCACGATGCCGAACAGGAAGCTTTGGTAGAAGATGCTCTGAAAAAATAACATACATTTCTACCAATCAAATTCAGAAGCCCACTATATAAATATAATTAGTGGGTTTTTATGTGTTGGGAATTTCTTCTTTCCCTGATCCACAAAGACTTTCTTGAGTCATTACGAGGAGCATCTATTAACTTGGGGTAAAATTGGTATCGACGACGTAATCAATGTCATCCAGAAGGAGCCGGGGCGACTGATGGATCCACACAATTCTAATCCAGCCCGTTTCTTGATTGGGCAGACTCCTCAATGCTTCGGAGTGACTTTTTTTCGTTCTGAACTATTCATTTTTTGACCTGCACTTGGTTTTCCCCTCTCTCCCATCCGTCTTCACGAGCCCGTCTAATTAACACATACTTGGCTTTTTAAGTTACTATTGTTTACACATTCGTGATGCTCGTTGAACTTTTGTCTGTTAGCTTTTGGAGAACTATTTAAATTTGAATTAGATAGTTTTTCACACTCATTGCAAAATAGACGACAATTTTAATCAAACACCCGATCTTATGAGATCTACACTATCAACTCTTTTACTAATTGCAATTTTAAGCTCTGTTGCATTTGCACAGGATTCTTTAGTAATCCCTATCACTGGTTTTAACCCTGCCGAGTTTAACGAAGACATGGAAGGCCAGAAATGGGAACGGCTTACTCTCCCAAAAAAAGATTGGACTGAGTATGAACTAATCACCGAAAACGGAAAAACATTCATCAAGGCAGTAAGTGAAAATTCCGCTTCCGGCTGGAGATACAACATCGAAATTGATCCAAAAGAATATCCTATTATAGAATGGCAATGGAAAATTGACGGCGTTCTTGAAAATGGAGATATGAATGAAAAGAAAGGCGACGATTACGCAGCAAGGATCTACATCACCTATGATTACAGTCGCCGTGATCTGCCCCTCGGTGAACGCATTAAATACGGAGCTATGAAAACTTTTACCAGCTTTGATATTCCCCTTCGTGCCTTAAATTTCGTATGGGCCAATAAAGCTGAAATCGGAACCATTCGGAAAAATGTATTTACTAATTGGGTAAATATGGTTGCTACTGAATCAGGAAATGAAAAAGCCGAACAATGGATTACATCAACAGCAAATGTGTATAACACTTATAAAGAAGCATTTGATGAAGAACCAAAAAAGATAACAGGCGTGGCAATTATGACGGATTCAGATAATTCAAAAGGATCGGCTACCGCTTATTACGGAAATATTGTGTTCAGAAAAAAGAAATGATTAGGACTTTTAAAAGCTATTCTTAAAAGCTGCAAGGATTAAAATCCTTGCTTGCTTACGTACTTGCCCCAGACTTAGTTCAAGCTTCCTCGTTCAGAAGCCCGAAGGGATAAAGACTCTTCCGGGTCATTACGAGGAGTATCTATTAACTTTGGGGTTGAGGTGTATTATCGACGACGTAATCTCCTTATCACACATCGCTGAATTAATGGGGATTGCCGCGTCGAATCATTTATATACTTTTACTCAATCCATACTCCTCGCAAAGACATTTCACGTCATCCAGAATAATCTGCTCAACTTGGATTTAACTTGATTTGTGATCGGGCAGACTCTTCGCTCCATCAACTTCGTTGATTCCACTCTGAGTGACTTCACTTGTCATTCAAAACCCCATTTTGTCCCGACCGCTGCCGGGATCGGGGGAGGAATCAAAGGTGTTCGCTTTCGTTCGTTTTAACGTTCTGCATTGTATTGAGCTCTCTCTTTGATTCAACTCAGGCAGGGGTTTTCCTCATTTTTTACCCAGGGATAATCCCTTTCTTGTTTATGGACGAAACAGGACAAAGAAAGTAAGCAAGCCCAGGAACTTTTCCCGAAGAGATGCCTTCGGCAAGTCCCGTAAATACTAATCTCAATATTTCTTGGTTCCTGTAACATCTGTTTATTGATGCCGTCTAAGCGTTTGGTAATCCAATCAAACACTTTTTATTCTATCATGAAAACAAGACTATTTGGGATTTTCACAGCTGCATTATTTCTCACCTTCACGGCTTGCAACAATGAAAATCAAGACAATGAGAACGAAGACAACGATTCAACGCTGGTAATTCCGGTTGAAGCATCGTTGGTTGAGCGGGGAGATATTTCAGCTTATTACTCTAATACAGCTACATTAGAAGCAGAGCAAGAAGCACTTGTAGTTGCTAAGGTAAGAGGAATTGTAAAACAGGTTTTAGTAGAAGAAGGAGACCGGGTTCGCGCCGGACAAGTGATCGCTAAAATTGAAGATAATCAATACCGTATTGAGGCTGAACGAGCTAAATCTACCATGGATCGTCTTTATAATGAATATCAAAGAAGTAAAGAGTTGTTTGATAGAACGGCTATTTCAGCTGAAGAATTCGAGAGCAAACGTTTTGAATATGAAGCGCAGAAATCAGCCTATGAGCTTGCTAAATTAAACCAGGAATACACATCCATTAAGTCGCCTATCAACGGGGTAGTTTCTGAGAGATTTATAAAAGTGGGAAATATGATCGGTACAGACCAACAAGTATATCGGGTTACTGATTTTGATCCTCTCCAGGCAATTCTCTATATCCCCGAACACGAAATGGCTAAGATTGACAAAAATCAACCAGCTGAAATAAAGGTAGATGCCCTGCCAGGCCAGGTCTTTAACGGACATGTTGAGCGCATCAGCCCAATTGTAGATCCAACTTCCGGAACATTTAAAGTAACTGTCATCATCGATGAAAAAAACAACCGCCTGAAACCAGGCATGTTTGGCCGTGTAAAAATTGTGTACGATACTCGTGTGGCAACTAAAATGATCCCTAAAATAGCTGTAATGTCTGAAGACCAAACACAAACTGTATTTGTGGTAAAAGACTCATTAGCTTACAAAAAAATCATAAAAACCGGATATGTAAATGGTACCAGTATTGAAGTACTTGAAGGCCTGGAAGAAGGCGAAATTGTAGTTACCACCGGCCAGGGAAGCCTTAAAGACAGCGCAAAAGTAAATGTAGTTCGAAGCTAAGGAGCATCCCATGAAACTCATCGAATTTTCTGTAAAGAGAAAAGTAACCATTTCAATGTTTACGGTTGCGATTCTCCTCTTCGGGATCGTTTCCCTTACCCGACTAAATGTAAACCTGCTGCCCGATTTAAGCTATCCTACGTTAACCATTCGAACAGAATTTGAAGGCGCTGCTCCGGTTGAAGTTGAAAACCTCATTACAAAACCTATTGAAGAAGCGGTTGGTGTTGTTAAAGGGGTAAAACTGGTTCGATCCATTTCCAGAGCAAGCCAAAGCGATGTTGTATTAGAGTTTGCCTGGGGAACAGGTATGGATATCGCCAACCTGGATGTAATATCAAAACTGGATGCTATTCAACTTCCTCTGGAAGCTAAAAAACCAGTTACATTGCGGTTCGATCCTACCTTAGACCCTATCATCAGATATGCTCTTTATTATGATAATCCGGCTGCCCAGGATGGAGACCAGGATGGAGATAAAGAATCCGTAAAAGTAGAACGCGCTTCCTATCAGGATCTTAACGACCCTGATGCAATCGCCAGACTTAAACAGCTCAGGATCGTTTCTGATGAACTTTTGAAAAAAAGCCTTGAATCATCCGGCGGGGTTGCCTCAGTAAAAATAAGTGGTGGATTGGAAGAAGAAATCCAGGTGTATATCGACCAGCAGCGGCTGGCTTATCTTAACATTCCTATTGAGTCAATCACTCAAATTCTTAATGCAGAAAATATAAATCTCTCTGGCGGACGGCTGGAAGAAGGCGTACAACAATACCTGGTAAGAACACTGAACGAGTTCAGGAATGTTGACCAAATTCGAAATGTGGTGCTCACCGTAATTGATGGCAATCCTGTTTACCTGAAAGATGTAGCTGAAGTATCGCAAGGATATAAAGAAAGAGAGGCAATTACCCGTCTTAATGCCCAAGAAGCAGTAGAAATCGCCATCTACAAAGAAGGAGATGCAAACACTGTTGCGGTAGCTGAATCGGTTGAAAACAGAATCAACAGGATAAAAAAAACACTACCAGCCGGAATGAAACTGGAAAAAGTCTATGATCAATCCATCTTTATTTCTTCTGCTGTTAATGAAGTGAAAACTGCCGGAATTATTGGCGGTGTGTTAGCAGTTCTTGTTCTCTATTTCTTTCTAAGAAATTTCTGGAGTACGGTAATCATTTCGGTGTCTATTCCTGTTTCTATCATCGCCACTTTTAACCTGATGTATGGAAATGACATTACCCTGAACATTATGTCGCTGGGCGGTATAGCCCTTGGCATCGGAATGCTGGTTGATAACTCCATCGTGGTTCTGGAAAATATTGCCAGGCACAAAGATATGGGTAAAAACACCCTTGAGGCTGCAAAAGATGGAGCCAGCGAAGTGGGAACAGCGGTGATTGCCTCTACCCTTACTACGGTAGCTGTTTTCTTCCCTCTAGTATTTGTAGATGGAATTGCCGGACAATTATTCCGCGATCAGGCACTTACAGTAACATTTTCTCTTATTGCATCGCTTGTTGTGGCTGTTACTCTGATACCCATGATGTCTTCTCTGGGTGGGAAAAAGAAAGAAATACCCCCCTTAGAACTGCGAGAACCAAGAACAGGCTTTGGCAGAGTTTTAAGAGCTATCCGGCTCTTTCTTTTCTACACCATCCCTACTGCGGTTACTACTCTCATAAGATGGATAGCCAATATATTTTCGAAGTTCTTCAGATTTATTTTTTCTCCTTTTGTATGGTTGTTCGATAAAGTTTATACAATGGCAGAAAGCTCCTATTTGGTCTTATTAAAAGGCTCTCTGAATAACCGGCTCCTTGTTTTGCTTATAGCATTTGGAACGTTTGCCGGTTCTATGCTGCTGGTTCAACAAATAGGAATTGAATTGATCCCTCAGCTTTCGCAGGGTGAATTTAAGGTAGAATTTGAACTACCTCCCGGAACACCGATTGAACAAACCGATGAAGCTCTTAGGAGTGTTCAGCAGGCAACAAGAAGTACCCAACATGTAAATTCTACCTTTGCAGTTGCAGGAACCGGTAACCGTATGGACGCTAACCCCGATCAGGGTGGGGAAAATTGGGGAGAATTAAACGTTTTACTCGCTTCCGGCTCTTCATCAGCCGATGAAGAAGAAGTAATGGCGTTTATGAGAAACTCTTTACAAACCGTACCGGGTTTACAATATAAATTTGCCCGTCCGTCTTTATTCACGTTTTCGACTCCTGTTGAAGTAGAAATAAGCGGCTTTGATCTTACAGATTTAAAACAGGTAAGCGATGAGATTGCTAGAAAAATGAATGCGGATCCCCGATTTGCTGACGTAAAGAATACAATGGAAACCGGTAGCCCTGAAATTCAGATTCTTTTTGACAGAGATCGTGCAGCTGCACTTGGCCTTCAAGTTAACGAAGTTGCCAACCGTGTGGTAAGTAATGTTCGCGGCGATGTTGCCACAAGATATTCATGGAGAGACCGTAAGATTGATGTAATGGTTCGAGCCCAGGAAGAAGACCGCTCTTCTATCGAAGAGATAAAACAGCTGGTTGTTAACCCAAACAGCGAACGTTCTATTCCATTAAGTGCCATTGCTGAAGTTAAAATTGCTAATGGGCCGGGAGAAATACGCAGAGTTTCGCAACAACGCGTAGCTCTTGTCTCTGCAAATCTGAATTACGGCGATCTGGGAGAGGCCGCTCAGGAGGTTCAGCAAATCATCAGCGAAACAACTATGCCAACAGGTATTTTTGCCCGCATTGCCGGCCAGAATGAAGAAATGAGTGAATCATTCCAATCGCTCTTGTTTGCATTAGCCCTGGCTGTATTTCTTGTTTATTTGGTAATGGCTTCCCAGTTCGAGTCTCTGCTTCATCCTTTCATTATCCTGTTTACCATACCACTTGCTTTGGTTGGTGCTATTCTGGCATTGTACATCACCAATACAACAATAAGTGTAGTTGTATTTATTGGTTTAATTCTTCTTGCCGGGATTGTGGTAAATAATGCCATCGTCCTTATCGACCTGATAAATCAATTACGCCAACGGGGAATGGACAAGTATGCAGCCATCATGGAAGGTGGAAAATCCCGTTTACGCCCAATTTTGATGACTACCCTAACCACAACCCTTGGCTTGCTGCCCCTTGCAATCGGTTTTGGTGATGGAGCCGAATTACGAGCACCAATGGGCATTACTGTAATTGGCGGACTTTTGGTTTCCACCTTACTAACGCTTGTAGTTATTCCTGTGATGTATTCATTAATGGATAGAAAGAACTATCAGGTTGAAGAAGAACTTATTTAAGGAAATTACATCATGAACTTTACAGAACTTTCCATAAAACGCCCGGTTACAACCATTATGGTTTTTGTAAGTTTGGTTGTGGTTGGGCTTATTGCAACCAGGCTTGTCCCGCTTGAGTACTTCCCTGATATTTCCTTCCCGGGAGCTTTTGTACAGATCCCTTACCCCAATGCCAGTCCTAATGAAGTTGAAGAGCAGGTTATTCGCCCCATAGAAGAAGCCCTGGCCACCATAAGTGGTTTGGAAAGAATGAATTCAAACGCCGGAGAAAATAACGGTGGTATTCAGGTTATGTTCAAACAAGGAAGCGACATAAATCTGAAAGCCATTGAGATTAAGGAAAAAATAGAAAGTGTTCGAAACCAATTGCCCGATGATTTTGAATACTATAATATCTTCAAATTTCAGGATGGCGGTGGAAATACGTTGCAACTTCGTATTTCCAGCCAAAGAGACCTTTCAGATTCTTATGACCTCCTGAATCGAAATCTTAAGCAACGCATCGAACGTATTGAAGGCGTTGGACAGGTTACTTTGTACGGAGTTGAAAAGAAAGAAATTCGCATTGAGCTGCTAACAGATCGCATACTCAGGTACAATATTAACCTGAATGAGTTGAGCAGAAAACTGAGAATGGCAAACTTTTCGGTTTCAGCAGGAAAAATCAGCGACTCAGGCATGCGATACAACGTTCGCCCAATGGGTGAGCTTACCGGTGTTGAAGATATTCAGAACCTTATTATAGATGACAACAATCTGCGTGTAAAAGATATAGCCAACGTTTCATTCACCTCCCCCGTCAGAAACTACGCTCGTCATTTAGACCGCAAATACGCTATCGGGCTCGACATCGTAAAGGAATCCTCCGCCAATACAGTTGCAGTAGTTCAGGAAGTGCTGGAAGAAATAGATGAAATTAATAAGCTTCCTGAAATGCAGGGTATTTTGATCTACGAAATGCATAACCAGGCAGATGGAATCATAAGTTCGCTTAAAGAACTTCTTAGTGCAGGGGTGCTTGGAGCAGGGTTGTCTATTTTTATGCTTTTCTTCTTCCTTCGCCAGTTTAGTACTACCATGATTGTAGCTACTGCCGTACCCTTTTCGCTTATTGTAACTCTTGGCTTCTTTTACTTTTTGGGAATTTCTCTGAACATTTTATCTATGATGGGCTTAATGCTTGCTGTGGGTATGCTGGTAGATAATGCAGTAGTTGTTACTGAGAATATTCACCGCTACCAGCGAAAAGGAATGGCACCTTCAAAGGCAGCTATCTTCGGAGCCCGCGAAGTAGGTATAGCGGTTACAGCAGGTACATTTACATCGGCGGTGGTATTTCTTCCAAACATCATAAATGAGAGTTTTATTAAACAGCACATGTATTATGTAGGAATGCCGATCATCATCTCCCTGATTGCTTCTTTGTTGATATCACTCACAGTAATACCGCTATTATCAGCTAAGCTAAAACCTAATACAAAAGAGAAGAAGCGCACTGTCATCGACCGTTTATCCGATAAATATTCTCAATTCCTTAGTTGGTTTATTGCAAGGCGATGGGTTTCAACGATAAGTATTGTGTTGTTATTCTTTAGTGCAGTTATCCCTATCGCACTGGGGCTCAATATTGATATGTTCCCTCGTGTAGAAGAACGTGAATTGGATTTACGATATAACCTGAACGGCTCCTACACATTAGACCGCGTTAAAGAAACTGTAGATAAAGTGGAAGAATACCTGTACGAAAATCAGGAAAAATTCGAGATCAAATCGGTGTACACCTACTACGAACCTGAGTTTGCAAACTCCACCATTATTCTTGTAGACGAAGAAGACGCAACAAAGGCTGTGCAATTAATTAAAGAAGAAATAGAAGAAAACCTGCCAGTAGTTACTATCGGGGAACCCGCCTTCGAATTCAGAAGCAGAAATGGATCGGAAACAGCCAGAGTGTATGTGAATGGTGAATCGATGGATGTACTTACCCAACTTGCTGAGCAGGTAGAATGGCGTATGGGCCAAATCGAAGGTTTTGCAGATGTTAAATCTGATGCAGAGCGCGGTAAAGATGAAATACGCTTAACTATCGATCATGACAGAGCCCGGAGCTTTGGGTTAACTTCACAAAATGTTGCTAATTCTGTTTCGAGTGCAGTAAGAGGGCAGAATCTCAGACGGATCCGCGGCACTCAATCAGAAATAGATGTAGTACTGGCACTCCAAAATGTTGATCGTCAATCAGTGGAAGACCTGATGCAGCTGCCTATTTCTATTGGTAATAATCAAACCGTAAAACTGGCATCCATTGCAGATTACCAGCAAACTGCCGGGCCAGGAAGAATTTTCAGAGAAAACAGGAAAACCTCCCTGGGTATTTCTTTAAGCCTGGTGGATGGAACTACCATGGAAGATGCGCGGAAGAAAATTTCTGAAGTAATGGATCAGATTGTATATCCAGCTGGTTATTCTTGGGGTTATGGGCGCAGTTTTGATGATGATGCCGAAGCCGGCAATGTTATGCTCTTTAACATAGCAGTGGCATTCTTTCTTATTTACCTGGTAATGGCTGCTTTATTCGAATCGCTTATGTATCCAACCAGTGTGCTTGCCTGTATCTTATACGGTATTGTCGGGATTTTCTGGTTTTTCTTTATTACAGGCACCACGTTCGATCTGATGGCCATGATCGGAATACTGATACTGATGGGAATTGTGGTGAATAATGGTATTGTCCTCATCGATCATATCATCCATTTGCGAAGTGAGGGTATGAGCAGAACAGAAGCCGTTGTACAAGGCGGCAAAGATCGTATGCGCCCTATTTTAATGACAGCAGGAACAACCGTTCTCGGGTTAATTCCACTTTGTATAGGAACTACACAAATTGGTGGTGACGGTCCTCCTTACTTCCCTATGGCACGTGCTATTGTTGGCGGACTTACATTCTCAACAGTAGTTACACTCATTGTTTTGCCTTCTATTTACATCATCCTTGATGACATTAAACTTTGGGCTGCAAGAGTTGGAACAAGTTATAAGTAAAGCGAAAGGCGATTCTTTGAATCGCCTTTTTTGTTTCCTTTAGATTTTATTCCCTATGTTTGAATAAAAAATTGAGCACAACAGCAATTTATTCAGAAAGCTTTAAAGTTCGAGCCAGCGAAGTAGATACTTCCGGTAACATCACCCTTTCTTCCATTTGCGAATTATTCCAGGAGGTTGCAGGTAATCATGCACTGCTTTTGAACTTTGATATTACAGATCTCCAAAAGCAGAATTTAACCTGGGTCTTGCATCGTATGGATATCAAGATCAATTCATACCCTGTATGGAGGCAAAAAATAAAGATTGAAACATGGCCGGCTGCTGGCGATGCTTTAAGAGCATATAGAAACTACCGTGTGCTGGATGAGCATGATAATGAACTAATCGTTTGCCTTAGCTATTGGATGATGATAAACTTTAAAACGCGCCGCCCTACCAGAATAACACACGAAATACTTGAGCTCAAATTATCTGACAGAGATCACGTACTACTTGTTAAATCAGATCGCATTCCAAAGATGGAAGAGCCTCAATCACAAAAAGAAATTACGGCTCGCAGAGCTGATTTGGATATGAATCAACACGTAAACAATGCCCGCTATCTGGAATGGATGGCAGAGGTTTTGAATGAGGGACAACTTTCAAGAACGACTCAGGTTGACATTGTATTTACCAGAGAAAGTATAGCCGGGGATATAATCATCTCAAAAGAGAAAAGTTTGAACGATTCGGGTACACTTCATCAATTAGAAAATCAACGAGGAGAGATCGTAGCTCAGGCCGTTATTTCTTAAGAGGATTAGACGATCAACATGGAACCGGATGATGTTACAAAGTCAACGGAACGTCTACTGCATGCTCACATTCCTTTCCAATCAGTTTAAAAGTTCCAAGTCCAATTTCCGGAACATTAACACTCTGGATATTCTTGCTCAGCATTCATATTTGATTAGATATTTATTCCTTATCTGAATTATTTAACGAGCGTCATTTTTCTCGTCATTATTTTGGTACCCACTTCCAGTTGGTAAATATACATTCCACTTGGCATGTCTGATGCATCCCATTCAACAGAATGTTCGCCCTGTGCTTTTGTGTCCTGCAATAATACAGCCACAGGCTGACCCACAATATTAAATACAGAAAGTTTAACCTCACTACTTTCCGGCAAATAAAAAGAAATGGTTGTAGCCGGATTAAAAGGGTTGGGGTAATTTTGATGAAGTTCGATGCTTTCAGGTATATCTTCGGTGATTTCGTTTACTACCTGAGATTCTGGGATGATCCTTAAAATAAAGCGATTTTCAAACTCCGGTAACCGAATGTTATCACTTTCACCTGGATTTTTCTTGGGATAGTAATCAAACTTTAACGACCAATTTTTGTCCGTTAATTCATAAGATTTACCCTCCCTTTCATCTACAAGCTTTATCATCCATCCATCAGGAACATTATTCCATTCTGAAATATGAAGTTCAAACTCACCACCCTGTAGAGCTATAAAATTGATGGGCAACCGAATCACATTCTCTGAAACTTCGGAAATGCCAAACTCATGATACCTGTTACCTGAAGCTTCTGCTGAGAAAGAGATCAAATCAGAAGGTTCAGATAAATAAACTTCCTGATAGGCTGTCAAATCCAGAAGGTTTCTCTGCAGATTTTCTTCCGACAAAAAAGAGACGTTAAAAGTAGAAACCCCATTCTCTCCTTTCACTTCAAATGAGAGAAGTCCTTTTTCTGTTTCTTCTACATCAGGAATTATTTCTTCAAAGAAAGCAGTATTTAAAGCTATTTCTTTTGGGGACACAATTTCATCTATCTTTATCCAAAATGTACTACCAGGAATAAGTACATCTGCATCATCAAGCATCGTAATTTTGCCATAGTTGAAAGAGCTTCTCAAAATAACGGGATGTGTTTTCAACCCTAATTCTTTGATCAGGTTAGTTTTTAATTCAGCCGCCAAAAAACTAATGCCTGTATTATTTTTCACAAGATTCAAGCCTTCGATTCCCTGAATGCTCCCGTTTTCATCAACGTCTGTTGCGGAAATCTGGATCTCAAGTATTCCTTCCTTTTCAGAATTGGCTATTGGTTTTTTCTTTTTTTGTAATTCAGAAGCGGCAACTTCATCAAAGAAACCTACTAAAATACTATTTTTGGGTGCTGTTAAAGCTTCATCACCTAACTTAAAGAAAACAGCATTGGACTCACTCCAATAATAAAGATCGACATTGGCAAACTCCTCGCTATTGATTTCATTACTGGATATCGATTTCCAGCCGGGCAATATATCACTTGGAGCAGCAGGTAACTGCATTTTCTCACCCGAAAACAAACTTTCTGTGCTAACTTCCCCTGTACCTGTTTCTTTGTTAGTCGTGCTGGCAAGGATTTCTCGTTTATTATCATCCCTCTTTTTAATCTCTGTTTCTTCAATTCTTTGCCCATTTCTATCACGTAGTTCTATTTTACCCTCCACATCAAGAAGCTTTGCATCAGATTCTGCCAGTTCAAATAAACTACCTGATAAAAAAACAGATTCCTCGTAGTGCTTGGGTAGTATAAAAAGGGTTTCTCCTACTTCCAGATATGTTCCTTTCGGAAAGTCAATTTTAGCATTTCCTCCTCGCAGTTCCCAGTTAAACAAATCGATTGCTGTACGTTCCAGATTATGAATCAACAATATATTCTGATCCATATCTTTTACTGTTTCAAGTTTTAATTCCGGAATCTCGTCGTCATCTAATAACAAAGTGTGCGAAATAAAGTCTCCATATTTCCCTTTACTAAGGTTTTTAAGAGTAAAAATCCCGGTTTCTATTCCTTCATAGTCTTCATCATTATTCAACGGAATTTCTATCTCATAAACAGCATCCCCAATTAGCCCTGTAAAATTTATTTGTTGGTTTCTGAAGCCTTGTATTTCACTTCTGTCAATCGAACTGTACATGGAATCAAAAACTACATCAACTGTCAATTTAGAGCCGTCATGCTCATATATTGCTACTTTAAGTGAGGTGTTTTTCTTCCCTTCTTTTATAGAACTGGTGCTTTCATCAAAAAGTACAACCGGAGCATTAAGTATATGAAATGAGGTTCTTACAGGCTTGAATGATACCTCATCTTGCCCTCGCCAATGAGCGGCATCAGCTATGAAATTTTGGAGCATTTTTACTGTTCCACTTGCTCCGTTTCTAATAAAGTATTGGTAGTTATTATAGGTGCCTAACCGCAGTACTGCTTCTGGGTTTTCAGCAAGAACCTGGGGAATATCAGAACCAAATAAAGATCGATCACGTCGTTTCTGTTTTTCTCCCCACCCTATTGCATAAATAAACCGGTTTGTTTGTTCGTCAACCTGAAATACCAAGAGCTGTTCTTCCTCTTCAGAAAGGCTCATAGTACCCTCCATATTAAAAAACTCCATTTCTTTTCCTTTTTGATAAAGAATCGGAGTTCCCGCCACAACTCTTTCCCGAACAGAAAAATGAACCACATTACCATCAACAAATTCTTGTTTCTTATCATCCCACAAGCCATTGCTGATCTTAAACTCTGTTCCTTTCTCTAAATCTATTAAAGGTATAAACTCGAAGGAATCTGTAGTGGAGTTTACAGAGATGAATGTGATATCTCCCGGTAACAACAGCGACTGTGCTTGAGCAATATTTGTGATTGTAGCCACAAGCAAAAAAAGGGTGATATGTAGTTTTTTAAGGAGTGCTGTGTTTTGTAGCGGTAAAGCCATAGGCAATTCCTTTTTAATCACAAATCCATTTCTACCAATTAAAGTATTTCTAAGCTAAATGGCATATTAAATTTCAATTATTTTTGATTTTTAATCATCCAGGTTTGGCTCTCCTAATTTACCTTCTGAGGAAGCCACTGTAAGTGCAACAGCAGCATCTCCGGTTATATTTACTGTAGTACGGCACATGTCAAGAATTCGATCCACGCCAAGTATTAAAGCAATACCTTCAACCGGGACATCAATGGCCTGCAGAACAACTACAAGCATAACAATTCCAGCTCCCGGCACTCCCGCTGCGCCTATTGAAGCAAGCGTTGCTGTTACTACAATTATTAACTGTTGCATTATGGTTAAATCCATTCCTAAAGCCTGGGCTATAAATACGGCTGCAACTGCCTGGTACAGACTCGTACCATCCATATTAATGGTTGCGCCGATAGGTAGTACAAAACTTGCTACTTCCTCATCAACGCCAAGGTTGTTTTCTACTCTTTCCATGGTTACAGGTAAAGTTGCAGAACTGGAACTGGTACTAAAGCCTAATAACATAGCCGGACGAATGGCAGAAAAGAAATCTTTCAGCTTCATTTTACTTGAAAACCTGAACAATGAGGCATACACCAAAAACACATGGATTAGCAGAGCAATTACAACCGTCAAACAATACCAGCCTAAAGCCCTTAACAGGCCAATAGCTCTGCTCAGATCATCGCCAGCCAGATCAACTATTAAAGCTGCCATTAGCGCAAAAACACCATAAGGTGCTGTTTTCATAATCATGTCAACAATTTTAATAATCACATCGTTAAGAGAATCAAATACTCCAACCAAAATTTCGGCTTGCTTCCCTCCCACTTTAATAATTCCAAGCCCTAAAAGAATCGCAACAAAAACAACCTGAAGCATATTAGAGTTTTCACTGGCCGATTTAAAAAAGTTATCAGGTACTATTCCAACGATAAAATCCAAAGGGCGACGCTCCTGAATCTTCATAGCTCCTTCTTCACGTTCTCCTACATTCCCCTGGTATGTTTCCTGGAGCTCGGTTTTAGTTTCATCAGGTAACGCTTTACCGGGTTGAATAACATTTACAGCAACCAGACCTATGGATATCGCAAAAACAGTAGTAACCAAATAGATAATAACCGTTTTACCACCCATTCTTGAAAGCGACGCTGTATCATTTAAGCTTGTAACACCCGCAACTAAAGAAGCAAGAACTAATGGAACTGCAATCAGTTTTAACAGAGTTATGAAAATGGTACCAAATGGTTTTATGAAGTCGAGTGTAAACTCATTAAATCCAGCTAACGCAGATATTAATCCCCAAAACAAACCAAGAATAAGCCCAAGGATAATTTGCCAATGTAATTTTTTATACCATTTCATATTAAATAATTAGAGTTGTTAAAAGTACCAGAATTGATGCCGAACCGGTAGAAAGCCAATTTACAATATTATTGTTAACAGTTACACTTCCTGGCTGGTTGTTCGTTAAAAACGGAAGTTTTAAAGAGCGTCCCTGAAGGTTGGCTCCTAAAAACGAATCTACAAAACAGCCCAGCAAACCTGCTGCTGCAATAATAATAAATATCAACAGGCTTACTTCGTTTACCATCAGCCAAAATAAAAGCGAAATTACTGATGCACCCACTAAAGCAGCTATACTTCCTTTTATACTAATGCCACCGTTCGTACCTGCTGATACTTCTGAGAAATTCGAAATCAAATACGTTTTACTTTTTAGCCTGCTTCCCAATTCTGTAGCCCAGGTATCAGCAGTAGCAGTGGCTATACTTGCAACTGCAGCTATTAAAAAAATAGTATTATCCGTCATAAACCAAATCAATGTCCATAAACTCAACCAAAAACCATTAGCCCACACTTGTCGTCCATCCCGCCTGAATTTAATTGAAAATGTATCTTTGGTAGCGGCAATATCTTTTGACACTAAAGAGGCAGAAATAAAAAAGAACAGAACAATTATTGCCACTTGCCAATCTCCAAAACCATAGGCAATTGTTCCAAAAATACCAGCTGATACAGAGCCATCATAGGTAAGCCAATTAAGCAAAAAAGCAGTAACAGAAAACACAACAGCCAATCCCAATGCAATTCCAATCCTTATATGATCGTAGGCATCTCCAAAAATGATAAAAACAAAGATAAGACAGAATAGAAAAAAGATATTTATGTGGCGATGTGTCACCTTAGCTTAAGCCGATTGGCTTTGTTCATCCTGTTCTCCACGATTGTGTTTTAAAATGGCAAAAATAACGATAATGTAACCAGCCATAATTACAATGGGAGAAACAAAGAGAGAAATAAAACCGTCCACCTCATTTTCCATGTACATTGCTAAGAACCCGGCAAATATCAAAAAAATTGCGATACCAATGAGTTTGTAATTAAATGATGAGAAGAACATTGGCTTGTCATCTTCCCTTTTTCGCTTCTGTTTAGCCATTTTTTTATAAACCTTAACGTTTGCAGTGTTTGAAACGGAGACAGAAGTTATTTAATTATCAACTAACTGCAAAGGCTATATCATACGTAATGCGAATTATCCTGGCTTCACAAAGCCCCAGACGAAAAAAATTGTTAGAACTATTTGGATTTTCTTTTGAAGTAAGCCCAAGTGCCATTCAAGAAACAAGTTCAGAATCAGATCCGGTAAAACTGGTTGAAGACCTCGCACATCAAAAAGCAGTTGATATTGCCTTAAGTTGTCCAAACTCTTTAATAATCGGAGCTGATACTATTGTTCTGCATAATGGGAATATTCTGGGTAAACCAAAAAATGCTGTTGAAGCATCAAAAATGTTAAATGAACTAAGTGGAACACAACATTCTGTACATACTGGTGTTGCACTTATTGAAACAAACGAGCATAGCCATATCAAGAATTCTATAACTTTTTCGGAGAAAACCGAAGTTACTTTCGATGTATTGAATCAAAACGAAATTGATCATTATATAGCCACAGGCAGCCCGATGGACAAAGCGGGAAGTTATGGCATACAGGATGACTGGGGAGCGTTATTTGTTAAAAAATTACATGGCGACTATTATAATGTAGTTGGTTTACCACTCAATAGATTATATTCGAAATTAAAGGCTCATTTCCCTTATGTATTAACGCACATAAAATCTATCCCTTGAGAGATCTCATATACATATTAGCTTTGCTGGCATTTCTTGCTTTACCAGCCGGATTATATGCCCAGGCAGGTAATCAGTTCCAGATTGGCAACCGGTTTATGCAGCAACAAAACTACGAGCAGGCTTTGCCAGTTTTCCAAAAACTGGTGCAAGAAAATCCTGATGAGTATTACTTTTTTGAGCGCTATATAGAATGTTACATTCAGCTAAAGCAGTACGATGAGGCTTTGAAGGCAATTGCCGACCTGAATGGAAGCCCCAATTACCAATCCCAGATAAACGTGCTTAAAGGTAAGCTCTATCACTTTAAAGGAGATTCTTCCCGGGCATATTCCATTTGGGAACAAAACATTCAACAATCTTCCAGGAACCTGCAGATATATATAGCTACTGCTAATGCGATGACTAATGTAAAAGAATTTCAACGATCTGTTGATATTTTACAGAACGCGCGAATTGTTTTCAATAACCCGCTTCTGTTTTTTAATGAGATTTCAACCACCTTACTTCAAGCCGGGAATTACGAAGGGGCGGTCCGGGAATGGATCGCATGGCTTGTTGCACAGCCCGATCAAACCTCGAATATACAACGTACTCTTTTACGTTATAATGATCCCTTATTGAATGATATCACCATTCTTGAAATCGAAGATAAATTAGTTGAAGTCCCAATCACCAACCCGGCATACAATACCCTGTTTAGATTCCAGGTTTGGCTGCTCCAGGAAAACAAATTATACCGCCGGGCACTCGCATCAGCTATCGCTTTTGAAAATTCCACCTCTAACTTTAATTATGCTCTTTTTCAGCTTGGAAGAAGCCTGCGTAGAAACAAAGAATTTGAACTTGCAGCACAGGCTTTTCAGTATTACATCGACAAAGCAAATGGAAACTTGTTGTGGCAAAGCCGGGAAGAACTTGCCAAAGTGTACAGCGAATGGGCTAAAGAAATTGACGACTTTAACCTTGATTTTACCAACAAGCGAGATGCTCTTTTTTCTAAAGCCCTTGCTGAGTTAAATCGAATCATTACAGATGGTTTTAACTACCGAAAAATGCAAAGCGTATTACTCCTTAAATCCGAGATCGTGCTCGATTTTGCCCACGACCTACCTGCAGCTGAAAAAACACTGGCCAGGCTGCGAAGCATAAATCAGGATGTAGAAACTGCCGAAGAGTTTTACTTACAAGGCAGAATTCACATGGCAAAAAAAGAATATGCATCATCAAGAATTGCATTAACTAAAAGCAATAAACTGGCGGGTATTGGCGAAATAGCTGAAAAAACACGCTACTTTTTAGCCCTCACTGATTTCTTCTCCGAAGATTATGAGTTCGCAACAATTCAGTTAAAATCATTAGGACGCCAGAATACATCTTATTACGCTAACAATGCGCTGGAGCTTCGTCTTTGGATTCACGAAGGCTTGAATTTTGATTCGACTGGGACAATTTTAAAACCTTTCGCAGAAGCAATCTATGAAACCACAATTGGGAACGACGCACTTGCGAAAGAAAAACTTCTTGCCGCGCTCAACATCGAACCAAGAATACCTCTTTATGATGATGTACTTTTAAAGCTTTCAACAAATCCTGAGTTTAGCCCTGAAGAATCATATACACTCACCAATGCTTTTGTTGAAGCCAACAGCGCAGATGCTAACAGGGAGCGCCTGATGTGGGAACGAGCGAAATTTGCTGACGAAGCTTTGCAAAAGTCCGAAAAAGATCCTGCATATGTAATTACCACAGGGTTAACAAAATCAAAAGTAGAAGCATATTACGAAGAGATAATCATTAACTATCCACAGGGCTTTTATGCCCCTTATGCCCGCAAACGTTTACAAGAACTTTCTAAAAAGAATATTTGATATGAAGAACCGGTTCATTCTTTCCGCCTTTTTTATGCTTGCGATAGTAATGGAAACTCCCGCTCAGCAACAGGTGCTTATCCCTATGGATGAATCCCAAACAAACCATCTTAAAGCATATGGCGTAATTTTTAACCACGTAACAGATGGATATCCTGTTAAATGGCTTCTCAACTATCGTGGCGGTAGTTTTTTGGCCGTTGTTGATAATGATATCATACGAAAATCGAGACTACGAAATGTTAGCCTGGAAACAGTTAGCAGTGCACGCGCAACTTCAATTGTACAGGAAATAGAAAGGCCCGGTTCAAACACATCTGTTGTTAATTTAGAAAAGGCACCCAAAATAGCAGTATATACCCCTAACCAGGCGTTGCCTTGGGACGACGCAGTAACATTGGCTTTAACATACGCTGAAGTTAAATACGATAAAGTTTGGGATGTAGAAGTACTTGAAGGAAAACTAAAAGAATACGACTGGCTTCATCTTCACCACGAAGATTTTACAGGACAATACGGCAAATTCTGGGCAAACTACCGAAATGTACCCTGGTATATCACACAAGTACGCCAGATGGAAGCAATGGCTAAAGAATTGGGTTATAACAAAGTAAGTGAGCAAAAAAAGGCAGTAGCCCGAACTATTAAAGAGTATGTAGGAAATGGTGGATTTTTGTTCGCTATGTGCTCAGGAACCGATACATTCGATATCGCATTAGCTGCAGAAGGTATTGATATTGCATCTACCCAGTTTGATGGTGATGCAATTGATCCAAATGCTCAGGAAAAGCTGGATTTCTCAAAAACTTTCGCCTTCCAGGATTTCAATATTATCATTGACCCCTACCAATATGAACATGCTGATGTGGATGTAACCACGCGTCCCAATCAATTGGATCGGTCACTCGATTTCTTCACATTATTCGATTTCTCTGCCAAGTGGGATCCGGTTCCAACTATGCTTACTCAAAACCACGTAAGTTCAGTAAAAGGCTTTTATGGACAGACCACTGCATTCCGAAAAGAAAAGGTAAAATCTTCTGTAGTTATACTGGGGGAATCGCCCGGCCGCAATCAGGTTAAGTATATTCACAGTAACTACGGGCAAGGCACATGGACGTTCTATGCAGGGCATGACCCGGAAGATTACACACATCGGGTGAACGATCCTCCTACAGATCTTGATCTTCATCCAAATAGCCCGGGCTATCGATTAATCCTTAACAACATCCTGTTCCCCGCTGCAAAAAAGAAAAAGCGAAAAACATAGTTGAGTTAAAGATTCAAAATTAAGAATGAAAGATTAGCTACTTTTATTCTTAATCTTTCATTCTTAACTCTTAATTGATTTATGCAGCCAAGCCAAAAGTTTGAAGACCTTGTAGAACTGGTTTCTATACTCCGTAAAGAGTGTCCCTGGGATCGCAAACAAACCCATCAATCCATAAAAGATAATTTGATCGAAGAGGCTTATGAAGCCATTGAGGCCCTCGATAACAACGATTTTGATGAGTTCAAAAAAGAACTCGGAGATCTGCTTTTGCACGTTGTATTTCACAGCAACATAGCCAGCGAAACTAATACTTTTGAAATCGGCAATGTCATATACACACTAATGGACAAATTGATCCGGAGACATCCACATGTGTTCGGAGAACAAAACGTATCGGATGAAGGCGAAGTAGCCGAGAACTGGGAAACCATTAAACTGAGAGAGGGCAAAAAATCCACGCTTGATGGCCTTCCTGTTCAGCTTCCTGCTTTAATTCGTGCCCAGCGTATGCAGGAAAAAGCTGCCAATGTTGGTTTTGACTGGCCTAAGTGGAACCTGGCATGGGAAAAATTGGAAGAGGAACTTGGCGAATTCAAAGAATCACTCTCAAAAAATGATGTAAATGCTTCTTCTGATGAATTCGGAGACATTTTGTTCTCTATGGTAAATGTAGCCCGGTACTTTAATTTGGTAGCAGAAGACAGTTTAAGGCAAACAAATGCTAAATTCGAAAAGCGCTTTCGATACATCGAAGAACAATTAAAGCTACAAGGAAAAGCACTTAAAGAAACCACGCTCGAAGAAATGGATGCACTTTGGGAGCAATCTAAGAGATTGGAAGCTTAAATATGAGTTACCACCAATCTTTATAGTTGAATTAAAGATTCAAAATTAAGAATGAAAGATTAGCTACTTTTACTCCTAATCTTTCATTCTTAATTCTTAATTGATTTATGCAATCACTTGATCCCAATGTCCAGGAAAAAATCAATCAATGGTTGAATGGTAGTTATGACCAGAATACCAAAAACGAAATTCAAGAACTTCTCGAAAATCAGGAATTCGATCAGTTAACAGACGCTTTTTATAAAGATCTCGAATTTGGGACCGGTGGATTACGTGGCATTATGGGAGTTGGCTCCAACCGGGTTAATAAATATACCTTTGGTACAGCTACGCAAGGGTTCAGTAACTTTCTGAAGAAAACCTACCCCAATGAGCTGATCAAAGTAGCTATTGCTCACGATTGTAGAAATAATTCCGATACCTTAGCAAAAGTAGTCGCTGATGTTTTCTCAGCAAATGGCATTCATGTTTATTTCTTTGAAGGGTTGCGACCTACTCCCGAGCTTTCTTTTGCGGTTCGTGAATTAGGCTGCCAGGGCGGCGTGGTTCTTACGGCATCTCACAATCCAAAAGAATACAATGGTTTTAAAGCTTATGGTTCGGATGGAGGACAGCTCGTTGCCCCATACGATAAAGCCGTAATGGAAGAAGTACAAAAAATCACTTCCGTTAATGAAATAGACTTTGAAGGAAATGAAAACCTGGTGGAGATCATCGGGGAGAAAGTTGATAATAAATATCTTGATGAACTGGTTAAGCTGTCTGTTTCAAGAAAAGCTATTGCTAGCCAAAAAGATCTAAGCATTGTCTTTTCCCCTATTCATGGAACCGGCAGAGTTTTGGTTCCACCCGCATTGCAAAAGTATGGATTCGAAAATGTAACCCTGGTTAAAGAACAAATGGTGGTGGACGGTAATTTCCCTACCGTGGTGTACCCAAACCCCGAAGAACAGGAAGCACTTTCCATGGCACTGGATACTGCAAAAAAAATAGATGCCGATCTTGTTATGGCTACCGATCCCGATGCCGATCGGGTTGGCATTGCAGTAAAAAATAATTCGGGAGAATGGATACTTCTCAATGGAAACCAAACCGGTACACTAATCATTAATTATATGCTTACAGCCTGGGAAAAAGCGGGAAAGCTTGACGGCAATCAGTATATAGTTAAAACCATTGTTACATCTTACCTCATTGACCGAATCGCTGATTCGTATGGAGTAGATTGTCATAATACTCTCACCGGATTCAAATACATTGGCGAGTTGATGACAAAATTCGAAGGCAAAAAAGAGTTTATCGCCGGTGGAGAAGAAAGCTATGGCTACCTGATTGGTGAACATGTGCGGGATAAAGACGCAGTGGTTTCTGCAGTTATTATTGCTGAAATGGCTGCCTATTACAAAGATATGGACAGCAGCTTATATGAGGCTTTGATCAATATGTATGTGGATTACGGGATATTCCAGGAGCGTTTGGTTTCTGTAACTAAAAAAGGAAAAACCGGAGCGGAAGAAATTCAGCATATGATGAAAGATTTCAGAGAAAACCCACCAAAATCACTCGGCGGTTCCCCTGTTTCTGTGATTAAGGATTACAAATCCCAAACCGAAAGAAATATTGAAACAGGAGATACCAATACCATTGACCTCCCTTCTTCCAATGTGCTACAATTTATAACAGAAGATGGAGCAATTATTTCAGCCAGGCCTTCGGGAACAGAACCAAAAATCAAATTCTATTGCAGTGTAAATGATACTATTGCCACAGCTCATGAATATGATTTTGTAGCACAAAAACTGAATGAAAAGATCGATTTAATAATGCAGGAACTTGCCGGTTAGTTCTTTAGCTTTCTTGTTTGGGATAACACCCTAATACTTTAAGCTCTGCGGATTTTTCTCCTAATTCCTGCAGAGCTTTTTTTGTGTCTTCATTCTCTGTATTTGCTTCAATATCCAGATAAAAAGAATACCGCCACGGCTCATTCATTCTTGGACGGGATTCCAACTTGCTCATGTTAATCCCATGCTTATGAAGTACGTTCAGGCATTCAATAAGTGAACCTTCTTCATTTGATGTAACCATCATTAGCGATGTTTTGCAGGGAATTTGTCCATCAACCTGAACCGGTTCCGGTGCAACAATTACAAAGCGTGTAAAATTATCTTTTTGATTAGCAATATCATGGGCAATTACTTTCAAGCCATAATGATCTGCTGCATGTGCCCCTGCAATAGCCGCTTGCGATAAATCTCCATCTTCCAATACCTTTCGTGCCGAAATAGCAGTATCTAAATATGACTCTACCCTGCTTCTACTCAGCTTTGATAAGAATCTCGTACACTGCGCAATAGCCTGAGGATGAGAAAGAATCCTACGAATCTGACTTACATCAACTTCATCAACTGCTAACAGGCAATGAACAATCTTAAGGATCTCTTCTCCGACAATATGTAAGCCTGCTTCTCCAAGAATATCGTATGTATCGTTGATGGAACCAGCCGTTGTATTTTCTATGGGAAGACAAGCCATATCCACTTCCCCATTATTTACCGCTTTAGCCGCCTGTAAAAATGTATCGTAGCCATAGCTCTCAACATTGCCAAATCGCTCTCCAAAGTGCCTTTGAATAGCCAGATGGCTGTATGCGCCGTCTGTTCCCTGAAAACTTACTCTTACCGTATCGCCATTATTTTTATTCTGATGATCGACCAAAGAATGAGTTTGAAACCGCACAGAATTGGTAATTATTTCTCTGAATAAATGCTCGGCATAATACCGGTCCAACCCTATTTCTTGGGCAAAATGTCTTATTCGGTTTAGTAATTGCTCCTCCCTCTCCAGGTCACGTATCCCGGCTTCTTTGTCAATCTTTAAAGCAGCTACTTCTTTTACTATATCCTGTCGTTCTGCAACCGCCTTTAAAATCGTTTTATCAATGTCATCCAATCGCTCCCGAATGGAC
This sequence comes from Balneola sp., assembly GCA_028284195.1. Lineage (GTDB taxonomy): Bacteria > Bacteroidota > Rhodothermia > Balneolales > Balneolaceae > Balneola. The sequence continues at coordinate 13,710 of JANQSE010000011.1, read as the reverse complement.
TCGAGTTCTTTTTTCATAGCATTTGTTTTCAAAGTATAAAGGTAGAAAGATTAAAACTTACAGTTATTATTTTTTTAGAATCTTGATAAATAATTCATTTTATTCATTATGGTTTAAATTAATAGAATACAATGCTTACAGAGATACAAAGAAAAAAACTGCACACCAGAATAAAAGACTATAAAAAGAAATATTTACTTAAGAAGCATTCTGAGCTCGATGAATCTGGAACAAGAATAATGATTAATGCCTTTCTTACTAGCGTTTTAGAATATGAAGAGCTAGAAGAAATCAAAACTGAATATGCAATTCGGGGTACATATGCTGATTATGTAATTCAATTAGGGAATGTTCAACATGTAATTGTAGAAGTCAAAGCAATACAATTATCACTTTCTGATAAACATATAAGACAAGCTGTTAATTATGGCGCCAATGAGGGGATTTCTTGGGTTCTGTTAACAAACGGACAATGCTTTAATCTTTATAGGGTAATAATTGATAAAAAAGTAAGCCACAAAGAAATATTCTCTATCGATTTAAATGATACAAAAGGATTAAAAAATTCTTCGCTTTACTTTCAATATTTGACTAAGAGATGTGTGTCAAAAGGAGATTTAGAGAAGTATTGGAAAAAATTTCTCGCCGTTGAACCTCAAAATCTTTGTAAGTATTTATACAAAAAAGAAATCGTAAATTTTTTGAGAAGATCGATTAAAAAAGATCAAGGATTGAGTTTTTCTGAAGATGATATCCTCGATTCTGTTCATAATATTATAACAACAAAAATAGAATCTATTAAACCAAGATCTGTTAGATAAAAAATGAACAGAAGAACTTTCATTAAACAATCATCTTTTATTATTGGTGCATCAGCTCTGCCACTTCAGAAACTCTTTAATACTCCCCCGTTTGTAAGTAAGCGCCCGCCGATTGCCGAACGAACATTTATCAGCAAAGCAGTTGAAGCTACTATCAAAAAGATTAAACCTCTAATTAAGGACGAGGAAGTTGCCTGGCTATTCGAAAATTGTTACCCAAACACCCTCGATACCACCGTTGATTTTGAATACATAGATGGCAAACCGGATACATTCATTATTACCGGAGATATAGATGCCATGTGGCTGCGGGATTCCACCGCTCAGGTTTGGCCATATATGCCACTAATGAAAGAGGATGAGAAGCTCAAAGAACTGGTAAAAGGACTTATAAACCGTCAAACCAAATGTATCAATCTCGATCCCTATGCAAATGCATTCTATAAAGATGTAACTAAAGAATCTTACTGGAAAAATGACTCAGCACAAATGCTTCCAGGCATTCACGAACGCAAATGGGAAGTGGACTCTCTTTGTTATGCAATCCGGTTGTCTAATGCTTATTACCAAATCACTGGCGATATCTCTGCTTTTGATGAAGACTGGGACAAAGCCATGAAACTTGCTGTTCAAACACTCAGAACCGAGCAGCGCATGGATGGAACCACTCCCTACCGTTTTGCACGAACCACATCGGTAATGATCGACAGCCCGCCATTTAACGGAACCGGACGACAGCTAAAACCTACCGGCTTGATCTGTTCTGCTTTCCGGCCTTCTGATGATTCAACCATCTTCCAGTATCTAATTCCATCGAACCTGTTTGCGGTTGTTTCTCTGAATCAGCTGCATGATATATACATGAAAGAAATGAATGACCATGACTTCGCACATGAATGTCATGCTCTGGCAAAAGAAGTAACCAAAGCCATTGAAGAATACGCCGTTCATGAACATCTCGATTTTGGAAAGATCTATGCTTACGAAGTAGATGGCTTCGGGAATAAACTTTTTATGGACGATGCGAATGTCCCTTCTTTAATGTCGCTTCCTTATATAGAAGCAGTGGAGCGAGACAGTGAGCTATACAGAAATACCCGCAGATTTTTATTAAGTGAGCACAATCCATACTTCAATAAAGGAAAGGCTGCAACTGGCCAGGGAAGTCCTCATTCAGGTAAAGAAAGTATCTGGCCAATGGGTATTATTCTGAGAGCTATTACAAGTAACGACCCTGACGAAATCGCTCTATGTATTAAAATGCTGAAGGAAACTCATGCGGATACCGGTTTTATGCATGAAAGTTTTCATAAAGATGATGCAATCAAGTACACAAGGGACTGGTTTGCATGGGCAAATACTTTGTTCGGAGAAATGATTATAAAAGTTCATAACGAGCATCCGGAGATTCTGGATAAAGTGTTTTAAGTCATTACGAGGAGTATCTATTAACTTAGGGTTGAGGATTTTATCGAAGAAGCCCCCTGGTACATATCCACCAGGTCTTTTTAACCACAGAGGTATAAAGGTTATACTACTCTTCATGCTATTCTCAGTTTCCGTTTTACCGGGATTTTATCCTGATTTTCTGCCTGTCGTCAGACGGATTTGAGCAGGTAAGAAAGTCACTCAAAGTGGAATCAACGAAGTTGATGGAGCGAAGAGTCTTCCCAAGCCAAAAATAAAGATAAGATTGATGATGTACAGTACCACTTGCTCCCCACTCAGGGATTAGAGCTAAATCAGAATGGTGCAGATCCATCGCTGCGCTCTGGATGATTTTTTAATGTAATTGCGAGCTATTTTAAGGAGTTTCCTCCTGCTTAATCAACTCTGGCAGGGTTTTAAACCCTGCCAGAGTTGGGAGAATATTTTCATAAAGTCCCCTTCTCTTGCCAAAGGTTGGGGAGGGGGCGTTGTAAGGCAATGGATATCGAAAAAGCCCCATAAACCAGTTTCTACTTCTTTCCCAGCTTTTCGGAAAGTACTGCCACCTGAAATTCCAACCGCTTCATTTCGCGAAGCACTGAGTTTTTGTCCATTTGCATCCAATGCCAAAGCTTCATCATTGATGTTGCAAAAAATACAACGAAAAAAGCTGCGCCGTATTTAAACAGGCCGAGTGTCTCGGATGCCGTAAAAAACTTATATCCCAGATAAAAAGTGAACACAGTAAGTACAAGTTGAAAAAAGGTGGTGAGTATTGCCCAGCCTTTCAGTTTACCTGTATATAGTCCGGCCCATTGTTTAAAAAGCCCTTCCTCTTCCAGATCATGATAGAATTTAGCTTCTTCAGTGCTAAGGGTTTCTTCAATCAATTTGTCGATGTCTTCTTTATTCGCATTCATAATTCACCTCATTGTTTTGGTTTGCTAATAATTTCTTTGAGATGTTCACGGGCATGAAACAACCTTGACTTAACAGTGCCAGCCGAAATGTTTAGCACTTCGGCAATCTCATTAATTGATAAGTTTTCTTTATAAAAAAGATCCAGCACAATTCTTTGAGCATCGGGCAGCAAAGCTATGGATATTCGAAGCTGCCGTATTTGTTTCTGCTTCGAAAGCTCAGGTGTTTCAACATCAACAGATTCTTCGATATCAGCAGCCGTCCTCTCCCGTTCCCGGTTTTTCTGCTGAAGCCGTATCCAATCGATGGCTTTATTTCTGGCGATGTTTAATGCCCAGGCCTCAAATCCAACCTGGAACTTCACTGTCTGTATGTTATCAATAATTGCGTACCAGCATTCCTGGCATAGATCTTTTAAAGAATCTTTATCTCTGGTGTGATAAAAGATTTTTGAACTTAGAACCGGATTAAATGTAAGAATCAACTCCTCCAGAGCTTTGCTGTCTCCGGATTGGCTTTTCCGTGCCAGTACCTCATACACCCTATGGTTTGTGATCGCATTCATCTCATGGTTATAGTCGTACCAAATACAGACAGGTTCATAAAAAATTTAAACCCCGGAACTACTTCCCCAATATCAGGATGTTTTTTTATATCTGTTGATTGAAAGAACCATCAATCCAAAACCCATTGCCAATAAAACCAGAACTGCTTTGTACACCTCCATCCAGCCCGCGCCTTTTAGCAAAACCATTCTCATAATTTCTATGAAATAGGCTACCGGATTTATCATGGTTAATTGCTGGGCCCATTCCGGCATACTCTCGATGGGTGTAAACAGACCACCCATCAAAACAAAAACAACCATTATAAACCAGGCGATAAACATTGCCTGTTGTTGGGTATGCGTAATTGTGGAAATAAATAACCCCAAACCCTGTACAACAATAAGATAAATTCCGGCTATTATTAAAATAGTAACCAAACTTCCCAAAAAAGGAATGTGAAACCCGAAACGAGCTAAAGCAAGTCCGATACACAAATCGAACATTCCTATTATCCAGAATGGGAGAAGTTTACCGATCATAAATTCTGATTTCCTGATCGGAGTAACGTTTAATTGCTCTATGGTGCCGATCTCGTATTCTCTTACCACATTCATACCGGAAAGAAACAGCCCGATCATAGAAACAAGTATTACAATTATTCCGGGTACCATATACGTGATGTAATCCAAATCGGGGTTATACCAGTTTGATGGAATGATATTGATGGATGCCATCTGCTGCCTTGCACTAGAGCGAATAAATATCCCAGCCTGTTGTTCCTGGTTATAATCCGAAATAATGGATGCCATGTAGGATTGGATCAGCCCTGCGGTACTTCCATCTACGGCGTCAATCAAAATTTGAACCTGAGCACTATTCCCTTCATTCAGTTTTTTGTCCAAACCGGAGGGAATCTGGAGAATCATTTTTACAGAGCCGTTATCCAGTTCCTTTTTTGCTTTTTCTATTGAAAAGAATGCACTCTCTAGCTTAAAATATCCACCGGATTGAAGCCTGGATACCAGCTCGCGAGATGCCATTGACTGGTCAAAATCTACCAACCCGAACCGTACTTGTTTAAGCTCGTACGTAGCCGCAAAAGAGAGAACTAACAGCTGAATTACCGGCATCACAAAAATAATGGGCAGCATTCCTTTATTTCGAAAAATCTGAAGAAACTCTTTTTTAAGAATAAAACGGAGTGTTTTCATTGCAGCCTTACTTTAAACTTTTTCAAACTGGCAGCAATTAAAACCATCGTAGTTGCCATTAAAATGAGTGTCTCTTTCCATAGCAAAAAAATATCGCTTCCCTTCAGCATGATGTCGCGAACAATAATTAAAAACCATTTAGCGGGAACCACATGACTGATGAATTGAAGGGCAACCGGCATACTGCCAACCGGGAAAATAAACCCGGAAAGTAATACCGTTGGCAGCAACAGCCCGGCTAACGAAATCATCATTGCGGTTTGCTGGTTGTTAGCACTCGAAGAAATAAGTACCCCCAAAGAAAGAGCCGTCATTATAAAAAGCCCGGCTTCCAGCAAAAAAAACAGATACGAACCTTTGAATGGAACATCAAAAATAAATCGTGCCAGAATAAGAATTACCAACACATTCACAATCGACAGAACCAGATAAGGCAGCACCTTGCCAAGAATAATATGAATTGGTTTAAGCGGAGAAACCAAGAGTATCTCCATATTGCCCATTTCTTTTTCTCTGGTAATAGAAATTGAAGTCATTAAAGCTGAAACCAACATCAGAATTACCGCAATAATACCCGGTACAAAAAGATTTACGCTTTTGAGTGCCGGATTGTAAATCATTCGTACTTCCGGAGCAATGCCCAGCCGGCTGATTTGTAACTGATTTGCTTTTTCAGAGATATAATCTCTCAGGATATTTGATGTATAAGCCTGTACAAGGTTAGCAAGATTAGGGTTTGTGGCATCGGTAATAATTTGCACATCAGCGGTTCCATTGCGGGTAAGTTTTTTCCCGAAGCCTGGCCCAAATACCACGATCTCCTTGATCTCCCCTGCCTTAAAAACATCTCTAACTTCATCGTATGTATTCAAATACCCGTTAAGCTCGAAGGATGGAGATGCTGAAATTTTGCCAATAATCTCGCGGGTAACTTCATCTTTTGACAAATCCAAAACTGCAATTTTTACATTATCAACCTCATTCCTAATTGCAAAACCAAACAAAACAAGCATGATTATGGGCATCCCGAATAAGACCACAAGAGTTCTGGTATCCCGGTAGATCTGCTTGAATTCTTTCACTATAAATCCCCGGAACGAGCTCATGAATCCCCCCTTTTAGCCCCTCTTGCTAAAGCTATAAATACATCTTCAACAGAATTGGCACTAAATGATCTCTTTAGATTTTCCGGATTATCAAGAACTTCAATTTTTCCATCTACCATAATTGAAACACGATCACAGTATTCCGCTTCGTCCATATAATGTGTGGTTACAAACACGGTAATACCCCGATCTGAGGCTTCGTAGATCTGTTCCCAAAACTGCCGGCGGGTTACCGGATCCACCCCCCCTGTGGGTTCATCAAGAAAAACCAGTTGAGGGTTATGAAGAACAGAAATTGAAAACGCCAGCTTTTGTTTCCATCCTAAAGGCAGCGACCCTGCAAGCGAATCTTTAAGCTCCGTGAAATTTACCGACCGTAAAAGTTCCTCGGTTTTTTTGCTTAACATTTTTGAGGACAAACCATACACCCCGCCATAAAACTCAATATTCTCGGCAACGGTTAAATCGTTATACAGCGAAAACTTCTGACTCATATACCCGATGCTTTTTTTGATCTGCTCGGATTCGGTATAAACATCAAAACCGTTTACAAAAGCTTTGCCGGAGCTTGGAGCCAATAATCCCGTTAGCATTTTCATTGCTGTGGTTTTTCCGGCACCATTAGCACCCAGAAATCCAAAAATCTCGCCCTTGCTAACTTCAAAACTGATGCTATCGACCGCAGTAAATGCACCAAATGTTTTTGTTAAATTTTTAGCTTCGATGGCGAAATCATTCATGAGCAGCCTCTTCCTTCATCAAAGCCATAAAACTGTCTTCAATATTTGGTTCTATCTCTTTGATGATTACATCCCCGATTCCCTGGTTAACAAGAAATGATTGGAGGGCCTGTACATCAGGCTGCTCTCTTTTTTCCGTAAAATGAATGTACTCCCCAAAAGGATGCACTGAATGCATCCATTCGTACTGCTTCAGTACTTTTAACAATCTATACGTTTGGCTCGATTTTATACCAAGAATTTTACGATCGTAGGATTTTACAACATTCGCCGGTGTATCGATCTGCATAATGCTTCCATCCTGGATAAGTGCTACCCGGTCACACAATTTTGCTTCATCCATATAAGGAGTCGAAACAATGATCGTAATTCCTTTCTGTTTCAGTTTACCCAGCATTTCCCAAAACTCTTTTCTTGAAACTGCATCAACCCCGGTGGTTGGCTCATCTAACAACAAAAGTTCAGGTTTATGTATTAAAGCACAGCTCAGTGCAAGCTTCTGCTTCATCCCGCCGGATAATTTACCGGCATATCTGTTTTTAAAAGGCTCGAGCTGGCTGTAAATCGGAGCTACCAATTCGTAATTCTCTGATATACTTGCCCCAAACACCGACGCAAAAAATTCCAGGTTTTCCTGCACGCTTAAATCATGATAGAGAGAGAACCTTCCCGGCATGTAGCCCAGTTTCGGCCTGATTTGCTTGTAGTCTTTTACAACATCCAGCCCAAGCACAACAGCGTTACCTTTATTGGGAACCAATAGGGTGTTCAATATTCTGAAAAGCGTGGTTTTTCCGGCTCCATCGGGGCCAATAAATCCGTAAAGTTCTCCCTGTTTTACAAAAAAACTTACATCCCGTAAAGCCTGCACTTTTTTAAAGGATTTGTGAATACTATATACTTCAACAGCAGGCATAGGGTTATTTAAAGTTTACTTCTCCGGGCATTCCGATCTTTATTCTTCCGTCACTATTAATCACCTTTACTTCTACTGCATAAACCTGGGTAACCCTCTCCTCTTTTGTCTGAATCATTCGCGGTGTGAATTCCGCCTCTGACGAAATCCAACTTACTTTGCCTTTCATACTTTCATTAGAGTTTTCATCGCTGTCTATCAGAACTTCTACAGGCTGATCTAATTTTACCGATGGTAACTGAGCACCGGATACATACACTTTAAGGGTCATCTCATTCAGATCTGCAATTTCATACAGCGGCTGTCCCTGCATAACCAATTCATTTGCCTCAGAAAAAACGTTGAGCACAACCCCATTAACAGGATTTATCACTTTTGTTCTCTTTATCTGGTCATCAATCTGAGCGATCCGGATTTTGTTTGTTTCAACCTCCGCATACACCGATTCTTTTTGGGCCTGAACCGAAGCAACCTGTTTTTCCAGGGTATTGACCTGTCCCATTTTGGCATCTAGCTGCTGATCGGTAGCTGCACTTTCCGCTTTCAGGGCTTTAAGTCTGTTCAGTTCTTTTTTGGCAGTTACAAGCTGGGCTTTGTACACTTCGGCCTGAGCGTTAAGACTGGTAATTCTGGTTTGAATGGCTTTAACCGCTGATTTGAGTTCCCCTTTCTTTAAAAACAACTGGGCTGTATCAACCAGCCCTACCTGCGAATTCGATTCCAGATTATCGCCTTCATCAATATGTAACCAAAGCAGCTTTCCTGTAACCTCTGAAGAAATTGTAATCTTACCTGCTTCAAATTGGCCATACGCATCCGACTTTTCATCTTTCGAGCAAGATGCAAAAACCATAACCATTAACAGAATAATCGTGTTGATCTTTAATTCCATGACATTCCTTTTTTTGTTTGATATTCGATGTACGCCTGTATTAGCTGTACCTGATGAATTTCCAGATTGAGCCGGGCGCGATGTTCTTCATTTAACTCAATCAACCACTCTGTTGATGTGATAACACCTCCATCAAGCAGCTTTTTCTGCTCCAAAACAACCTTTTCCCGCAGTTCCAACACCTGCTTATCTAACGCTATCTGTTCTTTGAGAACCTCAATTCTGTTTTCGGCTTCTATAAGTAAGGAGTTTAACTGCCGGGTAAAAGCATCTTTCTCTGCACTCAGGTTATTTTGTTGAAGGTTCAAAATTTCTATCTGTTTACCGGAGTTTCTCCAACTCCTGAAATTCCAGCGGGCACTTAACCCAACAACCCAGAAAAGTTGTAAATCATCATCAAATGCGTTTAAACCCGGGCGGCTGTACGCCGTTTTTGCAAAGGCTGACAGCACAGGGAGCTTGTTCGTTTTATACAGCTTTTTTTGGTTTTCGAGCATTTCCTTTCTGCTATTCAGCAGTTCGTACTCTGCTCTTTCTGATTCCCCGGTGCCATTAACAGTGAGTATTTCTTTAACTATTAATTCGGGTTCCGAACTCAGGTCTTTACCTGTTATTTCGCCAAGTATTCTGTAGCCCGATGATACAGACCTGTTCGTTTCAAGCTGTTGCTGCTTTACTTTAAGTAATTCCGCTTTTAACGCAAGCTCATTGCCCGGCAGTAATGCCCCGTTAGCTACTCTGGATTTCACCAGTTTTAATTGATTCTCTATATCCTGTGTAAGTAATTCAAGGGAAGATCTTTTCTTTTTCAGCAGTTGAATTCCAAAAAAGAGCTGATCTACCTGAGCTCTTATTTTTTGCAGTTCCACGCCAACATTAGCTATTTCTGCCAGCTCTTTGCTTCTTTCAATACTTTTCAGGGCGTTAACTTTGCCGCCATCAAACAATGGCTGAGAAACATCAATAGATACATTGTAATGATCTTTACTAAATGTTGGAGCAGCAGTACCGGGAGCCGCAAATGGAACTTCGGTAACATCCGACTGATAACTCGCACTTGCGCTCATGGAAACATCGGGATATAAACCGGATTGATAAATACCCATATTGAAATCAGCTATTTTTCTTTGAATATCGATCTTTTCAACGGTAGGATATTTTGTTTTAATGAGTTGGTAAGCTTCGTTTAACGAAAACTCATTTGTCTGCTGAGCAGCAGATTGCTGAACAAAGAACATGGATAAAACTATAAACGTGATTTCTTTCATAATGCCAATCCGTTAAAAATGAGATTTGGGATCAATTGCCTTCTTTCATCTAAAAAAGAAAAGTATTCTTCGTCGGTAAGATGAAACAGAGCCTGCACCATATTTCTGGCAAGCATAGGCATCATGCACAAGCTCACTACATTCATCAGAAATTGATCCGGAGTGATGGTTCTTAACTCTTCAGATTCTACCGCTTCTTCAACCTGCTCTATAAAAGTTTCCGGCAAATGCATTTCCATTGATCCTATAAAATCTTTGAATTGCTGCGGGTGGTGATTCATCTCGTAGATCACAAACGAAGGCAGCTCCGGGTTTTCCCGGAACGCATTGTGATAAAACTCCACAACCTGTACTACCTTCTCTCTCAGAGAACTTTCAGAAGCAAGAATACCGAAAACTCTGGGCATTATTTTTTTAGCCGCCGACTGAAACACCGTAGAAAAAAGAGTGTCCTTATTTCGGTAGTAATAATGCAGCATAGATTTATTAATTCCTGCCTCATCAGCTATTTCCTGCATTCTGGCACCTTTAAAGCCACTTCTTTGAAATACCTTTTGTGCTGCATCGAAGATTTTTTGCTCTGTTTCTTTTTCTGTGGGCATACTGTTTTGTTAATGCGATGCCATAATATAAATTTCAACCAAATAGTTCAACCATTTAGTTGGACTATTTGGTTGCCTCCAAAACATTCTCTTAAAACCTGTTCCTAAAATTCATCAATGTGCTTGCAAAGGCCGCCCTGATAAAATATAGGAGCTCATCAGTATCGATAGTCCACTTACTTCCAAGCGGCAAAAGCTAAAAAAGCGTCTCTATGAATGGAGTTGAATGCCTTTTTGAGAAAATGGTAAGGGCCTTTCTTTCCGGAAGACGTGTACGGCAAATGGATGAGCTTACATTTTGAAAACCCCGCTTTCAAAATTGTTTTTCGGAGCGTTTGCGACGAAAAGAAAGACCGGTGATACAAAGGATGATTCCCACCCTTCCATTTTTTGCCGCTTAGCTGGAACTTAATACTATTCCAGTTCGGCACTTCCCCAATCAAAACTCCATCTGTGCAAAGTTTATTATGAATCTTTACAAGCTCTGCAACCGGGTTAAGAAAATGCTCCAATACATGCCAAAGCGTAATTACATTAAACTGCCCGGTAAGCTCATTTATGTTTTTTGAAGTAACATTCAGGTTTAATTCTTCTCTGGCAAACCGGGCTGCTTTTTCAGAAACATCTATTCCAAAAACATCGAACCCAGCCTTTTTGGCGGTGAGCATGAACGCTCCCGAACCGCATCCCATATCTAACAAAGCACCACTGTTCCTATGCCTTGTAATCACTTCTATTCTTTGTTGATTGATATGCCACAGGGCTTTAAGATTTGGATGAACACTGTTTACAGAATAATCCCCGGGATCAAAGCCTGTACATTCGTGATAATCTTCATACAGCACACGTTCATCAGGAACATCTTTCAGATAAATGAGGCCACACCCCCTGCATTTTACCAGGTCCATCCCATCAGTGGTAAGGATGATCCTTCTGCGAGGTAATGAGCAAAAAGGACAATGAGTTTGAGCAGTCATCTATTTTTTTGAACTTAAAATAAGAAACGAAAAGAGAATCAGAGGTTTTGATTATCGAAGAATTTACTCGTTATTATTCAATGGTCAACAAATCAATATCCTGCAAACAATGATAAAACTAATCTGTCTATCAACTTCTATCCTCATCACAAGTGTTGCCACTGCGCAAGAGAACAAAAAAATAACGAACAGGCTCTTTCCTGAATACACAAGCTTTTCCTTGTTCAACCTAAGCTTTGCAATGAATACTGATTTGCCTACCACCATTACAAAAGGTGGCCTGGGAGGTTCTATAGAGGTTGGTATAAACCTCGCCCGTCCATTCACAAAAAAAGCACTTATTTCTCCGTATGTTGGGCTGGGTGTCATGTCAGCCAGAAGTTACCAAAGTGGATTCATTCAACAACTAAAGGATGACTTTGTCGGGTTCCCTATAGAATATTCCACTCTGCAAATGCAGGATCCATCCTTTTTATCCAATGAGGAGAGGGGTCTGCTTGAATCATATGAACTGGCAGCCGATGAGTTCAATCATATCACAAACAATAATATTAAAACCAAACTGAGTTTTTACTATGGCGCGGCATTCAAGCTTCCGTTTAAATACATTCCTTTGATGAAGGTTTACAGATCTTACCATTACATAGCAGGATCGGAAAAAACAAGGCCTGTTGGTTTTATAACATATAATCCCAGTACCACCGACCCATTTAGCGACACAGCAGGAGAGATTGAAATTGATGGATATGGATTTGAAATAGACCTGTTCACCGGATGGTTTTCCAGTATCGGAAGGCATATAGGAAATGCCCGGCTTGCCCAGGTGAGCCTTTACGTAGAGAGTTATAATCTAAGCTCACTCAAAATTGGAAAAGAAGAAGAGTACTCACTATTTAATTTCAATACAGAAAAAATACCTGTTACTGCATTCTTTGGCCCATCAGAAACTTTTAGCAAAACATATAAACATGAAATTAGAATGGGTATTAAATTGGCAATCAGTATCCTATAAAGAATATAACACAGTTGGAAAGTTTAGGTAAGATACTGCTTATGGCCTGCGTTTTATACCAAAGTTGTAGCACCAAATGTAGATTGAATGAAGAAAATCTCAATACTCATATCTGTTCTGATCTGCTTAGCAGCATGCGATAAAGATGAGGGAATGGAACCTCAAACAAACTCCGGTTCCCATATCAAGTACTTTGGGTTTACCATCATTGATACACACTGGGATGATCCGACTGATTCGGAAACAAAACGTAATTACGCTGACGAAGTTCATGATTTTAGCAACCTCGCTGATATATTAGTTGTTAGCCCGACAGATAACTTAACCCAGAGAGTTCAGGCGTTCAACAATTTGGACATGAAAACTGTTTTGCATCTAAATGAGTTGTTCTTTGAACTGGTTGGTACAAACAGCCCATCAGGAGCAGATTATAACCTGCGGACAGATTACGAAGAACGATGGCACCAATTTGTTACTATTAACCAGGCGGTACTAGATAAAAACAGAATAGGAACTTTTTATGCAGGGGAAGAACCCACCTGGAATGGGATCTCTTTTGCAGAGCTAAGCACGGTTACAGCTCTGATCAAATCGCAATTTCCCGAAATACCTGTAATGATCATCGAAGCTTACCCGATATTGAATGACTTACAGGTTCCTGAAACAGCCGATTGGATCGGGTTCGATCATTATTTTATAAAAGATCCAAATTCCAATCCAACATTCCGGCAGGAATGGCAAACACTGAAATCAAAACTGTCTGATTCCTCCCAAAAAATTATGGTGATTATGGACAGTCATTACATAAGCTGGGCACATGGAGATTTTGGAAATATTGAATTAGGTGAAATGGATGACGTTGCAAATAGCTATTATCAATTGGCTAAAAATGATACAACGGTTATTGGTATTCTGGGCTATTTCTGGCCAAATGGGTTCGATGTTGAAGGGTCGATTGGGGCCAGAGGTATGCCCGAAAATATAAAAAATGAATACGAACGGATTGGAAAAGAAATTACCCGAAAAAAGTAACCATCGGGTTTCTACATAACATTCAAAACAAGATGCTCAAAATAAGAACAGACCGTGAACTAATCATCTTCGGGTAACACGGTGTTTGTACTTTTCTAATAAATCACTTTTCTTCATGTTATTCCTGTTTTTTACAAGAATAACAACAATTACACTTAAAGATGAAACCCCGATAACATGAATAGCATGCGTGTTATTCTTATGTTGAAGATGAATTCGCTCCGCTCTTCATCTTC
>JANQSE010000016.1 GCA_028284195.1 Balneola sp. | reverse complement strand
TCATTCAAGTTTGTAACTTGAATACAAATGCCCTGGAAGTCTCCTGACTTCCGTTTTCGAAGTTTATATCAATATCTCATCTATTTCAATGAATCCTGTCTTATCTTTATACCAACCTGCCTTGCTTGCAATGCAAGTTACAAACTTGCTTTACCTTCACTCTTAAGTCGCAGACTTAAGAGATCGTGGAGGCTGTTTGGTTGGCAAATCTCAGACTTGCCATTCTATAGTCACTCTGAAGTCACCGCTTCGCTTAAGACTTCAGAGATCTTTGGAAGCATATATTTCCCGAATGATGGAAACAGCTACTATTCTCTAAGAAATTCTTTTCTGAGTGTGTCGCTGGAAATGAGCATTAACCGGATTCGTTTGAATACTTTTATATACTTAAGTATTAGCAGTAGTAACAAAAACCCCACTACCTGAGTCACATTCAACCAGCGTTGTTTGACATGCTTTTCCTTTAAAACAAGAACTACATTTGCCTGTCCTTTGGCTTCATTAAAAAAGCCCTCAAAGTTAAAAAGACTGGCTTGGTTTCGGGCAATCATATATGAATTATAAGCCTCATCAAACTTCTTTAATTCTTTATTGATCTTGCCATTGGACAACTCAAAGGTAATCTTAGTTTCTATGGATGCCCCAGTAGTGTCTATTTGGGAATGATAATAGAAAGCACTGTCTGGCTGCTCAATTTTTACGTAGTAGTTGGATAGGTTTTTTAAATACACATTACTGCGATGTAATTTTCGATCATCATTCGTTTTTTGATTCCAGGCTATCGCTTTCTTTAAATATATAATCATACTGTCTGACTGTTGGAAAAATTCTTTTACACCAACAAAATCATTATAATTGATTGTTTTTATGAGAGGATATTCATCAGGAATTCTATTCAGCCATTTTGAATAAATAGAATCTGCCTTAAAATACTCCTTGCTATTCAGGTAAATCCATGCCCGTAAAAAATGAGTGTCATACATCGTGGGCTGGTGCTGAATGGAGTCAACGGGAATAGAATTCGCAATTTCGATAGCTCGCTGAAAATTACCATGCTTTCTATTTGACCGGGCAATAAGGTTTAGTGCATAATATCGATAGTCACTGAGCATGTTAGTATTGTAAAGATCTGGTTTGGTAATCTTTGCTACACTATCGCTTTTTTCGCCTAGATAATTTTCAGTAACAAAAAAATACAGCTCTTCCGCTTCGCTTTTTGGAGATTGTGCATTAACCGAAAAAGCAAACAGAAGAACTGTTATATAAAGAAGGAGCTTCAAGTTATCCTCCTCCCCCACCGCCGCCCGGATTTCCACCTGGGCCGCTAGAACCAGAACCTCCAGCTCCTTGATTGCCAACATCGTCGCCACCCGGGCGATTCAAATAGTAGTTGTTATGTATATCTATCATTGTTTTCTCCTTTTTTAGTTAATGCGATATAGTTAGACCGTTTCGCAGACAATTCCTTACAAAAATAATTAAAGTTTTTTTTCAGCTGTTTTTTTCATTCGCATTTCAACCTGAAACCGACTAAAGAAACTCTCAAACTAATTCCTTCAGAAGATTGTGCATTAACCGAAAAAGCAAACAGAAAAGCTGTTAGGTAAATAAGTGGTTTCACTTTATCCGCCACCAACCGGTTTACCACCAGGACCACTTGTACCAGAACCGCCTGCGTTGCTGTTCCCGCCTCCGCTACCCGGGCCACCACCTGGATTACCACCGGTTCCTTCGTTACCACCTTCACCATCGGGACGATTTAAGTAGCAGTTGTTATCTATATCAGTCATGTTTTCTCCTTTTTTGGTTAATGCGATACAGTTAGACCATCTCGCAGGCAATTCCTTACAAAAATAATTAAAGTTTTTTTCGGCTATGATTAAAACCACCTCTGCTTTCCTGTCTTAGTTAGTAAGACCAGTTCACCCCTTATTCCTTACAAAAAAACTTGTTGGGCGTTATGCATCCGCCGGGCAACAAGAAGCTTACAAAGGCCTTCGCTGGTATGTTGAGAGACACAGGATAAACCAACCTGTTAGTAGCCCCAAACAAAAAAGCCCCAACATATCACCGAGGCTTTGGGGTTCTCCATTAATTACTTGGGGGACAGCCAATGAAGCTGCTACTCTTGTAGCATCTCGGAGCTCATATTCCCATCCATCTGAGAGCGTAATCAATTTATTTGTTTGCTTCTACAATAGCAGATAGCAATAATAAAATCCAACCAATTATCTTAGACCCTTTTTTTGATAACCCTATTAAACGATTTTGTTCTATTTTCTTAGAGCTATAGATTGGTATTAAGATTGAAACCGAAAAAAAAATGGCTGCAATAAACAAAATAAGAACCGAGTAACCTTCAAAGTAATTATCTGTGTAGCTATTTTTGGAAGGAATAAACATTCTACCATTTATTAATCCAATACCTGTATAAAGAATTATTGAGAAGCAGAATAAGACTCGAAGAGTTTTCTCAGTTATCGACTTTTCTTTTAACTCTGTCACTGATATATCATTTCTAGTTATTTTCTAACTCATTAATCAATGTAATGTAGAGTCAAAAACAAAATAGTATTAACAGGTTCACCATCTTTATATCCTGGCTCCCATTTTGGCATCCTATCAAATAACTTATTTAGTTCGAAAATAGCCTCCTCAGAATTGTTCAATGACAAAATATTTAAGTCTTTAACACTTCCAGTCTTAGTTACAATAAAGCTAAAATATAGTTCTTCTGACCCAGAGAACTTCTTTGCTAAAAGAGTCGAATTTTTAACAAAGAAATCAATAAGGTTATTCCTATAGTCATTAATGAGTGGTTTATTCATTAATAAATCATATAAATAAACATCTTCATCACTGTATTTTTTAAGTACCTTTGTTCCTTCTCCTATTACTATTAAAGAGTCTGATATTTTTTGATTAAACCTAGGTAAAGTATCTGTTATAGCTTGCCCACTTTTTAATTTAATAGAAGGAAGGCTATTTCGTGTACTTAAATTTTTTTTTGCTAAAACTTTACTTCTAATTACTTCACTATTTTTATTTATTTGTAATCTAATAAGAATAGTATCACCGACCTCTATATATGGAAGGTCATCAATATTACTTGTCGAATCTAGATATATATTACCTTCATAACTAAATTTATAGGTAATGGTTTTTTCATAATTCGGACCAAATAAAGCTTTCATATTTGTATTAATCACCACTCCTAAAGTCTCCTTGTCAATACTTTTACAAGAGAATTGAGAAATTATAATTATAAACAGTAATAGTACTTCGAAACGCATTTTCATTTCATTATTCTATAGTAATCCTTTAACGCGCTTTGAACCCAATTCTTACCTTGACCTAAGCCAGAATAAGTTCCTTGTGTATTCTTTAAGTAAATTTGCCATGTATTAAGATTACTTCCTGCCGCTTGTAATCTTAAACCTGCTGCGTGCTGCCCAGGTGGTCTTTGAGGAAGTAGCGCTGCCCGCTGTACTAATATTAGGATTCCAGAAACTTGCTTCGTTAATGTTACCATTTTTGTAATAACTGAATTCCGCAGCAAATGGCGGCAGCTGGAACCAGTTTTTTAATTACATGCTTTGATTAATTGGAGGGTAGCTTAAAATAAATACTCAAAGTCATATATGTTTTTACGTAGTTCCCACCCTTTGATCCAGCTTTCCACTTTGGCATCCGTGAGATCAATCTTTTCGCCTCTTCAACTAAAGTAATAGGTGCTTCTTCCAAAGCCAAAGGATAACTTGCACATCCATTTTCATCAACAATGAATCTTAAAAAAACTTCATAGGAATCTGAATGACCCTTTTCCAAGATTTCATATTCAGTTTCCGCGCGTAAAAAGCTCAATAAAGAATCTTCACCACCTGGAAATTGTGGTTTTTCATCTAAGAAATTAGCTTGGTAAACAGTTCCAAGACCCTCCAGATCATCAATTACCTCCTCAAGTAAATTGTCAGTACTAACATCCAAAGAGCCTTGATTACTATCAATCTTATAGGTTTTAATTGGAGTCTGCACAATAGGCTTTAGCCTTCTTAAAATTTTCCCATCCGAAACATCATCCAATGATACTTCAACGAGAAGACTATCTGATTCTTTTAGTAGCTCAAATCTACTACCTCTAACTGCCGTGCGATAATATGTTGAGTCTTGATACAAATAAGAATATGTAACTTTCTGTTTGTATCCGCCTAAAACACGTTCAGGCTCCACTTTTTCAACGACTCCAATTACTTGCTTCGTTTGACTATAACACGAAAATAATAGATTAGCAGCTATTATGACTAAAACTGTCTTAGCATGTATAAACATATTAATTCTTTGATTAGCATAATTTATTGCGGTTCCATTTTAATTCCCTTTGTTACTAGATTTCAAGTATGTCCTATTTCCATTTCTATTAATGTAATATCTACCACCTCTTGGGCCAACATGAACTGTTTTAGTTTCTCCAGAAACAGTAACTGTATTATTTCCTGTTACAGGCCTTGTTCTAGCTGTCCGTAAGGTACGACTTGAAGAACTGTGAGTAGTTATTCCTTTCCCAGGATCAAGTCCCATCATGTCAATATATCGTCCTGCAATTATCAACATCGCAGTATCTTGCCCATATTTATTTACGAAATTTTGAGCTGTAAGTGGTTCAGCTGTGCCAGAGCTTTCAAAAGACTTCAAAGCGGTTTTTAAATCACCAGAACCACCATTTAGTATTTTATATCTCATTTTTAAATCAGCCGCATCATATTCATAGCCGCTCACATCGTTGTAACCTTCTGGTAGGCCAGCCCATAAATCAACACCAGCAGCTATATATCCAACTCTAGAATCAGCTTTTCCAATATACACTTCAGAACCTCTTACCCTTGATGTTTTTAATGCTTCGCCTTCACTATTAACATAATTGATATACTGTACTTCATTTCCTCCTTTATCATCAATCCTTTCAACTTCTTGGGTATCCACATTGAATTGCCAGGTATCCATTGCAGCCATCCCCGTTGGATCAATAAGGTTCAATGGGTTATTATGCACATAATGATAAGGATTCCATCCGGGAAATTCACTGGCTAAAGGGTCAATCTGAATAAATCGAGCAATAACTGGATCGTAATTGCGTGCCATCATGTAGTCAAGGTTCAACCCCGCCTCCTCATCGCGTTCATGCCCGGTGAATTTGTAATTATCGGTTGGGTTAGCAGAGTTCGAAGAACGCCCCGGCATTTCCAGCCCGAAGGCATAATAATCGGTGGTGGATTGGGTGGCGCCCGAAGCATTCACCGTTTCCCGCACGCTTCCCAGATGGTCTTTGAGGAAGTAGCGCTGCCCGCTGCTTACGCTCAGGGTGCCGTTTGGGGTGTCGAGTTGTCCAATCATGTCATTGCCATACAGGTTAAAACCGGAAAGGGTATCATTGCGGATAATGGCTAAGGTACGATCCCCGTCCCTGAGATGATACTCCCAGTCTCCTGCTGCTACCTGCTTGAGGATGCGATGCCCGGTGGCGTTGTAGTTGGCAATGATCTCTGATCCGTTTGTCAGTACAAAGTGGGTAGGAAGATTACGCTCATCGTAAGTAATGGAGGTGATCTTTCCGCTTTGGGAGGTCATGTTCCCGTTGGCATCGTAGGTGTAGCTGGCGGATTCCCCGTCCCAGGCCTCGGTGGTGGCGCTTACCGCATCGGCAATACTTAATAACCTGTTCGCGCCTGCTCCGGCGTTGGTATAGTCATAGCTGAGATTATCAATATAACTGCTGCTTTGGGCTTTACGCCGTAACGTTTCGATATTGCCATTGGGATCATAGTCAATGCCGTCCACATCAAACCAGTCGCCTTGTCCACTTACTCCCGCCTCATAATTAGCGGCGGTGAGTTGGGACTACCTCTACCAAAATGTATCTGAGAAAACAATAAATCCGAGATAGAAAAATTTGACTAAGAAGTAAGTCAGCAATAGCAAATACGGAACTGAGAAATAATAGTACTTACGCGTTTTTTTAAAAGTATATACGTAAAAAATAATTATCCCTATAAAAAGACAAAAGAGAATTGATCTAGCACCAAATTGACCAATATAATTCGTGATTTCAAACCAATATTCAGTATATGTATAACTAATAAATAACGCTAAAAAAACGGCACTCGCTAAACACAGGTTTATACCTTTTATTATGTATTCTTTGTTGTTCATTTGTATGTGACTTTAAATGGTAAAAAGTAATGACTGGGCACAGGATTATTGTATAAAGGAGTTTTCCTGTTTGGATTATTTGGAACACCCCCCGAAGCCTTAATTATTCCACTAACATAAGAATTGCTATTAAATCCATTCAAGTTCGTCGTTCTCTCCGAACCGAATACTTCACCTGCAGATGGTAAAGAATATGAAGGCACCAAACCTAGTGTTTGTTGCCTGTCCATATAGTTACTATGATTATCAAGAATATTGGTTATGAACTCATGATCCGTTTGATCACCTGGGTTTATCAAAAGTGTTCCTGTCTGCGGGTTTTCTGGATCCTCCCCTTCATTTGTTCTGGCTTTTAAATAACCTAAATCTAAAGGACTTTTTTTACTTGGCCCAGCCCCAACAATAATACCTTGCTTGGTTACCTTTTCACCATTTTCATTGGTAAAGGTATATTCTTGTAATAAACCAGCATACTCAGACTCAGAGAATGCCTCAAGATCATCTGGGGTTAGTAATAAATATGCATGGTCATTATTATTTAACCCAAGCAAATCTAAGACGGCTCGATCGGTGATTTGATACACCGAATCCCCATTCACATCAATGAAGTTGCCTGGATTGTTGGCTGCATATTGGTACGGAGTCATAGAAGGATATTTATCTGCAAAGCGGTCGATGCTTAGGAACCTTCCCAGCCCGGAGTGGTAGTATCTGGCGCCAAAGTAATCCAGGTCAGTGTAGGCATCCCGCTCCTTACCACTGAATTGTTCTGTCGTTGGATCATCTCCACTAGCTACAAATGACCGCTCATCCATAATAAGTCCAAATGGATAATAATCTCTGTTTTCTTTAATCGTTCCGGTCTGATCCACCACAGCACGGGTACTTCCCAGGTGGTCGGTGATGTAGTAGCGTTTATCTCCACTAGCACTGATCGTTCCACTGCTGGCAATGACTCTTCCTGTTTCTGTACCACTTAGGATGTTCATGTATGCAAGGTCTCCGTTTTTAATCACTGCTAAGGTACTCATTCCGTCTCGTAAATAGTACGTCCATCCGGTGGACCCGTCCGCCAACCTGATTTCTTTGAGAATACGTTGGCCTTCTGCGTTGTAGCTGTTGATCTGGGTGATGCCCGAATTTAATGTAATCTGAACGGGCAGGTTTTGCTCGTTGTAGATCAGTTCGGTCATATGAGGGTGTCCGCTCATACTTTTCAGGTTACCGTTCCCATCGTAGGTGAAAGCTCCTGTTTCAGGATCCCACGATATGGAGTTGCTTTCCGTATCGGTAATAGCACTCAGCTGGTTGTTGTCATTCCCATAGCTGTAGCTCAGATTATCTTCTCTGGTTCCGGTATGGGCATAACGTTCTAATCCTGTAATGTTTCCGTTGGGATCATAGGTCAGAGAACGAACATCGAAGTGATCGGGATTGGAGCTGTTGAGCTTGTAGTCTGCTCCGGTGAGCTGGTTTTTACCGTTATAGTCATAATCATAAGTATAACTTCTGTGACTACTGCTCAGGCTGCCGGTGGTGCTGATGTTGGGATTCCAGAAACTTGCTTCGTTAATATTGCCATTCTTATAATAGCTAAATTCCGCTGCAAATGGCGAACCACTGGTGCTGGTTATATCGTTGATGCCGGTTAACCTACTTTGAATATCATACCCATAGTCTATAGTTGTCCCACCCCGGTAGGTAATACTATCAATCTGACCATCAGCCATATAAGTATAACTCACCTCGGCGGGTTCGGTGTCGGCCGTGCCATCGGTGGTCAGGGTTAGCGTGGTTAGTTGCCCCAGGGGGTTGTAGGCGTAATGCTGATACAGGGTTTGCCCGGCAATGGTGGTGCCCAGGCGGGTGAGTTCTCCCAGGCGGTTATAGGTGTAAGTAAGCGTGGCATCCCAGCTGCGCTGGTTGCCCGTGTAGATCTTTTTGGTGGCCAGGCGCCCTTCGGAGTCGTAGGAGTGCAGGGCCAGCTGCCAGGGGTTGTCTCCCGTTAAGGAGCTTATTCCCTGCCCGGCTGTGCCGATTAAGGCAGGGGTTACTTTGGCGGTAAAATCCGATCCTGCTTCAGCCGTAAAAGGTGGCTTAAGCACGATGGCTTTGCCAGCCTCGAGGGTTACGGCGGCTCCGTTTTCTACCAGGGTATTGGCCGCGCTTAAGGTATCTGCCGCCTGCAGAGTCTGGCTGGTGCCGGAGGCAAACCAGTTGCCGTACAGCCCGGAGCTTTCCGGGATGCCTTCCCCGCCGTAGCGGTACATGCTGGCTACCACCTGCCCTTTGGCATTTTGAGAGGTAAAACCGCCCAGTTCTCCACTGAATACATTCCAGGGATAGGTATTGGCCGTATCGGGCATGGTATCATAAGCCATAGCGCTTTTCAGATTGCCGTCGGCGTCTTGCGTGTCGCCTTCGAAGGCTTGGGTGGTTTCGGGGTCGAGCGTTGCCGCATTAAATACCCCGGAGTAATCCCCTACCCCGCTTTCTGTGATGCGGCCCAATTCATCGTAGCTGATGTAGGCGACCTGATTGGCTTCGGCCTGCACCGAATCCTGGCTGAAGCGTAACAGATTAGCTTTGTTATAAATGTATCTCACCGTTCCGAAATCGCTGCTGGTTTTACTGATCATGTTCCCGCGGTGGTCGTAGGCGTAGGTGATGATCCAGTCATTGGCTGTACTTCCTGTGGGGGGCTCGTAGTAGTTGGGCGGGCGGGTTTCGGTGAGTTCGTCTTTGGCGTTATAGATAAAGCCGGTGGTATCACTGAGTCCTCCCACATCGGCTACGGTGTAGATGGTTCTGCTCCAGCCGTCGGTGAAGCTTTGGCTGACGTTTCCTTTGGCATCGGTAATTTCGGTGTAGCTGTATGGCACGCCTGCTATTTCTTTTACCCCGTAGTCTTGTTCTACCGAGCCGTTTGCGGTTTCTCCTCCCATGGGGATGAGTTCCTGGGTGCGCGCCAGCGGGCTGGGCTCGTACAGGGTTTCGGTGAAGGCGTAGTCGTTGTTGTTATTCTTAGTTTTGGCCCGGGCGGGGGCATCGCTTACGTAGCTCATTGCGGTGCCGGATTGGTAGAAGGGTTTCCAGGCTTTCCAGGGCCGGCCTGCGCTGTCGTAGCTGCTGGCGGCGACCACTACCTGGCCGCCGGTCAGGCTTACGGATTGTATATCTCTTCCCAATCCGTCTATATATCCCCGGGTGGTGCGGGTGGCTGATCCTGTATAAGAATCTGTTTCTACCCAGTTGGGGTTGGTGGGGCTGAACCCGGCCCCGGTAAAGGTGTAGGTGTAATCAGTCACAGTCTGCCCGGCATTGTTCTAGCTTTCCATCGCCTTGAGCATCGGGTCACAGACTTAAGAGATCTTGGGATGGGATCGTGATCGTAAATCTTAAAACAAAATTTTATTCGCTTTCATACCTTTCAATTAGTGAGTCTAATAAAGACCTAATTTCATTAATATTAGTATCAGCTTTGATCAATTTTTTTAAAGAATCTATGGAAATCGTATCTGGAAGTACAAATGCAGAATCTGGATAAGACAATAATAAATCTATTTTGCCATTTCCATTCAATTTTTTCTGATTTCTGCAACCCATAAACATAGCAACCAGAAAGATTAAGATAAAAAAGTATCTCAATGTAATTAGAGAAGTTTTGACCATTTAACTTTCTTTTTTAATAAAGTTCATCTTTGAAATACTCAAATAAAAGAAATAGTAAAAGTACAGACAAAAAAACTATACTAATCCAATATTCATGAGGATGATCTTTTTTATCTTTTAAAAGACCACCCGAGATTGTATAACTTATTGTTCGTTTTGATATCAAATGATAAAGCAACAAAATCAAAATGAAGAATATCATTATTGACCTAATCATTTCCCTGTTCTTCCTTAATTGTTTTCATGTATGCAAAATTAAAATATACTTTATCCAATAGTTCTTTATTCTCATTGTAATAATCTTTAAGTCTTTGTCTACCTTTCTTAGTTGTCAAATCAAAGCCTTGTCCGTTGGCAATTCCATCTAAAAAATCTGAAACCACTTCTAAATAGTTTCCAGTAAATTTTCCTGCTACCTCTTTATCCCCAAATGATTTAGCTAAACCTGTCGCAAAATTTTCATTTAAAACAATTACTGAGTTTTTAGACCCTTCTTCATAACTAAACAAACTTCCAGATCCATAAGCTGCGGAAGTAGCAACATCAAATAAAACCACATCTCTACCAACATCTTGTCTCATAAAATTACTCGAAAAAGACGAGCTCAAACTTCCTCCAAAAACACTTCCTCCAATTATTCTACTAACAGTAGAATACCTTTTTGGAGCAGCTGCTAAACCTGCTGTGCCTATTGAAGCATAGTCCCAACCACTTGTTTTCCAAGATGGATCATTACCATTTAAAAATGCTGATTTAAAGAAAGAAGAAAAACCTCCTACCGGTCCTAACAAGCCAAGACCAGAATTAATTGCCTCAATAGCTTGTACCGTTCCAATCAGTTCTCTTGAAGCAGATGAATAAACTCCTTTCCCATTGTATCCAACTGCCCTTACTCTATATTTACCTGTTGGATCAACAAAATTAATTGGATCATTTTCCACATAACTATACGGACTTACATATGGGAACCTCGCTGCATATGGATCAATACTTAAAAACCGTACTGAAGCAGGATCATACATTCTCCCTCCCATATAATCCAGATTCAACCCCGCCTCGTTATCGCGTTCATGGCCGGTGAATTTGTAGGCATCGGTATTGTTACTGGCGGTGTTGCTGGATCTTCCAGGCATGATTAGTCCAAAGGCGTAGTAGTCATCATACCCGTCCACATTGCCGGATTGATCTACCGTTGTTCGGATAGAGCCCAGATGGTCTTTAATGAAGTAGCGACGTTGGGAACCGTCATACGTGCCAATCATATCCCCACCCGGGCCTACCAGGTTCACAAACTGGCGGGCGCCA
>JANQSE010000012.1 GCA_028284195.1 Balneola sp. | reverse complement strand
CGCTCTTTCTATGAAAACGATGTCAGGTTTTTAGAGCAATTCAATTAAACGGTTTTCTTAATAAATGAAGATTTCATACAACTGGTTACAGGATTATATCAACCTCCCTCTTTCTGCAGAGGAATTAGCAGAAAAGTTAACGTTAATCGGGCTTGAAGTTGAAGGTGTTGAAGAATTCGGAAGCACTCTTGAAGGAGTGGTAGTTGCCGAAGTTCTGGAAACAAAACAACATCCAAATGCAGACCGGTTAACCCTCTGCCAGGTAAACACAGGCAATGAAACTGTACAAATTGTTTGTGGAGCCATGAATGTAGCTGCCGGCCAAAAAGTACCTGTTGCTAAAGTTGGTTCTACACTCCCCATTAAACGTGAAGATGGAAGCTTCCTGACGCTTGGAAAAGCAAAGCTTCGCGGAGAAGAATCCAATGGTATGATTTGCGCTGAGGACGAACTTGGACTTGGAACAGATCATGATGGCATTATGGTGCTTGATGAAAGCTTAAAGCCAGGAACTCCCATCAATCAGGTTTTTGATTTATATCATGATACAATCATTGAAATTGCTATTACTCCAAACCGACCTGATGCAACCTGCCATCTTGGAGTGGCACGTGATATCGCCGCTGCTTTGGATTTAGAGCTAAAAAAACCAACAATCTCTGAAGTTTCATCTTCATCCAATTCTGAGTATTCGATTTCTGTAGAAAGCGACAAATGCTACCGGTACGTTGGTAAGCTTGTAAGAAATGTAGCGATTGCTGATTCTCCATCGTGGTTACAGAATCGAATAAAAGCAATTGGCCTGAGGCCAGTAAACAATGTGGTTGATATCACAAACTATGTGATGTATGAACTTGGACAACCTCTTCACGCTTTCGATTTTGATAATCTAAAAGGATCAGAAATTATTGTTAAGGAGTTCAAAAACGAGGTTGAATTCGAAACGCTCGATCATGTAAAAAGAAAATGCGAGCCTGGAACTTTATTTATCTGTGATGAAAGTGGCCCGATTGCCATTGCCGGGGTTATGGGCGGGCTTCATTCAGAGGTAAACGAAACCACCGCCAACATATTGATCGAAAGTGCATACTTCGATCCTGGCAGTATTCGTCGAACATCAAAGCTTCAAACTTTACAAACTGATGCTTCCTACCGCTTTGAGCGTGGAATCGACCCAAATCTACAAGCTGTTGCTACACAAAGATGTGCCGATCTGGTTCTTGAAATTTGTGGAGGTGAAGCAGAAGAAGGACTAACCGATGTTCATCCTGTCAAAACCAATGCGCGTGAACTTACCCTTCGAAAAAGTTATGTGAATCGCTTATTAGGAACGGAGTTGAATATTCCTGACATAATTGACATTCTGAATGGTTTGGAGTTACAGTTAGTCAATCAAAACGAAGAAACGGTTACTTTTGAAATCCCAACTTTCCGCCCTGATTTAGAAAGAGAGGTTGATCTGATTGAAGAAGTCGGCCGGCTTTTTGATTACAACAACATTCAGTCTAAAAATCAGGGAATATTTGTTTCTACTGAGCCTTTAACCGATTGGGAAAATCTTGTTGCTAAAGTCCGGGGTATTAGTGTTCAATTAGGATTTAGAGAAATCTATACAAACTCTCTTATTTCCAGAAAAGAAGCTTTGAACTTTGTTGGAGAAAATGAGTTGATAGAAACTTTGAATCCGCTTAACAAAGACATGAGTACCATGCGGCCCTCGCTGGTTCATGGATTCTTAAAGGCTACCGGCTATAACTTTAACCGAAATGCTAAAACTATTCGGTTTTTTGAAGTTGGAAACGTATTTGTACAAAGTAACAACAGTACCTACCACGAAAACATCAACGAGCAAACACATATCTTGTTTGGGCTTTCGGGAGAAAAGAATACTGAGCACTGGACAGGTAAAGCCACAGTATTCAGTATTTTTGACCTGAAATCAGAAATTGATGCTTTTTTCTTCAAATTGGGGTTGTCAAATAACATCACGGTATCAAAAATTGATGAGGAGACTCTCTCTTATTTATATAAGAAAAATGAATTGGGTAGAATTTCCATCACCCTAAAGAAACTCAGAGATACATATGATATTGAGCATGATGTTTTTATCGCTGAGTTTTCTCTGGATAGAATGTTAGAAGCTCTTGGTAAAAATAAAGTGAGTTCATTCTCACCTATTCCAAAATTTCCAAACTTCGAATTTGACTTTGCTGTAATAGTAAATCAACAGGTTTCTGCCGGAGATTTAATGAACAATATTAAAGCAAACGCTGGTAACACATTAAAATCCATTGATATATTTGATGTTTTCGAAGGAGAATCGATTGGAAAAGGATACAAAAGCATTGCCTTCAGGTTAAATTTCATTGATCCGAACAAAACCTTGAATATCAAAGAAGTAGAACCTATTATTAAGTGTGTGGTTAAATCATTGGAAAAGCAGTTCTCTGCTAAACTAAGATCTTAGGTTACAGCATGAATAAAATTGCCCAACAAAACGAGCGATTTAGACAGCTACTGGATACAATTGGCGAAGAAGTTTCTGAGTTAAAAAACGAAATCAGAGAGCTAAAGCGTGAAAATGTAAAGCTTAAAACGAAACTTGCAGAAGCACGTGATAAACAAACTGATATATTTTCTGCAATCAATGAATCGGAACGGTTAGCAATGCGCCAGCATATTCAGGGACTTGTTCAAAAAATCGATAATCATCTAGGTTCAGACTCATGAAGTCGATCAAAGTTACTATTCTTGGGAAACAATACCCTTTAAAAGTAGAAGAAAGCGAAGAAGAAAACATGCTTCGCATTTGTAGTTACGTTGATGAACGTTTTCGCACGTACCGGGAGCAATTAGTTAAACAACCCGAAGCAACAGTTATGTCTTTAGCTGCTTTAAGTATTGCAGAAGAACTATTTGAAGCCCGGAACAATTCTTCTGAAATGGAGAAGAACGAGCAACATACAATGGATCGGGTTAATAAGAGTTTAGAGAAACTACTGGAACAGATTAAAGAAGGATAATTAAAATCACAGGATTGAATTTTGGCTGAAACTATCAGCGTCTTGTTCATTGGAGATATTGTTGGCTCTCCCGGGCTCAGTTTAACAGAAACCGTATTGCCCGGCCTTATTAAGAATTATAATGCTGATTTTGTGATCGCAAATGGGGAGAATTCACACGAAGGGCACGGCATTAACGAATCTATCATTAAAAGCCTGCACAACGTGGGTGTTCATGTAATTACCGGTGGGGATCACTCCTTCGACAAATGGAAGGTATTTCCATATATGCGCGAAAATAATACCATCCTCCGCCCTCTCAATTATCCTAAAGGAAATGCAGGATACGGATATGGAGTGTATGATATTCCGGGAACTTCATTTAAAATTGGTGTGCTAAATCTTCAGGGCCGTACCTTTATGAAAGCTATTGATGATCCTTTTTCTGCAGCCGATTGGGCAATTAATAAAATGAGTGAAGAGACAAATATCATTTTTGTAGATATGCATGCAGAAGCAACCGCTGAAAAAGTTTCTATGGCCTGGCATTTGGATGGTCGAACTTCTGTGTTAGTAGGAACACATACTCATATCCCAACCGGAGACGCACGTATTTTCCCAAACGGACTTGGCTACCAAACCGACGCAGGTATGACAGGCTCCTTCAATTCTTCTTTAGGGATGAATAAAAAAGTAGCTATAAAACGCTTTATCACTGGCATCCATCAAAAATACCAACCTGCAACCGGAGACAATCACTTATGTGGCGTATTCGCCAAAATAGATACTGGATCCGGCAAATGTGTCCACATCGAACAAGTTACCTATCCTGAATTTTATTCCAGCAAGGAGAACCATAATGCCTGAAATATTGCTAAAAGCTGAAGGAATTTATAAAAGTTACGATGACGATAATGGCGGCTCTCCCCTTCAGGTTTTGGAAAATGTTAATCTGGAAATAGCCAAAGGCACTATAACTTCCATTATTGGCTCCAGTGGAAGCGGAAAAAGTACATTGCTTCATATCTTAGGTGGGCTCGATAAGCCTAATAAAGGTTCCGTATTCTGGGGAAACAAAGATATCAGTTCAATGAATCCGGACGACCTGGCCGGGTTTAGAAATAAAAATATTGGCTTTGTATTTCAGTTTCACCATTTGCTTCCTGAATTTACTGCTCTGGAAAATATTGCAATGCCTGCACTTATTAATGGGCAATCAATTAAAAAAGCATCTGACCGGGCTTTAGACCTTATGAAAAGGTTTGGAGTTGCCGATCGCAGATTCCATCGCCCAACACAGCTTTCTGGTGGCGAACAACAACGAGTGTCAATGGCCCGCGCCTTAATGAATAATCCGCAACTTATTCTTGCCGACGAACCAACCGGAAACCTTGACGATGCAAACACACAGATTATTCTGGATATGCTTTTTGAGCTACGGAAACTGGACGGAGTATCTGTATTGCTGATTACGCACGAAAAAAAAATTGCAGAAAGGTCTGACACCACCCTTGAAATAAAAAACGGTACTATTGGCTAAAACCATTTTGGTAAAAACTTAAACAGCCTTATTTTTGAGGCCTGTAAAATTCAAAATTTTAAACCAACCCATGTCTAAGAAATTTACGAAAGAAGAACTCGAACGCGACCCTTTACTGGATAAATATACCCAGGCTGTGAGCTTCTTCCATGCAAACAGAACAATGATTCTGTCTATATTGGTAACCGTCGTGGCTGTTATAGCAATTTTAATTGGATATAGATTTTATTCATCCAGCCAGGAAATACAGGCACAAAATTTATTAGCCATAGCAGAACAAAATTATTCTGCCAGTGATTATACGAAAGCATTAAATGGCGATGAATATACTTTGTCTTATGGATTTGTACAGATCGCTGATGAATTTTCAGGTACTAACGCCGGCAATCTGGCAACTTACTATGCAGCTGTTTCCAATTTTAAAATGGAAAATAATGAAGAAGCACTGGTTTACATTCAGCAGTATAAACACCCCAAAGGTATAATGGGAGTTGGTTCTGTTTCTTTTCATGCTACATTGTTAAAACTAAACGGAAGTTTAGAAAAAGCAGCCAGAAAATATGAGGAAGCAGCGATGTGGGATGAAAACGAGTCCACCACACCTTTTAACCTGCTAAAAGCAGCAAACGTGTACCGGGAATTAGACAATACCGAAAAAGTTGAGGAAATTACTTCTACTATAATTGAAGATTACCCGGACAGCCCGGAAGCGACAGAAAGTGTAAAACTGCAAGGCGCGCTAGCCGCATCTAAATAAAAAAGCTAACATACTTTTTGATGAAAGGCTTCTTACCGGAAGCCTTTTTTGTTTTATCTAATTATCCTGAGCTACCCGAATAATATCAGAATAGCTCATATCACCAAGAAGGCCTCTTTGAGCAAGCTCCCTCAGAAAATCTTCTGAAACACCATTTCCATACAAGCCTATAATTCCAGAATAGCTTACTTCATCCAGGTAATCAATATCCTCCAGCGTTCTTAAATACGACTCTGGAACCCCATTGGCATACAACCCAATTATTCCGGAATAATTTACCTCGTCCAAATAATCGACATCCTCTAGCGTAGTCAAATACTCCTGGGTTATCCCATTAGCATACATTCCTATGATCCCTGAGTAATTTACTTCATCTAAATAGTCTACATTTTCAAGATGATTCATGTACTCTAATGGTACTCCATTGGAGTAAAGTCCAATAATTCCGGAATAATTCACTTCATCCAGGTAGTCCAATTTCTCTAACCCTTCCAGGTATTCAATAGTAACACCGTTGCCATATAAGCCCAGAATACCCGAGTTATTCACCTCCTTCAAGTAATCCAGCTTGTGAAGGGCTTCAAGATATTCTACAGGCACACTATTCTGATGCAAAACCTGAGTATTCTGCAATGTAGGTGTATTTCGGAAATCTAAATCTTTAATCTTGTCAAAATACTCTAAGCTGTTAAAATTAGCAGCTGAAACAGATTGGGCATTACCTGATACGGCAGCAGAACCTTCGTTACCCTGGCCGGTTGCAGTAGCTTGTTCGCTACCAAAAAAACCTGAAATACCTGTACCAACACTATTAACTGCATTCATTGGATTCCAATCAAAATACCATAGAAATACGACTACCGCGAAAATGCCTATAACCCAGCGGTTTCTTCTCGACATAATATCTTCGGGTTCAATAGGTTTCTCAGGTTTTTCTATGAACGATTCGGGAGCAAAATCCTCGAACTCAAAATCCTGATTGCCCGGATTCAAATCATTAGTAAGCCGGTTCTTATTTCGATTTCTATTCATTGCTTTGATTCATTAATCTGTTGTAAATCTACTAAAGACCGGGATCAATTTTATTCTTTTCTTCAATCCATTTACTCATGTATTTATAACTCTGCATCGTATTCTGAAGAAATATAGATCCCATAAAGTTTTTTTTACGGTGATTTTGAATGTCGCCCAATAGCACATCCAGCTTCTCCAATAGTTTCTTTTCATGCTCTTTTCTGTAAAATAATGTATTAAACAATTCGAAACCTGTTTGCTGTGCTCGTTTCCACTTTTGTCTATTCTGATAAAGTGAAACCGCTGACTCTGCAAAATCTTCAGCGTTATCTTTTATAGTGCCACTCCATTCTTTTTTTATATGCATGCCTTCTGCGCCAATTAATGTAGTTACAGATGGAATACCACATTGCATTGCCTCGGCAAGTTTTCCTTTTAACCCTGCCCCAAACCGGACAGGTGCTAATAAAACCCGGGCTTTTTTTAGAACAAATTTAGCGTCTTGTGCTCTGCCTTTAATTAAAAATCCATCTTTTACCTTGTGCAGCTGTTTTACTTTTGAAGATGCATAAGCACCATAAATATGAATTTCAGCATTTGGCAGCTGTTCTCTGATCAACGGCCATATATTTTCTTTTAAATACCTGACAGCATCCCAGTTTGGTTTGTGCAAAAAATTCCCTATTGATAGAAAATGCTCCCGTTCTTCAAAAGCCGGGAGTTTATGCTCATCTTCTTTGCTAATCGTATCCATCATAAAAGGAACATAGTGTAGAATTGAAGGATCAATCTTAAAAAAACCAGTTAGTAACTCTATTTCATAGGTAGAAATGATTAGCGACAAATCGCACCGATACATACTCGATATTTCCCTGCGAGCTTCGTCCGTAAATAGCTCGACTTCTTTGCCTGTTTTAGATGCTTTATGCCTGGCATTTCTGAGAAAATGCAAATCTTCCGTGTCAAGAATCCGAATCGTATCAGGACATTGTTCCGCAACTCTCCATCCAAATTGCTCTTCCATCATAAACCGATCAAATAGCACTAAATCAGGATTGATTGATTTAATGTAACCATCAAAAGACGAATTGTTAGCCTGTATAGTTTGAGATTGTACGCCTGATGCTTGTAAGTCTTCAGAGAATTCCAGATTAGAAGCGGCCGATACAAAAAAAACATTCGCTCCTGCCCCTTTAAAAAAGTTGATCAATTGCATCATTCTGCTGCCGGCAGCAGTTGATTCAGGTTCGGGCCAAACGGTTCCAATTATGAGTACTTTTTTACCAGAAAACATCCAAAATGATACAAAATCTTGCATTGAATAATCACGGGAATCATACGATTATTGAATTATGAGATTTAAGAATACAAAGTTTCAAATCCACTCTTCAGTATGGATTTAGTAAATGGCTAAACTTTGATGAATCAATTGTATATGCTCTA
Source organism: Balneola sp. (assembly GCA_028284195.1). Lineage (GTDB taxonomy): Bacteria > Bacteroidota > Rhodothermia > Balneolales > Balneolaceae > Balneola. Next base: position 135,242 of record JANQSE010000012.1, on the reverse strand, counting down.
TGGAACATTTCCTGCACTAAGCAAAAATAAATACTAAATGATTGTCTTTGAAAAATAGTACTATCCAATAGTTGAAGAAGAAAATTATGTGGAAAGAACGACTTAAACTTTACGATGACCTGGTTGCAAAATGTTCACGTTTTGAACGCAAAGGCAAAACCATGCCCTACACCTCGGCTAACGGGTATATGTTTTCGCTTCTAAACAAAGCCGGGGAAATCGGTATCCGCTTTTCCAAAGAAGTTCAGGAGAAGTATATGAAAGAGTTTAATACCACTCTCTATAAATCATATAATGCTGTTATGAAGGGGTACATTCTTATCCCCAATGAAATGCTGGAAGACCCGAACACAGTAGCTAAGCTACTTAATGAGAGCTATGATTATGTTATGTCGTTGGATACAAAATAAAATTCTTTGGAGCTTCTCTTAAAGCAGGATTGTCAGATATCGAAGATGTGTTTTAGCTATGCAGACGGGAAACTTTCCATATCCCAATTCTGAAATACAAGAATACAGTACTTAATAGGTAAAAAAAGGAAAAGCCATATAACGCATTATTGATTAAACCGTTTAATTAACAAGGAAAAAGTCGATAAGCTTTTTTTGAGGCTTTACAAATTTTCCCTACTTTCATAGCAAAACCAACAGTTTATACCTTTAATGTAGTTTGTAATATCTCATCTTTAAGGTTTTCTATATATAAAACACTATAAAAATTTAGCCTATTATTGATTTTTAAAAATTACTTATGAAAAAAATTCTACTTACTCTGTTTTTTTATTTGTCAGGGATTCAAGCATTTTCACAAACCGTTCATATTCCTTTATCAAGAGGAGGAGAATTTGACGGAGGAACCATTTTATCTATTGACGTTAGTGATGGCACTTTTCGTGTTACCCCAATGATAGGAAAATTGGAAACCTTTGAAGAAAGCCTGGGTATTACCACAAACGATTTGGTACCTACTGCAACCAGCGGAATTCACTACGAGCAAACCAATAACTCACTCTACATTACCTTAAAAACCGGTGCAAGGCCCCTTGGATCTACTGAAGCACGAGGCTCCATTATCAGGTACGACATTAGTTCCGGTGCTACTACATTAATCAAAGAATTTGCTCCTGAAGAGGACGGCCTGGATGTGTTTGGACAATTAGCGAAAATCAACAATAAACTATATGGTGTAACGGCAAACGGTGGAGAATTTGGTTTTGGAACAATCTTTTCGATTGATCTGGCTGATGATTCTCATACTGTCATCCATTCTTTTAACGGAACTACGGATGGTGGCAAACCTTCCTGCCAACTATTCGCCAGCGGTAATCTGTTGTATGGCGGCGGAATAAGAAGAAACGGTGGAATAGGCGAAGTCTATTTTTCCTATAACGTAGATACAGATACCTATACGTCATTGTACATCAGTACTATGGATGCCGATATTATCCTTACCGGTGTTTACGAGCGGGATAATACACTTTTTATCACCAGAGGAGCAGGAATTCATAAATTAGATCTATCAAACCCGGCGGCAGGCCTCACCGTACACTTCTCCGGATTGGGACCTGATGCAGGTGTAGGTGCTTTTCCTTACGAGTTTACGCGCAGAAACGGAGATGGAAACCTCTATACCGTATTTAGAAGAGGCGGATCTCAAAACAAAGGAGGTATTGGCAGGGTAAATAACTCCGACCCATCTGTTACCAATGTTCACAGTTTTTTAGGGGGTAGCAGCGGAGAAGGGCCTACAACCAAGCTGACGGATGGTTTAAATGGGGATATCTACGGTACAACTTTTACAAGCGAAACCGGCAATGGATTTATACTATTTAAGCTAAATGCCATTGGCGTTTATACAATTCTGCATGAATTCAGTTCTGAAGATGATGGTTTACAAATAAGTACAGCTCCCGTACTAGTAGGAGGAAAATTATATGGAATTGCTGAACGATTTGGGCCTAACAATTCCGGGTCTATATGGAGTTATGATTTGGCAAGTGCAACTTTTGAAGTAGAAGAGCAATTAGGTTTTGTAAACGGGAAAACTCCACTTAATGGGCTGTCTCTTAACCCAGCAACCAATACATTAGATTTTGTTACTTTCCAGGGGGGAGAACGGAAAAGAGGAACATTAAATGCATTCTACAATGAGAATTTCTCATACACTAAAGTTGCTGATTTCACAGATACATTTAATAGAGTAAATCAAATATCTCACAAACCGTTTTATTATGACGGTAAAACTTACGTAATGGTTCGACTGGCTTCAGGAGCTATTATAACCAATGAATCTCTATATGCGCTGTTTGAATTTGATGCTTCAAATGGAAGTCTAATTAATGTGCCAATCTCTATTGCTCCAACAGGTGGAGACCCGATTCTGCTACCAGGCACATCCGTTCAGGGAAATATCATACAAGAAAATAACATGTTATATGGTACCTCTGTACAACATCTGTGGAAAATTGATCTGAGTGCTCAGACTTATACAACCTTACACAGTTTTACCACATCTACTGATGGAAACTCACCGGCAGCCATTATCCTGAATGGCGACAAACTCTATGGAATTAATGACCAGGGTGGAGCAAACGGACAAGGAACTGTTTTTTCTTATGACTTAACCAATGATACATTTTCGATTGTTGAAGATACTCCTACAGATATTACCTATAGCGGATTAGTTTTTGATAGTAATAAGTTATTCACAGTCAAAGAAAACAGTACCAGCAATACTACAACCATGGGAAGTATGGATCTGTCTTCCGGCTCTCCATCATTCTCAGATATTGCCACTTTTGATGCTTCTACGCACGGTTCTAAACCTGGGCCTTTCCTGAGTGAAATGGACAGTGTGATCTATGGTGTTTTCAATGAAGAAGCAGCAAATGGTTTAGGAGGGTTATTCAAGTTTGACATTTCTGATAATAGCCTCTCCCAGGTTTTGAATTTTAATTCCACCACAGGCCATTACAGTTTTAATAGCGAGTTGTTACTAGCACCAGAACAGCCGGCAACAGTTAACCCGGATAATCCCGGCAGACCTGAAGAAGTTGTTCTCTATCCAAATCCTTCGAGGGGAATTATTAATATCAACCACAGCCAGGTAACAAACCTTGAGGTGTACAACACTATTGGCCAATTACTTTTAAAAGAAGAAAATACCAGTGTAGTCAACCTATCAGCATTTAGAAGTGGTTTATACTTCATAAAGGTTAAAACAGCTGATTTTGAAACGACAATAAAAGTTATTAAGCAATAGTCGTACAAATTAATCGTCTTTCCGGGGTTTAGAGCGTTTCTTAATGTTAAGAAATTCTAAAAAATTTGAAGCAGAAAATAGTAGGTGAATTGAGAAATCCACATAATAAGCTATTACTGCTCCCTTCTTTGGCTTTGGAGGAATGAAAAAAGTCATCCTGAGGCTACTGCCGAAGGATCTTGTGCTCTACATATTCCTTCTGTACTGGCCGCCTACTTCATACAAGGCTTTAGAAATCTGCCCAAGCGAAGCCACTTTCACTGTTTCCATCAACTCTTCGAATAAATTGCCATTGTTACGGGCTACTTCTTTTAGTTTGGTTATGGCTGCCTCACTTCGACTTTCATTTCGTTTCCAGAACGCTTCCAGGTTATCGATTTGTTGCTTCTTTTCGCCTTCGGTAGAACGGATCAACTCTATTGGCTTCTGCTCTTCATCCTCTCCTTCACTCAGGAAGGTATTTACCCCGATGATTGGCAGCTCACCGGTATGTTTCTTGGTTTCGTAGTATAAACTTTCCTCCTGGATTTTACCGCGCTGGTACATACTTTCCATTGCTCCCAACACACCACCACGTTCTGTGATGCGATCAAACTCCGTAAGAATGGCTTCTTCTACCAGATCGGTGAGCTCAGAAATGAAATAGGAACCTTGATTAATATTCTCGTTCTTAGCCGTTCCCAGTTCTTTATTAATAATCATCTGTATAGCTAATGCACGCCGTACTGACTCTTCTGTGGGAGTTGTAATTGCTTCATCATATGCATTGGTGTGCAATGAGTTACAATTATCATATATCGCCAGTAACGCCTGTAACGTAGTACGAATATCATTAAACTGAATCTCCTGAGCATGCAGCGAACGCCCACTGGTTTGGATATGGTATTTCAATTTTTGTGAGCGATCGTTGGCATCGTACTTATTCTTCATCGCCACCGCCCAAATTCGTCGCGCTACACGCCCGATCACAGCATATTCAGGATCTAAACCATTACTAAAGAAGAACGACAGATTATGAGCGAAATCGTCAATATTCAGTCCACGGGCCAGATAGTATTCCACATAGGTAAATCCATTCGCCAGTGTAAGTGCGGCCTGCGTAACCGGGTTCGCCCCTGCCTCCGCAATGTGATATCCCGAAATAGACACCGAATAGTAATTACGCACATTGTGTTGTGTGAAGTACTCCTGAATGTCTCCCATCATCTTGAGCGCAAATTCTGTAGAAAAAATACAAGTGTTCTGCGCCTGATCTTCTTTGAGAATATCTGCCTGAACCGTTCCACGAACCACAGAAAGCGTTTGCTCTTTGATCTTATTGTAGGTTTCAGCATCAATAAGTTCATCACCGGTCATTCCTAGTAAGCCTAAACCAAACTCATCATTTCCTGCAGGAATCTCATTGGAGTATTTCGGTATCGGTAAACCAAGCTTCTTGTATTTAGCTTTAATATCCTTGATTGTTTGTTCCCATTTCCCCTCTGCTTTCAGGTAGCGCTCTACTTCCTGATCAATCGCCGTATTCATAAACATAGCCAGAATCATCGGAGCAGGGCCATTGATCGTCATAGAAACCGAAGTGGTTGGTTTTGTGAGCTCAAACCCCGAATACAGCTTCTTCATATCATCCAGTGTACAAATGCTCACACCGGAGTTACCGATCTTTCCATAAATATCCGGACGATACCCTGGATCTTCCCCATATAACGTAACCGAATCGAATGCTGTAGAAAGTCGCGCAGCGTCTAAGCCTTCACTTACAAAGTGAAAACGCTTATTGGTCCGTTCAGGAGTTCCCTCCCCGGCAAACATACGTGTTGGATCTTCTCCTTCTCGCTTAAACGGAAATACGCCCGCTGTGTAAGGGAAATAACCCGGCAGATTTTCCTTTAAAGCAAATTTCAGGCGATCGCCGGCATGCTTCGTATCCGGCATTGCCACACGAGGAATTTTCAAACCACTGAGAGATTCTCTGTACAGATCATTCTTAATTACTTTGCCCCGGATCTTAACATCAAAAGTATCCTGTTTATAGCGTTTATAAAGCTCATCCCAACCATCTAATATCTTTTTTGGAGCTACATCCAGCTTAGAAATCCAATGATCTTCCATCTTTGAAAGATCATTAATTAAAATATCTTTATTCTCTGGCTTCCAATTAGTTAACTGACTCAGTGTCCCGCGAACTTCATCTAATTTGGATGCAGTCTCAGATTGTTGATTCGCCCACTCATGATAGCTACGAACTGTCTCTGAAATCTCAGATAAATACCGAACCCGTTTTCCCGGAATAATGGCCTGAGCCTGTATGTCTTCGGCAGGACTCGAATCCTTAAATATCTTCGGCTTCCATTCAAAACTGAATCGTTCATTGATCTTTCCAACAATGGCAGCAAACAGATTATTCACTCCTTTATCGTTGAACTGAGCTGCAATAGTTGGATATACAGGCATATCTTCAGGCTTCGCATGCCACTCTCCTCTATTGCGAATCATCTGCTTTCGAATATCTCGATAAGCATCCAAAGAGCCCTTCTTTTCAAACTTGTTCAAAACTACTATTTCCGCCAGATCCAGCATATTGATCTTTTCCAGTTGCGTAGCTGCGCCGTATTCGCTGGTCATTACATACATAGGGATATCGGAAATATCCACGATTTCGGTACCACTTTGACCAATTCCGCTGGTCTCAACGATGATTAGATCAAATCCTGCCTGCTTGTATAATTCAATAACTCCTGATAAAGCCGCACTTGTACTTCTGTTTGATGCTCTGGTTGCTAAACTTCGCATATACACGCGTTCTGTGTCGATACTGTTCATCCGTATTCGATCACCAAGTAATGCTCCTCCTGTCTTGATTTTGGAAGGATCCACAGAAATGATACCAATGGTCATCTCCTCAAACTCAGTGAGGAAGCGAAGCACAATTTCGTCTGTTAAAGAACTCTTTCCGGCACCACCCGTGCCGGTAATTCCTAATACAGGAATAACTTTGTCTGATTTTGCTTCTAATTTCTTTCCATTGCTCTTCAACAGCTTTCCATCAGAATAGCTCAGAAGCTCTCCATTTCCATTCTCAAGTGCAGTAATAGCCCTCGCAATAGCTTTAGGCTCCTTTTCCAGAACTTGTTCAATATCTACTTCAGTTTTTGAAATGGGATCATAATCACATTCATGAATCATGTAGTTGATCATTCCCTGAAGCCCCATTTCACTTCCGTCATCAACCGAAAAAATCCTCGAAACACCAGCATTATGAAGATCATCAATCTCTTCCTGAACGATTACACCACCGCCACCGCCGAATACCTTGATATGATCTGCTCCCTGCTCATTTAACAGTTCGATCATATATTTGAAATACTCTACATGCCCCCCCTGATACGAACTGATGGCAATTCCCTGCACGTCTTCCTGGATGGCACAATTTACAATCTCATGCACTGATCGGTTATGGCCTAAATGAATTACTTCTACCCCGCTGCTTTGCAGAATACGCCGCATAATATTGATACTGGCATCGTGTCCGTCAAATAAACTTGCAGCAGTAACAAATCGAACTTTATTTGCAGGTCTATGAGGCTCGGTAAGGCTAAACGGGTATTTAGTCTTTTTATCTGTCTTGGAAGTTTTTTCTGTTTGAACAGCCATAAATGGGTGCATAATTTATTTCATAAAAGCACCACAAAATAATGAATTATCTACGGATTTGCGCTATTTGCGAAAACCGGAAGTAAATACCCGATACTGTTTAATACATTCACTATCTGAAATCTATATTTATTTCTGATGAAAAACCCTGCTGTATATTAACGTTACGTTGAATATAGTACGGTTCAGGTTTTATATAGGGATCAACGTTACCAAAATCCCACTTTCCATTCCTATTCAGGTCTCGGTATATAATCATTGTATATTTAATTGGCGGAAGATCTTGTATGGCAATAAACTCAGAAAAAGTAGTATCAATGGAAACCACATTGCTTTCATCAAATAAGCTTAATGTAAATATATTGGTTGGATCAGCCGATTGAACGGTTATCTCAATTCCACCCAATGCGATACTCTCCCATATTTTTGGATTAATAAGCTGTCTTCTTTTTGTGTAAGGATTCCAGACAAGAAATCTGTGATCTACCCCCTCAATCCAGGTATTTTGTGGAGCAATCGTTAAAATATTGTCCTTTACCGAAATGCCCGGCCAGTTTTTAAAATCCACATCGCCCTCAATCACCACCGTTGAATCAATAATTTCCTGTTCTGTAACAGGCCTTGTATATTTTACATTCAGGCTTTGATTTAAAAACAACCCATCTTCTCCATTAACACTGAGAATATCCTGGCTAACAGTATCTTCCTGGTTACTGCCAGGAAATGTTTTATCGAAGTTCAGGGCTTCATTTCCATCGGGATCGGAAATCCCGGTAAGCTTAATCCGGTAACTTGAATCAGCCAGCAAGGGTTTTCTGACGTAAGCGAATGCCAAAAAAGGGTCTTTTTCAGGAACATATAGCGGAAATGCGGTTGTATAGTTATTGCCTGACGAATCCTGAATCTGAATGGATGTTTGGGGGGTAAACCGTATTTCTTCCCCAAATCGAAGCCTTAATCTCTGAGATGACAGCAAACCAACAGCTTGCAATTTTGGCTGAATCGTGTCTGCTTCAAACCAATAGATTACATCAATAGTGTCTTTTCCGTTATCTTCAAGCAGAATGAATTCCTCATTAAAAGGCCGTGCAGTTTCCGTTTCTCTTTCCCAGATTTTATTACGGTTCCTGTCATCTATTGCAAAGGCTTTATATGTACCTCCCCCAAGATACCCAAACCGGAAAGTTCCGCCGGTGTCAGGCTCTGCTGAATAAGTAGCAGGTTTTGATAGATCGGCAGGTGTACGATACAATAGTATTTTTGGAAGTGTTTCTGCCTCACCGGTTCGTGCATTTCTTAGTCTTCCTACAATTTGCCCTTCATCTATTTCATCACCTGTTGATACTGCTAATTGCACAGGAGCTCCCATTTTGTTGTTTCTGGTATCTGCTGTGTTAGCTCCAACAGTTAGAATAATGGTAGTTGAATCTGGTAAAGCTTCATCAAACTTTATGGTAGCAGTTTTTCTTCTCCATTTTACACTGTATGGAATACCTAAATCCGGCTCTACAGTAAGTTCTTTTTCAAAAGAAGCTCTGTTTACAAATTCTGAGAATTCGAATTTAAATTCTTGTTTATTAAAGTTTGTGGTGCTTGTTTCTGGTGATGTTTTTTCTATATTTGGACCAACTTTATCGCCCAACCCACCAGTTGGAGCTATTGGCGTTGCGCATGAGATAACCAATGTTACCAGAACTAACACGTTTATGTGATGTATCAATCTCAATGAATTAGCTTACTATTGTGGAAATTATTTTTGACCGAATATACTAAGCAGGCAATAACTTATTTCATATAGATTGCAGCTACAGAAAAAACATATTTCGAAATACTTTGCCAAATTTACATTCAGGGTATCTTGTTTAGTCTTACTGGGAGTTTCGATTTTATCGTGCCGATCTTATGTACTTGATGACGCACAATTTGATTTAAGAGATAGTTTCACAGAAGGCAACTACCAATACTCAGAACAGCTCCTCAAAGAATTCAGACAAAAAGATATTTATCGAAGTAAAGATCAGGTGCTATTTAATCTGGAAAGTGGAATGATCTATCATTTTTCGGGTAAATATGACTCCAGCAGTGTATTTCTTACCAAAGCTGAAAACGAAATTGATGAAAATCATACCAAAAGTATTAGCCGTGGAATTAGTGCTTTTCTAACTAACGACAACAAATTAGCTTATGATGGAGAACCTTATGAAGACGTTTACCTAAACACTTTCAAAGCCCTCAATTACATGCACCTTCAAAACTGGGATGCAGCCCTTGTAGAAACCCGGCGAATGACATTTAAGATGGAGCAGCTTGATATAAAGATTAAAGGACTTGCTGAGGCTTTTGCAAAATCTGACACTTCATCAAAAGCAAACTGGGAAACAGGGAAAGTAAACATTCAAAACAGTGCCCTAAGTCATTATATGGCTGCTGTATTATATGCTAAGTCAGGCAACATTGACGGAGCTCGTATTGAAAGAGAAAAGCTTGATATAGCCCTCAAAGAGCAAGCAACCTTATCAACTTTCAGAGTACGACCCAACGAAAATTTTGACCAGCTGCAAAACCCGGATTCTTACAACGTTTTATTAACCGGCTTTACTGGAAGAGCGCCCTATAAAGTTCAAAAAGATGCACGGGCATTCATAGATGACTTTGACGATGAAGATGACAATGAGTTTTACCTCAAATTTTCATTTCCCGAGCTGAAAGTATACCCATCAAATGTAAATTATGTACGAGCTGTAATCAATGATTCTATAAAAACACATCTCAATTTAATTGAAGAAATGGATATGGTTGCTACCGAAGTTTATAGTGCCAAACAGCCTGTAATTTATGCCCGCGCTTTGGTGAGAGCTACTTCAAAATCTGCCGGAACTAAACTCATAGCCGGTGCTGTAAGAAAGAAAAACGAATGGCTTGCTGATTTTCTGCAATTGCTTGGGTTTATCAGCCAGGAAGCTACAGAAAAAGCTGATCTAAGAGGATGGCAAACCATGCCAGGCAAAGCCTGGATGCATATTATAAAACTACCTGCGGGATTAAATACAGTTCGCCTGGAATATATAGGTACCCAAGGAAAAACACTTTACTTCGATGAATTTGAAGTTGATATACGACCTGATACCGAACTTGAACTGGTTGAATCAATTTATGCGAATTAAAACTTAACTTTTAAACAAAACCTACTGTTATGAAATACTCACTACTTACTGCCCTTCTGGTTTCTTTTTTGCTGACAGGATGCAAACCCTCTCAAAAAGTATCCCGAATTGATCCGGGAACAACCACCGACCTTTCAGGAAAATGGAATGATACAGATGCCCGGCTGGTAGCAGAAGAAATGATTGAAGATGTTATGACCAAGCCTTGGTTAGATCAATTTAACCGCAAAAACCAAAAACCACCAGTGGTAATCGTTGGTCGCGTACGTAACGAAAGCATGGAGCACATAGATACAGAGGTATTTACCAAAGAACTGGAACGCTCCTTTGTTAACTCAGGAGAAATTTCTGTTGTGGCAAATTCAGAAGAACGTCGGGAAATACGTGAAGAACGCCTGGATCAACAAACAAATGCTTCATACGCAACCACTAAAAAAATGGCTCAGGAACTTGGAGCCGACTTTATGATGATCGGGAATATTAGTTCCATTGTAGATGAAGCCATAGACAGCAGAACGCTGGCTGTGTTCTATACAGTTAATCTTGAATTTGTGAATGTAGAAACCAACCAAAAAGTGTGGATCGGAAATAAAAAAATCAAAAAATTGATAGAGCGTAAGCATTACAGAGGTTTACCTTAACTCTTATTATAGAATTACTATTTAAAGGCTTTCAGTTTCTGGAAGCCTTTTTTATTTTCATTTCATTTAACTACAGAAATGCTCCCGAACTACCCGGCTATTTATACAGATTTTTATGAGCTAACCATGGCTCAGGGGTATTTTCTTTCCGGAAGAAAAGATGACACCGCTGTATTCGATTATTTTTTCCGGAAAATACCTTTTAAAGGTGGTTATGTAATTTTTGCGGGTTTGTCTGATTTTCTGGCTCTGCTAACAGATTTTAAATTCCACAAAGAAGAAATTGAATATTTAAAATCTCAGGGATTTGAAGCTTCTTTTTTAGAATACCTGAAAGATTTCAGGTTCAAAGGAAATATGTATGCTGCTACTGAGGGAGAAATTGTATTTAATAATGCTCCTGTTGTGCGGGTTGAAGGCAGCATCATTGAAACACAACTTATAGAAACACTGCTTCTCAACATCCTTAACTTTGAATCTTTGATCGCTACCAAAGCCCGAAGAATCCGGGAGGCAGCAGGCAACAGAGTGGTGCTCGATTTTGGTTTACGCAGGTCTCAGGGGTTTGGGGGAATACAGGCAAGCAAAGCCTCAGTAATTGGCGGACTGAATGGAACTTCGAATGTGTATGCAGGCGTAGCTCATGGATTGAACGTAAGCGGTACAATGGCACATTCGTGGATACAATCATTTCCAGATGAACTAACTGCTTTCAGAACCTATGCAGATTTTTACCCTGATTCTACGGTATTACTTGTTGATACGTATGATACGCTTGGGCGGGGCATTCCAAACGCAATTAAAGTTGCAAAAGAACTGGCTGAAAAAGGTCATTCTTTAAAAGCCATTCGTTTAGACAGCGGCGATCTTGCTTACCTTTCAAAAAAAGCCAGAAAACAACTTAACGATGCAGGGTTTAATGAGGTTAACATTGCTGTATCCAATCAATTAGATGAATATCTGATCAAAAGCTTGCTGGACCAGGAAGCACCTATTGATATTTTTGGGGTGGGCACAAAGCTCGTAACCGCTTATGATAATCCGGCACTAGATGGAGTTTACAAGCTTGCAGCAGTAAATGAGCAGCCTACTTTAAAAATTTCAGAAAATATTGAGAAAATAACCTTGCCAGGAGCTAAAACTGTAACAAGATACTTTAATACCGACGGTACATTTTATGCCGATGGCATTTCATTAGCTGATGAAATAACACCTGATAGCATCGAGCATCCCTACTTCCCCTCCAAGAAAACAACAGTTAGCAACCTGGAATCTGCTTTATTGCTGAATCAGATTATGCGAAACGGGCAACCAACAAAATCTATTCCATCTGCCTCCGAAAGTTCAGAATATTGTAACAATCAGTTCAGCAAACTAAGCCCCGAATACAAACGTTTCGACAATCCCCATGTGTACAAAGTGGGTATTAGTACAGGGTTAAAGCAATTAAGAGACAAAATCATACACTTAAAATCGAACAAGTAGATGCATGCCTTACTAATTATTGATGTACAAAATGATTTTTGCCCCGGTGGTAATCTGCCCGTTTCCGATGGGGATAAGATTATTCCTGTTATCAATCAACTTTCTCCTTTTTTCGATTGTGTGGTACAAACACAGGACTGGCATCCATTAAATCATACCAGCTTTGCCTCTAATCATCCTGGTAAATCACCGTATGACACTATCGGGTTGCCTTATGGCGAACAAGTTCTATGGCCAAACCATTGCGTTAAAGGTAGCAGAGGAGCAGATTTTCATCCTGAACTTGATACACTCCATGCGAGTTTAATAATCAGAAAGGGGTACAATCCTAATATCGATTCTTATTCTGCTTTTTACGAGAACGACCAAACCACAATAACGGGATTAAATGGGTTTTTAAAAGAAATGAATGTTGATACCGTTTTTATTGCAGGACTGGCAACCGATTTTTGTGTAAAATGGTCGGCTCTGGATGCCATAAAAAATGGCTATATAACATACATAGTAAGTGACGCCGTGAAAGGGATAGACATCGATAATTCTGTTGAACTTTCTGTTAAGGAAATGTGTGATAACGGAGTTGAATTCATTGAATCTCATGATCTGCTCCGCCTTTTAAAAAAATAGCATGAATTACGACTTCTGTATTCTTGGAGCCGGACTTGCCGGGCTTTCTGTTGCCAAGGGGATCTCGGATCTTCAGAAATGCAAAATTTTGGTTTTAGACCCGGCAGGAATTGGTAAAGGAGCTTCAGGTTCACCCATCGGTCTTATAAACCCTGCTACAGGACGTTACGCTAATAAAACATGGAAAGCAGAAGAAGCGGTGAAACAGGCCAAACAAAATCTGAAAGATGTAACAGGCTCGTCAAACCGGATTTTTTACTCAGAATCAGGAGTAATCAGGCCAGCTATGGAGCTAAAGATAGCAGAACGAATGCAAGCTAATATACAAGAAAACCACTGGCCACCAGGCTGGTGTGAGTGGCTTTCTGAAAAAGAAATAAGAGAGCAGTATCCGGGACTGAACTGTACCATTGGCGGTGTAAAGGTTAACTGTGGAATAACCGTAGAAATGCCCGGTTACCTTACATTACTTTGCAAGTACCTTCTCAAAAAAGGAGTAAACATTATTCATGGCATTCCATTCAATGTAGAATATCAAACCCAACCTCAACCTCCGGTTTTCCCTAACCATGAAAGCGACGATGTATCAACAATAAAAAAACCGTATTGGATCATTAACCTGGCAAACGGAGATAGTATTACGGCTGATACTCTTATTTTAACTGCCGGGATAAAAACGAAGAATTTCGATTTTTGGAAAGGCCTCCCCCTTATCCCTGTAAAAGGCCAGGCACTGGTTTTTGAATGTGAAGATGCTTTTCCTTTTAAAAGTGCGGTGTCTGCATTGGGATATTTTGCTTCATTAGATGGAAAAACTCTTGTAGCCGGTAGTACCTATGAACATAAGTTTGATCATGAAGAACCTGATGAATTTGGTGAAGAATATATAACTAAAAGACTTTTTAAAGTGATGCCAGAATTACAAGGGCGTGTTACACTTAAAGCTCGGTGGGCAGGAGTACGTGCTTCTACCCCGGACCGGCTGCCCATTTTGGATTACCATAAAGAACGTACAAATTGCCTGGTTTTAGCCGGACTGGGATCAAAAGGGTTGCTCTACAGCAGTTTGCTTAGTAAACAAATAGGGCAGCATTTTGCCTTTAATAAAGAACTGCCTGTTGAACTTCGCCTCGATCGGTTTTCTTAAATAACTATTGTGTGCTATATACAAAAAAAGGCTCGCTATCATAGGATAGCGAGCCTTTTGTTTTGTTTAATTCGCTATTTGCTTAAAAGCGTAATACTAACCCACTAAATGCGGTAGCTACAGATCCTCCATTTTGCTGATCATTACCAACAACCGACAAACCTGCTGATAATTCAAGGAAGTTAAGATCTAAACCGGTTCCGAAAGAATATACTGTAGAACTGTAACCACCAACTCTTGTACCGGCCCGTATAGGAATAATTCCAAGTAAACGATACTCCATACCAAGGTTTAGAGCACTTCTTCTTGAGTTTGTGCCTCTGTCATTAAACCCAAATCCAAAATCTACAGACGTTGTAAGCTTACCCATTACTAAAGAAGCACCGAAGTTATACATGGCAGGTAACTTATACTTTATACCTCCAGTTTCTTCAGAGTTAAAATCGCCATAAACCTCGTTCTGTAAACTATCTGCAAGGTCATCAAAGAAATCATCATTATCATCATTCCCCTGACCAGTAAAATCAAATTCACCACTTGCAAATATTGAGGTGGGAGTTTTGTCGAAAGTCATGGAACCCAAATCAGTTAAAGACATTGATAAGCGGAGAGTCTTTCTTTTTCCAAAGAAACCATCAATTATAGGGACACCAGAAATATCCATTTCCATAGTAGCTCCCATATCTAGACCAAAACCGGTTGCATTTACCTGGGCATATTCATCTTCATTAACCAAGTAATCATCAAGAACCACTGTATTATCAAGATTGTGAGCTTGCTCAAATGCTTTCAAATCTTCTGCTAATGCTCCAACAGTATTCCACCTATAATCGAATTGGTGTGTGATACGATCCGTTACCCTTTCTCCACCAACATTCCTCTGCCTCATTTGCAGAGTAGAATTAAAATCGAAGGTAGAATGCTGTATGCCTATCAGATATTTTGGTGCAACGCCTGCGTATAGCTTAATATCTTTTGCAAATAGTAAATTTGGTAAAGATAGAATCTGTCGCGCATAGCCCACTGATATTTCAGTAAAAGCTACCGTACCCAATGAAAAATCAACAGGTGTAGAAGCTCCAAACTGATCCGGGTCAAGCCCATAGACCGCCAGTTCAGCAAAACCACGATTTACTGTAAAATCTTCGGTAACACGAATACGGCTTACCAAGCTAATCGCTGATTTATTTCCTCGGTTTGAGAAGCCAAACGGCACAATATCAATTGTACCTGAGGCATCCCTCTCCAAGGTTAGATCTGTTCCACCAAATAAGTCAGTTAACATATTCTCAGCTATTTCACCTTCTAATGTTAACCCTTTGGTTAGATACTGATTATATACATCCAGATTTACCAATGTACCTCCGGCACGTAGCCCCGTACCAATTAATCCCAAACTTCTTTTAGGGCGTTTTCGGGCTGTATTGATCATCAAGTTAGCAGGATTGATAAAGTTGGCATGGTAACCATCTACATAAGCGGTTCCCCCACCCCCCATTCCAAGGCTCATTGAATTATAATGCCTTGACTGTGCCATGCTTTCGAAAGTGGCACACAAAATAAATAATAAACCAACTGATAGTACTTTTTTCATAATGCTCACCTTATTCTCCCCCAACTTTAGTTTCCAGTCTTATTTTAGCTGCCAGGCTTAGTGTAAATGAATCATCCGCCCTTAATCGAACTTCCTCATTAGCTGAGGTTATCATTGAAACTGAAAATTCTATATATGCTACTTGTTTTAGTAAATCCAGCTCATTTACAGTGCCGTCATTTTCGAGCGTAACAATAACTACATCTTCTGTACCTCCCGTTGAGAACCGGGTAACAGCATCTACAGGAGCAGCTGTAAGTGAAATATCATTGTTTGTAAACAATACATTATTCAATGAATCTTGAAAGACCAAATCCACATCAATGCCAAGAGGAAGATCATTTGTATAAGTCATAAAAAAGCGCGCCTCTGAGAAATCCTGATCGTCATCCAGGTCAATTTCAAAGTCGGTAGTATCAGAGTAACTGATAGGGTTTCCTGATTCTGTACTTAAAGCAAGTGGAAGATCGACGCTTAATGTTGGGTTGAATTCTAGAGGAATAGCGATTGAACCTTCATTTTCACTTTCGTTTATAATTGCCCGACCTACAAATCTAATCTCGCTTGGTAGGTTGTTCAGAAAATCATCAACGTTTGTAGTGTTTTTATTAAAAGATATCTGATCATTTATAGTACCCCCAGGAGAGTTTGTTATCCCAAACTTAATTAGCTGACTTGGCTGCAATTGTACCCCGTTAGCAACCAGACCTGTAATAGGATCACCAGCTGTTACCTCATTAGGGCTACCAGGCTTCCCCGATAAATAAATCTCATTCCCTTCACTATCTATGCCTACCATTGCTGCATAAATTGTGGTTTCAATGCCAATATTGGTACTGTAATTAATGTTAATGACCGGATTGGTAAACCTGAGCCCATCAATCTGATCAGAAAATTCATCAAGCCCATCAATGTTTGTCGTATCCGCTTCTATATCATTAAATACATCCAGTATTTCTGTTCCCATATCATTCAAAGGATCATTATCGCCTAAAAGAACCGTTTGGCTAAGCACAATTCCACGGGCTGCACTTACTGATAAACCGGAAATATTTACTGAAGCACTTATATCATCATTTTCAGTTATAGTAACAGCTCCTGCACCAGGCCCTGATTGCGTATTTTCTGTAGCTGCTACAATGTTATAGGTTACTTCATTATTCAGGGCAAAAATTCTATAACCTGTTAAATCAACATTAACATTGGCTGCATTAGAATTTCTTGGTATAGTAGGGAAATTAATGACCAGGCTATCTTCTGTCCCAAAGTCGTCGTCTCTGATTCCTGGAAACGAGATTTGAAGTGTTTCAATGCCAATACCCATATTGTTCACAATGTTTGCAACAGAAATTTGCCCTCCATCCAATTCTATGTAGTGAGAGGCATCTGTAAACTGAAACTCAGTATCACTAAAGCTGGATGTATTGGATGTACTAAAATCCTGCGGCTCCAGATTTGCAGTTACTGAAGAAGCAAATAGGTTACTACCGTTAGCTGATTTAATAACCAGATTACCGGGACTGTTTGGGAAACTAAAAGCATTCCATGACAATACAACATCCACTGTAAGATTGCTCAGGGCGTCTCCATCCGAAAATACAAAACCCGCTGTTTGGATTGAATCAACAACAGTTAATTGATTACCATTAACAG
This sequence comes from Balneola sp., assembly GCA_028284195.1. Taxonomy (GTDB): domain Bacteria; phylum Bacteroidota; class Rhodothermia; order Balneolales; family Balneolaceae; genus Balneola. The sequence continues at coordinate 118,016 of JANQSE010000012.1, read as the reverse complement.
CACTAAAACTTGCAGTAGTTCCTACTTGCACGCCATTAGAGAGTAAAGAAATTTCTAATGTTTCGATATCAAAACCCAAATCGTTGGCAACGGTAATAGTTAAAGACCCGCTTTTAATGGTAGCACTGGTAAAAAAATCTGAGGTAGTGCCAATATCTATATTTACCGGAGTGGCAGAGTTATTACCCGCAGGTACCGGAGTACCTCCTAGGGGAGTTGGTGCTCCGGAGATTTCAGCAAAACCAGTAGAGCCCAAATCACCGGAACCTGAAGAAAAATCACCAATTTCAATTTCTCCAACCGCAGAATTAAAGTTTGTTGAAGAACCATCTACTTCGGGAATGGCATCATTGAGGTCTCCAAAGTCAAATTCTTCTTCAGTAGAAATTGAAATCAATCCATCTGTGCCAATCGTAAATAATGAGTCAAGATCTTCACTTGTGGTATCAATTAAAGCCCCCGTGCTATCTCCTAAAAATACAAATGTTCTGTTATTCACTACTGGGACTTCAATAGCATGCGATGTGGTAAAATCCGGTTTATCGGGTATGCTCAAGTCACATGAAGTAACAAAAATAAACCCCATAAAAATCAATACCAGCAATTTTAATTTAGTCATCTACCTAATGTTTTGTTACGTATTGAATCTATCCTTTTTTAAAGAACTTAGAAAATTATACTCAGATTTAAAGTAGAAAAATATTAAGAATCTGTAATAGAAATGCCTACATAGATGAGTGTTTTCTTTGTAAACACCAAAGAGCCTGCCCAATCAGAATTTAATAGAAACAATATTGTGAGATTCATTGGCTACCCCTATGAATGACTAAGAAAGTCATTCAAAGCCCTGAACTTAGCAAAAGATGAAGAGCCTGTTCAACGAAGCTTTAGCACAGTTGAGCGGAGAGGGAGGGATTCGAACCCTCGGTACCCTTGTGAGGCACACACGCTTTCCAGGCGAGCCCGTTCGACCACTCCGGCACCTCTCCGTTTATCCTTCAATAAGTACGATAGGGCGTCAATGATAGAGCTATTCTAAGCTTATATCAATATTAAAAACCGAAAGAAAATACTTGTGTTGAATATGCTTTTACAGGCTTTCCGTTATCACGGGCAGGATTAAATCTCCATTTTTGAGCCGCAGTCAAAGTTACTCCCATTATGTTATATCCAATTTCGTTTACGATCACATACCGCTTTCTTTTTTCATCGTACTCTTTGATTTTAGAAATAAAAACTTCTTCCACCTCTCCATTCTTATCTACTAAAAAAGTAACATGTACTTCTACTTTTACACCTGCTTTTTTTGCGGCTTCTGGTGTATTAGGTTCCACAATTCTACGGGGATTGGGAACTTGTTCAGGACTCCCAACAATTGCGTCAGAATTTCCAACCTGCCCTATCTCATTTTCACCGATTTCATCCAAAGATAACATGTCTTCGAAATCAAGCAATTCGATTTCATCTTCTATTATTTGTTCGTCTGGTACAGGCACAGGTATTTGAGGTTTTGGTGGGGCTGCCGGAGCTGTTTCCTGTTTTGTTTGAATTATCTCCTCTACAAAAAACTCCTGGTCCGGGATATCATATACAATTCTTTCGTTAGATATTTCTTTAGAAGGCCAAAATCTAAAAACACCTATTAAAATAAACTGAGAGATTATAATACACATCATTACCTTGTGCCGGTAATTGATATCCTTGTACAACCTATTTGGGTTAAAAAAACTCATGTAGAACGAATTCGTTGTAATTCTTCAGATATTAACTGACGGGTATGCTCTTTTAATATGTTTAAATCTTCGAAATCTGAAGTTTTTATTGGATCAAGAATTGAAATAGTAAAGTTCACATTTGGATCCACAACTTTAGAACCCGACTTCATTGCTTGATGCCCCCCTTCTATAACCATAGGTTGTAAGTAAAAGCCGTATTCTTTCGCCAATAGAAATGCGCCGTTTTTAAACCTTTTAATTTCACCATCAAGCGATCGTGTACCCTCAGGAAAAATCATGACAGGAACTTTATCTTTTAATGGTTGAACTAAACTACCTAATCGCTTAAGTGCCGATTTACTTTTCCGATTAATTGTTAAATGACCTGTTAACCAAACCAGCCAACCCATTACCGGAATAAACGCAAGGCTTCGTTTCGATACCCATTTCATTTGCCATGGCAAGTGATAAGCAACGGCCATATCTAAAAAACTTTGGTGATTGCTTATAAAAACAGTAGGTGCCTCAAAATTATATCTTTCAGCTCCTTCTATGTTAATTTTCCATCCCGGACTGGCTTTCATCATACACCAGGCCATCATCGCTAGTATTTTGTTGGGTATTTTTCGGTAGGGATCAAACAAAAAAGTAAACAAGAATACTACCGAAATAATTACAAAAAACAGTGTGAACAAAATTACAAAGTATGTCCACAAGTAAATGCTAAACAGGGTCTTCATTTTGTTTTCAGCTCTGCTATCGCTTTTCTTATAAAGCCATTGTTATTTTTTAAAAGGACTTGGGCTTCTTCCTTTGATATGCCTCCAGATATCATCACTAATGCCGTTTTTACGTGATTCCCAGATCTAGCTAAATATTCGCTGGCTTCATCATACTCAACCTCAGTAAACAACATGATAATTCTTTTGGCGCGTTCAACAAGTTTTTTGTTTGTAAGTTGAAGATCTACCATAACATTTTCATAGATCTTTCCCTGGCGAATCATAGCACCCGTTGTTAGCATATTAAGTACCATTTTTTGAGCGGTACCGCTTTTCATACGGGTGCTTCCCATTACAACCTCAGAACCTACAGGGATATCAATGATTATATCCGGCTGAACATCAACCTGCTCTTTGGGTACTGTGGTTACCAAAATGGTTTTACACCCTTTTTTTTGAGCTGATTTTATTGCACCAGCCACATAAGGAGTTCTGCCACTTGCTGCCAACCCACAAACTACATCGGGAGGAAAAACTTTTTGCTCTTCGATATCCTTTTCCCCATTCACTTCAAAATCTTCTGCGCCTTCCTGGGCCACATACATTGCTTCTTTTCCGCCCGCAATAAAACCCTGTACCTGTTCAGGACTGGACCCAAAAGTGGGCGGGCATTCAGCAGCATCAACTACCCCCAATCGCCCGCTTGTACCGGCACCAAAATAGAGTAATCTCCCTCCCAGTGTAAAACTCATACTCACCAATTCTACTGCTTCAGCAATAACGTCAAGCCTTTTTGAAACCAGTTCGGCTACTTTTTGATCTTCATTGTTAATAATGTGAACTATTTCCTGAGGCGAAGCCACATCAATATTCATACTCGCTTCATTACGTTGCTCAGTAGCCAGTTTTTCCAGTTTTTTAAATAGATCCTGATTTTCTTGCCTCATTGAAGCGTACCTATCTTCTATTCGCCCACCAATCTGATTGAGTAGATTCTTCCTTTACTGGTGTGGAAGCAGCCTGTTCATCGTTTTTAAGTAAAGCCGCAGCTAGTGCAATAATATCATCTCCAACACCATCTTCTATTTCCTCAGGTTTAAAATGGTCCTTAACAAAATGAGTGTCGTACTTTGCTTCCACAAACGCTTTATGCGTTAGTGTAAATTCACAAAACGGTATAGTAGTTTTACACCCTGCAATCTCATATTCATCCAAAGCACGAAGCATTTTGCTAATAGCAGCTGCTCTGTCTTTTCCATGAACCGTTAATTTGGAAATCATGGGATCATAATTAATGGTAACTTCTTGCCCTTCTTCCACCCCGGCATCAACACGAATTCCATCACCGGTTGGAACTCTGTGTTTATGAAGCAAACCTGTACTTGGCAAAAAGTTGCCAAACGGGTCTTCTGCATAAATTCTGCATTCAATGGCATGGCCATTTATTGCCAAATCTGCCTGAGTAAATGGTAATTTTTTCCCTTCTGCTACTAAAATCTGAGTAGCAACAAGATCAATACCTGAGATCATTTCGGTTACAGGATGCTCAACCTGAAGGCGGGTATTCATTTCCAGAAAATAGAAGTCTAAATGCTTATCAACCAGGAACTCAATAGTACCGGCACCTACATAGTTACACCCTTTTGTTGCTTTAATAGCCGCTTCTGCCATCTTAGATCGCAGTTCATCTGTCATGATTGGGCAAGGAGCTTCTTCAATTACTTTTTGATGGCGGCGCTGAACTGAACATTCCCTATCAAATACATGAACCACATTACCGTGAGTATCCGCCATAACCTGAAACTCTACATGACGTGGTTCTTCTAAATATTTTTCAATGTATATGCGATCATCTCCAAAGGCATTTTTAGCTTCAGACTTTGCGGCTTTAATACTACTTTCGAATTCTTCTTTTTTATAAACAATCCGCATCCCTTTTCCACCACCCCCTGCCGCTGCTTTTACTAAAATAGGATAGCCGACTTCATCTGCGATTTTTGAAGCCTCTTCCAGGTCTTTAAGTTCAGACTTTAATCCCGGAGGAGTAGGAATACCTAGTTCCGTAACTAGTTCGCGAGCGGCGGTTTTATCCCCCATCACTTTTATAGCATAAGGTTTGGGGCCTATAAAAATGATGTCTTCTTTTTCGCATCTATCAGAAAAAACTGCATTCTCACTCAAAAAACCATAGCCTGGATGAATTGCATCAGCACCGGTTTTTTTGGCAGCATCAATGATTTTATCCATCACTAAATAACTTTCAGAGGAAGCAGCTTCTCCTATAAAAACCGATTCATCGGCCAGCATTACATGTGGAGAAGCGGCATCAGGGCGAGAAAAAACTGCCACAGTTTTAATTCCTAATTCTTTACAACTGTGAATTACACGTACCGCAATTTCACCACGGTTTGCTATCAGTACTTTTTTAATTTCCGGCATTCTGTAAGCGAGGGATTTTATTTTCGGGAATAATACCGCTTTACTAAGAGATTCTCCAAGAAGGATTAGCTTGCTTTTTTAATATCCAATAAAATTTTAGGAAGAATTAAAAGCTTCTCTGTTTGATTGAGATAAGCCCGCCGTGAAAATACATCATATCCATTTTCTTCAATTTTATCGAGGATCCTGCTGTAATTCCTATGAGCCAGGTAAACCGGTAATCGGCTATCCTTAGAAAGCATTTCAATTCCTTCATAAGCGCTGGCATAATATTTTCTGGCACGTGTAATCTGGAATTTCATTAGTTCGATAAAATTATCGTTTATCGAACTGCTAAATAGATCACTTTCTAAAACTCCAAACATTGCCAACTCATTTTGAGGAAGATAAATACGCCCTCGCTGCAAATCTTCACCTATATCTCTCAAAATATTGGTAAGCTGCATTGCAATTCCCAGGTCAATTGCTTTGCCAATCGCTTTCTCCGATGAATATCCAAATACTTCACAGGTCATTAACCCGACAACTGACGCTACTTTATATGAATAATCATACACTTCCTGGAAATTCTTGAATCTTGTTTTCTCTAAATCCTGGCGAACTCCATCAATCAGCAAAAGAGGATATTCTTTGGGGATCGAATAGTTCTTCAAAGTATCAGATAAAGCAATAAATATTGGATCACTTACACAGTGCCCTGAATACACAAGGTCAAGGTTTTCCTTGAATTCATCGAGTTTTTCATCAACCTGGCGTATGGTAATCTTTCTTTGTTGGATAAGATCCTCCGCGTCATCAACAAGATTATCCAGGTATCTGCACATTCCATAAATGGCAAAAATACTTCGCTGCTTTTCATTAGGAAGAAAACGTGTAGCCAAATAAAATGTCTTGGCATGAAAACGAGTAATTGCACGGCAATGGCTGTAGGCAATTTTAAGATCTTCATTGCTGACATCTTCAATCACGGATTTATGAAACGAGGTCATTTCATAAAAAGGCCGGATAATTGAATATGGTATGTGGAGAAAGTTTGTCATCATAAATAAGCATATAATGCAAAAACTAACCTAAATAGTTCCTGTAAGGTTTTAAAATTCTTTGCAAAAGTTCGTTATCTTCAATCTATTCATATCCATATTAATTGTATCAATTTAATTTCGAACTTAGTGATTAGCCATTTCTCAGCTCAGGATGCTCTCGATCATTGCATTACTGAAACGCGCATTGAAAATTTTGAAAAGTACAAAGGCAAAGTCCGCGAAGTGTACGAATTGGGGGATAATAAACTCGGGATTGTTGTTACTGATCGTATTTCTGCTTTCGATTATATTATGAAGCAAGCCATTCCTTTTAAGGGACAAATTCTAAATCAAATGGCTGCGTTTTCCTTCGAAAAAGTAAAAGATATTGTTCCAACTCATATTATTGATGTACCGCATCCAAATGTAACTATTGCTAAAAAATGTGAGTCTATTCCTATTGAAGTAGTAATCAGGGGTTATCTGACGGGACACGCCTGGAGAACATACAAATCCGGATTACGTGAATTATGCGGAGCTCCCCTGCCCAAAGGAATGAAAGAACACGACAAGTTTCCGGAACCCCTCCTCACCCCCGCTACTAAGGCGAAAGAAGGTCACGACGAAGATATTTCTGAAGTGGATATTTTGAAGAGAAATATTGTTGATGAAAAACTATGGAGTCAAACCAGGGAAATTGCCTTTAAGCTTTTCCAACGTGGAACGGAAGTAGCTGCGAAACAAGGGCTTATTTTGGTCGATACAAAATATGAGTTTGGACTACATAATGGCGAGCTTACGTTAATTGATGAAGTTCATACAACAGATTCCTCCCGTTACTTTTATTTGGAAGGATATGAAGAGCGACAAGCTAAAGATAAACCCCAGAAACAGCTCTCTAAAGAATTCCTTCGTGAATGGCTGATGACAAATGACTTCCAGGGGCTGGAAGGACAAACCCTCCCCGATCTGCCTGATGCCTTCCGCCTGGAAGTATATGAGCGGTATGCCGAACTATTTGAATTGCTCACCGGAAACAAACTTGAGCCGAGATTGGAAAAGAATTTTGATACAGTTTTGGCTGATATTTTGAGTAACGTATAACCTTTTTATAGTTACTATATTAACATTGATAAAAGATTGATTATGGATAATACAATTGATGCTGAATTAGATGAGGTAATAGCAAAACGAAAGTTAAACTATAGTTCTGAAAAGGGAGAACAAATCCTAATGGTCAAATTAGGGAAACCAAGGCCTGATTCAAAACCTGGAGGTGATTGGGAATGTCCAATTCAAATAGGAGAAAGAATCAAATTAGCATTTGGTGTGGATTCATATCAAGCTCTGTCCATGGCTCTTCAATTGATTTCAATAGAATTAAGGTATTTAAAGGACAAACAAAAGCTGGATCTTAAATGGTTAGAAATGGATGATTTAGGATTTGAGCCCATTAGAGAATAAATAAAAATTATTACCAACAACAAGCCATACACAAGTCTTTTTGAGCATATTTGAAAAACTCTTGAAGTATTTCTGAAGTAACATCACGAACTTTGTTTCGCTGAATGTAATGCAAAAATATGCCAAGTGAGCTTAGGTAAACCTGAATGGTTCGTTCGCTATAATTTTTAAGAATAAGCTTACTCTCGTATTTTGAAATTAAATCTGATTTATTCATTTTATCCCCCGTTTTAATAACAATAAAATGAATAACACTTACATTTGAAATAGGGATAAAGTGAATAGAGTTCACTTTACTCTGTTGTTGAAGATGAATCCGCTCCGCTCTTCATCTGCAACGTGGCTGGGCTAAGTACAAAGTTGTCAAACTTAACATAGTTAAAAAAAATTTTATGATATGTTTGATATATCAATTATATTTGTATCAAAAAAAAGAATTATGGAATTTAAAAACCCCTCCAAAACCATTTTCTATCAAATCGAAAAAGCTATAAAGCAGTATCGAATGATGGCACAAGGAAATCTGAACAAGCTAGGATATAAAGCAACACTAAACCAAATTCTACTGATGCTGCAAATTGACCGAACACCCGAAATAAGTCAAGTGGAATTGGCAGAGCTCTTATTTAAAGATGTCGCCTCAATAACTCGAATGATAGAACTTTTGGTAAAAAAAAACTTTATTGAAAGAGAAGAAAATAAGGGTGATCGAAGGAAAAAGGATTTAAAAGTCACCAAAAAAGGAAAAAAATTATTGGATTTAGCAATCCCTGTAATCTCTGAAAACAGAAAAACTGCTCAAAAGAACATAACCAAAAAAGAAAAAGAAATGCTCTTTAAAACCTTAGATAAGATAATTTTAAACACATCGAAATGAAAAAAATAATTATTACAGTCATATGTTTCGCCTTTCTGACCGCTTGCAAAGAAAACAATCATTCGCAATCAGAATATTCTAAGAATGCAGCTACCCTGAAAAAACTACTTGACAGTGCTGATCTGAGTAACAACTACAACGGCTCAATCCTAATCGCTGATGGACATGAAGTGTTGATAGAAGAGGCTTATGGATTTAACGGAAATAATCAAGAACCAAATAAACCAAATTCAAAATACGGCATGGCATCAATGCCTAAGATGTTTACAGCCGTTTCTATAATGCAATTGAAGGAAAAAGATCAAATTTCTCTTGAACAGACCATTGGAGATATTCTAACAGATTACCCAAATGAAGAAGCCAAGAAAGTTACGGTTGAACAATTGTTATCTCATACCTCAGGAATTGGTGATTATTTCGGACCAGAGTACGATCGATACAAAGACTCAGTCAGATCCCTAGAAGACTATTTGCCTTTCTTTGCATCTGACCCTTTGGAATTTGAACCTGGCGAAAGAATGCGATACAGTAATGGAGGGTTTGTTGTCTTAGGTTTAATGATTGAAAAGATTTCGAATACAGATTACAATACTTATGTATCTAAAAATATATTACAACCCACAGGGATGTTGTCAACCGGACCATTTTCATCTTCTGCTGGGGGTGGCAATTCGACAGTTAATGATATCTACAAATTTGCCCTTGCACTTAAAAACAATTCTCTTATTAGTCAAGAATCATTGGCCGCTATGACTACAGACCATTTTGGTAATGGCTATGGCTATGGTATGAGCCTAAGAGAATTGAACGGTAATAATATTTACGGGCATAATGGTGGTGCGCCAGGAGTTGCCGGAGAATTAGATATGGTCAAGGAAAAGTCATTGATCATTATTACATTATCCAACCGAAGTCCTATGGATGGTTGGGCACAAGTTAGAACTCATATCAGAAAAGAATTTTTTGGTATCACACCACAGATCAAAAAATTTTTAAATACGGAGAAATTTATTAAAACCTACAAAACGCAAGGTTTTGAAAAAGCGAGTGAATTACTTGTCAAACTTGACAACAATATTTCTTTGGGAAACACTTTAAATTTTGCTGAAAAATATGCAAGATATGGGCAACATAAAGAAGCTATTGATATTGCAAAAATCGTTACAAATGCTTATCCAGACGAAAGCCTCCCCTATAGCTTTTTAGCAGATTTCCAGTTACAGGCAGGGCAAAGAGAAAAGGCTATTGTCAATTATAAAAAGAGCCTGGAAATAAACCCACAAAATAAACACGCAACTGAAAAGTTGAAAGAATTGGAATGAAACTACATTTGGCAAGAAGGTATACAATTAATTGCGAAATGGAATCAAGGCTGGAAATGCTTATTTGATACATTAAACTCAATAAACGATTCAAATTTTGATACTGAGATCTATATTCGAAACCAAATACATACCATCGTAGAAGCAGTAAACCACCAAATCCCGCACTGCGCTTATACCTGACCGTTATACCTCAAACACAAGCAATATGAAATACTATCTCATTTTAACTTTATGTCTTTTTATTGTTTCATGTTCAAATCAGGGAGAAGATTATTTAAGAATTGATTTGGATACCACGTATGATTCCCCAAATAGAGGATTTCTTATTCTCTATCCAATAACAGAAATGGAAGACAGCAGTATAGGCGCAAAAATTAATTTCCCAAATTTGTCAGAGGTACCTGATACAGCTTTTGCTCAAATCTATTTCACAGGTAAGAATCAATCTGCTATCAAAGACGGTGTATTGATATTGGTTGGAGATTATTCATCTGAATCACCTCAATTCTGGGTTGACTATGATAATGATCTCGATTTCTCAGATAATAATGAATCACTTCAATTTTCGGAGGAATTTATTGACATTTCTATACCTAATGCTGAAGAACCTAGCCTTTCCCATACTATCCGATTTCACAAACCTGATTCTGCACAAAAAGCTCAGAACAAGCCGGCGATTGAGCAATTTATAACAAGAGGAAAACCATTTGTCGATTTTTACTTTGACCAACGAAGAAATATCAAAGTAGGCGACTTTGTATATAAACAAGATTCGATAAGAATTGGAATAATGGATTACAACGTAAATGGAAAATATAATGATTTAGATTCTGATCGAATTGTTATCGGTACATATGAAGGCATTATAAATGGTACTGAAGAAGCTTCAGGTGCCGTCGTTCTTGATTCCACAACGTACTTTCATGGTAACAATTATGGGTTTGAAGTTACTGATGTAGCTGTTGATGGCAGCTCTATTTCAATCAAACCTGCTTTAAATAATAATATTAAGAAAAGAATTACAGAAGGACAGCCTATTTCCAATTACACATTTAAGCTACTTTCGGGTGAAGAAACTTCAATGTATGATTTTCTGGACGGTCAAAGATATTTCTATATTAATTTCTGGGCTAACTGGTGCGCTGGTTGTCATCAGGAGGTTGATGATTTAAAAAATATTCATTCCAATTACTCTGATAAGATTACACTTATCAGTTTAAACTATAATGAAAATATTGAAAAAATTGAGTCATTTTTAGACAAATACCAGATATCGTGGGTGAACGGCCATTCCACATCTCAAATCAATGAAGAATTATTTATATATGGTTTGCCGAGAAATATCTTGATTGACCCTTCCGGTAAAATAGTTGAAATGAATATTCATCCATCTGTTTTATTAAACCGGGTTGATCAACTTTAACATCTCCCACTACTTTTGTTTTGACCAGATAAATAAATTGAAAACAGTATTAGCAGGTACTCAAATAGTAGTAATTGGAACAAATATCATTTGATATAACCAATTAATGACAGTCCTGTAAGACATAACGATAATGCTTTCTAAGAGGCTGTACTACGCTTATACCTGGCCGTTGAAGATGAATTCGTCCTGATCGTAAAGTTCAGGAAAATCCATTTACTGAACAAGAAATTAAAGAAATGAGATATACCGATTATCTCGAATTAAAGAAAGAGTTCGAAAGTAACAATAGTGTATGACTATTCATTAAACTGGTGCATCTTAAAGCACGCCCGTTAATGTCGTAGTTACTATTACTCCCCCAACCAATGAAACAAAGATTAATAAATTAGCAAGAAAAATCCGCTTCTACTTATTCATCGAGATCAAAAACTCTTCGTTGGTTTTTGTTCCTTTGATTTGTTTGAGTAGAAATTCCATCGCTTCAAAAGCATTCATGTTGGTCATATAGCGACGTAATAGTACAACCTTTTCTCTCTCCTCTTCAGCTACCAATAATTCTTCGCGGCGGGTTCCGCTTCTGAATACATCAATAGCCGGGTACATTCTGCGGTCTGAAATACGGCGGTCTAAAACAATTTCCATATTACCAGTTCCTTTAAATTCCTCGAAAATCACATCGTCCATTCGGGAACCTGTATCAACCAAAGCAGTTGCCAGGATGGTCAATGAACCACCGTTTTCGATATTGCGGGCAGAACTGAATAACTGGCGTGGTTTCTTCAACGCTTCCGAATCTACACCACCAGTCATAGTTCTTCCTTTATTACTCGCCTTCACATTATAAGCTCGTGCAAGGCGCGTAATAGAATCTAGAAGCAGTATTACATCGTGACCACCCTCTACCAGCCTTTTAGCCTTCATAAAGGTGATTTCAGCCAGATCAATATGATTTTCTGGTTTTTCATCAAAAGTAGAAGCAACAACTTCTGCACCTTTAACGGTACGTTCCATTTCGGTTACTTCTTCAGGGCGCTCATCAATCAGCAAAATCAGAATTTTTGCATTCGGGTGATTAGTGGCTACTGCATTGGCGATACCCCGAAGTAACGTTGTTTTTCCGGTTTTAGGTTGTGCTACAATCAAACCGCGCTGCCCTTTACCCAGCGGCGCAAATAAATCGATAAAACGGGTTGAATAGTTACTCGGATCATATTCCATCACGTATCTCTCGTCCGGATGAATTGGAAGCATATCATCAAATTCCTGTCGATTGTCCATGTCTTTAGGAACGCGCCCGTTTACGCCTTCCACTCTAAGCAAAGCAAAATATCTTTCTCCAACTTTTGGAGGGCGAATAATTCCGATTACGCAGTCGCCACTTTTAAGCCTGAAACGTTTTATTTGAGATGGTGAAACATAAATATCATCCGGGCTGGCTTTGTAATTGTAGTTTACAGAACGAAGAAAGCCATATCCATCCGGTAAAATTTCCAGCGTGCCTTCATTAAACAAATAAGGCCCCAGCTGTGGTGTTAATTCATCAATACGCTCTTGTAACGTGGGGGCATCCGACTCAGGAAGAACATCCTGCTCCGGCTTTTTATGCTTTATATTACTATTCTCTTTCGGGTGTTGTTCTTTTTGCGGTTCCTCTTCTTTTTTCTTGTACGAAACTATATGAGACTGCCCGCCATACTCCAGCAATTCATCATCTTTGCGGGATGATTGTTCCTTTTTATAATCATCCGCGGTTATTTCTTGTCGAGCTTCCTCTCTTCCATTTTCTGGCTTTGCCGTTTCCGTTTTATCATCTGAAATAATTTCTACCGAAGTTGGAAGCGGCTCATTTCTAGGCCGAAGCTTTACTGTAATACCTTTTGGTTTTGAATTTGAAACTTCACGAATTTTAGCAATGAGCTCTTGCTTTTTAACGCCTGTAACACGTTTAACACCAATCATTTTGGCGAGTATTTTAAGCTCGGGTAATTTCTTTTTTTCTAAGGATTCCAGTTCCCCAGCCGTTAGATTTACGGTCTGATTATCTGACATAAAAAACTTTAAATATTACGATACAACTATTTGAATACTTACTGAGTTTGGGGTGAATGCCTCATTATCTTTATTTGATAATTTTTATGACACTCAATCAGGTAAGGAAAGATTGATGGGATTTACTTTTGTTAACCCATCGCTTAACTGTGCTGTAAAAGTAAAAACTTCCTGTAAAAATAACTAATGAAGTCTCTAATTCCTTTAAAATACTTTTTGCAGTGCTTTTATCTATTTTTTTTACTGGAAACCATTGTTGAATATCTTTAAAGCTTGCTCCTCTTTCCGTTTCCATATCAAAGTAATATATATTCTTATATGGCTTGTAAAGGCTAATCATTTCAGAGTTTACTTTGTCTTTCATCATCGAAAAGATAAAAACAGGCTTTTTTGGTGATATCTCATTCGCTGTGTTACATGTGGATTCCAGTGCTTCCTTGTTATGAGCACCACTGAAATACCAATCCTTTTCGGGATGCAGTTTTTCGAACCGGGCAGGTACGCCTTTAAATGATCCCAACATCTTTTTGAAATCATCTTTACTTACATCAAATTTGCTCTTCAACGCTTTAACTGCAAGAAAAACTGATGCTACATTCCACCTGTTAACAGGCTCAACTAGATTTGTACTGAAGTTGTCATTGCTAATGCGAACCTTTCCATTATCCCAATCCGGATTTATGTCTCTGCATTTAATGGCAACGGAATTCTTCTTTTCAGCTTGTTCTTTAATTACACGTTCTGCCGTTGAATTGATGTTTCCAAGAATTACAGGAATACCTTCTTTCACGATACCCACCTTCTCGAAAGCAATTTCTTCAATGCTATCTCCCAGTATATCCTGATGATCCAAGCCTATATTTGTTATGATTGAGAGTTCAGGGCTAATGATGTTGGTTGAATCAAGCCTCCCTCCTAACCCGGCTTCGATGATCGCTATATCTATTTTCTTTTCAGAAAAAATCCAGAATGCTAAAGCCGTACTAATTTCAAAATAGGTCAGAGAAGTCTTTTTGAGCTCCAATTCAAATTTCTGGAAGAAGTGCAAGATCATAACATCATGTGCCTCTTCGCCACTTATACGGATCCGTTCGTTGTATCGAAGTAAATGTGGGGAAGTAAACATTCCTGGTTTAAATCCGGCTTGTTTATAAACAGCTTCCAGTAAATAGCAGGTTGTTCCTTTGCCGTTCGTGCCTGCCACATGAATTGATGGATAGCTATTTTGTGGGTTCCCTATTGATTCACAAAAATCGATAATATTTTTGAGAGTAAAATTAGTGGCATTTACTCCTTTATCATGAAATTTTGGGATAGTATCTAAATAGTTCCAAACATCATTAATTGAATAAAAAGAACTCATTATTTCAGATTAGCCAGTTTATAAATCTCAAAATGCTCTTTTATTTTTTTCAGGATAGGATTTCTCACATCAAAGTGATATTCATCTATTTCAGATACAGCTGTTATTTCGCGCACAGAGTTACTTACGAAAACCACCTCAGCATCTAATGCCTCATCCAATTTGAATTCACCTTCAATAACTTCGACATTCAGATTGTTGTTACACAAGCCAATAACCAAAGATCGAGTTATTCCCGGAAGTATATCACATGATGCAGAAGGGGTAAAAACCCGATTGCCTTTGATCCAAAAAATATTGGCAATGGTTGTTTCGCTGATATTGCCATCAACCGTTAACATTAATGCATCATTCCCGCCTTTTCGTTCTGCTTCCTGAACTGCTTTTATATAATTAATACTGTTAGTTAACTTGAATTTTCTGGATAATGAAATTGCTGGGATCGCTCTTGTTTCAACTGATCGCAGTATGACAGGCCTCTTATTCCCAGAAAGATTTACAGTTGTTATAAAGTAAGAGCATTCATTAGAGACAGCACTAAACCCTCTTTCTCCTTGCCGGAGTAACAGTATTTTTATTATACAATCAGATCCATACAAATTATTCTTTGATAGAAGAGTATCTACCTGTGAGTGTATTTCTTCTACTTTTAAGTCGAAGTTTATCCCAAGATATTGAGCTCCTTCTTGTAATCTTGAAATATGTTTATCAAAGAATAAAAAGTTTCCACTGTAGCTTCTAAGCGTAGTAAAACACCCATCACCATAAGCCACCCCGCGTGATGAAACAGGAAATATTTTTTCGTTGGCAGAAGCCAGCGCGCCATTTACAATTACATATTGATGATTACTCATTGATCTTTTCTTTCAACACCCGATAACCTGCATTTTCTTGGTAACCTATATGTGCATATTTGAAGCTTCCGTATTTACTGAATAATATGTAGGAAGGAATTCCCGGAACTTTTAACTCATTATAAAGAGAAGCCCCATCAATGTGGATAAAACTGTCATTTAACTGATTCTGATCAATAGTTTCATGAGCATCTAAAACCAGAGCAGAAATTACTATCAAAGAATCTATCTGATCCTGAAGAGTATATATTTCCTGCATCATTAAATCAGATTTCTCTGACCATGTTGCCCAAAATACTACTACAAAATCTTTACCTGTTAATTGGTTAAACCGGATTGAATCTGAAGTATTAATTACTAACCTGGGTTTACTCATTAAAGAGTCATGTTCTACTATAGCTTTCTGAAATCGCTCTTTTTGAGTTGTTTTATAAGAAAATGATGAATACACGATGGCAACTGCTGAAAGAACGGCTACCACAACCATAAAGATTGGAAAGTACTTGTTATCTAACTTCATGGACAAAACTTAAGAATAATTCCCCGCCTTAGTGCTATTTATTTTGTGCTCATCAATCCTTATATCACAGTAGGCATGTAAAGGATCATCTTTAAAACCTGGCTTAATTACTACTTTGTATTCATATAGGAATTCATTTATAGCATACCAGCTTTGCAAAATGATAGAAGTACAATTAGTTTAATAACGGTTACAACTTATCGTATTGCTTCCTGCTCCGTAATTAAAAAATTGCTAAGCCCTGCAATTATGAGGCATGTCCCTGCTAATAACATAGTGCCAATAGTAGCTTCTCCAAATATCGTTTTGTACAGAAAGTTAATTCCTCCCAAAGCAGCTATAATTTGGGGTATAACAATGAACATATTGAACAACCCCATATATAGACCCATTTTCTTAGGATCAATGCTACTGGAAAGCATTGCATAAGGCATGGAAAGAATGCTACCCCAGGCAATACCAACGCAGATAAAACTAAGATTCAGCATTGCTGTTGAGTTTGATGGGACGAAGTACATACTTATAAAACCAACTCCACCTACTAACAAAGATCCGAAATGAACTAGCTTTCTATTGATTTGGATTTTACTCGTTACAAAAGTTAACAACAGAGCAAAGAACATTGAAGACAGTCCGTAAGTACCCATGTACGATCCAACCAGATTGGCAGCATCATTATATGCTTTATTAGCTGCATCAAAATTTAAAGCATCTGCTAAAGGGGCCGGAGCAACAAATACATGTTCCGTTAAAGCAGGAACTGCAAAACTCCACATGGTAAAAAATGCAAACCAACTAAAAAATTGCACCACCCCCAATTTTCTCATTACAATCGGCATATTTGAGATGTTTGAAAAAATCTCTTTAATGCCGTGAAAGAAGCCTGCATTTTCAGCCTTTTCCTTTTCGAAGGCTTCCATGTCCTCCGGAGGATATTCATCTGTAGTAAAAATGGTCCAAAGAATGGTTGAAATGAATACAAAGGCTCCAATCCCAAAAGCAACTTTTACAGACATCGGCACAACTCCAGCTGCTGCTTCATTTGAAACACCAAGCTGGCTTACTATCCATGGCAAGTTACTGGCAATCCATGTACCGATACCAATAATCAATGTTTGTACTACAAACCCATAGGAGCGTTGCGATTCTGGTAATTTATCTGCAACCAAGGCCCGAAACGGCTCCATACTTATATTGATAGATGCATCCAGAATCCATAAACAACCAGCAGCTACCCATAAGTAAGGAGAATGCGGAACAAATAACAGTGTGATTGAGCTAAGAACTGCCCCAATCAAAAAATAAGGCCTTCGCCTACCAAATCGTACATTCCAGGTTCTGTCACTTAAGTACCCGATAATGGGCTGTACTAGAAGTCCCGTTAATGGAGCGGCAATCCAAAGTAAAGGGATAGCGTCTTTTTCTGCTCCAAGAGTTTGGAATATTCTGGACATAAAGCCGCCTTGGAGTGCAAAGCCAAACTGAATTCCAAGGAATCCAAAACTCATATTCCAAATTTGCCAAAAACTCAGTTTTGGTTTTGTATCAGTGTTTTGTTCAGACATCCATTTTCCTTTTTCAATTAATCATTAAGTGTTGAAATAATGAACCAATCATGTGCCGGAAGCCTAATTTCAGACAAATCAGTTAAGCCTTCCAAAACTCCATAAACTGCATAGTTGTTATGTCCCCATTGAGGCAGCAAAATAGTAGCAGGTACAGAATTATTATTTATGGCTACTATAATTTCATGATTACCTTTCTTTCTTTTAAAGGCGTAAGTTCCACTTGGCGATTCTATCCTTTCAGTTGTGCCGCCATATGATCCATTCCAAAGTGCTTTGTTTTCGGTATTAAGCTTTAGCAGTATTTTATAAAAATCAGAATATCTATAGTCTTTCCACTCAATTTGGTCTTTTTCAAAAAACTCGAGACGTTTATCCAATCCACTTTCCTGACCATTATAAATAAGCGGCATGCCTTTTACAGTAGCTGATAAAACTGCAAAGTTCTCAAAGTTATTTCCGTACATCTCCGGATCAGTTCCATTCCACGAGTTTTCATCGTGATTGGAAGTGAAATACATTCGATACGCATTATCAGGAAATCGCTTACTATCTCGTTCAAACAACGCATCTAAATCTTCAAAGGTTTGCTCACCTTTCGCAATTTCGCGAATTATGTGAGCATACTCCCAGGCGTAATTCATATCAAAAGCTTTATGCAAGAGTTCCGGTTCTCCATCTTCTGCCAACATAAATATCGGCTTGATTTTATCCAGCTCAACCCGGGCATTCTCCCAAAAATCTATGGGAACCATTCCTGCAACGTCACATCGGTACCCATCGATATCAAACTCTTCAACCCAATATTTCAGAGCATCCAACATCGCTGCTCTCATTTCTTCATTTTCATAATTTAGTTGAATTACATCCGTCCAATCGGTGCCTCTTGGAGGCATAAATCCTCCTTCTTCATCTAATTCATACCAATCTTTATTCTCTGTCCAGGAATTATCCCAGGCCGAATGATTTGCTACCCAATCAATAATCAGTTTAACACCCATTTTATGTGCGGCATCTACCAGTTCCCGGAAATCTTCTTTTGTGCCGAAGTTTGGGTTTATATCTTTATAATCAGCAACGGAGTAGTAGCTGCCTCTGCTTTCTTCGGTATCTTTTCTATTTATTTTTCCGATTGGATGAACAGGCATAAGCCATAAAATCTTAACACCCATTTCTTTTAAACGGGGAAGGTCTTTTCTGAAGGCATCGAATGTGCCTTCTTCTGAATACTGGCGAATATTGACTTCGTAAATGTTAGCGTTTTTACTCCATTCCGGATGAACAACTTCGCTTTGTTTTTTATTTATTGGCTTTTCTGAAGGAGTACATGCCACAAAACTAACAACAGCTAACAGAATCAGTAATATAGATCTCTTTATCATTTTGATTATTTATAGTGTTAAAATTTCGAATGAATTGGATGGTAAGCTTACTGTAAGAGTATTCTCATCTACTTTAAAATCATTTCCAAAGTTTGAAATCAATCTGGTATAGTCAAAACCATCTTTGAGTTCAATAGTTATTTCTTTAGCGACTTTTTCCTTGTTAAAAATCACTACCACTTGGTGTTCAAAGTAAGATCTGGAGTAAACCATAACATGATCTTCTACCTGATGAAAATTGAAATCTCCGTATAGTATGGCAAGATTACTAGTTCTGAGTTCTGTTAATTTCGAATAGATATTGCGGTTTCTTAACTCCAGTTCACTAAATTCTTCATCATTAAAACGCATCCATCTTCTATTATCAGGATCGTTAGCACCCGGCATCCCAAATTCATCTCCCATGTATGTAACAGGGATTCCCGGAATTGTGAGGTTAAAAGCGTGCAGCATACTAAGCCTGTCATAAGCAAAGGCTTGTGGTGTACCAATTTCCCTAGTCCAGCCGGCCAGTTTAGAGTCTTCGCTCCAACTTACTTCGCCACTGGTTAGAGTAATGAATCGAGGCTTATCATGATTTCCTGAAATGATTCCCATCATATGATGATAGCCAAAATAATTAAAACTCTCCTGAAGCTGGCTTTGCAAATTAGTAAAGGATAAATCCTGTCCAAATGCATTTAAACCTGCATCATACATACTGAAATCGAACTGACTGTCTAACATTCCTGAGTTTATGTAACTGGCTACCAACTCTCTGCTTCCATATGTCTCACCAACCTGAAATACCTGGCGGTTTTGGGGGACAATCACTTCTTCCTTCATTTTACGAGTCAATGTTCTCCAAAACTCAAGCTGAATGTGCTTTGTAGCATCATGTCGGAAACCATCCAGATCATACTCCTGAATCCAGAAAAGTGCTGAATCAGTCATAGTTTCGATTACCTCAGGATTAGAGAAATCAAGTGAAGGCATAAATACATCGAACCAGGTGGTTAAACGCTGCTCATCCCAAAGCTCAGTGTTTAATCTTCCATCTGGTAAATATAAGCTTGTTGCCCAATCCTTATTATTTTGATACACCGGATGCAGTTCATGAACATGATTGGCTACATAATCGAGAATCACTGCTATCCCGTTTTCGTGGGCTACACGCAGTAGTTCTTTAAATTCTTCGGAAGTCCCAAACCGGTCATCTATCCTAGAGGAAGAAACAGGCCAGTAACCATGGTAGCCTGAAAACTTAGTCTTTATCCCTCCCTTGTCCCATAAGCCATACGCGTTTTCCGGGTTTTGAGAAATCGGTGATAACCATAGAGCATTTACATTCAACTTGTCAAAATATCCGTCTTTTATTTTCTGGGTAATTCCAGCCAGATCTCCCCCATAATAGTTGGCTTTTGGATGGATATCCGGATCATCGACTTTTCGAGTATTACCAGGGTTTCCATCTTTGAAACGGTCAATTAATATGAAGTACATATTCCACGCCCGGACATCCTGACGAGTGAGGCTTTCCGTGCTTTTTAAAACCTTACCATTTTCTACTGGAATCAACACATCGTTTGAAATATTACTTTCATTGTACGTCCATGCTCTTACATGAGAGCGACCGACATTTCTTGCAGACTCAGGTAGATAAACTCTGACAATATTATCTTTGTATTCGGTTTTAAGCTGATGGTTTTCCCAAAATGCCACTACATTGTTTGGAGAATCGGATTGCAGATAAATTATTTTTGAGTCAAAATTCCAGGTTTTGAGTGTTGGTTTAAGTATATCCGGCTGCCCCACAATTAATACGTTATTACTTCCTCCCATCCCATTAGAAACCACCTCAGGATTTAACGGATCTTTCATCTCTTTACCATCAACCATGAACAAGTACTGGTAAATACCTTCGGTTACAAGCATGGTAGCTTTCCATGTATCGTCTTTCTTCTGTAAAACGGTAGCGTTTGGGTTCCAGCTATTCATCTCCCCTTTAACTTGTACCTTCTGATATCCCGCATCTTTTAATGCAAAAGTAATTTCCCGCTTGTTGGTCTTTTTTAGTAGAATGTCATATTTACTTTCCCCAAAGTAGAAAGAAGCTATGTCTAATTTCTCCCCTATATCTCCAAATAATGTTAGCAGCATCCTGTCATCCGAAAAGCTATACGTTAAGCCAACTGGCACCTTTACAGAATCAAGTTTATCCGGGTTTATGAAGAAATCTTTAAGTACTATTCTGGTACTGTCATACTCTAATACAATGGGCGACCCAAGCCCGACTATCTCATTCCCATACTCGACATCATAAGAGGAACTACACCCCCAAACAAAAAGTAGCGAAAGAATAGTTACCCAATATCTCATGTTTTTAAAATTCATTTAAGTAAAGTGATTTTTTGAGTTTGAACGAAATTACCTGCTTTAAATCGAACAATATATACACCACTGCTTAAGGCAGAAGCATCGAAAATAACCGAGTAAGAACCTGCAGGTTTAGTACCTGTTAATACATTAGCTACTTTTCTACCCAAGATGTCAAAAACTTCTAACTTTACAGGGCCTGTTTTTGGGATGTCATACCTTAACTTTGTAGAAGGATTAAATGGATTCGGGTAATTGTTATGCAAACGGTAATTTTTTGGTATAGTACCATCAGTTGCTTCATTTTCAGTTAGTATTCCCTCTTCAGGAGTTTGGAATTTTCGGGTAGTATAAATCCTAAACTCTCCCGGCTTAAGAGAAAAAGAAGTATTCCCATCTACAATTTCCATTTCAGTACCTTCAAAATAATTATACCATGTACCAATTGATGGAAAAGCTAAATCAAGAACTTGACCTGTGATATCAAAATTCCCCATAATTACTACATCTGTATCAACATCTCTGATCTTGATCCATTTTACAGCTCCATCCAGTGAATGAGTCAAAAGATCTGGTTCTGTGAAAGCAGAACTTGCTCTTCTCAGATTGATAATTGCGCCCCAGGTTTTATAGAGCTTCACTCTTTCCCCATCATTGAGGTAATCCCACCTAATTGATTTATTACCTACTCTTGAAGGCGCAAACGACGGACAATCACCATTGCTCCCATCTCCAGGTTTTAGGCATTGCTCACCATTATTACCATACCCATAACCCAGTTCACCGAATTGCCACATCATTTTTGGGCCCGGAAGTGTAAAGAAAAACGCTCCAGCGAGTTTTTGCCGACCTAAAGCTGTATTGAGTTCCTTTACATCATAATTAACATTAGAATTACCAAAACTGATATTTTTAAACATTAGCCATTGCTCGTCATGGCTTTCCATATAACCGATTAATCGTTTCTCTTGAAAGCCCCTGGATTCTGATATAACCCTGTTTAAGTTTGAACCTGAGATATATCCCATAGTAGCTTCGTTATACGCACCATTCATATTTCCCCAAAGCATAATACCTTTGCCTTCGTCAATCCTGTAATCAGCCCATTCCCTTTCTTCGGTTGAAATACCCAGGTGTTCAAAAATTACATAGAAATCAGTATCTGCTGCCCACTGGTAGTCGGCATACTTCTTCAACAGATCTACTCTGTCTTGTTGAAAATTTCCTGTACATACTTCATCACCAGCTGTACAATTTTGAGTAAAACCTTTGGTTAAATCCCATCTGAAGCCATCAATCTTATATTCTTCAATCCAGTATTCGATCATTCTTTTGCTGTAGTATTGTGTTCCTGAATACTGATGATTGAAGTCATTAAACACGTTAAATGCATGCCTTGGCAAAGTGTTGAAATAAGGATTATTGCCAAATTCATATAACCTGTATAGCGAATTCTGACCCGTAGCATGATTCATTACTACATCAAGAATTACAGCTATACCTCTTTTGTGAGCTTCATCAACAAATTCTTTAAATTTTTCTGGTGTACCGTAGTATTTATCTAATGCTAAGTGGAAATTAGGGTTGTATCCCCAGCTTTCATTACCGTCGAACTCACTAACAGGCATAAGTTCTATTGCATTAATTCCTAATCGGTCCAAATAATCCAACGTATCAATAAGCGATGAAAAACTGTGATCACCTAAAAAATCTCTTACCAACAACTCATAAATAACCAGTTCTTCTTTCGCCGGGCGTTGATACCCCGTAGCCGTCCAATTATATTCTGGTTTACCGGGAGAGAGCACTCCCACATAGTTACTTGTTTTACCTGATGGGTATGGTTTCAGATTAGGGAAAATAGATTCGGAAATTCCACTATCCCCAGAAGGGTGCAAAACCAACTCAGAGTATGGATCTGCAATTCTTAAAGCCCCATCTACTTCATACTGAAAGCCATATTGTTGTCCGGATGTAAGACCGGTGATTTCCGTCCAAAACCATACACTATCGGGATTAAGAGAATCTTTTTTCATCTCATAATCAAAATCGAGATTCCAGTCAGAGAAATCTCCAATAGCAAATACGCTTCTTTTTCCTGGGGCAAATAAAGATAAAGTTACAGATGTACCATCATTCCCATAAGTAATGCCGTCTTGTAACCCTGAAGGCCTTGTTTCTGGTTTTGCCCCATCGGAAACGATAACTTTTAAAGAAACAGAATCAGCATTACCAATGCCATCATCAGCAATCAGTTTAAAGTCAAAGTTTCCTTCATTAGTTGATGAAAATGAATATAAAAGACTATCTGCAATACTTGTCTGCGCAACAATGTTTTCTTCCAGTTTTAAACTCAAGTTTAATACCCCCGAAGGCGATGTCCCCTTTCCCTTTATTTCTAAAACCTCACTTGATTTAATAATCTTTGAACTCTTAGATGGAAAAATGAATTGAGCGGCTACTTGCTCCTCAAAAAGAGTAAGAAAGATATCTCCATTATCTATATCTCTACCCACCTTGTCTGGGTTACCTGAACCATCATTAGTGCCCCGAAATAGCAATGATACTTTTTCTACTGTTTCGTTTAAAGGAACACCATAGAATTCTTTTACTGAGGATGGGTATTGAAATTCCCATTTATCATTCCCAAGAAAAGTGGCTTTTAGCTTTGATGGATAAGAATCCCAACCAGATTGTACATACCTCCAATCCGAATCATTGCTGCTCAGATTTGTAATTACACCCGTATGAAGAAATACATCGCCAGTAAAACCTGCTAAACCTCCATTGCCTTTGGTAGCATCAAAAGTAAGTGTTAGTGTATCAAATTGAGTAGCAAAGGAGGGCTCAAAAGTAACAACCTGACTGTATAAGTCACTTGAAGTAATTGCAATAGTCAGAAATAAAGCAACTTTCTTTAAGAAATTAAGCATAGCGGTTAATCCGTGGAGTTTCTCAGGATTAGTTCGGGGGTATAAATTGTTTGAGAGATCGCTTTTTTGGGGTTTTCAAAGCGTTCAATCAGATTTTGAGTAGCAAAAAAGCCCATATCCCTCATTGGCTGCCTGATAGTAGATAATCCTACATATTCAGCCAGTTCAATATCATCGTATCCAATCAATGGAATGGTTCTTTCTACGTCTTGCATGGCTTTTAAAGCCCCAATTGCCTGAACATCAGAAGCACAAAAACAGGCATCTATTTTAGGTTCAACCGTCAGTATCTTGATCATTGCCTCATATCCACTTCGCTCGGTAAATCCATCCCTATATGTTGTGTCGCCGTTAATGATTAGCTCTTCGCAAAAGGGTATGCCTGCTTCTTTGTGTGCTTTGTGAAAGCCCATAATTCGGCTTTTGATAGGTTTGGATGTTTCCAAAGCAGATAACATTGCCACTCTGCTATAACCTTGCGACAATAAGTATTTAGTTGCCCGATATGCACCTTGAGTATTATCAACACTAACAGAATCGAAACCTTCAAAATACTCATCAATAAGAGTAATAGGAATGTTATATCTTTGAAGGGTTTGCCACTCTTGTTGAGAAAGATGAATAGATATGAATAGGCAACCTTCCGATGCTCTGCGTTTTAACACATGTTCAACCTGAGAAAATGTATCTTTATTAGGGCTTATATTTATGATAGCCAGTTCATAATTCAGCTCATTCAGCTTATCTTGTATGCCTCCTAATACCTCGATAAAGAAGTAATTTGACATTACCGGCACTACTACTGTAATTGTATTCGTTTTTTTACTTGCCAACCCTTGAGCATGAGCCTGAGGATGGTATCCAACTTCATCGGCCACTAACATAACGCGATTGCGGGTTTTCTCAGATACATTGTTACTGTTATTGAAAACTCTGGATACAGTGGCTATACTCACCCCTGCTTTTTCTGCGATATCGTAGATCGTGGATGCCAAATCTATATAATAAATACACAGGCGCCGATCAAAGCGCCTGCGAAAGACTTATTAGAGAGAAAATTAATTACTTAATTAATGTCATTCTCTTTTGGCTTGTAAATGAACCAGCTTCTAAGCGATAAATATAGATTCCGGAAGCAAGATTGCTTGCATTAAACGGAACTAAGTGATTACCTGAAGTAAATTTTTTGTTGTTTAGAAGAGTGGCCACTCTTTGCCCAAGTATATTATAAATGGTAAGAGTAACATCAGATGCCTGCGGCAGATTAAAACTGATATTAGTACTTGGATTGAATGGATTAGGATAGTTTTGCTCTAATACAAAACCAGTAGGACGATCGTTGCCCTCATCTTCATTAGAAGTAACAACTGCATCATCACCACTACCACCATTACGAACCGGAGTAGCACCTTCAGTAGTAACAAGTATGTATTCATCATAGATCGTATCGTCAATTGTACCATCATCCTGAAGCATAGCACCAAATACTTCCCGATAACGTCCGCCGGCTTCCACTTTTAACTTGTGATTACCACCAAAACTGTTCTCGTTATCAAATCCATTAGCACTGAATTTGAATTCACCTGTTTTAGCATTCCCAATTGCGTAATCAACAGTAATTGTGAATACGGAATCACCAGCTACTAAATCACCTTCGGTTGATCCGTCATCATAAAGCCTTAGATCTGACCTTAGGCCAAGATTTGCATCACCCCAGGTTTCCCAACCATTGGTTGTATTGGTTAGAGGCCCGTTAGTAAATACAGAATCAACATCATCTCCTGTAGAACTCATAGTCTGAATATCAACTGGCAAACCAGAAGAATCTTCTGCAAAATAGTATGCGGGTCGCATATCTACTTCGAAAGTAACTGTTCCAGCTGAGGTAAAGATATCATCTAAGGTAATTCCATCAAAGAATGGAGGTGTACCAGTATTGTTAATGCCAACATATACATTATTATTTAAGTCGTTTACGGTAACACCTATATCTTTATCGGCACCACCTTCCCAGCCGCTTCCGTTTAATACAAACTTGTATTTCCAGTCTGATGGAATTTGTACATCTTCAAGCATAATAGTGGTCTCATAGATATTTTCATCCTGAGATTGTGTTAATACATTAGCTGTAGTGCTCCAGTCATTCATGCTGCCAGCCACTGATACTTTATGATCTGCATTGTTAGCCGGATCGAAGTTGCCTGCTACTCGCTGTACTTCCATATTCACCTGAAAGAATAACTGAACATTGCCAAAAACTGCCTCTGTAAGATTAGGAGTGGCAATTCGGATGGAATCAGCTGTTAATACTGAGTCTTTAGAAACTGCCAAAGAACGATTTGGATCAGCTTCCCAACCATTTACACGAGTTGTATTGGTATAGTACTTAAATCCATAGTTACCTACTTGAAGTGTAATTTGCTTGCTATAAATACCGTCTCCATCACCATCCTTTAAAGTATCCTGAGTAGTGGAGAACCCGTTAAAATCCCCAGCAACAAATACTTCATGTTCTGCGGGTAAGAATACTGCTGAATCAATCGCAGCATTCATGTTAACCTGAAATGTGATATCCCACATATCTATGGTATGAGATCCAAGATTGGAGAAATCATTCCGAGCACTCACAATCCACTCAGAAGTCAAATCATCTGTTCCAAAAGAGCCTAATGAATCAGGATTTCCCTGAAAGATAGCCGACTTTCTAACCAAGGTCTGTTCATTAGTTCCCCCTACTGTAGAACCTACATCCCAGGCACTGCCCGGATCAACTCCAAGAGCGCCAAAAATATCAATAAGAGTTGTATCTGAGCCTGAGATTCTAAACAAACCAAGTGCATCGTCCCCATTATAAAATGTCATTGAGTGTGTAGTATCAGCTTCTGCTAAAATAGCTGCATCAGCATTTGGATTAGCTATTACAAAAACTTCTCCTTTTGCTAAATTCCCTTCCATTCTAAGTGTATCTGACACCCATGCAGAAGCACCATTATTAGAACGAAGCATCAAGTAGTTAGATAAATCTATCTCCCCATTTGTTCCGTTAAATATCTCTATAGCTTTATTGTTGGAAGAACCCTCAATATACTCCGAGATAAAAACATCCTGAGCAT
Source organism: Balneola sp. (assembly GCA_028284195.1). Classification (GTDB taxonomy): domain Bacteria; phylum Bacteroidota; class Rhodothermia; order Balneolales; family Balneolaceae; genus Balneola. The sequence goes on along the minus strand of JANQSE010000012.1, from coordinate 90,892 downwards.
TCGTACCTGATGAAGTTGCTGCTAATCCAACTATAGCAACTAGACAAGTACAAATCACAGTTCTAATACCTTTTAAAGGCATTTTATGTTTGTAAATATGGGTCATTTTTTGACTCCTTTGTTTGTTATTGTTTTCTGCCGTAGCAGTTTTATTATTTAGAATTGTATTTCTAAAGTCCACATTAAAGGATCCTGCAAATATTTGTGAGACATGTAAGCTCCTCCTAGTTTTGCAATCACCCCATTAATTTCATATTTCAATCCAAAACCTGCTGTAACACCCTGGTCTTCTGTTTGTGAGCTAAACAAACTTCTGTACCCTCCGCGTAAAAACAACAGATCATTAAACCCATATTCAGCTCCAACATCCACGCTTTCTGAGTTGTCATTAGGATGTTTAGCATCTATTGCCACAATTAATTTGTGATTTTCAACTTCCACTGCATCCATGGCTATACCAACTCTAAAAATAAGAGGAAGTGCCCACTCATCAGTTCCCAAAAATGCTTCTATTCTATCATTATTCCCATTAATTGGATCAAGATCAATAGGCTCTCTCAAATCATCCCCCGACAACTGCATATCGGTTCCAAAATTCAGAATCGACATGCCTATTGTGAGGTTTTTAAAATCAGTTCTGTACAGCATTCCTAAGTCTACAGCAAAACCAAGTGCAGATTCATTCCATATCTTTTGTTGAATATATTTTGCAGTAGCACCAATAGAAAATTTGTCGGTGATGTATCTTGAATATGTAAATGCAACTGACAGATCTATTGGTGTGAATTGTTCTCCGGTTCCTTCAGGATTGGAAATAGTAGTAACATCTATCTCACCATAATTTAATGCTCGTACTGACAGCCCAAAATTTCCTTTTTCAGCACCACTTACTATAACAGTGGCATCTTGTATTTGTGAATCCAGAAACCAATTTACATTAGAGAAACTGATGTTATTTAATTTAATTTGTGCCATACCAGCGGGGTTATAAAACATAGCATTCCCATCGTTCGCTAAAGCAACATATGCACCTCCCATGGCTGTAGACCTTGCACCTGATGCTATTCCCAGAAAAGGAGCAGCTGTTGTACCTACTTTATCCTGGGCATAAACGTAACCTTGAAAAAAGAAAAAGGAAAAAAGACCGCAAAGAAAAAGCTTTTTGAAATTAAAATTGAGCATAAGGTTATTTTATAAGTGCTATTTTTCCTGTTGTTGACCCCACGCCTGGAGCTTGCAGATGATAAAAATATACTCCGTATGCTACATCCAGGTTTTCACGGGTTTTTAAATCCCAATCTACGAACCCTCTGTCAATTGCGTCTTCATGTTTCAAAACACGTACCAATTCGCCACGGGAAGTAAAAATTCGGATTGTCGAATTTTGTGGCACATTTTGGAACTGAACTTTTCGTTCGCCTCTTCCACTGGTAATTGTTGGAGGAAGTTTACCTTCCCAACTTGCGGCTGCCACATAGGGATTCGGCACTACCCTTACATCATCCAATGCTGCTTTAGCATCTTCCTGGTTAACACTAGAAGCACGAGTCGAATAACTATATACATCATTCGACCTGAATGCTTTATATGTTCTTATCGTAAAGATATCACCATCTTCCGGAAGATCTCCGGTAGGAATTCTCCCATTTATCGTTGATTCATATCTTATCCTGAACTCATAGGTCATATCCAGCGAGTCTCCAAAACTATCATATATATAAATGAACTCTCTGTCTCCTAATCGTCCATCAGCATTACCCTGAGTTTCGTCAAAAGCAAAAGACACATCATTGCCCGTAGTAACATTTCTTACATTAAAATAAGTTTGTACAGATGGTGTATTTCGCGCCTGAAAACCTGAACCATTTACCGTATCTAACGAAGTAGCAATAATTTGGTCAGAGAAAATAACCTCATAATCATATGGTGCACGAATACCATTAAACTGCCAGAATGGACTATTACTTAAAACTCCTTCTCGCACTAAAACTTCTATCTTTTCATTCGGATTATTATTCCATGAGGATGCATCAGGATTATATCTGTTCACGTCATTTCCAAAAGCAATCCGCATCCCATCAAAAATGTTTGATTCTGCTTCAGAGATTAGAGCATCTTGCAACACCAAGTTTCCATCTTGCAACACCGAATATGTACTGGATGCCAGTCCATCTTCCAGAAACTGTATTTCGTAATTCGCATTTTCGCTCAAGAATATAGGATCCAAAACTTCTACAATAACATCCCCTGTGGCATCACCTGTCGGATGTAAAACTTCTGTTGCCACGGCTCCGGCACTATACCCTGATACAGGTGTTGCAGGCTCTACCTGCACTACATTAATATCTGTTATTACTGAACCATCGTCCCGTACAGTAACTGCAAAATTATTTTCCGCCGGAAAGAAATCAATGCTACCCCTGTCATATGAAGCCAAAGCATAATAATAGGTTTGCCCATTTACCACATTGGTATCAACAAAAGAGTGTACTATTCCGGTATCATCTCCTAAATAAAAAGGCACTCCTCTAACCCTTTCAGCTAAGTCTGGATTAAAAATATATGCAGGGTCACTTTGTCCGGTAGAAGTATCTTCAGCAGCCTGCCATAACCCTTTTATCCCATTATTCAGATCAAACTGAGCCAATGGTTTAATTAAGGCAGGATTTCCAAAAGCATCTGTTAACCGATCAGGGTCCAGAAAATTTGGATCGGTGCTTTTAAAAATTTTATATCCCTCGAAATCTTTCCCAAGCACAGGATCTACACTTTCTTCTGAAATACTATTCCAATATAAAGTTACTTTTTCATCACTTACTGCTGCTTTCAATGTTGGTTTTTCAGGAGGCCGGGCAAAGTTATAATTCCGGTCATATATTTCTTGAATGGTTCTAACATTATTTGTGATGTTTGCCAAATCCTCTCCAAAAACCATAGCGAGAGAAAAGCGCAATGTCTGGCCTGGCTCTAAACGGAAGTATCCCGAACTGAAAATAAAATCACCATCTATACCACCGTTTGCCTGTTGCTGTTGAAGTTCATTGTTTGTGGTAAAGAAACCAGGCGTCATTGACGACCAAATCTGACTATCGTTGTTTAGTACAACGGCCCCAGGAGGAGTGAAATAAAAGAAACTTGATAAACCAACCTGGTCGGTTTCATCTTTATCTAACCTATCAAAATTTGGTTCTCCATCAGTTGGTTTACCATCGCCTTCTCCTATATCACCTGTTCCGGATCGCCCATCTGCTCCAACATCATCCCTCAAAGCATCCCAATCACGATCGTTATCAATTCCGTCATCTCCACTTTCATCAATCATTTGATTAAGTAAACCATGATTGAGTGAATCCTGAGTAGTAGGTGTTCCGTTACCTACATCCTGGGCAAAGCTAATGTAATTCTTATAACGCAACGCAGGCAGAGTATTTATTTCTCCGGTAAGGGCTTGTGATCTTCTTGTAAAATGGAGAAACACATCCTCATCTATTATTCCATCAAGATCTTCATCGATAAGGTTTTTTTCTGTAACAGTGATATTATCAATCTGACCTTGGATAGTCACTTCTTTTTCCCGAAGAACCGTTCCTGGAGCGATATTGTATGTTCTACCCTGAGATATTACCGTCTGAGGGCCATTACCCAGAAACACGAAAGATCGTTCTCCAGTTTGCTCATCTATCAAAATAATTGGGTCCCCTTCAGCAAGAACACGATCTTCAAAATCTTGGGATTGAAATATATTTCCATTGCCTTCGGTTCCTGGTTCTACATAAGGCACATCGTCTAAGTTAAGAACGGCCGGGTCCCCATCTCCATCATTATCAATTCCATCATTTGGGTCTCCAGGACTTTCCATAAAAGCGTACCCCACATAACCTACTTCATTTCCATCAGAATTAGTTCCGTCGCTATCCCATGAATATACAATTCTGTTAGCTTGATCAAAGAAAGCCAAGTCATCTTGAGTGTCACCACTGCCACTAATTCCACTTTCTCCTGCAGCAGTTCCCACTGCTAAACCAACCGAAACTCTAGGATATGTAGTTGTACTTGTATTAGTGAGTTCATAGATGTAGAACATTGCATCTTGAGCAAGGAATTGGCTCCATTGCAAACCTCGAACACTCATTGCCAATCCCTGTCCAAAACGAGTCTCATCTGTAGAATCCGGTAGAAAGCCATAACGGTCAAACATAAATTGGTCGTTATGGTCATCTATCCAAAAGTAAGTTTCGAAATCAGCATTAAATACGCCTCGTCCAAAAAACCCATTCCATTCTGCGTTTCCTGTTCCATCTACCCAATCAGGTTGATCCGGCCATCTTTCCGGCCATGTGGATTCATCTATACTTAAAGCAGGTCGATCGTTAACCCCATCATTATTAGCAAACCCTCCCATTGGTTCAAAACCCCAAAACACAGTTTGACCCGGCCTTGGCCCTGTTTGTCCGGCACGAGGCCCTCTATTGGTAACTGCATGTTGAATTAAAGTATCTGCTACACCATCATTGTCCAAATCAATTGGAATCTCTAAAGCAATTATTGGCGATACATCTCCTACATAATTCACATCAGAACCTCTCGGCCATTCCCCTCTTACTTCCCCAACTCCACCAAGTAAACCGGTATTTCTGAATGTTATGTTTACTCTGTTTCCATCTGATGTAGCACTTTTTTCAAAGTTACGACTTGATCTGTACTGCGGATTTCTTAAGAACTCTGGTATTATGAACTGTTGAGCAATAACTATTTCGCTACCTATCAGAGTAATTAAAAAGAGAAAAACTGTACGGTTAAAAAATTTCATTTTTTAGTATATAGTACCTTCGTAGATTTAAAATCTTATCCTCATTCCTAATACAAGTCGTCTTGGTTCATTGTAAAAATCCGGGCGCGTATAGTTCTGATTCAAAAAAACCTCATCGCCAATAAATGTCTTAGCATCTACATTGCGGAACAAGGAGTAAGTTGCTCGTCCTGTATCGTTAAAAACTCCCCTTTCGTTACCTGTGTCTAACACATTATCTAACTTTGCATACACCTGTACATTGGTATTATCTGAGAATGTGATGTCTTTTGTAATATTAATATCAAGGTTATAAACTGTTGGTCTTCGTGCCGAATTAAGAGGAATTTTAGATGGTGGAGTTTTATCCAAAATTGGATTACTAAAATCTCTGGTATATGGAAAACCAGAACCTGCATTAAAAATAAAACCAGCACCCCATCCATTTTTTGAACGATAAGAACCAGTAATGTTAAGAGTATGAGTTTGATCCCAGTTTAAGGGCACAATGATTTGCTCAAGTTCGGTTTTAGCAGCCGCTGCGTTAAAAGCCTGATCCGGATCAGATGAATTGCCTTTAGCAATCTGAAAAGTATAATCAGCTGTTGCAAAAATGTTTGGGCCAAAACTTTGGTCGAAAGCCAGAACCACCCCTTTGATAAAACCAAAATCAGAATTAGTAATAATACCATATCTGGCTGAAGTTCCCTGAACAGCAATAGGATCAGTGGCGGTACCTGCAAGATTTCTTATATCTCTAAAAAAAGCTGTGATCTCTATCGCTGAACTACTACTCAGTTCTTGCTTATATCCTAATTCTCCATTAATCGTTTTTTGAGGTTTTAGATTTGCATTACCAAGCAGTCCAATAAGACCGGAACCACCACTGCTCAATCTAAAGAATGGATTTTGATATAGGAGTTGGAGATTCGGAGTTTGGAAGAAGTGTCCATATGAAAAGTGCACTACCCCTTTTTCAGAAATTGGGAATGCGATACCTAATCGAGGACTAAATTGGGATGTAGGAGTAGATTTTTTAAAAACTAAGTTTTCAACAATGTTTCCACCACTATCCCTGGGTCTCTGGCCTTCAAAAACAACATTTGGATCTGTCGGATCTCGAAATACCTTAAAGTTAGAATCAAAATAATCAAACCTGATTCCTGCATTAATAATAATACTCCCAATTTCCACTTTGTCTTGAACATAGGCAGATATCTCAAATGGATTTACATCATATTGGGCATTGGTAAAAATACCGTCTACAGGCCCGCCAGGTTGCGTTACAATAGAAACTTGATCCAGAAACTTAAGGTTGTGCTGCCTAGCTTCTATCCCTATTTTTATCTGGTTCTCATTATTAACCTGGCTGGATAGATCAAACTTAGCGATATAAGTTGAAGTTTCGCGTTCTGTTCTACCGTTGTCTGTCCCTCCAATTAAAAAATTTGATGTAACGTTACTAGCTCTGAAGTTTGCATACTCATTTATAACATATCTTTCATCAAAAGGATCTTCAAACAAATGGGATTCAAACTTTTTGTAGCTATTAGAAATACTTATATCATAAAAAGTAGAATTGGAAAGAAGATGTGTGCCTTTTACATAAAAACTTCTATTGTTAGTACGTTGACCCCTTAAAAACTGAGGTAAAAATTGAGCAGAGTGATTATAATCTTGAAAATCTTCCACGCCATAAATAGCATTGGCAGATAAAGTAACACCCTTAATCCCTTTCCACGTCAGTTTTAATTGCCCGTTAATTTTTTCAAAAGAATTCATAGAAACTATATCCCCACTACCAGTTCCTGTAGTATCCAGTAATGCAAGTTGACCTAAGCTATTAATGCCTACATCATTAAAATCAAAAACCTCTCTTCCGTATAACCAACCCTCATTTTGGAAATATCGCACAGAGCTAAAGAAAAAGAGTTTATCCTTCAAAACCGGACCACTTAAACTCCCTTCCAAGTTTCTAACCGCAACCGGAGAAACATTGTCAATATTTCTGAATAAATTATCTCTTGAAGAAACATAATCACCAACAAATGAGTGCACAGAACCTTCAAAATCATTATTACCATTTTTTGTTACGATATTAACAATTCCACTCATCGCCTGGCCATATTCTGCATTAAAAGCACCCGTTACAACCTGAACTTCTTGCACAGAAGAGTTTTCAACCCCGGCTGATAAACTACCATCAAAAGCATCTGTTACCGGAACACCGTCTACCCAATAGCCAACCTCACCTCTTCTTCCTCCTCTAAAATGACCATCTACAACCCCAGCTTGTAATTCAACTACTTCACTGAAATTTTCTACAGGTATTGCTTCTATTTGTTTTGCATCCACTGTAGCCAAACTAGCCGTAACGTCTTTCTTGATAAGATCCCGTTGAGCGATTACTACAATTTCTTCTCCTTGAAGGGTTTGTGTTTTCAGTTTTACATCAATCTGAGTTGAAAGATCAATACTGACTTTTACATCTTCTATTACAGTTGTGCTGTAACCAATGTAAGATACCCGCAGGTTATATACTCCTGGATTAACTGCAACAATTATGTATTCACCATCAACATTTGTAGCTGCGCCTTTGGTAGTACCTTGTATTAAAACGGTAGCACCGATAATAGGCTCTCCAGTATCTGCGTCAGTAATTATGCCTCTTATTTTGCCATATTGGGCGTGAATTGAGGTGCTAATGAAAAGTGCAACAGACAAAACTAAAAAGAAGCGGCGCGTACTCATGAACTTGAATAACAGATTTGACTAACAGTTCAATTATAATGAAAGCGCTTACATTTTTCAAAGTAATTTTATTGTTTCTTTGTAAAATTATCATGATTGATAATAAAAGAACTGTTGAAGTTTTTTTTAAAAAGCTCTTTTAACAGCAATTACTAATATCGGCTACAACCTTTTGGAAAACAGCCAAGTAAAAGCATTTTAATATTAATCTGTAAAGAATTCAGTTCTTGTAGTTCTTAATTATATAATCATTAAGAATTTTTCTAAACTCTGCACCTATTCCCTCTCCCTTTAATGTCTTGAAATGCTCTCCATCCACATAGACCGGTGCTTTTGGCTCTTCAAAAGTTCCAGGTAGTGATATACCTATATTTGCCGCTCTTGATTCTCCCGGGCCATTCACTATGCAGCCCATTACAGCCACATCCATTTCCTCTACCCCGGGGTATACTTCTCTCCAAATGGGCATAGATTCTACGATATAATCCTGAATCTCTTCCGCCAATTCCTGAAAGTACGTACTCTTAGTTCTTCCACATCCGGGACAGGATGTAACCTGAGGAATGAAGCTTCTGATTCCCAGAGATTGAAGTACTTGTTGAGCAACTTGTACCTCTAACGCTCGATCTGCCCCTGGCTGAGGTGTAAGAGAAACCCTGATTGTATCTCCGATCCCTTTTTGCAAGATCACAGAAAGCGCAGCCGCACTTGCCACCATCCCTTTCATACCCATACCTGCTTCTGTTAAACCTACATGTAATGGATATGGAACCTCTTCAGCGATTCTTGAATACACTTCAATTACATCCTGTACACCACTCATCTTGCAGCTAATGATAATCTTATCCGACCCCAGGCCTACATCTTCTGCCAATTTGGACGATCTTTTGGCACTTTCTACCATAGTAGCAAGCATTACCTCTTTTGCTGACTTTGGGGTTTCTAATTCATTATTGGCATCCATTTTTTGTGCAAGCAACTGTTGATCTAGTGACCCCCAGTTTACCCCGATTCGTACAGGTTTATCATATTTTATGGCTTGCTCTACAATAGTAGTAAAATTCTCATCCCGTGTTTTTGTACCAGTATTACCGGGGTTAATCCTGAATTTTGCCAACGCCTCCGCTGTGTCCGGATATTTTGTTAACAACACATGGCCGTTATAATGAAAATCTCCGACAATAGGAACCGGTACTCCCTTGTTCATAAGTTTTTCTTTTATATAAGGAATCGCTTTGGCAGCCGAGTCGTTATTCACAGTGATTCTTACAATCTCTGAACCTGCCTGGTGCAAATGATCTATTTGATCTACCGTTTCATTGATATCAGCTGTATCTGTATTGGTCATTGATTGAACCACAACGGGAGCTCCACCACCAACAGGAACATCGCCAACCATTACCTGAATTGACTTTCTTCTTTTTATAGAAGCCATTTATTTTGCCCTAATCCTTTTTACTTAGTTCGAATAATTTCTGTTTCTCTTCTTTAGTTAAAGCATCATATCCGCTTTTAGATATCTTTTCAAGAATTTCATCAAGTTCAGATTGCTCTACTTCTTCTACAATTTCCACATCGCGAACAATACTCATATTCTTATTTTTTGGCTTTGAAGTGGGTTTCATTCTACCAAAAACATACTCAAAATAACGAATGACTTTGTCAAGATCTGTTCCATTTAAATGAGCTCTGAGTAATAAATATCCACCCAAAGCACCTCCAAGATGTACCAGCCGGGCAACATTGTCACCACTTCCAAGAAACAGAATGTCAATTGCTATCCATCCCACCACAAAAAAACGAGCTTCGATTGGTGGTAGTAAAAATAACATAATTGGAGTTCGGGGAAATAACATTGCAAATGCAACTAAGACACCTGTAACAGCTCCGGAAGCTCCGATCACCAATGCTCCTCCAACTAATTGTGCAATTCCTGCATCCAGAAGTGCCCCGAGTATTGCCGCTCCAAAATAGACCACAGTAAATGATCTTGGGCCAGTGGCTTCTTCAACAGATCTTCCCATCCACCAAAGCCAGAGCATGTTAAATAAAAAGTGAAGAAAGCCACTATGCAAAAAGGAATAAGTAACAAGCCTCCATGGTTGAGTAATGAATGTAGGAAAAGAAGGATCAAACCCAAGACTAGGTATCAACCAACTATTAACAACTGAGCCTCCTAAAGTTTGTACTATAAAAAAAACCGCATTTATTGCAATAATTGTACGTATTGCAACCGGCATGCGCTGGAAGCCACGCTTCGAAGTATTCCAAAATGAGTCGTATGCTTGATTGTTCATTTCTCCCTTACCGAACTATTTAATACACACTTGGTTTTTTGATTTTCCACACCTTGATTAGAATAAAACCTACCAAAAGCCCACCCAAATGAGCAAAATGAGCGATGCCGCTATTTGTTGTTGTAATACCATTAAATAGTTCAAACGCTCCATAAAAACCAACAAAATACTTTGCTTTTATCGGGATGGGCGGGAATAATAACATAATGTACCGATCGGGAAACATCATCCCAAACCCAAGAAGAATTCCAAATACCGCACCCGAAGCACCAATGGTATAACCACTGCTAACAAATAATTGTATTATGCCTGCACCAATTCCCGTGAGAAAATAGTATAACAAGAACCTTCTGGTTCCCCATAAATTTTCCAATGCCTGGCCAAATATCCATAAAGCAAACAAGTTGAAAAAAATATGTGAGAAACTTGCATGCAAAAACATGTAAGTAACCAACTGCCAGGGTAAAAAGCCATCGCCAAATGGCTGCAAAACAATTAGTGGCGCAAGTGTACTTCCTAAGGGAGTCCAGCCTCCTGAAAAAACATTAACTGTGGCCAAAAAGAAAATACCATTCCAGATGAGGAGGTATTTAATAGCCGGTGGAAAAACAGAAAACTGAGTGTTGGGTGAAAACTGATTCAATGTAAACCTTATTTCTGATTATTTTTAATGAGCCAATATACGTTGATAACGCTTAAAGTTACGTCCAGAATTCCTCGTCTGGAATATGTAGCATCACTAACGAGATATAAACTGCAAAATGGTGTTTCATTTGGTATCCGATTTAGCAAGCTATGTGCCATGCTTTGAGAAATTTCCCCTACTCTGCCTTTTTTACGGTACACCCAATTTTCCCAAGTTACCCGGTGTTGTACGTATAGTCTTTATTTTGCCTATTTAAAGTTATCAACTGAGAAAAACGCAAATCAATGCGCTTCTAACCAATTCTCTCCTATTCCGGCTTCCACGCTTAGTGGCACATCCATTTCAAACGACTGCTCCATCACCTCTTCTATCTTTGATGGTACCTCATCCAATTCACTTTCGTGAATTTCGAATACCAGTTCATCATGTACCTGCAGTAGCATCCGGCTTTTCTTGCCATTCTCTTTTAACCAGTTATGAATATTGATCATTGCCAGTTTTATAATATCGGCTGCAGTTCCCTGTATGGGCATGTTTATGGCCACACGTTCGGCAAAGCCGCGCACATTCCAGTTTCCGGAATTTATATCGGGTACATACCTGCGCCGGCCAATCAGTGTCTTCACATGCCCATATTCTTTAGCATACTGTTTGGTGTCGTTTATATAGTTCAGAATATTCGGAAACTGGTTGAAGTATTCGTCAATCATTTCCTTGCCTTCAGAATTTTCAATGCCAAGATTTTGGGCCAAACCGTATGCACTCAATCCATAAGGAATTCCAAAATTCACTTCTTTTGCTTTTCGGCGATGATCCTGTGTTACCTCTCCCAGTGAATCGAGATGAAAAATTTCTTTCGCTGTTCGGGCATGAATATCCTCTCCGTTCCGGAATGCTTTAATCATAGCTTCATCCTTAGCAATATGAGCAATCACACGAAGTTCAACTTGTGAATAATCGGCAGAAAGAATTTTAAATCCTTCGTCAGCGATAAATGCTTTGCGTATCTCCCGGCCTCGTTTAGTTCGAATTGGAATATTCTGTAGGTTTGGATTGGAAGAAGATAACCGTCCTGTTGCTGCTACACTTTGGTTAAAATCTGTATGCACTCTTCCTGTATCTTCATTAATCAGTGAAGGCAAAGCATCTACATAGGTAGATTTTAGCTTAGCAAGCTGGCGGTATTCCAGTATCAAGCTTGGTATTTCATATTTCACAGCGAGCTTGGTCAACACAGATTCATTGGTAGAGTAACGTCCGGTTTTGGTCTTTTTACCTGATGGCAAACCCAGTTTTTCGAAAAGAATTTCTCCCAATTGCTGTGTGGAGTTGATGTTAAATTCTTCTCCGGCCTTGTCATAGATCTGCTGCTCAAGCTCTTTTAGATCTGTTTCCAAATCCTTCGAAAATCCTTCCAACATTTCCACATCAAGCTTTACTCCCTGATATTCAATTTCGGCAAGTACCTCCATTAAAGGAAAGTCCACAGTATGAGCCGTTTCTTCCAACTCATCTTTTTTCAACTGTTCTTTAAATATCTCGTACAGACGAAGCGTGATGTCTGCATCCTCACAGGCGTATAAATATACTTCTTCAGGAGACAGATCAGCCATCGAAATCTGCTTTTTCCCCTTTCCGATCAGTTCTTCAATCGGGACCGGAGAATAGTTCAGATATTTTTTTGAAAGTTCATCCATTTTAATCTTTTGGCCGGCATCTATCAGGTAGGCCGCAACCATGGTATCAAATGGTTTTGCTTTAATTCCAACTCCGGCCCGATGAAGCATCAGCCAGTCAAACTTGTAATTATGAGCTACCAGTGTAGTTTTCTCATTTTCGAATAATGGCTGGATCAGATCAAGCACCTCTTTTTCATCCAATCCGCCTGCTACATTTACCGGAACGTAATAACCGCTTCCCGGCCTGGCCGAAAACGAAAATCCTACCAGGTTTGCTGATACCGGATTCGGGGAATCTGTTTCCGTATCAAAACATAGCACACTTTCTGATCTGAGCTTTTCTACCAGCTTTCTCACCGAGCCTGTATCTTTTATAAGCTCATACGCATTATTTTCTTTGTCGAGCTTTTCGGTGGAGGCTTCTTCTACAAAAATTCCAAATAAATCCCCCTGATCTCCAACTTTGTTTTCAATCGATTCTTCGCCAAGATACCTTTTGGTTAGGGTCCGGAATTCCATTCGTTTAAAAAAAGCACCAAGCTCATTCTTATCCGGGCCGCCCCACCCCAGCTCTTCCCAATCCGCTGTATCAGGCACATCTGTTTTAATGGTAACCATGAATTTGGCATCCATGGCCTGATCGGCAAATTCCTGTAAACTTTCTCTTTGCCGTTTTGCTGAGATAGCACCTGCCTGCGCAATGGCTTCTTCCAGAGATCCAAAATCGTTAATTAACTTGGGCGCTCCTTTCTTTCCTATTCCGGGAACTCCGGGAATGTTATCTGCTGTATCTCCAATAATTGCTAATACATCAATAACCTGTTCCGGATATACTCCAAAATAATCCATCACCCCTTCCCGGCCAATAATATCAAACCCTCCATTTTTGTTGTCAGGCTTCATCATTTTAATGTGGTCGTGAACCAGCTGCATAAAGTCTTTATCAGGAGTAACCATATATACATCTACATCATCTGCATTTGCTCCTGACGCTATCGTACCAATGATATCATCCGCTTCATATCCATCCTGCTCAATATTTTTTATTCCCCATTTTTCAACCATTTCCTTAATTAGCGGAATACCGATTTTTAATTCCTCGGGCTGCGGAGGCCTTTGAGCTTTGTAGGTTTCATCAGCTTTGTGGCGAAACGTTGGGGCATGAGTATCCCAGGCAACGGCAATATGGGTAGGTTTTGCTTCGTCCAGCATTCTTACCAATGTATTGGCGAATCCCAAAACCGGCCCTGTAGGTACTCCTTCTGAATTTTTGAGCCTTGAATTTACAAATGCAAAATGTGCCCGGTAAGCCAGAGCCATTCCATCAAGAAGATAAAGTGTTTTCTTAGACATGCGTGAGTATTTTAAGTACCAAGTATTAAGTAGTTAGATTAAAGATAAAAGACACAAGAAAAGATTGTGAAGGGGCAATATATCATCTATTATCTTTAATCTTACATCTTTTATCTCAATATTCGGTACTCAAATCCTAATACTCATTGAACTACAGACAGCTCCCAAAAATCGAATTACATCTGCACCTCGATTGCTCTTTAAGCTATAATGTAGTTAAAAAACTCCGCCCCAAAATAAGCCCGGAGGATTACAGAAAAGAATTTGTAGCTCCTGATAATTGTGGAAGTTTAGTGGAATACATTCGCTGTGCTTCGGCAAGCATTGACCTAATGCAAACCAAGGAACAACTGGAACTGGTAACTCTGGATCTTTTTGAACAGCTACAAAATGATAACGTTGTTTATGCTGAAATAAGATTTGCGCCTCTGCAGCATTTAAAAAAGGGGTTAACTGCTAACGAAGTAGTACAAGCTGTTAATGATGGAATTACAAAAGGAATTAAAGAAACAGGCATTATAGCAGGGCTTATTCTTTGCTCTCTTCGGCATTTTAACGAAAAGCAAAGTATGCAAACCATTCAGCTTGTGCATCAATTTAAAAATTCGCATGTGGTTGGGTTTGATTTAGCTGCAGATGAGGCCGGATACCCTGTTGATGCCCATAAGCCGGCTTTCGAATATGCTAAAGCTCATGGAATTCCATGTACCTGCCACGCCGGAGAAGCATGCGGACCCGAAAATGTATGGGAAGCTATTGATGAGCTTCATGTTGAACGAATTGGGCACGGGGTTAGAAGCTATGAAGATGCCAAACTGATGACATATCTGAAAAAAAAGAACATTCATCTCGAAGTATGCCCAACCAGCAACCTTAAAACCGGTATTTATTCTTCGATGGCAGAACACAACATTGATAATATTTATAAGAACGGTATTTCGCTAAGTGTAAATACCGATGGGCGTTCACTTTCTGATGTTACCCTTTGTGACGAATATGAACATATGCGTGAATCTTTTAACTGGCAATTAAAGGATTATCTGGCTGTAAATCTTTTTGCAGTCGAAGCAGCTTTCGCTGAGGGAGACACAAAACTTGAATTAAAAAAGAAATTGGAAAAGGCTTACAGAGTCTAAACTTTTTAAGTATTATTACGAACAAGCCGCCACTAAAAGCACAAATACACATACTTTGAGTTTAAAGAACGAAGCACAATCAGGTTACGGCACAAAAAGATTCTATCAGGAATATGTTTCCGGGATGTCGAAAGACAGGATATCAAAAGATCTCGTAGCCGATACCGATCGCTTAAAACTCCTTTACAAAGAAGCCGTTGAAGACATTGAACGATCACAAGGGCAACATCTGCCAGGGCATGTTAAATTCCTTCGCCTTTTTTCTGACCTTACTCAACGCCTGAACCCTACCAGACGACTTGCTTTCGGATTAGGCTCTGTAAGTTTTGTAGCTCACTTTCTCGTAAGTATTTTTGGGCTTGAGGGAATCATTTTCTTCTCTGAACTTTTTCTTCCGTTTAGTGCGGTATCTATGTTTTTACTGCTTTTGGTAGAACTTTTGGAAAAATCGGATGTACAGAAAGAAATTGATCTGGCCCGCGACATCCAGTTGAGCTTACTTCCCAGTACCTCTCTGAACAAAGATAATCTTGAAGTGTACTCATTTGCCCATACTGCTAAAGAAGTTGGTGGTGATTACCTGGATGTGATTGATACCGACAAAGGCACCTATATTGTTATTGCAGACGTATCAGGTAAAGGACTTTCGGCTGCACTGTATATGGTGCGAATGCAGGCACTGGTAAATATGCTGGTAACAAAAGAACATCCTTCCCCCAAAGATCTTTTCATTCAGCTCAATGATTTCGTTAAAAGTAACAGCAAAGACAAAACGTTTGTAACAGGATGTGTTGGGTTTTTCCCAAATGATAAAGAAGAATTCGAGTATGTTCGCGCCGGGCATAACATCCCCGTGTACTACAGCAGAGAAAGGGATACTACATTTAATCTAAAGGCGGATGGATTTGCATTGGGAATGACCAGCAGTAGCCTTCTCAGAAATCATCTCGAAGTAAAAAAATTCCATTTCAAAAAAGGCGATTCTGTTCTGTTCTATACCGATGGTTTGAATGAAGCCCGAAATTACAGGGGCGAAGAATACGGCGAAGAACGTATTCAATCGTTGATGGAGATCTATGGTTCTCTCCACGCTAAAACTATTATAAAAAAGCTACAAAGCTCACTCGAGGTTTTTATCGGGCAGGAAGCTCCACTCGATGATATTACTTTTACTTGTGTGCACCGGCCAGAATAGCCCCTTTATCTTTAGAAGACATGGGAATGTTCTTAGCCTGGTTGCAACTTAGGAGTTGCAGTCCTTACAAGTTGAATGATGACAACGAAGAAAGAGAAAATAAATAAACTCCGATTTTCTCTTTCAAAAAACTGCCTTATAACATAACAGCCCGGTATTGGCGCATTGCAGTATCTTTTTCATTGCCACTTTGCTCAAAAAATTTTGGCGTTGTATAAAAAAGCAAGGCAATCTCGCTATTTTCAGATCCGGTTTTGTGATTTAACCAGCACTTTAAAAGTTCTTGTTTAGAATATACCACCTTGCCCGCAGCAGGGTCAGCAATATATACTTTGTCTCCTTTTATCTTATATACCACCACAAAATGCTGCTGATTCCAATATACAATGCATGGCATCGGTGCTTCTTTAAACAATTGTTCAGAAGTGAGTTTTACTCCTACCGTACGGAACCCGATATTCTCTGCTGCCTCGCTTATCCCTAATAAAGAAACCCCTTCCCGGCTGATTCCACTTTGCTTGCGTAAGGATTCCAGCGAATAAGTACGCCCATAATGTTTGGCTACCATTCTTGAGCAGGTAGGCCCGCAGTCCATTTGGTCTAGTTGATGGTAATGTGGAAAGTTTCTCATTTATCCCTTTTTTCAAAAATGATTTTGTATTTAACTATTCGATCTATATCACGCTTTTCATTGGCTTCGTGTATATAAAAGTATCCATCCTTAATCTTAATCAAGGGTTTATTTTTTACGTATATCGTATTTTTTCTCCTGCTCCATCTAAACTTTGCCTTTAACTCACCAACATCGTTTAACACAAACCAGTCGAAAGTAGAGTCATCTGCTGTTAACGTAGCAACCCAGAGTAGTCCTTGGTCATCTAATTCTATTGTATAAACAGCCTGCCAGGTTTTTGGAACTCCCTCTTTAGCCATAATTCTTTTTCGCTCTTTATAGATTGGTACATCGGCTAAATTAAGCGGAGCCTTTTTTACAGGATAGTAAAACGAGCGCATATAATTTCCATAAGAATCGTATAGCCGCACAAAAAAATCTTCTGACCAAACCGTATATATATTCCCATCTTTAGAAATAGCTGAAATAGAGTGCCGTGTAAAAGGAGCTGTAAATGGAAACTTGCGTTTATTAAATCCCTCTGCATTATAACTGCTATATCTCTTTACTTCCAGTATTTTGTTGGAATCAACTACGCCTTCTTTGCTTAATTGATAATATCTTGTAAATAGAAATTCATTGAAATTGAAGATATTGTGCACTTGAAAATGCATTAATAAATGGCCTGAATCGACTGCAAAGAATTCTTTTCCTCTCATTTTTATTGAAAATTCATCTGCCCTGGAAGCTTCGGGTTTTTCAATCGTTTCATCGAAAAGATGTGTATGGGTATTCAGGTCAAAAACAGAAAATTTTTGTAACCTGGAATCGAGTACATATAAACGATCGTTTAAGATATCGATAGAAGATATGGCTTCAAATTCCCCCGGGCCTCTTCCTGCTCTTCCTATTTTTCTCAAGAATGATCCATCGGAGTTAAAAACATAAATTCCTACAGCACCAGGCCTGCCTCCTTCTATATATACCCGTTTCATGTTATCAACCTCAAAATCACCTATATAACCGTCAATAAGAACTTCGGAATTGCTCTCAAAAGTCGTTTCTTTGACCAATTTAATAGAATCTACTTGTTGATCTACTGAATAGATGGTTAGATTATCATACTTATTCAGGTACTCTGGAATTGATAGATCTTGTTTCTTTTCAAAACTGCTGCACCCACATAGAAACAATAAAAATGTAATGAATAATATTCTTGAATCCATTCTTTAACATTGGGTTGGCTTTAAAAAAGTGAAGGGGTTGCCTCCACTTTTTAAAAATTGAAGCTATGCCTCGCAAGGTGTTGCATTTTCAAAAGACCCATCACCACAACTTGCACAGCATTAGACAGTTACATCATCGCGTTCCTGAAACAGTGCTTGTGCTACCTCTACAGACACCTGCATTCTCCTACCCACTCCCCGTATGCAAATACCCGACAGTTTCCTGCTTTAATATTTCTCATTTCGTTTCTTGTTAATACATTTAAAAATTCCATGATAGAATCCTTTTTGATTTAATTATAGTTGACCTTGTTTTTTTATTGGAACAAGTAAACCGCTCTTGCTTATTCAACAAGTTCGATTACTCTTCTTTTAAAAACTATTCTGTATCTTGCTACTTGAATGTCATCAGTCAGAGTGTCTTTTTCATGTATATACATGTACCCATTCTTTACAAGGCTAATCTGTTTTCTTTCTATGTTCCTATCTAATCTTTTTCCAGGCCAGTTAAACTTTGATATCAATTCCCCTTTGTTGTTAAGTATCCACCATTCATAATTTTCATCATCATCAGTAATCGTTGAAACCCAGATTCTACCTTCGTCATCAATGAACATATCATTTAAAGCTGGCCATGTCTTAGGGTGATCTGCGCCTGTCGCAACAGATTTTGGAATTGGATAGCGTTTATATTTTTCAATGATCTTATCGGGATTTAGAGTACTTTTTTCTATTGGGAAATAGATGGCTCTTTCATACTCTCCATTTGGACTAAAAATTTTTATTAAGAAATCTTCAGTCCAGGCTGAATAGATTTTATCATTAGGTCCTATAGAAATCAGTGTGCTTCTTGCATAAGGTAGACGATTTTCATTAAAAGGTGATAAAGCATCTTGAAAACCGGTATCTTTTTGTTGAAATATTTGATTAGAATCTACCTCACCTTCCTCATTAATTAGATAATATCGAAACCATCTGTCATCCTTTTCTGTCTTGTTCGTTTTTTTCTTTAGTACCGCGTTAATAAATAGAGAAGCTTTATTAAATTTCATTAAAATCTTACCATCTGCAACTGGATAAAAATCAGAGCTTACTAAATAATTATCTAATGCTTCAATCCTATTCAAAGACCTTCTATCTGGCACTATACTTTTATTTGATTTAGCATCCTTAAGAAAGAAAATAGTGATTCGCTTCTGTATATTATCATAAGCAAAGAGGGTATCAGACCTTATGCTGATGTTCGAAAGCATTTCAAATTCTCCAGGCCCTCTACCTTTGCGTCCAATATTTTTTATGTACTGCCCATCAGGTTGAAAAACATAAATCGATTGTATAGTACCGAGCCCTCCAACAGCTATATATACATTATTATGTTTATCTACAGCGATGTTTTCTTTGCTACCAATAAAATTTTCGTCTGCATCGCTAAAAACCACTTTGTCAACAAATGAGACTTCGAAAGGAGCTTCCGCATTTATTGGTTGTATGAGGATATTTTTAAGCTTTCCATTTTCTTCAAAAACTAAGTTATTTTCATAGTCTTTGGCATTATTGAAGTAGTAGGGTTCAGTTTTATTATTTGAAGAGCAACTAGCAATTAAAATAATAGTCAATAGATGTAATATTATTAAAGCACTAGCCTTCATTGTACTAAGTTATTTTGAGATGTAATCAACTTGAAAAATCAATTGCACTAATGTAAGCGAATATATTGCCTAACTTAGCGCAATTGAATTTATTTTGATAATTTAGTTATAGCATAGCGCTGCAAGATAATGTGTGCCACCAGTCGCTGCTTAAAGTATTTAAAAATTCCATAACAGAATCCTCTATGGTTTAATTATAGTTAATCTTGTTTTTTTAACTGGAACAAGTAAAACGGGCCTGTTTATTTAACAAGTTCTTTGGTGTGTCTTTCTGTAAGTTCAATTTTGTATTTAACCACATACTCATCGTCTGTTTCTTCATTCTTCTTTTTGCTGTATAAATACCCGTTTTTGATGTCGTAAATCTGTTGCTCCCGAGGCAGCTTTAATTTGGCAAGCAGTTCCCCGGTTTTTTTTAGTATCCACCACTGATAATATTCACTGTTAGAACCATTTAGTAAAGCTACCCAAATCCTGTTTTCATCATCTACTACCATTCGTTCTACACCAGAAAATTCCTTAGGCAGCTCAAGATTCATTGAGGCAAATGCTTTTTTAATATCTCGTGAATCATGACTAAATAATTGTTTTTTAACATAACCATCTAAATCAAGGGGTAATCTTTCAATTGGATAATAAATACTGGATTGATATTCACCTTTTTGATCAAACTTTTTTATTAGAAAGTCATGTGTATTTATGTAGTAGATTTCGTCTTCTGTTGTGAGAGAAGTAATACTCCCACCCATAAACCCTAGTGGCATTTTTGGTTGAAACGAAGTTTCTGCATCAATTTTGAAAGCGTCCGGAAGTATAATTGGCTCATCATTTAAAGTATTACCTGTACTATCCATGATTTGATATTCAACATTTGTTCTGCCAAATCTAGGTCCAAAGTCCATAAATGCTGTAAAAAAATTCCCATCCATTCGAGGTTCAACAAAGGCAAAGTTTAAATCTCGACTACTTTTCCATGTTTCAAAACGTATAGTTTTGACAAAACTATAGTCAGTTGTTGAATATTCATTTAACCACTTATTGGTTCCATCTTGAACATAAATTTTGTCATTTTTGGCATGTATTCTACTAATGTGAAGATATTCGCCCGGACCTCTCCCATTCCTGCCTAAGTTTTTATAAAATGTTCCATCACTGTGAAATATGTATACACTTTGTTTGTAATTACTAGAATTAACTGTCCAAATTATTAATTTACCATTTATATCTTCAATTGCTCTAAGTACAAATCCAATATAAGGCTCTTCGGTATCTCCATATTTATGAATGGGGATGAGCTTAATTGAATGCGAAGGCTCAGCATCAACTGGAAAAACGTTAATATTTTCGATCTCACGGATATTTTTCGGTATCTCATTTGATGTACTATTGTACATGTATAGTTCTTCTTCTCTATTTAAGTCAATATTTTTTTTAGAGGCACCGATTTCTGACTCTGGGCTCCTCGAACATTGAGAAAGAAAACAAAAACTTAGTAGATAAAAGATAAGCTCTCTTCTAATATGCGTCATCAAACTTATAATTAAATTTTAATGGAAAATTTTCGCATTGACTATTCAGAAAATCAAGCTCATTTTTTTCAAAATCTGTTCTCTTGGTTATTTGAACTAACTCTCCTGAGTTTTCCATTTGTATTAAAAAAGGGAATTCCACTTTAGGAAGATACCTCTCTTCAATTCGGCCAATCTGGCAAGGGATGCCCAATCGTTGCAACACATCTGATATACTGAGTAAAGAGGAATAATCAGGATGCGATAGAACAGCCTTTTTGCAGTATGCCTCCGAGACAAGGATACCGAGATATTTCAGATAATTAACTATAACTTGGTCCATGCAGATACACTTTTGCAAAAACCAAAAAAGCATAAGTGATCAGTAAGGTTTAAGCCAATGGAATTACTATCCCTTTTTGTTATCCCTTTTCTCAACTGGGTTGGACTTTGGCCGGTATGTCTTTTAAGAAATTTGTATAATGCTTTCTCATTTGCAAAACCGAATTCTTTACAAATACAATAGTTTTTAAGCTTGGGGTGTTCTTTCATGTAATCAATGACACATTTCACTCTTTTCTCAATAAAAATTTCACTAGGCCTGATTCCATGACAATCCCTGAATTCCCATGAAAACCTGGAGAGCTTCTTATAACCCATTTTGTAAGCCCATTCAGTTATATTATGAATAGAACCTATGTTTTCTTCTAAAATGTTCGGAGCTTTATCTATGCTATGCATAATTTATCGTTCATGTTTAGCCACCTCCATAGCTAAGTACATTTATATATCCCTCCTATTATGCGTAAGAATTACGTGCATATTAATAATAGATACAAGTACTAATTTATATGCTGGATAGGCGAATGTAAACGCCCTACTTGGCTAAGGCTGCAAATCAAATCTAAGATATACACATTACTTTAAACCCCTCCCATAGATTTAGAGAGGCAGCTTTCTAGCATTGTTTTACAGGTAGGAAAAGAGTCTATCCAATCATAGAGTGAGTGTAAGCAAAATTATGCAGATTCTTCACTCCGTTCAGAATGACAATAAAGTTACTCTGCATTAAATAGGAGGATACATTTTAAGAGTCCAAACCAAGTTAGATATAATGCTAGTTTATAAAGATTAAGCATGACTTTAAATAATCTGCTTCCTGAGTCGTGCAACCGGTTCATTTAATTGCTCTCTGTATTTACTTACCGTACGACGCGCCACTTTATAACCTTGTTCGTTCAATCGATCAGCAAGGTGTTGGTCGCTCAAAGGACTTCTCTTATCCTCGTTATCAATAATTTCCTTCAACGTATTTTTCACTTCTCTGTTGGAAACCTCTTCCCCACTTTCGGTTTCCAATGCCTCGTTAAAGAAATATTTCAACTCATACACTCCAAAATTAGTTTGCACGTATTTCCCATTAACCACTCTTGAAATGGTAGATATATCCATACCTATTCGCTCAGCAATATCTTTAAGGATCATTGGCTTTAGATTGTCGCCATATTTAAAGAAATCTTCCTGCAAAGCCACCATCGTTTTCATTACGTTCATTAATGTATTCTGGCGTTGCTTTATGGATTCTATAAACCAGTTTGCAGAGTCTATTTTCCCTTTTATAAAATTCTGGGTCTGCTGATCGGGTTTTTCTTTCTTCTGTTTAATTTCATTCCACATTTGTTCGTAGTCGGGAGAAATTCGAAGTGACGGCGTATTTCTTTGATTCAAATTAATAATGAATTCACCTTTATCGAGATTTTTCTTATCGGTATTCCGCCAATAAACCTCAAAATCGGGCTCAATGTAATTCTGGCTCTCTTCCATTTCGGTTGCTACCGCTCCCGGCCGTGGATCCATCCCTTTGATAGCGTCAAATGCGTCTTTCAGCTCCATTTCACTTACGCCATACTTTTGAAGTAGTTTATTAAAATGTTTCTTCTCAAAGGCTGTCCATGCATCACGCACTATGTCGATGGCGAGTTCTCTACCATCCAGTTCATTAGAGGCTTGTTCAAGCTGAACCAATAAACAATCCTGCAAGCTTACCGAAGCAATTCCGATCGGATCTAATAGCTGTATCTGCTTTCGTACCCGGTCCACATCTTCAACCTCAATATATACTGAATGATTAAATGCAATGTTATCGGCAACCGCTTCTAAATCCCTGCGGAAATACCCATCCTCATCCAGAGAACCTAAGATCTGATCCGCAATCAATTGCTCTTCATCATTCAAATCTAACAGTGCTACCTGGCTTTCTAATTCTTCAAGCAGTGTTGCATGATATGGATCGGGAATATTCTGCCATTCTTCTGCATCAGGATGTGTTTGCGTAAAATAGCTTTCGCCGTCATATTCTGTATTAGAATCAAACTCATCCCAGTCTACTTCGTATTCTTCCAGTGTTTCAAGTCCTTCTTCTTTTTCTTCTGAAACAGGTTTTTCATCATCGGTTTCCAGTCTTTCCTGGCCAACTTCAACCTGATTAGCTTCCTCAAGTATCGGGTTTAGTTCCAGCTCTTCTTTAATTCTCTGTTCAAGAGCGATAGTTGGAAGTTGCAACAATTTTATAAACTGCAGTTGCTGTGGAGACAGCTTTTGCTGTAGCGATTGTTGCTGTTTCTGGGATATATTTTGCTGATTCCTTAGCAATTTCTTACTTCTCTTCTTGTTCTCTTATGTAATTACATGCTGCTAAAAACTCATTGTACCATTCTTTTCCATATCTACGAATCAACGGTTTCTTCAGGAATTCGGCCAGGTAAATGCCTTCTTTCTCTCCTTTTGTGCAGGCAGCAGAACACAGGCGATCTACATATTCGTAGTTTGCGTAATCAAAATCTGCGATCCTTTTTAACCGAACCGGAAATAAGTGACAACTTAGTGGTTTTTCCCAGTTAAACCTTCCTTCATAGTATGCCTTTTGAATAGCGCAGTAAGAAATATCATTCTCATCGTATTTCACAAAAATACACTCTGCTCCATTTACACATGCAACTTCATATCCTGCTTTTTTACTACCAATAACCACTCCTTCCCGTTCAGCTACTTCAGTCGATTCGAGCCTTAATTCCTCTTTTAATAATCGATACGCTTTGTGAAGAACCGGAATTTCCTCTTTTGAGACAGGAGCACCAGCGTCGCCAACCACACAGCAAGCTCCTTTACATTTGGGTAAATCACATGCAAATTTAGTGGTTGCTATCTCTTCCGCAAGTACTGTATTCTGAACTTTGAACATGGTTCAAGATAAGAATTGTGGATTCAATTTCTGCAGCCTCTCCCAGTAGGTATCGCTATAAAAAAATCGTTAAACATTTAACAAACCCTCTTCTTGGCACGTCCTATATTTGAACTTTAATTAATACAAGTATCCATTCATGAAACTTCACCATATCCCCACTCTGTTACTTTTTTGTTTTGTGCTTTCCTGTTCAGGAAATAAATCTTCATTCTCAGTCGACTATGAAAAATTTACTCTCGATAATGGCCTGGAAGTTATTTTCCATAAGGATGAATCTGACCCTGTTACTGCCGTAGCCCTGACTTTTCATGTGGGCTCTGCCAGAGAAAAAGAAGGTAAAACCGGTTTTGCTCACCTGTTCGAGCATTTACTATTTCTCGAATCAGAAAACCTTGGTAAAGGCGGATTAGACAAAATGAGCAGCCGTATTGGCGGATCAGGTGCAAACGGTTCAACCAGCCGTGATCGCACCAATTACTTTCAAACCGTTCCAAAGGATGCTCTTGAAAAAATGATCTGGGCAGAAGCTGACAAACTTGGTTTCTTTATTAACACGGTAACGGAAGCTGTGGTGGCTAAAGAAAAACAAGTCGTTAAAAACGAAAAACGCCAAGGTATAGATAATGCGCCTTATGGCCATGCAAGTTATGTGATTGGTAAAAACCTGTACCCTGAAGAACATCCGTATAACTGGCAGGTAATCGGCTCTCTGGAAGATCTACAAAATGCGACTTTAACCGACGTAAAAGAGTTTTATAACAAATGGTATGTACCTAATAATGCAACATTAGTTATTGCGGGAGATTTTGATTTTGCTCAGGCCAAAGAATGGGTGGAAAAATACTTTAACGAAATTCCACGAGGAGAAGAAATTACTCCGCTGCCTAAACAACCAGTTACAGTTACTGACACCAAAAAATTATACTACGAGGATAATTTCGCCCGATTACCTGAACTCAGAATGGTCTGGCCAACTGTTGAGAACTATCATCCTGACATGTACGCTCTGGATATACTGACTCAGCTTTTAGTAGATGGGAAAAAAGCTCCTTTCACAAAAGTTTTGGTTGATGGCAAACAACTCACTTCCAACGTATTTATGTTCAGTCAAAATTCTGAAATTGCCGGAGAAACTACGTTACTAATCAGAGCATACCCTGGCACCGATTTGGATGAAGTTGCTCTTGCTATAGATGAAGCTTTTGCAAAGTTTGAAAACGAAGGTTTTACAGAATCCGATCTAAACAGAATTAAAGCCGGAATTGAAACTCAGTTTTATAACGGGTTATCAAGTGTGCTAGGTAAAGCTTTTCAGCTGGCTCAATACAATATTTTTGCAGGCAACCCGGGCTACATCAACGAAGACATTCAACAAACACTTGCTGTTACCAAAGAAGATGTAATGAGAGTATATGAAGAGTATATAAAAGGGGAAAACTTCATTGCGACCAGTTTTGTACCTAAAGGACAAAAAGATTTAATTCTGGAGGGTTCAGTACTGGCAGATGTCGTTGAAGAACAAATTGTACAGGGCAATACAAATGAAGAATTTGAGCTGCCTGAAGAAACAGAATATGAGCGAACGGCTTCCAGTTTCGACCGAACGGTAGAACCTCCGTACGGTGAAACTCCCGAAGTTAAAGTTCCCAATGTTTGGGAAGGTCAGCTTGATAATGGAATGCAGGTTTTTGGTATCGAGAACAATGAGCTGCCTCTTGTGCAGTTTCGTATCGAAATGGAAGGGGGGCTTTTGCTTGAGGATACCGATAAAACTGGTGTTTCGAATTTGATGGCACAACTTATGATGCGAGGTACTGCCAATAAAACGCCCGCAGAGCTGGAAGAAGCTATTAATGAATTGGGAGCTACTATCAATGTTAATGCCGGCCGCCAGACGGTAACCATTTCAGGAAATACATTGGCACGAAACTATCAACAAACATTAGGTTTGGTTGAAGAAATTCTCCTCGAACCCAGATGGGATGCGGAAGAATTCGAGCTTGCAAAACAAAGTACCCTCAGCCAAATTGCTCAACAAAGTGCAAACCCAAATAGTATTGCTGCAAATGCATACAACAAGCTTTTATACGGCCAAGATCATATTCTTTCTTTTAATTCTGCAGGAACTACTTCAAGCATAGAATCTATCGCCCTGCAGGATCTGAAGGATTACTACGATGCGTATATATCTCCTTCAGTTGCAGACTTTATGATTGTAGGCTCCATCGAAAAGCAGGAAGTGATGAATTCCCTTGTGGACCTTGAACACAAATGGGAAGCTAAAGCAGTAGCCATTCCTGAGTTTCAATCACCTGAACCCCTCAACAAGTCAACCGTTTATTTTTACGATGTTCCAAATGCTAAACAATCTGTAATACGCTTTGGGTATTTAGCTATGCCGGAAACAGATGAAGATTACTACCCAGCAACTGTAATGAACTATATTTTAGGCGGTGGTGGATTTGCTTCCCGTTTCACTCAAGAACTACGCGAAGGCAAAGGATATACGTATGGAATCAGATCCGGTTTTTCAGGAAGTAATATTCCGGGAGCATTCACCATTAGTAGTGGGGTCAGAACCAATGTTACTTATGAATCAGCAGCCTTAGTGAAAGATATTTTAGAAGAGTACCCTTCTACTTTTACTGATAAAGATCTGGAGACAACGAAAAGCTTTCTTTTAAAAAGCAATGCCCGCCGCTTTGAAACACTTGGCGCAAAGTTAAATATGCTGGATGACATCAGCGATTATGGATGGAGTGCTGATTATGTTAAGCAACGAGAGCAAATCGTTCGAGACATTACAAAGGATGAGATTGGAGAACTCGCAAAAAAATATGCCAATCCTGGTAAAATGATATGGCTGGTTGTTGGGGATGCCAAAACTCAGATGAATCGATTAGAAGCGTTAGGATTTGGTGAACCCATTTTAATAAACGAACGGTTTAAAGAAGGCAATTAAATGGCTTGCTTTATGGGCGGAATATCCCCGCTCTTTTTTTATGTTACAGGTACTAAATTAATCCTATAATTTTCTTTAGATAATCTTATTTTATTGGTCTTACTTAGCAGGGAAAAATTTTGATAAAAATAAACGCTCGCTAAGCGTTTCGGGTTTAAGAGCTTGAATCCCTGATACAGGACACACAGAAATTTATTGAACATTAAAATTTGGAGATCGAATGTCTTCTGATTTACACACTGGATTTAACGAACGAGAGTACCCTCATATCAATCGAGGCCTTGACGGCATTGTAGCTTTTTCAACTACAAAAAGTTTTATAGACGGGAAAGTTGGCGATTTAATTTATTCAGGCTACCACATCGATACTTTAGCAGAGCATGCTACTTTCGAAGAAGTTTGTTTTCTGCTTTGGAACGACAGGCTACCGAATACTGAAGAGTTAGAAAATTTAAAACAGAAATTGATCTCGCAAAGGCAACTTCCTGAAGCTGTTCTAAGTTACATCACAACTACGAGTAAAGACGCCGAGCCAATGGCTGTATTAAGAACAGCTGTTTCTATGCTTGCTGACTCAGACGCGACTTTTGGAAAGTACGATGAATCTCTTTTCATGGATCAAGCGATTGCAATTACGGCACAAATTCCAACCATTATCGCATCATATGACAGAGCGAGAAAAGGAAAAGAAATCGTTGCTCCTCTTAAAGAAGGCAGTACGGCATTTAATTTCCTGTACATGTTGAATGGAGAAAAACCGGGAAAGCAGGCTGAAAAAACTATGGATCTTTGCCTGATTTTACACGCCGAGCATGGTATGAATGCATCCACCTTTACGGCAAGAACAATCACAGCTACAATGGCAGATATGTATTCTGCTGTAACCGGTGCTATTGGGGCGTTGAAAGGGCCTTTGCATGGTGGCGCAAACACCGCTGTAATGAATAGCCTGCTGGAGCTTTCTAAACAAGGTGAAGATGCTGATGCAGTTGCATTCACTAAAAAGAAGCTTGATAACAAGGAAAAGATTATGGGGTTCGGCCATCGCGTATATAAAGTATTCGATCCTCGTGGATTTCATCTTCAAAAAATGGCCAAAGCTCTATCTGAAGAAACGGGCCATGAAAAATTGTACCGTTGGAGTATGGACATGCTCAACACAATGAAGAGCGAAAAAGATATCGACCCAAATGTGGATTTCTTCTCAGCTACGGTGTATTACTCCATAGGAATTCAGCCCGATTTATTCACATGTATTTTTACGATGAGCCGTATTTCTGGTTGGACAGGACATATTATGGAACAAGCTGCGAATAACAGATTAATCCGCCCAAGAGCGCTTTATGTAGGAGAAAAAAACCTGGATTGGGTTCCTGTAGAAAAACGTTAAACTTTATATCTCTTCTATTTTCTAAGCCTGATAATCACTTTATCAGGCTTTTTTTATATCCCCGACAAAAAGAAATGAAAAACAGGTTATGAAAGCCTGGTACTTAAATATTAAGCAGGCTTAACAACAATATTTACTATTCTCTGTGGAACAAAAATTTCCTTTACGATCTCAGCACCATCCAGATATTCTGAAATTTTAGCATCGCTTTTTGCTGTTTCAAGCACAAATTGTTTATCCATAGCTTTGCCGGCGGGTACTTGTAAATTACTACGCACCTTTCCATTTATTTGAACAGGATAGGTTACGTGTTCTGCCTTTAAATATTCTTCATTAAAATCGGGCCAGGTAACATAGGCAAGGGTTTCGGTGTCTCCTATCTTTTCCCACAGTTCCTCTGCAATATGAGGAGCGAAAGGTGAAAGTAAGATCAAAAACTTCTTAGCTACAGAAACCGGAAGTACATCCCATTGATTGGCTTCGTTAACAAAAATCATACATGCAGAAATAGCAGTATTGAACCGGAGTTCTTCAATATCTTCTGATACTTTCTTTATTGTTTCATGAAGAACTCTTAGTTGTTCTTTTGTGGGTTCGTCATCTTTCACTTTTTCATTAAGTGCGCCCAGATCCTCGTCAATAATTAACCGCCATGCACGATTTAAAAACCGATTAACCCCTTCTACCCCTTTGGTGCTCCAGGGCTTTACCTGTTCCAGCGGCCCCATAAACATCTCGTATAAGCGTAAAGAATCAGCTCCATATTGTTCAATTATATGATCCGGGTTTATCACATTTCCACGGCTTTTACTCATTTTATGAGCACGTGCCTCCACTGTATTGCCCGTACTCTTCTCGATAAAACCATCCCCTTTTTTCTCTACTTCTTCCTCAGAAAGTTTTTTTCCGGATTGGGAAGTGTATTCCATTTCACCCAAAATCATTCCCTGGTTCACTAACTTTTGAAATGGTTCTTTTGTTGAAACTACCCCAATATCATACAAAACCTTATGCCAGAAACGTGCATACAATAAATGAAGTACTGCATGTTCCGCTCCACCTATATACAGATCTACAGGCATCCAATATTTTTCGTATTCCGGATCAACGGGGCCCCCATCAAAACCAGGAGAAATATAGCGAAGATAGTACCAGCAAGAACCCGCCCATTGCGGCATGGTGTTTGTTTCGCGCAGTGCAGGTTTTCCGGTATCAGGATCAGTAGTTTGCACCCATTCTTTCGCATTTGCTAAAGGCGGCTCTCCGGTGCCGGTTGGCTCATACTTTTCGACCTCAGGGAGTTCTAAAGGAAGCTCGCTTTCAGCAATTGCCTTTGCTTTTCCATCAGCATGGATAACAGGAAAAGGCTCTCCCCAATATCGTTGGCGCGAAAACAGCCAATCACGCAGCTTATAGTTTATGGCTTTTTTACCAGCATTTTTTTCCTCGAGAAACTGAATGATCTTTTGCTTTGCTTCTTTGATGTTCAGACCATTTAAGAACCCGCTATTTATAGCCGGGCCGTTTCCTGTATAAGCTTTTCCTTCAAAACCTGCCTCTGGCTCTACCGTTCTTATAATCGGCAGATCAAACTTCTCAGCAAACTCCCAGTCCCGTTCATCTTGTCCCGGTACGGCCATAATTGCGCCGGTTCCATAGCTAACCAGTACATAATCAGCTATCCAGATCGGAATTTCTTTTCCGTTCGCAGGATTAATGGCAAATGCTCCGGTACGTACTCCGGTTTTTTCTTTATTCAGTTCCTGGCGATCCAGGTCAGATTTTAAAGCAGCCTGCTCAATGTACTCCGCAACTGCGGCCTTCTGCTCTGCAGTGGTTATATCTGCAACCAAATGATGCTCGGGAGCAATTACCATGTACGTTGCTCCAAAAATGGTGTCAGGGCGGGTTGTAAAAACGGTGAGCTTTTCTTCAGATCCTTTTATTTGAAAATCGATCTCAGCACCTATCGACTTTCCGATCCAGTTTCTCTGCATATCCTTTAAAGATTCAGGCCAGTCCAGATCATCTAAATCTTGCAATAATCGTTCAGCGTACTCCGTAATCTTTAAAACCCATTGCCTCATTGGCTTTCTTATAACAGGATAACCACCCACTTCGCTTTTCCCATCTATTACTTCTTCATTAGCAAGAACAGTTCCCAGCTCCGGACACCAGTTTACTGCCACTTCGTCTTCGTACGCTAAGTCACGCTCAAAAAGCTTTAGAAATATCCATTGTGTCCATTTAAAATAATTCGGATCCGTAGTATTTACTTCACGGTCCCAATCATAACTAAAACCAATTGCCTGAAGCTGTTCCCGGAACTTGGTAATATTTTTCTCTGTAGTAATTCTTGGGTGAGTTCCTGTTTTTACCGCATATTGTTCGGCGGGTAACCCAAAAGCATCCCAACCTATTGGATGCAGCACGTTAAAGCCTTTCATCCTTTTATATCTTGCAATAATGTCTGTTGCCGTATAACCTTCGGGATGGCCAACATGCAAACCCGCTCCACTTGGGTATGGAAACATATCCAGCACATAATATTTTGGCTTAGTTGTATCAGCCGGGGTTTTAAACGTTTTGTTTTCGAGCCAATACTTTTGCCATTTAGTTTCTATGACCGATGGGTTGTATGAATGCATTTAGTAGTAAATCAGGATTTCGGATCAAGCCTTAAAAATAGGGATTTTGAGATCAAATATTGGATGGTATTTATAATGTGATAACGGGCGTGCCATCCGGCTGCCACCACAAATCAGGGGTTTGAGCCGTACTTAAAAATTCTGTTTCTAAGCCCGTAATGTGCTTTCCTGTTCTGTATATTGTTTGAACTGCTTTGCCAAATCTTTCTTTGAGTTCTTTTAGTTTTTGATAATCTCCCTTGACCCAGTTTAAAGTACATTCTATCTCCGGAAACTCTTCGGTTTCCTGAACCAGAAAATCATCCAACCATGCCTGATCTCTTTCTATGGCTTTATTGAATGCGAACTGGTACACCAGATTTTCTTTTGGTTTTTTGTGCTGAGGATTTTTCAACCAGAACTCTTCTACATAATCTGTGAAATGGCACTTAACTTTGCTTAAAGAAAATGGACTTACAATAACTGCTACCGACCTGCACCCCCTTCCTCCATAACGAAAAACTGCCTCAATCATATCTCTTAACGTCGCCGGTTCTTCATTATCTAAATACGCTACTGAAAATTTAGCTGTTCGAATCACAAATTCTGTTGCATCACCTGCAGTTTTTAATGCAAATAGCTTTTCCTTCACGGGGTTTACAGAATGTTCTGAGCCGGCAAACAACACTTTATCAGCTTGCAGATCCTCAAAAGCATTTATATCTGTTGAATGTTGAATCCCATTTTCAAGATCGGATTCTATCAGCTTTTTCAGGTAGCTTTCCAGCAGGTACGGATCTTTGTTAGAAAGCTTTCCGAAATAATCGGCCCCTGATAAAATGGTCCCCAATGAATCCTGGAATCCAACTAAAGGCAAATTTCCTGCATGCAGGCAAAATACTTTATGGCCCTTTGCATTTTGTTGATCGGATAAACCTGTTCTTCTTGCCCATTCTTCAACCTGCCCTGTATCAATTTTTTGTTTTAAAGCTCTTATTTGAAACTTGATGTCTTCAAAACTAAACAAGCCTTCGTCAACAGTTTGCTCAATAGCCTGCTTTAGAGATTGATTATCAGGTTGGAGCCATTCTCTTGTGGCTTTTGCTATTTTTTCGATATGGGATTGAAAATAATCCATCAGTCCTTATCAATTAGAAAATTACATCCACGAAGGTTTTCAGGATTCCATCTGCCTAATACGTTAAACTTTCCTTCTCCATTCATTATTCCTTTATCTCCGGTAAGAATAAAAGAGCAGGAATAAAGATTTGCCAAATCCATCACGCCTATTAACCCTTCTTCACCAATTTCAACTTCTCTCATCGGGTTTTGGGGATCTCTGATACTGACTTTCATCCAGGGAACACTTTTAAACCATTCGGAACCCTGGCTGTAAGCCTGGCTCAGAAGTTCAGTCATTCCGTATTCGGAATGGATGTTTGTTACTGGTATTCCAAATCCATTCGACAGTATTTGATGGAGTTCAGATTTACTAATCTCCCTCCGATAGGTTTTCATTCCCCCTGTTTCCATTATAATGGTATTAGCAGGCAATTCTACTTTACTAATCTCCAATAAATCTAACAAGCCAAAAGCAGCTCCGAACAGCATCAGTCTTCTTTTTGATTTCGCCACTTCATTAATCTTCTCTTGAGAAAGAGGACGATTAAGTTCTAAAAACTTACTCAAACCTGAATTTTCTCGTTCAATTAGTGCATTTAGCATCCAAATCAGAGATGAGGCCGGATTTAAGTTATACTCCGGGGTATAGGCCCAAATCACGAATTCTCCGGAATCATAAAAATAATCAAAGCCTCTGAAAATTGATTCCTTATACAACGCTGTATCCAGAACTATATGCCTGCTTCTGGACATACCGGAAGTACCACTGCTTTGAAATACTTGATAGCTGCTGCTTAGTTCTTTTTCTTGAGCAGTAACTATTTCTTTTTCTTTAAAAGCCTGAATTGGTAGTAATGGGATCTCATCTACTTTGCTTGGATCTTGTATTCCCAGAGCTTTACAAAAACGGCCATATATAGAATTATGCTCTTTTTGGAATTCAAAGATATTGATTGCCTTTTCTTCAAAAGGGATGGATTCGTCAAATATTTGATAGGCATCCATCAGCGAAAGATTTTGAGGAGAGCATTCTGCGACAACAAATAGATAAACTTATCGGTAGCAAGCATGTCTTTAACGTCTGTTGTGTTTTCCCACTCAATTTTCCGGAAACCCTCTGTCTTATCCAGTTCCTGAATTGAAGTTGAACCTGAACCTAAAATAAAAGCTTTATAACTATAAAATGATTGAATGCTTTCAGCGGGAAAATAACTTTGGTAAAACCCATTATCAGAAATTTGATGAACTACCTTTGCTTTTTTGTCGAGTATAAACAATTGATCTTCTACTGCCTGAAGCCCGGAAACTTTTTTTACCTCTTTTGGCAGAGGAATTTGATCTAATTGGGTACCATCTTCGTTATATCTGCCGATCGATTTTGAAGCTTCATCGTAGAAAAACACATCCCCCAGTTTACTAACATCAATAAAGCCTGGTTTTATATGATCCCGCGTTTGAAATTTTTCATTCCCTTGTATGGTACTCAAATATTGCCACCGCCTGTCGAATACCTGAATCCTATTATTTCCCGGATCGGACACATATATTTTTAGCCCCGTTGTTGTAGCTATATCAAGCGGGTTATCAAACTGGTAATTACCGCTTCCTTTGTTACCATATTTTTGAAGAAAGTTGCCGTTTAAATCCAGTTTTAGGACTCTGTGGGCACCGCTTTCAACAATAAAAATTGCCTGGCCTGTAACCGCTAATGATGAGGCTTTGTTTAACCCTGTGTAAAGCGTGTCTATTTTTATGTTCTGAGAAAACGTACTGACACTGAAAAAGCAAAAAAGAACCGATATGATGCCCTTTTGCCTCATGCAAGACGTTTTAACCCTTTTGCGCCAATATCGTTTCGGTAATACATATTCTCGAAACCGATTTTATGAACTTGATTATACGCATCCAAAATAGCACTCTGAAGCGATTGTCCTTCCCCAACTACGTTAAGAACACGGCCGCCATTAGTAAGCAGTTTATTTCCATCTGTCTTTGTTCCGGCATGAAACACCATCCCGGCATCAATATTTTCCAGCCCGGTAATCTCTTTGCCTTTCTCATACCCTTGGGGATACCCGCCAGATGCCAAAACAACCGTGCAGCGATATTGGTTATCAAGCTCAATGGAAGTTTCAGAAAGCCTGCCTTCGGTGCACGAAATAATAACATCCAGCAGATCAGATTTCATTGCGGGAATAATTACCTGGCATTCAGGATCTCCAAACCTGCAATTATATTCTACTACTTTGGGGCCATCGCTGGTAATCATTAAACCCACATACAGAATTCCCTGATAGGGATTTCCTTCCGCCTTCATTCCATCAATAGTTGGCTTAATAATCTCTTCCTCAACACTTTCAAGAAGCTCTTTAGCACCAATAGGTGCCGGAGAATATGCTCCCATACCTCCGGTATTTAACCCTGTATCACCTTCTCCTATACGTTTATGATCCTGAGCATTACCTATCACTTTAAAGCTATCACCATCACAAATAGCAAATACAGAAACTTCTTCCC
Organism: Balneola sp.; assembly: GCA_028284195.1. Lineage (GTDB taxonomy): Bacteria > Bacteroidota > Rhodothermia > Balneolales > Balneolaceae > Balneola. The sequence continues at coordinate 56,188 of JANQSE010000012.1, read as the reverse complement.
CTTCCATAAACTCTTCAACTACCAGCCTGGAGGCTGCCCCGCTCAACGAGCCGTCTTTAAGTTCTTCAAATGCTTTCAAAGTTTCTTGCTCGCTCTCGGGGATTAAAACTCCCTTGCCGCCGGCCAATCCATCTGCCTTTAGCACTACCGGATATTTATTTTTTTCGATGATGTATTCTGCAGCTTTATCAAACTCATTTTGGCTAAACACTTTATATGCCGCAGTGGGAATATCATGCCGCTTCATAAAATCTTTTGCAAACTCCTTGCTTCCTTCAAGCATGGCGGCTTGCTGCTTGGGCCCAAAAACTGCATGGCATTTTTCTTCCAAAAAATCAGCCAAACCATCTACCAAAGGTTGTTCGGGCCCGACAACGGTTAAATGAATATCATGTCTTTGAATAAATTCCCACACTTTATCAAAATCGGATATGTCTAAAGCTACATTCTCTCCTGATTTTGCAGTTCCCGGATTTCCGGGAGCTATGAATAGTTTATCCAGCTTAGATGATTTTGCTATTCCCCATGCCAGAGCGTGTTCACGACCGCCACTCCCTAAAAGAAGAACATTGTATTTCATAGGTTAAGAAATGTTTTCGGCAATGGTTATTAATTCAGCAAAACTTTCAGCTTCTAAGCTCGCGCCGCCAATTAAGCCACCATCAACATCAGGCTGGGTAAGTAATTCTTCAGCATTTGCAGGCTTCATACTTCCGCCATATATAATTCCGATCGCAGAAGCTGTCTCATCATCATACAGTTCTGCAAGTCTTGACCGTATATGAACATGCATTTGCTGTGCCTGCGCTGGTGTTGCGGTTTCTCCGGTTCCGATTGCCCAGATAGGTTCATATGCAATAACTACATCCAGAATTTCTGTATCTGAAATATCCTTCAAAGCCTTTTTTACTTGATCTGAAACTATATTAAAGTGTGTATTATTCTTTCTTTCATCAAGCGATTCACCAACACAAACAATAGGAATAATTTTTTCTGTAATGGCTTTTTTTGCTTTTTTATTGACAAGATCGTCGGTTTCAGCAAAATATCTTCTACGCTCAGAATGACCAATAATTACATAATTACACCCGCTTTCGACAAGCATCGCAGCACTAATTTCGCCGGTATAAGCTCCGTTATTTTCAAAATAAAGATCCTGAGCACCAACCTGAATGTCTGAATTATGAAGATGCTGTACAGCCATCCCCAGAGATACAAAAGGCGGGCAAACAACTACATCAACATCTTCTGAGATATTTTTCTTTTTCTCTTTAAGGCCATCTAATAACTCTGCAGCCTGGTATGGCCCGCCATTCATTTTCCAGTTCCCTGCAATTAAAAACTGTCTTTTACCCATTCAGCTTCCGATATTTTTTTGATTGATTATTGTACTGAGCCCATCTAACACATCTGCAAAATCACCAGCAACATACTTTTTAACAATAGTACCACTTTGATCCACTAAAATTCGAGTTGGAACATCCGTGATATTAAATTTTTCAATCAGGTCCTTAATATCAAAAGATCCAAGTCGTGCTACAGGCCAGTGTTTTACTCTCTCTTCAAAAAATGCAGTTACAGTAACCTCACTCTCATCAAGCGGAACTGTCAAAATCTCCAGGTTATAATTTCGATAAATCTGATGTATTACTACCGCACGATCGTACTGGTTTTGATACATGCGACTTGCAACAGGTGTAATCTCAAGTATGTAGGCTTTACCAACCATCGAGTTTGAGTTTACTGTATCTCCCCGCTGGGTTATAAAAGAAAATTCAGGAACCTGGAAACCCGGTGCTAAATAATTCAAATCATAACCAATTATTTTAGCCCACCTCATTGCTAAAGAGTCGTCCTCAAATTCCTTTTTAAAGTTTGTTAACAACTCCCTGGCAAAGCTAACTCTTGAACTATCAAAATTATATTTAATCTGTTTTTGAGAAACCAAACGAAGAATGTCTTTATTTTTGGTTAATCTTTTTAGAGAGTCCAGATAATTAGTTCCGCCTTCTACCCCTGATTTATTCGAAACATACTCAAGCCCGAAATCCATGGCTACAGTAATCATTCTTTCGCTCTCTAAAGAAGTGTTTAATGCGCCCATCATCGCTTCCTTGTTGATAGTACTAAGCAGACGTATAGATTCTCGTGCTGCAAGGTTTGAAGCAAATGTTCCGTTATGCTCTTGTTTTATTTCCCAAAAAAGCGCACTCCATTTTGCTATCTCATCTTGTATAGCCGAATCAGCAACTGCTCCTGCATTTATATAAGCTACAACCCTCCGAAAATTCTTGTTAATTCGGTTGTAATCATCCATTGCTCTTTGTTCTCGCGAATCAACTGTAAAGCTTTGAGTAATATCTGGTAACACAGCACTGAACGAGATGGTATCATTGTCCGCAAGAATAAATTGAATTGCCCCTATGGGATTGCCATTTCTGCTAATGAGTACAGGATACAACCCTTGCTCAGGAAATTTAACCCTTCCCTTTATTACCCCGTCTTTCTTAGTTGTGTACGAGAATAGTGTATCCACTTGCGAAGTGCCGGGTTTTGTGTATGCAATATCAACTCTGAATCCTGAAAAGTCTCCGGTGCTATCAATAGAATCAGCTACACTAATTTTTCCTTCAATTAATACCGTATCCCATTCAGGTTGGCTGCTGCAATTTATAAATATAAATGCACCTGTTAACAACAGGGCTGCTAGTCCTTTTTTCATAATGTATTGATTCTTTTTTTGAATCAGCCTTCTAACTTTTTTCTAACCATTTCTGTTACCAACTTGGGATTGGCCTGTCCTTTTGATGCTTTCATTGCTTGTCCCACGAAAAAACCCATTAATTGCTTTTTACCTTCCTTATAACGCTGAACTTCATCCGGATTATTTTTAATGATTTCATCTACAATGGACTCTATAAAACCAGAATCTGAAACCTGAATCAAGTTCATTTCTTTTGCTAATTCTTCAGCAGATTTTTCATTGTTCAGCATGGTATTAAACACTTCCTGCATGGCTGAAGAGTTTATCTTGTCATCATCTTTTAATTGTACTAATTCTGCTAGTCTTTTTGCTGAAACTGAGAATTCGGAAATATCAATACTTTTCTCATTCAATATCCTAAGCACTTCACTCAAAACAATGTTTGATGCAGACTTGGCATTACCTGCATATCCGGTTACTTCCTCAAAATAATCTGCCAGGTAACGATCCTCGGTAAGAGTAATCGCATCAACTTCGCTCATTTTATATTCTTCAACAAATCGTTTTTGGCGAACATCAGCCAATTCCGGGAGTTCTTCCCTGATTTTAGAAAGAAGCTCATCGGTAACAATGATCGGCGGAAGATCCGGCTCTGGAAAATATCTGTAATCATGCGCTTCTTCTTTAGAACGCATAACACGGGTTTGATTTTTAGAAGTATCCCACAACCGGGTTTGCTGAACCACTTCTCCGCCTTCTTCAATAAGTTCGATTTGTCTGAAAATCTCGAACTCAATGGCTCTTTCAACATTCCTGAAAGAGTTCATGTTTTTAAGCTCCGTTCTTGTTCCGAATTTTTCTCTTCCCCTTGGACGAACCGATACGTTTGCATCACATCGCAAGCTACCTTCTTCCATGTTGCCATCACAAATTTCCAGATACTGAACTATTTGTTTGATCTTGGTAAGATAGGCATATGCTTCCTGAGGGGTTCGGATATCCGGTTCAGAAACAATTTCAATCAATGGTGTGCCGGCTCGATTCAAATCCACCAACGTATTATATGGATCCTGATCGTGAATTGATTTCCCTGCATCCTCTTCCATATGGATACGGGTTAACCCGATTCGTTTGTTATAATCTTCCAGTTCAATATCAATAAATCCATCAAAGCAAATGGGCGTATCGAACTGAGAGATTTGATACCCTTTTGGCAAATCGGGATAAAAGTAGTTCTTTCGTGCAAAAATGGATACGGGAGCCACACTACAATTAGTTGCCAAACCCATTTTAATGATATAACGAACTAAATTTTCATTTACTACGGGTAATGTGCCAGGGTGCCCTAAACACAATGGTGTAACCTGGGTATTAGGTGCTTCGCCGTATTGGGCAGCAACGGATGCAAATGCCTTACTTTTTGTTAGCAACTGGGCATGTACTTCGAGGCCGATAACCGCCTCGTATTTTTCATGGGCAATAGTGCTCATTAATCGTATATCGAAATCGGGTTTAGTAAGAGCGTTAAAGATATTAAAGTAATCGCATAGATAGTAAATTAATGTCAATGGTTATTCAAGTACTCTATACTTTATCTATCGATATACCTGCTGTGTAATACAGTGAATGCTTCCCTGCCCCCAAACTAAATCTGAACAGTTAATTCCTACTATTTCCCGGTCAGGGTAATATTTATTGAACAACTGCAAGGCCATGCCATCATATCTTTCATCATACAAAGGTACTAACACACAATGGTTGGCTACATAAAAGTTGGCGTAGCTTGCGGGCACGTGTTCAGAGCCATCCGTTGTAGTTCCTTCAATGTTGGTTTTTGGGAGGGGAAGTGTTTCAATATTTATTGGCTTACCATTTTTAAGCCTGGCCGATCTCAGAATTTCCAAATTTTCTTTTAGTGCTAAAAAGTTTATATCCGCCTCATCTTCACAAACCATAGCGAGTATGGTATCCTCATTTAAAAAACGGGCTAAATCATCAATATGGCCATCAGTATCATCTCCCGCTAATCCTGATTTAAGCCAGATGATATTCTCAGCACCAAGGTATTGTTCAAGCTTCTGCTCAATTTCTTTTTTTGAAAGCTGAGGATTTCGATTCGGGTTTAACAATACAGATTCAGTAGTAAGAAGATCTCCTTTCCCATTTACTTCTACAGAGCCGCCTTCTAAAACCATTCCGGTTTTTTGTACTGGTATGTTAAACTGGTTTGCTATGAACTCCGGAACCCTGTTATCTCCATCCCAAGGCGGATATTTGCCTCCCCAGGCATTGTATTCCCAGTTTATAATTTTAAACTCGCTTCTGCTCCGTACAAAAATGGGACCGTAATCTCTTATCCAAATATCATTAACCGGATATGTATGCATGGTAATCCCGTTGCATGATATTTCATTTTTCTGAAATAGCCGGAGCACCCTCTCTTTTACTTCTGTATTTTCCACCAAAAGGTGAACCGGCTCAAAACGAGCGAGCGCTTTGATAATTTCAAGATATACACCCTCTGCTTTCCGAAGCCTTACTCCCGGCCAGGTTTCAGGATTCCCAGGCCAGGTTAGTAGCGTGGCAGAATGCTTTTCCCATTCCGCAGGCATTCTCATCATACAAATCCTCTAAATCTCAATTATCATCTATGTATCTGTTAAGAATACCCTGATAAGCATCAATTCTTCGATCCCTGAAAAAAGGCCATTCTCTGCGTTGCGATTCTATATCATCAAGGTCGATTTCAGTTACAATAACTTCTTCTTTTTCGCCACCCTGAACAATCATTTCGCCAAAAGGGCCGCATACAAATGAGTTTCCCCAAAACTTATTGCCCCCTTCCTTGCCTACTCTATTTGCTACCGCAACAAAACAGCCATTAGCAATAGCATGGCTACGTTGTATGGCAATCCAGGCTTCTTTGAATTTCTTTTTCTGCTTTCGGGATTCTTTTTTTAAAATACCAATAGCCGTTGGATAAAATATGATTTCGGCTCCTTGTAAAGCCATCATTCTTGCAGCTTCCGGATACCATTGGTCCCAACAGATTAATGCTCCCATTTTTCCGAATTCAGTCTCGAATACCGGAAACCCTGTATCCATATCGCCGGGCGAAAAATAATATTTTTCATGAAACCCCGGATCATCCGGAATATGCATTTTGCGATACGTTCCCAGCAGGTGCCCATCAACATCAATCACCACCAGAGAATTGTGATAGATACCCCTGGCTCTCTTCTCAAAAAAAGGGGCTATCAGAACTATACCCAATTCTTTTGCCAATTCTTTTAAGGTTTCAACCAATTTTCCTTCTATTGGCTCTGCATAATCAAAGTTCGATTCGTCATGCTCATTGCAAAAGTAGACCGTGGTAAACAACTCCTGAAGGCACACAATATTCGCTCCATCTTCCGCAGCTTGCTTTATCAATCGAATATGATTTTGAATATTCTCTGAGGTACTACTTACACAACTGGTTTGTACCAGACCCAACCTTACTTTTCTTTGCTGATTTTCCATACCCGAATGTACGAATTGTTAAACGTTTTAGAATTTTATTATTCAACCATATTGCTTAATCACTATCAATTTTTAAGCCCGGCTTGTTACTACCTTAAATTAAATAAGCTTTATTATCTGTGTTTATAAATGCCTTAAAAATTTAAGAGAGCATCTATTTTAACTTAATATTAGGTGATCAAATCCTTAACTTTAGGGCTTTACAAAATTACTACACAAAACAACTCATGACACCTAACTACGACAAGCATCCAAAAAGTAACATCGGATTAGAATACTTAGGCCTGGAAAAAAATAAAAATGTTCACTGGAATTTAAATCCCGCCGAACTGTACGAACGCGCCATTGCAAGAGGCGAAGCTATTTTAACTAAAGATCACGCTTTGGTTGTACATACAGGAAAATTTACCGGACGCTCTCCAAAAGATAAGTTTGTGGTTGACCAATCTTCCATCCATAACGACATTGACTGGGGAGAAATAAATCAACCAATTTCTGAAGAAGTATTTGATAAGCTTTTCAAAAAAGCTCAAGACTATTTATCAGATAAAGAATTATTTGTAAAAGATCTTTACTGTGGCGCTGACAAAAACACTCAACTTCAAGTTCGCGTGGTCAGCGAGGTTGCTTATCACGGGTTATTTGCTCACAACATGTTTATTCGCCCTTCTAACGAAGAGTTAGCAAACCACACGCCGGAATTCACTGTTATGGCAGCTCCATTTCTTGAAGCTGATCCGGATGCTGATGGCACCAGAACCAGCACTTTTATTATCTGCAACTTCCAAAAGAAAATCATCCTCATCGGTGGCACGCTCTATTCTGGCGAAGTTAAGAAAGGTATTTTTGGAGTGATGAACTACCTACTGCCAAAGAAAAATGTTATGGCCATGCACTGCTCAGCTAACCATGATGAGAATGGTAAAACAGCTGTATTCTTTGGCCTTTCAGGGACAGGCAAAACCACCCTGTCTGCCGATCCGGACAAAACCTTGATCGGAGACGATGAGCATGGCTGGAATGACGAAGGTATTTTCAACTTTGAAGGCGGCTGTTATGCAAAAACCATAAATCTTTGTGAAGAAAATGAGCCAATGATTTATGCCACTACTAAAATGCCGGGCACTATTCTTGAGAATGTAATTCTTAACGATGATCGCGAACCGGATTTTGATGATGTAAGTCTTACAGAAAATACCCGTTGCTCTTACCCAATTAATTTTATCCCAAATGCAAGCAAAACCGGAACGGGTGGACATCCCGAACATATTATTTTCTTAACAGCAGATGCATTTGGTGTACTTCCTCCAATTTCTAAACTAACACCAGAGCAAGCAATGTATCACTTTATTAGTGGTTATACTGCAAAGGTTGCCGGAACTGAACGTGGTGTTACCGAACCACAGGCAACATTCTCTGCCTGCTTTGGATCGCCGTTCATGCCACTTCACCCTACCGTTTATGCCGAATTACTTGCTGAAAAAATTCGAAAGCATGGCTCTCAGGTATGGTTAGTAAATACCGGCTGGACGGGAGGCTCTTATGGTGAAGGTTCAAGAATGAAACTAGCCCACACACGTAGAATGTTAAGTGAAGCCATTGCGGGCAATTTAAACGGCGTTGAATTTGTTGAAGACTCTGTTTTCGGAGTTCAGATTCCTACTTCCGTGAACGGTGTGCCTGCAGAGGTGTTAATTCCAAAAAATACCTGGAAAAATGCCGCTGAATATGATGAAAAAGCTAAGCAGCTGGCTTCCATGTTTGTAGAAAACTTCAAACAATTCACAGATCAGGCAAGCGAAGCAATTTTAGCAGCCGCACCAAAAGTTCACTGATAAAACATTCCATACTTTAGGTATTTCAAAGCCATCCGTAGTTTTATAGATGGCTTTTTTTATGCTAACTGTAGGATGTTTTCATTATCATCCTGTCCATTTTCGAATCCATGTCAAAATCATGCTTGTTCCTATAGCCATCAATACTACAAGTCCGTTAAACAGAATGTCATCGGTATCAAATACTCGATCTGGTATTAGTATCTGAATACATTCATCCAAAACACCAATTATAAAAGTTACTATAAATGCGCATAAAGCAGGCTTCAGAGCTTGATTTTCCTGACTCGTTCGTTCGATTAATGCTTTATGAACAAAAATTGCCAGTACGCTATATTCAATCAGGTGGCTCCGCTCAGGAAGGCCTAGTCTAAGAAAAAACATAAGATAGACTGCTACAAGCCCCAGCCAAATTGTAAGTTCAGTTTTACCTGGTCGAATTTTCAATCCATGTACTAAAATAGTAATTCCAACAAGGAACATACCAAGCATAAAAATAACAGCTTGTATATTCTGATTGCCAAGAATTCTCAGAAGTGGACGGCCAAATACAAGAGTCGAAAAGATTGCGATTAAAACAAATAGGGCATATATCCAAAACCGCTTTTCCCGAGGTGATTTGAATAAGTCCATAGCTTTTTAACCTAATTTATAAGAGACTTATTTTCTTTTCAATTGTGCAAAAAACAAGATATCAGCCTTCAGATATCTCGTTCAGCTTATCTAAGTTATCCTGAACACGAAGTGCTTCAATTGCTTCCTGCAAATCTCCCTTCATAATGTTATCGAGATTATACAGCGTTAGATTAATCCGGTGATCGGTAAACCTGCCCTGTGGGAAATTATAGGTTCGAATTTTTGCCGAGCGATCACCCGTTGAAACCTGGCTTTTGCGATCGGCTGCCCTGGCTTTTTCCTTTTTTTCTAACTCTATGTCGTACATTTTGGAACGCAGCATTGTCATCGCTTTCTCTTTATTCTGATGTTGAGACCGCTCTTCCTGGCACTCCACAACAATTCCTGTTGGTTCGTGTGTAATTCTAATGGCTGAATCGGTTTTATTTACGTGCTGTCCCCCGGCACCGCTTGCACGAAAAGTATCGATCCGTAAGTCTGATGGATTGATATGTACATCCACTTCTTCAACCTCCGGCAGTACAGCAACGGTTGCTGCAGATGTATGAACACGGCCCTGGCTTTCTGTTTCGGGAACACGTTGTACACGATGTACTCCTGATTCATATTTCATCTTACCGAAAATCTCATCCCCTTCTAACGAAAATACAATTTCCTTGTATCCTCCCTTATCCGATTCTGTCAAACTCAGCAAGCTTAGGTTCCAATTTTGCGAATCAGCATATCGGCGATACATATCAAACAAATCGCCGGCAAAAATTGCTGCTTCATCTCCGCCTGTACCTGCCCGTATCTCGATAATGGCGTTTTTAGTGTCTTCCGGGTCTTTTGGCACCAGTTTTACTTTAATGACTTCTTCCAGGGTTAACAACTCTTCTTTTATCTCTTTGTTCTCTTCCTTAGCCATCTCCGTAATTTCAGGATCTTCATCGACTTCAATAAGCTCATCGTTCCCTTCTTTCCGGCTCACTAAATCCTTCCATAAATCATAATCCCTAACCAGATCTTCCAGGTCGCTCCGTTCTTTAGTGAGTTTGGTATATTTTTCAGGATCATCAAATACCGAAGGATCACTCATCGCTGCGTTTACTTCTTCAAATCGGGATTTGATCTGTTTTAATTTTTCTTCTATATCCATTTTCGTCTGTTGATACTCTTTTTATTCGAGGGCTTAAAGTACATAAGTTTTGTTAACATGATGCCTTTTAGGCCTTACATCGTGCTAATTTCGATCTCCCTTCATTTTATATTCAAACTTTCGCTCGTTTGCTATGTCCTGGAGTGTGTTATCCGGGTCGTCGTAATAGTCATCCGCATAAGTAGAACTGAGCTTGGTTACTTTTTGCTGAATATTGGATTGGGCTTTAGTGATTTTCTTTTTCTCTTCTTCTGTACCGGCAGTTTTAAAGCGTTCAGAAAGCTCAGCCAATTTTTTTTTATAGAATGCCAATTCCAAAGCTTTTATAGTTCCTTTCGCTGTTTTATACCGGTCTTTATCTTTTTCGTATTTCAAACCTACTTTTTCATGGTGCCGGTCGCTCGGGGAATATTGTTCCAGTAAAACATCTCCAACCAATCTTGGAAATGGATTTTTCTTTCCTGAATAAACCTGGATGGTAATTTCCTCGTTTGATTTAAACCGCTCAAGTATATCACAATAAAACATTTTCAATTCATCATCTTCGAAAAACTTATCGTTAGTGAGAGAACAGATATATTCTACCATATCCCGGCCATAGCTAATCATCAGGCGAATTAACTCTTTCTCAAACTGTGGTTTTTTGGAGGTTGATTCAGGCGATTTCTCATCTGAAATAGTGCTTATATTCTCTTCAGGAAGCGAAACAGCTTCAGCATTGCTTTTTAAAGCATCCGCATTTTTTTGGTTTCTAAATGCTTCCCTTCTTTGCTCCCTTGCTACCTCTTGCTTTTTCTGAGTCAACTGCCTTTCCAGTTCAATAAATAAATCGCGATCGCTCCCTTTGCGGTATCGTTGTGTTCGTTGATGCAAGTGCTGCACATAAATCTGACGTTGAATGGAGTCTGAAATATTAGCTATGGCGCTGAGAATTTCAGAAATCACTTTCCCAAGTTGAACAGGATTATTCAAACGACCTTCTTCATCGGCTTTTAACAATAAAAAATCCACAAAATCCATAGACTCTTTATTTTTGAACTCTTCGAAGGATTCCTTTCCGAACTGTGTTACAAACGAATCCGGATCTTCCCCGTCAGGCAGCTCTAACAGCTGTACCTCCATCCCTTCGGCTAATGCAATATCAATTCCCCGTTTCATAGCAGCTTGTCCGGCATTATCGGCATCATAAATCATAATTATTCGCTCACCATACCGGTGAAGAATTTTCATTTGTCCCGGAGTTAGTGCCGTTCCCGAGCTGGCAACCACATTTTTTATCCCATGTATATTTAGCGTGATTACATCTGTGTACCCTTCAACGAGAATAACTTCTTTGTTTTTGCGAATCTCGTTTTTTGCAAAATTAACCCCATATACAACCTCACTTTTGTTATACACTTTGGTTTGCGAGGAGTTTATGTACTTTGCTGTCTTTTCATTTCCAAGTACTCTGCCTGCAAACGCAATTACTTTACCTGTAGCTCCAAAAATGGGAAACATCAACCTCCCCCTGAATGTGTCATAAAAACCATCGTTTCCCTGGCTGGGTTTTATCAAATCCGCTTCCACTAAATACTCTTCATCAATTCCGGCATTCTTAGCAGCATGCCATAAGTCGCTGCCGCCTGAAGGTGCATAACCCAGCCCGAATTGTTTAAAAACTTCCGCGCTATATCCTCTTTTTTCTAAGTAGTTCAGTGCTTTCTGTGCATCAGGATTTTCAATCAGGTTTCTGTAAAAATATACTCCTGCAAATTTCAGCGCATGATAGATGCCTTCTTTCTCCTGCACACTCTCTGAAGACTCGTTGCTTTCTTCTTCGGGGATAAAAACACCGTACCTGTCTGCAAGCTGCCGCACAGCTTCTGTAAAACCAATCCCCTCCTGATCCATCACAAACCGAAAAACATCACCCGATTCCCCGCACCCAAAACACTTGTAAATTCCTAATCGCGGGGTTACATGAAAAGAGGGTGTTTTTTCATCATGATAAGGGCATAAACCTGTAAAACCACTACCAGACCGCTTCAGCTTTACGTAGTCTCCTACCACTTCAACAATATCTGCTGCGTTCCTTACTTCCTCTTTTTTATCATCTGAGATCATGGCTGGATTATACGCATTTTTTGATGTCAGTATCTTGGTTATTGGTTAATTGATATTAGAATACAGAACGGGTTAAACCGGCTTTAAAAATTGCTGATAACTCTTAACCAAAACTTTCTATTACATGCCAATGATGGTATATTCCCGCGCACAAAAATTTTGAACTTTAGCGAACAAAAATGAGCGTATTAGTAGGAAAAAACACTCGACTTATTGTACAGGGTTTTACAGGTAGCGAAGGAAGCTTCCATGCCGGACAAATGATTGAATATGGCACTAATGTAGTCGGCGGGGTTACTCCCGGTAAAGGAGGACAGACTCATTTAGATCGCCCCGTATTTAATACCGTTGCTGATGCTGTTGAGCAAGTACAAGCTAATGCTACCGTTATTTTTGTTCCACCTGCATTCGCAGGTGATGCCATTACTGAAGCTGCTTTTGCCGGTATTGAAGTAATCATCTGTATTACAGAAGGTATTCCGGTTAAAGATATGATCGTAGCTAAGCAGGTTGTTAAAAGCCACGGTGCTGTTCTCGTAGGCCCGAACTGCCCGGGGGTCATTACTCCGGGAGAAGCTAAAGTTGGTATTATGCCGGGAAATATTTTTTCTCCGGGAAAAATTGGCTTAATCTCCCGCTCAGGAACTTTGACCTATGAAGCCGTAGATCAGCTTACAAAAGAAGGATTGGGGCAAAGCACTGCTATCGGAATTGGCGGCGACCCTGTAATTGGTACTACTCATCTTGATGCCGTGAAGATGCTCCAGAAAGACCCTGATACAGAAGCCATAGTATTAATTGGTGAAATTGGTGGCTCGGCTGAAGAAGAAGCTGCTGCTTACATAGCGGATAATGTAGATAAACCGGTAGTAGCATTTATTGCTGGGTCAACCGCACCTCCCGGACGACGCATGGGGCATGCTGGCGCAATCATCTCTGGTGGAAAGGGAACAGCTCAGGCTAAAAAAGAAGCATTGGCAGAAGCTGGCATTACCGTTGTTGACAGCCCTGCTGAAATCGGCGTTACCCTGAAAAGAATGTTGGAAACTGCTTGATTATCTTTTAGCCACAAAACTCTAAAGCAGCACTAAGCTATATATTTTTTGTGGTTCTGCGATTTAGCAGCTCATACATTTAAAACCTCCGCTCGAAAAAGTTGGAGGTTTTTTTATGAAATTTGAAATATTCAGAAATAATAGTGCAACAAATGAGCCATAGATACTTATCCTTCGGCTATGAAAAAATTTCTACCTCTGGTTGGAGTACTTGCTCTTTTCAAATTTCTGATTCACTGGTTGGGTAATCAAAATTATGGTTTTCACCGGGATGAATTGCTTCACCTTTCAGTAAGTGAACATCTGGATTGGGGGTACTTCGAATTCCCTCCCTTCATTGCCTTTATAGGAAAACTCTCGCACATATTGTTTGATTACTCTCTTGTTGGAACAAGGCTATTTCCTACCATTGCAGGAATATTAATACTGTACCTGACCTGCTCTATGGCAAAAGAAATGGGAGCTAAGTTGAATGGCATTTTAATAGCAGGAGTTTCAGTACTGGCATTCCTTCCTTTTTACAGAAATCACACATTGTTCCAACCTGTTGCATTCGATCAGCTTTTCTGGACTGCCGGCTTTTTCTTTCTGATCAAGTTCATTCGTACAAATCAGCATAAATATTTACTCTTCATGGGTGCAGTTGCCGGGTTGGGGCTGATGAACAAGTACACAATGCTTATCTGGGGATTCGGGATAGCTATGGGACTTTTGTTTTATAATAAGGCAGAACTGTACAAATCAAAATGGCTGTACTTGTCAGGATTGATTTCTTTATTCATATTCCTTCCCAACATACTCTGGCAAATAAAGCATAATATCCCCTTCCTTCTGCACATGGAAGTATTGAATGCCAAACAATTAGAAGAGATTGGAGCCTTTGATTTTGTATTGGCACAATTAGAACTGCCAGCCACATTTATACTTAGCCTGATTGGTTTATGGGCTGCTTTCGTAGATAGTTCTCTAAAGAAGTTCAAACCGGTTGCCATTTCCCTTCTTGTCATTTTCTTTACCATGTGGATACTGAAATCCAAAGCATACTACTTTTTTGCAGCATATCCACCCATGTTTGCCCTTGGTGCCGTTAACATTGAAAAACTGCTGGCAAACAAAAAGGCTTACTGGAATTATGTAGCAGCTGCTTCCATACTATTGCCTTTTACTCCTTTCATCCCTCAACTAACTCCGGTATTACCAATTGAAAGCTACGTTGAGTACATGGATAAAGAAGTAGCTGACGGACGGATTGAACTAACCGGAGATTATGCCGACATGTTTGGCTGGGAAGAACAGGTGGCTTTGGTTGATAGTTTATACCAGGTAAATTGCACTGATGGAAAAACAACGTGTGTTATCTGGGCTGAAAATTACGGGGAAGCCGGAGCCATAAAAATTCTGGGAGATAAATACGGACTCCCTGATCCTATAAGCATGCACGGTAGTTTTTGGTTGTGGGGATATCAAAACAAAGATGCTGATTTGTGGATTAGTATAGGAAATGAAACAGAATCTGTTGAATCAGTATTCGAAGAAAACGTTTTGGTTAAAAGAGTTTATCACAAATACTCTATTGATGAAGAGAATGGTATTCCGGTTTATCTAAGCCGTACACCAAAAGTTGACATCGATCAGTGGTGGATGGATTACAGAAATCACGTTTTTGATTGATTTGGCAGCTGATATTTCTTGCCGCTAAACCACAGAAACCCGAAGGCGTAAAATTATGGGCTATCTTGCTACAAATTGTAGAACTCAGCTACGGAATAAATTCCTTTGCTTGGTTACTTGATGAAATCCGAACAATAAAAAAACTCCAGATAAGGGTTTTAGTCTGTGTACTTTATGTATGTTTCAGTGCTTTTTTAACTTTGAGAGGCTTACTTGTTCAAAATCTTTTTCCTGAACTATACGATTGTACTTTTCGCCAATTGGCACTTCGTAATCAAAGCGGCAAATTGTCGTGCTTCTTCTTCGGCACCGCATCCACTTTATGCTGAGATATTTCCAAAGCTTTAATCAGCTTCTCTCTGGTCTCTTCAGGCATAATCACATCATCGATGAATCCCCGGGCTGCTGCACGATATGGGTGAGCAAACTCTTCGGTATATTGTGCTTCCAGCTCCTTTTGTTTTCCCTCTTTATCACCAGCAGCCATGATTTCTTTTCTGAAAATAATCTCAACCGCTCCTTTCGAACCCATAACCGCAATTTCTGCCGTTGGCCATGCTACGTTATAATCAGCACGGATATGCTTCGAATTCATTACATCATAAGCTCCGCCGTACGCTTTTCTGGTGATCACCGTCATTTTAGGAACGGTTGCCTCGCAGAACGCATAAAGCAATTTAGCCCCATCCTTGATAATTCCTCCCCATTCCTGATCGGTACCCGGAAGAAATCCTGGTACATCTTCAAATACTACTAACGGGATATTAAAAGCATCACAAAAACGAACAAACCGCGCTCCTTTTTTTGAGGAATTGATATCCAGAACACCTGCCATAGCAAGTGGCTGATTCGCTACAATTCCCACACTTCTTCCACCAATTCGTGCGAAACCCACTACAATATTTTCCGCATAGTCTTTATGAACTTCATAGAACGACTCTTTATCGACAATACCTTCGATTACATCTTTAATATCGTATGGTTTGTTCGGGTTTAAAGGAACAATATCGATGAGGGCCTTCGCTTTAGCTGCGTCAGGGTCTTTAGGCTCGATAACCGATACTTTTTCTTCGCAATTCTGTGGGATATATGACATGAGTTTTCTGATATCCCGCAGGCAAACAGCATCGTTGGCCGTCGCAAAATGTGCAACTCCCGATTTGGAATTATGGGTGGATGCTCCTCCGAGTTCCTCAGAAGTTACCTCTTCATGTGTTACCGTTTTTACCACGTTTGGTCCGGTAACAAACATATAACTGGTATTTTCAACCATATAGATAAAATCGGTGAGTGCCGGGCTGTAAACCGCTCCCCCGGCACATGGCCCCATTATTGCTGATATCTGAGGGATTACTCCCGAAGCCATACTGTTTCTCCAAAATACCTCGGCATAACCGCCAAGCGATGAAACTCCTTCCTGAATTCTTGCCCCGCCTGAATCATTCAGCCCAATAACAGGAACACCGTTTTTAAGTGCCAAATCCATAATCTTGCAAATCTTCTCAGCGTGAGTTTCCGAAAGTGATCCTCCAAAAACGGTAAAATCCTGGCTGAACACATATACCGGTTTCGTATGTATTTTTCCATAACCGGTTACAACGCCGTCACCCAAAAATTTTTGCTTATCCAAACCAAAAGCAGAACTGCGATGCGTTACAAAAGCATCAATTTCTTCAAAAGAACCTTTATCCAATAACAGGTCTATGCGTTCGCGAGCACTTAGTTTGCCTTTTTCGTGCTGTTTTTCGATGCGCGCTTTTCCCCCACCCAGCTTAGATTGTTCTCTTAATTCTTCTAAGCGTTCTACTTTCGCTTTTTTTTCCATAGTTAGTTTATCAAGATTTATACTCGCTGAAGTAATTCTGGAGAGTATTAATAAATTCAATCGACTCTTCAGAAAACATATCAATGCCGTTTTTCTTTATAATTTTGTTATGTACATGGTGAGCAGCTTCTTCCCAACTGCTAAACGCTGACAGTTTCTGTACCCAGATATCATACGATTTTTGTGAGCCTTTAAAGATATCGTTCACCCATCGTGATTCATTTATACTTAACGCATCTTCCAACGTACTTTGGGGAACTTTCTCAGGTCCATTCTCATCAGCAATTAATTCATCTTCTACCATCAACGAATCATTAAGAGATTCCTCTTCCAAATCGTCCTCCCTGGAACCCATTACCACTGCTCTTTGCTCTTCACTTATAAACTGCGCCCACATAGGTTTTTCCTCTTCACCAGAATCTTCATTTTTGCCTACGGGTTTATCTTCAACCAATTCGGTTACTTTCTCATCTGTAGGCTCTTCAATCAGCTCATCTTCTTCAATAAATTCTTCTTCAACTGCTTCCTCATCTCCACTACTAATACCTTCAAGTGCATCTTTAGCCTGATCCAAAATAGAAACAAGATTGCTTCGAAATTTCTGCATTTCTTCATCCTTATCAGCTGAAGTCTTAAGGCCTTCTGTGGTTTTACCTTCCTCGCTCGTAAAAAGTGCATTTAAAGATTCAACTTCTTTTGTATTGTCCACCTCGATAATTCCACCTTCTGAAATATCACCCAGGATGTCGTTCATTTCTTCATCAGTAACACCTGCTTCGAACGAATTGGCAATATTAGTCACAGAATCTGAACCTGAATCATCATAAAAACTTTCTATAAGGGCCGATTTTTTTTCTTTATTTTCTGCCGCTTCTTTTTTTTCAGGGACTTCTTCTATTTCCAATTTTTCATTGGAAAGCATTTCGATGAAGGTGCTTTGTGTTATTGCAACATCAATCGATGAAAATATGTTAGCCGCTTTATGATAGCCCTTATCCTCAAAAAAGATTTTCAATAGTTCAGGTTTAAGCCTGCCGCCAAATAAAGTGAACAGCATATCAAGTTTTTGTGCCCAGTTTTCTGCAGTGTAGTTCGATACAATTCTGGCATCCAAATTACTGATAAGCTGCTGACACCTTTCTAAAGATATCTCTTCAAGATTGCGTTTCTTCATATACAGCGGAATTGCTGTACCAAAATGCTTGTAAATGGTCAGGCGTTCGCATCTTTTGCTCATCTCATCAAAAGACAATATTTGCTCTTCCCTGAATAAATAAGTAGCCATTTTTTTACGAGGCTCGAGAAATACAGCTATAATCTCACCTATTACATGGTGTAACACACCATGTAATTTATCTTTTGGCACTGATGCAACATCGGCCACTTTTTCCAGATAACTTTCCCATGCCTTAATTACTGAGCCTTCATCGTTGCTTACCCAATCGGATCCAGGCTTTGTAAAACCTTCCTGCATCTTATCTTCCAGATAAAGGCGAACCCGGTCCACAATATAGGATGGCACCTCTGCTTTAAGCAGCTGCTTTGGGGTATAATAAGGTTGATCTTTTTTCACCAACCCAATCAATTGATCAGTAATCTGGCTGATAATTTTTTGCATGAAGACCTGTAAGATTTAGGTATCGAAAATAAAGCCTGCGAACGCGCATTACAACCCGAATCTTTAATAGATAGTATATTTTTGAGATATAGTTTCTACCTTGGAGCATGGTTAGGCTAACTGCGAGAAAACTTACCAAAAAGTATAACCGGAATGTTGTCTTCAAGAACACTTCGTTCGATCACTCTTCAGGGGTTGTGGGTATTGCAGGCTCCAATGGTAGCGGTAAATCTACATTACTAAAATGCCTGGCTGGTTTGGTGCGGCCAAACTCCGGAACCATCGAATGGAGCTTGAACGATCAATTGCTTTCCAAAGAAGAATTAAAATCCATGCTGGGCTATGTAGCACCCTATATAGATTTGTATGAGGAGTTAACAGTATTAGAGAATCTGCAATTTTTAGCTGATGTGAGTTTTATGGAAACTTCTTCCCTTTTCTTTGAAGAGTTGATGAATAAAACGGAAATCCTGCCTTTAGAAAATCAACTTTATAAATCTCTTTCAACCGGACAGCAACAAAGGGTTAAACTGGCGGCGGCTTTAGTTCGCAACCCAAAGATCTTATTACTTGACGAACCCGGTTCTAATCTGGACAAAAACGGCCATGAATTGATAAAATGTATTGTGCAGGAGCTAAAAGAAAAGAATAGATTAGTAATTATAGCCTCTAATGACCCAAATGAGATCGCGCTTTGTGATGAGATAGTAGTTTTGGGTGATTAGTTATTCGTTTAAAAGCTGCTTTTCTTACATTTGCCCACGTAACTAATAACAAATAAATACTAACTAATCGTGATTTCACAAAACGACCAGAATCTCGCTGAATTGATACTCGAACACAGCACCCAACTCCAAAAAGGAGAAAACGTAATGGTGCAGCTTATAGGGCTAAATGGTATCAATTTACTTCGGGCTTTAGTTGAACAGATCAGAGAAAAAGAAGCACATCCATTTGTACAAATTGAAGACACTGAAACTCAAAAACTGCTGGTTGAAAAGGGAGACACCGAATTTTGGAAAAACCAAGCCTCGGTTGATCAGCTGCCGCTTATGAAACAAATGGATGTATTTATTGGAATCCGTGCTTCGGAAAATATCTATGAAAACTCGCAGGCAGGCAAAGAAGCAAACAAAGCATATTCTGAGCATTTTCTTCACCCTGTACATTTTGAGGAGCGTGTAAACAACACTAAATGGTGCATCATGCGCTATCCTTCTCCTGCCTTTGCAATGAACGCCAAATTACCCACCCGTGAGTTCACTAAGTTTTATTACGATGCTTGTTTAGTAGATTATGCAAAACTGAAGTCGGCAATGGAGCCGTTAGAAAAAAGGCTCAGAGCTACCAATGAAATTCACTTAAAAGGAGAAGGAACTGATATCAGGTTCTCAGTTAAAGACCAGAATTGGATTCCGTGTTACGGGTCGCACAATATTCCGGATGGAGAAATTTTTACCTCCCCGATTTTAGATTCTGTAAACGGCTGCATCACCTATGCTCCATCCGTATATCAGGGAAAACCATTCGAGTTTGTGAAATTGGTAGTTGAAAATGGAGTAGTTGTGGATTTTGATTCTTCTAATAACGATGCTCTAAAAGACATCCTGGATACAGATGAAGGTGCCCGTCGTTTTGGGGAGTTCAGTTTTGGAACCAATCCAGTAATTGAAAGCCCAATGTACGACATCCTCTTTGATGAAAAGATCTATGGCTCCAACCACCTGACACTTGGTAACGATTATGAGATCGCCCCCAATGGAAATTCCAGTAATATTCACTGGGATTTAGTATGCATTGGTGCTGATGTGTACCTTGATAGGGAATTAATCAGAAAAGGCCGCGAATTTGTAGTCGATGATTTAAAAGGGTTAAATCCTGAGAACTTGAAATAGATTTGTGAAAAAACCTATACTTATATACGGCATTTGTTTAGCCCTTCTTGTTTTTTTGTTAGAGTATTTTGAGTATCGGTTTTTTATCCGCGAGCTTTCTACAGAAGTTTTTGTACTGATTATTGCCCTGATATTTACCGGGCTGGGGCTTTGGGTTGGTAATAAGCTCACTACAAAAAATATCCACTCCGTTTCCTTCCAAAAAAACGAAAAAGCACTGCAATACCTGGGTATTAGCGAACGAGAGCTTGAAGTATTGATGCTGGTTGCAGAAGGTTTATCCAATAAAGAGATCGCCTCCAAGCTATTCGTTTCTATCAACACAGTGAAAACGCACCTTTCCAGATTGTTCGAAAAACTGGATGTAAGCCGGCGTACCCAGGCAGTGGAAAAAGCGAAATCACTCAACCTTATTCCATAAAGCCATTCTTTGGTATGATTTTGCCAAAATCATACTTTCGGGTGACTGATTTATTGAATCAAATCCTTTTCTTTCGTTGGAATCATTGAACAAAAGGAGAATACATATGAGAAAAATTATACTGATATACGGCTCAATAACCGGAGCGACAATCATCCTAAGTATGACCCTTGGTATTTACATAGCCAAGTACGGGGGAAATGCCTTCTTTGCCTCAGAAGCTCTTGGGTATTCCATTATGCTTATTGGTTTTTCTATGATATTTGTAGCAACAAAAAAATACCGGGATGAAGAATTAGGCGGAGTAATCAACTTTAAAACCGCACTTAAAATTGGATTGGGGATCTCTTTATTGGCTGGGGTGGTCTATGTAATCGTTTGGGAAATAAATTTATATGCAACCGATTACGTGTTTATTCATGAATACACCGATTCTATCATTGAAAAAACAAGACAATCAGGAGCAAGCGAAGGCGAGATTAAAGAAGTGGAATCTCAAATGCAGCAAATGGTAAAAAATTACTCCAACCCGATGTATCGATTACCTAGGACTTTCACAGAAATATTCCCGGTTGGGTTATTACTTTCTCTGATTAGCGCTGCCCTGTTTCGAAACCCTAAATTCCTTGCATCAAAAACATCAATCACTCAATCTTAGTACTATGCAAATAAAAGCAGAAACACCGGAAGAATATATTGATAAAGTACCTGAAGACAGAAAAGAAGCATTTGTTAAGCTCCGTACCGTGATTCTTGAAAACCTTCCAGATGGGTTTGAAGAAGTGATGAACTATGGAATGATCGGCTATGTAATTCCTCACAGCCTGTATCCGGATGGCTACCATTGTAATCCTGATTCGCCGCTTCCTTTTATGAGTATTGCTTCGCAAAAGAATTTTATCGGGTTATACCATATGGGTATTTACGCTAATGAGGAGATCCTTAATTGGTTCACTGAAAAATATGCAAAACAAGTTCCTGCAAAACTGGATATGGGGAAAAGCTGTATCCGTTTCAAGAAAATGGAACATATACCTTATGAATTGGTTGGC
This sequence comes from Balneola sp., assembly GCA_028284195.1. Lineage (GTDB taxonomy): Bacteria > Bacteroidota > Rhodothermia > Balneolales > Balneolaceae > Balneola. The sequence continues at coordinate 34,710 of JANQSE010000012.1, read as the reverse complement.
GAGCTTACTTCAAAAATCTCTGCTGGAGATTGGATTAATACTTACGAAAATGCCATAAAAAGATAAATCTGTGTTCTACGAACGCATCATACCACCTCCCTCTCTTGCTTCGCTGATAGAATGTTATTGGGTAATCGAAAATGATAGCCCAACCATTCAGCAGCAAAAGATCATCCCGGATGGATTCCCGGAAATAATTTTTCATTATAGAGCTCCCTACCGAATCAATATTTCAGGAAATTGGGAAAATCAGTCACAGCAACTGCTTGCAGGACAAATACGCAATCACTTTCTGTTAGAAAATACAGGGGTATCCGGGATGATCGGAATCAAGTTCAAACCATACGCACTATCTGAATTATTCTACCTTGAGATGTCTGAATTCACCGATAAGGTAGTAAACCTGTTGGATGTGCTGCCGGAAGAGTTTGAAGGTATTTATTCTAAAATGGTATCCAATTCATCCTATACATTCAAAGTCGAAGTACTAAACAGCTTTCTTGAGTCTTATCTGCATTCCATGTCAAAATCAGACAAAATTGAACAAGCTGTTAACCTTATATTTGAAACAAAAGCCACTCTTACAATATCTGAAATTGCTAAAAAAATTAATATAAGCGAACGACAGTTAGAACGATTATTCAAGAGGTACATTGGGCTTTCACCAAAATTCTACTGCCGGATTATCCGCTTTGCCTATATTTTTGAATTGGTTCAAAAAGAAAACATTGAATGGAGCGAACTAGCTCAACATACCGGGTTTTACGATCAATCTCATTTTATCAAAAACTTCAAAGAATTTACCGGAGAAGACCCAACAAAGTATTTCTTTAATGAAGAGAATATGGCAAACTTCTTCCTGAAAAAGGAAATCAAAACTCTATGATGTCGGCTTTTTACTATACCACTCCAAGGCTCATTCTTAGTTTTCGTAATTCTTTTAACTTAAATTCAGAATTATGAAACTCAGATTAATTTTCCTGTCAACACTTTTAGTTTTTGTTAGCGCAAACATTAAAGCACAAATTCCCGACCCAACACTGCCCGAATTTGAATGGCTTATTGGATACTGGACATCAGAAAAAGACGGAAATAAAATTGAAGAGCTTTGGACAAACGGAGCCGGTTATATGATGTTGGGTGTACACAGAAATGTATATGCCAACGGACGTTCTTCTTTTGAATATTTAAGAATTATGAGGACCAGAGATGGTATTGTTTACATTGCCCACCCAAATGGAAGTACAGGAACAACTTTTAAAATGAAAGAACATTCAGACCAAAAAGTGATATTTGAAAATCCTGAAAATGACTTCCCAACAAGAATTATCTATTCCAGGAAAGGAGACCAACTAACTGCCCGTATTGAAGATGAAACGGGTGAAAAATCAATGGAATGGATGTGGAAAAAATCTAAACCAAAACTATGAACCGAAATAATTATGGGTAATGAATTTGGAGTACACTCCCTTTCCTTGGCTGTAAAAGATATTAAAGCTTCAAAAGCATTTTATGAGAAGCTTGGCTTTGAGCAGTTAACCGACTTTGGATCGATAGAAGAAAAGTGGATCATCATGCAGCGAGATGATTATAAAATCGGCCTTTTTCAGGATATGTTTGAAGAAAACATTATGACATTTAACCCAACTGATGCCCGATCAATCTATCTGGAGTTAGAGCGGTATGATGATATCAACTTTTTGATGAAATCACCTTCGATAAATGAAGATAAAGGCCCCTGCCACTTTTGCATTGCCGATCCGGATGGAAATCAGATCTTATTTGACCAACATAATGAGTAAAACCTATTTTCAGATTCTAAACCAAAAACAAACATCATGAAAAAACGAGTAACCGGAATAGGAGGAGTATTCCTCAAAGCAGATGACCCAAAAACCACTAACGAATGGTATGCAAAGCACCTGGGAATAAAATCAGGCCAATGGGGCGGAACTTTTGAATGGCGACATGCCGAAAACGAATCCAAAAAAGGGTTTACCGCCTGGAGTATTTTTAAAAGTGATACTACCTATACCGATCCAAGCAAAAAAGACACTATGATAAATTACCGGGTAGAAAACCTGGAAGAACTTCTGAAAACACTCAAAGAAGAAGGCGTAGAAGTGGTTGGAGAAATGGAATCTTTTGAATACGGAAAATTCGGGTGGATCATGGACCCAAATGGGTACAAAATCGAACTCTGGGAACCCAATGACGAAGAGTATGAAAAAATGGGAACCGAAGACACATTGAATAAGATGGGTTAATAGGCATTAGTAATTAGAGACTAGATGTTAGAACTGTGCGAATCGCTCTAACATCTTAGTCCTAACTAAAACCTATTCTTCAAAATATTTAAAGACCGGGTATTCCACACTCTTTGTTGAAACTCCTTCTTTTTCAAAGTATTCATCAAAGAAATTCCAGGTTACCAATCCATCATCTGATTGAGGTTCCAACATATAGAAGATCAGGTTTGTAAGCGGCTGAGCCATATCCACCAAAAAATCTCCTTTTTGAGCAGCCTTTGAAACCGGCATGAATTTTCCTTCTACCCGCGCCATGTTATGCCCCTCAAATTGACGCTGGCTTTTTTCAAGCTTGCTCACCATAAAAACTTCGCCTTGATAATTTTTTCTGTGTCCAATTTTAGTAATAATCACTCCTTGTTTCTTCAAATGATCGGCAATGTATTTCATTTCTTTTGGAATGATATACCCCCTGGGGATCGTACTTTCTACCGTAGCTTCGAACTTACTGTAATTCTGGACATCTGGAATTTCGATAATTTCTCCTGATCTAATGTATCTTTGTTCGCCCTGCTCGTTTTTATAAGGGATATAATTATACGTTCTCAAAGTAAAAGTGTCTTCTAAAGGAACCATCTGGAACCGAACTCCTTTTTTGGCTTTACCTGCATTGTTTATAACATTTTGAATGGCAGCAGCGGCAGCTTCATTGTTTACCCTTCTTATCTCCTCTCCATTTGCATTGGTGTATTCAAGAATTTCAGTAACAAAAGCCTTTGTAGAATTCATACGCTGGTATAATCGCTCATGAGCAAAGGCTTCGCTCAAAATTCCAACTTTGTTTCTAAGTCCCATCTGATTTACAAGGTATCTTGGGTGATGGTTATAAGTATAAATTGCTTTCGGCGGCCAACCCTGGCGCAAGCTGTATCCCCCATATGGCCCCAAATAAACATCGTATTTTTCTTTTACATGCCTGGTAACTTCAGGCAACAAAGTATTCCAGGTTAAATCATACGGACCCCATTCCCCTGCATAATGATAACTTGGTGCCCAGGTCAGTGAATATCCATGCCAGGTTCCGTTTGTAGTATGCAAATCCACAAACATTTCGGGATCCCACTTCATTATCACATTTTCGATCATCGCACTGGTTTCCAGGGCTTCCATTTTGATCCCGTCTCTGTTTAAATCCCAACCCTGGCTGTTTGCACGAATTCCGGTTTTTTGAGGGCTCCCCTCCTGCGACCGCCGAACCTGAACATCCATTTTATCATTAGAATCTGTGTTATAGATCGGAGCAAAAACCACAATCTGATTATCTAAAAGATCCTTTTTATCCCCAAGTAAAATTTCCCGCATCAAAATTTGCAGTATTTCTTTTCCTTCCACTTCCCCGGAATGGATATTGCCCTGAATATACATTACCGGCTTCCCAGAAGCTTTTGCCTCCTCTGGCGTAGTAATCTTTGGATTTGCCATTACAACCACAGGAATAGCTTTTCCCTCCAGGCTTTTTCCCATGTATTCCAGATACATCAAATCAGTTTTAGCTTGAACAGCTTTGATGAAGTTCATTACATCTGCGTAGGTTGAAGTTTCCTGATAATTGGTTTTTTCCGGGATAGTAATCAGGTCAGCCGACCACTGAGCCTTAGACTGGGTTGCAAGTGCGGCAGCCAGAAAGAAAAGAAATAGCTTTTTCATATATCGAATAATTAAAGTTGGAGGATAATACAGAAATGATCTCTTCTTCTCACCAGGTTTTGCCTAGGTTTTCTTATTTGTACATTCACGACCATATATTTTAACCCAATTTAAATCTCCACACATGAACCAGGTCCGGCAGCTCGAAAACAAACATCATTTCCAGGTGTATAACCGCTACCCAATGACCATAGATCGCGGGCTTGGAGCAAAAATCTGGGATACGGATGGAAACGAATATATCGACATTCTGGGTGGAATAGCCGTTAACAATTTGGGGCACTGCCATCCAAAAATTGTAGAGGCCATCCGGCAACAAGCCAGGAAACTTCTCCATGTTTCTAACTTTTATTATACCGAACCACAAAGTGAGTTTGTTGAGCGGCTTTCAACATCATCGGGATTAGACCGGGTTTTTTTATGCAATAGCGGGATGGAAGCGATGGAAGCCTGCTTAAAGCTAGCCCGAAAATGGGGACATGGTCATGGAAAGTCAGGGAATGTGATATCTCTTTCAAATGGATTTCATGGACGATCACTATCCAGCATCACACTTAGCAAACCAATTTATCAACAAGGTTTTGCTCCATTACCTTCGGGATTTACACAATCGCCTTTTAATAATTTTGAAGCCCTCAACAATGCTGTGAATAACCAAACCATTGCCATTGTTTTTGAGCTAATTCAGGGAAACAGCGGGGTGAATATTGCAGATAAAGAGTTTGTACAGAAAATGAGAGCTTTGTGTGATGATAAAAACATCCTGTTAATTATCGACGAAGTACAAACCGGCGTGGGAAGAACGGGGAAATTTTGGGCGTTTGAACATTTTGGAATTCAACCCGATGTAGTTGCTGCTGCAAAAGCACTGGGAAGTGGAATTCCCATTGGAGCAATAATGGCTAAAGAAGAAGTAGCCTCAGCCCTTTCTTTTGGAAATCACGGAACTACTTTTGGGGGAAGTCCTTTTGCATGTGCTGTTGGCAATGCCACACTCAAGATAATCGAAGAAGAAGGAATCATAGAACAAGCCAGAGAAAAAGGTGAATTCATGCTGAATCTTCTTAAAGAAAAAACAACAGGGATTGAACAAGTGTTGGATGTACGAGGAATAGGTTTAATGATCGGGGTTGAGCTTAACCAACCAGCACGACCGGTAGTAGAGAACATGTTCCAGCATAAAGTGCTTTCGAACGCAACGGGAAATGTGATAAGGATAGTGCCGCCTATTGTGATTTCCAAGAAAGAGATTGAGCAGGCAGTTAGCGTGCTTGTTCAATGTTTAAAGAATTAGTACCAGATTTAGCCGCCTTTATCACTTCAAGTTCCAGCCTTGTCACATAATTTTTAATTGCTCTGTATTCACTTCTATCCTTAGGCTGAATTATTCAATAAAGCGTAAGAGAATGAGCAACCTGATTGTCAAGGAACTTTCCAAAACCTATCAAAACGGTGTAAAAGCACTAAATAACCTTTCTCTGGAAATTGGGACAGGCATGTTTGGGTTACTTGGGCCAAATGGTGCCGGCAAATCCACACTGATGAGAACAATAGCCACTTTACAGCAACCAGATTCGGGTTGTATTTCTTTTCAGGAAATAGATGTATTAACCCACCCGATGGAACTCAGAAAAATACTTGGTTATCTCCCTCAGGAATTTGGTGTGTACCCCAAAGTAAGCGCAGAAAAACTTCTTGATTACTTTGCTACCCTAAAGGGAATTGCCTCTGCAAAGCAAAGAGCTGCTATTTCTCAGGAAGTACTTGAACTTACCAACTTGTATGATGACCGGAGAAAAAGCGTGAGCGATTATTCGGGAGGCATGAAACAACGATTCGGGATAGCCCAACTACTTTTAAACAGGCCCAAGCTTATTATTGTTGATGAACCCACTGCAGGACTGGACCCAGCCGAGAGAAAACGATTCCTGAATGTGCTCCGCGAAGTCGGCACTCAAAACACGGTGCTGTTTTCAACACATATTGTGGACGATGTACACGAATTGTGTAACGATATGGCTATTGTAAATCACGGGCAGGTTTTGAAAAAATCCACTCCTGAACAGGCAATCAATGAACTTGAAGGAAAGATCTGGGCTACTAAAACCTCTCCTGATGAACTCGGATCTTATAAAAATAAAACCCTGGTGCTGTCCTCAAATTTTTCATCAGATAATTCATTAATTATCCGGGTTTACTCGAACACAAAACCAGACCGCCATTTTAGCGCCGAAAGCCCAACGTTAGAAGATGTGTATTTCTGCGTACTTCAATCCAAAGAACATACGGGGCAAAGCTATGCTTAAATCAATCTACTTTTACGAGATCAAGCACTGGTTAAAGCAGCCTTCTACCTATCTTTTTGTTAGTATCATGTTTCTTTTTGGATTGGGAGCAATGGCTTTAACTGCTGATATTACCGGAGACTACTCTAATATTGAAAAAGGGAGCCGCAGGTTTGCAAATGCTCCGTTTAGTATAGCGTCTCTGCTGTTCGATTTTAATCTGTTTATTCAATTCATCGTCCCGATTTTTATTGCAGGGTCTCTTTATCGGGATTACAGCTCAAAAATGTTTATGATCCTGTACTCCTACCCAATCAAAAAACGGGATTACCTATTTGGAAAATTTCTGAGCTCGGTATCGATCTGCTTTATAATTGTTCTCTTTCTTTTTCTGGGAATGTTTTTAGGCTCTGTTCTCCCATGGGTAAATCAGGCAATGATTACTTCAAATAGTATCGCAGCATATATACGGCCTTTATTTCTCATCGCAGTTCCAAATATCGCCATTACTGCAATGCTTGTATATGCAGCGGTAATAGCTTCGAGAAGTATTTATGCTGGATTTATCACAGCCTTGCTGGTTCTTCTTTTGCGAAGAATACTGGTATTCATGTTAAGCGGGCCCGATAACCAAACCCTGGTTGCTCTTTTCGACCTATTTGCACAGGCTCCGGTTTTTATGGCTGCCCGATATTGGACTCCCGAACAAATGAACATGTTAAATATCCCCATTAGCAATATGATTATATATAACAGGCTTATTTGGTTGGGATTTTCTTCTCTGATATTTACCCGGGCATATCAAAAATTTGCATTCACTCAATCAATCTTATCAGGAAATATCTTTCGAAAAACATTACGCCGGAAAAATTATCAATCAGCTATCCCGAAAAGTAAAACTCAGGATGTTACAGATATCAGCTTTAGTTTTTCCTTTATTACTCAGGTTCGCGCCGCGTGGAGAATGTCCGTATTTGAATTCAGGAACATTCTTTTAAGCCGCACTTTTCTGGCTCTGCTTGTTGGAAGTTTGATCTTCATGTACTTGCTTCTGGCACAGGCAAACCCACAGTACACCACCCGCATTTATCCACTTACGCAGGTTATGTTGATGGTTCCTTCCTTATTCTTCAGTTTTATCATCGGTCTTATCACGTTTTTGTATGCCGGAATACTTATTCACAAAGACCGTACAACAGATATCCATCAGTTAGTTGATGTAACCCCTATTTCCAATCCGGTATTGCTGGGCTCAAAGTTTCTTGCCCTTATAAAAATTCAGGCTGTGCTGCTATCTGTAATCATGGTAGTGGGTGTTCTTGTTCAATCAATACGTGGTTACTATCACTTCGAAATTGATTTGTACCTGTTCGATCTTTATGCCGTAAGCCTGATCGGTTTAGTTATTTGGGCTATGCTGGGTTTTTTTGTTCAAACACTCTTGCCCAACCAATATGTCGGTTTTTTTCTGCTGATCTTATTTTCAATAGGGATTGGCGGATTAGAGTCCATTGGCATCAAGCCGGATATTTTTAAGTTTAATGCAGCACCCATTCTCGAATATTCTGATTTAAATGGATACGGAAATCAGCTGCGCTCCTATTTTGCTCATAAACTGTATTGGTTATTGCTGGGAGGTATTCTGTTAATACTCACCTTCCTTTTTTGGGTTCGCGGCTTTGCTCAGAATTTTCCAGAACGTGTTGTAACTGCATTGAAAAGATCCAGCAAACCTGTAATGGCGGGCTCATCTGCCTTATTGTTAGCTTTTTTGAGCATGGGTTTTATGTTATATCATTCCGCTTACCCGGGCACAGAGGATATTTCAGAAAAAGAATTACGCGCACATACATCCGGTGTTATAAAAAAGTTCGGGAATCTCCGGAATATTATTCAGCCTCGTTTATCCGGGGTAAACATCAACATGAATATATTCCCTGAAGAGCGTAACTACACCTCAAATGGTACACTTGTGTTCGTAAATAAATCGGAACAAGCTATAGACACGCTGATTATTGCTTACCCCGCCAATACAAACTCTGAATACTTGCTTGGTGTAAACTTTGAAGTTCTTGTTAGCGATTCGTTATTGAATCTGGATATCCTGAAACTCCAGGATCCGCTCCTTCCCAAAGACAGCCTGTTTCTTGAATTCTCAACGAACGATATCCCAGGTACTTTTTTCCTGTCCAACTCAAAAGTAATAGAAAATGGGACTTTTATGCTGGCCGAGCTTTTCACAGTTGGTATGCCTGACAATGAGAATACCCATACTCTGCCATCAAACCCCAAAGCTTCCGAAAACAGCTATGTTGGAAAAAACGTTGACCCGTTTGACTTTGAAGCTGTTGTAAGTACATCCAAAGATCAAATTGCTTTGGCTCCGGGAGAACTTGCAGCACAATGGCAAGAGAATGGAAGAAATTACTTCCGCTACAAAAGCAGTAGAAAGATCAGAAATGGGATTGTATTCAACTCAGGAGTATTTGAAGTAAAAAGAGAACATGTTAATGGAGTAGATCTGGAAATTTACCATCATCCAACCCATACTTTTAACCTGGAACGAATGATGGAAGCCATGAAGGCTACACTGGCATTCTCTGAAAAGACCTATACCCCGTATCAATTCAAACAAATGAGGATCATCGAATTTCCAAAAACATACGGTAACTTTGCCCAATCCTTCGCAAACACCATTCCCTATTCCGAATTTGCCGGTTTTATAAGCAAGGAAGATACGTTCAGCAAAAACCGTTTTGACCAGGTATTCCGGCTTGTAGCTCATGAAATGGCACATCAGTGGTGGGGGCACCAGGTTGTTCCATCGAATGCACTTGGCAGCAGAATTATTACTGAAGGCCTTGCAGAATATACTTCCATCGAAATCCTTGGAGAAAAGTATGGCGAAGAAGCAAAACAGCTTTACCTGGAGCTAATTAGTGACCGCCTCCAGAGGAGCATTGCCCGAACACCAAATAAGAGCACGCCTTTAGTATTTGCAAGACCGGATCAGGACATCCTCAACTACCAAAAAGCAGCACTAACATACTATGCATTTCAAAAGATCATTGGTAAAGATAATTTCCATCATGGGCTGCAAAACTTTATTGAAAAATATAGATTGCGATCGTCCCCTTATCCAACCTCCCTCGATCTGGTAAATGAATTAAGAAATGTAACCCCGGATTCTTTTCAACATATCATTAGCGACTTTTTTGAATCTGATACTACCAGCGTAAACAAAATACTTGTTAAACAAAAGAAATTTTAGAACATCTTTCGCATTTTAAAGGAATGACACTCTTCAAAGAAATATCATCCTTGAGTAAAAAGGAGAAAGTAGTCCATCTGGTTTTGTTGGGGTGTTACTTCATGGTGATGGAATTTGGATTAGGTTCGAGCTTTGACAGCACAAGCAAAAACCTGGTTCGCTTAAACTTCCTGATGGTGCCTTTGATCTTTTACCTAAACGCCTTTTTACTTATTCCAAAATATCTGAAAGCTAAAAAATGGCTTCTCTTTACTTTATATATTCTGGTTCTTCCCTCTCTGACAGATAGCGTAAGGGCATTAATTACCGTTGCTTTCTTTTATTCCGGCACTACATCTTTTGGAAGAGATTTTCTAGCTATTTTTACTGATGATAATAATCTGAGCGGAGCGGTCTTTATTGGATTGATACTTTCATTTGCATATCGATTTACAAAAGATTGGATTAAAAATTTAACTACTATCGAAAAACTGAAAACCGAAAAATATGCCGCTGAGCTCTCCTTTCTTAAATCTCAGGTAGATCCTCATTTCTTATTCAATACCCTAAACAGTTTGTACTCAACCGCATTAGAAGAAAACAGCCCCAAAACCGCAGATGGAATTACCCAGCTTGGTACATTAATGAGGTATAACCTACATCATTCACAAGCCGAGAAAATATCATTAGCTAAAGAAGTTGAGTACATCCAAAAATACATTTTGCTCCAAAAGCTGCGAACAACCGATCTCAACGAAGTAAATATAAAAATAGAAATAGCACCTTCTTTATTGGATGATATTGTAATTTCTCCCATGCTTTTAATCCCGATAATAGAAAATGCTTTCAAACACGGAATACACCCATCTGAGCATTGCATCATTAACATTTCACTTTCATTTGCTGATGGCACCTTACAATTCGAGGTAACAAATACGATTCTATCTGTATATTCGGCTGCGGAAAAAAGTGGTATTGGCTTGCAGAACCTGAAAAACCGTCTTGAACTCTTGTACTCCAAAAAATTTCAGCTAATAACAGAGAAAGGAGATAAAGAGTTTTTGACGAAGCTCTTTTTAGAAGTGCAATGATTACGTGTATTGCTATAGATGATGAACCTAAAGGACTGGAAGTAATTAAAAACCACGCAGGCAAAACTGAGTTTTTAGATCTCTTAGAAGTTTTTACAGATCCGCTGAAAGCTTTGTCTTATCTGGAACAAAACAATGTGGATATGATATTTTTGGATATAAATATGCCGGAGATAGATGGGTTTAAACTGCTAAACCATTTACCGAATGATATTGATGTTATTTTTACTACAGCCCATAGCGAATATGCCATAAAAAGTTACGAAGTAGAAGCTGTTGATTACCTGCTTAAGCCATTTGATTACTCCCGGTTTCTGCTGGCAGTAAACAAAGTTAAAGCCAAACATTCTGAGAGCAGCACGACCGATCAATCACGCCCTTTTTTGTTTGTAAATACAGGTTCCGCCAAAGAAAAGATCTTGCTGGATGATATTTCTTTTATAGAAAGCGATGGCAATTATGTACACTATAACACAAGAGAGAGGAAATATATGGTAAGGGCTTCTATCAAAGAAACATTGACATTGCTGCCTTCCTCCCTTTTTATACAAATTCACCGTTCTTTCATTGTATCCTTAAAATGGATAGATAAAATTGAAGATAACCACGCCTTTATATTTGGCAAGGAAATCCCTATTGGGCAAATCTATAAAAGTGAATTCCTGAAAAGGATCAATAACTCTTGATTACGTTTTGTCAAGGTTTTGTATGCTGATGATACACCTTAGCAACTACCTTCCATTGGTCATCAAATTTCAAAAGAGATAAGTAGTCGGTGTAAACAAGCTTACCGTTTCGGTGTAATTCCAATTCTACATGAGCGGCCTTGCCCGATACATCCACACGTTTGAATTTGTGATCCCATTTGTTTTGTGTGGGATCAAAATCTGAGCTTTCTTTTCTCTTTTTGGTTCCTTCCACCCAATTTGCAATAGGGTAGCGATTTATTTTCCCTTCCTTTCCAGGCGAAAAAATGGCAAAGTCTTCATGAAACGTTTTTTTCATCGCTTCGGGATTCAGTTCATTGAAAGCCCCATGTACATATCCGGTTTCCAGAGCTTCTTTAATTGCTGTTTCATCGTGATGAAGTTTCATCGTTGAGTTGATGGCAAACCCGGCAATGATAACCAGGGCAATACTTAAAATGGTGATTCTTGATTTCATAGTGTATTTGATAAATTTATAAGTGCTTTAATATGCATCAACGATTTCAATCCTAAAAGGCCGTTTGAATAATTTTACTTAAAAATCTTTTTGATAGACGACACTGCTACACCTAATTCTGCATCCCCAATCTCAAAATGGAAAGTAGCCCGGATGGTATTCGGCCCAAAAGATACCATTCGAATTCCTTCTTGCTCAAGTTTTGATAAAGCACCCAAAGCATTTTCTTGTAGCACATCAAAGATCACTATGTTGGTTTCTACTGAATCTACGTCAACAGAAAGTTGTGAACACTCTGAAATAGTTTTCGCTAATTCCTTTGCTCTCCGATGGTCTTCTTTCAGTTTGCTGTAATTATTTTCGAAAGCAAAATCAGCGGCGGCAGCCAGCAAACCAACCTGGCGCATTCCCCCACCCCACATTTTCCGGTAGCGGCGGGCTTTGACAATATTTTCTTCAGAGCTTAGTAACATAGATCCTACAGGAGCCCCTAATCCTTTACTAAAACACACCGAAATGGTATCCGCTATCTCGCCGAAAAATTCCGGTTCAATATCAGTCGCCGCCATCGCATTCCATATCCTTGCCCCATCCAGATGAACTTTCAGGTTATTTTCATCGGCAAATACCTTCAGTTCTTTAAGCTCGCCTTTTGTATAGCAAACACCGCCGCCTTTATTCGTTGTGTTTTCGAGGCAAAGAACTGAGGTATTTGGCTCCCAATCAAAATTACCCCGAATATCATCTTTAACATCGCTAACACTCAATTTTCCATTGGTTCCATGAACCGGGTTGATTTGAACACCAGACAAAAAACCCGCCCCGCCTGTTTCATAGTTGTAAATATGCCCTTTGTGATCGATCAGGATCTCGTCGCCGGGATTGGTTAATACCTTTACTCCCAATTGATTGCTCATAGTTCCACTGGGAACAAATAATCCGGCTTCCATCCCAAACAGCCCGGAAATTTTTTCTTCAAGTGTTTTCACTGTTGGGTCTTCCGCAAACACATCGTCTCCCACTTCTGCTTTTATCATAAACTCCAGCATTTCAGTGGTTGGCCTGGTTACGGTATCGCTTCGTAAATCAATCATTTTATTTTTTGCTTTTTGGTTTGCTTGAGATAATTTGGTGTTCTTTAATTCATCAAAATTGCTCTGTGGATAATCCGTATAAAATAGCCGTTGTTCAACACCCACCTGTTTTTTTAAACCTTGCTGAAAGTACCAGCCTTGCAGCTAAATATATTTCTGAAGCAGCAGACAACAATGCCCGAATGGTGGTATTTCCTGAAACATGGCTTCCCGGTTATCCTGTGTGGCTGGATTATGCCCCCAACGCAGGGATTTGGGATCACCCACCCGCGAAAGCTTTATTCCGGTTATTGTTCGAAAATTCGATAGAAATTGGCGACGAGTACTTCAAAGTGCTTTTAAATTCTGCAGTGGAAAATAACTGCCTGGTTGTAATGGGAGCTAACGAACGTGTTGGCAGAACTATTTACAACACCATTTTTTATTTCAAACCTGATGGAGAATTTGAACTGCACCGTAAGCTAATGCCCACCTATACCGAGCGTTTGGTTTGGGGAATGGGTAATGGAAGTACACTCCCTACTGTTGATGACCAGGGAGTTAAAATTACGGGGCTGATTTGCTGGGAACACTGGATGCCTTTAGCCCGAGCTGCTACTCATGAAAACGGCGAGCACATCCATATTGCCCAATGGCCCATGGTAAAAGATCTCCATCAAATTGCGAGCAGACAGTACGCTTTTGAAGGGCAGTGTTATGTAATTGCCGCCGGATGCACGCTCACCAAGCAGCAGATGATTGACGGAATTATTTCCGTTGAGGGAAAAGAAAGCACTGCATTAGAATTGGTTAGATCAATACCAACCGAAAACGAAGCATTCTTGCTTAGAGGAGGCAGTTCTGTGATCAATCCCGACACCAGCTATTTGGTAGAGCCTGTTCAGGAAAAAAATGCCATTATTTATGCTGGCCTGAATATATCGATACTAAGTGAAGGCAATCTCTTTATCGATACAAACGGCCACTACGCCAGACCTGATGTATTTCAACTTCACATAAATACCAACGAGCAAAAAAACATACAATTCAGGGACACTTTTGAAAGTTGAAGCCAAATACGATCTGATTATTGCCGGGGGTGGAATGTCGGGGTTAAGCCTGGCATGGTACCTGGCCAAAGGTGGCTATAAAGGTCAGGTTTTAGTAGTTGATTCAACATTTGCTCCTGTGAATGACAAAACATGGTGCTTTTGGACAAAAGAAGATCCCCCATTCAAAGACATCATTTACAGAAGTTGGAGCAAAGCTTTTTTCTCTGCACTGGATATGGAAACCTTCCTTTACCTGAACAAGTATTCGTATCACGCTATCAGAAGCGGGGATTTTAAAGAATACATTTTAATGGAACTGCGGGAGCGTAAAAACTTCGACCTGTTGGAAGAAAACATCCTCGACTTTTCTTCCAATTCAAAAAAAGCGGTTTTGCTTACAAAAAACAGCGATAGTTACATAGCTGACCAGATCTTCCAGAGTGTTTTTAAGCCAAACTGGAAAACCCCGCGATATCCTTTAATACAACACTTTCTGGGTTTTGAAATTTTTTCAGAGCACGCAGTATTCGATCCTTCTACATTTACGATCATGGATTTTGATGCTTCTCGCGAGCACGAAGTCGCTTTTATGTATGTACTCCCTTTCAGCCATAATGAAGCTTTGTTAGAATACACCGTATTTTCAGAATCAGTTTTCGATAAAGAAGTATATGAGCAAAAAATTGAAGGGTATATGCTCTCCAAATTCGGGCTCCACCATTCCGAGTATCAAATCAAAAGAATAGAATATGGTGAAATTCCCATGCAGGATCTGGATTACCAACCTGCTTACGGCACCAACATCATAAACCTGGGCACTGTTGGCGGACTTACCAAACCAAGTACCGGCTACACCTTCCTGAAAACACAAAAATATTGCCAAAGCCTTGCACAGTTTCTTATTGCCGGCAAACAACCCATCCTTCCGCCAAAATCTAAGTTCAGATACCGTACCTACGACCTGTTACTGCTCCACATTCTCTCTACCTCTACAGACGAAAGCCTGCGTGTATTCCATGACCTGTTCAAGAAAAATGCCTTTGATGATATCTTTTGTTTCTTATCTGAAGATTCTAACCTGTTTCAGGACCTCAGAATTATGGCCAGTGTACCTTACGTTCCCTTTTTCAAAGCTATAGGGAAAAATTTACTACCCACAAAATGAAGGCAATTTGTTTGTTTATACTTGTTGGATGAATCTCAAAAAAAATCTCAATGAATAAAGAAAAAGGCAGTATTTCAGAAATCTCAAAGCTATTCTTCAAACTTGGGTGTATCGCCTTTGGCGGCCCGGCTGCTCACATTGCCATGATGGAAGAAGAAGTAGTGGAGAAAAGAAAGTGGATGACACGGCAGCATTTTTTGGATTTGATCGGAGCTACCAATCTTATTCCGGGGCCGAACTCTACAGAAATGACCATGCACTGCGGACATGAACGCGGCGGCATTTTGGGGCTTTTTGCTGCGGGAATCAGTTTTATTTTTCCTGCGGTGGTTATTACCGGAATACTCGGTTTCCTTTATGTAGAATATGGAGAATTGCCCCAGGTAGAGCCTTTCATTTTTGGGATAAAACCCGCTGTTCTTGCCATTATTGCCGCCGCTGTTGTTAAGCTTGGCAAAAAAGCTCTCAAAGGATGGGAGCTGGGAATTCTGGGAGCATTGGTTTTAACAGCAAGCCTGCTGGGAGTTAATGAAATTATTGCATTGCTTTCGGCCGGAATACTGGGAGCATTGTATTTTTATTCCAGGTCCAAACTTTCATCTCCTGTACATTCGTTAGCACCTCTTCTTTTTATTCAAGCCGGAACGGCAGCAATTTATAAAGTTTCGGTAATGAATGTTTTTTGGGTATTTCTAAAGGTTGGGGCTATTCTTTATGGCAGCGGCTATGTTCTTTTCGCCTACCTGGATGCCGAACTGGTAATGAACGGATGGCTGACGAGGCCGGAACTAATTGATGCTATCGCAGTCGGGCAATTTACTCCCGGGCCGGTTCTTTCTACTGCTACATTTATTGGTTATCAATTAGCCGGCTGGCAAGGTGCTTTAGCTGCTTCGGTTGGTATTTTCCTTCCTTCCTTTTTATTCGTTTGGATGCTGAATCCGCTTATTCCAAAAATGAGGAGCTCTAAACTTTTAGCCTATTTTCTCGACTCGGTAAATGTTGCCGCAGTTGCCGTTATGGTTGCTGTGCTTCTGGTAATGGGTCAGGATACACTTACTAACTGGAGAGCCAGTGTGATAGCCTTACTTGGAGCTTTCTTTACCTTTGGCCCGAAAAAATTAAATGCCATGTGGATTGTAGCCGGAGGGGCTGTATTAGGATATCTTTTACAGTTGATTTAAGCCTTCCTACAAGATCAGCAGCATTACAGATCTTTATTCAATAGAGGCTTCACCTCGAATTTATTTTGAAATCTTTAAGATGCTGAATCTCCCTTTGGGGTAAAGGCCGGTTCTCTTCTTTATTCTACTCCTGCTGTTTTTATTTCTCTATTCGTGTTACCACGATTCCTAAAGGATTTTCTTGATATACAAGATTATTTTAGAAACCCGTCTTCGCGGGCCCAACCACGGTTGGGGCGAAGTGATTCGAGGCTTAGCTCAAGGGCAGTGTTAAATTTTATTTGTGAAGACTCATCACTCCATCAACTTTCGTTGATTTCACTCTGAGTGACTTTCTTTGTCATTCAGAACCTCATTCCGTCCCGACCGCTGTCGGGATCGGGATGGGTTTGCAACAAAAGCTGCGGAATGAACCTATCTGCCCACAGGCAGGCTTGGGTATGTACGAAATTATTCAAAGATCATAACCAAGAAGAGATTTATCCCTTGATAAAAAACGAGGAAAATCCCTGGCTACAAAGCAATTTCCATATGAACCTGCATTCTCAGAATATCATCGTTTGCTACAAAATCCAGATAACCCGCACTTGCCTGGATCTTTAAATTATGACCTGAGATATATTTTGACACGCCAAGCGTATATTCCGAGTATTCCTTTAAAGAAGAAAAAATATCATCGGTAGTTAAATCAGCAAAACGCCCTGCAATCCCGAAACCGTTTTGCCACACGTAACCTAAAGAACCCATGTACGCCGTCCCGGTTCCAAAACCTGTATCCCTATTTGCTTCTCTGTTTGCAAATTCTCCATGGGCAGAAAACCCTTTATATTTTATAATTGCATCCAGCAGTAACGTTTGCAGATCGTTCTGAACCAACTCTCCACTATTGGTATAAATAAAATTTCCGGAATGTCCTCTGCTGCGTACAGCTCCATCGTTATAATCAAAGGCTGCGCCAATCGATAACTTTATGTCTTCTTCTCTTGCCAAATCCGGCCCTGTATAATCCCCTTTGCCTGAAAATTTACCAAAAGGAAGGAGTTCCACCCTCCCGGTATAGCTGTATCCACCGGGGTTTTTTGTGGTGATGTCTCTTCCTTCGCCAATGCTAACTGCAGCCATCTGCTTTACAATAACACTACCAAATGTTGAAGTATTACGAAACTGGATACCCATATCACGATCCAGGTTAAAGCCTGAACTTAGCAAGCTCCTATCTACAAATTGTATTTTTTGAGAAGAAATCAGCCGTTCTCTGTTTCCGGGAAGTACAGCCTGACCGACCCAAACCTCAAAATCTCCCACCGGGTTATACTTCAAAACAGCATCTAATACCAAATTTGCTGTATTACTATTTTGAGACAAGCCACCCGAACTGGAATTGCGGGTATCTCTGTTACTGAATCCCAATTGAATTTTATAGATAAACTTCTCCGAGTAAATATGGCCATCGAATTTTAGTCTTGCTCTGCGAACCAACGCCTGATCTGAATACACTTCACTATCAAGGTTTTGCTCGCCCACGTATAAACTTTGAAATCTCATCCCAAGCTTCAGGCTGTATGAGCTGTCATCAGGTTCGAACACAATCCCCTTACCTAACGTGTTTACTTTTACTTGTTGAGCAGATACTGGTGTGATTAAAAAAACCATCAGTATCGCAAAGAGAATGAATTTTGTAGTTAGTCTCATTAGAATTGATGAAGGCAATTAACGGCGACGAATTTAGAAAATTTGCCACTGCATAACCAATCAATGTTATATTAAATTAATACACAGTTAACATTTAGATAACATTGTGAGGCCGTATTAATACTTACATTTGTGCTCATTTTTTAACTCTTCTTACATACTATGGAATTTGGATTCTTTGAATTACTGAATCTTTTCGGAGCATTAGGTTTCTTCATTTACGGAATGAAAGTAATGAGTGAAGGCATTCAAAAAGTTGCCGGAACAAAAATGAGGCAAATACTCCGTTCGATGACTTCCAACCGGTTTAAAGGAGTACTTACGGGTTTTGCTCTTACGGCTCTTGTACAATCTTCTTCTGCTACTACGGTGCTTGTGGTAAGCTTTGTAAACGCCGGACTTCTTTCTCTGATTGAATCTATTGGCGTAATTATGGGGGCCAACATTGGTACCACCATCACAGCCTGGCTGATCTCGATCATCGGCTTTAAAGTTAAAATTGCAAACTACGCACTTCCAATTATTGCTGTTGGATTTCCATTAATGTTTTTAAGTAAGAGCAAAGCTAAATCATGGGCAGAGGTTCTTATAGGATTTGCACTTTTATTTATTGGCTTGTCTTATCTGAAGGATGCCGTACCCGACTTAAGAGCTAATCCGGAAATACTCGAATTTTTATCTCAATACGCCGATCTCGGATTTATTTCTACCCTAATTTTTGTATTAATTGGTACTGTTCTTACCGTTGTGGTACAATCATCAAGCGCAGCTATGGCCCTTACTTTGGTGATGGCGAACAACGGCTGGATACCATTCGAATTAGCTGCTGCAATGGTATTGGGAGAAAATATCGGCACCACCATTACCGCTAACCTTGCGGCTCTCATAGCCAATGTACATGCAAAACGTGCTGCTGCTGCCCATTTCATTTTCAATGTGTTTGGAGTTTTATGGATCATTATTGCGATGCCTCTCTTCCTAACGGTTATAGGGGACTATATGACTACAAATATGGGCGGCTCACCTTTTACCGATCCGGAACAAATCCCGATCGGGTTATCCATCTTTCACACTTCTTTCAATATCATCAACACATTATTGCTTGTAGGGTTTGTAGGGTTTATTGGTAAAACAGTAATCAGAATGGTTCCATCTAAAGGAGATGATGAGGAATTCCATTTGGAGTACATCGGTACAGGCATGATGCAAACTGCAGAACTTTCTCTAGAAGAGGCTGCTAAAGAAACTGCGAAGTTTGGTGAAATAACGGCCAGGATGTCTGAATTTCTAAGAGAACTTATTCTTGTTGATACACCTAAAAAACAACGCAAGCTGCTCAAAAAAATCAAAAAGTATGAAGAGATTACCGACCGGATTGATGATGAATTAGCAAAATATCTCATGAGAGTTTCGGAAGGAGCACTCAGTGATGAATCAACACGCCGGGTATCCGGCCTTTTAAGTATCTCCAACGACCTGGAAAGTATCGGGGATATTATTTATCAGATGTCCCGGGATCTGGAAAAATTCTTTGAAGGAGACATCATCTTTAACAGTGAGCAAAAAGAAGGAATGGTTGCTATACTGGATGCCATTGATGAAGCATTTGCTGTGATGAACACTAACCTAAGCAGCAAGTTTTCTGATGTTACTATCGCAGAAGCCTATGAAAAAGAAATTGTAATAAATAAAACAAAGAAGAAGCTTCAGAAAAAGCATGCGAAAAGAATTGAGGCAAAAGTTTATAACATTAACAGTGATACTATTTACAAAGACTTGTTCTATGCTTCCGAGAAAGTGGGCGACCATATCATTAATGTAACGGAAGCCATTACTGGTGAAAAAGAAAAAGAATTTGAAGAAGAAGGATCCGCTTCTTAAACAAGCAGAAGCCTTATTCCTTAATTTGGAATGAGGCTTTTTTATGATGTATTTACGCTATAAGAAGTTAAACTTGAATCTAATTCCCTCAAACGTTTGCTAAGTATATAAGTACTGCGCCAGAAAAGCAGCAACTCCTGTTTCGGCACGTAACCGGTTCCGGCCTAAACGTATGAACTTTCCCCCTTTCTTCTTTACCAAACCGGCTTCCCTTTCCGAAAATCCACCCTCAGGCCCAACAAGAAGCAAATTTTCGGGTTTTGTTAGCTCTGTGCTGCTTATTTCCACATCGCCAAGATATGCCATATATGGCTGGTGATGAATGTAATGATCCAAAACTTCATCCAGTGAATTTTTGATTACCATCCTCGGAATAAAATACCTTCCGCTTTGTTTGAATGCGCTAACGATGTGAGCATTCAATCGATGTTCGTTCAAACGGGTTCGTTCAGAATGATCTGCATTAAATACACAAACTTCCCAGGCATCAAGTTCAACTGCTTTTTCAACGGCAAACTCCAGGCGGTCTCTTTTTTTAATGGCCCCAAACGCCATCACTTTCTTGATCTCAGGTTCAGGCATTGATGCTGAATTAACAACTCTGGCTTGTATCTGTTGTTTACTTACGCTGATAATTTCGCACGCAAAGTGAGAACCTGCTCCATCAGCAACATGAATGATCTCCCCTGTTCTCTTTCTAAGAACCTTTGAGATGTGCTGTGCCTCCTGCCCTTTTATATCAACGGTATGTTCATCCGGCCAGTCTTGTTTTGGAGCATAAAAGTAGTTCATTTCCCGACTTTTCTTTTGTAATAAGCACCGGGTTCAAAAGCAGTTTCTCCTGTTTCCAAAACCATTTCTACATAGGGAGCACAGATCCTGCAACCATTGCTGCAATAATTATCAATCTGGAGGTCTTCAATATCGGTGTACCCTTTTTCGCTCGCGTATTCTTTAATTTCTTTAAACGTACGCTCGTGGCAGATGCACCGGTTTACCAGAAAACTGCTCATTGTTGTTTGAAGTGCTTTCCAAGCTTTAAACCCTGCCCCTGGTAATTGCTATCAATTTCAGTGCCATACACAAACTCAGGGATCTCTGTATTGGGTTCAAACTGCATGCTGAACAATGTTTGTCCGTCTTCTATCATAAACGGCACATCGTGAGAACGAACTTCAAGTACAGCTCTGGCTCCTTTATCTGCCACACTTCCGCCAAAACCGGAATCAAAAAAGCCGGCGTAGTGGGTTCGAAGCTCCCCTGAACCGGTATCGTAAGCCATCATTTCGCAGGCCAGCCTTGCCGGAACCCGGATACGCTCTTTGGAAGCAAAAATGTAGAATGCCTCCGGCTCCAGGATATATTTCGAATCTGAAGCCGCAAAAATCGGTTCCCAGAATTCGTCCACATCATAATGGCCGATATTTTCAAGGTCGATATAATTGTTGTGCTTCTTCGCTTTGTAGCCAATCACTTCTCCTTTTTTACCCTTCAGCTGCACGCTCATAAACAGCCCTTTATTTACTTTTATCTGCTCCATAGTTACCGGATTGATGTTTTCATCAAACAACAAAGGATCGGTAGCATGAATACGCAGCAAATCCTGATCGGGTACCACTTCGAAACCATGCCGGACTCTCAGTTGATTTAACCTTTGCCCGGTTCTCACTTTTATGGAAAAAGACTTAGGCACTACTTCCAGGTACAACTGGCCCTGATAGCCCGGAGCCACTTCTTCAAATCGATGTGAGTAGTCAGTGATTACCCGTGTAAACACATCCAGGCGCCCGGTAGAGCTTTTAGGGTTTGCTTTCGCCGAAAGGTTTTCCAAAGAAAACAGTTTTACTTCTTCCGGGTTTCCTGAAACCCCGTTCTGGGTGGAATAATGAGACTTAGGAAGGTTTAGTCGTTCCAACAATGGAATGATGTACACACAATTTTCTTCCAATACCGCTCCGTCTTTAATAGAAAAAGAATACTGCTCCAGCTTTTCGATTTTCTGTTCCACCGTCTCATTTTCAGGGAGAAAGCTGCAACGAACACGATAAGCCACTTCACCCAATCGCAGATCTAAGGAGTTGGGTTGAAACTGGTTATCGTTGATCGGATAATCGGGGTGGGAATCCAGGATCTCCATATCACGGAGAATCTTTAGTTTTTGTACAGGCAAAATCCCTTTGGTATGTAAGTGAACTTCTTTAGAGTTTGTGCTCATCTATTACGCTTCTTCAATTTTGATGGAAGATACTAAGGCAAAGGCATTGAGCAAAGTTTGGAGTTAGATGTTTAGATCCTCAACCGGGCTTTTAATACTTTTTATGTGCCGGGTGGAAACATGGGTGTACATCTGCGTTGTCGAAATATGTTTATGGCCTAATAACTCCTGTATGAAACGAATATCTGTTCCATTATCCAGTAAGTGTGTGGCAAACGAATGCCTTAACGTATGCGGGGTTGCCTTCTTTTTGATATTCGCCAGCTTGCGATGTCTTCTCATAAGGTTTTGAATAGAGGCACTTGAATATTTCCCTCCATTTTGTCCTTCAAACAAAAATTCCTTTGGTTTATACTCTCCGACATACAATCTAAGTAATGTTAGAACATTTGGTGCCAATAATGAGTACCGATCTTTTTTCCCTTTTGCCTGGACAATGCGAATCTGTAATCGTTTAGAATCAATATCACTGATTTTGAGGTTCAGGATCTCACCCACTCGCAAACCGGCAGAATAACAAAGGGTGAAAATGGCCTTATGTTTTAAGTTTGTGAAGCTATTAAGAAGCCGTTCTACTTCACTTACAGAAAGTACTTCCGGTAACCTGGAAGGTTTTTTCATTTTAATACTGAAATCAAAATCTATTGGTCTTTTTATCACCTCACCATATAAAAATTTAACAGAAGCCAGGAGCTGCTTCATCATAGAATAGCTATAACTTAACTCTGTTTTACAGTAATAAAAGTAAGCCTCCAAAATTTCAGGTGAAACTTCCTGAATATCTTTTTCGCGAATGTAATCCAGAAATACAGCCAGCCCATTCATATATGCACGTACTGTACTTTCGCTAAAATTCTTCAGCGTAAGATGATGCTTGTACTTTTCCAGTAAATCACTTTTCTTCATGTTATTCCTGTTTTTTACAGGAATAACAACAATTACACTTAAAGATGAAACCCGGATAACATGAATAGCATGCGTGTTATTCTTATGTTGGTAGCCATTTGAACAAAAAATGAACAGAATAACACAAATACAAAACGAAGAAAAATTCATTGAATATTTAAAAGCTCAAAGAGTTGCGTATAGCCAATGTAAGGTGTACCAAGTATTTGATGTAATAAGCGTTCTAATGGCAATTATTTTACCAATAATAGGAATGTACCAAAATGATATTGTTAATTATTTAGGTGCTTTCGGTGTGCTTTGGACAGTTATTTACTTGGTAACTGAAAATTATCGAAAGAAAAAAACAGAACAAGGTGCTAAACTTCAGGAACAGTTTGACACTGAACTCTTTGAAATACCTTGGAACGAAATACTTTGTAAAAACAAAATAACAACTGATACTCGAATTGACCTCGCGAAAGAATACGATGGGAATGACTTAACAAATTGGTATTCGTTAGAAGTTGATTCTTCACTTCCAAAGGCAATCGCTATTATTCTTTGTCAGAGAGTTAATTTTTCTTGGGAATTAAAACTTAGGAAAAGATTTGTGACTTTTTTGATAATCCTTCTGGTTGCTTATTATGGAATCTTTATTGGCTTTTTTGTAGCAAAAAATATTGGGTTCTATAACATACTTCTGTTGATAGCACCTTCACTTTCATTTCTAATTTATGGTGTTCAAAACAGTCTTTCCTTAAGAAATCATATTAACTCAAAAAATGAAACATTAAGTCAGATAGATAATATTCTAAACAAATATTCCGAGAGTCGTGAAGAACCTAATGATGGAACTTTGAGACAAATTCAAGATATTATTTATACGGAAAGAACTGTACCAGAAAAAATACCAGATTGGTTTTACAGACTATCCAAAAAAACAAATGAGAATAGAACTGACAACATAATTAAATCCATAAAAGCCAAATTCTAAATGTCTGTATTATCTTATTTAACTGACTTATCAAGCACAATAACCTTAGCAGATTGGGAAAGAACTTCTATTGACACCTCAATAAACACTTTGTCAACAAAACTTGGAAACTATTTTAGCAACATAGAAAGTAAATTCGTTTTTGGTTCCTATGATAGGAAAACGATTCTTAGGCGGAGCAGAGATGCTAATTCGGATGTTGATTTTATGGTAAGCTTTACAGATGGTTCTGATTGGACACCACAAACCTTAATGAATAGATTAAAAAGATTTGCGGAAGACAATTATTCAAGAAATGAAATTTATCAATCATCACCAACTATCGTTTTAGAGTTGAGTCGAATTAAGTTTGAATTAGTGCCAGCATATTACACTTGGGGAACTTATCATATTCCTGCACCTGCTTCAAGCTATAGTACGTGGATAAATACATATCCTCACGCTTTAAAAGGACAGTTAAACGACAAAAACAGAGACAATAATTATCAAATAAGGAAATTGGTTCGTTTACTCAAATATTGGAATGTTTTGAATAACAAAGTTTATTCCTCTTATGAACTTGAAAAATATGTGTTGGACAAATATTATTGGTTGTGTACAAATCTAAAAGATTACTTCTATGATGCTGTTGAAGGTTTGCCGACTTATAATCTTTCATATACTAATGAATTAAAAGTTAACAAACTAAAGGACATTGTAAAAGAAACTAAAGACAAGGAAAGACAAGGTTGGAATTATTTGGCTGAAGATGAAATTAAAAAAGCATTCCAATAAAAACGGCTACCAACAATGTATAAAAATAATAGCGGTTTAATCGCTAAAACCAAAGTAAGTAAATATAAAAAGGTCTGTGTTTAACCGAAAAGTTAGTGTTTAAAATCCGCTACTATTGTTATACTAGACCGTTAGCTGCAAGTAAGAAGAACGAAACGATAATATTAAAACCTGATTATAAAATTTGAAAAAACTGATAGAAAATATTAACATTTTGATTGAAGATTGGTGCAAGAAAAAATTAGTTTTTGCCCGCCCGCTTCTGCCCTTCGGGACAGTTGGGGAAGCCAACGCACATTGCACACATTTGCAAATCACACAAGCCAACCCACGGATCAAAATTTGCAAAAGAGTGCAATTTTAGCCAACGCTCAGAAAGACAACAATGGCAGATGTACACGACATAAAGACCCGAAGCTTTAACATGTCAATGATTAAAGGGAAAAATACAAAACCTGAAATAATGGTCAGGAAATTCCTTTTTCAGAATGGCTTTCGGTATCGTATAAATTATCCAAAATTACCGGGTAAGCCAGATATAGTTTTGCCTAAGTACAAAACTGCGATTTTTATTAACGGGTGCTTTTGGCACGGACATAAAGGGTGCAAATATTTTGTAATTCCAAAAACCAAAACAGACTGGTGGTTAGAAAAAATTAACGGGACGATCGAACGGGACAAAGAGAAAATAACTGAGCTAGAAACATTGGGTTGGGAAGTGTTAACGATTTGGGAATGCGAACTAAAATCCGGGAAAAGAGCCAGGACTTTAGAGAATTTATTAGTTTTTTTGAGTAAAATTTAATAGATGAACTTTATCGATTTATTTTCAGGAGCAGGTGGTTTATCCGAAGGTTTTATCCGGGCGGGACTTAAACCTGTGGCTCATGTAGAAATTGATAAAGCCGCATGCAATACCCTGATAACAAGGACTGCGTATCATTATTTAAAAAACTCTGACAACTTTCAACCTTACCTGGATTATATTCAAAATAAAATTTCAAGAACCGAACTTTATGCCTTGCTTTCTGAAAATGAACGGAAATCAGTAATAAATATGCCAATTGGTGAAAAAAACAATAAAATAATTTTTGACAGGATTGATTCATTGAAAGGAAAAGAAACCATTGATTTCATCATTGGAGGCCCACCTTGCCAGGCCTATTCTGTGGTTGGCAGGTCGAGAGACGAAAACAGGATGCAGGGCGATTCAAGGAATTATCTTTTTAAAGAATACGCTAAATTCCTGGAATATTATCAACCTAAATATTTTGTTTTTGAAAACGTAATCGGGCTTTTATCTGCCAAAACAAAAGACGGTGAATCTTATCTCCAGATGATGCTCGACTTATTTGAGACGAAAGGTTACTATGCAGAATATAAAGTTTTGGAAGCTAAAGATTTTGGTGTTTTACAAAACCGAAAAAGAATAATTCTGATTGGCAAGAAAAATGGAAAAAAAGGATTTTATCCTGAATTTGAAAAGAAAGAGGTAAATGTAACTGTTTCAGAAATTTTCAAAGACTTGCCAAAGCTTTCAGCTGGGGCAGGTAATTACCACAAAACAGAATACAAACCATATAAAGGCAATTACTTGTTTGACAGTCATATTCGTAACGGGCTGAATTTTACCACCCAACATATTGCCAGACCTCATACCGAACAGGATAAAGGAATTTACAAACTTGCCTGCGAAAAATGGGAAAACGGACACCAAAGGTTAAACTACAACGACATTCCAGCCAAATGGCAATCGCATAAAAACAAAAAATCTTTCGTTGACAGATTTAAAGTAGTTGCAGACGACCTGCCCTACTCGCAAACAGTTGTTGCTCATATCTGTAAAGACGGACATTATTACATCCATCCTGATAAAAAACAAAACCGTTCCATTACCCCAAGAGAAGCAGCCAGATTACAGACCTTCCCTGATGATTTCTTTTTCGAGGGTGTTACAGAAAAGCAAAGCAGAACAGCGGCTTATAGACAAATCGGAAATGCTGTACCGCCATTGATGGCTGAATCAATTGCAAACAAGCTAAAAGAATTACTCCTTAATGACTAAACCTCAATTTCAAACAACCAAAGCCGAACCCGATGCATCCTCAATGATAGAAACTTTCCGTGCCATTGGTTATTCCATTGAAACGGCTGCTGCTGATATTATCGATAACTCTATTTCCGCTGAAGCAAAAAATGTTTGGATTAATTACGATTGGAAAGGGGAAGGAACAATCATAAAAATAAAAGATGATGGTTATGGAATGAACCACGAGGAATTGGTTCAGGCTATGCGACCAGGCAGTAAACATCCGTCAGACGAACGCTCATCAAAAGACCTGGGCAGGTTCGGTTTAGGCTTAAAAACTGCATCATTTTCACAGACCAGAAAATTCTCAGTAATTTCAAAAAGAAAAGATTATACCCCTGTTTGTTGGGCATGGGATTTAGACCATGTAAACAAAACAAAATCATGGGAATTAATACAGTTTACACCTTCAACCTGTGAAATTGAAAACCTGAAAAAGCAGGAATCAGGGACAAGTGTTATTTGGTATTGTATTGACAGAATCCTAAAAAACACCAAAGAAGACGATACAGAAGCCCTTGGAAAATTTATGGAAATTATGGAAGGTGTAAAAAAACATCTTGAAATGGTTTTCCACAGATTTTTAGAACAAGGAAAAATAAAAATCTGGTTTCAGGACAGAAAGATTGAAGCCTGGGATCCGTTTCTCAGAGGTGAAAACGGCATTCAACCCTGTGCCGAAGAATTTCTTGGAAAAGGCAATATAGTTGTAAAAGGGTATGTCCTTCCACATAAATCAAAAATATCCGGGCAGACATTTAAAAAGGCTTCCGGCCCAAAAGGATGGAATGAACAACAGGGATTTTACATATACCGAAATGAACGTTTACTTGTAGCAGGCAACTGGCTTGGTATGTTCAGAAAAGAAGAACACTACAAACTTTGTAGGATAATGATTGATTTGCCTAATACAGTTGATGAAAAATGGCAAATTGACATTAAAAAATCCATAGCCAGACCACCAATTAAGACACAAACCCAGCTTAAAGCCTATGCAAAAGATGTTCGGGCACATGCAGTTAACGTATATCGTCATAAGGGGAAAATTTTACAGAGGAAGTACCCTTCTTTCAAATTCACACCGGTTTGGATTGAAAAACAAAGACATGGAAAGCGTTTTTATTCCATCAACCGAAAACATCCCGTAATCAGTGAAATCATTGAAGAACCCTCAAAACAGAATCTGAACGAGCTTATTAAGTTCATTGAAGAAACTGTACCTGTTCCATTGATTACAATAAAGGAAAGTGAAGAACCAGAATCTCATGGATTGCCATTTGAAAACATTGAACATGAACTATTAATACAGAAAATGGAAAAACACCTGAAAAGATTAATTAATTCAGGCAAATCACATAATGAGGCAAAAGCTGTTTTGCTTTCAATCGAGCCATTTGATAAATACCCACAATACATCGAATCATTAGCCGGACAATTATGATACATGAAGCCAAAGAAGATGCTTTATATTTTTTGAGAAAAATGGGCTGTACGGATACAGCAAGCAAACAGCAAATTGAAGATGCCGTCTTAAAAACGCTAAAGTTATATGAGGATATTTCCAAAGAAGAATTGCTAAGGCATATCGAATCAGAATATAAGATTTGGGTTGATGATTTCAGGATAATTGAAAAAGAAGAAGCAAGAAGACCCTGGCTTGCCGGAAATAAATCAAAAATTGAATGGGGCTTCTGGAACAGGTATAAATGGTATCTCGAAGAAAAGAAAAAATTTCCGCCCAAAACAGTGCAATCAATAGACAAATTAACCGACAGGACTCTTGATGCCCTATTTGAACCAGCCCAAAAAGCACAAATTGACAAACGTGGAATGGTGGTCGGGCAGGTTCAATCCGGTAAAACAGCAAATTACACTGGTTTGATTTGCAAAGCCGCAGACGCAGGTTTTAAAATGATTATTGTTTTGGCTGGTATTCATAAAAACCTGAGAAGCCAGACACAATTAAGATTGGACGAAGGTTTCCTGGGATTTGACACACAACAGGAAAGAGTAAATAAAAACAACAATCTTTGGATTGGTGTTGGAGAACAAAAAAGCAACAGGCATTTAATTGCACATTCTCTGACTTCGAGCCTTGACAATGGCGATTTTAATGCCGGTGCAGCAAATGCCCTGGCGCTTAATTTCTATACAAATGACCCCATAATTGCAGTCGTAAAGAAGAATGCACATGTTTTAAACAGACTGGAACAGTGGCTTGCAGCACAATCCACAGAAACCAATAAGGGCGATAAAATTATCAGAAATAAACCTTTGTTGATTATTGACGATGAAGCGGATAATGCCTCAATAAATACAAAAAGAGACGATTTAAACCCGACAAGGATTAACGGACAAATCAGAAACCTTTTGCGATTGTTCCAAAAAAGTGCTTATGTTGGTTATACTGCTACTCCGTTTGCAAATATCTTCATCCCGTTAAACGAAGACAATCTATTCCCGCGTGATTTTATCACAAATATTCCTGCCCCAACAAACTATGTGGGCCCTGACAAAATATTTGGATTTGAACCGCTGGAAGATGGAGAAGAACCAATGGACACCTTGCCCGTTGTTCATAGAATTAATGATTATCAAAGCTTTGTTCCCGACAGGCACAAACGTGATGAGCAGTTACCTGTAAGCGTACCGGAATCGCTTAAAACAGCAATAAAATGTTTTATACTAACCTGTTCGATAAGGCGATTACGTGGACAAGGGAACGAACACAACTCGATGCTGATACACGTTTCACGGTTTACAAACTGGCAGGCACACATTAAAGAACTGGTTGAGAGTGTATTTAACTTCTACAGGTTGGGCATTGAACAAAATAATCTCCTGATATTAAATGAAATTCAGGAAACATTTGAAAATGATACAGAAAACTACCGTTCCTATGTTACCACGTCATCTCAAATCTTAAATTCTCAATTATCAGGACTTGACCCAAATATAAAAGTACATTCCTGGAAGGAAGTGTTACTATTTTTGCACCCGTCAGCAGCTAAAATACAGGTGAAAGAAATACATGGTGGAGCAAAAGATGTGCTTGATTACCAGGCTTACGACAAAAAATATGTAAAAGAAGGAGAAGAAGCAGGATTATCCGTTATTGCAGTCGGTGGAAATAAATTATCAAGAGGGTTAACACTTGAAGGCTTGTCTGTAAGCTATTATCTGAGGGCTTCCAGAATGTACGACACACTTATGCAAATGGGACGTTGGTTTGGCTACAGACCGGGTTATGTTGATTTGTGCCGTCTTTTCACATCACGAGAACTTAATGAATGGTTTTGCCATATCACGCTTGCTTCGGAAGAACTGAGAAAAGAGTTCAATTATATGTCTGAGATTGCCGGAAGTACTCCTGAACAATATGCTTTAAAAGTAAGAACCCACCCCGGAGTATTACAAATATCGGCAACGAATAAAATCAGAACAGCCATAAATGTAAATATTTCATGGTCAGGAGTTTTGATAGAATCCTACAAGCTAAGCAAAAGAACTAAAGACATTGCTGTAAACCTTACCAACCTGAATAAACTTATATCTTCTTTTACATCGTCACCAACGAATAAAAAGGGGAACTTACTTTGGACAGATATTGCGGCATCAGATGTAGTTTCATTTATCAGCAGCTTTGTAGCTCCTGACAACCCGATTGCATCACCGGAAAGATTAGGAGAGTTTATTATTGAAAAGCAAAAAGATAACGAGCTTGACACCTGGCATGTGGCATTAATGAGCAGTAGTTCCAAAAGCAATGATTATTCTCTGGATAATAACCAAATCTGGCTTTTTGACAGGACAGAA
The DNA here is from genome assembly GCA_028284195.1 of Balneola sp. Lineage (GTDB taxonomy): Bacteria > Bacteroidota > Rhodothermia > Balneolales > Balneolaceae > Balneola. The sequence goes on along the minus strand of JANQSE010000012.1, from coordinate 4,141 downwards.
GACGATAAGAACAGTAGCGAGGAAGTTTATTACATTCGCAAATCTCACATCATTAGCCCGAATCACGAATTTGTTGACTTAACGGATGAAGAATACAAACTTGCCAGGGAAAAAACTTTTGCAAATAAAAAAGCACACGAAGAATATCCCGGAGCAGTAAAAATGCCGAATTATCCAAATGGTAATCTGGTACGTAACGACATGGAAATAAGAAATGCCAGGTTTCCGTTACTCCTTTTGTACTTGCTAAATCCTGAAAAAGCGGGTTTGCCCGATATTGAAAATCCAATTGTTGGATTTGCCATACGTTTTCCGGGAAGCAAAACAAATACAACTGTTACTTATGCTGTTCATGAACAGCTTTTGGACAAATTTGAAGTAACCGAAGAACCCGAAGATTATGAATACGAAGATTGAAAACGTATGGCAGGATTTTGAAGAAAAAGATTCTCTGAAAACAGGTGTCGTTTTAAAACGTTTTTCCCCAGAGATATTACCCGATTGTTTTGTGGCAATGAGAATGCCGGAAAAGGTAAAAAGTATCGCTTTCAGAATATCCACTGATAAAGTTGACGTTTCTGCATTAAATGATTTAAAAGATATTACTACGGAGATAATATCTGATGAAACTGAAACTTCAAAGTCATTGCTATTAATCAGTCTTTCTGACAATTCTTTATCTTCGATATTTGCAGTTCTTTGTGAGGATTTATTCAATTCTGTTTCTTCGGTTACACAGGAAAACAAATTGATTCTGGCACTGCAAAACCGTTTCCTTGAATGGAAAGAATTATTTGTACTTGCCAAAAGTCCGGGCTTATCACCCGAAAAACAAATCGGGCTTTTCGGGGAATTGCATTTGTTAAAAAAGTTCTTTGAGCAAACTAAGCAAATTGAAAAAAGTCTGAATATTTGGGTTGGCCCCGATACGGGAATCAGGGATTTTGAAAAAGATAATTCTGCCATTGAGGTTAAGACAACACAAACCCATAATCATCAAAAAATTCGAATAAGCAGTGAACGGCAATTAGATACAACATTACTTAACAGTCTGTTTCTGTTTCATTTATCACTTGAAAAACGCAATGGAAACGAATACACGTTAAATACTATTATTGCTGAATTGTTTTCGATTATCGGGGATAATAAATTGCATAGAAACATCCTGAATCGCAAACTTATCAGTGTAGGTTATTTTAAACATCACGAAGCAAAATATAATGAAATTTCATATCTGATAAGAGGTGAAGATTTTTATTTCGTTTCCGATAATTTCCCCCGAATTGAGGAAAAAGATTTACTTAAAGGTGTTGGTGATGTGCATTACTCAGTTGTGTTAACTTCTGAAACAGAAAAACACAAATCAGATTTCTCAAGTGTAATTAAAAGTCTGGGTTATAATGAAAATTGAAGATTTTTATAATGAATTATTTCAGGAAATTAAATCCACCCAGGTAGCAGAAGATGAAGGGGGTGTTCAGGAACAGATTTTTACTCAAATAGCCATTGATTACCTGGCTGATGCTGGAGAAACTGAAAATGCACGAGTTTGTTTTGATCGAAAAGAAGATAAGCTCGGCAGGACAATGCACAAACTAAACGGCTACGCTCTTTCAGAAAACTATGAAACGCTTGATTTATTTGTAACTGTTTTTAAGGGGGTTGAAAAACCTTTTACCCTGACCAAACAAGAAACAGAAACTTCTGTTAACCAGGTTGAGCGATTCTTTAGAAATGCCGTTTACAAAAATTATATCACAGAGCTGGAAGAATCGTCAGAAGTTTTTGATTTAGCCCATACGCTTGCAGAAGTTAAAGAAGTCAGGGAGTTTCTGTCGAGGGTAAATATTTTTGTACTTACCAACGGAATTTTCAAGTCTGATATTAAAAACACCAAAACAATTTCAGGTTATTCAATTTTTACCAGAGTTGTTGACATTGAGTATTTGTTTAACCTGTCTGACCATTCGCACGTTCCGATTGAAATTAATTTTGATGACCATGGTGGTTTGGTTCCATGTTTAAAATCCCCTTCTGAAAATGACGACTATGAATCTTACCTGGCATTAATTCCCGGAGCAACACTTGCAAACATTTACGAAGAATATGGATCACGCTTGTTGGAACAAAATGTTCGTTCCTTTTTACAGTTTACCGGAAAAATAAATCGTGGAATCAGGAAAACGATTAAAGAAGAACCCCACATGTTTCTTGCTTTTAACAATGGTATTGCAGCCACAGCTGATGAATTAGAAATCAAAGAACTGCCTGACGGAGAAAAAGCAATCGTTTGGGTAAAAGATTTTCAAATCGTTAACGGAGGTCAAACCACAGCTTCGGTTTATCACACATGGAAAAAAGATAAAGCTGAAATTGACAAGATATTTGTTCAGACAAAACTTACTGTTGTAAAAAAGCGTGATAATTTCAACGAAATAGTAAATCGAATTGCAGAATACGCAAACACACAAAACAGAGTTTCAACATCAGATTTAAGCTCTAACAAACCATTTCATGTAGAACTTGAAAAAATATCCCGTTCAGTCTGGGCACAACCTGTTGAAGGGTCTAATATTCAGACAAGATGGTTCTATGAACGGGCACGTGGACAATTTAAAAATGCACGTTTAAAAGAAGGGTTTACGCCAGCCAGGAGAAAAGCATTTGACCTGAAAAACCCAAGGAGTCAAATGATTACAAAAGAACTCCTAGCAAAATATGTAAATACTTACGAGGAAGTTTGGCACGGCAAAAAACTTGTAGTCGGGCCACACATTGTCGTTCGGGGTAGTCAAAAAAACTATGTACAATTCCTAAACTACAATATGCCTGATAAACCAGATAATATTTTCTATGAAGATTCTGTTGCAAAAGCAATAATGTTTAAAACAGCAGAAAAACTCTATGGCGTTAAGCCAAATGCTATCGGGGATATGAGATATATAACTGTTCCATATTCATTGGCATTACTGAACCTAAAAACTGAATACCAACTTGACTTATTTAAAATCTGGAAAAATCAATCTATAAGCGAATTGACAAAAGGGCTGTTATATAACCTAATGGAATCAGTTGAATCATTCATAAAAGAAAATGCCCCCGGAGCTTTGTATGGTGAATGGGCAAAAAAGGAAGAGTGCTGGACGGCAATTAAAGAAAATGATTTTGAAATAGACTATTCCGAATTGAAACAAGACTTTATCAGCCCTGACTCTCCTAAAAGAAAAAGCTTAACTGAGGATGAAGTAAACCTAAAAATAATCAACCAGGAGATTGGTTTAATTAAATCTGTATCATCTGACAAATGGGAAGTTATTGAAAAATGGGGAGCGAAGACCGGGCAATTGAGCAGATACTTACAAGATATTGCTTTAAATATTTCTGTTTCGATAAAAAACAAGAAATCCATTAATGACAGTTTAAGAACAAAGGGGATCTCAATTCTAGAGACTATAATTAATGAAGCCCCGGAAATTTTGGAAATTGAAGAAAACAACAAACAAATTGCAATAAAGGAAACTAAGAAATCAAATCTAAAAGTAGATGTTAACTTGATTGGAAAAATGGTTGAATGGGATTCCCGGGTCAAAATATTATCTGCAAAACAACGCAGTTATGTTTCAGACTTTGCTTATGGACTAAAGAAAATTAACTCATTCCATGAGAAAAACTTAATGATATATTATGAGAAGCTTAAAGCAGCAGGATTTAAAGGATAACCATCCCACACAGCCAGGCACATCCCGCAAAACGCACGGAAGCCATCACTGCAATCCAAATTTTGCGGCAAGAGCCAGTCTGTCTTCCATCGCTTTTTTGCCGACCCTAAAAACTAATTTTTTCGGAAACAGTAGTGCTTTAAATGAGCAGATTTTGTATCAGGATAAAATGATAAATGACTGAAATGAATTAATACCAGCAGCTAACACTGTATAAACGTAATGCGGGTGAAAGTGCAAAATTGAAAAGAATTGGCTATTAACAAACATATCGGCAAACTGAAAGTAAAGTGCTCCTAATCCCGCACTACGCTTATACTTGGCCGTTGAAGATGAATTCGCTCCGCTCTTCATCTTCAACGTGGCTGGGCTAAGTACAAAGTTGCAAAGCAACTCATCCCAACTTGGACTAAATTCAATGG
>JANQSE010000018.1 GCA_028284195.1 Balneola sp. | reverse complement strand
TTTCAAAAAGCGAGCCAGTGGCCGGAGTCGAACCGACGACCGACGGTTTACAAAACCGTTGCTCTACCAACTGAGCTACACTGGCTTTTTTCGAAAGACGGGAAAAATAACTATACTCAAATATATAGTCAATAAATGAAGTGGTAAAAAATCTCTATTCCGGGCTTTTCTTCTCTTGCTTTCTAACCACCCTTAAATAGATTAACCGAACAATTATAACCAGTACAAGAATGGCTAAAATTATCTTTCCATAATTCGAAAGATATCTGCCTATTATTTCCCAATTATCACGAACATACCAACCCGCTCCAAGCAGGGCGGCATTCCACAAAAGAGAACTTAAAAATGAATTCAGCATTGTGAGAGATATATTCAATCGAGACATTCCAGCAGTCAACGAAATCACACTTCGAGTGCCTGCCAAAAACCGGTTCCCAAACACTACCCACTGCCCCCATTTTTCCATCCATTTTTTACCTTTATCGAAGTACTTGTAATCCAAAAACCGAAGGATAAAATGGCTGTCCTGACTTTGTTCAATTTGAGAACCCCATTTTTTCCCAAACCAATACATATTCATAAAACCAATTACCGAGGCAATTACAGTAACACTTAATAATAAAGAAAAAGAAACCACCCCTTCTGCAGCCAGATAACCACCAAACGCTACAACTACATCTCCCGGAGCAGGCGGGATAATATTTTCTAAGTATGCAATCCCAAAAAAAATAAGGTAAATACCAAATGGAGGCACCACATTAATCCAATCAACAATACTTTGAACAACCTGGTCAGCCATTTCTTTTTTCCTTTGCCAAAAGTACTACAACAGAGCAGGATATCCCTTCTTTTCTTCCTTCAAAACCTAACCCTTCGGATGTAGTAGCTTTCACTGAAACACAATTAAGCTCTACTTCTAAATCGGATGAAATTACTTGCCTGATTTGTTCAATATAAGGAGCAAGTTTTGGCTCCTGAGCTACTACTGTTGCGTCCAGATTTACGAGGCAATACCCTTTTCCAAGAATTATCTTGTAAGCATCTCGTAAAAGAATCCGGCTATCAACATCTTTATATTTTGGATCTGTATCGGGAAAATGTTTCCCTATATCCCCCAGTGCTAATGCCCCCAATAAAGCATCTGTAATAGCATGAAGAAGAACATCCGCATCAGAATGGCCAATCAATCCCATTTCATAAGGAATTTCAACACCACCCAAAATAAGCCTTCGGTTTTCGGCAAATTTGTGCACATCATAGCCAAAGCCAATTCTTACTTCTTTCATAAGCTTTCTGATATTATTAATTCAGCAACTTTTAAATCAATGGGGTACGTAATCTTCAGGTTCCTTCGGTCTCCTTCTACCATTTTTATTGTAACCCCAATCCGTTCAACCAAAGAAGAATCATCTGTTCCTACAAAATTACTTTGTAAAGCATTTTGATATGCTTTTTGCAACAATTCTTTTTTAAATACCTGCGGAGTTTGAGCCTGCCAAAGATGCTCTCGATGGGGAGTTTCTTCAATCAATATTTTGCTACTTACTCTCTTAATGGTGTCCTTTGCAGGGATACCAAGCACAGCACCGCCACATTCAGCTGCAATATTAAAACATTCTTCAATATAATGTCGCTTTACAAAAGGGCGAACAGCATCGTGTATGGCAACTAAAACAACATCTGATGACAGTAAGCTGATCGCATTTGAAATAGAATGTTGCCTTTCTTTACCACCTTCAATTACCTGGAATGAGACATCCTCTGAAATAACCTCATCACAAATTTCTCCGCATACTTTCAGATAATTTTTTGAGCTTGCAACTATAACCTGAACTAAACCTTCAACCTCAAGAAAACACTCTATTGACCTTTGAAGAATTGTTTTTCCCTTAAGATCCAAAAAAGGCTTGGGGATATCAGATCCCAAACGGATTCCTGATCCGGCAGCCGGTATTATGACCGCCTTCTTTTCCAATTTATAGAATCAACATTGCATCGCCGAACGAGAACAAGCGATAGTTTTTCTTCTTTGCTTCTTCGTAAGCTTTCATCATAAAGTCATATCCACCAAAGGCAGCAACCAGCATCAATAACGTTGATTCAGGCCGGTGAAAGTTAGTGATTAACGCCTCAGTAATTTTAAACTGATAAGGTGGATAGATGAATTTGTCGGTCCACCCGGTACCCATCTTAGACATGCCGCTTGCCATTACGCTGGTTTCAATAGCACGCACTGCACTAGTACCAATGGCAACTACTTTATTCTTTTTGGATTTCAGTGCCACATTAATTTTATCGGATGTGTCCTGAGAAAGAAAAAAGTTTTCTGAATCCATGCGGTGCTTTGTCAAGTCTTCAACTTCCACATTTCGAAATGTTCCCCACCCAATATGAAGAGTGATTGGCAGCATTTGAACGCCTTTCTTCTCGATTTTTTGAATCAGTTTGTCTGTGAAATGCATTCCGGCTGTTGGTGCCGCTACCGCTCCCCGTTCAGTTGCATATACTGTTTGGTAACGTTCTTTATCAGCATCAACCGGTTCGCGCTCTATGTATGGGGGCAATGGCATTTTGCCTAGTGCATCTAAACGCTCATACAATTCATCGTTAGTTCCTTCAAATAAGAAACGAATCGTTCGGCCGCGGGATGTAGTATTGTCCACTACTTCAGCCATTAACTCTTCTTCGCCGTCTCCAAAATAAAGCTTGTTACCAATCCTGATCTTTCTGGCAGGTTCAACTAATACGTCCCAAAGCATGTTCTCAGGCTGAAGTTCTCGTAGTAAAAAAACCTCAATATCTGCTTCTGTCTTTTCTTTCTTTCCATTAAGGCGCGCAGGAAAAACTTTCGTGTTGTTATAGATTACAACATCTCCTTCATTGAGATATTCATGAATATCAGAAAATTTTTTATGCTCAATGGTTTGCTCTGCCCTGTTCAAAACCATAAGACCAGCCTCGTCTCTTTTTTTTAATGGTTCTTCGGGAATGTTTAGGCCTTCAATTTCGTATCTAAAGTCGGTGAGTTTCATCTCTCCTCGGATTGGATAGAGGTTTAAATTGCATTTTTCAAAAGCTGATGAAGATAACTTTTATTCGATCCTTTTTCAATGAAAGTTGATTGGAACTGCTATTTATTATTAGATGTGGTTTAGTTATACTTATGCATTGTGTTCATCGTTAAAGAACCAAAATTTTGTACCATGAAAAAACTCTATTTTTTATTTATTCCTGCACTTGTACTATTTCATTCGATTGATCTTTCAGCTCAATTGAGAGGAGATGTTTCAACTCCTTTTGATTATCAGGGTACTATCATAAATTCCAACAGTGCTACCATTCAAAGTAAATTAGCCAGTTTTTTTCAGAATAACGTACAATTCAGTCATTCCTACTCAATGAGTTTCGGGTCTTTTGGTGGCTCTTATCAAAACTTGAACGCCTATACTAATACTATGAATATTGCATTCAGCAACAGGCTTCAAGGACGGGTTGATGTTTCTTTCTTCCATTCCCCATTTGGCGGTAACTCAAACTTATATGGATTAAACCAAAATAGCCCACAGATCATGTTGAGTAATGCTGAACTGAATTACAAAATCAGTGATAATGCATGGATCTCTTTCCAATATAATCGTGTACCCGCTAATGCATTTGGATATTCACCATATGGCTTTAATAATTTTAACCGATACTCTCCCTGGTACCGTTAATTTTTTGAATGGCTAATACCAATAACGAGAAAAATAACTCTGTAAACAATCTTTATCTAAATGCTGTAATTGGTTTTTTGAGTGTTCTGCTTGTTGCACTCTTAATAGCTTTGTTTACCCGGATTGTATATCCACGCATTTTCAATCAACGAGCAGAACAACCTTCAGAATTAATCGGCTCTATTATTCAGCTTGAAGTCCTGAATGGTTGTGGTGAAGCAGGAATCGCTAATAACTTCACCGAAATGCTTCGGAAGAATGGATTTGATGTTGTAGAAACAGGCAATTTCGAAACTTTTGATGTTAAAGAAACCTTCGTTATAGCAAGAAATTCATCTACCGCTAACGCTAAAAGAGTGGCTGCCGCTTTAGGAGTAGATGAGAATAAAATTATTCAGGAAGAATCTACAGATTTTTACCTTGATGTTACTGTAGTACTTGGCAGCGATTATGAAAAGCTTAATACTAACTAAATGACCAATATTAAATCACCAAAAAATAAACAATTCGCAAACGCTTATTCTAAAGATGAGCTAAATCCAATTGAATTACTTGGTGTGATAACAGAGGCTTTATTAAGCAAAAAGGCCAACGACATAACCGTGCTTGATGTGTCTGAGCTAACCACGCTTGCTGAGTATTTTGTAGTATGCCACGGTAACTCTGATGTACAGGTTAAAGCATTGGCCGATGCCGTTGAAGAAGATGTACTAACACATACTTCAGAAAAAGCCTGGCGAAAAGAAGGTGGAAATGCCCGTTCCTGGATCATTCTGGATTTTGTGAATATTGTGGTACATGTAATGAGCGAAGAAAAAAGAAACTTCTATGGGATTGAGAGAATGTGGAATGATGCAAAAATCACACATATTAAAGATGTAGTAAAGTAATCAGCCATGGCTCAACAGCAAGCTAAAATTCTGGTAACAGAGCCAATCCCAAATAATGTGCTGAACTTTTTGCAGCAACACGCTCAGCTCTATATTGGTAAAAAGGGGGAATATCAAAAAGAATCAAACCTATTAGCTGTCATAGAAAATTATGATGCTCTTCTCTGCATGCTTTCTACACCTGTTACCAAAAAGGTGCTCGAAAAAGGTAAAAACCTAAAAATTGTGGCTAACTTTGCTGTAGGCTACAATAATATAGATGTTGAAACAGCAAGGTCGAAAAACATAAAAGTTGCTAACACACCAGATGTTTTAACTGAAGCTTGTGGCGACTTTGCGATGGGATTACTTATGGCTGTAACCAGGCAATTCAATTCAGCAGAAAAATACTTGAGGGATGGAAAATTTACAGGCTGGGAACCACTTGGGTTTTTAGGCATGGAGCTTCGAGGTAAAACATTGGGCATTATAGGCATGGGCAGAATTGGACAAGCTTTTGCACAACGAGCCCGGGCTTTTGGAATGAACATCACCTACTTCAACCGAAATCGAATTCCTGAATTTGAGGAAAAAGCACTGGATGCAAACTATGTATCCTCAGTAAGGGAACTTGCTTCTACCAGCGATGTATTAAGTTTAAACTGCCCGCTAACTAACGATACATATCATTTGATTGATGAATCTATTTTTGAAATTATGCCGCCTCACTCTATCCTAATTAATATCTCGCGTGGACCTGTTGTGCATGAAGAAGCTTTAGCCAAAGCACTGCATACTAGTAAAATTGCAGGGGCAGGCATTGATGTATTTGAAGAAGAACCCAATGTTCATCCTTTGCTTTTAACCGCGCCTAATTGTGTACTTTTACCACATATAGCCAGTGCAACTTTCGAAACCAGAGAAGCCATTGGTATGCTGGCTGCACATGCAATTGTTTCTGTTTTAGAAGGCAAAAACGATGAGAACATTCCTAACCTGATTTAATTGAATCGTCCGTTATCTTATAGCTCCCGATTGCTGGTTATAGTTCTGGCAACTTTGCTTTTAGCAATTGCCGGTGTAGAAATTTGGTTCTCGTCACATATCCCGGATGAAAAAAAAACTCAGGGAAAAGCTATCCAAAGTGTAGAAGCGGCTTCTGGGGCGTTTGATGATTTTATAAGTTCATTCAAGCAAACACATCAAAACCTGGTTTCTAAAATCGAAGAACAACTGAATGGAAATGCATCCGCAGAAAACCTCCACGAATTACTCAATACTTCAAATGCTTTGTGGGGATCGTATCTGAAAAGAGATGATAGCTTATTTATATGGAATGGGTTTGTACCAAAAGAGTTTGGAAAGCATGATTCTACTATCACTCCAAGATTAACACGTATGTATATTGGCCAGGAGAATAATGCAACCGTATTAGAAGCAACACAAATATTTTATGCCCCCGACAGCACCAAATATGAACTGGTAACTACTAAAAAGCTAATACAAACTAATGTAATTAACCTTGGGAAAAATACCGAAGCAACTACCACAGAGCTTCTTGATTTAGATACTGAATTTCCTGTCCACTTTAATTACAATAATCAACCTCCGGAAAAAGCAATTTTTACAACGGAAAAACAGATAGGAACAACATCTGTCTTTATTTATGCTCTTGAATCCGATTATACATTATACCTCAAAGACCGGGCTGTTCTTGCAGCAAAAATGAGGGTTGCACTGCTGATAACTTTTCTTACGGCAGCTCTTCTTTTTCTTACTTCATTAAAGCAAAACTTCGATCCTTTACATTATTTTCTTATTTCTTCTGCTTCTTTAATTGCAGGCTGGGCTCTGCTATGGTTATTCTTGCCATTCATTGGCTTAGAAATCATTTTTGGTGAAAATGCAATTCAAACAGAGTTGTTTTACCTGGGACTTAATACCGTTCTGGGCTTCTGTTTAGCAATACTTATTTCTGAATTTTACCACTCGAATAGGCCTGTTCATAATAAAATAGCACCACGATTCAGTTATTTATTAACTATTACTATTGGGCTGTTATCTAGTATTGCCATTAATTCCATTTCTATATCCTTACTAAGGATAATCGCCGAAACCCCGCTTAATTTAAACGACCTTAACCTGATACCCGGTCTTTCGGTGTATCTCTTTTATGCTTTCAGTGGTACATTATGGATAACAGTTGCATGGTTTACTGTCTACCTAAGTATTTTTTTGCTTAGATCTTTCCAAAAAACGGAACACCTTACTCTGCTGTCTATACTATTTGGGTTTATTGCAGGCTCATTCCTGATCTTTCTCAGATTTAATGATGTTTACATCACTTGGATTCTGGGTATTTCAATGGCTTTTTTCATTCTTTTAATGAGCATCGCTTACTTTTCCTGGACCGGGAAACTCAACCTGAAAGAAAAATCCCCTTTCAGGCTCATGATCTCTTTTTGTGTAGCAGCCTCAATCCTGTCTTACATACCATTTTATTTTGGACAAATAGAATGGCAAAGAAATACTATGGAGGAAGCAGCAAAATCCTTTGCGATGGAAAATGATCTTGAAATAGAGAGTATTACCATTGAAACACTCTTACGTCTTGAACGACAACTAACAGCGTTAGAAGTACAAAGTATATCAGATAATAGCGCATCCCTGAGCACAACATTTATTGCAAATGTTAAACAACTCCTGGAAAGCAAGCCGGCTTGGCAGGCATTCTCATTTTCTGTACAATTGATTGATGTGGAGGGAGACCCAATCTCTGAATTTACAACTAACCTGAATGCCCCGGGATGGACTAAAACGTTCGACACATTCAGCCTCGAAATTCCTTTTGAAACCGAGCGAATCAGAAGAAACAAGCTCCGACCTATTATAAGAAAAAGCCCAATCGAAGATCCTCCTGCCCGATATACATCTTATCGTCAGGCATGGATTCCTTTTTATAGCTCTCCGAATAGCAACAAACGAATGGGTTGGATAATATGCTCGATATACCTGGAAGAGCCGGAATACAGAAAACCTCTTCGTGCTGTAATTGCCAGCCAAAAAGAACAAGACAAATACTCCACGTTTCTGTTGAATGAATTCAGGAATAAAAAGTTAATCAGAAGCGGGCTTACCGGAAATCCTGTAGAAATTCCTCATTACTCCGTTTTACCCGATAATGCAAGTTCCAAGCTCCAAACCAACTCTGTGTACACTCAAAAAGCTATGGCAGCAGATAAAAAAATTATTGAACTGTATTGGAAAGAAAGCCCGGACAGAATTATAAAAGTTTCTACGTTAGAAACTACTCCTTTTAATCATGCATTTTCGATACTTCGATTCTTTTTCTATTTACTGGGAACCTTGTTTATTGCATCTTTACTTATCCAATGGAAACAAGGTCTTCAGATTCTTGGGACAAACAAAAAATTTAAAGATCGTTTAATCGATCGGTTTATCCTCGCTTCACTTATCTGCCTTGTAGCCTTAATTGCTGCTTCTCACCTGGCAATTTCTAACCAAAGCGAAGAGATGATGAAAGACGAACTTGAAGGCAAGCTTGCCGGGGTAAGTACAACGTTCAATACTTCAGAATTAGACAGTCCTTCAGAAACACTGGTTTTAGTAAGCACTCTTACTAATTCAGATGCTGTTTTGTTTAAACAGGAACAAGTTTACGCCTCTACCGCTCCACAAATATTTTCCCAACATCTTCTTCCTTCTGTAATACCCTGGGATGTTTTTAATGCTATAACAAACGAAGGGAGCGGACTCGAATTCAGGTCTTTTGTGCTTGATGATCTTGAATTTTTAATTGGATATACACCCATTATAAAAAGCGGTGTTGTTACAAATATTGCTGCTATTCCCATTTTTCTTAAAACACCGACTTTTAACGAACAGCTGTTAACTACTGTTAGCTACCTTGTCGGTTTATTTGTGGTAATATTCAGTTTGTTCATTCTTGCGGCTTCAATAATATCTAACCGGCTTACCTCCCCATTAGAAGAACTCAATGAAGGTATTCAATCTATTTCTGATGGGAGCTTAGAAACTACTCTGCCAGTAAAAAGCGAAGACGAAATTGGTGCGCTTACTAATGCTTTTAACCTGATGGTATTCCGGCTGCAGGAACTTCGTAAAAATCTCCTGGAAACTGAACGTGAAGCTGCATGGAAAGAAATGGCACAGCAAGTTGCGCATGAGATCAAAAACCCGCTTACCCCTATGAAATTAAACCTTCAGCATCTCGATCGACAAATAAAAGAATCTCACATTTCTGTAGATAAGCTCAAAGAAAAAGTCTCAAAAATCAACAATAGTATGATTGAGCAGATCGAATCTTTAAGCAGAATCGCTTCTGATTTTTCAAAATTTGCCCGTCCTATGGAGCAAGAATTAATCAAGCTCGACCTCAACTCCGTTTTAGAATCTGTTGCAAACCTATACTACAGCGAAAAATCTATAGAGCTTCAGCTAGATCTCAATAAAAGCCCTCTTTGGATTATGGGGGTAAAAGACGAACTACAACGCGCCTGTATAAACATTGTTAAAAACGGGATTGAAGCCATACCCGAAAAGGGAACCATCACCATCAAAAGCAGGCACGCTGGTTATAAAGCACATATTGAAATTTCTGATGATGGGCAAGGCATCCCTGATGATAACAGACACCCCATCTTTGTCCCTAATTTTAGTACAAAATCCAGCGGTACCGGGTTAGGGCTTGCCATCACCAAAAAAATAGTGGAAGAACACGGAGGTGCCATAAGCTTTACTTCAGAAACCGGAAAAGGCACAACATTTACGATGTGCTTTGATCTTTTTTCGGGTAAAAACCCCAAATAGTTTACCATTCTTTCTACTTCTTCGTACCATTGGCGGCTTAGTTCGTCAACATGAATTCTACCGCAGCAGAAATAAAAAAAGAAAGCTCTATTCTCATAAAATTGGGAGGCCCCATTATTGCCACTCAATTAATGCGAATGGGATTAAATTTTACCGATACCGTGATGGCCGGGAATCTTTCTGCGTTAGATCTTGCAGGAGTGGCTGTTGGCAATGCCATGCACCTGCCACTTACTATTTTTTGCATGGCAACACTCATTGCCATCAACCCCATTGTTTCTGAGCATCTTGGTGCAAGGCGGTTTAAGGAAATTGGCACCAGTGCCCGCCAAATGTTCTGGTTGGTATTACTGCTTACTGTTCCATCGTTCATCATTATTCGAAACCTGGATTTTATAATGACCTTAGCAGGTGTAACCAGAGAAATCATCCCAATTGCCGATGAATATTTAAAAGCTATTTCGTGGGGTTTGTTACCACTCTTTGCCTATGCGGGGGTACGGTATTTCAGCGAAGGCTTATCGGTTACCAAACCGGCAATGTATATTGCGGCAGCCAGTCTGGTTCTTAATATTGGTGCAAACTATGTGTTTATGTATGGCTGGTGGGTAATTCCAGGAATGGGAGCTGTTGGCGCAGGTTATGCTACCTCTTTAATTAATCTGATTGCTGCCATTATTTTTATAGCGTTCATGGCAAAATTTAAAGCATTTAAGCGCTTTAACATTTTTGGAAAAATAAAAGGCCCCAACAGAAAACTTATTACGGACTTCTTAAAAATCGGCATCCCCAACGGAGCAAGCACCGCCATGGAAATACTACTTTTTGCAAGTGTGAGTGTTTTAATGGGTACGCTAAGTGTAGAAGCCTCCGCTTCTCATCAAATTGCCATAAATGTAGCTGCTACTTTATTTATGATACCATTTGGTTTGTCCATGGCCATCACTCAACGAGTTGGATTTTCGATTGGACAGGGTTCCGTTTCTAAAGCCAGATTCAGAGGTTTTACCGGAATAGCTATCTGCGGATTAATTATGTGCGGCAGTGCAGTCATGCTGTTTTCTTTCCCCGAGGCAATCATCAGCATTTATACCGATGATCCCTTAGTTAGCAAAATGTCTGTATCGCTGCTATTTATGGCTGGGTTGTTTCAAATTTCGGACGGGCTGCAGGTTGGAGGCTTTGGAGCACTGCGAGGCTTAAAAGATACCCGGCTCCCTATGATCGTGAACTTTATAGCTTACTGGTTAATCGGCTTTCCTATCGGCTACTATTTGGGAATACTTTCCGATTTCGGCCCTAAAGGTTTATGGATTGGATTGATATCAGGATTAACAGTAGCCGCTGTGTTACATAATTTCCGGTTTCACAGATTGACGAGTTCTACATAAAAAAGTAAACGATTTGTGATGTAAATTCACAGGTAATCCTGTATCCTTAAGCATGCCGGTTTTTATTCATGATATCGCTACCTGTGTTCCTCCCGGATCAAATTCTCAGCAAGCAGTTCGGGAAATAATGAAAAAAGGGATTGGCGGAGATCGAAAAACACAGGCCGTTCTTCATAGAATCTATTCACAATCAGGAATTGAAAAACGGCACTCTGTAATTAATGAATTTCATCAGCCCGAAAAGCCTAACCCTTTTTTGAACGGCACCATTGAATCCACACCAACAACAGGGGAACGAAACGAGATCTACAAAACCGAAGCTTCTAAACTATTTGTAAAAACCGGCCGGGAGCTCATGAATAATAACCCTCACTTTTCTGCGGATGATATTACACATGTTATTACCGTTTCGTGCACGGGATTTTATGCCCCGGGACCTGATTTTGATCTGGTAAAGCAGTTAGAATTAAACAGCTCTGTTGAGCGCTTTCATCTGGGATTTATGGGATGTTTTGCGGCATTTCCTGCTTTAAAAATGGCGTATTCTTTTTGTGGAGATAATGAAGAAGCGGTAGTTTTAATTGTAGCAGCTGAGCTATGTTCTCTTCACTTTCAACAGAAAACAGATATTGATAATCTTATATCAGCTTCAGTATTTGCTGACGGATCGGCCGGGGCACTTGTAAGTAAAAAAGAATCTCCAAAAACAACCTATCAAATTGATGGCTTTGCTTCCTCTATTACGCCCAATGGAGAAAAAGATATGGCCTGGGATATCGGGGATCACGGGTTTGACATGATCCTTTCCACCTACGTGCCAGACATTATTGAAGCAAATTTAGAACAAGTTATTCAACCACTTTTTGATAAATACAATCTTGAACACTCCGATATTGATTACTGGGCACTTCATCCCGGAGGCAGAGCCATCATCGATAAGATCGAATCGAGCCTGAAACTGCAACCATACCAGGTAGCGGCATCGCGCAAGGTGCTGGCCAATTATGGAAATATGAGCAGTGTTACGGTTTTGTTTGTTCTTCACGAGTTGATGCAATCAAACGCCAAAAAAGGCTCACGAATTTTACCTATGGCATTCGGCCCCGGGCTTACCATCGAAAGCGGCTTGTTAACTGTTTGTTAGATGCCTCTTTTTTTAAAACACCGGCAGCAGCATCTTGTTGAATTGATGGATAACCCTGATTCTGACGTTGAATTACTTGAACGCACGTACCACCATTTCCGAACTATCAATCGATTACTTTCGAAGTGGAAATCGATTTATCGTAAAGAAATCCGACCGGTTCTAAAACAACAGAACGGATCTGCTACACTGCTCGATATTGGCTTTGGTGGAGGAGACATTCCCGCTTTACTTTCATCGCTTGCTAATAGCGACGGCTTCCGGCTTAAAATAACCGCCATAGAAACTGATAAGCGATCTTTGAACTACGTGAAAAAGAAAAAAAACCTTGAGCACATCATGTACAGGCATGCTTCTTCTTCTGAACTTTTAGAGGAAAGCACTCGTTTCGATTTCGTTATTTCAAACCATTTACTTCATCATTTAGATGAATCTGAATTTTTGAAACTCTGTTCCGAGTCTTCTCAACTTGCTTCACAAAAGGTCATCTTTAATGATATAGAACGCAGTGATATCGGGTACCTCTCCTTTTTTATTCTGTCACAATTGTTTTTTAGAAATTCGTTTGTATGGTATGACGGCCTTGTTTCCATAAAGCGGAGTTTTACCTTTGCTGAATTAAAGAATGCAGCCCCTGCAGGATGGCAGGTTTCCAGGCTTTTTCCTTTTCGATTGATTTTGAGTTACAACCATTCAAATTAACTTAATACCAGGTTGGAATATTCCTTTTGATTATTGACTTTGTTCCATGCAAAAATCGTTGAGTTTTTTGGAATATGCCCGCAGTATATTGGCAATGATCGTTTTCATGATCGTTCTCCTGGCTGCTTCCATCCTTGTTACCACTCTTGTACTCATCACCTTTGGCAAAGCCACTAATTGGATTGTACGAACTTTTCCAAAACCCATGAGCTGGCCCGTTTTAAAACTTCTGGGCATCAACTTTAAACTCGTAGATTTGAGAAAAAACCCATCAAAGCCTGTCGTTTTTATTTTCAATCACAGTTCCACTTTAGACATTCCCACATTTCTTGCTCTTGGACTTGAAAGGTTCCGGATCGTAGCCAAATGGGAACTCCAATACATCCCGTTCTTCTTCATTATTGGCAGGCTAACAGGACAGGTTTTTATTAAACGAAGCAATAAAGAGCACGCCATCTCAACGCTACAAAAAACATATCAACGGCTTCGGGATAATAACCTGAGTATTGTTGTAGCACCGGAAGGTTCACGAAAACACGAGGGAAGAATCGGTCCTTTTAAAAAAGGAGCATTTCGAATGGCTGTTGATTTGGGCTACCCGATTGTACCCATTTTTTTTGATGGAAATGATGAATTAAGCTATGGCGGTTCACTGATGGCAAAAAAGGGAGATATCACAGCAATTATTCATCCAGCCATTGATACTTCGTCCTGGAAACTGGAAACGTTAGATGAACATATTGCTGAAATACGGAATTTGTACCTGGGTTGGGCCGGGGTTGAGAAATAAATTTAACCCAACATTTATCGTTTCTGTCAGGAGCATTCCTGCGGAAGAACAAATGTGAGAAATCCACAACGGTTTTTCATTCCAACCACCTTATAAAGATGCAAAAATTCCCTCTATTCTCTACTTAGAATTAGAGAAGTTTGGCTCCTTTACGTTTAGGTAACGAATTACATATAAATGCGATAATAACACTATCGGCACAACCACAGCAGGGAGCCAAGTGTATGGAAACTGCAAAAGGGCCAGATTTGGTTGTTCAAAAGCCAATTGCTGAATGGGAGTTGGTGCTGAAAGTATGGCCGAAACAACAATAATAGCAAGCAATGCCAGGGCTGCCCAATTCCATATTAGCAGGATACGCCTGCTTAGGTTATGTCTCAGGTGAAACCATAAAATCAGAATCGCAGATAGGCCGCTTAGTATATCCCAATTCCACCCCTTAAAGGTCATTAACTCAGGAATTAAGCTCTGCAAATAAATCTGAAACAAAACCAGCTCTACCGGAATACGGACAATGTGTATCGCAATTAACCACGGCACACAAAGGTTTGGTGTCTTCACCAATTTGTAAGCGTAAACAGTAATGGCGAAAGCAGGGATAATGACCAACAAAAAACGTGGTGGAATCCTTTCCGTATTTTCGAAAAAACCGCTGTAAGACAATATTCCCACAACCCCACTCCAGCCTGCAAATAGACTAATCACTCCTTTGTGATTGCTGGTTGCCAACGACAAACCAACAATCGACAAAAAAGTAATTATTATAAAAGCAATTTCTACATTCGACATTACAAGCCAAACTGCCTTAAATGGTGGTCAATATGTTTATAAAACAGGTTACTCCATTCTGTTCCGGATAATACACCAAAGGATGGATGTTCTTTTTGTGCAAGAAAGGAGCCGCTTTGATTGCCAATTGACACCAAATTTTCTAAGACCTTGTTTTTCTCTTTTTGAAAGTCCGGTTGGTGTTTAATTACCATTTCCGGGGCAGTCATACTATTTTTTTTGTAAGGCACTTCATTGATGATTTTATTCTTCACAAAAGACTGTAACATAAAACGAACAAAAGCATTGGGGCGTTTGTGTTTTTGTTCCAAAGCCAACTCAAACATTACATTTAAATGAGCCAGCATTTGAGAAGCGTTCATTTTGCCCCATTGAGGTTTGGAGTACTCAGTCAGGGAGTTGATCCTTTCGGAAAGACTATCCCGAACAGCGTCTGTAAAGATATTTGGTAAAGCCATAGCCTAAAATACGTTTAGTGTGTTACGAATTTCTACCGTTCCACCCATTCCCAAAATAGGGCAATGTTCTGCCATTTTGGTCGCTTCTTCCAGGTTGGTTGCTTTTAGTACCAGGTTACCACTGACCGATTTTTTTGCTTCTGACGCATAGCCTGATTCCACTTCCGAGCTATTTGAAATTACATTTCCTTCAAAACCTAATTGATGCGAACTTACCAGCCTGGCTTGTTGGGCAATACCACCAATCCAGTTACTCCACGATTTTTTCATGGCAGTTAATTCTTCTTGCGATGGCTGATAATCAGGGTTTAGCTCCATTCGAAAGAGAAGCATAAAGTCTTTTAAATTTTCCATTTTTTGAATCATTAAATTAATAATGATGCAAATTTGAGCCGAATTGTCGGAGCGTGTCTTGTCATATGACAAGAAATGAAAGTTAAACTATTTTTCTTCAGTGATTTCCTTTCTTATTCTACTTAAAGAAGTATCGGTAATGCCCAAATAAGAGGCTATTTGTTTAAGCGGCACGTTCCGAACGATTTGAGGTTTTTCGGAAATTAATTTCAGGTATCGGTCTTTAGCCTGGTCTGTAATAAGACCTGTGCTATGCTCTTTTAACTCAAAATAACTTTTCACAAGTCTTGACCTTCCCGCTTCGCGAAATGCCTCGATACTATGAAATAATTGCTGAAAAGTTTCAAAATCTAATTGCCAGCAGGTACAATCCGTCAAAGCCTGAATATTTTCTTTAGTAGCAGATCTCATAAAAAAAGAAGGCCAGTCAATAACAATATCTGCTACCGTATAAAAATTTGTACTCACGTCATTTCCCTCAGTATCTATAGCGAATGAGCGTATGAACCCGCTTTCTACAAACCAATAGTAATTGGCTGTTTTTCCTTGTTGCAGTAAATAGTCTCCCTTGAAAAATTTCTTCTGTTTAAATTTTGGCAAAATAATGTCAAGTTCATTTTGAGAAAAGTCTTTTCTTGTGAATATGTCCTGCAAAATGCTTTTTTCTTTCACGATCGGTTTTCTGTTTTAAAATTAGCCACAACTCTGTTCCTAAATGTAAATGATAAGAAAATTATTTAGGCTCCAAATACTGTACGCTGAAGTACTGATCCTCATCCATCCATACTTTTTTTACCTCAAACCATTCTGATACCATATCTTCAAATTCTTCCAATGTGTACTTATGTGAGTTTTCGGTGTGGATAGATTCTCCTTTTTTAAAACTGACTTCAACACCATCTACCAAAACAGAATGAGCTTCTTTCACAAAAAGATGCATCTCAATCCGACTTTTCTCGTTGTTCCAAATCGCTTTATGATCAAATAAATCAGGATTAAAATTGGTACCTGTTTTTCGGTTAATATGCTCTAGTATATTCTTGTTGAATGCGGCCGTAATTTCTTCCGAATCGTTGTAAGCGGCTTCAAGAACCGGAATGTCTTTCTTAAGATCCACACCAATCAAAAAAGCTCCATCCTCACCAATAATATCATGGATCACTTCCAAAAACTGCTCCACTTTCTCCAGCTTAAAATTGCCGATGGTAGAGCCGGGATAAAACACTACTCTTCGTACTTCGGGGCTACTTTCAGGCAATTCAAAAGGCTTAGTATAGTCGGCTGAAAGCGGCTGGATCGAAATATCCGGATAATCATCCCGTAATTGATCCGCAACTTTAAACAGATAATCTCCTGAAATGTCCATAGGTATATAACAGCAAATATTTTGCATACTGCCTAATAAAATGCGGGTTTTTTCGCTGCTACCGCTACCAGGTTCAATCAATACGATCTCTTCCCCAAGATACTCTTCCATTTCGTTTACATTATCTTCAAGTATTTTCCGCTCTGTTCTTGTAGGGTAATATTCTTTCAGATTTGTGATCTCATCAAAAAGCTGGGAGCCTTTCTCGTCATAAAAAAATTTGCTGGGCAGCGTTTTTTGCTCCTGGCTCAATCCGGTTATTACCTCTTCCAGCATTGAGGCTTTTTTAGCAATCTGATCTGTTTCAATCATTGTTTTATCGGGCTAAACGGATTCCGGAAAATTGCCAGCGGGCATCAGCATGAAAGAAGTTCCGGTATGTTTTTCTTATATGAGATTTTGAAGTGGCACAAGACCCGCCCCGCAGCACATATTGGTTGGCCATAAACTTGCCATTGTACTCACCGAGTGCCCCGGGCAATGGTTTATAACCCGGATATGGTGAATAGCTACTCATTGTCCATTCCCAAACATCGCCATACATTTGTTTTAAACCCTCCCCTTGTAAACTAAGCGGCAAGGGATGGCATGCATCACTGTTAACAAAATTCCCTTCAATTTCCAGAGCTCCGCAAGCATGCTCCCATTCCTGCTCGGTTGGTAACCGGCAATCTTTCCAACGGGCAAATGCATCGGCTTCGTAATAACTAATATGCGTAACCGGCTCATTCAAAGAAACCGGCCTTGCTCCCGACAAGGTAAAGTTAAACCATTCTCCATCACGCTTAAACCAGTAAAGAGGCGAATTCCAGTTTTCAGAATTTACTTTACTCCAGCCCTCATCCAGCCAAAGTTCGGAACGCCCATATCCACCATCGTTCATAAACTCAAGATATTCCTTATTTGTGATTAAGCGATCGGCCAGTTCAAAATTTTGTACAAACGTGCGATGATGAGGATGCTCGTTATCATAGGTAAATTCATTTCCTTTATTTCCTATTTCTGCGATGCCTTCTTCAAAAGCAATCCAGTTTAAATCCCTGGCAGAAGGTAATTCAGGTGCAACTCTTTCTTTATATACGGGAAGCAGGGGGTTTTGAGCCAGTAAATATTTCAGATCGGTGAGAATTAATTCCTGGTGTTGTTGTTCATGATTATGCCCTATTTCCATTACCTGTGATGCTTCTTTCCAAACATCATTCGGGCAATTTTCGATAAATTGCTCAACCTGGGCATCTACATAGGCCCGATATTTAAATACTTCTTTTACCGTTGGGCGCGATAACATCCCCCTGCTGGCTCTTGAAAAAGGAACCCCTGTCTGCAAATAATACGAGTTAAAAAAATACGCGTACTGTGGATGAAGGCTTTTGAAATCCGGCTGGTATTTTTCCAATACAAAGGTTTCAAAAAACCAGCTGGTATGAGCCAGGTGCCATTTGGCCGGACTCGCATTTTCCATTGGCTGGATAACAAAATCTTCTGTTTCGAGCGGCTCTACCAAATGGTGGGTAAAGGCTCGTACTTTCCTGTATTCAGCAAGGATAGCTGCCTTTGAAAATCGTTTTTCTGCCTCCTGAATTGCCGTAGTAATTTCATTCATGCTTTTTGGGATATAATTAACTCACAGAATGTAGCGAAACAACAGTAAACCCAAAAAACGAATTCCTTATTTTTCTCTGAAAAAATATATTTTTTTTGTTGAGGGATCTCTTCTGCTCTTGATCTTAATATTCTTTGTCTTGCTGTGTTGGTAAACAGCGGTCCTCATGGAGTTTATATTCCGGTCGTTAGTGTAAGAAACTTCCAATGCCTGCCCGCCCGGCTTTAATTTATCAATGGCCTCTAACAATGGCTTGAACTTAGAGTTTCTCTTCTTGGAAGCATTAATTACCGATCGCTTAACAAATTTAATTTCCATAATAATAGAATTTATGATATAAGCTGTAATGAATAATTTAGTTTAAAATTATGGAAAACCCTATTTCGTTTCTCAGGCGTAACTAGCCAGACAAAAAAAAGCCATCCATAACATGGATAGCTTAAGAAGTGGGCGATGAGGGACTCGAACCCCCGACCCCCTCGGTGTAAACGAGGTGCTCTAAACCAACTGAGCTAATCGCCCTTAGAAGGGCGACAAATATACCA
>JANQSE010000009.1 GCA_028284195.1 Balneola sp. | reverse complement strand
TTTTATGTATAAAGGGAATATTGCATCATTTTTTATGAATGCAAAAAAATTTGTAAGTCTAATGTTTCACAAAGGAGCAATTATCAAGGACGAGTATGGATTGCTGGAAGGTGACGGAAAAGAGGCTAGAGTTGCCAGATTTAAAAATATTGAAGATATAGAAAATAAAAAAGAGGCTTTGCAAGCTATTGTCAAGGAGTGGATATCAATGATGGATAATAAAAAGTAGCTAACAATGGCTATAAGTAATTGGTATATGAAATATTGGCATTTTATTACATTGCTTCTTCTGTTTGGTTGCAATAGGCATGATCCTTTCGCTTTTCTTGAAGGCCCATGGGATCTTCATACATCCGACAACATTGAACTCTATGTAAGACCAATTGATTTCACAAACTCAGAATCCCCTGACTCACTTCAAATTGACCTGATCCTGAAAAATCAGAATGCTTTTTTGGATACGATTAACAATTGGTTAAATATCGAGAGCGATTCAAAATTTAAGATATTTCTATACAATGAAGATGAGGCATTGGAACTTATCGGCACTAATACAGGAGGATTTGTAAATGGTAAACGGAAATCAATGTATTATACATTCTTAAGTAAACCAGTATATCATCCTCGTTTAGATGTTTTTACCTATATAGGAATTCATGAACTGGTTCATCTCGCAGCATCTGATGTTTTTGGCCTTCCAAACAATAGAATGGTCAATGAAGGGTATGCAGTAGCCATCTCTGACTCTTATGGTGCTCACATTGATCAGAATGGGATTATCAAGAGAACACAAAACCGAATTTGGATGGAACGTTATGTCTCAGAAAAGAAACTGCTAACACCAAATGAGTTGCTGTATGGTAATGAGTTGCCTGAAAAACTCTACTATCCTCAAGCTGGAACATTTATCAATTGGCTTTTTAGCAAGTTCGGTGTCGACAGAATCAATAAAATATACTACACTGACTATACCAATTTCGAACGAGCATTTCAGGAAGAATTTGGTATTGAATTTAACAGCCTAGAAACAGAATACTTAAAATATTGTGCCGAGGAATTTAGTGTCAACAAACCCTAGCTGACCTAAGTACAAAGTTGCGTAGCAACTCATATCACTTTTTATAGCAAAGCAGGGTAGATTTTAAGGTTCTTCGCTTCCGATCTTAGTTACCCGTTTACATTTTCTTTGTCTATCCTTAATCTAAACCATGCAAATCACAGAATTATCCCAAAAAAATGTAGAAGAACTTGCAAAACTTTTCGTGGAAATGTGGCCAGACTGTACATTTGAAGAAGAACTGGCCTATTGTAAAAAACTTCTTTCAACCAATCAAAAAACCGCATTCCTAGTTTTAAATGAAGAGGAATATATTGGGTTTGCTTATCTGGCCCTAAGAAATGATTTTGTTGAAGGTGCTAAAAAATACCCCGTTGCTTACCTTGAGGGTATTTATATAAAAGATGCCTTTCGAAAAACAGGAATTGCAACCAAGCTTGTGCAACAAGCCGAAAGTTGGGCAAGAAAAATGGGTTGTACCCAACTTGCATCCGATGTTGAAGTAGGAAACAAAGGCAGTCTTCACTTTCACAACAAACTTGGTTTCAAAGAAATGAACCGCGTGGTTTGTTTTGCTAAAGATATCTGAACACCACTAAGCTTCTTCCAACTCCCCTGTTTCTTTCATTACTCTTTCCTGAACTGAATGTGGCGCCGCTGCATAGTGAGAGAACACACGTGTATAGGTTGCACTTCCCTGAGTCATCGATTTTAAACTGGTGGAATAATGATCCAGTTCTTCCAAAGGCACCTGAGCTTTTATCTTCTGGAGTGCTCCTTCTGAATCCATTCCCTGAATTTGTCCTCGCCGGGTTCCTAAATCACCCATAATATCGCCCATATATTCTGCGGGAACTACCACTTCCACATCATAAACAGGCTCCAAAAGCTGAGGATTACATTGCAAAAAAGCTTCTTTAAATGCCATTCTTGCAGCTGTTTTAAATGCAGCTTCATTCGAATCTACAGAGTGCATGGAACCATCAAACACGGAAACCCGGATATCCCGGGCACAGCACCCACTCATGGGCCCGTTTTGCATTTTCTCCATAATACCTTTCAGAATAGCAGGCATAAACCGGTTGTCAATTACGCCGCCCACAATACAATTATTGAATACCAACTTTCCACCCCAAGGCAAATCGTGTACATCGGTGTTTCTCACTTTCATATCTGATGGATCCGGCATTCCTTCGTAGTAAGGCTCTACCAATAATTCAACCTCGGCATATTGCCCTGCTCCACCGGATTGCTTTTTGTGCTTATACTTTGCTTTTGTCGAAGTAGTAATTGTTTCCCGATATGGAATTTTCGGCGTTTCAAACTCGATATGAAGCTTGTATCGATTTCTTAGCTGATCTTCAATTACAGCGAGGTGTTCTTCTCCCTGTGCATGAATAATAATCTGTTTCAACTCCTGGCTATGTTCAATCACAACTGAAGGATCCTCCCGGTGAATCTGATGCAAAGCTGTCCCTAGTTTGTCTTCTTCTCCTTCGTTGGTAAGTTTAACTGCCGTACGAATGGTAGTTGATGGAAATTCAATAGGTTGCAATTGAACAGTTTTACCCTTCTCACCTAACGTATCGTTCACCTCTCCGTCTTTCAGTTTTACTACTGCACCAATGTCTCCTGTTTTAATCTCTGATACATCAAGGCGTTTATGTCCTTCCGTTATATAAAGGTTTCCTAACCTAACAGAGTTAGAAGTAGAAGCATTTACCAGGTCCATACCAGATTTTACTGAACCATTATACACTTTGAAATAAATAAGATCGCCCACATGAGACTCGGAATGGGTTTTAAATAAAAACATTATGGGAGACCCATCCACTGACATCTCAAATGAATCCCCATCCTTAGTTTTTGGAGTATTTGCTTCTAGTGGGTTCGGAGCCACATCATCCAGAAAACCCATTACCCTTCCTGTTCCCATATTCCGGGCTGCACATACACAAAACACAGGATGGATCTGGCCACTCACTAACGAAAGGTGCAATCCCTCCCGCATCTGTTCTTCGTCCAGCTCCCCATGCTCGAAGTAAATATCCATCAGGGTTTCATCATTTTCAGCGATAATCTCAACTAACTCTTGGTGTAGTTTTTCTGCCTTAGGTTTTAATGAATCCGGAATCGGCAACTTATCCGGTTTACCTCCTTCTTCGGGAAACTCGTACATAGTCATTCTGAGTACATCCACAATGGCATGAAAATCATTCCCCTCACTATATGGGAATTGAACTACGGTAACTTCTCTTCCATAATGTTCTTTGGCTTCTTCAACGGTTTTCCAGAAATCTGATCGTTCATTATCCAGCTTGTTTACCACAAACATAGACGGTATTTCATACTTACGGACATACTTCCAGAGGGCATCAGTAGCTACTTCTACTCCGTTTTCTGCATTCAGCGTAAAGATGGCCGTATCCGCAATCTTTAACGGGCCAACCACTTCTCCTATAAAATCGGAAGTACCTGGAGTATCAATTAAGTTAATTTTGTGCCCGCGCCAATCCAGATTTAAGAAGGAAGAGTAAATTGATTTCTCCTTCTCTTTCTCAATTTCCTGATAATCTGATACGGTATTATGGTCTTCGACCCGGCCTCTTCTGTTAATAGCTCCAGCTTCAAACAACATCGTCTCGGCCAATGTTGTTTTACCGGAACCCGAATGGCCCAACAATACAATATTTCTGATTCGGGAAGGATCGTAAACTTTCATGGCAAACTCCGTTTGGTTACTATTTCAAAGAGAAAGCTTTGATCATTTTTTTGATCTGTCAATAATCTTTAAACTTATCACCCTGAACTTATTTTGATATCACCTGCATGAGGTGTTTTTTAAAACTATACTTTGATTTGTCAATGAACATGCAGAACATTCATGAAGTTAATATGAAGAAGTAATTTATACGACTTACAGAAAGAATCAAGATGAAAAAAATCCTTCTTATCCAAACCGGGGGAACCATCGCTATGAGTGCCAAAGGCGAAGGTGTAGAATTAGATCCGGAAGCATGGTCTGATTTATTGGTTAAGCAAATTCCCGAACTGGAAGAACTCGCCGAGATCACTACACATCCTTTATTTTTTGAAGACAGCTCTGATCTAAATGCCAAACACTGGATTGAACTGGCAAACTGTATCGAAAAAGAATATGAGGCATATAATGGATTTGTGATTTTGCACGGTACCGACACCATGGCTTATACAGCTTCTGCTTTGTCTTTTGCTTTACAGAACATTTCAAAGCCGATTATTTTTACGGGAAGCCAGGTTCCAATGAGCAGCATCCGGAGCGATGCGAGACGCAACCTGATCAATGCAATTGAAATGGCTACAAAAGAGCTTCATGAAGTTGGAATCTGTTTCAATGATCATGTTTATCGTGCAAATCGCAGCACTAAGCTCAGTATTGGCGATTTTGATGCCTTCGGATCCCCTAATCTTCCTCCTATTGCGGAGATTGGCTTGAATATTGAGCTGAATTCAAACCCGGTGGTTAATCAGCAATCATTTATTAACAAAGCAGCCTTTTCGAATGAAGTTTTTGTACTTACTGTGCATCCTTCGCTGAATCCTGATTTTCTGAATTGTCTGGATTTGTCCCGACTCCGTGCCATTATCGTGAGAACATTCGGGAGTGGAAATTTCCCGAGAAAAGGGCCTTTTAATCTGTTGCCATTCTTTGAGAAGTGCAGAGATTCAGATGTAATTGTAGCCATTGTTTCTCAGGCAGATTACGACTCGGTAGATTTAGC
Organism: Balneola sp.; assembly: GCA_028284195.1. Taxonomy (GTDB): domain Bacteria; phylum Bacteroidota; class Rhodothermia; order Balneolales; family Balneolaceae; genus Balneola. The sequence goes on along the minus strand of JANQSE010000009.1, from coordinate 81,841 downwards.
CAAATACCCTGCCGGGCGTGCTGCTCTCGAAGCAGGAGCCGTTTCAGGTGCGGATATGACTCTGGAAGCAGCGCTAACCAAGCTGATGTTTCTGCTGGCTCATCATGATTCGAAAAAAGATGTGGAACGATTGTTTACTAATTCGCTGGCAGGTGAATTAACGAATTAAACCAGAAGCAATTTTCTTCGGCTTTAGCTATACTCAAGCAAAACAGAGGTTGGTATGTATTTTATCTTTGATTTAGAAACCATTCCTGATTTTGAGTTTATCCGCACCGTGCTGAATGATCAGAAATCAGATAATGAAAAACTACTTGAGATAGCCAGCGAAGAACTTGCCCGCAATAAAGCCGGATTCCTTCCACCAATGTACCACCGAATGGTAGCGTGGGTTGGGCTTTGGATTGAAAGTACCGGCCAACCCCGGCAAAAACTTTCTTGGAATGGCGAAAACGAAAAAGAAGGCCTGGAAAAGATCTTCGAAGCTATCGGGACGTTCAAAGATTTTGGGCTTATTCATCATAATGGAAAAGGTTTTGATATTCCTGTACTCACCTATAGAGCCATGAAACATGGCTTACAAATGCCGGTTCGCATGAGTGATTATGACATCCGTTACCGCTACAGTAGGCACAATGTTGATCTTGTTGATGAGTTTAGTAATTATGGTGCCAGTTCATGGCCCAAACTAAAACATCTTGGCCATTTGATTGGCATCCCTTTTAAACAAACCGGAGAAGGAAACGAGGTACTTGCCATGTACAATCGCAGAGAACTGGACTTGATAGAACATTACTGTTACGAAGATGTAATGGCTACCTATATTATTTGGTTGTACCATCAATTTACAGCCGGGCATATCTCTAAAGATAATTTTGAAAACCTGAAAGAACGAGCATTAAATAAACTTGGTGAAATACAAGCGACATGAATGTGGATAAAATCTCTTCATAAGCAACCTTAAAATTAAACTACACGATCAGGGTCACTGTAATCCGGAATCTCACCTTTGTATCCAAAAATACGCTTGATCCACTTAACTGTCCCTGCACTTTGGTTTTTAATATACCATTGATCTGCAGCCCTCCGGGCTCCCAGCCCCCAACTTGGATATGGATGAATGGTATCGGCGATATTTCGAAGGCTTACCCCATTCTTCATAGCTACCGCATATTCTGAAATTATTTCGCCGGCATGGGCACCAACTACCGATGCTCCTAAAATCTTTCCGGTTATTTTTTTTGCATAGATCTTTATCAAACCCACACTCTCCCCTTCGGTAACGGCTCTGTCTATTTTGGAATAAGGGAAACGATAGGTTTCAAATTTCTCTCCTCTTGTGTTCAGCTCCTTTTCAGTTGAACCAACGTGAGCTACCTCAGGCGATGTAAATGTAGCCCAGGTAATGTGTTTTAAATCCATTTTCATTGGAAGTTTTAACATTGCCCTTGTTGTAGCCACCTTAGCCATATGCTCGCTCATGTGGGTAAACTGGTATGTACCGGCGATATCACCTATTGCATAAATATTCTTTTTATTGGTACGGCAGGAATTATTAACTGTAATTCCTTTTTTAGTGTACTCTATACCGGCGGCATCTAAGTTCAATCCTTCTACATTAGGTTTCCGGCCTGTAGCCATAAGCAGCTTGTCTCCAGATATTTCTTTTTTCTCACCATTCACTTCAACAGCTACTGTTACTCGCCCATCAGAACCGGAAACAGATTCTACGGAAGCATTTAGTTCGTAATTGACCCCTTGCTTCTTTAATTCTTCATATAAAATTGAAGTAAGCTCAGGATCATCATTCATCATTATATCTGGAGCCATATCAATTACAGTAACTTTGCTTCCCAGATTGGTAAAAGCCTGGCTCATTTCCGTTCCAATCGGGCCGCCTCCAATTATTATAAGCTCCTCAGGGAGGTCTTTGATTTCAAAAAGACTCTCGTTGGTTAAGTAATCTACCGATTCAATTCCTTCAATTGGTGGTACAAATGCACTTCCTCCTGCTGCAATAAAGAAAAAACGGGATCGCACTTTTCTGGTTTCGCCGTTAGTTAGTTTTATTTCTATGGTATGTGCATCTATAAATGAGGCTTCCCCCTCTACTACCTCAATGCCCATGTCTTCGAAAATCTCGGGGCGATCGGCATCTTCATATACTTCTCTGCGGATCTCATCCACATGTTCTATCACTTTTTTAAAATTGATATCAGGTTCGCCATCCACTAAACCATACTTACTTGCCTCTCTAACCTGTTGCGCAACTTTCCCTGCTTTTAGGATAACTTTGCTAGGTACGCATCCCGTCCATGTACAATCTCCACCAAGTCGATGCCGCTCAATCATCATGGTTTTGGCTCCAAAATTTGCACAAATCCCAGAAGCAGTTAACCCGGCAGCTCCTCCTCCAATAACAACGCTGTCGAACTCAAATTCTACTCCGGTTTCTTCATTCGTATCTCCTACTCTTTTTCGGATTTTCTGAACGGTTGAATAAGCCCCACCGGCTACCAAAAGTACTACAACTGCATATACCCAAAACGGAACATTTTTCCCTGCAATAATTAAATACAGATATGCAGAAATAAAAAAGAAAGTGGTGCTAAACGCAGGCAATACAATTGATTTGCCCTTACGGTAATTTTTAACCAGCCAGCCCAGCGATAGTGTAAAAAAAGGAATAGCACCTACATAAATAGAACCAAATATTATTGGGTTTACTCCGTATTGTTCTCCAAGCCCTAAGAACCACTCTTTAACCATTTCAAAAAATTCTACCATAATAAGTCCTGATGTATCAAGTTGTAATAATTCGGCATTAAGATAGTATATACATAGAATTAAACTTCACGAAATTGTAACTTCTGGATAGACATCATTTATTTGTTTCATCAATGAATAGTAAAGCAAACATATTTACTCACTGGATTGCCTTGTTGGCAGTTGCAGGGTTGTTTGTATCCCTGATCCACTATCACAGTGAAGGATTGGAATGTCTTGAGCATCTTGAAGAAGCCCACATTGTGCAAAACGAGGATTATTGCCCCATTTGTACATTGGTGGTTGATACCGGTTTTGAAACCACCCTACCTTTTGATGGCTTTATTGAAGCTGTAGATATTGCAAATCTTTATGATATTGCCTTATTCTCTGATGAAACAATCCCATTTTCATCAGGTCGTTCTCCCCCGTTTTTAGTTTAACAACTATTTCTGCTCTCGAAAGAGCTCTATTAATCTTAAACTAAATTTTATTAAGCCATGAAAAAATCATTTATCCAAGCGGCTAAAACCGCATTATACCTATTACTTGTAACTGGAATGTTTGCTGCTTGTAGCAATTCTACAGGTTCCGATGACGATGACCACCAAGACCCAGAAGGATTCCGTTTAAAACTGAACGGCCAGACTGTTGTTGAACAACTGCCTAACGGTACATTAACAGGAGAATTTGAAATGACACCAGGTGAAGAAACAGCATTAATTACGATCTTCTTTTTAGATGATGATGGTGATGAGTTTCAGCCTGATGAACCTGAATTCAGTTTGGGTGCTGTTTTTGATCCTACAGGTATTGCCGAATTCGAACAACATGCCGCAGACGGTACGTGGGGCTTCCACATTCATGCGGAAAGCGAAGGTATTACAAATCTAACTTTGCAGTTAATGCACAATGGTCATTCTGACTTTGATACCCAGGAAATACACGTTCATGTAGAAGCTCCCCAACAGCCTCGCTAACTAAGTATGAAATTTTTATTTCTTATTACTGCCTTTCTCAGTTTGGCCAATCCCAGCCCAACTGAGAAGGCTTCTTTTATACTTTCGGGTAAAATTCTAGATAAAGAAACAGACGAACCTGTTTCTTTCACATATATACATATCGAAGAACTGAACCGAACTTCAACAAGTAATGAAAAGGGTGATTTTAAACTTGAAAATATCCCTAAAGGAGATTACACATTAAGTTTTCATCGACTAGGGTATAAAACACAAAAACGTAGGATTGAGATCACTGACAGCAACTTAAATCTTACGATACTTTTAACTCCTACATCACTAACATCAGAAACTATTGAAGTGATTGGTGTTAACAATGAACTAACAGGGGCAAACCTTGGTCATGCTTCTAAATCCGTTTCAGGGTCAACTCTCCGAAGAAACTTAGGGACTACTCTGGCAAATACTCTGGCAAATTTACCGGGCATTGATCAACGTTCATTAGGTAATACACCAAGTCGGCCGGTTATACGTGGCCTTGGCGATGAACGGCTGATCATATTACAAGATGGATTGTCAACAGGAGATGTTTCTGATCAATCCTCTGATCATTCTGTGTCAGTTGATCCAATTGCCAGTTCTGAAATAGAAATAGCTAAAGGTCCTGCTGCTCTTGAATATGGCTCTAATGCTGTTGGAGGTATTGTTAACGTGGTAAATAATCTTATTTTATCTAATCTGCCAAGTACAATAAATGGAACAGGTACTTTTGGTGGTGAATCGGTTAATAAAAGTGCATCTACAGGGCTTAATTTATCCGCACCTGTAGCAAAGTTTGCCATTAATCTTCAAGCAAATGGCCGGTTCGGTAATGATACAGAAACCCCTCTCGGCCCGATAAAAAATACAGACTATAGAACAACAAATAGTTCATTAGGTATTAGTTATATAAGAAAGAAAGGATACCTGGGTGGCTCTTTTGGCACTTACCTAAGCAATTATGGTATTCCACCAGACCCTAATGGTCATCCTGATGGTGTGGATATTGAAATGAGAAAATTCAACTACACCTTAAAAGGGGAGCTTATTCCATCCAACAATCTCATAAAAACTATTGAAGGAAGCTTCACTATCAACAATTACAACCACAAAGAATTCGAAACCACCAGCTCTATTGGAACCGAGTTTGGATTAGTAACAACCACTGCCGAAATAAAGTCAACACATGGTCATATTGGCATTTTTGATCATGGCAACTTTGGTATTTCGACAGAAATAGAAGATTACGCCGTTAATGGAGCTAATACACCAGATGCAAACAGCTACAAATTTTCCGGCTACTTGATTGAAGAATTTCACCTAGATGAAATTCGCCTCGAAACAGGTTTACGATTCGATTACGTCTCAAATGCCCCAAAAGAAAACGATCCAAATTCGGATATTGGAAACATCAGACAAAGAGATTTCTCTGCATTATCAAGTTCTGCAAGTTTAATATACAACCTTGGAAAAGGTTTTTCTGTCGGTGGTATTTTTCTTCATTCTTTCCGAGCACCTTCATTAGAAGAGCTATACTCAGAAGGCCCTCATTTAGCATCGTTCAGCTTTGAGATTGGCAACCCGGAACTAGAGCCGGAGCGAAGTTTTGCGAAAGAACTATTTACAAGGTTCCAGACTGGAAATGGATTTGCTGAACTTGCTGTATTTCATAATAAATTCTCAAATTTTATCTATGCAAAAAATACCGGTATGGCTAACAGCCGGTTCCCTACTTTAAATAATTATCAGTTTACTGGAACAGAAGCAGAGTTATATGGTTTTGAAGTTTCTACCGAACTACAGTTAACCAAAACCCTTGTTGCAAATGCTTCTACAAGTTTTACTATTGGCCGGCAAGATACTACTGATACTAATGGAAACAATCAGGGTACACGCTCACTACCACAAATACCTCCTTTTAAAGCCAAAGCTTCACTTAAATATGTAAAAGGCGGTTTTGAAATGGGAAGCCGTTTCAAATATTCGGCGGAACAAAACCGAATTGGTGCGTTTGAAACTTCAACAGATTCTTATTTTTTGACGGATTTTTTTGCACAATATCGTTTCAACTCAAACAAATTCCTGCATACTATCTCATTGAATGTGAATAACATACTTGATGAGGAATACTACAACCACCTTTCCAGGATAAAAGATCTACGACCCGAACCTGGCAGAAACATTACGCTTTTATATAAGATATTTTTCTAAGCTTAACTTAAAAGCGACCTAAGTTGATTTTTGATCATTTTGATCTGTAGAAGTTTATTCTGTTCCGATAATTCTTTATTTGAATCAACTTCTTCAAATAGTACCTGAATATGTTTTATCTCAGAAAAAAAACGTTCTATCGATTCTTTCTCTTCTCGATATGAACGTGTACGATAGTCAACGTTGACATCTTCTACCAATTGGCTGTTTCCATCAAAAATAACCTCCCATTCGTCTTCGGCGTTTTGTACAATTTTCGAAGAAAGAGGTTTTGTAAGTTCTTGTTGAGTAATTGCTCTGGGAACAGTATTTCCATTTATATACTTGCTGATCTGACCTTTGTCTTTACCCGTTTCCCTAGAAAGCCAAGCAGGCGTCTTGCCTTCTCTTAAGAGAGCTTCTTTGAGAGCTAAGCCGAAGTTTGTAAAAATATTCAACTTTTGTGTTGACAATTGTTGACTTTTGTTGTATATTTTTAACCAAATTTGGTTTTCACAATGTAAACAATGTCCCAACAAGGTAAAACCGACATTAATCAAAGAATACGCTCCTGGAAGGCACGATGTGTAGCAAATGGAATAAAGTATAAAGATGTAATTGAGAGAGCCGGAATGGACTATGATTCCGTAATTAACGCAATGGGAAGTGCATTAAAAGGTAATACCAAAGTTATCTCAGAAGACAGAATAGATAAACTTGAAAAAGCAACTGCTTTAATACTTTTGGAAAAAGCACTTTCAAATTAAAAAAGCCTCAGAATATCAATTCTGAGGCTTTGGTTAGGTTTCAGTTTAAGGGGTTTTGAAAAGAATGCGAGATCAATCGCAATTAAATTTCTCCCCTTAATTATATTAAAGAGAAAGAAGTACACTATTTGTTACATAAAAATTTTAAAATTTTTTCTGGAAACATTTCGCCCTAATTTGCCAACAAATAAATGGGCAAATTATGAACTCAAAATCTCTCTGCTTTTTATCATTCTGCTTTTTGCTGTTAGGTTGTGCTACACTAAGTGAACTTGCAACAATGAAAAAGCCTACACTTTCAATAGAAGATGTAAGTATTACTGATCTATCATTAAAAGATGCAGAATTAACTTTTGATGTAGCTGTTGAAAACCCTAACTCATTATCAGCAAAACTCTCAGCGTATAATTATGATTTCAAAATTAATGAGTCCTCTTTTGTTTCCGGCAGCCAACCTTCAAATACAGTTATAGAAGCTTCAGGCAAAAGTACATTGCAAATACCAATCCGAATAGGTTTCAAAGAGTTGTACAACACATTCACTTCACTTAAGGATCAGGATGAAGCTGCTTATACCTTAAATCTTATTGTTATTACAGACCTCCCTGTTCTTGGCATTACAGAAATTCCCTTTGAAACCGAAGGAATCTTCCCGGTTGTGAAGGCTCCAAAACTTTCTGTTTCGGGATTAAAAATGGATAAACTATCCCTTACTAAAGCTGATTTTACTCTTGATTTAAATATCCAAAACCCAAACTCTTTTGATGTCAATTTAGACCGATTAAAATATGAAATTAACATTAACGGCTTAAATACAATTAATGGTATTATAACTGAATCTGTTGCTATCAATAAAAAAGGCGAAGATAGTATAAAATTGCCAGTCTCCATTAACCTGTTACAACTGGGAGCTAGTGCATACAATATGCTAAAAAACAAAAAACCATTAGATTACTCATTGTCCGGAAGTTCCATTATCGGAGCAACACTTCCGCTTTTCAGAACATCAGACTTTGATTTCTCCCATTCAGGATCCATTAACATAAACAATTAACCAATACCTTGACTTTCGTTAGCTATTTAGACACCCCTATTAACTTTCTTCGTATTCTTTCAAATGGGAATGGAATTACCAGCATTCAGTTTCAGGATTTTGATGGACCGGAAGATCCGGATATCCATACTGAATCCGCAAAAACTCAGCTAAGAGAATATTTTGAGAGCACCAGAGATAACTTCGATCTCACCTTATTTCCTGATGGTTCGGAATTCGAACATTCTGTTTGGCAACAACTGGAGTTAATTCCATATGGAACCACTACTTCTTACGGAACCATAGCCAAAAATCTGGGTGATAAAAACCTTTCTCAAGCTGTAGGAGCAGCAAATGGAAAAAATCCCATAGCAATTGTAATTCCATGCCACCGGGTAATCGGAAGTGATAACAAGCTTACCGGCTATGCAGGAGGCGCTGACCGAAAAGAATGGCTGCTTAAACATGAAGGCTCCCTCCTTTTATAACCAAGTTTTACCATCCTTTTAAATTTGTTTGATTAGTTTGTTCTGAGAAAAAAGCACTCAATAACAACTAACAATAATTCTATGAAAAGAACTGCTGCTCTTTTTTGCTTCTTAACATATTCGGTATTCAGTTTTGCTCAAATGCCGGATGCTCCTGATCGATCTGAAGGTGAAGGACCTTTTGACAGACTTATAATCAGAGGTGTTAATATGATTGACGGAACAGGATCTCCTGCTACAGGTCCTGTTGATATTGTAATTGAAGGGAATAAAATCACAAGTATAAGAACAGTTGGTTATGCGGATTTACCAATCGATGAATCCAGACGGCCTAAGGCGGGCCCAAATGATAAAGAGATAGATGCCGCCGGAATGTATGTGCTTCCGGGTTTTATTGATATGCATGCACATACGGGCGGAATGGCTCAGGGAACCACACCGGAATATGTGTATAAACTTTGGATGGCACACGGAATTACAAGCATTAGAGAGCCTGCCTCCGGCAATGGAATGGAATGGACCATCCGCCATAAAAAACGCAGTGAAAAAAATGAGATAACAGCACCGAGAATTTCGGCGTGGATTTCATTTGGTCAGGGCTTTTCAGGTACTATCGTTACCGAAAAACAAGCCAGAGAGTGGGTACAAATGATCCATAAAGCAGGAGCTGACGGCATAAAATTTTTTGGAGCCTCGCCAAAAGTATATGCAGCTACTATTGATGAAGCCAAAAAACTTGGTTTGGGTACAATGACCCATCATGCACAAACACGCGTTGTATATAACAACGTACTTACCTCAGCGCGATTAGGATTAACCAGCATGACCCACTGGTACGGATTACCCGAAGCTTTATTCGAGGACAAAGTTATTCAGGATTATCCATTAGACTATAACTACAATAATGAGCAGCATAGATTTGAAGAAGCCGGCCGGTTATGGAAGCAGGCAGCAAAACCATATTCCGATAAATGGAACGAGGTAATGAACGAGCTTATTGACCTGGATTTTTCGATCAATCCTACTTTTACAATTTATGAAGCCAGCCGGGATTTAATGGCACAACGAAGAGCCGAATGGCATGAAAAATACACTCTTCCCTCCCTCTGGAGATTTTATGAACCAAGCAAAAAATCTCACGGTTCGTACTGGCTTGACTGGGGCACTGAGCAAGAAATTGCCTGGAAAGAGAATTACCGATTGTGGATGGAGTTCATTAACGAATATAAAAACCGTGGCGGAAGGGTTACGCTAGGGTCAGATGCCGGATACATTTACAAGTTGTATGGTTTCGGCTACATACAAGAGATGGAACTTTTCAGGGAAGCTGGTTTTCATCCTTTAGAGATTTTTCAATCTGCTTCGCTAAAAGCCGCCGAAGTGCTTGGAATGGATGATGAACTTGGAACCATCGAAGTTGGTAAACTTGCAGACCTTGTTATTGTTGATGCTAACCCGATGGCAAACTTAAAAGTGTTGTACGGTACAGGAGCGATTTTTGTGGATGAAAATAATAAAGCCAAACGCCATGGTGGAGTTGTTTATACCATAAAAGATGGAATTGTTTTTGATGCCAGGCAGCTACTAAAAGATATTGAGAACATGGTTAATGTTGCCAAAGAAAAAGAAGGTTTCGAAATTACACAGCCGGGAATTAAATACTAGGACTATCATCAAAAGAGATTGATTTAAAAATGAACTGGCATGCACGGCGGGATAGCCGAAAGATTCACAGATGGGGAGCTATTCTTGTAGCGCTCCCATTTTTAGTAATTCTAGTTACAGGTGTATTGCTACAGGTAAAGAAAGAAGTCGCTTGGATTCAACCACCTACACAGACAGGCTCAGGTTCTGAACCTGATATCACTTTTGACCAAATCCTTACTATTTCATCAAGAGTAAAAGAAGCGAGAATTAAAACCTGGGCGGATATAGACCGCCTTGATGTGCGCCCGGAAAAAGGAATAGTTAAAGTAAAGGGGGTTAATAATTGGGAAATCCAGATTGATACCAAAACAGGCGAAGTTCTTCAGGTAGCGTTTCGCCGGTCTGGAATTATAGAATCTCTACATGATGGTTCCTGGTTTCATGATTCTGCCAAGCTTTGGGTTTTCCTCCCTGCAGGTATTATAGTAACCGTACTTTGGATTACAGGTATGTATATGTTCTTTGTGCCTTATTTGAATAAAAGGCGAAATAAGAAGCGACTGGACAAAATAAAAGCGGATTCTGTAAAAGAAGAGAATCCGCTTTAAAACTAAGATATTTGTTTAAAAACCCGGAATTAGCATCACAGCATTCTGCATCATTCTTGCAAGGCCAACCCAAAACATTCGATACCAAGCATTATTGGTTACCTGATTTGGATATATAAATAAAAGAGAAAGAAGTTACTGTAAAAGTGACTTTCCCCGGCTTTATCAATTAATATCTTTCAAGAGTTCTTCAACAGCTCTTTTTAACTGCTTATCTTCTCCATTTGCTTTGCCATCAGGATCATTTTCTACCAGAATATCAGGTACTGCCGGACCATGTTCCATGTTTTGGCCGGTACTTTTTACGAACCAACCTCTGAATGGCATCCTAACAAAAGAACCATCAATTAAACCTGATCCACCTGTAGAAATCACTGCTCCAAAAGTTGGCATGCCTACTAACTTGCCAATGCCTACATTTTTAAAAGCATGAGAAAATATTTCTGCGTTTGAATAAGATGTTTGGTTACACAACGCTATTGAAGGCTTCAACCAAGCAGAAAGTGGCAATCTAGATAACGGGTAATATTCTTTAAAATCCTTGTGATTATCCAAGCTGTTTGTAGCACCTCTTGGAACTGTGTATGCATGTTGTGTAACATTGAGAACAGCCATTAATAAATCGGTAGTGCTTCCTCCGCCATTCCAACGTACATCAATAACAATGCCTTCTTTTCCATACCCTGATGCTTTTAGTTCCCGTTCGAAACGTTCGAAGCTCGAAAAATTCATCGCTCTAATATGGATATACCCCAATTTACCATTTGAGTATTTATCTACTAGGGCTTTCCGGGAAGCTATATACTCTTCGTACAGTAAAGTGCTTAGTGAACTGGCAGGTTGTATCACTATTTCTTTAGCTTTTCCAGATATTGGATTTACTCTCAACAAAACCTGGTCGGATGCCATGTTTTTTAGCGTTGAGTAAAAGTTTATGTCTTCATTGATTTCTGTCCCATTCACATGAGTTATAACATCCCCAACATTTAACTTGCTTTGTTCTTTATCAGCTGGAGAACCCGGCACAACTCGAACAACCTTAACACCAGCTTTGTCTTGCTGAACTTCTATTCCAAGCAAACCAGTACGTTCTGTTTGAAGATCTTCAGGATTTGCTCCTCCCCTTAAACCCATATGACTGGCATTCAGTTGTCCTAACATCCAATTGGCCACAAATGCGAAATCCTGCCGGGTAGAAGCAGAAAGAGCCCAAGGTTTATATTTTGCTTTCAAAGCCTTCCAATCTCTCCCATGAAAATCAGGATCATAAAAGCCTTTATCTAACTCTCTCCACATTTCTTCGAACACTTGCTCTCTCTCTGCCCAGTGATCTACTTCCATTTCAGCTCTGAATGGTTGATTTGTTAACTTACCATTCGATGGATTAACCAGAGTTACTCTGCCTTGTTTAAAACCAATTAAAGATTTTCCATCTTTAGTTAAAGCTAACCCAAAAATGTTTTGCCCCCCTTTTGTAACCTGTTTTAAATCAGATCTATCAAACTTGATACTGTAAATATCAGAACCTCTGACATCGGGATCTGAACTTGAAAAATAAAAAGTCTCTCCATCTTCTGAAATTACAAGATTTCCTTCATTTCCTGGTAAAAAAGTCAGCTGAAAAAGACGGTTATGAATATCATCAAAATCAATTTTTACGGTTTTATCCTTTTTGTCATTTTCCTCTTCTTCAAAGTAATATCCTTCTTCATGATCCAGGTTTGTTTTCTCATAATCTTCTTTTGTAAGCCATACAAACCAAATATCATTATTACCGTTATTTCTGCCTGATATGAAACCGAGTTTACTTCCATCCCTACTCCATACAGGTGAAAAATCTCCTTTAGGGTGCATACTCACGTTCACCGGCTTACTGCTATTATCAGCCGCATGAATAAATACTTCACTATCAAAGTTTAAATCAGACAAAGAATAGGCCAGCCATTTACTATCCGGACTCCAGCTTACACCGCCTGGCGTTGACCATCCATCTAAAAGTGTTTTAGAATTTGTAAGCTTTCCATTTTCATCAATATCAGCAGTAATAAGCTTTCCTCTGCCTGCTAAATAAGCAATTTTCTTGCTATCAGGTGAAAGCACAAAACCCATCTCATCCTCACTAGTATTCGTAAGTCGAACTACTTCATGTTTTAGCGATTTGAAGATATTTGTTTTTTTAGGATCACTTGATCTTGCTAAATAAAGATCGTATTGGCCATTCCGATCTGATGTAAATACAACTGTTGAATCATTAAGCCAGCCTACATTTCTATCTCTATATGTATGATTAGAGACATTTCTTGTTTTGTTTTTCTCACTATCATTTTCTTTTATGAATATTTCTCCTCTTATCGTCATGGCAAGCATTTTTCCATCTGGTGAAATATCAAAATCAGATACATTATTACTGTATGTAATTGCTTCAACTTCATCAAACCTATTGTCGGCATTTAACACCAGATTTATTTTTCTAATATTCCCTCCAGAAGTAGTCATGCTGTACAGATTTACATCTCTTTCAAAAACAACGATACCACTGCCGGAGCTTACATCGATGGCCCGAACTCCCTCGTCAGTAAAATTGGTGAGCTGTTCGGGTTCACCAACTGTATTTCCATCCTGGTTAATTTGGTATTTGTAAATATTATACCTGCCTGATCGTGCACTTATGAAATACAACGTATTATCATCTCCCCAAACCGGCATGAAATCATTAATAGAATTGTCTGTTAATTCAGTATAAGTTCCATTTTTAGTATCATAAATCCATATATCTCTATCTGCAGGACCATTATATGCTTCCCTAGATATCCTACAATTGCCACGGGTATGAGCAATAAATCTTCCGTTTGGTGAAACATCCGCGTAATTACCGAATGAATCTAGCAACCTGGAAGGAGTACCACCTTCTGAATGTATATGATGAATCTCCGCATCTCGTTCTACTTGCCTAAAAACACGTGCTGTTTCAAATAGCAACATATTATTCGGAGCCCAATCAACTAATAGATCATTAGAGGAGTGATAAGTAAGTCTTTTGGATGATCCACCTTCTGTATTTATAACAAAAATGTCGTTGTTCCCAAATCTGTTTCCTGTAAATGCAATCTTAGAGCCATCGTTATTCCATTTTGGAGTGGTTTCATACCCTTCATGAATGGTCAACCGTTTACTGTTGGTTCCATCCAGTGATGATGTCCAAATATCGCCTTGATAAGAAAAGGAAATCATGGAACCATCTGGACTAACAGATGGATTTCTTGCCATTATGCCATCAACTTGAGCTGACGCATTAGACATCAATATTAAACATATACCTAGTAGTGTTATCGATTTCATAGTACTGATTTTTTATTGTTATGATTTTTTTAAAAACCCGGAACAATCATCACAGCGTTCTGCATCATCCTGGCAGGGCCAACCCAAAACATTCGGTATTGAGTATTATCTAACAGAAAAACCACCTGTCCCCTGCCCATATTTTGAACCGCTGCAAATGTTTTACCCGCCGCTTTATTTTTGTTTTCTTGCGAAGAATATCCCGAAGCTAATACCTCGTCTGCATCCTTATGGTAGTACCCAACTGTACTGAAGCCCGGATCAGGCTTTAATGCATTATCGCTGAATTTTAGCGAGTACAACTTGTCACTCATTCCAAAAGCCAGTGGATGAGAATTATCGACTATAGCTTTAAATGCTGAACCGGGAATTCTTCGTAAACCGCTGGAATCTTCCCGGTCTTTATACATGGTATATGCCGCCGGATCGATGTTGTCTTCATCATCTTTATCATCTTTATCATCCTCTTCAAAAAGTTCAACAGAGGTAATTCCAGACTGGTCTTTGGTTAACCAGCTTGTGCTGCCTTCTGTAGCTACCAGTGTTCCCCCATTCCGAACCCAGTTCTTCAACTCATTTCGGGTGGCTTCATTAAAGCGGTTGTTTAATCCAAACCCACCCGGCATAATTATTACATCGTACGAACTTAGATCAATTCCACCAACACTTGTAGATCGAATTCTGGAAATACCAAATTCTGTCCATTTATCGAACAAAAACCATATCTGTCCAGCGGTGTAGGAATTAAATCCTGAGTCCATCATTAAACCCACTTTTGGTTCTGCAATTGGGCGCATACTTGGCGACCCCAGGTCGCTGCCCTCATCCATCCGGCCTGTATTAAATCCAGCAACTTTCACATTAGCATAATCAGCAATTGCTTTCATGTCATCATCAATGCTGTCTTTTTTATGCTGATTTCGCCCCAAAAGAACAACTAAACTTCCCCGGGAATAGGCCATCCCATCTTTGGTAAATCCCTTTTCTGAAGCCCGTACTTTATATCCACGCTTCCATAACTGTGCAAGGGCTTTAGGTGCATTTCTTTGGTTCCAACCCACTACATATGCATAGCTTGCATTGGTATTTTCGATCCCATTTGGGTGAACTACGTGATTTTCGATCCTCTGGGAATTCACCCTTATGTTTGATGTTGTCCAGGCGGCATCAAGGTTATAGGCTAAAGGCACCGACCATGTACTCATGTCATACATCACCGAGTCTTTGATTTCCAGCTGCCGCCTCATTAATGTATTAATAAACAAATGCGCCGGCTGGTTGGTTTTTATGATGAAATCCCCGGACATGAAATTTCTTGATGATGCTGTTCCATCCCAATAGCTGTATGCATTTCGAATGGTAAAATCCTCTGTTGCTCTTTCAACAGCTA
The DNA here is from genome assembly GCA_028284195.1 of Balneola sp. Lineage (GTDB taxonomy): Bacteria > Bacteroidota > Rhodothermia > Balneolales > Balneolaceae > Balneola. The sequence continues at coordinate 66,615 of JANQSE010000009.1, read as the reverse complement.
CTCCCTGTTTCAGCATCAGGTTTACTACATCGTAGGTATAATCATTGGGGTTATCCGGCAAAATATATGCTTTTGTATTTCCTTTCTGTGAAGACTGCGAACGAGCATCTTTAAAATAGCTAAGCAATTCAGCCCTGTTTTCTACTGATGTTTTAACAATAGAAACTCCATTTTTGTAATGATCGAATATCCGCTGCCGAAGCGTAAGCACATAGCCATCGTTTGTTTCTACGGCACGGCCTCCACGGCTATGGCCACCTTGTTCAGCCAACATCCCGATTCCTCCCATAATGCTGGGGTAGGATGAACCATAGCCTGGGTAAAAGAAATCGAAACGTTCACGGGTTTCGAAATTTACCTTAGCTTTATCAAATTCTTCGATAGCACCCCGCCCAAAAACATCAGCCCACATCTCATAATCTGCGGGAAGTTCGTGGTTACGGGGAGTTGTACCCGGCATTGTAAAATAGTTGTTGTTGAAACCCTGCTCATGAAAATCGATATGAACCTGAGGCATCCATTGTTGATATACATTAATTCTTCCCTGCGATTCGGGATGCACCAGCCAAACCCAGTCGCGGTTCAGATCAAACCAATAATGATTTGTACGGCCTCCGGGCCATATCTCGTCGTGTTCAAGGTCTTCTGCATTCGTATTTAACACCGCTGCCCGGCTAGACTTGTACCAATACACGTAACGATCTCTCCCATCCGGATTTATCATTGGATCGATAATCACTACTGAATTATCCAGCCATTTTTGAGTTTCTGAATCGTTTCCGGCTACTAAACGATATGCAGTTTGCATAGCCGCTTCGCTGCTTGATGGCTCATTCCCATGCACGTTGTAACTCATCCATACTATAATTGGCTGACCCTCAGCAACGGTGGCATTTTCCGGATTGTTGGCCAATTCATAATTAACCTTTTTTATTTGATCAATGTTTGCCTGATTGGCAGCCGATGTAATTACCACATAGTTCACCGATCTGCCCTCGTGCGATCGTGCATATTCATGAAACGTAATCTTATCCGACAATTCAGCCAATTGCTTCAAATACCCCATTACCTGGTAATGAAAGGCATATTCCTCACCTAAATCGTACCCGAGATAATCTTTGGGAGTTGGTATAGAATTGTCGTATGAAATGTCAGGATCAAACTGAAAACGATTGATGGCTTCCTGGGTTTGCCCTTGAACAGATTCAGATATACATAAAATAAAGAGAGTTACAAGAATTCGTTTCATAGCGTGGCTAGTTTATGATTTGACCCACACTACGAATAATACCCGTAAAATGGAGTAAATTTTCTCTAAAAGTTGAATGTATGATTGTACTTGATAAGTATTGAACCGCTTTGTAGGACAGGGAGGTCGGGCAGGCCTGTTCCACTTTGGTTACGATTTGTGTAAGACTGTTCATTAACTACCAACCAAAGATCCCTGCCCTCACTAAAGTTGTATCTGAATCTAATATTAGCACCCAGCTGTTCTCTCCCATTACTGTATTGAACAAAAGAACTAACCGTTGCTTTTTTATTAAAGGCATACTGTGCTCTGAATTGCCCTTGATGTGAATCGAAACTTGTAACCGTCCTGTTAGTTCTGCCTGGAAATTCAAGCCTCGTAAACCTGTAGCTGCCTCCAACCTCTATTTTTCTGGAGATAAAAAATCGGGGATTCATTTCAAACTCTTTAATAGTGCCGTCGTAAATACTTCCGGTACTGGCATTGATACCTCCACCTATTTTCCATGCTTCAGAGAAATTGTATCTAACCGAAAATCTTTCTGTTTCAAAATTACCTGAAGGAATATGGATTCTACCAAGCAGATCAAAATCATCGCCTGTTGGTATGTTCTCTTTTTCTAACTGAAACCCGATATTTAGCTGGCCAAGAAGTTTAAATCTGCCATTCCATTGGGCACTTAGAGTTCTGCTTTGTAATCCTGTATTGAAATTCGCTATTTCATACTGTTCGTTATAAAACCTGCCGAAATAAAATACCCTTACATTATTTCTCTGAAAAACAGAATGCTCTTTAGCCAACCAGCCATAACTTAAACGTCCAAATTTTTGAGTAGTGCCACCAATCCTCACAAAACCAACCTCAGGGTTATATTCGGTTCCTATCCGGTTTAACGTAAACTGGTAGCTTAATCCATTGTTGGTGGCATTTCTTGCAGAAAATCTAAGAGCAGATGTTTTGTCAATATCGTATCTCTGAGCCGATACTAAGTCATCATCAATAGATTGGGATGCACGAAATTCGATGAAATGATTTTTCGTAGTATTTATATCTCCATCTAACCCATAGGTTAAATTCGAGCTGCCATCGGCTCCAATTCTACTGGTAAAAATTCCTCCCAAAAAAGAAGCGGTATTAAAGGCCTGAGCTTTTACACGCAGCACCCCAAAGTTTTCTGAGGGCAAAATATCGCTGTCAGAGGTTTGCATATTAATGAAACCCACATCGAATTTCCCAACCCTGCCTGTTAGCCTGGCCCCTCCTAAAATACGCACGGGGTTTCCATCTTCATCTAATCCAATTCTGCGGCTGTAAAAAACCCGATCTCTTCCAAAACTAAAATCAAACAATCCTGACCTTTGTTGAAAAAACTGTCTCTTTTCAGGAAAGAAAAGAGAAAAACGAGATAGATTTAATTGCTGGTCATCAGCTTCAACCTGGGCAAAATCGGTATTTACCGTTGCATCCAGGGTAAGATTACTTGTTACATTATATTTAAGATCAAAACCAATCTCGCTTTGAATATCGTTATCATAAATATATGCTGAAGAATCTGATTTAAGACTGCTGGTTCTTGTTAGTCCCGTTAAACCATAGGGAGTTATGTACAATGGTTTTTTTGACCTAACCCCTTGAAGTATAAAATCCTGAGCCTGAGATGGTTTTGCATTGCCCAGGTTCCAGTTTGGTGGTATCGCCGGATAAATATGCCGTTCATTTAGTTTTGTAATCCATCGATATACAATAATGCCCATCTCAGCAATATTATCGTTTTCCTGAATTCCAATACTTGAAAAAGGGATCCTCATTTCTGCAAACCAACCCTCATTGGTTTGCGTGGTTTCTACATCCCAAAATGTATTCCAGCTATCATTAATTGCATTCCTGCCACCACTAAAATCTGCATCGTTCGAAACAGCAAAATCAAAACGAACGCCATCAGGGTTTGTAAAAAACCAGGTTGCATTCTGATTATCATTAAAACCATCAATAACTATGGCAAAAACATCATCACTACTGTATTTATCTCGTGTTAAAGAGTTTGTAGTTATTGTAGAGGGATCCTGGGTGTACAGTTGGCCGGCTACATATATATAATTATCATCGTAGCCAACCTGGAATACTGTTTTTTCGCTCATTTCTCCCTGAAATACAGGTTCATATTGGATGGGTTCATATTTCGGGATAATATCCCAAACAGGTTCAATAATTTTTCCATCCAGAATTATGGGAGAATCTATCCTGGTTAGCTTTAATGTTTCTTGTGCCAGCAGTCCGTTTGTAATACTGGTAACCGCAGCCAATACGATGATAATTTTTTGCAATGTAAGCTCCTGATTTTTGAACCAGCCAAAATTAGAAGTTTATACGCATGAAACAGAACCGGATTTTCTAACTTTTACACCTTTCATTTCTTTTAAAACACCGGGTAATAGATCTTCAATCTGCTTACTTTAGCTAAACTATTTATACCAATGATCGATATTCTTTCCGCTCCCACCATAGCTGACATTAAAGCAGCACATCAGGTAATTAAACCTTATGCACATTGTACTCCGGTTTTAACCAGCTCAATAGTTAATGACCGCACCGAAGCTTCTGTTTTCTTTAAATGCGAAAACCTGCAAAAAGTGGGGGCATTTAAGTTTCGCGGAGCTTGCAATGCAGTTTTAACACTGCCTGAACAAGAAGCAAAAAAAGGTGTTGGCACGCATTCATCGGGCAATCATGCGCAGGCTTTGGCATTGGCGGCTAAAATCAGAGGTATTAAAGCATATGTTGTAATGCCCGAAAATGCACCGAAAGTAAAAGTAGCAGCTGTTAAAAATTATGGTGCTGAAGTAACTTTTTGCGAAGCCAGCCTGGAAGCCAGAGAATCTACACTGGCAGATGTAATTATGCAAACAGGAGCTACGCCTGTCCATCCTTATAATGATGCCCGCATTATAGCCGGGCAGGGAACATCGGCACTGGAACTTCTGGAAGAACACCCTGACCTGAATGTTATTATGCCCCCTGTTGGCGGCGGCGGACTTTTGAGCGGTACTGCTTTGGCAGCAAAATCAATTAACCCGGATATACAGATAATAGGAGCCGAACCCGAAGAAGCAGATGACGCTTTTCGTTCTTTTAAAAGCGGCAAACTTGAACCGGTTTACAGTACTAAAACCATTGCCGATGGTTTGCGAACTTCGCTCGGAGAACTTCCATTTGGGATAATAAAAAAACACGTTGATGATATACTTACTGTAAGTGAGGAAGATATAATCTCTGCCATGCGGTTTATATGGGAACGAATGAATATAATCATCGAACCATCCTGTGCAGTTCCCGTTGCTGCATTGTTCAACAACAAAGAGCGGTTTAAAGGCCACAGGGTTGGGATTATAATTACCGGTGGAAATGTAGATTTGAATAACCTTCCCTGGTAATGTTAATTGCTCAATTTTCTAAAGCATCCAGCCTTCTTTGAAGAACTGCTTTAGTACGATCGTTACCAGCTATATCAATTGCCTTTTTATATGCCTTTTTTGCTTGTTTTACATCTTCAGCCACCTCGTAGATCTCAGCAGCAGAATAATATGATCTCCAATCATCAGCCCACTCTTTTGTCATTTCGGAAGCGGCTTTTAATCCTTCTTCTTTTTTGCCATTCAAAACCAAAAGTTTTGCATGCAACCCGGCAGTTTGCACATTTCGTTCCCTTTGCAGTCCCCGGTTTGCCCAATCCAGTGCTACATCAAGTTTATAATCGTTGTTCTGCAAATACGTAGCTCCCTGAACCCATCCCTGCCAGCCAAATGCCGGAAGTGTTCGAAATTGTTTAGCCAAATTGGCAAATGTAGTTTCCATAGGTATTTCTACCTTAAAAGGTACTTTCAGGTGTGCCCATTTCAATGAAATATCAACCGAGGTTGAAGTGTAATTACTGAACGAGAACTTCATCCACTCGTATTTGCTGTCCATTTCTTCGGAGCTCACGGTAATGCGTAGTGCGTCCTCACTTTCATCATAAAAATAACTACCCCAGGCTTCACTGAAATTCGAAAATATAAGTATCCATTCCTCCTCACCCGGAATAGTGTGCAGACCGTATGTTCCTGCTTTAAGTTTTTCTCCATTTACTAACACATCATCAGTTACTGTAAAAAGAGTATTCTCGTTGGCACCCGTTCTCCATACACGGCCGTAAGGAACCAGCTCTCCCCAGATTTCTCTGCCTTTTATTCCTACAGAGCTATATTCAAAACTAATGGTTGTGTAGCCTATGGTAATGCTGCGGGTTTCTTTCGGGCTTGCACGGGGATATTCTACCGATACCGGAAGCTGGGCCAATGCAGCTTCAGATACAACAGTAAGTAAAAATATGGTGAACAATAGTAGCGGCTTTTTCATATCATGATTTGGTTGTTTATTAGTTAATGGAACAATCTACATAATCTGTTTGACGTAAAAAATACTGAAACAATATACGTTGTTAACTCGTCCTACGGAAAAATTTGGAACATCATGGACATGGAACAACAGGGCAGATTTAAAAAAAGACAAGAAGATGAAAATTTCGACTTAGACTCCTACCTGGATGAACAGTCGCAGCGGCCAACACAATCTCAAAAACCTATAGAAGAAGAGCCTGCGGGATCTTTTCTAAAGAATGCAATTTTAGGAGCAGCACTTTTAGGAACCGCCTTTTTATGGTACCACGACTGGAGCCCTAAACAAGCCTTCGATAGTGTCTTTGGTACCGAGCAAGCCACTCCGGTTGCGGTTGAACAATCAGGAAATAGAATAGTAATTGATATCCCGGATATTGAGATTCCTGATATACAAATCCCTGACGTTGATGCAGAGGAATTGGAAAGAGTTATTCAGGATGAATTAGCCAAATTGCCTGAGCTGGTTACCTTACCCAGTGCCACCGATTATTTAGCTGAATTAAAACAGAAAGGCTTAATTGGGGACAACAAACTATCCACTTTTGATGCTACACAGCTATACAACGCTAAAGTTCCTATTGAATACTTAGAACAAGTTGACGCAGCCGGATATCTGGACGATTTTAACTTTATAGCCATTTCAGAACTTTACAAAAACAACGTTCCATTTAGTTATATAAACCAGCTTGATGAAGGCGGGTTTCTTGAGAATATAAATTTCATTGGGATTTCAGAACTTTACAAAAATAATGTTTCGATGGAATATCTCTCGAAACTGAGCCAGAGCGGTTACCTGAATGATTTAAATTTTATTGCAATAACTGAATACTATAAAGCAGGAGTTACAACCGAATTTCTTGACGAACTTAAGCAAAAAGACCTGTATAACGATCTGAATTTTGTTTCTGTAGTTGAATTATATAAAAGTGAAAATAATTAGGATGTAACATGGGTACTCAAAAATTTAAAAATGACCTGAACCGAAATGATGATCCCGATTTTGATCTGGATGCGTATATAACTGAACAAGCTGGCACTGAGCACGACTTTGATGAAGAAGATTTTGGTGCGCCTCAACCAACCACAAAACGCAACCTCATTGCACTGTTAGTTGTTTTAGTACCTGCAGTATGGTTTTTTGTGAGTGATCCATTCTCATTTTTCGGCCAGGAAAGTCAGGTTATTTCTACACAAGACGGACAAACAGCATTCTTTCAAGGTTCAGGCCAGGGTACTGCATTTCCGGTTCCTCCCCCGCCTCCATCAATCGAAGGTTTTAACTTCGACTTTAATTTTAATGACAACTTTAATGCAAATTCAAATGATTTAGGAATCAGCTATACCGATTACCTGTCTCAACTAAAAGAATATGGTTATTTAGATGATTTTGGAGGAAGCGGATCAACTCGTTTATACCAGAACAATGTTCCTGTAGAATATATCGACCAATTTGGAAAAGCTGGCATGCTGAATAATTTTGGAAGCACGTCAATTTCAAGACTATATCAGAACCAGATACCGATAGAATATATCCAACAATTAAACAGTGCAGGATTGTTGAACGACTTTGGAAGCACTTCTATCTCACGTTTGTATCAAAATCAAGTGCCATTCGAATATATCGAACGGTTTAAAACAGCCGGAATGATGAATGAATTTGGAGGCACTTCTATAACCCGTTTTTATGAGAATCAGGTTCCGTTTGAATACATAGAAAGCTTTAAGAACGCAGGGTTACTTAATAACTTTGGCAGCACTTCTATTACCAGGTTATATCAAAATAATGTTCCTAAAGAGTATGTCGAAGATTTAGCTGCCGGTGGGTATTTGAATAACTTCGGGAGTACATCGGTTGTCAGGTTATACCAGAATGATGTTCCGGTAAGCTTCCTTAAAACACTGGATGATAAGGGCTTGTTAAACGATATGTCTTCATCATCAGTAGTTAGTGCATACCAACTAGAAGGACAATAACATGAGCAGCCAGAGATTTAAAAATGACTTGAGAAGAGATGAAGATTTTGATCTGGATTCCTACTTGCACGAAAAATCATCAGAAGAAATCGAAGATGGATTTGATGAAGAGCAATCCATACCAAAACCCTCTGCAAAAAGAAATTTAGCCGCGTTATCAATTTTTGGGGTTATTTCGTTAGTATGGCTTTTCACTTTTGGCCCCTTTTCGTGGCTTATTACAGATAGTGGCAGCCAAACAAATGTAGTTACCCAAGGTCAAGCCGCTGTTCAGGCTCCTCTACCTCCTCCTGTTCCGTTACCTGAAAGATTATCTAACCAGCAAGGCGTACCAGACTCTTATCTTGATTATTTGCAAGAAGCCACCGAAAAAGGATTTACCAATCAAATTTCGTCTTCGGGAATCCAGGCACTTTATAATAGCGGTGTTCCAATTTCTTATCTGGAAAGCTTAGAAGCAGCCGGGTACCTAGATGATTTTTCTTACTCAGCAATTATTGGCTTATACAACGGGGGAGTACCCATTGCATATTTAGATCAAATGAGTACCGCCGGGTATTTAAATGATTTCTCCTATTCTGCCATTATTGGGCTCTACAACGGTGGGGTTACCACCCAGTATTTAGACCAGATGCAAACCGGCGAGTTTCTGGATAAGTTCTCTTATTCGGCATTGATCGGGATGTACAATGCAGGAGTTTCTACCGAGTACCTTTCGTTGATGGAGCAGGGCGGATATCTGGATAAGTTTTCTTACTCCGGATTAATTGGCCTTTCAAGTAGCGGAGTAAGTATTGAGTTTTTGGATCAGCTCAGTTCTGCAAATATGCTTGATAAGTTCTCATACTCCGGCATCATAGGAATGCATAGCAGTGGAGTTACTACTGAATACTTAACCGATCTGGAAAAAGCAGGGTTTATTGACACTTATTCTTATTCAGGTATTATAGGCCTTTACACAAGCGGAGTCCCCGTAAGTTATTTAACTGAACTTGATAAGCGGGGACTTTTAACGGATATGAGTTATTCGGATGTGATAAGGGTGTATAATGATTAGGGCTTTTTTTTGATCCCACCCCAACCCTCCCCTTCCATAGTAACATACGGTAAACAGGCTTCTTCGAGTGCTGTTGATAACTTTGGTGCGATTCAGACTACTCGCAAAGACTAGCTTTTCTTGTTATTCAGAACCCTATTCCAAGTCCGCTCGGGAGCAGACAGGGATGGGTTATTTCCTCACTGCATTCAAAATTTTTCGACGAACAGATCCTAAGTCTCCAAGTTCTTAATTCTTAGAATTTTCAGCCCCAAACTTTTTAACACTTCTGTTCTTTGAAAGTCGTAATCCTTTTGAGAATCGTGGATCTTTCCATCCAGTTCAATAACCAGCTTATGCTCGGCACAATAAAAGTCTGCGATATAGAAGTACCTTTTTGTTTCATATTGGGTATGCACAAATGGTTTCTCTCGTACAAACCGTAATCCGTTAAGCTTTCTCTTTCTGATAGATTCCCAAAGCAGTTTTTCTGAAGGAGTTTGATTTTTTCTTAACTCTCTTGCTAATTCTGTGATACCTTTTTTAGACAAGTCCATGCAGAACAGTAGTTAATTCATCTTAAAATGGAAATAGTTTATTCCGTTTTTTTCTGAACCACCCAGTTTACTTCTTTCTGTGACCCACCCATGTTCCCTCCCTAAGATCAGGGAGGGAAACTCTTAAACTATAAGTATTTGATTAACACGTCCCCTTCCCTTAGTTAAGGGAAGGGACAGGGATGGGTTCGCCTTAATTCTTTTCCTAGTCGAATCAGTTGTTTTTGATTTTTCTAAAATAACCTCGTCAACCCAAACTCTCTCCGGCCAAATCCCGAAACTGTAATTCATACAAATGGCTGTACAAACCTCCTTTGGTTAACAGTTCATGATGTGTTCCTTCTTCTACAATTTCACCCTTATCCAACACTAAAATACGATTTGCGTTTTGTATAGTGGAAAGACGGTGAGCAATTACAAAAGTAGTTCTTCCTTTCATCAATCGGTTTAACGCTTCCTGCACCTGTGCTTCAGATTCAGAGTCAAGCGAAGACGTAGCTTCATCCAATAGAAGAATCTCAGGATCTTTCAGAATAGCACGAGCAATAGCTATTCGCTGCCTTTGTCCCCCACTTAGTTTTACTCCCTTCTCTCCAATCAAGGAGTCATAACCACCCGGGTTTTCCATTATAAAATCGTGGGCATTAGCATCCGTTGCAGCCTGGATAAGCTCTTCATCTGAAGCATCAAGTTTACCATATCTCAAATTATCTTTTATGCTTGTACTAAACAGATGAACTTCCTGAGGCACAATGGAGATGTGTTCTCTGAATGGTTTCACTTTCAAATCTGAAATTGAAACCTGATCCAACAAAATCTCACCTTTCTGTACATCATAAAATCTTGGGATCAGATTTAATAGAGTCGTTTTTCCTGCTCCGCTTGGCCCAACTAATGCAATCGTCTCTCCTGCTCTGGCATTAAAGTTTATATCTCTTAAAACCGGGCGATCTTCTTCATATTGAAAACCGACTCCTCTAAACTCAACCTCTCCTTTAACTTCCAAAAGTTCTTTGGCATCAGGCTTATCTTCTATTTCAGGGATTTCTTCCAACAATTCAAAAATTCGTTCCGAAGCCCCAGCGGCTGTATTCACTGCTGTATATAATCTGGAAGTTTGGCTGATTGAGCGGGATATATTCAAGGCATAAATAATAAATGCAACCAAGTCGCCGGCACTTAGTCGTTCGGCGAGTACCTCCTTCCCTCCATACCAGAAAATTACCACGAGCGTACCCATAAACATAATCCCAACGCCCGACCAAAACAATTGAGTGAGTACTACTTTCTTTCGAACCGTTGTAAATAGCTTTTCTATAGAATCGGAATAACGTGTTACCTCATAGGTTTCCCGTACAAATGCTTTTACCAGCCGAACAGCTCCCAACGCGTCTTCTGCCACTGCTGTAGAATCTGCGAGATCGTCTTGAATCCCCCGGGAAAGCTTTCGAATCTTCTGACCAAAATATCGGGTGGCAATGGTCACAAATGGAACAGTAACAAATATCACTGCGCTCAACCTCCAGTTCAAGGCGACCATTAACGAGACTGAACCTATCAGCGAAAAAGAAATAGTGAGTAACTGTGGAAGAGAGTCGGTAAGTGCGGTTCGGATGGAACCTACATCATTTGTAAGCCTAGATGTAATTTCTCCTAACCTGCGTTCAGCAAAAAAACGAAAGCCCAGACGATGTAAATGCTCATATACTTTCTTTCTCAAATCGGTAACAACCCGCTCTCCCACCCACTCAAGATGATAGTTCCCTGCAAAACTGAACAAAGCTTGTAGTATAAACAAACCAATCAATCCAACAGCCAAAAGGTTCAGTAGGCTTTCATCTCCTTTATCAAAAACTGCATCAAGTAATTCTCTCAAACCAAGTGGAACGGTTAGCCAAATCCCTGATGCAAGCAAAACCACAACGGTCGCAAAGTAAAAGCGCCTCCTGTATGGTTTACTTAGCGCAAATATTTTTACAAGCGTCTCTTTTAGAGAGGTAATGGAATAATTCTTTTTTTCTTCTTTATCGGGCATACCAGCTGATCATTCTGAGTAATAGCGAAGAATCTACAAATATTTTCTCATGAAGATTCGAGGACCTTTCTCCCATAGGAATACCTAAGGCAGGCAGCAGCCTTTGAATGACATTAGTGATTTTATTCGAATCAAATAAACACAAAAATAATGCCAACTTGTTGAGATTTTTATTGATCAATTTACTATCTACTAAAGACGGTAAAATTCATCACAGAGCCATGGATAGCGAGCTACTCACCTGGATTTTTTTAATTGGCGGGATACTTCTGATGCTGCTGGAATTCCTTGTTCCAAGTGGAATGGCATTGATTTTAGGTGCCAGCGGTTTGCTTGTAGCACTTGCTCGTTTTCTTGGATTTCTGGAAGACCCAATTACTGCAACTATGGCATGGGTATTTACTTCTGCTGCCATAAGCATTCTTGCGATGCCCATAATCCGTAAGTATTTAAAAGGTGAAACTTCGTTTAAGCTCGCCGATGAGGACTATGAAGCCATGGATCAAATTGTGGAAGTGGTTGAACCTGTCAATGAATTTAATAATGAGGGCAGAATTCGCTTTCAGGGAATTTCATGGCAAGCACGAACTATTGAGGGAGAAGTTCCTTCCGGGAAAAAAGTACGCATCAAATACCGGGATAATACCACTTGGATTGTAGAACCGGTTGATCAAATAAAAGAACCTCAATCGCAAAAACTCAAAGAAAAAAACTAAAGAACCTTATGTTTTGGACAAGCATTCTCATCACACTTGTTATTCTTTACTTCATTCTTACACGGTTATTTATCATCGTGGAAATGCGGGAAGAAGTAATTCAGGAACGGCTTGGTAAATTTAAGAAGAACCTGAAACCAGGATTTCATTTTCTGATTCCTTTTGCGGATCAGCCTGCTTACCGAAGAGAGATGCGTGAGCAAGTGCTGGACGTTCCCAGCCAAACCTGTATAACCAAAGATAATATTGAGGTTGCGGTAGATGGGCTAGTATATATAAAAGTAATGGATGCTTACAAAGCCAGCTATGGTATTTCTAACTATCAAGCAGCGGCAATTAATCTTGCACAAACCACTATGCGTAGTGAAGTAGGTAAAATTACCCTTGATGATACCTTTTCTGAACGGGAAAAAATGAATGAAAATATTGTCCGGGAAATTGATAAAGCAGCAGATCCCTGGGGGATTAAAGTGCTTCGGTATGAAATTAAGAACATCCGCCCATCCAATGAGATTGTAGATACCATGGAAAAACAGATGGAAGCCGAACGGGAAAAAAGAGCAGAAATCACCCATTCAGAAGGTTTCCGTCAGGCCCGAATTAATGAATCGGAAGGTGAACGAAAAAGCCAGGTTCTTGTTTCTGAGGGATCCCGACAAAAAAGAATTAACGAAGCTACCGGTAAAGCAAAAGAAATTGAGTTAATTGCAACGGCTACTGCAAACGGTGTAAAGCGAATTGCTGAAGCCATGCAAAAACCGGGTGGAGAGCTTGCCGTTAAAACCAAACTGGTAGAACAGTACATCGAGCAATTCGGAAAAATTCTTAAACAAACCAATGTTTCGGTATTACCTACCGAAACTGCCAATCTAAAAACCTTTTTTGAAGGGGTAAGCAAAGTGAGCGATCACACAAAAGATTCGAACCACAAAGAACTAAAAGGAGAATAAGCTATGGAAATTGTCGAAATTGTAAGCCAGATTCTTGTTGGCCTTTTTGTTCTGTTCCTGATCTTTAAGATCATTAAGTCGCTCCGATTAGTACCTAATCAGTATTCTTACATTGTAGAACGTCTCGGTAATTATCATAAAACGTTAGGGCCGGGTTTTCATGCCCTGGTTCCCTTCGTTGATAAAGTAGTGTACAAGCAGGATTTAAGAGAAGAAACTATCGAAGTGGAACCACAGGAATGTTTCACCAAAGACAATGTAAAGGTAGAAGTAGATGGAGTGATTTACCTCAGCGTAACTGATCCGGTAAATGCCAGCTACGGGGTTACCAATTACCGATATGCAGCCATTCAACTTGCGCAAACCACCACCCGTTCGGTTATAGGTTTAATGGATTTGGATCAGACTTTTGAGGAACGTGCCTTCATGAGTAAAGAAGTGGTAAAAGTGCTCAGCGAAATGGAACTGCCTTGGGGTATTAAAGTTCATCGTTACGAGATAAAAAATATCCTTACCCCAAGAACGGTACAAAAAGCGATGGAGCGCCAGATGACGGCTGAAAGGGATCGCCGTGCAGTTATTGCAAAATCAGAAGGTGTACTTGGAAGTAAAGAAAATGACGGTGAAGGCCTTAAAGCTGAGATGATTAATATTTCTGAAGCAGAAAAACAGCGCCGTATTAATGAAGCGGAAGGTGTGGCCAAAGAAATTGAAGCCATTGCAGAAGCAACGGCTGTTTCTATCGAACAAATTGCGGATGCTCTGTCAGCTCCTATGGGTACAGAAGCCATGAAACTTCGTCTTGCTGAAAAATACCTGGGTACATTATCCGGGTTGGGACAGAATAAGAACGATATTATCCTGCCTAAGGATATTTCCAGCTATGATGCGGTTATGAAAGGATTATCGCTGGATGAGTTTAAAGAGGAAAATAAGAAGTGAATCAATATTCAATATTGACGTTTTTGCACTAATACCCTGTATAACTCTCCCCCTCTTTAAGCATTACTATACCTTTTCTGGTTTTGAACTTAACAGGAATGGTAATAAACCCTCCGCCCGGCTTTGTTTTCATTACCGAAAAATGAAGATGCGGCCCGGTTGCATATCCTGTGGCTCCGGAAGCACCTATTCGCTGTCCTGCTCTTACCCGGTCCCCTACCTTTACAAACACACCATTCTTTTTAAGGTGCGTGTACTGTGCCCAAGTCCCGTCATTATGCAGTATTAAAATTCGATTAGCTTTTTCCAGAAACTTACGGTCCCCTCCACCTTCGGTGTATCTATCTTCAGTTTCTACTACCAGGCCTGCCCGGGCTGCGTATATATCCGTGCCAATTTCCATATTAAAATCCAGAGAATACTTGCTGTCTCCCGAATGGGAAAAACTTCCACCAAAACCCTGATCCAATCTATACGTTTGCCCTTTCTTAAAAGGCAACCGGTAAGCAAAATTGGGATTGTGTTCTGCGTTTATACTTCCCATGTAAAAAACGTAACTGTAACGCATATTCCAGGACTTGGAATCATCCACAGGCACCAGATCAGTAAGTGCAATTTCTCTGTTTCCTGGAATTACTTTTATTAACGGCAGGTTTTTTAGCGATCGCATATTCTCGGTTTTTGCACTAAGCTGGATCGTAACCGGGTAAATATTTTTGTTCTTGCCAAATATCCTTACTCCTTCCTTAATCTCAGTGTGATATACTTCTACCGAGCCTTCCTGAGCAGACGTATTCATAGAAACTAATAATGAGCAAATTAAAACCAGATACTTCATCTCTCTGAATTTAGAATAAATCTTCGATTGTTCATTGGTATTTGTTGCAATTATATTCCGCTATGAACAGTTTACTTTTACAGCTCATATTTCTTCTTGCTTCCGATCAATCCAAAGAACTAAATGATCCTGAACTCGCAGTTAAGATCAAAAATGGAGATCATGAAGCCTTTAAAGAGTTTTTCGATCGCTACAATGTATTTCTTCTGAATTTTCTTATTAAACGGGGCACAGCAAAAGAAGCCGCTAAAGATTTAGTACAACAGGCATTTGTAATGATCTGGGAGAAACGTACTGAAATAGATGTGGAAAAATCCCTTCGCTCATTTCTGTTCAGGATTGCCTATACACGAATGCTGAACTTATTTCGCGACCATTCCAAGTTCGATGAAGAAGCTAGATTGCAAGAAGCAAGCACTGAAGATGAAGCAGATGATAGCCATGAGAAAGAAGAAAAAGTCAAAGAATTAAATAAAGCCATTGAAAAAGCTATTTCAGCTATGCCGGAGAAAAGGCAGGAAGTTTTCAGGATGTGCTTTATTCAGGAATTTACCTACAAAGAAACTGCAAAAGTTCTAGATGTTTCCATCAAAACAGTAGAAAACCACATGGGGCTGGCGTTAAAGGATATGAGAATAGCTTTAGAAAAGTACCGTTAGAATGTTGTCGACAATGATTTTTGATTTCAGAAATTTTTTAACCTTTTTTTAGGGGGATGGAAAACCTCGTGTGTACTAAAGACAAACGACGAACAGTCTTTAACCAAACAAAAAGAGGATTAATTATGAAATCTCTAAACTACAAATCAAAACTAACGCTGTTGGGTGCAAGCCTGATGGTTACATTCGCAGCTTGTTCTGCGGTAAATAACGAAGTTGAATCTTTATCTGATGAAGATATCGAACTGGCAACCCAAATTATCGGCGAAACTGTATCGTCAGATAATTCCGGAGTAATGAATAGTATTTATGATGCAGTATCCACTGCAGATGAAAGTGGCATTTCTTATGGCGACAACCGTAACAAAGCCATGCCAGATGATGATAGAACCGGCCGTGGCAGAGAATCAAACTATTCGTACAGCTACGACCCTGAAACCGGAACTCATACCCTACAATACAACCGTAATGTGAATAATGGCGAATTCAGTAAAGGTGTTTCTCTGTTAAATACTTATATCTTTAAATCACCAGAAGGCAGTTTTATCACTCGTCCCCGTGCTAACCGGGACTCTATCGAAAGTGTTGACTTTACATCCAACAAAAGCGGATTTGTGAATTCCAGAAAAAGAAATTCTGAATTTGCGCGGGTTGATACATTCGCAATTGCAGGCTTACACAGCACAAGCAGTGTTGTAAGTATAGATGGTACCCACCATGCTGAAGGAAACGCATCAGGTATTACAAAAGACAGCCTTGAAGCTTCAAGAAACTATGTTGTTGACATCGAATTCATCAACGTAACTATCGATAAAGACTCTGTAGCAGCCAATGGCAACCTGGAACAAGGCGTACTTGGAACGTTAAATTACAGCATGACTCTTACCAAAACCCTTGGTGACAGAAACGACGAAAAAGTTGTAGAAGGAACCATCGAATTTGAAGGCGATGGCACTGCGCTACTTCGATTTAAGAAAGTTGCAAAAGTTGTTCGCTTCTCATTAAAAGATGGTGGAGCTGAAGAATAAATATCCACTCAACCCCGAAAGGCAGGCTGATGAACAGTCTGCCTTTCATGTTTAAATTTAAACTATCATGGAATCTGCAAATCTTTTACCTGAAAATGACCAAGACCTTATTCTTGCAAAAGAACTGGGTAGAGTTTTAGAGTCAGGAAAAGGTACCTCTGAATTTCAAGATTCCTTAATTCAGTTTTTACTTGATTACAGAACCAAAGAGCTTCATGAGATTACAAAGCTCAGCAGTGAATCTGACGACATCTGGAACAATGTTTATAAAGAAACCACACTCAGGCAACATGCTGCCGTTACTCCACTTACTAAAAAAAGCTCGAATACGTGGATTTGGGCTGCTGCCGCTACCGTGTTAATTGCCGCTTTTCTTGGAATCTTCTGGCTCGTTAACCCATCACAACCAAACTTAATTGCAAGCAGTGGATCCGGCATTAAAATGGTACAGCTTTCTGATGGGTCACAGATCTCACTTCGCCCAAACTCTGAGTTATATGAAGTAAATACCGGCAACAACCAAAGAGCTTACAAAATTAACGGAGAAGCCTTTTTTACAGTAGCAAAAGATGCTGAACGTCCATTTTCTGTACAAGCAGGCATTGGAACTATTACCGTTTTAGGTACCCGGTTTAACGTAAGTACATGGGGAAACAAAACCAGTGTATTTTTAGAAGAAGGAAGTGTCCGGCTTGAAAGCAACAACGTTTCCCCTGTAATTTTAAAACCGGGAGAAAAAGCAGAAATTTCTGAAAGAGGAATTAGCGCACCGGAAACAGCAGAAATCTCCAATTATACAGATTGGCTGCAAAATACAATTACATTAAACAGAACCCCTTTAAGAGATGTAATTTCAGAACTGGAGCATCATTTCAACATTACGATCGACATTTCACAAGCCGAAACTCCGGATGAGCTAATTTCAGGAAGTATTTCTTTACAGGAAATATCATCAACATTATCCGATCTTGGAGTAATATTAGGTGGAGCTTTCCGGGAAGTAAATGCACAAAGCTTTTCATTTATTCCACTAAATTAAGGTTGCATGAAAACCTTAATGCATATAGCCGCTACTGCAATTTTTTGGAGCTTAGCTTCGGATATATCCGCTCAAAAGCAGGTTCCGGAAAAGAGGCCTCTGCTTAATGTTATCAAACAAATTGAGAATTCTTCGGATATGAGGTTTCTTTATCGTGAGGCTTTAATCTCTGACGTAAAAGTACAGGTGTCTACCCAAATACCTGCTGTCTATGGCGAACTCGAAAACGAACTTCGAAAGTTTAACATCGGGCTTCAAATTGACGAAGAAAGAAACCAGGCATTATTATTTAAAACCCAGGCCGTAAATCAAACAACTACCGCACACATATCAGGGTATGTTATTGATGCGGCCTCCGGAGACAGGCTTCCATATTCCACCATTTCCTGGTTTGAGAACGGGCAAATCACCGGAACTGCCTCTTCTGATAATGGAGTATTTAACGCATCTGTTTCGGCTGCTGAGGAACACATCACATTATTATTTTCATTTGTTGGATATGAGCCTGAACGAGTTACGCTAAGCCTGCTGGAATCACAAAACTGGAAAGATATTGCGGTACGCCTGGAACCCGCGCCTTACGGCGGGAATGAAATCATAGTAAACGGTACTTCTCTCTTCTCCCCGGCAGATACTGTGTACAGCAAGCTTTTGAAAGCAGGCGCATTTAGCCCGATGGGTGACAACAACGTAATACAGGCACTGCAAACGCTACCATCGGTACTTTCCGGGCCTATAATTAATGACGGGCTGAATGTTCGCGGAAGTTCCTCGGATGGATTCAGGATTTTATTGGATGGATTAACGCTTTACAACCAAAGCCATTTATTCGGGTTGTTAGATGGTTTAAACGGCGATGTTCTTCGTACCAGTGGTTTTTTCTATGATATTACCCCTGCGCAATACCGCGCGCCCCTTGGCGGCACACTTTCGTTTCTCACTAAAACAGGGAATCTTCAAAAATTCTCTGCCACAGCTGGTCTTAGTAACACATCGGTTAGCTCCTCTATCGAAGGGCCTTTAATTCCCGGCAAGGCCAGTTTCCTGTTTTCCGGAAGGCATTCATACATCGACAACGTAAATTGGTTTAACAATCAAACAATTATTGATTATGGGTTAGATATAGACCGGGCTTTCGATTTTCAGTCCGATTCTATTGTAAAAAGAGAAAACAGGCGTATTCGAAGACTTTCCTCCAACGCAGTGTTTTATGACATACATGGTAAGCTGTACATGGAATTACAGAACGGAGCACAAATCGTACTAAGTTCTTACCTCGGCAAAGATAATGCTTCTCAAACTTATGAGAGAGGCCCTGTCCGGCAGCCTTTAGAATTCAACACCTCGAATGAATGGTCAAATAAGATGTTCAACCTTTCTTATAACGCCTCGTTTGGCAACCATTTAATTTCAGAAACCCTGATTGGTTTCAGCGATTATTTTTCCAGCTATTTTAAAGAAGATAATGTCTTTCAAAGGGTAGAAACAGATAACAACCGCCGCAGGCCACAAGTAGAAGTACTACCGCTTTCGCTTAAAAACGACCTGCAGGAGATTCATTTTAACCAATATTTCAAAAAGTCGTTTTTAAATTCTGATCTCGATTTCGGTATTGCGTACAGCGACTTTGAAGTAACTTACCAGGAGCTTAGTTTTGATGACCGGTCATTCCGAAGCAGAAGAACAAGCCAGCTGATAGATGTGTTTTCACAGCTCGATTTCAACAAATCTAAACAAGCGCATCTTACACTTGGCGGACGGATGTACTATTTCAGCAACGGAACATATACAAAATGGTCTCCGCGTATAAAGGCGCAATTCTTTCCCGAATCGGCCTTTTCTATGGGTTTGGGGTATAGTAAAAATCATCAATTTCTACACCGGCTGGATTTTACAGGCATCAATAGTACTGATTTCTGGATTATGGCAAATGAAGACCAACCCCCTTCCTCTGTTGATTATTATACCGCTAATATCCGGATCAGGCCTGGTTCTGCATTTTATTTACAGGTAGAAGGCTATTTTAAGCAGTACAAAAATCTGCGTATTCACAGCCTTTCAGGTACTGCAATTTCTCAATCTTTTGAAGGTGGCGAATTTCCTTTTCTATTCAACAACAAGGGAGAATCGAAGGGTGTGGAATTTCTGGCCAAAAAAAGAATACACCGATGGAACCTGGCTTCTACTTATACTCTTTCGTCTATACAAATGGAAAACAGGGTTCTTAACAATGGCGAGCCTTTTTATACCGATTATGACAAAAGGCATCAATTCTCGTTGATTTCGGATTTAAACCTACCCAAAGGATGGAGTTTGTACAGCTCGTGGACGTTCGCTACGGGCACTCCAAATATCTTAGTTTCCCGCCGTCAGAATCTTGATTCAAGATTAGATAATTACTCCCGGGTAGATGCTTCTATAAAATATGAGTATGCTCAAAGAGCCCGTAAGAAAATTGAGCTGTTATTCTCGGTGTACAATCTTTTAGATACCCAAAACCCCTGGTACTCTGCCATTAAACAAGGCATTAGTACACATACAGGCCAAGCTGTTTTAGGTTTTGCGAGTATTTACGACCTGGAAAGACAAACCAGTTTTAAGCTAAAGCTGTTTTTTTAAAACCGTAATCGAAAAACTGTTTTCCCGGGTTTCGACTCCAGAAGAAACAAAGTGCCATTATGCAGCCTCATAATCTGCCTTGACAGACTTAGCCCGATCCCGGTTCCTTCTTCTCCTGTGTTCTTGCTGGTGGTATAGAACGGTACAAATATCTTTTCCAAGGCTGCCTGCTGGACACCCGGCCCGTTGTCTTCTACATCTACAAAGCCATGCCCAAATTCGTCAATCCCGCAGCGAACAGCCACTTTAGGTTCGGGTATTCCGCCCAGTACCTTAAATGCGTTTTTAACTACATTAATCAAAGATTGTTCTATTAATTGGACGTCTGCTTTTACCTCTACTGAGTCTGCTTCGAACCGAAGCTCTACTTCTACAGACCTTGATAAAGCTTCGCCTTTCATTAAGTTTAATACCCGTTCAACAATCTCTTTTAGTTCGGTGATCTCAAATACCGGATTAGGAATTTGGGTGATATTGCGATAAGAATCTACAAACCTCATTAAACCCAGGCTACGCTTGTTAATGGTATCTAAAGCCTGGCGAACATCATCCAGCGTTTCATCAGAAATACCGCCGTTATTATTTTCTGAAAGCAGGTTGTGTGTTAATACAGAGTTTACTGTATCAGAGAGCGAGGCTATGGGAGTAATGGAATTCATAATTTCGTGTGCGAGAACCTGAGTAAGATTCTGCCAGGCTTCCATTTCCTTTTCTTCCAATTCTGAAGAAATGTTATTTAATGAAACAATTTTATACAAATCACCTTTTGCCCGAAATTCAGTAGCAAAAATAGCCACTTGCAAATCCCGGTTATTAACTGCAAGCCTCACTAAAGTCCGGGATCCACTTTTTAAATCTTTCACCGCTTTGTATAGTGGTTCGCTTATCTGCTTTAGCTGAGAAATATTCCTGAATACAGCGGTTCCCAATAATTTTTTAGCTGCGGTATTTAGCAGTTCAATTTCTCCGGAGCTGTTGAAAGAGAACAGCCCGATGCCAATATGCTGCACTACCGTTTGCAGGTATAAATAACTTTCTTCGCTTTTCGATCTTTCTAAATTAAACTTTTGAATAATGTCATTGAAAGCTGCATTCAACGATTGTAACGATTTCCCCTGGCCTGATTTTGTAAAACTCTGAGAAAAGTCATTATAACTTATGGCCTCAAAAAAACGGGTTAAATTCTTGTTGGTGGTTTCTACATATATAATCAGGTTTACAATCTGCCCTAAAATCAGGATCCCAATCAAAACCATACTTACATAGTAATTGGTTGCCATAATCAGATAAACTTCTAATGCCATGCTTAGCCCAAGTAACAGCACACGTATTATTACTCCTATTCTCAGATTCTTTAGCATACCCTGGCTTTAGAGTCCGTATTTATCCATTCTTCGATATAAAGAAGCCCGGGTTAAACCAAGTTCGTCTGCCGCTTTCGAAATATTGCCTTCATGTTTTAACAGGGCTTTTCTTAATATCATTTTTTCTACTTCTTCAAGATTGTAATCGTTGAAAGAAACCTGTTCTGTATGTTCTTTGCTTTGGGCAAGCATAAAGTCAGAAGCGGTAAGAGTTTCCTTTTCGGCCATTATTATGGCTCTTTCAACAGCATGTTGCAATTCCCTTACATTTCCTGGCCAATGATATTTTTCGAGCTTGGCCAGTGCTTCTTTATCAATAGCTGATATCTGCTTCTTGTACTTCTTTGAATACAGCGTTACGAAATGGGCAGCTATATCATTTATATCTTCAATCCTATTGCGTAATGGCGGCAAATGAATTTCAATCGTATTTATTCGAAAAAGCAAATCCTGGCGAAAAGTTGATTCCGCAACCATGTCTTTTAAAGAAGTATTAGTGGCACACACTAAACGAATATCAATTGATTTTGGAGTAACAGCTCCAACCCGGGTTACCTGCCTGTTCTGCAAAACAGTAAGTAATTTGGCTTGCAGCGGCATAGGTAAATTTCCAATTTCATCAAGAAAAAGCGTTCCTCCATTGGCAACTTCAAACCTGCCGGCTTTATCTTCTTTGGCATCGGTAAATGCCCCTTTAGTATATCCAAATAATTCACTTTCAAACAGTGTTTCAGAAATTGCGCCCATATCTACGCTGATAAATACACGTTCTTTTCGCTGCGAACGTCTATGCAAAGCACGAGCTATCATTTCCTTACCCGTTCCATTTTCTCCCAGAATCAACACGTTGGCATCAGTTGCCGCCACTTTCTCAATGGTATTGAATACATCCAGCATAGCCGGACTTCTACCTATAATTTCTTTGTAGTGATAATCGATATCGCTACTCAATTGCTTTTGAGTCTCTTTTAATTCGGCTACTTCTCTCTTCGAATCAGTAAGCTGCATGGCCGCCATTACCGTTGCCAGCAACTTTTCATTTTTCCATGGCTTTAAAACAAAATCGGTAGCTCCTTCTTTCACCGCTTTTACTGCTTTGTCAATATCGCCGTATGCAGTAATCAATATCACCGCAATTGATGGATCCATTTCCAGGATCTTCCTGAGCCAGAAGAACCCTTCTTTGCCGCTGCTTACATCTTCTGTAAAATTCATATCAAGAAGAATCAGATCGTACCGGTTGTTCTTTAGCAACGTAGGTATGGATTTTGGATCTTTTTCTGTTTCGATGGACTGCACATGCTGTTTTAGAAATAAACGGGCAGCCTGCAACACATCCCCATCGTCATCAACAACAAGTATTTTTCCTTTCTTTGGGCTCATTTCTAATTGTTAGTTGCTCTCGTCTATATCAAACACTGTACCTAAAATACTCGTACCCGGCGGAGGCTGGTTTTAAACTGAATTAAGGGATATTTCATAATTCTATGACTGTTCGATATCGTACACCAAGTGTATCAAAACGAACACTAAAATCCTACTTTTTTGCTAAAAACAGTGTATTTAGAGAGACTCATAAGCTTTGGCATAGTAGTTGACTTATATAATGACGAATAAAATATTTTTTGAATGGACAAGAAGATTGAAAAGAAAACATGGACACCTAAACGAATTGGCTACATCGTAACAGGTGTGTTCATTACGGGTTTTATCATCTATAATTTTGCTTTCGTTGATTTCAAATCCACCTTAAATGTAGAACGAGACAAACTTACCATTTCTACCGTTTCAAAAGATTCTTTTCAGGAATTTATTCAGGTTTCCGGAACCGTGCAGCCTATCCGAACTATTTACCTTGATGCGCTGGAAGGGGGAGTTATTAAATCTGTAAACCTTGAGTCTGGCACTAATGTACAGCCCGGCGATACTATCGCAGTTCTTACTAACTCCTCCCTACAGCTTAGCGTGCTTCAGCAAGAAGCCAGTTTATATGACCAGATAAATAATGTTAGAAACTCACGGCTTAATCTGGAACAAAACAACCTGCGTCTTAAAGAGCAATTAATCAGCATCGGGAATCAGTTAAATCTTGCTGCTCCCGAATTTGAACGACAAAAATCGCTGTATGAAAAAGAGCTTACATCAAAGCAGGAGTACCATCAGGCAAAAGAAAATTTTGAGTATCAAAAAACAAGATATCAGATAAGCTCTGAATCTTACCGAAAAGACTCTGTACAAACTATCAATCAACTCCGGCAGCTGGATGAATCTGAAAAAAGAATGTTCAGAAGCCTGGATGGGGTACAATCTATCTTAGATAACCTTATTGTAACTGCCCCAATTAACGGACAGCTAACCACGGTAGAACTGCAGCAAGGCCAGTCTATAAACAGAGGCGAAAGAATTGGCCAGGTTGATATACTGGATAGCTACAAAATTCGTGTAAGCATTGATGAATTTCATTTATCCCGAATAACCACCGGACTGGAAGGTTCATTCAATTTTGCAGGGAACACTCATAATCTGATTATTACCAAGGTGTATCCTGTTATCAATAACGGGCAGTTCCAGGTTGATATGGAGTTTACAGGAGCCACCCCTTCAGGATTACGACGCGGACAAACCGCACGAATTCGTTTAGAACTCAGCGATGCTTCTGATGCGTTATTGCTTGCAAAGGGCGGTTTTTACCAGACAACCGGAGGAAACTGGGTTTTTAAACTGAATGAAGATGGCAGTAAAGCAGTACGCCAGGATCTGCGATTAGGACGTCAAAACCCTGAATATTACGAAGTGCTTTCCGGCTTAGAGGCTGGAGACAGAGTAATCACATCCGGCTATGATACTTTTGGAGATAATGAGGTATTGGAGCTAAAGTAGTATTTAGTACTCAGTTTTGACTGTAACTGAGTACTAAATACCAACATTCTATACAAATCAAACCAACAAAACCATGATACAAGCAAAAAACCTTAAAAAAATCTATTCAACAGAAGAAGTTGAAACTACGGCACTCAACAATGTCAATATCGAGATCAAAGAAGGAGAATTTGTAGCCATTATGGGCCCATCCGGCTGTGGTAAATCTACCCTGCTCAACATTATGGGGCTACTTGATAACCCAACATCAGGTGAATACCATTTTTTGGGGCACGAGGTTTCTCAACATTCTGAAAGAGAACGCGCTCAATTACGAAAAGGAAACATCGGGTTCATCTTCCAAAGTTTTAACCTGATTGATGAGCTTACTGTTTTTGAAAACGTAGAGCTTCCTCTTCTGTATTTAGGAATTTCTGCCGACGAACGGAAAGAAAAAGCCGAAGCAGCTCTTGAAAGAATGAGTATGATGCATCGTCGCAATCATTTCCCACAGCAGTTATCCGGCGGACAGCAGCAGCGGGTAGCTATTGCCAGAGCTGTTGTTGCTAACGCAAAACTGATACTTGCCGATGAGCCAACCGGTAATCTTGATTCCGATCACGGAAATGAGGTAATGAAAGTACTGGCCGAATTAAATGAGCAAGGCACAACTATTGTAATGGTAACCCACTCTCCTCATGATGCTGATTATGCTATGAGAGTAATTCACCTATTTGATGGACACGTGGTTACTGAAAATATGCAGGAAGGTTTTCATGTGTAACTGCCTCTGTCAACACCAATTTTAAACTCTACCGCTATGCTAAAAAACTACTTCAAAATCGCTTTCAGAAATTTATCCAAGCAAAAAGGATATACATTCATTAATACCGCCGGGCTTGCTATCGGAATGGGCATTTGCCTGTTCCTTGTTTTGCTTATCCAGTATGCCGTAACTATGGACAAGCATCACGAAAACAGCGATCGCATATACCTACTGGCAGATGCAATAACTCAACAAAATGGCAGTGTTTTAGATGTAGGGATTTCTCCCGCACCGTGGGGAAATCAGCTAAAGCAGGAATTTCCTGAAATAGAAAAATCGGTTCGGCTTCTCGACAACGGCGGAAATGTGCGATATGGAAAAAAAATTCTGCGCCAAGGCATCACTTATGTTGATGAAGGTATTTTTGAAGTATTCACTTACCCTTTTAAATATGGCACTGCTGAAGGAGCTTTAAGCAGGCCAAACAGTATTGTGCTAACGGAAGATATGTCCATTCGATACTTTGCAGATGAAAACCCGATAGGCAAGTTTTTACTTGTTGATGATGAACCTTTTGAAATAACCGGCGTGCTGGCAAAACGGCATCCCCAAAATAGCTTCTATTATAACGCATTAGCCTCTTTCAGCTCTTTGGATGAAAACGACTATCCGGAAATAAACAACTGGAGGTCCCATAATCTGTTCACATATATTCTGCTTCGGGAAGGAGCAAACCCAGAGAGTATTGAAGCAGGTTTCTCTGATTTTGTAGCCAAAAACGTGGGCGAAGACTATGTGAAAAGATACCGGCCTTATCTTGTGGATCTTGAAGACCTTTTCCTTCATTCTGATCTTTATGGCCAGCGATGGGATTCTTTAGAAATCTCTTACATCTACATTTTTGCGGCAATCGGGCTGCTCATTTTATTTATAGCATGTATCAATTTCATTAACCTGGCTACCGCCCAAGGCATGAAACGTGCCCGCGAAATTGGGGTTCGAAAAGTACTTGGGGCTTACAAAAAACAGCTGGTTTTTCAGTTTGTTGCCGAAGCTTTGCTGCTTTCCACTCTCGCTGTTATTATTGCCATTGTATTGGTTGAACTTGCCCTGCCCTGGTTCAACGATATTGCCGACTGGAGTGTAACCGCAAATTATCTTTCTAATCCATTTTACCTTTTTTCTATAGCAGCAATTGTTGTGTTAGTTGGAACCTTAGCAGGAGCGTATCCGGCATTCTTTATGTCGGCCTTCCGCCCGGTTAAAGTATTAAAAGGCGATCAGGTAACCGAGAATGGGAAATCATGGATGAAAAACTCCCTGGTAGTTACACAATTTTCAGTAGCAATTTTTCTAATTATAAGCTCTGCTTCTGTTGAAAACCAACTCACATACATCAAAGAAAAAGACCTGGGGTTTCAACAAAGTGATATGTATGTATCAACCATTCCGGGAAGCAGATCGATACAGGAAATGGAAACCATCAGAGGCGAGCTTTTCAAAATCCCCGGCGTAGCCGAAGTGTCTTACAGCTCTAATATTCCGGGAGAAGAAGCCGGAAGGCGTACACAGTTTTATCCCGAAGGCAATTTGCAGGAAGATGGCTTGCGTATAAACAATTACTCGGTTGACCCTTATTTTCTTACCCAGTTTGAAATTGAACTTATACAAGGCCGCGACTTTTCCATTAACCTGGCTTCAGATACTGTTAGTTCCATCATTATAAATGAAGCTGCTGCCAGAAAGTTTGGCTGGGAACAGCCGATTGGAAAAACAATTACCCAACGGTTTAATGATGAAGCACCAAGAAAATATGAAGTTGTTGGGGTAGTAAAAGACTTCCATTTCGAAACCCTGCATACAACCATTCAACCTTTGGTACTTTTCTCTGACCCGGGCAGATTCTTTGATATATCCATAAAGCTGCGAAACGCAGAAATAGCACCCTTAACAGAACAAATCGACGAGGTGATTAAGGCGTTCAATAATGGCATCCCGGCCTGGCATTACTTCCTGGAAGAGGATATTGCCGATGAGTACACAACCGAAGTTGTAATTGCCGAGATGCTCAGGTACTTCACATACCTGACTCTTTTTATCGCCTGTTTAGGGCTGCTCGGGCTGGTTTCGTTCACAGTTATAAACCGTAAAAAAGAAATTGGCATTAGAAAGGTGTTAGGTGCTTCTATCACAGGCCTGGTACAAGTTCTGTCTTTCCATTTTATAAAATTGGTTTTTGTAGGCTTTTTGGTGGGAGCCCCTCTGGCCTACTTCCTGATTAATGAATGGTTAAAAAGCTTTGCTTACAGCAATGCACCGGGCATTTCCATATTTGTTGGGGCTGGGATCCTTACAGTGCTGATAGCATTTCTGACTATCGGATATCAAACAGTAAAGGCTGCCCTGGCCAACCCCGTTGAAAGTCTTAAAAATGAATAATTGAGGAATCATCATGCTAAAAAATTACATCAAGATTGCATTCAGAAACTTATTAAAAAATAAAAGCCACACATCAATCAATGTTGGCGGGCTTACTTTGGGCATGGTATGCTCGATTATAATTTTTCTGATTATTCAGTATGATCTAAGCTTCGACAAATGG
This sequence comes from Balneola sp., assembly GCA_028284195.1. Taxonomy (GTDB): domain Bacteria; phylum Bacteroidota; class Rhodothermia; order Balneolales; family Balneolaceae; genus Balneola. Next base: position 38,946 of record JANQSE010000009.1, on the reverse strand, counting down.
CACGAAAATAGCGATCGTATTTACCGGGTAGTTCGCGAAACCAATACTTCAGGTAAAATTGGTTACGATCGCGGCGGCCCCTACCCCCTTGCCAGCACTATAGAAAACGAAGTAACGGGCATAGAGCATGTTTCAATTATCGACAATAATAATGCCAATGATCCGGTAGTAACGTTTTATTCGAAAGGAAGACTCGAAAAAAAGTTTAAAGAAGAAAATGCCGCCTTCGTTGAACAAGACTACTTCAACATCTTTAACTACCAATGGATCTCAGGCAATCCTGATAATGCCCTTGTAGCTCCAAACTCAGTTGTAATTACCGAGAGTTTCGCTCAAAAAATGTTCGGCAGCCTTGATGTAATTGGCAAACAATTAGTCTTAAATACCGGCAGTATGTACGACCTGCAGATCACAGGACTGGTAAAAGACTTTCCTGAAACTACCGATTTCCCCTTCACTTTTTTAGCATCTTCTCATTCCAGAAATCGAAATGGTAACTCCAGAGCCATGGACAGCTGGAACAGCAATTCAAGTTCATTACAAACTTATTTAAAACTTGAACGGGGTGTTCATCCTGAAGATATAAATGCACAGCTTAAACCTCTTATTGCAAAATATACAGATGAGGACAGAGTAACTGAAGTCAAGTTTTTCCTTCAACCGCTTGCTGACTTCCATTTCGACAGCCGTTTTTCTACCTACAGCGGACGTGTTGTGGAAAAAAGAATTTTAATTACCCTCGGGATTATAGGGTTTCTGCTTTTGATTACTGCTTGTATTAATTTCATCAATTTAAATACAGCAATTGCAGTAAAACGTTCGAAAGAAGTTGGGTTGAGAAAAACACTGGGCGGTACCAAAGCAGAATTAACGTTCCATTTTTTAGCAGAAACCGCTTTAACCACATTTTTGGCATTAGTTCTTAGCGTTGGGTTCACAGAACTTTTGCTGAGATATACTGAACCTGTTTTAGGGTTTAATCCGGAACTAAATCTTCTTTCGAACGGGGCAATGCTACTTTTTCTGGGAAGCTTGTTTGTGATAGTAACCCTGGCTGCAGGCTGGTATCCGGCTCAGCATTTATCAGGTTTTAGCCCTATTGATGCTATCCGAAATAAAATCAACTCCAGCTATGGGAAAGGCATTACATTACGGCGAAGCCTTACGGTTGTGCAGTTCACCATTACACAGATACTGATTATCGGAACCATAGTAATTGCCACCCAAATCGATTTCTTTTTAAACAAAGAATTAGGCTTTGAGAAAAACGCTTTGGTTGAAATACCCATCCCTGATTACAGCGAGCAATCCGTGAATTCATTAAGAAACCTTCTTAGCAGAGAAAGTTCTGTGCTTAATATGAGTTTCTCAAATACCGGAGCTATGAACAGCAATATATGGGGAGGCAACTATACATTTATTAACGATACCGTTAGAACAGAAAATAATGCCCAAATAAAATATGTAGATGAAGAATTTGTAGATACATATGGGCTTACTATTCTTGCAGGTACAAGCCTGGCTCCATCTGATACCGTTAATATGTATCTGATAAACGAATCACTGGCTTCGCAATTAGGTTACCATGAAAACTATGATCAAATACTGGGTAAGCCATTATCTATTTGGAGAAGAGAAGCTCCGGTTGTAGGTGTTGTAAAAGATTTTAACACCCAATCTCTACACAAGGGACTTAGCCCGGTTGTTATCAGCGTAAACAGAAGGTATCACCTGGTTGGGATCAAAATCAACTCCTCAAGAATACAGGAAGCTATAGCAAGCATAGAAAAAGCCTACAACCAGATATTCCCTGATTTTGTATTCGAATACTCCTTCCTGGACGACAGCATTGCTGAAATGTATGAAGACGAACAGCAAACAGCTCGGATCATGAACATTTTTACCGTGGTTGCCATACTAATTGGCTGCCTGGGTTTATTTGGGCTAATCTCTTACATGGCAGCAACACGCACTAAAGAAATTGGCGTGCGAAAAGTACTTGGTGCCGATGTTTTGGACATCCTGAAAATATTTGCGAACGAATTTTCGGTACTAACTCTCATCTCTTTCGCAATTGCAGCACCTGTTTCTTACTACTTAATGCAGCAATGGCTGGCTGAATTTGCATACAAGATAAATCTTGGGTTTGGAATTTTTGGAACTGCCCTGGCAGGCACGCTCATTATAGTAATACTAACCGTTGGTTATAAATGTGTAAAGGCCGCATTAGCCAACCCCGTTGAAAGCCTTAAAAGCGAATAGAGCATTATGCTAAAAAATTATTTTAAAATTGCCCTTCGTAATCTTTTTAAGAATAAAATTGATTCTGCTATAAGCATTAGTGGTTTAGCAGCAGGTATTGCCTGCTGCATTCTACTTGTTCTTTTTGTCCGGTTGGAACTTTCTTACAACAACTTCCATAAGAATAAGGACAACATTTTCAGAATATATAATGAAAGGCATGACTCATTTTCTGGTACCATTCGAAAAAGCCCGGTAAACTCCTTTCTGCTTGGAGGTGAGGTAAAAGCATCTTTCCCTGAAATTAAAGCGGTTGTTCGGTTAGCCCAAAGAGAAATACAATATAAGGAGAAAGAAAAGTTTTTTTCTCAAACCGCTCTCTTTGCTGATGAAAATTTCTTTGATCTGTTTTCTTTTCGATTAACAGAGGGTAGTAAAAAAAATGTTCTAAGTACTCCAAATAGCATAGTTATTTCAGAAGGTTTTGCCCAATCTGTTTTTGGTAATACTTCATCAATAGGTAAGGTTTTAACCCTTAGGATGAATGGTAATGAACATTATTATACCGTCTCGGGAATAGCCAAAGAAGTACCTAAAAACTCCAGCCTTTCGTTCGATATTGTTCTGCCAGTTGAGTCGGTGTTTCTAACAGAAAATGAAGAAAGTGCCAAACAATTGAGAGAATCATGGTTTGTAGGAAGCTTCCAAACATGGGTATTACTTAATTCTAAAACAGAAAAGACGGCGTTAGAAGCAAAGTTCCCACAGTTCGTGGAAACTCACTATGGAGCAATGGCCCGGCGCATGAAACAGGTGATGAAACTTCAACCTTTAACTGAGGTTTATTTTAATAATGGTATAGGAGGGTACCTGTTTAAAACCGGAAATCGCCTCTACACTTTTATACTTGGCGGAATTGCATTGGTAATTCTTGCCATCGCTGGTATAAATTTTATCAGTCTCACACTTAGCCGGGCAGCTAATCGGGCAAACGAAATTGGAATACGTGTAACCTCAGGAGCGGAAAAAAAGCATATCAGTCAACAATTCTTTGGTGAGGTATTTATTACCTGCTTTATTGCTTTCTTAATTGGTATTGTACTTTCAGAACTCTTAGTACCTTACTTTCAACAAGCCATACAAAAACCTATAAGTGTTGGGTTGCTTCAAGACCCGCTGCTTTGGATAGTTTTGGGTGGACTTTTAGTTCTTATCACGTTAATCACCGGAAGCTATCCTGCATTAGCTATTCCAAGATTACAAAAATCCGGAATCGGAACTACAGGACGTTCAGCACAAAAAACTCCCTTAATCGTAAAAACCTTAATTGTGATCCAGTTTGGCCTTTCTATTGGCTTCCTGATTTTTACGGTAACTATGCAGCAGCAATTCCAATACATGCTCACTAAAGACCTTGGTTATGAACCTGAGCAGATTATTTCTATCTCATTAGATGAGAACAGTGATATACTCAAGAAAAATGCTGCTGAATTTGCAAGACAGGCTAGATTAATGACCTCAGTTTCAAATGCATCTGTTTCTGCGAGCTACTTTAGCAAGTATGTGGAAAGCGGATTAGCATCAATGATGTCAGCCACAAATCTTGAAGGCTTTCCTAATAACGGCATAGTAGTAGAAGCTGCAGATGAACATTTTATCAATACTATGGGCATTAAGATATTTGAAGGGGAAAACTTTACTTCTGATAAACTTTCAGATATCAAAAAAGGCGTGATTATAAATAAAACCTTTGCTGAGTATGCTGGCTGGGAAAACCCGGTGGGAAAGGTCATTGAAGATAAAAGTAAAAATTTTAATGGTCCTTACGATGGATATAAAGTACTTGCTGTAGTTGAGGATTTTCATTACGCATCGTTTTTCAATAGTATAGATCCAATGCTGATAACACATATCGAGAATAAGGATTATAACGAGCCCTCAACAATTTATGTTAAAACAAGCAACGCAAACTTCTCCGAAACTATCAATGATTTAAGATTGCTATGGAATGACCTTTTCCCAAGCGAAGTATTCGAATACCATTTTATGAACAACCTTCTCCAGCGGCAGTATGAGGATGAACAACGCTGGAACCTGATTATGAAGCTTGCAACTGGTATTTCTATTCTGCTGGCTTGTTTTGGATTGTTCGGTTTAGCATCTCTGGCATCTCAAAGGAGAAATAAAGAGATATCTATTCGTAAAGTAATGGGCGCATCAGTAGCTAACCTCGTACAGCTGCTAACCAAAGACTTTATAAAATTGGTTGTCATCGGATTCGTATTGGCAGTTCCAGCCGCCTACTACTTTGTTGATAAATGGCTACAAGCATTCACATATAAAATTGATTTGGGAGTTGAAATATTTCTGGTTGCAGGTATATCAGCATTGGCTATCGCTGTTTTTACTATTAGCTGGCAATCAGTAAAAGCAGCTCTTCAAAATCCAGTAGAAAATCTGAGAAACGAATAAAAAAAGAGAATAATCATGCTAAAAAACTACATCAAGATTGCGCTGCGAAACCTCAAAAAACATAAGGGATATTCGTTTATAAATATTTCCGGGCTTTCCATTGGGATTGGGCTGTGCCTGCTCATACTCATTTTTGTAAAACATCAGCTCAGTTATGATGGCTTTCATGAAAATGCTGACCGTATTGTCCGGGTAGAGTTAATTACTGAAGATCGAAAAAGCGCAGTTACTCCCTCTATGATTGCACCCACTATTAATTCTGTCACCTCTGATATAGAACGCTGGATTAGGTTGTACGATCCAACCAGGTACAATCCTGTCATCATCAGCATCGAAAATAAAAAATTCCAGGAAGAGAGTTTCTTATATGCCGACTCAAGTTTCTTCGACATTTTTTCATTTCAACTTATTGCCGGAAACTCAAAAACTGCTCTGATAAATCCCCGGTCTATTGTATTAACTGAGTCGAAAGCCATCCAGTTATTTGGCTCGTTAGATGTGATTGGTAAAACCATAAATGCCCGCATTTTTTCACAGGCTATCGATTTCAATATTACAGGCGTTGTGCAAAACACTCCTTCTAATTCTCATTTCAGTTTCGATTATCTGGCTTCCCTTAACACCCGCAGCAACTGGTCTCAACTCTCAGATACTGAACTTCAGTCGGCGAACTTTTTCACTTACCTTCTTTTAAATCCTAAAAGTTCTAAAGAGATGTTACAAGCCAGAGTTAATGAATTTCTGGATACTAATTTGCCCGAAGAGCGTGATTTTACCCTTTCTTTTACTCCATTAAAGGACATTTACTTACAAAGCGACTCTGATTCAGATGTCGCAGTTATGGGGAATATACAACAGGTATACGGGTTTTCCCTTCTGGCATTTCTGATTCTAATAATTGGCATTATAAACTATATAAACCTTGCTACAGCCCGTTCAGCCCGCAGAGGTGCTGAAGTAGGTATCAGAAAGGCATTAGGAGCTGTAAAATCTCAACTGGTTAAACAGTTTTATGGAGAATCCATTATCCTCACTTTAATCTCTATTGCAATAGCGGTAATTCTTGTTGAAGTATGTAAAGATGCCTTCTTTAACCTGATGGGGCAAAACATAGAGTTTAATATTCTTACCGATCTAAATGTTATGTACCTGCTTATTGGTATCACGCTGGTTACTACACTATTCGCCGGCAGTTACCCTGCTTTACTCCTCTCATCATACAATCCGGTTCAGGTTTTAAAAGGACTTTTAAATAAAAAAAGCTCCGGGGATTTTCTGAGAAAAGGATTGGTTGCGTTCCAATTTACTATTTCTACTTTCTTGATTATTGGCACTGCTGTTATTTACATGCAAACTGACTTTGTACTAAACAAGTCTCTCGGTTTTGATAAAGAGGAAGTTATTGTGCTTCCTACAAACGACAGAGACCTGAATCCAAAAAGAGAGCTTCTAAAATCTGAGATTCTCAGGCAACCTGGCGTTATAAACGCAACGTATATGTCGAACATCCCGGGCAAAGTTTTTGGCGGATATCAATCCGAGCATATGCCAGGTACTCAACGAATTCTAATTAATGCGGGAGCTGCAGACAGAGATTTGATTAATACGTTAAATATTGACCTGATTTCCGGAAATGGATTCCCTTCTAACCCAAATTATTCTTACGAACAAGGATATGTTTATTTATTAAACGAAACACTGGTCAGCGCATATGGATGGACTCCGAAAGAAGCCATTGGCAAAAAATTCAATGTGTTAGGTAATCGTGAAGGCGAAATAGTAGGTGTAATCAAAGATTTCAATTTTGCTTCTCTAAAAGAACAAGTGGAGCCATTGGCATTGTTCATGAACAAAAACATGCACAACCATCTTTTAGTCAAGGTAAATCCCTCTAATATTCAGGGCACACTAAATGCCTTAGAAAATGTATGGGAAGAAATAGCTCCTCATCGTCCTTTTGAATTCCTGTTTATGGATCAGCAACTGGATGCACTATATAAATCCGAAATAGAAACACGGAACTTACTCTCTTTGTTCTCCGGGCTTGCCATTTTCATTGCCTGCCTTGGATTGGTAGGGCTCTCTTCTTTTCTCATAGAAAAACGTGCTAAGGAAATAGGAATTCGAAAAGTGTTGGGAGCTTCGGTAGCAAGTATAGTAGCTTTGCTTTCATCCGATTTTTTGAAACTTGTAGGGATTGGCTTTGTAATTGGGAGCCCTTTGGCATGGTATGTGATGAATGAATGGCTCCAAAACTTTGCCTACCAAATCAACATTGGTGTTGCGGTATTCATTTACACTGCTCTGCTGGCTCTGATTGCTACCCTTATGACCGTGAGCTGGCAATCTGTTAAAGCCGCACTTACCAACCCTGTGGACAGTCTTAAAAGCGAATAAACATATGATAAAACTAAGAGACATAGATCGTTATATCGACAAAAAACTACAAAGAAACTTTATACTAAAAGGAATCGACCTGGATATTGAGGAAGGAGATTTTGCAAGTATTATGGGGCCGAGTGGAGCAGGAAAATCCACCCTGCTAAACATTATAGGTTTCCTTGATGATGCAGATGAAGGAGAATACTATTTCTTTGATGAACCGGTTCATAATCTCAGCGAAAAGCAAAAATCAGAGTATCATAAATCATATATTGGATTTGTGTTCCAGGCATATCATTTGATTGATGAGCTTACGGTTTACGAGAACATCGAAATGCCTCTCCTTTACCGAAAAGTTAAAGGTGCACAAAGAAAAAGCATGGTGGCAGATATCCTGGATAGATTTAGCATGGTGGCAAAAAAAGATCTGTTTCCAAACCAACTATCCGGCGGCCAGCAACAGCTTGTGGGTGTAGCCCGCGCTTTAATTGGCAGCCCCAAACTTATCCTGGCAGATGAACCGACCGGAAATCTACATTCCGATCAAAGCAGGGAGATCATGGAGATATTTCAAAGACTGAATGAAGAAGATGGAGTTACCATCATTCAGGTAACCCATTCTGATGAAATGGCATCATACGGAAAACGGATTATCAATCTTCAGGATGGAGCCATTACCAAAAATAACCCATGCGAGAAATAATCATGCAAAATGTACGCGTCCAATTCACCATCCCTAATGTAAAAAAAGTCGCTAATCTGGATATCCGGGTTAATGGCGAAAAAAGAAACCTCAAATTCAGAGTGGAAACCTTTGACTGGCATTCTGAAAACGGGAGCTCAGAAGACTTGGTAAATATTTTGAGAGACCGTATCCTTAATTATGATTCAGAATGGGAACTCTATCATATTGGAACTCCGCAGAAAAATCAAATACCGGTTACTTTTAAATTCAAGAGTTCGACGAGCTAAAACTATTCTAAGGTTCATTTTTCTCCTTTTGTTCTGTCTTTCATCCGGATTATTACGAGCTCAACAACCTGACTCTGTTCTTATTTCAAACATTATAAAACAGGCGGGGAATATCACCACCTTAAGAACACTCATTGTTTCTCAAAATAGTAAAGTGCTGATCCGGAAACCCTATAAAGGCAGAAATATCAATCAGGCTTTTAACATTAAATCCGCTTCTAAAAGTATTATTGGCTTACTTATGGGTATTGCAATCGAAGAGGGTTTTGTTCCTTCCATTAATGAGCCAATTAAAACTTATTTCCCAGATTACTTTCACCGGAACCCCGATTCATTAAAAGAAAGCATTACCGTTAAACATTTGTTGACAATGCAGGCAGGATTGCGATCTACGAGTTCAGAAAATTACGGAGCCTGGGTGATTAGTGACAATTGGGTTGAATATGCTCTCAACCAAGATTTTGTTACCGAAACTGGAGGACAAATGGTATATAGCACAGGCACCTCTCACCTGCTTTCTGTTATTATTTCTAAAGCTTCTGGAATGAATACCAAAACCTTCGCAGAAAAATATCTCTTTGACCCGTTAGGTATAACCGTTGGCGGCTGGGATAAAGATCCGCAGGGAAATTACATGGGTGGAAATAACATGGCCCTTAAACCTGATTATATGCTAAAGATTGGCAGAATGCTGCTTGATGAAGGAGTTTATAATAACCGACAGCTCATATCTAAAGCATGGATTTTCGATTCGTTTAAAACATATACCAACAGCAGGTACAATCCATACGGGTACGGCTACCAGTGGTGGAACCAAAAAATTGGAGGATATAGCGTCTTTTTTGCCTGGGGCAATGGCGGTCAATATATATTTATGATCCCCGAACTCGATTCCGTGATAATAATAACGTCTACCACACTTAATACAACACCAAGAAGACGTTATAAAGAAGCGATCTTTCCTTTATTGAAAGAACAGATTATCCCTTTTTTGAAGACCAGATCCAGATAGGGCGTCTTAATTGTTCTTTATAACCACATCTATCACTGCATCAGTTTGTAATACCAAAATGTGCATACAACTCCTGATTTAAAGCTGAATCACCAAATCAGTTCATATATCCAAACGTTAAAAAACGTTTTCCTACTCATCCTTTTAACCGATTCTTAGATATATTCACAGCCGCAAAATATTAACTAACCGGATTAAATTGTGAAAAGAACGTTGCAACTGATCGTAGCATTACTCGTGCTAACAACTACTAGGGTTTTTGCGCAAACTACCGATCAAATGGTGGAAAAAATTGTGAAGGAAGCTACAGAAAACTCCCACCTCGAAAAATTAGCGCATGAGCTTCTTGATGTAATAGGCCCTCGCCTTGTGGGAACTCCACAACAACTAAAAGCTCATAATTGGGCAGTAGATACTTTTAAAGAATGGGGTATTGATGCCAAAAATCAACAATTTGGGGAGTGGAAAGGTTGGGAACGCGGTACTACTCATGTGGATCTTACCCATCCCCGAACAGTAAGTATGGAAGGAATGATACTTGCCTGGAGCCCCGGAACAAAAAAAGGCGGCGTTGAAGCCGAAACAGCAATTATTCCTGAAATAGCAGACAAAGAAGAATTTGAGGCATGGCTGAAGAATGTGAAGGGCAAGTATGTATTGGTATCTATGCCGCAGCCAACCGGCAGGCCCGATTATAACTGGGAAGAATTTGCAACAGAAGAATCGTTCCAGAAAATGAAAGACAGCCGCCAGGCACAAACGCGGGCTTGGAGAGAAAACATAAACAACACCGGATATAACTCAAGAACCATCATAGCTGCATTAGAAGATGCAGGAGCAGTTGGTATCATTCAATCGCGTTGGTCTTCCGGATTTGGAGTGAATAAGATTTTTAGTTCCAGAACCAAGAAAATCCCGACCGTTGATGTTTCTTTAGAAGATTATGGATTGCTATACCGTTTAACCAAACATGGAAGCAAGCCTAAAATCAAAGTCAACGCAACATCTAAGGATTTAGGCAGAGTTGAGACTTTTAATACCATTGCAACCATTCCCGGATCAGAAAAACCAGATGAATACATCATTCTTTCCGCTCACTACGATTCATGGGATGGAGGCACAGGTGCTACTGATAACGGTACCGGTTCTATTACTATGATGGAAGCAGCGCGTATTCTTAAAACCGTATATCCAAACCCAAAAAGAACTATAATTGTAGGCCTTTGGGGAAGCGAGGAGCAAGGGTTAAATGGATCGCGTGCATTTGTTGAAGACAACCCTGAAGTTGTTGAGGGGCTTCAGGCACTGTTCAATCAGGACAATGGAACCGGACGGGTAGTACGTATTTCAGGGCAAGGATTTTTACATGCCTACGAATTTATGGGACGCTGGCTTGAACCGGTACCAAATGATATTAAGCGTCACATTGAAACAACATTTCCAGGAACACCGGGTGGCGGCGGATCTGATTATGCATCGTTTGTAGCAGCCGGAGCACCTGGGTTTTCTCTTAGCTCGTTAAGTTGGGGCTATTGGAATTATACATGGCATACCAATCGCGACACTTATGATAAAATTGTATTCGATGATGTAAGAAATAATGCAATTTTAACTGCAATTCTCACTTATATGGCCAGCGAAGATCCTGAGAAATTCCCACGTGACCGGGCAATTCTGCCAATTTCACGCAGAACCGGCGAAAGAATGACTTGGCCAACTCCAAGAAAAGCGAACCGTAACGGCGGCAATTGAGAGTTTCTTAAGAATTGTCAACCTTAACCAACCCACCTGCCTGTAGGTTTGCTTGCGGGCAGGGAATTTGGCAATCGAACTCAACTCCCCTCCTCCCATAGAGGAAAACTCTTTAATTGAATTTGGCTTCACTATTATTGAACAGGGTTCTTTCTGTAGGTGAGTTTCTACTACTTTAAGAAATAGAGAAGTGAAGGTTAAAAAAGAGCTGCCAGATTTACTCAGCTTTAAAAACTAATTAAACACCATTTGATGGTATCCTTTATGTAGATGGGTTGTAACTACAGTAAGCATAGAAAGCCCAATTTTTATCTCTTTGTTCACTTCTCCATGCTCATACTTCCTACCCAATAAAGATTGTCCGCAAACATATAAATCTACACCTGCTTCTTTCAATTCGCTGATAAGCTTAAGATTTGGATTGTCTAATTCGTACCGGCTCCGGTAAGCTTCGTTTGTAAGAATTACATCGGTTGCCCCACCATGAATAGCAACTGCTATTTTAAGGTTTTCGGCTTTTACTCCTCCTAATCCATGCAGGTTCAACATTCTGGCCACATTATTCAACCCGGGGTTTATACTTTCTTTGTCTCTCTGAGTCGTTTTTAAATCCACAACGATCTTGTAGATAATACTTGGATCCGGATTAACAGCATCTTTTATTTCATAAATCGTTCCAAAATTTTTGATAATTGGATTTGCTCCTTTTTGGGCATAGATTGCTGCCGAATAACCGGCAAATAAAATAAATAGCAGAGTTTTTTTCATAATCTTGTTTATATAGATTTCTTTTTTAACGCGCCGGCAGCTTTGGTGTAACCCCATCAGCACTATCAAAAAATTAGAAACTAAACTTTACCTTTGCTGTAATACCCGGCTGCCCAAACTCATTCAGATAGCTGACTGAGGCTTCCGGGGGATTCTGTATCATATTGCGTGCTCTGGTAAATGCATTAATTCCACTTAGCAGCCGGTTGGCAACCATAAGGGTAAGCAGCGTTGGTAATTGGTTTTTTGAATTGGCAATTCGATCCCTGGTATCCTGAAATTCCTGGCGATCACTAGTGCCTTGCCACTGCCACCGATTTTCAGGGGTATCAGGTAAAATCTCGTTCCATCTTCTCGAACGAAGTTGGAAGTCGTTATACTCGGCCAGGCTATTAAAATTTGCAATAGCCAGCTCAAAATCCCTGTTACGACCCGATAAGCTTACTCCTGCTTTAGATCTTGCCAATGTTTGTAATGAATTTTCAAGCCGGTTTGCTCTGACATTAAGCCCAAAATAGCTTACAATCATAACTACATCGGCTGCCAGATGAATTTTTCCTCTCGTCCAGTTATCGCTGTTAACATAATTATGCCCCCAGCCCGGAACTACAAAAGAACGGAGCAACGCTCCGCGGGGAGATGGAAGGTTTTGGGAAACAGTTTCTGATCCCTCAAATAAAACATTCTGCGCGTTACTAACTTCAATCACCAATAACCAACAGGGAACAAGCAACAACCATCTATATTTGTGAAATAAATGCCCTAAAGCCGAATTCATAGTTTGAAAAATTGAATGTTGGTTATTTCTTCCGTTCTCTTCCCCAATGTCGGAAAATGGAAACTGTAAATCCAATCATGAGAAGAAAAGTACCCAGCCATACAACAGAGATAAACGGCTTTTGTTCTGCAACAACTAAAATCCATTCGCTTTTATATTCTTCGTCTAATCCGGTTATGCTCAGATCGATCTCTCCTGTCTCAGGGCGTACTTTGGAAAAACTGAATGAAATATCGAAGCCCGGTAGATCAACTGGTGGTGAAAACACAAAGGTTTTCCCTTCTTCATCATTATATAAAGCAAACAATGGTTCCAGTAAAAAGCGTTGGCCGCTGGCTATATGATGAACCTGAACCTGAGCCCGTACACCAATGGTAGTGCTTGGCGGTAATGCCGCAGTGTCTTCCATTGCGTAGTCGATAAAATTCATTTCGAAACCGCCAACAGTAATCGTTTCCCCTTTTTCGAACTGAATAGTTTGTATTTCAGGTACTTCATCCTGAACACCAACCGGGTTCACATTTGCGCGCCGGGCAATCATATCATTTCGTTGTTTGATATATGAACTTCCCGCCACATACAGATAGATATCACTCAATAAACCCGAGCGAACATCCGGATCTACCGACCATTGCACATTCTCTTGTGTGGATGTAGCCAGCATTGGATACACTTCAGGGTACATGTAGAAAGGATCGCCTCCGTCAAGTGGTTCAAATAACAACTTATAGGTTTGCTGACCCGGCCGGTTTTGATCTTCAATATCAAATCCAACATAAGTAACAATGTATTTGTCGTTGACAATCTTGGGTTCCTTTAGCTTAAGCTCTAAAAATAAAACCGGCTCAGTAACGGTAAAACCCATTTCATCTTTTACATTACCTTGCTTCACATTCTCGTTGTATTGAGCAATACGTCCATCCAGCATAGGTTCATTATATACCGATGAAGCAAGTATCCCTATCAATAAAATACCAAAGCCAACATGCGTTACCGAACCACCAATTAGCTTAGGTTTTTTGATGCATAACTGAGCAATCACCCACCCGTTCCCAACTACGGCAAAGTACGCTGTAAACATATACAGGATATAATATGGCTCTCTGACCTGTCCAAATATTGCAGATGCCAGCGTAAAAACCGAAGTAACCAAAAGCGGATTTATCAACGCCGAAGATAGTGTTTCCCAATTATATTTCTTCCAAAATAAGTATTGTCCCAGTACAGTAAATACCGCCATTAGCATGGCAATAGGCATGCTCCATTGGTTATAAAAACTGGTTTCCGGCGGCGTGGGATTGTCATTGAAAAGCAATCCTATAATTGGCGAACTTGTTCCCAAAATAATCACCAACCCCAATATGAACAGGAGCATTGCTCCCGTAAATGTCATGAATTCTCTGGTAAGAATTTGGGACTCCTTTTCCTGCGTGGGAAGTTCTTTGTACCTCCATAAAAACAAAGCAGCTCCAATCCCTGTAGTTACGATCACAAACAGGAGCAACTGGTTATATAAACCAAGATCGGTAAAGCTATGCACCGAAGAATCTGCCAGAATTCCCGATTTGGTGAGAAAGGTTTCATAGATCACCACTACATATGCCAGAATCGCAAAAAAAATGGATGATTTTTGTGCTACCGAGCTTTTTCGCTGTATAATCATTGTATGAATTCCGGCTGTACCTATAAGCCAAGGAACCAGAGAAGCATTTTCAACCGGATCCCACGCCCAGTACCCGCCAAAAGAAAGTGTTACATATGCCCAATAGCCGCCTAAAAAAATAGCCGTTAGCAAAATTACATTTCCGGTAAGTGTCCACGGTAAAGCGGGGCCAATCCACTCATTATATTTTTGTTTCCATAGTGCTGCCATTGCAAAACAATATGGAACGGTCATTAATGCAAAACCCACAAATACAATTGGGGGATGGATCATCATCCAGGGGCTTTTCAACAGGTCGTTAAGCCCGGAGCCATCCTGGGGAACAAAATCCGGATTTGCCTGAATAAATGGTGCATCTGGCATTTCCTCTACTAACGTTCTGAATGGAGATGAACCGATTTTGATATTTCCGATATCCCATCCCAATACCATTGAAAGCAGAAAAACCTGTGTGAGGGTTAAGAAAAATAATACCGGTGCTTTGTATGGCTCTCTTGTCCACTTCATTAATCCGAAACCGATTAACCACGAAAAGAATATCCATATCATAAAGCTGCCTTCCTGCCCACCATAAAATGCCGACCACAAGTACTTTGGATGCAGATCTAAACTGGTATAATTGAATACATAATAATATTGAAACTGATGGGTAAACAGCAGATACACCAGCAAACCCGAAGCTGCCACCAGGAAAGCTCCTTTAGCACCAAACAACCAGTTACCAATTTTCAGTTTTGCAGTATCATCATTCTTTGCCCCCTGGAAATAAAGGCACATAGACACTACCCCGGAAAGAAAAGAAAGCGTAAGTAGAATCTTGCCGATAAGACCAATCATGTGTTAGCCTTCAGAAGCATTTATAAACTGAGCCGGATCCCCATCATTATATTTAGATGGGCATTTCATTAACATGTCGTTGGCATAAAATGTATCTCCCCTCATCTCTCCAATAACAACCAACCGGTCTGCCTGTTCAAAATTATTTGGCTTTGGTTTTGAATAAACTACCCTTCGGCTGTTTCCACTTTCGTCTTTCATGTAAAACGAAAAAATCTTGGTTTCCATAGAAAAGCCATGCTCTTTTGATTGATCCCAAACTCCGGCAACATGAGCCACTTTCATGTCCGGGGCTTTGTCAAATGTAGTGTAGGTACTAATACTTTCTCCAAGATTGTACATCAATAATGAAGTAAAGCCGATAATGGCGAAAATTCCGATGATAAGTTTAGGCTTCATGGTTTTTTGAAGGGTTAATTTTGTTTTCCAGGGTGGAGACTTTTCTATCTAGTCTGAAAAGAAAAACCAGCAGTACAAACCAAATGATGAGAGTTACTCCCAGCACTACATAAATTAGATCGTTTGAATACATAAACTGAATAAATGCGTTTGTTTGATCGATTTGTCCGGCTCCGTCCCACTTATCCGCATAGTTGGATGTGAGTGTATCAACAGCAGCCTGAGATGCATCTTGCGTGCTAAATTTCATTGGTTAAAAACTACGAATTTTCTGAATGATATTGTACCATTTTATGACGATGAACTACATCATATATCCAAAAAGCTAATGCAATAAACCCTATAAATGCCGGGTATAAAATGTAGCGCAACTCAGGAGCTGTAATTTCACTAAAAGCCGGATTCCCTTCCGCGCCGGGGTGTAAACTTTCTAACTGCCTGGGAACTACATACAATAAAAAAGGGATCGTGGTAACTGCAAAGATGTTATACACCGCTGACAGCTTTGCTCTTTTTTCCCCATCATCAAAAGCAGAACGCAATACAAAATATGCGTAGTAGATCATAACTGCTAAGGCGGCAAGGTTCATTTTGGGCTCTGCAAACGTCCACCATGTACCCCAGGTAAACCGTGCCCAAAGCGATCCGGTCATTAGTCCGCAAATACCGAATACAATTCCTACACTCGCCGCAGATTCTGCTTTAATATCGAACTGTATTTCAGGATTGTTCAAATACCTGATACTGTAATAAAAACTGATGCTAAACATGGAAAACATCGCCATCCACATAGGAACGTGGAAAAAAAGATTTCGCGAAGTTTGTTCCAAAATTGGGATGTCAGGTACCGAGATAAGAAAACCGCTGGCTATTACAATTGTCATTCCAACGGCTACAATATATTTCCAGGCTTTCAAAATTTGATGCTTTTGTTTTTCGTTGTCATTTTTTTGACGAAACAAATATACCAATATCTAAAGATTGAAGAAGGTTTTTTGCCAAGGTTTTCGAGCTAACGTTTAACCAAAGAAGTATAAATACTATATTTTTGTATGAACCATGACAAAGAAAAACATATTGAGCTCGCCCCCTCATGGAAAAATTTCTTCTGGTGGTATTTATTAGGCTTGTTGTTGCTCCCAATTGGTATCGGAATTCTAATTCTATGGTTTGCACATCAAAAAAAAGTCAATCTAAAATTTCAGATTACAGATAATTCCATTTCAGTAGTTAAAAATGGGAAGCATGAAAGCATCCTCCTCCTGGATATCGTGCAAAGTTCAATCATGCAATCGGCTACTCAACGCCTCTTTGATATTGGTGATATTATTTTGCAGACAAAAGTACATTCTATCACCTTAATCGGGATTGAAAAACCAAAACAACTGCTTTTGAATATTGAAAAAGCCATTGCTTATCAAAAAACAAAAGCCGATACAAGCCACCAAATTAAACCCAACGCTCCTTCTCACGATCCAGGAATGCTCGACCGGTTAGATTACCTGACCGGACTATGGCAGCAAGGTTTAGTAAGCAATGAAGATTATGAAGAAGAGCGAAAGAAATTGGATAGAGGTTAACACCACAAAGAAAGCAGAAAACAGCCTAATAAATTTTCAAGATCTCTGTAGTAAAGAAATAAGTTATCTTCTACTCCCAAAAATCCTGAGCAGGAAAATAAACATGTTGATAAAATCCAGATACAGAGCCAATGCCCCCATTACTGCTCCTTTCTTTCCTGCTTCAGAGTTCGCATCCAGTTGCAGGCTCATTTTCTTAATCTTCTGAGTATCATAGGCAGTTAATCCGATAAAAATTGCTACTCCTGCATAACTGATGATCCAATATAACATTGGGCTGGCAAGAAACCAGTTTACCACACTGGCAATAATCAATCCAATTAAAGCCATATACAAGAAACCACCTATTGAACTAAGATCTTTTTTGGTGAAATAACCAAAAGCACTGGTTGCCCCAAATGTTCCTGCGGTTATAAAAAATGTAGAAGCGATAGATGCACTTGTGTACACATAAAATAATACAGACAATGTAACCCCATTTAAAGCAGAATAGAGCACAAACAATGCCGTAGCAAAGCCTGAACTCATAGAATCGATCCTTGATGACATCCACCAAACCAAAGCCAACTCGATGAACAAAAGAATATAAAATGGCATTGCGCTGGATGTTCCAATAAACATACCCATGAAAACACCAGAATCGGCAACCCGCATTGCTACAATCCCGGTAATGGTAAGAGCCAATCCCATCCACACATATACTTTATTAATGAATGTGGCCTGGATGCTTTTAATTTCTTCAGAGGTAAGTTGTGCCTGATCGATCATAATAAAACTGAAAATTTGTTAGCTACTAATGGACATAAAAATACAAATTCCTGAAACAACCGGCACACTTCGATTCCCAAATTGGAAACTAAATTTGATTAAAAAATATTGATGAGTGCTCACCGGTTAGCTTTCTCCGATCAAAAATGTTACAAGCTTTTCACACATAAATTTTATTCAACCAATCGGTTGAATGTTTCTAATTCCTTTCTTAAACTAACATTCAACCAACTAGTTAAATACCTATGCTTGACACTACTTTTCATGCACTGGCTGATTCTACCCGAAGATCTATTCTTCTTCGGTTATCAGAACAGGAACTAACCGTAAATGAAATCGCTGAACCCTATAATATGTCTTTGGCAGCAGTTTCAAAACATCTCAAGGTTCTTGAAAAATCGAATCTGATAGAAAAAGAAAAAATAGGCAGAAGCTATACGTGTAGAATGAATTACGAACCACTAAACGAAGTACAAGAGCTCATTGAAAAGTATAAAGTATTCTGGAAAGCACGCTTAGACGAATTGGATACATTTATCACACAAACAAAAAAGGATTAAACATGGCGAATGACAAATCACTAACTGTTTCTAAAACAATTAACGCAGATAAAGCAACCATCTTTAAAGCACTAACCGATGAAGAGATAATGGCAAAATGGTTTTGTGCCGGACCGGATGGCTGGAGCTCCACCGTAAAAAGTGATACCAAGCTTGGTGGTAGCTACCAGGTTGATATGCATAATGGAGAAGGCGAAACCTACACTCATACAGGTACTTACAAAGAAGTAACTCCAAACGATAAAATTGTGTTTAGCTGGAACTCTCAGGCTGTAGATGACACACTGGTTACCATAACACTGACGGAAACAGAAGGTGGAACGGAAGTAAAACTTGTGCATGAGTTTTTACCAAACGACCAAATGGTGGAAAATCATACTAATGGATGGACAGTGATCCTGGAACGCCTTTCAGGGGTGATGGCAGTTTCTTAGATAAATGAACATATCAAACTCAGAAAAAATCTAATCAATAAAATGGAGATCAAAATGGAAGCTTCTAATCAAGATAAAAAAGTGGCTTATGATGGACATTGTGCATTCGCCGTTAGCACGGGAAAACTAAATGTAGATGGTGGGAAGCATAGCATTACCGCTGACGGAAAAACCTATCTTTTTTCAAATCCCGTAGCTAAATTTTTATTCAAGTTATTGCCCAACAGGATTCAAAAAGCGGATCATTATTGGGAAAACGGATAAGTTTTAACATCTTAAAATTCCTCTTATGAATACATTACATAACATCCGTTTCCCGAACGAATCGGATACCTATCGTGAAAAAAGAGATCAGCTTCTTAAAACAGAGATTGAACTAAGAGCAAAAATAGAAGAGGTTGCCCAATTAAGGCGGTCTCTTCCCCATGGTGGTGCCCTTAAAGAAGATTATATTTTTGAAGATGCTGAAACTGGAACTGAAATCCTGTTTTCCAATCTTTTTCAAGAAAGCAAACAAAGCCTTCTGGTATATAACTTCATGTTCCGGCCCGATCAGGAAAAGCCATGTACAAGCTGCACTTCCATCATAGATGGTTTAAATGGGCAAGCTCCACATATTAAAGACAGAGTTAACTTTGCGGTAGTAGCTAAAGCCCCTGCTGGTAAACTTAAAAAATGGGCTGACAGCCGAAACTGGAGTAACATTACGTTTCTTTCTTCCTTCAATAACACATTCAATAGTGATTATTTTGCAGAATCTGCTGATGGAAATCAGCTTCCGGTTGCTCATGTCTTTGTAAAAGAAAACTCTGAAATACGACACTTTTATACTTCAGAGTTATTTTATGCACCACCCACCGAAGGGCAGCATATGCGCCATGTAGATATGATCTGGCCAATGTGGAATGTCTTTGACCTAACGCCTGAAGGAAGAGGAACAGACTGGTATCCCAAACATAGTTATGATTGAAGTTTTAGCTGGGATAAATTTCTCCTCAATTTAAACCAGTGTCGTTCCGCCTGCATCTATCCAGAAAATAATACTGCACATCGGAAAAGTAGTCATTGCGAAGAAGTTGGATTGTGCCAAAGACATTATTGAAATTCGACTCGGCACCCCCATCTGTTTCACTAAATGCCTTCATTAAGGAGATTACTTCATCGATAAAACCTTCAACCCTAAGTCAATAAATACTCCTCGTAAAGACCCGGAAAAATCACTCAGAGTGGAGCGATGAGCCTGCCCATTCCAATCACCCCTCTCCCAACAGCAGTCGGGATCTGGATGATTTTTTAAACTAGTTGTGGGTTATTTATTGTTTTTTGCAAATCAGAATAAGAAGCTGCAGCTTCAGTACCGTTAGAATGAAATAGATTTCTGGCGGGATCGTTCAAGCCTGCAACTGTACATTCACCAAAACAAGATTTTGTACAAAACAGCTTTTTTAATCATCGCTTCAGCAGTATCAACATGTTTTTCTAACAATGTTGATGACATCCCGGAGATATGTTATAAAAATGCCGGGCTTTTGACCTGGACAATTAATGATGTGGCACAAACTCCCGGAGTTAATATAGAACCCAATACAGGTACAAATTCCGAATATTTATACAGTATTGATAAACTGGGCAGCTGGAGTATTAACCTTAGCAATGAAACTTATACCATCGTATTTGCTGACTTTGACAAACTAATTTCAACCTCGGAATTTGATGATTTTACAGAAACAGAATGGCAAAATGCCATCATTGAAAGAGGATCTTACCCTTTCGTATTTGAGCCAGATGGCAGGCAGGAGCTAACTCTCAATCAGAAAAATCCGCTCATCTTTCTAGGCGATTCAGCCGAAGAAGTATTAGATGGAAACGTAATTTTGTCTTTTAATTCTAATTCGGGTTGTAACTACCAAGTTCTCGAAGTGAATGCAATACTTGGGTCGCAAGAAGAGCCTTATTCAGTGAAACTAAAACTGCAGGAGCCCTACATCTATCCTTGAGTAAGCAAAATCAACTCCGCTTATCATCCAAAGGATTTTCTCCAAACTTAGCAGGCACCCAATTCATATTCTTGATTGGTGGACGTTCATAATCTACAGGCTTGCTGATTTTAGGGAACTCAATCGGATCTGGAGTCAGGTCTTCATAATCAATTTGACCCAAGAGATGGCTGATACAATTTAAACGGGCATGACGTTTTATATCAGCATTTACCACATACCAGGGTGATTTTTCCGTATCGGTATGCTTAAACATTTCGTCTTTCGCACGGGAATAATCTACCCAGTGGGTTCGGGCTTTCAAATCCATCGGGCTTAGTTTCCAGCGTTTCATTGGATTTTCGTTCCGCGCTTCAAATCTTCTTTTCTGTTCTTTATCACTGATTGAAAACCAGTATTTGATAAGAATGATGCCGGATCGCTGGATCATTTCTTCGAATTGTGGAGTACTGATTAAGAACTCCTTGTGTTCTTCTTCCGTGCAAAAACCCATTACTTTTTCTACTCCCGCACGATTGTACCAACTACGATCGAAAAGTACCATCTCCCCTTCAGCAGGTAACTCTTTCACGTAACGCTGGAAATACCACTGCCTCGATTCACGCTCTGTTGGCTTTGGTAAAGCAGCTATACGAACCACCCTGGGACTTAACACTTCTGTAATTCGTTTAATTACTCCACCCTTTCCAGCTGCATCCCTTCCCTCAAAAATTACACAGACTTTGAGCCCTTTTTCTTTGATCCAGTATTGAAGCTTTACTAATTCGGCTTGCAGTTTTGCTAACTCAGCTTCGTAGTGTTCTTCCTTGAGTTTTCCTTTTGAATCGTAAATATTCTTTTTCATCTATTATCCCTATAAATAGTTAGCGTGATAATGTAACTAATTATAAATCTCTGTTTCTTGCTTTTGTTTAGGTAAACCAACAGCTCCATATGAACTAACACTGTATATACATGTATTAAGTCGGTATCTTTACTATTAATAATGAAAAAATCGACCCAAACAAGGCCCAACATCCCGATTATATATGAGGATAATCATTTACTGGTGATTGATAAACCTGCCGGAGTTTTATCTCAGGAAGACCGTACGGGACATGCCGATGTACTCACACTATGCAAGAAATACATCAAGAAAAAGTATAACAAACCCGGTAATGTGTGGCTTGGGTTGGTTCACAGATTGGATCGTCCGGTAAGCGGCGTTATGGTCCTCGCAAAAACATCGAAAGCAGCCGCACGCCTGTCAGAGCAAGTAAGAAAAAGATCCATTAGTAAAACGTATTGGGCAATGGCAGAGGGAATGACACCTTCTTCGGCTGAGTTGATCCACTTTCTGGAAAAGGATCTCAAGAGCAATCACGTAGCTGCTTACAAATCGAAAAGAGGCCGTGCCAAAGAAGCCCGACTCCGGTTTAAAACCCTAAAGCAAAACGCACACTACAGCCTGATTGAAGTTGATTTACAAACCGGTCGCTCTCATCAAATTCGTGTACAATTGGCAAAAGAAGCGCATCCATTATTTGGCGATTACCGATATGGTGAAAAGGGCAGCAAAACGGGAAAAGAGCTTGGTTTACGGGCAGTTCGTCTTTCTTTTGAACACCCTACTCTTAAAAAAAATATGACCTTTGAAGCACCGATCCCCAACGTACAGCCATGGAATTTCTTTGACTACTGATTGATGATTGTACCCTCATTATGCTTGTTCTTTATAGGAAGACCTTATCCTGCGTAATATGCTTTCACATACCGCTGCATACATTGCTATCAAATTTTATGGGTTAACCCTTAATCCAAAACTGGGACAAAAATTCGATCCTGCTATTTTGAAGTTTTACCAGAAAATGGTGAAATATCTTCCTAAACATTTGAGTTGGAATTCGAAAGCACTGGCCTCTCCGTTCTGGAGAAATTTCTTTGTCTGGTGGGAAGAGTTATTACTTCCTGGCGATCTAATGCATATTGTTTCACGAAAATACTACATAGATCAAATTATAAAGCAATCTCTAACAGAAGGATACTCTCAGTTAGTTGTATTGGGATCAGGGCTGGATCATTTGGGAAGCTTTTGGAGTAACAAAAAAATTCATTGTTTTGAAATTGATACACCTGCAATGATTAGTTCCAAGTGTTCTTTTTTAGAAAATGAGGGCTGTATTAATTCGGCATTACACCTATGTGCTTTGGATGTAACACAACAGTCTTTACAAGAAGTTTTGGGGAATCATCCGGACTTTGACCAAAATAAGAGTACTTTGTTTATTGCTGAAGGTTTTTTTGATTATTTGTCGCTTTACGATGCAAAAAATGTATTGAATGAGATCAAAGAATTTTGTCCTGACCATAAGCTGATCTCCACACTCTTCTCGCTTGATGATTTGAATATCTTCCACAGATCTATGTTCACAAGTGGAGTGGCTTTGGTTGGAGAATCCATCAAACTCCCTCTTAACCGAAAAGGCTTTGAAGATGTATTAATTGAAAAAGAATACCAGATAGCCCAACAAATCAGCTATAAAGAAATGGAGCAGGATTTGGTAAAAAAGTGCGGATTAAACCTCTCGGTTATGAAAGGATTTTATATTATGTGTTCGTTATTTGGTAATGGTACATCCACTAACAAATAACAATGAACTAACTTTCTTCTTCATCCCCGTCCAGGCCTTTGGGAAGTTTCTTAGTAGCTTTTGCTCCCAGTTTTCTCAATTTCTCTGCCTGGCCAACTAAATTACCCGATCCTGTTTGCAAGCGGTTCATAGCGGTGTCATAACTATCCTGAGTTTGACGGATACGCTGTCCCACATCTTCCATGCTTTCCACAAAACCCACAAACTTATCATATAAAGCTCCACCGCGCTGAGCTATTTCCAACGCATTTTTATTCTGATATTCCTGCTTCCAAACGCTGTCTATGGTAGCAAGTGTAGCCAATAATGTGGAAGGGCTCACAATTACAATGTTGCGTTCAAATGCCTCGTAGTACAAATTCGAATCGTTTTGAAGAGCCACCCCAAAAGCCGATTCAATAGGAATAAACAGCAACACAAAATCAGGACTGCGATCTCCATGAATTAACTGATAGTTTTTCTCGCTCAATGTTTTTACATGAGTACGAATGGAAAAAATATGCTGCTTCAACATGTTCTCAGTTTCGTTATCATCTTCAGATGAAGAGAAGCGTTCATATGCAGTTAGTGCCACTTTAGAGTCGATGATCAGAAACTTCTCATCCGGTAAATGAACCACTACATCCGGTTGAAGTCTCTTGCCTTCTTCAGTAGTAACTGAAGTCTGAACTTCATATTCGCGACCCTTTGTAAGTCCGGATTTCTCAAGAATTCGTTCCAGAATTACCTCTCCCCAATTTCCCTGCGCCTTACTATCTCCTTTTAAAGCTTTAGTAAGGTTTTGTGCATCATCACTCATTTTTTGATTGAGCTCCGCCATTTGCTTGATCTGTTCTTTTAGTGTAGCCCGTTGCCTGTTTTCTTCGTTATATGTCTCTTCTACCTTCTTCTTAAACTCTTCCAGTTTAACTCCCAGCGGGTTTAGTAGCTGATCCAGGCTTTCTTTGTTTTGCTTGGAGAATTTTTCAGCTTTTTCATCCAGAATTTTATTCGCAAGATTCTCAAACTGAACCTTAAGCTGCTTCTGCATTTCGGCCAGTTCCTGCTTCTGCTCGGTAAGCTTTTCCTGAAGATTTCGGTGATCAGCATTTAACTCGGCCAGTTCTTTATCCAGTTCGTTCGCACGAGTCGATTCAGCTTCCAACTTCGTTTCGGCATCTTTAAGCTGTTCATCCAGATTCGTATTCCGTTCTTCCAGCCGGGAGCTCTCGGATTTAGATCTGAAATGAGCAATAAAAAATCCGCCTGCGGCTCCAACTATTAGTGCTATGACTGCTAAAATATATTCCATTACGATTTTCTCTCCAGAATTTCGGCAATGCGGCTTTGCACTTCTTCACTCCGGTACACTCCATAATGCGGATGATCTTTTAATATGAAATACTGATCGTTTTCATCCAGAAACTCATTCAATTTCAATGCTCGATTGACAGGCAGTACTTCATCATTTTCAGCATAAAAAATGGTAATTGGTTCTTCAATTTCCTGAATGGCCAGATCTGTTCTTAGTGGAAATTTCATTAGAAAAGAAGGCAAAAATGGGTATTGTGCATCCTTCATGTCAATCATACTGTAATAAGGGGTCCATATCATAACCCCTTTCGGATTATTGGCTGCAGCAACCTGAGCGGCCACACCGGAACCCATCGAATATCCTACAATAAAGATATTTTCTTCATCGTACTCCTCCAGCATTTCAGAATAAACTGTCTTCATATCCCCTATAAGATCATCTTCATCTTTTAACTTACCGGTACTTTTACCAAACCCGCGATAATCCGGATAGAGTACATCATAGTTTTGGTCCATAAATAAATTGAACTTGATCGGATTTGTATCATTGTTACCCGCATTACCATGGAAGTAGATTACCAGGCCTTTTGCCGAATCCTGAACTTTCGCATGAATGGCATGAATCTTCTCTCCATCGGAAACATCAAAATATCGCTCCTCGAAATCAAAACTGTAGCCGTATTGATGTTCTTCATGCAGCGGGTAAGGCTTGAAGAGTATCACCGTTTGAATGTTATAGAAATAGATGCATACCCCAACATAGCAAACGAACAGCGTTATACCTGTACTGAATAGTGATTTTTTCAATTTTCCCATGGTCGAGATGATAGGGATTTTAGCAACGTCATGCTGAACCTTATGCTGAATTCATTTTGGTATGGATTCAACATCTGTAATAGCAAGAAATCTAATAAAATACTTAGTAGGTATATTTTGGACTACAGATTTCGAGTAAAAATTAGTGGTTTTAATCTATCTTAAAAGCTTTCATTCTTGTAGATGACAAGACAGAATTAGCTTTGAGCCTTAGTGTATCTGTGGCAAAAACTATCCTGACCGGCTGCCCAAATTAATTACTTCCACGTTTTCAATTTTTCCGGAATCAATAGAAAAACGCACGATAGTCCGTTCGGTTTGGAACCCGTGCCGGCCGGCTGCTCCGGGATTGATATAAAGCATTTTGTTCAGCTCCTGGTCGCGGGCTATTTTAAGAACGTGGGAATGGCCGCAAATAAACAGCTCAGGCGTATTATTCTGTATCTCTTCGCGGATAGGAATACAATATCTACCGGGTATGCCGCCAATATGTGTCATCCAGATATCCACCCCTTCTCTATCAAATCGCTGGTGCAAAGGATACTCAGAACGAATATCCTGCCCGTCTATATTTCCATACACTCCAACTAATGGTGCCACCTCCTTCAGCTGATCTGCAATAGCTACGGGGCCAAAATCCCCGGCATGCCAAATTTCGTCGCAGTCAGAAAAGTAATCGAGAACCTGAGGGTCTAAATAGCCATGTGTATCAGAAATAAGCCCGATTTTGATCATTCTTTTTTGGTATCATCTTCATTGTAAAACAATGGAATCAAAGAAAGCACATTTTCTTAAATTCTCCTACACAATTCTAACACCTGGCTAAATAAAATATTCTTTGAAGGGATTCAGCATAATTATTGTAACCTGGAACGGGCTTCATCATTTAAAAACTTTCCTCCCTTCTGTTTGCGTTACCGATTATCCCGATTTCGAGATTATCCTGGCTGACAATGCATCTAGTGATGGAACAGTGGAATGGGTAAACGAGCACTTTCCGGAAGTAATCATCGCAACCTTTGATGATAACTATGGATACTGCGGCGGAAATAATAAAGCCGTTGCTTATGCAAATAAAGAAGTTCTGCTATTTCTAAATAACGATGTAAAAACAGAACCTGACTGGCTGCATGAAATCAACCAAGCATTTGAAGATGACGAAACTGTGGGAGCCGTCCAGCCAAAAATGCTCTCTTATGAACAACCCGATTACTTTGAATATGCGGGTGCTGCCGGAGGATTTATTGATAAATACGGATACCCGTTTTGCCGCGGGCGTATTTTTGATACCGTTGAAAAAGATGAGGGACAGTTTGACGAACCGGCTGAAATATTCTGGGCAAGCGGAGCTGCTTTGGCCATAAAAAAAGAAGTGTTTGAAAAACTTGGCGGCTTTGATGAAGATTTTGAATTCCATATGGAAGAAATTGACTTATGCTGGCGTACAAAGCGTGCCGGACATAAAATCATGTACACCCCAAAAAGTGTAGTATATCACTTAGGAGGTGGTTCTTTAGCAATGGGCTCTCCCCGAAAAGTGTATTACAACTTCCGGAATAACCTGTTTATGCTCTGGAAGAATTATTCTGTTCCAGAGCTGCTATTTCGCTTTCCAATCCGTTGGTTATTAGATATAGTAGCGGCATGGAAATCCTTGCTGTCGGGTAAGCAAGAAGAGTTTTCTTCTATTGCAAAAGCACATCTGCATTTTATCATGGGATGGAAGGCAATTCAAAAAAAGAGAAGGCAGATTTCACATTCAAAACCAAAAAAACTGTCTGGCAAAATAAACATCTCCATCATCTGGAAATATTTTGTGGCCGGCAAAAAGAAATTTAAGCAACTTCCCTCCCATGAATCTCAATGACTTGAAAGAGAAAGCTCTGCCTTTTCTGGCAAAATGGTGGTTTTCCATTGTTCTTCTTTTCTGTTCATGGTTCATTATTAAGCAATTCTGGTGGGCATTGCGATTCAATATTTTCTTTGCCGTCAATTACGATCATGTTTGGGGATTCGGTCTTTTCTATTTCCTGCTTGATAACCTGAACCTGATTATGCATGAAGCCGGGCATTCTATTCTTGGAATTTTTGGATGGAGATTTCTGACTGTGCTTGGAGGAACATTACTTCAGGTATTAATCCCTTTTCTTGTATTTGTTTTTGCCTGGCGAAACCGACAGCAATTTCTAGCTCAATTTTCTTTGTACTGGCTGGGATTCAGCTGGTTAGAAACCGCCGCTTACTGTGGCGATGCTTACCTGCGACAAATGCCTTTAATTGGCGGGCTTCCAAAATCAGCGCATGATTTTTTTAACCTGATGAACATGCTCAATCTTATGGATCATCATAAAACCATTGCCTGGATAATGTATGCTATTGGAGTTTCAATCCTGGTTCTGGGAATCTTTTGGCCTTTATTCGAAAGGAAAAAACAGGAACGTGTTACACTGAATTTGGAACTTTAGCCCTTCGGATATACAAACACCGGAACTTGCTCGTACTTTTTATTCCAAATTAATGGATAAATACAATCTCAGAATTCTAGATCCATATTTCTACCTGCTGGCATAGTTGGTTTTTCTTCAGGCATTCAATATTCAATCGCCATCTATATTTTAAAATAAGAGATTAGTACTTATAAACTTTTCCCAGCTTTTCTATATTCAGCCCAATGAAAACTGAACAAACAATAACAAAAAAAGAAGTAGTTGACCTGGTTAAAGAATCAACACTTTCTAACATAAAATTTGCTATTACTGATATTGACGGAGTTATGCGGGGCAAACTCATCAGCAAGGAAAAGTTCCTGCAATCAATGGATGACGGAATTGGGTTTTGTAATGTAATTTTTGGCTGGGATATAAATGACGCTTGCTATGATAACAGCGAAATAAGTGGCTGGCATACCGGGTACCCGGATGCAGTTGCTACGTTTGATCTTGGTACACTTCGAAAAAACCCAATGGAAGAAAACCGGCTGTTTTTTATTGCTGATTTTGAACAATCTGAAAGCTTATCCGGGGTTTGCCCAAGAACTTTATTAAAGAACATTGTTGCTCAGTTCCATAAGATGGGATATTCGCCAAAAATTGGAACCGAGTTTGAATGGTTTAATTTCAGAGAAATTCCACGATCTTTAAAAGAAAAAGGATATATAAACCCTGAGCCCATATACCCAGGCATGTTTGGCTATTCCATATTAAGATCATCTCAGTATAACGAATACATAGCTGATCTTTTTGAACAACTCTGTTCCTTCAATATACCACTGGAAGGCCTGCACACCGAAACAGGAGACGGAGTTTACGAAGCTTGTATAAAGTATGGCGATGTTCTTTCTGCCGCAGATAAAGCAATACTGTTTAAAACCATGGTGAAAACTATTGCCTCAGAACATATCGTTACTGCCAGCTTTATGGCAAAATGGAACAAGCAGCTGCCTGGCTGCAGCGGGCATCTCCATCAAAGCCTTTGGAATAAAGATGGAACAAAAAATATGTTTTATGATGATTCTAAAGAGTATGGCATCAGTTCTTTAATGGAATCATACCTTGCAGGGCAATTAGACTGTCTCCCGCATATTCTTCCTTTATATGCTCCAACAACAAACAGCTATAAGCGATTTGTAGAAGGTTCATGGGCACCCACAACTGTAAGCTGGGGAATAGAAAACCGAACTACTGCATTTCGAATTATAAATCAATCAGAAAATTCCACCCGGATAGAAAACCGGGTACCGGGAGCAGATGCAAACCCTTACCTAACCATTGCTGCAAGCCTTGCATCCGGCTTGTATGGAATTAAGAAAAAAATGAAGCTAAGCATGCCACAAACTTCGGGGAATGCTTATACAGACAAAGATACAGCCCAATTACCTTCTAACCTGCACCAGGCCACCGCAGCAATGAAGAACTCTGAAATAGCTAATAAACTGTTTGGAGAAAGCTTTGTTGATCATTTTATAAAAACGCGAGAATGGGAATGGAGACAATATGACCCACAGCAAACAAACTGGGAACTAAAACGCTATTTTGAGATCATATAATGGCATTTATTGATTTTGATACCATTATCCGCGAAGCCTGGAAAGAATATGACCCAACCAGGGAAATTATCCGCATTATTGATATAAGTGCCAAAGTTTCTACTAACCATGTATACCGTATAACACTAAAAGACAAAAACTACATAGTTGCTAAGCTGTCTTATTTTGGTAAGTATGAACATTTTGTGGAAGATCACAGCATCATAAACACGCTATCTAACAACCTTCCATCTCCATTCGAGAATTTTCTAGCCCGCTCATTAATGAAAGGAAACAAGTTATTTGTACATCGTTTCCAGAACGAAATTATTGATGCGTGGGTTGTCTTTTATCGTCCAATCCATATTAAAAAGAAACTGCCTAAACGCCTGAATGAGAGTCAAGTCCAGAAACTAGGAGTTGAAGCTGCTCATTTCCATAAAGCTTGCGATACGGTTAAATCAACACTGCCTGCGTCGTCCAAAACCATGCAGGATGACATCCATGAACTAATTGATTTGTTGGATGATTCATCCAGTAAATATGCCTACCCTGTCCATCGAAAACTGATCAAAAAACACTGTGATCTTTTTCTGGATAACTATGCAAAAACTGAAGGTGCAAAACTTGATTCAATCCCGGTATTTGTAGACTGGAACATTGGCAATTTTTCAGTAACACAGAACTTCAAGCTTTTTTCCCGTTGGGATTATGATTGGTTTAGAATGAGTACCCGGATGCTTGATTTCTACTTTTTTAGCCGTGTTTCATCAGATATAGGCGACAAAACAATATTTACTTACAATGTAGATGTTATGATGGAAAAACGATTCATTACTTTCCTGAAATCATATCACAAAGTATTCGCCCTTAGTGAACGGGAAATATGGTTTCTAAAAGAAGCGTATAGATTTTTTATCCTGAATTATGTGATCAAATACGGGCGTTTCTTTTTTCATGAGATATTTGCCAACAAACTACAAAAAGAAGCTTTAGAAGTACATTTACCCACCCTGGATGATACATTTAACCCTGAACCTTTATTAAAAGCTTTGGAATTATAATATGAGCTATCCTTCTTTTTTTGAATTAGCCAAACAATTTAAAGTCATTATGCTGGATTCTTACGGCGTGATTAAAAACCATAATGGATTGATTGAAGGAGCTCAAAAAACGCTTGAGTTCATCCGAAAAGAGAATAAATTGTTCAGGGTTCTTACAAACGATGCGTCCCGGAGCCCGCAACAACAGATAGATAAATATATGGAATTAGGCCTTCCGGGAATTGAGCTGCATGAAATGCTTACTTCCGGGATGATGGCCAAACATTTTCTGGAACAAAAAATTACCAGCGGAAAAATTGCATATCTTGGAACCGAAAACTCAGCAGATTATATCCTGCAATCGGGCCTGGAGCATGTTGCAGTGCGCGACTTAGATCTTGAAAATCTTGATGAAATTTCTGCCTGCGTTTTCCTGGATGATGAAGGCTTTGATTGGAATACCGACATCAACAAGACAGTAAACCTTCTCAGAAAGAAAAATATGCCGGTGATTCTGGCTAATTCTGATTACTACTATCCTGTTTCAAGTAACGATGTATCGATTGCTACTGGAGGCATTGCTAAGCTGGTTGAAAATCTGCTGGGGAAAAAATTCATCCATTTTGGAAAACCGGATTCCCAGATGTTTATGTATGCCTATGAACAATTAACTAAAGACGAGTTCATCAACAAAAACGATATACTCATGGTTGGCGATACACTAAAGACAGACATTTTGGGCGGCAACAAGTTTGGGATCAAAACCATGCTGGTGCTTTCAGGAAATACCCGGGAAGACAGTTATAAATCTCAAATCTGTTCGACGGGAATAATCCCGGATTATGTGTGTAAATCGATTATGGAATAATCTAAGCCCTATTTTTTCCTTATCACACTAACGCCATCGCGAACCGGAAGCAGTACCTGTTCTACCCTTTCGTCTTTTGCTACCAATGCATTAAAATTTTTAATAGCCCGGGATTTAGAATCTTCAGGATCAAGTACCATTCCATCCCAAAGCACATTATCGGCAATAATCAAACCGCCCTGCTTCAGGCGTTTCATCGATTCTCCGTAATAATGCTCGTATTGTAATTTGTCCCCATCTAAATAAACCATATCGAACTCCCCTTCTAACGTAGTGATGGTCTTCTGAGCATTTCCTTTTATCACTTTAATCTTTGAACCATTGGGAAAGCTATCAAAATGGTTTTGAGCAATTTCCTGGTATTTATAATTCATCTCCAAAGTTACCATCTCTCCATCTTCAGGCAATGCTTCAGCCATCATTAAGGCCGAATATCCGGTAAATGTACCTATTTCAAGAATCCGCTTTGCCTTTGAAATTTGTACCATCATTTTCAAAAATTGGCCCACAATTCTACCACTTAACATGTCGATATATTCAAGAGCCTCGTCGCTGGATTTAATAAGCTCTTTAAGAGCTTCACTTTCTGGCGTTGTATGATTTTCTGAGTAACGATCTATTTCAGGATCGGTAATCTGAA
Organism: Balneola sp.; assembly: GCA_028284195.1. Classification (GTDB taxonomy): domain Bacteria; phylum Bacteroidota; class Rhodothermia; order Balneolales; family Balneolaceae; genus Balneola. Next base: position 7,017 of record JANQSE010000009.1, on the reverse strand, counting down.
CGATTGGTTTACCTCTGTGTTTCTTCATAATTGAAAGATAAGGCAGAACCTGCTATCATCTGCAAAAAGAATTCATTGAGTTTTATACCTGCAAAAGAATCCCGTTTTATAATCTGGTTTTTTGATTCGTACACACGTTGGTTAATCAAAAGAAGGTTTCATAGCGTCTGGATCAAACAGAAATACTATCCTTCTATAAGCTCAAGAACCGTTTATTTTTGCAATCATAATCTTTGGTGGGATGGACTGCTCCCTCTCTTTCTAGATCGGAAAATATTTCACCAAAAGCCCCGGGCACTAATGGAGGATAAACAAATGAAGAAGTATCCATTCTTTTCCCGGATAGGGGCATTTTCGATAAACCTGGACGACCCTAAAGCCGCTCTCCGCTCACTTCGTTATGCGCTCCAATCAATGAAAAGAAATCAAGCCAGCCTGTTTATTTACCCTGAAGGAGAGCTTATCCCTGCTTCAGATTCGAAACCTGAATTTAAATCCGGCCTTGCATGGTTGTATCAAAACATAAGTGAAAAAACAGATTTTGTACCCATTGCCTTTTACTTGCGTTCATTTCGGGGCAGCAAACCTGAATTGTATATTAACATCGGTTCGTCAACTTCTTTTCCAAAATCTTTACCGAAAAAAGAGCTTACTAAAGAACTTGAATTAGCAATTTATAACTTGCTTAAAGAAACCAGAAAAGCTGCAGATTTCCCGGATAAAGGATTCCAAAAAATTTAACCGGCAGTGCGCTCTTTAATCCATTGTTCTGCCAACTGATCTCCTGCTTTTATCGATTTTTTTAGCCATTCAAGCAGCATATCTTGTTTCTTTTGCCAGCTAAGTTCCCATTTCACTCCTGAGCTTCTTACTCTTGTAGAGGTATCATATAAACAAATGGCAGCACTTACAGAAATATTAAAGCTTTCGCTAAACCCGAACATAGGTATCTTAACGTAGCCATCGGCTTGTTTCATTACCTGTTCAGTAACACCTTCTAGCTCTGTTCCAAATACCAATGCGGTTGGTTGTTCTATACTTAGTGTATTCAAGTCAGAATCGTACTCATGAGGTGTGGTTGCAATAATTTGATATCCATCTGTTCTCAAACGTTCAAAACAAGCCGCTACATTATCTTGTTCGGGTTTGTTATATCTATGCAGCGTCAACCATTGATCGGATCCTATTGTTACCTCTGATGAAACATCAAATTGGTTCCGGTTCTCAATAATATGTACATCCTGAATCCCAAAACCATCACAACTCCGCAAAACTGCACTGGCATTGTGTGGTTGATAAATGTCTTCCAGTACTACCGTAATATGCTGCGTGCGATTCTCGAGTACTTGATTAATGCGTTTCCAGCGAGCTTCGGAAACAAATCCACGCAAATATTCTATCAATTCATCTTGCATAAATCCAAGATATAAAAAAGCTGCTCACAAAATGAACATGGCTTATAAGAAAGCCCCGGGTTTATTCACACCGGAAGGTGAATCCTTTCTTGCGGATCGTTTCGATATAATCTGTTTCGGTATGCTCTCTGATTTTCTTTCTCAAATAGCTGATATACACATTTATATAGTTTGTTTGAGTGTCAAAATGTATATCCCACACTTTTTCTGCGAGTTCTTCTTGCGTAATGATCCGATTCTTGTTTTTAATAAAATACACCAGAAGATTGAATTCGTTATTTGTAAGCTGTACTACTTCTCCATTAACACTAAATTCACGCTTAAGCAAATCGACCTTCAATTCACCACAAACCAGTGTTTGATCTCCGGAGGATTCAGTTCTTCGCTGAATAGCTTCCAACCTCGCAAGCAGCTCTTCTGTATTAAAGGGCTTCGTCAAATAATCATCAGCCCCAACTTTCAGGCACTTTACTTTTACGTCCGTTTCATGCTCGCCTGAGAGTATTAGTACCGGAGTAGTAACACCTTTATCTCTAATTTCTTTACACATTTCATAACCATCACCATCTGGTAATCCCAAATCCAAAACAATCATTTCGAAATTGCCTTCTGTAGCCAATGCCTGACCATCATGTATCGTTTCCGCAGTTTCTACCGAGTTTCCGTTATGCTCAAGAACGGCTTTTACCAGAGTCCTTACCGATGGATCATCTTCTATAACGAGTATATTCATGTATTATAGCTAGTCAGAATTTAATATCCGTGTGAAACCAAACCTTTCTCTAATATTAGTTAAAAAAACTTAATAAAGATTAGAAAAAAAAACTAGCCTCAGTTTTAGTTTAAAAAATTCAATACCCAATACTTTTCAACCATTTGCGAGAATAATCTACAAACGGCCTGCTAAGTTTGTGTTCTTCATCCAGTAATTTAAAATCTGCTTTAAAACCTGCCGCTTTTAATTTTTCAATTTCTTTTTGCTGGGGTTCGGGCAGTACGTTTGTATCATTAGCCCCATGTAATCCCAAAAATCGTATATGAACTGCCTCATTAAGAGAGTCTTTAAAAGCTTCGGTTTTAATCCTTGCTCCAATAATAATACTCTCATTCACATGTTCCCATCTGGATAAAGCAAAGTATCCGCCCAGATAACCTCCCATTGAATAACCAAAGACACATAACCGGGACACCTCAATATTAGGAGGCATACTATCTATGATCTCTTGTATGAACTCTGAAGCCAGTTCTAAAGATTGCACAAATTGGTTTTGCTCCCCATCATACAAATACCAGGCTCTGCTCCAATCCTCAACTTTTTTTGCTCGAGTTTCATCATAAACCGGATAAGGGCCCTGAATAAATAAATGATATGCTTCAATATCCAATAACCCTTCCACTAATTTCTCGAACCGATTTATGTTTTGTCTGTATCCGTGTAGATAAACAATCAGGGGTTTTTTCTTTTCTTTTTTTCCGATTTCGTAAAGCTTATAGGGCACTTCCATCTTAAAAGAAGATTTACCTGAGATAAGTAGCTCTTTCATCCTTCCTTTTCTTTTTACGATAGGGTTTTTTCTAATCTAAATAAATGAAATTCCCGATTGGCATTTGAAACGATACCTCTTACTTTTGAACTGTTAAAAGATCATTAAACCAGATTCTATGCCAACTATTCGTAACGATTGGACTAAAGAAGAAATCACTGAAATTTACAATACTCCATTAATGGAGCTTATCTATCGGGCGGCAACGGTTCATCGCGAATATCATGAAACGGGAGAGATACAAGTTTGTACACTTTTATCAATTAAAACCGGAGGATGTTCAGAAGATTGCGCTTACTGCCCTCAATCAGCCAGGTATGATACAGGAATTGAATCTGAGAAAATGATGCCTAAAGAAATGATCCTTGCTTCTGCAGAACGGGCCAAGCAGGCAGGAAGCACCCGATTTTGCATGGGTGCAGCATGGAGAAGTGCCCGAAAGAACAAAGATTTTGACCAGGTTCTGGATGTGGTTTCCGAAATATCAGACATGGGGCTGGAAGTTTGTGCCACGCTTGGAATGTTGACGGATGAACAAGCTGCTAAATTGAAAGAAGCCGGATTGTACGCTTACAATCACAATCTTGATTCCAGCGAAGATTTTTACAAAAAAATCATCACTACCCGTACATACGAAGATCGTTTAGATACTATTAAAAAAGTTCAGGATAATAATATCTCCGTTTGTTCCGGTGGCATTATTGGGATGGGAGAAACACACGAAGATCGAATTGGGTTGCTCTATACGCTCTCAAATTTGGATCAACATCCTGAATCTGTTCCTGTAAACGCACTAATTGCTGTAAAAGGAACTCCAATGGAAGATCAACCCAAAGTACCCAGCTGGGATATGGCCAGAATGATAGCAACGGCTCGAATTCTTATGCCACAATCAATGGTTCGCCTTTCAGCCGGACGGGTGCGTATGAGTTTTGAAGAACAGGCACTTTGTTTTATGGCTGGGGCCAATTCTATCTTTACGGGGGAGAAATTACTTACCACCAACAATAATGAGTTGGATGAAGACATGCACATGTTTGAATTGTTTGGATTAAAACCACGCCCAGCTTATAAAGATGCAAAACCTGAGCATGTACCTGTTGGGGTTTAAAAGTTTTGCTAATAAATTAAAATTATTAGCCTGGGTATCAAATCAAATATCCTTGTAATTCCCCAGTTCCAATGTCCAGTCATAATCCAGGAAGCTCACTGATGGATTAACGTCCTGCGGGATGATTTCATATTTCTTCAGCATTTCTACTGCTCCGTCTTTACCGCCAAAATCTGCACGAAACCAGCTCATCAATGCATTTACTTTTACTTTGTTTTTTTCAGCATCGTACTGGGTAGTTTTTTCTAAATACTGCTTTGAAGTAATATCCAATTGCTCCTCTACTCTTTCAGGATCATAAATAGCGATGTAAGGGCATGCTTTAGCTCCACAGTTCAACGCGAAATGAATCCGGGGGTCAACTTCCTCCCACCGGAACATTTTCTCAAATTCCCCCGGAAACCACTTATCCCAATAACCCAGCGATAGTTTGATCTTTGAATCTCTGATAATTCCATGCTCAATATCATCGAAACTCAATTTTTTTCCTGCAATAGTTACTTGTGGAGATGAAAAGAAATTATACCCAAACCAGGAATTTCGGTCTTCAAATAATTCAGGTTTCTCGGTAAGCAGTATCTGCACATACGCATTATATACATTCAACCAAAAAGCTTTCTTCTCTGATTCTGTATCGAGATCTGCATTCAACTCTTCTTTAGAAATATTCGCCAGCTTATTCTCAATCTCCATGGTAGGCTTGCCTTCGCGAACATTTTGCAGCAACTGCATGGATAGTTCAGCATACGTTGGTTCGGTTTTTACTGAATCAACTTCCTGAGCAGATACTATTAGGTTGATGGCTAAAAACCCTGCGGTAAAAATCGTCTTTAAAAAGCTTTTCATACAAATCGGTTATGTTTGAACCTGTGGTTTACTTAGTTTCGTAATTCAATATCAAGGAAATGAGTTCCGATATCATCACAAAAATTTAAAATCTCTGATGTGATAAGCATCATTATTCCAACATACAACGAAGAAAAATCCATTTCGGATTTACTGGGCCATCTCTGTAAAGGGATTTCAGGGCTCGATGGAGCTGAAATCATAGTGGTTGATGGTGGAAGCCAAGATAATACGGTAGATGTTGTAAGAAGCTGTGGAATTACCTGCATTCCCTCAAAAAGAAAAGGAAGAGCAGCGCAAATGAACACAGGTGCCGAACATGCCACCCATAATACTCTGTATTTTGTACATGCAGATACCATCCCTCCTCTTTCTTTTATGGATGATATCAATCAAGCTCTTAGAAAAGGCTATAAATCAGGCTGCTATCGATACCAGTTCGATCACTACCCTACGCCCTTGCTTAGAATCAATGCTTATTGCACCCGCTTCGATCGGATCATGTGCCGCGGTGGAGATCAAACCTTGTTTATTAGCAAAAAACTATTCAATTCACTTGGTGGGTTTAGGGAAGATTATATGATTATGGAAGATTACGATCTGATTCAAAAAATTCAGAAAACATCTTCTTTTAAAATCATTCAAAAAGATGCGACTGTTTCTTCCAGAAAGTATAGCGAGAATGGTTATTTCAGAGTTCAGATTGCTAACCTCACCGTTTTTATGATGTATTTTGCAGGAGCTTCTCAAGAGCTAATGGTACATGCGTATAAAAACCTGATCCATCACCCTAAGATGAGGTGAGCATTCTTCCCGGAAATTAGGTAGTTCGATGACAGCCTATCTGCATGTACTCCACACCACTACTTCCGGAATAACCTGACGCTTGTACTTTTGCAGTAAATCACTTTTCTTCATGTTATTCCTGTTTATTACAGGAATAACAACAATTACACTTAAAGATGAAACCCGGATAACATGAATAGCATGCGTGTTATTCTTATGTTGAAGATGAATTCGCTCCGCTCTTCATCTTCAACGTGGCTGGGCTAAGTACAAAGTTGCGTAGCAACTCATCCCAACTTGGACTAAATTCAATGGCGAAACCACTGTACTTAGCCCAGCCACGTTAGTCGCAATAACGTAACTCTGCATAATTACGAATAAACATGGGTAAACATATCAAAATACAACTAAGTGCACTCTTTCTACTGTTACTAAATGGATGCTCAAAAGATATTCCAATCATCAATGAATCAGACGCCTATTCTGTATGTAATTCAAGGTTGGATGCATGCGCAGGTAGTAGAGTTGGAGAGTATTGTCTTTTTGGCTATAAATGGGGAGAAAATCAAGACTTTGATGAAACAGGAATTGAAGCAACAGGACCACAGACTCCAGGTGGTACGATAACATTCTCTTTTCAGGGAACCGGTCATTTAATTAATACACACAGACAAACAAATGTTCCCTCAGAATCTTGGGACGAGATTCTGGATTGTGCACAAGAGAGAATACGGCAGGCATTAGGTGAATGGGAAATGGTCACTAACATCACATTTGAAGAATTGCCGGCAAATAGTGAGAGCGATATTCAATTTTATTTAGCAGCTATTTTTCAATCCGCAGTGGCGTTCCCAAACTATCGGGAAGAACCCTGTAATATTCTGAAAGGAGATGTGATCTTTGATGCGAATTCGAGAGAAAAGTCGTGCAGTGGATTTTACATCAATGCCTTACACGAAATAGGTCATGTTTTAGGGTTAGGTCATGTAAATTCCGAGAACATTATGGTTCCGGATGGATCTAAATTTTCAATGAACGGTCTGCAAAATGGTGACATAGCTGGAATTCAGCAAATTTATGGCGAAAAGTAGCGAGATATAAAAAGCAACTAACAAATGATAAGCTCAATGAGCATACTGAGCTGTAAGCAAATTTCAGTGCGAAACAGTAACCTTAGAATGAATTAGAAAGGGTATGCTCACAGAGCTTATCTGGTCGTTGAAGATGAATTCGCTCCGCTCTTCATCTTCAACGTGGCTGGGCTAAGTACAAAGTTGCGTAGCAACTCATCCCAACTTGGACTAAATTCAATGGT
>JANQSE010000015.1 GCA_028284195.1 Balneola sp. | reverse complement strand
TGTTGGAGTGCTTCTTTCATGGATTGCTTTTCAGCTGTTTTGGATAGATTGTGGTTTTGATTCCGATACATACGTTTGAACCGGATTGGTTACAATATTGGTAACCGATACAGAAAGGTCATCAAATGCTTCTGATAATTCTTTTCGGAGTGCCTCAGCTACGGGAAACTCACTTTCATAATGGCCTACATCTACAAGCAGGAACCGATCCTGCTCGGTGAAATAGTCGTGATATTTAATATCTGCGGTGACAAAGGCATCGGCTCCGGCCGCAATTGCTTTGGATTTAAGGAATACTCCGGCCCCTCCACAAACGGCAACAGTTTTAATTCGTTCAACGTCGCCGGAAAAACGAATAGCTTCTACATTCAATGTTTGTGATACCAAGTGTAGGAATTCATTTTTTCCTAAGCCTTGATCAGGATAATTTCCAATTACTCCCATCCCAAAGTTGTTGGAGGTGGAAGCAAGGTCCGTAATCTGTAAGGCGCCATCTTTCAATAAACCTTCTTTATCAAGCCCCTTCTTTAAAGCCGGAAGGTGATGCTTGTCGATAACAGCTTCAAAGCAACGCAGTTCACTTTCTCTGCTTTTAACCCTATAATGATGTACATCTTCAGCAGAATAGTAGTTAAGCAGCTGAACCATAGAGTCGCCGTTCTCAACATCACTGACCAATGTGATCTTTTTGCTGATTGAGTAATTCTTGGTGAGAAAACTCAGGTTGTCAAGCCCAAGCATGTTGGCAAGAACAAATGAAACCCCATCTAAGGCTGCATCAAGATTAGTATGAGCTACCAATAGCCCAATATCGTTTTTGATTAACTTATAAATAATGCGGCCTTGCTCATCGGTTGGATTGATCTTTCCGATTTTGCTGAAAATAAGTGGGTGATGAGCAGCAATAAGCTCACAACTATTTTGAATAGCTTCTGCTACTATTTCATCAGTAACATCAAGACAGGTTAAAACTTTGGATACAGTAGCGTCAGGGTCCCCTACAAGTAGCCCGACATTATCGTAATCCATTTTAGTTCCAGGAGGAGCCCATTGATTCAAAAAGGTTGATATATGTCGGATTTTTGTTGTCATTTATCGTTTACCTTTATGAATGTTTGCGATAAATTTACCCGACAAAGGAGCTATGGAATTGTAGAAAAACAGTGAATTCAAACAGAAATTTTTTTAGCCTTTCTTTGAGCTTCCAAAAATAAGGGTATTTATTGAATGATAAAAGCCTATCCGGTTGTTATTTATGTAAAATTAATATTAGCATCATAAATGGATATTTGCTCAAATCTTAAATTGGTAAAAAAAAGAATTCAAAAAGCCTGCGAAAAGTCTGGAAGAGAACCTTCTGAAGTAACATTGATCGCAGTGAGCAAAACAAAGCCCTTATCATATATAAAAGAAGCATTGGATTGCGGACAGTTCGCATTTGGAGAAAACAGAATGCAGGAACTGGAAGAAAAAATGAACTCATTTTCAGGTTCAGAAGCAGAGTGGCATATGATCGGGAATCTTCAAACAAATAAGATAAAGCATATTGCAGGTAATGTGAATTGGGTTCACTCTATAGAAAAGCTTAAATATTTGCAGGAATTTGAGAGGCTTGCTGAGGGAAATATGATACACGCGCTAATTCAGGTAAACATAAGCGGGGAAAAGCAAAAAGGCGGGGTTAGTCCGGCGCAGTTAGGAGAGCTTTTGAAAGCGTCTCAACAGTTTGACAGTATTATCGTTTGTGGACTTATGGGAATGGCTACATTTTCGGATAACCCGGAGGACGTAAGAGATGAATTTAGATTGTTGAAGAACCTGTTCGATGAACACCAGATTTTTAATAGTGGGAGTGTTCAATTACAACACCTTTCGATGGGCATGAGCAATGACATGGAAGTAGCCATTGAAGAAGGAGCAACAATGATTCGCGTGGGCAGTGATATTTTTGGCACTCGTAACTATAATTAGTATCGTTCGTAGTCGCCTTCAAACTTAACAAAGAAAAGGGGCAATATGATGTTTGGATTACCATGGTGGGCAATTATCCCGATTATAGCAATAGCCGGAGGGCTTTTTATTGAATACAGAAAGCAAGAACTTAAAGCCGAAAAAAAAATGAGAGCCAGCTCAAAAGAAATTAACGAGCTGAGAAAAATTATTCATGGGCTTAAAGCCCGAATCGAAAAGCTTGAAGGTATCGTTCAATCCCAAAAAACAGAATCGAAAAAAAATGTTCCATTAGATGACATAGAAATAAAAGATGATTACTATTCAGAGGATGGAAATTCAAGCGCAAACAGAGTTAGAAACTAGGAGTTAATATGCCTGAAGAGATTTTTGTTCTTGCACTGGCCGGTATTGTATTTGGCAGCGGAATGGTGATATTTATTGTTAAAAATATTTTTGATGTTATTAAGGCTAAATCAAAAAGCGGTAGCAGAAGTGGAGATATAAACCCTCAATTTTTTAAAGCATTAGGTGAGTTCAAAAAAAGTACAGAACGACGTATAGCTAATCTGGAATCCATCGTAGCTGATCTTGAAGAAGAAAAAATCAGAATTCATGACGCTCCTGAAACGGGAGAAATCGAGATCGAAGATAAAGAAGTTCGCTCTTCTGAAGAAAAAGAGGATGATTCAAACCTCAGGAACATGTTAAACGAATAAGTGTTATTTTATATATTCCTGTTCAATAAACACGCCTGGCCATGAAACTAACACCTCTTGAAATTAAGCAACAACAATTCGAAAAAAACCTGAGAGGGTATGATGTTGCAGATGTACAATCTTTTCTTACACTGGTTTCTAATGAAGTAGAACACCTTATCAACAAAAACAAAGAGCTTGAAGAGCAAATTCTGAAACTCAACGATCGGGTAAGACATTATGAGCGTGTTGAAGAAGCGCTTCATGAAACATTACAAACCACTAAAGAGTCGGTAAATCAAAAGCTGGACGGCGCTAAAGCAGAGGCGCAAAATAAAATCGACAAGGCCGAAATGGAAGCGGAAGCAATTGTTAATGAAGCGCATAGGCAACGTCAGTTAATTCGTCAGAATATTCACCGGTTGCTCGAAAAAAGAGAAGAAATAATTGCCGGTATAAGCTCTTATTTAGAAAATTCGAAAGAAGCTCTTGATAAATTTGGCAAGGATGAGCTGGGCATTTTCAGGATTTCAAAAGAAGATCAGGAAGTTGAAAAAGAGCAACCCGAAGATAAAAGATCCAGGTTTGAGCTAGACATAGAGAACGCTGAAGAAAAAGAACTTGAAAGCCAGAAAGAGATAGAACAGGAAAAAGATCATGCATTTCCTCCCGGCACCGAGCGCCTTGGTGACATTCTGGATGAAATAGAATAACAAATTAACATATATAATGGCATTTGATACCGTAGCCGAATTCAAAGCTAAAAGAAATGAAGCGGTTGATTTTATCCAGTCACAAACCGATTTCCAGCCCGAATATTTGTTGATATTAGGAACAGGACTGGGGCAGCTTGGTGATGAGATTGAAATTACTGACATAATTGAATACGGAGACATTCCACACTTTCCCGTTTCAACCGTTGAAAGCCATGCAGGCCGTTTGCTATTTGGTATACTTGGCGGAAAAAATGTGGCCGCTATGCAAGGCCGATTCCATTACTATGAAGGCTACAGTATGCAGCAAATTGCATTTCCGGTTAGGGTAGCAAAAGCATTAGGTGCTCAAAGCCTGCTTGTGAGTAATGCCTGCGGAGGAATGAATCCGAATTTTGAAGCGGGCGACATCATGTTGATTACAGATCACATTAACTTTCTTGCTGACAATCCTTTAATCGGGCCTAATGATGATGAGCTGGGCCCAAGATTTCCTGATATGAGTGATCCCTATACCAGCCGCTTGCGGGAAATTGCAGAAAATGTTGCTCTTGATGGTGGAATTAAAATGCACCAGGGTGTTTATCTTGCCATTGCCGGCCCCATGCTGGAAACAAAAGCAGAATATCGATATATGCGGCAACTAGGGGCTGATGTTGTAGGTATGAGCACTGTCCCGGAAGTAATAGCGGCCGTTCATATGGGAATGGATGTGTTAGGAATATCTGTAATTACAGATGAGTGTTTCCCGGATTCTTTAAAGCCGGTGGTACTGGAAGAAATTTTTGCGGCGGCGGCACTCGCTGAACCAAAAATGACGCAAGTGATAATTGGGGTTTTAGAACGGCTTTGATCAAATTTTTATCCACAAAAAACGTTACTTTTCCACGCGCTATTGCGAGAGAGAAGAAATTTTCTTTTCTATAGAAAACCTGCATTAAAGTATTTTGAAAATATGAGTATGGATGAATTCGATGGTGAGCTTTGGAATGAATACCAATGGGAAGCACACCTTGATGAAGTAGAAAAAAAGAGTGAGCAACTCCGAAAATTTATAGAGTCTGATGTAAAGGGCAGCGTACCACGTTGGATTACCTTATTGAAAGAAAGCCTCAGTGAAGATGACGCTTTCGAAGCTTATGTAGAAGAAGAGCTTTTGATGGACGAAGCGTACTTTCCGGAAGATGATGATGATTGGGAAGATGATGATGAATTTGATGAGGAAGACTTCCTTTTTGGTGCCGATGAGCTGGATGAATTTGCAGATAATGACGACAATTTCGATGCAGGTGAGGAATGGAAAGGATTAAGTGAAGATTTTGCCCTTTCTGATAATGGCTCCTTAGATAACCTTGGTTTATTCAGAGATACCCGCTTTTATGCGGTAGATGTTCTCAAGTGGGCAGAAAATGTAGATGCCCAGTTATATAACAAAGCCTTTCTTGAGTTTGTAGGAGACAGTCTTAAAATCGGTGCCAAGCTTGCAGGCGGCTACTCTTTTGGTTTCGAACAAGAATTTTTGGGTGCTAATATCGCTTATACTAAGAAAGCGTTGAAATACGCTAACCAATCTTTAGAATATATTCAGAAACTAAAAAACAGCCCCTACTTCACAAAATCTTCCTATGGAGAATTCCACGGAAGGTTATTCGAGCTCAGAAATGATATAGGCATTTACGTTCAGGAATTAAGAGATCGTTTTAATACTCAAATAGATTAAAAGTACGCTCGATAGTACTAAAAATGTGTTTTCTACTACTTCGTATTTTTTGGTTAGCATTCTTTAAACAATAACAGTCTGGTTTCAGAATGAACTGCAAAAAAATAGGCTAAAGCCCTGGGCTTTAGCCATACCTTCAAAAATGAGTAGCCGAATCTGTTCAGGTATCTCAGCTTAGCTTGTGAATGACTTTCATTTGCTTCTCGGAGTACCCATAATACTTGAGATTAGTCTCTATTGCTGTAGGCTTATCCAGAATACCTTTGAAGTGAGAGAAACATTCAAAGCTATATTTTCCGTGGTAACGTCCCATTCCACTGTGGCCTACGCCTCCAAATGGGATATTGGGATTTGAAACTTGCATCACACTATCGTTAATGCCGCCACTTCCAAATGGAATTTCATGTAAAAAGCGCTCTTTGATAGCTGTACTATCAGAGAATAAATATGCAGCCAAAGGTTTTTCAAAGCGCTTGATGATGTTGAAGGCTTCATCGATGGTCTCATACTCGATTACTGGAAGAATAGGGCCAAAGATTTCTTCTTGCATTACAGCATCATCCAAACTTACATCTGTAAGAATGGTTGGATGAATAATACGTTCGTCTCTATCGTATGTGCCGCCATAATAAACCTTATCGGGATCAATCAAATTGACAACCCGATCGAAGTTTCTATGATTGATGATGCGAACAAAGTTGTTATTCTCCATTGAGAAGTTATTCTTCTCGATTTCTTTTACAGCAAGTCTTAAGAATTCATCTTTGATATCCTTGTGAACCAACGCATAATCGGTAGTGATACAAAACTGTCCTGAATTAACGAATTTTGCCCAAATCATACGTTTTACACTCACATTAAGTGAGGCATCTTTAGCAAAAATAGAGGGGTTCTTTCCTCCCAACTCCAGGGTTACATTGGTTAAGTGTTCGGCAGCAGCCTTGTTCACAATTTTACCAACCATAGGGCTACCTGTAAAGAAGATTTTATCGTAGCGCTGGTTTAATAAAGCAGTTGTCTCAGGAATAGCACCTTCTACTACACGTAAGTAGTTAGGATCAAAGTTTTCATTAATCAGGCGAGCCATAATAGCACTGGTTTCTGCCGGAAGTTCACTTGGCTTGAGAATAGTTGTGTTACCAGCGGCCATCGAGCCCACAACGGGAGTTAGTGACAGATTGTATGGAAAATTCCACGCTCCAATCACCAAAGTAACGCCTAATGGTTCTGGCACCAGGTAACTTTTGGCAGGGAAGTTCAATAAATTGGTTTTCACACTCTTATGCTGCGCCCATTTTTTAAGGTTTTTGAGCGCTATGTTGATCTCATCAATAAGAGGAAAAAATTCGGTTAATTGATTTTCATACTTCGATTTTCCAAAGTCATTGTAAATGGCCTCATGGAGTTCATCCTCATGTTTAAGCAGTAACTTTTTTAGTTTTTTAAGTTGCTCAAGGCGGAATTCTACAGGTCGTGTAGCATTGCTGTTAAAATAAGCTCGTTGATTTTGTACAAGCTGCTCTATGTCAGCTTCAAATGTGGTGATATCTACGGTATTTTTCATGACGGTAATATTAAAGAGTTTTTAGTTTCCTTGTTCTTGTTCTCTTCGGATTCTATCCAGAAGCATTCTCTTAGGGGCTAAAGGCGCAAAGGCAATCTCCAGGCGTTGAGTCCATGGAAGCCCTGAAATCACTTCCAATTTCCCTTCCATCATAGCATTGTAGCCATCTTTAGCTACATCAGTAGCACTGGCTGGTTTTTTATAGATAGAGGTTTTGTCCATACCTGAGCTTGCGCCAAACCCGGTTTGAGTAGCTCCGGGAAGTAAAGCGGTAACGGTTACATTACTATCGTGAAGTTCACCCGATAGGGAATTGCTGAACGAAGTTACATATGCTTTAGTAGCAAAGTACACTGCTTGTAATGGGCCCGGAACCAAACTAACGGTTGATGATACATTAAGAATCCTGCCTGAATTACGTGCTACAAAATCAGGTAAGAAGTATCGGGTTAAAGAAGTTAAGGCAATAACATTTACTTGGATCATGGCAAGATCTTTTTCCCATTCTCGTTCATGGAATTTTCCAACTCCTCCAAATCCTGCATTGTTGATTAGGTAATCAACTTCGATACCCTGACTTTTTACTTCATCGTAAATTTCTTCAGCTGATGAAAGTTGTGCCAGATTCTTTACGATAGTATATACTTCTATATCGTATTGGCGTTCTAATTCATTTTTAAGTGCAGCTAAGCCTTCTGCATTTAAATCGACGGCTACAATATTGTCATTTTGTGAAGCATGGATGTTGGCAAATTCTTTACCGATTCCACCTGCTGCTCCGGTTATTAATGCTGTTTTTTTCATTGTGATGTATGTTTAATTAAAAGATTACATCACAAAGGTAGAGGCTAAAATGGAGAGCTCATTTAACCTATGGTAAAAAGTGAGCTGCAATTATTTTTTTATTAGATCTGATATATATTCAGTGATCTCTTCCGCGTAATCTTCTTGCAAAAAGTGAGCCCCAGGAGTCATAAACAGTCTTTTTATTCCTAAAGCTTTTTTTAGAGGTGTACCGTATTTTTCGAGCGTAAGGCCTTTGTCGTTGGTTCCCCATATAATTTGCATTGGTACGTTTAACCGACGAAGGCTCTGTATGTATAGCTGTTCTTTCTGGGATGTAGCCTCAAAGCTTCTCATTATGTTGAGGAATGATTGACCCTGGTCAGAGCCATTTAAAAAATGTATATACGCTCGAGCTTCTTCAATTCCAAAAGACTCTTTCTTATTCACACCTCTGGCTTGCATTAGCTTTTTAAAGAAGAAGGGAGTAGTTAATCGGTTAACTAGTTCCCCAATCCCTTTTTTTTCATAAAGAAACATGGGAAATGGTTTCTTGAAATGATCAAGATTGGTTAACAGTGTATTCAGTATAGTTACAGATAATACTCGATTGGGTATTCTGGATATTACTTCAGCTCCGATAGGCCCACCTATATCGTGAATTACTATATGAAATTCGTCAATACCCAACTGATCTATGACTTTGGCAGACCATTCACCAAGATTAGTCCAGGTGTATGTAAAATCAGTTGGCCGGTCTGACAATCCTAAACCAAGGAGATCAAATGATATTCCTCGAAACCCTTTGGTAGCTAGTTGGTCAATTACATTTCTATATAAGAAAGAGGAGGCTGGGACTCCATGAAAACAGACTACAGGTTCTCCGTTACCTTTTTCATATACGAATGCTTTCGTGTTTTCTATCTGGATATATTTTCCAGAATGAGCATGAATCGCTGCTTTGTTAATTTTCATTTTGATGAACTTTAGTTGATAAACAGGGTTAAAGTTCTATAAATGGATGGAGGAAGGAGTTACCTTATGGTAAAAAGCACTATCCGCTATTTCTTTCGTATGAAGTAATTTTTAAAAGGGTAATAGAAAAGATAAAAGATAAGCTAAGGTAACCAACCTTAGCCATACACAGAGATAACTTGGTTCATTCATTAATGTGAATGTAAGCTACTCTTTGATTTCTTGTTCTTTTTTGACTCTGTTAACAAGCATTTTCTTCGGCAAAAGTGGGGCAACGACAGTTCTACCTTTTGCGAGCAGGGTAGGCCTGAGATCACTTCCAATTTACCTTCTATCATAGCTTCGTATCCGTCTTGAGCGACGCTAGAAGCGTATGCTAGTTTTTTATATGCATCTGTTCGATCCATGCCTGAGTGACTCCCAAATCCAGTATCGGTAGCACCGGGTAACAATGCCGTAATCGTTACGTTCGTGTCACTTAATTCGCCATATATAGAACGAGTTAGTGAGGTTACAAAAGCTTTACTAGCAAAGTACACAGCTTGATTTGGACCAGGAACCAGACTCACTGCTGAGGACACGTTTAAGATTCGACCTGAATTTCGAGCTACAAAATCAGGTAAGAAGTGACGGATAAGAGAAGCCAGAGCAATGACATTTACCTGTATCATCGCTAAATCATTTTCCCAGGGTCGTTCATGAAACTTACCTATGCCACCAAATCCGGCATTGTTAATCAGGTAGTCAATTTTAAAACCTTTTTCCTTTACTTCATTATAAATTTCCTGACCTGCAGAGATTTGAGACAAGTCTTTAACTATAGTGTAGATTTCTACCTTATATACAGCTTTTAGTGCATGTCTCAGTCGTTCAAGTCCATTAGAATTGATATCAATCAATACTAAATTGCCGCCTTTACTCGCATGAAGATCTGCGAATTCTTTACCAATCCCATTTGCGGCTCCGGTGATTAGTGCTGTTTTTTCCATTTTGATATACATTTAAGGTTAAAAGTACATCAGAAATGTAGGTAGCAAGAGAGTGATCTCTATTAACCTAGGATAAAAACACTACCCCATTAAATTTTTTCTGATCCTGCTTAAACTTTGTGGAGTAATACCCAAATAGGAGGCAATGTGGGTTAACTGGGCTTTTTGAAACAGGTAAGGATGTTCTTCCATTAATTTTAAATATCGTTCTTCGGCTGGTTCAGTATGTACGCTCATAATCCTTCGACTCAAAACCATGGCAAAGTCGGCGTATAAGTTACGCAGCCTCTCATCGGTTGATTTAAATTTTGAGGCAATCTTATTGAACTGTTCTCTGGTGATTAAAATAAGTTCGGTATCTTCCAAAGCTTCAAAGTACAGGATGTTGGGTTCATTTTTAAAAAAGCTAAACGGGGAGGTGATCATGGTATCTTCTGCTGAAAACCAATGAGTCATTTCATGACCATTCAAATCGTAATAATAAACCCGTAAAAGTCCTTTCAGAACGTAATAGAAATAAGGGCATGACTGGCCTGCTTCAAGGAACACTTCATGTTCATGAACGGAACGGGTTTCCAATTGTAAATGTAGAGAGATGTTCCATTCTAAAAGTTCTTTTGCAGTAAGATAACTATCGACTTTGAACATAAGGGCCAGGCTGGTTTTAAATTAAGAGCATAAGATGGAAATGAAGAGAAACTACCTATAGCCATAAATACCATAGTTAAGCCTAGGTTTTCGGTAATGATACCCAGACAGAAATAAACATAAATCCAAGCTCTCGTCCAAGAATATATATTAAAAGCACGCCGGAGTTTATAAAGATTTAGGTTTTGGTTCTTATTAG
The DNA here is from genome assembly GCA_028284195.1 of Balneola sp. GTDB lineage: Bacteria > Bacteroidota > Rhodothermia > Balneolales > Balneolaceae > Balneola. Next base: position 46,215 of record JANQSE010000015.1, on the reverse strand, counting down.
CAACTGCCTAATCCCAGGAACCGTACATAGCGTTTGGCAAAATCAGAATATCAACTCCCTGACGCTTAAGAAACGCTTTGAAATCCACATTCTCCTGAGTGGTTTTAGCAAAGTCTTTGATATTGTCACCAACCTGCATTACCAGAATAAACTTCTTATTCCAGGCAGATTTAACTTCTGGAAACTCATTCCAGCAACTTAGCGCTTCTCCGTTTAATACATTTTGACGACGTAAATCTTTATCATTTACAATGCCTTTTTCCCCAACAGCATCTATATCCTCCTTCGAACGGCCAATGAGGCAAGTATTTACGCGGGTTATTGGCAATCCTAACTTTTTAAGGTTGTTCCAGGTGTGTTGGTCTAAAGTTCGATCTCTGTTTGTAATCAACGCAATCTGACCGCCTGCAAGCATTACATTTGAAATAAAATCAGCGGAACCCGGAACGAGTGTAGCTGACTCTTCCCGAACCCAGTTAGCCCAACTTTCCGGTGTATAGCCTAAACCTAATTTATCTCTTCGTCTGTTATACTCGCTATTATCTAATATGGTCTCATCTACATCCATAATCACAACCCAGGGATCGCAGATATTCTTTTCTGCCAAACTTTCTACAGCTTTGCTGTAAAGGCCTTCTGTAATCAACTTATACTCCGCACTGTTTTGGGTCCAGCGGACAGCAGTACTTACAGGGTAGGGCTCGTTCAACCACAGATCAACGGATATGGGGCAGTGATCGCTAAGCATATCGTCTTCTGTCATCGTTTCCGGCGTCATGCCAAAGTAAAAAACATCCTGAGTGCCTTCTACGAGCAGTTTTGAACTCTTTGGGCCTAACAGAATATGGTCAATCGGAGCAGGGTATCTGGGATGACAACCTCTTATGCTTTCCATGCTGCTCTGGATGCTTATTTGATTTCCATTCATGTCTTTAAGGTCTTCCCAAAAACGATTGTCTGGAGTAGTAATTCTATGATTGAAATCTCCAAGAATTACGAATGCTGTTTCCTCTTTTACTTTACTCTCCACCCATTCATCCAAAATAGGTACCTGTTGCTCAAATGTTTCACAGGCATCCCGGTCAGAAGCAGAATAATCGTTTACAAAGCATCCGCTTTTCATATGTACATTCATAACTTCTATTGGCTCAGAGGCACCTGTTAAACGAATCACCAGTCCATACCGAAGTCCGGGATTATTTAAAGCGAGTTCTTTAAAACCTTCAATCTTTTCAAAAGGGATTCCTTTTTTTACAGCAAATGCAACCCGCTGTTGGGTTGAGGGTCTTCCGCTGCCTCGGCATTCGTAAGAACCACTGGAAGGGCGATCAGATAGTACAATCTCCCACTCATTTTCAGGAAATACACGTGCTACAGCTTTTACTGATTCTACCTCTTGCAATGCAACAACATCCGCATTCATTGTGCCCGCAAAGTTGCGAAGCTTTTCGTAATCCTGATCCGACCGGGCCATACATCCCTCTCCGTTGTTTTCAGCAAGGTGTTCGATATTCCATGCCACTAAGCGATATTTCGGATCAGCGCCATCATTTTGATTGGGTGACTGAGCCTGAGCTAAGATTGACAATGGGTAGCAAAAAGCCAAGAATAGTATTTGTATAAGTATTTTTTTCATGATTTCTCCTCTAATATCCGGCAGCTTGTCCGTCTACTCTGGCTTCCGAAGCACCATAATAGACCCCGGTTTCTAAGTCACGCATTATAGCCTGAAAGCGACCAAAGAAGCTGTTTCCAACTTGTACTCTGTGTCCCATTGATCTCAATGCTTTTATCACTTCAAAATCAACAGAGCTTTCAATACTTACTAACCCAACACTGGTGAGGTTTTGATCAAGCGAGTTAGTCGGTTGGGTAGAACCGGAATGTTCCCACCGGAGAGCGTCACCGGCCTCCTGCATGTTCATTCCAAAATCGATTACGTTTGTTATTAAACTCACATGCCCCATAGGTTGATAGGCACCTCCCATATTACCAAGAGTCATAAAAGGTTTTCCATCCTTCATTACGAATCCGGGGATGATCGTATGAAAAGGCCGTTTTCCCGGTTCATATACATTGGGATGATTGGGATCGAGTGAAAATAACTCTCCCCGGTTCTGAAAACTAAATCCTGTTCCCGGCACTACAAACCCGGTCCCCATTCCACGGAAGTTACTTTGGATTAGTGAAACCATATTTCCGTATTGATCTGCCGTGGTAAGATAAATGGTATCACCGTCTTCAAGTACATCTACGCCCGTAGTCAAATCACGTCGGGCTCTTTCGCCAATCAACTCTCGCCGTTCTGCGGCATATTCTTTTGATAATAACTTCTCATAAGGGATGTCATAAAAATCTTCATCCACATAATGCTTGGCCCGGTCTTCGAATACCAGTTTCTTGGCCTCAATAAACAAATGAAATGTTTCAGCAGTAGCAAAGCCGGTTTCCTTAAGGTCAAAGCCTTCCAGAATATTCAGTATTTGAAGAACTGCAGTACCCTGCACGTTGCCACCAACCTGATACACATCATAGCCACGATAATTAACAGTTTGAGGTTCAACCCAGGTTGAAGTGTGCTTATCAAAATCTTCATAACGAAGATAACCACCGTTCTCTTTCATCCATGCATCTATCTTCTCAGTAACCTCACCTCTGTAAAATGCATCGCGTCCTTCACTTGCAAGAAGCCGGAAGGTATTCCCCAAATCCGGATTTTTGAACACTTCTCCTTTTTCTGGTCCGCGCCCGTCAAAAGTGAAGGTATCTTTAAAAGCTCCCGGCTGCCGACTCAGACGCGGAGCGCTTCTTTTCCAGCTGGCAGATATTGCCTCACTTACGGGAAACCCATTCTCAGCATACCATATAGGCTCCGCTAAAATATCCTCCATAGATGCAGAACCAAAGCGATCGTGCATTTCAAACCAACCATCTATTGCTCCCGGTACGGAAACTGATAATAAATCATAAGGATGAATTCTGTCTAATTCCTTTTCCTCTATGATTTCCATCAAACGGTCGTAAGAAAGGCCTAACGGAGAACGTCCACTTGCATTTAGGGCGTACAGCTGACCGCTTTCCTCATGCCAGATAATGGCGAAAAGATCTCCGCCAATTCCATTTCCGGTGGGTTCCATAAGTCCCATGGCAGCATTAGCAGCAATAGCTGCATCAATGGCATTGCCTCCGTTTTTAAGAATCTGTAGACCTACCTGAGTAGCCAACGGCTGGCTGGTGGCAACCATACCACGTTGTGCAATCACTTCCGACCGGGTTGCAAATGCACTCCCTGCTTCGCGATCAATTTGTGCAAGCAGGTTAAAAGGGAGCATCAGAAGTATTGCAAACAAAAAACGCGTAATAACTGATTTAGCATCCATCATGAGAAAACAGGTTTGTTTAGTGACAGGAGATTATAGCACACCAAACCGGATTACTCAAGGAACAGTTCTTTTTTGCTTCTGGATTTATATAAACTTTGTTATTTCGACGAAAGGAGAAATCCAAAAGCTGCGAACAAAGCAAATGCTATAGATTTCTCAGTCGCCTGATCCCGAAAGTATTCGGGACAGGATCTTTCGAAATGACAAGTACGAAAATTATAATCAGGAATATGATTCCATAAAAAAAGCCACCTGCTGTCATAGATGGCTTCCATTTGTTTATTTAAAGAACTCTATTTTATTATCAATTTAGGCCAAAAAGCTTATCACTTTCAGAAAGGGTTATCACTGAATAATCATGAGTATTAATTTTCTCTGGCAGTTTATCAGCTAATATGCTTGTAATTATTTGCGCATTAGCTTTTTCTGCGAGTTCATCCAAAATACCTAGTTGATTACCATGAAGATTTTCTAGCTGATCATACATGACAAACCTAAGAGTACTTATATCCTCCTCATCACAGAACATCATATGTGCCATATCAAAGGCTGTAATAACCCCTTTTTTTCTTCCTGTACCAGGATTTGCGAGTAATGTCTTAATCTCAAGTTTATAGGCTCTTTCCGTTCTATTTGGCACTAAAATAAATTTCTCTCCATAAAGAAAACCGGAAAGGTCAGTAAAATGGGTATTGAATTTTCTTACCTTTGAGTTTACTAGCTCTTCAATGTTGTCTATTCCTTGCTCTATTTCTCCAAGTTCCTCTTCTATATCTATTAATTTCTTATTACTTGCTTCAATTTGATCTAATTGATTTTCGAGTGAACCTTTATACTCATACAAGTTATTAAGTTTGACTGCAAGTTCTTCTAGTTCTTCAAGGGCTCCAGACTTTTTCAATCTATCTTTTAAAACACTTTCTGCTTCAATGAGTTCTATTAATTCAGCATTTAACCGCTTATGATTTTCTTTTAGTGAGGGTAATTCTTGCGTTATAAACTCTATACGATCTTGTAACAACTGACTATGAAATTGAACAAGTTCCTCAAATTTTTTTGTTATACCGTCTGCGGAAGCACTTGCTTCTGCATAAAGAGATTTCAATTGATCGACATCTATTTCAGAGTATTCTGATTCCAAAAGCTCCCTACTTTCTTCGATCAGACTTACTCTTATCTCTGATTCAGAAATCATTTGAGAAACCTCTCCAATCCTTTTCTTGATCTTATTTAAACTATTAAGGTCTTCTTCATAATTTGGATTAACATTGAAGTTACTTTTCTGCCTTTCTAAAGATTCTATATCCTTATCCAAAATTGATATTGTTTGCTCAAGCTCTCCCTTTGATCTTTCTCTAGTCAATCTCCTTTTATGATCTTTTTCTTTTGTCTTCTGTCTGCTTAGCCTAATTTTTCTTTCCCCAGTATTATTATCAATTCCTAACCAGAAAAAATATAATGCCTCATATTCCTCAAATGTAGCATATGGGAGAATCCTAATAGCATTCACCAACTTATTACTTTCGTCTCGGATATGTTTAGCCACAATTTGCCTTAATGTTGGCTTAGGGGAGGAGAAATTGAAGAGTTTTTCTTTAAGTATTTCATCAAAATCCTTCGCCTTAATTGAAATTCCATTTATTTCAAGAATCTTTTCAGAGTAAGCCAGAAAATTTCTTCTTATTTGGATTTTATTTGATGGGTGATCCGAAAAATCATCAGCTAAAGTCATTGAAATTATTACTTCGGACTCCTCTAAGAAGTTTTTTATTAGGAGGTTCTCTTCGTTATCGAACTCCGAATCCTTGTATATATTTTCTCCACTTCCGTCAAAGCAATAGTCAACTAATCTAAGAACAGTGGTCTTTCCAACATTGTTTCCTGATTCTTTAAAGTTCTCTGTATCTGTTTCATCTATTATCAGATTCAAGCCAGGATGAAAATCTATATCTCGTATTATTTCTCCATTAGCTTCTATAACTAGATTTCTTAAATACATTCTATTTTTTATCTAAGCCAACAATTCTATTAAGTGTTTGGATCTCGAGAAGAAAAAGAAAATCAAGGGTCAATATGAATAACTTGAACGATATATCAGTTTTTTCTTGAAGAGCTTTATAAAGCTCAAGTAAATCGATGTTTGAGCTAGAGTCTAGCTCACTCAGTATCAATCCACCTAAATAAAATAGAGATAACTTTGGATTTGTGTCTTTACTAACGATCATCAATCTGGCTCTTCAAGAATTTTACATTTAATAAATGCATCTACTAGAGCTATGTAAAGTCCTATTTCAACATCCTCTATCGTTCTATCTTCATCAATATTCAAACTTTCCATTATATCATCTTTGAATTCATTAAACAGAGTTTGAAAAATAGTATCTGAATATTCTTTAATTACTTCGTCAACCGTAATTCCCTCTTCTTTTTTAAACCAATCCCTTAAAATTTCGTACCTATTTCTTATTCTCCTTAACACCTTTTCCTTTTTATCAGATCCCTGCTGATCAAATATAGCGTATATACTATTTATGGCTCCATAGTATTTTTTGTATTCATCAACTATACCGGCATAAACTTGAAGATTATTATGCTTAATTTTATCAGAAATCTTATAACCTTTGAGCTCATCCAATCCCGATAACATAGAGTCTTGATTTTGTGGGCTCTTTGCTATGAGGTTTATTATCTCCGTTAAAGTACTTGGTAGTTTTGGTCTATTCTTGATTGTAAGACTTAGGTTATCACCGTCTCCAGAATGTTTTTGAAAGATCATTGAAATTAGCTTATCGAAGAAATGTTATCTCCATTCCCAGAATGTGTTTGAGTAGACACCTTATTGTCATCACCTGATATATCTACTTTCAATTTCTTTTTCAATTCTTTGTTCTTGTAAGCTTGGTAAAAATTTGCTATTACAGATAGTGCCGTTAAAACTATCATTATTAGGTTACAATCTTCCACTTAGCCTCCTGTTTTTATTCGCTTAAAATAGAAAAATTAGATGATATTTTATAAATATTTGTAATACCTGTATAGGTACCCTAAAATAATAAAGCCTTTACCAGTCATTGATTGGTAAAGGCTTTAAGTACGCCCGGGAGGATTCGAACCCCCAACCCTCAGAGCCGAAATCTGATACTCTATCCAGTTGAGCTACGGGCGCATTTTTTTGGACTGCAAATATAGGGAACCTTCTAATTCAAATACACTTTTTTATAGAATGAGCATCGCATCACCAAAAGAATAGAACCGATATTTTTGAGTGATTGCATGTTGATAAACCCGATGCATTTCCTCAAGACCCATTAGTGCCGAAACTAACATTAAGAGTGTACTTTTTGGAAGGTGAAAATTAGTGATAAGCGAGTCCACCGCTTTAAACTGATACCCCGGGGTTATAAAAATATCTGTTTCACCTGACTGAGGTTCGAAACTTTTTTCATTTGAAGAAAGAGACTCAAGGACACGAACAGATGTGGTGCCTACTGCTGTAATATGTTTGGAAGCGGTAAGCTCTTTGGCCGTTTCATTATTAAGCTGAAACCACTCGCTATGCATCTCATGCTCATCAATATTCTCAGTTTTAACCGGAGCGAATGTGCCTAAACCAACATGGAGAGTAACTTCTGATTTCTTAATCCCTTGAGTCTGTAGCTTATTCAGAAGCTCATCTGTAAAATGAAGCCCTGCTGTGGGCGCGGCCTTGCTACCGAGGTCTTTTGCATACACTGTCTGGTACTCTTCAGCCAGAGATTCGTCCTGAGCAATGTAAGGGGGAAACGGGGTATATTTGAATTCATCCAGTAATTCCGAATCCAGATCTTCTGACAGGATAAGGGTTCTCAATCCATCATCAGCGACATGAGTGACTTCTGCAGTAATTCCATTAGCAAGCTCAACCGTTTTGCCCGCTCGGAATTTTTTACCAGGTCTTACCAGTGCCTCCACGGTATTGTTGTTTCTTACAGAAGTGACAAATAGCTCTTTCTTTCCGTTATCAAACATTAAGCGGCATTTCTCCACCTTGCTGTTATTTACGACCAATGTTGTCTGTGGATGGAGATAATCTCCGAGATTATAAAAGTAGTCGTCTTTTATTAAGTCCGTGGCCCGGTCGTACACTAATAAGCGGGCATGATCTCTTGGGTTTGCCGGAGATTGTGCAATGAGTTCTTCAGGGAGTTCGTAATCGAAATCCTTTAGAGTAAAAGTCATACTTAAACTTGTTAAGCCCTCTCCAAAACAGAATAGACAGTGGATTTCAGCCCTTCAACACCAATCCCAACTTCATCATGAAGCTGTTCCTGAGTACCATGCTCAACAATGCGATCCGGAATACCAAGTATTTTCAGGCTTGGACGAGATTCTTTTTCACTGATGTATTCAGCAACAGCACTGCCAAACCCACCTAAACGGGCTCCGTCTTCAATGGTAATAATATGCTGATACTTTTCGCATATCTCGTCTATCAGCTCTTCATCAATAGGTTTGGCAAATCTCATATCATAATGGCCGATATGAACTCCTTCCTCTGCAAGCTGATCAGCAGCCTGAATTGCATATTTTCCGATCGGCCCAAAACTTAGTACAGCTACTCCTTCTCCTTCTCTCAAAGTAATACCCTTACCAATTTCCATGGACTTGAACTCTTTTCTGATATCCATTCCGGTAGCTTTACCTCTCGGATATCGAATTGCCCATGAAGCGTCTTCAAATTTGGAAGCCGTAAACATCATGTCTCTCAAATCCTGCTCATTCAGCGGAGATGAAATGACCATATTCGGAATAGCCCGCATAAAACTAATGTCGTATGCACCATGGTGAGTAGGCCCGTCTGCTCCTGCAAATCCGGCACGATCTATACAAAATACAACGGGAAGTTTTTGAATGGCTACATCATGAACTAACTGATCATAGCCTCTTTGCAGGAATGAAGAGTAAATAGCACAGAAGGCTTTTTTGCCTTCAGTTGCCAAACCCGCTGCAAAAGTGACTGCGTGTTGCTCAGCGATACCTACATCAAAAGCGCGTTCAGGAAAGGCATTCATCATTGGCCATAAGCTGGAACCACTTGGCATTGCAGGAGTCATGCTTACAATTCTTTCATCCTGTTCTGCTAATTCAACTAAAGCTTCGCCAAATACATCCTGATATTTAGGAGCACCTTTAGAAACTGGTGCAGAGCTCAAGGATTTGCCTGTTATTTTATCAAAAGGACTGCTTGATGCATGCCATTTTGTTTGTTCACGTTCTGCCGGTGCGAAGCCTTTTCCTTTTACAGTTACAACATGGAGCAGTTTAGGGCCTTTTACTGTTTTAAGATCTTCGAGTGTTTTTCGAAGCCCATCCACATCGTGGCCATCAGTTGGGCCGTAGTATTTAAAACCTAACGCACGAAATAAAGACCCCGGAGTGATTGCAGCTGTTACTGCATTTTCCAGACGGGAAGCGATTTTACGCATCTTATCTCCGGCAGACCTGAAATGCCCGAGCATATCATAAATATCGTCGCGGATTTTATTGAACGTTTTGCTGGTAGTTATATCCGTAAGATATTCTTTAAGGGCGCCAACATTTGGATCAATAGACATGCAATTGTCATTTAGTATCACCAAAATATCGCTGTTCATTGCACCGGCATTGTTCAAGGCCTCGAATGCCATACCTGCAGTCATGGCTCCATCACCAATTACAGCAACCACTTTTCGGTCTCCTTTGTCCAGATCGTTAGCAACAGCCATTCCTAATGCAGCAGAAATAGAAGTGCTTGAATGCCCAACCCCAAATGTATCGTATTCACTTTCTGAGCGCTTTGGAAACCCGGAAATTCCACCATATAAACGATTGGTATGAAACTGATCTCTTCGGCCGGTTAAAATTTTATGCCCGTATGCCTGGTGTCCTACATCCCAAACCAATCGGTCTTTGGGGGTATTATACACATAATGGATAGCTGTGGTTAACTCTACCACACCAAGGCTTGCACCAAAGTGGCCGCCATATACAGAAACCATATCAATGATGTACTCCCGGAGCTGATCACAAATTTCCTGCAGGTCTTTTGGATCAAGGGCACGAAGGTCTTTCGGGCTATTGATGCCAGCCAGTAAATCACCGGGTTTAGGAATGGGTTGTTGCATAGTATTGGTTAACTATTATCGTTATTTACCTCTTCAATACGAAGCTCAGCATCGCTCAGGATTTCTGCACAGAATTTCGAAAGCTTAACTCCTTCTTCATAAAGGGTAACAGATTCCTCCAATGTAATGGACTCATCTTCTAAATCTGAAACTATTTGTTCCAGCTTGTTTAAAGCCTCTTCGAAGCTTGGGCGTTCCCGGTCGGCCATTAATTATTTTCCGTGTAGCTCTTTCATGGTTAATTAGTTCCCTAAAGTAAGGGATTATCTTGTAAAAGGCTTGATCCAGGCTACCAATCAATTTTTCGGATTATCTTTCCGTTACTTTCAAAAACGAGAGCTCTGTCCCGGCCAGTGAAATAAATTTTGGATCCCGAGGAGCTCAATCTTAAAACAGCTTCTTGGTGAGGGTGGTTAAACCGGTTTTTGTTTGCCAAAGACACAACACTGATTTCGGGAGATACTTCATTTAAAAAGAATGATTCAGAACTGGTTCTGCTTCCGTGATGGCCCACTTTTAAAAAATCTGTATCTAAAAGAACATCGTAATTTTGAACCAATCGATGCTCCTGGTTTTCTCCCGCATCTCCGGTAAAGAGAAACTTATTTTTTCCATAGATCACATTAAGAACAACGGAGTGTTGGTTCGGGTCATTATTGAACACCTCCCCTTCAGGCCCTAAAGCCAGAATTAGAATAGTTGGATCAATAATAATTTGATCGCCAGCCGTTAGAGAAACAACAGGAGTTTCTTTTTCGGCAGCAAGGCTGATATAACTATGATAAAGGCGTGAGTCGTATTTATATCCTGAATTATAAATGGTATCAATTTCTATTTCGCTTAGGAGTTCAAGAATTCCACCAATATGATCGGCGTGCGGATGTGATAAAATCACAGCATCCAGCTTCTTAATGTTGTTTTGTTTGAAATACGGAAGCAGAAGTTGGCTGCCTGAATTTGTTTGTGGGCTCCAGGTTCCTGTGTCAATAAGAATGTGCTTTCCTAGAGGTGTCCGGATTAAAGATGCATCACCCTGACCGACATCAAAAACGGTAACAAGTAATGTCTCAGGAGAAAGCCGCTCTTTGAGCCCTTCTGATTGCACCAATACAAACAAAACAAGCATGCCGGCAACCATCTTCCATTTAATGGCGGGGTTTCTCCAGGAGCCGATAGCCAAAACAAGAAGCACCCAAAAAGGAAATACCAATAAAGAAGGTTTTTCTGCATTAATCCACACCCATGAAAGCGCGGAACTGTAATCAACAAATTCATGCAGAACATTCAGGAAAAGAACGGAAGGATAGTTAAAAAAGAAGCCGATTGATGGGGCAACGGAAGAAATGATTAATGATAATAAAGAGAGCGGAACGATAAGGCCAAGAAGGGGAACAAAAAGAGCGTTAGCAAGCGGGCTTATGATGGAAACTTCTCCAAAATAATATGCCTGAAGAGGATATAGCCCTAACTGTACCACAAGCGAAATTATTACAACCATAACAGGAGTGCCATACCACTTGATACGCACCCAATATGGAATAGAGTTCTGGATGACGGGCAAGATCAAAAGAATAATAAGAACAGCCGAAAATGATAATTGGAATCCAATTTCGAAAAGTTGATTGGGGTCGAAAAGCAAAATGATAAATGCAGCAACACCCATCAGATTTATAGAATCGCTGCGCTTTGAAAAAAGCTTGCCATAGGTTAGAAGTATCGCCATTACAGAGGCACGAACAACAGAGGAAGAGAACCCTGTAATACCAGCGTAGAAAAATAAAACCGATACAAGAATTATCAGGCCGATTTTAGTACCATGTTTTTTGGTCCAGAAAAAAGGAATAATGATCCAAAATGGTGCTACAACCAAACCAACATGCAAGCCGGAAACAGCCATAATATGAGAAAGTCCGGTTCTGGCAAAAGCCTGCCGGGTAGTGGTTTCCAGTTCATTTTTATAACCTAAAAGAAGTGCTTTTGCAGTAGGTGCGGTATCGCCATTAAAATTACTATCAATGATAGAAAGCGCTTTTTTACGAACAGTAATCCAGCTTAAAGTAGAGTTATTGGCAGAATTAGAAAGAACACTATCAATTCTGATTTGCGTGTGTATGTTTCGCGATGCCAGAAATTTTTTATAGTTAAAAACAGATGGATTTCGTGGTTCAGATATGGGAATGATAGTACCTTTGGCTGAAATCACATTACCCAGGTCTACAGCTTCTTTAACATCCCAAAGAATTCTTGCTTTAAATCCGGTATTAGATATTAAACCACTTTTTAGTTCCACTTTAGAAACAGCCAGGTCCAGCCGGGTATCGCCAGAGGAGTTTTTTGATTTGTTAACCACGCTTCCTTTAAGTGTTACTTCTTCCCAGTCAGAAATGGAAATTAATTTTTCAATACCTGATAATAGTTGCGAGTTTTGAACAACGGACAACACAAACCCCGAGGAAATAACGACCAAAACTGAAAGAATGGTTGCTGCCCTGCTTAACCTCAAAGAGGTCCGGGTTTTGGATAAAACTTCGATACCTACAAAAAGCAAGAAAAGAATACATAAGCCCATTACCGAATTAATCAGAGAAACATCAACTAACCGGGCACATACAATTCCTAAGATAAACAGGGCCCCCAGCCGTAAAGCGGGATATTGCTCTATCGAAAATTTATATGAAGATCGGCGATTCATGGTTAGTTAGACCGGTTCAAGCCTAATTCCTTACAAAAAAATCTGATATCTATGAGCTTATTTAAAGAGAAAATTTATTAATTGGTTTTTTTGTTTCTTAATAAACCCGGAAAGCCCGAACAATGAAAGGTTCGGGCTTTATTGATATTAGTTTGGAGCTTTTACAGGCACATGAACGTTTTTTTCTCCGGCCTGGGAAAAGGTAAGTGTTACATGCACAGTATCATCAAAAGATAAATCAGACTTCAGATTCATTAGCATAACATGAAGTCCGCCTTGTTCTAAAACCAGATCGGCATTTGGGGGGATAATGATTTGTTTCATTTCACGCATTCCTGCAAGTCCATCTTCTGTAATGTAGGATTCATGAATCTGTGTTGTATTTGCCTGAGGGCTTTCCGCTTTCATCAAAGTATCGGGAATGGACAGTTCATTTCGATAAACTAAATAAGCACCGCTCATTTGCCCTTGCACACCTGGGCGGGCCCAATTCACGAGTTTATTTTCCGGATTTATCTCCGGTTTTTTTTTCTTTGGTTTGGTGCAGCTTGTCAACAGTAAAATTCCAAGAATAAGGAAGAAATTTTTTTTCATGGTATTATCTCCTCACAGTCCCAAGGTCTTCTACAATGTAGTTCACGGGTGTCATGCTTCCCCCGTATTCAAATATTACACGCCCTTTTGGATCAAGAACCATGATCTTATCAGAGTGGTTCATGAAATACACTTTTTCTCCATACTCATTAGTGGTAGAAAAAGAAACCTGGCTCCGCACCCGAACGCTGTCCATGAAAGCACTTATGGTAGTACTGTCAGCAGTTAAGAAATCGAAGTTTTTATCCAGTTCAAAAACGGTTTTGTATTCTTTCAGAACCTCAGGGGTGTCTCGTTTAGGGTCGAAGGTAACGCCCAGAAATTGTACATCATCAGGGGTGCCAAGCTCTTTTTGAACTTTGATCATATTCTGAGTAACCAACGGGCAAATATCAGGACAATGGGTATATATAAAACCCATGATTACATATTTCCCTTTGTAGTCATCAGGAAAAGTAACCGGTTCTGCATTCTGGTTTACTACCTGAAATGAACGATCACTCAAATCATCAATGATTTTGGGCGCAGGTTTACAGGCAAGAAATGCCATAAGTAATACAACAAACAGCTTTGAATGTCTCATAAATAAAAAGTGCCGGGAAATCCCGGCATCAATTAAGATTAATGGAATGTGTATTGCAACCCAAAGGTAAGCATATTTTCAGTACGCATTTGCGGGCCGTCTAAGCTTTGGTAGATCGGCAGATCGAAGTTTACAGCGAGTCGCAGATCATGCAGTGGCCCGTCCGGACCCTGAAAATTTAAGCCAAAGCCAAAGTCGGCCCGGGTTCCTGCTTTTAGATTAGGATCAACAGTATGTACAACATTGTTGTTTAGTGCCATGTCGTATCTTGGATCCCTGCCATCGTAGTTCGACCAGCCAGAGAGCTTAAAAGACAGTGCCGGAGCAACCCAATCGGTGAGTTTATAACCTAACCAACTTGTACTTTGATACACATTGCTTTTGCGATAATTATTGTCATTATCGTTTAAGCGGATAGTAGCACCTAACTGTGAACCAAAAGAAAGTGATTTGCTTTGAGTGAGATACGTTAGGCTGGGTTTAAAATCGAAGCTGCCGGAGCCAATTTGCATGGGGTAAGGGAGCAGAGAGTTCGCTCCCATAGGGGTATCATCCCGCTCTTCGATAGAACCCGTTGGCAGGCTCAATCCAAACGTCCAGTGCAACCGGGAATTTTTTTTGTCATAGAACTTATACAAGGCAGATATTTTAATATCTCCAATCCCTGAAGACTCGGTAGTAAAAGCTCCGCCCATTGCTGTTGCATGATCCATGCTGTTTTGCAGATATGGAACCATGGCCATCACCGTAATATCATCAGAAAATGCATACATCAAACCAAGCATATGCATTTCCATTGGCATTTCGATTGGTGTAACCATATAAGGTCCGTTTGGGCGAAGAACTTCGGAATTGGAAAGCTCATTTGTTCCATCTCCGTTACCATTCATGTTCATGAGCATGTAACGATACGAAATCATTATCTCTCCTTTTGAGTGTGTATGATCTGCCATTACCTGGATTGGGGCATGGCCGTCAGGCCGGTCGGCTGACCATTGTGCATTAACAGATATAGAAAATAGAAATAGCGTAAAAACGCCAGTGAATAAATTTTTCATTGTACGAGTGTCTTAGTTTAAAAATTGTGTTTTGTTAAATATGCAGAAGCCAACTAAGACTGTGGAGGTGGGGAAAGGCTGTCTAAATAAATGCGATATTTCTGGTCAAAAATATCTTGATTTAAATCCCTAAACCGAAGAAATGGAGATTCAATATTTTTCTGTTCCCCGATAATTCCAAAAATTGAAGAGTACAAATTGGAAGCAGGAACTTTATTGGTGTGCGGTTTTTCATGATCACTTTCATCATGATGTTCGATTTGTTTTCTGAGATAACAAAAACCATCACAATCATTGTGATTTGAAGTTCCACGCATCTCACACATTTCTGTGAAGATAAATTCGTAGTTCGCTTTATAACTCAGAAAGGGAGTTGCTGATTTAAAAACAGCAGCACTGGTGAGCACAAGCAGAAATATGGTAACCGCATTTTTCACAGTTTAAAATTAACCATATCTGAAGAAAGAAACTTTGAAGGGGCGTTAAAATTTGAAAGATTTTCCGGGCATAAAGCTGCTTCCTTTTTAGCAATATTTAACCTGAATCTTTGTACCTTTTCGCCACTTCGAAATCGAAAGCACCTTACGTAATCAAATTAAAGAATGAAGAATTTATTTACCTCAGAGTCGGTGTCAGAAGGGCACCCAGATAAAGTTTCCGATCAAATTTCGGACGCTATTTTAGATGCGATGTTGGCACAGGATCCCGAGTCAAGAGTGGCGGTAGAAACGCTGGTAACCACTGGGCTGGCTGTAGTTTCCGGAGAAGTAACAACAGAAGCGTTTGTTGATTTCCAGGAAGTGGTTCGTGGGGTAATCAAAGATATCGGATATACCAAAGCCAGTTACCGGTTCGACTCTGAAAGTTGTGGGGTGCTTTCTACCATTCACACCCAAAGCCCGGATATTGCTCAGGGAGTTGACCGCGATGGTGCCGGAGACCAGGGGATGATGTTCGGTTATGCCACTAAGCAAACACCTCAATACATGCCTATGCCGCTGCAGTTTTCGCATGATTTGCTGAGAGAACTGGCCCGCATTCGAAAAGAAACCGATCTAATGCCTTACCTGGGCCCGGACAACAAAAGCCAGGTTACTATTGAGTATGACGCCGCCGGAAATCCAAAACGGATCGATACCATTGTACTTTCTACCCAGCATGATGACGGCGTGGAGCAATCCCAAATTCATGAAGATATTAAGAACAAGCTGATTAAGAGTGTAATCCCGGCAGAGCTGCTCGACGATGAGACTATTTACCATGTTAACCCAACAGGGAAATTTGTGATAGGCGGGCCACATGGAGATACCGGGCTTACCGGGCGCAAAATTATTGTAGATACCTACGGTGGTTTTGGAGCACATGGCGGCGGCGCATTTTCAGGGAAGGATCCTTCCAAAGTTGACCGAAGTGCGGCATATGCGGCCCGCCACATTGCAAAAAATCTGGTTGCTGCTGAATTAGCCGAAGAATGTCTGGTACAACTTGCTTATGCAATTGGTGTGGCCGAGCCGGTTTCTATACATGTAAACAGCTATGGAACCGGGAAAATGAGCGATGTAGAACTTGCAAACCTTGTGAACAAAACCTTTGACTGCACCCCAAAGGGCATTATTGAACGGTTCGATTTAAAACGGCCAATCTACCAGCAAACGGCAGCATACGGACATTTTGGAAGAGAAGAATTTCCCTGGGAACAACTGGATTTTGTGGATGCACTAGGTTGAAATACTAGCGGGTTAAAAACAAGAACTATTGCTTTTTTAAGTTTGAATGACATGCTTATTGTATGATTTATACGTCATGCAAATCTCGATGCCATTGTGACCAGAAATAAAAAAGACGTCACAAAGGCGAAACTTCCCGTTTATACTCCGAATAAATTAATTGCAGTATTGCACAAGAAGTAGCTTCTTACACAACAAGACTTTTCCAGCTATGCAAAACTCTTTCTTAAGTTCACTACTCGCTCTTCTTTTAGTATGAATGAACAGGATATTTACCAATCAGCATCAGGACAGCCCACTATTGAGGTTTTTGGTATTCCAGTCATGGAACCGATGGTTACTTTTACCGATCTGTGGATTACCGCTGTTTGTGTGTATGCTTTTGTTCAACTTAAAAAACTGAATAAACAGGGGAAGGTTCACCGGTATATGCGCTGGTATTTTTCTATTATGGCATTGGCTACTTTTCTGGGAGGAATTTTAGGACATGCTTTTCAATACGCAGTTGGGCTTTCGTGGAAGCTTCCCGGTTGGTTAATTAGTATGCTGGCCGTAATGGCTATCGAGCGGGCCTCTATTATGCACGCCCAGCCGGTAATCAACAAAAAGTTCGGCAGGTTTCTGGAAATCGCAAATGTGTTAGAGTTGCTCACTTTTGCAGTTATTACTTTCACCACGCTCAATTTCTTTTACATACAGGTTCATTCTGCCTATGGTCTGGGCCTGGTTGTTCTGCCTCTCCACTTCCTGGTATATTGGCGAACCCGAAATGAAGGCAGCCGGATCATCTTTCTTTCCGTAGTTTTTGCCACGCTCGCTGCATTTTTCTACACCAGCGAAATTGGTTTACATACCTGGTTCAATCACCTGGATCTGGCACATACCGTAATGGCGATAAGCCTTTTTTTCTTCTACAAAGGCGCAAGAAAACTGGAAGTACTTAAACCAGGAAATGTAAAAGAGCGGCAAGGAAGTTTTTTCCAGGTCATAAGGTCGGCACTCAGAATTTCCTGATTACAAATTTTCACACCCGTAAAAATACATCAAATAAATGTACCATTGTTGTTTTAGGTTTGTACAAACCTGTTCTTATTGTTCAATAACCTAACTAACATGAAGATGAAGAGACAAATACTACCTGTAGTAGTAATAGTGATTTTGCTGCTGGCTATTGTGGTTTTCCAGAATATGGGAACCACTCAAAAGATTGAAGGTGAAGTAACTGCATTTACAAACGTGAATGTGATCCCCATGACCAGTGAAACGGTATTAGAAAATCAAACCGTGGTGATTGAAGGTGATGAGATAATTCTGGTAACTGGTTCCGGTAATGTAGATTTTGATGAAGAGGCAACTATTATTGACGGAAAAGGAAAATTCCTAGTTCCCGGCCTTGCGGAAATGCACGGCCATGTTCCTCCTACCGACCCGCCGGCAAACGCACCTCGTTATATGACTATGGATTACGTAGAGAATACGCTGTTTCTGTACACAGCTGCCGGTATTACAACCGTTCGAGGGATGTTAGGATGGCCAAACCAATTGGGATTAAAAGACAAAGTAAAATCGGGTGAATTGATCGGGCCGAGTTTGTATCTGGCCGGGCCGAGTTTCAACGGTAATTCGATCAGCTCTCCAGGCCAAGCGGCAGAAAAAGTAATTGAGCAAAAGGAAGAAGGATGGGATTTGCTAAAAATTCATCCTGGCTTAACTCTGGAAGAATTTGATGCAATGGCTAATACCGCAAACGATATCGGAATTACTTTTGGTGGCCATATACCGGCTGATGTGGGGATAATTCATGCTATAGAAATGGGGCAGGAAACCATCGATCACATGGATGGATACGTAGCATACCTAAACGAATATGAAGGAGCGGAGCTTGATCAGAAAATTCATAAACTCATCAATCTTACTATCGAAAACAACGTGTGGATTGTGCCAACTCAGGCACTTTGGGCAACAATAATTGGTGCAGCAGATTATGAAGCCATGCAACAATACGATGAGTTAAAGTATATCCCGGCAACACTTGTATCAGGGTATAATGCCTGGGCTAACCGCCTGCTGAATAATCCCAATTTTAACAGAGAAAATGCCATTGAGCATGCACAACTTCGGCAAAGACTTCTTTCAGAAATGAATAAATCGAGGGTTAAAATTTTAATGGGAACCGATGCCCCCCAACTTTATAGCGTGCCCGGGTTTTCCATACATCGCGAGCTTGAGGTTATGGCCGAAGCAGGAATGAGCCCCTATGAAATTCTTGTATCCGGCACGGTAAATGTGGGAGAGTATTTCTCTCACAAAGATGATTTTGGAACTATCCAAAAGGGGCAGCGGGCTGATCTTATTCTGGTCAAAAAAAACCCGTTAAAAGATATTGCTCATCTGAAAGATCATTCAGGCGTTATGGTTGCCGGAAGGTGGATGTCGAAAGAATTTATTGATTCCAAACTCACTGAAATAGAGAGCTCTTATAAAAATAACTAGCCTGATTAATTGGATCCAATTACGTTTAACACCACTATCGAAACCATGGCCAAGGTGATGTACACTATTGCAGTAGTGCCTCAAGAAATTGTCGATAAAACAGACGGATTAGGCTCTCGCTTCTTGTGCTCAGTGAATGGACATCCCAGGTTTCATTGTGGAATGGTAGCTTATGGAGATGGAAAAGGTTACATCATTTTAAATAAGAAAAAGCTAAAGCAGTTTGATTTGAAAGTTGGTGACGAAGCAGAGTTAACTTTGGAACCAGATCATTCAAAATATGGAATGGAAGTTCCTGAAGAGCTGCAAGAGCTGCTGGAACAAGATGATGAAGGGCGGGAGTTTTTTGAGAATCTTAGCGATGGTAAGAAAAGGTATATCATTCATTACGTATCATCGGTAAAAAGCAGTCAGCTAAAAATAGACCGGGCGATCATGTTGATCAACAATTTGAAAACAATGCCCAGGGATAAGTTTGATTACCGCCATTTGCTGGGCATGCCTCCCAGAGAAGAATAACTATTCTTCCGGTGCCGGACGAGACCGAACAATAGTAAGATATTTTTTCCAGGGCCCGATTTCTTCTTTGTAGCCTTTGGCAAGTATGCGATTTAACTGAACAACGTGCCCCATGTCGTGAACAGTCCACGCAGCAAGCATTTCCCGTAGTGTTATTTCTCCAAACTCAGGGTGATTTCCTTTTCTCTCCAAATCTTTGTTAGTAAGATGTAAAGAACGGAGCGTTTCCAGGTTGGCGGCGCGTTTAGCAGCAAAAAGGTCAAGCAATTCGTCAATACTTTTATCTTTATAAAGTTGGTCCTGGGCAAACCGGTCGAAAGGAACAAATTCTTTTTCCAGTCCATACTCCAGAATAATTTTTGTGCGTGGAATCCAGTCGGTGTCTTCTCCATACACCAAATGGCCTAAAACCTGGTAAGAGTTCCAGGTTTTCTCGCCTTCATTGCTACTGGCCCATTTTTCGGAAAGTCCTGAAAGCTGAGTCATTAAAACCTTCGGGGTTCTTCCTAAAAAAGAAATCGCTTCTTCTAAATCAAAAGCAATACTCATTAGTTAGCTGTACTTCCACTGATGGTGTGCCCAAAAAAGATGGCATTGGCAAATAGCTTGTTAGTTCCATACCAAAATGCCCGGAAATTTGGATTGTCCGTCATTGTTATCACTTTTCCTCCGCCATACCGGCTAATAATAACAGCGGCAGAGTTTTTGAGATGCTCCAGGTTTTCATCGGATATATAGCCGCTTGCTAAAGGGTTCTCGGTATATACCACCGGGTTTGAGTATGGGTTTTTTCCTTTTTGTAAGAATTGAGTACTGTTTCGGAAAACAGTTATATCATCATCATTAAAGCCATAGCCCATCGGGTGGGTTAGGTCGATTTTAGCATTAAAGATAGCTCCGCCAATTACACCGGCACCCGAATCCCTGCTTTGATTTGCATATGCCCGGGTTTCGGCTTCTTCATCTTCTTTGTCATCATCACGATCAACATATTCTACTTTTGCAAGGCCGTTTTGCTTTGCCCACGAAATACCGAATTTGTAAGAAACTAAGGTGCCACCATTTCTGACCCAGCGCTTAATCTCATCAACAGTAGAAGATGATAAATCGCCATAGCCA
Source organism: Balneola sp. (assembly GCA_028284195.1). GTDB lineage: Bacteria > Bacteroidota > Rhodothermia > Balneolales > Balneolaceae > Balneola. Next base: position 25,904 of record JANQSE010000015.1, on the reverse strand, counting down.
TATCCAGACATTATCAGAACATTGTATCTATCTAAACGTGAACCTCTCAAATCGTTCTGCTCCACAATACTAAGCGGCATATGATATCTTTGATCCATTAAATGCCATGCTTCGCCTATTTCGTAACCATTAGTTCCACTACCGCCAATCATGGCTACTTTTGGCTCAACAAGGTTTTCGAAATTATTACTTCCCAGGTCCATTCCGGCCGGAGTTAAACCTGTTGATACAGCATAGACCTTTAGTCCATCTTCTTTGGCTGCTTTTTCAAGAAGCTTATAGGTCATTTCCTGATCATCCTGTATGCCCATTGGCACCATAATGGTTCCATAATCAAATTCCTTAGTTCCGGTTGAAACAACGGCGGTAAATGGCTGTGAAGCTACCTTCGCTTTCACGCCGTTAGAAAGTAACCGATATGTCGCTCTCGGGGCATAATACTCATCCCATTCGAACACATATGCATAGTTACTTTTTCCGCCAACCATCTCTCCGGTCGATTTCATTTCTCCGTTAAATCGTTCTCCCTGCACATTATTGCCAAATTCTCTGTTATTAAGTTCTGCAAACGGGAGGTTAAAAGCATAAGGCATGGTCCAGGCAGAAACATCGTAGAAAAGACTGTCGGTAAATTCCGTTCTGCGTTCAAAAATTGCAGTAATTAACTGGTACTGCTTTTGGTTTGTTGGAACCACGTACGCTTTGCCTGCTTTGAAAGCCTCTCCGTCTGCATTCAGATCATTTGCCAATTCATATACTTCAATTTGATGCCGGTTTAGCATTTCGGCGAGGTGATAGGTTCTGGCTTGGTCAGCTTCTTCTCCAAATACATAAGCTTTGATGGAAGCCGCCCGGGCTGCCCGTGCTTTTTCCTGGTAGAAATCGCGCATATGAGCCAGAAGCTCTTCTCTCATAGCCTGAACTGCTTTAAGGGTAGAAAGCGATGCTGTAAATTGATTGCGGATTGTAAAAGGGAATTTTAAAATGCCGTGAATACTTTCCTGCGCGTGGCCTCTTGAACTTGCCTGTTCAAATAAAATACCAATAGAACCATTCACGTCAGGATATGTTGACCCCTTTCCGTAATAAAAATCATCGAAGCTTTCCTGTGTGTAATAAAGAGATTGAATTTTGTTCAGTTCTTCGGCGTGGTATTCAGCAATACTTGCAGTCAGGCGTTGGTTTCTTTCCGGAGTAAGGGGGTGTGTTCTGGAAGGAATTCCCGGCTGAAAGAAAAATGTAGAGTTTGTTCCCATTTCGTGGTGATCGGTGAGAACATTTGGCTTCCATTCGTGAAATTTTGCGATGCGCCCTTTACTTTCAGGGTGCTGGACTAATAGCCAATCACGATTAAGATCAAACCAATAATGGTTGGTTCTTCCTCCCGGCCATACCTCATTATACTCCCGGCTGGCGCCATCGGTAACCAATTTATTTAAACTCTTGTGTTGATTGGCCCATTGTGCAAAACGGCTAAGCCCGTCAGGATTAATACTTGGATCAACAAGAATAATGGTGTTTTTTAGCAGTTCATCAATTTCCCGGCCTTTTGCGGCAGCCAGGTGATACACCGTGAGCAGCGAAGAATTTGAACCGCTGGGCTCATTACCATGTACGCTATAGCTTAAAGTTACTACAGCCGGCATTTTGGTAATATCCAGATTTCGTGAGGCAGCGGCATCTGTTAGCTGAACATGCTCTGCTTTTAAACGGTCTATATTCCGGTGATTTTCAGGTGAAGTTATGGTAAGCATTAAAAGGGGCCGGTTCTCATACGTTCTGGCATACTCGCTTATGGTAACACGATCAGAAGCTTTGGCTACTGCATACATGTAGTTTACGAGTTGGTCGTGGCGAACATGCCACTCACCAACCTCTGCGCCCAACACAGACTTTGGAGTAGGGATGTTAGAATCATACGAAATGCCATCCGGCAAATAATAATCAAGCGTTACCTGGGCGTGTGCTGTTATTGAAATAATAAAAGCCCCGATAAATAAGAATACCTTTTTCATTAAGAATAGTAGTTAGTTAATGTTACCAGATTGCATGGTAGCTTTAGAATTTGAAAAATGCTGAAAAATCGGCGAATAAAAAAAGCGCAATAACTGCGTTCAAACAACTATTGCGCTATAGCCCCTCAAAATATGGTTGAGATTAAACCAAACCAGTGGGTATTGAGGGCTAGGACATCTTGTGGTTTTATTATGTTCTCCTAAATCCCTGGCTAAGTATCGCAAAGAAATATACCTGATGTGCAAAAGCTTAGTGAGTTTAAAAGGCGGGTTAGTTAAAACTACCTTTTAATGAGTAAAAGCAATTCTTCCTTCTTGTCAGAAGAAACGGGGATTTCAGCCTCATTAGACATAACCAGCACCCCTCCATCTGCTTTGCGATAGCGAGCTATGTGGTTCAGGTTTACGAGATAGCTTTTATGTACCCTAAAAAAACTGACTTCGGGTAGCTGTGCAGATACAAACTTCAATGTTTTACTGATGAGCTTACTATTGCTGCTGGTTGTTATGATCTCAGTGTAGTTGTTACTTGCTTTGGCATAAATAATCTCTTCATGTTTTACCAGCTCAATTTCGTCCGTTGTGGAAATGGCCAGTTTATCTGAAATACCTCTTTCTTGGGATGGGAGCTTAGCCTCATACAAAGTTGTAACCACCTTTCCCAAGTCATCTACATCAATAGGTTTAAGAAGGTAGGCTTCGGGTTTAAAATCGATGGCCTCAATGGCATGGCGGGCATGTGCCGTGGTAAATACCACTTTTGTACCCTGGGGGTCAACTATTTTAAGCAAGTCGAATCCGTTTAGGCCGGGCATTTCTATATCTATAAAAAGAACATCCGGTTTTATGGATTTTAAATGATTAACACATTCCACACTATTGTTACACTCGAAAAGAATATCCACCACATCCGAAAAAGACTCCTGGAGATCGTACTTCAAAGTTTCAATACAATGAAGCTCATCGTCAACAATTGCCACTTTTAATTTCATAAACTGCTTTGTGTGATTTTTGGAATTTCTAACCGGACTTCAGTCCCGCCTGGCGAACGATCATCATTATATAAATCAATAATACTAACCGATGGTTGGGTTTGGGAATTCTCGCCAAGCATTTCAAGCCTTTGTGAGGTTAGGTCAATAGCCATAGATTTTGACTCTTTTGGTGCCCCTACAAGGTTTCTGTTGGCTTCTTCCCTGCCAATACCATTATCTCTCACGATTATTCTGATCTTTGCTCCATCATTATTAACAATCAGTTCAATTTTTTTTGCTCCCTTTTTTTGCATCAACCCATGCCATATTGCATTTTCGAGAAACGGCTGAACAATTAAAGGCGGGACCATCAATTCTTCCTGATCCAGACCTTCATCTACTTCAACTTCAAACCCGAATTCATCGCGAAAACGAAGCTGCTCTATTTGAATGTACAGGCTTAACACCTGAAGCTCTTGTTTTAACGTAATGAATTCTTCGGTAGAGTATTCCAGAATTTGCCGTATTAACCTGGAGAACTTTGAAAGATACCCCGATGCCTCTTTCGTCTCATGTTTAATCATGTAAGACCGGATAGAGTTAAGGGAATTGAAAATGAAGTGAGGATTCATCTGTGTCTGAAGAGCTTTCATTTTCACCTTTTCCACCTCTTTATTTAATTCTGTTTTTTCATCCTCTTTTCGCTTCATAAGAATCCCGAGGCCCATCGCAAAAATGAATATCTCGATCATCACTCCAATCATAAAATATTGGATATCTCCCATAATCAAGGCTGTTACACTTCCCACTAATAGTGCTGTTGATCCGGTTATGATGAATACGCCTCTGCGATCTTTAAGATTAAGCAGAATGTAAATACCCCCGCAAAGGGCAAAAAGGATCATAAGAAGCCGTTCGGCAGTTACAATGTAATAAAGCCAGGTGCTTAACGGATTTGCAAAAATGGTAACGATAACCGCAACCACAAAACCCAGGATCACCCATTCCACCCAGCGGGCAACTTTATTAAAAACCGGATACAGAGTTTTGGCATCCAAAAACTTCCGCACAAAGCGGGTGTACCAGTAATTTACCAGGATTTGAGTTACCTCATTCCATGCATGATTCATAATGGGGAAAGAACCAAATAAAATAGATGATTGTGCAGGATACATTTTAACTCCGAGGTACATCAATATGAAAACAAGGTAGATTCCATACAGCAGGTATAGTCTGTCTTTATATATGAAGTAGATCCCAAATGTGTAGATGAGTAAAAAGGCTATTCCGCCCAGAAAAAGAACCGCTCTGAAGTTATACTCTGCCCGGGCAACAAAGGCCGCTACAGAATTGTACCGGAAATCGGGTAATGAAATCACAGAAATCTGGTTTACAAATATTCGGCGGGGGAAATAATTTTCCCGTAATTCGACATAAATGTATTTGCCTTCAAAAAGATTGGATGCATTAAACTCATGGAACCTCCAGTTCAAATACTCAAGTTCTCTTACAAGCGGATCGAAGCTGCCTGCACGTGAGACAGCCAAAGAATCGTCTTTATTTAAATAAAGGTTGTTAATTGCGTAACCGCCAATGTCCAAAACCCAATCATGGTTTTTATTAAATGAAACCTTGCTGAGGTCTGCTTTAAACCAATAGGTTTTCTCACGCTCCATAAGTTTATTCTGGCGGAGGCTGTCAAATTGAGATTGATACTGTTCGGAAAGAATATCTGAGATTGTTAGGGCATTTTTACCAGTTTCAAAATACGTAAAAGGAGCAGATGCGTATTCCCGCACATTGAGGGCTTCCAGTGCTCTGTTGTCAAGGCCGTTGGAGCAGTTTATAAACAGGAATAAGCCAAAAAACAGGCAAATATGTAAACTTCTTTTCATTTCTACATTTTACGACTTACAGATGGAAAGAAAAATTTGTACTCTCAAGAAGTTATAACCTTTACTAATCAGAATGATGGATACAGTAAGTTCTTCTCGTTTTTCAACTTTGAAATATGCTTTGGGGCCGGGCTTGATTATGGCCGCTGCCGCCGTTGGGGTTTCCCATTTGGTACAATCTACGCGCGCCGGAGCAGAATATGGTTTTGCTTTAGTTTGGGCTGTTATTCTGGCAAACATATTCAAATATCCTTTTTTGGAATATGGCCCACGGTATGCAATTGCTACACAGGAAAGTTTGATCGAAGGCTATAAAAAGCTGGGCAACTGGGCTTTTTGGGTATTTACAGTTTTCACGGTTGGTACAATGTTTACTGTTCAGGCTGCGGTAACTATTGTAACGGCAAGCTTAGCTGCAGAACTAACCGGGATTGTATTAACACCCCTTGCCTGGAGTGCAATTATTCTGGTGATTTGTATTTTGATTTTGGTTGCCGGGCAATATTCAGCACTTGATGGAGCAATAAAGTTGATTATGGTGGTGCTTACTATATCAACACTTATTGCTGTTGTGGTTGCTGTTTTTAGTACCGGCGGTACCCCAAGGCCTGCACCCCCAAATATCTGGAGTGTGGCGGGAGTATCCTTTTTGATTGCATTAATGGGCTGGATGCCCATACCAATTGACGGGGCTGCATGGCACTCATTATGGTCTTTAGAAAGGATCAAACAAACCGGGCATTGCCCGAAACTTAAAGACTGCCTGGTAGATTTTAACATAGGGTATATCGGTGCCGGGTTATTGGCATTATGTTTTCTCGCTCTTGGTGCTCTTGTTATGTTTGGAAGTGGGGAAGTATTTGCCTCCAGCGGCGGCTCTTTTGCTCAGCAATTAGTTAACATATATACAACAACACTTGGCGATTGGGCATATATCATCATAATTGTATGTGCATTTACAACCATGTTCAGCACTACGTTAACGGTTACTGATGCATACCCCAGGGTTTCCCGCCAAATTATTTCTTTGGTAAAAGAAGGTTATGATGCTTCTTCAAAAAAGAACTACCGGGTGTTGATCGTATTAATATCAACATTCTCATTAATTGCTCTTTATTTGGCTGGGAGCCGTTTCACTTTCATGGTAGATCTGGCCACTACGCTGTCATTTTTAACGGCACCTGTTTTGGCTTTTATTAACTACAGGCTGGTAATGTCTAGCCATTTTCCTGATAAATACCGCCCGCCAAAATGGCTTCGCATACTAAGTTGGGGTGGAATTCTGTTCTTATCAGGGTTTGCCTTGCTTTATGCTTATTGGACCGTAATCTATTAATGGAGAATCCGCTTTTGAAGTTTTTATGCCCGGTGAGAGAGCCATTTAATACATATTCACATTTGTTGGGGGCTATAGCAGCTATTATCCTTCTTGTATATCTGATTATAAATTCCCTATCTGATCCCGGTTGGTCCAGAGTAGCTTTCGTTGTATATGGTATAACTGTTTTTCTAATGTTTTTTTCGAGTGCAATATACCATGCCATAAATGTCTCTTTCAAAACAGAAGAACGATATAGAATGATCGATCACATAATGATCTACCTTGTGATTGCCGGTACTTATACTCCCATTTGTGTTATTCTGTTAGATGGAAGCTGGCAAATTGGTATGCTGATCGGGATTTGGAGCTTTGCATTGATCGGTGTTTTAAAAAAGATTTTCTGGATGTCAGCTCCTCGGTGGTTTTCAACCATATTATATTTATTGATGGGCTGGGTATCCGTGATCATTTTTCCAAAGTTATGGGCACTACTCCCGCATTGGTTTTCGTACTGGATAGGAATCGGTGGGCTTTTTTATACAGTGGGAGCAATTATTTACGGAATTAAAAAACCAAACCCTTTTCCCGGAAAATTCGGCTTTCATGAAATATGGCATTTGTTTGTATTGGGTGGGGCTTTTTCTCATTTTTGGGCGATCTATAAATTTCTTCCGGGATATACAATTTCAATTTGATGAAGCAAAAAATTTCCTTTTTTATAGTGTTACTGTTTATGTGCATTGAGCCGGTTCAGGCTCAGCTCGTAAATCCGCAAGGTATTTACGCTACATTACACCGGCCGGCCGGATTGAACTGGCAGGTACTGAAAACCGATCATTTTCGGGTTATTTTTCCTCAAGGGTTAGACTCTCTTGCTTACCGAACCGGTTTAATCCTGGAGCAGCAATACCCGCTTACACAAAAGCTAACCGGCGGATCGCTGAAAAACTTTCCGGTAATAATTACAGATTATAATGATCTCTCCAATGGATTTGTAACCCCGGTAAACTTCCGTTCAGAATTCGATGCGGCATCCAGTAAATCTAAGTCACTCAGCCCAAAATCAGGTGACTGGTTCGAAACGGTTATCCCACACGAGTTGCTACATGCAGTACATGGAAACGTTAGCGTTCCATTTTCAATACCAAGTGTTATAGGTATTCTTTCACCCGATATTGCCCGCACGGTTAATTTCTACCCTCCTGTTGGTGTTCACGAAGGCCTGGCGGTATATCACGAATCAAACCACGTTTGGGAAGGCGGCGGCAGGGATAATCATGCATATTACTACAACCAGTTTAGTGCAAATGTAAGCAGCAACACCCCGTGGAGCAGCGGCCAGATATTTAGTACCTCCAGATATCATTTACCATTTAACAGACATTACATTTCAGGGTCTACTTTTACGGAGTGGCTGCATGAAAACTATGGAGAAGAAACCTCGAAACAAGCGATACGGTTTCACAACAAATTTTTTGTGTTTGGGTATGGATATGCACTTTATTTTGCGACCGGAAAATGGCCGGGCGAACTTTACCGGGAGTACTTATCTAATAAAAAAACAGATGAGGCCGAGCGTAAGCAGAAAATTGGAGAAAGCACATCAACAAAACAGGCCTTGATAGGCTCGCCTTACAGGGGTGTAAGGCAAAACAAACCAATATGGATTTCAAATTCCGAGATAGTATTTCATGCAACTCACTATAATGCACCAAGAGGATTCTATAAGTTTGATGTAAACACAAAAAAGACAACGAAAGTAAAAGAGATATTTACGGTTAATGATTTCAATATAGATTTTTCAATAGCTCGAAAAGAGCTTCTCTTTTCTGAGTACGACGCAGATTTAATATACCCATCAACGTTTAAAACAGAATTGAAATCGCTTAATTTAGAAACAGGCGGCACTAATGAGATCACAAAAGCCGATCGTGTTTACAGTCCGACTTATTCTGGTAATGACATTATAGCCCTGCAAACCAACAAAGCAAGTGCAGATGTAGTTTTGATCGATAAAGAAGGAAGCAAAAAAATGTTGGCTTCATTTAACAATGCCACACCGGTCGCCATAAAAGCCAACCCGCAGGTGCCAAATCAACTTGCGCTAATAGTTAACCGCCGGGGAGTACAGGCGCTTTGGATAACTTCGCCACAAACCATAGCCCGGGATATTTTAGAAGCACCGGAAGTGGCCTTTAAAAATGGCTCTATATATGATATAGATTGGCATCCTTCCGAAAACAAGCTGTTGTTTACTGCAGAAGTATATCCGGCTATGAATGTATATGAGCTTGATCTTTCGAATGGGGATATTTTTCAAAAAACAAACTCGCTCTATAATGCTTTTGAAGGCTCATATTCCCCTGATGCAAGCTCCATTGCCTATGTGATTCAGCAAAACCAGGAGCAAAAAATTGCAATATTAAGAGCCGAAGATTTTTATAACAAAAGGATTTCAAGAGATGTTCTGCTTTCGGGTAATGATTTACAAGAGCAGTTTAATCGCCCATTGTTAGGCTCAAGTATTTCTGATAGTGCCGGAAAATGGAATGTAGAAAAGTACAGCACAGATTTAAAATGGTTAAAACCAAGAACCATGCTGCCGGTTTTTCGCGAAAACTCCGGAACAACCCAGGCGGGGGTTAGCCTGCAAAGCGTGGATCCTCTTGGCAGCCAAAGTTATTCGTTAGAGATTACCGGAATACAGGATCGCTTGTGGTATGATCTTATCTATTCCAACAAGACCTTTTGGCCGGGTTTTAGATTCAGGGCATACAGCGATCCAAGTTTTCGTCTTTTGAGGTTCTCAAATGGTACCGATACGCAGGATCTACCTGTAATGCTTCAGGAGCGAGGTTTTAGCCTGAGCATGCCTCTTTCATTTAATATCAATAGCTCAACAAGGGGAAAGGCTTTATTTATTTCTCCAAGAATTACAGCAGAGCAATTCCGGTACTTTAATTTAACTCCAACCACAATTTCGGATTTCGAAACTCAATATAAGGCAGCAATTTTTTCCCAGCTTAGCTGGAACATTTTAACTCAGCGAAGGGATATCCAGCCATCATCCGGCATTTCGGTTTTTGGGTTTGTTGATAAGGCGTTGAATGACCCGACAGCTACTCTAAATTTAGGAGGGGGAAACAGGGGTTCAGTAACATTCAGGGATCGATGGGCGGCTTATTATGGAGCTATTGGTTATATCGCCCCATTAAGAAAATTAAATCAATCTCTGCGTTTAGATGCTCAATTCTTAAATCAGAGCCAGAGACTTTTATACAGTACAAGCACCATAGTGCCTTCAAGCTTTACGGATGATGCTTTTGTTCGTACACAACAGAGCGATCCTTTTTATAACAACCTGGCACGGTTGAGTGCGCGTTATGTTATACCGATTGCATATCCGGGTAGTGGTGGATTATTGGTGCCGGCGTATCTAAGGGCAGTTTATATTTCCATATTTTCGCATACCATTACCGATTTAGATCAATCAGATTTACTAACAGCCAGTCGCAGCGTTTTTGGAGGAGGGCTCCACTTTCAATTCAACATTTCAAACCTTACTTTCGATTTAGGTTTGGGTATTTCTTTTGAACCAACCCGTAATCAGGCCAAATTTGTGTTTGGTGATTTTTGATGCCATCGATGAAGTTTAAACCAGAATATCTTTATATAGCAATTATCTTTTTGATCGCTGCAACGGCATGTGGCCAAAGAAAGCCAACAACCCCGCAGGAGGCTCCGGTTGGGAATCGTAAAAGCCCAATAGCGATAGCTTCCATTATGTATGAAAATACGTATTTGAAAGTGGTTTACGGCCAGCCTTACAGAAGAGGAAGAACAATTTTTGGAGAATGGGAACCTTATGGACAGGTTTGGCGAATGGGTGCTAATGAGGCAACCGAAATTACAATCACTGAACCAATACTGATGAATATGAATGTGATTGAAGCCGGAACATATGCTCTCTTTGCAATACCAAATGAAAATACCTGGACAGTTATTTTAAACAATGGGCTTGGCCAATGGGGGGCTTTTGATTACAACGAGAAATTAGACGAGATTCGATTTGAAGTGCCTGTGCAAAAGCTGGAAAATCCTATCGAGGCATTTAATATCGAATTTTCTGAATTAAGCGGCTCATCTACACAAATGACAATTTCCTGGGATGTTGTGAAAGTAGAAATTCCCATCCGGTTTTATTGAATTCAGAAATGTTTGTGGTACATTTTAAGCCGGAAGGATAACTAATCCTTGACCAATGAAAGCAATTCTTCTGGAACATCAATATCCATACGCAGCACTTGAGAAGCATGCGTTTTTCCCTGCGCATCAAGTTTGAGAGATACGGTTCCTCCCCCGCCCAGGCTGTTGTTAAGAATAAAATTTAATGCACCGATGTTGGGCAGTTCATATCGCTCTACCTTTCCCTTACACACATATTTCATGTGTTCTTTTATTCTCTCCGGGGTCAGTTCTTTTTTCAGAAAAGGATAGATATCGGGATGGCGGGCAATAATTCCAACATTAGAGCCATCCCCTTTATCGCCGCTGCGGCCGTGCGCTATCTTAAGTAGTTTTACTTGTGGCATTCCTGGTAATTAGTTCCAAAAAAGATAATGCTAAATAGGCCTCGTTACAATCAATCTGATAAGTAGTATACAACCGTAGAAACAACCCGTATTTTCTTTATATGCAGATTGTTTTTATCCCTGCTATTAATGCTGAACTGCCCCTGATATGCTGTTTTTATTTTTCCGAGCTTGCTGTCAGAGTCTTCTGCAAATTTTGTAGCAACTTTTCTGGCTTCTTTTGTGGACTGTTCAATCATTTCGGGTTTTATTTTATTCAGATCGGTAAATAAATACTCCGGTCGTATTTCATATTCATTTCCTGTTAAAGCAATACCCTGTTTTCCTAATTCGGGCAGCTCATTCATAAAAGACCTGACCTCCAATACTTTTTTGGAATAAATAGTAACGGTTTGATTTGCAACATACCTGAATGGAGTATTTGCGACACCGCCATATTGCTGCGCTGATTTATCAGTAACAAAAGGTGTAGAAACGATTATTTCAGAATCATCAATCCCATATTTTTTTAGAAACGCTTTTACTTTTTCTTCGCTCTTTTCAAGATTTGAATAAAGTTCCGTTAAGCTGTTACTTGCTTCAGAAAACTGTATTGGCCATATAACTATGTTTGCAACATGTTCTTGTTCAGCCAGACCTTTTACCGTTACGGTTCTTTCGTATTCTTTAAAAGTAATTGCAGATTTTCCTAAAATCGTACCAAGAATTACAAGGCCGAGCAAAATTGAAATTCCAAGTACTATTAGTCCTTTACTATTATTTTCCATTTTTAAAACACAATTTATTTTACTCGTTATTGTAAGGCTATATTTTCAATTATGTTTCAGGAAAATTAAGTGTACGATTCATCATTTCTTATCAGGCTTGTTCAGGCCCGAATGCCATTCGGAAAATATAAAGATCAATTTGTAACAGATCTTCCGATACACTATTTAGAATGGTTTAAACGGGAAGGTTTTCCTGAAGGCATACTTGGACAATACCTTTCCACCATGTATGAAGTTAAAATTAATGGCATAGAAAAAATTCTAACCCCATTAAAGAAAAAGTACAGGTAAAAATTATTGCAAGGTATGTAATAAATTTTGGCGATTATCCCATGAGTACAAGTGGTTGTTTTAAATTTGCTATAGAAAGATAAATATTATCTAATTACACGTTTCCAAGATTCTATCTTGCCCCTTCTTGTCTTTTCTCTATTTTTTATTTGCACCACTATTGCATTATGATTCTCATTGATGTATTTTCTTTCCAGAATTTATTGTATAGATCATAACTATTATAGGAGGATAGATTATGGATATTGAACTGATTAAAAGTCAGGTACAGTCTCTGTTAAAAGAGAGAGATGCTGTTTCTCATAAATTAATTGAGATTGAGGGCGCTATCAAAGCATTAAACAAGCTATTGAATGCCCATGGTGCAAGCTTTTCGATTACGGAAGAGCTTAATGGCTCAAAGGAGTCAGGCGTATATGTTAGTAATCCATCTATGCTGATAGGAGATCCTGAAAAGTTACAAGAAGAAAATAAAGATGAGAAGGCGGGAAAGAATAAATATGTATTTGACGATGGTTATCATGTGAATATGTCAAATAGGAATAAAGTAAAATTTGTCATAAAAGATCACGATAAGTTTGTACATAATCGTCAGATTGCCGAAGAACTACATAGAAGAGAGCCACAAATTTCAGAAGATGAATGGGCAAAAAAAATAAGTGCTGCTTTATCAAGCCTAAGACAAAAAGGTCAATTAGTAAATTTTTCTGTAAATGGGTATAACCGAAATACATTTTGGGGATCTCCTAAATGGCTTGATTCAAATAAAGAGATAAAGAAAGAATACATGTATGATAAAGAGTACTTACAAGAAGACAGCGTAACAATAGAGATATAAAAAACCCAAGAGGATAGGAGCCACTTGGGTTTTAATATTTGCTTAATTGAGGAGATAAGCACCTCTACAATTAAACGACATAAAAACATGGAAGCACTTAAGCTTACCTTCCGGGTTGAAATACCACCCGACAAAGAACAAACTGAAACTTTTAATACCGACAAATATACTTACGTTCGCGGTGAGTATGTTGGCGGAACCCGGCGTTTGAAGCGATTCAAAGTTCGGATAAAAAGTAACCAGTAAAAGCAAACACGGGGGAAAGTTTGCGCTTTCCCTTGTTTATAACACAAACAATTTAGCAAAATTGTATTACTTTCACAATGTTAGTAACACATTGTAAGTTTGATAACATTTGTCTCACAAAGCAAATATGATCGAAGAGAATAAGAAAAAAGTTGAAATTGAGATAGAAGTTGAGTTCGAAGAAGATGCTTCGGAAGCTCCTAAGTTCAAGAGAGATTTAGATAAAGTTATTCTTAGCGACACACAGCGCCCAAAAGATTCCGAAACATCATAGATTGATCTTTTCTGTTATTCCATCGGAAAGCGTACTCATTTACGTAAAGTTGTAGATACTTTTTAGAGGTATGTTTATAAGCCCCTCTGATTCCGTTCTTTAGGTACGACCAAAAACCCTCGATTGTGTTCGTATGTACACCACCTTTCACAAACTCTTCCTTTTGATGCTGAACAGTATCATGGTTATAACCCAAAGTGCCTAAAGTGTGGTATAACTTATATTCATCTGTATAAACAGTAGTTCCTTTTTTAACATTATTACTAATGATCGGGAATACTACATTTCTTTGAACATTCTCTGTAATAAAAGCACGAACTCTACCGTCTCTTTCAACCATTCCTACAACTGGTGTTTTTTCAGTACCCCTGCCTCTTGTAGATGATTTCTTAGGAGTAGTTGGATTTCTTTTAGCCTTTCTTGGCTTACCACCTACATACGTTTCATCAATCTCAACAACACCTTCAAACATTTCAAAATCGCCTTCTAAGCACTTTCTTATTAAATGGCACATTCTCCAAGCTGTTTTGTAAGTAACACCTATTTCACGTTGTACGTGCTTAGCAGAAACGCCCGTTTTAGACTGAGATATCATGTATATAACATAAAACCACTTAACCAACTCTGTAGATGATTTATGAAAGATTGTATTAGCGGTTGGGTAAACCTGGATATCACCTTTCGCATTAGTAAAACACTTTCTTGACTCTGTATAATACAAATCTATGATCTCGCCAGTCTTTTGATCTACATACCCATTAGGAAAGCGTTTATTGAAAATATATTCTAAGCAGTCTTTTTCATTTGAGAACTCTTTTTGGAAGTCGAAGAATGTATATGTTTTCATAATTCTGTATCGTCATGTGTTATTACATGACTAATGTACAAAATTATTTACTTGTAGTAAAGGGATAATCACCTAAATTTTTTACATTAAGTCGTAATTTTTTTACTAACTATTATGGAGTAAACATGTCACGACAAGAAATATATGCCTGGTGTTCTTTAGCTTCATCATTTGCTATCTCGGGATTTTATGTACTCGTTGTTTTTGGTTGGCCGGAAGATATTCCGGATTATTCAGCGGAATTAACCAAGGTTTTCATCAATGTGTTCTTATTTGCATTCATCATTGAGTTGATTCTCGGATTCATGGAAACAAAGGATGGTATAATAAGAGATGAGCGGGACCATATGATTGCTTCTAAAGGGTTTCGAAACGCTTATTACTTTATGGTATATGCAATTGTAGCAATGCTGGCCCATTATCTGTTCAGGGATTTACTGCTTGGCAATGTAGGCGGCCCTAAATTAATTGCGGATGCAAATCTTTCCTTTCATGTTCTTTTGCTAATCTTATTTTTTGCCAGTATTACCAATCGCGCCACCCAGATCTATTACTATCGAAAAGACTTTTTGATATGATTAAAGGTGTTATAAAAAATAACATCCGCGCATTGAGGTTTCATGCGAATGAAATGACCCAAAAGGAACTCGCAAATATAGTAGGTGTTACCCGCCAAACCATCAATGCAATTGAAGCGGCTAAATATGCGCCTTCGCTCGAATTGGCATTCAAAATTGCGGCAGCATTCGAGAAACCGATAGAAGAAGTGTTTAAGTACAAAAAGGGTGGTTGAGCTAGTCAATAATCTATTAAAGTCACGTAAGCAGTACCAGTAACAATGGGAATTTTTTTGAGGACTCTCATCGCATTAGCTTCTTTTCCTACAGGTGTTTTAACGACCATGGTTTTGGGTACCGGAGAAGAATACCTGAGGTTTAGATCGGGATGCTCATCAATAAAGCGTTGGATCATATCACCCACTATATTGTGTTTCAAATAGATGTATATTCGTGGCACCTCAGCCATTTTTTTGAATCTTTTATGAGCCTTGTCTTCTTCCTCTTTACTCATATTTTCCCGTATGGCCATTCTCTTAACTGCGGCTGAATCATAGGAGGTTTTTTTCACTGTGATTGATTCAACAAAAGGGTGAGTTTGTATCTCAGAAATTCTTTTTGGTGTTAATTTCTGTTTAAAGAAAAAAGTGTATGGTAGAACTGCCATCGATAAAATTTCAAAACCGGCGTCTTCAACTTGTTGTTTGGCATAACCCGGCGAAACAGTGTCCACAAAAGAAACCTGAACCTCGCCTTTAGCAAATTTATAATTCCCTGCTTTAATACGGGTAATTGTATCTTCGCTTTTATCTTGGGCAGCCACTGATGTTAAGCTGCAAATAAGAAGAAAAGTAAGTGCTCCTAAATATCTCATAGTTTATTGTTTTATAGCAGCGATCATAGCGGTGCTCTTAACAAAGTAAAGTTGTTCAACTCTGTCCATAAGAAACGGTTCTTTTCCCGGATCAGCCTGCAGGGTTACAGTGCGAGGGTTATCACGGATGATTTTATAAGCGACATCGCGAAACTCTTTCATCATTTCTTTCAACGCTTTTTTATTGATATGGTAATTAAGTTCGATCAGATAAGTTTCTGCTTCCGGATTCATTCGTTTCAGAATGGCGTTCTTTTCTTTACCAGAAAGTGAGGAGTTTTCCAGATTCTGACGGAGTGATTTGGTTTCATCAGCTAAAGTGGTTTTGTATGATGAACGGATGGCTTTGTGCCCAAGTAATTTTTCCAGGCTTTTTTCTGAGGGAGTGTTTACCAATGCAATAAGCAGCGGCTCTATTGATTCATCCAGAATCTTGATATTGGCTTTTTGAAAATACATGTGTACGAAACCCGGGGAAACGGTATCAGCCAGGTACGCTATAAACATTCCTTCCACAAAATTATAACTACCCGCTTGAAGCTTGTCTAGAGCACTATCATCCACCACCTGAGCAAATCCGGAAATGGACGAGATCAAAAAGAGAATTAAAAAAAGTAGTTTTTTCATACCCAAACTCCACAAGTAATGTAGATAATGGCTGCTAACTTTACAACGGCCTGAGCCTTTATTGCAAATATTCGTCTTTATGATAAACTAACTTATCCTTTGTACCTTTAAGTATGAGCCGCGCCCATAAACATCACCACCACCATAGTTTCGACGACTTTTCCACGGCTAAGCTTTGGATCTCAATTTTTTTGAACCTTGCCATTACTCTTGCTGAATTTGTTGGAGGGATCTTGTCGAACTCTCTTGCTTTGTTATCAGATGCGGTGCACAACCTCAATGATACACTTTCTTTAGGAATCAGTTTAGCGGCGAGAAAAATTTCTAAAAAAGGCGTTAGCGAAAGCAAAACCTTTGGATATAAACGAGCAGAAATAGTTGGAGCCTTTATTAACCTGATCACATTGGTACTTGTAGCTTTGTTCCTGATAAAGGAAGGGGTGGAGCGATTTTTAGACCCACAACCAATAGATGGCTATACCATGTTCTGGGTGGCTATTGTCGGGCTATTTGGAAACTTTATAACGGCTGCTTTACTCTTCAAAGAAGCAAAAGAAAGCCTTAATCTTAAAAGTGCATACATTCATATTCTCTCAGATGGGCTTTCTTCAGTAGGGGTTATTATTGGAGGCTGGCTTATTCTCAAGTACGAATGGTATATTATTGATACGATTCTCACGGTAATCATTGGGTTGTACATTTTATGGCACTCCTATCATATGCTTAGAGAAACCATTAACATCTTAATGCAATCAACCCCTGATGAGATTGCGATACCTGAGTTGAAATCAAAAATCGAAGGCATACCGAAAGTGTGCGAAGCGCACCATATTCATGTCTGGCAGCTTGATGAACATCAAATTATGATGGAAAGCCATATAGCTATTGAAGAAAAGGATATCGCCAGCATGGAGGAGATAAAATCAAGCATTAAAAAAATACTGCACGATGAGTTTGGCATTTATCATTCAACGCTGGAATTTGAGTGGAAGCCTTGCGATGCACATGTTCATAAATCGAGTGCTCATGCTCATTAGTTAGGTCAGTTACCTTCAAACAATCCCTTGTCTGATCCCTTTGTTTGTACACCCAAATACTGATAAGCTTTTGCAGTAGCAACTCTCCCTTTTGGTGTTCGTTGTAGAAACCCTTCTTTAATCAGAAAGGGTTCATAAACCTCCTCGATTGTTCCTTTATCTTCTCCTACAGCTACGCCCAAAGTTCCCAGTCCAACAGGGCCGCCGCTGTAATTTTCGATGATAGCCCGCAGCATACGAACGTCCATTTCGTCTAATCCATTTGCATCAACATCTAAGGCATTTAGTGCTTTATCGGCTATTTTTTTGTTAATCTCAGTGAGGTTTTCTACCTGAGCAAAATCACGGGTTCTTCTAAGAAGCTTATTCACGATTCGTGGTGTGCCGCGGCTGCGACGAGCGATTTCAAATGCGCCTTCATCGGTTATTCCAAAATTAAGAATACCAGCCGTTCGCAAAGCAATATTATGCAATAGTTCAACCTCGTAATAATCAAGCCGCATATCTATCCCAAAACGAGCACGTAACGGAGCAGTAAGCATTCCTTTTCTGGTTGTGGCCCCAACAAGAGTAAACCTGTTCAGGTCAATCTGAATACTCCGTGCATTTGGCCCCGAATCGATGACGATATCCAATTTGAAGTCTTCCATCGCTGAGTACAAATATTCTTCAATCACGGGGTTTAAGCGGTGGATTTCATCAATAAAAAGTACATCTCCATTTTCAAGATTAGTGAGCATTCCGGCAAGGTCGCCGGGTTTCTCGAGAACAGGTCCTGTGGTTGGCCGGATGTTAACTCCCATTTCCTGAGCAATGATATGCGAAAGCGTTGTTTTGCCCAGGCCGGGCGGGCCCGAAAGAATTACATGATCAAGAGCATCTCCGCGTTGCTTTGCCGCCTCTATGAAAACCTTCAGGTTTGAAATGGCCTTATGCTGCCCGATGAATTCATCAAGAGATGACGGGCGAACTGAGTTTTCGAAAACATCTTCTTTTTCGGAAGGATTTAGAAGCGGATTATGCACAGAATTGGAAGTGAATATGTTTACACTAATTTTAAAGAATTATACTTAGTTTACCATCGAAATGCGTATAGAATTTTGTCTCCATAAATGAAAACCGAATCATACTCTCCAGACCAGCTTGAATTTGATCCTATTGAGGCTCAGAAAAAGCACCGCGGTAAAAAGGTAGCCAACCAAAAGAAGAATGAGGTTCTGAAAGAAAAAGGCTTGCACAAAGATTTGAGTTCCAGCAGCCTTAAGATCTTTGGCTCGGGTTATTTTTTTAACTATGAGTTGAGCTGGTTAAAATTTAACGAGCGTGTTTTGGCGGAGGCACTAAGCTCCAAAAACAAATTATTGGAACGGGTTAAGTTTATTGGGATTGTTTGCTCAAACCTTGATGAGTTTTTTCAAAAAAGAGTTGGGGGGTTAAAGCGCCAGCAAATGGCGGGGGTAAAATCATTATCTGTGGATGGCATGTCGGCGTCAGATCAACTGAAGGCAATCCGACATAAAGTTCTAGAAATGATCGAGTCTTACAGAAGTTGCTTCTTTAAGGATCTGGTTCCGGCTTTGGCAGAAAAAGGAATTCATATAAAAGAATATGCTGAGCTTTCGGATTATCAGAAGAGGGTAAGCGATCGGTTTTTCCAAAAGCAGATCTATCCTATCGTAACCCCGTTGGCGGTTGACGAATCTCACCCATTTCCTTTTATCTCTAATCAAAGTCTTTCTTTTGCAATTGAGCTTCAAAACCCTAAGAGCAAAGAGAAGTTTTTTGCCCGATTAAAGGTGCCGGCAAACCGCCCCAGGCTTATTCAGGTTCATCGAAAAGGAAACAAAGTAATTCTGGTTCCAATTGAGGATTTGATCCGCACCAAGATCGATTTATTCTTTCCTGGAATGGATGTGCTCTCTGCACATATGTTCCGTGTTACAAGAAATGCTTCTGTTGAGAGAAACGAAGAAGAGGCAGATGACCTGCTGGAAACCATTGAGGATGAGCTTCGTGAACGGAAGTTCGCAGAAATTGTGAGACTTGAGCTGGAAGCAGATATGCCGAAGCACATCAAAAAGTATCTGATAAAGAACCTGAATATAAACTGGAACGATGTATATGAAATGGAAGGCACTATTGGTTTAGCAGATGCTATGCAAGTTTCGATGCTTTCTGGTTACCCAAGATTAAAAGCCCGCAACTGGACCCCGGTTATTCATCCGGTACTTAAACACGAAGTGGATGAAGAAATTCCAAGTATATTTCAACTTATCCGAAATGGCGATTTCATGGTTCATCATCCTTATCACAGTTTTGCTTTAACTACTCAACGGTTTATTGAAGAAGCAGCGAACGATCCTCATGTACTTGCCATTAAACAAACCCTGTATCGTACCTCTAAAGACTCTCCACTAATGCATTCTTTAATGCATGCTGCCGAAGAGGGAAAACAAGTTGCCGTTCTTGTGGAAATTAAAGCGCGCTTTGATGAGGAAAGAAATATTGATTGGGCTCAAAAACTCGAAAACTGTGGTGTTCATGTTGCTTATGGAATACCCGGATTAAAAATTCACACAAAAGTAACGATGGTTGTTCGAGAGGAAGCCGATGGGTTAAGAACGTATTGCCATATAGGAACGGGAAATTATCACCCCGATACAGCACAGCTTTATGAAGATTTAGGATATTTTACTTGTGATGCTACCATTGCTTCTGATGTAACCGATATTTTTAATTTGCTAACAGGGTATGCCCCGGATCAAACTTTCGAGAAACTATTCGTTGCTCCCAAGCATATGCGAAAGCAAATGACAGATTTAATACTCTTTGAAACTGCTGAAGCAAAAAAGGGAAAGCCTGCCCGGATTATTGCAAAAATGAACAGCCTGGAAGATCCGCTAATTATTCAACGATTGTACGAAGCCTCTCAGGCCGGGGTAAAAATTGACTTGATTGTTCGCGGGGTATGCCGCCTTATTCCAGGCAAACAAGATTTAAGCGAGAATATTAAAGTACATTCTGTAATTGGCCGTTTTCTTGAACATTCGAGAATTTTCTACTTCTTGAATGGCGGAAATCATATTTATGCTATTGGTTCTGCAGATTGGATGCATAGAAATTTAGACGCAAGAGTTGAAGCGATAACACCCATTGAGCAGCCTGAGTTGAAAAAATATCTTCAATTTGTACTAAGCGTGTATTTGCGTGATAATATGCAGAGGTGGATTCTTGAAGAAACAGGAGAATATGAAAGAATTCTCAGAAAAAGGGGAGAGCGAAAAGTTGCAACCCATAAAGTACTTATGAATCATATGAAAGATTCAGCTCTCCCCATTCCCTGGGCAGGCTAGTTACTAGGGGTGGTTTCTGTGTCTTCAAAGTCAACCTTTCCAAGATCGTAGCTCAGCTTCTGATAAAGCACATATGCTGACTTGCGGAATATTCCGTCCTTTTTATAGGCTTCGCCAACAGCTTCAAATGCTTTCTCCATTTCGCCAAGATTGATATATGCGTTGCCCAAATACCAATATGCTTTTTCAGAAATCATTCGGTTTTCTTTGGCTCGTTCAATGGCGGCTTCAAAGTTAGCAGCAGCAGCTTCGTACATACTTTCATTATAATTTATGATACCTTTGTTTAGAAAAGCTTTCGAACCATAGGGCTCCATATCATATTTATCGATGATAGTATCAAATAATTCTAACGCCCGATTATTATTTCCGGAAACGATAGCAGCAAAGCCAAGATTCAATAAGGAATCAGCAGTGCTAATAACCATATCTTTGGCGCGAATACCGTCTGATGTTTCAACCTGACTTTCGGGGATATTGATCACCAAAAAGTCAGAGATATCTGTCGGTGTATCAACCCTGAAAAATTGAACAAGAGCAACCATCAAAATGGCAGCAGCGGCTGATGCATGCCAGATCCACTTTGGTAGTTTGTGAATAGATGCTTGTTCTTTTGTGGCAGAAGAAAAGTGTTTCTCAATCAATTCTTTGATGCCAACCTCCAGTTCCAGTTCATCAAGAAGTTCTGGTGCTTTTGCAAATTCTACCCATAGTTCTTCTATCTCTTTTTCTTCTAACGAACCCTTTATGTAAGCATCAATTTTTTTGTAAATATATTCTCTCGAACTTTCCATATAAAACTTAAATTAAATTTTAATGTATTTACAATACATTAACCAAATTGCTAAGTAAGACAGTTTCAAACACAATTCCTTACACTATTTATTAATATTTTTTTCAACACATCCTTTAAGTACTTGAATTATTCGATGTTTCTTAGTCCACGCATTGTTAATGCTTAGACCAAAATATGAAGCTACAACCTCTGTTTCTGCACGTGGATGCTTAAACCAGTAGGTAATATATTTCAATTGTTTTTCTTTAAGCTTGGTAAGACATTTCTTTAAAATACTCTGCCGTTCTTCGTTAAGAAGCTTATTAAGTTGATCTCCTTCTTTAGCATAATGTTCGGGGATCTGATCGTAGTTTTGTTCTTTAATTTTTTCCTGGTTTTTCAGGTAATCGTTTTTAGCGGTTGTAAACAGGTAGTGGATTATGCGATCCGGATGTTGTAGCTCATCATTTTTGATCTTTTCAATGGTAAAAAGTATGGTGTTTTGAGCAGAATCTTGAGCGTCTTCTAAAGAAGCATCCATTCTAACCAACAAAAATTTTACTAATACTTTTGATATAACCACTGAATACTCATTCAAAACATCTCTGTTTTGCTCCAGCACAGCGGTCACGAATTTAGAGTAATCCATCGTTTAATCCTTAATATACTCTTCTAAAATAAGCGAGAATCGACAAAAGAAAATGAAGAATTTTAAATTATAACCACTTAGTTTCCGATGTGTATCGAGTTCAGTTAAATAACTTTGAAGGCCCTCTTGATCTGCTTCTTTTCTTTATAAAAAGAGATGAACTAGATATTTATGATATTCCAATCTCGTACATTACCGAGCAATACCTTGAATACATTAACCTGATGGAAGAGCTTGACCTTGATGTGGCAAGCGAATTTATTCTTATGGCGAGCATGTTGATGTCGATAAAAGCCAAAATGATGCTGCCGAGAGAGGAAGAAGGGAGCGAAGAGATTGATGAAGCCGATCCAAGATACGAGCTTGTTCAAAAACTGTTAGAATATAAGCGCTACAAAGAAATGGCCATTAAGATGACAGATCTGGATGACGAAGCCAGAAAGGTCTATAAACGAGGTTATTCGGATGCTGATGAAGTAGAGCAAAATGCATCGGGAGAAGCTTTGAAAACTGTTACGCTCTTTGATCTGATTTCAGCATTCAGGAAAGTATTGACAGACATGGAGCGCCAGCGGGTTGTACACAAGGTTGACAAAGTTGAAACTACTATTGAAGAGCAATCCGAGTTTATTATAAAAATACTTTCAACAAAAGGCCGTCAATCATTTGCATCTATTTGCAAAGAATTAACAAACAGAGTGGTAATAGTTGTTACCTTTTTGGCAATACTCGAGATGATTAAAGAGCAACAGATAAATCTTTTTATCGAAGAAACCCCAACCGATTTTTATGTAGATTTAAAACCGGTTGATGAAATAATAGGCGTCAAATAAAACGTACCAAACTGATGAAAAAACTAATTTTTTTATGTGTTTTTGTTGCTGCAATTGGGTGCAGCGGATCAAAAAAAACAACCACTCTGCCTGCGGCAAGTATTTTTGACTTTGATAAAACCATCACAATGGAGGGGTTGAAATCTGATTTAAGCATTATTGCCAGCGATGAGTTTGAGGGAAGAGATACCGGTGAAGAAGGAATAAGGAAAGCAACAGACTACATCACAAAAAGATATGAAGCTCTGGGGCTTAAACCGGTTGGCGATAATAACTCTTTTGAACAAGGCTATGACCTAAATGCCCGTACAGTAAATGGGTATGAATACATTTTGAAAGGAGAAAATGGGGCTATATTAAGTGAGACTTCATTGAATAAACAAGAAACGGGTGATTTTGTAACCATTTTTGGAGGCAGTGATAATGTAACAGGATCGATTATATATGCAGGG
The DNA here is from genome assembly GCA_028284195.1 of Balneola sp. Classification (GTDB taxonomy): domain Bacteria; phylum Bacteroidota; class Rhodothermia; order Balneolales; family Balneolaceae; genus Balneola. The sequence continues at coordinate 2,687 of JANQSE010000015.1, read as the reverse complement.
CTTGGAATGGTTAATGATAGTGGAGTAAATCATTTACCGGAAGCTGCTTCTGATAAGTGGCTTTTGGTGTTCTTTAGCCGCCAGCATACAAATCAAAGAGCATTGCAATCGCTTATAGCAAATGGGGGAGCTGCCGGTGTTATCTTGATAATGGATCATAGCAATCCCGAAGGATTTCAGCAAAGTGCTGTTCAGGCACAGCAAAGACTCGGAAATGCAGGAAGATTATCCTTAGCATATTTGCAAAATAACGGCAGGCAGCAAGCTTGGAATAGAATTAAGCCGGAACTGGCAGCCCAATTATTGCAAGTTAACGATGTAGCGTCTTTAGCTGAGCTTGGTAATAAGTTGCAGGAAAGCCCCGCTGAGTTTACACCCAGAGAGATTGAGTTTTCGCTGGCTCACAAAGTTTCATCCGTTAATAATGTGGTAAAGGCCTCTAATATCGCGGCACTTCTTGAGGGAAGCGACCCAGAATTAAAAGATGAAATTGTAGTACTTAGTGCCCACCACGACCATGTTGGTATTGGTCGCCCAGACTCAACCGGAGATACGATATACAATGGCGCGGATGATGACGGAAGTGGAACAGTAGGTTTAATGCATACGGCCCAGGCAATGGTTGCGGCTAAAAAAGCAGGAGCAGGCCCTAAACGAAGTGTGCTGTTTTTGCATGTATCTGGTGAAGAAAAAGGACTGTTAGGTTCCAGATATTATTCTGATCATCCAATTTTCCCCATCGAGAATACAGTGGCAAATGTAAATGTGGATATGATTGGTCGTGTTGATAAAGAACACGAAGAAAACAAAGACTATATCTATGTAATTGGTGGTGAAATTATTTCCTCCGGGCTGGATAGTTTGTTACGAAAAGCAAATGAAGCCAGCGTAAATCTGGATTTAAGTAAGCGATATAACGACCTTGAGGACCCAAATCAATTTTATAGAAGAAGCGACCATTGGAACTTTGGCAGGCTTGGCGTTCCATTTATTTTCTTTTTTAATGGGGTTCACGCCGATTACCACCGCCCGTCTGATTCGGTAGATAAAATTGAATGGGAAGCATTAACCAAAAGAACACAACTGATTTATTATACCACAGCAATGATAGCCAACTCATCAGAACGGCCGAAAGTTGACAATCAGGAATTCATCCAAAAAACACAAGCTCAGGCCAGGAATTAAAGCTGTTAACGCCTCCATAATAAGGATAGCATGTTCACAGGAATTATCCAGGAAGTAGGAATTATACAAAGAGCCACAAGCCTGAATAGTGGAGGAATGGAATTTGATATTAGGTGTAGTTTTGCCGGTACCTGTCATCAAGACGAAAGCATTACAATAAACGGGGTCTGCCATACGGTAACGGTATTTAATGAACAAGCATTTACCGTTCAAAGCGTGGAAGAAACTCTTCGCAAAACCACAATGGGAGATTTAAAAGAAGGTTCGCTTGTAAATTTGGAGCGATCGCTAACGTTACAAAAAGGCATTGAAGGACATCTGGTTCAGGGGCATGTAGATACCACAGGTATTATTAAAAAAATAGAGCAAGAAGAGACGGGTCGGCTTATACATGTTGAATATCCCGAAGAATATAAAAACATGATTGTAGGCAGAGGGAGCATAACCATGGAGGGAATAAGTCTTACCATTGCAAGAGAGCAGGAAAATGAATTTACTGCTGCCATCATACCTTATACCTGGGATCACACAAACTTAAAACACAAGCAACCCGGAGACCGGTTAAATCTGGAGTTTGATGTGATTGGTAAGTATGTAGTAAAATACCTGGCCTCTTTGGATAGATAAGTATCAGAATAAATTTATTTATGATTTGTGTAAGGAATACGTGTTGAACGTGTCTTACTTCCTATAATCACAAAAACTATGAGTACACAACAAAGAAAAATATAGCCGGAACATTTGTTCTTTTACTTATAGCAGTAACCGCATGTGATCTTGGATTAAACATAGGCGGCGGCAGAGACGACCCGGATCCTCCGGCTACGGAAATTCTGGGATTCCAATTCTTCCCAAACGACACGGTAGCAGTAGGTGATTCGTTAACCATTAAAGTAATCGTTAAAGATAGTTTGGATCAAAGTTTAAGATATTCATGGTCAGTTGGTATACATGGATCTCAATTTTCAGAACAGAACTTCATCAAAGTTAAAATAGAAAATGATTCTGGAACGGTAAGTGGTGGTGTTACAATTCAAGCTATCTCACCACCACGTAGAGAAAATGTGAGAAGAGATTTTAGCTTTTTCATTCAATGAAATATCAATAATAAAAAAGAGGTAAAAGTGACAGCAAGAGTTTTAACACTAAGCCTAATTTTGTGCTTTTTTGTAGGCTCAAAACATTCTTTTTCGCAAACCAATTACCCAACCAACACAAGCAATTCAAGGTTTTATACCGATTATTATTCCAGTAAGATCGTTCGGCCTGCTTTGTCTGTACGGGGCTTCGATTCAAATACACAATGGCAAAGTACAGTTGCTGATGGGTATGGATTTGGGCAAACAAAAAAGTTAAAATAAAAGTGTAAGGAATACGTGTTGAACGTGTCTTACTAAATAATTTGGAGAATTATGACAAAAAGAAGAGTAAAAAAACTGTGTGGACTGTACCTGTTATTGCTTGCGGTATTAGCCGCATGCGATTGGAATTTAGGCGGGGGA
>JANQSE010000008.1 GCA_028284195.1 Balneola sp. | reverse complement strand
CTGCAGCGCCGATGGTACTGCAAACGTGGTAGAGTAGGTCGCCGCCTTCCCTTTTTTTGCTAAAGCCCAGCTTGAATAAACCAAGTTGGGCTTTTTTGTGTTAAACATTCAGTAAAAGCCATAAAAGAATGGTATATTAGGCCCTTGTTATGTTGCAATAATGATAAACTCCAAAATCTCATGGCATTTAATTTTCAAAAATTTATCGAAGAGTATAGAAAAAGGCTTTCTACTCTTTTCTCAACAGAAGAAGAAAAACACGAAGAAAGTTTAGTAAGAGGTATAAAACCTGCCACCCTGAATGAGATTATGGAATTGTCTCCTTTGGCTTCATTTATTCCTTCAGAATATGATGGATTTGGGGGTGATACATCAGAAGCTTTAGCAATGCTTGAGGCAAGTTCATATGAGTCGTTACCATTATCTCTTATGATGGGAATAAATGGTGCTCTTTTTTTACAGCCTGTTGCAAATTATGCCTCTGAAGAAGCTAAAATAGGGATTTATGATAGAGTAATTCATTCTCATAAAATGGGTGGTTTAATGATCACAGAGCCCGACTATGGTTCTGATGCTTTAAAAATGCAAACTTCATTTACAAAAGATGGAGATCATTATAACATTAAAGGGGTTAAGCATTGGGCGGGACTTACAGGAATGGCTGATTATTGGTTGATGACAGCAAGAGGGGTAGATTCTAAGGGAAACCTAAGTCGTGATATTTCTTTCTTCATTCATGACACAAGAAATGGAGGAATTAAGGTAAAAGAGTACTATAACAACTTAGGTTTGTACATGTTGCCATATGGTAAAAATCAGATTGATATTCAGGTAGATGAATCGCACAAACTAGAGCCTGCAAGTACTGGAATTACTATGATGCTCGACCTGCTGCACAGAAGCCGTTTACAATTTCCTGGAATGGGAATGGGCTTCCTGAAGAGAATGCTTGATGAGGCAGTAAAGCATTGTAAAAAACGGTTTGTGGGTGGACAGAGCCTTTTTAATTACGATCAGGTAAAAAATCGTTTGTCAGAGCTGCAGGCATATTTCACTGTTTGTTCTGCTATGTGCAATTTTACCGGAAGCAAGGTTCCATTAGAAAAAAATACTGCTAAAATGGATTTGGAAGCGAATGCGATAAAATCAGTTATCACAGACTTTATGCAGCGTGCTGCTCAATCATTGCTACAGTTAACAGGTGCAAAGGGATACAGATTGGACCATATAGCAGGTAGATCAGTAGTTGACAGTCGGCCATTTCAAATTTTTGAAGGTTCCAATGATATTTTGTATCAACAAATATCAGAATCTGTAATGAAGATGATGAAGAAAATGAAGAACCTGAATTTATATGAGTTTTTGAGTAATTATGAGCTTACCATCAAATCATCCGATTATTTCAAAGAGGCTTTGAATTTTGAAATCGATGTTAAAATGCCTCAGCGTAAATTAGTTGACCTTGGTAAAGCTTTAGGAAGAATTATATCGATGGAATTTACACTTAATCTTGGGGAACAAGGTTTTAATAAAGAATTAGTTCAGAATGCTATTGAAACTTTACAGGATGAAGTGAACAGTATTATGTGCTTGTTTAAACATGGTGGCCAGGCCAATGTTGTGGAAGATTATGAAATAGAGAGTTCATGGTTTAACCTGCAACCGGTTCATGCCCGATAAAAAAAGGCTGGTTGTTTTATCAGGGTCGGGGATAAGCGCAGAAAGCGGGCTTGCTACTTTTAGAGATTCCGGCGGGCTTTGGGAAGGTTATAACGTCAACGAAGTTGCCACTCCTGAAGCTTGGGGTCAAAATCCTGAGTTAGTTCTGGACTTTTATAACTTAAGGAGAAAACAAGCTGCCGAAGCAAGCCCAAATGCAGCTCATTTTGGTTTAGCTGAACTGGAATCCATATTTAATGTACAAATTGTTACTCAAAATGTGGACGATCTTCATGAGCGTGCCGGATCAAATGAAGTACTACATCTGCATGGTGAGCTTACTAAAGCAAGAAGCGTTGAAAATGAGCATTTGGTAATAGAAATTGGTTCTAAGCCAGTCCACTTAGGAGATGTTGGTGAAGATGGTTATCAATTACGCCCTCATATCGTGTGGTTTGGCGAGATGGTTCCAATGCTTGAAAAAGCTGCCCAGATAGTAAGCAAGGCAGAAATATTAGTTGTGATTGGAACTTCTTTAGTAGTATATCCTGCTGCAAGCCTTGTTCACTATGCTCCAGTACATTGCGAAAAATTTATTATCGATCCTTCAACTCCTGAACTGAATTCTTTCGAGGGATGGGAGCATTTTAAAACCAATGCTACTGAGGGAATTCAGCTGCTTACTGAACACTTAAAGAAAGACTATGGCTGATACATCAGATGATATAAAATCATTGCTCGAACAGTTTACCGTACCCTTTTTTCATTTAGAGAAACGTTTTCCTTTACTTCCAGGGAAATCAGATATAAAAGCGGAGGCTGCATTATTAGGAATTAAGGAGGAAGAACTAAAAGCGTACAGACGTAATCTCAAAGAAAATGCCAGGCAAGCTGCACTGGAACTACTAAAAGAAGATGAGATCACGGACCTTATGAACAATGTTCCTTTTGACGGATCAGAAACTATTGCTGTGATTGGGGATTCGATCACCGAAGACGGGCAGGGGTGGTTCGAAATATTTAAAAACCTGTTAGAGATTATCACCGAAAAAGCGGACTTCACTTTTATAAATGCAGGTATTGGTGCTGATACTTCTACAGAAGCGTTAAGAAGATTGGACCGGGATGTTTTAGTTAACGAACCGGATTGGGTTTTTGTGGCTTTAGGTACATATGATGCCCAACGACTCAATATTGTTCCGGAAAGAACGATTGTTCCACTTTCCGAAACATGGGAGAACTTTGAGTCGCTCCAAAATGTGATAGCCGAATATGTGACTAACCCGATTATATGGATAACTCCGACGCCTGTAATTACCCAATTACTTGAGGAAAATGCTTTGTATGAATTTTCTATTTATGAGGAAGATCTTCAGCAGGTTCGACAGCTGGTTGCGGGCAAAGATGGAGTGATTATTGATTCTTTAGGAAATAGAATGGGCAAAGAAAGCCCTGAAGCCTGGAATTATATTGCGGACGGTTTACATCATTCTTTAACGGGGCACATGAATACTGTTCGGATGATTGTTAAGAAATTAGCAGATGCCAAGGCGGCAGCCGATTAAAAGTTGAAGCGAAAATTTACAACTTCAACTGTTGGAGAGATTTTTGAAATGACATCCGTTCCGGAAATTTGGGTGGTGTTAATTAGAGAAGGATTTACAAAACCGAAGCTCATATTATCTACAAAGTTCACTCCAATTAGCCCAGAGGCATTTTTAGGCGGATTACTCATAGCAATGGGAGCATACGTACGTTCAGCCAAAACAAAGGTATCAAAAATTCCAAAACCAAACCCTGCCCAGGCACCAATGCCAGCTCCGTATTGTAAACCGGTTAAGATAGGCTCATTCGCAACTAACGCTACGGCTGTAACAACTACAGATCCTAAAGCTGCTCCATAGAATGTATCCAAAAGAACAATGATACTGCTGTTATTTCCGTCATTAAATAACCCAGGCACTAGTACCTCCTGGCCACTTCCTCCTGAGATATCATATCCTGCCATTCCAATTCCATATAAAGTTCCAAGTCCCACGCCAACCCGCAAGGCAGCAAAATCTTCTGAGTCCGTAATTGCCATAGAAGCTCCTCCGAGTAACGTACCTTGAACCGCTCCATTAAGGGTATTTCCTGCTAGTAGTTCAATAGTTTGAGCTTCTGTTGATTGGAAAGGCATTGCACAAAGTGCGAATATCAAAAGGAAGCTATAAAAGGCTTTTTTCATTCTGAATGATTTTGGTTGTGCGAATTTAGGAATTATCAAAATGCTATTCCAAAGCTATTCAGGATTATTTAAAGAAACGGGGATTATTTTCCCATTCATAAACTGGTGTCCCATTAATACAAAGTCAGCGATAAAAGCTCCCATTTGTTTAGCAGAAACCGGAGCTTTATAGCCCGGAAAGGCTTTATTCAGCATTTCGGTTTGTACAGCTCCAAGGCTAAGGCAATTTACCGAGATTTTATCTGCAGCAAATTCAGCACTTAATGATTCTGTTAAAACAGCTAATGCCCCTTTAGAAGCCGAGTATGCTGAGAGTCCTGGAAATTTTTGGCTTCCCTGGATACCTCCCATACTTCCTATGTTTACAATGTGAGCATCTTCTGCAAAATATTTCTTCAATAACTGAATTAAGCGTACAGGACCATGCAGGTTTACATCAAATATCTTTTTCCAGTCCTGTTCAGAAGTTTCCATGAACGGTTTGTTTGCAAGTATTCCGGCATTATTTATTAACCCATCAATAGGATGGTTATTCGATACAATTTTCTGAAGCTGTATTAAAGATTTCTCAGAGGTGATATCGGAGGCTATTGGTATCAATAGTTCTGAGTTCGATTCTTTTTGTAAAGCAGTAAGCTTTTTTGACGTCCTGGCGATGGCAATAATCTTATGCCCTTTATTTAAAAGCTTGAGAGAGGTTTCATAGCCAATACCTTTACTGGCTCCTGTAACAACTATTGTTTTCATAGTTAAATTTTTAGAATTATTACGAAGTTAAGGAATGCTCTTTGGTAACAAAACATTAACTTTGTAGTTCTTAATCGGGATTTGGGAAAGCCATCTTTTTCTGGATATCTTATCATCCCTTTGATACAAAAATTTATGATCGAGAATACGTTGCAGTCGTTGGTGCCTAAAAACATTGAGCAATTAAACAGGTATGTAGCCGGGAAAACTATAGCCGAGGTAGTTGAAACTTATAATCCCAGATATATTGCGAAACTAGCTTCCAACGAAAACAGGTTAGGTTGCAGCCCTAAGGTAAAAGCCGCTATCAATGAAGCCTTCAAAAACATCCAGGATTATCCGGACCCTGTGGCAAGAAAACTGAGAGCAGCTATTGCTGAAAAAAACAATGTTAAAGATGAGAATGTGATCCTTACTGCCGGATCAGAGAGTTTGCTTTCAATGCTGTGCAGAACCTTTTTTCTGAACAAGCAAAATGCTATTACAGCCAATGTTACTTTTGTTGGTTTTTTTGTTCAGGCAGGAGTACGAGGCATCCATCTTAAGAAGATACCTGTTACTTCTGATTACCGATTTGATGTAAAAGCAATTGTTAACGCGATTGATGAGCATACTAAGATGATCTATATCGCGAATCCGAATAATCCGACTGGTACCTACATCAACAAACAGGAATATGAGTGGCTTTTAAAGCAGGTTCCTGACCATGTGTTGATTATTGCTGATGAAGCGTATTACGAGTTTGCAAAAGATGTAGAAGATTATCCAAAAGCGTTGGATTACGATCATGATAATGTGATCGTATTAAGAACCTTCTCTAAAGCTTATGGCTTAGCCGGTCTTAGGGTTGGTTATGGAATTGCCAGAGAAGAGATTATTAATAACCTGCTTAAAACAAAGCTCACGTTTGAACCGACAACACTTGCACAGACAGCAGCACTGGCAGCTTATGAAGATGAAGATTTTCTGAAAAAAAGCATCGAAGTGATTAATTCGGGAAAAGAACGGTTATACTCATTTTTTGAAGAACACGGGGTGCAATATTTAAAATCTATATCTAATTCGGTAATGATGATTTTGCAAACAGAGCAGGAAGCGGTAGATTTTACACAGGCAATGTTAGAAAAAGGGGTGATTCTTAGACGTATAAATGCATTTGGGCTTCCTAATTGTGTACGTATCACAATCGGTATTGAAAAAGAAATGGACCATTTCGAAAAATCATTCAAAGAAGTAATGGCTATTAAATAAGGCAAAAAGAGTATGGCGAAAGCAGTTGGCAAAAAAAGAGCTTTATCTTCATCTAAAACAAAAGTCGATTGGCGTGATGTAGCAAGGTTGATGCTCACATCAAGAGCTATGGACGCTAAAGAGGAGAACGAGCTTGTACCGAATAAAAAAGTATTGTATCAATTTTCGGCACGGGGGCATGAGCTGGGTCAAATTTTATTAGGCAAACTTCTTACAAATAAAAATGATGCTGCGAGTGCCTATTATCGTTCCCGCCCACTTTTGTTAACCCTGGGCTTAGATTTGGAAGATGCCATGGCTGCTCCGATGGGTAAATCGGGCAGTTACAGCGATGGGCGTGATATAGGAGTGGTTTGCAACCGCCCCGATAAGGATGGGGTTAAAGTGTTGCCAATGGCAGGAGATGTTGGTTCACAGTACACTCCGGCAATCGGCTGGGCTCAGGCTATCGAGTATCGGAGAAAAGTACTTAAAGAAAAAGAGTATGAAGGTGCCATTGCCGTAATTCTGGGTGGAGATGGCTCGGTTGCTACAAACGGATTTTGGTCAGCACTCACAATTGCAACCACTCAAAACCTGCCCGTTCTTTTTTATATCGAGGATAACGGATATGGGATTTCTGTAACCAGTGAGTTTCAAACTCCGGGAGGCGTTATTACGGATAATCTTCAATCCTTTAAGAACCTGGAAATCATAGAAGGTGATGGAACTGACCCGGAAGAAGTTGCAAAGTTAATGGAAGAGGCAGTGTCTCATGTTCGGGAAAGAAAAGGACCAACAATGATTCGATTGAAAGTTCCCCGGTTGAATGGACATTCTTATCAGGACAACCAGGCGTATAAACCCAAAGAATTGGTTGAGGAAGAGAAACAAAAAGATCCACTGGATACATTAAAAAATTATTTAACTCCGGACACTCTCACCGAAAAAATTTGGAAGAATCTTGAAAAGAAAGCAGAAGAGACGATAAATAAAACTGCTGAAGCGGCTCTAAACCGCCCTGAGCCTGATGCCTCTACTACAGAGAAATTTGCATTTGCGGAAGAGGGTGAGCTTCAAGCTATTGGCGGGTTAGCCGTAGAGGGGCATACATTCCCAAAAGAAAGCGAAGAACCGGCACCCGAAAAACAACGAATCAACATAGTTGAAGCTATTCGAAGAACACTTGTTTATGAACTTGAGACCAACAAAAAGCTATTGGTTTTTGGTGAAGATGTTGGATTGAAAGGTGGTGTACATGCTGCTACTATGGATTTACAGGCAAAGTTTGGCGAAGAACGTGTTTTTGATACCAGTTTATCGGAAGAGGGAATTATCGGCCGATCAGTAGGTATGGCTTATGCAGGGTTAATGCCTGTGGCTGAAATTCAGTTCAGAAAATATGCTGATCCGGCAACAGAACAACTCAACAATTGTGGAACCACCCGTTGGAGAACAGCAAATCGTTTTGCTGCACCAATTGTAGTACGCATGCCCGGTGGCTTTGCCAAATGTGGCGATCCCTGGCATAGTATGAGCAACGAAGTGTTTTTTACACATGCCATTGGCTGGCAGGTTGCTATGCCAAGTAACGCTGAAGACGCGGTAGGGTTGTTGCGTACAGCAATGCGGTCAAACAATCCCACTATATTTTTTGAGCACCGGAACTTGTTAGATGCAAAATATGCCCGTAAGCCTTATCCGGGGGATGAATTTGTTGTACCGTTCGGGAAGGCTAAGTTTTTAAAAGAAGGGAGTGGTCTTACTATCATTACCTGGGGAGCAATGTGTGAGAGAGCAGAGCAAGCAGTGGAAGAAACAGGCATTTCTGCTGATGTAATAGACTTAAGAACACTGATGCCCTGGGATAAAGAATCTTGCCTTAAATCAATTGAGAAAACAAATAAATGCCTTATTGTTCACGAAGATAACCGGACAGCCGGTTTTGGAGCAGAAATATCTGCAACAATTTTAAGAGAAGCATTTCAGCACCTTGATGCACCTATAGAAAGGCTCGCTATGCCAGACATACCTGTACCTTATAACACAGGGTTGATGGAATCTGTGCTGCCGAACATTGACAAGATAAAGAGCTCTATAGATTTCCTGAGTAGCTATTAGACCATTTGTTACATGAGGATTTTATAATCCTCGGATATAGTCATTAGCCTTGAGTTTAAATACATTCAAGAAATAGTAATTTTCGGGAACTTACTTTTGAACTTAGGACGTAAAATCATACTCAGTTTTATTTTCCTGGCCATTTTATTGATTGGGATTGGAATAGTATGGGAGATATATTACACCAAAATAAGTACTCAACAGTTCTCAGAAAGTAAGAATGCCACTGCGGTAGTTGAATATTCAAACGCAATGGAAGTGAGCCTTTTGCAGAGCTTGCTGCATTTGAACTTGGTTCACGAAATAAATGAGCTTGAAATAAACAATGCAAACCCGGGTAGTACCCCTCCGGCTAGCCGGCCAAAACTGGATTACGATAAAACCATTAAAGATTTTTACGAGTCGTGCCGATTGTTGAAAGAGGCTCTGTCTGAAAAAGAGGTTTTGCTTGAACAGATAACCGATTTGAACGAGCGGGTTGCTTTGTATGAGAATTTGGCCGAAGAATGGTTGGTTTTACTAGAAGAAAAAGCCCCTGATTCTGAGTTTATGTTTGTTTCATCTATAGCTCCTTATTTTATGAACAAAATAATGCCAAAGTTTGAAGAGATCAGGGTACTTGCAAAACAAGACCAGGAAGCCAGGATTAATGCGCTGGATGTAGAGTTGCACCAAGGGCAAATCATCAATTATGTAGCTACTTTTTTGACTATTATAATTGGTGTTATTGTTGCTCTATATCTTTATAGATCTATTGCCAGCCCTTTAACCGAGTTGACACAATCCGTTCAAAAGCTGGGAAGCGGTGACCTTACCGAACGTTTAGAAATAAAAACCGATGATGAATTTGGGCGTGTTGGTAAGGCTTTTAATGAAATGGCAGAGAATCTGGAACGGCAAACTATTTCCAGCACCTATCTTGATAATGTGCTGGAATCTATCAGAGAAGGTATTTTTGTTTCTGATGAAGACGGTATTTTGAGGAGGATGAATGAGTCAGCGGCAAAAATGTTAGAACTTGAGAAAAAAGAAATTATTGGCAAATCATTTTCAAGTTTCTTTAAAATTGTGGAAGTAGAAAGCAACAATTTAAAAGATCGGCCTCAGGAATACCAACTAGTAAGTAGTAAAGACAATAAGATTCCGGTTTTATTGTCATCATCAGATCTGTTCGAAAATGATCAGAAACGAGGCCGGGTTTTAGTAGTGTCTGATATATCGGAATTAAAAGAGGCAGAAAATAAAGTGAGAAGCTCTTTAGTCGAAAAAGATGTAATGTTGGCAGAAATTCATCACCGGGTAAAAAATAACCTTGCTGTTATTACTGGGTTGCTGGAGTTACAGATATTGCAAAATAAAGATGATGCGATTAAAAACGCATTGTTAGATAGCCAAATGAGGATTCAGTCGATTGCTCTGGTTCATGAAAAATTATATGCCAGCGACTCACTGGCCTTTATAGATTACGGTAATTATATCGAAGAATTGAGCAACTCTATTAAGAATTCTTATCCTGGAATATGGGATAAAATACATGTACATCTAAAGGTGAATGATATTTCATTGAACGTAAATCAGGCCATACCCTGTTCACTTATACTAAATGAGATCATAAACAATGCCTTTAAACATGCGTTTACGGACAAGGACGGTGGCACTATAGAAATTAAAGCCGAAGAGACTGATGATAACATTACGCTGATAATATCTGATAATGGAGTTGGTTTTGACTTTGATGAAATTTCAACGGCAGACTTTTTAGGTATTACCTTGATAGAAACACTGGCAGATCAGTTGAAAGGAAATTACTTGTTCTCCACAAATGAAGGAGGAGGAACTATGTTTACTCTTGAGTTTAAAAAAGAAGTGTAAGTTATATTTATTGAATTCCATCGGGTTATTCAAAAACGTTATTCGTTTGAAAAAGAAAATAGAACCGGCATAAACTTTAAGTGCAAAAGAATAGCAATACTTGCTGATTATACAACCAGAATTAAAGTAGTCTTTTATATTTTATTTTTAATAAACTCTAGGTAACTAACTAATAACAAATGTATTATTGCTATGAAAAGAATTATCCTATACTCTGTTAGTTTACTTTTATTGTTTATTACATCTTGTAGTTATCAAGATACTTACGAAATAAATGTTGATGAAATTACTAATTCGGCTGCATATCGACACTATAAAGTTAATTCAACCAACTTTAATAAACCATATCTCAATAAAATTTCTGAATTGGGTTCAGATCAAGTTCGATATCTAATGGATGATATCTCTAAATTCTCCAGTATTTACCATTCAAAAGTAACAAATTCTGAGCTTGATGCTTTTGCAGTAAAGTTGGGTTATGAGGATAAAAAAGAGTATGAAGATTTATACTTGTTGTATTATAATTCTTTAATTGATCTTATGAATGAATTTCCTGCATTGAAAAAGCTAGAAGAGGATGAGCTACAGGCTGTTTTGGTAGAACTATATGCAAGAGATGAAAACTCATTTAAAAAGTCTAAAGCTTCAGCAAATTGCACATATGATTACAGTTATTGTGCAAGTCAAGCAGAAGGAACGTACTATGCAGGCACGGCTATATGTGCTCTTAGTGCTTTAGGGAGCCCATTTGCGGCACTTGCATGTCAAGTAATAAATACTGCTATCTATAATGGAGCTTTGGGTGACTGTGTAAACTCATATGAATCTTGTATAGCAGAATCAGAATAATGTTCAAAAGATAAGAGGTAGAACTATGAAATTTGGTTTTGATTCTTTATCAATTATTGTATTGTTGCAGTGTTTCTTAATAATGCCGTTGGTATGGTTTATCGAGCAAGCGAGTTATAAGATTGGGGTTTTAATATTCTTTATCGCAGTATTACTACCTCTGAATATCTATTTATACAACAAAAAAGTAAAAACAGAATCAGAGGAAGAAACTAAAATTATATACCAGTATGTGTCTTTATTATTAATTGTAGCAATCACATTTACTGCCACTTACTTTCTATGATGATTAGATTTGTATCTGAGTTCTATGTCAAATAAAACTCTGATCTGATGCAAATAAAAATCATTACCAATTTTTTATTCTAGTAAAGATTTAGATAATATTGCCTCAAAGGCTCATTAAATTTCTCTATGGCATACCGTAACATAGTTCGGGGCATATTTTTGCAGTGCTTTTCCAAAAAAGAGATTTCTGTATCCTGGTTTTGATTCCCAATTTCTCGCAGCATCCAGCCAACGGCTTTGTGGATCAAGTCGTGCTTATCATTCACTAATATTTCGGCAATAGCAAGAGCATCTTTAAAATCATTTTGCTTGATGTAATAGTAACAGGTAATCATTGCTATCCTTTTTTCCCAAAGATCGTCAGAGCTAGCCAGTTCATAGAGTAAATCGCGATCTCTGTTCTCTAAATACTTTGCAAGGATAAACCGGCAGGAGCTGTCCACAATATCCCAGTTATTGATGTATTTCAAATTCTTTAAATAGAATTCAGCAGTCTCATCAATAATTTCCTGCTCCGCTTTTTCAATTCTATATACAAGCAGCATCGACGCTGTAAGCCTGCATTCGTGCATATCGCTTTGAAGCAGCTTTTCTACTTCGTGCAAGGGCATGCGTTTAAACTTCTTTGCAACCTTTCGTTGATTTGGAACGGTAATTCCTAAAAAGATATCTCCTTCTCCGTACTCGCCCGGTCTGCTTTTAAAAAACCGTTTTGAATGTTCGGCCTTTTCAGGATCAGCATATTTCTCAAGTTCTTCAAAAGCCTCTCGAAATGTCATAGCCCAAATACCTGTACAATGAAAACAGATATTGAAAAACCCAAAAAAGCATAGGAAACCCAAGCCAGAATAGATATTAATACAGATTTTAGAACTCGTAAAGCCAGGTTACCGCTATGAAAACTAATCAGTACATATACGGGATATAAAAACACTACCAGATAGTTTAGAATAAAAACATAGGGAGAGATGTAGCTTCCCAAAAGAATAAAGATAGAAAAGAACATATACTGGGCTACAATAAAAAACCCAAGTGTTAAATATTCAACAAAGTAGATTTTGGATTTTAGGTTAAAGAGTTTGCTAAACAGAGCAATAGTAAAAGCAAAAACTAATAAGAAAGTATTTATATGATTCGAAAAGTAATTAGATGCTTTCGAAATAACAGAATTTGGATTTGGGGCTCTTTGAGAACCGCTAATCTCAGAAACTGTCTGTATTGGATCAAAATCGAGTAAATTTTTTAATACAAGATAAATAGCCAATACAAGAACGAAATAACGAAAGGGGTGTGAATATGATTTTCGTTTTCCGGCTATGTATTCTTTTATCAATTTGCCGGGATTGGTAACCATTCCCTTGATAGTTCTGAAAAGCGGAGCATCAAAATCAAAGTAATGCTCTAATACGTCTTTAGCAGATTCCCGAAATATAATGCGTCCGGAATTTAGTCTTTGTCCACAGTTAGGACAAAAATTTCCTTCAAATTGTGTTCCGCAGTTTTTGCAAAGCTCCATTACCTAAGGTATAAAAAAGGCCTTCTTTTCGGAAAGCCTTTTAAACGGATTTATGTATTCAGAATATTATTGGCCACCAAAACAGGAGCACTGCAATCCGGCTGCTTCTAATGATATGGCATGCCAGTCAAATTCTTCACCATAGCTATGGCGTTCCCACCAAAATAGAAGACGTTCTTTTTGTTGGTTTCCAACTTCATTCATCGTAGCAGCATCAAAGAGGCGGCCATTAACCATCGTAAATTTTACTGAGTTGGTATTGAGAATATCCTCAAGAGGGTTTTCATCCAGAACAATTAGATCTGCCAGTTTACCTACTTCAAGAGAGCCGATATCATCATCTAAGCCGAGATAGTGTGCTCCGTTTATGGTTGCTACTCTCAAAGCTTCCATGTTGGTCATCCCTCCCTGGCTCATCATCCAGAGTTCCCAATGAGCTCCAAGCCCTTGTAGTTGCCCGTGAGCTCCAAGATTTACTTTTACACCCGCATCAGTAAGTAATTTGGAAGATTCCGCAGTTTTGATGTGGCCATTGTCATATTCTTCATCAGGGATCATTGTTCGATGGCGTGATCGTGGATCTATTACGCTTCGTGGAGTAAAGGAAAGAAGTTTTTCATTTTCCCACACATTATACTTTTGGTAGAAATAGTACTCCCCACTCATACTCCCATAATTTACAATATGCGTGGGTGTGTATCCGGTTGATGAACTACCCCAAACTTCCCGCACATCTTTATACAAAGGAACCACAGGAATATTGTGTTCCACACCTGTATGCCCGTCAAGGATCATACTCATATTGTGGAAGAAGAAAGAACCGCCTTCCGGAACTACCATCATCTCAAGTTCCTTGGCAGCTTTCATAACCTGCTGGCGTTGATCTCTTCTCGGTTGATTGTAACTTTTAACTGAAAATGCACCAAAAGCCTTAGTTCGTTTCAGGGCAAAAAAGGCATCTTCATAACTATTGATGACAGCTTTGAAATCTCCATCAGCACCATATAAGATTATTCCGGTTGAATAGATTCTTGGCCCGATCATATTTCCTGCTTTGATGGCTTCTGAATGAGAAAAGATCATCTCGGAATTAGATGAAGGATCATGTGCAGTTGTAACCCCATATGCAAGATTGGCAAAATATTCCCATTGTTGTTGAGGGCTTATACCTAATCGGAAGTTTCCTAAATGACCATGAACATCTACAATGCCGGGCATAATGGTTTTTCCGGATGCATCAATTACTTTTGCATTATTTGGGATAGAAACATTTGCGCCAATTGCAGTAATTCTGTTTCCTTCAACAACGATCGTTCCATTATTTATTACTTCGTCACCATTCATGGTTATGATGCGTGCATTAGTAAAAGCCATACTTCCTTCAGGAATGTAAGTATCTAGTTCCAGACCAATGTTGATTCCCGTTTTTGGAGGCTCAGGTAAGCTATCAGGTGCACCATCCACGAATTTGAAGCGATCTTTTAAATCAACGGTGAAATATTCTTCACCCAGCGTCCACATAAGTTTTTGGCTGTCTTTCGACCAGTGCATGTGGTAACCACCTTCTGAGGCTGCTAATGCTACCGGGATGGATTTGGTATTAGGAGACAATTCAACAGTTTTACCGGGGGAGGTCATCGGAGCGATATAAACCTTATACAAATTGGAAAAAGCGATCCATTTATTATCGGGGCTTGGTACAAATTCATGGCCATACTTAGAAGTAAAATGGGTCGTCTGTTCTTTTCCATCTAAATCCACACTCCGGTAAGATTTATTGATAGCACCAAACAAATATCCACCACTTTGATAGAAAATTCGATCTCCGGTTGTATTGAATCTTGGGAAAGAACCGGTATTATGAATCTTCTTTGGTGTGCCCCCCGAAGCCGGGATTATATAAATGCCCGGGTTTAACGTATGAGCAAAACCTTGCTGTCCGTTTCCGCTTTCCCGGCGATAAACGATGGTTTTTCCATCTGGAGAAAAAGAAGGTTCTCTGTAAATACCCATTTCAGAAGTAAGAGCTTTTGGCTTGGCATTTCTTTTACCATACTCAAGAATGTGTAAAGCCCCCATCGTTTCATCGCTCCAGCTTACATAGGCAATATGTTTCCCATCGGGAGAAAAAGCAGGCTCAAATTCAAAATGCGAAGCTTTTGTAACCCTTTCAGGTTTGCCGTCAGGCAGCGATTTTTTCCAGAGATATCCGGCTGCACTGAACATTAATGTTTTGCCATCGGGGGAAGTAACGGCATTTCGTATCGCTTTTGCTGTAAATTTATCAGGGGCAACTTCTTGTTTATATCTGGCTGTCTCAAAAATGGTATGAGTCGATTCTACTTCGAAAGGAATATCAGATACCTCGCGACTTTCTACATTGATCTTGTTAATTTTACCATTCGCCCAGATGATGATGTTTTTTCCATCCGGTGTCCAGTTAAAATTGGTATAAACGCCGAAAATAGCCCAGGCTTCCTGCTGATCTTTACTCAAATTCTCATAAACCGGCCATTCTAACCCGGTATCTATATCCCGAAGATACAGCACACTTTTAGTTCTTACCCGGCGAACAAATGCCAGCTGCTTACCATCCGGTGAGATTTGCGGACGAGCGGCCCCGCCATTGCCTCCGGTAACTGTTTCAATATCGCCTTCTTTAGTATCGTATCTTCTTATTACATAAATCTGGCTGTTTGGATCTTTATTGTACTGAAAGAATCCTCCGGGATAATTGTCTTCACTGTAATAAACATATCTTCCATCCGGAGAAACGGAAGGTTCACCAATATCCTGTTGGGCATTTTTCTTTTCTACAAGCTGTATTCCTGAACCGCCAGATTTATGAAACATCCAGATTTCTCCTGCTCCCAAAGACCGGGTAGAAGAGAAGTGTTTTTTGGCGATGATATATTCTCCATTCGGCATCCACGTAGAATTATTAAGCAATCTGAAATTTTCCTTGGTTATTTGAGTGGCATTTTCACCATTTACATCCATTACCCAGATATTATCTCCACCTCCGGCATCGCTGGTAAAAGAAATGTGTTTTCCATTGGGGCTGAATCGGGGTTGTACTTCATAAGCATGTCCTCCTCTCAAAAGTTTTGCTTTTCCTCCTGAAATTGGCATGATGTAAATATCTCCCATCAAGTCGAAAACTATTTGTTTTCCATCCGGGCTCACATCCAGATTCATCCAGGTGCCTTCATCCGTAGTAAATGTATGAGTAATGGATTCTCCGAGATCAGGATTATTTACATCCCACTTTTTGTCTTGTGCCTGGATCGAGATGGACGCAATGCCGATCAAAAGAAATGTAGAAAAGAATTTCATAAGTATAAGTTGTTTATTAGATAGCTGATAATACCATTTGAAATGCTTAAATAAAGTAGTTTTTGAGCATTTTTACACACGTAAAGCAATAAGGGAAAGCCTTGGGATAGTGATCCCAAAAAACTAATTAAGACTTTGTTTTGAATTGTTTGATAAAGTTTTTGGTGTAATCAGAAAGCACCAACCTTCCGCTTACTTCAGCTCGCTGCTCCAGTAAATCATCCCAATGTTCGGTACCTTTCCATAATACCTGCTTTAACTCTTGCATAGCTTCGGGGCTGCTTTTTGCCAGTTGATTTGCCAGAGTTTCTACAGCAGTATCCAGTTCTTTGGTTGTTTCAAATTCCTGGTTGAATAATCCTTTTTGGGTAGCCCAGGTGGAATCATACCAGTTTGCAGCATCTACTGCCATTGCAGAAAATGATGAAGTACCTACAGCACGTTCTACAGCCGGGCCAACTACGAAAGGCCCAATTCCTAATGCCAGTTCGCTGAGTTTTACAGAGGCGCCTTTTTTTGCAAATGTATAATCTCCTGCAGAAGCTATGCCAACACCACCACCAACTGTTTTTCCATGAACCCGAACAATAATAAATTTAGGACAGGTTCGCATTGCATTTAGAACCAGTGCAAATCCCATAAAAAACTGTTTGCCTGTATCGAAATCTTCAATAGCAATAAGTTCATCAAAAGAAGCACCGGCACAAAAAGCTCCTTCTCCTGAGCTTTTGATTACGATAACCCTTATGTCATCATTTTCACCCGTTTTTTCTATTGTATCAGCCAGTTTTCTGAGAATAGCTCCGGGAAGAGAATTCCCCTTTGGGTGCGAGAATTCTATGGTTCCGATGTTGTTAGTGATGGATAATTCGACGTTACCTTTGGGAGACATAGTTAATACTAATAAAACTGTTCAATGTGGCTAATTCAAAATTAAGAATTAAAAATTCAAAATTTTAAATTATATCAATGTCTAGCTTATTCCTACGCTTTACTAATGTCAGAATAGTATATTCCGCGACCAAAACCTCTTCCTGATTTTTTACTTCCACATCCCAATACACAACTCCGAATGGAAAGAGATCCCCTTCTCGTTGTTGGCGTACCGTTTTTCTCTTAACAATGAGTTTAGTTTGGATTGTATCTCCGGGCGCAACAGGTGCCAAAAATGAAAGGTTTTCAAGTCCATAATTCAGCAGAACCGGGCCTTCATCGGGATGAACAAATTGGCCTGCTGCTGCCGATAATACGAAGTAGCCATGTGCTACAATTTTGCCAAATAAAGATCGTGATGCAGCGTCAGGATCGGTATGGGCATAAAAATGATCTCCTGATAAATTGGCGAAATCTTCCACATCCTGATCAGTAATTTTTCTGATTTCTGACAGGAGAGACTGTCCCACTTCCAATTCTTCAAAATACATCTGAAAAGGATGTTTTGGTGCTTCTTTGGTCTCAGCACCTTTTATATGTTGCTGAACAATATTCATGAGTGTAGTAGGGGAGCCTTGTAATGCGATTCGTTGCATGTTATGTAACACAGCTCTCGCTCCTCCTAATTCTTCTCCGCCGCCTGCACGCCCGGGACCGCCATGCACCATATGTGGCATTGGGGAGCCATGACCAGTAGATTCACCTGCTGAATTTTTATTGATAACCATAAAGCGCCCATGATATGGGGCACATCCCAAAGTGATTTCAGCGGCTATATCATCATCAGCAGTGAATAACGAACAAACTAATGATCCGTCTGCTTTGTTTGCATTCTGAATAGCTTCATCAACCGTATCATAAGGTATTAGTGTAGTTAATGGCCCAAAAGCTTCGATTACATGAAGGTCGTCACCTGCATCTGACTGATGTGCAAGTAGTACTTTTGGAGAGGTATAAGCTCCGTTTGTATCAATATCGCCTGAGTAGACAACATGAAGTCCTGCTTCCAGTTTTTCATATTGTTCATCAAAACGTTCTCTTTGTAAATTGCTGGCAAGCGGCCCCATTTTGTTTTCCCTATTTGTAGGATCTCCAATAGTAATCGCATCGAGTTCATTGCCAAGAGCATTTACCACGTCATCTATCAAATCTCTTGGAATTATGGTCCGCCGGATAGCAGTACATTTTTGTCCGGTTTTGACAGTCATTTCCTGAACAACTTCTTTGATGAATAACTCGAATTCTTCCATATCAGGAGTAACATCAGGTCCGAGGATAGAGGCGTTCAACGAATCTGCTTCCATATTAAACTGGACGGAGTTAGCAACGATATTAGGATGTGATTTCAATTTCTTTCCGGTTGCAGCCGATCCGGTGAAAGAAACGGAATCCTGACTGTTCAGATGATCAAGCAGATTCCCGGGCTTATCAGCAGCGATGAACTGTACGCTTCCTTCGGGAAGAATTTCAGACTCAATAATATCTTTGAATACTTCATAAGCCAGATAAGAACCAACAGGAGAGGGTTTAACTATACAAGGAAGCCCAGCCATAATAGCAGGGGCTAATTTTTCTACCATTCCCCAAACCGGAAAATTGAATGCGTTGATGTGAACAGCAATGCCATGTTTTGGAACACAAATATGCTGCCCAACAAAAGAGCCGCCTCGGGATAACCGTTCGGTTCCGCCTTCTACATGGAAAGGTAGATCAGAGAGTTCTCTTCTTGCTTTACTTGAAAGCACAAACATAGAACCAAAGCCACCTTCAATATCAATCCAGGAATCTCCTCTGGTAGCACCTGTATGGGATGAAAGCGCATAGTACTTTTCTTTACGTTCCATCAGGTAAGCAGCCAAGAATTTGATCTTAAAGGCTCTTTGATGGATTGACAATTTTCTCAATTCAGGTCCGGCTACTTTTCTTCCGTAATCGAGTGCTGATTTATAGTCAATATCTGAATCAACTAAAGTGGCAACAGTGCTTCCATCAATTGCACTGATCAGATCTGTTTCAGTTCCTTTGGTTAGCCATTTGCCTTTTATGAAGCTAAGAACTTTCATTCTGTCTCCTTTTGCATTTTTCCCAATCTTTTTGGGTGATTATCCGCTTCTTGTAATTCATTGAAAGCATGCTGGAAGTTTTGAATCAACTCCATGTATTTCTGAGAATCTGTTTCCTTTTCTTCAATCTTTCGTGTTTTCAGGCTTTCATTTTCAGCACACTTTATCAATCTCCAGAACTCGAACTCCTCCATTTGACCATCTTCAAATTCAAGGTAAATCATTCCATCTTCACTTACAGACTTAAACTTGAATGCAGCAGTTGCATATATGGCATGAGAACCAGAATCTGCCATGTATTTTGCAATATCCTTGCTTTTGGCTTTCATATAACCAATGGCTTTTGAAATATTCCAACAGAATATTTGATCTCCTTCACGCCAGCGTAAAATTTCCGGATACCAGGTATGTGGAGGTTTGCCCTTTTTGTCGTTTTTGAAAAATCCCATTTACTCCAAAAGTTTAGGTTTATCTGACTCTTGCAGTTCTGTATAAGCTTGTTGAAAAGTATCAATTAATTCCATGTACTCTTTAGATTTGTCCAGATCCTGTTCGATAGCCCGATTGATGAAACTATTGTTCTTCGCTTTTTTGATAAATTTTCGGAATTCAGTTTTATGAAGGTTTCCGGATTCTTTTTCTGCAATAATAATATAACCGTCATTAGTAATGGCTTTGAAAAGATAGGTCATGTTAAGAATTCCATTTTCGAACGCCATGAGTTTCGAGAACCAGCCTTTTAGCTTTACATTTCTTGCAACGATCTCATCGCCTTCTCTCCAGTGAAGAACATCGGGATGGAGTTTATGTGGAGGTAAATTTTTGCCCATTTATGAGATTTCCTTTTTTGTACCCCAGGTAGTATAGCCTGATTCCTGATCTTTTCTATTCTCAGGAATTATCCTTAATGGCTCACATTCTTTCAAAGTTTCGTGCAGTTCTTTGGGCAATCGTTGATACCACCCAGTACCTTCTGTTTTCCATTTTAGCATCTCATCTGAAACATCTTTTACTATTTCAGCAGGATTCCCAACTACTACTTTTCTATCTGGAATTTTTGCTCCTTCTTTTACAAAAGCCAATGCTCCAACAATCGATCCGGCTCCAACTATTACATTATCCATTACTACCGCATTCATTCCAATAAGGCAGTTTTCTTTCAGATGTGCTCCATGAATTACTGCTCCATGACCAACATGTGCTCCTTCTTCAAGAGTCACAGTTACTCCCGGAAACATATGAATGGTGCAATTCTCCTGAACATTGCAACCATCTTTGATAATAATCTTTCCCCAATCTCCACGAATCGCAGCCCCCGGACCTATGTATACGTCCTTTCCAATAATTACATTTCCGGTTACTGCTGCCAGCGGATGAACATAAGCGCTTTCATCAATAACGGGTTTGTATCCTTTGTATTCGTAGACTGCCATTGGTTAAATTTTCTCCAGAATTACCGCAAAACCCTGTCCTACGCCCACACATAAAGTACAAAGTGCATATTTAGCATTTTCTTTTTCGTGAAGTTCAATAGTTGCGGTTTGGAGCAATCGCTGTCCGGTCATTCCAAGTGGGTGGCCAATGGCAATAGCTCCTCCATTGGGGTTTAATCGTGAATCATTATCCTCTAAACCAAGCATTCTGGTAACACCCAGAGATTGACCTGCAAAAGCTTCGTTCAACTCGATGATATCCATATCGTCTAAAGTGAGTCCGGCACGAGTCATTACTTTTTGTGTAGCCTCAACGGGTCCAAGCCCCATAATTCTTGGTTCAATCCCTGAAACAGCTGAGGCCACAATTCTTGATTTGGGTTTCAGTCTATATTTTTTGACT
Source organism: Balneola sp. (assembly GCA_028284195.1). GTDB lineage: Bacteria > Bacteroidota > Rhodothermia > Balneolales > Balneolaceae > Balneola. The sequence goes on along the minus strand of JANQSE010000008.1, from coordinate 171,822 downwards.
GCTGCATCCGAAGCGACTAATAATGCTCCGGCGCCATCGTTCAATCCTGATGCATTTCCGGCCGTAACCGAGCCATCTTTTCGAAAAGCGGGGCGAAGTTTTCCAAGAATTTCAGGAGTAGAATCAGGGCGCATGAATTCATCATGTTCGAAAATTATCAGGTTACCCTTTCTTTGTGGAATTTCAACTTTTACAATTTCTTTTGCCAACCTTCCGGAATCTCTCGCTGCTCCAGCCTTTTGCTGACTCCATGCCGCAAACTTATCCTGATCTTCACGGGAGATGTTATGCATTTCAACCACATTTTCGGCAGTCATGCCCATGCCATCTGTTCCATACATCTCATGCATCTTGGGATTTATGAATCTCCATCCAAAGGTAGAGTCGTACATTTCATTGGTACCAGACCAAGGAGAGTTTCCCTTCCCTAATACAATTGGACCTCTTGTCATATGCTCTACACCACCAGTTATAAACAGATCGCCTTCTCCGGCTTTAATTGCATGGTATGCTTTGATAGTAGCACTCATCCCCGAAGCACATAACCGGTTTACAGTTTCTCCGGGAACAGAAACAGGAAGCCCGGCCAGTAAAGCAGCCATACGGGCTACATTTCTATTATCCTCACCAGCTTGATTAGCACAACCAAGGATTACATCCTCAATAACAGTCGGATCAATCTCAGGATTTCTTTTTATCAACTCTTTAATGGGAATAGCAGCCAAATCATCTACTCTTACTGATGAAAGAGAGCCTTTCAGTTTTCCAATTGGAGTTCTGATTCCATCTATGATATATGCTTCATTTTTAGACATGAGATGTAAGATTTAAGACTTAAGAGAATTTCTGAATTAGTTTATAAATGATTTTTGGATTTCGATAACGTCATCCGAAAGGGACGAAAAATCTTCATCAGAAATATAACCCAATCTGTGACTAATGATTAGTTGTGTTTCAATTTCAGAACACGAACCAAAAGATATATTCAGGAATTGCCGGAATTCTTTGTCAGAATTGCGACCCGCTCCTTCAGCAATATTTGAGCTGATTGAAACAGAAGCTCGTCTTAATTGGGAAATAAGGCCGTAAAGTTCATCCTTTGGAAAATTCTTAGTGATTTGATACACATTAGTTGCAAAATCAACTGCTTTATTCCATACATCTAATTTTTTGTAATTGTGCATGTCTTAAATCTTATATCTCAGGTCTTATGTCTATCAGTACGATAAACCGTTCCTCTAAAATCTGCTATTAGATCCTCATTCTGATTGGTAATCCTGATTTTATAGACCCCAATTGTTCTTCCGTTTTGAATTTCTTCCGTTTCAGCAATTAAAGTATCACCGACTTCTACCTTTTTGGTATAATTGATATTGTTTTCCAAAGCTACGGAAACAGAGCCTCTTGAATTTGAAGCAAAGGCCAGTGCGCTGTCTGCTAAAGAAAAAGTGATTCCGCCATGACATATCCCAAAACCATTTACCATTTCATCTCTGATGGTCATAGAAAGCTTCACGTAACCTGGTTCAGATTCCAGAATATCAATGCCCATCCATTGTGAGAATTTATCCTCTTCCATCATTTTGGAGATGATATCCTGACCTGTTTTGCTCATCAAAAAGAAGCCCCTTCTCTCACCATTCTCTTCAATAATGGATTAGGCCGATACCTGTCTTCCTGATATTCGTCATACAAAGTATTTACTCTTTCCAGTACAATCTCTAATCCAATTTCCTCAGCCCAGGCCAGTAGTCCTTTGGGATAATTAACGCCATTTTGTATGGCAAGATCTACGTCTTCAGCAGAACCGATGTTCATAAATACAGCATCAAATGCTTCATTAATTAACATTACTAAAATGCGATGGAGGATTTCCTGGCCGAGTTTTTCATCTTTTGTTGGTTCAGAGTTCTTGGCGTCTTCTCCATAGCTGTAGAATCCTTTACCGGATTTTCTGCCTAACCATCTGGCTTCCACTAATCTTTTTTGAGTAAATGATGGTTTGAAACGAGGATCGTAGTAAAACTCGCGGAATACAGAACTGGTTACTTCATAATTTACATCATGGCCAATTAGATCCATGAGTTCGAAAGGTCCCATTCTGAATCCACCAAGTTCTTTCATTGCCCAATCGATTGTTGGGACATCTGCTACACCTTCTTCAAGAATACGAAGTGCTTCAGAATAAAAAGGTCGTGCAACTCTGTTTACTATGAAACCCGGAGTATCTCTGGCTAACACGGTTATTTTCCCCCAACCTGAAATAAACTCTTTTGTCTCGTTAGCCAGTTCAGCATTGGTAGCAACTCCGGGAATAATCTCAACCAGCTTCATGAGCGGAGCCGGATTGAAAAAATGTACTCCCAGAAACCGTTCCGGTTTTTTTAATGCCGAGGAAATAGAAGCGATAGAAAGGGAAGAGGTATTGGAAGCCAGGATGCAATCTTTAGAAACAATGGCTTCTAATCGTTGAAAGGCATCTTTTTTAATGTCAATGTTTTCGATGATTGCTTCAATCACAAACCCACATTTACCAAAATCTGTGATGTTATCTACAAAATGAATACGACCAAGGATTCCATCAACTTCATCCTGACTCATTCTTCCTTTTTCAACCTGGCGATTAAGAATCTTTTCTAACCCTGCTTTGGCTTTTGGGAGTTGTTCTGAGTATGCATCATATAAATAAACGGTATATCCATTTGTGGCTGCAATTTGAGCAATTCCGGTGCCCATGGTACCGGCACCAATAATTCCTACTACTGCATCTTTACCTAAACTCATTAAAAATTATTTTCCTTTAAAATTTGGTGCTCTCTTCTCCAGAAAAGCTGCAACGCCTTCATGATAATCGTCAGTACTACCGGCTTCTGCCTGTAAGTCGGCTTCGAGATTCAATTGGGCTTCCAAATCGTTACTAAATCCAGCGTTAAATCCTTTTTTGGTAAGTCCATACCCTCTGGTGGGCATTTGAGCAAATTTCTCGCAAAGATTAACAGTTTCATTCATTAGCTCATTGGCAGGAACAGATTTGTAGATCATCCCGATTTCTACTGCTTCCGGAGCTTTAACCGGGCGACCTGTAAACGTAAGTTCGGTAGCTCTTGCTAACCCCACCAGCCTTGGAAGAAAATAGGTTCCACCACTATCAGGAATCAGGCCAATATTGGAGAACGATTGGATGAATTTGGCTTCTTCTGAAGCAATAACCATATCACAAGCTAAAGCGATGTTTGCACCGGCTCCCGCAGCAGTCCCATTTACTGCACAAATCACCGGTTTTTCAAGGTTACGAATGGCCTTAATGATGGGATTATAGGTATGATGTACAACTTCGCTTAGCTCACGGTTAGGGTCTTTAGCGATCTCTGTAACTTCCTGTAAATCCTGTCCGGCACAAAAAGCTCTTCCATTTCCAGTGAGTAACACACAACGAATCTCTGTGTTGGTTTCAGCCTCAATGAAAGCAGCTTGAATTTCTTCAGCCATCGCATAGTTAAAGCTGTTGAGTACGTCAGGTCGGTTTAGGACAATTTTAAGAACTCCATTTTGAATGGTTTTTTCTATGAATTTTTCACTCATTGTTTTGGTGCGATATCATTAAAAGTAAAATTTACTATATTTGAGCATATAAAGAACAAGATGCGAAATCTTTGCAGAGATAATCTAGGCGAAGGAGACTATTAGTCAATTCATAATTGAGCAGAACATTCCTGCTCAATTAAATATAAAAGAATAGTATGATTTATAGTAAAACAATTGTCCGGTTAGCTTTATTATCTACAGCTATTATAGGGTTAATTCATTTTCAAGGCTGGCAAGTACAAGGCGAAGTGAAGAATGTTATTTTTGATGCTGATAAATTTTGGATATTAAATTCAGACGAAATTATTGTAAATGACAGAGCCATTAGAGAATCTCCAATCCGGAGAATTAGTTTTGCAGAGGATAATGTTATTAATTCTTTGCGAAGCGGAAGAGGCCCGGGAGAAGTAAGCCCTATTTTTTACAAAGGATTTACCAAATTTGGTAATGGAAATTTATTGCTGTGGGATGCAGGTTTGAATCGAATTACTAGATATAGTGATGAATTGGAGCTCATCGCTGATGTTCGAGTAGAAATTCCAGAGAAAATGTACCAGGCGTTGCTGGTCAACGATAGCACCTTAGTGACATTAACGTTTTCTGATCACTTTCTGAAAGCATGGAGGTTTAACGGTAATAGAATTGGCAAAGAGGATTTATTGTGGCAAAAGTCGGCCGAGGATGTTCCCGAACTCTTTTCTCTAGAAAGCTTTGTAATGCAACAAACAGTCTACTATAGCAATTTGGATGGTGTGCTGTACTTTGCATTTGAATTTTCCTCTCTCTTAGTTGCTATTGATGAAGAGGGTGTTAAGTATATCTCTGATGGACCAGATCAAATACCCATTCCAAGTCCGTACGAAAATGGAATTAATGTTCTTCCGGATGTTGCGGAAGATTTTGCAGGAGCTAGAGACATTTCGGTAGACGATAAATACGTTTATGTAGTTTTTAGTGGTAAGAAAGTGTCACAACAACAGTTGAAAAGTTACGCCTCGAAGATTGATGAGCTTCTTGAGGTAATTGAACACGCAGAACGATTATGGATTTTTGATAAGCACACAGGAGAGTTTATCAGGGAAGTCAAATTGCCCATTGCCGCTAAAAAAATGCAAGTGGGTGAAGGCTATGCGTATCTGTTGAACACGATTGAAAAGGTGCCAAGAGTTATCAAATACGAATTGCCAAAAGACTTATTGACGTCCGATTAAATACACTTAAAATGCTCAAAGGGTTGATGACAACTATTACAAAAATACTGAGACTTGCAAGCTGTAGAACCAAACTCACTTTGTAATTCAGTTTCGAATGAATCGCAGAAAGGGCAGGGAACAATTTTTGTACCAGACAAGCTTTTCAGAAAGTCTTCATCTTTTGTTGTTTTCTCAGGTGGAGCTATGCCATAATCTTTTAACTTACTCTTAGCTTCTTCAGTCATCCAATCGGTCGTCCAGGGCTCTGAGTAGTCTAAAAGTACCTGGTAATCCTGTATACCTTTTTCTTCAAGTTTTTCGCCCACTGCTTTTTCAATGGCATTCATTGCAGGACAGCCTGAATATGTAGGCGTGATCCTGACAACAATTTTCTCATTTTCTATTGACACGCTGCGAGCGATACCCATCTCAATAATGTTGAGAACAGGTATTTCAGGGTCAGTAATCTCTTTAAGGTAACCCCAAACTTGCTGCTCGGTATATAGCGTTTTTGTAGACATTAACGGTATTTAGATGTTAGTACTTAGTATCAGGAATTGTTTAAGCTGTGGTACATCTAACATCTAGATACTAAGTACTATTGTTATTTCCAATCGGCATCAGGATGAGATCGTCTAAGGAATTGCATCTGCGCAAGTATATGGCCCAAATGTTCGGTGTGCATTCCTGTCCGGCTTCCGCTCATCATAAACTGATCCCAATCGGGAACCGTCAACGTAGCTTCAGTTAAGGTTTCTTCAACCAGTTTTTTCCATTCTTCTTTAAAGGAAATCAGATCGGCTCCGTTTCCATCGGCCAGTATCAATTCATCGATTTGATCAGTATAGAACAGCTCATCCACATACATCCAGATTTCATCAAAAGCATTTTGTATGCGTTTATGGCTTTCTTCTGTTCCGTCACCAAGCCGAAGAACCCAATCGCGCGAATGCCGAAGGTGATACTTAATTTCTTTCAGATGTTTTTTGATAATGCCCGCAAACTGTTCGTCTTTTGCTTTTTTTAACCGCTCATACTGGAAATAACTGAATGAACTGAACAAAAACTGCCGGGCAATGGTAAATGCAAAATCACCTTTAGGTAATTCACATAGCTGAAGGTTTGTGAATTCATAATCATCTCTGAAATATGCAAAATAATCTTCATCATGTCCTTCTCCTTCAATATCAGCAGCATGGCCATATAAAGCAGAGGCATGGCCAATCAAATCGAGGGCCATATTCGCCAGGGCAAGATCTTCTTCCAGAACAGGGCCATGACCACACCATTCCGATACTCTTTGCCCAAGAATTAACCGGTCATCCGCAAGGCGAAGCAAATAGGTTATATAAGCTTGTTCTCTTGTAATAGTATCTGAACTCATGATCGTTTTTTTACAGCTCTTGGAACAGAATAAAACTGCGGGTGTCGATATGGCTTGTCGGAAGCTGGGTCAAAAAACGGGCCCACGTCTTCAGGAGTGGAAGCCGTAATTTGATTAGAAGGAACTACCCAGATTCCAATACCTTCATTTCTGCGTGCATACACATCGCGGGCATTTTGTAAAGCATTCTCAGCGTCTGCTGCGTGTAAGCTTCCTGCATGTTCATAAGGTTTACCATTTTTGGGTTGGTAAAAAACCTCCCACAGAGGCCATTCTTTTTCGTTGTTTTCAGACATAATTTTTTAGAGTGTCATTCTGAGCGAAAGCGAAGAATCTTATAGGATAAATCGCTTCCATTATTCATTAAGATCCTTCGGCAGCAGCCTCAGGGTGACGATAAAATCAAGAAGCCTTTTCCCGGCTTAATTTCTTCTTCCGGGCATAGGCCTGAGCAGCTTCACGAACCCAGGCACCGTTTTCATGTGCGTTTCTGCGGGCTTTCATTCGTTCTCTGTTCATCACTCCATTGCCTTTAACCACATTCCAGAACTCATCCCACGGCATTTCACCCATTTCCCAGTGTCCTGTTTCTTCATTGAACTTCAAATCATGATCAGGTAAGGTTAAACCAATAGCGCCCGCCTCCATAACCACCCGATCCACAAAATGCTGGCGAAGCTCATCATTTGTATTCAGTTTTATCTGCCACTTAATAAGCTCTTCACTATTGGGAGAATCGGAATCATGCGGCCCGAACATCATTAATGTTGGCCACCAGAAACGATTTACTGCATCCTGTACCATCTTACGTTGAGCAGGAATACCTTCTGCCATTTTTGCCACCATTTCATACCCTTGTTTTTTATGGAAACTTTCTTCTTTACAGATACGCAGATTAGCTCTTGCATAAGGGCCGTAAGAACAATGTGCCAGCTTGGTTTGATTTACGATAGCAGCTCCATCAACCAACCAGCCGATGACACAAACATCCGCATAGCTTAATGTTGGGTAGTTAAAGATGCTGGAATATTTAGCACTGCCGTACAAATACTGATCAATCATGTTGGCGCGGCTTTCACCCAAAGTTTCGATAGCACTGTATAAATAAAGGCCATGCCCTGCTTCATCTTGCACTTTAGCAAGCAATACCAGTTTTCTCTTTAAAGAAGGAGCCCTTCCAATCCAGTTACCTTCAGGTAGCATCCCCACAATTTCGGAATGAGCATGCTGGCTTCCCATACGGGTTAATTGCTGTCGATAGCGTTCGGGCATCCAGTCTTTGGGTTCAATTTTTTCGCCCGCATCAATACGAGCCTGAAAGTCATCTAATTGCTGCTGAGTTTCCATAAAGGTACTTTTTAATTCATGTAATCAACATTCCGGAAAGTCATCACATTCCATAAGAATATAATAAATGATAGCTATTGATTTTTGTTAATTCATTTCCTTCTTTTTAAAAGTTATTCTGCATCAATTATTTCGGAGATCATATGGACCAAAAATGACGTGCTTTTATTAATAGTTCTACCTGAAAGGTGCGGACGCTATTAAGAAAAGAGTCATTTTTATTTTCTAATGCAGAGTAAAGCAGTATTTGGGTAGATGAGCAAGCAACTGTTCAATAGTATGTAACCCGGCTGATTGTACTGTTGAACGCCAACCTGAACAGTATTTTATTAGAATGAAAGATCAAGAAACCTTATTAGAACGAACAGTAGAAGAAGAATTTGATGACCACTTAGGCTTGCAGGATGTGGACTATGTGGAACATTATGTTAGCAACGCTAAGCAAACTGCGCATTATTACATCACCACATTTGGCTTTGAACTTAAAGCTTATGCAGGACTTGAAACCGGAGTTCGCGACAGATCTTCCTATTATCTGGAGCAGGGGAATATTCGTTTTGTAATTACTGCTCCGTTAAACAGTAATTCCCCGATTTCAAAATTTGTGCACAAGCATGGTGATGGAATTAAAGACATTGCGATGCACGTGGAAGATGTAGACCGGGCATTCAACGAAAGCGTGAAGCGGGGAGCGGTGGCTGTTGAGCAACCTCATACCGTTTCTGATGACAACGGAAAAATTCGGAAAGCATCCATCAGAACTTATGGGGATGTTATTCATTCCTTCATCAACAGAACAGAGTACGATGGAATCTTTTTTCCCGGTTATGAAGCCAAAGAAAGTCTGATTAAGGTTGACCCTGTAGGTGTTCAGTTTGTGGATCATTGTGTTGGCAATGTAGAACTTGGTGAAATGGATACCTGGGTTGCTTTTTACCGTGATGTGCTTGGTTTTACCCAATACATCAGTTTTGATGATAAAGACATTTCGACGGATTACACGGCGTTGATGAGTAAAGTAATGGCCGGTGGACGTGGAATGATCAAATTTCCAATCAACGAGCCGGCAGATGGAAAGAAAAAGTCTCAGATTGAAGAGTATCTGGATTTCTTTGAAGGTCCGGGCGTACAACATGTCGCTTTGCTAACGCCGGATATTATAGATACCGTAACAAAGCTTCGGGAACGAGGAATAGACTTTTTGACGGTTCCAACAACCTATTACGAAGAACTTGAGGAAAGAGTGGGCAAGATTGATGAGCCTATTGATGTTCTTGCCGATCTTGGAATTTTGGTAGATCGGGACGATGAAGGATACCTGCTCCAGATCTTTACAAAACCTGTAGTGGATCGCCCGACTTTATTTTATGAGATCATTCAAAGGAAAGGAGCCAGAGGCTTTGGGAAAGGAAACTTCAAAGCGCTATTTGAAGCCATCGAACGCGAACAGGAACTAAGAGGAAACCTTTAAAACGAAATTCAAAATTTGAACCATGTATTACCACGCATTAGGAACTATCCCGCATAAACGCCATACCATTTTCCGAAGACCGGATGGCGAGTTATTTACTGAGGAGCTATTCGGAGCCGAAGGTTTTCACGGAAACAGTTCGTTGCTTTATCACTATCACATGCCGACCAGAGTTACAAAGATCGAGCAGGGTGAAAAGGTTGAAGTAAAAGCTGCAGAAGACCAAACATTGCGGCACCGCCATTTAAAGACCAAAGATATCCCGGCAGGAGGGGACGCGATTACAGGCCGAAAAGTGTTGATGTTCAATAACGATCTCCAGATCGGAGTGATGCGCCCAACCGATGCCATGAACTATTTCTATCGCAATGGAGAGCATGATGAATTGCTCTTTATCCATGAAGGAACCGGGCACTTGCAAACCAACTTTGGGCGGCTGGATTTCGGGTACGGAGATTATATCTACATCCCGCGAGGTACCACTTACCAGATGAATTTTGATACCGATAAAAACAGGGTACTTACGGTGGATTCTACCGGGCCTATTGACTTTCCTAAGCGGTATTTATCCGAAATGGGACAATTCATGGAGAATTCACCTTTCTGTGAACGGGATTTCCGTTTACCGCAGGAGCAGTTGTTCTTTGATGAGGAAGGTGAATTTGAAGTGCGCATTAAGAAGGGTGGACGAATGCATCATTACACCTTTGATTACCATCCGTTAGATGTGGTTGGATGGGACGGATATTTATATCCGTGGATTTTCAATATTAAGGATTTCGAACCAATCACAGGACGGGTTCATCAGCCGCCACCCGTACATCAGACTTTTCGGGGACACAACTATGTGGTATGTAGTTTTTGTCCACGCAAGTTCGATTACCATCCGGAAGCAATTCCGGCGCCTTATAACCATTCTAATGTGGATTCTGATGAAATGCTCTATTATGTGGAAGGAGATTTCATGAGTCGTAAGGGAATGGATTACGCAAGTATTACGCTGCATCCGGGAGGTATTCCACATGGCCCGCATCCGGGTAAAGCAGAAGCCAGTATCGGCGCTGAAGAAACAGACGAATACGCAGTAATGATTGATACCTTTAAGCCAATGTACGTCACCGAAGAAGCGATGCGTTTAGATGACCCGAGCTATCCGTATTCGTGGATGGATGGAAAAGAGTAGTGATAAAATCTTAAGGTTTTACACATCCATAATACAATGCTTCCATTTTGAAAAAATCCATTAGGAACTATTGATTGTTGATACTTTGCCTTTGCTCAGAAAACAAAAATATCAAGCCAATAGTTATTAAGCTGATTACCATTATTTGGACTTTGACTAAAGAGGTATCAATATGCGTCCGAAATTTGGATTTATTTGGTAATAAATCAGTTGAGTGTCCTGTAATTCCAAAAATGGATTCAAAAGAATCTTTTGTTGTTGGTTTATCAGTAATAAAAAAATAACCAAGAAATTCTGAAGGGTTATCACCTTCTGTTAAATATTCACTCTTATACGGAAGGAATAAACCAGAGCAGATGAGAAGCAGTATCCCTACGCTGAGTATTATTTTTTGAGTCCTGTTTAACATAGCTGAGTATGAAGAAAATGAGTGGCTTTATCAAATGTACTTTTGCATCAAGGCAAAAGTAAGTGACAATAAAGCAAAGAGATGTAACACCAGTTGCACCAGTGCTTAAAGCTCCTCATCTTCTGGCGTTCAATTCAAAACCATATCCATGAGAAGCAGTTTTATATTCCTTTTTGCCTTTTTTCTATTTGTTCAACTTAGTGAAGTAACCATCGCACAAACCCACAATGAGTACGAGATTTCATTCGAAAATGCCGTACATCATGAAGCAGAAATTTCCATCACATTTCCCAATCTGGAAAACAAAGTACTGGAAGTTCGAATGAGCAGGACATCTCCGGGGCGTTATGCCTTGCATGAATTTGCAAAAAACGTGTACAATGTAAAAGCAGTGGATAGCAAAGGAAATGAACTTCCGGTAACCCGGCCAAATCCTCATCAATGGAATGTTAGCGGCCATGATGGTGCAGTAACATTTTCCTACACATTATATGCTAACAGAGGCGGCGGAACCTATACCGGGATTGATGAAACACATGCGCACATGAACATTCCGGCTACCTTTGCCTGGGCAAGAGGCTACGAGCACCGTCCAATTAAAATCACATTTAACAAACGCGATGACCTGAATTGGGAAATTGCTACACAGCTAAAGCACCTCGAAGGAAACACCTATTACGCTTCGAATTTTCAATATTTCATGGACAGCCCCACCGAAATTGCTGATATGCATTTCAGGGAAGAAGAAGTGGACGGGCAAACCATCCGGTTAGCATTACACACACCAGCCAGCGATGAAGAGGTGGACCAATACTTTGCAAAAGTAATGGCCATTGTGAAAAGCCAAAAAGAAGTGTTTAGGGAGCTTCCGGCTTTTGATTATGGAGAATACACCTTTCTTTCTTGCTATATGCCAAATGCAAGTGGTGATGGCATGGAGCACAGAAATTCAACCTATGTGGTAAGCTCAAAGCCCCTCGGCCGTCCATTGGGAGAAACAAGTATCGGAACCATTTCTCATGAATTTTTCCACGCATGGAATGTGGAGCGAATTCGTCCTGCCAGCCTGGAACCTTTCGATTTTGAAGAAGCCAATATGAGCGGAGAGCTTTGGTTTGCGGAAGGTTTCACCAGTTATTACACAGGGTTGATTTTAGCCCGCGCAGGCATCAGAACTCCGCAGCAGTATGTAGAAGGCCTGGATGGTGGATTGAATTATGTGATTAATTCTCCGGGGCGGCAGTTTTTCAATCCCATTGAAATGAGCTATCAGGCACCATTTGTAGATGCAGCGCGCTCAGTAGATCCTACCAATCGTTCAAATACATTTATTTCTTATTACACTTATGGAAGTGTACTTGGGCTGGCATTGGATCTTTCCCTCCGGGGTATGGACAAGGAATTAAACCTGGATGATTTCTTCAAACTGGTTTGGAAGAAATATGGGAAAACAGAAATTCCGTATTCTGTTCGCGATTTACAGGCAGCATTGGCCGAATATGCAGGCGCAGATTTTGCTGATGATTATTTCTGGAAATATATCTTTGACAGCCAGGTACCGGATTATGAATCTTTGTTTGCGAAATTTGGTGTGAAGTTTGAATTGGCTGAGCCAGCCAAAGCCAGCCTTGGTGGAAACATCCGCAAAAGAAATAATGAATGGAGGCTTACGTCTAATGCCACAATCGGCAGTCCATTATACAAAGCAGGGATCGAAGCAGAAGATGTGTTTATTTCAATTGGAGGAGTTCAATTAAGCTCAGTTCAAAGTGTGGATGAGATTCTGGTCAATCATAAACCCGGTAATAGAATTAAAGTGGTGGTTACCCGATGGGGGGAAACCAAAACCTTTGATGTAATTTTGGAAGCCTCCAAACGCCTTCAAACAACGTTGGATGAAAACGCAGGCCGCAAAGAGGTTCAAAGAAGAAATGCGTGGCTGGGGGTTGACTAAGTCATCCTGAACTTGTTTCAGGATCTTTGTGGCGTTTAAATAAGTTTATCAATCAAATACTATAATCAGAGTTGCTTCTTCTGTATTTTTGTACGGACAAAAGTACCAAAAGCCGCCAAAAAACATTAAGATCTTCATACCAATGAGCTTCAAGTAACTTCTTGACTATGAAGATTAGTAAATTTCTATTTTTTCCTACTGATGTTTTTTGGGTTTATTTGAGAGCGTTATTTAGAACCTTCTTGTTAGTTGAACTCCATTTAAAACATTTTCATATTCCTGAATAACTAACTACATCATTTTATGAAAAAGCTAATATTTTCATTCCTAGTTCTTCTATTCCTAATTCCTGATTCCAAGGCTCAGGATGGTTATCCCGAAATTCTTTCCATGAAAGAACGGGCTGGTGTAATAGATAAACTGCTGGAAGATAAGATCAAAACAGTGCTACCAGATTTGATGAGAGATGCAGGAATTGATATGTGGGTGGTAGTTTCCCGCGAATACAATGAGGATCCGGTAATCGAAACTCTGCTTCCTGCTACATGGCTGGCTGCCCGGCGCAGAACTATTTTGGTGATGTACGATCAGGGTGGGGACAAAGGCGTGGAAACTTTGGCTGTTGCCCGTTACGATGTGGGTAAAACTTTCAAAAAAGCATGGGATAAGGAAAAAGAATCGGATCAATGGAAGCGGTTGAAAGAGATCATTGAAGAACGGGATCCTAAAAAGATCGGAATTAACCAAAGTAAACACTGGGGACTTGCTGATGGAATGGCTGCTACCGACCTGGAAGAAATGAAAGCAGCTATTGGAAAGAAATATTCAGATCGAATTGTTTCCGCAGAAGAATTGGCAGTGGGATGGCTGGAAACCCGTTCAGAAAAAGAAATGACTATCTATCCTCAAATTGTGCGGATTGCTCATAAAATTATTCACAAGGGTTTCTCTGATGAAGTAATTCAACCGGGTGTAACCACTACCGAAGATGTAGTATGGTGGTTCAGGGAGAAAATCCGCGAGCTAAAATTAATAACCTGGTTTCATACAAGTGTATCTATCCAGCGGGCAGATCCTGAATCATTTGACCACCTGCGGTCATTCTCCAGCCGGCCAGGTAATAACGTTATCATGCCGGGAGATTTGCTTCATGTGGATTTCGGTGTTAAGTACCTGCGACTAAATACCGATACTCAACAACATGCGTATGTGCTCCGTCCCGGAGAAACGGAAGTTCCCGAATATTTAAAAAAAGCCTTTGATAACGGCAATCGCTTGCAGGATATCTTTACAGGTAATTTCAAGGAAGGCAGAACCGGTAATGAAGTGTTAAAAATGTCCAGGCAGCAGGCTATTGATGAAGGAATCAAGCCATCAATCTATACTCACCCGATTGGATATCACGGCCATGCTGCGGGCACAACCTTAGGCATGTGGGATGCACAGGGAGGTGTTCCTGGAAGTGGAGATTATCCTCTTCACTTAAACACAGCCTATACTCAATTGAACTTAATGCAGCTACATTTATTGAAGAATGGGGAAAAGAAATCCGAATTATGCTGGAGGAAGATGCTTTTTTTGATGAAACCGGAGTGTGGTACATCGATGGCCGCCAAAAAGAGATTATGACGATCCCAAGAATTCCTGCAAAACAATGATAATGGATGAAGTTTAAAAACTTAGAAGACAAAATTGTTCATGCCCGAAGCCTTTCGATCCCAATTCCGGAGTTAGGTGCAAATATTGTCCAGTTGCTAAAAAGAGGAATTGGAAATGATGCTGTATTTTTAATTTATCGGGATTCCAACGGCAATCGTGCTCAGCTTACTTATCGAGAGTTTTATGAAGCGGTTCTGAATACCTCCCGGTTTTTTCAATTAAAAGGATTGAAAGCAGGAGATAAGATCGCAACCATTTCCCATAATCATTGGCATACGGTTATTCAGTACTTTGCTGCCTGGTTTTGTGGATTGGTGGTTGTACCTGTTAATCTAAGCGAGGACGATCAGCGGATTGAATACATCCTGAAAAATGCGGGCGTAAAACTGGCCTTAGTTAGAGATGAATATGTTTCAAGGCTGAAGAACATTGTCTTGGAAAATCCTGAATTAAGCTCACTTCAGCTTGTAGAATGTGGTGAGGCCCCGGATTCTTTTTCATCAGAAGAAGGCGAGTTAAGAGAATCTGATGTTGATTCTGAAGCTGATGCCTTGATTGTATTTACTTCAGGTACCACAGGAAATCCAAAAGGAGTAGTACTTAGCCAGCAGAACTTGTTGGAAGATGCCCGTTCGATTAGCGAGTGGCACGATATTGATTCTGAAACCAGAATGATGTGTGTTTTACCCATTCACCATGTAAATGGAACCGTAGTTACGTTAATGACACCTTTCTTTGTTGGCGGATCGGTAGTATTGAACCAGAAATTTCAGGTGGATCAGTTTTTCCCAGTCATTGAAGAAGAACAGGTTAACATTGTGAGCGTGGTTCCCACGCTGCTTCAGTATTTAACCGGATTTTATGATGATAAAGAGGTTCCGGTACTCCCTGAGTTTAGTCATATCATTTGTGGAGCAGGACCACTTACAGTAAACGTAGCAAAAAATTTCGAAGACAGATTCAGAAAAAGAATAGTACATGGATATGGGCTCTCCGAAACTACCTGTTACTCATGTTTTCTTCCGTTAGATGTTAAAGAGGACGAGCATAAAAAATGGATGAGAGATTTTGGATATCCCAGTATCGGAGTGGCAATCCCGGCTAATGAAATGGCGATTCATGATCAAAGCGGAAATCCTGTTTCGGAAGGTGAACGGGGAGAAATTGTGATTCGTGGAGTAAATGTGATGAAGGGTTACTTCAACAATAAAGAAGCGAATGAAAATGCCTTTACTTTTGGCTGGTTTAGAAGTGGAGATGAAGGTTTCTACATAAAAGATGAAATGGGCAGGGCTTATTTTTTTATAACCGGAAGAATTAAAGAATTGATTATTCGCGGAGGAATTAACTTCGCTCCTCTCGAAATTGATGAGATTATAAACAAAGCTCCCGGTGTTAAAGCAGGTATTGCAGTTGGTTTCGAAAACGATTGGTACGGAGAGGAAGTAGGTGCTTACGTTCAGTTAAAAGAAGGCCAGGTAGAAAACAAACAAGCTATTTTGGATTATTGTAAAGAAAGTCTTCCACATGCAAAAACTCCTAAGGTAGTTGTTTTTGGAAATGATATCCCTGTTACCTCAACAGGGAAATACCAAAGAAGAAAGGTAGCTCATCTTTTTAGCGAGTGGAAAGAGGTTCAGTTCAGGAAAAAATAGCTTGTTCGTTTACCCTTTGTGCTATCTCTTATATAACCAAGCCTGTCTTTGCCTAAGCTTCGCGCAGGTAGGCAAGGGTTTCCTGCAGGCCTGATAACCAGTCATTCTGAAGAAGAATAGCGAATGGTTAATGAGCTATCGCACTGAAGAATCTACCCAGTGTAGAAGAAGTTTTAAAGTGTCGGGCGGGTTCTTCTCTCCCGATAGCTGTCGGGGTGGGGTCAGAAAAAAGTCATCCAAAAGGAGCTGGAGCGACCGATGGATCCACACCATTCTGATCCAGCCTGTTTCTTGATCGGGCAGGCTTGTTCGCCGTATAAAACTTTGGAAGGCGGGCCTGCCTATGCCGTATCCCGACACATCGGGAACAGTTATCATTTCCTGCTTACAATCGCCAACGTACAACGGCTTACACACACCAGCTTTCTGTTTTCATCTTCAATTCGTGTTTCCCAAACATGTACTTTTCGCCCTTTTTTAATTGGGGTTGCAGTACCTCTCACAAACCCTCCTTCTTTAACCGATCTAATGTGATTGGCATTAATTTCCACGCCAACTGCTGTGCTATGTATATCATCAAGGTTGAACCAGGCACCCACCGAAGCCAGTGTTTCGGCAAGTACCACAGAAGCACCTCCGTGCAAAATCCTGAAGGGCTGAACAGTACTTTCGTTAACAGGCATAGTTGCTATCAATTTTTCCCTGCCGATGTGCTCAAACTCAATGCCAACGATATGCCCCATATGCTTTTGAGTGCCATGTAAATAGTATTCAGCTTTTTCTTTCAGTGAATCTTCAACAAACATAGTTTTAAATTTGGTTAACGCTGTTAAGTTTGTATAATGTGGTAAATAAAAATTCTTTTAAATGTACGCTGAAAGTGTTACTTACCAAAAAGCGCAAAAATTTGTACATGGTTATGAAATACAGCCCTGACATAGTACCCAATATTATTGACGAAGGTGTCAATAAAAATAAAACAGGAATATTCTCTGCTGTAAAAAGAAGGGGAGAATGGATAGAGACCTCCGTTGATGAGTTTAAAACGAAAGTAAAAAATCTTGCTGCAGGGTTGTACAAACTGGGAGTAAGAAAAGGAGACAGGGTTTCTATTCATTCCGAGAATAGCACAGAATGGTTGATATGTGATCAGGCGGTATTATCAATTGGTGCGGTGAACGTAGCCATATACACCACCCAGCCTGCCGATCAGATCAAGTATATCCTCGAGAATTCAGAAGCTAAGATTCATATCGTATCCAATGACGATTTATTCTCGGAAACCAAAGTGTTGATGAAAGGCATAGAAACGGTTGAAGCGGTTATTTCTATGCAGCCGTCGAAGCACAAGAAGCTACGTTCTTTTGAAGAAGTAATGCAGATGGGAGTTTCGTTAATCGAAGAACAGCCTGATCTGTTGGAAAAATTGAGATCAGAGATTAAGCCCGATGACCTTGCGAATATCAATTATACTTCGGGGACTACCGGCGTTCCAAAAGGTGTAATGCTTTCTCATAATAATTTAGCATCGAATGTTCAGGCTTCATACGAAAGAATGCCTTACGATCCTGACGATCACAAAGATCCTAAAATACTCTCTTATTTACCTTTGGCTCATATGCTGGAGCGGATTGCATCCTATATCTACATCCATACAGGTGTGCCCATTTATTACATTGAAGATGTAAACGAAATTCGTTTTGACCTAGCAGCTGTTAAGCCCATTTACTTTTCTACGGTTCCCCGGTTGCTTGAAAAAATTATGGCAGGAATCAAAGTAAAAGGACAGGAGCTATCCGGAGCAAAAAAACGATTGTATTACTGGTCGATAAACCTTGCTGAGAATTTTGATACCGAAAATCCGCCGGCCGGAATTGATAAACTGAAGTTTAAGCTTGCAGATAAACTTGTCTTTTCAAAAATCAGAGAAGGTTTGGGAGGTAATTTAATAGGGATGATGGTTGGAGGGGCGGCTCTTTCGCCACCTGTAATGCGTTTCTTTAACGGAATTGGTTTTAAGTGCGGCCAGGGGTATGGGCTGACAGAAACATCGCCGGTAGCAACAGGAAGCATGCCCGATTGGATCCGCATCGGCTCAGCAGGCCTTCCAATTACTGACGTAGAAATTAAAATAGCAGAGGATGGTGAGATTCTTATCAAAGGACCGAATATCATGCAGGGGTATTATAAGATGCCGGAAAAAACCGCCGAAGTATTTACCGAAGATGGTTGGTTTTGCAGTGGCGATATAGGTTACCTGGATGAAGATGGCTGGCTGTTTATTACAGATCGCAAGAAATCTATGTTTAAACTTTCAACCGGAAAGTATGTAGCTCCGCAGCCTATTGAAAATGCGTTGATCAACAGCGGGTTTATAGATCAGGCGATGGTGGTTGGCTCTGAGCAAAAATTTTGTGCTGCTATTATTATTCCGGACTGGAAAAACATGGAAAAGAGATTCGAACGTTTTGGATATATCCTGCCCGGTACAAACCGCATTAAAAGTGAGCATGTAATTTCCCGAATTCAAAAAGAAGTGGACAAAGTGAACAAAAACCTTCCACATTGGGAACAGGTAAAAAAGTTTGTTTTGCTCGAAGAGCTTTTTACAATAGATAAAGGGGAATTAACAGCTAAAATGAGTATTAAAAGAGCCGGAGTAATGAAAAATCACAAAGAATTGATTGAAAGCATTTATGAGGAGAAGGATGGGAATTAATAAGAGAATAAGAAAAGTAGCTGTATTGGGTTCCGGAGTAATGGGTAGCCAGATAGCCGCTCATTGTGTTAATGCAGGGTTACAGGTTGTGCTGCTTGATTTGAAAAGCGATGATCCGAATCGTCCTGATAAAATCGCTGAAGAAAGCATCCGGAAAATCCTGAAGACGAAGCCGGTCCCGTTCGGGCTGCCTGAATTTGCTTCAAGAATAACAACTGGGAACTTTGAAGATGATTTTGACCTGCTGAAAGACGCTGACTGGATCTGTGAGGTAATTATTGAAAGAATGGACATCAAAAAAGAAATGATGTCAAAAATTGAAGCAGTAAGGTCAAAAAGTGCGATCGTAAGTTCCAATACTTCGGGGTTACCAATCACTGAAATTGGGGAAGGTTGCAGCGAAGATTTTAAAAAAAACTTTATAGGAACACATTTCTTTAATCCACCCCGGTATATGAAGTTGCTGGAAGTGATTCCAACCAAACACACTGCTCCTGAAATTTCGGGTTTTATGCATGAATTTTGCGAAAGAGTTCTTGGAAAAGGAGTGGTTTTATGTAAGGATACTCCCAATTTTATTGCAAATCGGATTGGTATTTTTTCGATTGGGAGTATGCTTCCACATTTTTTTGATGGAGGTTTTCGTGCCGAAGAGATTGATTTACTTACAGGAACGCTCACTGGTTATTCAAAAGCGGCTACGTTTAGAACAGCCGATATGGCAGGCCTGGATGTAACGTTACACGTTGCCAATAATATTATTCCCTCCATACCCAAAGACGAGAAAAAGGAGGTATTTGATCTGCACAGTCAGTTTAAAAAGATGGTTGCTTCAGGTAAAACAGGCAATAAATCAGGGGAAGGGTTTTACAAAAAAGTACAGAAAGGGAGGAAGAGAGAATTTTTGGTTATAAATCCGCAAACACTGGAGTACGAATCGCAGCAAGTGCTCGAAGATCCCACACTGGCAGAGGCCGGGAAGATCAGGAATACCGGAGAACGGTTAAAGTTTCTGGCATTCAGTGAAACTAAAATTGGCCGGTTTATTTGGGAAACACAGCGCGAATTGTTGTTATATGCTGCTCATCGGATTCCTGAAATCTCGGACAGCCCGCAAGATGTAGATCGGGCAATGAAGTGGGGCTTTAACTGGGAATTAGGTCCTTTTGAACGTTGGGATGCACTCGGAATGGATGCCGTGATTAAAAGAATGGAAGCAGAAGGCTTAGAAGTACCGGCACTTATTAAAGAAATGAAAGCAAGTGGATTTGATACTTTTTATAAAGATGGAATGGTGTACGATCCGGCTTCAAAATCTTACAAAAAAGCCAGCCCATCTGCTGTAGGAGAATTAAAAGCAGTCGGAATAAGAAAAGAAAAGGCTCCCGTATTCGAAAATGCTTCGGCAGCACTTTATGACATGGGAGATGAGGTAGCATTATTCGAATTTAAAACTAAGAATGCCACGCTTGGTTTCGAACTGGTTCAATCGTTAGAAAAATCATTGGATATAGTTTCCTCAGAATTTCAGGGGTTAGTTATCGGGCATGATGGAGATAATTTTGCTTACGGTGCAAATTTGATGGAGGCACTACAAGCCCATGAATCGGGAGATTGGCAAAAGGTGGTAGATGCCGTTACGGGATTTCAGAGAACAGCAGTAAAGTTGAGATATGTCCCGTTCCCCGTGGTGGCTGCTCCATTTGGCAGAACACTGGGCGGTGGAACCGAATTCTGCCTGTATTCCGATAAAGTGGTAGCTCACCACGAATTGTACATGGGCTTAGTTGAAGTTGGTGTGGGCCTAATACCTGCCGGGGGAGGAACAACCGAGCTATTAAAACGAGCAATGGCTAAGCTGGAGGGTGGAGCCGATCCGCTTCCATTTATTCGGGAAGCATTTAAAACAATGGGAATGGCAGTCGTTTCGGATAGTGCACATAAAGCGCAAGAACTTGGGTTTCTAAAAGATTCTGATGTGATAGTAATGAACAGAGATCTTCTTTTGAAAACAGCAAAGCAAGAAGCCATGGCGTTGATAAGATCAGGTTATCAGCCTCCTGCAAAAACCAGTGTAAAAGTGTTAGGGCAAACGGCTTTGGCTGCAATGAAACTGATGCTTTATGTGATGCATGAATCCAGATTCATTACTGATTATGATAAAGTTGTAGTTGAAAGGCTCGCATTTGTACTATCAGGTGGTGATTTAAGTGAGCCTCAGGAAGTTTCTGAAGACTATCTGCTAAAACTGGAAAGAGAAGCCATTCTTGAATGCCTGAAAGACAAACGGACCTTAGCGCGAATGGAGCACATGTTAAAAACCGGAAAACCATTAAGAAATTAAGGAATGCTAAATTTTGAATTACGAATGAGGAAAAATTCATAATTCATCAATCAAAAATTTAAAATCGATGAAAGAAGCATATATAGTAGCGGCAGCACGAACAGCATGTGGAAAAGCAAATAAAGGATCTTTGCGGTTTATAAGGCCGGATTCATTGGGTGGGGCAGTAGTTCGTGATCTGTTGCAAAGAACTCCACAACTTAAACCAGAGATGATCGGGGATGTAATCATGGGTTGTGCATTTCCTGAAGCTTCACAAGGGCTCAATGTTGCAAAGCAGATTGCAGCACTTGGCGGTCTTCCTGATTCAGTTCCGGGAATGACAATAAACCGATTTTGTTCTTCAGGATTACAAACCATTGCTATGGCAGCAGAGAGGATAATGGTTGGCGGAGCAGATGTGATTATAGCCGGAGGCGTTGAATCTATGTCGCTGGTGCCAATGGGAGGGATGTCTGTACAACCAAACCCGGAATTGACAGAAAACAAACCAGAGATTTATATCAGCATGGGTTTGACGGCTGAGAATGTAACTGAGAAGTATAGTGTAAGCCGGGAAGATCAGGATGCGTTTGCTTATCAAAGCCATCAACGGGCAATTGCCGCATGGGAAGGCGGAAAGTTCAATGCACAAATCACTCCTATAGAAGTGGTTGAAAAGAAAGTGAGTGCCGAAGGTGAGATCATTACCGAAAAATTCACATTCAAACAAGATGAAGGCCCGAGAGCAGATACTTCAGTAGAAGTGCTTGGAAAGCTCAGGCCGGTTTTTAAAGCAGGTGGTTCGGTAACAGCAGGTAATTCTTCCCAGATGAATGACGCCGCTGCCGGCGTGATTGTGATGAGCGGAGAAAAAGTGAAAGAGCTTGGAATTACTCCGTTAGCCAGATATGCAGGGTTCGCAGCAGCAGGCGTTGCACCGGAATTGATGGGTATAGGCCCGGTTGAAGCGATACCAAAAGTATTGAGTCAAACGGGATTGTCGTTAAATGACATAGATCTGATAGAATTAAATGAAGCGTTTGCGGCACAGTCATTGGCCGTAATTCGGGAGTTAGGAATAGATCAGGAAATTACCAACGTTAATGGCGGTGCTATTGCCATGGGGCACCCGCTTGGTTGTACAGGGGCTAAGCTTACCGTTCAGATTCTGCACGAAATGAAAACCCGTTCATCAAAATATGGAATGGTAACCATGTGTATTGGCGGGGGAATGGGAGCCGCCGGAATATTCGAGAATTTAAATTAAGGAAGAATATGTTTACAAAAGATACTTTAGCTGGAAAAACCATATTGATTACCGGAGGAGGAAGCGGGCTTGGCTTGGCAATGGCTAAAGGGTTTGCTGAATACGGAGCCAATATCGCTATTTGTGGCAGAACTGAAGAAAAGCTCCAAAAAGCTGTAAAAGAAATACAGCAGGTAGGGGAAAATTTGACTGCGAGTTACTATATCTGTGATGTTCGGGATCATCAGGCAGTTAAGAATATGATTTCAGAAATTGTGAACGATTTTGGTTCCATGGAAGGATTAGTAAACAATGCTGCGGGGAATTTTCTTTCCGCTTCAGAAGATTTAAGCCCGAGAGGATTTAAAGCCATAATTGATATAGTATTGCATGGCAGTTTTAATTGTACTCATGCATTTGGTAATTATTTAATCGACAACAAGAAGGAAGGGAATATTCTAAACATCGTAACTACCTATGCCGAATCTACAGGGTGTGCTTTTGTTCTTCCCTCAGCGTGCAGTAAAGCCGGTGTTTTAGCAATGACACGATCATTAGCTTTTGAATGGGCAGAATATGGGATTAGGGTAAATGCAATTGCACCGGGGCCTTTTCCAACAAAAGGGGCATGGTCCAGGTTGGTTCCAGACAAACTCATAGAGAAGAAATTTATAAACAAAATTCCAATGAAGAGGTATGGAGAGTATGAAGAACTTGCAAATCTGGCAACATTTCTAATGTCTGATATGGCTCCATATATTACTGGAGAAAGCGTAGTCATAGATGGAGGAGAAAGACTACAAGCCGGGCAATTCAATTTTATAAATGATTTGATGTCTCGTAAAAAGCTTAAAGCTGCTTTTAAAGCAATGAAGCCCAGATAATTTCAATACCCGGGCTTCATGATAGCTTTTCTGTTCTGATAAATTAAATCAGCTTTCTGAATCAATTCGTTTTTCTAAAGAAGCAATTCTTCGTTTAAGATTATGAATGGTAATGTCATTCTGGTTCATTCGAACAACTTTGCCATTTATCTTAGTTTCCAGCCATTGCTTTTCACCTTTGTTATATCTGATTTTGGTGAGAACATCTGTTGACTTGTGAGAGAATAATGTCCATGTACCGTGTGGCAGCAATTCATTGTCTTTTTTATAGTAAGCTCCTTTTTGAATTATAAAACCATCGGTGTCTTTTATTTCAACAGCGTAAATATTTTCTGAAACTTTGGTTATCGTTTTTTCCTGTTCAGGTGTTTTTACTTCATTTTGAGCACTTAATGTAATGGTGAGTGCTAAAAACAGAGTAAGAAAGGCTGTTATCTTTTTCATAATGACTTCATGCTTAAATGCTTCTTATGTTACCAAATTGTTAACATAAAGTAAAATTAACTTTACCGTAGGGTTAATTAAAAGTTAGCAAAAACTGTAAGCCTTAGGAAAACAAAGCCAATCTATGTTCTACTTTTTTAATCTGATTAGCTAATTGAAGTGCATCATAGCTGGTGTAAGCAGTATCAGAGTTGATTTGTATAGATTTCAGAAATAGCAATGCAGCTTTTTCTGCTGCAGTAGCAGGGTCGAAGCTCTGTTTCCCGAAGAATAAGTGATCTCCATCATTAAGCCTGCCAACACGAATTGTTTGAGATGGTACATCACAATCCAGCACTTCTTGTTTACTGCATACCAATCTTTGATGGGTATTCTCCTGCGCTCCTGCATAAATAAAAATTGAAGCCGAAGAACCGTTATCGAAACGAATGAAAAGATGAGTGGAAATGGGATTGCTTTTTCCAAGCGAGAGCTGGTTTGCCTCTACATGATGTATGCCACTGTTTATCCATTTAATGCAAAGTCCAAGCTCATCGATCCATAGGTTTCTGAATTCGTTCTCAGCATCAACAAGTAAAGATCTATTAACTCTGCGGGCAATATGAATAAAACCCGGCTTGTTAATAGTATTTATCATCCACTGTGTAGCAGGTGCAAGCACAGGCCAATGAGAGAATTGAACTTTTACTCCTGATTCTTGTGCAGCCCGGTGGATTGCTTCTAGTTTTTTTGAGTTTGTGGGTTGTTTGGAAATCATAAAGCAATTATTTCCAAGTCTGATAGCTTCGAGCAGATGATCAAGTTTTTCGGGAGAGTCATCTAAAATAAAACAAGCATCAATATCGCCAAGATCCTTAATAGTGGGAACCAGATTGACTTCGCTTACAATTGCGTGAGGCCGTAAATGTTTTTCCCAAGCGGTAGTTCTTGCGGCGTCACCAACAATACCAACTTTCATATCTGTTAATTTTAGTTGGTGTTAAGATGCTAATGCAGAAGATATTAAACAAGAGAAGCCTCGTGTAGTTAACACGAGGCTTTTTAGAAAGAGGATAATTAATCCGGCATTACAATAGCCAGGATAAAGTAAGCCAAAATTGCAAAGCCATAGCTGAAAGCCAGTACAACAAATATAATTCGAATAATAGTTGGATCCCAGCCAAGGTACTCAGCTAATCCGGCGCAGACACCGGCAAGCATTTTGTCCTTTTTTGATTTTCTTAATTTTGCAGGCATAACGTACATTTTTGATTATAATCTGTGGACGGCTACGCATGTAATAAAAAGAAGTTTCAACTTTTTTGAAATTAATTCTAACCTATAAATTCAAGTTCGCAAAATTTTATACAGCAGGCGACCAGGTGAATTCGGGGTCACCAAATTTTTTGAGTGTTCTGTAATGAGAAGCCACAGCTTCACTAAATGTATCGTGGCAGTTGTAGGGGATACCAAAACTGTTTGCTACTTCTTCAACTATAGGGCTTATTTGGGGGTAGTGAATACTGCAAACCTTAGGAAATAAATGATGTTCAATCTGGTAATTAAGTCCCCCTATGTACCAGGAAAGGAGTTTATTTCGCCGGGCAAAGTTATTGGTTGTAAACATCTCGTGAATAACCCAGTGATTCTCGATCATGTTTTCTTCGTTAGGTATAGGATGAGTTGTTTCTTCAACTACGTGTGCAAGTTGAAAGATGATGCCCAGTATTAAACCTGCGGTTAAATGAAGAGTTAGGAAGCCAATCAGTAACTGCCACCAGGTTATATCTAATAATAAAAAAGGAAGTACTATTGCATATCCATAATAGATGAGCTTGGTAACAATAAGAGTTACCCATTCTTTTACAGGATGCTTTTTATTCTCATATGGCCCAAGCTCTGGTTTAAAGAAATACCAGTAATCCTTCACAAAAACCCAAAAAATGGTGGCAAAACTATAGGCTGGGAATGCCAGTACATGCTGCAACCGGTGAACAGGTTTGTATTCTGAATGCGGAGACAAACGAATAAACTCAGCAACTTCAAGATCTTCATCATGGCCATGAATATTAGTATAAGTGTGATGAATGATATTGTGAGTGATCTTCCAGATGTAGCCGTTGGCACCCACAAAATCAAAAGAAAGCCCGATCAGGTAATTAATCGTGTTGTTGGAAGAATAAGCACCATGAAGTGCATCATGAGAGATAGAAAAGCCAATCCCAGCCATCCCAATGCCCATAACTACAGTAAGTAACCACATAGTACTTACAGAAAAACCACCGAACATGATTAACGCATAAGAACCAAAATAAGTAGCCAGAATAATAATGGTTTTAAGAACCATGGAAGCGTTCGCATTTTTTGAGAGGTTATTTTCTTCGAAATATGCGTTTACCCTCTTTTTTACTTCCCTGCTGAATTCTCGATCAATTTTGTTATTAAACGTAACCTTTTCTGCCATGCCCGATCCGTAGTTTTGAGTTGTAAGAAATTACTAAAACCAAGAAGGTTTAAAAAATCTAATCGCATCAAAATGTAATGTTCGTAAAGGTTGGATGGTATTAGATTCAAATCAACCTGTAATTAATGGATTGGGAAATGAAAAAGTATTGGTTGATTATTTTTTTCGTAGGACTGGGTTCATCGCTGGCAGCACAACCTTTTCAATTTGATATAAACCTGGGAATGGGATTACCTCAAGGTGATTTTAAAGATGAACTGGATCGTAACTCATTTGGGGCTGATTTAGCCTTTACCTACCAAATACCATTTACTGCCATCCATATCGGTGCGGGGGTTGGATATCAAAATTATGGATGGAGAGAGCGTTACACTAATCTGAATGACGTTCCTGAGGTTGATTTGAAAGTGCGTACTACAAATAACATTCTTACGCCACATGCTCTTGTCCGTGTAGAAGCTCCCTACGGTTTTGCACGTCCGTTTATTGAAGGGTCTATCGGGCTAAATTACTTATATACTGAAAGTTCATTGGTTGACGATTGGGATGGTGAAGATATAGCCAGCCAGGTCAATTATGATCATTTTACTACAAATACCGGTATAGGTGGTGGAATGAAGATCAAACTTTACGAAGGTTTTGATGAAGACGGAGATTTCTTTGGAGTGTCTTTGATGCTAAAAGCCAAGTATATGCTTGGTGGAGATGCAAGGTATTTACGCGAAGGAGATTTGAGCAGAGACGGGAGAAACCTGAATTTTAATGTAAGGCAATCCAGAACCGATTTAACCACTTTTAATATCGGGGTGTCTTTAAACTTCTGATATTAAAAACTTCCTGAAACTAAAAGTCCTTGTTTGATACCAAGGGCTTTTTTTGTGGAATGCAGTTTTGGTATAATTAGTTATTTGAGCATGCAAAACATCAATGCGTACCGGAAATTTTCGCTCAATAATAAGCAGCCAAACAAAGAAGGGGATTATGTACTGTATTGGATGCAGGTGAATCGCCGTTTTCAATACAACTATGCCTTAGAATATGCAGTTGCATGGGCAAATAAGTTAAATAAACCTCTTTTGATTTACGAAGGCCTTTCTATCGAATATCCCTGGGCATGCGATCGGTTCCACGCCTTTATCATGCAGGGGATGGAAGAGAATCTGGAGTTTGCGAAAGCCAATACGTTGAACTATTATAGCTTTGTTGAGCCGGAAATTGGAGCAGGAAAAGGTCTTTTCTATCAACTGGTTGAAAACGCATGTACAGTAATTTCTGATGAATACCCTGTGTTCATCACAAAAAAACACAACGAGCGCGTTGCCGGAAAAATTGACGTTCCCTATATCACAATCGACTCTAATGGAATTATTCCGTTAGGAATTACAGATAAAGCTCCCTATTCAGCATATTTGTTTAGAAAAGTAATGCAGAAGTATTTTAAGGAAGGATTTACTAATCCACCAAAGAAAGAACCTGCCGAGGAACTCAAAAACCGGCAAAAGATAAAATTACCGCACAAGTTTTTGCAGCAATACCCAAGGGCAGATAAAATACTGGAAGATATTCCAGGTAGTATCCATAAGATGGATATAGACCATGAAGTAGGTATTCTGAAAATGGACGGCACACGTCAGGCGGCACTTGAAAAAATGAAGCAGTTTATTGCCTATAGCCTGCTCACGTACAATGACAAAAGAAATCACCCGGATGAAAAGAAAACAAGCGGGCTAAGCCCGTGGCTTCACTATGGGAAAATCAGTGAATATGAAATCATAAAAGCTGTTCTCGGGCATCAACCCGAAGGGTGGAGCCTGGATAAGCTGACACCAAATGGCGGAAAGAGCCTTGGTTTTTTTAATGGGAATGAAAGTATAGAGAGTTTTTTGGATGAAGTAATTACCTGGCGGGAAGTAGGTTTCCATTTTGCACATCATGTTGATAACTACGATGAATTTGACTCGCTTCCAGGCTGGGCAATTAAAACGATGGGCGAACATACACACGATGAGCGGGAATGGATATACAGCCTTAAAGAGCTGGAGCAATCACAAACGCATGATGAAATATGGAATGCTACCCAAACACAGCTCAGAGAAGAAGGAATCATTCATAACTATTTGAGAATGCTTTGGGGGAAAAAAGTCATCGAGTGGACACCAGACCATCGAACAGCATTAGCATATTTAATTGAGTTAAATAACAAGTACGCTATTGACGGGAGAGACCCGAACAGCTATTCAGGTATATGTTGGTGTTTTGGCAGGTTCGATCGTGCCTGGCAGGAACGGCCCATTTTTGGCAAGCTGCGATATATGAGCAGTGAAAGTACCAAAAGAAAAGTAAAGCTTGATCAGTATTTATCGAAGTACGGAAATCAAAAATCACTTTTATAATTGCTATAAGGTAATTGTAAACATATATTGCACATGTTTCACAATGTAGATTTCTATGGACCTTTTCCAGGATAAAAATGCCGGTTCCCTTCAGGTAAACGATTCCACAGTTCGGTATGCTGATGAACAACCCTTAGCTACACGTATGCGTCCTCAATCGCTGGAGGAATTTGCAGGACAAGAGCATTTGGTTGGCGAAGGCAAAATGCTACAGCGTATGATAGAGAGCGGAGTAATTGGTTCCCTGATTTTTTACGGCCCACCAAGTTCAGGAAAAACCACTCTTGCCCATGTAATTTCAAAAGAAATTAAAGCAAGTTTTCAGATTATAAATGCAGTTCTTGACGGGATAAAAGAACTTCGTTCTGTAGTTGAAAAGGCTGAAAAGCTGCGAAAGTTGAATGGACGTAAAACCATTTTATTTGTGGATGAGATTCACCGCTGGAATAAAGCTCAGCAGGATGCACTACTTCCTCATTTAGAGTCAGGCATTATCACACTGGTGGGAGCCACCACTGAAAATCCATTTTATTCGCTGGTAAATCCATTATTGTCTCGCTGCCAGCTTTTCGAACTATTTCCACTTACTGTTGATGATGTTCGGAATATGCTGGTCCGTGCACTTAATAACGAAGAAAAGGGATTAGGCGATAAATCGATCAGGGTAGATAAAGAAGCACTTAATCATTTGGCAGATTATGCCGGGGGAGATGTGCGTAATGCGCTTAATGCTTTGGAAGTAGCTGTTCTTTCCAGCAAACCAGATGAGAACGATCAAATACATATCACCAAAGAAATTGCACAAGAAAGTATTCAAAGAAGAAATGTGCGGTACGACCGAACCGGTGACGAACATTATCATTATGCATCCGCTTTTATAAAATCACTCCGGGGATCTGATGCGGATGCAGCATTATACTGGATGAATGCTATGCTGGAAGGTGGGGACGATCCTAATTTTATTTTCAGGCGGATGCTTATTTTTGCCAGCGAAGATGTGGGAATGGCAGAACCGAATGCAATTACTATTGTTAATTCCTGCCAGGAAGCTTTTATAAAAACAGGGATGCCTGAAGGAATGTTTTTCCTATCTCATGCCTGTATTTATTTAAGTATCTGCCCCAAGAGTAATAGCTCTCTGGGTATATTTTCTGCTAGTAAAGAAGTAAAAGAAAAAGGTGTTGGAGCTGTTCCCGCGTATTTAAAAGACAAAACAGCGAATAAACTGTCAGCTCGTTTTTTGGATATAGAGAATGCTTCCAAAAATTATAAGTACCCGCACAGCTACGATCGCCACTGGGTGGATCAACAGTATTTACCCAATGAATTAAAAGGTAAGAAATTTTACGAGCCCGGAGCAGAAGGCAGAGAAGGCTTGCTGATCAAAAGACTGAATGAAATCAGAAAAAAAGAAAACTAAGAAACAGTTTTTTTGCTTTGAGAGCAAGGCAAAGCATGTATCAGGTTTAGAAAGAATTTGCATGAGATGAGGTTTGGTTTTATCAGCGAATGGCTTAGCTTCATATTTTTATCAAGCGGAATGCAAGGTTTATGAATATCAAAATAATTAGTAGTACAGACAGAGCTAATTCTAATGCACTGGCTGTATCAAACTATGTTTCATTATTGTACCATCAAGAAGGGATAGAAGCAGAAGTTATTTCGTTGGAGGATTTTCCTATTGCTGATGTAATTGGTGGTAGATATGGAGAAGAAGTCGAGTCAGTTCAAGCATTTAATAAACCAATAGTTGAAGCAGATGGATTGGTTTTTGTTATTCCGGAGTATAATGGTGGCTTTCCCGGCATCCTTAAATTGTTTGTGGATTACCTTCCATTCCCAAAAGCTTTTGAACAAATGCCAGTGACTTTTATTGGCGAATCTGCAGGTGCATTTGGCGGGCTAAGAGCGGTTGAGCAATTTCAAATGATTACCAATTACAGAAATGCGCTTCAATTTTCTGAACGGGTATTTATTCCGCGTGTTAATATTGAGTTTGACAGAAAAACAGGTTTAAAGGATGATTTTAAACAAGCTTTGCTCGAATCCCAGGTAAAAAAATTCATAGCCTTTGTAAGCAACAACACCTAGCTGGTTTTAAGCATGTATCCTACACCATGTAAAGTAATCAAGTAGCGTGGGTCATCAGGGTGAAGTTCAATTTTAGCACGTAATTTCGAGATATGTACATCTACAGTTCGTGTATTGGTACTGTATTCGTAACGCCATACTTTTTCGAGAAGCTCGTCTCTTGAAACCGGATTGTTTGCATGTGAGGTTAAATATCTGATCAATTCCACCTCCCGCGCTGTAAGTTCTATAATTTTGTTTCCGGGATGGATGGCTTCATTTTCTGCAAGGTCTAGCTTTACTTCTCCGAGCTGCAGGATATCTACTTCCCCATCATTTGAATAGGTTCCTGCACGGCGTAATCTTGCATGTATTCTGGCAAGCAACTCTTTTACTCCAAATGGCTTGGTAAGGTAGTCATCAGCACCAAGTTCCAGCCCTTTTACTTTATCCACTTCCTGGTTTTTTGCAGTTAGCATTATGATAGGGAAGGTATATTTGAGTTCCCGAACTTCGTTACAAATTTGATATCCGCTTTTGCCTGGCAGCATTATATCCAGGATCATTAAATCTGGTTTATGCTTTTCAACCATTTCCAGAGCTGATTCACCATCTTTACTAACAAAAACGGTGAACCCTTCACTCTCAAGTGTGTCTTGCAGGGTAAAGATTAAACTGGGTTCGTCTTCTACAACCAGAATTGTTTGTTTTTTTTCAGCCATTTGCTACTTCTTTATGAGGTTGATTGGTGAGAATTATACTATTTTTTTGGGAGTAGTTTTTGATTTCTTGTGCATTTAACTTTGGAAAAACTATAGTAAAAGTAGTTCCACTCCCGTATTCACTTTCTACTTCAATTCTGCCTTTATTAAGCACAATCAGGTTTTTTACAATACTTAAGCCAAGCCCGTGTCCTTTAGTTTTGGCGGTAAGAGATTCCTCAACTCTGTAAAACTTTTTGAAAATATTTTTTATTTCTTTGTTCTTAATACCAACTCCATAATCTCTTATAGACAAAATCGCATGACCATTGTTTTCACCAATTGATACAACAATTCTCTTTTTATCAGCACTATACTTAATAGCATTTTCTATCAGATTAGAAAGTATGGTTTCAAAACTATCGCGATCAATATATACCGGAAGAGTTGTGTTTGCAGGTTGATACTCAAGCTCAAATTTTTGTTCGTTTATATAAGATGTGTTCTCAGAAATAAATTCATTAGTGAGTTTTTCTAAATCGAAAACAGAAGGATTAATAAGTGCTTCACCGGCATCGTATTTTGCAACATCAAGTAACTTTTCGATCATTTTTCTTAGCCGAACGGATTCATCATAAATATGTACTCCGTATTTTTTTAAACGTTCAGGTTCGGTAACCCTTCCGTCAGAAATATTTTCGCCGGCTGCCTGCATTACGGCTAATGGAGTTTTTAATTCATGAGTTACGTTTGCCAGAAACCCTGCCTGCCTCATGGAAAGTTCTCTTTCTTTTTGGGCGGTATAAAACATAAAGAATAAAGAACCCAACAAAAAAAGCACTGCAAAGCCTAAAACAAGAATGTTTTTTCTAAAAGTTTCTTGATAAGCGGACGTTACTTGTGGATTTACAAAAGATACTTTGAGTATCCAGTCGCCAAATACTCTTGGAAAACGTACACGCTTATTTACAAGGTCGATATTAAAATTTTTTGTTGGGTTATTAGAAGCAAGCACCAAATCTCGTCTGTGATCATGCAGCCAAACTATAGTTCCATTGTTATCTGCCCCACCAAAGTAATCGTTGATAAGTGGTGTAATAAGCTCATTAACGATGTTTTTCTCATTCAGAATAAAGGTAAAATAGCCAATCACCCGATTCTCGGTTAGGTTTATCAGGCCGATGTTCATACTTCTGTGTGCATCAAACTCGATCATAGATCTCCATCTGAAATCAAAATTGTTAACCTGAATACGTGTTGATGAACGTACTAAGCCAACACCATCACATACCAGCGTAGGGTAGCTGTTAGTGGTTACCAGTTTTTTGAATTGATTATCGAAAGTGAAAATTTCTGCGCCGCCCTCACAAGGATCAATTCCCTCAGGGGTATAGTAAATAGCGTTTGTAAATGGGTTTTGATACAGGGTAAAGAAAATATTTTCAAGATTCGATGAAATTGTCTCGGGGTCTTCCAACGATTTTTCATCTTCTTTACTAATACTAAGCAATTTATTAAATGGCTGGTAAATTTCAGATTGGACAAGAAAAGCAACCTCTTCTGCTTTTTTAAGCTGCCTCTCTTCTTCACTCTCTGTAACTCTTTCACGGATATCATACAGGCTGAATACATTCATCCCTGTTAGGGCAATAACCGCAATCAGCCCCAGCATCAAGAGAATCCATCTGAGAAGGCGATTCCGTCCTATTTTTTTTGCTTTTCTGATGGTCATAACTCAAAATAACGGAATCTAGGGTACCATCCACCATGTAGTAGTAAAAATTAGTGAATAACGAGAGAGAGGTATTATTTCAGTTTTCAAAATTAACCTCAATCGATCGCTTGAGTACATCAAACTCGATAGGTTTCATAAGATAATCAATGTAGTTCGTTGCCTTTGCTCTTTCAACGTGATAGGGGTCCGAGTTACCGGTAATGTAGATAACAGGGACATCTGAAAATTTTCTGATTTCGATCATGGCATCAATGCCATCCATATCTCCCTCAAGCGAAATGTCCATTAAGATTAAATCAGGTTTTATACGCTTAGCTACTTCTATGGCTGTTTTTCCATATACAAGTTCACCCTCGGCTCCATAGCCCAATTTTTCGAGGTAACTCTCGTAAAGCAGATTTAAGATCAGATCGTCTTCTACGATCATTACTGTCTTTTGCCGTTTCATATTCATATAAGGCTACTTTTTTGATACCCATATCACTAATAATAACATGATTAATCAAGAAAGAAAAAGATATTAATCATCATAGGCTAAAAAGCTGAAGCCTGAGATGGAATCGTCGACTGAAACAAAAAAACGTTTTTATTTATACAGCGCGTATTAAACTAATCTGAATTATTACTCTTTTTTAGTATAGTTGATTGCCGCCGCCATATCCGAGGATGAGTCTGGCCAGATCTTGGAATTTGCGTACCCGATTTCCCGAATTGCTAAAAACCAGGGAAGAAACTGGAAACAAGTTCGCATAAATATTGGGGTAATGGATCATGACCGGCCGGAAAATACCAAACCTTCGGAATTATGGTGGAGGCCTGTTTGGTCGAGCGGGCAAAACTACGAGAAAAGCGGAATGTTTATAAAAAGTAATTGAAGCTTCATACTTTCTCTAAATACAAAACGCTCTGCAATAAAAAATTACAGAGCGTTGTACCCGAGGCCGGACTCGAACCGGCACGGGAGATTAAATTCCCATTGGATTTTAAGTCCAACGTGTCTACCAATTCCACCACTCGGGCATGTGGAGGGCGCAAAATATACAACTTATTACGATACTACTTCAATGCTGATTTAAATAAATTTCAGCTTGCTTACTGTAACTGGTTTTGTAACTTTAAATAAACAAAATTAACCCAGTACTATGTTTAGAAAAATCACTTTTACAATCGCATTATTGATGATTTCTGGCTCAACGTTCGCACAACTTGAAATTGGAGCTTCATATGAACTTAGGGATGAAGAACCGAAAAATGGGTTTGGGGTTCGGATACAATCCGGATTTTTAAACCAGATACCGTTGGTAAGCTTAGGGTTGCGAGCCCATTTCAGCTATTTCAGTGAAACCAATATGGTGGATGAAACAACATTTAGTTATGACAAGAATATCCAGAATTATGATTTTGGTCTGGCTGTTGTAGCAGGTGTAAAACTAGGGTTATTGGAACCTTATGTTGGCGCAGGCTTAGGCTCTGAAACGCTTGAGTTAACTGCTGAGGATTTTTCGAATACACCGCCACCTGGGCAAAACCCGGATAATGAGAATGAATCGAACATTTACTGGAATACATTTGCCGGAGCAAAAGTAACAGTTATCCCTCTGGTAAAACCATTTGTAGAATATCGTTTTTCAGCAAGAGATTTGCAGGTTCCGGATATTGAAGATAAAACCGGCAGAATCATTTTTGGGGTTGTGCTTAGTTTCTAAATTTAGTTAACTACGTATAGCGGTTGTGTTTACAGCATAACCGCTTTTTTTATACGTTAACAATTCATTTCAGGTCAAAGAAAAGGACATTCGTTCAGGCAAATGGGAAATACAAAAGTAATAGAACGTGCAGAGCTTGATGAGTTTAAACTGAAGCGTGCTCAACGGCAGGACTTAAAACAACTGCTCTCGATCTGTCGTGAATATATTGGCGAAATTGATGAAGTACAGATTACCAAAGCTTTCAAGTTGTGCTATATATCCCACAATGGTATGGTTCGAGCTTCAGGCGAGCCTTATTACTACCATCCGGTTGAAGTAGCTAAGATTGTTGCAAAAGAGATCAATATTGATGATGTATCTGTGATAGCTGCACTTTTGCACGATACTGTTGAAGATACCCCGGTAACTTTGGATGATATTAAGTATTGGTTTGGAGAAGAAGTAGCGCAAATCATTGATGGCGTAACCAAAATTAAAGGTGTTTTCAAAAGCCGGGATAGTAAACAGGCCGAAGCTTTCATGAAATTACTGCTATCGATGGCAGAAGATATTCGGGTTGTTTTGATAAAGTTTGCTGACCGCCTTCATAATATGCGGACTATCCATCATTTAAGAAGAGAAAAACAATTAAAGATAGCCAACGAAACAATGGAGTTATATGCGCCGCTTGCGCATCGTTTTGGACTGTTCCGCATTAAAAACGAGCTCGAAGATCTTTGTTTCAAAACATTGGATCCCACTTCATTCAAATTTGTAGCCAGAAAACTGAAAGAGAAAAAAGAATCCCGGGAAAGATTTGTAAAGCAATTTATGAATCCGGTCAGGAAAGAGCTGAAAAACTTAAAATTCGATTTTGAGATTAAAGGCAGGCCAAAACATATTTATTCGATCTATAAAAAAATGCAGCGGCAGCAAAAGCCTTTTGAAGAGATCTATGATTTATTTGCAATTCGGGTGATTCTGGGAGAACCCCATAAAAAAGAGGATTGTTGGCGGGTATATTCAATTTTTACTGACTGGTATACACCAATTCCTGAACGATTCAGAGATTTTATTTCTGTTCCCAAAGCAAATGGGTACCAGTCTTTGCATACTACTGTAATCACAAACAAAGGCAAAAAAGTTGAGGTTCAAATTCGTACCCGTAAAATGGATGATATCGCAGAAAAAGGACTTGCCGCTCATTGGAAATATAAAGAAGGAGCTCAGGAAGGGTCTGAAAGCCTCGATAAATTTGTGAATTGGGTACGTGATGTGCTTGATAATCCCCGCCCCGAAGCGGCAACAGATTTTGTTAAGGACTTTCAACTTAACCTTTACCAGGAAGAGTTATATGTATTTACTCCAAGAGGAGAGCTAATTACACTACCAAATGGAGCCACCGCAATAGATTTTGCTTTTGATATCCACAGTGAAGTGGGAGAGCGGGCTATGGCGGCAAAAGTAAATGGAAAGATGGCTCCGCTTCGGCAGAAATTGTCGAATGGGGATCAGGTTGAAATTATTACCGGAAATAAAATAAATCTCAATGTCTCCTGGATAGATGATGTGGTTACACACAAGGCTAAATCAAGAATTCGGCAGTTCATAAAGCAGAAACAACGAAGTGTTGCTGAAGGTGGGAGAGAAACATGGTTAAAAAGGGCAGAAAGAGGAAAAATCGAAATTTCAGATCAGGAATTGACCCGTTTTGCAAAAAAATATGACTTTAATACTACTCAGGATTTGTTTTATGCAATTGGTATTGGGTCGTTTGATGTAAACAAGCTTTTTAGTGAAGTAAAGAAATATAAGAGTACCGGAAGGATTGAAAAAGAAATTCAAGAATCAGAAAAAGCAACTGAAGAAGAGATCCAGGAAAAATACATAAGTCAGGCACGGGCTTTTGGAGATGGTAAATCTCTTATTATAAATGGAGAATTAAGTAACGTTAAATATTCTTATGCTAATTGCTGCAGCCCTATTCCAGGAGATGATGTGATTGGATTCATAAGCCGAATAGGCGATATAAAAATTCATCGCTCAATGTGTAATAATGCATTACATCTTATTAAAACAGAAGGTGAGCGTATTGTCGATGTTGATTGGGCTAAAAATATAGAAACAAAGTTTCTGGGAGCTGTTAAAGTAATTGGTGAAGACAGAGTGGGAATGATTAATGATATAACAGATGTGTTGTCTAAATCTCTTTCCACAAATATGAAAAGCATAAATGTAGGCAGCGATAGCGGGATGTTTGAGGGCATTATATCGGTCTATGTGGATGGATTACCTCATTTAAATAAGATTATGAAACGATTAGAACGGGTTGATGGAGTAAAGAATGTTATAAGGTATGAATAACTTTAACATTATTAATTTTTGAGAAAGCAAACGAGTAAGTATATTCCCTGCAATAGATAAAAATAGTTAGGTTTCTATTTTAAGTATAAATAACAGGAAGGACGTGAGTAAAACTCACTTAATTAAATTACTATAATTATGATGACATATACTAAACGAGATGTAGTACGCCGTGTAGCCGAAGCGCAAGGCGAGGCAATGATACATGCTGAGCCATGGGTTGATGCAGTTATTGTTGCACTAAGAGAAATAATGCTATCAGCAGATACAGAATGTAGAATCGAAATTCGCGATTTTGGAGTGCTAGAAGTTAAAGAGACAAAAGCTAAACCAAAGGCCAGAAATCCAAAAACAAACGAGGTGATTTACGTACCGGCACACCGTAAGACACACTTTAAGCCAAGCAAATTGCTTAAAAAATTCTTACGTCAACCCTTAGAAGACGTAAAGAAAAAATAAACTGTGCAGGAATATGCACGCTTAATCGGTATAGATGTAGGCAAAAAACGTATTGGCCTTGCTCGTACCGATCTTCTACAAACTATTGCCTCGCCAGTGGGGACTTTTTCACCAGATGAGATATTTGAACAAATATCTCTGATTATGAAAGAGTCTCCTATAGAAGGTTTTATAGTAGGATGGCCGCTAACTCTTGCAGGAGAAGAAGGCGATGCTGTTGCAATGGTACAACAGTTTATAAATCAACTAGAGAAGAAATTTAAAGGCGTTCCTATATACAAGGTCGATGAGAGATATACATCAAATAAAGCAAAAAATTTGATGCTCGAAATTGGTGTTCCTAAAAAAAAGCGAAGAGAAAAAGAACGGGTGGATAGAATTGCGGCAGCCCTTATCTTACAGAGTTATTTAGACTCGATACAATAAACATACTTATGCCAATTTTACCAATCGTAACCTATAACGATCCGGTTCTGCGAAAAGAGACAAAAGAAATTATACAGTTTGATGATTCTACCCATCAATTGATCCAAGATATGGTAGAAACGATGTATAACTCTGATGGAGTTGGGCTCGCAGCCCCGCAAATAGGAAAATCTTTACGATTATTTGTAATGGATGGTGATCCGGTTTTGAATGAAGAAGATGAAAAGCCCGGATTAATGGTTTTTATCAACCCGGAGATTGTGGAAACGAAAGGCGACGATATTTTTATGGATGAGGGGTGTTTGAGCATTCCCGGGATTCGGGAAAAAGTAGATCGCCCCGAAACAATTGTAATTAAATACAAAAATAAAGGCTTCTTAGACGAGGAGAAAGAATATTCCGGTTGGCTGGCCCGAATAATTCAGCATGAATACGATCATCTTCACGGCCGGCTTTTTATCGATTATTTAAGCCCGTTCCGCAAGCGTATGATAAAGGGAGATCTTGCCGAGATAGACTCAGGCAAAAAAGAGGTCGACTATCCATTAGTGCCAAGAGATTAATGCTATGAACATTGTGTTTATGGGTTCGCCCGATTTTGCTATCCCCAGTTTGCAAGCTATTCAAAATTCACATCATTCCATTAAAGCGGTTGTAAGTAGCGTGGACAAAAGAAGGGGAAGGGGTAAAGAAACTACTCCAACCCCTGTTAAGGCAAAAGCTCTGGAGTTAGGTCTTGAAGTAATCGAAGTTGAAAATCTTGGCTCACCGGAGTTTGAAGAAAAACTCAAAGCAGAAGACGTGGACCTATTCGTAGTAGTAGCATTTCGTGTATTGCCCAAATCCATTCTTGAAATTCCAAAAATCGGTTCTGTTAATCTTCATGCTTCACTACTTCCAAAATACCGTGGAGCAGCTCCTATTCATTGGGCGGTAATTAATGGGGAAGAAGAAACAGGTTGTACTGTATTTTTCCTAAATGAGAAAGTAGATACAGGCAATATAATCCTTCAAAAAAAGATGCCTATTTCAGACAATGAAACCACAGGCGATGTCTATAATCGATTAATGATTGAAGGCAGCGAAGCTTTGCTGGAAGCAATAAATCAGATTGAACAGCAAAGCTACGAATTGAAAGCTCAGGATGATTTAAAGGCTACATCTGCTCCAAAATTATTTAACGAAAATACCAAACTGAACTTTCACAAAGAAGCCAAAGAAGTACACAATCAAATTCGCGGTTTAAGCCCTTTTCCGGCAGCGTGGGCTATGTTGAATGATGAAAAGATCAAGTTTTATAAGTCAGTGCTGGGGCCTTTTGTAAATGCTGATCCAGGTGATTTTTTTGAAAAAGATGGCAAGCTCTTAATAGGCTGCCGGGAAGGGACTGTCGAAATCCTGGAGCTTCAACTATCCGGGAAAAAACGAATGAGTGCTGTAGATTTTTTAAATGGCTATAAAGTGGCAGGTGTGCTAAACTAATTTCAATGAATATACTTGTAGCAGATAGTGGTTCATCAAAAACAGATTGGATATTGTTTCATGGAAATGGAAACAAAACGTACTTTTCAACAAATGGATTAAATCCGTACTTCCAGGATGAAGTAGCATTGGTTCATGAGATTAATGAGTTAAGCGAACATCTCAAAAATATCCGGATTGATGCATTATATTTTTATGGTGCAGGTGTTAGGAATGATTCTCAGAAATTGGTTTTAAAGTCGGTACTTTCTAAGAGTTTTAAATTTGATAAAATAATCATCGACACTGATTTGAAAGGTGCGGCGATTGCATGTTTTGGCAAAGAAAAAGGTATTGTATGCATTTTAGGAACCGGATCTAATGCTGGCCTGTTTGATGGGGTAGAAATTATAAAAACGAGCCCCTCGTTGGGTTTTGTATTAGGTGATGAAGGAAGTGGTAGTTATTTCGGGAAGCAGCTTCTGAATGATTACTACTACCAGAAAATGCCCAAAGAAATCCAGAAAGTTTTGAGGGAAGAGTACGATTTAACATTGCAGAATATACTAGACAGGG
Source organism: Balneola sp. (assembly GCA_028284195.1). GTDB lineage: Bacteria > Bacteroidota > Rhodothermia > Balneolales > Balneolaceae > Balneola. The sequence goes on along the minus strand of JANQSE010000008.1, from coordinate 132,047 downwards.
TGTATAAAGAATCGAAACCAAATCAATTTATAAGTTCTCTTTTAAAAGGATTACAGGTATATAAAGATCATCCTTACGTAGAAAAGTTGTTCAAAAAAGGATTCGAAGTTTTTGTTGATAAACAGCTTGCATACTTTAAAGAAAGTAAAACATTACCTGTTGGCTTTGCAGGCTCAATTGCATTTAATTACCAAAGCATATTAAGAGAAGTTTTGGATGAGAGATCAATAAATTTGCATAAAATAATTCAACAACCAATCGAAGAACTGGCTGAATTTTATTCAAGAGTGTAAGCTAAGCCAGCCAGGTTTTTTTGGTGGCTAGAATTCGTTGAACAGATTCATCAATGCGTTCATTACTTACATCACCATTTTCAATAAGTTCTTCAACCGCAGTTATAGCTTTGCTAAGTTCCACTGTTTCTTCCAGCAGGTTGTTTCCAAAACAAAACAGATCTATCCCCGCGTTAATACCGAGCATTAGTGATTGTTTCAATCCATAATAATCCGAAATTGCCCTCATTTGCATATCATCTGTAACAACGAGGCCATTGAAGCCTAGATCATCGCGAAGTAAATTAGTTATGACCTTTTTTGAAAGTGTGGCAGGGTATTGTTTATCAAAATTCTTATTAAAAATGTGGGACGTCATAATTATAGGGCAAAGGTTATTTTTTATGAGGTACTTATAGGGTTCTATTTCTTCATCAATCCATGATTTTGAGACATCCACAAAACCGGAGTGAGTATCACCTGCTGCACTTCCATGCCCGGGAAAATGCTTGCAACAGGTAAGAATCTCATTTACTTGATGTCCTTCTATATAAGCTTTTGCGTGTTTGATGACTTTTTCTGGCGTATAGCCAAAACTTCGTTCTTTTTTCGAGATAATGGAGCTTTCCGGGTTCAAAGAAAGATCCAAACAAGGTGCAAAGTTTAGATTTATACCCGATTCAGCCAGCGTTCTGGAAATAAGTTCTCCTTCTTCTTGGGTAGCCGGTACATTGTCAATTTGGCTCAAGTGTAGGTGAGATCTGGTTTTTGGAAAACCATATTCCGGCTTTAAACGATTGATGACCCCACCTTCCTGGTCTATACCAATAAAAAGTGGAATTTTGGAAGCCTGTTGAAGTTGATTGGTCAACTCGCGAACTTGTTTGGGAGATTCTATATTCTTAACTGGCTTATTACTTACCATATCTTTGTCGAATAAAATCACTCCTCCAGGTTTGTCTTCGGTAATCATGTTGTGTATTTCGGAACCCGCTTTGCATTTGCCGCCCCGAAAGCCCATGACAAATAACTGAGCTATTTTTTCTCTTAGTGTAAGCTCGCTGATTTTAGGAGTAGAAGTTGGCATTAGTTGTTCGAAATTCTTTTAATGATTCGTTACAAAAGTGTAAGTATGGAAGTAATAATTTTCGGAAGATTTACGGATTTCTTTAAAACTACATATGAAAACATATAAAACTCCTTTCTTTTTAGTATTGACGGTGCTTTGCATTAATTCTGCTTGTGCTCAAAATCAGACAAAAAGAGCAAAAGTTAAAACCGGAATTGAGGTGTTGGCTCAAAATAACTTTAAAGAGCTTGAAGGAAAAAGGATCGGGTTAATTACCAATGCTACTGGCATTAATTCAAAACTGAAATCAACCATCGATATTTTGTATGAAGCGAAAAACATTGAATTAGTTGCTTTATATGGCCCTGAACATGGCGTGCGGGGGGAGGTTTCTGCCGGAGATAAGATTGCTGACTATACGGATGAAGTAACCGGATTGCCTGTATTTTCATTGTATGGAAGCACAAGAAAGCCGACATCAAAAATGCTGGAAGGAATTGATGTTTTGATGTATGATATTCAGGACATAGGAGTCAGGTCTTATACGTATATAAGCACAATGGGCCTGGCAATGGAAGCAGCTGCAGAAAATGATATCGAGTTTGTAGTATTAGATCGGCCTAATCCTTTAGGGGGTAACAGAATTGAAGGAAATATAGTGGAAGAGGGATATTTTTCTTTTGTAAGTCAATATCCTGTTCCATATGTATATGGGCTTACCCCTGGCGAGATTGCGTCTATGATTAACGAAGAAGGATGGCTTGAAGATGACAAGAAAGCAGAGCTGACTGTTATTGAAATGGAAAACTGGAGCCGGTCAATGACTTTTGCACAAACCGGTTTACCATGGGTGCCAACATCTCCTCACATTCCTCATTCAGATTCACCTTATTATTATGTTGCCACGGGAATAATGGGAGAGTTGGGGGTTATATCTGAAGGTGTTGGCTATACACTGCCTTTTCAGCTGTATGGTGCCGAATGGATAGAAGAAAAAGCATTTGCAGAAGAAATGAATACATTAAACATCTCCGGTGTCGGGTTTCGTCCAACTGTGTACAAACCTTATTATGGAAAAGATAAAGGCAAAACGCTGCGGGGTGTTCAAATTCACTTTACAGATTACAGCCAGGTGCATCTTATGAGCTTACAGTTTTATGCGATGGAGGTGCTTAAGAACATGTATCCGGAAAGGGATATTCTTGAAGAAGGGAAAAATCGTTGGACAATGTTCGATAAAGTATTAGGTTCTAACCAAATAAGAATACGTTTCAAAAAATCTTATAAAGTTTCGGATGTCTTGGATTATTTCAATAAAGATGTAGATTCTTTCAGGGTAAAATCACAGAAATATCATCTGTATAAATAAAATGAAAATCAGGCTGTTATTTATTGTCTGCTTATGTTCAGCAATAAAAGTAAGTGCTCAACAATCAGACTCACTCTATTTGAATATTATAATTCCTGAGCAGGACACCGTCGTTTATTCCTTTTCAAAATACCGGGTTGCAGCAAACACACATCCGCAGGCAAAAGCATTTATAAATGGCGAAGAAGTAAAGGTTTATTCAAGCGGGGCATTTGTAGCGTTAATTAATCACGAAGAAGATACTACTGCTATTAGCTTTAAAGTGGCTTTGGGTAACAAAGAGCTTTCTCATACCATGTATTTGATCCGCCCTAAGCCCAATATGCCTAACCTTGATAAAAATGTAATCAGCGACTTAATGGTACTTCCGGAAGGCGATGTTTGGCTGGGAAATGGAGAAATACTGATGGTTCAATTCCAAGGGAAACCCGGCGAGAACGCTTATTTCAATATCAATGGTTTTACGGGAAACATCCCAATGGAGGAGGTCCCTGCAGAACTTGTTGATGATAAAGAAGGAATTTATCGTGGTATATACGTAGTAAAAAATGGAGATGAAGTAAGGGATCGTAAAATCACCTTTAAGGTCAGGAAAGGCATGTTTGGATATCATAAAAGAGAAACCACAGCCAAAGTAAGTTTTTTGAAGAAACCGATAGTGGGAGAGGTAATAGCTGAAAATGCTTATCTCAATGTTGGGCTAGGTACCGACCGGCTTGGCGGCGCAAGGTATGGAAACATCCAAAAGGGAGTAAAGCTGAATATTGTTGGGAAGCAAAACGATTTCTATAAAGTAAGATTGTCAGAAACCCTTGATGCCTGGATACCGACTGGTTTTGTTGAGTTAATGGATAAAAATATTAAACCGGTTTCATCCTTAACTGGTAACATTAGAATATCAGGTAGCTCAAAAACAAGTCTCATTCGGCTCACCTTGTCAGAAAAACTGCCATACATTACCTATCAAGAGCTTAATCCCAATAAAATTGTCGTGGATGTTTTTGGTGCCACTTCAAATACAAACTGGAAGATAAAACACCTCACTTCTCATGGAATAAAAAGTGTGGATTGGCGACAAGAAGAAAATGAACGCTTTCGGCTGATTATTGAGCTCGAAGGCGATCAGAACTGGGGGTATTCAGTCGGTTATGGATGGGGATCTACCCTTAATGTGGAAGTAAAACATACGCCGGTAATTAAAGATTCATTACAGCCTTTAAAAGATAGAGTTATTGCCGTTGATGCAGGGCATGGAGGAGATAACAATGGATCGTTAGGAGCAGCAGGAAATCAGGAAAAAGAAGTAACACTGGAAATTTCTGAAATTCTGAAAACAAAGCTTGAAGAAGCCGGTGCCAAAGTAATTATGACACGTTCAGACGATAGCTATGTGTTTATGACTGAACGAAAAGATATTATTCTGGAGAATCAAGCTGATTTATTAGTAAGTATTCATGCAAATTCAATTGGCTATGGAACTGATCCGTTAAGAGCTGGTGGAACAGGGGCTTTTTATAAACATATAGCGTTTAAGCCTTTGGCAGAGATCATGTATAAGCGAATGACTAACCTTGGTTTGAAAGATTATGGCTTAACGGGAAATTTTAATTTTACATTAAATGCTCCTACTGAATTTCCAAATGTATTGATTGAAACCGCCTTTTTATCTAACCCGGAAGAAGAAATTCTTCTCACTAATCCTGAATTTCAGGAAAAAATGGCCATTCAAATTGTTGAAGGGTTAGAGGAATTCTACTTGGAAAGCACGGTGCTAGAAAACGATTAGCAAGACGGATGGGACAGTGTTAGAAGCAATTCACTTTTTCCCAAAGTTATCTTCAATCTTTACAAAAGGAGTTACCAATAGAATTGGAATGGTTGACAGCAGCACCCAGATGAAAAACTGTTCATACCCAACAGCTTCTTGTATAAAACCACTAATTGAGCCCGGAATGGTCAATCCAAAAGCCATTAAAGCAGTACCAAACGCATAATGCGCTGTTTTGTGGTTTCCTCGTGCAATATAAATCAGATACATCAGAAAACCAGCAAATCCGAATCCGTAACCGAACTTTTCGAGAGCTACCAACGAGCTTATTAATGTGTAAGAATCCGGCTGGTAATGTGCTAATATCCAATAAGCGGCATTAGGTAGGTTCATACTAACAATCATTGGCCAAAGCCATTTTTTTAGCCCATGTCGGGAGATGACAATTCCGCCTAAAATTCCACCGAGGGTTAAAGCAATTAATCCAAAAGTTCCGTTTATAACTCCCACATCTGTTACTGAAAGTCCCAGGCCGCCAATTTCCTTGCCATCAAGTAAAAATGGAGCGGCTAGTTTTACCAGCTGGCCTTCTCCAAATCGGTATAGTAAAATGAAAAGCACAGCAATAATAATCTGGTCTTTTCTAAAAAATTCAACAATAGTTTCCCATACTGCTTTAAGAGGGTGTTCACTTTCATTTCTAATTGGGAAGTCGCCATCCGGCTTTGGAAGCATAAGCCCATGAAAAGCCGACATCGCAAACATTAACAGAGCTACAATCCCCAGTACAGAAATCCATGAAAAGGATACGCTACCTGATGATGTAGCGATAATTCCCGCAAGTACAACAAATAATCCTTCCCCGCTGATCATAGCTGCCCGGAAAAAAGTAGAGCGGATTCCAACAAAGAAAGATTGCTTTTCCTCATTCAATGCCAGCATATAAAAACCATCTGCAGCTATATCGTGTGTAGAAGAACAAAAAGCGATCACAAAAAGAAAAAAAAGTGACGTCTGAAAGAAAAAAGGAGTAGCTAAGGTAATGGCTGCTCCGGCAAACGATACACCAATTACCCCCTGCATAATATATGTCCACCAACGTTTGGTTTTAAAAATGTCGATAAAAGGGCTCCATAGCGGCTTTAATGCCCATGGCAGAGATAACAAGCTGGTGTAAAGAGCAATTTCAGTATTGTTAATTCCAAGATCCTTATACATGATTACGGAAACGGTTACAACCATTACGTAGGGGAGGCCTTGTGTGAAATACAAAGTAGGTATCCACGACCAGGGATTTTTTTCAGCAGCGGAGTTAAAGCTCATAGTTCTAATTGATACCGGTGTTTCATTTTTGTGAATAAAGATCTTCAAGAATAAACGAAATAGCTTTTGGAACCAAACTCAGAATAGCTGTAGTTTCTTAGCAATTATGATTGATACCCATTCTCATATTTATCTGTCCGATTTTGATAAAGACAGAGAAGAAATAATGCAGCGTGCTGTTGCTGCAGGAGTAAAGTCTATTTTGATGCCAGCAATAGATATTGGATCTCTGAAACAGATGGATCAGCTGACTCATGATTCAATCACTTTTTATAAAATGGCTGGAATCCACCCTTGTGATGTAAAAGAAGTTGCAGAGAACTTTGAAGAGTTATTGTTAGAGCTTTGTGAGAAGGAAGAAGTTATTGGGGTTGGAGAAACAGGATTGGATTATTATTGGAGCACAGATTTCGTAAACGATCAAAAAATAAGCCTGAAGATACATTGTTGCATTGCTAAGCAAACCGGAAAGCCGATTGTGCTTCACAACAGGGAAAGTACAGATGAGCTTCTGGATTTGATTGAAACAGAGCAGGATGGAAGATTAAAAGGAATATGGCATTGTTTTAATGGAACAGTTGAAGAAGGGAAACGAGCTATAGATATGGGTTTACATCTAGGAATTGGTGGAGTGGTTACTTTCAAGAATGGAGGAGTGGATAAAACGGTAGCTCAGCTACCCCTGGATAAAATGGTTTTAGAAACAGATGCACCTTATCTTGCGCCAAGCCCAATGCGCGGAAAGAGAAACGAACCTTCTTTCATAAAGTATATTGCAGAGAAGCTTGCTGATATTTTTAAAATGGAAGTCAACGAATTAGTTAATAAAACAAGTTTAACTGCGAGTAAATTATTTAGTTTAGATGGGATTAAATAGAAAAAGTGTTATCGAGGGCAACCAGCGTCGATTTAACCGGTTTTAGTGTATGTGTTTAATTAAATTCTCATTTTACTTTTCCAAATAGTTAAGAGATATTCGGACGAATTAAATCTTTTCGATGATAGAAAAACCGGGTACTAAGGGGCTTTTTGCATGGGCATTATATGATTGGGCTAACAGTTCATATTTCGTAATAATCCAAACTTTTATTTTTGCTGCCTACTTCACAAAAACCATCGCTGAAAATGTAGAGGTTGGAACAGCTCAATGGGGAAACATGATCAGTGTGGCAGGAATTATAATTGCAATAGGCGCACCCATATTCGGAGCCATTGCCGATCAAGCGGGGAGGAGAAAACCCTGGATCGCTGCATTTACTATTTTATGCATTATTGCATGTGCATTGCTATGGTTTGCCGAGCCGGGTACAGATTCACTTTGGCTGGCTTTAACAATGGGATTTTTGGCAACGATCGGGGCCGAGTTTGCCTTTATTTTTTATAGTGCGATGCTTCCTGATTTAGTTCCACCGGAAAAACTTGGCCGTTGGAGCGGCTGGGGATGGGGATTAGGTTATGCAGGAGGTTTGGCCTGTTTGTTGGTAGCTCTGTTTGCTTTCATTCAGACGGATGGACTTTGGCTGGGATTGGATAAAGAAACTTCAGAACCAGTAAGGGCAACATTTATACTAACCGCAATTTGGTACGCACTATTTAGCCTGCCCTTGTTCTTTAAAACGCCGGATAATCCATCTAAACAAAAGAAAATAAAGGAAGCAATTCATCATGGTTTTGTTCAGATTAAAGAGTCTCTAAAAGAAGTAAAGAAGTTTAAGAATATAGTCCGCTTTTTAATCGCCAGAATGTTTTACAATGATGGTATAGTAACCATTTTTGCATTAGGTGGTGTTTATGCTGCGGGTACTTTTGATATGAATGAAGAGCAGATTTTGATGTTCGGGATTGGGTTAAATGTAACTGCCGGGCTTGGAGCTTTTGGTTTTGCCTGGTTGGATGATAAATCGGGAAGCAAGTTTACTATTAATGCCTCCATCGTTGGTTTGGTTATTCCGCTCATTGCTTTAATTATTGTGAAAAGTACAACCTGGTTCATTATTTGGGGATTAATTCTGGGTATTTTTGTGGGGCCTATTCAGGCTGCGTCCAGATCGTTTATGGCTCGGCTTTCACCCCCTGAGCTAACCAACCAAATGTTTGGGTTGCTTGCTCTTTCGGGAAAGGTAACATCGTTTATCGGGCCATTTCTTGTAGGTTTTTTAACACTTCAGTTTGGGAGCCAAAGGCTGGGTATGTCTGCAATTCTTGTCATGTTGCTCATCGGATTAGTTCTTATGTTCACAGTAAAGGAGAACGAAACTTCGGTAATTGAAGTAATTCCTGATTAATAATGAATCATATTCCTGTAAACAGAATCGACAAAAAAGCAATTAAGGCATGGCGGCTCAACGCGTTTATATTCGGGCTCTTTTGGTTTGCACCAGCTGGGGTGTACATTTTGGTTACTCTTAACCAAGGCTCATTCAATACAGCGATATTCTTACTGTTCATAGTACCAGCACTAACTGTATACCTGCTTACCGGGTTTGTTTACCCAAAAATCAGATGGCAGCGGTGGCGATACGAGGTAAATGAGGATGCTATAGATTTGTATCGCGGGTTCATTTTTAAAACCAGAACGGTTGTTCCAATAAACAGAATTCAACATGTTGATACGAGCCAGGGCCCTATCTACCGAAAGTACTCATTATCTTCCGTGAAAGTATCCACTGCGGCAACAACGCATGAGATCCCTGCACTTGATGATGAAATGGCTGCTGATGTCAGGAACAAAATCTCTCAACTTGTACGGCAGGTCAAAGAGGATGTCTGAATTCAGAAGGCAGCACTGGGCAGCTGCAGTTGACCGGTTATTCATGATCCTTCGTCAAAATTTCATCACATTTTTAATAGTGGTATTTGTTGGTACGCAGGAGCCCGGTGAAGGCTATTTGCTATATATTCTTATTGGAACGATAATGCTGGCTCTTTTAGGTGGAATTTTAGGCTGGTTCAGGTTCCAATACCGGGTAATTGAAGAAGAGCTGCAGATTAAAAAAGGAGTCTTCGTCCGCAAGAATATTTTTATGAGTAAGGATCGTATTCAGGTTATTGATATTACGGAGGGGTTGGTTCAACGGGTTTTTGGATTGGTGAAGGTAGAGGTAAAAACAGCCGGTGGAGGAACTGAAAGTGCAACTATCAATGCCATTACTTTTGAAGAAGCAGAAGAGCTCAAAAAAAATCTAAGATCAAATAAAGCCAAATCTGCGTTGATTGAAGATGTGGAAGAAACGGCTGAAAGTGAGTTTTTAGATGAGTGGAATATCAGCACAAAAGAACTGGTAATTGCAGCATTCACTTCGGGCAACTTTGGGTTGATCGCTTCTATACTAGGTGCGTTGTCCGGGCAGCTAGACTCCGTGATAAATGAGGAAAGTATCGAGTATGCGAAAGAAGCATTACCGGGGTTAAATGATGTAACCTTTATCATTACGGTAGTAATAATAATTTTGGTAGTATCATGGGCATTTTCTTTTCTAGGAGTGATTTTCAGTTACTCTGACTTCAGCCTAAAAAAAACAGAAAAAGAGCTCCTTATCCGGTCGGGGCTTATAGAAAAAAAACACATAACCATTCCTTTCAATAGAATACAGGCCATTCGTTTTGTAGAAGGAATTTTGCGGCAGCCCCTGGGGCATGGAATGCTTTATGTAGAAAGCGCAGGTTTTGAACTAAATCAAAAAGAACGTTCCATAGTATTGGTTCCATTTATCGCCAAAAAAAGACTGAAATTGTTTTTTGATCGGTTTTTAACTGATTTTCATATTCCTGAATTGGATGTAAAACCACCAGAAAGGTCTTTTTTTCGATATTTGAGGCGCCCTAATTATCTGTTGATAATCGCTACTCCATTAGCGTGGTATTTTTGGGAATGGGGATGGTTGTTAGCTTTTTTAGTTATACCTGCTACAGTTATTGGACTTTTCAGATTCAAAGATGCAGGTTTGTATATTGATCCCGAAATGATGGCTTTGCGCTTTAGAAATCTGAACAGAAAAACTGCTTTTATAAAACGCAAAAGGGTGCAGGTTATTGATGAAAGAACAAATCCATTTCAGGAGCGCAAGCAACTAGCCAGCCTTACCGTTACGGCTGCTTCGGGGGCTAAAGGGATAGCACTTAACATTACCGATCTTGAAAAATCTGACACTTCCCGAATAAGAAAATGGATGCTTACAGGAAACACTCAAATTCCTCGTGATGATGGATAATGACTTCAAAGCTTATAAGGACGATATCATTTTGCTGTTGGCGAATGCAGGACTGCCAACTTCAGACATAGACTGGAAGAATATCCATTTTGAGACCGAATATTTGAACGATGTACTGATCGCATGCGGTGCCATCGAAATTTACGGTGAATATGGGCTGCTTAGATCTTTGGCTGTTCGCGAAGAGCATCGCGGGAAAGGTGTAGGAGAGAAAGTTACCAGGAATGTTCTTGAAATTGCTCAAAAAAGAGAAATCAAAAAGATCTATTTATTAACAACCGATGCCGAAGAATTTTTCAAGAAGCTTGGATTTGTTTCAATTTTAAAAACGGAGGCTCCAACAGCCATTCATAAACTTCCGCAATTTCAGGATATATGCCCGGATAGTGCAGTTTGCATGGTACTAAGCATTGGCCAGCCTTTCCAAATATCATAGAAACCATATTGTTTTCTGTGGGTAATATTTTTGTTTGATAACATAGCAATGGAGTTATTTGCGTATAATATGGCAGAAATTTTTAACCGGATTGGAGAAATGAGAAAAATCTTAGTTCTGTGTACAGGCAACAGTTGCAGAAGCCAAATGATGGAAGGCTGGCTGCGTTATTTTGGAAAAGAAAAAGTTGAAGTTTATAGCGCAGGTGTGGAAACACATGGGGTTAATGAAACTGCAATTAAGGTAATGAGGCAAGCTGGAGTTGATATTTCAAACCATACTTCAAATAACATCAATGAATACCTCACTATAAATTTTGATTTGGTTGTGACAGTATGTGATCATGCAAAAGAACGTTGTCCTGTATTTCCTACCACTGCAAGAAAAGAGCATCACAATTTTACTGATCCTGCAAAAGCTGAGGGTTCGGAAGAGGAAAAACTGGCTGTTTTCAAAAAAGTACGGGATGAAATTCGTGATTACTCCCGCACGTTGTTAGAAGAGCTTAGCTTATTAAACTAAGAACATTTCTTTTCTTTATTTGAGCTATGACGGGTTTTTAGAATACAGGCAGATGCTATGATAGGCGGGCTTATCACAGAAATGACAAAAACAATCAATGAATTATCTGACATCTATTACACTATGCGCCTTTATCCAAGAGATACATCAAGTACCATCATAACACAGAAACCAACCATAGTGCCTAAAGTAGCAATATCGGTGTTTCCATGATGTTGGCTTTCGGGTATTAATTCTTCAACAACCACGTAGATCATTGCCCCGGCTGCAAAGGCCAATGCGTATGGCAAAATTGGAGCAATAAAAATTACAGCAGCAGCTCCAATAACTGCAGATATTGGTTCCACAACTCCTGAAATCTGACCATACCAAAAACTCTTCTTTACACTAACTCCTTCACGGCGTAAAGGCATTGAAACAGCCATTCCTTCCGGGAAGTTTTGAATTCCAATTCCTAGAGCTAACGCAATAGCTGCAGCAACAGATGCTGTTCCTGTAGGGTCAACTCCGGAAGCCGCCGCTCCAAATAAAACACCTACGGCTAAGCCTTCAGGTATGTTATGCAGTGTTATTGCAAGAACCAGAAGGGTAGATCGTCTCCAGCTTGTTGGTACGCCCTCAGCTTCAGATGTTTCCATTCCTAAGTGTAAATGAGGTAAGTATTGATCACAGATTCGAAGAAAAATACCTCCGCCCAAAAAGCCGATTACAGCAGGTAACCAGGGGATCGATCCCTGTGCTTCAGCCATATCAATAGAGGGAATAATCAAAGACCAAACGCTTGCTGCTATCATTACGCCAGCTGCAAAGCCCATCATACTATCCAGTAAAGTATAATTTACTTTTTTTGTAAAGAAAACCAGCGAAGCACCAAGCGCGGTTACTGCCCAGGTAAAAAGCCCTCCTAAAAGGGCTTGGATTATTGGATTAAGTTCGTAGAAAAAGTCGGGCAAAAATTCCATATTCTTTTTTAAACAAACTTAATAAATTTTTAGCCAAGACTAAATATTATAATCCATCTGATCCGGATTTTATAAAAATAGATTCAGCTGAGTTATGGAAGCAAGAGAGATAACGCCGGACACAAAGTCTCTGCTCATTTATTGCTGGAAATAAAAAAGCTCTTCCGTTTAGATGAAAGAACTTTAATAAGTTGTTTAGCTTATTCTATGGTGCTGTTTGTTTCCAGAAAACAATGCCGCCCGCTTGTTTTCCTGTTTCTATAACAGCGACTCGTTTTTTTGTCTTTAAGTCAATAACGTCAACCGAACCTGGTTCACCGCCAATGCCTTCTACAGATAGAAAAGCGTAGCGGTTGTCTTTTGAAATAGCAACGCCATGCGTAATTCTTCGGCTGTTTTCAATCTTAGCAATTTCTTTACCTGATTTAAGGTCAAAAATTCCAGAGGCAGCCTCGCCTTTATAACTTGCAACTAAAAGTTTGCCATCGTGCGATACTTCTAAATTATAAGGAGCTTTGCCGGCTTTAAAGCGGCGGGTGATTTCCCACTTTTCAGTATCTATTTCTATGATTTCATTCGATCCATTGCCGGCTACATAAACAAGAGGTTTTGTTGGATGGGGATCTGCCCATGTTGGTTTAACTTCTGGTTTATGGTGCATCATTTTCATTCCATCCTTTTTCACTTCCTTCATGTTGTCCATATCATGGCCGGAATGATCTTCCCCTTTCTTCTCGTGGTCTGATCGCTCTTTTTTATCTTTATCCATACCATGTTTTGAATGATCCTTGCCATCCATGTTCATGGCTTGTTTTTTCAGGCTTAAAATGCGATTTACATTCAGGCCTGCCGTATTGATTTCATAAAGCTCGTCCGTCATCATAGAAACATGGTATTGCTTTGAGCCATCATCAGAGATACGCGAACCATGAGGCATAACTCCGGTTTTTATCTCGGTAACTACTTCCATTAAATCAGGATCCACTACTGATACCGTGCTTGGAATCATCTCGCCATGCAGGTTGAAATTGACTACATAGAGTAACCCTGTTGATTTAGAAATTTCCATACTGGCAGGAAACATTCCCAGATCGGTAGTACCAACAAGTTCATCAGTTCCAGTTTTGTATTTAGCAAGCATCCCATAAGGGTTGCCATGAGCAATAGAAAGAAACCAGTATTCTCCATCCGGCGAAATATTGATTCCATGTGGCCCATCGGTTTCGGTAGGGTAACGGCCAACCTCAATGGTTTTGGCAATTTTTGCTTCGTTAGTTTTGCCATTGAAGTGAACGAGGTGGACTTCGTCTTCAGACTCAGCAGCTACATACACATAATATTCTTGTGCAAAGCTTTGGGATGTAGTCATCATTAGAGCAAGAACTGCAATTATACACCTAGAATTACAATGGAAATTTTTAATACGATCTAAAACACTCATAGTAATAGCATATCTGTTTTTAGGAGTTAAAGGGGCTGGAGACCCCTTTATTGTGTGATTAATTAGTTCCTTGAGAAGTGCTTTCTCCAAGTTTTAATGCCCATATCCCTGAGTTCCAGTCAGAAAGGAAAATATGGCCTTTATAAGGTTGCGGCCCCCAGGTAAAAGTAGCATTAGGGATGAAAGCGTTGCTGTCAGATGGGTAGAAGGATGCGATTTCGCGCCCTTGCTGATACAAATCTCCCATCAGTTCGCCTGAAATATCAACAACACGCACACCACCATTATACATGGCTACATAAAGGATGTCGCCTTCAACCCAGTAGTTATGGGTTCCGGCCTCTGGTACTTGGTAACGGGCTACTTCTGCAGGTGAATCCCAATCATCAAATTTGATGAAGTGAAGCCAGCCTGCTGCTCTGTTAGCACCGTTTACATTTAACCCGTAAGGGAAAGCTTCGTCACCACCGATCACATAAAAGTCGCCGGTAGATTCACTCTTAAATGGGAATGCGGCATGGTTCCATCCACTTGGGTAGGCATAGCTTCCGAGCTTAACGGGATTTTCAGGAGAGCCGCCTGCTCCGGGCAGGTCTGCACTGGCGTTGCTTCCAATATCTACAGCAATAATTCCATCGCTCCAGTTCGATGAATATGCAATACCATCCTGGATCCACACATCATGGATAGAATGGCTTGGAGTATCTAATTCAAATACCCCAACTGTTCTTGGGTTTTTGGGATCTTCAATATTAATGATATCGTACTTACGTCCATTATTTACGGCGTAAACATGGTTGTCATAAATAAATGCATTATGCACACCACCTGTTAAATCCTGGGTGTACTCAGAGTGGATTTTAACGTCTCTGGGATTGGTAACATCCAGAATAATGATCCCATTCTTACGATCAGAAGCGCCTTCACGGGTAATTACAGCAATTCGTCCATCTTCAGAAACTTTCACATCATTTACGGTTCTTGCATCAACGGTAACAGTATCGATTGGAATTATTTTTGAAGGGTCGGTTACGTCCCAGAAAATGGCTTCGCCATATCCACCCCATGTTCCGGTAACCGCATAGTCTCTGCCGTCAACGCCTTCCCAAACCCAAAGGTCAGAAGTCCGGGTGTGGCTTACAATCCCTTTACCAACCAAAGTTAAAGGGCGCTGCACATTTCTTGGAACCGCTTTTATAGTGGTTCTGGTTGAGCGGTTTCCTGATGTGGCAACAATAGTATATGTACCCGGTTTACTGGCTACAAATTTTCCGCTTTGTGCAATCTGGGCTGAGGTACCCTGGCCTAATTGGTCATCGGGCTCTGCAATGTAGGTGTAGGTAACAGGGGCATCATCTACCATTTTGCCTTTACCGGTTTTAGCCATTGCTGCAAATGTAACCACATCGCCTGTTCGAATGGTTTTACCATCGTAGTTATGAGTTAGCTCCATTCTGTCGACAGGGTTATTAACTACTTTACCTTTCCAGGTGGTAGCAACGTTTTCAGCTTTGGCCGTTATGGTAAAGTTCCCTTTTTTATGAGCAACTACGTTATTGAATGCATCTACACCTGCTACATCAGGATTTGAGCTGGAAAGCATTACCTGCACATTGTCTCGTATTTTACCTGCTTCATCAACTATTTCAAGATTTAACTTAACAGTCGTAGTGTTGTAAAAATTACTAGGTACATTAGTAAATGTGACAGATTTAACGGGAGGGTAGGCAACCTCAACAGGAAGTACGGCTGAGATTCTTTCTGCTCTGTTTGCAGTTACTGTTCTTGCAAAAATGGTGAAAGAGCCTGAGTCTAAGGCTTTTACATGCCCATTAAGTGTAACCTGCAAAGATCTTCTGTTTCTGGTAAAGAAAATCAAAGAATCTGATGTGGCTTCTCCATTGGCACCTACAACTTTGGCGTTAATCTTGGTTTCTTCGTTTAGTTTCATAATCAGTTTATCGTTTTCAAAAACGATTTTCTTTTCCTGAGCGAATGCGTTACTGCTCATAAAAATTATTACAGATAAAGAAACACACAGTATTGAAGTAAGTTGGTTTGGTTTTTTCATGTTTTGATTCATTTAAGATTAATTGCTTGCTGTTCCCTGAACAGGCTTAAGTTTAATGGCCCAAAGTCCTGAATTCATATCAGAAACAAAGATCATATCTTTATACGGTTGCGGGCCCCACGACATAGGCGAATTTGGTCCGATGCCCTCATTAACACTGGGCAGAAATTTAGCTATTTCGCGTCCCTGATCATATAAGTTGCCCATTAATTCACCGGAAACATCTACTATGCGAAGTCCTCCCTGGTAATAAGCTACGTACATGATGTCATCCTTTATCCAGATATTATGCGTTCCGGCTTCGGGTACTTCATAGCGAGCCACTTCCTCAGCTTCTTCCCAATTATTAAGCTTAAAGAAATGTATCCAGCCTGCGGGTATGCCTCCTGGAAATGCTTCATCTCCGGCCGCGATATAAAAATTATCAGATGATTTACTTTTGAACGGAAATGCGGCATGGTTCCATCCACTTGGGTAAGTAAAGCTTCCCAGTAATTTGGGATTTTCGGGCGAGCCCCCTATGCTTTGCATATCGCCGCCCAGCTTGCTGCCCACATCAACAGCAACAACACCATCTGCCCAGTTTGATGAATACGCGATGCCGTCTTCGATCCACACATCATGGACAGCATGGCCAGGGGTGTCCAGCTCAAACTGGCTGACACGGTAGGGATTTGTTGGGTCTTCGATATTTATGATATCGTAACGTCGCCCATTATTTATTGCGTAAATGTGGTTTTCGTAGATGAACACATTATGAACACCACCAGTCAATCCATCATCGAAACGAGATAGAATTTTAACATCGCTTGGATTAGTTACGTCAAGAATTACGAGCCCGTTTTTTCGGTTAGATGCTCCTTCCCGGGAAATCACTGCAATTCGCCCATCTTCAGAAACTTTCACATCATTTACTACACGGGCATCTACGGTAATGGTGTCAATCGCGATCATATTGGTTGGATCGGTTACATCCCAAAAGAATGCTTCGCCCCGGCCAACGTGGGTTCCGGTTGCGGCATAGTCTCTGCCGTCAACGCCTTCCCAAACCCAAAGGTCAGAGGTTGGCACATCTGTTACTTTAGCATTCCCGAGAATTTCAATTTCTCTTCGAACATTTCTTGGATTGATTTTGACGGTGGTTTCAGCAAATGTATTAGCATTGCGTACCATAATGGTATATAACCCTGATTTATTGGCTACAAACTTTCCGTTTTGTTCAATTTGAGCGGGTGCAGCCTCTCCACGAGAATCATCCGGACGAGCAGTAAATGAATACACGAATGGCGCATCTTCAACAACATTGCCTTTTTTATCTTTTGCTACTGCTTTGATATTTAGTACATCGCCTGTTCTGACGATATCATCATCTAAGGAAACTTCTACTGAGGTAACCGGATTTTTAACGACATGCCCTTCCCAGGTTTCTGTAATGCCTTCTATTTTTGCAGTAAGTTTGAATTTACCGGGAGATTTTGCCTTTAAGTTTCCAAAGCGATCTACTTCGGCAACTTTGGTATTGGAAGATGAAAAATCTGAAATTTCAAGATCATCGCGTTTAAAATCGAGTACATCGTATATGCGTGTTTCTACCTGGAGGGATGTGCCTGCATACATCTTTTTAGGAATGTCGTTGAAAACGATGCGATCCAATTCCGGGTAGTTTACATTCACGGTTATATTTTTTCGCATTACCGGATGATCTCCCTGAGCAGTCTTATATACAATTATGGTGAACGAGCCGGGTTGCAATGCTTTCATTAATCCGTTTCGTGTAACAGATAAAGAGCGGCGGGCTCTGGAAAAATACAGCATAGTGTCCGGCTGAACTTCGCCATCTGCATTTATAAGTTTAGCGTTTAGCTGTACTTCTTGTCCAACATCAAGCGTGATGTTTTCATTATCCAGAACGATTCGGAGGCCATTATCAGTATCCTGAGCTGAGGCTGGAGCAACTATTAAAGCTATAATTATAAGTGCAAGAACACTTGTTGTCCGGGGTGTTTTCATTGTTTTAACCTTCCTTATAATAGTTTAAAAAATCAGGGTTGTAATAAATCAAAAAAAAGGGAGAAATAGTATTTTTCGAACAGGTTTTTACGCTTATTTATATTCTGTTTTTTTGTAATTTTGGGAGCTTTTAATCACATGTTTATTGCTATCAACATTTGAGCCTCACAGATCTTAATCACGAATAATCAGGAATCAGATTTGAGTACCATCAACTTTGGAAAAGAAATTTTCGCACATCGACATAACGGGAACAATGAACAGTCAACTAAAGATATGCTGGAGGTTATTAAGGCAGATTCCATTGACCAGTTAATTGATGAAACTATTCCGGAAAATATCAGGCTTACTGAAAAACTACATTTACCAAAGGCACAAAGCGAAGTTGACTTTTTAGAAAGCTTTAGGGTGCTGGCTTCAAAAAACAAAATATTCAAATCATTCATCGGGATGGGATATTATGATACCCATGTGCCTAATGTGATAAAGAGAAATATTTTGGAAAATCCCGCCTGGTACACTGCATATACACCTTATCAGGCAGAAATTGCACAAGGGCGACTAGAGGCGTTGATCAATTTCCAGACGATGGTTAGTGATTTAACAGGAATGGAATTGGCTAACGCATCTTTACTGGACGAAGGCACAGCTGTCGCTGAAGCCATGAGCATGTTATTTGGACAGCGAAAAGGTGCAAAGCGTAAAGAAGCGAATGTATTTTTTGTAAGTGAGCTCTGCCATCCACAAACCATTGATGTGTTAAAAACCAGATCCGAACCAATTGGGGTTGAGGTTGTAGTAGGTGATCATACATCGCTGGATGTAACCGATCCAAAATTATATGCGATGCTGCTCCAATACCCGGCTACCGATGGCTCTGTAGAAAATTATTCTGATTTGATTACAGCTGCACACGAAAATGGAGTATATAGTGTAGTTGCCGCCGATTTATTAAGCTTAACATTGCTTACCCCTCCGGGAGAAATGGGTGCAGACGTTGTGGTTGGAACTACCCAGCGTTTTGGGGTACCAATGGGTTATGGAGGCCCCCATGCTGCTTATTTTGCCACCAAAGAAGACTTTAAGCGCCAAATTCCGGGAAGAATAATCGGAGTAACACAAGATGCGGAAGGTAAACCTGCGTACCGGATGGCACTTCAAACCCGGGAACAGCATATTCGCCGGGAAAAGGCTACTTCAAATATTTGTACTGCACAGGTTTTGCTGGCTGTAATCGCTGGGATGTATGGGGTATATCATGGGCCCAAAGGATTAAAGAAAATTGCCGCCAAAATATATGGCCTAACCAAACTCACAAAGGCCGGACTGGAAGCGATGGGTGTGGCGGTTGAAACAGATGCATTTTTTGATACCATTACCATAAAAGCGAATGAAAAGAAAGTTCGAAAAGTAGCTGAGGCTAATAAAATCAACTTCCGCTATTTTGGTGATGGCAGAATAGGTATCTCTTTTGATGAAGCGAAGGAACTTGATGATGTAAAAGCAGTGCTTTCCGTTTTTGCCGAAGCAGAAGGGCGAACATCGAATTTTGACGTGCATGCGCATGCAGAGGAGATAGAAGTAAAGCTGCCGGATGCTTTAACCAGAACTTCGGGGTACCTGGATCATCCGGTATTTAGCCTTTATCACACCGAGCACGAAATGCTCCGCTACATGAAGCGGTTGGAAAACAAAGACCTTTCACTGGTTCATTCTATGATTTCTTTGGGTTCCTGTACGATGAAGCTGAATGCAACTGCTGAAATGATTCCACTTACATGGCCTGAGTTCGGGCAAATTCATCCATTTGTGCCGGCAGATCAAGCCCGGGGATATCATCAATTGTTCGAAGAACTGGATGCATGGCTGAGTGAGATTACCGGATTCCACAAAGTTTCTATGCAGCCTAATTCGGGTGCTCAAGGCGAGTATGCGGGATTAATGACCATTCGGGCATATCATCAAAGCAGAGGAGATCATCATAGAAATGTGGCTTTAATTCCGTCTTCTGCTCATGGAACGAATCCGGCAAGTGCGGTTATGGCCGGGATGGATGTAGTGGTAACTCAATGTGATAAACATGGGAATATCTCCATGGATGATCTTAAGGAAAAAGTTGAGAAGTACAGCGATCGTCTGGCTGCATTAATGGTTACATATCCATCCACGCACGGCGTGTTTGAACATCGCATTAAAGACATTTGTGATCTGATTCACAAGCACGGCGGGCAGGTGTATATGGATGGAGCTAACATGAATGCTCAGGTTGGGCTAACCAGCCCGGGAGAAATCGGCGCAGATGTATGCCACCTGAATCTGCACAAAACATTTTGTATTCCCCACGGCGGGGGCGGGCCGGGAATGGGGCCGATTGGTGTGGCACAACATTTAGCTCCGTTTTTGTCGGGTCATCCCGTTGTTGAAACAGGAGGAACCCAGGCAATTCCCGCCATTTCGGCTGCACCGTACGGCAGTGCAAGCATTCTAACTATTTCGTACGCATACATTGCAATGATGGGAGAAGAGGGGCTTACTGATGCCACCCAAATGGCGATCTTGAACGCCAATTACATCAAAGACAGGTTGAAAGATTATTATCCGATTTTATACACCGGTAAAACCGGACGTTCTGCTCATGAGTTTATTGCAGATCTTCGTCCATTTAAGCAAACCGCCGGAATAGAAGCGGTAGATATTGCAAAACGGCTTATGGATTACGGGTTCCATGCTCCAACAATGAGCTTCCCGGTGGCAGGTACTTTGATGATTGAGCCAACTGAAAGCGAAAGTAAAGAAGAACTTGATCGGTTCTGCGATGCCATGATCGAAATCAGAAATGAGATCCGTGAAATTGAAGAAGGCAAAGCAGATAAAACAAGTAACGTTCTAAAGCATGCTCCCCACACCATGCGGGTGGTTATGGACGAAAGCTGGAACAGAGAATACTCAAGAGAAAAAGGAGTGTTTCCGCTCGAACATCTTCGGGAAAACAAATTCTGGCCAAGCACTTCCAGAGTAGATGATGCCTACGGAGACCGGAATCTGATCTGTTCGTGTATTCCAATTGATGCGTATTCCATTGAGGAAGTAGAAGCGTAGAGGATTAATTTTAGCAGTAGTGGAGAATCTTCATATCGGGTAATCGTGCATGGTCTTTGACATTGACAGCATCCAGAAAGGATTTAATTACGCCGTGTATAATAAAGACGGAAACCGAAGGCTGGATTTGGGGTTTAGAATTCAATCTGATTAAAAAAGGTCTCTACAAAGATCTTGAAACAAGTTCAGGATGACGTAGATGCGAGAGCTTATTCTTAATTCTTCATTGAATAATTCTCAATTCCTTACTTCTCCTCCTCTGCCCACTTCTCAGGATCGCTTATCACTTCTGCAAAAGTTATTTCTTCTCCCGATTTTGAAATGGTTGTATCATACTCAACCGGTTCTTCACTGTCTCTCATCAGCAACTGAGTTGCCAGTTTATTGGTGATATTTTGTTGAAGAACCCTTTTCAGAGGTCGGGCACCATATACCGGATCGTAGCCACGGCCTGCTAACCAGTCTTTTACGGAATCAGATATATTGAGCTTTACACTATTCTTTTCAAGCAACTGGTGTACACGCCGCAACTGAATATCCACGATAGACCGGATGTGTTCTTTACCAAGCGGATGGAATATGATTGTATCATCCACACGGTTTAGGAACTCAGGCCGTATAGTCATCTTCAACTGATCAATCAATTGCTGTTGCAGCGAAGCATATTGTTCGTCGCTTAACTCTCCACCGGATTTTTCCATTTCGTTCACAATCAAATGCGAGCCGATGTTACTTGTCATGATGATGATCGTATTCTTGAAATCTACGGTGACTCCTTTGTTGTCGGTAAGTCGCCCTTCATCCAAAACCTGCAGCAGAATGTTAAATACATCCGGGTGCGCTTTTTCAATCTCATCTAAAAGAACCACAGAATAAGGCTGCCGACGGACCGCTTCAGTTAACTGCCCGCCTTCATCGTAACCCACATACCCCGGAGGGGCTCCCACCAACCGGCTTACAGAGTGTTTCTCCATATATTCACTCATATCGATTCTGATCATCGCATTCTGATCATTGAACAGGAACTCAGCGAGCGTTCTCGCCAATTCAGTTTTACCTACACCCGTTGAGCCAAGGAAAAAGAAAGATCCTATAGGACGTTCTTCATCCTGTAGTCCTGCACGGGATCTGCGAACCGCATTCGAAACGGCTTCTATAGCAATGTCCTGGCCAATCACTCTTTTATGAAGTTCTTCTTCCAGAAGCAGCAGTTTTTGTCGCTCGCTTTGCAGCATTCGTTGTACCGGAATTCCGGTCCAGCGTGCAACGATATCGGCAATATCTTCGGCATCTACTTCTTCTTTAAGCAGCGCTTTGGAATCCTGCATTTCATCGAGCTTGGTTTTAGTTTCTTCCAGCTCTTTTTCTAAACGGGTAATAGTTCCATACCGCAGTTCAGCCACTTTCTCATAATCTCCCGATCGTTCCGCTTTGTCAGCCTCATTTCGGCTTACTTCAATTGCTTGCTTTAATTCCCGTGCTTTTTGGATGGTGTCGCGTTCCTGTTCCCATTGTACACGCATGGAACTTCGCTTTTCTTCGAGATCGGCAAGTTCTTTCTCGATGCCTTTTATTTTGCCTTTGTCTTTTTCTCGTTTTAGTGCCTCCCGTTCAATTTCAAGCTGGCGGATTTGTCGTTCAATACCATCCAGTTCTTCGGGTAAAGAATCAATCTGTAATCGCAGGCGGGAAGCAGCTTCGTCAATCAAGTCAATGGCTTTATCCGGTAAAAACCGATCAGCAATATAACGATGAGAAAGTTCTGCAGCAGCAACAATAGCGGCATCAGTAATTCGAACACCGTGGTGAACTTCGTATCGCTCCTGCAATCCGCGAAGTATTGAAACAGAATCTTCAATAGAAGGCTCCCCAACAAATACGGTTTGCAGCCTTCTTTCCAGTGCTTTGTCTTTTTCAATGTACTTACGGTATTCATCAAGTGTAGTAGCACCAATGGCATGCATTTCGCCACGGGCAAGAGCCGGCTTCAAAATATTAGCGGCATCCATAGCTCCCTCGGTGGCTCCTGCTCCGACAAGTGTGTGAATCTCATCAATAAAGAGGATGAGTTCCCCGTCAGATTCGGTGACCTCTTTTACTACTGCTTTTAATCGCTCTTCAAACTCTCCACGGAATTTAGTTCCGGCAACCAATGCTCCCATATCCAAAGCAACAATACGCTTGGTTTTTAAACCTTCCGGAACATCGCCACGCACTATTCTCAATGCCATACCTTCGGCTATGGCTGTTTTGCCTACACCTGGTTCACCAATCAATACAGGATTGTTCTTGGTACGACGAGTCAGAATTTGCATTACTCTTCGGATCTCCTGGTCGCGCCCGATCACAGGATCGAGTTTATTTTTTTCAGCAAGTTCATTCAGATCACGAGCGTACTTTTTTAAGGCTCCGTATCTGCTTTCTGCATTTGGATCATCCACGGTTTGATTTCCACGAACATCAGTAAGTACTTTCAGAATATTGTCTTTGGTAACTCCCTGATCTTTGAGTAAATCCGCAATCGATCCTTTAGTTTCTGTAAATCCAATCAGAATATGCTCGGAGCTGATGTATTCATCCCCTAAAGCAGTCGCTTCTTTCTGGGCCTTGTCGAAAGCTTCTTTTGCTGTAACTGATAAATACTGACCGGAAACAGAGGCTCCCTGAACTTTAGGCAACCTGCTCAACTCTGCATCAACTACCTCTTCAATAACTCTGAGATTAGCTCCCAGCTTATTCAGAAGGTTTACCACCACATTTTCTGCATCAATCAAAAATGCCTTCAGAATATGAGCAGGTTCCAATGCCTGATTATTACCAGACTGTGCTAATTCTAAAGCCTTTTGTATAGTCTCCTGAGCTTTTAAAGTGTATTTATTCAAATTCATAGTCTCGTCCTCTTTAGTAATTCCACAGTAACTAAGTCCAAAATCGTGCCAAAGCATTTGGCTGACGGAATTGCATAAAAAAACCCGGTCCGTATCAGGAACTGGGCTTTGTTTTTCGGGGTATAATAAATAGGATATGCTCTATAACTCGAAAGCGATGAATTGGTTCCCGCCATTTCGAATTATTTTTAACAGAGCTACTTCTTCACCTTTTTCTTCCAAATTTTCGAGTTCATCATAGAATTCCTCAGCATTCTTTACTTTGGTATTTTTCACCATTGTAATTACATCATACTGTTGAAGCCCGCGTTCTGCAGCATTGCTGGAACTTTTTATCCGGTTTACAATAACGCCATCAACAGAATTATCCAGATCCAATCTCCGTTTTAACTCGCTTGTAAGATTTGAAACAGAGAATCCAAGTTTTTCTTCCATTGTTTCCACCTTTTCTGGTGCTGCGCTGGCAATACTTTCTTCATTACGTTCACCAAGTGTTACAGTGAGTGTTCGTTCTTTACCATCTCTGATAATATCCAGTTCCACTTTTTCATTGGGCTTCATACCAGCTATTTTAGATCGGAACATATTCCAATTTGTAATCTGTTCTCCATCTATCGAAACAATAACATCTTGTTCTTTTAAGCCTGCTTTATCAGATGGCCCGCCTTCTTCTACTTTTGCAACAATGATTCCTCTCGCGTTATTCAAACCGAGAGCTTTTGCCATGGTTCTGTCCACTTCACCGCCAAAATATAAGCCCAGATATCCTCTGGATACTTCACCATCATCGATCAGGTCGTCCATAATTCTTTTGGCTAAATTGATTGGGATGGCAAAACCGATACCGTCATTTCCACCGGAACGGGAGGCGATGGCGGAGTTAATCCCCACCAGCTCTCCATTCATGTCAATCAATGCACCGCCGGAATTGCCAGGATTGATGGCGGCATCAGTTTGTATAAAGTCTTCATACCCCGCTCCCTGATTAATTAACCCAATTGAGCGGCTTTTTGCGGATACAATTCCAAATGAAACGGTATGGGCCAGGTTTTGGCTAAGTGGACTTCCTATTGCCAATACAAATGAGCCAACTTTTAATGTTTCACTGTCGCCCATTTTCACAGCTGGAAGATTGTCTATATCTACCTTAATTACTGCAATATCAGTAGAGGGGTCTCTTCCTATTAACTCTGCTTCAACTTCATCACCATTGAAAAGCTGAACCTTGATTTCATCCACATCAGCAATTACGTGGTCGTTAGTAAGAATGTAGCCTTCATCAGATATGATAACACCTGAGCCCAACCCGCGTTGAGTGTATTCTCTTGATTCGGGTTGACGTTGCCCATATGGGTTTCCAAAAAATTGCGAAAAAGGGTTCTGCATAATGCGGCGTTCCTGTATTTTTTCGGTCGTAATTGTTACAACAGCAGGGTTTGTTTTTTCTGCTATATCTACAATTGCGTTATTCAGATCTAGTAAGGAGGAAACGCTTCTGTTTTTGGCAGAAGTAACGCTTGTGTTGTAATCGGGAAAGCTTATTGACTTTTCCCCGGTGATTGCATTCATCCCTAACAGAAGTAATACTGCCGCGGCTACTCCGAATGTATTTCTTATAGTGGTATTCATAGTTTTAATCTTGATGTTTAGTTAAGTTTTTTGGCCGTTGCTAGAACGGTGAGTTTCCATTGAATTGTATGCTGTTTTACATCTTGTAACTGAAAAGGCCCAGGACGTTTTCATACACCCTGAGCCTCAACTAACTATTAACTGCGGATTGAGATTATTTGATCTCAATTTGTCTTTTAATTTTCTCTTCCTGTTTATCGATGGTAATGTTCAGTAAACCATCTTCGTACCTTGCTTTGATAGAATCTTCGTTGATACTGTCCGGTAGATAGAACGAACGGCTGAAGGTTCCATATGAGGTTTCTACTCTATGAAAGTTTTTACCTTCATCTTCATTCACAAACTTACGTTCGCCACTAAGCGTTAAGCGTCCATTTTCAAGATCAATTTTGATCTCGTCTTTATTCAGGCCCGGAAGTTCAGCTGAAATTTCAAACTGAGTTTCGGTTTCAGAAATATCAACATTGGGCATGAAACTGTCTTTACGATAATTAATGTTGTTATTGAACATTTCGTCAACAATGTCATTGAATCTTCTTGAAAATAGATCTGTGTTTGGTCTTGAGTATTTGATAAGTGCCATAATAATTTGACCTCTTTATTTTTTGATTTCATGTTTATCAAACCTGCTTGCATAGTTACAATAGCGATGCCAATAGCGTAAATTTGTCTATGCCTGCCAGTGCGGCAAAAAGGAAATGAAATTTTTTCAGTGAGGATTTAACCAGCTTGAAAGCTTGTCAGCCAATGTTTGACGCTAAGGCATACCAATAGAAATTGTGGCAGAACAGCGCAGAATTCAGATATTATATAAAGTTGGTCTAACTATCTACAAATAACTCTGTTTCCATTCTTTTGCGATCAGAAAGGCAAGTTCTAAACTTTGCTGGTAATTTAATCGCGGATCACAAAATGTTTCGTAGTTATTTGAAAGCTCTGCTTCGTTTAAACCTTCGGCACCACCAACACATTCGGTAACATTATCTCCAGTCATTTCTAAGTGTACACCCCCAAGGTAGCTTCCCTCAGCCCGGTGAATAGCAAATGAAGATTTAATTTCGTCCAGAATATGATCAAAGTTTCGCGTTTTTATGGAATTATCAGTAGAGAACGTATTGCCATGCATAGGATCTGCACTCCATACTACAGGAAATCCTTCCCTTCGTATTGCCCTGATAAAAGGAGGCAATTGCTCTTCGATAGTATTTTTGCCAAACCTTGAAATGACCACAACTTTTCCTGCTTCATGGGTTGGATTGAGGGTTTCGATCAGCTTCAGGATGTCATCAACTTTAAAAGGGTGGCCCACTTTAATTCCAACGGGGTTTTGTATACCGCGGAAATATTCAACATGTGCACCATCAAGATCCCGGGTTCTGTTTCCAAGCCAGACCATATGAGAGCTTAAGTTAAAATATCCTTTTTTGCGGGGAACCTGCCGGGTTTGAGCGGCATCGTAATAAAGGTTTAATGCTTCGTGAGAAGTATAGAAATCTGCTTTCTGTAAATTCGAAACCCGGGATGGCGAGATAGATTCCATAAAACGAACGGCTTTGGTAATGGAATTAACCATAGCTTCATATTCTTTGTAGTATTCGTTATTCAACATAAAATCCATTTCCCATTGTTCAGGGTGCCGGAGATCAGCAAAGCCTTCGTCTGCCAGTGCCCGCAGGAAATTCAAAGTAAGCCCTGCTTTATGGTATCCTTCTATCAAACGGTCAGAATCAGGCATTCGGGCTTGTTTTGTAGCTTCGAATCTGTTAATCAAGTCGCCACGGTAACTATGTATT
This sequence comes from Balneola sp., assembly GCA_028284195.1. Classification (GTDB taxonomy): domain Bacteria; phylum Bacteroidota; class Rhodothermia; order Balneolales; family Balneolaceae; genus Balneola. Next base: position 105,184 of record JANQSE010000008.1, on the reverse strand, counting down.
TCTTTACCGTTTATTGTTTCAAAATCTTTAGAACGGGGTTTGGCATATTGTCCGGCAATTCTGCCTACACGATGTACAGGCACCCCCATTTCATGGATAAGGATGAAGCTCATTTGAAGCATCACCTTTAACATGTTCACAATTTTAGGAGAGGTGGTGGCTTCAAAGCTTTCGGCACAATCACCACCTTGCAGTAAAAAGCTCTTTCCGGAAGAAACATCAGCAAGCTTGTTTTTCAAAGCTTCAATTTCCCATGAAGTAACCAGAGGAGGAAGGCTCTCCAGTTTTTTATAATTTTTTTCCAGCTTCGGCACATTGGTATATGCTGGAAGTTGCTTGATGGTTTTTTCTTTCCAGGAAACCGGAGACCAGCTTTGTTGAATTGTTTTTTCCATGAATTATCTGATTAACGCACAAAGGTAGAAGTTTTTTTGTGTTTATGCTTTCTAAATAATCCCTAATGCGAACAAAGTTTATTTTATGCCTATATTATCAGGTATTAGGAGAAAAAATTAAGTTGGGATGCTAGAAACAAAATCCAAGGTTTTAGTAGTTGATGATTATCCGGCATTGGTAACATTGACAAAGCATAAATTGATTCAACGTGGTTTTGATGTAATCACCGCACAAAACGGAGAGGATGCCTTCAAGTTGATGGAAACTGAGTATCCTGATCTGGTAATCACTGATGTGGAAATGCCGATTATGGATGGGTATGAATTATGTGCCAAGATCAAAGAAACTTCACAATTTTCTCAGATTCCTGTAATCTTAGTTACCTCAATGGTAACTACCGAATCGTTGATGAAAGGCATTTCTTCTGGTGCAGATAACTACCTCACAAAACCTTATGATGATGATACCCTATTTACCAAGATTGATGAACTTCTGGCACAGTCGCTATCACCGCTAAGCGAACGGGAAGAGGTAACGGTTACCATAGATGATACCGCTTATACTATCAGAGGGGATTTTGAACATCTGGTGAATCTGTTGGTTTCTACATATAAAAATACGCTTGCTCAAAATATGGAGCTTGAATCTATAAAGCTTAAGCTTAGGACAATTAATCAGGAGTTGGAGTTTTCGAAAAAGGAAAATGAAGAGCTACTTCAAAATGTTTTTCCTAAAAAAGTGGCTGAAAGCCTTATAGCATATGGCATGGTAACCCCTGAGCGGTATGATGACGTTACCATTATGTTTACCGATTTTGATGGATTTAGTAAAGTAGTTCCAACCCTTAGCCCCGAAGAGTTAATAAATAGCTTGTCTTATCATTTCGATAAGTTTGATGAGTTCGCAGATGAACATCATCTTATCAAAATAAAAACAATTGGAGACAGCTATATGGCAGTAGGCGGTTTGCCGGACAGAAATATAACCCATCCGATTGATGCTGTTCTGGTAGCTCTTAAAATGAAAAAGTTTGTAGATAGTGTGCTGGCAAAGCAAAGTTCTGAATATTCAAGCTTTCCATTAAGAATTGGAATACATACTGGCTCAGCTGTAGTTGGGGTGATTGGTAAAAAGCGGTTTGCTTACGACATTTGGGGAGCCGATGTAAATCTTGCTTCCAGAATGGAAGCAAATGGAGACAGCCATTTTATAAATATCTCTCAAAGTACCTATGATCGCGTGAGTGAATACTTTGAATGTGAGGCGCGGGGAGAAATTGAAGCAAAGAATATTGGTAAAGTTCCAATGTATAATCTAAAACGTATTAAACCCGAATATTCTGAAGACGAGGACGGGTATACCCCAAACCGGCTTTTTGCCCGCCAATACAATATGCTTACCCGGCACTCTGAAACCGAAATGTAGAATTTTTCTTGTTTTTGAATGAGGGTTTTATTGAATCTGTTGCTTATACTTCAAGTTGGCTTCAATCCTCAAAATAAAAACCACCCTTTATAGTGCAGCAGAATATTGTAGTTAGAGGTGCCCGCGAACACAATCTCAAAAATTTTGACATCGACATTCCCCGCGATCAACTTGTAGTAATTACAGGTTTGTCCGGTTCAGGAAAATCTTCTCTCGCTTTTGATACTATTTATGCAGAAGGCCAGCGGCGATTTCTGGAATCTCTTTCGGCATATGCCCGACAGTTTCTTGGAATGATGGAGCGCCCTGAAGTAGATTTTATCGACGGGCTTTCTCCGGTAATTTCAATTGATCAAAAAACTACAAATCGCAACCCGCGTTCTACAGTGGGTACAGTAACTGAGATTTACGATTTTCTTCGTTTGCTATATGCAAGAATAGGGGTTCCATATTCTTATATATCAGGGAACAAAATGGAGAAACAAACAGAAGAACAGGTAGTTGCTTCTGTAATGGGCTTACCCGAAGGCACTAAGGCGTATTGCCTGGCCCCGGTAGTAAGAGGAAGAAAAGGGCATTACCGGGAATTATTTGAACAAACCATTAAACAGGGGTTTTTATCAGCAAGGGTTGATGGAGAGCTGGTTGAGTTGGAAAAAGGCATGAAGCTCGATCGCTATAAAACACACAATATTGAGGTGGTGGTAGATCGGTTTGTAATTAGTGCCAAAAGTGAAAAAAGGATTTCTGAAAGTATACGACTGGCACTGGAAATGGCCGATGGTAATGTAATTCTTGGAATAAAGAACAGAGACAAGTTTGAGGATCACCTGTTTTCCCAGAAACTATTCGATTTAGAAAGCGGGGTAGCGTACGAAGATCCTGCTCCTAATTTATTCTCCTTTAATTCGCCATACGGTGCCTGCCAAAACTGTGACGGTTTAGGTAGTACCTATGATGTGAGTTGGGATTTGTTGGTTCCTAATAAAGAACAATCCATAGCAGATGCCGGATTGCGTTTTTTGGGAGCTCCGCGGGATGTGTTCATATTTAAGCAGTTAAAAGCAGTGCTGGAGACTATTAATAAAGACTTTGAAACTCCTTTTAAGAAATTTTCAGACTCGGATTTTGAGCTTTTGATGAATGGCGGCGGTGATATAAAGTATTCAGTCAGTTATGACTTTAAAGACAGTAGTGTTACTTACAAGCACAAGTATGAAGGGCTGCGAAAGATAATCATCGATCAGTATGAGAATAGTAAATCCCCTAAACAAAGAGATAAAGCGAAAGCATATATGAGCAAGATCACCTGCCCCGAGTGTAAGGGTGGCAGGCTAAATCCGGAAGCTCTTTCTTATAAAATCGATGAATATAATATTCATGATCTTGTTCAAATGGATATTGATGGAATCCGGGATACACTTTATAAAATTAAACTTACAGAGCGTCAGCAGCTAGTCGGAAATCAAGTTTTAAAGGAAATCAGAGACAGGCTCGATTTTCTTTTAAATGTAGGCCTCGATTATTTAAACCTGGATCGCGAGGCACAAACATTGAGTGGGGGCGAGGCTCAACGTATTCGCCTTGCTACCCAAATTGGAACACAGCTAGTGGGTGTTCTATACATTTTAGATGAACCGAGTATAGGCCTTCATCAGCGCGATAACATCAAGCTCATTAAATCGCTTGAAATGCTACGTGATCTTGGAAACAGCGTGATTGTAGTTGAGCACGATCGGGAAACCATTGAGCATGCCGATTTTGTAGTGGATATGGGGCCCGGTGCGGGAGTGCATGGCGGGTACATTGTTTCTGCCGGTAAGCCTGGTGAATTAGCAAAAGACTCAATGACTGCTAAGTTTCTCAGAGATGAAGAACTCATCGAACTGCCATCAACATGCAGGAAAGGAAACGGCAAAAAGATCATAGTTAAAAACGCCCGCGGTCATAATCTTCAAAATGTTGATCTGAAAATTCCGCTTGGTAAATTTATCTCTGTTACAGGTGTTAGCGGCAGTGGAAAAAGCTCTCTGATAAACCAAACGCTGGTTCCGATCCTATCCAATCATTTCTATAAATCCAAGAGTGTTCCCCTGCCATACGATACAGTAAAAGGTTTAGATAGTGTCGATAAAATTATCTCCATCGATCAAAGCCCTATTGGAAGAACGCCTAGATCGAACCCCGGAACCTATACTAAAGTATTCGATCATATCCGGCGGTTATTTGCAGAACTGCCTGAGGCAAAAATAAGAGGGTACGATCAAGGGAGATTTTCCTTCAATGTTAAGGGCGGGCGTTGCGAAACTTGCCAGGGCGACGGGGTTCGTAAAATTGAAATGAATTTTCTGCCGGATGTATATGTAACCTGTGAAACCTGTAATGGCAAACGATACAACCGTGAAACTCTGGAAATTTTCTACAAAGGAAAGAGTATTTCCGATGTATTGAACATGCCAATATCAGATGCGGCTGAATTTTTTGATGCCCAGCCGGCCATCAGCCGGATTTTGAAAACACTTACTTCTGTAGGATTGGGATATTTAACTTTGGGGCAGTCAAGTACAACCCTTTCGGGTGGCGAGGCACAGCGAATTAAACTGGCAAGGGAGCTTTCTAAAATTGGAACCGGAGATACACTGTATGTAATGGATGAACCTACAACCGGATTGCACTTTCAGGATGTTCGAATGCTGGTTAATGTGATCCAAAAGCTGGTAGATAAGGGCAATACCGTAATGGTGATTGAGCATAATCTCGATTTGATCAAAGCTGCAGACTGGATTATTGACCTTGGGCCAGAAGGTGGAAAAGGTGGAGGAGAAATTATTGCAGAAGGAACTCCTGATAGAATTGCTAAGGTGGGAAAGTCGCATACCGGGCGGTTTTTAAAGCAGGAGTTAGAGAGGTTAGCCGGTGAAGAGGTGATAGAGTAAAGAAGTGTACTATCAGGTTGATTTGTGTTAACCAGGCCGCCCTAAATGCTCAGAAAAAACCATTTGCAAAACACTCGCTTCGTACTTTTTTTAAGCTCTATGTCTATCTAACCTGGTGCGGACACCAGTGAATTTCTATGGAGATTGGGCATCTGTTCGGTAACCGTTTTAATCAGTTGTAGTAAATCATTTCTTTTCCAAAACAACGAAAGTGCTTACCCCAACTGGCCATCGAAGCACCTTCATTAACGCATTCTCGATTCGAAGAAGAAGTAATAAAATTCCGTTGATTACCTTTCCTGGTTCACCAAGATCTCCTTTATCATTTTGGCTTTTCTTAAGTGTTCTCACTAAAGCGATAGGGAAAAACAAAGCAAAGTTCCAGAACCCGCTTTTTTTAACTGTAAATCCAGCCTGCTTTGCCTTGTATTTAAGTTCTCGCAGTGCATAACGTCTGAAATGATGATTTATAACGTCATGCCCTGACCATAAGAACATGAAAGCCGGAACAAAAATGACAGCCATCCCACCTGGTTTTAATAAACTCAGCCAGTTCTCCAAGGCTTTTTTGTCATTTTCGATATGCTCCAGGCAATCTGAAGCTATGAGCACCTCGAAAGATTCTTTTTCAAAAGAAATATCGGCACCATTCATAATGTGCGCGTTATATCCCAGTTCTTTTGCCTTGGCAACTGCTTTTTCACTAATATCAACACCAACGATTTGTTTCTTTCCGAATCCCTTATTCTCCAAATCACGCAATAAGTATCCACTAGCACAACCTACATCAAGGATCTTACCTTTGGTTTTTGAAGGGATCATCGACACTACCTTTTCTCTTCTCGATTTAAACCACCAGTGCCAAGATTCTAAGTCGTGATAGAGAGATTCAAATTCCTTTTCCATAGCTTGTTGAAATGACGTGTATTCGTAAATATATCAAAAGCGTGAGAATCTTATTCATTCTTGCCTCTATTGCTTCAATTACTTAATCATTTAATTGAAAAAGATGTCCAATCTTATCTATCTTAAAAACTGTGAACATTTTCAGAACACATAGTACCAAAGCATACAGTTTCAGTGTTATCCTTATCGGTTTTCTGCTGCATTTTACAGAACCGGCGCAGGAGAACAAAATGCATTCTGAATTTACCTCCTGGTTAGATGCCAAAGTGAAATCTGAAAGCACATCCACTGTTCGGGAACTTATTACAAGGCTGACTGATGATTCCGGCAAGTTGGAATCAGTTATTGAAAAAGCTTCAAAAATTGTTTCCGAAAATACAGATGACTTTGAGCTCCCGTTAGGTGAAACTGATGATGTACTTGAAGTGCTTATCTCTGAGTGGAATGCATATCAAAGCTCTGCCACAGGTATGGGGAAAGCAGTTATGGTTGAGAATGTTAAATCAAATGCTGTTTCCCAAAAAGAAATTACTCCACTTAAAAAAGCAACAGGTACTGCTTCAGGGTCTTGCATTAACAACCTGATACAAATTGAAGCAGACTGGAATATTTACAGTGGCAGAAATTTAACCTCACCTTTTATATCCGGAATTGCGATAAATGCCCCTTAGTTTCTAAAGGGGATAATTTCCGATCACAAAAAAATTCGGGATTCAATGCTGAATTCTAGTCAAGATGGATGAAGATGTAAATCTTACATCCTAAATCTTGTGTCTTAAAATCTTTCTAAAGAATCTAAATACTAAAATCTAAACATCTATAAAAATGCAAGGAAATGGATTTAAAATAGGTCTCATTGTAGCCTTTTTGGCTATGACATTGTGGTACCTTTTCCCAACTATCCAGTGGAATCTGGAACAAAAACAAATCAGCGAGCTTCCTTCGGCAGACAGTCTGCAATATGTTGAAGACAACAGAGAGAAGCTTGCAAGTATCAAAGAACGTACGCTAAATCTGGGGCTTGACCTCCAGGGCGGAATGTATGTAATGCTTGAAGTAGGAACTTCTCAACTTATACTCGAACTTGCAGGGCAAAACAGAGATGAACAGCTTGAGCAGGTGGTTTCAACAGCAAGAGAAACTGCACTGGCCAACAATAGTGACTTTATTGATGAAATGGTTACTGTTTTTGAAGCAGGAAATGAAGGTGCCCGACTAAGTCGTTATTTCCGGAATGACGCAGCTGATATAACCCGGCGATCCAGCAATCAGGAAATAGCAGTTTTCTTAAAAGCGCAACGAACAGAGGCGTTAGACAGGGCTATCGAAATCATCCGTACCCGTGTGGATAGATTTGGTGTAACAGAACCTTCTATTGTAAAGCAGGGAACTGATCGCATCGTAGTTGAGCTTCCCGGTGTGGATGACCCCGAACGCGTAAGAAACCTGTTAAAAGGTACAGCCCGCCTGGAGTTTCGTTTGGCTGCCAATGCAAACGATTTCAGTTCATTTATTACTCAGGTTTATAACTACTTTGATGAAAAAGCTGCAAGCGACGAAAGTGACAGTTTGGATGTAATTCAGCCAAATGCACTTTTAGAAGTACTAAGCCCCGGGCAGAGCCCTTATGCGTTAGGATACGCTGAAGAACAGGACACTGCTAAAGTAAGCGCACTAATCAGCGACTCTGAAGTTCAAAAGCTGCTTCCAAGAAATACTACCATGATGTGGAGCGCCAATACCTCTCCGCTTGTAGCGGGCGGTGCTGAGGTATTCACATTGTTTGGGGTTAGAACTGATGTAGAAATGACGGGGGAAGTAATTGAAGAGGCAAGTGTACAATTCGACCCTACCACAAATGTTCCCGAAGTGTCTATGACGATGAATGCGGAAGGAGCCAGAGATTGGGCCCGTATCACTGGTGCTAATATCGGTAAACCAGTTGCAATCGTATTAGATGGTTATATCTATACTTACCCAAATGTGATAACTAAGATCAATAATGGTCGGTCTTCTATTACAGGAGTAGAAAACGTAGGTGAAGCAGAAGATTTAGTAAACATTCTGCTTTCGGGGGCACTTCCTGCTCCCTTAGAAATTGTAGAGGAACGTACAGTAGGAGCTTCACTAGGTCAGGCTTCCATCGAAGCTAGTTTAAACTCTGTACTTATTGGATTAAGTATCGTGGCAATCTTCATGATCGTGTATTACCGGACAGGTGGAGGTGTAGCTGACATAGCTCTTTTACTAAATATCGTCTTTATTCTAGGTATTCTTGCTGGTTTCCAGGCCACGTTAACTCTGCCTGGTATGGCAGGCATTGTGCTTACTATAGGTATGGCAGTGGATGCAAATGTACTCATATTCGATCGAATTCGTGAGGAACAACGCACAGGTAAAACCATTAAAGCAGCAATTTCAGCGGGTTATTCAAATGCGATGAGTGCTATTATCGATGCGAATATAACCACCGGTTTTGTAGCACTGGTACTTTTAAGCTTTGGTGTAGGGCCAATTAAAGGGTTTGCAGTAACACTGCTTGCAGGAATCTGTTGCTCGCTGTTTAGTGCTATTATAATTACACGTGTGGTTATCGATTACCTGACACGGGCAAAATCGAGCGTAGTAAACTTCGGTTAATCAACAAGAAATCTTAAAGAGTTTAAAAAAGGAAAATTATGAGATGGTTTGAAACACCAAATTTTGATTTCGTTAGTAAACGAAAAATTGCATATGTGTTCTCGGGATTATTGGTCGCAATTTCGATTGGCACAATTGTGATGAAAGGGCTTCAGTATGGTATCGACTTTAAAGGTGGTACAGAATTCGTACTTAAGTTCGAGCAACCGGTAGATGTAACCGAAGTTCGCAGCGCGTTAACAGTACCACTTGGGTCAACCCCAGAGGTGAAATTGTTCGGTTCAAGCACTGAGGTTCTTGTGCGAACAGATAATGAAGGTGATATCAACGATGTGGAAGAAATTATTCTTTCTACGATGGTAACCAGCTACCCTGATAACAAATCTTTTGTTGAAAAATCTGATAAGGTAGGCCCAAAAGTAGCCGAAGATCTCAAATCAGGTGGTTTGCAGTCTATTATTTATTCAATGGCAATTATCTTTGTATATATCCTCATTCGTTTTAGAAAGTGGACATTTTCTGCCGGAGCGGTTGTGGCATTATTCCATGATGTGATCATTACGCTTGGAGCTTTTACGCTGTTGAGTGATGTGGTAAACTTTAGTTTGTTGATAGATCAAAACATTATTGCGGCATTCTTAACAATTGTAGGTTATTCGCTGAATGATACCGTAGTTGTGTTTGACCGAATTCGTGAAAACAGCATTGTTCACAAAGGCATGGAATATATTCCAATGGTAAACAAAAGTTTGAACGATACTTTAAGCCGGACAATAATCACTTCGATTACCACCTTGTTTGTAGTTGCTGTGCTGTTTATTTTCGGCGGCGAGGTGTTAAAAGGTTTTTCTTTTGCACTATTAATTGGTATTGTGCTTGGTACATATAGTTCTTTATTTGTAGCTAGCTCTTTGGTAGTTGAGTTAGATGCCAAAACCAATAAATAATAAGTTTAAAAAATAGATAGGAATCATGAGCTTTAATACATCAGAACGCTACAGTAGCGTAGTTATCGAATTTAAAGGTAACGTTATGGGTGGGCCTGACGCGGTTAGCCTGAACGAGAAACTTCATGAGCTAATTGATGCGGGAAAAACCAATATTGTTGTTGATCTCGGAAAAGTAAAGTTCATGAACTCATCCGGTTTGGGAATGCTTATCGGTGCGCTTACTACCATGAGAAAAGCAGGTGGTGACCTGCGTATTGCAAACGCAACCGATAAAATTGAAAGCCTGTTGATTGTTACTAAATTAATCACGGTGTTTAAGCATTATAAATCGGTTGACGAAGCCGCTGAATCATACAACGAAGATTGATTGATATTTGGTTTCTAAAATAGAATCTAAGGGGGGGGTAGATAACTACACCCCTTTTTTATTGTTAATTATTTTTCAGATATGTCTGTAAGAGTAGTAATTGGTGCCCAATGGGGCGATGAGGGAAAGGGTAAAATTGTAGATCTGCTCAGCGATAAAGTTGATTTTGTAGTTCGTTACCAAGGCGGCGCAAATGCGGGTCATACACTAAAGTTCGATGATAAAACGGTGGTTCTTCATCTAATTCCGTCAGGGATTTTTAATGGAGATGCTCACTGTGTTATTGGCAATGGGGTAGTAATCGATCCCATAGCTCTTGTAAAAGAAATCGAAGGGGTAAAAGAAATGGGCTTTAGCCTGGAAGGCCGTTTATTTATCAGCCAAACGGCGCATGTTATTCTACCATATCACAAACTACTCGATCAACTTAAAGAAAAACGCCGCGGCGGGGATGCTATTGGAACCACAGGGCGTGGAATTGGCCCTGCTTATGTAAGCAAGGTTTCCCGTGTGGGAATACGAATGGTTGATTTGCTGGACAAAGAAGTTCTTCGTTCAAAGATTGAGCAAAATATTTCAGATATAAACTTTGCCCTCAAAAACTTATACCAGGAGCCGGAACTTTCTGCTGATGATTTAATGGATGAGTTACAAACCTCTATTGATATGCTGGCTCCTTTTATCTGCAATACTACGAATATGTTACATGAGGGCCTTGAAGATGGAAAGCCTGTGCTGCTTGAAGGTGCACAAGGTTGTTTGCTGGATGTAGATCATGGAACCTATCCGTACGTTACTTCTTCATCCCCAACTACCGGAGGAGCATGCACAGGTTCCGGCATACCGCCAACGGCACTAACCCATGTGATGGGAATTACAAAAGCGTATTGCACACGTGTGGGTAATGGTCCTTTCCCAACCGAATTATTGGATGAGACCGGAGAAGAATTAAGAAAGAAAGGCCATGAATTTGGAGCAACAACTGGCCGTCCCCGAAGATGTGGCTGGCTGGATTTAGTTGCTCTGAAGTATGCCTGCCGGGTAAATGGGATCAATGAGCTCACACTTACCAAAATGGATGTAATGGACGGCTTTAAAGAAATTAAAGTGTGTACTGGCTACAAAATTAGTGGCGGAGAAGAAACCAGAGTATTTCCGCTTCACCTGGAGGAAATTGAACGTGTTGAACCGGTTTATACAGCACTTTCAGGCTGGGATAAAGATATTTCAGGGATGACCAGTTGGGATGAGCTTCCCTCAGCCGCTAAATCCTATATTGCTTTTATAGAAAAGTATCTTGGTGTAAAGTTTACCATTATTTCAACAGGGCCTAAGAGATCGGAAACGATTGTAAGGTAGCATCAAATCAATCTTTGTTATCCCGGTTGATCCGGGATCTATAAAGGCTTCAGATACTGTCCAAAGGACTCCTTCGGAGAATCAAGTTCAGCATGACTAACTTATTTCCCGCAAAAGAAGTGATGATGGTGATGCCCGAACACGGCATGGCTGACGTACGGTTCGGCATAAGCAGTGGCCGCTGCTAAAAAAAGCACTATAACCAAGGCACTTTTTTTGTATTTGGGATTCTTGGAGTTTTTGAGTTTCCAGGCTACGGTACCCAAAATACCTACAAGAATAATTTTAAATAAACGTGCTTCCCAGCTTATATAAGGACTGAATCCACCAATGATCCAGAAAAAAAGAAGCGCAGAACCTGTAAAGAAAAATGCTTTTGAGTTTTTCATGATATCCCAAATTTGATGACACTGACAATGATACCACGAAAGAAATAAAGAGTGGTTTCAGAAAAATTAAGTATCCAGATTGCGATGCAGTACTTCTTTCAGCATTTCTATTTTAAAAGGCTTCCCCAGCACATCACACATTCCAATTCCCAAGTACATATCCTGGTCAGACTTCATCACATTAGCAGTAACAGCAATTATCTTCGGTTTTCGTTTGCCTTCATAAAATTTCAGGATTTCTTTGGAAGCTTCAACTCCTCCTAGTATTGGCATTTGGATATCTATAAGGATAAAGTCATAAAATTCTTCCTTAGCTTTTTTAACAGCCTCTTCTCCGTTTTCTACAATATCAATGTTGGTGATATTAAGCTTTGAGAGCGTTTTTGAGAGTACAAGCTGATTTACCATATCATCTTCAGCAATCAGAATTTTTAAAGACCGCCTCTCGATTTCATCTTTTTGATTTGCAGAAGGCTTTGAAGGATCAATAGGTGCATGAGAAAAGGGAAGGTTAAAAAAGAAAGTGGAGCCTTTTCCCGGTTCAGATTCAAAACCAATAGACCCGCCTAGATACTCTACTATACTCTTGCTAATGCTTAACCCAAGCCCGGTTCCTTCTATCTTAGAGTTGTTATCAGATCTGAAGAATTTGGTGAAGATATGTTTTTGATCGGCTATAGGAATCCCTGAGCCGGTATCAGTGATCAAGAAACGTATATCAATCATCGAATCAGTTGTTGACAACACCTCTGATCTTACTCTGATGCTGCCTTTATCTGTAAATTTTACCGCATTATTGACAAGATTGACCAGAATCTGCCTGAATCTTGTAACATCACCGTAAACTAAAATCGGAATATTGAAGTCGTGCTGATAACTAACCTCGACTTGTTCTTTTTTTGAATCAATATTTGTTTTAAAAATGTCAAGCACATCCCTTATTTCTACATCTAACCGGATCTCATTTTTTTGAAGGCCAAGTTTGCCATCCTCGATTACTGTAAGGTCTAAAAGGTCGCTTATTAAACTATGGAGTAGCTTGCCGCTATACCTCAAATTTTTGACCATTTCTTTTTGATCGTTATTGAGCTTAGTATCAGTAAGAAGCTCAGAAATGCCGATAATTCCATTCAGCGGTGTTCGCATTTCATGACTGATGGTAGCGAGGAATTGACTTTTAGCTTTATCGGCAGATTCAGCCTTTTCTTTTTCTATCTCAATTTTTTCAATGGCTTTTTTGAGGTTCTCACGATCGGCCAGAAAAGCTCTTTTAAAAGTAAAAAGCGCAAATCCTAAAACCCCAATCGTAATTGTTCCAGCAATCGAGATATCCCTTATCCGGTTAACTTTGTTGACATAGTGGACAGCGCCCTCCGGGTAGTACATTTCATAAACAGAAAAATTTACTACAAGAATAGCAGTAGCAGCAATAAATAGAAGATATGCCCTTAAAGGAAGAACGAGCAGCCCTGAGATAAATATGAGTACAAAAAAATGAAGAATGGCTCCTGTAACCCCACCTGAAGGCAACCAGGCAAATGCCAGCATTAAAAAGGCTAGCCCATAATAAGCAGTGGCAAGGAAAGTAAAAGATAGTTTTTTCTTTTGGGCATAATAGATCAGAGAATAAAGTACCAGGCATGATACATATATAAGCTTAATAGGCAGAATATAATCTGCTGCAAAAGCAAAAACAGACCAGAATAAGACTACCAAAATAGTAAGTACCAATGTAATTTCGAATAATCGAAATTCGATACGTACTTTATTACCGGTTGCAGGAAATATGTTTTTAAGCTTCACTTTGCTGATATAGTTTCATAAATATAAAAAAAGCACATGTCGAACACCGGTGCTTTTGGTATATATAACCTTAGAACTAGTTAAAAGTTTATACATCAAAACTTATACCTTGCGCCAGCGGTAACTCTTCGCTCCAGTTTATGGTATTGGTTTGGCGGCGCATGTATGCTTTCCATGCATCAGAGCCGGATTCACGTCCGCCACCGGTTTCTTTTTCGCCACCAAATGCACCGCCAATCTCGGCACCGCTTGTTCCAATATTGATATTTGCAATACCACAATCAGAGCCATGTGTGCTGAGGAAGTTTTCCGCTTCGCGCATATTCAAGGTAAACATTGCAGAACTTAACCCTTGTTTTACTCCATTGTGATAGCCCATGGCTTCTTCAATAGTGTTGTATTTGATGAGATATAAAATCGGAGCGAATGTCTCCTCCTGCACGATATCGAATTCATTCTTTACTTCGGCGATAGCAGGCCGTACGTAGAAACCATCGCGGTCCAGTACTTCTCCGCCGTAGATCACTTTCCCGCCTTCTTTTTCAATCTCTTTCAATGCATGTTGCATTGCGTCAACGGCCAGTTGATCGATCATGGGTCCAACCAAAGTATCGGATTCCAGTGGGTCTCCAATGTTCACATTCTTGTAAACACTAAGTAAACGATCTTTTACCTGATCGTAAACGGAATCATGAATAATGAGCCTTCGGGTAGAAGTACAACGTTGTCCGCATGTACCAACGGCACCAAATACGGTTGCCCGTACGGCCATTTCAATGTCGGCATTTTCAGAAATGATGATTGCGTTGTTTCCTCCAAGCTCCAGAATAGTTTTACCTAAGCGTCCGCCAACAACTTTGGCCACTTCCTTGCCCATTCTTATAGAACCTGTGGCAGATATTAACGGGATGCGTTCGTCTTCAGTCATCCATTCGCCGACTTCGCGATCTCCGGTAACCAGACAGAAAATACCTTCTGGCAGATCATTATCTTTAAGTACTTTTGCAACAATTTTTTGAATAGCTACTCCACAAAGGGGAGTTTTTTCAGAACCTTTCCAGATCATTACATCTCCGCAAACAGCTGCTATCATTGCGTTCCAGCTCCAAACGGCAACAGGAAAGTTAAAAGCTGATATAATTCCTACTGTACCTAAAGGATGCCACTGCTCATACATTCTATGGTTTGGGCGTTCGCTGTGCATAGTTAAACCATAAAGTTGCCTGCTCAATCCTACTGCGAAATCACAGATATCTATCATTTCCTGAACTTCGCCCAGACCTTCCTGGTAAATCTTACCCATTTCGTAAGTAACCAGTTTCCCCAATGGCTCTTTGAATTCTCTTAGCTTGTCACCGATTTGCCGAACAATTTCGCCGCGTTGGGGAGCAGGGATTTCTCTCCAGATTTTAAAAGCTTCTTGTGATGCCTCTACAACCTGCTCGTATTGCTCTTTAGTGGTAGTGGTTGTGTTAGCGATGGTTTTACCATCTACAGGAGTGATACTGGCAATTTGGTTTTTGCTTTCGAAGTATTTTTGGCCGGTACTGGTTCCGGCATTGACCCCTTCAATTCCAAGCTTTTTTAAAAAATCCATGTTTGTTCTGTTGTTCAGGTTTTAAAATTCGTTCAAAGATAGAAAATCATTCTTCAAATAGAGAGTGAATGTTGAATGCAAAAGTGAGGATTTTTTGAAGTACCTTTTAAGTAATAAATGATAAGTGGGATGAGATCAACTTCTAATAATCAGATTAAGCTTTTAAGAAAGTTAGCACAGAAAAAATACCGGGATAAGGAAGGGCTATTTATAGTTGAAGGGGAAAGAGCTGTAGAGCAGGTTCTGGAGAATGGGATTGTTAGTGTAAAAGAAGTTTTTTTGGAAAAAGGGAAAATTCATAACCTTCAACAATCAAATAATAATCTTTTCGAACTTGACCCGAAGCAACTGGGTGAGATTACCAACACCGAAAACTCTCAGGGTATTCTTGCTGTTTGCGAAATTCCAAAGCAGAGTTCAGCAGAGAATTTAGACGGGCATAAAGGATTGATAGTAGCAGCCGATCGGATTCAGGATCCGGGAAATCTTGGAACCATTGTACGAACAGCAGTATGGTTTGGAGCATCGGGATTGTTGACAGGAAAAGGTTCTGCAGACCTATTTCATCCAAAAGTGGTGCGCAGCACTGCCGGGGCAACAGGCATTTTGCCATATATGAATGCCGAGCTGGAACATGATCTGGATTGGTTTGAGAACAATGGGTGGCAGGTATTGTTGTTAGACGGTAATGATGGAGCAAGGCCGATCAAAGAAACTCAGCCAAAAGAGAAGATCGTATTAGTGACTGGTAATGAGGCCAATGGGATTAACAGGAAACTGATTACTTCAAAAAGAGAGAGAATTTTGATTCCTCGCTCGGGTAATCAGCCACATGTAGAGAGCCTTAATGCAGCCATTGCATTAAGTATCGCACTCTATCAACTAAAAGTGTGAGTTATCAACAATTGACTGGAGTATATTTTATATAGCTCAACATTAATTTCTCACGAGTTTTCCACATCCGTTGCATCTGATTTGGGCTTTAGTTTTATTCAATAAACCTATCTACATCATCTACGAAGTTGGTTTCAATACTAAATAATCAATCGATTACCTTATGCCAAAGAAGAAAGCGAAGAAGATCTTCGTACTCGACACTTCCGTGCTTTTATATGACTATGAAGCAGTTAAAAATTTCGAAAAAAATGACGTTGCAATCCCAATAACAGTTTTGGAGGAGCTGGACACCTTTAAAAAAGGTAACACAGTAATAAATTTACATGCCCGCGAATTTATTCGCTATCTGGATGGAATTTCGGATGAAAATATGCTGCAGGATTGGATTCCGTTGAATGGCCGATCCCATGGAAAACTCAAAGTAATCAGCAATGGGGGAGATCATGTAGATGCCAATAAAGTATTTGGCGCAAACAGAAACGATCATCACATCATAAATGCGGCACTTCGTCTTAAAAGTGAGAATAAGGATACAAGAGTGGTGTTGGTTTCGAAAGATATTAACCTCCGGTTAAAAGCCCGGGCTCTTAACCTGGATGCCGAAGACTATGAGACCGTACAAGTAAAGGATATTGACCATCTGTACAGAGGAAAAACCGAGCTCGAACTGGAAGACCCTTCATTGGTGAGTAAATTTTATGAGAAAGGCAAAATCAAGCCTAAGGATTTGATGGAGTTTACACCGCCAAGCAACCATTATTATATCATGAAGAGCCATGGTTCTTCGGCACTTGGATGGTACAACTCAAAATCAAAACATATTGAGTTAGTAGATAAGGTAAATGCGTATGGTGTTCAGCCAAAAAATGCAGAGCAAACGTTTGCTTTGCACGCACTTTTAAATCCAAATATTCTGCTTACTACAATTACCGGAGCGGCAGGCACTGGAAAAACTTTGTTGGCCTTAGCCAGTGCGCTGGAACAAAGAAGCAGCTTTAAGCAAATCTATCTTGCCCGGCCTATTGTGCCATTGAGCAACCGAGATATAGGCTATTTACCAGGCGATGCGGAGGCAAAGATCAATCCATATATGCAGCCGCTTTGGGATAATTTGAGCTTCATCAAACATCAGTTTAAAGAAACCAGTAAGCAGTACAAAAAAATTGATGAAATGATCCAGACCGAAAAACTTCGAATTGTACCGTTGGCTTATATTCGCGGGCGAAGTTTGTCGAACGTGGTTTTTATTATTGATGAAGCGCAAAACCTGACCCCGCACGAAGTAAAGACAATTATTACCCGTGCAGGCGTTAATACAAAAGTGATTTTTACCGGAGATATTTTCCAGATTGATACCCCATACCTGGATACCCAAAGTAATGGGCTTTCATACCTGGTAGATCGAATGCAGCAAAGTGATTTATATGCTCATATAAATCTTGAAAAAGGCGAGCGATCGAATCTGGCAAATATCGCAAGTGAATTATTGTAAAACCAGGCAATGAAAACAGCATTCGTGATAATAATCGGCTTGATATATTTTTCAGGGAAGCATGAATTATATATTGACGAGGAAGTTACCCCATACCCTTATGTAACTTCATCGGAATTTGGGTATGTATATTTTAAAATGATTCCTGACACTACGGAAGATCTATTCAAACATAAGGGTTTTGGTCGGGCATACAGAACAAGTATTCATCAACAAGATGAATACTTGTGGAATACAGAAGGCTGGTATGCATTCAATACGTTCATTTCATCGCAGGGAGAGTATCTTATCCGGATTGGGAATTGGCCAAGGGGGCACAAACCAAAGGCAGAAGATTTAGCAATTGCATTTTATAAACACGGGAAGCTTCTAAAAAAATACTCTACCGAAGAACTGATAAAAGATAAATCAAAAGTGCAGCATTCGGTAAGCCACTACGATTTTTTAGGAGAAAAACCTGAATGTTTGGATTATTGTACTGATTCGTTCAGGCTGGTAACTGTAGACCGCCTGGAATATATTTTTGATATCAAGAATGGAGAGATCTTATCAACCTCTTTGATTGATTAATGGCTGTTAAGAAAACAATTTCAGATACTTTTTAACAGTAGTTTCCAACCCATCAAAAACAGCATCGCTAATTAAAGCGTGGCCTATACTAATATCATTTAGGTGAGGGACTTCTTCAATAAATGATTTTAGATTTTGTTGATTTAATCCATGCCCGGCATTTACTTTGATCCCGAGTTCATTAGCTTGTATAGCAGCACTTTTTAATCGTTTCAATTCATGTTCCTGAGCTTCATCTGATTCAGCATTCGCATAGTTTCCGGTATGCAGTTCAATAGCATCAGTGCCAAGCTCAAATGCCAAATTTATATCATAGGGATTAGGATCAAGGAATAGGCTGATTTCAATATTGGTTTTTCGAATGGCAGGAAAAACGCGCTGTTTGAAATCATCAAAAACTACTTCCATGTTTAATCCGCCTTCAGTAGTTAACTCTTCACGCCCTTCGGGTACAAGCGTACACAAGTGGGGATTTACCTCTTTAAGGATGCCAATCATTTCATCGGTAGCTGCCATTTCAAAATCAATTGTGCCCTGGACTGAGTTTTTCAAATCAAATACGTCAGCGTCTTTAATGTGCCGACGATCGCTCCGTAGATGAAATACAATTCCTGCTGCACCTGCTTGCTCACAAATTTCGGCAGCTTTTACCAGGTTTGGGTAACCTTCACCTCGCGCATTTCTAAGGGTGGCAATATGATCGATGTTAACCAGTAATTGCATTAAGCTTAATTAATTACAGTAGATTTTGGTTCGAATTCTGCTAAATTCAATTGGCTGTTAAAATATTCAATTTTGTTGAAAACCAACAAAGATGTCATCTAGGCTTTTAATTGTAGTAATGTGGGTACTCATTTCAGCATGCGGTGTAGTAAAGAAAGGTACTATTCCCTGGGAAGAGCGTGAAGAGAAAAAAACCAATCCTTCTGAAAACGCCACCGATAAACCTGCTATGATAGCAATATCACCGGTAGCAAAAGAACTTTCGAAAGATGAACAAAAGCTGCGTATAAAACTGGACGAAGCTTTCAACGATTGGAAAGGTGTTCCTTATTTATTGGGAGGCACTGGTTATGATGGAGTTGATTGTTCCGGGTTTCTTCAGGCAGTTTTTGCTGATTATTTTGAGGTAGAACTTCCCAGGGTAACTCTCGATCAAATGAAAGTTGGAAAATCTGTAAAGAAAAAAGATATACGTATTGGCGATCTGGTTTTTTTTAGAACGGGAAAGAAGACTCTGCATGCAGGAGTAATGATTAATGGCCAACAGTTTATGCACGCTTCAACCAGTTCTGGGGTAATGATTTCGGCACTGCAAGAAAGGTATTGGGCGGAAGCTTATCTTACAACAAGGCGAGTACTTTAACAAAACAATTATTTGAGAGCGTATTCAAGAATCTAGGGGTTGGTTATTGTCTGTTTCCCTTGTGAAGATGTAGAAGATCTAATAGCATTTTGCTACAGATTGTGAGCTAATTTTTTAGCTTAAAAATGGCTTCTATTAGCTGCTGATAAGCGGGGGTTAGTTTTATGCTTCTTCTTGCCATCACAGCCTTCATTACTTCCAGGGCTTTTTCAAATTTGAATACAGGATTTTCTTGTCCGTCGAGCCAGGTGAAAGAAGGGATGTATTTAGGAGGAAAGCCCGCACAAAAAATGTTGGAAGAGACCCCACATATAGTACCGGTATTTAACATAGTGTTAATAGAAGTTTTTGAATGATCTCCCATCACAGTTCCTAAAAACTGGACACCTTCTTTATATGGTTGTTTTGTATCCCAATCCTGTAAATGAACGATGCTATAATTGTTTTTTAAATTCGAAGTGTTAGTATCTGCACCCAAATTACACCATTGGCCAAAAATGGAATTTCCAACAAAACCGTCATGTGCTTTGTTGGAATACGAATGGAAAACTGTATTTGAAACTTCTCCGCCTACTTTACAATGCGGGCCAATAGTAGAACCATTGTAGATTCTGCTGTACATTTTTGTTGTAGCATTATCACAAACTGCCACATTTCCCCTTAGTATGCTACCGGATTCAATAGTGGTGTTTTCTCCAATAAATATAGGGCCGTCATCAGCTAAAAGAACTGCACCGGGTTCAACCTTTGCAGACTCTGATATGAATATTTGAGATTGGTTAGATATAATTACATTGTCCGGTAAGTCAGTATCAAAAGAACACTCCAGCAGCTGTATGTCGTTGGAAATTTCATTTCCATTCAATCTTAATATATCCCATATATACTCGATACTGATAAACTTTAGCCTTGCTTGTATTGGTTGCAGAGAATAAACATCTGGATCAGAGAAAGATTTGATCTCAACATTGCTGTAAGCGGCAACCAAGTGTTCATCATCAAAAATGGCTTCACCTGCTTTGAGGTCTAACATTGCTTTTTTTAATTCTTTGGAGGGCAAATACCTGGAATTGATATAATAGCAGCTTTTTTCTATGTCAATCTTTAGAGATGGAAACATTTTTTTTAAATGGTCTTGAGTTTCCCATGCTATAAGACCAGGTTGTAAAGTTTTATCCCATTTTTCATATATAGTTTGTATCCCAACTCTTAAGTCCCAAACTGGTCTTGTCAAAGTTAAGGGCTTTAATCGTCTTGATGTTTTATCCTCAAAAAAGAAAATCTGCATGTCAGAAAATTTCAAACTTAATTACGTAAACAAAGTACATAATATCTATATTTAGTGAATAGGGAATAGTACAAATATTTAAAAAATAACTATGTGTGGAATTGTAGGTTATATCGGTGACAAAAGAGCAAGTGAAGTAATAATTAAAGGTTTGAAGAGGCTTGAATACAGAGGGTACGATTCAGCAGGAATTGCATACCATAATGGCACGCTTGAGATAAAGAAAGGAAAAGGAAAAGTAGCAAAGTTGGAGCAAATGCTGGAGGGCGGTAATAGTGCAAAACTTGGAATTGGGCACACTCGCTGGGCTACACATGGGGAACCTAATGATATCAATTCTCATCCACATACAAGTAGTTCAGGAAAGCTGGCATTGGTTCACAATGGAATTATTGAGAATTATGCTTCCCTAAAAAAGATGCTAGAGGGTAATGGGTGTGAATTCTATTCAGAAACAGATACTGAAGTTGTAGCGAAATTGATCGAAAGTCTCTTGGAAAAAGATCCAAAAGATTTAAAAAAGGCTGTTCAGCTTGCACTCGCGCAAATAGACGGTACTTATGGTTTGGCAATTATCCACACAGATTTTCCGGAACAAATAGTGGTGGCACGAAAAGGATCGCCATTATTGATAGGAGTTGGTAATGGAGAGATGTTAATAGCATCTGATGCTTCTGCTGTGGCTGAATATACTGATCAGGTTGTATATCTGGATGATGGTGAGGTAGCTGTAATAAAAAAGGATGAGTATCAGGTACATACGTTAGATGATGATTCACTTATAAAAGAAGTACATGAGCTTGCGCTTAGCCTGGAAGAAATTGAGAAAGGGGGATATCCTTTTTTCATGCTCAAGGAAATTTTTGAACAACCCAAAGCAATATCTGACTGTTTGCGAGGCAGGTTAAATGCAAAAGAAGGTACTATTACTCTTGGTGGTATATCCAGGGTGATGGAACAACTTACCGATGCAAAGAGATTGATTATTGCTGCATGTGGTACTAGCTGGCATTCGGGTATTGTTGGTGAATATCTATTTGAATCGTTATTAAAAATACCTGTTGAAGTTGAATATGCGTCCGAGCTGCGTTATAAAGAATCTTTAATAGGTGAAGGCGATGTAATGATAGTTGTTTCTCAAAGTGGTGAAACAGCAGATACTTTGGCGGCACTTCGCCGGGCAAGAAAAAATGGAGCACTGGTTATAGGTGTGGTAAATGTAGTAGGCTCCTCAATTGCCAGAGAAACCGATGCAGGAGTATATATACATGCAGGCCCTGAGATAGGAGTTGCTTCTACAAAGGCCTTTACAGCACAGGTTACTGTTTTAACATTAATGGCTATTCAGCTTGCACAGTATAAAGGAACTATTTCTGATGAAAAGGCCAGGAAGCTTATTTCAGAATTGGATAGTATCCCTAAAAAAATGCAACAGGTTTTGGATAAAAGTTCAGAACTGGATCAGGTTTCTGATTTGTTTTCTTATGCTCCTAATTTCTTGTATTTGGGAAGGTCTTTTGGATTTCCTGTTGCTCTTGAAGGTGCATTGAAATTGAAGGAAATATCATATATCCATGCGGAAGGGTATCCGGCTGCTGAAATGAAACATGGACCGATTGCCCTTATTGACGAGATGATGCCTGTTGTTGTAATTGCAGGAACACGCCATACCAATGATAAAATGGTAAGCAATATAGAAGAAGTAAAAGCAAGGAAAGGGAGGATTATTTCTATTGTAACAGAGGGTAACGAAGAAGTGGAAAACTTGTCAGAATTTTCTTTTTCAGTGCCGGAAGTTGCAGATGAACTATCTCCGCTTCTTACTGTTATACCTCTGCAAATTTTGTCATATAACATCGCAGTGAATCGTGGATGCAATGTTGATCAACCTCGTAACCTTGCTAAAAGTGTAACGGTAGAATAGTATTATTAGAAAGCCGCTTCAAAAAAGATTAAAGAAAAAATGTGGATAACTTGTTTTTAAGTGAAGAAATTGTTTCCTTCTATTCCTCTGTGAAAGCTCAAAAAAGAATCATGAAAAATTGGAAGGCAATAATTTTTAAAATCACTGTTTTGGTTTTGGTGAGTATCGTTATTTTTACTGCATGACTAATTTGATGGAAGTGCAGGTTTTATCAAGTAAATAATTAACTAGGACATCACTGTAATGAGAAATAGCTTAGATCTCTCATATTTAGAGGAGATTACAGGAGGGGACGTAGAAGTAATCATAGAAATGATCACTCTTTTTTTGGATGAGACTCCAGCTCAACTAGAATTGCTAAAAGAAAAAGCAGCTAATAAAGATTGGGATTCAGTAGCAGCCGGGGCACACCGGGTACGGCCAACTTTCTTATATGTAGGATCATTAGAATTACATAAAAAGACTAGTGATGTAGAAAGATTGTCGAAAAAAAGAGAGCGTTTGAACCTTATTTCTGGATACATTGATAGTTTAGAAAAAGGTTTTAATGAAATAAAAGGAAGCCTTACCAATAAGAAAAAAGAGTTAGAAGAAGCAAAAAGTTTATAACACCATTTGGGTGTGATTTATCCCATCTACAATATAGTTCTTTCCTGTTGGTGTAAATCCATATCGTTTATAATAATTTATCAAAGCTGATTGAGCTTCAATTCTGATTTTAGAGCTTGGATAGTTTTGATGACAATAATCAATACTATCTTGTATAAGGTTCTTGCCGGTATCACTTCCTCTATAAGATTTTTCGACAACAATTCTTCCTATCGAAGATTCATTTTCATACTTAATGCCCGGTTCAAAAATCCTTGAATAAGCAGCCAGTTTATTTTTGTTATAAAGAAGCAAGTGGGTTGCAGCTTTATCATATCCATCAAAATCATCATAAGCGCAGTTTTGTTCTATAACAAATACCTGCTGGCGAAGCTGCAGAAGATCGTATAATTGATGTGTGTTTAACTCATTAAATGGAACAAATATTTTTTTCATTAAATACTAAACAAATTGGTAATGGTTGCGTACATCGCTTAGAATTTTAACCAAACTATACCATTATGCTTTGGGCTTGGCTTTTAAATAGTGTTGCGGTTTTTGCAACGGCAAAAATACTTCCTGGTGTTGAAATTAAAAATTTTTGGAGTGCAATTGTAGTGGCTGCACTTTTATCTATAGTTAACACTTTTTTGAACCCAATTATTCAGATAATTTCATTGCCTGTAACCATTTTAACCTTAGGTTTGTTTGCATTGGTTATTAATACATTGATGATTATGCTGGTTGATGCGCTTGTAGATGGATTTAAGATTAAGAGTTTTTGGTGGGCACTGGCTTTTGGGTTGGTAATGTCTTTAATAAGTAGCGTACTTTTTGGGGTTTTTGGATGACCATTAATTAGCTAATCCAATCAAAAAAGGCGAATTACTATGATTCGCCTTTTTTATTGAAAGAAATTACCGGATTAGAGATTTGCACAAATAGCTTCAGTAAAAGTTGTAGTTGTTCCCTTTCCTCCAATATCCATAGTGCAAGCAGATTTCTTTTCTACTAAGGTTTTATAAATTGCTTTCCTGATGTTATCTGCTATTTTTTTTTCATCAAGGTATTCAAGCATCATTAACGAAGAAAATAAAAGAGCGATGGGGTTTGCTTTGTTTTGTCCTGCTATATCAGGAGCTGATCCATGAACAGCTTCAAACATTGCTGCATCATTGCCAATGTTTGCTGAACCGGTAACCCCAAGCCCTCCAACCAAACCTGATGCCAGGTCAGAAAGGATGTCGCCGAATAAATTTGTGGTTACCACGACATCAAATTGCTGCGGGTTCATCACCATTTGCATAGCCATGTTATCAACAATTAAATCTTCGAACTCGATATCAGGGAAATCTTTTGCAACAGATTGGCCAACTTTTAAAAATAAACCTGTAGTTAATTTTAAGATGTTTGCCTTATGAACCAGGGTTACTTTCTGCATTTCTTTTTTTCGGGCATACTCAAAAGCAGCAGTAATAATTTTTTGGCTGGCCTCTTCCGTTACTACTGCAATGCTTTCAGCGTGTTTTTCGGTATCGTCGGCCCAATGTTCTTTACCTATGTAAAGGCCCTGGGTATTTTCCCTGAAGATCACCAGGTCAACTTCTTTAAAAGGTGTATGTACATTTGGAAGAGTTATGGCCGGACGAATATTACTGAATAAGTTGAATTTCTGTCGCAAAGTAACATTAATTGACCGAAATCCGGTGCCAACAGGAGTGGTTAAAGGGCCTTTAAGAGCAATGCGATGCTCTTCAATGGCTTTTATGGTTTCGGCAGGTAGCGGGTTTCCAAGCTCTTCGTATGCGTTTAACCCGGCTTTGCACTCTATCCAGCTAACAGGGGCCTTTGCAGCTTCAAAAATTTTTTTTATTGATGCTGTAATTTCAGTTCCAATTCCATCTCCGGGAATAAGTACTACATTCTTCATGAAGAATCTTTTATTTCAAATTAGTTATTGCAAATCGAAACAAAGATACGCAGTAAAAAAATTCTTTGAAGAAGAAATCAACCGGAGTAGGAAACCCTGTAAATTTTTCCTGCTGCGTCATCGGAAATAAGAAGCGATCCGTCTTCTAATTGCAGGATGGCAACGGGGCGCCCTTTTATATCTTCTTCACCTTGTTTCCAGCCGGTAATAAAGGGCTTGTAATCAACTGCATTTCCATCATTATCAAAAATGACTTGAGATATCAGATACCCTACTTTTTCGCTTCTGTTCCAGCTTCCGTGCTCGGCGATAAGAGCCCGGTTTTTATAAATGGTTGGGAACATTTCTCCTGTGTAAAAAATGATGCCAAGTGGCGCAACATGAGCCCCCAACTCCTGAACGGGTTTTTTAAAATCTACAGATAATGATTTACCGGCTTCTCCAAATTCAGGATCCCAAACATCATTTCCATGGAGATAAGGAAATCCGAAGTGCTGGCCTTCTCCTGTAATTTCGTTTAACTCGCAAGGAGGGATGTCGTCTCCCATCCAATCGCGGCCATTATCGGTAAACCATATATTACCAGTTTCGGGGTGCCAGGTAAACCCCACCGTGTTTCGTATGCCTTTTGCCACAATTTCATGGTTAGAGCCGTCTGCATCCATTCTGGTGAGTGTGGAAAAAACAGGATTATCTTCTTCATGATTACAGACATTGCATGGAGCTCCCACAGGAACATACAGTTTGCCATCAGGCCCAAATGCGATGTATTTCCAGCCATGATGGCCTTCGGTAGGGAGTTGATCGGTTACAAGTTCGGGCGTAGGGGTACTCGCATAATTTTCATTGATGTTATCAAATCTCCAGATCTTACTTACTTCAGCTACAAATAATGAACCGTCTTTATAAGCAACCCCGTTAGGCAGTCGTAGCCCTTCAATAATGGTGTACACAGAATCGGCTTTAAAGTCATTATTTTTATCAATAACAGCATACACTTTCCCTTCTCTTCGTGATCCCACATACAAAATACCGTCTCCGCCTAAAGCCATCTGCCGTGCATTTTTAACTCCTTCTGCAAATATGGAAACTTCAAATCCTGCCGGAGCTTCTAAAAATCCCAAAGAAAGAGATGGAGGGCCATTTTTTTCGGGAATAGCTGTGTCTTTATTTTCACATGCTGTTATTAAAATTAGCGTAAAGAGCAAAAGAGGGAAGAGCTTTTTCATGACGATTATAATGGGTGTTGTTAATAACAGGCAGCAATATAATTAAATCCTGTCCCAAACAAATTGAGGCATCAATCTGGCAACGATGCCAATTAAGCGCCACCTTTTTGTTATGTAAACAATCTTTCTTTTTTTGTTGATGGCTTTGATCATTTGCCGAACCGCCTTGTCTGTTTCGGCTACCCAGAACATTCCGCGGACATTTTCAGTCATTTCTGATTTTACAAATCCGGGTTTTATATCTGTTATGGTAATATCTGCATCAACCCGTTTAGCTTTTTGGCGAAAACCGGTCATATAATTTGATATAAAATGTTTAGATGCTGTATAAACGGCAGCTTTGTATGATGCAAGATGAGAAGCCACCGAAGACATTCCAACAATGTGTCCATATCCCTGCCTTCTAAAATAGTCGAATGTAAAATGAAGGCCGTGAGCAAAAGCCAGAACATTAACTTCTATCGTTAGTTTATCAGCTTTCCAGGGAGATAAAATTTTATCAACGCCAACTCCAGCGTTCAGGATTACCATATCCAATCCACCCATTTCATCGATCAATTCTTTGTACACTTTTTCGGCGTATTCCAGATCGGTTACATCCAGAGGCTTTATAAATGCCCGTTCACCAATTTCTTTTTGAAGAGATTCCAACTTTTCAGCTCTTCTGCCTATTAACCCTACCTTATTACCGGCTGTTGCAAGTTGTATGGCTAACTCTCTGCCTATCCCGGATGTAGCACCGGTAATAATAATTCTTTTCATAAGAGACTAAGTACTCTGAAGAGCCGGGATACGGGATTTTGCGAATTCATAAGCACCAAAAAGAACTCCGCAATAGAAAAGATCTCCCAGAACCGACATATGGAAAAAGGGAATTGCCGCTGTGTAACAAGCAATGAAACCTTGCAAAGACAGATCGTATGTGGGCGAAGTTATCCATACCCCAAAGTTAGATATTATAAAAAAGAGTATAGATGCAGTTAAGCTTCCACCTATCACACGCTTGGTATTTACTTTTTTAAAGATGAATAACCCGGCAAATACTATGGCGATCATTGCCCCATACGTGTATATAAAGTGGGGTGATATAAAAACAAAACCAGTGTAATATTCAGCATAAAGAATATTATTTACTAAAAGGTCGCTCACAAAAAATGCTAGTAATGGTAATAAAAAAGCGAGTTTTTTATTCGAAAAATAGGCGGCTCCAAATAAAGACATTGCTCCAATCGGGGCAAAATTAGAGGGGTGAGGGATCATTCTTGAAATTGCTGCAAGAAGTAGAAATCCCGAAATAATAAGTAGTCGCTTGTCCATGCCTTAATTTTTAATGTTGCCCTAAAATAAAAAAAGCATCGCCTCAATGAAACGATGCTTTCGAATTCTTTTTAAAAAGAAATTACTCAGCTCTGAGCTCCATATTCAATTTTACAGTAACTTCGTTACCGATAACAGCATCAGAAACCCAATCGCCGGTTCCAACACCATAATCATTTCTTTTAATCATAAATTCAGAAGCGATTCCCGCTACTTTACCACCCCGTGGATGATCCATAACTCCTAAAAGAGTGAAGGGCATCTCAATTTTTTTGGTAACATCTTTAATTGTTAATTCGCCATGAGCAACAAATTTGTTATTTCCTTTCGATTCTATTTTATCACTTTCAAAAGTGATCTTGGGAAATTTTTCGGCATTGAAGAAGTCAGCGGTTTTTAAGTGTCCGTCTCTTCGTTCATTTTTTGTGTCAATGCCTCCAACCATTATCTCAACGTTTAGCATACTTTCGCCAAGGTTATCGGGATCAAATTTTATATCGGCGGTATAGTCATTGAATGCTCCAAGCACAGGAGTAAAAAAGTGACGTACTTCAAAACTTACTGAACTATGAGATTTATCGATTGACCATGGAGTAGATATAAGTTTAGCTGCAGCTATGGTCATAGCTCCTAACAAAACGATGGATAGTATTTTTAGTGGTTTATTCATTGGATTGATTTTGATTTTTAAGTTAGTTCTTTCTGATAACCAAAGGTATCAGTAAATAATTTCATTCAATGTTAAACTAATTTTAACTCTCAAAGAAATTGCTTCTTCTTATTATGGTAATAGACATCAACTTATTTTGCAGGGCTTGTGAATTTATTTTCTTTAACCCTGAATCGCCAGGGTAGTAAAGCATCTTTCCCGGCATAATCTACACCAACCCTTGGGCTTGCTATGATTTGAGAAGGTCTGATTGTAATGCTGCGATCTTCAATCCAAATAATATTTCCAGTTAGATCGGTTCCATAGTGGTTTGTAGTAATTCCTAAAGCCTGCGAAGCAATTCCGGGGCCGCCGCCAACCGAGCGTTCCAACTTCTTTTTTCCTCTGCGCTTTAAAATAGTAGTAATACCATCCAATGGTTCAATGCCACGGATTAAAACAGCATCGGCAAATTCTTTTTTGTTAGTAACAACATTAAACAGATGGTGAATTCCATAGCAAAGATATACATAGGCAACGCCCGGGTCGCCATACATTACTTTGGTGCGGTCGGTTTTTCCATGGATATAGGAATGACAGGCTTTATCTGTTCTCCCGTTATAGGCTTCAGTTTCAACGATTATTCCGGATGTGAGTGTGCCATCAAAATTGGTACAGAGAACTTTGCCGAGTAGGTTTTTTGCTATTACAACAGGATCATCCCCTGCATAAAAACTTTTTGTTAGTTTAGGATGAGCCATCAATCCAAGGCAGCGTACGGGTTATCTGCAATAGTAGGTTTGTGAGATTTGTAGATATCTTTATATGCACGAGCCAGGGTAACTGAAAGAACAAATAAAAAAGCACTGTAAAAAACCCAAATGCCAATTACTACAGCTATAGCATACCCTTGATAGAAATATCGGTAAGAAGAAAAAGCATATCCCAGGTAGCCGCTAATAATAAACCGGGCAATTTCAAACATAAGTGTATATGAAAAAGCTCCCATCAGTGCCACTTTTCTCTGAATTCTTCTCTCGCTCAGGTAACGAAATACGATATAGAGTACAACAAAGGTAAAAAGAATAGGAACTAAGAAATTAAGGAAGTCATATATCCAGGGAAGTTCAACTACTATTTCAGTATAAGGGATGGAAAACTTGTCTAGGTTAATGAATGAAATAAAGGAGATAATCAGGCTTAGAAAAAGAATGAAAGTTCCAAAAATACCGAAGCTGAAAAAATTATATAAAACCTGTTTTAAAGGGCTTTTCTTTTCTTCAATTTCAAAAACATCAAACATTACATGTTTTACTGCATGAAGTAACCCCTGGGTAAAAAACAAAAGTATGGTAATCCCCAAAAAACCAAATACCTGCCGGGCACCAATAAGTGGTTCTAATATGTTTTCCAGTGTTTGTGACCCCTGTATAACATCTGCAGTTTCTGATTGATAAGAGAAATTGGGGAGAAATTCGCTTCCGTATTGGATAATCATCTGCAGAGCTTCATCATAGCTGAGTACGTACCCAATAATCGAGATCAAAATAAGAATGAATGGAATAGAACAAATAAAGAGATTGAATGTAATTGCCGAGGCACTAAAGAATAAATCTCTCTTACTTGCCAGCTTTAATGCTCTTTTCCAGAATTCTTTAAACTTTTGCAATACGTAGAAATTAGTTGGCAGCAAAATACATGCGTTAATCTATTAATTCAAAGGTGTAATCCTGCATAGTTTTTAAGGCAATTCATTGGTATGTTTCAGATCGGTTTTAAGACAAAAAAGTTAGCAAAGGGTAGATTAACATCGATGGCAGCTAAAAAGCAAACGCCTTTAATGAAGCAGTACTTTGAGATAAAAGATCAGCATCCAGGTACTATTTTACTGTTTAGAGTGGGGGATTTTTACGAGACATTTTCTGATGATGCGATATTAGTAAGCAAAGAGCTGGGCATTACGCTTACAAAGAGAAACAATGGGGGAGATCAGACACCACTGGCCGGGTTTCCTTTTCATTCGCTGGATACCTATCTGCCAAAACTGGTTAAGAAAGGACATAAAGTTGCGGTTTGCGATCAAACAGAAAGCCCTGATGAAGCTAAAAAAGCCGGACGAAAAATTGTTGAACGAGAGGTAACTGAGATTACCACCCCTGGCGTTACTTTGTCCGAAAAACTTCTCGAACATAAGCGAAACAACTATATTCTTTCTTTGCATTGGGCAAAAGACAGAATTGGTGCCGCATTTTCTGATATATCGACCGGGGAGTTTGGTTTAAGCGAGGTTACCGAGCGGGAACTCGATAGTTTATTGGCAGCCATTCAGCCATCCGAAATTTTGGTATCAGCAAAGCTTAAAAACAAACTGGTTGATGATTTTCTTCGCTTTAATATTACACATATTGAGGACTGGGTATATGAAGGCGATTACGGATACAAGACTTTAACCGGGCATTTTGATACGCATTCTTTAAAGGGTTTTGGAGTTGAGGAACTTAAAGCAGCGCATGTTGCGGCAGGTTCGCTCATGCACTATATGAAGGAAACTCAGAAAGCGTATCTGCGGCATCTTCGAAGACTGTATGCTTACGAGAGCAATGAGTTTATGTCGCTCGATCCAGCTACAAAACGGAACCTGGAGCTCACTGCAAGTTTACAGGAAGGCAGTGTTGATGGAACACTAATTTCCATTATGGACAAAACATGTACTGCCATGGGCGGCCGGTTACTTCGCCGATGGATTATGCGCCCTTTAAAAAGGCTGAAACCAATCCAACAGCGATTAGATGCAGTGGAGGTTTTGTTTTCTAATCATGAAGCCAGAAACCAGTTACGCGAAGAACTTGAACATGTTGGAGACCTGGAACGGTTGATTTCCAGAATTTGCGTGGGCAGAACAAACGCCCGTGATATTGTTCAGTTACAGCTTTCTTTAGCTCAAATTCCATCAATAAAAAGTTACTTTACCAGTTTTGATGACCCGTTTCTCAAAAATATATCTGGCCGGTTAAAGCTTTTGATAAACCTCCAGGAACGCATAAGCAAAACACTGGCCGAAGAACCACCTGCAAGTGTACGGGATGGAAATATGATCCTGGATGGGTTTAATCAAGAACTTGATGAACTGCGGGACATCTCGAGGAACGGGAAAAAATATATAGCCCAGATCAAAGACAAACTTTCTGCTGAATCAGGCATTCCATCACTCAAAATCGGGTACAATAAAGTGTTTGGGTATTATATCGAAGTAACGAATGCCCACAAGGATAAAGTACCAGAGCATTTTATTCGGAAACAAACTTTAGTGAATGCGGAACGATACATCACTCCAGAACTAAAGGAAGTGGAAGAAAAAGTGCTTTCAGCGGAAGAGCGAAGCAAAACACTCGAATATGAATTGTTTGAGGAACTGAGGCTATATGTTTCAGAATTTGCAGAGGATGTACAGCAGATTGCCTATGCATTAGCAGAACTGGACTGCATTCAATGTTTCGCAGAAGTGGCATTTAAAAATAATTATGCCAAACCTGAAGTAAGGGATACAGAGGTAATTTCTATTAAAAAAGGCCGCCATCCTGTGGTGGAAGAAACCTTGCCGATGGGCGAACCTTTTATTCCCAATGATATTGAGCTGAATAATTCTGATCAGCAGATCATGATTATTACAGGACCTAACATGGCAGGGAAAAGCATTATTCTAAGGCAAACAGGGTTAATTGTTCTGTTAGCCCAGGTAGGCAGTTTTGTACCGGCAGAGTCAGCGGCTATTGGGATGGTGGACAAGATATTTACCCGTGTTGGTGCTTCAGATAATTTAGCTGCAGGGGAAAGTACATTTCTTGTTGAAATGAACGAAGCCGCAAATATTCTCAATAACGCAACCCCGCGGTCTTTGATTTTGCTGGATGAAGTTGGCCGCGGTACCAGCACTTTTGATGGATTGAGCATTGCCTGGTCGCTGGCTGAATATTTACACAATCATGCTCCGGTTGCGGCAAAAACCTTATTTGCAACACATTATCATGAATTGAACGAGTTGGAGCAGATGTACGAGCGCACCAAGAACTTTAATGTACAAGTGAAAGAACATGATGGAAAAGTGATATTTCTGAGAAAGCTGGTGAGGGGCGGAGCAGATCATAGTTATGGAATTCAGGTGGCGAATATGGCCGGATTACCGGAGATTGTGATTAGCCGCGCAAAAGAAATCCTTAAAAACCTGGAAAGCCACAGCTTGGATATCACTAATAAAAATGGCTCGATTGAAGGAAAGGCAACAAATCAGAAAGAAGCAGCAAAAAACCTATCTAACAAAATTGAGAAACAGGAAGAGATCGAGCAAATGAATTTATTTGCCACGCATGTTGATCCAAGGCTGGAAACGGTGCTAAATAAGTTGGAAGCCAGTGATCCAAACCGGATGACACCTATCGAAGCGTTGATGCTGATTACAGAATTGAAGAAGATTGTGGATAAATAGACGTAAGACCCAGGACATGAGATTTAAGACACAAGCCCAAATTAGTTGAAAGAAGAATTATCTCATATCCTATATCTCAAATGAAAACCTCTGCTAAACATATTGCCGATCGTATCCGGTTAATGATTGCCACCAAGCAATTTCAGGTGGGAGAAGTATTGCCATCCACAAGGGAACTGGGGCAGCAATTAGAGGCTAGTTTTCATACCGTGAGGAAAGCTTATCACATTTTAGAAGAAGAGGGACTGATAAAAGGAGAGCAAGGGAGAGGGTTTACCGTTACCAAGCAAACTCCCATGCTTGACAAAGCCGAACGGCTTGAGATTGGCGGCGGAAAAGTTCAGGCATTGATTGAAGAATTGGTAGGGTATGGCCTGGACGATTCTGAGATAGAAACACTGTTCCAGGAGCAGCTCGACTATATGGAATGGCCAGAACGAATTCAATCTTGTGCTACAGTAGGTGAGAATAGAGAAATGGCCTCGATGCTTGCCAGCGCAATCAAAAGACAAGTAGGTGTAAAAAGCACCATTATGGATGTGAACGAGTATGAAAGAGCGGCCTCTTACGATGCTTTGTTTGTGCCCATCAAATTCATGAACAAATACCGCAGCCTGAGCGAATCCATGATGATTATTCCCATTGTTCATATGTTTGATCCGGAAACGCTGTACAGAATTGCAGAATTGGCTGCTATACAAACCATAGGATTGGTTACAGCTGAGGACGAGAGTATTTCTAAGATCATCAATGAACTAAAAATTACCATTCCTTTTGAAGGTTCGTTTGTAGCCGGAAGTATTTACGGAAGCTCGTTACCGCTTTTTGTACGGGAGACCGATCTTATTCTTTACACACAGGAAAGTGCAAAATTAGTGGAACAGAAAGTACCTGCAAAAAGCCGTATTCAATTGAATTACAAGCTGTCTGATCGGAGTGCAGAAATGATAAGAGCTGAACTGTGGGATCAATAGAAAGAATTAATAATTAAAAATTATAGAATTAAGAATGAGGAAGTTTAATTCTTAATTGAGTAACTGATAATTGACTATAAAAAAAACCATCGCCAAGGCTATTTCGGCCATTGAAAAAGAGATCGAAGCTGTTCGGGAAGCCCCTTCTCACGATGTGCTTTTGAATGGGGTGAAGGAAAAAAGTAAAGGCCATCATATTTACATTTTCGAAACCACGAACCAGGGACTTCGGTTTGCAGAAGAAATTCGTGCCAGGCTGCAAAATAAAGAACCGGAAGTTCACGAAATCGATTTTAAGGAAGGCAAAGTATGGCTGGAATTTCCGGAAGATTTTGGCCCGGCTATCGATGAGGTTTATTTGGAGTGGGAAAACGATTTTGTGCTAAAAAAGATGCAAGAACATCTTTATACCCTGGAAGACAAGCACAAAGAAATTGACCAGTTGAAAGCTTTATTGGAACCTTCTTCAGCTTTTGAAGAAGAAAGTGTTTCATTGCCGGTTAAGGTTGATGAATTGAGGAATGAAGCCCAATCAAATGCGATCGAAAAAGCAGTTAAGAACAACATTCTATATGTGTGGGGCCCTCCCGGAACAGGGAAAACGGCTACTTTAGGATTTATTGTCGCAAACTTATTAAGAGAAAAGAAAAGGGTTCTTTTTGTATCTAATACCAACCGTGCGGTAGATGTTGGTTTGATTAATGTGATTGAGGCATTGCACAAAGCCTCGCCCGGGTTCGATCTTCAACAGGCTACCAGGTTTGGGGAAGCTGCATTACAGGATGACAGGCTTGAAGATATTTTATTCGAAAATCAGGTGAAGATAAAATTAGATAGCAGAAAAGCAGATGCCATTCAGCTAAGTACATCACTTGACCAATACAGAGAATTGCAGGAGAAGATTGATGAAATAATGCTTAATGGGGAGGAAGTACCCGATCCTCTGGATCTTCAATGTCGGTTACTGGGAGAGAAAGTAGATCGTGAAGGCGGCCCTGCAGCAGTTGAAGAAAAGATCGAGAAGCTCCTGAATCTGAATGAACGCTACGAGTTGAAGAAAAAGCAGCTGGTTGCCACTACAATGGCTAAAGTTTGTACTTCCGAATTATTCTATAACCTAAGTTACGATGCAGTAGTTGTTGATGAGGCTTCGATGGCAGGAGTTCCTTATCTGCTATTGATGGCGGCAAAGAGCAAACAACATCTGGTAGTTGCAGGCGATCCTATGCAGCTTCCTCCAATAGCAATAAATGCTGATCTGGAGGCAAGAGCTTTTCTTGAGCAGGATATTTTTACCTTTGTATCCGGCGCGGATTCCACCGGGTCATTGTTTAAATGGCATGATGAGAATCCCGGGTTTACCTGTTTCTTTGATACTCAATACCGTTTACGCTCTGATCTTGCCGGAGTAATAAGTTCGGTATTCTATGATGGGCGGTTAAAATCTGGCGAGAGTGTATTAGAAAAAGGGGTGGGCAAAAATTCGGTGGCGCTGGTTGATTCATCCAAATACGGGCCCTGTATAGAGCAGGAAAAAGGAACAAAGGGATTTAAACCAACCAATGAAGTTCATTTAAGGCTTATAGAAGAAAGTGTTCGAAAGCTTTCCCTCAAATATGCTGACGACAGCATCGGAGTAATTGTACCATTCCGAAGCAGCGTGTATTCTGTTCGTAATCATTTGAGAGATGAAGGATATCGTTATGTTGAAGTAGGCACCATTCACACATTCCAGGGAAGGGAAAAGGAAGTGATTATTTTTGATACTGTAATGAGCGGCGAGCTGCAAAACGGCTCATTACGGCATTATTCTGTTCGCCCGTTCGATGAAGTCAAAAACGGATTGAGTGTACCAAGATTGTTGAATGTGGCTTTTTCAAGAAGTAAAGAGTTGTTGGTAATTATTGCCGATATGCAGCATGTGCAACAGGTTTACGGGAATAAGTTTTTGGGGAAGTTGTTGGGGTCGATCAAAGAGATTTCTTTATAGTTTGCTACGGAAGTACGAATGTACAAAAAGGGATAGAAGTTTAGTATTTTTGAGAGTTAGTGGCTTTATTTTATAAAATAAGGTTGAATTGTACTCACCATCAGCCGTATATTTAACGCCCGTTCAGGATGGACGATATTTTATTGAATGCGAGAATAGCTCAGTTGGTAGAGCACAACCTTGCCAAGGTTGGGGTCGCGAGTTCGAGTCTCGTTTCTCGCTCAAGAAAAAGCCTCTTAGATTTTTCTAAGAGGCTTTTTTTATGCTAAAACTTCCGTTTCTTTCTTTCTATGCAAACCCAAACGTCCATCCCCAAACATATTCTTCCGGTTATTGTATTTGCCCAGTTCGCGGGAACTTCCCTTTGGTTTGCAGGTAATGCCGTAGTTCCGGATCTGATCGAAGAGTTAAACCTACCTGAGATGTTTGTAGGATTTATAACCATGGCGGTACAGTCTGGCTTTATTATCGGCACGTTAATGTTTGCAATTCTTAGTGTAGCTGATCGGTTTTCTCCGGTAAAAGTTTTTTTAGCCTGTTCTGTAGCGGGGGCTGCTTGCAATCTGCTTACTATTTATTCTTCCAATTTTACAGAGGTAGTGCTTGCAAGGGTATTTACCGGATTTTTTCTAGCCGGAATTTATCCGGTGGGGATGAAGATCGCTTCCGACTGGCACAAACAAGGGTTGGGTAAAGCACTGGGATATTTGGTAGGAGCGTTAGTGTTAGGGACAGCATTTCCGCATTTGTTAAAATATCTTGGTGGAGATTTACCCTGGCGGTTTGTACTTATTGGAACTTCGTGCCTTTCTGTATTTGGCGGACTGCTGCTTTTTTTAACCATCTCAGATGGTCCCTTCGGTTCAAAGTCAGGTTCTTTTAAACCGAAAATGGTTTTTCAGTTATTCAAAAATCAAAATTTTCGCTTAGCTGCGTTCGGTTATTTTGGGCATATGTGGGAGCTGTACACATTCTGGGCTTTTGTACCAACTCTGTTTGGGTTCTATTTAATTTCAAATCCTGGCCTGGCGTTCGATATTCCGTTGTGGTCTTTTGCTGCAATTGGTATTGGCGGGATTAGCTGCGCTGTAGGGGGGCATATCTCTCTTAAAAAAGGAAGCAAGAAAGTAGCTTTGGTTTCTTTATTGGTTTCTGGCGTGTGCTGTTTATTTATCCCATTTTCTTTTGGATTACCGGTATGGTTATTCATGGTACTTATTCTTCTTTGGGGGATTTTTGTAATTCCTGATTCTCCTCAATTCTCAACTTTAGTGGCACAATCATCAAATCGTGCGTATGTAGCCACAGGGCTCACCATAGTAAACAGCATTGGTTTTGCAATCACAATTGTAAGTATCCAAATGGTTAATCTTGTATGGGCTGCTACCGAAAATCCACTTGTGTTTCTATTAATATTGATTGGGCCTGTTTTCGGGGTTTTGAGTATTTCCGGATTTCAAGAGAATTGACAGAAATGGAACAGAGGTATTTATTTGAAGTAAAAGAGTAAGCAGTAATCAAAAGCTCTGTAATGTTAGAGAGTTTTTTTGTTTTAGCATATCCTAATTCAAAATTCCGCTTGGCATTTCTTATCTTTGAATTTCCCAGGAATCTTCTCAAACCCGGAGAATTTTTAATGAGCGACAAACCTCGCGAGTATTGTGGTATTTTCGGCATTTTCGATCATGAAGAAGCCGCCCTCACAACATACTATGGCCTGCATTCCCTTCAACACCGCGGGCAGGAATCGGCTGGTATCGTAACCAGCTTTTATGATGCCGACAAAGAACGCATGATAATGCCAGCTTACAAAGATTTTGGGCTGGTTTTGAATGTATTCAACAAGCCAAAGATCATGAACAAGATTTTGAAGGGTAAATCGGCTATTGGGCATAACCGTTATTCAACTTCCGGTTCTTCAAAAAATCCGGCGAATATCCAACCATTCAGGGTTCATTACAGGAACGGAAATATTGCAATTGCTCATAATGGTAATCTTTCAAATGCCAAGCAGATTCGTTCTCGTTTCAGGAAAGAAGGGGTGTTATTTCAGAGCACTTCTGATACAGAATTAATTCTTCATTTGATCTCTCATAGCCTGAAGCAAGATCAGATGAGCCAGATAATGGATGCGCTTCATCAGATTGAAGGAGCATATTGTTTGGTTATTTTGACTGATGATAAATTGATTGGGGTTCGGGACCCCAACGGATTCCGCCCATTGGCTTTGGGAAAGAAAGACGGAAAGTTTTGCCTTGCCAGCGAAACATGTGCGTTCGATATTAACGATGCAGAATATATTCGGGATATAGAACCGGGCGAAGTGATTGTTATCGATCAGGAAGCTTCGGATTCCGGGGAAGTAACTTCATATTTCATTGAGCCTAAAGATGGCTCAAAAACCAGCCAATGTATTTTCGAGTATGTATATTTTTCTCGCCCCGACAGTATGGTGTTTGGCGAAATGGTTGATAAGATCCGGCGAAATTTGGGCCAGGCGTTAGCTAAAGAGCATCCGGTTGATGAAGTAATAAAGAAAAGGAACCCTAAAAGAAGGCCGGTTGTAATTTCTGTTCCCGACTCAAGCAACACTGCAGCTATTGGTTATGCGAATGAGAATCAGAAAATGGGCCGGGATTGCAAATATGATATCGGCCTGATCCGAAACCACTATGTTGGAAGAACATTTATTTCTCCCGGGCAAAAATCACGTGAGCAAAAAGTGCGTACCAAATTTAATCCGGTTCGTGGTGTAATTGAAGGAAGATCTGTGATTATCGTAGATGATTCCATCGTTCGGGGAACTACATCCCGCTTATTAGTTGATATGATCCGGGCTTGTAACCCCGCAGAGATACATTTTTTGGTGAGTTCTCCCCCAATTATCAGTCCATGTTATTATGGAATGGACTTCCCAAGTCCGGACGAGCTTATAGCCAATAAATTTGACCGGGATGTAGATAAGATTGCAAAAGAAATAGGAGTAGATAGTTTAAGATATCTTTCTGCTGATGGTTTGGTGAATGCAGTGAAAGAGGCGAATCCATCAGGCTATGATTATTGCACCGCATGTTTTACCAGCAATTATCCGGTTCCGGTAAATTTTGGGGTAGAGAAGGAAGAAAATGAACTTGTTTAACGGCAAAGCCAGGTTCATTACCAGTGCTACAAGAATAGAAGAGTGCCCGGCTGAGAACTTTCCTGAAGTATGTTTTGCAGGACGTTCTAACGTAGGTAAATCATCACTCATTAATGCTATTGTAAATCGTAAGAATATAGCCCGAACTTCGAATGTGCCGGGCAAAACCCAGCAAATGAACTATTATCAGATCGGGGAAGATTGTTTTTTTGTGGATTTGCCCGGGTATGGGTTTGCAAAAGTTCCCAAAAAAGAAAGAGAGCGCTGGGGGCGAAACATCAGGCAATACTTATCTGAACGGGAAAGCTTAAGGTTGGTACTATCTGTGGTTGATGCAAGGCACGAACCAACATCATTGGATGAGGATTTCTTTTATTGGCTGGCATCAAATCAAATGCCTTTTGCAGTGTTAATGTCAAAAGCAGATAAGCTTTCTAACAACAAGTTGGCTCAGGCTAAAAAGAAAGTAAAAACCATTTTAAAAGAGATGAATATCGATGTCCCCGTACTTGTGTATTCATCCAGCTCCAGAAAAGGGGTGCCCGAAATACAGGAACTTGTAACAGAATTTATCGAAGATTAATCCAAAACAGCATTCATCAAAACATGTCATTTAAAGTACTTTTACTCGATAGCATAGATCCGGTATGTGCAGAAATTTTTAAACAAAGAGGGATTGAAGCTGACCAGCCGGGGAAGCTTACAGAAGAAGAATTATTTGCCAAAATTAGTAATTACGACGGAATGGTAGTGCGAAGTGCAACCACTATTACGAGAAATTTGCTAAAAAAAGCCAAGAACATGAAAGTGGTTGGTCGTGCTGGGGTTGGTGTTGATAATATTGATATTCCGGCTGCTACATCAAAAGGGGTGCTTGTGATGAATACGCCTGATGGAAATACCATTTCAACCGCTGAGCATACATGTGGGATGATTATTGCACTGGCACGAAATATTCCAACGGCAGTTTCTACTGTAAAAGCAGGAGGTTGGGATAGAAAGAAATACATGGGTTCTGAAGTGTATGGTAAGACATTAGGCATAGTTGGCCTTGGAAAAATCGGATCGGAAGTGGCAAAACGTATGCAGGCTTTCGGTATGGAGGTAAAAGCCTATGATCCGTTCACCACTAAAGAATATGCAGCAGAAATAAATATTGAGCTGGTTGGTATTGATGATCTGCTGGCAGGTTCTGATTTCCTTTCGGTACACACCCCGCTTACAGAAAAAACAAAAGGATTGGTTTCTTTAAAAAATGCTGAAAAACTGAAAAAAGGTATTCGTCTGGTAAACTGTGCGCGTGGTGGGATCTATGAAGAAGCAGATTTACTTGAGTTATTAGATAAAGGTTTTGTAGGAGGGGTGGCACTTGATGTCTACTCACAGGAACCTCCAAATGAGGAACTGTATAAAGTTTTGAAGCATCCTGGAATTATTTGTACTCCGCATTTGGGTGCTTCTACCGAAGAAGCTCAGGAAAAAGTAGCCGAACAAATTGCAGAGCAAATGGCAGATGCTTTAGAGAACAAGAATTACAAAGGCAGCTTAAATGGCAAATCTATTGCACTTTTAACCAATGCAGAGGTACAGCCATATCTACAGTTGGCAGAGAAATTAGGAGCAATGGCAGTGCAGCTTTCTCCTGAACATGCAAGTTCATTAGAGTTTGAATATGCGGGTGATTGCATCAGATTTGCAGATGTTTTAACGGATGGGATTTTGAAAGGGATGCTCTCGAATTACGTGGAAGATTCTGTGAACCTAATCAACGCAAGGTACTATGCAGGTGAACGAGGCTTTAGCATTAAAGAGGTGCTTTCTTCTAAGGGAAAAACTTTTAATGATGTGATTACGATTCGATTTGCTGAAGGTGCAGAATATCAAAGTATTTCAGCTGCGGTATTTGGAGAAAAAGATTATCGGATTGTTCAGATAAATAACTATGGTGTTGAATTGAGATTGGAAGGCGATATTATCCTGTACCAAAACATGGACGTACCGGGTATGTTGGCATCGGTAAGTGGAGCACTTGCAGGAGAAAACATCAATATTGGCGCATTGGGATTGGGCAGAACAGGGAAAGGATCGAATGCAATAACTGCACTCACTATCGATAAAAAGCTGGAAGAAAGTGAGCTAGATGTGATTCGAACGCTGGATGGAATTAAACATGTACGATATGTGAGCTTTGCAGGATAAGAGTACCAGATAGTAGTATGTGTGTTATGAAAAGAAGAGAAGCGGACCAGAGAGGCAAAAAAGAAATTGCCGGAAGAGTAGGTACAAGAAATCTAAACTAAACCCTTATCGGGATGCCTTTTTCCTTCATTACAGTTTTGAGTTTTTGAATTTCAATTTCTTTGAAGTGAAAAATACTGGCAGCAAGAACGGCATCTGCGTTTGCTGTTTGTATTGCTTCTACACAGTGTTCAATAGTGCCGGCTCCACCGCTGGCTATTACAGGTATAGACACTTTGCCATTTACATTGGTAAGTAGTTCTATATCAAACCCACTCTTAGTACCATCTTTATCCATACTTGTAAGCAGAATTTCTCCTGCTCCACGCTCTTCAACTTCCTGCATCCACTCAATTGCATCCATTCCGGTATCTTCAGTGCCGCCTTTGATGAATACGTTCCAATAACCATTCATTTTTTTGGCATCAATCGCAGCAACAATAGCTTGTGCTCCAAATATTCTGGAAGCTTCGTTAATTAATTCGGGAGTTTTTATAATGCTGCTGTTTAAAGAAACTTTATCGGCACCGGCTTTTAACAATTCCTCAATTTCATCAATAGTTCGTATTCCTCCGCCTACAGTAAAAGGTATGCTGATGTGAGAAGATATTCGTTTAACCAGTTCGATGAGTGTTTTTCTTTTTTCCAGAGTGGCGGTTATGTCTAGGAAAACAAGTTCATCGGCGCCTTCTGTTGAATATCTTTGAGCCAGTTCTACAGGATCTCCTGCATCTCTTAGGCCTTCAAAATTCACGCCTTTTACGGTTCGGCCTTCTTTAATATCAAGGCAGGGAATGATTCTTTTTGTGAGCATGCAGGAATTTAAGGCTTCTTTGTAAAGGAGGGAACTCCAATATCTAACTTCTTAGAGTTTACCTCCGCAATTGAGTTAAACTTTGCAATAAATAAAAACCACCCAGGTGAAGTTTTGCTAATACTTATCGCAACTTCTTCAATTCGAACACATCATCTCTGGCATAATGCCCAACGGGATCAAAATCGAGTCGTGATTTTGCGATTAAGCTCATATTCAATTCAACCGTTAGTATTCCCTGCTTGTCCCAAAGCGGGCCTGCGATAGTATTTCCTAATGGATCAATAACTACACTTCCACCTTTGCACATTACTTCAGGAAATTTGGAATAATCTTCACCCGCCAATTCCGGATAGTTCTTTCTTTCAACATATTGATTACATCCAATTACAAAACAGCGGCCTTCCAAGGCAATATGTTTTAAAGAATGCTGCCACCCCTCTCTTTGATCTGCTGTTGGTGCCAGGTAGATTTGAATTCCCTTTTTGTACAGATAAGTCCGGGCCAATGGCATGTAATTTTCCCAGCATATAAGGCCTCCAATGTTACCAAAGCTAGTAGAATAAACTTCCAGATCGTCACCGTTGCCCTCCGCCCAGATGATACGTTCTGCAGCTGTAGGTTTTAGCTTACGGTGCTTTCCCGCCAGGTTGCCTTCGCTATCAAAATAAAGTAAAGTGCAATATAAAGAACCTGAACCGCCTCTTTCTATTACCCCAATAACTAACCAGGAATTAGCCGTTTTTGCGATTTGGCCAAGTTGTTCTGTATATGTTCCCGGTACCGAAATCGAATTTTCCCAAAGCTTAAGCCAAACTTCTCTTCCTTCATCGCTGCGATCCCCGACTTTGGTACCAAATGTTAACCCTCTGGGGTAACCTGGAATAAAAGCCTCGGGAAACACAAAAAGATCAGGTTTATACCTTGAAGCTTTATTAATCCACTCCTCAACTTTTTGGATGGTTTGCTCAATATCAAATAAAACAGGTGTAGCTTGTACTATGCATATTGTTGAGTTCTTCATCCCACAATGTATGAAAACATGTGGAAATTTAAAGCTGCCAGATATCAGGATAGCGAACAATGCCGGGAGATTTTACTAATCCATCAGGCACCAGTTCAATTCCCATAAAATTTTCTTTAGGAACATAAAAAGGTGGTTTTATATTCCAGGTAGAGGTTGGCTCAAACCCAAAACGAGGATAATATTCTGCATGTCCGAGCAGGATTACTGATTGATATCCCAAATTAGAAGCTCTTTCCATTCCTTTAAGTATCAATGTTGAACCGATACCTTTTCGTTGATGCTTTTTTGCAACTGTTAACGGGGCCAAGGCGAGAGAAATACTCTCTTTCCTGGATGATTGAATACTTATTCTTGAAAAAATAATATGGCCAACCAATTCATTTTTTAAAAATGCCGCCATTGAAAGCTCAGGAATATAATATTCGCTTGACCTTATTCTTTCAACCAGATCTGCTTCATCTTTTTGGTCAAATACATGAATCAGTAAATCCCTAATTTTATCGAAGTGCTGTTTTTTTTCTTCGATAACTTCCAGACCATTCATAATTCCTTCCGTTAATTATGGAAAATATAGCGGCAGAAGAAGTAATAGATTATTAAGATTAGCGAAACAGGATTTTGAGTGAGTGGAAGGTTACAATTTGGTAACCAAAGTCTTTTTAAGTTTTATAAATTCCTTATTACCCATTCTTTGAAAGTAGTTTGAAAATACTCTGAAAATAATGCCTGATCTACTTCTGACTTTGATGAACACATTCCAATGTCTTTTAGATCATGATTTGCTCCCGGGATTACGGAAAGAGTAAAGTTATCAGGAATTCCCTCTGTAAAAGTTTCATTTAAACTGGTTAATGCCCATCCTGGGTACACCGTATGGTCATTATCTGCAAATACAAATAAAGCGGGATCAGTGATTCTTTTCAGGTCATCAGCAGGGTCAAAGTCAGAAATTTCTTTAAGTTGTCTCCATGCTTTTTTTAAAGGGAAAACTGAAACCCAGTTGATATCAGATTGCGCTTTCTTAGCGGCTTTTTCAAATGCTGCTTCTTGTGTTTCTCCTGAACAAATATATTCGCTGGTGTAAATGTTAGTGAGATGTAGTTTGGCATTGTATACAGGCCCCGCGATAGAGGCTATTACCTTTACATCGTTTGCATATAAGCTGCCTACAACCTGCGCTACCCAGCCTCCCTGGCTATGCCCAAAAACACCAATTCGCTGAGGATTTACATTGGGTAAGCTTTTCAGATAATCTATGGCTGCTTTTGCATCATCAGCTCTGTCGTAAATGCTGGAACGCTGCCATTTGCCTTCCGAGTCGCCCACGCCGCGCTTATCAAAATAAAGAACGCCATAGCCTTCATCTAAAAAAAGGGCCTCCAGGTTCTGTTCAACAAACTCTTTATAAATCGTGCGATGAGAAGAATTCCCTCCAGATCCAACCAAAAAAATAATCATAGGAACGCTGTCGGTATTTTGGGGGAGCAACAACTCTCCATGCAGGGTATTTTGTCCACTTTCAAAAGTAACATTAGTACGCAAAAGGTTTTGCGATACTATTTGTGCTGATCCCGATAGACCGACTGCTATAAGCAGTAAAAAAAATCTCATCTGGTTTTTTTATAAATCAATGTACAAGAGTAGGATAAAGCTTAAAATTTAAATTTAAAATTTGGAAAATTCTGTTTTTTGACCCAAAGACAATCTAAGCATTACATTACAAAAGTTGTAAAACGTAGCTAATACTAAAGCACGTAAACAAAGAAATGGATTTTTTTTATGTACTTTATTTTGTTTTAAAGCATATCAAATTTTACGAACATATAGGAAAATGAAGAAACTAGTTTCACTCTTTTTATTATTACTTATTGGTTTAGCAGGGGTCCAGGCTCAAAAAAAGGCCAACTTCAAAGCAGCAGAAAAGTTCAGTTCTGCTAACCTCAACAAAATGTTAAAGAGTACCAGGGTA
The DNA here is from genome assembly GCA_028284195.1 of Balneola sp. Taxonomy (GTDB): domain Bacteria; phylum Bacteroidota; class Rhodothermia; order Balneolales; family Balneolaceae; genus Balneola. The sequence goes on along the minus strand of JANQSE010000008.1, from coordinate 60,532 downwards.
AATCCTAACTGGTTTCATGAAAGTGATAAATTCTGGTACAGCTACACTACTACATCAGGTAAGAATTTTTATGTAGTTGATCCAGCCAGGAAATCGAAAAACCTGCTTTTTGATAATAAGGAGTTTGCAGCAAAACTGGGTGAGTTAACGAGAGGCCCTGTTAATTTCAGAGATCTTGAGTTAAAGGATCTTGAGCTTGAAGATGATAATGTTACTCTTTCTTTTATGGTTGATAGTACCGATTACACATATAACATTAACACCAGGGAAATGGTTAGGGGAGATTCAACAGAGAAAGCCGATAAACGATTAGATTGGGCTACCTATTCACCAGATAGTACTTACATCGCTTTTGCCAAAAATCATGATCTTTTCATTATGAAGGCTGATGATGAAGACTCCACAGAAATCCAGTTAACAGATAATGGAGAGCGTTGGTTTAGTTATCAGGCAGATCATGGTGATACTACTTCTGATAAGAGATTAAGATCGCGTGCAAGATGGTTTGAGGATGAGAAAAAATTATACGTGGTTAAATCAGATCAAAGAAAGGTTGGCGAGTTTTTTGTAATTAATACATTGGAAAATCCACGCCCCGAACTTGAAGTCTATAAATATGCAATGCCTGGAGAAAAAGAAGTTCCTCAATCGCGTATAGAAATTTTCGATATAGAAACTGAGGCTAAAGTAGAGGCAGATATTGATAAATATAAAGATCAAACAGTATCAACATTTTTACCCGGAGAAACCTCCAAAAAATTATACATGACGAGAATGAACAGAACCAGTGATACTCTTGATGTGGGTTATATTGACACTGAAACTGGTGAGTTTAAAGAGTTATTTACAGAAACAAATCACCCGTATTTCAATTGGTCTTACCAACAGCTTTCCATTATAAATGAAGGTGATGAGCTATTGTTTTGGTCTGAACGATCAGGCTGGGGGCAGTTGTATTTATATGATGGTAATACCGGCGAGCAAAAGAATAAGATCACGAATGGCGGGCTTTTTGTAACAGGTAGAATTCAGAAAATAGATACTACCGGCAGAACGGTATATTTTGAAGGATTCGGGCGGGAAGAAGACACCGATCCTTATTACTCTATTATCTACAAGGCTAACTTTGATGGGTCGGGTTTCAGGAAGCTTACCCCGGAAAATGCAAACCATTCTATTAGCATGCCCGAGTCAAATAAATATATAGTTAATAATTACTCTTCACCAGAATTGGTACCTAAATCTGTATTAAGGGACAATAATGGAAACGTACTGCTGGAATTGGAGGAAGCCGATATAAGTTTGCTTAAACATGCGGGCTGGAAAAAACCGGAACGGTTTAAAGTTAAAGCCGATGATGGAATTACAGATCTTTACGGAATTATGTACAAACCCTTTGATTTCGACTCCACTAAAAAATACCCAATCATTTCTTATGTATATCCAGGACCATTTACAGAATCATTTAATGATAATTTCTCGATAACAGCAGGATATAATATTGCACTTGCTCAACTGGGGTTTGTAGTAGTTAGTATGGGTCACAGAGGGGGAAGCCCGAAACGGCATAAATACTATCACGTTTATGGGTATGAAAATCTGAGAGATTATGCTCTGGCTGATGACAAACGTTCTTTGGAACAGTTGGCCGAACGCCATTCATGGATCGATATTGACAAGGTTGGAATTTTTGGGCATTCTGGTGGGGGCTTTATGAGCACTGCTGCATTGTTAACCTATCCTGATTTTTATGATGTGGCAGCCTCATCAGCTGGTAACCACGATAACAATATCTATAACAAATGGTGGAGCGAAACCCATAACGGGGTTACAAGAATTGATAAAAAGAAGAAGGATAAGGATGGTAATGAGTTTGTTGAAACATCCTGGAACGCAAAGATCAAGACCAATCAATCATTAGCGCGAAATCTGAAAGGGCATTTATTGCTCACCCATGGTAATATTGATAACAATGTGCATCCAACAAATACCCTGCGGGTTGTTGAAGAGCTTCAGAGGGCAGGCAAGCGTTTTGATTTAATGATCTTTCCCGGAACACGGCATGGATATCGTGGATCAAAGCGTAGCTATTATGAAAAAATGATGTGGTACTATTTTGCTGAACACCTTTTGGGAGATTACCGGAATAATATTGAAATAAACTTACCTGACGAAGACTAAAGCAAATTTTCAATTTCTTTGATTTGTAGTGAGTGGCGTTCAACATGTACTATATTAAAATGAACCCACTCACGCCGGGGTCATAAACCCAAACAAAGGATGTTTAAATCTTAGGCAAACTTCATCAAGATTTTGAGATGTAATTAGTTCAGTAACTTGTTCTCGGGACTTTTTATCAGATCCATAGTTTTTATTCTGTTAGTACCAATGGTAGCTAGTTTAGTGCAAAAAATAGATGTACGCCTTCCGATGGTGCGGTTATGTTTTTATTGGGAAATTATTTTCTTCTGTAAATTAAATTGCCGAAGCAATAACCTGCTGTAGTTTTGGAATCACATCCGCTTCGAACCATTCGTTTTTTTTTAACCAAATATTATTGCGGGGGGATGGATGGGGAAGAGGAAGAAATTCCGGCAGGTATTCTTTGTAGTTCTTTACTGTTTCGGTGAGTGTTTTTTTCATGGCATTTCCCAAATAGTAAGTTTGAGCATATTGCCCAATGAGTAAAGTGAGCGTAACCTTTTCGATAGAATACAATAACGGTTTGTGCCAAAGGGGAGCACATTCAGGACGGGGAGGAAGATCACCGGATTTTCCTTTTCCCGGATAGCAAAAGCCCATAGGGATTATGGCGATTTTCTTTTCGTCATAAAACATCTCATCGCTTATTCCCATCCATTCACGGAGTCGGCGGCCACTTGGATCATCCCAGGGTATTCCGGATGCGTGTACAGCCGTTCCCGGAGCCTGGCCAATAATCACAATCTTACTGGTTGGAGAAGCCGCCACAACAGGTCGTGGGCCAAGTGGAAGATGCTGGGTACAAACGGTACAGTTTCGTATTTCCTGGATAAGTTTTTGCATTGGAGAATGTAACTAAAAAAGTCATTCTGAGCGAAAGCGAAGAATCTTTGAGAGTTTCGATAAGATCCTTCTCCCAAAGGGATGCCTTTGGCAGGAAGTATCCTCAGGATGACGTCAATAAGCCTAATAACTAAAACTATCGATTACTTCATAATGAAGGGCTCGTTTATCCCAGCGCTTTAACACCTTTTGTGCAATTTCAGGTACATGGGCAACTTCAGAATCTTCTCCGGTAAATGCAGTTATATTTTCTAATGCATCAAAGTACATAATGACGGTGAACTCGGTTTCATCAGAAAGTTCTCTTCTGAGCACCTCCATCTTGCGATAACCTTTGATGCTTTTGGCTTCAATGCCTGGAATAACTTTTAAAGTTAACACCTGATAATAGGCATCTGCATCTTCAGGAGTAGTCCAGCCATGCCAGATTCGGGCAATCATTCTACCCCTTCGGTGTAAATGCCTGGATACCGGTAATCTCTCTTCCAAGAATCAGTCCATGAATATCGTAGGTGCCTTCATAGGTGTTTACGGATTCCAGGTTCATAACATGATGAATAACTCTGTAGTCACCTACAATTCCGTTTCCTCCGTGCATATCACGGGAAATGCGGGCAATCTCCAAAGCCTTTCCACAATTGTTACGCTTAGCAAGAGAAGTCATAGAAGGATGGTCTTTGCCTTGGTCTTTTAATTTGCCTAAACGTAATACCAGCATCTGCATCGATGTGATGTCGGTAAGCATGTTGGCAAGTTTTGTCTGTATCAACTGGTTGGCAGCAAGGGGTTTCCCAAATTGCTTTCTGTCCAGTACATACTGTCGCGCACGTTGGTAGCAGAACTCAGCAGCACCTACTGTTCCCCAGGCAATTCCATAACGTGCCGAGTTCAGGCACATGAATGGCCCTTTTAGCCCACGAATATCCGGGAATACATTTTCTTCGGGAATAAATACATCATCAAAAACAAGCTCTCCGGTTTCTGAAGCACGCAGGCTCATTTTGTATTTGGTATGAGGAGCAGTAAACCCTTTCATCCCTTTTTCTACCAAAAATCCTCTGATTACCCCTTCATCATCCTTATGTTCTTTTGCTTTTGCCCATACAACGGCAACATCGGAGATAGGGGAATTAGTGATCCACATTTTGGCACCATTCATCTTCCATCCACCGTCCACTTTTACAGCAGTTGTTACCATACCTCCGGGATCAGAGCCATGATCGGGTTCGGTAAGTCCGAAGCAGCCAATCATTTCTCCTGTTGCAAGTTTGGGTAAAAAGCGTTGCTTTTGTTCTTCGGTACCAAAAATGGAAATAGGGTACATCACCAGAGAAGACTGCACACTCATAAAAGACCGGTACCCTGAATCTACTCGTTCTACTTCTCGTGCAACCAGCCCATAGGCGGTGTAACTTGCGTTAGACCCACCATATTCTTCAGGAATGGTAACTCCTAATAAGCCCATTTCGCCCATCTCTTTTGCAATGTCCCGATCAAAAAATTCTTGCGTGTTTCCTTTTAGTGCACGCGTCTCAAGTTTACTTTGAGCGTAGCCCCGCGCGGTTTCCATTATCAAACGGTCTTCTTCGTTTAGCTCGGATTCGAAAAGTAGTGCGTCATCAATGTTAAACAGGTTTTTGGCCATTGCTTTGGTGCTTGATAATATTGTTTAATGTTTCACTAAATAGTAAGAAAATTATCCTTTAAGGGGAAAGAAGAGGTTTGCAGATTTACTGAAATATATTTCCAAGAACAGATGCAGCTACTTCCTGCTTAGTTCCTTTAAATTCCTTATTGGAGTTTTTACCAATCAAGTGAACATGATTTGTATCTACTCCAAAGCCCGCTCCTTCTGTAGTTAAAGAATTGGCTACAATCCAATCGGCATTTTTTCTCTCAAGTTTGGCTGTGGCATTTTCAATGAGGTTTTCAGTTTCCATAGCGAAGCCGATAAGGGTCTGTCCATCCTTTTTATGCTCTCCCAGCCAGGCGAGAATGTCTTGTGTTTTCTTTAGGGAGATACTGCTTTCCCCAAATTCTTTCTTCACTTTATGTTCATGTTGTTCTTCAGGGGTAAAATCAGAAACCGCTGCTGCCATGATGATTACATCGGCATCGGAATGAGATTGTATTGCTTCGAACATATCCTGAGCAGAAACTACGGCAGTTGAATGGATGTCTTCAGGTAGAGGGGTAGAAACCGGGCCATGAATTAGTTTTACTTCAGCTCCAAGCCGGGCAGCTTCTTCGGCCATAGCAACACCCATTTTTCCTGAACTGGGATTTGAAATAAACCGAACCGGATCTATAAATTCCCGGGTTGGCCCAGCAGTAACAACAACTTTTTTGTCTGCCAGTGGCCCTTCAACAGAACCTATTATTTCATCAGCTTTCGCAAGTATATCTTCAAACTCAGGTAACCTGCCTTTCCCTTCTAATCCACTGGCTAAAAACCCTGAGGCAGGTTCCAGTACATAAAAACCGAATTCCTGAACTTTTTTAAGGTTTTCGGTTACTGACGGAGACTCATACATCTCTCCATCCATAGTCGGGCAGATGAGAATAGGAGAACGAGCTGCTAGTATCGTGCTTGTTAGCATATTATCAGAAATGCCCGAAGCAATTTTGGAAAGTGTATTAGCAGTACAGGGAGCGATAACAAAAAGATCTGCCCATTCACCCCAGTTTATATGTCGGGTCCAGTCTGTACTCTGAGTATCTTTGGGAAAGATATCAACGGCAACTTCGTGCTGGGAAAGGGAAGCAAAGGTCTCTAAACCAACAAAACGGGTGGCAGAGGGGGTCATTGTAACTCTTACCTCAGCACCCGCTTTTTGAAATTCTCTAAGCAAAAAAGCAGCTTTATATGCTGCTATACCTCCGGTAACACCGAGAACAATGCGTTTACCGGAGAGCATAATTATTCCTCAGAATCAGGGCGGCGGAAATATGTGTTTCCTTCTTCCATTTCTGTAACAGCGCGTTGCACTGCATGAGGAAGTTTCTCGAATGCTTTTGAGATTTGCTCTTGTTCTTCGTTGAATGAGAATTCATCCTCATCTTCAAAGCCTTCGAAGTATTGGAGCTTTTCGTCAAGTTCTAACTTCTCGTTAGCAGCGATCTGACGTGCTCTTTTTGCCATGATAACCAATAATTCATATTTGTTACCTGTGGTTTTTTTCAACTCTTCAATATCAAGTGTGCGAATTGGCATATTGTCTATTTTGAATTCATAAATCCCGAAACGGCTTCCTTAACCTGAGAGTAAGCAGTGTCGAGATTATCATTAATAATCACCCGATCAAAACGATCGGCATATGTAAGTTCTTCTTTAGCGCGTTCAAGCCGCAAAGCCAGAGTTTTCTGATTTTCTGTGCCTCTGCTTTCTAAACGCTGTTTTAATACTTCGAGTGAAGGTGGCTGAATAAATATACTCAGACATTTGTCGCCATAGATATCGTTAATATTTACAGCTCCCTTTACTTCAACGTCAAGCAAAATAAAATAGCCTGATTTTAGCTTCTTATCAACCTCTGATCGTAGTGTTCCATAGCGCTTGCCGCCATAAAATTTTTCCCATTCCAGAAATTCATTCTCAGCTATCTTTTGATCAAATTTGGCATCGCTTAAAAAGTAATAATGAACTCCGTGTTTTTCGCCATCTCTTGGAAGCCGAGTGGTGGCAGAAACCGAAAACTTCAGGCTGTCAAAATCCTCAAAAAGCTTTTTTGCGATCGTGCTTTTTCCACCTCCACTTGGCGAAACCAATATGATTAATTTACCTTCCATTAGGATTGAGATGTCTGATCTCTATTCCACATTTTGTACCTGTTCTCTTATTTGCTCTAACGTTTCTTTCGAACGCACTACGTGATGAGCAATATCTGAGTCATTTGCTTTTGAACCAATGGTATTCAATTCACGATTCATTTCCTGAGTAAGAAAATTCAATCGCCGGCCTGCCGGTTCAGGTTGCTCGATGGCTTCCATAAAAAACTTTAAATGGGCGCGCATTCGTACAATTTCTTCAGTAATGTCCATTTTGTCGGCTATTACAGCCACTTCAGTTTCCAGTCGCTCCTTATCAAAACTCTCATCGTCGATTAATTGCTGAATCCGTTCCTTAAGTTTATTCCGAACTTCTTCTATGCGTCCCAGGCTTACTTTTTCTACATCTTTGAGGTTGGCTTCAATACTACCTATTCGTTCTAACAAATCATTTTTTAACTGCCCTCCTTCGCGGGTACGCATAGCTACCAAGCTCTCAATAGCATTATCTAATGCCTGTAAAGCTACATTCCATTTACGGGTTAGAATTTCTTTGTCATCTTCTTTGGTGATAAAAACATCGCCAAAACCAGTTATGTTGCGAACATTAAGTTCTCCTTTAATTTCAGCAGCTTCCTGAACCTGGCGGAGAATGCGTGCATACGCTTTCACTTTTACCTCATCCACTTCAATATGAGGCTCTCCGGTATCTGATTCAGTTACATGAACACTAATGTTTAACTTTCCACGGCTTACTTTTTTCTGAACCAACTCTTTCAAAGCAAGTTCTTTGTCTTGTAAACGCTGTGGTAAACGAATAGATAAGTCGAGATATCGACTATTAAGGGATTTGATTTCAACGGTGGCAGATATGCCGTTATCAGCGGCTTCGCCCCGTCCAAACCCCGTCATTGAAATAATCATAAAGAATTGTAGATGAGTTTTTATAAGGCCAAAGGTACGTAAACTCAACAATAGTAAGAAACCATTGGGATGTAAATACGGATTTGTATCTTCTTTCTTCTTATACTTTTTGGAATGAATATCCTTGGAATTTCGGCTTTTTATCATGATTCAGCAGCCTGTTTGATACAGGAAGGAAATATTGCAGCTGCAGCTCAGGAAGAGCGCTTTACGAGAATTAAGTATGATGCTGCTTTCCCAAAGAATTCAATCCGGTTTTGCTTGGAACAGGCAGGTTTAAGTATTGATGAACTGGATGCCATAGTTTTTTATGACAAGCCTTTCCTGAAGTTTGAGCGATTGTTGGAAACTTATCTTTCTTTTGCGCCAAGAGGAGTAAGGTCGTTTGTAACAGCAATTCCGGTTTGGTTAAAAGAAAAAATGTTTCTTAAGAAATTAATTTATGATTCCCTGAAAGAAGTGGGTGATTACGAGAAGGAAGATGTGGTTTTATTGTTTCCCGAGCATCATTTAAGTCATGCCGCTAGCACGTTTTTTCCTTCTAAATTTGAGGACGCAGCCATTTTAACGATAGATGGAGTAGGGGAGTGGGCAACAGCATCTATCTGCCATGGAGATGGAAACAAGATTAAAATTCTGAGGGAATTAAAATTCCCGCATTCTCTTGGGCTACTCTATTCTGCATTTACTTACTATCTGGGTTTTAAAGTAAATTCCGGGGAATATAAACTTATGGGGTTGGCACCATATGGAAACCCCGATTCCGAGCTTGTTTCTGAGTACATTGAGAAGATTAAAACTGAGCTCATTGATATCAGAGAAGATGGTTCCATTTGGCTCAATCAAAAGTATTTTGATTATGCAGCCGGGCTCCGGATGGTAAAGGACAAGAAGTGGGAAGAGTTATTTGGTTTTCCTAAAAGAGAAGAAGAAGTTGAGCTTGAACAACATGAAGCTGATTTAGCACTTGCTATTCAGATGGTAACAGAAGAGATCGTTATCAAAATGGCTGAAACAGCAAAAGAGCTTACAAAATCAAAGAATATTTGTTTGGCAGGTGGAGTAGCTTTGAATTGCGTGGGAAATGGCAAGCTTCAGAATACCGGTATTTTTGATGAAGTCTATATTCAGCCAGCGGCAGGGGATGCAGGAGGCTCGGTAGGAGCTGCATTGGCTGCTTATCATATCTATTTTGATAAAGGAAGAAATCCGGAAGCTCCTGATTCAATGCTTGGAGCATATTTGGGGCCGGAATATCATCCGGTTGATGTTGAGCGGTCTTTAAAAAAGTATAAAGCGGTGTATCAATCCCAGAAAGGCCCGGATTTATATGATTCAATTGCTGAGATTCTGGATAATGGAAATGTTGTAGGCTGGTTTAGCGGAAGGATGGAATTTGGTCCCAGGGCATTAGGAGGACGAAGTATTATTGCCGATCCACGCAAAACCGATATGCAGAAAAAGCTTAATCTGAAGATTAAATACAGGGAGTCATTCCGGCCATTTGCTCCTTCGGTGTTAGCTGAGTATGCAGAAGAGTACTTTGATCTGAAAGGAGATTCTCCATATATGTTACTGGTACAGCCAGTTAAAGATGAACACAGAAACAAGTTGCCGGAGAATTACAATGAATTCCCACTCCGCGAAAAGCTGGCCGTAAATAGATCTGAATTTCCTGCTATTACTCATATAGATTTTTCAGCCCGAATCCAGACGGTACATAAGGATACCAATCCTGAGTACTGGAATGTAATTGAAGCATTTCGGAAACAAACAGGATGTGGAATGGTAGTGAATACCAGTTTCAATGTTCGTGGAGAGCCCATCGTTTGTACCCCGGAAGATGCCTATCGGTGTTTTATGAATACAGAGATGGATTATCTGGTAATTGGTGAGTATGTTTTTGACAAGAAGAAACAGCCCGAATGGACTGAGAATATCGAATTTGAAAAGGATTAAATTTAGCATAAAATCTTCTGTTGAAATTTGTCATCCTGAGTGAAGGCGAAGGATCTTAGCGAGTACATCGGACAGATTCTTCGGCAGTAGTCTCAGAATGACTTAACACAAGAAAATGGATTTACTTAAAGACTTATGGCAGTTTATGAAAGAGCGCAAAAAGTTTTGGCTTGCTCCGGTAATTGTTGTACTGCTACTGCTTGGATTTTTAATCGTGATTGGTGGCGGATCATCTATTGCACCATTCATTTACACCTTATTCTGATCTGCAATGCTTCCTAAACGCGATCTGGACTTTATAAAACAGGATGCTGAGACAGCCAAGGCCCAATTGGTTATTGTAACCGGTTTATTGGTTCTTGCAGCCATTTTTGACAATGAATATATTGCCCATGCTGCTTTAGTAGTCGGATTGCTTTGTGTGTTTATAAAGCCTGTGGGAGATCGTATTGTATGGTTATGGTATAAACTTGCTGAATTACTTAGCAGAGTGATGAATCCGCTGATTCTGGGATTGGCCTTCTTTCTCTTTATTACACCTATTGCTTTGTTATTCCGTCTTTTTGGAAATGATCCGCTTTTATTGAAAGAACAAAAGGGAAGCCTTTTCGATTTTCGGGATCATACTTATACCAAAGAAGACCTGGAAAAGCCCTGGTAATTTGACGCGCTACTTGTCCAGTAATCTCCGATGATAATTTACCTGTCCAAGATGATAGCTCATGTGACTGTACAGATGTACAAAAAAGAATTCGGTACTCATAGCAAAACCAAAAGGCTCTAACGGGTAAGTCTCTGCAAAATCATCCGGATTCATTTCAGAAAGAACATTGTTCACTACTTTTCTTGCAGAGCGGATTCTTGAGATTAGTTCCTCCTGGTTAACCTTACCATTGAATTCAAATTCCCGGTCGCGGATGTAATTCGTTTTTCCGATTACTGATCCAAAAAAATGTTCAAGGTTTCCGGCAATATGTAATGCCAGATTTCCTCCGCTATTATTGATCCCGGATTCTTTGATCCAAAGATTTTCTTCGGAAGAATAATTATGGATCTCTGTTTCGAGTGTTTCAAAATCCCGGGCAAAGAGTTGTGATAGTGTATCAGGCTTCATGAGTTTCCTCCATTTTTTTTAAACTGACTGCATTTGCACAATAACGTAATCCACTGGGCTCAGGGCCGTCAGGGAATATATGACCTATATGGGAATCGCAAACGTTACATGTTACTTCTACCCGTATCATACCGTGAGAAGTATCTTTATGATAGGCAATAGCATTTTCTTTTATTGGCTGAGTAAAAGAAGGCCAGCCTGTGCCACTCTCAAATTTTTCACCGGCATCAAAAAGCAAGGTATCGCAACAGATACAGGCATAAATTCCGGGATCAAATTTGCTGCATACATCGCTTGAAAAGGGTCTTTCGGTTCCTTTTAAACGGGTTACGGCAAATTGCTCATTAGTAAGTTCCTTTTTCCAATCTCCCTCTGATTTTTCAACTCTGCGATCTGGTTCAGGATTTCCATTTCTGGCATAATTAAGTACATCAATCCATTTAATCATAGTGGCTTTTTCCTTAAAGAACGTGGATTAAGGGGTGAAAGTAAATAGAGAGAAAAGGTAATAACCAATGAATATCAAGACTAATGTACGAGCAGAGTTGTCACCCTGAGCTTGACTCAGGGTCTGTAGTGATTGAAGTGTTGTTGTAGACTTTCTTTATTCAGAGAATTACTTCCCCACAGATGCTGAATCAAGTTCAGCATGACGAAGGTTTTTAGGTAAATATTGTCTCGGAGTAAAGTAAATCTAACTAATTAACTTCTACAGGCCGGGCGATCATGATTCCCGTATTCTTTGAATTTGGTTTCAGGAATGAAGAAATAGGTTCATCAGAGATTTCAACTTTAAGATTAGATTGAGATGCATGCAATAAATGAAGTCTTCCGTTCTGCTCAACCAAAACACCAACATGTGCTACATCCAAACCTTCAATACTTGTTGTTAAGCCGATAATATCCCCCTGACGCAGAAGGTGCTCATAATCAGCAATCTGCTCTTTAGGAAGGTAGTAGTAGTTATTCCCGTTTATTTCTTTTTCTTGCTGCTCGATGATGTAGACATATTCCGGGTTGTTATCCAAATGCTTGTATTTATCAGGATTGCTACTCATAAAGCTAACCTGATTAGGAAATGGATTACCAAAACTATCAGCAGGAGTTGTTACCAGGGCATTATCTCTGTTGTTATAAATCCAGTCGCTGAAATAATGAAGCCTGGAAGGGTATTTATCCAGTTCTCCATCGCGGTAGCGGATTTTCTTAATCTCTGTTGCAAATTGTTCAAATGTCTGGTTCTCGGACTTCAATGTACGCGCCAGAGCCAGTAAATTTTCTGCATAAGTTGTGCAATCCAGTTCCCGGAGATTAACAATAAGCTTTTCGCTGTCGTTGACCTCAAGAGTATGGGCTACGTATTCGTTTCCAAGAAAATATTTTCCTATCTCAGGGATTAAAGTGGCAATCGGTTTTTCAGATCCATCTTTGAACTTTGAAAGTATGTCTGCAAAAATCTCAGCATCCTTTTCCGTATAGCTGATTTCATCAATAGAAACCGTTGCATCTGAAGACTTCTGATTTTCTTGCTTCTGAGCACAAGCAGAAAACATGAAAATAAAGAGTAGCAGACAGATTCCGGTGATTTTCTTCATAATAACTTCTGAATTAAATACAGAAGGAATTTAGAATAAAGCTTTCACTTTATTTGCAAAAGCTTGTGCTTCAACTAGCGTGCTTCCTTCAGAATAAATCCGAATGATCGGTTCGGTATTTGATTTACGAAGATGAACCCAGCCTTCCTCAAAATCAACTTTTACCCCATCAATCGTAATCGGATTCAGATCTGCATAGTGCTTTTCAACAGTATTGAGTACTTCATCAGCGTCTTTTCCTAAAGAATCGAGCTCCATTTTACTTTTACTCATGTAGTAATTCGGATAGGTAGCACGCAATTTGGATGATTTTTTACCACTCTCCGCCAAATGTTGCAGCACTACTGCAATACCAACCAATGCATCTCTTCCATAATGTAAATCCGGTACTATAACACCGCCACTTCCTTCTCCTCCAACAACAGCATCAACTTCCTGCATCTTTTTGACCACATTTATTTCGCCGACAGCAGAGCGGTAGCATTTTTGTCCATATCGCTCTGAAATATCATCGGCTACCCTTGATGAAGAAAGATTGGTAGCAGAAGCACCAGGCTTTTTTCCAAGTATAAAATCGAATACCGTTGCCTGAGTATATTCTTCTCCGAATAAAGTACCGGAGTCGTCTACAAGGGCGAGTCGGTCGGCATCAGGATCGGTTACCACTCCGATATCTGCACCGGTTTGTTTTACCAGATCACAAATTTCTGTTAAATGCTCCGGTAGAGGTTCAGGGTTATGAGGAAATAAACCGTTTGGAGTACAATGAATTTTATGAATCGAGGAAACTCCAAGCTGTTCCAAAAGCATAGGTACAGCATCAGACCCGGCACCATTTACGGCATCAACCGCGACGGATAGGTCAGCTTTTTTTATTACTTCAGGATTGATGTAGGGCAGTGCAAGGATTTGCTCGATATGATATTGCAACAGGTCATTATCTTCTGAAATGCTTCCTATCTCATTATACATTTTATAGTTGAATTCACCTTTATCTGCTATGGCGATCATTTCTTTTCCTTGATCGGCTGTCATGAATTCGCTGGTGCTGTTCAATAATTTCAGAGCATTCCATTGTGCAGGGTTGTGACTGGCAGAAATGATAATTCCACCATCCGCTTTATGTCTTAATACTCCCATCGCAACAGTAGGTGTAGGTACAATCCCGACTTTAATAACATTGCATCCAACACTTGCGAGGGTAGAAGCCACTATATCTTCACAAATTTCACCAGTAACCCTTGAATCACGTCCTAAAACAACAGTTCCGCCATTCAGCCATGTTCCATAGGCTGCAGTAAAGCGGGCCAGGTTTTCTGGGGTTAAATCGGTTCCGAAAATGCCTCGAATTCCCGAGACAGAGATCATTAATGCCATATTAGTTAGCTACTTTCTTGATTGTGTGATTTGTTGTAACTGGAGTTTCCAATCTCTCAATCCCGGAAAATTAGGATTTAATTGTTCTACGCGATTTACCAGTTCCAACGCTTTATTAAACTGCTGTTTCCTCCCATATGCTCCCGACAAGTTAAAGATCGCTTGTGGGTCATTAGGGTTAAGTTGAATAGATTTTTCCAGTAATGTAATAGATGGATCAAGATTTCCTTTATTCAGCTCAATTGCTCCAAGCATTTTAGTAACAAAAGCATTTTCACTGTCCAATTCATTGGCTTTTTCAAGTAAGGGTTCAGCTTTATCGAACTTTCCCTGGTCGAGATAAAGCCTGGCCGCAAATATATACGGGGAGTCGTTCCAAGGCTGATTTCGCACAAGCCCTAGGTATTCTTTAATAGCGTTATCATAGTTCCCTGACTTCTCATAATACCGAGCTGCCTGCACTTTTCCTCGATCCCAGCCTAATTTCTGGTGTACATTTGCAAAAGCTAAACTATCGACAAAATCAATAGGAGTGTAAGAAAATTGGTACGGATTTAATGTTCCGCTTTGAACAAAGGGGAATCCCTGTTTTAGTGTGGTAATTCTGTGCCATTCAACTCTGTCGTCATAATAAGTGAGGTGCATCCTGTCGAAATATTCATTCCAGTTAATAGCATCAAGATTGTCGATTTCAGGTTCAAGATTCTTTAACAGGTACTGGGAAAATGTTTTGCCAATTAAAAAATATCCTTTTTTATTGGGATGTAGGTGTTCAAGCATTAGGTTAAACCCTACAATTCCATTTTCGCTTTCTTTTTGAAAAGCTTCTTCAACAGGAACGTAAGTAGTATTGGTATGGCTTGAAGCAAGTTTTTCTATGATTTCGTTAATCTCGCTTGGTGCACGGAATTTTAAGCCATCCAGATCTTTAGCCAGCGTATATTTATAGAAGGCTTTTTCGAAGTTTCCCTCTTTGTATTTTTTTTCTGCTTCTGTGTATGATTGAAGAGCTGAAGGCTGATCTCCATCTGCGATATCAACAAAAGGAGTATGATCTTTTAAATTACTGGCAACACTGGCAATGTAAACAGGTATTCCATTTTCAGAAAATGTACTCAGAATCTCAGTAAGATTGCTTTCAAACTGAAGCATGGCCATTTTATACTTCGGACTATTTAGTTCAATGCTTCGAGAATCCACGATTCTCTCCATAAGTGTACCCTGAGGTTCTTGTTGCCCATTGCCGAACTTGGATGCAAACCACTTTCCGCTATCTACAATTACATTACGGAGAAAAAGAAAGGTTTTATATCGTTGAAGTTTCAGATAAAAACGGACGAAACCAGGGAAAGCCCCAAGGTTTTCATTCGAGCCCACACCTAAAGCTCCATAAAATTCATTATGCCCGGCATAAATCATAATTGCATCCGGCTTGTGCTCTATGATCTCATCTAACTGGTCGTACAAGGTGTAAGTATTAACTGCAGAAACACCCACATTTATTACTTCTACATTTTTATTAGGCATCGCATCCTGCAGTATATCATCAACAACACTTGAAAACGTACCATTGTAGCTATATGGGTATCCTGCAGCGGTGGACCCTCCCATAGCAAATATGCGGTAACTGTTTTTGGGCTTTTCGGTTAAAAAAACATCTATCGAAGGGTTTGGGATTACGTTCGTGTAGAAAAAATAGCGTGATGCAAAATTGGGATTTGGAACCAGGTATTCATCACTTTCGATTTTTGCATCTGTAAAAAGGTCGGTATTACCCATATAATCTGAAATCCGTAAAACACTTTCGAGAAGCACAAAGAATAGAATGGGAACAGAAAAGGTAAAGACATAAAAGAAGATTTTCTTATGTAATGCAAGCGGGGTATCGATTTCATCTAGATAGTTTTGTATTTCAGATTCTTCAGTATTAAGATCAGAAGCTATCTTCTTTGCACTTTTCTTTTTAGCGTGCTTTCTGATGTATGACTTTTGCTTGTTACTAAGGCTCATGGCTTACAATCGCGGAACCCATTTGATTTCTTCTTTGCCTGCTTTCATATTTTCGAAACGAGCAAGCATAAATAGAAAATCAGAAAGACGGTTCAGGTACTTAATGGATATCTCAGATATATCTTCTTCCTGTAAACACTCTACTGCCAGTCGTTCGGCTCTGCGGCAAACGGTGCGGGCTACATGTAATTGAGCTCCGGCCTGAGAGCCGCCTGGTAATATAAAACTGATAAGCGGTTCTAAAGATTTTTCGAGCTCATCAATGCTATGTTCTAAAAATTCAATTTCAGATTTTCCAATGCGATTGATTTTTTCTTTCCTGGAAAAAGGAGTTGAAAGATCGGCACCCAATACAAAAAGCTGTTTTTGAATTACATTAAGAAGCTGCCTGGTTGTGGAATCGATGCTATATGAGGATGCCGCCCCAACTATAGAGTTTAGTTCATCTACCGTGCCGTACGTATCAATTCTTTTTGAACTTTTTAAGACCTTTTGGCCTCCAAAGAGTGATGTTTCGCCCGTGTCGCCTTTTTTGGTATATATCTTCATAAATAATCTTTTGCTAAAAATAGGTGTTTCATGCCAAACATACTGAGATCGGTTATAATAGAATTTTGTGGTTCTTAAGTGAGGATAATGCTACCATTCAGGGAATTTAATCCTACAGATATATGAAGAAGCTAACAGCATCAATAGCCACCCTCTTTTTGACAGTCTCTTTAACTAATATCACATTTTGCCAAGAGGTAAAAAATGGAGTGGAGGTACTTCAAAAAATGTATGAAAGGTATGAGGGGAAGTGGTATAAGAACTTTACGTTTACTCAGGAAACCATTTTTTATGGGCAGAATGAGGAAGTAGTTCGTACACAAGTATGGTACGAAGCTATGGCTCTTCCGGGACAATTGGCCATCAAGTTTGATACAAAAGATAGTGGCAATGGGATCTTATTTAAGAATGGAATGCAGTATGGATATGCGAATGGACAGCAAATTCAAAAAATGCAACGTGTACACGATTTATTGGTTTTAGGATTTGATGTGTATCACCAGCGTATTGACAGTACTGCAAATCAGTTAACACAAAATGGGTACGATCTGGAGAAAGTGTATATGGATGAATGGCAAGGGAGAGGCGTGTATGTAGTAGGGGTTCATAAAGCTGATGCAACTAAGCCACAATTCTGGATTGATGCGGAAAGGTTGGTTTTTGTTAGAAATATTACTATTGGCAGAGGAGGCATTATTCAGGAAGTGCAATTCAATAACTATGAAAAATTAGGAGAAGGCTGGGTGGCTCCTGAGGTGATTTTTAAAGCGAACGGGCAAATAGGGTTACTGGAAAGATATTCTGAAATGGACATTCCATTAGAGCTAAATATGGATATTTTTAACCCAGAAAAATTTACAAAAACGGAGTGGTGATGAAGAACTGGAAACTTGCTTTTTTTATATGCCTTATAGTGCTTGTAGTAACTAATACATCCTGGTATTACTACCTATCAAATACAGATGAAGAAATCACGTATTCAGATGATATGGTAGAAAAAAATGACATTATAATTACAATACTGAATGAATTATTTGTTAATAAAACGGTAAAGTATTCTAAAAGTGATATACGTTATTTGCTTGAGCAGAAGTATCCAAAAGCCCCATTGGTGGAAGAAGATAACCGCATTTCATTTAGAGGGATTGAGTTTAAGTTTGAAAACGACTCCCTGGTTAGTATAGTAGAAAACTGGTGGTAGAAGAAAATTTACGCCGAACAACTAGCCCCTCCCAAGATGCAGAACTGTGCACAGTAGGGATGGTTAAGATATACTCTTTGGAATGATTCCTGAAGCGTGGTTCCTAATTCAAACTGTTCATCATAGGCAATTAACGTACAAGGCAGCACCACTGGGGTATCAGCACCTTTGCGTTTAACCACCATACGTTCAGTTGCACACATTTGGTCATGTGGTTTTACATTCAGAATATCCCAGCAGGCGGTTGTGATTTCGGGTACATCCTGAGTGGTTGTCATTTCAGGAAAAATGACAATGTTCTCTCCGTTTGCAACCTGTAACCCTACTTCATACTCATCAAGTATAGACTGGTAGCCTTGGAGAGCTTGTTCACGTGACTCATTTGCCAGCGAACGGCCTGCCACTGCCAGGTTCATCCCCATTGCAGCAAGTTTTTTCATGGTAGAAAGCGTACGACTAAACGTTTTAGGGCCGCGTTCTGCTTCATGAACTTCTGCTGTATAATGATCCAGTGAAATTCTGAGCGTTAGTTTTTCCGGATAAGATTTGTTGAGCTGATCCAATTCATCGAAATGTTTGTCAATCGCACGATATGCATTGGAGAGAACAAGTACATTAAAACCTCTTTCCAGGCATAGAGAAATAATCGGCACCATATCTTTATTTAAAAATGGTTCGCCGCCTGTGAATGAAATCTGAGTGGTGTTTAATCCAAGATCACGGATTTCATCCAGGTACATTTTTACTTCGTCAGTAGTAATGTAAAGTAATTCATCATTGGTTGGAGAAGATTCGATATAACAGTTTTTGCACTGCAAATTGCATCGTGTTCCTGTATTAAACCAAAGGGTGTTAAGGTTCACAAGTTCAACATACGCCCGGTCTTCGCCTTTTCCTGTAATTGCAGGCTTTCTGAATTTACCACGAGCATGGAAATTCTCTTTAATTTCCTGCTCTTTTTTAGAAATGGGTTTTATATCTCTCAGCAGCATGATACCCCTTCTTCTGAACCTGCATTTTCTGTGTTAAAAGGAGCACTGCCACCGCATCCTTCAAAAATTCCATAGTGGGTGGAGAAATCTCCCCAGAAGTCGAAATGATCTTTAAAGCGGGTATCATGGAGCATCATGTAGGTATTTCCGCACACCGTCATTATTCGCCCGGTTTCAAACAGGTGATGATCATCCAATTCAAAAGCATCTTTGCTGTATTCTATTGTGCCTTTATAGCGAATGGCCTGGCCATAATCTTCGCAATCGGTTTCCAGCTTAGGAAGTTTAATTAGCCGGTAGGTTACTGAGTAGAAGTTGATGTTTCCTGTTTTTTCGGCAATTTCATCGTCTTCGATCAATACTTTATTGGAGCTTACACTTCTTGGGTCAAGGAACCCGGCATCTTTCGCAATATTCAGGAAATCATTCCAGTACAAAGCTCCACTAAGGCATTCTCCATAAAGTACAGGATCATTAACCAGTTCTTGAGGAACCCGGCGATCTGCATATACATCACTAAAGTACATTTCGCCACCTTCTTTTAATAAGTTGTAAACACCTTTCAATACAGCACTTTTATCTGTTGCCAGGTTAATCACACAATTTGATATGATCAGATCAAGCGACCCTTTTTCAATGTTCAGTTTTTCAAGTTCTTCGATGTTTCCTTTAAAGAACTCAACATTCGGGTATCCAAATTTGTTGGCATGGTAGTTTTTATGCGCATTTGCAACTTCAAGTTGTTCATCGGTCATATCAACACCAATTACGTGCCCTTTTTCGCCAACAAGTTTACTAAGTACATAGCAATCACGGCCAGACCCTGAGCCCAGATCAAGCACTTTTAATCCTTCCAGTTTGTTTGGGATGACCAATCCACAGCCATAATATTTCGCCATGGTTTCATCATGTAATTCACTTAAAATATCTTTGATGTAAGCAGGATACTCCACATCAGTACAACATGCGGTGGTTTTCAGATCATCTGAGCTTTTGAGCTCTTTTCCATAATAATTGGATACCTGATCGTGGATGTCATTTTTCATTATAGGCCTGTTTGGGATGATTAGTGGAATTTAAATTCAGAAAAAGATAATTAAAGTTATGTATGGTACAATCAGTTTTTTGAATTGCTTTCGGTTAACTTACTTGAATGGCCAGTTACAGATATAACTTTTCTGTAACATTTCATTAAAAAGTTACAGGAATAAGAGTTTTCATTGGAATATCTAACATTCAATTAAAGCTGATACTTTCTGTGGAAAAATAAAAAGATCAAAATTAATGAAGATATTAATAGCCGATAACCTTTCTGAATTTGTGATTGATGAATTGACTAAAGCAGGACATGAATGTACAATCGATCCATCTTTAAGTGCTGAAACTCTGCCCGGTGTTGTTTCAGATCATGAAGTGATCGTTGTAAGAAGTACAAAAGTTCAGCCTGCTGTAATGGAAAGCGCAAAAGGATTGAAACTGGTTGTTCGGGCCGGGGCCGGCACCAATACCATCGATAAAACCTGTGCAAAAGAAAAAGGCGTAAAGGTTTGTAACGTACCGGGTGTAAACTCAATAGCAGTTGCAGAACTTGCTATGGGTTTAATTATTTCTATTGACAGAGAAATACCTCACAATGTACTGGATCTTAGGCAGGGGGGCTGGGATAAAAAAAGGTACAGCCAGGCAAGAGGAATTTATGGAAGTAGTCTGGGAATTTTGGGCCTGGGATCGATTGGGTTCGAGCTTGCCAAAAGAGCTTCAGCATTTGGGATGAATGTATTTGGCGTTGCAAAACCAGGTCGCTCGGTAAATTCATTGGAAAGAATAGAGAAAGCGGGGATTGCATTATTGAGTTCCAGAAAAGAATTATTGCATACCTGTGATGTGGTAAGTATTCATCTTCCCGCCACACCAGAGACAAAACATCTGGTAGATAAACAGTTCTTAAGCCAGATGAAGGAAGAAGCAATACTCATCAATACTTCAAGAGGGGAGTTGGTAGATGAACCTGCCTTAATACAGGCTATGAATGAAAAGGGGATTCGGGCCGGGCTGGATGTGTATGCAAACGAACCGGATGCTGGTTTTGGAGAGTTTAGATCTGAATTGGCAATGCATTCTAATGTGTACGGTACTCATCACATTGGGGCATCAACACAGCAAGCTCAGGATGCGGTAGCGAAAGGGGTGGTTGAGGTGATTAATTCATTCGCAAACGGTGAATTGATTAATTGTGTGAATCAATAAACATTACTTAAAGTAATATCCCGAGTTTATTTTTTCGAAGACGATCCCTAAATATTCATGCTTTTGTAGCTGCTGTTCAAATGGTTCGGCTTTTTCTGATGCAACAGCAACTTCTAAAGTTACTTTTTCGGTGTAATCAGACTTTGCTTCCTTCAATTCAAAATCAAGTTTTAGCTTTTCAATAAGGTTTTGCTCAGGGTAGTTATAGGTGAGTTCGAACCAAACGCATGGAATGATTTCTTTAAGCCCGGCTTGTCGAATAGTTTGTTCAGCTGAATAGCCATACGCATTAATTAATCCTGGTTTGCCTAACTTGGTACCACCAAAATAACGGATAACAACTGCGCCAACATCAACAAGGCCGAATGAACGAAGCTGATTAAGAATAGGTAAACCGGCGGTCCCGGAAGGCTCGCCATCATCGCTGCTGAATTCGATGGTATTTTTAGCTCCAATACGGTAGCCATAACAATGATGAGAAGCATCCCAGAATTCTTTCTTTAGTTTTTGAAGCTCGTTATCAAACTCATCTTCATTTGTGCAAGGAAACAAGTATCCAAAAAACTTTGAGCCTTTGTCTTTAAAATTGGTTGAATATATTTTTTTTACTGTTTTCAAAACATGCCGGGCTCGTATTAAAGATGAATGTACTAAGATTATAAATACTGATTCTAAACAAGTGCTAAAAGTGATTCTGCCTTGCCATTGAAAACGGAAAAAACGATTTTTGAATCGCTTTAGGAGAAACACAGTTTGAAGAAAAAATCAACTAACCATTAAGCTTGTTACTCATTAACAATCAAAAATCTCACTTTCTACTATGCCCTCATTCATAAAGGCGATTAATTCGCAGGTAGGACGCAAAGTTATGACGGGGATTACAGGCATCGGGTTGATGCTCTTCCTTATTGGTCATATAGCCGGGAACCTTACCATCTTTGGCGCACCCGATGCATTTAATATTTACACAAAAACATTAGCAGATCTTGGCCCATTACTTTATGTAATTGAAGCCGGCTTAGCATTTTTTTTCTTGTACCATACTATTTTGGGGGTTTCCATCTGGAGGAGCCGGAGAAAAGCCCGGCCGGAAGGGTATAAAAAATATCAAACCAAAGGCGGCCCCAGCCACCAGTCTTTGGCTTCCAAAAGCATGATTTATACTGGCAGCATTATTTTGGTATTTCTGGTACTGCATATCATACATTTTAAATTTGGTGCAGATTATGCCACAATGATTGATGGTGTAGAGGCCAGAGATCTAAGAAGGTTGGTTATTGAAGAGTTTCAAAAAACATGGATTGTTGTCGGATATGTGGGAGTACTCAGTTTAGTAATCCTGCACCTGTCTCATGGTTTTTGGAGTGCATTCACTTCATTGTCTATGAAAAGCAAAGAAGCTTCAAAGAAAATACAAATGGCATCTTATGCATTTGCGATCGTAATTATGTTATTGTTCATCTTTATTCCGCTATATATCTACTTCACAGGCGGAGAAGGCTCATTAATCTCTTATTAGAATAGAAGGAATTGAAATGAAATTAGACTCAAAAATACCTGAAGGACCGCTGGAACAAAAGTGGAGCAAGTATAAAAAGGATATGAAGCTTGTTGCTCCTAACAATAAGCGGAAGTATGAAGTAATTGTAGTCGGAACCGGATTAGCCGGCGGGGCGGCCGCAGCAAGTATGGCAGAGCTGGGCTACAATGTAAAAAGCTTTTGCATTCAGGATTCGGCACGCAGAGCACATAGTATCGCCGCTCAGGGTGGGATTAATGCGGCAAAGAATTATCCGAACGATGGCGACAGCATCTGGGGATTATTTTATGATACCATTAAAGGTGGCGACTACCGGTCTCGTGAAGCCAATGTATATCGCCTTGCCGAAGTCGCAAACGAAATTATTGATCAGGCGGTAGCGCAAGGTGTTCCTTTTGCACGAGAGTATAGTGGATTGCTAGCCAATCGCTCGTTTGGGGGTGCTCAGGTGTCCCGGACGTTTTATGCACGTGGCCAAACAGGCCAGCAATTGTTACTTGGAGCTTACCAGGCAATGATGCGGCAGGTACATGCAGGTAAGATCGAATACCTCCCGCGCCACGAAATGCTTGATGTTGTAATTATTGGTGGCCAGGCACGAGGTATCATCACAAGAAATTTGGTAACAGGAGAAATTAAAAGCTGGGAAGCAGACGCTGTTGTACTGGCAACCGGTGGATATGGAAATGTATTTTATCTTTCTACCAACGCCAAGAACTCCAATGTAACGGCAGCATGGCGAGCGCATAAGAAAGGGGCGTTGTTTGCAAACCCATGTTACGTGCAGGTACACCCAACCTGTATTCCGGTTTCGGGAGACTATCAGTCCAAGCTTACACTGATGAGTGAGAGTTTGAGAAACGACGGACGGGTTTGGGTTCCTAAGAAAAAAGGAGATGATCGTCATCCAAACGATATCCCGGAAGAAGATCGCTTCTACTATCTGGAAGAAAAATACCCGAGTTTCGGTAACCTGGTTCCTCGTGATGTGGCTTCCAGAAATGCAAAAATTGTGTGCGATGAAGGATTAGGGGTAGGCGAAACCGGACTGGCAGTTTATCTTGATTTCCGGGATGCCATAAAGCGCGATGGCAGAGAAACGGTGGAAGCCAAGTATGGTAACCTATTTGATATGTACGAGAACATTGCAGGAGAAAATCCATACGAACGTCCGATGAGAATTTACCCGGCAGTTCACTATACCATGGGTGGACTTTGGGTTGATTACAATCTGATGACTAATATACCGGGACTATTTGCTACCGGAGAAGCGAATTTCTCTGATCACGGAGCAAACCGCTTAGGTGCCAGTGCACTAATGCAGGGTTTGAGTGACGGATATTTTGTACTTCCTGCAACTATCGGAAATTATCTTGCTGATGTGAAACCGGGAACCCGCCACGGAACCGATCACACCGCTTTCGTGGAAGCTGAGAAAGCAGCTCAGGAAAACATTGATAAGCTTTTAAGTATTAATGGTAAGCGTACGATAGTAGATTTCCACCGAACTCTGGGCAAAATCGTTTGGGACAAGATCGGTATCGCCAGAAACAAAGAAGATCTGGAATCTGCGATCAAAGAGATTCAGGAACTGCGCGAAGAATTCTGGGCCAATGTGTATGTACCAGGCGAAAAGAATAATTACAACAAGTATCTGGAATTTGCCAGCCGTGTAGCGGACTTCTTCGAGCTTGCGGAGCTAATGGCAAAAGATGCACTGGACAGAGAAGAATCCTGCGGATGCCATCTTCGTGAAGAATACCAAAGTGAGGAAGGGGAAGCTATCCGTAATGATGAAGACTTTTCGTATGTAGCCGCCTGGGAATATAAAGGCATAAATGGTGAACTGAAAGAAGAGCTTCACAAAGAGAACTTAGAATTTGAATTCGTTGAGTTAAAACAAAGATCATACAAATAATAGATTTGCCACCGAAATACTAAAACACAAAAGTAATTTATTTAAGTGATTTCGTGTTTTTGTGGCGAAGTCGAAAAGGAATTTTATTATGAGTAAAGACATGACCATTCATTTGAAATACTGGAAGCAGGATGGGCCTGATGTTCCGGGGCATTTTGAAGAATACACACTGAATACTGTAAATGAACATATGTCGTTCCTTGAAATGCTCGACGTACTCAACGAGGAGCTGCAGCTTGAAGGGAAAGACCCTGTGGAGTTTGACTATGATTGCCGGGAAGGAATTTGTGGCTCCTGTAATCTTGTAATCAATGGCCAGGCACATGGGCCAAAAGCCAAAGTGGCTTGCTGCCAATTACACATGCGCAATTACAAAAATGGCGATAAGATCACGATAGAACCTCCAAGAGCAGCAGCGTTCCCAATCATCAAGGATTTAGTTGTTAATCGTGGAGCTTTTGATCGTATTATCGAAGCCGGTGGATATGTTTCGGTGAAAACAGGTTCTGCTCAGGAAGCAAATGCTATTCCAATTGAAAAGGAAAAATCAGATGCAGCATTTGACTATGCCACCTGTATTGGTTGCGGTGCCTGTGTAGCGGCTTGTCCAAATGCTTCGGCTTCGCTATTTACAGGGGCAAAACTGGCTCATTTAAATCATGTGCCGCAGGGTGAGGTTGAACGAAGCAATCGTGTGGTAGCGATGGTGGATCAGATGAAAGAAGAAGGCTTTGGTGACTGTTCCAACTTTGCAGAGTGTGAAGCTGTTTGTCCGGTTGGAATTTCTATCTCAGCCATCGCTGAAATGCGCAGAGATTATATGAAGGCGATGTTCAGCTGATATTTATCTAAAGAAATCCAATATCTGAATTGTTTCAGAATCTAAAGCCATCCCAATCGGGGTGGCTTTTTTGTTTCAACTGGTCATCCTGAGGATACCTCCGAAGGATCTTACTGGATTGAAATATCTAGACCTTTTGCTATCCAACTCGGAATTTAAACTCACTCTTTAGGCGGCCAATACCCTAGTACTTTCTCATTAAGGAAAGCAAAAGAAGGATTCATCTCTTTGATAATTATTTCCTTTTTTTCTCTGTTTTTCCCTTTAATGTACTTTTCAGCCTGAATAGCTTCGTAAGAACTAGGAAACGATTCGTAGTAGAGAAGCAGATAACAATAATATTTTCCAGCAAAGCTATTTACGTTTCCCCTGTTTTTATAATGCTCTGCTAGTCGTCTTTCGAGATCGTTTGTAGTTCCTGTATATAATGTTGTTTTGGAAGGATTAGTTATTATATAAACAAAGTATTGGTTCTTTATGTATAGCTAGACCTGTTCGGCAGTAATTCCTAACAAAACGTATATCCGACAAGATCCTTCGGAGGTATCCTCAGGATGACTTACTTTTCTAATTTTATATTTAGTGATTTTAATTTTTCTCCTAAGGAAATTCCTGAGTTTTGCATTAGTGATTGGAGTTCAAGTCCAATCTGATTAGTGAAAATATTACTTTCCCACTAAGTAAGTAGTTTAAAGACCACCCAAAGTATAATTTTGAAGTACATAGCATATCAGTTTTAGGTTTGTTATGTAAGACAGTTTCAAATGTAATTCCTTACAAAAAAAACTCACGCTTATTTAGCGGGAGTTTGAGTCGCCTGTTTTATAGAGCTTTACAAAACACAAAAAACCCTCTCGCTTATCCAGCGAGAGGGTTTTGGATTAGGGATTGATTATTTAACTACGCTCTACTGGTTTAAACTGATTGTTACCCGGATTACATCACTAACAGCAGGGTAGGTGTAACCATCATTTACCAGGCGAACACTTGTGTTCGAATCGGCCGGGCCAATATTAGAACCGCCTTGTCGGGTTACCTGGTTGGCACCGATACCCGGTTCTTCGTTCAGCTCTGTTCCGGCATCCCAAAGGCTTACAGAAGAGGTAACATTACCTGAGATTGGAGCTCCGTTTTCGAACAGATCGATTCCATCTGCTCCAAGTGCATAAAACAAATCATTGGATTGAACGAACATGGTTGCGAAATTCAGGGAGTATCCTTCCTGGCCTGTGAAGCTAAATGTGTAGCTATTACCCGGAAGAAGAGGGCCGTTTGCAGAAGCCCCAACAGGCATAGCAAAAGAGCCGCTTTCGAGAACATTTGCAGTAGACTCCAGTGCAGTTGCTAACTCCGCAACAGTACCGTCTTCAGCAACTCCTTCTAATCCGTTACCTGGATCTGCTTGTCCGGCTGTGAACAGTGGGTTTGCTCCATTGTAAACAGCAAATACACCTGGAGATAAAGGAACCGTAATTCCTGTTTCATCATCTAAGCTTGTTTCAAGCTCTCCGAAAGTGCCGTCTTCGGCTACGCCTTCAAGTCCTTCACCAAAGTCAGGTCGCCCTGTTTCGAAAAGAACGGCGGTTTCGCTTTCAGGATGTACAACCCAGGCACCCGGTGCAAGCGGAACAGCTACTGCGCCTGATGAAGTTGAAAGGGTAGAGGTAGTAGAAACATTTTCGATACGGACTCTAAATCCCGTTGGCCCGGTAGAAGTAAGGGTTACCTGAATTACATCTTCATCAGCCGGTAGGTTTGTGGTATCTACAGTGCGTACGGTATTATCATCGTCAGCAGGCCCGGTATTAGCAGCACCTTGCCGTGGTGCCTGGTTAGCACCTGTTCCTGGTTCTTCATCTTCTTCGGTGCCGGCATCATACAGATTAAAGGATGAGGTTACATTACCAGTAACTTGTGAGCCATCCTGGTTATAAAGTGCAAGTCCGTCTTGGCCCGGAGCGTAAAACCAGTCATTGGACTGAACGAACATGGTCGCCAGAGATAACCTGGAACCTATTGGAGCGGTGAATTCAAATTCATAAGCACCGCCGGGGCCAATTGGTCCTGGTGCAGAGGCACCAACGGGTACAGAAAATGAACCGCTTTTAATGTAAGAATAAGCAGTACCTACGTTCTCGATAGTAACAGTGAAATTAGCTTCAACTGGATCATCAGAGTTGTTGTTACCGCATGCAGCAAAAAGACCTACAAAAAGTACAGTTAGTAGAGTTAGTTTGGAGTTAGTCATCGTAAATAAATTTGTTTTGGTTAATAACTGCGCAAAGTTTAACCGTTATCAAATCAGATGACTTCACAGAAGTATCACGAGATTCTCATAAATAAATCACGCTGTAACAGAATTGTGATAATTTGTTAAGTTTTTTGAAAAGCGAGGTTTTGAGAAAATGTTGATACTGAGTGGCTGCAACAAAATAGTTAAGATGTTAATGTTGTAACTAAAGCAGCTAAATCTTTTGAGTCATTATATATATTAGGTGAAATACGAATGGCATCGCCGCGGTATGATACCAATACATTAGCATCCATAAGTTTCTTTTTGATTGCATCCATAGAGTGATGTTTGTTAAACCGGACTCCAAATAGGTTTGATGCTCTGTATTTTGTTTCTTCAACCCAAAAACCATGCTCTCTTAATTTTGATATTGGTTCTTCCACCAAATCAATCAAATAGTTGTGTATGTTTTCAGGTTTCCATTCATTTAGTTTTTGAATGGCAGCCAGCAACATAGGTACTAAAATAAAATTGCTGTGTTCTCCTACTTCATACCGGAGGGCTCCTGGTTGATAGTGATCGTTATAGTTTACAAGATTGGAAAAATTTTCACTTTCAAAACGATTAATCCAATTCTGTTCAATCGGATTTCCATCATCAAACACTTCTCCATAATAAGCCATGCCAATACTATAAGGGCCCATTAGCGATTTATAGCCTGCCACTACTAAAGCATCCGGTTGTATTTCGTCAATATTAAAAGGTAATGCACCTATCGATTGTGTTCCATCAATCACCATCCATGCTCCAACATCTCTTGTTTTCTTCCGGATGGCTTTCATGTCAAAAATGGTGCCGTCTGTCCAGTGGATGTTCCCGGTTGCTACAAGTTTTGTTTTGCTGCTGATGGCATCTAAAATTTGCTCATTCCAAAGTTTACCTCTGTTTTCACGAACATCAGGTCCCGGAATGGTAATGATTTCAGCTCGGGCGTTTTGAGCGATCTCCATCCAGGAATAAACATTGCTTGGAAATTGTTCACCAATAATTACGATGTTTTCATCACTATTTAGGTTGAGGTTTTTTGCTACATTTGCCATTCCATATGAAACAGATGGGATAATAACTATTCGATTTGGTTCTTCACAATTCACCAGGTGTGCAAATTCCTTCCTGAGTTTATCAGATTCATTGAAGAAGTCTTCACTCGAAACCATAAATGGATTTGTTTTTCTTTCAATACCCATTATACCCGCTTCTTTAACGGTTTTCATTAATGGCGACATGTAAGCACAATTAAGATAGGTGACTTCGGAACTTAGATTAAACTCGGCTTTTTTGCAGTTCATGGGTAATATGAATTTTTTTAATTAAGAGGTAAGGAGTAGTTTTAAAGTTTCGATTGTGTTAAAACGCACATCAAATGTAAAGTGGATTAACGTGGGTTAAGAAGTTATTCATTATTTTGAGAAGGATGGCATCACAATGGCCTAATCTATCAAAAATGCTTTAAAATCCTCATAGTTGTTGTTAATAGGTATGTTTGTGCTAGATTTTTGCAAGAATTTATTGGTAAACTCAGGTTTTGCTATAGAATGCTCCAATGCTCTTTCTATTACACTTAAAAATTTACCATAATGTGCAGTTTCTAAAAAAATACCTGTTTCGTTTTCTCTCAAATTGTTTTGCAAAGCTTGGTATGCAATTGCTCCATGTGGATCGGTAATATAATTGTTTGCGATAAAGCAGGACTTTATGGCACCTAATGTTTCTCCATCATCAAGTGTGAAACCTTCAATACTATTCCGAATGGAATCAACATTATTCTCAAATAACTCCAGAAAACGAGGATAGTTGCTTGGATCGCCTACATCCATAGCATTAGCAATGGTAGCTATTGTTGGGTATGGTTTATATTTGCCATCTTTCAGGTATCGGGGAATTACATCGTTTGAGTTTGAAGCAGCAATGAACCTTTGAATAGGTAAGCCCATTTTTTGCGCGAATACACCTGCAGTCAGATTGCCATAATTTCCTGAAGGAACTGAGAAAACAACAGGTTGTTTTTCCCTTAGTTGCTTAAACGCTTCGAAATAGTATAGAGATTGTGGCAGCCAGCGTGCAATATTTATAGAATTTGCAGAGCTCAGGTTCAGCTTTTGATTAATTTCATTATCTAAAAAAGCTTGTTTAACCAAGGCTTGGCAATCATCAAAGGTGCCGTGTACTTCTAAAGCGTGAATATTTCCTCCAAGAGTAGTTAACTGTTTTTCCTGAAGGTTACTAACCTTACCGGAGGGATACAAAATCACTACGTTTATACCTGCTACATTATGGAATGCCGAGGCCACAGCCCCGCCTGTATCACCCGAAGTGGCTACAAGAATGGTTATTTCTCTATTCAGGTATTGAGTGAAATAGCCTAAGCATCGGGCAAGGAATCGGGCACCAATATCTTTGAATGCATACGTTGGTCCATGAAAAAGCTCTAAGCTATAGATATTGGAGTTTAACTGCACAATTGGGACAGGGAAATTGAAAGCATCTGTGGTAATTTCTAAAAGTGCACTTCCCGGAATATCCTTTTCGGTAAATTTCGCGAGAACTTGAAATCCTATTTCCGGAATAGATGTGGATTTTAGAATCGTAAAGAAATCAGAGGGAAGTTTTGGGATATATTCAGGGAAATACAATCCCCGATCAGGAGGTAAACTATTAATTACTGCATCTTTGAAGGAAACGGGCTCACTTCTTCGGTTTGTGGAAAAAAATTTCATATAACCTGACAACCCTTTGAATTGATTTTGGAAATACTAAACATTACCGGCATCGATATCGCATCATAAATCAACTTAATTGCTTTAGAGCAATCTTGAGCATTATCCTCGTCTGTAAACAAAGCAAACATGCTTGGGCCTGAGCCTGAAATGTTGAATCCCACAGAACCATTCTCTCCTGCTATTTTCTTTACGGTTTGGTATTCCGGAATAAGAGTTCTTCGAACAGGTTCGGCTATTCTATCGGTAATGGCTTTTGATAATAATTGATAGTCTTTGGTGTGCAAGGCATGTATTAAAGCTGCAACATTTCCCCACTGTTCCCGGGCATCTTCTATTGAAAGTTTTTTAGGAAGCAAACCTTTAGCGACCACAGTTTTGATTTGAATGCTGGGAAAGATGATTAACACAAAGAGATCGTCGAGATGAGGAATATTAAAAAGGTCAAGAGGATGGTAACTTCGTACTGCTTGAAAACCACCTAACAATGAAGGGGCAACATTATCGGCATGGTAGCATTTTGACGCTAATGCTTCGCCTTTAAGTGCAAAAGAAAGTAGTTGATGTAGCGAGAAAGGGCGGCCAAGCAGTTCATTAACAGCAAACACTGCACCTGCCGCGCTGGAAGCACTGCTACCCAGGCCACTTCCCGGGCGAAACATTTTCTCAATTTGAATATCAAAACCTGGAGTTGTTCCCAGCGCTTTCAGTAAAGCCAGGATAGCTACTCCGGCAACATTTTTTATAGGATCTGTAGGTAATTCAGCCCCTATAGTCGGCAAAATACGGAGCAATTGGTCTTCTCTTTTAGTCACAGTAATAATATCTCCCAGTTTTTCTATAGCAAAACCAAAAGTGTCATATCCCGGGCCTACGTTAGCTACAGATGCAGGAGCAAAAACTTTGACAGTATCCATTAAATATCAGATTGAGCGATTCTAAGAACATCAGCAAAAATACCTGAAGCGGTAACTTCTGCTCCGGCTCCGGCTCCTTTTATAACCATGGGTTGTTCTTTATATCTGTTTGTATAAAACAACACGATATTGTCTTTTCCTTCTAAATTATAAAAAGGATGGCTGGAATCAATGGGTTCGAGTTTTACCGAGCCTTTGTCGTTTTTATAAGTAGCTACAACTTTAAGTCGTGCGCTTTTTTTCTGGGCTTCCTGATAGAGGCTTTTGAAGTGAGCTTCTTCTTTTTCAACTTTTTGATAGAAATCTTCCAACGAGTTACTGTGTAAACAGCTTTCTGGAAGAAACGAATGAAGCTCGATATCTTCATAGTTACATGTATAACCACTTTCTCTGATTAAAATTAGAATCTTACGCTTCACGTCAGCTCCAAATAAATCTAACCGGGGGTCAGGTTCGGTGTATCCTAATTCTTTTGCTTTTTTGATTACATCTACAAACTTGATGCTGCCATTATACTCGTTGAAAAGAAATACAAGCGTTCCTGAAAGTACAGCATCAATTTGGTGCACTTGATCGCCACTTCTGATAAGGTCGTTTAGCGTAGATATAACCGGTAATCCGGCACAAACATTGGTTTCAAACAAAAATTTACTGCCGTATTTCTTACTCAGGTTCTTGAGTTCCTGATAATTTTCCTGAGGGCCTGTAGCAGCAATTTTGTTAGGAGTTACTACCGAAATACTTTTTTTAAGTATCTCAGGGTATGTACTTGCGATGTCTTCTGCAGCAGTAATATCAATAAAAATGCTGTTTCTTAAATTCATGGCATACATGTGTTCGAGAAACGCTTTTTTTGTAAATGGTTTTCCTTTTGATAATGCCGACTCCCAATTAGAAAGAGGGGTTCCGTCTTTAGCAAAGTGCATTAAACGTGAATTAGCAAGACCAATTATTTTCACATTTAGTTGATAGTGCTTTTTTAAAAAAAGAAACTGTTGAACAAGCTGTTCGATAAATGCTTTTCCTACATTTCCCGTGCCTATTATAAATAAGTTTATCCGCTTGGTTACTGATTGAAAAAAATCTTCGTGCAATACATTGAGTGCTTTATCCAAGTCTTTGCGCATGATAACAGCTGAAATATTTCTTTCCGAAGAACCTTGTGCAATGGCTTTAATACTTACTCCATTTTTACCAAGTACGTTAAACATTTGCCCGCTTACCCCAACCTGATTCCTCATATTTGAGCCTACCAAAGCTATAATAGAAAGTTCGTCTTCAATTTCTATTGGATTGAGTTTTTTGCTTTCAATCAACTCGTGGAACTCTCTTTTCAATGCCTTAAGAGCCTTACTCCCATCCTTAGTGTCAATCGCTACACTTATGGAATGTTCTGAACTCGACTGTATGATCAAAATTATGTTAATCTCTACTAGTGAGAGTGATCTAAATAATCGATAGGAAAATTTTGGCACTCCAAGCATGCTGCTTCCACTAAGCGTAATCAAGGATATAGACTTGATGCTGGAAATGCCCCGAATAAGTTGTTTGTCGTGGTCCCATTCTGTAGAAATAAGAGTTCCTTTGTGGTCAGGATTGAATGTATTCTTAATGGTGATGGGGATCTTTTTTTCTAAAGCAGGTTGAATGCTTGGCGGATAAATTACTTTTGCTCCAAAGTGGGAGAGTTCGAGAGCTTCTTCGTATGAAACATGATCGATGTGGTGTGCATTTTTTACAATTCTTGGATCTGCAGTCATTAAGCCATCTACATCTGTCCAGATTTCAAACTGCTTAACTTTTAAACAGCTGGCAAGTATAGCAGCGGTGTAATCAGATCCGCCTCTCCCTAAAGTTGTAGTTACTTTATTTTTTGTAGCAGCAATAAACCCAGGGAATATATTAATACGAGTAAAGGATGCGCTGGCTTGTTTAATGTGATGGTTAGTTTCTTTAAAGTTAATATTGGCGCTGCCAAAAGAATCATCAGTAACAAATATAGATCTGCTATCAAATAAGCTAACGTCCTCTTTGTTGGCTTTAAAGAACTCATAGATTATCAGCGAAGAAAAGCGCTCTCCTACACTTAAAATATAATCTAAACTTCTTGGAGTAAGTTCTTTAATAAGCTCCACACCATTGCATACTTTTTTAAACTCCTCTGCTATCTCGAAGAAACTCGCATCAGGTGCTTTTTGTACCAGATCATTATACAGGTTCTGATGTTGCACCAGAACCTTATCAAGCAGCTTTATGTAGGCGGTATCACCTTGAGAGGCCATTTCAGCAATTTTAACCAACTGGTTGGTAACTCCGCTTATGGCCGAAAAAACTACTACAGTACACTCGGTTGATTTTGCGATAATGTCTGCAGCTTTACGGATGGAATCTTCATTTCCTATTGATGTACCACCAAATTTTAATACGTTCATTCTAATGTGGGGCTATAAGTCTTCAATGTATAAAGGTAAATTATACTCTTGCACAGTTAGTTATTTTCCGGCCTAAGTGTTCGAACGGTTGCGCCTGCCCGCCACATTTCAGAATCACGAAGTTCTTTCAGCTCTTCTTCAAGCTTTTCTCTGTAATCGTGCTGGCTATTTGCATCAATAGACCGTTGGGCTTCGTTTCCAGCTGCTACTTCCCTGTATAATTCTTCAAACACAGGTTTTGATGCGTCCCGGAATTTTTTCCACCAGTCGAGTGCTCCTCGTTGTGCGGTTGTGGAGCAATTTGCATACATCCAATCCATTCCGTTTTCAGCAACAAGTGGCATCAGTGATTGTGTAAGTTCCTCAACAGTTTCGTTAAAAGCTTCGGAAGGAGAGTGTCCATTTGATCTGAGTACTTCATATTGAGCTGCGAAGATGCCTTGTATAGCTCCCATCAATGTTCCTCGTTCTCCTGTTAAATCACTATATACTTCTTTCTTGAAGTCAGTTTTAAATAGATATCCTGAGCCGACTCCAATTCCCAGAGCCGATACCCGGTTTTTGGCATTGCCGGTAGCATCCTGAAAAATAGCATAGCTGGAATTCAATCCTCGACCTTCCAAAAACATACGGCGAAGGGAAGTTCCTGAGCCTTTAGGGGCAACTAAAATTACGTCCACATCCTCAGGAGGAACAATTCCTGTGCGTTCTTTATAAGTAATGCCAAAACCATGTGAAAAGTAAAGAGCTTTTCCTTTGGTTAAATGCTTTTTTACAGTTGGCCAAAGTGTAATTTGTCCGGCATCGGAGAGCAGGTATTGAAGAATGGTTCCTCTTTTACAAGCTTCTTCAATTTCAAATAATGTTTCTCCGGGAACCCAACCATCTGCAAGGGCTTTCTCCCATGTTTTGGAGTTTTTTCGTTGTCCTACAATTACGTTAAAGCCGTTGTCTTTCAGGTTGAGAGCTTGTCCGGGGCCCTGAACTCCATATCCGATTACAGCGATGGTTTCATGTTTAAGAACTTCCTTTGCTTTGCTGAGAGGAAATTCATCTCTGGTTATTACTTCTTCTTCAACGTCGCCAAAATTTAAGTGTGCCATTCTATATTTAATTTTTCATTTTTAGTTATAGTAAAAGGATTGCTCATATTAATAAGCTGTTGTTTCCAGTAGCTGTTTTACATCTTGTCCAATTCCAAATTCTTCCCTGGCAACAGCTATTCTTCCCGATCTAACAAATTCATGGATGCCAAATGGAATGAGTTCATCAAACAAAGCCTTTGTTTCTCTTCGGAAACCTGCTTTTTCAATAACAACGAATTTCTTTTCAATAGTTAAAAATCGGGCATTGTGTTTTCGAACTATGCGCTCTACTTCAATACCATTGGTAAGGGATTTAGTTGGTATTTTGTATAAGGCTAATTCTTGCTGTACCACCTCATTTTTTTTATAAAAGTCGGCTTTTAAAACTTCAATTTGTTTTTCAATCTGCTTTACAACTTTTGAAACAGTTTCTTCAGTTTCTGTTACAGCAATAGTGAATCGATGAATACCATCCCGCTCACTTTCTGAGGTTGTCAGGCTTTCAATATTTATTTTTCGTTTTGTAAAAACCACTGTAATGCGATGTAAAAGGCCTACATGGTTCTCTGTGTAAGCGGTTATAGTAAATTCTTGTTTTCCGTTTATCATCATTCTAATCTTATTTCGGCAATTCCGGCACCACTCGGCACCATAGGGAATACATTATTCTCTTTACCAACCATTACCTCTAAGAAGTAAGCACCATCATAATCCAAAAAGTCTATGATCGCTTTTTCAAGATCGGCTCGCCGGGTTACTTTTTTGGCAGGAATCTGATATCCCTTTGCAATGGTTTGGAAGTCAGGGTTTATCATTTCAGTTGAAGAGTATCTCTTATCAAAGAAAAGTTGCTGCCATTGGCGAACCATTCCCAGAAACTCGTTATTAAGAAGAAGTATTTTCACCTTAGCTTTTGTCTGGTAAATTGTAGCCAGCTCCTGGATAGTCATTTGAAGGCCGCCATCGCCAACTATTGCAATAACTGTTCTTTCAGGGGCTCCTAGTTTAGCACCAATAGCTGCTGGCAGCCCAAAGCCCATAGTTCCTAAACCTCCGGAAGTAATATTGCTCTTTGATTGTGAGAATTTCGAGTAACGGCATGCAATCATTTGGTGTTGGCCAACATCTGTTACAATAATAGCATCTCCGTTGGTGTATTCGTTTACGATTCGAACTACTTCACCCATACTCAAAACATCACCGGAAGGATACAATTCTGCAGCTATTACTTTTTCCTGTTCGATGCGTGCACAATCGTGAAAACGCTGAAGCCACTCTAGATGATTATTGAGTTTTACCTTATCAAGAAGCAAAGGGAGTGTAACCTTCACATCGCCCAGAATGGGGATGTGAGCTTTCACATTTTTGTTAATCTCAGAAGGATCAATGTCCAAATGAATTACTTTGGCCTGTGTTGCATAATTATCGAGGTTTCCTGTTACTCTGTCATCGAATCTCATACCTATTGCAATGAGTACGTCGCATTCATTGGTGAGCAAATTTGGGCCATAGTTTCCATGCATACCTAGCATACCCACGTTTAACGGATGATCGGTTTCTAAGGCAGATAACCCAAGCAAGGTCCATGCAGCAGGAATTCCTGTTTTTTCGATAAGGGTTTTAAACTCGGCTTCCGCATTAGCAAGAATTACGCCTTGCCCAAAGAGAATAAAGGGTCGCTGAGCTTCATTAATGAGTATGGCTGCTTCCTCAATGGCCTCAGGATTGGGTGAAATTTCGGGAGTGTAACTTCGAAGACTCTCGCAGTGTTCGTATTCAAAATCGAGTTCTTGAAACTGAGCATCTTTTGTAATGTCGATGAGTACAGGTCCTGGTCTGCCAGATTTAGCAATATAAAAAGCTTTGGCAAGAGCAGAAGGTATTTCCCGGGCATCAGTAACCTGGTAGTTCCATTTTGTGACAGGCATTGAGATGCTGATAATGTCAGTTTCTTGAAAAGCATCACTTCCCAATAAAGTTGAACCGACCTGTCCAGTAATACAAACCAGAGGAGCTGAATCGATTTGTGCATCAGCTATCCCGGTAATTAGGTTCGTAGCTCCAGGTCCTGAAGTTGCTAAACAAACTCCCGGTTTACCGGAGGCTTTGGCATAGCCCTGTGCAGCATGAATGGCTCCTTGTTCGTGGCGTGCCAAAACATGTTGAATATGTTCTTGCTGATCATAAAGAGCATCATAAACAGGCATAATAGCTCCACCCGGATAGCCAAAAATCAAATCCACATCTTCATTAAGCAGAATTTGTACTATTGCCTCAGCGCCGTTCATCTGCATCTTTTTCTTTGGTTTGGGTTGAGAGTTGCTCGTGATTTCATATTAATTTGATTGACAATTAGGTGTCTAAAATTCATCGGTTACACATCCCTGTGATGCAGATGAAACAGTGTGCGCATATTTGTACAACTGCCCGCTTTTTTCTTTGAGGGAGGGTGGGATCCACCGATTTCTTCGGCGGGTTAGTTCTGTTTCTGAAAGTTTTACATTAATTGTATTGTTTATAGCATCTATTTCGATATAATCGCCGTTTTCAACCAAAGCAATAGTGCCGCCGCTTTGGGCTTCCGGCGCAATATGCCCTACAACGAAACCATGAGATCCTCCCGAAAACCTTCCATCGGTAATAAGTGCTACATTTTTTCCTAACCCTGCACCCATTATTGCGGAGGTAGGTTTTAGCATTTCCGGCATACCCGGGCCTCCTTTAGGCCCAACATATCTGATAACCACTACATCGCCTTTTTGAACCAAACTATTCTTAATTCCATCATTGGCTTCTTCTTCGCTGTTAAAAACCCGTGCCCGTCCTTTGAAAGTAAGACCCTCTTTACCGGTAATTTTAGCCACGGCTCCTTCGGGTGCTAAGTTTCCAAATAAGATTTGAATGTGGCCTGTTTTTTTGATTGGATTTGATAAAGGCCTGATTATTTGTTGGTTAGAAGGCAAAGGGCTGATCTCTTCCAGGTTTTCTGCAATAGTTTTACCTGTAACAGTTAAACAGTCTTCATGGAGAAGTTTGTTTTCCAAGAGGTATTTCATAACAACG
Organism: Balneola sp.; assembly: GCA_028284195.1. Taxonomy (GTDB): domain Bacteria; phylum Bacteroidota; class Rhodothermia; order Balneolales; family Balneolaceae; genus Balneola. The sequence continues at coordinate 22,945 of JANQSE010000008.1, read as the reverse complement.
GGAACACCTCCGATTTTATGAAGATCTTCCATAACGTGTGTTCCGCTCGGCTTCAAATCTCCCAAAAACGGAGTTTCGTTACTAATTCTTTGAAAATCGGTGAGAGTAAAATTAATACCAGCTGTTTTGGCAATAGCTATTAGATGAAGAACGGCATTAGTAGATCCTCCTAAAACAGTGACCACTCTAAAAGCATTTTCGAGAGATTTTTTGGTAAGAATATCTCTGGGAGTAATATTTTTTTCGAGAAGATTTAAAAGATGCTTTCCTGCTTCTTCGCATTCAAGAATTTTAGTGCTGTTTGTGGCCGGATTGGAGGCATTGAAAGGCAAGGCTAATCCCAAGGCTTCAATAGCTGAAGACATTGTATTTGCGGTGTACATGCCTCCACATGCACCGGCACCCGGGCAGGCATTTTCTATGATATTTTTGAACTCACTATCGTCAATTGTACCGGCAACTTTTTGCCCCCAGGCTTCGAATGCTGATACCACATCCAGTTTTTGCCCGTTGTAATGCCCCGCAGCAATGGTGCCTCCATAAATCATAATAGAAGGGCGATTTACTCTAAGCATTGCCATTACTGCACCAGGCATGTTCTTATCGCAGCCTGCAATGGCAATAAAACCGTCGTAGCTCATGCCTTTAACTACCGATTCCATTGAGTCTGCAATCAGATCACGTGAGGGGAGAGAATAACGCATTCCCGGAGTTCCCATAGAAATACCGTCACTAATACCAATGGTATTGAATATAAGTCCTGTAAGATTGACGGCCTGAACTCCTTTTTTTACATGTATGGCCAGATCATTAAGATGCATATTACATGGGTTTCCTTCATATCCGGTACTTGCAATCCCAATCATTGGTTTTTTGAGATCTTCTGTGGTTAAACCCAGTGCATATAACATGGCTTGCGCCGCAGGTTGCGAACCATCTTGTGTAATAGTTTTGCTGTACGTATTAAGCTCAGGCATGTAGATTATTATTTCATTGTTAAAAAAAAAGCCTTCCGAATTGGGAAGGCTTCAAATTTGAGTGCAACAACTTTATAACTTCCCCAGTCGGTATTTGCTACCAATAATGGTGATAATTATAGTGACTGTTGTGTTAACCGTTGAAAGCATTTTTAAAACTTGTTTAAGCCAAAGTAATGTCTATTCTCAAAAAATAACAAGAGCAGAATGAAATGAAGATTAGCAGTTTTTGGGATGTTCAACTTTTAAATATAAAAGTTAACGTAGTTTGAATTTACTTTTAATGATATCCTGAACAGGTTTATTACTGATTTTGGCTTCTAACCACGATACGATATCCAAATACAAAGAGGGGCGTTTTTGGAAAGGCATTTTATTTATTGCGAGAAGGCGTTCGCGCAAAGCTATGAACTCTTCTGTAACATTGTTATGCTTGATGCTGCCAAGGTTGCGGAGGAATTTTAATACTTCTTTTTGAACTAAATTTAGGTCATTCATTTTCCTAAGAAAACGATATACAACTCTCACTTGATAGTCAACATGAGCCTGGTTGCCAAGCTCGAAATGAGCAATAAGGTTGAGAATACGGGCAAAACAATGAATGTCTTCCCTAAGTCTGGGATCAGAGTAGTTAATGATTTTATTTAGATAAAAAATACATTGTTTATTATCTCCTGCACCAAAGTACAAACAAGCGATTTTGTAATAAAAAATAAGAATTCGATGAGGATCTACTCTTTGGGCATATTTATCAAGCTTTTTGATTAACTCTGGTACTAAGGCAATACCTTCAGAAAATGTTCCTGCAATGAAATGTGAGTTTATCCTAGAAGTATATAAATACATAAACCCCAGGGTTTCAAAGTTTTCATCCGCTTTGTTTGGTGGCGATAAAAGAAATACGTTCAGTTTTTTGATTTCTTCTTCATGCTTTTTGTAGTGACCAAGTACGAATAATGCTTCCAAGAGCACATGCATTCCTTTTAAATACCAAATTGGTTCAATAGTGAGCATATCAGGAGTTTCTCGAAACAAATTCACCCATTTTTGAGCGTATCGGTACTGTGATAAAAAATCCTGTACAATTAAGCTATACCACGTATGTGAAACAACGAGGTAATGTTTCCCAAAGAAATCGAGGTTTGAAGTATCAATCTTTTCCAGTGCTTTTTTAAAGAAAGAAGAGATACTCTTAAAGTCTTTTTCGCTTCTTACATGGCCTGCTTTTATATAAATGCCATAGAGATGTAGTGCAAGATTAGATAAAGAACTGTATTCATTGAGAGATGTAAGTGTTTCATTAGTTTGCCCAATAAGTTCTTCGGCACGATTCCTTAAACTTCGGGTGATATATTGGGATTCAATAATTTTTTCAAGCACTAAAACTTCATATCGTAAAGTAGCACGATAGTTCTGAGTCGCTATTTCTTTAATTCTATCAAGAATGCGAAGGCTTTGCTTGTATAGTCCTTTGTTATAAAGGATTCGGGCATAATCCATTTGCTCTCTAAGCTGAATATCAGTGTTGTGGTTAATATTTATCAACCGAAGACTTACTAAAATTTGTTTGTAAAGATGTGCTTTAAGATTTGAGAGCTGCTTTTTTTTGATACCTTTAACTTTTGTTAAGATCTGATCTTCATCGTAATTGGCAGCCTTATCCAGAGCATCAAACAATTGGATAAACTTAGCGTCTTCATTACTTGATCGGGTTGCATAAATTTTAAACCCGCGTTTTTCAGCCTTTGAAAGAGATTTTACAAGTTGAAAAAGATGATCTTTTGAATAGTTAGCCATTGTAAAGAATAAAAGTCAAAATGATGTTCAAATGTGTTTTGAGGTATGCTTTTGAAGTTCTGATGAATACTTGAATGTCGTAAATAAACCAAAATCTTGTTTTTGAGGAATGCCCGTGAGGCTTACCTTCGCTACTTGATTAATGAAGTACTTCAGCGGTTTAGTACTTTGTGCATTACTAAGTTAGAAATACAAAGCTTAATGCCAAACAGCCGAATACAAATTTTTGATACTACGCTTAGGGATGGAGAGCAAGTACCTGGTTGTCAGCTCAACACCGGCGAAAAGATTGAAATTGCAAAAGCACTTGAAGTATTAGGGGTAGATGTAATGGAAGTAGGTTTTCCAATTTCAAGCCCGGGAGATTTTCACTCAGTTCAGAAGATTGCAAAGATTATAAAAAATGCCAGTGTTTGTGCGCTCTCCAGAGCCGTTGAGAAAGATATAGAAGTGGCTGCAGAAGCTTTAACGGGTGCAACAAAGCCTAGAATTCATACAGGGATAGGTACCTCAGACAGCCACGTTTTTGATAAACTTAAAACAACAAGAGAAAATGTAATAGAACGCGGTGTGGCTGCAGTAAAATTTGCCAAACGTTTTGTGGAAGATGTTGAGTTCTATGCAGAAGATGCAGGTAGGACAGACAACGAATTTTTAGCAAAGGTTTTGGAGCATGTGATTGCAGCGGGAGCAACCGTAGTTAATATTCCCGATACCACTGGTTACTGCCTTCCCTGGGATTATGGAGCTAAGATTAAGTACCTATGTGATCATGTAAAAGGCATAGAAAATGTTACGATTTCAACGCATTGCCATAATGATCTTGGCTTGGCTACAGCTAACTCTATTGCAGGTGTAGTGAATGGTGCAACACAGATAGAATGTACAATCAATGGAATAGGGGAACGAGCAGGGAATGCATCCCTTGAAGAGGTTGTGATGATACTTCGCCAACAAAAAGGATTATGTTTTGATACAGGGATTAATACAAAATGCTTAAAATCAATGAGTGGGTTAGTTTCTCAAAAAATGAGAATGCCTGTACAACCGAATAAAGCCATTGTTGGATCTAATGCGTTTTCTCATTCTTCCGGAATACATCAGGACGGGGTTATTAAAAACAGAGAAACGTATGAAATTATCGATCCTCTTGATGTGGGAGTAGGAGAATCATCAATAGTGCTTACTGCCAGAAGTGGGCGGGCAGCACTCAAATTTAGAGGTGAACGTCTGGGTTTCAATGTAAGTAAAGGACAATTAGAGACCCTATATCAAGAGTTTTTACTAATTGCAGACCAAAAAAAAATAGTTCAAGACCGAGACCTTATCCAGTTATTTTCTCATTCCTCATCTTCACTAACTGCTTAAGGCTATATTTATGGGGAAAACATTATTCGAAAAAGTTTGGAATAACCATGTTGTAGAAGCGATTGAAGGTGGACAGGAAATTCTATATATCGATCGGCATTTTATTCATGAAGTTACAAGCCCTCAGGCATTTGACGGAATAAGAAACCGAAAAATAGATCTATTTAGGAAAAATAAGATCGTTGCTACAGCCGACCATAATGTGCCTACAGAAAATCAGCATCTCCCTATTAAAGATATACTTTCTAAATTTCAGGTAGATACACTCGAAAAAAATTGCAAAGAATTTGGGATTGATTTATATGGCTTAGGACACCCATATCAGGGTATTGTTCATGTAATTGGGCCAGAACTTGGTATTACAAAACCGGGAATGACCATTGTATGCGGCGATAGCCATACTTCAACTCACGGGGCTTTTGGTGCTATAGCTTTTGGAATTGGAACCTCACAGGTTGAACAAGTAATGGCAACGCAATGCTTACTGCTTCAACGCCCAAAGACGATGAGAATAACTATTGACGGTGAACTTGAAAAAGGCGTTTTCTCGAAAGATATCATCTTGCATATTATATCTAAGATAGGTACGGCGGCAGGAACGGGGTACTTTGTAGAATATGCAGGTTCAGTGATTCGGGCTCTTTCAATGGAAGCCCGGATGACCATTTGCAATATGAGCATAGAAATGGGAGCAAGAGGAGGGATGATCGCTCCTGATGAAACCACGTTTGAGTATATAAAAGGCAGAAAATTTGCACCAGCAGGTCATGAGCTTGACAAAGCCTTGAAGTATTGGGGCTCACTTTTTTCTGATGAAGATGCTGTGTTTGATAAAGAGTATTTCTTTCATGCAGAAGATATAGAACCAATGATTACATATGGTACCAATCCGGGAATGGGTATAAGCATTACCTCCAGCATTCCAGGTTATGAAGAGGTTGAAAATCCTTTGGCTTTTAAGAGATCATTAGAGTATATGGCATTAAATGCAGGAGAAAAACTAATAGGCAAGAGAATAAACCACGTGTTTATTGGAAGCTGCACTAATAGTCGGATCGAAGATTTACGTATTGTTGCAAACTATGTTCGAGGAAAGAAAAAAGCTCCTCATACGAGAGTCATGATTGTTCCGGGATCGAAACAAGTTGAGAATCAGGCTCGGGAAGAAGGAATTCATCAAATATTAGAAGATGCAGGTTTTGAACTTAGAGAGCCGGGATGTTCAGCATGTTTAGGGATGAACGAGGATAAAATTCCAAAAGGAGAATATTGTGTATCTACGTCAAACAGAAATTTTGAAGGAAGACAAGGTCCGGGAGCCAGAACTATGTTAGTGAGCCCTTTAACTGCAGCAGCGGTTGCCATAAAAGGAGAGATTGTAGATGTACGTGAATATCTGAAAGAAAAGGCTATTATCTGATGGAAAAATTTGTTCAGTTAACAAGCACAATAGTTCCTCTTCCCAATCAGGATGTTGATACTGATCAGATTATTCCTGCAAGATTTTTGAAATCTACTTCGCGACAAGGCTTTGGTAAGAATCTTTTTTGTGATTGGCGTTTTGATTCTAAAGGGAAAGAAAAAAAGGATTTTGTTCTTAATGATTCTGCTTATAGAGGAAATATTCTTGTTGCAGGAAAGAATTTTGGTTGTGGATCAAGTAGAGAACATGCTGCCTGGGCTTTATACGACTATGGTTTTAGGGCAGTGGTATCTAGTTACTTTGCAGATATTTTTAAAGGCAATGCATTAAACAACGGTTTGTTACCGGTTCAGGTAAGTGAAGAGTTTTTAACTGACATTTTTTCTAAAGTAGATAGAAACCCGAAAATAGTTTTGGCCATCGATTTAGAATCACAAATCATTTCTATACAAGAAACCGGTTTAAGTGAATATTTTGAAATTAATCCCTATAAAAAAACATGCCTTTTAAATGGCTACGATGATATTGATTATCTGATTAGCAAAAAGAAAAAAATCGAACAGTTCGAGAAAACACATATTGAATTTTAGACTTATGAAGAAAAGAATAGCTGTACTGCCCGGCGATGGTATTGGTCCCGAAGTAATAAAACAGGCTAAGAAAGTATTAGATGTGATCGCTCAAAAATATAATCACATCTTCCAGTATGATTTTGCGCTGGTTGGAGCTATTGCTATTGATAAAACCGGGAATCCTCTTCCCAGTGAGACTATTGAGCTGTGTAAAAAATCGGATGCTGTATTGTTCGGAGCAATTGGTGACCTAAAATACGACAATGACCCAAAAGCCAAAGTGAGACCGGAGCAGGGCTTGCTTCGGCTCCGAAAAAGTTTAGGCCTTTATGCAAACATTCGCCCTGTTCAATTATTCCCTTCATTAATTGAACGTTCTCCACTTAAAGAAAATCATATTATTGATACGGATTTAATAGTTTATCGCGAACTTACGGGAGGTATTTACTTTGGAGAAAAAGGCAGAAGCGAAGATGGAAGACTAGCGTTTGATAATTGTTCATATTCTGTCAATGAAATTAAAAGGGTTGCAGTTATGGCTTTTGAAGCAGCAACTCGTAGAAAAAAGAAACTTACACTTATTGATAAGGCAAATGTACTTGAAACTTCCCGACTTTGGCGGGAAACTATTCAGGTTATTTCTACTGATTATCCTGATGTAGAAATAGAATACTTGTACGTTGATAATGCTGCTATGCAGATTATTCAAAGGCCCAATCAATTTGATGTTATTTTAACTGATAATCTGTTTGGCGATATCATTTCTGATGAGGCAAGTGTAATTACAGGCTCAATTGGATTATTGCCATCAGCCTCGATAGGAAAAAAAACTTCCTTATTCGAACCCATTCATGGTAGTTACCCACAAGCAGCAGGGAAAGACATTGCTAATCCTATTGCCACTATTCTTTCTGCAGCTATGCTTCTGGAAAGTTTTAAAATGTATCAAGAAGCGAGTGCCATACGCGTTGCAGTAAATCGTTCAATTGAGCAAGGATTAGTAACTCCTGATATTAACCCTTCAAGTCATGTTACATGCTCTAGAGTTGGAGATATAATTAGCTTGTTGATAGAATCAAACACGCCCAAAGAAATTAATTTTGAGAATATGTTTGAAGGCAGTTTACCTGTAATTTGATAAGAGTGCTAAGCTGCCAACAGCTTTCAGGTGCGCTTTATGTGGATTCCCTTTCTCTCCAATCAAAACCCTCATGCCCGTTTTTAGAGATAATGATAAAGTTTTTTCTTTGATCTTTGGTGTATTCAGAAATCTCTATTACAAACTCTCTCATTTCTTCACGATAGTTTATATCCTTTGTTGGAACCGAAGAGCAGTCTAAAACTGTAAGCAGAATAATGACAGGAAAAAAGCCTTTCATGTTTTTATTTGATGGAGAGGATGATATCAATACTTTTGGGTAAAGAAAACGAGTACCAAAGTTGATCGACCAGTTTAATCAAGCGTTACACAATCTGAAAGAGTTTTGGGGATACGACTCTTTTCGTGAAGGCCAGAATGATGCAATTCAGTCTGTTTTCTCTAAAAAAGATACGCTTATTTTGTTCCCAACAGGTGGAGGAAAGTCGTTATGTTATCAGGTTCCGGCAACTGTTTTTGATGGATTGACCTTAGTGATTTCACCACTTGTTGCACTAATGCAGGATCAGGTACAACAGCTAAATGATCAGGGCGTTTCCGCAACGTTTTTAAACAATACTATTCCGGGATACGAAGTAGAACAACGGTTAGTAAATGCACGCAATGGAATGTACAAACTGTTGTATTGCTCTCCTGAGCGATTGGGAACTATGCTTTTCCAGAATGAATTAAGGAACCTGAATATTGATTTAGTAGCTATAGACGAGGCGCATTGTATTTCTGAATGGGGGCACGATTTTCGCCCGGCTTACCGGCAAATAAAAGAAAAATTGAATGTCCTATCTGGTTCTGCTTCGTGGATTGCCCTTACTGCAACGGCAACGCCTGAAGTACGAAAAGATATTCTTGACAGCCTTGGGTTCGATGATCCTGAAATTATTTCTCTGGGCTTTACGCGGCCAAATTTAACTTGGTGGGTTGTTGAAACTGAGCAAACTCGTCAAAAGATGATAGATGGTGTTACCAAAGCATCACAGAAAGGGGATGGCTTGATTTATGGCGGAACCAGAAAGAATTGTGAGTATTGGGCTGGTTTTTTCTCAAAGAAAGGAATCAAATCAGAGCCGTACCATGCCGGAATTGAAAGTGAGATCAGAAAAAAGATCCAGGAAAAATGGATTGTAGGAGAAACGCCATTGGTGGTTGCTACCAATGCATTTGGCATGGGAATAGATAAACCTGATTGCCGGTATGTGGTGCATCAAACCATGCCATATTCTTTAGAGGCCTATTACCAGGAAGCCGGGCGTGCAGGGCGCGACGGCGAAGAAGCTTTCCCAATTCTTTATTATAAACCTTCTGATTTTAAAGCCGCCCAAAACCGCATTCAACAAAATTACCCAACTCGCAAACAGCTGGAAAATGTGTACAAAGCCTTGTGTGATAGTTTTGAGCTGGCTGTTGGTGCTGAGATGCCAGAAGCTCGAAAAATAGACTTGGAATCTGTTGTAAAGAGATCAAACGAATCACAGAGTATTTGCAAAGCCTCGTTACGGTTGATGGAACAGTTTGGAATTATAGCATGGCAGCAAAGTGTAAAACCTGGTTATGCTATGCAATTTACTTTAAGTAGGGAGATGCTTCAAAAGTTTAAGGAGCAATGTAATAATACCGAGAAGGCGGAGTTCGTGGATAAGTTGGAAAGGCTCCTTACCCCGCAGGCTTTTTATAATGTGGTTGAAGTTGAGCTGGAATATTTAATGAAATGCCTGGATGTATCTAAAAATGGCCTAACAAAAGCCTTAAATGTGCTAATGCAAAACGACTATGTATTGGTGTTTAATGAAATAGAAGAGAGAGACCTGGTAAAGATCCTGGAAACCCGTGCATCAAAACTTCCAGTTAGGAAAGATGAAGTGGAACGCCACCGGAAAGTATTGTTGAAAAAGCTGGAAAAAATGAATGAATTTGTAATTTCAGATACCTGCAGAGAAGTATTTCTTCGAAATTATTTTGGCGATACAGGAGCTAAACCATGTGGACACTGTGATAACTGCCTAAAGACTGGATCAGAAAGTTTTTCAACTGGTTTTAATGATGAAGATGCTAAAAATGCAATGAGAGCATTTGCCGGGAAAGAATTGGCCATTTCAGATTTAGCGACGACATTGCGGATACATGAATCCAAAGCGAAAGCGATAGTGTCGTACCTGGTAAGAGAGAACCGGATAACTATGAGCGAACGGAGCAATGAGCTTTATTCGGCAGTTGAATCAACATCTATACCAGAAGAATCAGGTTCTTCGAATTGAGTAAGCGTTTCTTCAATTTTTTCGATTACAAGGTCAATGCGTTCCTGCTGTTTTGATAGCTGCGTTTGATAGTATCTATGAGATTCCAGGAAAGAACTTCTATTCGTTCCATATTTTTGATATACCAGTGTAGATAAAGAGTCTATTTCCGAGTCAGGTATTCCTGTGTTTTGATATACTTTTATCAGTTCCAGTTCATAGAAAACGTCGATATATATTTGCTCTTTCATAAGGTTATCTGGCTTTGGAAAGGCTTCTTCATTTTCCTTACATCCAAATAACAGCAGAACACACAGTAGAGTAAAAAATCTCAAATCAATTAGGATTTTTAGGATTAAGTGGGCGCATAATAATTTCATTGATGAGGAAATTATCAGGTGTTTCCAATACATGAACCAGCGTTTTAGAAACATCTGAAGCGTTCATCATATTAGGGTGCTGTTCCACTTCATCAATAGAATCAAAAAAACTGGTAGCGATTGATCCGGGAAAGAAACAGGAAACTTTTATACCATCATATCTCAACTCTTTGAAAAGAGCATCACTAAATCCCCTGAGCCCGTACTTAGTAGCATTGTAAGCCGAAATTTGTGGGCTGCCCATTAATCCCGCTATGGAAGAAATATTAATGATATGGCATGTATTATCATTTTTTTTCATTAATGGTACAATCAATCTTGTGAGATAAAAAATGCCCGATAAGTTTACGTTAAGCATAGTATTCCATTCTTCAACTTTCAGGGCATCTACATTAGCGAAATAACCCAGTCCGGCATTATTAATAAGGATATCGGGAGTGTGATGAAAAGAAAACGCGTCGCTAACCCATTTTTCGAGCTTTGTAGAATCGGCTATATCCATTTGCACCGGTATGAATTGCTCTCCAAGTTCTTTTTTAATGGTATTTAATTTATCGACGCTTCGGGCAAGCCCGTAAACGGTTGTTCCCCGCTTCATCAGGTCTTTTGAAAATTCGGCACCTATTCCACTGCTTGCCCCGGTTACAATCGCTATTTTTGATTTTAAATTCATACTATCCGCTATATTGATTATTCTCTTTCCGTTCTAAATGTAATACAAAAACATGAGTGATAACGATTTAGAAAAAGTAAAAAAATCACTTTTTATTGATATCGGCAATTCTTCCTTCAAGTTGGCCGAAAAAGTAAACGGAGAATGGGAACGTATTGAAGGCAACTACAGGAATGGATTAGCTATAAAATCGTGGCTGAATTATTCCGGAAAAAAATTTGACAGGGCAGTAGTATGCAGTGTGAGAGAAGATCGTTTAAAAGAACTGGAAGAAACACTTTCGGATGTAATGTTTACCAAAATATCAATTGATACCATTCCTAAAGGCAAGCTGGATTACCAAACACCAAAAACATTGGGCATAGATCGCTATTTGGGGTGCCTGGGAGCCCAAACCGAAATAAATGACAGTGTAGTGGTAATAGATGCAGGAACAGCGTGTACTATTGATTTTATGGATGAACATGGAGTATATCGTGGCGGTATTATTGCTCCCGGTTTACGCAGCATGCTGAATATTTTTAAAGAAAATGCGCCGCAGTTACCCGAAGTAGAATCTAAGTTACCGGAAGACTGGCCGGGTAAAAGTACAACTACGTCGTTACAGTGGGGGCAATTAGGCTTTTATATCGATGGGTTGGAAGCGGCTATTAAGCGGTTCAAAGAAAAATACAATGCTTCACATATCTACCTTACAGGCGGGAGCGCAGAATTTTTATCTGCTTTTTTTAGCTTTGAAGTTTGCGTGGATAATTTTCTGGTTTTTAAAGGAATGGATGTGTTATCAGCGGGATGAAAGCTGCTCATTAATCAGGGCGAGCACCATATCTAACGCTATCTGGTTTTTGCCGCCTCTTGGTATAATAACATCAGCATAACGTTTGCTTGGTTGTACAAATTCAAGGTGCATTGGGCGTACAAATTCCTGATACTGCTTTATCACACTTTCAACCGAGCGGCCTCTCTCATTAATATCGCGCTTTAATCTTCGCAAAAGTCGAATGTCATCATCCGTATCCACAAAAATTTTTACATCCATAAGTTCCAGCAGCTCTGGCTCGCTGAATATGAGGATGCCGTCAATCAGAATTACCTTTTTAGGGGTAACAGTTGTGGTTTCTTTTTTACGAATGTGGTTAGCAAAATCATATTGTGGTACCTCAACCGGGTAGCCTTCGCATAGTGCATTAATGTGTCTGATTAAAAGTTCGGTTTCCAGAGATGCCGGATGATCAAAGTTTTGTTTAATCCGCTCTTCAAACTCCAGGTGTTTCAGATCCCGGTAATAAGAATCGTGCTGAAGCAATTGATGAGATTCTGCCCCTAAGGTCTTCGAAATATGATTAACTACGGTTGTTTTGCCGGAGCCACTACCTCCGGCAACTCCAATAATGAGCGGCTTAGTCATTAGCGGAGGAAGTATTTAAAGATAAGCCTGCATCGTGTTCTTGTTTATATTGCTTAATGGCTCTGTATATTGCTGATGCGATATACGATTGACCTCTGTCGCTGGTCAGGTATCTCATTTCAGCAGGGTTTGTGAGGAAGCCGGTTTCCACTAAAATAGCAGGCATAGTAGATTGGTATAAAACAACCAATCCCATTTGGCGAACTCCCCGTGATTTTCGCTTTGCCCTGTTTTTTAGCTGATCTTCAATCATGTACGCGATACGTTCGCTGATAGCGATATTGCCGCTGTGTGCAAGTTCATAAACAATCAAATCTTCTTCAGTAAGGTTTTCTAACACTCCATGAGTACCATATACCTGATTTTCTTCCTTCATTACCTCAAGCGATTTATCGCTTCTGTTAAGCCCTAAAAAGAAAACCGAAGCACCGCGAACTCTGGAGCTTTTAAATGCATCTGCATGGATTGATACAAATAAATCAGCTTCGGCTCTGTTTGCGATACGGCCGCGTTCTTCCAGTTCCACAAACGTATCGGAGTTACGGGTATAAATAACTTCTACACCGGGCAGTCCTTTTTCAATATATGCTCCCAGTTTTTTGGCAATGGCAAGAACCACATCTTTTTCTTTGGCTCTTCTTTTATAGCCAAGGTTGCCGGGGTCATGCCCGCCATGTCCGGCATCTATTACTATTTTATCAAATTTAAGTTTGTTTCTTACCGGATCGTAAGAGTCTGTTACTTCGGCAGGATTTACAATTGTTATGGCTTGATCGAAATCTGCATCAAAATCTACATGGTCGTACCAGGTTCTGGCAATGAATTGCTGGCTGTATTCATTAATTTTTTCGGGAGTGGTGCGGGTAAGCCCGACCAATAAATGTTTTTTATCCTGATCAGGATATGCTTTTGCAATGTAAGCTGCATTATCACTCAGGTAAATATCAACTCCAAAACCGTAGTCTAGTTCATACAGAAACACCTGTTTTACTTTTTCTCCTTCCGAAGGGAATACAATCCCACTTGTATCAATATCATTATCGTACAGCACCATTTGGATAAGATCGGGAGCGGGCTGTATTACTTCGAATGAATCAATGGCTTGTTCAAAGTGATACCGGATTACCACTCCTTTGCCGTCACTTCTGTCCACTTTTGAAATTCGGGAAAGCTTGTTTTGTGCAGATAACGAGCTATTTAGCACCAGAGCGGTACATAAGATGAATGCAACAGAAAACAAAGAATGGATACTTCTCATTCTTTTATGCAATATTAGTTTTAAAATAGCTTGTAGATGATGGCCTAATTTAAGGTATTCTCAGGTGGTTCAAAAATGAGAATTTCTATCTCAAAAATGGATGAGAGTTGTTTTTATTGTGTGTCTGTGTTTATTGCTTACAATAGCGAAAACCTGCTAATTACCTGAATAGCGTAAATTTATTTCGCATATATGGAAAAAATAGTTGGGCGTTTATGCAGATCGGGTTTATTACCTGATTTCCACTGTGAGATCTGTTTGGTTGCAATTTCTTCGGTTTCTAAAGTAATGTCGGTTGCTATGCTTACCCACGTTTGTGGAGAACAATATTCAAGAACAGCTTTTAGCAGTTCATTATTCCTGTGTGGTGCTTCCATAAAAAGTTGAGTACGGTCGTGCCGGCGTGATTCGCCTTCTAACTGCATCAGCATCTGTTTACGTTTGTTGGCATCGATAGGTAAGTACCCATGGAAAGCAAAAGATTGCCCGTTAAATCCCGAAGCCATTAACGCCAGCAAGATAGAAGAAGGGCCAACCAAAGGCACCACCTGTATTCCATTTTGATGAGCCATTTTTACCAATTTAGAGCCGGGATCGGCCACTGCAGGCACTCCAGCTTCAGAAAGCAGCCCCATATTTTTCCCGTTTTTCAATGGCTTCAGGAAAGAAAACACTTCAGTGTCCGGGGTATTCTTGTTTAGTTGATAGAAATCAATTTTGTATTCAGGGATGGTATCGCCAACCCATTGGAGAAACTTTACCGAAGTCTGGATGTTTTCAACTACCAGCACATCCAGCTTTCGAAGAATAGAAAGTGTGTATTCCGGGATAGTATTATTTTCAGGTGTTTTGCCTAACGTAGTTGGTATCAGGTACAGGGAGCCTTTCATGTATCGACCCGCTCAATGGTAAAATCATCAGCTGTCTCATTAAGGCTTTTTCTGTTTACATAGCGCTGTACGTAAACCCCAAAAATAAGAGTTACCATAGATCCTAAAAAAGCCACTGAGGCATTGAAAAAAGAAGTTTTTACTTGAATTTGATAGGTTGGGTGAAGTACAATTTCCGGGTAGGCTCCCGGCATATAGCTTAGATTAACCTGTGCGCCTTGCAGCAATTGCTGAGCCATTTGAATGGATAGTGTCATTTTTCGCTCAATGGTTTCACCGGAATTCGTATCAAAAGAAACGATAATATAACCGTTGCTCTGTGCTGCAATTTGTTTTACTTCCATATCCAATACATTTGCGGTGTATTGCTGCCCATTATTAAAGGTTGCTTTTGCTCCGCTGTAAACCGAAAACTGCTGAACTACCAGAAAGATCAGGTATCCGGGAATTAGCCAATAAAGTGAAAGTAGCCTGTATTTTGACATCTCTTAGTGTACCCTTTCAATTTCTTTAATGGTAGTTTCATATAGTGCGGGATCCCAGATCAGTCGTTGTTGATAATCTTCCTGCATATGGTTTGCTGAAAGATGAATAAAAAATGCCACAGGCAATTTATCAAAGAATACAGCCTGGGCCGAGGTATGTCCGTCATAAATAGATGTTCCGAAATCAATGCCGCTCAGCATTCCCATCCGGTTATCGTAAATGGCCCCGTAATCCGAGAAGCTTCGTTTTATGGCTTCGCCGCCAAATACCCATTTCATTTTTTCTTTTACAGCTTTGGAAACAGTAGTTGAGATCAATTCTTCTTTTTGAAGCTTTGCCATTAAATGTGCCATTTCACGGGCGGTAGTTTGTGGGAAATGTTTGAGAGCATCCCGTTCTTCAATGAAACTGAGGTTTAAACGTTTTTTTCTAAAAGATTCTTTCATTTCTGAATTGAACGCACCGTCTTCTCTGAGTCTCTTTGCTAATGCGATTACATTTGTCCGTGAAAAAAAAGTGGTGTCAGAAACAGACGGGTTGATTGCTAAATATAATCCTGAAAACGGAAGGGGAGGTTGTGTGTTCTCTAATTCCAGATTTTCTAACGTACTTTGAATATTACCTTCTCCTAGTTTAAACCACAGATAATCGGCGATTGCCAATCCGTTAGTCTCAATCATCACAGAAACGGCTTCATCAATAGTAACATTTCCATCTTTGCTTTTTGCAGCAAGCGATTCGATGGATGAGTTATGTGCATTCTCGCTTATTTGTGGGAGAAAATATTGTTCAATGTCCTCGATTGAAACCTCCAATTCAGGATCGATGAGGCGATGCTCAACCTGCCGTTCGTATTCTAAAAGAAGAAAGAAATTCGAAAGTGCACCCTGTGTTCTGGGAGTATCAGCGCTATAGAAAATGCCTGAATCCGGGTCGTTTACGTTAAAACTTGCTACCGATATATATTCCGGATGTTCGCCTATAAATTCTGTGAGTGCTTTAAGCGAATAAGTACTTTCGATATACTCATATCCTTCTCTCATGCCATCGGTATTTGAGAAGAGCGTTTTAAATGCTGAATAATTTGGGATTCCTGCAGCAGCAAAAATAACAAGTGTAGTTGCTGCAAAAACGAGGAAAAATTTGAGAGCTCTCTTCAAATCTAAGAATGGTTAATGGTTTGGATTCTGATCGCACCCAAGATACGAATAACAGGTGAGCATATCTTTCCATTTTGAGGTTGTCATTCTGATTTCGATCCCGACACATTGGGAGAAGGTGGCAATCTTTTCAATAACGACATCCAATTTTAATGGGAAGATTGCTTCGTCTAATCTTTACTTACTCCAAACTTAGTTTAAGCTTCCTCGCAATGACACTCCACGTTATTCAGATTACGGTTACTGTCAGGATCGGGAGCAGGCGGATTCGTGAAGACGGGATTGGCCAATATTCTCAGTTCAAGAAATTGCCTGCATTATCCATCCACATAGCAAAGCACCAAAAGTACCCACTCCATATCCTAAAACGGCAAGCAGAACACCAACTGGTGCCAGAGCCGGAGAGAACGCAGAAGCAACAATTGGTGCAGAAGCCGCTCCACCCACATTAGCCTGGCTGCCTACAGCAGTGAAAAAGAATGGGGCTTTAATGAGCTTGCCCACTCCAAGCAAAATGATGACATGAATGATAATCCAAATAAAACCTATCACAAAAAATCCCGGAACATCGGCAAAAGCTCCGAGATCCATTTTCATCCCGATAGTCATTACCAGTATATAGAGAAACAGGCTTCCAATTTTTGAAGCTCCTGCGCCTTCCAGTTCTCTGTGCTTGGTAAAAGAAAGTGCAAACCCGCCTATTGTGGCAACTACAATGATCCAGAAAAACTGAGAATTTAAACTCAGTTTTCTAAGGCCGGGAAAATTTTCTTCGATGAAAGGATTCATGAAATCCCCAACTATGTGGCCTAAAGCAACAATAATGAAGGCAATGGCAGCAATTTTAGTTAGATCAACCAGGGAGGTTACTTTGGCGATACTTGCCTGGTAATCAGCTACGCTTTTTTTGAGGGCTTCGATAGCAGAGGAATCTGCTTTAAACCAGGAATCTACTTTATCACTTATTCCGGCACCGTACAGCAAAAAAGCCATCCAAATGTTGGCTACAATAATATCCACAGTAATCATAGCACTAAATAAAGTATCACTCGGCTGAAAAGTTTCATACATAGCGGTTTGATTAGCTCCACCTCCGATCCAGCTTCCTGCTACGGTTGCTAAACCTCTCCATACTTCATCAGGGCCTGCACCGCCTACAATATCGGGATTGACAGCACCTACAATGAGTAACGCTAGTGGTCCTCCGATTATAATTCCTGTTGTTCCGGCAAAAAACATTACCACAGCTTTCCATCCTAAATTCATGATCGCTTTTAAATCAATACTAAGTGTTAGCAGAATTAAACTGGCAGGCAGCAGATATCTAGAAGCGACATGATATAAGCTTGAACCATCCGGAGAAATGACTCCTAAGGTTGTAAATATGGATGGCACGAAATAACAGAGCAACAGAGAAGGCACAAACCGGTAGAATTTTTTCCATCCGGGTTTATCGCTATGAGATGTAATAAAGATGGCAGCTAAAATTGCCATGAGCAGCCCAAAGACTACGGCATCATTTGTTATCAGAGGTGTTTCCATAAAAATATGATTGGTTATTTTTTAAAAAATTGAATGAGAATATCATCTGTTTGAGCGCTCCAGGCTCCCCAGGAGTGCCCTTCGTTTACTTCCAGGTAAGTAAAATCGAGGTTAAGCTTTTCAAACTCGGCTTTCATTCGGCGGGCATCGTTGATGTTGTCTCCGATTGTGCCCACGCTCATATAAATATCGAGATTGGGGTTTTGTGCACCCCGAACCAGAGAGTAAATTTCTTTTTCTTTATACCAATATGCAGGTGCCTGGATGGCAAGCTTCCCAAAGATGTCCGGATGTTTGAATCCAAGATAGGTAGTATTTAAACCACCAAGCGAAGTCCCCAGCAAAGCTCTGTTTTCCCGGTTGGTGGAGGCTTTGTAATTTGATTCGATTTCGGGAATTAATTCATATACCATAAAATCAGCATAATCAGGATTGATACCGAACTCATTTGCTCTGCGATTAATATCCTGGTCTTTAGGGTTCCGCGGATCGATAAAAACTACAATAATGGGTTCTATCTCGTCCAGGTAGATCAGGTTATCCAGCATAATTACTAACGCACCGAGGTTATTATCTAAGTATTCCTGGCCATCCAGTACATATAAAGCTGGTAGATCAGAGAGGTTTTGATAGTTTGGCGGGGTGTACAAGCGATATTGAACAGTATAGCTCAGATGTCCGCTTTCAATTTCAAGATCATCACCTAATACCCCTTTCTCCACTTTAGTAATTCTATTGGTTAAAGGTTCGGCTTCCCATTTGGGCATTCTTAGTTCAGAATTTGGCCCGAACCCGCTCCATTGTTGGTGAGGGTTATGAGGGTCTAACATCCAGTTTCCATCAACTACTACTTTATAATCTAGTCGGGCATCTTCAGGGAAAGAGGTTTTTAACATCCAGATATCTGTTCCTTTAACTCTGGTACCTTCATTTTTGAATGATTTATTACCTGACCATGAATTAAAATCTCCATTCCAACTTACACTGTCGGCTTTGCCACGGTATAGAAATACAACATTTTTATTTTCCCGGAATGGAATTTGATTTTTTGTTCTCAGGGTATTCCAAAGAGAATCGGCGGCAATTTGTCGGGCTTTATCATTAGAAATTGAAGAGATTTCATTTAATCGATCTTCGAGTTTGTTTACCGTTAGTTTGTTAGATGAAGATGATGAGCAGCCGATGGCTATAACTGCAAAAACTATAAATTGTAAACAAAGTTTTTTAATGAGCACGAAATCATTGTTTATGAACACCGAGAGGATACTACATTTTAACGATGATTTAAAAATGAAAAAGCTGCAGGTTATTGGCGGGGAGCTTCTTATTTTCAGACTCATTTTAAAACTGTAAGAATGATTGTATCAAAATTCGGAGGAACCAGCGTTGGTAATTATCAGGCTATGTGCCATAGTGCCGGGATAGTAGCCTTCGATCGAAACCGGACATTTGTTGTAATAAGTGCAACATCGGGTACAACGAATGACCTGATTGCGTTAAGTGCTGTCGATCTTAACTCAACAGCAAAAGAAGAACTGTTAATTGGGATAAAGAACCGTCATTTAGAAATTATTGAACAGTTGTCATCGGCAAAAAATGAAGCTGAGCAGGCGTTCAGGAAAGATCTTACAGCGTTGAGGCAGCACCTTGACTTAGTTGCCAGGGACAAACGCTGGAAAGACAAACTATACGCTTTTGGGGAGTTGATATCTACGAAGATATTTATCCATATACTAAAAGAAGAGGGAGTTGATACAGAATGGCTGGATGCTCGTGAGCTGATGAAAACCGATTCCGTGTTTGGAAATGCTACGGTTGACAGAAAGCTGCTAACGAAAAAAATGGCTGGACTCGATACCAGGAGAAAAACATATTTAACACAGGGATTTATCGGGGCCGATATTTTTGGTAATACCACTACGTTAGGCCGGGGCGGCAGCGATTTATCAGCCGCTCTTTTTGCGGAAGCATTACAAGCCGAAACACTGGAGATATGGACCGACGTTGCCGGAATTTATTCTACTGATCCCAGAATAGTTAGTAAAGCAAAACCGATTGAACAGATTACTTTTGATGAAGCTGCTGAGCTTTCCGTATTTGGAGGAAAAGTTCTGCATCCGGCAACCCTAAAACCGGCGATTAGGGCAGGAGTAAGTGTGAGGGTGGCATCTACCAAAGAACCGGACGAACCAGGCACATTGATTGTTCACACTTCGGAGGAGAAGCCGGTGATACGTGCAATTTCTCTCCGCAAAAATCAAACGCTGTTGACAGTGAAAAGCCTTGATATGCTGCATCAATATGGTTTTTTGGCAAAGCTGTTTCAGGTGCTCGCCGATCATAAAATATCTGTGGACTTAGTGAGTACGAGCGAGGTAAGCGTTTCCCTTACACTGGATACCGCCGTGAATGCAGCCAATAAAGTAGAGCTGACAAAAGAAGTAATGGAAGAATTGCAAGAGTTCTGTGATCTTAAAATAGAAAAAGATTATGCATTAGTTGCGCTTATCGGGAATAAATTGGATGAGACAGCCGGGGTAAGCGGTGATATATTTAACAAGCTAACAGATTTCAACATCCGGATGGTTTGCCATGGTGCAAGTGAAAATAACATCTGTTTTTTAGTAGATGAAGAAGATGGAGAAGCGATTGTAAAGTTGCTTCATAAAGAATTTATTGAAAGTAAGGAATGATGAATGTTGATTTATGAATGCTGATTTAGCTTGAAACAATTCAGCATCCATAAACCAACCATCTAAAATCATATGAAAATCTCATTATCCAGGAAAACCTGACCTTAGTATTTAAGACGGAAAAGTGAATGTGAACCGAAAGCGTCTCCGAAGGAGGAATAATTCCACACAGGCTGGAAGTTTTCGGTTTAACTCGATTGAGAGGAGACCTTTGGAATTATTCAGCGCAGGTTCAGTGAACCCGTATTAAATACTTCGTCTTGATCTTTTGTTACTTTTGTATCAAGACAAAAATAAGTGTTTGTTGTGGATTACGTTCTTTTTTCGCCAATAATTCTAAATACCAATATAGGTTGCAGGTTTTAGTTATTAAGGCAGGCTCCAGGATGACTGAGCTAGAATTCAACTGAGTAAGAGCAATAAAACTTGTTGAAAGATTGTATAACTTCTTTACGATCAAGGAATAAAATTCTGTAGCCCAAACATTAAAATGAAAATCTCAGTAATTGGCACCGGAAAAACCGGAGGAAAAGTAATTGAACTACTTGGCAGCAATCTTGCCCATGCTTTTGATGCGTCCAATCCTCCCACTATAGAAAAGCTCAAAGAAAGTGATGCAGTAATTATTTTTGTGCCGGGGGATGCTGTGGAAGAATTATTGCCGGTGGTTTTAAAGTCAGGAGTTCCGGCAGCTTGGGGAAGTACCGGGTATGAATGGCCGGATAATTTGGATAAACAAGTGAAAGATGCCCATACAAAATGGATACTGGCAAGCAACTTTAGTTTGGGGATGAATATTATTCGTAATGCGATTCAAGTGATTTCTTCCGGGGCAGATATCCTGCAAAAACCTTCTTTTGAAATTCACGAAGTGCATCATATCCACAAAAAAGATGCTCCCAGCGGAACGGCACTATCCTGGAAAGAGTGGTTGGCTAAAGATGCTGAAGTAACATCGGCCCGGGAAGGCGATGTGAACGGAATTCATGAATTAACCATCAAAACAGAAACCGAAGTAATACAACTCCGCCATGAGGCACTAGATCGTTCTTTGTTTGCGGAAGGTGCTGTATGGGCGGCAGAACAATTGACGAAACAAGAGAATTTGTCGAGCGGTGTTTATACCTTTGCAGAGTTATTTGATCATACTATGAAAGCAAAATGAAGAAACTAGAATTTCCTGTTTATACGGCGATGATTACACCCATGAACGAAGATGGTAGTGTGGATTATGAAAGCCTGGAGTACTTGCTCAGAAAACAGGAGCAGGCAAAAGTGGGAACGCTGGTGTTGGGAAGCACAGGGGAAGGCCTAAACCTTATTGATGAAGAAAAACGAACCGTTATCAAATTTACCAAAGAGCTAAAGCTGGAAGTTCCATTAATGGTTGGGATTGGAGGGCATAATCTGGAAGCCCAGAAGAATCTTATCCGATATGCAGACGAAGTTGGGGTGGATGCTCTGTTGCTTGTAACTCCGCTATATGCAAAACCGGGAAAAGAAGGCCAGTTTGAATGGTTTTCGGAATTATTATCGATAACAGAAACCCCATGTATGTTGTACAATGTGCCATCAAGAACAGGAGTGAAGTTGCATCCCGAAGTTCCGGCCCGGCTTTCAGAAAAGTTTTCAAATGTAATGGGTGTGAAAGAGGCCAGCGGTAGTGTGGAAGAATTTAAGCAGTTCAGAAAACATAGCCCTGATTTAGATTTTTATTCCGGAGACGACGGACTTATCGAAGCTTTTGTAAAAGAGGGAGGGGTTGGATTAGTTTCTGTAGCCTCTAATGTATGGCCGGCTCAAACACGAAAGCTGGTAGATGTAATACTGGATGGAGATTTTAATGATTTGTTCGGGGATTGGGAAGAATCGGCCAATGCTTTGTTCTCGGCCTCGAATCCGGTACCAACTAAAGTGCTTCTCCAACATAAAGGATGGATTACAAACACAACCGTACGCCTTCCTCTTTCATTAAATGATTTAACAGCTGAAGGAGAAGAAGCTCTTCTGGAAGCCGATCGAAAGGTTAATGAGTGGTTTAAGGGAGTTGGTAATTAATATGGCTGGGCTATAGTAGTACAGGAAAGCAGTCTATATTACCGTTTTAGATTTTCCGAAATGATTTTGATTTCTTACGTAATTCTTCAAACCTGTCCATCATAACAATTTCTAATTGATGAGGCATTCTTCTGTTTGCAACATATCTATTATCCTCCAAAGATTCTAATGGAGCATTTTTATTTTCGATTTGACTTATCGAATTAACAAGCATCTCAACTTCAGTTTCATATACCCTGTAAGCAACACTATGAAAAGTATCTTCAAAGTATATTGGCACAATTGTTTTTTCAATTAGTTCTCCTTCGTCAGCTTTGTCAGAAATATAGTGAGTGGTTACACCTATTGGCTGCCCTTGATAAATAGCCCACTTAAAAGCATCAAGTCCCTTCATATTTGGTAAATATCCTGGATGGGAATTAACTATTTTATGGTTTTTAGCCAAATCTTCCGGTAGTATCCCTGCTCCGCCAATTAAAATATGTTCAAATCGGTTTTTCAGAAAGTATTCGTTTAAGTTTTCTATACCTACTCTAAAAAATTTAAGGTTTAACCTTTTGCACATTTCATCTATTGTAACCGGGGTTCTTTTAGATGGCCTATGCTTGAAGATGGGCTGATGGTTTTTGCGTTTTACCCAAGGTATAACTACAAGATGAATATCAGAATAACCATTTAAGAGTAGTTTTAAAATTAAATCCTGAGTCTTTCTGTGTGGTGCATCATATGTGATAATTCCTATCATATTTTCTTTTTAGTTTCTTAATTGCTGCTAACGTGGCTGGGCTAAGTACAGTGGTTTCACCATTGAATTTAGTCCAAGTTGGGATGAGTTGCTACGCAACTTTGTACTTAGCCCAGCCACGTTGA
>JANQSE010000002.1 GCA_028284195.1 Balneola sp. | reverse complement strand
TACCTCAGGGAGCCCACGGTTGTTGTAGCGGGTGTCGGTGAGGATGGCTGTGCCGTTGGCGGCCCGCAGCTGGGTTTGGATCGGACGGCCCAGCCCGTCGGCGTAGGTTATAGACCTGGTGCCTTTGCTCAGGCGATAGTTGGCGAAGTAGATGTGGTCTTTTTTGCTGTAAAAGCGCACGTAGGAGCTGGTGTGGGGGATGAACCCGGAGCGCTCATACATGTCTGCGGCACTGTGGCGGGTCTGGCCTTTGGGGTACACCCAGGCGCGGAGGGTGCCGTTTTTGCTTTTTTCTATCTCGATGGTGTACCATTGATTGGGCGGGGCGTTGAGGGCAAAGGCGCCATTGTCCCAGCCGTAGCTGCCGCTGGCGTATTTGTGGTACACATCAAAGCGGTCGGTGAACCCGTTGTAGCGTACAATGAAGCGTTCGCTGCCGGCGTAGAGCTCGTGCACGTAGGCGCTATGGTCGGTGGAGGAAATGGGGTAAAAGTCTACTTTGCTTACGAACTCGTCGGTGCCTATGTACCGGCGTACGTAGCTCCAGTTGCCGGCGGGGTCAGCCCCCAGCCGTAGGGCTGTTTCTCCCTGCCAGGCTACGTTGAAGGTGCGGTCGCCGGCGGAGGTCCAGCCGCTGGAGCTGGCAAAGCTGTAGGCGGTGGTTTCTTCCGGGGTGAAGCTGGTAACGGCGTTGGGGGCGCTGGCGGTGAAGCTGGCGTTGTCGTCCAGGGAGTAGGCGTAGTCGGTGGAGCTCACCAGTTCCCCATGGGCGTTGTAGGTGCTGGCCAGCCGCCCGAAGCTGTCGTAGTCGTAACGACTGGTGGCACCAGAGGCGTCTTTCATCGCTACCGGGGTCCGAAACAGCGGGTCCACTTCCTGGCTGGCGGCCTGGGCTTCTTCGGGGTACATCCGCACATTGTCGATATAGCTGTCGCTGGCGGAGCCCGAGCGCGCATAGTTGCCTATGCCTACGGTTTGAATGCCGGAAGTCCCTACCCGGCCGGCCACGGCTGTTTTTACTTTCTCTCCATCTACGTAGTAATCTACTTTGTCTGTAACCGGGTCGGCTACGATTTTGAGCGCATAGGTTTGATTAGCGACAAAGCCTGTTTTAATGTCTTGAAATATAGAGCCATTCCAGTATTTCCAGGCACCATTGCTAAAGGAGGTCCATACCAGGTTTTCGCTGCCTCCGTTGCCACCGGGGTAGGCACTGCCTCCGGCTCCTATGGTTAGTGTATAGTATGTGTTTTTGCCAATGGTTACATCCATTTCGATGACGGCCCGGCCGGTAATTTCCTGGGCGGTACTTGCTTTCAGGTAATCGGCTCCCCAGTTGGAGCCTACGGCTCCGGGATGGTGCATTTCGAGCTTGCCGCCTTCGATGCTCCAGGTGGTGGTTACATTGTTAGGATAGTCTACCGCTGTCCACCCGTCCAGCCCATCTAAGGCAAAGCTATGGGCCAGCACTTTCTCTTTACCAACGTTTTGGAATATACCAAGCTGGTTTGCTCCGTCTTCGCTCCAGGCGTAGGTGGTTTGTACCCCGCCGGCGTCTTCCAGCTCCAGTGGATTACCATAACTATCATAGTGGTTTATCTGGGACACAAGCACCGCTTCGCTGGTGGGGGCGGCCGGGGCGCTGCCATCAGAGGGCGAGGAGCCTTCCCATTGCCAGGTTTTATGCAGCCTCCATTTAGAGCCCGGGGAGATGGAGGAGGAGTTGGTCCACTGCGTCCAGTTCTTGGCCAGGGTGGTGCTTCCGTTCTTTACTTCTACCGAGTAGGGCTGGGCGAGCATATTTGCTGTGGCCATGCCTGGGTACTGCTGGTGGGCGTAGGCGTAGTGGGTGGTGCGTACCTGCCCGCCGGAGTTGGTTTCTTTAAGCTCGGTAAGCTGCAGGTGATTGGTATCGCCATAGGTGTAGGTGCGGTGCGAGGTTACCGCATTCCCCGCACCGTTAAACACGTTCACCGTATCGCTGGCCAGGTACATCCATTGGTCATTGATCGTGTACGGCTTTTTGGTGTAGGTAGTGTCATAGACTGTTGCTCCGAGGCTGCCCGAAAGCTGATAGGCATGGATAGTCCGTTCGAGCTCCATGCCTTGCGCCCAACTATAAAAAGGATCGGTGGATAAGCTGTACAAGTAGGTAAAGTCTTTCTTTTCTTCTTGTTGTAGCCCGCCGCTGCTATCCATGTATTGTTTGTGTACCAGGCGGGCTTTCTGGAGTTGCGGGTTGCGTTCGAAGTGGTGGATGATCTTACCTTGTGCTGACCCGCTGGTGGTTGCCTCGGTTACTTTTGTGTAGCCTAAGTGTGCCCCGGAAAAATCTCCCAGTTGGTAAAAGAAGGTGGGTAGAAGTTCGAAGGTAGCACACGCATGGTTAATGTCATTGTCATAGTCGTATAACATGGTTGTCGTATTCTTGATGTAATCCGGGCTGCTTGCTAATACGCCGCTTGAGCGCCCGCTGCCATCGTCCATATTGTAGGTGTAGGTTTTCACTACATTGTTTGCCGCAGACACCCCATCGTGATAGGTAACGGTTTTGATGCGCATTCCACCGGCAGCTATTTGCCCGCTTTGAGCAATGCCGCCTATAAAACTGTATTGGTTGCCTTCGTAATCAAAAGACGTGCTACCGCCTGTTGGGTAGGTTATTTTGGTGAGCATGCCGTGTTCGCCAGGGGAAGGATTGCGGTTGGCCCCAGTGAATGTTGTACCGCTGTAGGTAGTGGTAGGTGCATAGTGTAAGTTTGACGTTTGCCCGTTGTAGTAGCCCCATTTGTCTACAGCGTAGGAATCGTACCCTGGAATAGACAGCCCATTGTAGGTAAATTCATAGGGTGGTAAAAAGGCTGACCGGTCTCCACTAACTTCTTGCAGCTCATCCAGGCGAAGGCGCTTGTGCCCACCGGAGCCGGTAAAGTAGCTATAATTGAATAGAAATTTTTTAACTAATACTCCGTCTTCTTTTACTTCGATGGAATCTAATTTTTGTTCGCTGTTCAGATCAGTCCTGGAGCTGGTAAAGAATTGCACGTACGTGCCGGCATGATCAGAGAGTTTGATTTTTGATAGGTACACCGCATCATTTATCGTAAGGGTTCTGCTTTTAAGAACCCGGCTGGGCTGGGAGCTGCAGAAACTGTGTACGGGTACATCGTCAAACACAATTCGCCCTTCTGCTATGGTTTCCAAACTGCTGGAAAAATTCCCGGTCTCGTATTCCAGAATAAGGTCTGTATCTTCTTGCGGGTGTTCTACCTTAGTAAGGTACCACGACGACACATATACCTGGGCAGAACTATTAATCTCAGTAGTGCTCATGGTGGTACTGGTGGTGGTTTCCCGTTGAGCAAAGGTATATTTGATCCCGCTTTCGTCGGTAAGAGTCCAGGTGAGAATTCCAGAATGGGTTGGAGAAGTGCTAAAGATTCCCTCGGTGTATTCGATCTTTACTTTTTGCTTGAACTGCATCCGGAATTGCCCTTCCATGAAGTACATTTCCCCGGATATGGTGGGCGTGTTTACATAGAATTTGTCGGGTTCGGTATCGTAATCGCCTTCGGCAATCTCGTCCAGGTCATCTTTATCACTGGGTATATTGCCTTGCAGCGTACTGGCTTTATCCATGTATCCATCACTGGGTTTGTCATCGGGGAGCCCCCGCATTACCCGGGTAATGATGCCTCCGGCTTGCAGGTTCCAGCCCAGGCCTACCCAGCCCGCCCGCTCCTGTACTTTAAGCCCGGTGCTTTGGTAGTTCAGGGCAATGGGCGTGGCTAATTTTCGGTGAGCCATATGGTGCAAGGCAATGCCTACATTGGCTGTTCCATTGTACAGGTCTACCGGGATATCTTCTAGTTTGGCAAACGAGGCGGCCGTTGGAGAGGGAAAGCCTTCTATGCCGGTGTGACGGAAATCCTGAGCGTGAACCCCGGATGGCAACAGGCAAAGATACAACCCTGTAAAAGCACACATCATTGCAGCACGCATGGTAAAGTGGAGCAGCTGCCTGGGGTTGGTTTTTATGCGTATTTCTTCGGTAGTACAGGTTTTCATTTTTTCTCCTTGATGGCCACAGCGGCGGTTAATGTGTTAATTTGGTTTTGCAGGGCTTGCAGGGCTTTCTCCTGCACAATCACATGCAAGGTCAACTCCTCAATCTTCTTCAACAGTAGCATGTTCATTTCTCCAAGCGTAATGCCATCCGCTTCCAGTTCTTTGGCAGAAGGCACTTCCGGCAAATGTTTGTGGGCTTTGATAAAGGCTTCGAGGTCTTTGAGGGTGGTGAGGTCGTAGTCTTCCTCAAATACATAATCAGGCCCGGGTACGCTTAGGTCAACGATTACTTCCTCGGCGTGGATCTTTCCTTTTACCGTGAGTTTCTCATCCGGAGAGGTGGTGCCGATGCCGACGTTGCCGGCAGATATATAGTGATTACCAGGCCCGGTTACCCTCAAGTCTCCGGACGTGTAAAGATTATTATCCGGAACTGTTGGAACCGAAAAATCCGGAATATTTGCCCCTGTAGGATTTTCATTAATGATGATTTCGTTTCTGTCCGCTAAACTGGTTACTCTATTCCGTGTATAGGTGATTCTGGCTTTATAATGGCTGTAATACTTTATATCTAAAAATAAGGGTATTCCATGATTGCTATACCCTCCTGACATTGTACCTAAATCGTATGGAGTTCCCAGGGTTAACTTTGCATAGTGATATCTACCATATGACTCTACCAGTTTTAATGAAGGGCTAGTGGAACCTGTACCTTGTAGATACCCAAGTTCCAGTACATATTTTTCATAACCGGTACCATATGAGTCCATAAATAATTCTACAATAAGCACGCCTCCATATTGCCAGTGATGAGTATTGTAGCCGAGTTCTGCGATGGTATATCGCTTGGCTTGTGTTCCGCTGGCAGCAAGAGTATTTGTTACAGATGTTTTTATGTCATTTTGATCGGTATGAACCTGACCATGTACATCCGTAAACATACATATTGTGAGGGCTGAGGCCATGATTAGTAGCTTCTTCATCCTACTTGTCTCCTTTAGTTTCGAGTTGTTCTATTCTTTTTATGAGCTGCTGGTTTGACTTTAAAAGTTTCTCCATAAGTTCCTGCTGAGATTGTAGTTGCTGCTGTTGGCTATTCAGCGTTCCTTGTTGGATGTTGTTAGTGGCTCTTTCTTCCTCTAACATCTTATGTCGTGCATCTAATGCTTTTTCCTGAGAAATCGCATACAGTGTTAACTCCTCAATCTTCTTCAGCAGCAGCATATTCATCACCCCCAAATCAATCCCCTGCTCTTCCATTTCTTTGGCAGAAGGCACTTCCGGCAGGTGTTTGTTGGCTTTGATAAAGGCTTCCAGGTCTTTGAGGGAAGTGAGGTCGTAGTCTTGCTCGAATACATAATCAGGCCCGGGAACGGAGAGATCGACTTTGACTTCTTCGGCGTGGATCTTTCCTTTTACCGTGAGTTTCTCGTCGGGAGAGGTGGTACCTATGCCTACGTTGCCATTAGAAAGAACTTCTAATGCATTATTCCTGCTTTCCCAGCCGTTTTGGAGGTTAGTAACCACTCTGAGGCCTTGGTCTGCTGATAAAAAAAGTGTTTCATTACCTGCTCCCACATTGTTTTTTAAGTGATTTGCTGACTCTCCTGATCCAAGAACTGTAAGCCCACCTGCACCCAGTATAAGAGAATTACCATACTGGTGTTCACTGAATTGCATCCAGGTAGATGCATAATTGGAGCCTTGGCTGACTAAACTACTGGCATGGCGTATGGCTCCGTGCACATGGAGTTTGGAAGAAGGCGAAGTCGTACCAATGCCTACGTTGCCATCATGCCGGATATACATTCTTGCCAACTCATTTGTAAGCAAACGAATATTTGAGTTTGTAGAAGTCCCTGCTGTATATCTTATGTCAGCGGTATGGGTCGTTATTCCTAAGTCAAAAAAATCTGGATATTGTGGCTTTTGAATTCTAAAATATACATTAGAACCCGAACTTAGTGTCAAGTTTTTAGATGGGTATGAGGTTCCTATACCAACACTATCTAATGTAGTTACTTTAGTACCCCCGTTAACCCATTGGGCATTTACATGCATAGGCAAGACCAAAAAGACTCCTGCCAATATTATTCCTAATACCTTCTTCATCTTACTTATCTCCTTTAGTTTCCAGTTTTTGAATCCTTTTTATGAGCCCATCAATTATTTCCTGCTGAACTTGCAATTGCTGCTGTTGGCTATTCAGCGTTCCTTGTTGGATGTTGTTAGTGGCTCTTTCTTCCTCTAACATCTTATGTCGTGCGTCTAATGCCTTTTCCTGAGCAATGGTGTGCAGCGTCAACTCTTCAATCTTCTTCAGCAGCAGCATGTTCATTTCTCCCAAGATGATACCATTGGCTTCCATTTCTTTGGCAGAAGGAATTTCGGGCAAATGCTTGTGGGCTTTGATAAAGGTTTCAAGGTCTTTGAGGGAAGTGAGGTCGTAGTCTTCCTCGAATACATAGTCCGGGCCGGGTACGCTCAGGTCAACCTTCACTTCTTCGGCATGGATTTTCCCTTTCACCGTGAGTTTCTCATCCGGAGAGGTGGTGCCGATGCCGACGTTGCCGTTGTTTTCAACAGTAAACTTTACATTGGCATTCGGATTAGGAGTCCCACTAGACAGTCTTAAGATTGGAAAGTTTGCATCTGTAGATACTTGATTTATGTAAACCGCGGAACCTGTTCCATTTCTTATGAAGTGATGATACTCGGTATTGTCTGAGTATGATCGAAATGTTTTTGACAATACTCTTCCATTCACATGAAGCTTTTCAGATGGCGAAGTAGTACCAATGCCTACATTTCCTCCTGAAATATTAAATCCACCTTCTACTCGCCATTTATTATTAGTTACATCAAAAGCTAAGTCTCTGGTCCAGTCAAAAGCACCTCCATTAAAAGAAGGATTATAAGGTCTAAATGTAATTCCTTGACCTCCAGAATTAGAAGGATTGTATTGGTGATTAAAAATCAGAATATCACCAATTGTGTTAGATGTGGAGGCACTGATCCGCTGAAATCCAGCAACATGGAGTTTTTCAGCTGGGCTCAACGTCCCAATACCTACATTGCCGGTGGAATCTATTTTATTGGTGGCCGTTTGGGCTTGTAGTATTGTAGCACAAGCCAATAGAGTGAATACTATTCCAACTATCTTTTTCATCTTATTGTTTTCCTTTTTTTCTGGTTGTTATAATCTGCGGGATAAGCTCTTTGCTGTGCAATACTTTTCAAAGAGCTTACCCCTTTGTAACCCGCTGCTTTGTTTATGTCCTTCCAGGGGATTTGATCAATTAAATGTAGTTCAAAAACCGATTGGCAAAGCGCCTCTTTAAACTGATCATTATGTAATTTGGCGTTACGCATACCTTAACTTTCCCACAGCCATTCCCTGAACTGTGTGCCAAGTATTATTTCCTAATTCAATCGCCATTGTTATATTGAAACGGTTTTACAAATTTGATAACCCGGATCAATTATACTACAGTAAGTAACATTTGTCAACAATTAGTAACAATATTTTCTTAACCTTCGGTGAAGCATTTAGTTTTGCAATTGATTTACACAGACTCAGCCAAAGTGATTTCGCAGAAAAATGGGGTAAAGACAGAGCTCAAATCAGTAAGTATGTAAATAATGTCTCTGTACCTCGTCCACAAAGCGTCAAAGAAATCGAAGACTTGTTGAACGTTAAATTTGTTAATAGTGATGAGAAATGGGTGGTGCTGTCAGAAGAACATTCTCAGGTTTTTGAACCCGGACAACCGTATAGGTCCGTAAGTTTTTCTGCATTAAGCTTTCAGGAAAAAATAGAATTTATTCAAAAAAAGGGCGAGGAACTGGAAGAACTGGGTTTGTACATACAATCAATGGTTTTAAAAAATGATTTTACAGAAAAGGAAAAGGACATTATGATAAATACCTTTGTATCCAGAGTAAAAGAAATAGCTAACGATCTTTAAGAAATCCTTTTCTCAATTTGTTGCCGGAAGTTAACATCAATCTGCCAAACAAAACCAGATCAGAAGAACTCCGGAAATGCTTATAACTGCTCCTGAATCTGAGTTTCGAATAAAGCCTGTATAATTCTCACTCGTTAGATTTGCGTTTATAGCAATGATGCAGCCGGTTTAGTATTCGTGATTTTTTTGTTCGAACATTGGCACCAGACAGATTAAATTCTTCTTCGGCCTCTTTTGTTGTAGCATCTGTTTTATCGATAAAATATTCTATGAATTCTCTTGATTTTTTTTGAAGCTCTTCAAGACATTTTTTTAAAATTTGTTGCCTTTCTCTATCTAATAAACATTGAAGTTGATGCTTGTACTCAAATCTTTGGCTCAGAACTTTTTCCTCATGCTTAAACTTGTGTTGACGTTTTATATATCGCAGATATTCATGCCTGCAAGACTTAATGAGATAGTTAAAAAAGTATTTTGGCTCTTTTATGTTATCCTTTCGTACTTGCTCAAATACATCCACGAATGCCTGTTGCACACATTCTTGTGCGGCGTCAGGATCTGCCCCCATCGATATAGACAAATAATCTTCTAACCTGGGTATAACTTCTGATACAAGTTCTGTCGTCTTGTTATTATCCCCGTTTTGAAGAGCCTCAACGAGCTCAGAATAATCAACTCTGGCCTTTGTCAAATCAGCACATATAACTTAAAAGTTTTTAAATCAGAACTGAGAACTTACTGTTACTGATCTGCTCTAATATAAAATTAAGTTATACACATCAAAACCTTTTTTAGAGGTATATAGGCAGTTTTTGTTAATGCTACCAGAGCTTTATGATACACTCTGCACATCAGATTTTTTATTGTCAAAATTTATTGTGTAACAAATCAGGCCGGGAGTACTCTTGTACGTGAGATTAAAAATATGACTATAAATACATACTTTTAATTTTATTTATTTTAGAGCAACGAATCTGCTATAATCTCTTGTTCTTAACTATACATTTATTCACAAAAAATCTTACTACTATGAAATCTTTAAAATCTTTATTCGCTTTACTTGCCATCGCTTCTCTTTCATTCGCCTGCGCCTCGGTTACCGACGCCAGCCTTACGGAGGAAGCCAACGAACCTGCTATCGAATCTACCAATACGCCTTCCGGGGCAGTTTTTGAAGGCAACGATTCCGAACCGATCATTAGAAAACCTAAAATCTGATTTTCATATAAGTGCTAAGAATACTACTATTTCGTATGTATTAATTAAAACA
This sequence comes from Balneola sp., assembly GCA_028284195.1. Taxonomy (GTDB): domain Bacteria; phylum Bacteroidota; class Rhodothermia; order Balneolales; family Balneolaceae; genus Balneola. Next base: position 688,095 of record JANQSE010000002.1, on the reverse strand, counting down.
TTGGTTGATGTTCTTAGCCTATTTTTTGGGTTTTATCACATTACTTTCGGGGATTACAGATTCTGGCACACTTATTTCAGAACAGGTAGAAAAATACCTTGAGGGTATCAAAAAAGAACAAAATGTTGACTTAAACTTTTGGGCTTTAAACGAATTATATAATTCTAATTGTGACATAAATAGAGCGATAGATAGACAAATAGCTCAATCTAACTTAACTGAGTTACGAAAAATATTTAACGAGTTTCAGTGTAAACATAAATCTTTAAATGATTCAATTAACATTGAGCGGCTTAAGGCTTTTTCATTGCAGCAGGGCTCGTTCTCTATCGCTCTATTTTACTTATCTCATAATGAACCCCAATCTAGTTTGAATGAGTTTTATTGGGAATTTGAAAAAAAATGGAAAGATAAAATATCATTAGAAAATTTAAACTCTCTTAAAAAAGTAAAAGACAGGATACCTATTGATCCGTTATCGTTATTCAATATGGAAAATTACCTGCCGCTTTATTCACTCTTATATAGTGATTATTCGGCAAAGTTTTTTTCCCAAGAAGATTATGGAATACTCTTAAAACATATAGTTGAGATAAGTAAGGAGCCTTCTGATGGTGTATCAATAAATGATTCGATCTTATACTATCTGGCTTTCAACGTCTTTTACAATACTAATCAATATCAGCTTATTGCAAATTTATTTAACGATTTAAATAGAGAAACAACATTTCCTAATTCAAAAAGAAAAGTTCGCATTTTAAGCGGTATCGATTACTCTCTAAGCATTTCTGGAAATTACTACGAAGCACTTCATTTTGAACGGAATTACTTAATCCCACTTGCGGAATATTACAAATTAAAAGAAACAGTGGATTATGTTAAACTACAACAGAGTGCTAATCTTTATGATTTGGGCAAGTATGAAGAGGCAAGAAAAATACTAGAAGAACTATATAATGATCCTAATTCCTATGTCTTAAGATCTGAATTATATAATAACTTGTCACTTTGCTATCAAAAATTGGGACAAAAAAATAAGTATACAGAATTCCTTCTGCAGGCTATTCAAGAGGCGGAAAACAATCAAAATCCACCGCCCGACTTTTATATTGTTAAGTTAGGATTATATCGAAACTTATTTGTGTACTATAATTCTATAGGCGACCTGAACAGTGCTTTACCCTTTATTGATAAAGCGAAACGATTAGCTGAACAAAACAAAAATTATCGAGAACTCGGATCCATTTACTATTATTTAGGAAATTATTATTGGGAAAACTTTGAAAATGCCGATAAGGCGTTGGCCGAATATAGCAAAGCAGAGCAAAGGTTTGTAAATGTAGATAATTACAGAAGAAAAATGTTGCTGCTGGCAAGCAAAGCCTCTTTGTTAATTGATATAGATTCTTTGCAACAAGCAGAATCGGTGGTAAAGCAAATGAAAAAAGCGGCGTCTTCAAACACGGACGCTCCCCGGTATATTAAATCTCTTATTTATTCTGGTAAAATTGCATTGGCACAGAATAATTTACATGAGCTTGAGGCTGTTATCAGCGACTTATCTATCTATTCTTTAAATGATCTGGAATTCGAAACATTGATCGATTACCACAATTTATATGCTACTTTTCTACACCGTAAAGGAGAAACCCAAAAAGCCTTCGATTATTTAGAGCCGGTTATTGCACAGGTCATTGAACGTGCACAAGGAAGTGTGGATTCACAAACCGGATTCTGGACCGTTGAAAAAGAATACCTTGATACCTTTGAACTCATGATCTCAATTTTAATGGAATCAGGTAATCAGCATGAATCATTGGTGTATCTTGATAAACTTAAAACTATTAATGACGCTTCATTATACAATAACCCAATTCTGAAAGGCAACAAACTCACCGAACAGGAACTTGCACAGGCAAAAAAGCTAACCTCACAAATTCAGGCTTTAAGAAACCAGTATCTTAGTACAACTACCGAAAACCAGCCCCAATTAAAAACAGAAATAGACCAGCTTTCGGCTCAACGCCAGGAACTTACAAACAAGGTAACCGATCATCTAAAAAATCAAGATATACCTGTCTGGAAAGTTCAGCAACAAATGAATTCCGATGAACTGATTCTGCATTTTACGGAATTGAATAAAACACTTTATATAAGTGTGATATCAAAAAATGAGGTAGCAATAAGGCATTTGCCTATCACTGATAACATACAAAACCTACTGAGCCGAACAGCAAATGCGTTGGCGTCAAGAAAAACCTCACTTTCTGATCTCTATCAAATTTATCAGCTTTTAGAGCTTAACAACATTCCACAGCGCATTAATCAATTATCAGTAATACCAGATAATGAACTGTACAGAATTCCATTAGAAGTTCTGCCTGTCTCAAAACCAAATTCTTCTTACAGTTTTGGGAGTGCTTCATATATGATTGAGCGTTTCAATTTTAAATACTTCACTTCGCTAAAAGATTTTGCCAACAATAACAGAAATACCTTGAAAGCAAGTGGCTCAGAGTTTTCTGCTTTCGCTATTTCGTACTTCGATGATTTTCAAAAAAACCTTCCATCACTCCCTTTTGCAACGATAGAAGCCAAAAAAATTGAGCAGGTATTATCTTCATTCAAAAATAAGCAGGTTTTTTCGGGTAACAATGCTACAGAAACTGCCTTTCATGCACAGCTTAGTAACAGCCATATTTTGCATGTAGCTACTCACAGCGAAGTTTCCAGTCAAGATCCGCTTTTTTCTACCATTTATTTAAAATCCCACGAAAATGGCTCTGTAAAAGGAGGAGTACTATATGCGTATGAACTTTTCGATAATGAACTGAATAATGATTTGATTATGCTTAATTCATGCAGTTCTGGTTCAGGCAACTACTTACAAGGGGCGGGAATAATGGGTATTAGCCGGGCTTTAAGATATGCAGGAGCAAAAAGCCTGGCACTTAACCTGTGGGAAGTAAACGATAAAGTTGCTTCAGAATTCGCAACTGATTTTTATTCTTTTCTGAATGAGGGACATTCTAAAAGCTCTGCAATGAGACTTGCCAAGATCAATCAACTTAAAACCGGAAGTGCCGACCCACATTACTGGGGAGCCTATACATTAATCGGGAATTCAAATCCTGTCATAAAAAAACCAGCAAGCTCAAAATTTGTACTACCTTTAATGGTAACCATAAGTTTACTGGTTGGGTATAGAGTCCGGAAAAATAGTACTGATGATTCCTTCTAACTATTTATTTATAGACGCCAGTGCATTTATATAGCTCTTAGATATTCTGCTGTATTGGCCATCCATATCATACGCTTTTTGAAAAGCATCCTGAGCTTTTTGCAGCTCATCAAGTTGAAAATAAGCATTTCCAAGTAGCCAGTATCCTTTTTCAAGCGTGGTATTGTTAATATCAGTTTGAGCAGTAACTTTCTCAAAACTAAGAACCGCATCATTATATTCACCCAAATTATATTGAATTGAGCCAAGAGTTAGAGACAGTTCAGCAATTACCGATGGAGATTTTTCGGCCTCTAAAGCATCTGATAAAAGCTTCTTTGCTTCAAATGTTTTTCCATTAGCAGCAAGCTTAATAGCTTCTTTAACGGTTTCGTTAGTAACATTTTTAGAAACGCCTACATCGCTCCTAACAATATCTAAACCAATTTCGGCCAGTGGCGATACGGGGCTTGTTGTAACAGCCGAATAATTTACCACTCCCAGCACACCTATAATTATAACAACTGCTGCGGCTGCAACATAACCAGCGTACTTTCTAGCCTGATTTGCAATAGCTTTGGCTTCACTTCCTCTATTATCTTCAATAATAGCTTTTAAATTTGCCACACTTTTTAAGTAATCGAGATAATAATCATCCTGTATAAGCTCTGCCCATAAATCATCAATTTCTTCGGCGGATAGTTTTCCGTTTACATAGAGATCTATTTTTCTCTCCAGGTCCTTATTTAAATTATTCTGGATCATTTTATTTCCTGTTTAGCTGCCTTAATGTAATAATCTATAATTTATAGATCTTGCCATTTCAGCATATTTTTGTACCATTTAACGAATTGCATACACCTTGCATGTACACATCCACAGTAAAAGAGTATTTACCACTCTAAACGTTACATCATAAATGTTAGAAAATTTTAAGAAATAGCTCACTATTTAAAACCTTTTTCAAATAATAGCTTTATCCTTCACAAAATTAATTTTTATCCATCCTAAAATGTTCATGTTTTCTTATACAAGAGTATTTTTTGTTTTAATAATAACAGCCTTCTTCTACACAAACTGCTCTGTCCCCAATTCGGCTACAATGACTATTTCAGGTACTATCGATTATGTGGGTGATGCATCTGTAACAGTTTCGAAAGTTCCGCTACACTACAAGTACTCTCCTAAAATAAATTATCCTCTGGAAATTTCTGCTGATGGTACTTTTAAAACTACCATACCTATTGAAAACGAACATTTTTTAACGCTGAGTATTGATGATAATTCATTTCTTTTAATAGCTGATGCAAATGACGATTTAACATTGGTTATTTCCCGCTCTGACTTCCCAAATGGAATAGAAATAAACTCCATCCACAACAAAGACTATACAGCCTATCAAAACTATTTAGCAGAAACCGATGGACTTGATAAGCAGATCGAAAAAGAGATGAATAAATACAAAGCAGGAGAAGAACATTCTGCTATTACGTTGAGCCAGAAGAAAATTGACCTTGCTTCCAAACACCTTGCCAATACAGCATACAAACATTTTATACTTAAAGCCAAGGGAGAAATGCTCGTGAATAAGATTAAATCAGTAGAGTACCGGTTGTATGATGAGGGCTTTAATGCGGACAAGGAACGTTCGGAAATAATGGCACAGGCTAAGAAAGATGGATTTTTTACGCTGCAATCATTAGTGGCACAACGTGCGGGTATTCGTGATGTAACCCATTACTACGCCCGTACTTTTGGAATATACGATAGTGTAAATTCAACGTATGGTACAGAACTCGCAGAATATGATATCAAAAGAATTGCTTATGATGAGCTTAATAAAAAGCGGTTAGAAGTACTCGATTATATCGAAGACAGACAGGCACTTGCATACGCTGAACTTTTTTTGGCGGCAGAACGAATCGGAGAACTGAAGCTGGCTACCGCCGAGCCCGGTTACAGAAACTATTTAAAAGAATACTCGGATTTCCCGGAATACACCAGTTTTCTAACCTATTTTTATAATGAAATACAATCCGTATCTCCCGGAGAACCAGCCATTCCTTTTACTTTGGCAGATGCCAGCGGCAATACACATACTTTAGAAGACTATGCAGGTAAATACATTTTATTGGATTTCTGGGCCGGATGGTGCCAGCCCTGCCTTGATGAATTCCCCAAAATGACAGAAATCTATTCGAAATACAGCCGAAACGATTTTGAGATCCTGGGCATCTCAACAGAAATAGACAAAGATGTATGGAGAAGCGATATAGAAAAATTCCAAAACCCATGGCCGCAATTATACGGGGGCAAAGGGTTCGATCAGGAAACATTCCGGGCGTATAAAGGCGGAGGGATTCCTTTTTATATTTTAGTAGATCCGGACGGGAAAATTGCCCGTTATAACGACATAAGAGCCACTTTCAATTTAGAAGAAGTCTTAGATGAACTCATACCGCAATAAAAAAATACTCGCGCCAATATTCTTATTTGCACTTGCTATTCTGCCATCATGTACAGAAAAAACTCCTGAGGAAAAACCTGTAACCTTTACCGATAAACAGATCGGGCAAATGGTGGTAGTGGGATTTCGTGGAACAGAAATAAACAGTGAAAGCCCGGTTGTTAAGGATATAAAACAACGAAATATTGGTGGAGTAATTTTATATGATTATGACTATACCACCGGCGAGCCGGGCAAAAACATTGATAACCCGGATCAATTATTAAAGTTAAACAGTGCCCTTGTCGGGTACTCCTCCACCCCACCTATTATTTCGGTAGAGCACGATGGAAGCAACCGTTCTGCCTTATCAAATATGTATCCGGAAATGGAGAATATTTTCTCCGGCTCATCTTTATCCGATTCTGCCAAGGTAAAAGACTATGCCATGATGTATGCGCAGGAGTTCATGGTCGTCGGAATAAATACAAACTTTCACCCCCGGCTCGATCTTAAAACACCACAAGACAATAACAAGGCAGCTCAGAACATAATCTCTTCGGATGCCGAAGAGGTAACTGCTATTGCCAGCCTTATTTTAAAAGAATATGACACTGAGAAACTGCTCAGTGTTCCAAAGTATTTTCCGGGATACAGTGCCGGATATCTGCCCACAGATACTTCAGACACAATTGACGGTGCATGGGATGAGGAAAACCTTACTCCATACAAGCAGCTTTTTGATAAGCGAACCATTAGAGCTGTGCAAACTTCGCACAGCCTGAACACCAATATTGATGCTGACTGGCCAGGAACATTTTCGGCTAAAACAATACATGGATTATTAAGAGATTCTCTTGGTTTTGAGGGCGTTGTCTTTTCAGATGATTTGCAAAAACCCATCATTACAAGCAGGTATGGTTTAGAAACAGCCATTAAGCGTTCTGTTAATGCCGGGGTTGATATCCTTGTATTCGGAAACAACTTTGAGTACGATGAAGAAATAGCTCAAAAAGTGATTGGTATCATCCAGAAACTATTAGCTGAAGGAGAAATACACCCGGAAACTATACAAGCTACACTCGCACGCATCAACAAGCTTAAACAGGATGTAATCGCAGAATTATGCACCTGCCTGACCACATAACTAAAACAGCAGAGTTTGTACAAAAAAAGTTAGAAGGGGAAAGCTCAGGGCATGATTGGTGGCATACGCTCCGGGTTTGGAACATGGCAAAAAGATTGGCCGGACAAACCGATGCAGCATATAACATTCATGTTATAGAACTGTCGGCTTTGTTACATGATATCGCTGATCACAAACTTCATGACGGAGATGTTTCTATCGGGCCAAAAACAGCCAGAAAATGGCTGGAACAGCTTGGTGTTGATGAACACATCATTCAGCATGTTACTGATATTATCCAAAACCTGTCTTTTAAAGGGGCCGAAGTGGAAACCCCTATGAAAACTTTGGAAGGGAAAATTGTACAGGATGCCGACCGGCTTGATGCAATAGGAGCCATCGGCATTGCCCGTGCTTTCGCATATGGCGGTTATAAATTGCGGGGGCTTTATAATCCCAACATCCCTCCCACTATGCATGCTTCTTTCGAAGCATATAAAAACGATCAAGGACATACCATTAATCACTTTTACGAGAAACTATTTTTGTTGAAAGACCGAATGAACACACCTATGGCTAAAGAAATCGCAAAAGAACGCCATCTTTTCATGGAAGAATATATAGCCCGGTTTCTGAAAGAATGGGATGACAAATAATAACCCGGTAGATTATGTACACCACTGATTACTACAAAAACGCATTTACCAGTGCAAAAGATACACCACCCGGTGGGATGAACTTATGATAGCTAAAGCAAAATAATATGTCATTACTTCTCATTGCCCAAAACCGGGACTTACATTCTCTTAAAAAGCAGCTGCTGGAACTGGATTCGAACCTGGATGTGGATATCTGGCCCAAGGTAGAACATAAAGACCGCATTACATTTGCCGTTGCATGGAATCACCCAAAAGATATATTCAGCAACTATCCCAATCTGAATGCAATCTCTTCATTAGGTGCCGGAGTAAATCATCTTTTGAATGATGAAGGCATTTCAAAGAACATAAAGCTTGCCCGGTTAATTACTCCTTCTCTCAAAAGCGAGATGGCTGAATATGTTTTAAATGCCGTATTGGCGTACAGGCATCACACTACCCGATATACCGATCAAAAACGAGAGGCTTACTGGAGTAAACATTCTATTATACCAAAAGCACAATGTGCAGTTGGAATTATGGGATTGGGAGAAATGGGGCAATCGGTTGCCAAACTTTTAATTAAAAATGATTATCTGGTAAACGGTTGGTCTCTATCCAAAAAAAGTATAAAGGGAATTACATCTTTTACTGAGAACCAGATCAGCGATTTCTTGTCCGAAACAAATATTCTGGTTTGCTTACTTCCACTAACCAGGCAAACCCAGGGCATTTTAGACCTTGAGTTATTTAAGAAGTTAAAATCTCCCTCTTGCCTCATCAATGCCGGCAGGGGGCAGCATTTGGTTGAAGAAGATTTGATTTATGCAATCGACACCGGAGCTTTATCGAGTGCCTGGCTGGATGTATTTGAAGAAGAACCGCTACCTGCCAATCACCTATTCTGGAATCGCCCAAAAATTATGATCACTCCCCATGTTGCTGCAGTTACAGACTCCAAAGAAGCCGCACAACAAATCCTGGAGAACTATAAAAGATCGCTTTCGGGGATGGATTTGATTAATGAAGTAAGTCGAGAGAATGGGTATTAAACAAGTAGTTTAATCACCGAATATCCAATCCAAACGAATAACAACCCAAGAATTACTTGCCCGCCTGCATTTGCCAGGCCAAATAGCATTTCTCCATCTTTAAATAACAGATAAGAATCGTTAGCAAATGTGGAAAAGGTAGTAAAGCCGCCAAGTACGCCTGTAAACACAAACAGCCTTATTTCGGAATTTCCCCACTCTTTCAAATCAAAAAGGGCGAGCAATAGGCCAATCAGCAAACAACCCAGCATATTTACTACATATGTACCATAAGGAAAACCGGAAGAAGGAAAATAAGACTGTACTCCGGATGAAAGCAGATATCTGCTCGCAGCACCGAAAAAGCCACCGGCACCCACAGCCAATATTTTAATAAGGCCCGGCACTTAAATTTCTACAGAATGGATCCATCCATATGGATCTTCGAGCTTACCGTACTGTATTCCCGTAATTTCATCAAACAGCCTTTTTGCAAAATCTCCGATCTTTCCGGTTCCGATGTTAATGGTGCTGCCTTTATGATGAATTAACCCTACCGGAGAAATAACTGCCGCAGTACCTGATCCAAACACTTCTTTCAGCTCGCCATTTTCAGAAGCTTTGAATACCTCATCAATAGAAATTCTTCTTTCTTCCACATTATATCCCCATTCGACAGCTAACGCAGTTACCGACCTTCGGGTAACTCCGGGCAAAATAGAACCTGTTAATTCCGGAGTAACCAATGTATCGCCAATAAGAAAGTGAATATTCATAGTTCCCACTTCTTCGATATACTTGTGTTCGGTAGCATCCAACCAAAGTACTTGTGTATAACCATCCTGTACAGCTTTTTTAGCAGGAAGAAAACTTGCTGCATAATTTCCCGCGGTTTTTGCTTCTCCCGTCCCTCCGGAAACTGCCCGCACATATTCATCAGTAGTTGTTAAAGAAACAGGAGCAAACCCTTCTGAATAATACGTTCCTACAGGCGATGTAATAATATAATAACTGAATTTTGTGGAAGAACGGGCAGCTAACAAATCATCAGAAGCGAAAATAAATGGACGAATATAGAGCGACGTTCCAAACTGTTTTGGAACAAACTGATGATCCAGCTTCATCAATTCTTCCAAAGCAGTAATAAATATATCATAATCCGTTTCAGGAATGTCCATTCTTCGTGCAGAATTATTTAACCGTTCATGATGAACATCCGGCCTGAAAATATTGATGGTGTTTTCATCAACATAAAACGCTTTCATCCCTTCAAAAATAGCCTGACCATAATGTAACGTATTAAGTGCCGGAGTTACCTCAATAGGGCCATAAGGCTTAATAACCGGCTCGTTCCATTCACCGTGTTCGTATTCCATTACAAACATGTGATCAGAAAATTTGCGCCCAAAAACCAGATTATTGAAATCTATTTCATGAATTTTGCTGCGTTCGGCAGGTTCGATATTGATTTTAGAAAATGTCATTAAGTCATTCATAGCACACACAAAATAATAGCTTTATTGTAAAGGTAAAGTGTAATTACTGTAAATTTTTATATTGATCTTTTGTTCCTTTACAGATAAAGAGCATGATAAACTCTCTTGAAGGTTCTTCATTGCAACCACAAAGAAAATATAACGAATTTTGACATGAGTAACTTAACACGGTGCGAATGGGCAGACGGCCAGTTCGAAGAATACATAAAATATCATGATGAGGAATGGGGAGTGCCTGTTCATGACGATCGCACTCATTTTGAGTTTTTGATCCTTGAAGGAGCCCAAGCCGGATTGAGCTGGGCAACAGTATTAAAAAAGAGAGAAGGATACAGAAAATGTTTCGCAAACTTTGATCCTGAAATCGTAGCCAAATTTGATGAGGATAGGATCCGGGAGCTTTTACAATTCGAAGGGATTATCCGGAACAAACTCAAAGTTCGGGGAGCAGTAATAAACGCTCAAAAATTTCTTGAAGTGCAAAAAGAGTTTGGAAGCTTTGATACATACATTTGGGATTTTGTTGGGGACAAGCCCATCATAAACTGCTGGAAAACAATGGAAGAAGTTCCGGCAACCTCACCCGAATCTGACGCACTAAGTAAAGATCTGAAAAAACGTGGATTCAAATTTGTTGGCAGCACTATTATGTATGCTCATATGCAAGCTTGTGGACTGGTGAATGACCATACTATTGATTGTTTCAGATACAAAAAAATTTAATCAACCTTTTCTGCCAACCAGGGATCTACCGCATCATTTATATAATGAACAACCAGGCCTTCTCTTGCCAGCATTGCTGAGGCAACTGCAGCCCTGGCTCCGGATTTGCAGTGCACTAAAACCGGCTTATCTATTGGTATTTCATCCACCCGATCTGCCAACCGGGTATGTGCAATATTGATGGCCTCCGGGTAATGCCCTTCATCAAATTCTGACTTCTTTCTTACATCCAGCAGGTTATATTCTTGCGTTGCCATCAATTCATCTACTTTTTTAAAGTCTATTACCTCAGTGCTGAATAAAGCACCACCACTCGCTCCAAATTCATCCAAATCGTCAGGAGTAGCATAGCCTTTTATATTATCAAGCCCGATTCGGATCAGGTCAAGCACAGCATCAGATACATGCTCCTCGTTAATGATGAGGTAGATATCCTCATCTTCCTCTACATAAGATCCCGCAATGGTATTAAAAGTGTTATTGAAAGGAGCATAAAGTGATCCCTGAATATGGGCATTCATAAAAGCAACTCTGTCTAAACGTGCATCAATAATTACGGCATGCGAAGTTCTGCTGGCACCAATCATACTTTGAACACTTTTTCTCTCGGGCACCGGAATTTTGCCAAGAACTTTCGGTCCTGATTTGTTATCGCGCTTCATTCTTGCAAAATAAAGAGGCGGCTCTGGCTGGCCTTCCAAAATAAAATCGACAAAATCTTTTTCGGAAACAGCAGCCCGAATGGACCCATTAAATCTCTGCTCATACCCCACTGTTGATTCCGGTACAGCACCTAATGCTTTGCCACAGGCACTTCCTGCACCATGCCCCGGCCAAAGCTGAAGGTACTCTGGCATGGTTTTAAACTTCTCGATTGATTTGTACAGTGTTTTAGCTGATCCATCCATTGCACCCACCTGCCCGGCTGCTGTTTCTAAGAGATCCGGCCGGCCCACATCACCTACAAAAATAAAATCCCCTGAAAGCAGGCCCATAGGCTCGTTCGCGGCAGCACCATCAGTAACCAAAAAACTAATATGTTCCGGCGTATGGCCGGGGGTATATACCACAGTAAATTTGATGTTACCGATAGCAAACTCATCACCATCTTTCAATAACTGATGATTATAGTCACTTCCAATAATCCATTCGTATTTCCAATCCGCATCACCTTCATCAGAGGCAAGTACTTTTACACCTTGTTCAGCAAGTTCTCTGAGCCCCGAAAGATAATCGGCATGTATATGTGTTTCGGTAGCTCCAACTATGCTAAGGCCGTTCTTTTTTGCGATAACCTGGTACCGGGCAACATCCCGCATCGGGTCAACAATAATTGCCTCTCCTGATTTTTGACAACCAATGAGATATGCGTATTGAGCTAATTTAGGTTCGAATATTTGCTGAAAAAACATAGAAGATTTGAAATTTTAAATGACGGCAAAAATAAAAAGAATAACGCAAATTAAAGAAGAAATTTTCTATGGGTAAAACTATTTAGGCTTTGAAGTTGGTTAAAATAACTCTCATCTTTAAGCTGTTGAGTATTAATCAAACAACTATTAAACCTATCATAATGAGAGTACTAAAAACATTTTGTGGGTTACTTTTTCTGGTTCTCTTTGTTGGAATTTTCGGAGATAACGTAACTGCACAAAACCTGAAAGAATTTGAAAAAAAGGTAACCGAGTTCACCCTTGATAACGGGCTGCATTTCATCATTATTGAACGACGCGAAGCACCTGTTGCCAGTTTTTACACCCATGTAAATGTTGGCGGTGTGGATGAACCTGTAGGCAATACCGGTATTGCACACATTTTTGAACACATGGCTTTTAAGGGAACCAAATATATTGGTACTAATAACTGGGAAGAAGAAAAGAAAGTAATCGATCAAATGGATGAAGCTTACAAAGCATGGTTGCATGAAAAATTCAGTTCCAATCCCGATGAAGAAGCACTGGCTCAAAAACGGGCTAAGTTCGAAGAGTTACAAGAACAGGCTAAAACTTTTGTAGTGAATAATGAGTTTTCTGAGATCATCCAAAATAATGGGGGAACAGGGTTAAATGCTTCAACAGGTGCTGACCTGACCAACTACTTTTACAGCCTCCCTTCAAACAAAGCAGAACTTTGGTTTAACCTGGAAGCTGATCGTTTCAAAAATCCCACTTACCGCGAATTCTATGTTGAAAAAGAAGTTGTTCGGGAAGAACGACGCATGAGAACAGAATCAAGCCCTATTGGCCGTTTGGTTGAGGAGTTTATAGCCGTTGCTTATACCGCCCACCCTTACGGACGACCTGTTGTAGGATGGAATTCCGACATTACAGCAACAACCATTGAAGATGCCCGCGCATTTTACGATAAATATTATGTACCTAGCAATATTACTTTTGCCATTGCAGGAGATGTTGACCCCAAAAGAATGAAGAAATTGGCCGAAGAGTATTTCTCTGACTTCAGAGGCAAAGGTAAAATTGCTCCTCCGGTAACTACTGTTGAGCCAAAGCAACGAGGAGAACGGCGATTTACCATAGAAGGCAACTCGCAACCTATTATGTTAATTGGCTATCATGGTGTTTCTGATTCTCATGAAGATTTTGAAGCATTAAACCTTCTTGGAAATATTATATCCAGCGGAAGAACTTCTGTTCTATATAAAAAACTGGTAGAAGAAGAAAAACTGGCCTTACAGGTGGGTGCTTTTAATGGGTTTCCCGGGACCCGCTTCGGATCTTTATTCCTTACTCTTGCTGTACCAAACCAAGGGGTAGAGCTTGATTCTTTAGAGCAACGTATTTATGACGAAATTGAAGTTGTAAAAGGAGGTTCTATCACTCAGAAAGAACTTGATCGTGCCCGAACAAACATCCGTGCAGGAATTATTCGTGGATTGGCAAATAACACAGGCTTGGCACTTAATTTTGCTTCCACGTATATGACTAAAGGCGACTGGCGTGATGTATTCAAGCAGTTAGACAGATATAACGAAGTTACGCTCGACGATCTTCAACGGGTAGCTCAACAATATCTGATAAAACAAACGCGAACTGTAGGTGCTACAGTAAAAGCAGATTCCTAAAATCATCTATTTATCAAACGATTTAATTCAATAAACACTACTATGAAACGTACCATTTTATTTTCGATGTTGACGCTGTTCGCAATTAGTGCAGCAGCACAAAAACGTTATGACGAAATTAAGTACCCCAAGCTCAACGAGTTTAAAAAAGCCGATGTTGAAGAATTTAAACTCGACAATGGCATTACCTTCTTTTTGGTTGAAGACAAAGAGCTTCCTTTAATCAGAATTAGTGCTACTGTTAGAGCCGGCAGCCTCCAGGATCCTGACGATAAAATCGGGCTTGCAAGTATGACCGGAGGACTTATGCGCGAAGGCGGCTCTGAAAATTATCCTGCTGATGAATTAAATGTACTTTTAGAAGACAAGGCTGCATTCATGAGTACATTTATCGGGCAAGGCTCAGGCGGGGCATCCATGAACATCCTCAAAGAAGATTTTGATGAATTACTTCCTGTTTTTGTGGATCTGGTTCAAAACCCCCTATTCCCTGAAGACAAAATTGAACTATCTAAAACACAGCGCAAAAGCGGTATTTCGCGTAGAAACGACCAACAGGCAGGTATTGCTAACCGTGAATTCCGAAAACTGATTTATGGAGAAGATTCTCCAATTACGCGCCAGATAGAGTACGCCACCTTAGATGCCATTACCCGCAACGATCTTGTAGCATTCCACAAAGAAACTTTTGTAGGAAACAATATGACACTTGGGGTTATAGGTGATTTTGACACCAAAAAAATGAAGAAAAAACTGGAAGAGGCCTTTGGTAGTTTCCCTGCCGGAACTGCAAATAATCTCATTTACCCGGAAATAAATTACAGTTACCCATCCACAGTAAACTTCATTAATAAATCTGATGTAAATCAAAGTTATGTACTTGTTGGCCACATTGGTGGATTACGGGAAAATCCGGATTACGCTAAATTGCAAATGATGAACCAGATTCTTGGTGGCGGTTTTGCCGGAAGGTTATTCCAAACAGTACGAACCGATCTTGGGCTGGCTTATGCCGTAGGTGGCGGGTATAGCAGCAGCATCAATTATCCGGGTACGTTTTCTTTGTTTGTAATGACTAAAAGCTCAACCACAGCAGAAGCTATTGACGCTTTAATCCGGGAAGTAGAAAAAATGCAGGAAAGCCCGGTAGCCCAGGAAGAACTAGAAGATGCGCGCGACCGCTTCCTTAATTCTTTGGTCTTTAGATACGATAGTAAGCAAAAGATCCTGAATGAAAGAATCAGCAATGAATACAATGGGCTTTCTAAAGATGCTTTTAATAAATACGTGGAAGACCTGAAAAAAGTAACCATTTCCGATATTCAACAAGTTGCTAAAGAATATCTGAAGCCCGGTAAAGTTCAAATCCTGGTAGTTGGAAATGCAGAAGAAGTTGGTGATCAATTACAAAAATATGGAACAGTAAATGAGATCGATATCACCATTCCAACTCCAAAATCAGATAAGCCAAGTGCATCAGGTGATGCCGCTAAAGGGAAAGAATGGCTCGGAAAAATGGCAAAAGCTATTATTGCCCCAGGTACAACATTTAGCACCATAAAAAGTGTAGGCAACCTTACACGGGTAACCCCTATGGGAAATGTAGATATAAAAATCACCTCTACTATTTCTTATGCCAACTACACCCTCGATGCCAAAATGGAAACCCCGCAAGGCAATATGGAAATGATGGTTTCTAATGGTTCCGGCAAAATGATTATGATGGGACGGGAACAGCAACTTCCGCCTGCTATGGTTACGCCAATGATAAATGAGATGAAGAACAGCTACATTAATATTGCACTAAATGCAGATGACCATAATCCCGAATATCTGGGTATGGAAACAGTAGATGGCAAAGAATATGTTGCACTAAAAGTAGATGGAACTTCCGAGATTGTATTTTATCTTGACCCGGCTACAGCACTTCCTGCCGTCACAAAAATGAATGTGTTTGCTCCTCAAATGGGCAAAGAAGTTGAAGTTGTTACTTCTTACAGCAACTGGGAAGTTACCAACGGTGTTGCATATGCTTTCGCATACGAAACTAAAAATGATGGCCAGGTAATTGAAAAATCAAAAGTAGAATCCATCGAAGCCAACTAAATAAAATTATTTGTAGTTTATAGTTTAAGCCCGGCTCCTAAAAGTGCCGGGTTTTTTTGTGCTTCTTAATTCAAAGTAGTATTGTTGAGAAATTAATTCTTTTAACATGGACACTTGGGATAATGAATACCCCGAAAAATCGGAATATGCACACTTTTACTCTGATTATGTGAGCAATGTACCGCGTAATAAAAACATTATTGCGCAATTAAATATTCAAATGCACGAACTATATACCATTGCAAATGCTATCCGGGGTGATCGTGCACTAACGCCCTATACCGAAGGAAAATGGACATTAAAACAGATGCTGGGGCATTTGATCGAAACCGAACGCATGTTTGCTTATCGTGCATTGTCTATAAGCCGGGGAGATAAAGTTGAGCTTCCCGGAATGGATCAGGATCTTTGGATGAAAGAATCGAACTACAACTCAAGATCAGTGGCAAATTTGTGTAACGAATATTTAGCGATACGCACTTCAACCATTCATTTGTTCCAAAATATGACAGGTAAAATGATAGCCAGATCTGGAATTGCCAGTGGCGTTGAAGTAAGTGTACGAGCTTTGGCTTACATAATCGCCGGGCATGAACTTCACCACCTTAAAATTATTCGCGATAATTACCTTACTGAAAAAGATTAATACTTCAATCCCTATGAGATCTTCTTTTCTAAAACTTACTCTTCTGGTTTTCTTGATTGCTCCTTTCAGCACAAAAGCCCAGCTTTCTGAAACCGAAAAACAACTTTCTGAAACCGCCGAAAAAAATAATGATGAAGCTCTTGATCTTTTAAAAGAGATTTTATCCATCAACAGCGGTACTATGAATTTTGAAGGAGTTCGCAAAGTTGGTGATGTACTGCGAAAAGAATTTGATGACTTAGGTTTCCAAACCAGTTGGGAGGATGGTAAGCCATTTAACAGAGCAGGGCATTTAGTTGCCAAACATTTAGGGAGTGAGAGTGCACCAAAGTTATTACTTATAGGTCACCTGGACACTGTTTTTGAAAAAGATTCTCCATTTCAAGATATGACTATGATAGACAAGAACACTATGAAAGCTCCCGGAATAGCTGATATGAAAGGAGGGGATGTAATCATTATTCAGGCTTTGAAAGCACTACAGCAAAACAACCTTCTTAAAGACATGAATATTTGGGTGGTTATGACTGGAGATGAAGAGTACAGTGGAGCTCCGCTAAATCTCTCCAAAAAAGTACTTATTGATGCAGCAAAGTGGGCCGATATTGCCATTGGATTTGAGAATGGAGATGGTAACCCTGCAACAGCAAATATCTCCCGAAGAGGTTCTATTAAATGGGAACTAAAAACAAAGGGAAACCCAGCCCATTCATCACAAATTTTTCGGGAAGATGTTGGAGCAGGTGCAATATTTGAAGCTTCCAGGATCCTAAATGCCTTTTATGAAGAACTCCGATCCGAAGAGTTTTTAACTTTTAACCCAGGTATGATTATTGGTGGAACTACCCTTGAACACGACTCAGAAAATAAATCAGGCAATGCATTCGGTAAAGACAATGTAGTTTCTAAAGAAGTTATCGTATCGGGCGATTTGAGAGGGCTTTCTCCGGAACAGGTGGAACGGGTAAAAAAGAAAATGCAGGGTATTGTTTCCCAACATCGTCCACAGACTAAAGCAAAGCTCACTTTTTTTGATGGTTATCCACCTATGGCACCAACTAATGGAAACCGGACACTACTTAACATTTACTCTAAAGTAAGTGTAGATCTGGGGCTTGGAAAAGTAGAAGCCGTTAACCCGCTAAAAGCAGGTGCTGCCGATGTTTCTTTTACCGCAGATTATGTGGATATGGCTATAGATGCTTTAGGAATGAGTGGTGCAGACGACCATACCGTTAATGAAACAGGATATTTGCCCGCACTTCTTACCCAAACCCAACGGGCTGCGGTACTGTTATATCGTTTACATAATAATTAACTGCGAAAAGCACAGAGGAAGTGTGAAAAAAAATTCCTTTAATGTGGGCTAAAGTTCCTGGTTTGTGGATTGTAGATGTGATTAGCACTCCATAATTTCTGCAGCTAATTCCAAAACTTATTAGAGCACTAATTCTCCTTTTCCTTCCCGGACAAGCACAGGTTCCCCACTGGTTAGGTCAATAACAGTTGAGGCTTCATTCCCTCCGTAACCTCCGTCTATAACTACATCTACATGGTGCTTCCACTTATCAAATATCAAACTAGGATCGGTTGTGTATTCGATCACTTCGTCTTCATCTTTGATGGAAGTAGAAACAATAGGGTTGCCCAATTCTTTTACCAAGGACAACGCTATTTCATTATTGGGCACTCTAATACCAACTGTCTTTTTTCTTCTGAAAACACCCGGAAGTGTATTGCTGCCCGGTAAAATAAAGGTGTATGGCCCCGGAAGATTCCGTTTTAAAATTTTGAATGTGCGGGTTTCAATCTGGCTTACATGATCAGAAAGATTGCTCAGGTCTTCACA
Organism: Balneola sp.; assembly: GCA_028284195.1. Lineage (GTDB taxonomy): Bacteria > Bacteroidota > Rhodothermia > Balneolales > Balneolaceae > Balneola. The sequence goes on along the minus strand of JANQSE010000002.1, from coordinate 669,732 downwards.
AATAAACGAAAAATCAGCTTTATCTAATTTCACTCCTTTTATTCTTGCCAGTTTTTCCAATGCGGATTTATTGGTGATATCACAACCCAGGCCATATACGGTATCGGTTGGATATATAACCAACCCTCCATTCCTTAAAATTTCAACAATATGCTTTAATTTATTGCCATCAATATGGTCTTCGTATAGTTTTATTAATTCGGACATAATACCTCTGCAATCTTCTTTTTTTAACGTATTTAATTGGAGTGTAACTTCCAAGCAAAGCAACTAATATGAATACTGAATTAAAGTCAATCTCATCAAGATCATTCCTATGCCTAAGCTGATGTGTTTGACTTTTTCTTGGATAGCCACATTTTATTCAGCCAAAAAACTTTGAATATTGATCTCTCCAATTAACGTTCTATGAACAGGGCATTTCTTCGATATCTCTAATAGCTTATCCATTTGTTGCTGGTCTAACTCTCCTTTGATGATGATTTCTTTTTCGATCTTGTCGATTTTGGAAGAAGCAGCTTCGCAATCTGCACAATCCTCTGCATGGCTTTTATTGTGCCGCATTTCGATATAGATATCCTCAATTGGCCATTTTTTTCGCCGGGCATACATTTTCATGGTCATTGCTGTGCAAGTTCCAAGGCTCATTAAGAGCAGATCATAAGGATCGGGCCCCTGATCTGTGCCGCCATCCACTTCCGGCGGCTCATCCGATATAACCTCATGATTACCGGCTGTGAGTGTTGTTTTGAAAGGTTCATTAACAGGCAGATGAATATGTACAATTTTTTTGATATCAGAGTCAGGCATAATCCTCAGTTTATTTAAAAGCTAAGAAGCGGAATTTGGCATCCATTATCAATCATGAATTGCCGGTATTTTAAACTTCTGATAACAAGTGATTAAAAAATATATCCACCATTTAACCTTAGCTTTCAAAAAAATTATCTTCTGAACAAAAAGTACATCCTCAAAAACTTTATTCAGAGTAGCATCAATCCCTCAATACAAAATAAAACGAACAGAAGTTTTAAAACGGAAACTATTGCTGTAAATTAGCCGTCGTACTTAACCTGTACGAAAAGCGAAATAATATCTATGAGTTTACTCGACAAAATTGGCTTAGGACAAAAGAAAAGTGATTTAACCCCTTTAATTGGAGAAAAGCTAAAAAAAGAGAAAGAGAAGTATTCTCTTAAAAGGAATCCCTTTTTAAGGGCTTTTATTTTCTTATGCTTTATTGGCATCTCTATTTTATCGCTGCCAAACGCCACCATTAATTCAGGCCTTACTTATACTATAGGTCAACCCTGGCGGGCAGAAGATTTAGTAGCACCATACACATTCGCTATTAATAAAACTACGCAGGAAACTGATCAAGAAGAAGCTGAAATAAGAAGCAGCATCTCCCCTATCTTTAATGTTGATCCAAATTCAGAAATTACAGTGCAAACGAAGATCGATTCTTTATACAGAAGTATCCAGCCTGTAATTCAAAGCCATTATAACTGGCAGGAAAGTAAAATTAACCAACTAACTTCCGCCTTCAATGACAGCATTAGTTTTGTCCAGGAATACTCTAATGCTGAAATCCAACTTACCGAAACATCCTGGAACATTTTGTTTGAAAGTTATTTTGACGCTCTTTCTAACAATAGAGCTGTTAGCTCTTTTGTAGGTGTCGGGGTTAAGCAAGAGCTCGAAACTATTATAGAAACACTTAAAAGCGATGGTATCATCAACAGAAATAAAACCAGTATTGAGCAAAATGAAATCGTAATTCGAAACCCGTTAACCAGCACCGAACGAATTTCTACTAAAGCCAGAGTAAGAGATCTTAGAGAAGCCAATGAGTATGCGCAATTTCAACTTAACCAGCAGTTCGACCAGCAAGTAGCGCAACTGGGAATGGAGTTATACAATAAGTCTATTCAACCTAATCTATCTTATAATCCTGAGGATACGGAAGCTAAAATTGACCAAGAGATTGATGCTATTTCTAAGACAAAGGGAGCGATAACACAAGGGCAGATGATTATACGCCGTGGAGATATTGTAACAGAACAAACAGCCAATCTGCTTACCAGCCTTTCTCAAGCCCGGTCTCAAAATGCCACAACCGTAGAAAAGTGGACCAGATTTTCAGGGAGTGTAATCGCCATTATTGTCATTTCATTGGTGTTTTTCATGTACCTGTATTTATATCGTCCAAAAATCAGCACACATAATGGACTTTTCTTCCTGGTTTTTTTAACCATGGGGTTGATAAGCCTTGCAAGCGCCATACTTTTCCAACTTGAGGTTTCCAGTATTTATGTAATACCCATTGCCATTGCACCCATTATTCTTACTATCATTTTTGATTCCAGAGTAGGAATTATCGCATCAGTTACTGTTGCCTCTTTAATAGGAATGGTAAACGGAAATAATTTTGAATTCACCATTGCTACCATTTGTGCTTGCAGTATGGGAGTGTTTTCGGTACGAGACATCAAAGACCGATCTCAGTTTTTCTTTACTACTCCGGGTATCGTATTTGTTACTTATGTAATTGTGATAGGTGCTTTTTCGCTTACTAAACTTAGCGGCTGGCCGGAATACTTAAATCAGGTATTGTTTATTGGCATTAATGCTCTGTTCATTCTTTTTACTTATCCAATTATTCTCTTATTCGAAAAATTATTTGGGATCACTACAGATTTTACCTTATTGGAAATGAGTGATACCAACCGCCCGTTGCTTAAAAATTTGATGAATCAGGCCCCGGGTACTTTTCATCATAGTTTACAGGTAGCCAATCTTTCCGAAACAGCGGCAGCGGCAATTAAAGCTAATTCTTTACTATGCCGTGTTGGGGCATTGTATCACGATATCGGTAAAATGGTTAAACCGTCTTACTTTGTTGAAAACCAAGCCCGCGGAGTAAATGAGCATGACAAACTGAAGCCACAAATGAGTGCCATGGTCATTAAAGCTCACGTAAGTGAAGGAGTTAAAATGGCAGAGGAACATGGGCTACCAAAAGCTATTATTCATTTTATCAAAACTCACCACGGAACTTCGGTTATTCGTTACTTTTATAAAAAAGCCAAAGAAGATGATAGCCTCAAAGAGATACTGAACGAGGAGCAGTTCCGGTACGACGGCCCTCTCCCATCTACCAAAGAAACAGGAATTCTTTTGCTGGCCGATGGCATTGAAGCAGCATCCAGAGCAATGAAGAATCCAAATTACAGCAAACTCGAAAGTTTAGTAAATAAAATGGTAGATGATCGGGTTGCAGAAGGCCAATTGAGCCACTGCCCACTTACATTCCAGGATCTAACAGTGATTAAAAAAACCTTTATCAATATTCTGGTTGGTGTATATCATGGCCGAATCGAATACCCGGATGGCAAAAAGGAACAAGAAATAATCCCTGAAGCCGAAACAGTAAATTCAGAAGCAGCCCCTTCACAAGAACATACTGAAAAGCCCGGTGATTGATGGAGAAATTTAAAAGAGAAGTCAATCTGTATATTCAGTTTATCAAACTTGAAAAAGGACTCTCTGAAAACTCCATTAACTCCTATAAAAACGACATCTCCAGATATATTGATTTCCTGGTCTTTAACAAAAAAATCACTGATCTGGCTGGGGTAACCTTAAGCCATATTGAGGATTTTCTGGATTTTCTTATTGATTCAGAATGTCTGTCCACAAGTTCCCTGGCAAGAAATATTTCCAGCATCCGCAGTTTCCATGAATTTGCAACTGTTGAAGGATTTTCAAAAGCAAATCCCGCAGAACTTATAGAGCTTCCTAAAAAAGCTAAAAAGCTTCCTGAAGTACTGGATGTGGCAGAAGTTGAAGCAATTCTGGCTTCACCAAACACAAAAAAACCGGCAGGCATAAGAAACAAAGCAATTTTAGAATGTTTGTACGGAACAGGTATGCGGGTTAGTGAGTTAACAGGATTAGAAATGGATCGCCTTTTTTTTGAAATTGGCTTTATCCGGGTAATTGGTAAAGGAAATAAAGAACGATTGGTACCTGTTGGCGAAGTAGCCCAGGAGGCAATAGAACATTATGTGGAGTATGTTCGCCCTTTATTCTATAAACCTAAAAACGCTGACAAAGCAAAAAACCGGGTATTCCTAAATCAACGAGGCGGCGCACTAACAAGAATGAGCGTATGGAACATTGTACAGAAAGCGGCAAAACAAACGAACATACAAAAAACTGTATACCCGCACATTTTCCGGCACTCGTTCGCTACACATTTATTGGAAGGTGGTGCCGACCTCCGTGCTGTGCAGGAAATGCTGGGCCATGCTTCTATTTTAACAACCGAAATTTATACCCACATAGATCGTTCATTCCTGCATCAGATACATAAAGAATTTCATCCAAGAGCCTAACATGAAAAAAATATTACTACTACTCATCGCTTTATTTGTATTTGTAGATACAAATGCCCAATCCCGATCAACACAAATCTATGAAAATGGATTAGTTGTCTCTGCTGAAGTTTATGCCTCAGAAGCTGGTAAACAAATTCTTCAACAAGGCGGAAATGCAATTGATGCAGCTGTTGCGGTTCAATTTGCCCTTGCAGTAACACTGCCAAGAGCTGGGAATATTGGTGGTGGTGGATTTATGGTAATCCACTTAACTGATGGAACAAAAGCTGCTCTCGATTATCGTGAAAAGGCACCACAACAGGCTTCACGGAATATGTACATCCGAAATGGTGAATTTAAACCTGAATTAAGCTGGGAAGGAATTCTTTCTGTGGGTGTTCCCGGAACTGTTGATGGCATGGTAACTGCCTTGGAAAGATACGGAAGAATGCCTTTGGAGCTGGTTCTTCAGCCAGCCATTGACCTCGCAAAGAACGGGTACTATTTATCCTATTCTCAGGCCAGGGCTTTAAATAACAGGTCAGAAACTTTTCAGAAATACAAGGGTTCGAAAAAATATTTCACCAGACAGAATGGAATTCCTTTCAAAGAAGGGGATTTATTTGTACAGGAAGACCTTGGAGAAACTCTTGAACAAATTGCCCGGTATGGACGCGATGGTTTTTATGCAGGGCCGGTAGCAGATGCCATCGTTAAAGAAATGAAACAAAATGGTGGATTGATTACCCACTCTGATCTTAGAAACTACAGAAGCAAGTGGAGAGCACCTGTTATCGCTCAGTTTCAGAATTATGAACTTATAATGATGCCGCCGCCAAGCAGCGGCAGTATCGCTATTACACAAATCCTGGATATGATGGACGATTATGCCCTCTCTGAACTAGGGCACAATTCTGCCGACTATGTACATTTAATGTCAGAGTCTATGCGCAGAGCTTTTGCAGATCGATCTTATTACCTAGGCGATCCGGATTTTTATGATGTACCCAAACAAGGCCTGCTGGACCCTAAGTACAATCATGCGCGTATGATCGACTTTTCGATGGATACTGTTACCCGCTCCTCCACTCTTTCTTATGGAGAATTCTCCAATAATTACGAATCTCACGAAACCACTCACTTCTCTGTCATTGATAAAGAAGGAAACTCAGTAGCTGTTACCACCACGTTAAATGGTTCTTTTGGAAGCCATGTTGCTGTTAGCGATGCCGGATTTTTACTAAATAATGAAATGGATGATTTTTCAGCACAACCGGGGGTGCCAAACTCCTATGGCTTAATAGGTGGAGAGGCCAATGCCATTGAGCCTGGCAAACGAATGCTTAGCAGCATGACTCCAACCATTGTTACTAAAAATGGAAAAGCCCAAATGATACTGGGCGCCGCCGGCGGACCAAGAATTATAACTGCCACATTGCAAAGTTTTTTAAATATGGCTGTTTTTGGGATGAACGCACAGGAAGCAATTGCTGCAAACCGGGTTCACCACCAGTGGCTGCCAGATGTTCTTTATTATGAAAACTACGGATTAAGCCCTGACACTATCAGGTTATTAGAAGCAAAAGGCCATACACTTAAAGAAACTTCTATAGGCAGAGGACACATAATTTATATAGATGCCGAAGGAAATAAGTCCAGCGGTGTTGATCCCAGAGGTGATGGACACGCATCGGGTTATTGATTTGTAACAACTGCATTCATCAAATTATTTGCAGAAACCAAATGATGAGAACCGTGCCATTTTACTTCGCCATCTTTTAGTATAAAAAGCTGTGGAGATTCATGTTTCACATTAACTCTTTCAGCAAAACTTAAAGAAACCTGCCGGTCCCGGATCACATCAATAATATTCAAATCGAACTGTTCGCTTTCCAGGATTTCAGGAATATTTAAACCCTTCATGGCAAAAAAGCTTACTCCGCAACTTGTACTGTGTTTAAACACAATCTGGATTTTTTCATTCGAAGTAAGCATCATCTCTTCAATATTTTCGAGAGTGCGAACAGGCTTCCAGTATTGCTTTTTCTCTGAGTCATCATAATCGCTACTAAAAGCTTTTCCTATCTTATCAAAAATTCCCATAACCATTTTTTTTTGATGAATATATTGCACTAGGATGATATTTACGGAACTTGAAGTGTTTTACTTTTTATTATAAAGAAAAAATTTAAAGGCTAATACCCATTTAATTTTGGAAACTAAGCTGATTTCAACCAACTATGATCCGCCATGCAGTAATTGGTTTTTAAATTTTAATTCCATCCAAGAGTTTTAAGTTCTATGTAGCAACACAGAGTTTATTTCAAAATGATATTCCAAAAAATAAGAGAGCAGGGTTTTAATCTGGCTTCTTGAAAATACTTATTGCTTTACCCATCTTCAGGTAAAAAGTTTTTATGGCAGATATAATTGGTGTTTTCGCATTACTCATTGGGTTAGAGTTAGTACTTGGTGTAGATAACATTCTGGTAATAACTATTCTCGTCAGTCGCCTTGAAAAAAAACACCAGCAAAAAGCACGGGTTATCGGTTTAGCATTGGCTATGATTGCACGAATATTGATCCTGTTTCTACTCCTTCGGCTTACCGGGCTTACCCAACCTGTATTCATGGAGTTTTCAATTAGAGACCTAATACTCTTAGCGGGTGGGCTATTCCTTCTGTATAAAGCAGTAAAAGAAATTCATCATACTATTGAATTAAAAGATGAGCTTGATACAACTGCAAATGTTAAAGATTCTTTTGGCTCAGTAGTAACTCAAATAGTATTGTTGGATATGGTTTTTTCTGTTGATTCTGTGATTACTGCAATAGGACTTACAAATGTTACCTGGGTAATAGCAACGGCTGTAGTTCTTGCTTTTATAATAATCCTGATTTTCGCAAAACCCATTGGGGAATTTATCCTTGCTAATCCCGCACTAAAGATCCTTGCGCTTTCTTTTCTCATTACAATTGGGATCACCATTTTTATGGAAGGGTTACATAAGGAGGTACCTAAAGCTTATATCTATTTACCTATGGGATTTGCTTTGTTTGTTGAACTGCTGCAAATGCGCTATTCAAAAAACAAAAAAGCATTAGCAAAAGAAGCAACAGAGCCTGCTGAAACAAACTCATAATTTTTCAGCATTTTCGTATTCTTTTTTTGCTACATTTTAAGGATGAAATGCGTTTTCAATTTTAATGAGTATAAATGTAACTGGGTTTGCATTTCCATTACGGCTGTAACGTTATTGGTACTTTTTAGTGTTGCACAACAAGCTAAAGCACAGCCTATTATAGAAAAAGGTATTATAAATTTGAGGGAATATAATTTCCGTACTCAAGACCCCGTAATGCTGGATGGAAACTGGGAATTTTATTGGAGGGAATTACTTACATCCGATGAGCTTAAAGCCAAAGAAGTAAAAAACTACAGATCTTTTACTCAGCTATGGAACAGCGGATTAGAACCAAGCGGATATGCTACTTATCGCCTTACTATTTTGCTCCCAAAGTCATATCCGTCTCTTTCTCTGGAAATACCAGACTTCTACTCATCGTACAAGCTTTATTGTAATGGCAAACTTATTGCTCAAAACGGCAGGGTTGCAACTTCAAAAAAGAATTATATCCCAAAGTGGATACCTCAAACCATTCTTTTCGATGTAAATAAAAGTGATGAAGTAGAACTAATTCTCCATATAGCAAACTTTCATCACCAAAGAGGTGGAGCATCCCAATCCATTATTTTGGGAGAAAGCACAAAACTGGCTCAAAGCCGTGAAAACAAACTTGCCTATGCTTATATATTAACAGGTACACTTTTAATGGGTGGTTTTTTCTTTTTAGGGCTTTACCTGTTCGGCAAACATGAAAAAGCCATCCTGTATTTTGCGATATTCTGTCTGGTATACAGCTACCGAATTATAGGGTTTGGGATTTACCCGTTGCACTATTTGCTCCCAGAAATTCCATGGGTCTTAACTCTAAGGCTGGAATATATCACGCTGTTTCTTTCCGGGTTATTCTTTGGGATTTATACATTGCATTTATATCCAAAAGAAACCTCCCGAAGATTGATCGAGATTTTAAGCTGGATCTCGATCGTTTTTGTAACAGCTGCCATATTATTACCTCCGGCTTTGTTTACAAAATTAGTACTTCCCTATTTTATAATTCTGATTACATACATCATATACGCATTTTGGATTTATGTGCGGGCTGTAGTTAACAAACGGGATGGCGCACAATTTGCCTTGGCAAGTACAGGGGTTGTTTTCTTTGTCTTTCTGTACGAAATGATGGTGTACTTAGGGTTCTTCACAAGTTCTCTTTTATTTAATGCTCTTGGGTATATCTTTTTCTTTTTCTTTCAGTCGCTGGTGCTTTCGTACCGGTTTGCAATTTCTCTTAAACGTGCCACTAGTAAAGCAGAAGCCGCTTCTAAGGCGAAGTCACAGTTTCTTTCCACGATGAGCCATGAAATCCGAACACCTTTAAACGCTGTTATTGGTTTATCAGAATTACTTAAAGACACCTCGCTTAACGCCAAACAAACTGACTTTATCAACACTATTAAGCTAAGCGGAGAAAATCTTCTTTCCATCATCAACAATATTCTGGATTACTCTAAAATTGAATCCAGTAAAATTGAAATTGACGAATCAGAATTCGAAGCACGGGAAATTATCGAAAATGCGCTAGAGGTAGTTGCACCTTTAAATGTAAACTCTGCACTGGAATTGATCTACGATATAGATGACTCAGTATCTTCTTCGATCATCAGTGACTCGGTCAAGCTTCAACAAATACTGATCAATCTCATTAACAACGCCATAAAGTTCACTGAGAAAGGAGAAATTTTTCTTCAAATTAGTATGCAAGATGATCAGGAGAAAGAAAATGCAGCAAAATTAGTTGTATCGGTCAAAGACACAGGTATAGGAATTTCTGAGAAGGACATGCAAAAGTTGTTCCAAAGCTTTTCCCAGGTTGATGCAAGCACTACCAGAAAATATGGTGGTACCGGCCTGGGCTTAACCATCAGCAAAAGATTGATTGAAGCATTGGGTGGCACCATTGAAGTGCATAGCGAACCCGAAAAAGGAACTACTTTTAAATTCTTTATAAAAGTTAAAAAAGGTACGTCCATAAAAAAGGCGTACCACTCCTCTGCTCTGGAAGGTAAAAAAGTGCTTGTGATAGACGACAATACTACGAATCTTAAAATCATCCATCACCAAAGCAAACAACAAAAGCTTGATTTGGTAACATCAACCGATCCCAATTACATAATCAATAACCTGGAAAAGCTGGGTAATTTTGATTTTATAATTTTAGATATGCAGATGCCTGAACAAGATGGCGTGGACCTGGCAAAAAAAATCCGAAGCAAATGGAGTAAGGATAAATTACCACTGGTATTAATGAGTTCGATATATGCTTTAAACTCTAAACATCACAAAGATCTGTTTAATCTCCACCTTTCAAAACCGGTTAAACAATCTCAGCTTTTCCGGGAACTCGAAAAGCTTTTTGTTCGTGATGTACACACTACTCATTCCGATCCGGTTGAAACACAGGAAGAAGTTAAACCACTTAAAATCCTTGTAGCTGAGGATAATATTTTTAATCAGAAAGTAGCATTTCGCTTGCTTGAAAAATTAGGATACAACCCTGTAATAGTAGAAAACGGCTTAGAAGCTTTTAATATGGTCGTTAAAGGTAGTTATGATCTGATTTTTATGGATGTGGAAATGCCTGTTATGGATGGTATTGAGGCCACAAAAAAAATTATGGAGGAAACGAATAATCCAATCCCGATAATAGCCATGACTGCCAACGCAATGCCTGAGGACAAAAAACGATGCATGGATGCCGGAATGAATGACTTCGTGCCAAAGCCCATTACAATCCACTTATTAAAAGAGGCCATAGAAAGGTGGGCCCCTGAAAGCTAGAAAGATTTTACTTCTTTCAAGTTCAGGCTTTGCTATACTCATTTTCAAACAATTAAAAGCATTATGAGATTACCCATTTTTATTGCATCAGCAGTTTTATTTATTCAATGCCAAACCACACCTTATCAGTTTTCAGGCAAAAGCACAGCACACATTCTTAAAACCTTAAGTGCTGACGAGATGAGAGGCCGCCATGCATTTACACCTGATATAGAAAAAGCAGCTGATTTTATAGCCGGGGAATTTAAGAGAGCAGGGCTTCAGGCTTTATCAAATCAAAATGACTATCGGCAGAAATTTAACATCTATTCTATTACTATTGATGAAGCCAATTTTAATTTTAGAAATGCGACAGTAAAACCCGATCAATTTTTTGTATTGGCAGATAACAATTCAATTGAATGGACATCTGATAAAGATGCTGCTATTATAGAGCTTGGAAAAGATGCTGATTTCAGAGCTGAGTTTGGAAAAATCAGAAATATGGATGGCGAAGTACTTGTATTTGCCGATCCATCGCATAAAGATATATTTATACGCTATCAACGCTTTTTTTCGCGGGCAAGCAGAACTTTTCCGAATGAGCAAAATGGGAATAAAGTGTTCGTTCTTGCAAACAAACCACCAAATAAAAATTTCAAAATCTCCATTTCCAAAAACGTAGAAACCATTGAAATGGCAAATGTTGCAGGAATGATTAAGGGAAACCGTACCGATGAATACGTTCTTTTCTCGGCTCACTACGATCATATTGGAATAAGGCCGGTTCAGGAAGCAGGAACAGATTCCATTGCAAACGGAGCAAACGATAATGCCTCGGGAACAACCGCAGTAATTGAGCTGGCAAGATACTTTAAAAGCCTTGATAAGCCGGAAAGAACGTTAGTATTCGTTGCATTTACAGCAGAAGAATCCGGCGGGTATGGCTCGCAATACTTTTCCAGGCAATTCGATCCTGAAAAAATCATGGCCATGTTTAACATAGAAATGATTGGCAAACCGGCGGTTGAAGGGCCTAACACAGCCTGGATTACCGGATTCGATAAATCCACTTTTGGAGAGCTTCTCCAAAAAAGTGCAGAAGGCACCATCTATGAATTCTATCCGGATCCTTATCCCACTCAAAATCTTTTTTACAGATCCGACAATGCAACTTTGGCTCGTTTAGGTGTTCCTGCACACACTATCAGCACCACGCCTATCGATGTTGACCCTGATTATCACCAGGTAAGTGACGAGTTTGAAACGATCGATGTAGCCCATTTAACAAATACCATAAAAGCTATTTCGAAAGCGGCCGTAGGCATTGTTTCTGGCAAAGACACACCAACCAGAGTTAATACTTCTGAATTGAATTAAAGGATCTATTTTGAAAACACGGGATGAAATAGAAAATGATTTGTATGCAGCGTTCGATGAGGTAATTGGGTTTATAAGAAATCAGGATGATTCCTTATTCGACCGTTCAAAAGCAGATGGTAAATGGAGTACAGGCCAACAACTCGACCATCTCATTAAAAGTGTAAAACCGCTAAGTACAGGAATGGGGCTTCCTAAATTTCTGCTAAAATTCCGCTTTGGCACGCGTAACCGAAAAGAACGCACTTACAATGAGTTGGTAGTAAAGTACAAAGAAAAACTGAAAGCAGGTGGGCAGGCCTCAGCCCCTTACATTCCCCCTGCTATTAACATCGATCAAAAAGAAGCTCTTTTAGCCGCCTACGAAAAAGAAAAAATAAACCTAATAAAAGTGCTACAAAAATGGAATGAAGAACAGTTAAGTACCGTAGTTGCTCCACATCCGCTTCTTGGAAAATGCACTGTTCGTGAACTGTTATATTTTACAACTTATCATAACTACCACCACCTGGAAAGTATCAAGAGCATTACTTAGTTCTTTTTTTAGATTTTTATGATTACAATCAGTCAGCCTGGTAAGCAGGTATTAAGGATACTTTTCAATACTAACTAACTCGTTTTACTATGTCAGAAGAATCTACTTCACCAAAAATCCCAACCTGGTTTTGGGTGGTTGCAGGAATTGCACTTGTCTGGAATTTACTTGGCGTTTTCTCATATATCGGCCAAATGATGCTGATGTCTAATCCCGAAGTGATGGCCGAACTCCCAGCAGATCAACAAGCTTTGTATGAAAATACTCCCGCTTGGGCAACCGGGGCTTTTGCAGTTGCCGTTTGGGGCGGAGCTATTGGATGCCTTCTGCTTTTGTTAAAAAAGAAAGCCGCAAAAATAGTATTAATTGTTTCTCTGGCCGGGGTTCTTGTTCAAATGGTTCATTCATTTTTTATGAGTAATAATTTCGAAGTATTTGGCCCGGGAGGGATGGTTATGACTGTCATGATTATTGTAGTTGCAATCGGCCTGGTCTGGTTCGCTGATAAATCAATCAAAGAAGGCTGGATTAACTAATAATTATCAGGGTTGAGATATTCATCACCGAAGGCTGGCCACCGCATAAGTCTGTACCATTCGAGAATTGCCTCTTAAAATAACCCTGGAGCTACATTAAAAAGTTATTCGGAGCTCGCCTTCCGGAAACTTTGAACCACTTCCTTATTTGTATTAACCTCCATAAACCTGCTCGAAACCAGGGGAGGTCGTTAAAAAGATGAATCCCCGCCATTCGGAAATTGCTTCGAACTGAAATTGCGCCGTCTCCCGATCTCGATCAGGATCTGAATTACAAAAAGCCCCTCCCTTTACAAAGGGAATGGCTGGGGTGGTAAGACAATAGGCATCACCCGGTGCACAGGCCTACCTGATTAATACACTTGGCTTTTTAACGAATCAAACCCGGTATAAAACATAAATTGAATAATCACCATTACGCTCAAAAGAACGTTTTCTTAAAACGTACATATCCATTTGGTGGAATCTGGGCTAATCGGTTCAAATGTATATCCAATACTTTGCCGATCCTTAGATAACCCCCTATCGTTTGTCCGTCTTTCATCAGGATAATGGGCTGCCCGCTTGGTGGTAATTGGATGATTCCCGGAATAACTCCGGATGATGTTATTTGTTTATCCGGTACTTTGATTGATTCATCACTTCGTAACCTTATTCCCATCCGGTTGCTTTGCGTGTGTACTTTAAATGAAGTATTTAAAAAAAAATTTTGAGTTTTTTCATCCAACCAATTCCATTCGGGCCCGGAAATAAAATTAACAGTTATCTTTGAGCTGTAATAAGGCATCTGATTGCTTAGAATTTCTCGAGTATCGAAATCTCCTTCAAGCTTTTCCCAGCTTATGGTATCTCCCTTTTCTAAAGCCCGCCCAAATAAGCCGCCAAAATTACCCATCGTGCAAGCCGAGCAGCTTTCCATAACTTTTGGAACTTTCCAGCGGCCGCGAATTGCTACATACGTGCGGCAACCTTTTTCTGCAAAACCAAGTTTCAAAATATCTCCCCGGTTCACCTTAAAAAAGGCATTCAAATTCACAGGTTCATTGTTTAGTTGTGGATTCATTGGTGCTCCTGTAAGTACTGCAATAGCATCTTCATCGAAGCGATACTCTCCTCCTTTCAGTGTACATTCCAAAACCGGTTCATTTGTTGCATTTCCCACCATTTCATTAGCAAGTTTGTATGCTTGTTCATCCATTATCCCCGAAACCGGAACCCCAAACTTTCTGTAACCTTCTCTTCCCCCATCCTGAATGGTTGTGAAAAGCCCGCCATTTAACACCGTGAGTTTACCCATTTTGACCACTCAGTTTTATGAACTCATTTTTTGAAATAGATTCAAAAACTACTTTATCTCCCGCTTTTAGTTTACCTGGCGGCTCATTTCGTACATCAAAAAAGGATTGAGGGGTTCGACCAATAACCTGCCAGCCGCCAGGGCTTTCTAGTGAGTAAATGCCTGTTTGACTTCCACCGATACCAACAGAGCTTGCCGGAATTTTAGTCCGTGGATTATCCTTTCTTGGAATAAAGAGTCGCTCATCTAATCCTTCTAAAAACACAAATCCAGGAAGAAAGCCCATCATTGCGATAGTATAATCAACCGAACTATGAATAGTGATGATCTCTTCCTTCGACATCCCGGAATGAGCTTCAAGCTCTTTCCAATCCAATCCCAGATCATAGCAAACCTGCACAACATGAGTTTGAACATCCTGAATTTCTGAAGCAAAGTTTACATGAGAAAGCTCCTTAGTCAAGTCAATATTCTTGCGGCTAAAAATTAGCGTGAGGGAATTATATGCTGGAACAATATCAATCAGTGAAGCAATGCTTGCCTTTTCTAAACTGTTTGCTGCCTGATGAATTACAGCGAGGCTTCCCGAATCAACCTGAGGTGTAAGCAGCCAGGCCTTTTCTCCCAGCCGGAATACCGACCAGGAATTACCATTAAACTGAAGTGATGGTAACTCCATTTTTTTTCAAAAACTGATGAATATTTCTGGCCAGCCCCTCAGAACCTTTTGTATCGCTGTGCAGGCAAATTGTCTCAGCCCTGATGGGAAGCTTTTTGCCTGAATATGTGGTTACTTTACCTTCAATCACCATCTCAAATATCTGAGAAAGTACCTCTTCTTTCTGATGGAGCACTGAGCCCTTCAGGTCTCTGGATCTTAGTTTCAAGTCATCTTCATACACGCGGTCTGCAAAAGCTTCTGCACAAAACTTTAGCCCGTACTTCCTGGTAACCAATTCAAATTCGGAATCTGCCTGGCCATACACCAAAGTATCCAAACCTAATTCATAGATCGCTTCTGCCACTGATTTAGCGATGTCCCGATATTTAGAAGCAGCATTGTACAAAGCTCCATGAGGTTTTATATGATGCAGGTGCACCCCTTCTGCTTCAGCTACTTCTTTTAAACTCAGGATCTGATTTTTGATGCTGTTCTTGAGCTTTTCCGTATCCATCTCCAACTGCCGCCTTCCAAAACCAGCCCGATCAGGATAACCCGGATGAGCCCCGACTTTCACTCTGTTTTTTTTAGCCAGAATAACTGTCCAGCGCATACTTATCTCATCACCGATATGCCCGCCGCAGGCAATATTACACGATGAGATATACGACATAATAGCCCTATCCAGATCCGGGCCATGCTCGGTACGCCATTCACCCAAATCACAATTTAAATCAATCTTCTTTTTCATATAAATTGGAATACACTGTTAAGGCTTCTAAGGCCTACCAAAATGGCAATCAATATTACAATTGCACCTAACATATTTTGCATAGTTGAGTTTACATAATCGCCGAGTAATTCCTTCTTGTTTACGATGTACATTAAAAAAACAGCTACCAACGGTAGTAAAATTCCGTTCGCAATTTGTGCAAACTGGATAATAGCAACCGGGCTAAAGCTCAGCATCGAGAATAACACCCCTATCCCAAGAATAGCCATCCATACAGCCTTGAACTTTGCGTCTTTCATTCCGGCACTCCACCCTAAAATGCCATTTGCTGCATAAGCTGCTGCCAGCGGTGCTGTTATTGCCGAGGATATCCCTGCTGCAATCAAGCCAATTCCAAGAAAATCTTTAGCCCAACGCCCCAAAAGAGGTTCCAGTTGAATTGCCATATCAGCAGCATTTTTAACTTCTGCTCCCGATCCTGACGCTGCACTGGTTACAACAATACACATTGAAATTAAACCGCCGAGCACAATGGCTACGAAATTCTCTTTTCTGAGATCGGAAAGTTGTGAGGCACCACTATACTTCTGCTGCACCGCAGAAGCATGCAGAAACAGGTTATACGGCACTACAGTTGTTCCTATCAATGCAACAACCATAAGTATTTCATCTGCAGATGCAGCCGGAACAAACAAGCCTTTTATTATTTCTGAAAAACAGGGAGCAATCATAACAGCAGTAGCCAAAAAGATAATGCTCATAATCACTACCAAGCCAACCAGAAAGTTTTGGATACGTTTAAAGTTTCCTGAATACAATAACAAAAAAGCAACTGCGCCTAATACTAACGGAACCATTCTGAAATTGATGCCAAGAATTGTAACATCCACAGCTGGAAGAACTGCAGTCCATCCGAGAACTGCCCCTGAGATATTACCACCTTCATACGCAGCGTTTCCAATAACTATGGCACCGAGCACTAAAAATATTCCTGCTATTTTAGCGATTGGATGATCCAATTCATTTCGGATTGCTTCACCAAATCCTTTTTGTGTAATAAGTCCCAGCCGTGCCGTCATTTCCTGGAGAACGATCGTGGCTATCACCGAAAACAATAGTGCCCATAGTAGCGTATAGCCCGAAGTTACGCCGGCCAATGTACAAATAGTTACAGTTCCCGGGCCAATAAATGCTGCTGTAACTAAGGTACTTGGGCCAAAATATTTTTTTACTTGAAAATTCATGATTTAGAATATAGAATACAGGGATGAAAAATCCTGAAACCAGAACTGGACAATACGATGGCAAAAGCAAATAACAAAACGGTACCAACTGAATTAAGTGTGGAAGAATACCTCAACAATATTGAAGACGCACAACGAAAGGAAGATTGCCGGAAGATCCACGACATGATGAAAGAAATAACCGGAAGAAAGCCTAAAATGTGGGGAAAAACCATCGTAGGATTCGGCACCTACCATTATAAATATGAAAGCGGCAGAGAAGGCGACATGCTTATGACGGGCTTTTCGAACCGTAAGCAATCCATAACACTTTATATTTTGGGTGGATTAAAAAAAAGAGCCGAACAACTTGAAAGGCTGGGCCCGCACAAAACAGGAAAATCATGTCTGTACATAAAAAGATTATCCGATATTGATATATATACTCTCTGAAATGATTGAAGAAGATTTTAAGCATGTTGAAGAAAAGTATGAGATAATCGATTAGTCAATGACCCTTAAAGATTTTACCAAACAAACGCTGGAATTTCCTGACGACTATGAAGGAAAGGTAACTGCCACATTGATCCGTTCTATTCGAAATGAAAAAGGACGAAAATCTGTATTGTACATTCATGGATTTAATGACTACTTCTTTCATCCCCATTTAGCCGAAGGGTTCCTCTCAAACAATTATAACTTCTTTGCATTAGACCTTAGAAAGTATGGGCGTTCTCTTCTTCCGCATCAGCACCCAAATTACTGCAGGGATATTTCTGAATACTATGGAGAGATCACAAAATCGCTGGAAATCATCCATAAAGAAAATAATACAGGCATTGCTGTACTTGGACATTCTACGGGCGGGCTTACAGCCTCCATGTACGCAAATTTTGGAGAGCGTAACGATCTGGTTTCCGCACTGATCTTAAACTCTCCTTTTTTTGAGTTCAACCTTTCTGAAACTGAAAAGATGATCAATCTATTTTTTGCGAAAGTAATTTCAACCTTGTTGCCATATGCTAATAAAACCAAACCTCTTTCAAAGTTATATAACAGAAGCCTGCTAAAAAGCCATTATGGAGAATGGACGTTTAATGAAGCCTGGAAACCGGAACGGGGGTTTCCCGCTTACTTTAAATGGGCTATTGCTATTGATGAAGCACAGAAAAAAATCCGGACCCAGTCTGATATTTTTCAGCCGGTGTTAGTAATGCACGCACAAAAATCGGGTCGCCCCAAAAAGTGGACAACCGAAATACTTTATATGGATATGGTTTTGAATATTGAACACATAAAAGAAACTGGAAACAAACTAGGAAAAAAAGTTACCTTCTTGCCTGTGGAAAATGCAATCCATGATATTTTTCTATCAAAAAAAGAGGTTCGTGAAAAAGCCTTTACTGAAATGACTAATTGGTTAAATAAGACGGTTAAATAATCACTATGGAAAATACGATAGTTTTTGAAACTACAATTGATGCATCGGCAGAGCAGGTATGGGAAACACTAACCAATCCCGATAAAATAGAGCAATACATGTTTGGCTCGCGCTGCGATAGCAACTGGACTCCGGGGAGTAAAGCGAACTATTACATCATGCAGGATGAGAAAGAAATTACCGTAGTTAAGGGGGAAGTGATCAGAAGTACTCCCCATAAACTTCTCGAGCATACCCTACTTCCTGCTAATTCCGGAATAGAAGATATCCCTGAAAATTATCTCGTTATTATTTACGAGCTCGAAGATAACGATGGTAAAACTGAGTTAACCATTACTCAGAAAGGATACAAATACGTAGAAAATGGCCAGGAACGCTACATCGATACTCAAAAAGGGTGGAAAGCTGTACTACCAAAACTGAAGGAAGTAGCTGAGCAATAGTGAGCAAAGAGCAGCCTAATAACCCTTTGCATGGCATAAAGCTTAAACAGATTGTTGAGAACCTGGTTGACTATTACGGATGGGAACAATTGAGCTATCACGTAAACATCAATTGCTTCAAAAATGACCCGAGTGTAAAATCAAGCTTAACGTTTTTAAGAAGGCACCAATGGGCAAGAGATGAGGTTGAGAAACTCTGGATTGATGTAATTTCGAAAGATTAATTATTTGGCTGCTCCCTCCATTTTCCCATCATACTTTCCTATCAGATGCTGCCAATCATACGCCTTCACCAAAAACTGAAAATCTATCTGCCGGACGTTCATTACATTTTCTATGGCAGCCTTTAACCTGGAAGAAAGCTCACCCTCTTTATATACATAATTTTGTCTTATTTCTTCAGGTACATGTTCGGGATAAGCAAGGCGATCGGGAAGCAAAGGAAAACAATTACAATACATGGCCTCTACCACACTTCCGCCAAAAAAATCCTGATTGGATGTAACCGGAAGTATATCTGCCCGCCATAACCATCGTGCATATTCTTCAAAAGAATCCGCATATCCCCAATGTATAATTTCGGCACTGAGCTTTTCTTTAGCTTCATTAAAAATGGGAGGATTCATTTCATTTTGTTCTCCAAGAACAATTAGCTTAAAAGGAGTGCCCTCCTTCTTTAAGCCGAATAAAACCCCAAAAAACTCCTCCGGGTTCTTGTCATATTCCCACCGGTGATTCCAAAGAATAGTCGCTGCCAGCTGTTTTTCTTTTTCAGAAGATCTACACTCTTCAAACCGGGTTAGATCTAACCCAAGATGGAGAACTTCGCTCTTTAACTCAATCAGCTCAATATTATCTTTTCCCTGTTTATCAGGAAACTGATTCAGGAATTTTGGCAGGGCTCCCAAAAAAGATTCCATATGATATTTCGAATTAAAGAACACCTTGTTTGCCGCTAAAGCCGAGGTATAATTAATGAATGAGTAATGGTTATCGCGCTTGCTTTTCTTATCCCGGTCTTGCGGCGACCAGGGGTAGGTTAACTGATTTTCATGAAAGTAACAGGCTGCCGGAACCCCTGATGACTTTTCTCTGGTTAATGCCAAAAATGTAGTCAAATCCAGCATAGAAGTAACCAATATCAAATCCGGCTTTGCTTCCAGTTCATTAAACTTTCTGGCTAATTCTACAGCCCCGCCATGCATTCTCCATTTCCAGTGCCTACCCGGAAGCTTCAAAATTTCAATGGAATGCTTTGAGTGTTTCTTAAATCCCTCTGCCCATTGCCGGTGCGACCCGGAAAAGAAAGGCTCAACCAAACAAATATTCATAGTGTATTCATTTCCATCCAACTTAAAATCAAAAGCGGCCAATAGAAAATAATTTTAAAAACTGGTTTAGGGATATTGTTTCTCTTTGCAGAGCAGAGAGAGAAGGGAAACTTCCTAATTACAACCTATTCCCTGTTCGCGCTTTACCAGAATTATGTTTTGATTTTCGGGCCTGCCTATGCCGTATCCCGACACATCGGGAACGCGCAGACTCTTCGCTTGTCATTCAAAACCCCATTTTGTCCCGACCGCCGCCAAGATCGGGATGAGGTGAAGAATGACTGTTCATTCCTCCGGAAAAGCGTGACACTGAATGACCATTAAACCCTTACTCAATTCATCAATGACAGCCTCACTTTTCCAAAGAATTTTCAAATAATAATTGCATGTTTTTTGGATGATGCTTAAAATCTAATATTGATATTAGAATATGAATATTAGATTTTAAAGATAGTATGAAATTTGTATCTCAGGGAGCTCAATATGCCATTTCAGCTATCATAGCTCTGTCTAAAAGATCGAATGGAGATATTGTTTCTGCTTCAGAATTAGCCAGAAGTTTAGACTGTCCGGCAGCCTACCTTTCACAATTGCTGGCAAAGCTTAAAAAACCGGGCATCTTAAAATCACAACGAGGTTTAAACGGAGGAGTTCTGCTGGCTAAACCCGTTAAAGACATTTCTGTATATGAGGTAATTGTTGCCATTGATGGCGATAAGTTCTTTACCAACTGTTTTATGGGTATTGAGGGTTGCGGGCACATCGAACCCTGTCCTTTTCATAGTTTCTGGTCAAAAGAAAGAGAAAAAATAAAAGACTGGTTAACTAAAACTACCTTTTCTGATGTGGATTCAGAAATCACTCAAAAATGGTTTGATCACAACCTTTCATTCACAAATGTAATGCAGCAGATATGAGTAATGTGAATGCCATAGAACTTTGTTGCAGCCATTGCGGCGAACCCGTTTTAGAATTTGAACAACACACAGAAGAATTACTGTTTTGCTGCGAAGGCTGTAAGACAGTATATCATTTATTGCATGATAACGACCTGTGTGCATATTACAACCTGGATGAAAAACCTGGAAATACGATCTCCGGAGGAATTGAACGCAAACGCTTTGATTACCTGATTGATCAGGATGTACAAAACAAGCTGATCGACTTTACACATGCCAGTACTGCATCTACTTCTTTCTTTATTCCCAATATCCACTGTACTTCCTGTGTTTGGCTGCTCGAAAACCTGAACAAGCTTGATGATGGAATCCTGCAAGGCACTGTTAATTTTCTAAAACGCCAACTAACGCTTCTTTTTGATACGGATAAAACAGACCTGCGAAGCATTGTAGAGCTACTTACATCCATAGGTTACGAACCGGATTTAAAACTGGAACAGCTTTCTGAAAGAAAGAAATCAACCGTACAAAGAAATCTATGGTTAAAGCTTGGTATAGCAGGTTTTTGTTTTGGAAATATTATGTTGTTCAGCTTTCCGGAATATTTAAATCTTTCCACATCCAGCTCAGAAAATACTTTCAGAATTTTCTTTGGAGCTTTAAATATCATTCTTGCCCTTCCGGTTTTATTGTACAGCAGCAGCGATTACCTGAAATCGGCTTGGGCAGCAGTCAGCCAGAAAGGAATTAATCTTGACGTTCCTATCTCCATTGGTATTGTTGCCCTTTTTGGCAGAAGTTTATACGAAATTCTTAGCGGAACAGGGGCAGGGTATTTCGATTCTTTTACCGGATTCATCTTCTTCTTACTGATCGGGAAACTGGTTCAGAAAAAAACCTTCGACCGCCTTTCATTTGACCGCGACTACCGGTCTTATCTTCCAATTTCAGCTTTAAAACTGGTTAACGGATTGGAAGAATCTGTAACGGTAGAAAAACTTGCGATTGGAGACCGGATTGTTCTCAGAAATAATGAGCTGATTCCAGCTGATTCAATTCTGGAATCAGACATGGCAATGATTGATTATAGTTTCATAACTGGTGAATCGGAGCCTGTTTCCGTAAAAAAAGGCGATCAGGTTTTTGCGGGAGGAAAAGTCTGTGGGATGCAGGCCCAGATGTTGGTTACTAAAAAAGTTAAACATAGCTACCTGGTTCGATTATGGGAGGATAACCCTTCCGGATTAAAAGACAGTAAGATTACCGGGTTTGCGGATCAGATAAGTCCTTATTTCACATTTGCAGTACTTGTCATCGCTTTGGCCTCTTGTATTATCTGGCTTCAGATAGAACCTGCCAAAGCCTTCAATATTTTTACTGCAGTTTTAATCGTTGCCTGCCCTTGTGCGTTGGCATTATCCACTCCCTTTACCCTGGGCTCTGCTACCAATATTCTTTCACTGAATGGATTATTCGTTAAAAGCACAGAAGTTATCGAAATCCTTTCCAAAACAGATACCACGGTATTTGATAAAACCGGAACCATTACTGATGCCCGAAATGCCTCTATTACATATCATGGTTCTTCTTTGAACAAAGAAGAATTATCACTTATTAAGTCGGCTGCTCAAACATCTGTACATCCTTTCAGCAAGCGTATTTATAATTATCTAGGAAATGTTGGGAGCCTAAAACCAGATTCGGTTGAAGAGATCACAGGCAAAGGAATCCATGCTTTAATGGATAACACAAGTTTATTCATGGGAAATAAACAATTCGTTGAACAGCAAACCAGCCTTACTATTAATACCAAAACCTCAACCAGCTCTCAGGTTCATATTGCTGTTAATGGCAGCTATAAAGGGTATTTTGAGTTTGAAAACGAGCTAAGGAATGGACTTTCAACCTTGCTGAACAAGCTTCAAAGAAATTACCGCATCTATCTGCTTTCCGGCGATAACGAAAAAGACGGCGAGAGGCTTCACAACCTCTTTGGGGGATGGGAAAATATGCGATTCAGACAATCCCCTTATCAAAAACAAGAATTCATTAACGCATTAAAAACAAAAGGAAACCACGTGCTTATGCTTGGCGATGGTTTGAACGATGCAGGAGCTTTGCAGGCCAGCAGCTTTGGGATAGCTATCACTGATGATACCAGCTCTTTTTCGCCGGCATGTGATGCAATACTTGATGGGGAGCACTTACAAGATCTTGACCGGCATATTGGCTTTTCCATCTCATCAATGAACATTATTAAAGCAAGTTTTGTGCTATCGCTTATTTATAACCTCACAGGATTAGGTTTTGCTATTACAGGTTACCTATCTCCTCTTGTCGCTGCTATTTTGATGCCATTAAGCTCAGTGAGTGTGATGGTTTTTACTTCAGTTTTAACACGAATAAAAGCAAAACAAATGGGGTTTAAAATATGGGTGTAATCTTCTTTTTGGTTTTGTTCAGTATTGCGGTTGCTTTGATCTTTCTGGGAGCCTTTTTCTGGGCTGTAAAATCAGGGCAATTCGATGATCAGTACACACCATCGATTCGTATTCTTTTCGATGAAAAAATTTCTTCTAAACAAAATAAAACACAAACAACTAACAGGGATTCGTAATGTCGTTAGAGACCTTTCATTATGACAATAAAATAGTACGAAACTTCGGAGTTGCTACAATGATATGGGGAATCATCGGGTTCCTCGTAGGACTTCTCGTGGCTTTGAAGTTTATATGGCCCGACTTTCTCGGATTTATCCCCGAGTTATCGTTCGGCAGACTTCGACCGCTGCACACTAACGCAGTAATCTTTGCTTTTGCCGGAAACGCCATTTTTTACGGAGTGTATTATTCACTACCAAGACTTTGTAAAGCTCCCATGTGGAGTGATTTATTCAGCAAAATTCACTTCTGGGGCTGGCAGGCAATTATTGTATCTGCTGTAGCTACGTTACCATTTGGTATTACTACCAGCAAAGAATATGCTGAATTAGAATGGCCTATTGATATCGCTATCACACTTATTTGGGTAGTGTTTGGTGTTAATATGATAATGACCATTCTTAAGCGAAGAGAAAAACACATCTACGTAGCCATCTGGTTCTATATTGCCACTTTTGTTACTGTAGCTGTTCTGCATCTTGTTAATTCATTTGAAATGCCTGCTACCTTCCTTAAGAGCTATCCGATATATGCAGGCGTTCAAGATGCGCTCGTTCAATGGTGGTATGGGCACAATGCAGTAGCTTTCTTCCTTACCACTCCTTTCCTCGGAATTATGTACTACTTCATTCCAAAGGCAGCTAATAGACCTATTTTTTCGTACCGGCTTTCGATTGTTCACTTCTGGTCTTTAATCTTCATTTATATATGGGCAGGACCACACCACTTGTTATACACCGCACTTCCTGGTTGGGCTCAAACTTTAGGAACTGTATTTAGCTTAATGCTTATTGCTCCTTCCTGGGGTGGTATGTTAAACGGCTTACTAACGCTTCGGGGAGCTTGGGATCGTGTTCGTGAAGATCCTGTACTGAAATTCCTCGTAGTGGGTGTTACTGCTTATGGTATGGTAACTTTCGAAGGCCCGATGCTTTCAATAGCTAATGTAAATGCCATCGCACACTATTCTGATTATATCATCGGCCACGTACACAATGGTGCCCTTCTTTGGAATGGCGGCCTTGCATTTGGTATGCTTTATTACATCACACCAAAAATCTACAAGACAGAATTATTCTCCACAAAACTTGCAAACATCCACTTCTGGTTCGCAACTCTTGGAGCAATCTTCTATGTAATCCCGATGTATTGGGGTGGGATCACTCAAAGTTTGATGTGGAAAGATTTCACTGACCAGGGGCTACTTACTTATCCAAACTTCCTTGAGACAGTGGTACAGATTGTACCCATGTATGCACTTAGAGCATTTGGTGGAACCTTGTTTATAGTTGGTGCTTTGTTCGGGGTTTATAACCTCATCAAAACGGCAAAAAGCGGTTCACTTCAACCTACGGAAGAAGCTCAGGCTCCGGCAATCATCGATCCTGCTGCAGGACATAAAGAATCGTGGCACCGACGATTAGAAGGGAAACCGCTTAAATTCACTTTCCTTGTAGTGGTTTCTATCTTAATTGGCGGTATTGTAGAATACATGCCAACAGCTTTGATCGAATCTAACATCCCAACTATTGAAAGTGTACAGCCATATACTGCACTAGAGGTTGAAGGGCGTGATATCTACATCTCCGAAGGTTGTAATAACTGCCACTCACAAATGATCCGTCCTTTCCGTTCAGAGACTGAACGATATGGAGAATATTCAAAAGCCGGCGAATTTGTTTACGATCATCCATTCCTGTGGGGATCGAAACGAACCGGCCCGGATTTACACAGAATTGGCGGGAAATATCCTGACTCGTGGCACCTGAGACACATGTACGATCCAAACTCAACATCTCCGGGTTCTATCATGCCTGCCTATCCGTGGTTACTTGAAAAAGATATGGATATGGAAACCATGCCAGCCCGAATTGGTGCACTAACCTCCGTAGGTGTTCCTTATTCTCCTCGTTATCCTGAATATGCTATTGAGGATATGAAAGCCCAGGCCGAGCGAATTACACAAGGGCTTCGCGAAAATGGATTCGGAACTATTGAAGGAATCGAAGTTACTTCAGACAAACAGATCATAGCTTTGATAGCTTACCTGCAAAGATTAGGTACCGATATCAATGGTGATGGCGATCCGTTTTCTGAACTTCCTTCAAGCAAGAAATTATCATCAGTAATTGTGGAGGACGAATAGATGTATAAAGATGTTTTACGCTCAATGGAAGGAGTTGAACTCTTTCCGAGCATATCACTAATTCTGTTTTTCGCTTTCTTTATAATACTGATTGTGTATTTGGTAAAAACCGGAAAAACCTACTGGGAAGATGCTGCAAATCTTCCCCTGGAATCAGAAGAAACCTCCACTTTTAAAACCTCAGACCAATGAACATTTTAGACGACGAAAAAGACAAATTACTGGATCATGAGTACGATGGCATCAGAGAACTGGATAACCATATGCCTGTTTGGTGGCTGTGGTTATTCTACTTCACTATCGCCTTCGGTGTGGGCTATGTATTTTACTACGAAGTATTCGAATGGGGCCCCGATCAACATGAAGAGTACGAGTTGGAAATGGCCGCCGCTGCCGAAAAATACAAATCTGATGAAGAGCCTGCTGCAGCTGCCTCCTTCGAATGGGCATACAGCGATGACGCAGCCATAATCGATAAAGGTAAAGAGATTTTCATGGGAATGAGTAACCTATGCTTTACCTGCCACGGCAATGCCGGCGAAGGTTTGGTAGGCCCCAACCTTACCGATGATTATTGGCTGCACGGCTGTTCTGCTGAGGAACTGGCAAAAAGCATTACAGAAGGCTTCCCGGATAAAGGCATGGTTGCCTATGGAAGTGGAGCGCCTATGTCTAACGAAGACGTAAATGCAGTTATAAGCTATATTGGTTCTTTGCAGGGTACTAACCCTCCAAACCCAAAAGCAATAGATGAAGCAAGAGCTGTTCAATGTAGTGCTAACTAAAAAGTCATATCATGGCTCAAACCCAGGGTCGGCAAATAGGTAAAGATCAATTTCGAGACCGGTTAGCTACAGTCAGCGAAACCGGTGGCCGGAATTGGATCTATGCCAAAAAACCGGGCGGGCGTTTTTATAATGCCCGTACTATTTTATCTCTTTTTCTGCTCGCATTTTTCTTTTCCGGGCCGTTTATCACAATTAATGGAAACCCATTACTCCTCGTAAACATTCTTGAAAGAAAGTTTGTGATCTTTGGTGTAGCATTCTGGCCTCAGGATTTACACCTGCTTGTATTTGGGATGCTTTCATTTATTGTATTCATTGTTTTGTTTACTACCATCTTTGGCAGGCTTTTCTGTGGATGGGCATGCCCACAAACCATTTTTCTGGAAATGGTTTTTAGAAAAATAGAGTATTGGATCGAGGGAGATGCCTCTGCTCAAAAACGGCTAAAAAAAGCACCCTGGAATACAGAAAAAATCCTTAAAAAAGGTTCAAAACATGCCATCTTTTATGTGCTCTCCTTTACTATATCCAATCTGTTCCTGGCTTATATTATAGGCAAAGACCAACTGTTTGAAATCATTACAGACCCGCCCTCTGAGCATGCCGCCGGGCTAACAGCTATGATTATTTTCAGCGGTGTGTTCTATGGAGTATTCGCTTTCATGAGAGAACAGGTATGCCATTTCGTTTGCCCTTACGGAAGAATGCAATCCGTGATGCTGGATAATAACTCCATCAACGTAATGTACGATTATAAACGTGGAGAAAACCGTGCAAGCGTTGGCAATAGAAATAAAGTAGATACCGGCAAAGCAACTCTTGCTGATCTTGGTTTTTCTGAAGACGCTACCTTTGGAGACTGTATTGACTGTTATCAATGCGTAAAGGTATGCCCAATGGGTATTGATATCAGAAATGGTACACAGCTTGAATGCGTGCATTGTACAGCCTGTATTGATGCCTGCGATTCTGTAATGGAAAAAATCGACAAGCCGAGGGGATTAATTCGATACGCATCAGAAAACAGCATTCGCGAAGAAACCCGAAAAATATTTACTCCCCGCGTTATGGGATACAGCGGCATTTTAATGATACTATTGACCACATTCGTAGTATTAATGAGTATGCGTTCAGATTTGGAAACTACAGTTCTTCGCCAGCGCGGCACGTTATATCAGGAACTTCCTAATAACATGTACAGCAATATCTACGAGATTAAAGTAATCAACAAAACATTCGATACGCGTGATTACGAGATAAAATTATTGGCCCCTGAAGGAGGAGAGCTTGTATCTCTGGGAAACGTTAAATCTGTAGAACCGCAAAACCTGGCAGAAGGTAGGTTTTTAATAAAACTGAATGCGAATCAACTAAATGGACTGCAAACAGAACTAACATTCGGGGTGTACTCGAATGGCGAACATATTGAAACAGTAACGTCCGGGTTTTTAGGTCCGGCAAATTAATCTATCATGAAAAAATTTGATTGGGGAAAAGGAATCTTCCTTGCAATTACAATCTTTGTAATAACTACATTAAGTGTGGTTAGTTACCTGATCAGCCTCGATTTTTTTCTGGTAACTAATAACCATTACGAAGAGGGCGTAGAGTATCAGGAAACCATAGATCAAAAGAAGAGAGCTTCTGAACTGGAAAACCCGATACTTGTGGTTTTTGATGAAAAAATTGAAGCGTTGAGAATCGTTTTCCCCAATGAGTTGGTTGGTAAGGCTCAAGGCAATATTAAACTATACCGCCCAAATAACCCCCGGCTTGACGCTGAACTTCCCTTAAAGGTGAATGCTACAGGTACACAACTTATTTCAACCAGTACTATGGAAAAAGGCAAATGGGTCTTATCCATCCAATGGGAAGTGGATGAAACTAAATATCTGGAAGAAAAAACGGTAGTTATCTAAATGGAACTTTGGACCGGATTACTTTTTGGTTTCTTAGGGAGCTTCCATTGTATTGGAATGTGCGGGCCTATTGCACTCTCTCTTCCCAGGCCCAGGTCTGATTTTGGTTCGGTTCTTGTCTATGCAGCTATTTACAATGCAGGGCGGATTCTCACCTATTCTTTTTTTGGCTTGATGATTGGATTTCTGGGAAGAAAAATAGCTCTGGCCGGTTTTCAAAGCGTACTGTCAATTACACTTGGAGTAATCATTGTACTTTCTGTTTTACTATCCAAAGCGATCAAGCAAAGTCAGAAACCTGCTTTTTATAATACTATTACTTCAAAAATTAACACAGCTTATGGTAAGCTTTTGCGAAAGCAAAACACCCCGGCTCTTTTTGGGATGGGCGTATTAAACGGATTGCTGCCTTGTGCGTTTGTTTACTCAGGCCTTGCTGCTTCGGTTCTTACAGAAACCCCTGTACACAGTATGGCATATATGGCTCTTTTCGGGGTTGGTACTTTGCCTGCTTTGCTTTCTGTTTATATTGCTCCACACTTCATTTCTGTTGATCTGAGAACTGCCATCAGAAAATATATTCCGTATTTAGCATTCAGCCTGGGGGTATTTTTAATTGTAAGAGGTATCGCTCTTCAAGACCTGAGATTATCTGTTACACTAATGGAAGGAATTGAGCCATTTTGTGTATTTCCAGGGGCTATCATGTAATAAATCTTCATTAAATCTTAACAATTCTAACCTAATTTTTAACCGTTAAAAACAAATACAAATCTTAATTATGAACACATTAATTATCTTTTTATCCATTCTGATCTCTTTCACTTCTGTGAAGCCTGAAACAAAAAGTATTGCTACTGAAATTACTGTAGAAGCTAACGACAGAATGCAGTTCGATACAAAGGAGATCACAGTAAAAGCAGGAGAGAAAATTACCCTTACTCTTAAACATGTAGGCAAAATGCCAAAACAGGCTATGGGCCACAACTGGGTGTTACTAAAGCAAGATGTAGTTGTAAAAGACTTTGCAATGACAGCCATGCAGGCAAAAGATAACGAGTACCTTCCTAAAGACTCCAAAAATGTTATCGTAGCAACTAAACTTTTAGGCGGAGGTGAATCTGACACTATTACTTTTGGTGCCCCGGAAAAAGGGACTTATACCTTCATATGTTCATTCCCTGGCCATTTCGGAGTAATGCAGGGAACCTTCATTGTTGAATAACGCATAATAACTCCTTAAATCTAAAAGGCTTTAATTTGATCGTTAAAGCCTTTTTTTATTATCTCATTCTACATCCCAACTGTAGAAATTATGATCTTTATCCAAAGCCCATCCGGTTGCAGGGTATAGTTGGTTTCCAATATGATTGTCTTTAGCTGTTTCTAACATCATACCACAAGCACCTGATTCTCTGCATAACTTTTTTGATCGCTCAATCAACGCTTTGGAAAACCCTTGTCCTCTGAATTTTGAATCCACATACAAATCATTCAATAACCAAAGCCTTTTCATTCTTGTAGAAGAAAAAATGGGATATAACTGCACAAACCCAACAGCAGTACCTTTCTCATTTCTTGCGATATAGATTATAGACTCATCCTTCTCAATCCGTTCTTGGAGAAATGCCTCGCTTGTTTCTTTGTCTGATTGTTTCTCATAAAAAACTCTGTATGCGTCAAAAAGTTCATTCAGATCTTCCAGATCAGAAAAAGTAGCTGTGTCAATCTTCAATTCCGTGTCCTCCGATAATATCAATTTCTGTTCCATCGGGTTTACCATCTATTAATGGCATTGCTTTCCCGATAAGTTCACGAACACCATCAATCCCTAAAGAATCATCGTGATCCTTTTTGGAATCCCAAACCTCCTGAACGTGAATTATATCTTTGTTATTCGACTGTTGGCCCACTATATAAAGATGACAACCCTGTGCTTTTTTCATCAAATTTGCAGCCTCACTCAATATTGAGGTAAGTTCATTCCCTTTTCCTGTTAATGCTGTAAAGCTTCCAACTAATCCGTATTTCATTACTCTAAATGTTACTTATCTATCGCTGCGGACTAAAGTCCTGGCTCGTTTAATCAATACTAATTTCACTCAATGTAAAATTCCTGACTCTTTTATTCCTAATTGAATAATTCTTAATTCTTCATTGAATCCATTCTTAATTCTGCGATAGCAGCCGCGCACTTTCTTCCATCAATGGCTGCCGATACAATTCCACCGGCATAACCTGCACCTTCTCCGCAGGGAAATAACCCTTTTATCTGTACATGTTCCAGTGTTTTATGATCTCTGGGAATTCTTACCGGCGATGATGTTCTTGATTCGGGCGCATGCACTACTGCTTCGTTTGTCAAAAAACCTTTCATCGTCTTCCCCATTTCTATAAATCCTTTTTGCAAAGCTCTTACTATAAACTCAGGAAATACTTCAAGCAGGTTTACCGAGGTTAAACCCGGAGAATAGGATGTATTCGGTAAATCTTTCGACTTGATTCCCTTCGTAAAATCCACTAATCGCTGTGCCGGAACCCTTTGAGTTTTACCTGCCAGCTCCCACGCCTTTTCTTCAATAGATTTTTGGAACTTCATCACTCTTAAAGGGCCAAACTGTTCAAATTCTTTGAAGTCATCGAATTGCAATTCCACCACAATCCCTGAATTTGCCGTTGGCCGTGAACGCTGCGAACCCGACCATCCATTAGTTACTACTTCTCCTGGTTTTGTGGCGCATGCAGCAACCACCCCGCCCGGGCACATACAAAAAGAATACACTCCCCGGCCGTTGATCTGCTTTACAATTTTGTAAGGAGCTGGTGGCAGATATTCTCCTCTTTCATCACAGTTATATTGAATAGAATCTATGAGTGACTGTGGGTGTTCTACCCGAACACCTATTGCGATGGGCTTTGCTTCTATTTTAATTTTCTTTTCATGGAGTAATTTGAAAATATCCCGGGCAGAATGCCCCGTAGCTAAAATTACCTGTTCAGCTTTAAATTCATTTCCCCCATCTACTTTTACACCTTGTATCTGATCTCCATCCAATAACAAATCAGTTACTTTTGTTTCGAAATGAATTTCTCCCCCGTGTCTCAGAATATATTCCCTGATACTTGCTATGATGCGGGGAAGTTTGTTCGTGCCAATATGAGGATGTGCATCCACCAGAATTTCTTTGTTAGCTCCAAACGCAACCAAA
Source organism: Balneola sp. (assembly GCA_028284195.1). Taxonomy (GTDB): domain Bacteria; phylum Bacteroidota; class Rhodothermia; order Balneolales; family Balneolaceae; genus Balneola. Next base: position 638,204 of record JANQSE010000002.1, on the reverse strand, counting down.
AGTTCGAGAATCTCATTTACATCTCCCCGCTTTTTAGAACGCGTATAAAGCTTTCCATCCGAGTACGTTCCTGCTCCTCCTTCTCCAAAACAATAATTGGAATCCGGATCCACGATGTGATTCACATTAATATTTTTCAGATCCTTGATTCTCGACTTAACATCCTTGCCCCGATCAAAAACAACGGGCTTCATCCCCAGCTCAATGCACTTTAAAGCAGCAAACAAGCCCGCCGGCCCTGCCCCTATGATTAAAACAGGTTCTTTTGTTTCCACAGATGTATATTCCGGCAGGGTTATGGCCTTTTCTTCAAAATCTTCCCTGACATAAACCTTTACCTTCAGGTTTATCTTTACAGCACGCTGCCTTGCATCAATAGAGCGTTTAAGAATCTCAACGTGGTTGATTTCGTCAAAAGAAATTTCCGAAGTCCTGGCAATGTATTCTTTTAACAAGCCATCTTTGGCAGCTGTTTCGGGAGATATTCTTAATTGAAGTTCTTTCTGCAAGGTTTTGAATAAAATTGGCGAGAATAAAAAATCCCACACATAAAACTATGTGTGGGATTGAACATAAGAATTAATAAAAAGCTTTATCAGGGATTAGAAGCTAATCCTCTCATACTTTCTGCAAGCTTTCTAACTTTATCGCTGTTTCGGGAAGCTGAAGCAAGGCTTTCCACTTCTGTTGCAAGCTTAGTTAGTATATCTTTTCGCTGCTTTGCAGGTGCTGCTTCAGCATTTGCCAAGCCTTGACGTGCCATTTCAATTCCGGCAGGGCTTAGTTCATTATTTCTGGCCAGCTGATCTACATACGCTTTTGAAAGGGCAAATGAATTTGGCCATACAAACTTTGGCTGGCCTTGCGCATTCAGATAGTCAAGAATAACAGTATTAGCTGCGTCAATTTCATTTTGAGTTAGGTACGGATTTGCTTCCAACGCAAATAAATCGAGCCCTCTCGAAATTTCAGAGCTTACAATAACTCCGTTGTACCAATACACAGACCAGCTTCCACCGCTGCCCATTCTGTCTGCTGCAACAGGCCCCCGGTCATGAAATCCAATCTCAACCGGATTACCTGGATTGGTCCAGTCAAACAAAGAGATACCTCCCTGATACCATGATTGAATCATTATGTCTCTTCCCGGAACAGGAATCAAAGATCCATTATGGGCTACACAGTTTTCTCTAGTAGTTTGCGGAGCCGGAAGTTTGTAGTACTCTTTAAAATCCATTTTGCCATCTTCGATTGTGAAAATTGCATTTGCTCCCCATTCCATTGGATCACTTTCACGACATTTAGGCTGGCCACCGCCGCCCCATTCATCAGTAAACAATACTTTACTGCCATCGTTACTGAATGTAGCTGAGTGCCAGTATGAAAAATTAGAGTCTGCAACAGCATCAATCCTAACGGGATTTTCCGGATTACGAATATCTAACAACAGGCCATACCCTTCGCAAGCACCACCTGCTAAACCAATCTCCGGGTATAGTGTAATATCATGACATTGGTTCGGACCCTTGCGATTGGAATCTCCACCGCCGCCAAACATTTGATTTATTAAAGCTGTAGCTCTTTCTCTTAATGCAGTTGTATCTGCTGCTGTTGGCTCGCCTGCTGTACCACCTCTTTCTTCAATAATTACGTTCAGCATTCTTTGTGCAAACCCATCAGACATAGCACGCTCAATACCACCAAATTCAAAAATAAACTTACCTTCTGCTTTAGCTTTCATAAGGGCTTCTTTTTCTGCAGGAGCCAATCCATGAGTTGGCGGCTCTTCTAGGTCTTCGAAAATTCTTGGAGAACTTACTATAGCCGCAGCTTGCGGATTAGCAAGTGGTACCTTAATTACTTCTATTCTAAATAATGCAGAATTCGGATCATCATCGGGAGATGCGTTTGAACATCCGGGTAGTTCTTCATTTGGGCGTACAGGGGCAGAACCTGAAACATATACATATACATTTTCATCATCTTCAGGATCTTTTAATACAGAATGTGTGTGCGATCCCCGACAAGTCTGAACATTGGAAATGTATTCAGGGTTTTCAATATCAGTGATATCGAAAATACGGATACCTCTTAGCCGATCCTCACTAACTGCTGTTTGAACTCCTTCGGTGCCGCAATCCAAACGGCCGCTAAAACCTTCACCGGAAACAAAAAGAAGGTTGCCATATACCGAAACATCACTCTGCGAAGCAGGGCATAGATACTCTTTAACCAAAACAGGATTTACAGGATCAGAAATATCCCAAACCAACACCCCATTGTAATTACCCTGTATCGCGTACTTGCCTTTGAAAGCAAGATCAGAATTTGTTACTCCTAAAAAGTCTTTAGGTGGTGGAGTACTTGAAAGTTTTTCAAGGTTCCATATCGCTTCTTCGGCATCGAATAAACCTGAACCTAAGCCTACTCTCGGATCCGGGCTTGGAGCAGAAACATTATCCAATGATTTTACCATAGGCGCGTCATACGATGCATCCACCATAGGCTCTGAGGAAGAACAGGAATAGGTAACAAATAAAACTGCTACGGCTAAAAGCGTCCAAACGCTTCCTGCCTTTCCTTTTTGTGCAATGTGATTTTTTTTCATAGTGTAAGTTTTTACTGGGTTAATTTTAATCGAAGTTAATTATTGAAGCTTTTTAAGTTCACTGAGACTCACCCAGTTGGCTGAGCATCAGTTTCATTCTTTCAATTTCTGTTATTTGATCTACGTTTATATCTGTAGATAACCGAAAAGCCTGTTCATCTTGAACAGCGCCATCTGTATTTATTAGTTTCTGAACCATTGTTATAGCACCTTGATGATGCTGAATCATATAAGTCAAAAACAATCGATCAAATTCTTTGCCTTTAGCCTCGCTGAGTTCTACCAACTGGTTTTGTGTGAGCATTCCGGGCATATTTGAATGATCCATATGTCCGCCATGACCGCCTTCCATTCCGTGAATCATCAAATTTAACCCTTCGATATGTACTTCAGGAACAGGTTGGCCGCGATCCCTTAACCAGGTTTGCATGGTTGCAATTTCATCTTTCTGAGCATTAATGATACGCGCCGCCAGTGTTTGCACTGCCGGACTGGCTCCATTTTTTGGTGCAAGATCAGACATAATGAGAGCCTGCGCGTGATGGCCAATCATACCAGTCATAAATTCAACATCGGCCTTTGTAAAGTTCATTTTTGAGCTATCGATCTTAGCCCAATACAACTCTTCCAATTCGTTTAGATTAGTATCTGGTTGGTTTTTATTGGTAGTGCTTATTTGCTCTGAGCCCTTGCAGGAAATAAATGTGATCAGTAACAGAAAAATGAATCCATTTTCAGCAAAAGAAAAAGTAAGTTTGTTTTTAAACTGCATTGGTTGACTTAGTTGAGTACGCTTTAATATATGCATTCAACGTTAATGATTAGTGTAATAAAAGACAAAATTGATGCTGAATGAATTTTTTACTGCGAATATTCATTTAACATTCAGTAATATCATCAACAAAAATAAATTAACACTTTTTTTACATGTTAAATTTTGAATTTCAGAACCCAACAAAGATCATTTTTGGTAAAAATCAAATTTCTAAACTCTCATCCGAAATTCCCGACGGAGCTAAAGTTTTAATGGTATATGGCGGGGGAAGCATCAAGAGAAACGGGATATATGAGCAGGTTATGGCCGCTTTGAAAGAATACAAAGTAACGGAATTTGGCGGAGTGTCTGCAAATCCTGAATATGAAGTATTGTTAAAAGCATTGAAAATTATCAAAGATGACGAAGTAGATTTCATTCTAGCCGTTGGGGGCGGATCTGTGATTGATGGTGTAAAGTTCCTTTCGGGAGCTGCTACTTATGCAGGAGATGAACCATGGGATTTACTTGCAAAAGGAATTAGAACGTACAAAGGGCTGCCTTTCGGAACAGTGCTTACTCTTCCTGCTACCGGATCTGAAATGAATTCCGGAGCCGTTATAACAAGAGCAGAAACTAAAGAAAAAAGAGTAATGGGAGGCCCTGGGTTATTTCCGCAATTTTCCATGCTTGATCCTCAGGTAATACAATCAATCCCGAAACGGCAAATTGCCAATGGATTGGTTGACTCTTTTTCTCACGTTATTGAACAGTATATGACCTATCCGGTAGCTGCCCGCCTGCAAGACAGAATAGCAGAAAGTGTAATGCAAACCCTGATAGAAACAGCTCCTAAAATCATGAAAGATCCGGGCAATTATGAAGCGGCATCTGATTTTATGTGGAGTTGCACTATGGCATTAAATGGGCTGCTTCGTGTTGGCACCCCAAATGATTGGTCAACACATATGATAGCTCATGAATTAACAGCTTTATACGGAATTGACCATGCCAGAACCCTGGCAATCATCCATCCCAGTCATTTACGATTTAATTTGGAAGATAAAATGGAAAAATTAGCTCAGTATGGTGAACGTGTGTGGGGGATTATTGAGGGTTCGATCGAAGAAAAAGCAAAAAAAGCTATCGAAAAAACAGAAGAATATTTTCATTCATTAGAAATCGATACCAGGCTTTCTGATTATACAAATGATTATGAGGGAACTGCTAAAATTATAAAACAACGTTTCGAAGAGCGTGGATGGCAAGAATTGGGCGAACGCCAATCCATTACTCCTGAAGTAGTTGAAAAAATTGTTGAAATGAGTTATTAATAAACCACATTTAACCTTTCTTGAATTAGAGACAAACTAATGGCTGACCCGAAAATTTATGATAGTAAACCTGTACTTATAGAATTAGAAACAGATAAAAACTATGCCTGGTGTGCCTGTGGAAGATCAGAAAACCAACCATGGTGCGATGGTTCCCACAAAGGAACAGGCATTGTTCCTGTTGTTTTCCGGGTTGATGAATCGAAAACATATGCTATGTGTAACTGCAAGCATTCCAATCGCCCTCAATTTTGTGACGGAACTCATAAATCTCTTTTCCACAATAATTAAACCTTTTTACAAAACCAGTAGCAAAGCCACCCGTCTTATTCCAAAAAGATGTATTTTCGCACAATTTTTTTGAGTTGAATCGATTATATACGCCATAACTTTATTATTTCATTTGCAGATACCTTAATGAGAGAACTGCTACTATTTAGTTTATTTACAGGGATTAGTTTTTTCGCACAAGCTCAAATTGTAACGGTGGTCGATGACGTTACCAGTGCCCCAATTGCTTATGTAAGCTTTTATGATGCGAAAATAAATCGTTACTCCATTACCAATACGGTAGGAGAAACTGATATTTCGATATTCGAAAATTCCAAAAGTATCGAAATTAGAACAGTGGGTTACAGAACCAGAACCATGAGTTTTGAAGCAATAAAAAGAAAGGGATTCATTGTACGACTTATCCCTTCCCAACTTGCTTTAAACGAAGTAGTAGTTTCTGCCACCCGATGGCAGCAAGAAACCAGAGAAGTTCCACTTAAAGTTACTTCCGTTAAACCAAATAGCGTACGGCTGCAGAACCCGCAAACAGCCGCCGATTTGTTAACCGTTTCGGGCGAAGTTTTTATCCAGAAAAGCCAGCTTGGTGGTGGTAGCCCAATGATCCGGGGTTTTGCAACCAACCGGGTTTTAATAGCCGTTGATGGGGTACGAATGAATACTGCCATATTCAGAAGTGGGAACGTACACAATGTAATTTCACTCGATCCTTTTGCTACCCAAAATACCGAAATTATTTTTGGTCCGGGATCAGTTATTTATGGCAGCGATGCAATTGGCGGTGTTATGAGTTTTTATACACTGAGCCCGGTTTTTTCTACCAGCAATAAAATTTTTATACGCGGCAATTCCACGCTTAGAACTTCATCTGCAAATAACGAACGAACTGCCCATGTTGATTTCAATCTCGGATGGAAAAACTTCGCTTCTGTTTCAAGCATAACGTATGCCGATTTTGGCGATTTAAGGATCGGATCAAACGGACCCGATGAATACTTAGATACTTTCAATGTTGCCCAGGTGAATGCAGCAGACAGCGCATATCGTGCTAAAGATCCAAGAATTTTAAGCCCAACAAGCTTTAACCAGTTAAATCTGATGCAAAAGTTTCGTTATCAACCCACCAAAGACTGGGACATTAACTTTGGGTTTCACTATTCAGAATCATCGGATTTAGATCGGTACGATCGCTTAATTCTTTCATCAAATAATGAACCCAGATATGCAGCCTGGTACTATGGGCCTCAAGTTTGGAGAATGGCAAACCTTCAGGTATTAAAGAAAGCGGAAAATAAATTTTTCGATCAGGCCAATTTCACTTTTTCAAATCAATACTTCAGAGAAAGCCGAAATACACGGAGATTTCAAAACAGCAATCTCATATCAAGACAAGAAAATGTAGATGTACTTACTTTTAATCTTGATTTGGAAAAAGAATCCGGGGCAAAACATAATTTTTTTTATGGAGGTGAAATCGTGTTAAATCACATTTCATCTTTTGGCTTTACCAGAAATATCATCACCGACAATACAAACCCGGCTTCTACCCGCTATCCTGATGGTTCAGATTGGAATTCTTATTCTGCTTATTTAAGTCATCAATTTAAAATTAGTAGCCATCTCAATCTTCAAAGTGGTTTACGGTACAGTCATTTCTTTTTGGATGCTGAATTTGACCCCACATACTACCCTGTAGCTTTTAACAGTATAAACATTAATGAGGGTGCTGTTACAGGTAGTATTGGATTGGTTTATAACTTAGATCAAACACTTCAGTTTAATACTAACATTTCAAGTGGATACCGTGCACCCAATATAGATGACGCTGCCAAAGTATTTGACTCCGAACCGGGCTCTGTGATTGTTCCCAACCCCGACCTTAAACCTGAGTATGCCTATAATATTGATGTGGGAATCAGGAAATTATTCGGAGAAGCCCTGAAAGTGGATTTCACAGGATACTACACAATTTTGACTGATGCACTCATTCGCAGAGATTTCACCATCAACGGGCAAGACAGCATTATGTACGATGGACAATTAAGCCAGGTACAAGCCATCCAAAATTCAGCACATGCGCGTGTGTATGGAATACAAGCCGGGGCAAGATTGGAACTGCCTTCAGGTTTCCAGCTAACTACCCGGATCAATATCCAAAAAGGAGAAGAAGAACTGCAAGATGGAACTACAGTTCCACTTCGGCATGCAGCACCAACTTTTGGGGAAACTCATCTTACTTATTCGGCCACAGGCTTTGAAATTGACTTGTATGCAGAATACAACGCAAGGCTTTCCAATTCTGAATTGGCTCCATCAGAGCGTAGCAAAGATCATTTGTATGCTATTGATGAAAATGGTGATCCCTACTCTCCATCCTGGGTTACAATCAATCTGAATTCAGCGTATCAAATCACTCCGATATTTATGATCAGTGCCGGAATTGATAACATTACTGATTTAAGGTACAGAATGTATTCCTCGGGCATTGCTGCCCCGGGCAGAAATCTCTTTCTTGCAGTAAGAGCTAATTTATAAAGACCTGATGAAGTAAAGTAGTTCAAGCAAGAACATTATTTATTATTGTGCAGATCCATCGTAGTTGTATTAATCCTTCCTAAAACTGCTATTGTTGTACTTTCATTGAGCCAACATAGTAGTTGATATCCGTTTCCATAGTTTTGGCTGAACTATCCATTGCCTGCCAACGTGTGAGTGGTTGTATTTCCACCACTTCTCCATCCAGATATACTTTAACCGGCATATTGAATCCATTCACCGCATTATTCCAACGATACACAAGTTTATTTTCTCTGAAATAATATTCCAAAACCGGAATACGATAGTCACGCAAATACTGATCGAACACTTTAGAAAGATCCTTACCGGATTTCTCAATCATATAAGATTCAACCTGCCCAGTGGTTACAGTTTGATGATAGAACTCCTTGTTCAAACCCCGCAAAATCTCTCTCCACTTTTCATCGCTATCTATAATCTGACGGATGGTGTGAAGCATGTTTCCCCCTTTGTAGTACATATCGGAAGAACCCTCATAATTCACATTATAAATGCCAATAACAGGCCGATCGTTTTGAATGGCTAAGCGCGTCCCAATCACATATTCATATCCGGCTTTTTTCCCGAAATGGTATTCAAGAAACAGGCTCTCTGAGTAGTTTGTAAAACTTTCGTGAATCCACATATCGGCTGCATCTTTATAGGTTATGTTGTTAGCAAACCATTCATGGCCGGTTTCGTGAACGATAATAAAATCGAAATTCAGCCCCCAGCCTGTACTACTCAAATCTCTTCCCAAATAGCCATTCAGGTATTTGTTTCCGTAGGTTACCGAGCTTTGGTGCTCCATTCCCAGATACGGAGCTTCCACCAGTTTATAGCTGTCTTCATAAAACGGATAAGGGCCAAACCAATGCTCAAATGCTTCGATAGTTCGCGGGGCATCCTTAAATTGATCCATTGCTTTTTCCAGATTATAGCTGAGCACGTAGTAATCCATATCGAGCGTACCGTTTTCACCTTTATACTCTTCTTCGAAATGCGTGTAATCCCCAATATTAATATTTACCCCGTAGTTGTTGATGGGATTGCTTACAAACCAATGCCAGGTTTTGGTTCCATCTCTATTATTAGCTTCTTCTCTCAACCGCCCGTTCGAGACATTCATTAAATCATCCGGAACGGTGATACTCATGAGCATACTGTCGGGTTCATCGTATGCATGATCTTTATTCGGCCACCAAATACTTGCTCCTATTCCCTGATTGGCAGAAGCCACAAACGGATTTCCGTTTTCATCTCTGGCCCAGGTAATACCTCCATCCCAGGGAGCACGAACCGCTTCTTTAGGTCTCCCGGAAAAATGAACCTTCACTTCGTTGATATCCCCTATTTGCTGTCCAGCCACCGTCTCAATGAAAAATACATTTCCTTCTCTTTCTACTTCCAATGCTCTTCCATTCTGTTCCGCTTTAGTAATGGCCATTGGTTCCTGCAGATCAATCTGCATAATATTGGTTGTAAGCGAATCAACCCGGTACTGAATCGTGTTGGTTCCTACAAAAGTACTGTCCTCAAAATTCACCTCCATTTCCAAATGATAGTAGGTTACATCCCACCAAGAGCGTTCCGGGGTTATTGTTCCGCGAAGTGTATCTTGCCGGGTGAATTCAGGAGACCGCCCAAAAAACTGAGCCATTGCTAATTCAGGAACCAGGAGGATAAATAGTATGAAAAAAATTGCGTGCTTCATTAAGGTCATTTTGATTTCGGATTAGAATATAATCATTAGGTGTATTTTTATCAGATTGGGCTTATAAAAGTACAGAACCGGTTTTTTATTGTCTTTTTGAGTGACCAAAAGGACACAAGAAAAACCTATTTAAATGTTACAAAATTGTGATGCGGGTATAAACCAGACTCCACATTTTAGATAAAGCTTTAAATTCCAAACCTATGAAATCCCGAATTTTTTTACTGTTACTACTGATGGCTGTGTTTAATACTACTATATCAGCACAGGAACAAGTGGCTTCCGATCTTTTTCTTTCTCTTTTAACATCAAACGATGCAGCAGTTACTGAAAATGCTCTGAAAACCATCGACAAAAAGTGGCAAGATGGCTATGCAATTATGGCGATTGAGACCCTTGCCCTCATCCGAAATCGAAATGTTGCTCCTGAACTAATTCGGTTGCTAAAAACACACACCAATGTTGATGATTTCAATAATCTGAATGATCTGTTTGGATGGCTTTGGAAATCAGAAGAAAAACTAACTCCCGATTACCATACATTCAAAGCTAGCCTATACAAACTAATTGATGATAAATTCTTCCATTACTTTGAAGGACACCAGGAGCAACGCACCATTCGCCTGGATGAGGTTCGTTGGGGAGGCGTGAAACAAGATGGAATTCCCCCTCTCCGAAACCCCAAAATGATACCTGCCAAAGCCGCCGATTATCTGGAAAACAACCACGTAGTATTCGGTATTGAAGTAAACGGTGATGTACGTGCTTACCCAAAACGCATACTTGCCTGGCATGAAATGTTTGTGGATGAAGTAGGTGGTGAACAACTGGCGGGAGTATATTGCACACTTTGCGGAACAGTGATTTTGTTTAAAACAGAGTATAATGGAACCAACCATGAAATTGGAACAAGCGGATTCCTGTATCGCTCTAACAAACTCATGTACGACAAGGCCACTCAATCATTGTGGAATACCATGCAGGGTACACCGGTAATTGGGCCGCTGGTTGGCAAAGGTATTCAGCTAGAACATCTAAGTGTAGTTACCACCACATGGGGCGAATGGAAAAAACGTCACCCAAAAACTAAAGTACTTTCTTTAGATACCGGGCACGTACGAGATTATAGCGAGGGTGCTGCATATCGCAGTTACTTCGCTACCGATCGTTTGATGTTTAACACCCCTTTTAACGACCAGCGATTGAACAACAAAGATGAGGTATTAGCCCTTCGGTTTAAAAACGAGCCGGATAAACAGTTAGCTATCGCTGCTAAATTCCTGAAAAAAAAACCTGTATATGAAAATAAATTGGGCGATACCAAATTTGTTGTGTTTACTGATGAGACAGGCGGCAACCGGGTATATGAACGAGGAAATCATTCGTTCAAATCTTTTGATGGAAATAACACAGTAACTGACCAATCCGGAAAAAAATGGACACTTACTGAAAGCGCTTTGGCCTCAACATCCGGAGAAACCCTAAAACGCCTTCCTTACCACCGGGCTTTTTGGTTTGGGTGGGTTGCTGCTTTTCCTGAAACAATGTTAGTTAAATAGAGCTTTTCACCTCTTTACAAAGTATAATCCGGAGCCATTTAACAGTTTGGCCTACATGCAGAGTGAATCTCTTTTAATTACTTACTCTGCATCTTCTTAATCATACCTAGTACTATTTTTCTTGGAAGGAATGGAATCAGATACTGCAACTGGATGCTTAATCCCAGTTCATTAATAGCAATCAGCTTTCCTTTCATCATGGCTTTGTAGCCTACTTCTGCTACCGACCTTGAAGTGGCAGCTTTTTCGAATAAATCTGTGTCTTCCAGATCGGCCTGCTCTGCAAACTCAGTGCGTACTGCTCCCGGGCAAAGTGCTGTTACTGTTACATTGGTATCCATTAACTCGCCGGCTATTCCCTGGCTTAATGAAACCACATACGCTTTGGTAGCATAATACACTGCCTGTAAGGGCCCGGGTACAAATCCCGCTGTACTGGCCACATTCAAGATCTTTCCATTATTCCGTTCTACCATTCCAGGCAAGAATAAACGGCATAATTCTGTGAGTGCTGTCATGTTCAACTCCATCATATTGTTTTGGAAAGTCCAATCTTGTTCATGAAAATATCCATGTCCTCCAAATCCGGCATTATTTATCAGGAATTCGATTTCAACTCCTTCAGCATTAAGCTCATCATAAATTTCTTTGCATGCATTTTCGGCAATTAAATCTTTTACGATAATTTTTACCTGAACTTTATGTTTTTGCTCAAGCTCTTCTTTAAGCTGTATAAGCTGGTCTTCGCGTCTTGCTACAATAACTACGTCGTTCCCTTTCTCGGCGTGAATGTTTGCCAGGTCTTTTCCAATCCCGCTGGATGCCCCGGTGATTAAAGCTGTATGGTTCATGAATTCAATATTCTTTTGTGTTAGTAATTAAATACATTAATGATCGAACATCACAAATCATTCCTGAAATATCAAAATGTCTCGCTTTTATTCTATCAGTTGTCATATTTATGAACATTAATCAAAATCAGATCATGAAAGTATTTTTTATCATTCTAAGTCTTTTTTGGAGCAGCTCGCTCTTCTATTCAGTTCCTACCCATATTAATAATTCTGGCTTCATTAGCAAAAATGGAAAGGTTTTTAACATCGAAGATTACAAATGGCTTGTTGGTTCATGGAAGGGCGATGGGTTTGGAGGTACTTCGGAAGAAACATGGTCGGTACCTGCTAATGGAACCATGATGGGCATGTATCGACATATTAAAGACGGGAAAGTTGTTTTCTATGAATTCTTACTGCTGGATGAAACCGGGATTAAACTCAAACATTTTCATCCTGATTTAAAAGGTTGGGAAGAAAAAAATGATATGACTTCTTTTGAGATGATCAATTTCTCGCCTGTTAAAATTGAAATGAAGGGATTAATCTTCGAGAAAAAATCGGATGATTTAATGGAAATCCGACTTCGACTAAGGCAGGGAAATGAGGTAAAAACCGAAGTATTTACGATGCACCGGGTTAAATAATTAAGCAAGGAAATTAGAGTAGAGGTTCGTTACTTTTAGGCTCAAATCGAAATAAACATAAAGTACGTTACTAATGAACATTACCGTAAACTGGCTGCAAAAAGGTTTCCATATGGAGGCGGGAAATGAAGAAGGCGGAAAAATCCGCATGGATGGAAAAACCGAAATTGGAGGACTGGAAGGTGGAATGAGCCCGATGCAGTTGCTGCTTGCCGGTATAGGTGGATGCAGTGCAATCGATGTGATCTCTATACTGGAAAAACAAAAACAGAATTTAAAAACACTTACGGTAGAAGTGGATGGTGATAAACAAAAGCTGGATGCGGGTTATTCAGAATTCAGAACTATCCATCTTCATTTCAAGTTCTCTGGTGATTTAAACCCTAAAAAAGTAGAACGGGCCCTGGAGTTATCTATCACCAAGTACTGCTCTGTTTCTAAAGCACTGGAAAAAGGCTCTGAGATCAGCTACGGTTATTCCATTATTGATTAGCAAATCATTTGCGCAGCTCTTTTAACTCATCAAAAGAAATATCTAACTGATCCATGTCTTTAAATAAAGACGGGAGTTTAACTTCGATAAATTCTTTACGCTTGATCTCCTTCACTTTTTTGTGAGCTTTTTCAGAAACAAAGTAGCCTACTCCTCTTTTATTATAAAGAATATCCAGTTCTTGCAATTCATGAAAAGCCCTCATCGCTGTATTGGGGTTTACTTCAAGCAATACAGCTATTTCCCTAACCGAAGGCACACGCTCCCCATCTGTCCAGGTTTTGCTAAGAATCCGGCTAAAAAAGTGCTCAACAATTTGTTTATAAATGGGCTTATTTTCTGAAAACTCCATCAGGCCAATTGTCGTTTTTTTAATCTTGATAATGACAGCCAAATAAAAAATGCCGAGACTGTTGTAGTGAGAATTACACTCTTAAATAAGGCTGCTGTTGAATCTCCCTTTACAAACTTAGAAAGCACCCACCCGTTTTTACTGAAACCCACATAGTCCAGTGCAAGCACAATAAGGCTAGCCATAACTGCAAAAGCCAGAAGTGCTACTATAGTACTTAAGAAATTATTTGCCTTAAAGTACACAGCACCAAATAAAAAAATGGATTGCAATATTGTGTAGGCTAATAATCTGTTTATAATCTCTTCTGAAAAAATGAAATTGTTACCCACCCCCAAAATCAAGCTTATTATATACAAAGAAAAGATGAACACTATGGTATAACAAACATAAGACACAACCCAGGCCGAGAGTAGCTTCTCGATAGAGCTGGCCGGTAAGGTTAAAAAGTGAGTTGCTGTACTATTTGTATTAACTTCATTAAACATCGTACTGGTAAAAGCATAACCGGCATAGCTAAGAACAGTAAAAACCAGATCCATCATACCAAATACACCGCTTTGCCTTAATGGAAGAAGTCCGAAAATCACCAGCAGGAAATATAGTATTGCTATAAGGCCAAAAACCGCCAAGCCGCCAAGCAAGATCATATTCTTTTTTATTGCAAAATACCGGCTACATAGTTGTATTAACCGGTTCATAGAAAAGCCGGCAGATATACTCTCATTCATGATTTCACCTCAAATTGTTTATTAATTTCTTCTGTTTTTTGAATTATTCCGTTAAAAAGAAGCTCCAGGTCCATCTTTGAACCTTCATTTTGGGCTGATGGTATAATAGCGTGTATCCCGCCCAGCATTTCTTCTCCGTAGATATAGCTAACCGAAGAACCCTGCTCTATCTTTTTTATTGATAAATGCTGTGAAATGTTATCCAGGTTTTGGTTAAATACGATGCGCTCATTTTTCAGAACAATTACATGATCAATCATAGCACCCAAATCGCGCACCTGATGAGTGGATATGAGAATACATCTTGCTTCTACATCTAATGAAGACACAATTTTCCTGAATTGGCTTTTTGAAGGAATATCGAGCCCGTTAGTAGGCTCATCAAAAATCAAAAGCTCGGCCTGAGTAGAGATGGCAAAAGCAATCAAAAACTTTTTTCTTTGGCCATAAGATAATTCAGGAAGCTTTTTTGATGCATCAATGTCGAACCCATCAAGAACCTGGCTCATTACCTCCATATCAAAATTGGGATAAAACAGTTGATATAGTTCTATGTACTTCTCCCCCGTTAGTTTGGGAAGATCGAATTGCTCAGGAACAATAAACAGCCTGTTCATTACTTCAGGATTTCGGAACCGGGTATTTTCACCGTCTAAAAAACAAGTCCCTGATTTTGGGAAAAGAGTTCCTGCTATGTTATTTAGTAACGTTGTTTTTCCTACTCCATTAAGCCCAAACAGCCCATATATTTTGCCCTTTTGCAGATCAAGATCCACTTCAGATAAAAGTGGTTTTCCTTTTTTATACTGAAATGAAAGGTTTTGAATAGAAATCATTATCAAGTGTTAGTTATAATTACTGTATTAGTATAATAATACACTATTATAGTTACAAATTTCTACTAAAAAATTTAACCTTCTAATTTAACAGGCCGACAGAATCTTTTATAAAAGAAAAGGGCTTTTTACCTATCAAAAGCCAGAATGGCATTTAATATGGTTTGCACACTGGCTTTGTAGAACTCTTGTGGAATTGTTTCAAAATCGTCTGTGTGTTTATGATAATGTTCATGGTCTTCTACTCCGAAATAAACGAACGGGATTCCCTTAGCATGGAAAGCACCGTGATCTGAAGCGTTCGTCCAGTCGTTATAACCCAGATCAGGAGTATCATGCCCAAATAGTAAATTGATCTCTCCGGTTTCTATAGACTCGAGCACAGGTTTGGTATTCGGATAATGATAGGTCCCCGCCGCATATAGCTCATTCTTGTCGTTATTGCTAATCATGTCCATATTAATATTAAGCACTACTTTTTCCATTAATACAGAATCTTCAACAAATGCTCTTGCTCCTTGCAAGCCCATTTCTTCTGCATCAAAAGCAGCAAAAAGTAACGTATGATTGGGTTGTTCTTTCACAAAATAATCTGCTAATGCTAATAGTGCTGCCGTTCCGGAAGCATCATCATCTGCCCCGTTAAATATCAAAGAATCGCGAATACCTAAGTGATCGTAGTGAGCTGTGATTACAATCACAGAATCTGATTTACCGTCAATCTGGGCAACCACATTAACTCCTTGCATCTCCTCCTGAGTTCTTCGACTTGTAAAACTGAACTCATGCGTAAAAGAGTTTTGAAATGGCTTTGCTCCTTCCTCTTCAAATCGTTCTACAAGATAAGCGCGAGCTTTTGCATTCCCTTCTGTCCCGGTTCTGCGGCCACCCATTTCGTCTGAGGAGATTACCTTTAGATCTGCAATTAGCTGATTTGTATCCAACGTGGTTTTTTGCTGAGGCCGAACACAAGCTAAAAATGGGATAAGTAAAAGTAGAAAGAGTTTTTTCATTGTGGTAGTTCGTGGATATTAGATTCAGAAGATTAGCTTTCTCCCAATTGAAAGCAATGATGAAAATTTCTTTTACAAAAAACCCTCGCTCAACTAAATGAACGAGGGTTTATATCTTCTTGGATACTTTCTGACATTGAATCCGGTTTATTTAATCAACGTCAGTTTTTTAGCGATACTTTTACCACTTGTATGTACGCGGTAAATGTAAACGCCGCTGGATAAGTTACTCCCATCAAAACGAACCGTATGTGTACCTGCCACAAACTGCTCATTCACTATTGTGGCAACTTTTTGCCCCAGCATGTTAAAGACTTCAAGAGTTACCAGCCCGGCTTTTGGCAGCTCAAATCTGATGTTTGTTGATGGATTAAACGGGTTAGGATAGTTTTGAGAAAGACTAAATTTTTCCGGGATCCCCGATTCATCTTCATTAGATACCAAAGTCATGGTTGTGAATTGCCAGATTTCTGACCAATCTCCATTGCCAAACTCATTACCCGCCCTTACTCTCCAGTAATACGTTGTTAAACCCTCAAGGCCAACCACCATAAGACTCGTGTCGGCCAGGTTTTCTTCATCAATTACCGGGGCAGTGAATTCCTCCGAAGCAGATACCTGTAAAGAGTAACTTATGGCTGTTTCCGCACTGTTCCAGGCTAATGTAGGTTCGCCTGCTACTCCTTCAAGGCTGTCGGTGGGGGAATTCAGAACAACTCGTGCCGGAGGAAGTCCGGTGGTTGTAAACGACCATACAGCAGACCATTCCCCAAACCCAAACTCGTTTTCAGCTCTCACTCTCCAGTAGTACGTCGCCAGATTTTCAAGATTGCTCAGCTCAAAGGTTAACCCTGCAGCATCTTCATTTTGTGCGATAATGGAAGTGAATTCCATATTCGACGAAACCTGGATATGATAGCTGATTGCATCAGGGGTGCTTCCCCATGCCAACGTTAAATTGATGGGAGTGCGTAAAGAATCATCTGAAGGAGATGAAAGCAGCACCGTATCCGGAAGCACAACTGGAATACCCGGCCCCGGACTTTGGATATTTTGCTGTAAAAACGGAAAGGTCTCCGTTTCGGTAATAGCCCATGTATTGGTAAAGTCGAAGCCAGTGAATGAAGCTTGCATTTTTGTCATTGCATCGGTGAGTCCGGTTCCGCTTGCAGAAGCTGCCTGTCCGGAACTTTCGGTATTCCACCAGCCTCCGGTTAATGTTCCTGTATCAAGGCCTGTTAACCCTCCCACAGATGTATTCCCCGTTACTAATCCTGAACTATATACATTTTCGATGGTGCCATTTGTGGAATTGTTTCCAATAAAGCCGCCAACTGTCGCATCACCGGTTACAGAAGAAGTGCTGTAGCTGTTGGAGACAGACCCGCCAGCCATAAAACCTATTAATCCTCCAACCCAATCATTGCCATTAACCTCTCCTGTTGAGTAGGACTCGGAAATCATTCCATCATCATGGCGGCCGACTAATCCACCGGCGTAGCTACCGGACGCACGCACATCTGCTTTTGATGAACTTCTGGATATATCTGATGTTTCGTTACTTCCTATCAATCCGCCTACACGTACGGTTCCGTTTATATCGCCCGACGATGAACTGGAATCGATCATGGAGTTTGAAAACCTCCCAACAAGTGCACCGGTATATACTTTGCCTGTTACATTTGCTTCCTGAAGATGCACATTCGTGATAGAAGCGGCTTCAGTCCAACCAAATAAACCTGCATTGTTGGCAGTTGGGCGGTTAATAAACAGATATTTGATGGAATAACCGTCTCCGTCAAATTCGCCTTCAAACCTGACAAACGAATTCCCGAAGGAATCTCCGCTGCCAATGGGGTACCATCCTTCATTAATATTATAAGGTTGAACATTCATATCTATATCCGAAACCTGACGGTATGAACTGGCCAGATACCTTTTCACATTGTTTAAATGCCCGGGGGTGCTTACTAAGTATGGGTCTGATTCTGTACCCGAACCTCCGGCAAAAAATTCAGGAATATCCAGTACCGGGCCCGGGTTTTGTACTACATTTAACAAGAACGGGTAACCTGAACCTTCATCAATTCCCCAAGTAGCCGCAAAATCGAAACCTGTATAAGATGCTTGCTGTTTTGCCTGCGTATTGGTTAAACCTACCGAAGCTGTACCGGGGCTGGCTCCCTGCCCTGAGGTTTGAGTGTTCCAAAATACACTTTCCGAAGCAATTCCTGATATCTCTCCCAGAAAACCACCTACATTGTCGATACCTGTAACCAACCCTGCACTATAATTATCGGTTAGGTTCGAAGAACTGTTCAGCCCCACAAAGCCCCCAACATGGGAAGTTCCCTCTACTTCCCCGATACTGTAACTGTTGCTTATAGCTGAAGAAGACGTATTCTCTCCTGCCAGGCCTCCTATATTGGTATCTCCAAATACTCCTTCCCCTGCATAATATGACTCGGTAATAGTTGATGCTGAATTAATGCCAACTAGGCCCCCGGCATCATCTCCGGTTGCATGCACTTCCGATGTCGAAAAACTTTTCTCTATTCCGGAAGAAGCACTATTGCCAACCAACCCTCCAACAATACCTGTTCCATTCACAAGCGCATCAGAAGAACTATTTGTTGTTGAAGAGTTCTCTCCCTGGAAACCAACGAGCCCGCCAACCCAAAAATCTCCCGTAACAGAACCGTTAAACGTACTATGTGTAACAGTGGCACCTTCCTGGTTACCTACAAGGCCGCCAACCCGGTCATTTTCCCCTGTTACAGAACCTGTAACGGTACTATGCTCCACACCGGCACCATTCTGGTATCCAACAAGCCCTCCAACTTTGTTATTTCCGGTTACATTTACGTTGGCAAGATTCAGGTTGGAAATCATGCCATTTTCTACATACCCAAAAAACCCAACATTATCCGATATCCCGCGATTGATAAACAGATTTGAAATCGTAAAATCATTTCCTGTAAAGGTCTTGGTGAATGGAAAAGACTCCGAACCAATGGGCACCCAGCCTTCTTCTGCATCAGAATAATCTGAAGGCTCCAGGCTCAGGTTATTTTGCAATGAAAAATTCGAATTCGGATAGTTTCTGACGCTGCTCAAATGAGAAACAGTAGAAATTTGATATGGATCTGCAGCCGTTCCGGTACCTCCGGCAAATATCTGGGGAATATCTAATGTGGGTGGAGTTAGTGGGGTATTCGATTGCAAATATGGAAAGCTTGACCCTTCTGTTATCGTCCAAATGCTCGTAAAATCGATCAGGGTAGACAGGGAATCTTGTGCTTTCATAGCATCATCGGAGAAAGGTGCTCCCCCCACTGAAATACCAAAGCCTGAAGTTTGAGTATTCCAGAAACTGTTGTTCACCTGGCTGTTATTAGAACCGGCTAAGCCTCCGGCATTTGTATCTCCTGATACCAGCCCTGCACTGTAGCTGCTATCAATTATGGCGGCATTTCTATTTCTGCCAACCAGGCCCCCAACGTCTCGTTTGCCACTCACAAAGCCTAAAGCGTATGAATTAGCAATTCTTGCGCTATTGCTATTGTTCCCGACAAGCCCGCCGGAGTATAGTTTTCCTCCGTCTATTTGGGATGTTGAATAACTCTTTCTGATTAATGATGAGGTTAAGTTTTCCCCGGCAATTCCTCCCGTGCTATTGCCCTCGCTTTGTACTATGCCGGCAGAAGCGCTGTTCGTAATGCTTGAAGAAGTCAACAGGATGCCGGCAATACCACCGGTTCCGGTGCCGGAGTTGCTGACTGAGGCTTCTACAAAAACACTATCGAACGTACTGCTGATTACATAGCCCACTAAGCCCCCTACGTATAAGGTTCCGGAAACTACATTGTCTAATGAGTCAACTTCGTTTGCTGAAAAAGTGCCGGCTTTAGGAAGAGCATTGAAGCTTTGATCCCGAACAGAAATGTTTTCAAAAGCGCATCCCGTGGATTGCGATGCAAGTATCCCCGTTCTCTGGGCTCCCATCACTGTTGCATATTCAAAATTCAAATTTTGTACCGAGCAATTCTCAGTAAAACCTAACAGACTGGCACCGTTTGAAGTTGTATTCACATAAAGATTTGAAATGGTATATCCGCCTCCGTCAATAGTGCCTGTGAATGGTATGGCAGGAAATCCTATGCCTATTCCAACGGGATTCCAGCCTTCACCCAGGTTAAAAGGGAATGTATCCAGGTCGATATCTGCTACCAGCACAAAGCTGGAATCCGGGTAATCCCTGATATTGTCCAATTGTTCAGGAAACTCAATTTGGAATGGATTTCCGGGCGAACCATCCCCTCCGGCAAACTCCGGGATGATCTCAACAAACGGAGGCGGGGTTTGTGGATTTTCTCGGAGAAAAGGATAACTGGAACCTTCGTTAATTTGCCAAACCGCTATAAAATCGAAGCCTGTGAATGAGGCTTGCTGCTGCATTTCTGCCTGGGTTAACCGGTTCAAGGTTGCATTAATACCGCTGTAAGCCTTGATTTTATTAGTATTAGTTTCGCCAATTCCAGGTAAACCGCTGAAATCTAAAAAAGAGGTGGATTCTAAGAGTAACCCCCCGGTATCACCAAATAAAGCACCCAGAAATAATCCGACTCCATTATCTGTATCTGCCTTAACTTTGGATGCAGAATAACTGTTAGAGATCTTTGCCACATTTGCATTTGTCCCACTTACCTTTCCAATAAAACCACCTGTAGTACTAAAACCAATTACTTTTCCTACTGAGTAGCTATTGGTTACTGTTGAAGACTCACTAAAACCAATCAAGCCTCCTACATTTGTTGTCGCTTTAACCCGTACATTGGAATAACTGTTTGTTATTGTCGATGAAGAACTACGACCAACCAGGCCCCCTGCATTCGAAGCTGTAGTGAAAATACTTTTTATTTCCGCCCTGGATTTTGTGATAGTAGAGCCATTGGCTTGAAATCCAACCAATCCTCCTGCATTATCAGAACCTTCTAACTTTCCCTCGCCATCAGAAGAAGTACTTACCCTACAAGAACTGATGTTTGTAGAGTTGTCACTAAACCCTACCAAGACACCTACATTATCATGAAAACCACGTATTTCATCAAGAGTTACATTAAGATTAGTAATTGAAGCACCATTGGTTTTTCCAAACAACCCAACATTTTCTAGTAAATCTGTGTTGAAAATAGAAAGGTCTTTTATTGTCTTCCCATTTCCATTTAATGAACCTGTAAAAGGTGCTTCTTCGGTACCAATAGGAATCCATGAACCCTGCATATCAATATCAAATAACAATATAAAGTGAGAGTCTAAATGATCTCGAATGCGATTTAACTGGGTAAAGGTTTCGATTTGATATGGGTCTTCCGGAGTACCGTTGCCCCCTGCAAATTGTGCCTGTACTTCTTGCATTCCTGGTGCAGCAATTAATAGAGCGAATACTACACAATGTTTCCAGTTTAGATTAGAACGATTCTGACTAACCCATTCAGAGATGCTTAACCTATTCATACCGATACTCCCTTAGTTTGAATTGTGGAATTACTTGCAGATATAGATAATCCGTAAAAGCGGGGCTTTCAATACCGTGTTATTGGTATTTTTTCGGGAGATTTGATTTCCATAGGATTCTAAAATTCATGTTGGGATTTTATGAGGAGCGACGGACTGAAGTCCTTACTTGTTTATGTACCGGATAGTGCCAAGACCATAAACAAAACAGGGACTTTAGTCCCAAACGAATTCGGGATTCGGCATAGGCAGGTCTGCCCGATCATGAGTATTGCCACTACCGAACCTACCCCTAACCCCCCCCTCCCAAGAGGGGACTTTTCCTGAAGCCCCGAAGAGGTAAAGGATGCCTGTCCGTCCAATCAAGGAACGGTCTGGATCAGAATTGTGTGGATCCATCAGTCGCCCTGGCTCCTTCTGGATGACTTTTTTCTGACTTCACCCTGCCTGTTCCTCATTAAAACTAGGGTTGTCATAAGGAGATTACTTCGTCGATAAATATCCCAGTCTTAAATAATTACCGGACTCCTCGTAAAGACGCGGGAAAGAATGGTACGGATGCGTCTCCCTCCCTGATCGTAGAGTGGGAATAAAAAAGCAATTACGTGAGAAAGGTGAAGGTAATACACCAACAACAAAATCCTGCCAATCCTGAAAATCGAGATAGAATCCCGGTAAAACGGGGGCAGGTTACTTAACTTCTGCAGGAATGACAAAGAAAAAAGTGCTAAGCTCTGTGAAAACTCATAGGCTTCATATATCAAACTAACCCTTGCTGAAAGGCTTTAGCTACTGCTGTGCTTCGGTTAGTTACCTGAAGTTTTTTGTAGATGTTCTTTACATGAGTGCCCACCGTAAAACGGCTGATAAATAACCGTTTTGAAATAGACTCATGAGTGTGCCCCTCTACTAAAAGACGGAGTATTTCTGTCTCGCGTTTTGTTAGGGGGTTTAATGCTTCCGAAGGAGCCTGGCTCATAATCCGCAGCACTTTTCGGGCAATAGATGATGTAATCGGTGCCCCTCCATCCACTACCTCGTGTATGGATTCCAGTATTTTTGGAGCCGGGGTTCGTTTTAGAAGATATCCGCTCGCACCAGCTTTTATGGCATTTAAAACTCGTTCATCATCTTCATACACCGTTAGCATGATGATCTCAACATCCGGCCATTGCTTCTTTATTTCAGTAAGCCCTTCGATTCCAGACATACCTGGCAGACCTATGTCAGAAAGAATCACATCAGGAGCATGACTTACTACAAGGGATTGAAGAGCTTCTTCCATTGAACCAGCTGATACCCCAAGTTGGAGGCCTTCTGTAGATGAGATTAACTGCTCCAGGGAATCCCGCAAGAGTTCCTCATCTTCAATAATCCATATGTTAAGCGGCTTATTCATAGTGCTTATTGCATCAACAAACATGCATTAATTAATAACAATCCATGCAAAATGAAATACCTCATTCACGGTAGTTTTACGGACAATTTAATTTGAGTGCCTGCCCCTGGTTCAGATTGTAATGACCATGCAGACCCTAGTGCCTGTGCCCTTCTTTTCATGGTTTCCAATCCATTGCCTGGTGAAATCGTAGTTACATCAAATCCCTTCCCATCATCTTCGATTCCTACGATCATCTCTTTTCTACCTGTCTTTAGCTTTATACTAACCATGTGTGCGTCAGCGTGCTTTGCAATGTTGTGTATAGCTTCTTTAATTAATAAATACAGGTTCCTGCGGCATGCGGATGGAAGAACCAGCTGTTTTTTACCCTCATCAATATCAATATGATACTCCACTGATTTATCAATCAATAGTTCATTGGCAGTAGATGTTAGTTTCAGCACTAATTCTTCGAGCGTGTCTTTTTGAGGGTCAATCAGCCAGACAATAGCTTCCAGTGAATTAGCTAAACTTCGCGCACTGGAAGTTATTCTTTGAATAGTATCTGAGGGTTTCCCTTCCAGGTTTAATTGACGATTCAACAAGTCGCTGCTAAGTGCAATTCCACTCAACCCGCTTCCAATCTCGTCATGCAAATCACTGGCAATACGCAGTCTCAACCGCTCCATTTCAATTAATTTATTTACACGGTAACGGTACAGCAACCAGAGGGCCAACCCAAGTATCAGAACAATCAAAATTTTAAACCAGGTGGTCTGCCAAAATTCAGGAGCCACATACACAGATAAGGCAGCACCTTCGGTATTCCATATGCCATCATTGTTCGAAGCCTGAACAGTAAATACATATTGCCCGGGCGGAACCTGAGTATAACGAGCAAATCTAAGGTTCCCTGCTTCTACCCAATCTTCATCTAACCCATCAAGCCGATACCGATATTGGTTCTCCTTAGGGTTAGTGTAATTCAAAGCAGTAAAATGCAATTCAAAAGTATTTTTCTCTCTATTTAGCTTAAGCAATTCTTTTTCTCTTAAATCTATTACTGCTTCTGCCTGCCTGCTAAACACATCTGCCTTGGTAATGTGCACCTTAGGAATGATTGGGTTTACATTTATTTCTGAAGGATAAAACCACCTAAGGCCATGATTCATCCCAAACCAAAACCGGCCGTTTTTATCTGCCACTGCAGATCTTCGATTATAATCTTCTTTCTGTCCTTCAAACTTGTAAAAACGAGCATCCCTGTTCTCTGGGTTATACATGGCTAATCCCAGATTGGTGCCCAGCCAAAGCCGGTTCTCATCATCTACAAGAATACTATATATGATAAGGCCTGTTTCTGATTGTGTAACCGCATGATGATCCAGTGCCATTTTTTCAGTTTCAAGCTGGTACAGGCCGTTGCTTGTGCCTAACCATAGGGTATTGTCTTTGCCACCAATCATTGTCCAGATTGCAGCTCCTGAGAGCTCCTCCATTCCTGAATAAATGGTATGTAATTGTTTTAGTTTTTCGGTTTGTGTGTTGTATAGAACCAGGCCTTCTCCTTCTGTACCAATAAAGAGGCCAACATCACTGAGATATAAACTTTGAACAGTAGATAGATTATTATATAATTTCAGGCTGATTGTTTTTAGTACTTTTCCTGTCTCTGTATTAACCTGATAAACATCTTCATCTCCTGCAGCCCATACTGAATTCGCATCAGCTTTAATGACAGAGAAGACTACCGGCGAGGTGAAGTCTCGGCGGGGCAAGGTTAGAAGAACACTTTGTTTTTTTACCGTGTCAAACTGGTACAAGCCATTACTTGTTCCAATCCATAAATACCCTGGTTGATTTTGGTGATGAAAAATACTCCATATTTGATTTGCCGGGCCTTTATGTGCAGGGTCATTTTCAAACGGGAAAGGCATTAATTCGAATACATCTGAATCGGTATAAAACAGCCCCTCTGAAAAAATACCTGCCCAAATTCCTTCTTCTCCTTCCCTTTCGCTAATGCCCATAACCAGCGACTCCAGATCCTTAAAGCCAGGTGCCGATGCCGGATCAAAATGTTGAAATGGTTTTTTAAGAGGATCGTATTTAAAAAGGCCATCTCTTGTTCCAATCCAGATCCTTCCTGATCTATCTTCAAATAACCGGCGCACGTAATTACTTAATGCACCTTCTTTTGGTGCAAGTTTTAAGTGATCGATATTTCCCGTTTCAGGGTGATAGATATACACTCCGTAATTAACTGTCCCGATCCACAACCTGCCCATTCTATCTTCTAATAACTGATAAGGCACATTATCCCCCGGTAAATCGGGTACTTTTGCAATCTCTATATTGTCAATTAAGCCAGACAGATCCTCATCAAGCCATATTTTTCCGGATTTCTGACCTACATGTAATTTGAATGGAAAAGCTTCTCCCGGCCATTTAAACACTTCAAATTGCTGTGTTTGATGATTGTATCGACCGAGTACCCGATGCCTCTCTTCATGGCCCTGGTACCAAATGGTTTGATTTGCATCCGAAGACATGTAATTGTTGTAATACCAGCCCTTTTTTGTCTGATGAAATGTGAACTCTTTCGCATCAACCCTCCATATACCCTGCCCTCGATGAGAAAACCATACATTTCCTTCTGCACCAATAAACAGATGTTGGATATCAACTCTTTCTTTCTCGTAGCCTGGCACTCCTCTAAACCGAATGAACTTATCCGCATCCCTCTTGTAAACGTTTAATCCATTAGCCGTGCCTACCCATACATTCCTGTCATTGTCTTCCAGTATCGTCCGAACTACATTGCTGGAAATGGACAAACTATCGCTCGTATCATGCCGGAATATCTCAAATTCATGTGCGTCAAAGCGGTTTAGCCCATTCTCAGTTGCAATCCATATATAGTCATCTATATCCTGATAAATATCATACACAATATTGCTGGAAAGCCCGGAAGAAACATCATACCGTTCTACGGGGTAAGGTTGAACCATCTGAAATGCGAGCAGTATGGAAATAAAACCTGGCACAGGATTAATTGCTTATACCTTCACAATAAGTAAAAATTTAAAGAAAGATGGAATATGAGATTTTTCGCTGAATTCTCTCAATAAAAAACCCTCGCTCAACTAAATGAACGAGGGTTTTAATTCTGTTTGAGATATATGGGTTGAACGATTTTACATCATTCCGGGCATTCCGCCTCCCATTCCTCCCATATCCGGCATAGCCGGGCCGCCTTTGTCTTCTTCAGGCTTGTCTGAGATTACTGCCTCAGTAGTTAGCAACAGTCCTGCTACAGAAGCTGCATTTTGAAGCGCTGCTCTGGTAACTTTGGTAGGATCAATCACACCTGCTTTAATTAGATCTTCATATACTTCGGTACGTGCGTTGTAACCGAAAGCGGCTTTTCCTTCAAGAACTTTCTGTACAACAATAGCACCTTCAACACCGGCATTGTTAGAGATGGTTCTTAATGGAGATTCAAGTGCTTTTTTCACGATTTGGAAACCAACCGCTTCGTCTTCGTTTGCACCTTTTAGCTTTTCAATAGCGTCAAGTGTTCTAAGCAATGCTACGCCGCCACCAGGAACAATACCTTCTTCAACCGCAGCGCGGGTTGCGTGAAGTGCATCCTCCACCCGGTCTTTTTTCTCTTTCATTTCTACTTCGGATGCAGCACCAATATAAAGAACCGCAACACCACCGCTTAACTTAGCAAGACGCTCCTGAAGTTTTTCACGATCGTAATCGGATGTAGTGGTTTCGATCTGAGATTTGATCTGGTTTACACGGGCTTTGATATCGTCTGCTTTACCTGCTCCATCAACAATAGTAGTATTGTCTTTGTCGATACTTACGGTAGCAGCCTGGCCTAAGAAATCAAGAGTAGCGTTTTCTAATTTATACCCGCGCTCTTCCGAGATCACAGTTCCTCCAGTTAGGATAGCAATGTCTTCAAGCATTGCTTTTCTTCTGTCGCCGAAACCAGGAGCTTTTACAGCTGCGATTTTAAGCGATCCACGAAGTTTATTAACTACCAAAGTAGCTAATGCTTCGCCTTCAATGTCTTCGGCAATAATTAAAAGTGGCTTGCCGGACTGCACTACTTTTTCCAGGATTGGAAGAAGGTCTTTCATCGCAGAGATCTTCTTGTCAAAGATAAGGATGTATGGATCTTCCAATTCCGTAGTCATTTTCTCAGAATCAGTTACGAAGTAAGGAGAAAGGTAGCCACGGTCGAACTGCATACCTTCCACAGTCTCAAGTGTAGTTTCAATTCCTTTTGCTTCTTCAACAGTGATAACACCCGTGTTGTTAAATGTACCATCTTCTGATTTACCAACTTTCTCGTAAGCGTTGGCAATCATTGCGCCGATTTCTTCATCGCCATTAGCTGAGATAGTTGCTATCTGCTTTAATTTTTCGATGTCTTTATCAATATCAATCTTAACACCGGCTAGGGCAACAACTACGGCGTCAACCGCTTTGTCGATACCTGTTTTAAGATCCATTGGGTTGGCACCGGCAGTTACGTTTTTCAATCCTGCACTAATAATTGCTTGCGCAAGTACCGTAGCAGTGGTAGTACCGTCACCAGCATTATCGTTGGTTTTAGAAGCTACTTCTTTCACCATTTGAGCTCCCATATTCTCAACTTTATCGGCAAGCTCGATCTCTTTTGCTACTGTAACACCATCTTTCGTGATTTTTGGTGCCCCAAATGATTTTTCAATTACAACATTACGTCCACGCGGGCCTAATGTAACTTTAACAGCATCGGCGAGTTTATCAACACCTTTTTTTAGTGCATCGCGTGCTTCCACATCATAGTGAACTAACTTAGACATAGTTTTCTTTCTTTTTAATTTTTGATTTTAATTTTCTTGATTTGGCCTGATGGATTACGACAGAATCCCAACAATATCAGACTCACGCATAATCAGGTACTCTTCTCCATCCAGAGTAACTTCAGTACCCGCATATTTACCGTAAAGAACTTTGTCTCCTTTCTTTACAGTCATTTCAATCTTGTTTCCATTTTCTACTTTCCCTGCACCAACAGCAATAATTGTTCCTTGCTGCGGTTTTTCTTTAGCTGTATCCGGAATGTATAGACCAGAGCTGGTCACTTCTTCAGCTGCGTCCGCCTGAACTAATACGCGATCGCCTAAAGGTTTAATGCTAGCCATATTTATGACTCCTTGTTTGTTTTGTGTTAGTAGTTAATTTTTGAGCTATTGCCCATTTTGTTATTTCGCTCACCTCAATGCAAGTACCATACCAAATCATTCCAGTAATCCTTCAGCTTCCAGATGTTCTGTCAGGTTTGCAAAAATGTCAGGACTCCAGTGCTCTGCCCGTGCATCAAAGTTATATCCGTCCGGCAAGTTATCTGCTAATATCGGTTTTAATGAATTGCTCAATTTTTTGCGCCGTTGGTTAAATGCCGTTCGTACTACTTTCTTAAGATTGGCATCAGCACAGTTGAGTGTGGGTTTGTTAAAGGTAAGGCGGATTACAGAGCTGATTACTTTTGGCGGAGGAGAAAATGAATTGGGGGAAACATCAAACAGCAGCTCAGGAGTACCCATTAATTGGGTTTGAACCGACAGGATTCCATACTCTTTAGTGGAAGGTTTTGCCACCAATCGTTGAGCCACTTCTTTCTGCATCATAAGAATGGCTTCTGTAAAAAACGCCCTGTTTTCTAAAAGAACAAACAGGATCGGGCTGGTGATGTAGTAAGGCAGATTTCCAACAACATACGTTTGTTTATCGCCGGCAATCAGTTTTTCCCAATCAACCTTCAGCACATCTTCCTGATGAATAGCAACGCCTTCTGTTTCTGATTCCAGTACCTGAACAGCTCGCTCATCAAGCTCGATTACATGCACATCTTCGAACTTTTGAACCAGCCATTTGGTGAGTGCACCGGTTCCGGGGCCAATTTCAATAATACGATCAACCGACTCAGCCTTTATTGCTTCAACAATTTTGTAGATAATATTGCTATCGGTAAGGAAATGCTGCCCAAGGCTTTTTTTGGTTTTAAAGGACATGTTAAACCCTAAACCCCGAATCCAGCCTTCGGTTACCATCTTCGTTATACACAGCGTAGTTAAATCCTTTCTGGATGCTGTATGCACCAAAGGCTCCGTCTTTATTAAGAGCCAGATAACCAACCTGAGTGTTTTTTAAACTCTTTCCTGCTTTCTTATTTCGGGAGATAATCCGGTCCACGGCTATTTTGCATGCTTCTTCCGGCGAATGCCCCTGACGCATCATTTCAACGATCAAAGCACTGCCTGCTGTTTTAACCACTTCTTCTCCCAACCCGGTGGCACAGGCTCCGCCTGCTTCCGGATCCACAAAAAGACCTGCACCTATGATAGGGGAATCGCCGACCCGTCCGTGCATTTTCCAGGCCGCGCCGCTGGTGGTACATGCTCCGCATAATCTTCCATCAGCATCCAATGCCAGCATTCCAATGGTATCATGATTTTCGATATTTACTACAGGTTTGTATTCTGAAGTCTTCAGCCAATTTTCCCAGGCTTTTTTTGCTTCAGGAGTAAGTAAATCCATTTCTTCAAAACCCTGTTCTTTGGCAAATTGTTGAGCACCTTTACCTGCCAGCATAATATGGGGAGTTTCTTCCATTACTTTTCGGGCTACTGAAATCGGGTTTTTATAGTTCTGAAGAAAAACCACTGCTCCGCATTCTCCCCTTTCATCCATAATACAGGCATCCAGCGAGACATTGCCTTCACGATCGGGGCGGCCACCATAACCCACCGACATATTTTTGGGATCGTTTTCTTCTACCATCACTCCTGCTTCTACTGCATCCAGTGCATAGCCACCATTCCCCAAAATTTCCCATGCTGCTTCATTTGCTCTGAGCGCAGTGAACCAGGTTGCAATTACCACAGGTTTTGATCCCACATGTTTTTTCTTTCCTGAAAATCCCAATCCTGATAAAGGGATAGTGCCCAATAACCCTGTCTTTAAAAATTGTTTTCTGTTCAGCATAATGTTTAATCTATTCTGAGAGGATGGGCTTCCGTATTGAAGACGTACTTATCCAAATCGAGCACTTCATCATCTGCAAACAACAAGTACGCATACTTTAAGGTTTCCGCCAAAAAGAAACTCTCCATATCATCACTTTTCTCTTTGGTGGTCACATCAGCCAAAGCAGCATAACCCGCTTCTGTTCGGCAATATTCGACCAGACTCTGGAACATTACTTTTCCCATTTCTAAATACTTTTCATCTTCTGTAGCTTTATATAAATAATAAGCCGATTCAATATTTTCGGGCCTGAGTGGATACCCGGCCCAGGTGACTTTCATTTCAGTATAGTCTAAACCTTCAGGTTCAATGTCATGCAATTGCCACATCTTAAAATTCGATTCCTGAACTTTCTCCGCGGTCTCAATATCTCCGGCCAAAACCAACACGCCGGGCATAAAAGCATCCAAAGCACCATAAGTAGTTGCGGTTCTTTCCCCAGTATTCATATCGGCTCTTCCATACCAGGTCCCTGATGCAACTTCATCAAGTAAATATTTTTCCAGAGCAGGCTCGTGTGTTTCCCAGATCTTTCTGAAGTCTTCGTCACCAAATAGCAACCAGGATTTCAACGCATATTCGTAATAAGAATCAATCATCCCGCTGATGTGAGCTTCCGTATTTTGCCATTCCCCGGTTTCCACGTCAATGGTGGTTCCAACTAAATCGATATCTGATCTTCGTTCGTATAAAGCCATCATGGCTTTTTTGGCACTATTGTAAAACACTGAGTCACCCGTATGTTTAGTAAGTGTTCCAAATTCGATCATCAGGGTGCCAATCTCTGCAGGATTGTTCACCTGCCATTGGGTTTCGCCGGATCTCAGATTCACACGGCCGTATGTCATTCCCGTTTCAGAGTCGAATGCAGGGAGTAATCTTCGCCCTAAATCTTCGGCCAATTCAATAAATCGTTCATCTCCGTCCATCTCATAAGCTGAGAGCAAACCTCCCAACAAACGAATTGTAATCTCAAAATTTGATACATAGAAATCATGGTCAAAAGAAAGCTCGCTAAAAATCAGCTCTTTTGCTTCTTCGGCTTCTTCGTCCAATCCCATTAACAGCATGGTGTCAAAAGCATCCACGGGGGTCATTAACAGAGAAGCATCGTACCAGTTTTTACCGGATTTGGACAATGGTTTTAAGGCATCCATTCCCCACGCGTGTTCTTTGTACCCATTCCAGGCGTGCAAAAACTCCTGCTTTACCTGTTCAGTGAGTTGTTCTTTTTCAGATTTCTTTTGAGGTGCACATGCAATTCCAAGTGCTAAAAAAACCAGTATTGCCTTTTTCATTAGTTAGTTGGTCTGTGTTGTTTTTCTTTTGCCCAGTTTTTATTTGGCGATGATCCCATTTTGAAAACAAGCTGCCCGCCATTCATTACTTCTTCATGTGTGATGTAACTTCTTTCCAAAGGTTCTCCATTTAACATAGCGGACTGAATGTAGATATTTTGATCTGAAACATCATGCGCTGTGATTGTAAAAGTCTTTGTGTCAGAAATAGTTATTTCTACCTCCTCGAATTGGGGAGTTCCAATTACATATTTCCCTGAGGATGGATTAACAGGGTAAAATCCCATAGCACTGAATATATACCACGCTGACATCTGCCCGCAATCTTCATTTCCACTGAGCCCATCTACCGCTGTTGAATATTGAGTATTCATAATTTCATGGAGAATTTTCTGGGATTTCCATGGTTTACCGGCATAACTATACAGATACCCGATATGGTGGCTGGGTTCATTTCCGTGGGCGTATTGCCCGATCAATCCTGAAATATCCGGCGAAGTGTTCTCTCCGGTAATTTCAGAATCTTCATTGAATAAGGAATCCAGTCTTGCAGAAAAACTCTCATCGCCACCCATCAACTCAATCAGTTTATCAACCTGATGAGGTACAAACCAGCTATGCTGCCAGGCATTTCCTTCGGTATAATCTGTATTAACCCTGTGATTTGATCGTTTCGGGTCGAATGGTTGTACCCATTCCCCTTTTGCCGTTTTCCCCCGCATAAATTTTGTTTGAGCATCGTACACATTCTGCCAATAGGCTGCTCTTTTCATAAACTCTTCGTGTTCCTCTTCTTTCCCTAAAGCCAAAGCCATTTGAGCTATAGCCCAGTCATCAAAAGCATATTCGAGTGTTTTGGTAACTGATTCGTGTTCCAGTTCCGAAGGGATGTATTGATACTTTCTGTATAAATCTGATCCCCGTTGATTTTGCATTGCACTTGCCTTCATCGCTTCGAAAGCAAACTCAGCATCATAATCCCGGAATCCTTTCAGGTAAGCATCAGCAATTACGGGAATGGCATGATAGCCCGTCATGGTATTCGTTTCGTTGCCGTGCAATTCCCAAACAGGTAGGAATCCTTTCTCTTCATAAAAATCGAGCATCGTTCGGATCATGGCATTCACCCGATCCGGATTGGTGATGGTGAGCAATGGATGCTGCGCCCTGAAAGTATCCCACAAAGAATAAATGGTGTATGTGGTTTCATCCTGATTTGCATCAGAAAATAATACAGGGGCCAACTTGGAGTGATAAAGAGCAGTATAAAAAATGGTTTTCTTTTCCGGGTCTCCTTTTACTTTGATTTTGGACAGTTCTTTATCCCAGGCCATCTCCGCAAAGAGTTTGGTTTCATCAAAGTCCCAACCTTCAGGGGTTTTCAGATTTGCCAATGCACCTTCTACACTGTTTGGAGAAATCGCAATTTTAGCCAGCACTTCTCTTGCTCCCTGTTCAAAATTCAAAATACCGAAGCTTGTAAAACCTTTGTAATCAGAAGAATCAACGATTGAGAAATTCTTCGAAAACTCCATAGCAAAATATATATGTTGATCATTCGCCCAACCAGATGATCTTCTGTAACCCACGAGCCTCTTTTCTTCTCCTTTACCAACTACTTTGAAGTATGCTTCTGTCATGGAATCCCAGTTCAGACTATAACCCAGATCCAGATTCAAATATTGAGGATCGCCATACTCATAAGTAAACCTGTACATTGCTACCCGCTCAGTTGCAGTCATTTCTACGTTGATCTCATAATCCTGTAAATACACACTGTAATACCCGGGGCTTCCTTTTTCTCTTTTATGAGAAAACATTGAAGCATAACTTCTTTTACTCTCATATTTCTGAGGATCGCTCAGTTTTATTTTTCGATTGGTGGGCATTATCAAAATATCATTGAGATCTCCAATGCCTGTTCCACTTAAGTGAGTTTGAGCAAACCCGGTAATAATGCTGTCTGAATAATGATAACCGGAAACCCAGTCCCAGCCCGGGGTTCCATTTACAGGCCCGGGTTGTATCATACCAAATGGAAGTGTTGCTCCGGGATAGGTGTGTCCGTGCCCTCCGGTTCCTATAAATACATCTACATATTTGTTAGGTGATTCGTAGTTGGAGCAGGAAACTGAAAAGAGAAAAACCGAAACAACGGCAACTTTTAAATGCTGAAAAGTATTCATGAAGAGAATTTAATAAAATAGAATGAGCATTCTTGCAGAAGTTAGGTGGCATGCCTGCCCAACGGACAGGCTCTTGAAAAAAGTTGGTGTTTGTAAAGGAAGATTGCATCGTCGAATCATTTATATACTTTTATTCAATCCAGCCTCCTCGCAATGGACTTGGGAAAGAAGTAAACACAAAACAACTCAGTTCACTTACCCAAAAACGCAATGAGCTTTTGAATCGCCCTTCCGCGATGGCTGATAGAGTTTTTCGTTTCTGGATCTAATTCTGCAAAAGTTTGCTCAAATCCTGCGGGGAGGAAAACAGGATCGTACCCAAAACCTTTATTTCCCCGTTGTTCACTTATAATCTCACCTTTACAAATTCCTTCGAAAGTAAATTCTTTATCTCCATCCACCAAAGCAACTACTGTACGGAATTGAGCACATCGATCTGATTTGCCTTTCATCTCTGTAAGCAGTTTCAACACGTTGTCCTGATAGGTCACTTTTTCTCCGGCATAACGGGCTGAGTAAACACCTGGTGCTCCGTTCAAAGTATCTACTTCCAAACCTGTGTCATCCGAAAGGGCAGGTATTCCGGTATTTTGGTTCACATAGCGTGCCTTTTTAAGGGCATTTCCCTCTAACGTGGGTAAGTCTTCTTCTACTTCTTTGAGATCAGGAAAATCTAATGCGGACAAGATCTCAATCCCCAAATGACTAACCAGTTGCCGCATCTCCCCGATCTTATTCTTATTTCTCGAAGCCAGTACAATATTACGCATCTTTCTTTTTTTCTCTGGGACTGAGCTTATAAAACAAATTGATTGCGCTTCCCAGGGTTAGCAATCCATTGAGTGCTATATATACCCACTCTTCAATTAAGATAGAATGTATAGTAAGCAGAGCACTGGATGATACATACATTAAAATAAAAGCCAGACTTATATCGGTTTTTCCTTGTTTTATGGTTTGCCAGGTTTGGGGTATCCATGCCCCAATCAGAATGGCAAATCCGGTCCATCCAAGAATTTCTACTCCACTCATAAATTGTAATTTTGTATTTGTTTGATTGCTTTCATATCGAGCCTTGGGCCATGCTGAGATACTACTTTTGATGACGCAAGACTTGCTAACTTACCTGAACCGGCAAATGAGTGACCATTTGTAATTCCGTACAGAAACGCCCCGGCAAACATGTCTCCGGCTCCATTCGTATCTATTGCATTAACATCATAGGGTTCAATATCAACGAATGTATCTCCATCAAAAATCATCGCTCCATTTTTTCCCTGAGTTATGACAAAACGTTTAGCAAACTTCTTCAATTCCTCTCTTGCCATATTTAAAGAAGAAGTGTTCGTAAATTTAAGAGCTTCGTCTTCGTTGCAAAACAGAAGATCAACGGAATCTCCTATTACTTCATAAAACAGCCCTTTAAAACCTTCTACAATTGATGGATCTGAAAGTGTAATTGAAGTTTTAACCTGATTCTTTTCAGCCAATTGTTTGGTCAGCTTCATAGCTTCAAATGCCGTTGGCGAAGCCACTAAATACCCTTCCAGGTAAATATACTCTGATTCTTTAATGGCCGCCTCATCCACTTCTTTTGTTGATAAAGAGGTGGTAATTCCTAAAAAAGTATTCATCGTCCGATCAGCATCATCTGTAATCATAACCAAACATTTCCCTGTAATTCCTCCTTCTCTTTGTTTACCATCAAGATTAGTGGAAATTCCTGCATCAGCTAAATCCTTTAAATAAAAATTACCGAACTCATCGTCTGCAACTTTACAGGAATAGAACGCACTTCCTCCAAATTGTGAAACAGCCATTACCGTATTTGCAGCTGAACCCCCTGACTTTTTTTCGGCATTATTATGATCTATTTCTTTAATCAAACGGGTTTGCGTTTCTTCATCTACCAATGTCATTAATCCTTTTTTAATGTTATGAGAATCAATGAATTCACGGGTTACTTCAAAATCGATATCGACCAAAGCATTTCCGATACCGTACACATCATATTTTTTTGCCATCCGGCTTTTTAATTTTTTAGGATTGTTACAAAACTAAAGTACGCACACCTATACTTCTTTGGAAACATAGTCTTTACTAATTTCTCTCCTCTTACTTATAAATCAACTTGTTCAAAAACTAATCCATATTCATCTTGTGATTTTATTGCTTGCTTTATCGAAGGTTTAGACTCTAGTTTATTAATCTCTTCGATAAGTTTTGACTTATCTTCATCTGAGGCTCTTAATCCAATTATAACTTCCGCGATTGCGGAGGCTCCAAATGAATATGCTTCATCTGCTCCGTGCCATTTAATCAATCGTATTTCATTTTCATGCTTCCATTGTGTCGACTTCGTATAATGAATTTTTTCAGTTTGCTCGAGATTTTCCATAGACTCATCTCCATCTAAAGGAGTATCTATTATTACACTAGGTACTTTTTCCTCATATTCAACATCATGTAAAACGAGTAATTCTCTTTTTTCTTTATGCAATGCAATTTGATGTTCACCGATCACTTCAGTTTTAAATCCTACACAAACCCCCTGATGATTGTTGGAGTAATATGCCCACATTGGCAGTGAAGTACACTCTTTTGCTAAAGATAAAATTCCGAAAGTATCAAACTGCTTATGATGTAGCTCTTCTCCAATTATTGATGGATTCTTCTTATGCATCATAGCCCTTTTATGTGCAATACTTTCTAATTTTTTTCTTTCACTATCATTTGCATCCGGAAATATTTGTCTAGTTTTTAACTTTATGTAATTGAAGAGTTCTTTTCCTTCTAATACAGCCATCTTTGTTTGGGGAATAAAATAATTCTCAAACGGATCATTAAAGTTCCTAGCACTCGAAAAAAATACTTCTCCATTGTTTATCATTTTAAAGGTATAACCCTGCTCATCAAAGACTCTATATTTGTATAATACAGAGGGTAGTTTTTCTAAGTTTTCAAGTATCGGATCGTATTTCATTCTCTTTTGGAACTTTTAAAATCTAAGTAAGACTTTATATATCAATTAAACTACTACTGAGAACCTTATTTATGAAAAAAAATTTTCAAAACTTTTTAAAGGAACGCCTTCAGACTGACTTACCAGGGAAAGAAGCTCAGAATCTGATGAAACCTCAACCCAAGACCAAACGAAAACATGAGATGACTTATACGCCTGAATCTGATCAATACAGAAACAGCAGTGTTTTAGTACCTGTGATTACCTGGAAAAATGAACTTGAAATTATGTTTACTTTACGAACTGCAGGCATTAAACATGGCGGACAAATTAGCTTTCCCGGTGGTGGTAAAGAAGGAAATGAAACCATTGAAGAAACAGCTCTTCGTGAAGCGCATGAAGAAACCGGATTAAAATCTGACCATGTGGAAATTGTGGGCTCTCTTACTTCTCTTTATGTAAATCACTCGGATAATATGGTAACCCCGATTGTCGGATTCATTCATCAAAAACAGGATTTCTGTGCCAATCCTAATGAAGTGGATGAAATTTTTTCCGTGCCTTTATCAAAACTGATTCATGAAGACTTCTCGCGTACTGAAAACTGGAAGCTCAGAGATATGGATTATTACATTCCTTTATGGAACGTTCATGAAGTGCCTCTCTGGGGGGCAACAGCTATGATGTTAAGTGAATTTGTAGAACTGTATAAGGAGTTTTTGGATACCCAATAACTTGTCATGCTGAACTTGATTCAGCATCTGAGCAAATAAATAAATGCTTAACCTACACAGATTCCGGATCAAGTCCGGAATGACCTTTATACCAACTCAGTAGCCTTTTTCCCTAAATTCATTCCCAGGGCAACACCCATCCCGCTTAATCCTGCAGCAATTACACAATTATCTCCAATCAATTTAAGAATGTATGACTTCGAGTCTGTGAAGCCCATAATACCTGACCATTCTCTTTCAATCTGCCAATTCGGTGGCAGCTCTAAAACCTCTTTCGCAAAAGTAATCAGATAATCCTTTATATTTTGATTCACCCCAAACTCTGCTGTTTCTTCTTCAGTATGGGCAACATTTCGCCCACCTCCAATCAACATTCTGTCCTCCCCTATATTTCTGAAATACACGTAACCTTTTTCATAATGGAAAGTCCCTTTCCAATTCATATAGTCAAGTTCATTGGTTACGAAAACATACCCTCGACCCGGTTTTATCTTGTATTCAGGCATAAGTTCTGAGGTAAATGCATTTACGGAGATGATTAACCGATCTGCTTTGAATGAATGCCCCAAATCTGAAAGGATTTTATTTTCTTCTGTATCAATTTCATTTACTTTTGTATTCCACCTGAATTCCACACCACACTCAATACATTTCTGAAGCAGTAACTTGATCATTTTTCCGGGATGAAGCTGTCCTTCAACCCGATTGAAGAAAGCCGGAATCCCTAAATATGTCCATACTCTAAATACATCTTTCTCACCAGTTAAGCCCTCTAACCATTCATTGAGCATCGGCACATGATCTTGCAAGCGAATGAACTCATCTGAATTAGTGAATATTTCAAAACCTCCGCAGTTATCGTATTCGATCAAATCATCGCCCAGCGTTTCCCGAAGTAGCAATAAACCTTCATAGCGGTCTTTAATCCGCTGTTTTACTATTTCTTCAGATTCTATTTCAAGATCAGCCATTATCTCACCAATGCTTCCTATACAAGCAAAACCTGCATTTCTTGTGCTTGCGCCGATTGGGAATGTTCCCCGTTCAACTACCAGTACTTTTGCATCGTTGTATTCTTTCTTAAAAAAATAAGCAGCTGATAAGCCTGTAAGACCCCCTCCTGTAACTATAAGATCATACTTTTGATCGTAGAGTTCATCTTCCCAAAAAGACCGGTGGGGCAGGCTCATGTTAACCTTCGAGACCAAGTTTTACCATTAAAGGTGCTGCTGTAAGAAAAAACCGGTCATCCACGTTGTATTTTGGATGATGCCAAACATAGGTCGATTCTGTTTCCTCGCTTCCACTTCCCACAAAAAAGAATGCCCCGGGAAAATGCTCCTGGTAAAAGGCAAAATCCTCTCCGGCCATACTTGGTTTCTCTAATTCAATGGCCGCCTCATCACCAAATAATTGTTTCGCAGACTCAAGAACTAACTTTGCTTCCCTTTCTGAATTAATTACAGCCGGGTATCCACGCCGATATACCAAATCAAAACCAGCTCCGGCAGATTCGGTAATACCTTTCAAAAGAGTATTTAAGCGGTTTTCTATAAGGCCTTTCGTTTCTGTTGAAAATGTGCGAACTGTTCCCCACATTTTAACAGATTCCGGGATGATATTGTGAGCAGTTCCTCCTTCTATCCTCCCAATGGTTACCACTGCTTGTTCAGTAGGATCTATCGATCTACTCACTATAGTTTGTGCGGCATTAATAAATTGAGATGCTATTACAATAGGGTCAACCGCCTCATGTGCTCTTGCGGCATGCCCTCCTTTTCCAATTATTTCGATCTCGATTTCATCCGGGCTTGCCATTAGCGGCCCTGCTTTTGTAGCAACGGTTCCGGGCTTATGGCTTGGTGAAGTATGAATTCCATAAATCGCATTTACTTTTTTAGACTGAAGAAAACCGGTATCGCAAAGTAATTTCCCCCCTCCAGGCAGCTTTTCTTCTCCTGGCTGAAAAACCAAAAGAACTATGCCTTCAATTTTGTCTTTCATTTCTGAAAGAATTTGTGCTGCACCTAAAAGATTTGCCGTATGTGCATCATGACCGCAACAATGAGCAGCCCCTTTATTCCTGGAAAAGAATTCCTGTTTAAAATCACCTTCTTCATCCATTGCCAGGGCATCAATATCAGTACGTAAAGCTACTACCCGGTCTGATTTTTTCTCTCCTTCAATAATTCCCACACATCCGGTTTCCAGCGGGCTCTCATAAAAAATTCCCAGGTCATCTAGTTTTGACTTGATAACCTTAGTGGTTTCGAACTCCTTATAACTTACCTCAGGGTATTGGTGCAGGTACCTGCGAGTATCTACCATTTCCTGATAAAACTGCTCTGTAAGGGCTTTAATCTTCTCGTTTTGATTCATCTTTTTGAATTGAGACATTGGTTCGAAATAAAATACATCATAATATTTCTAAAGTGTAACTTTAGATTTATGCTTGCGTACTCAGCAGCCGTTATACCCAAAAAATATATCTATGAAAAAAACGTCTTGGGAAATTATTGCAGCCGGTTTGATTTTGCTTTTTGTTGCGATCTTCATCACA
This sequence comes from Balneola sp., assembly GCA_028284195.1. Classification (GTDB taxonomy): domain Bacteria; phylum Bacteroidota; class Rhodothermia; order Balneolales; family Balneolaceae; genus Balneola. Next base: position 598,750 of record JANQSE010000002.1, on the reverse strand, counting down.
TCAAAAACTGACAAGAACCAACATTTTTATTCTGAAGGAGAAGAAACTCCCCAGCAAAGGGCTGTTGCTATAGCTAATAATGACAGGGCCGAAAAACAAAGTGTAAGAGTAATTAGTGTAGAAGGATTAAGAGAGCTTGAAGAATTAAAAGAACTTGAAACATTAGAAACCCTGGAAGGCTTGGAAAAATTAAAAGGCCTTGCCACACTTATACCTGAGAAAGAACGAGAAGAAATTGTAACAGAAGTAAATAAAGCACTTTCAGAGCTCAAAAATGAAGAATTTTCCCTTAACCTGAATTTAGCTAAAGGATTGGTGCTTCTAAAAAAGAACTACCCAATCAACCAGGGAGAATGGTCAGAAACTTCGAGCGGGGTATATACCTATACTAAAGAGTTAGATGTTTCGGGACTGCACGACCTCGCTATTACATTGGGGACAGGGTCATTAACTTTGGTAGGGAGCGAAAACACACAAGGTTCTTTAACGATCAAAGCTTCGGGGGTAATAAACCCGCAAGACAGCCTCGAAGAAATGGTTTCTGTAAACTACAATTTTAGTGATGGTGATGGAAAAGTCGAGATCGGTAACAACCAGGTTAATTCTGATCAAAATATACATTTGCATACTACAATGGTTCTTCCCTCCAATATTGAATTAACATCCTTTATAAATGGCGGACATATAGAAGCAACAAATTTTGCAGGCGATCAGGAATTTAAAACCATGGGTGGGCATATCACCCTTAAAAAACTTTCAGGCGATGTAACTGCTTACACCGAAGGCGGACACATTAAAATTGAGGACTGCCGGGGAGACATTTCTCTCAAATCTTTAGGCGGGCATCTTAGTGCCATAAATTGTGCCGGCGACATTGAAATGAGAACTTCTGGAGGCAATATAAAAGCAGCAAAAATTGCCGGGGCTATAAACGCATTTACAAGTGGAGGCAATATAAAATTACAGTTCAATAGCATAAAAGATGATATCCAGGCCCGTAACGGAGCGGGTCAGGTTGACATTTTGTTACCGGCCAATACCCATGCTTCACTAACAGCGAATGGCTCTAAAATTGATATCGATGAAGCATTCAACTTTACGGGTGAGCGAAAGAAAACCCAGGCTATTGGAAAGCTTGGTAACGGTGGAGATCTGGATATCATTGTAAAAACGGGATACGGAACTGTTACTATCAAAAAAAATGACTGACCGCCCGGATCATCGCATTACAAAAGACGGATCTTCCACATTTTACTCCAACACCTACAAACAGTACTATCACAATCCCAATGGTTCGGTTTCGGAAAGCAAGCATGTTTTCTTTGAAACACCAGGCGTTACAGATACACTCGCTTCCCAAAACGAACTTACCATTTTAGAAGTTGGCTTTGGTACTGGTTTAAACTTTTTTCTGCTCCTGGATTACTATCTCTCCAAAAAATGCTCTATGCCCGTCCGGTATTACAGCATTGAAGCTTTTCCTATCACTCAGGAGGAAGCATCAAAACTAAACTACGCTTCATTTTCTGATTTTGATGAACTACGCACTTTTTCCGGGCATATTTTCTCACATCTTGCTACCGGAATGAATACCATAAAGCCCCTGCCAGATAAAGATATTGAACTGCATCTTTTTATTGGAACGTTTGATGATTTTTCCCCTGCCGGATTAAAAGCTGATTTTATTTTCCACGATGCTTTCTCCCCTGAAGTGAATGCTGAGCTGTGGACCGCCGGGGCCTTTCAAAAACTGAAAACATTTTCTGCACCTGATGCAGTACTGTCCACCTATTGTGCGGCTTCCAAAGCACGGGCAGCCATGGCAAAAGCAGGTTGGTATTTAGCCCGCAGTCGTGGAGCACTGGGAAAACGTGAAATGACTATTGCATCACTCTCTGACCAAAAACTTGCTTCGTTTAAAAGAGTAAATGAAAAACGATTAATAGAACGGTTTCTTTCCAATGATTTTGAAAATTAAACCGATGTTAAATTTCGCCAACTCTTTGATTCGTGCTTTTAAATTCCAGACCTTTGTTACCGCAAATACAAATGAATAGTACACAATGAGCGTAGCAAAAAAGCTAACAGAAAAAGACCTTCAATTTATCGATGAGCTGGAAAATCTTCTTTATGAACGAAAAGAAGAAATGCCAAAAGGCTCTTACACCACTTCCATGTTCAAAAAAGGAATCGATAAAATTGCTCAAAAAGTAGGCGAAGAAGCCGTAGAAACTGTAATCGCTTCAAAAAATAAAAAAGACAAAGAGATCATAGGTGAAGCAGCCGATTTGCTTTTCCACCTTATGCTTTTGCTTGCTCAAAAAGACATCCCAATGCATAGTGTAATTAAAGAGCTGCGTAAACGGCATAAAAAGGGAAATCACAAGCACATTGGAGAGTAACTTTTTTGTTTGTTTTAGCACCGGTATTGCAGCGTAAAGAAATCAACATCCCCGCTATTGAAACATATAATCAGATTTGAAAACAGAAGGTATAAAAAGAACAGGAATTAAGTCGTCGCCTGATAGCAAACTTAAATTTCGCTATCTTTATTCCTCAATTAAAACTTAATTATCATATCCATCGAAGACGAACGAACACTTCTTGAACAAATCGTTGATATATCTGAAACAGATCCAATTTCACTGTTTGGCTTACATGATAAAAATATCCAAATCCTGGATAAATCTTTCCCTGATGTAAGAATTAATTCGAGGGGAGAGCGCGTAAAATTAACCGGTCCTAGCGAACAGGTTGCGATTGTTAAAAATATCATTGAAGGTATGATCGGTGTTGCCAGACGTAAGGGCTCCGTTTCAGAAAATGAAGTTAAAACGCTTATCGCACTAAAAACCGGTGAGCGTAAAGCACGTGAACCTCTGCCAAAAGATATTAGCGAAAGCGACCTAATATTGTATACTCATGATGGCAATGCCATTTATGCAAAAACGCCAGGACAACGCAGCATTGTTCAGTCCTCAAATGAAACAGACATTCTGTTTTCTATTGGCCCCGCCGGCACCGGTAAAACTTATACCTCGGTTGCCATTGCCGTAAAAGCTTTAAAAGAACAAAGAGTTAAAAAAATCATCCTCGCACGCCCCGCAGTAGAGGCCGGCGAAAGCCTGGGTTTTCTTCCCGGCGACCTAAAGGAAAAAATCGACCCGTATCTCCGCCCTCTTTATGATGCCCTTGAAGATATGATTGAGCCAGACCGCCTGGACCTATTCCTCACAAAAAATGTAATAGAAATAGCACCTCTTGCTTATATGCGCGGAAGAACTCTCAACAACGCATTTGTGATTCTGGATGAGGCCCAAAATGCTACCAATGCACAAATGAAAATGTTCCTTACCAGAATTGGCTTTAACAGCAGAGCAATAATTACCGGAGATATCACTCAAACAGATCTTCCCAAAAAACAAGAGTCAGGATTAATCTCCGTACAGCGTATTCTCAAAGATATTGATGGAATCGACTTCGTATACCTCAAAGAAGAAGATGTGGTACGCCACAAGCTGGTAAAGAACATTATTAACGCTTATGAACAGTTCGAGAAAAATAAATAGCCATGTCTTTTTCCGATAAAACATATGCAGCAGCTCTTTACGAGGGTACTTTCTCTGTGGGACTTGATAAAAAATTCAACCGGATTTCAAGAAACGATAAACCTGCAAAAGGTGCGTTAAAAATTTCTTTAAACCCTTTTTTGATTTCTACTCCAAAACGGAAATACCTTTTTGATTGTGGAATTGGAGAGTTTGGCGAAGATACTGGACCACATGTAATGCGGGATAATCTGGAAGAGCAGTCTCTAACAGAATTCGATATCACCGATGTAGTTTGCAGCCATTTACATTATGACCATATTGGCGGACTTGCACATAAGGAGAACGGGTATTGGGAGCTTACGTTTCCGGAAGCAAAAATTTGGGTTTCCAGGAAAGGATGGGAGAAAGTTATAGATAAAGACGTGTACTACGATGAAGAGAAAACCGAGTTTGTTTCTTTTATAAACGCAAAAGCAAATCTTCATTTTATGGAAGCAGAAGATCAGCTTTACCCCGAATTAAAGGTGAAAGAAACCGGCGGGCATACTGAATTTCATCAAGTACTTTTATTTAATGATGGAAATGAAAAGTATATGCAAGCAGGTGATATAATAGCTACACGAAGCCAGGTAAACCGAAAATTTGCTGCCAAATATGATTATGCCCCCGAGGTCAGTCAAAAGCAGCGAGAGAAATTAGCAAAGTTAGCATATGACGAAGGGTACATTATTTTAGGTTATCATGATGACAGTTCGCCAATTATTAAACTCACCGGATATGACAAAAAAACCGGATATAATACTGAACCCATAGAACCTTATGCACCTGCCTGATTATATAATCTCCATAAAAGATTTTTTACTGAAACAAGGCATTCCCAATCAGGTTGATGCTGTCGTTATCCTAGGTTCAGGGTTAGGAGACTTTGGGAATGAAATTGAAGATCAGCTGGCAATTCCGTATTCCAAGATCCCCGGCTTTCCACAATCTACCGTTGCCGGACATTCGGGTTCGCTTATTTTCGGAAAAGTAAAAGAAAGAACTACATTAGCTTTTTCCGGTCGATTCCATTTTTATGAAGGCTACACATTTCAGAAGACGGTACTCCCAGTTCATATTGCCCATACATTAAATGCAGAAAAACTTTTAATTTCGAATGCGGCAGGAGGCATAAACCTCGATTTTCGAGTGGGAGATTTAATGGTAATCGAAGACATCATCACTCAGAATATAGACCTTAAAGCATCGTCTTCTTCTAAAAAATGGCAGCTTAATCTTTATCCGATTGCAGACAAGGTTCAAGAAATAGCCTCTCAGGCGGGAGTAACCACCAAACGGGGAACATACCTGTACGTAAAAGGCCCTAACTACGAAACACCGGCAGAAATCAAAGCTTTCAGGATGCTAGGCGGCGATGCAGTTGGAATGAGTACTGCACCCGAACTTATAGAAGCCTCCAAATTGGGAATTAAATCCGCAGCTGTTTCCCTAATAACAAACGCCGCCGCCGGTGTTACCGATCAGAAACTGGATCATGCCGAAGTAAAAGAAGCCGCAGAAATGAAAAAAAGAGAATTTGCCGATTTAGTAAAAGGGCTAGTAGAAGAATTATAAATCAAGCAACAGAACTTTTCGAAGGCTTATAACCAAAACCTAAGATTCCTTGTTTGATTAAACTGGCTACTCATTTCAATCTCCCCAACTTAGATCCAAATTCTTAGCTCTGATATAATGCCTTCCTTCTCAAAGAGGGGAAAGAGCGGAGGTCAAAAATCTGACTTTTCACTCTTAGCTTCGATGATTTTTAAACGTCTCTTCTGTCCTGATGGCTGTTGGGATCGGTATCAACATCGCAAAAAGTTAAAAATGCGATTCAATCCTTTTAACTAACTCCTCAATAAATTCTTCATGCTCGGGATGCATAAGTACACTTCTCAAAATGGTTACATATTCTTCGTCTGCCTCATATTCGGGATATAACCGGATAAAATTGGATGAAGGCACTTTGAAAAGCGACAGGTAAAACGATTGGTTTCTCATCCCTGCATCAAATACTTTCTTTGAAAGCTCAGAAATTTGTGACACGCTATTTATTGAATCGCTAACAGGAAAATAGGTTAGTATATCGAGCTCGGGCTTTTTGTATGGTTGTAATTTTTTACTGTTAACCATTAGCGAATAACCTTTTAAAGCAGCTTGCCTGCATTTAGCCATAATCGGGCCAAAACCTTCCTCCTTTTTTAAAGGAAAACATTGTAGCGTTGTCCATAGTGCTACTGCAGCAGCACCCGCCCGGGAACATTCCAGGCTTATCTCTCCAAGATGCAGGTTATCCGAAGTAAAATAGGTATAAGGGGAATCGTGCTTGTAAAACTTTCCTACTGATGGATCTTTGAAAAGCACACATCCACAACCGTAAGGCTGTAAGCCATGTTTGTGTGGATCCACCACAATACTATCCGCTTCCTGCATCAATTGCCACTGGGTTCCGTCAATCAAATCAGAGTCTTTCAGGCTTCTGAAAAAACCTCCATATGCGGCATCGATATGAATCCGGATTCCATGTTTTTTAGCCCAGGGTAAAATCTGATCTAATGGTTCAACTTCTCCCAAACCTGTAGTTCCTAAGGTAACGACAATGGTACCAATCTCATTTGAATCAATAGTATTCAGATCAAACTGCCCGTTTTCCAGAACAGGGATTTTAATTCCTTCAACGGCTAACACTCCACACATTCGTTCATGGGTATAATGCGAATTAGAGGAAAAAGCGATTTTTTTACCGGGATGTGATTCACGGGCAATCCAAAGAGCTTCGAGATTGGCGACGGTACCGCTGGCAGTAAGGTGCCCCAAATAGGTGTCTCCATACCCAAAGAATTTTGCCAGCTCAGCAAGTGCTTCTTTTTCCATTTCGGATGAAGGCGGGCCGCCATCCAGTGCGTGGTTGTTTGGATTGATGCTCATTGCCATAGCATAAGCCGCCCAGGTTATCGGGTGTGGCGGCTTTAGCATTTGCCCGGCATACACCGGATGATGAAACGGATAGTTACATTTCAGTTTTTGGGAAAGACGAGAGAAAACCTCTTCAATTTTTTCTTCAGAAATGGAAAGCGTGGCATCCGGCTTCCATGCTCCAAAGGAGTTTTTCCATTCTTCCAAGCTTTCAAGCGCCTGTGTTAATGCCTGCTGTGCCTGGTTATCCATTAATGCAGGTTTACAGAAATTCCTGCAGAAAGCACCTGTTTGATCTGAACCTCAGAAGAAAAATCATTGTCGTATCGCATTTCGAACTGGAACGAAGCACTGATCAATGAATTTATTTGACCAACCAGCTTATTTGCCCAGAATACATCAGTTTCATCAATCGGATTGGCTAAACTGGTAAAGGTTTCCAGATTGCTGGAGTACTGAATATTTTCAGCAACAGGCGTTTGAAAAGAAATACCTGTTGTAAAACCACCCTCTGAACGGAATGTATCCCCCCGGTTTAGCCCATAGTTCGGAGCAAGATCACCATCACTTATAACCGTTTGTTTAAGTGCAATGCCTGCTTGTATCTGTAATTTCGGGCTTGCATTATATTCAAGGCCAGCACCTTCGGTAAAATATGCCGGACTAAAGAATCCCGAAATCAAAGAATCTGCTCCGGCGGGATTTGTTTTGCCTTCATAAATAAAGCCATTCGCAAATTGAGTCCTAAACTGAATAGCTCCATAAACCGCAAATTTACTCTCTTTCTGTAAAGCGTATGTGCTTCTTAGCCTGAGTGAGATGAGATCATCTGATTTTCTGGTATCGCCATCTATTACAGATTGGCCATATCTCAGGTTTGTTCTGAAGCCAAATGCAAATTGCTCTTTCCGATACATTTTAGTGTACACCGTAGAGGCTGCCCAGCTAACTGTGTTCACCCCTCCTTCACTCCAATTATCATAAGATGCCTGAGAACCATTCAGGTTTGCTATCCAGGTTCGTGTCCAACCTGATAAAGTATCAGGAACCACAATTGTTTGGGCCTGAATAGAATTAGCCAGCAAAATAGCCGTAATTAGTGCAAATGCACTGATAGTTAGTTTTTTCATGATAGATAGATATTTAATTAGCTGTTCTTGAAGAGCACTACCTGCTCAAGTTTATTTTTGGTGAGCATTACTTCAACATGTTCACCTAGTTTTGTGGAAATATTCATCCCTGTAATATTAGATTGAATGGGGTATTTGCGATGCCCGCGATCCAGCAGCGTAAGCACTTCAATTCGTTCAGGCTCGCCGGTACTGATAATTGCTGTTAATGCATCAAACATGGTTTTACCCGAAAAAATTACATCATCAATGAGCAGCACAAATCTTTCGGAGCATTCGGGCAGGGGTTTGTTATGCGTCAAATTTTTTACATCATATTTAACCAATTCAATTAAAGAGGCTTCATGATACTTTTCAAGATGCTGCTGCAATTGTAGTGCTGTGGCATAGCCTCTTTCATTTAAACCGATTATGATGATTTCGTCACTTTGCCCAAGCTTCTCCCAAACCTGTATAGCCATACGCTGTATAGAACGCCCGATCCTGGCTTTGTCCATTAGTACGATTTGCTGTTGCATGCTCCAAAAATTAACTTGCCGTAAGTTAATAAAATTATAAAGCCACATCCGAAACTAATCACAACAAACAGATTATAAATTCGTAACTTTACAGCGTTAACCAAATTAAAAACAGAGGTGCATTATGAGCAAAGGAGCAGGAACATTATTGACAGGATTATTAGCCTTTGCCGGCGGTGTGGTAACCGGATTATTATTAACTCCCCGATCCGGCAAAGAAAACAGACAGTGGATCCACGACCATTCCGAAGGAGCTAAAAACTGGATAGAAGATAAAAGCCATAAAATTATTGAAGACGGAGAGAGAAAACTTGAGAAAGTATCGAATAGCATAAAAAAAGGTGTGAAAGATAATCTTCCTGATTTGTATGAGGCTACCGAATCCCTGCAATTCGGGGATGAAGAATTAAAAGAAAATGAATAAGCCCTCATTTCCATATCCCGAACGTATTTTACAATGGGTATGGAATGAGCAGTTATTTGATCTTTCAGCCCTTACCACAGTATGTGGCAGAAAAGTTACTATTCTTGATCCGGGCATCTTAAACACATCAGACGGGCCGGATTTTAAATTTTCAAAAATTATTATTGACAGTATAGAGTGGCACGGCTCTGTTGAACTGCATCTGAGATCGTCTGATTGGTACAGCCATAACCATCACACCGATGGTAATTACAATAATGTAATTCTGCATGTAGTAACAGAAGCATTTCCAAAACAGGTTAAAACCACTTCTGGCAACAGCCCTTTCACGCTTAACATTCTTCCTCATATTTACTCCCCGCTAGAGCACTTTCTTAAAAATCATCAAGCCAATCATTTTCTTCCATGTTCCGGCAACATCCGGTTTATTTCGCAAGAAGTTTTTGAACAGCAAATAAACAACGCCCACCAGGAGTATCTTGAAAAGAAGGCGAATGATTTTCTAGCATTCTACAATCCTGGAATATCGCAAAGCAAAGCGTGGAAAGAAGCACTCATCATTTCGATATTTGATGGTTTCGGGATTAGCAAAAACCGCCAGCCCATGCAAAAACTTGCCAAAACGTTAATCTCAAAAAATCCTGCACCATCCAGTGCTTTGAATGTTCTTGCAAATGAAATTGCTTTTGGCTCATCTTCTGATCTAAAATGGAATTATAAAGGCTGCCGCCCAAACAATCATCCGGCAAAAAGAATTGAAACTGCCACCCGGTTCTACCTTCTTGTTCAACAAGCACCATTTGAAGATTTCTTAACTGCAAATGCTATTGATATCTGGAAACAATGGTGCAGTAAGATCGGAATTCAAAAAGCCGGGCATCCAAACGTCTTGTTTGCTACGGTTTATTTACCTGCCTTGTATTTACTTAGTACCATATTCCATTCAAAAAATCTCAAAGCAGCCGTACAGGATTATTGGAAAACATACCAGGCTCCAATCCCTAAATCCATTCTTTCAAAATTTGATGCACTCAATGTGCCAAAGCGAAGCTATCGGAAAAAACTTGGTGCGGTTTATCAATTAAAAAACTATTGCAACACCGGTGGGTGTTCCCAATGCATGGTACTAAAAAAAGCAATTTCATCTTGATTGCTTTTTGATCTATCTCTATCTTTTGTGTCTGTCAAAAAAGACATTTTGCCCGGTCGTCTAATGGCAGGACACCTGGTTTTGGTCCAGTATGTGGGGGTTCGAGTCCTCCCCGGGCAACCAACACTCAGAAAGATGACACAGGAGCCATCTTTTTGTTTTATGTAATCCTGAACATTTCAGTGCTAGCAATTTAATTTGGATACTCCTCTCGCAATATTCTCCGGACGAAGCAACCCGGCACTTGCCCGTGCCATAGCTGAGTCTTATGGTACCGAACTCGGTGATGTAACCATCAAAGAATTCTCTGATGGCGAACTATATGTTAAATTTGAGCAAAGCATCCGTGGAGAAGATATTTTCATCATTCAATCAACTCCCCCGCCGGGCGATAACATTCTTGAGTTATTGTTGATGCTTGATGCTGCTAAGCGAGCTTCGGTTAAACGTGTAACAGCTGTAATCCCTTACTTTGGTTATGCCCGTCAAGACCGGAAAGATCAACCAAGAGTATCCATTGGCTCTAAACTCATGGCCAATCTGCTTGTAGAGGCAGGCGCAGACCGTGTCTTAACCATGGATTTACACGCAGCACAGATTCAGGGATTTTTTGATATCCCGCTTGACCACTTATATGCAAGCCGGGCATTCATTGAATATTTTAAATCCAACCCAATTGAAAATCTGGTGGTAGTTGCCCCGGATGTGGGTAGCCTTAAAACATCACGCGCATATTCAAAAAAGCTGGGAACCAGTCTTGCATTTATCGACAAGAGGCGCCCAAAAGCTAATGAATCTGAAATCATGAATATTATCGGTGAAGTTGAAGGAAAGAATGTGTTGATAGTTGATGACTTAATTGACACCGCCGGAACACTTACAAATGCAGCCAGTGCCATGAAAGAAAGAGGTGCTTTGAATATAACTGCTATTTGTACCCACCCGATACTTTCGGGGCCGGCATACCAAAGAATCGAAGATTCGCCTATTGATGAAGTATTGGTAACCGATACCGTTACGCTTCGCCAGCCATCCAACAAAATTAAAGTTTTGAGTGTGGCCGATATTTTTGCGAAAGCAATTCAACGTATTCATACTAATGACACTATTAGTGCGCTCTTCGACAATTAATGACTAAGTAAGTAAATCCAAAAAATGGCAAAAGCTGAATTTAAAACAATTGACGCTGAAGCACGGGAGCTAGGCAAAAAAGTAAACCGCAAGCTTCGCGAACAAAAAAGAGTTCCTGCAGTGCTTTATGGCCCGGAAGTGAAAGAAAACCTTCATTTCTCGGTTGATGAACTAAACCTGGAACGCATTCTAAGAACTCAACAAACAAAACTTGTTGAGGTTACTTTAGATGGAACTGTTTATAAAACTCTTTTAAAAAGAACGGAATTTGATCCGGTTACAGATCGCCCGATACACGCAGATTTTTACGTGCTTTCTGATAATCACAAAGTAACTCTTCGTATCCCGGTTAAACTTACCGGTAATGCAAAAGGAGTTGTTGAAGGTGGTGGCCGCTTGTTTCAGCCTATGAAAGTGGTTCGCATCCGCGTACTCCCTGAGTTTATCCCTGCTGAATTTACGGTTGATATTTCTGACCTTGCAATTGGGGATTCATTCCACGTAGGTGCACTTAATCTGGATGGCATTACGCCAATAGATCCGTTAGGAAGAACCATTGTAACCATTCGTCCTCCAAAAGGAGCCGACTTCCTTGCTAGCCTTGAAGCGGATACTCCGGAAGGTGAAGAAGAAGCTGAAGGCGATGCACCTGCAGAAGGTGAAGCAGCAGCAACTGAAGGTGAAAATTCTGAGGAAGAAAAAGAATCAGAAGAATAATCAAGGTGTTTGAAGCGGGCTCTTTCTTATCTGCGCTATGTCTGTAATCGTAGGATTGGGAAATATTGGCACAGAATACAATGGAACCCGCCATAACATTGGCTTTGAAATTGTTGATGAAATAGCGAAAACGCTAAAAACCTCGTTTGGCCCGGGCGGCGGGCCATTTGAAATTGCGGAAGGCAGGCATAAAGGCCGAAAAATTGTACTTGTAAGGCCCACTACTTTTATGAACAGAAGTGGAACCGCAGTTAAGAAAGCGTTGGCTAAGTTTAATACAGATAAGCAGGATTGTTTGATCGTTTATGATGATCTGAACCTTCCTTTAGGCACCAACCGGATGAAAGCAAAAGGCAGTGCCGGAGGGCATAACGGAATTACTGATATCATTGAGCGGCTGGGAAGCAATGATTTTCCAAGATTGCGATTTGGTATCGGCGATAATTTTTCGAGGGGACGGCAAGTCGATTACGTACTTGCCCCTTTTGATAATGAAGAGCTTGAAGAAAAATTACAAGCTGTACAACATGCTCATGATGCTGCCCTTGCATTTGTGAACATTGGGATTGAAAGGGCAATGAATCTTTTTAATTAGGTTCCGAGTTTTCGGGACAAAACATAAACTAACACAAGCGGAATTATGCAAAACATAATCATTTTCTCAATTGCGGCCGGAGCTATCGCTCTTATCTTTACCGCATTAAAATCTTCTTGGGTAACAAAACAAGAAGTAGGTACGGATAGAATGGGACGTATCGCAGATAGTATTGCTGCAGGTGCGATGGCTTTTCTAAAAGCTGAATATCGTGTATTATCTATTTTTGTAATAGTTGTAGCGGTAATTTTAGCATTGAGTGCCGATGCGGTAACTTCAAGCTGGATGGTAGCCATTTCTTTTGTTGTAGGTGCTATCTGTTCAGGACTTGCAGGTTTCATAGGGATGAAAGTTGCTACTAAAGCGAACGTAAGAACTACCAATGCCGCTCGCGAAAGCCTTGGAAAGGGCCTTGAAGTAGCTTTTGCAGGTGGTTCTGTTATGGGGCTGGGAGTAGTAGGACTGGGAGTTTTAGGTCTTTCAGGTTTATTCCTTTTATTCTCTACTCTATTTGGTATTGAAGGAGCAGGAGCCGTAAATAAGGTGCTTGCTGTTGTAACCGGTTTTTCTTTCGGGGCATCCTCTATTGCACTTTTTGCACGTGTAGGTGGTGGTATTTATACCAAAGCTGCCGATGTTGGAGCCGACCTTGTAGGTAAAGTAGAAGCAGGTATTCCTGAAGATCACCCGCTAAACCCTGCTACTATTGCAGATAACGTAGGTGATAACGTAGGCGACGTTGCCGGAATGGGTGCTGACCTTTTCGAATCTTATGTAGGTTCTATCATCGGTACTATGGTATTGGGTGCTGCTTTTATGACAGCAACTTCATGGAGTGATGACTTTGGTGGTTTATCTGCTGTACTTCTCCCTTTAATTCTTGCAGGAACTGGCATCATTACTTCTATTCTCGGAACCTTTCTGGTTCGCGTGAAAGAAGGTGGCGATCCTCAGAAAGCATTGAACTTTGGTGAGCTTTTCTCTGGTTTAGCTATGTTATTAGCGTCTTTCTTTATCATCAGATGGATGCTTCCTGAAACGTGGACATTTGGTGGAATTGAATACACAAGTACTGGTGTATTTGTTGCTACTATTTTCGGCTTGCTCTCTGGTTTAGCTATCGGTTTTATAACTGAGCATTACACCGGTACAGGTACCAAACCAGTACTTTCTATTGTAAAGCAATCTGTAACAGGTTCTGCAACAAACATTATTGCAGGTCTTGGTGTGGGAATGATTTCTACGGCAATTCCAATCATCATTATCGCTATTGCAATTATTGGAGCATACAGCTTTGCCGGCCTTTATGGTATCGCTATTGCTGCAGTGGGTATGCTTGCAAATACAGGTATCCAGCTTGCTGTTGATGCTTACGGCCCTGTTTCTGATAACGCAGGTGGTATTGCTGAAATGGCTGAACTTGAACCGGAAGTACGTGAGCGTACTGACAAGCTTGACGCTGTGGGTAACACTACTGCTGCCATCGGTAAAGGTTTTGCGATTGGTTCTGCTGCATTGACTGCACTTGCTCTTTTTGCTGCTTTCATCACTGCGTACGAAGCAGCTAATCCTGGTTCAGAAGTGGTTATCAATATCACAAATCCGTTTGTAATGGCTGCTCTTTTTGTTGGGGCTATGCTTCCATTCCTTTTCTCTGCATTATCTATGAATGCAGTAGGACGTGCTGCGATGAGCATGATTGAAGAGGTTCGTCGTCAGTTCAAATCTATTCCTGAGCTTAGAGCTGCTCTTGATGTAATGAACAAAAACGGTGAAAAAGATTTTGCTGACTGGTCAGACGAAGACAAAGCTACTTTCGAAGCTGCTGACGGAAAAGCTGAGTATGAAAAGTGTGTGGAAATTTCTACCACAGCTTCTATCCGTGAGATGGTACTGCCCGGCTTGCTAGCGGTTATCGTTCCCGTGTTGTTCGGATTCTTACCTGGCTTTATCAGTAATGATCCTACTCTTGGAGCAAAAATGCTTGGTGGCCTTCTTGCAGGTGTAACTTCTGCAGGCGTGCTAATGGCATTGTTCCAGAGTAATGCCGGTGGTGCATGGGACAACGCAAAGAAAATGATTGAAGAAGGCGTTACTATCGACGGTGTTGAATATGGCAAAGGTTCTGAGCCACACAAAGCTGGTGTTGTTGGTGATACCGTAGGTGATCCGTTCAAGGATACTTCCGGTCCATCATTGAACATCCTTCTTAAGCTAATGTCAGTAGTTGCTCTTGTTATTGCGACTATGATCTAAGCTTTTTGGCATTTTGTTATGAGCGGATTGCAATTCGCTCGTTACCATCCCTCTCATGAGAAATCGTGAGTGGGATTTTTTTTGCTCTTCGTCATCCTGAACCATGTGCTGAATTCATTTCAGTATTGTTTCAGGATCTTATGTCCTTGGAATCAGAACGGGAGATCAAGCCAAAAGTAACTTACAAGCCAACCTTAAAACTTGAGATTCCTCGTGTTATAAACCTTACCTTCACTTAATCACTTCCACTTCGGAATGACAGCACATAGAGTAGCAGTAAGCAGACCCATTATGAACAACTCCCAAATTCTAAAACTCATCTTTCACCACGATCAGCGCCTGGATGCTCTGGCAGACCGGAATGCCAATCGTACCAAAGAACAGATTGAATCCACACTGGCTGACTTCATGAAGCCGGATCCTACTTATTCCCGATTGTATTTTACAGCCACCGATTTGGAGAATGAGCAATTCGGGTTGAATGTACTTACGGAATACAATGGGTTTATTGAGGTGTTGGAAAAAGGATTGGGAACAGATCATTATCAAACCAACAAAGGAAATTTTTCTTCTCTGGAAGAGACCCTATCAAAGCTGGAATATGGAGAAGTGATTATCATTGGTGAACAGAATACAGAGTTCGACATTTCTTCGCTCCATATCGATACCAACTCAAACGTGGGTCATCTCAAATCAGAATTAAAGGAAGTACTGGAAGCGGGCTTTGTGGTGATCTACAAGGAACAGGCTAAAAACGGATTTGATCTCCATCTGTTCTCCAAAAAGAATATTTATACCAACTTCTTTTACCCGTTACAACAAATGCTTCCCGGTGCATTTCGATTCTTCAGTATTAACGGAAAGAAGTTCCGGTCTGAACGACATTTCTACTTTGAAACCTGGACGCTGGATCGCCCACCCCATGGTTTTGAAGAAGTGTTTGTGGAGACTTTACTTTGAGTCATTATAAATAAACAACAAGCTTTTTGACATCAATATATATATATATATATATTGATGATATTATGTGTTTAAGCACATATCATATATAAACTTTAACTAATTGAGATTACTATGAAAACTAAAACTCTTCTTTTAGGTTTATTCTTAGCAATAGCAACCATAATAATTCCAAATCATAAAGGAACTGAATTGAATGCTCAACCAGAAATCACCTTTATAGATAATCCAGATACTTTTGCCACGGATATAGAATATGGTTATATCCATGTTGATGATGACTGGCTTATTATTGTTCAATTTTGTCCTGGTATACTTGGACTTTGCAACTAACCTTAAATAACTAAAAGTGTATTAAATACACTTTTAGTTAATTTTTCAATTAAATGAAAAGAATTTTAATTGCTTTGTTACTAACTAATTTGCTCAGTTGTATTAAAAAAAACTCGACTGATGATATACAAATGACAGAGGTTCAACAAGAACTCTTATCCGAACATGATGAAAAAAGCTTTGATGTAGTAAAAGATATGGCAAAAAAGAATGTTTCTCTTGTAGAACAAACTGAAAAGACCTTGTCTATAGATACCTCATCACTAAGATTATCTACTAAATTATTGCCGCTCCCAGTATCAATTGAAGTTCCAAAAGTAATCGAAACAGAAAACTACTTTTATGTTTACAATCTTATTCTTTCGCCTGAATTAGAAAATATTGCTCAATATGACAAAACAGGAAAGTTAATAAAAACCTTTGGCCGAAAAGGATATGGACCGGGTGAAATAACTACCATTAACTCAATTTCAGAAAAAAATCATATAACCTACGTATTTGATAATGGTCAGATAAAAAGATTCAACGAATCTCTTGAAGAAATAGATAGAAAATTTTTAAAACTATGGGTTAATGATGTCAAGTTTAATACCTATAATTACGATGCACGTGTCTCGGATAATAAAATTTTCCCATATCCAATTTCCAACATCGATTCCAAAGCAGATACAATAAATTTCAGCATAAAAGATATTCGTCCTGGCGCGCTAAACTTTATATCGTCTAATGAAACAAGTTTTTATTCTAATGATAGCCTTTTGATTTATGCGAAAACTACTCTTGAGTATCTCCATATTATAGATAAATCTGATCTAACCAATACAAAACACTATAAAATAAAATCTCCGATTATAAGAAAGAATGAACAAGTCTTAGATAAAAAAAACATCAATCAGGAAAAGTTTTATAGTTTTATGAATTCACTTTTTTTGATTGATAAGATGCACTTCTTCGAAAATAACATTTGGATAACTTTTGTTGATAGAAACTCTAATAAAAATAAATACTATCTAGGGAAGTTCGAATTAAAAGCTAATCAAAGTAGAATATTAACACTAAAGGTTTTTGATATTTCCGAATCTTTTAAGACAGTACAATTTTTTGAAGATCACTTATTCTATACTAAAATAAATATGAAGAAAAAAGAAGTAATGCTTCATATGGTCAAACTCAAACAATTATGAAAGGTATTTTATTTTTTTGCGTGTTAATGCTGTTGTCTTGCGAACAACAAGAGCCTCTAAGTAATTTTGATTCCTCAGTTCTGAACTCCAACAGCCGGTTTAACCTTGTAGTTTTTTTCTCTGAAGATGATTGCATTGCATGTATTTTTGAGATTACTATTTTTAATGATCTTAATAACGATATCTCTCCTAATAACCTATCGGTTATTGGCATCATCGAAAACATAGATGAACTTGAATTAATTAGCAATAAAATTGATTTTCAAGTTATTGAAAATAAAGATCTATATAATCAATATTCTACTGGCTCGACACCAGAGGCCTATCTAATCGATACAAAAAGAAATAATAGTATTGTTTACAGATCATTTAAGAAAAAGACTTTATCATCCCAGCAAGCTACTTATGATATTGTAAATTTGATTGTCAGAAATCAATATTAATTAAATATCCTCCTTTTGAATTTCCAATATTAAGTGAAAATCCCGGTCTGAACGACATTTCTACTTTGAAACCTGGACGCTGCACCGCCCGCCTCATGGCTTTGAAGAGGTTTTTGTGGAGTCAGTTTTATAGTACTCAGATGTTAGTATGTAGTACTTAGAAGTTCACTCTCTAAGTACTACATACTCTATACTAAAAACCTACTCCGGTAACTCCAACAATATCTCTTTCCGAATTGTATTCCACAATATCCGCTCTAACAATCCTGAGCTTTAATTCCATGGAAATGATATTAGCTCAAAAGGTGAAGATGAAGCACTTTAGAAAAGTGGGCCCAGAGGGACTTGAACCCCCGACCAATCGATTATGAGTCGACTGCTCTAACCAACTGAGCTATGGGCCCTTTTTAGAAAGGGCTGCAAATTTAAGATGTTTACCAACTACTTGAAAGTACGAACTAAATTATTTCTGCAATAATGAATGGTTTTGGTTTAGTTATTTGTTTGTTATCACGAACTGTAAATAACCCTTTTTATGCTGCGATTTTTTATAACTACATTTCTCTTTTTTATCCTGGCCGTTCCATCAATCGCTCAAAATTCTGACCGGGCTACCAAAATTTTCGAAGAAGTGGATGCGCGCCGTAGTAAGATCAAGTTTGAGCAGACCGATATGAAAATGATCATTTATAACAGCAGGGGAAATACCCGAAACCGTTCCATTAATTCATTTTCATTTAGTGGAGGTAAGGAAGAAAAAAGCCTGTTGGTTTTTGAAGAACCTGCGAATGTTCGCGGCACCGGATTCCTGACTCTGAACGATGGCAGCAACGAAGTACAAAAGCTATACCTCCCCGCGCTGAACCGGGTTCAAACCATAACTGCATCACAGAAAGCAGATCGATTTATGGGAAGTGACTTTACGTACGAAGATCTTGGAGATCAAAACCCCGATGACTATGATTTTGAACTTATTGAGGAAAGCGAAAGCCTTGCGATACTACGAGCAGTTAAAAAAGAGAACAGTCAATATGCGTATATTCGGTTCTACATTAACACCAATCGTTACTCACTGGAAAAGGCAGAGTATTTCAATAAAGATGGAAAAATGATCAAACGGTTAGAAGCAGAAAACTTTACTAATGTAGATGCCAACATCTGGCGAGCTAATAAAATGACGATGTTCGATCTTCGGACGAACCGGAAGACCGAACTCGTTTGGAGTAACCGTGTCATCAATAAACCCATTCCCGGCTGGAGATTTACAGAGCGTGCGTTAAAACGCGGTTCCAACTAACTTATCGACTTAATTCAAAATTGCCGGGACGTACCGTTAACAATGAAACGTCTGTATTCTGAATTACCTGCCCGGTAGTAGATCCCATAAAGAATCTGGATAACCCGGTTCTGCCGTGTGTTGTCATAATCAACAGGTCGGCATTATTATGGGCGTACTCGGTAATTTCTCTCGAAGCCGATATTCCACGTACGATCTTAAGATGTACAGGCATGGAAATACTGCTTGCTCCGTCAGATTTAATAATCCTGTATTGATAGGCTTCAGAAGTTGGTTCCAGTGCCAGCCCAAGATGTTGGTTACTGGTAAAATATTCGTTGAGATTCTCTTTGAATACCTCATTGCTGACTTCATTACTCACACCAATTGATGGAGCCACAAAACCATATCCATCGGCAGAATAAAGCTCGTTCACGTAAAGCAACTCCAGGGTTGTATCAAAGTGGTAAGCCAACTCAAAGGCAAGTGGTACAGCTGCAAATGACAGTTCCGAAAGGTCAATCGGTGTTACAATCCTCTCAAAACCATTTGAGACTAATTTCGAGCTCAAAGCAAGAACCGGAATCTCGCTTTTTCTAATCACCTTTTCGGTGATGCTTCCTCGTAGAAAAGCCGACTCGTGAGCTCCTTTAGAACTCATTAAAAGAAGGTCATAGTCATGATTGTTTGCATATTCAGCAATTGCATTAGACGGCTTTCTATCTACAACCACATGGTTTTCTCCCCGGAATCTGTTCTTAATATGCTTAGATGCCAAGGCCTCAAGATCTGCTTTTGCTGTTTCCATGATCTTTGGATAAAGGTCCTCATCCATATCCAAAGGAAGTCCCAGCTTATCAATACTTTCGCTCATGTACATGCTTAATGGCACCACATGAATTAAATCGATCTTGCTCCCATAAATATCTACAAAAAAGTTAGCGAGTTCGAGAGCAGATGTTGATTGTTCAGAAAAGTCGGTGGGAAAAAGTATTCTGTTAACTTTCATGATAAGCCTCCATTTGTTACGGTTAGCTCATCTATTATATAATCACAAAACATGAAGATTAAATGAAGAAAGTCAGCCTTTTCTTCTCAGAATGTCCAATCCACCCACCAATACTACTCCAACAAACATCCCTATTATCCCTCCGGCAACATTTGTATTCGGCAGCTCTTCTTTAGAAACTCCCGGAATAAACGGCCTGGATTTAATCATTTTCTTTTTCACTGTTTCCACTTCCACTCTTTTAAATTCATCGAAAGAAGCATCCGGATTTACCACTCTGCCAATGCGCTTGTATTCGGGTAAATGTTCATTTGCTTCCGAGTTAAGTAGCTCCTGTACCTGCTTATCATTGTAAGCCAGTTCTTCCAGCTCCCTCACCTGCTCTACGAACTCTCTATTTTGAAATGGCCATATCACGAACAAAGAACCAATCAAAAAACCAATTAATACTGAAATAGTTTGAGAATGATACTTACCAAGTAACCATGACAGCAACCTTGAAAAAGCGACCAGCCCTACTACCGCACCCAGCATAAAGGGAATTAAAACTATAATGCCTTCTATTGTTTCTGCACCTCCAATTTTACCAATGCTTGAAAGCAGGTAATCGTACTTTCTCATAATAAGAAGCAAATACGAGCCGGAAATACCCGGAAGAATCATTGCGCAGATTGCTATCATCCCGCTTAAAAAAACAAATGCAGGATGTTCAGGAGTATCGGCAGGTACTAAACTCACAACCCAAAGGCCAAAACCTACTCCAAGAACGCTCATTACAATTTCCTGCCAACTAATCTCATTTAACGTTTTATACAGGATATAAATAGAACCCAGGATCAATCCAAAAAATAAGCCGAATACAATCTCAGGATGAGTGAACATATACACCTGCAACGGCACTATTTTGGTAAAGAATGCTAATGCCGCAAAAATTCCAGCAAAAAGAACAACCAAAAAACCTATATGAAGCTCTTTAAAAGCAGCCTTCCACTTAAAAGAGAAAAAGGTTTTTAAAAATATCCCATTCACACTCTTGATCGCATTCAAAAGCCGTTCATAAATTCCCAGTATTAATGCCATTGTACCGCCGCTTACACCAGGCACAATATCAGCGGAGCCCATCAAAAATCCTTTTATAAACAGAAAAGGAGCTTCTTTCAAAGTTGTTCTATCCCTTGATGTATCCAACTTCACCCTCCCCAGCCTTTTTCCCCAATTAATGGTACAAACTTAAAGTTCTCGTATTCATCCTGGCGGTATTCATCTTCAGACATTCTCGTGATCTTCATCATTTTTTGAGTTTTGCTGTCACCAACCGGAATCACCAATATTCCCCCAACCTTCAATTGCTTTATAAGATCATCGGGAACTACCGGAGCACCTGCTGTTACAATAATCCCATCATATGGTGCATACGTAGCCCAGCCAAGCGTACCATCTCCACATTTTAAAAGCGGGTTATACCCTTCTGATTTTAACGCTTCTTTTGATCTGTGGTATAATTCGTTATGCCGTTCCACGCTGTAAACTTCTGCTCCCAATTCGCAAAGTATCATACATTGATATCCTGATCCGGTTCCAATCTCCAGGACCTTATCCCCTTTTTGTATTTCAAGCATCTCGGTTTGTGCCGCCACGGTATAAGGCTGGGAAATGGTTTGTCCTAATCCGATAGGTAATGCACTGTCATCATAAGCCCGATGGTATAATGCTGTTTCTATTAACCTGTGCCTGGGAATTTTCCCGATAGCATTTAGTACCTGTGTATTTTTAATCCCTTTTTCTTTGAGGAGTTCCACCAGTTTGTTACGGGGACGTACAAATCTTCTATCCTGATTAGGGCTGTTGGCCATATACCTTTCGAGTTTATAATTTGAGTGCTAGTATAGGCATTTCATCACTTTTTATTTTGGTTGGGATCCGATTATTTGATCCAGTTCTAAATTGAAAGCAGCAATATCATTAGCAGATATTGAAGCGTATATTTGCTAAAATTAACTGCACTATGGATTGGATCTCACTACCTGTAACTCAGGTCTTTATATACGCTTTACTTACTGCCCTGGCTACAGGTATAGGTGCCTTACCGTTCTTTTTTATAAAAGATATATCTGTTTCTTTTCTTGGAAAATCAAATGCTGCTGCTGCTGGGTTAATGCTGTCTGCAAGTTATAACCTAATCTTTGAAGGCTACAGGGAAAATGAATGGATGACCGTAGGCGGAATGCTTGCAGGAGTAATCTTAGTTGTACTCTCAAATAAATGGCTGGAAGAAAAATCAACCCTTGAACTCAAAGACGTAGTTGGCGGTAAGAAAAGGCAGATGCTGCTTTTTCTTGGAATTATGACCGTTCACTCTTTCGCAGAAGGTGTAAGTGTTGGCGTATCGTTTGCTAATACCCTTGAGTTTGGCACATTCATCGCCATCGCCATTGCAATACACAACATACCGGAGGGACTTGCCATAAGTTTAGTTATGGTGCCTAACGGTACAAGCCCGCTAAAAGCAGCATGGTGGAGTATATTTTCCAGCTTACCACAGCCATTAATGGCCGTTCCGGCTTTTTTGTTTGTAGAAACATTCCGGGAATATCTTCCTTTTGGGCTGGGATTTGCCGCCGGAGCTATGATCTGGATGGTATTTGCTGATCTTATTCCCGAAGCTCTTGAGAGATGTAAACCTCGTACAATCGGACTTTGGATTACTTTAGCCATTTTAGGAATGAGCGCATTTCAAATCCTTTTGGGATAAAACACGAACTATTTAACTGATAAGCAACTCACCTGTTTAAAACTTTTTGCATTAGCAGACTATTAATGTCCGTAGCTTCATGCATTAAATTTTATCCTAAATTAGCGAATGTTTAAAAAAATAGGGCTCTTCGCAAGCTTCTTCGTTTTTAGTTTTTTGCTTAGTAATACTTCTAACGCACAGATCAATAATTCTACACTCACCGTTTTTCTGGACTGTCGGGGTTGCGATGGACAGTATGTGAGAAGCGAAATCAATTTCGTGAATTTCGTGATCGACCAAAGCGCAGCCGAGCTGCAATTACTGGTTACCATGCAGCGAACCGGCGGCGGTGGCTGGCAATTTACTTTAGATTTCATAGGCCTTGGAGAATACGAAAGCAAGGATAATAAAATTCTTTTTATATCGCCCCAATCTGATACCGATGAGCTTATGAGAAATAGGCTTGTTAAATACATTAAACTCGGCTTAATAAATTATCTGGCAGAAAAAGACATAATTACGGAGCTCGAAGTAAATTATACCGGAACAGAAGAAGAATCTATAGCTCAGGAAGAAACCAAAGATCCCTGGAACGGCTGGAATTTTGAACTGGGAGCAAGTGCCAATATAAGCGGGCAGGAGTCTCGGGAAAATTACCGCCTGAATGGAAATTTCAGAGCCCAAAGAACCACAGAAAACTGGAAAGTACGAATTAACTACTGGCAGAATTATGACAACAGAATAGAAATTAGAGAAGACTCATCGGGAAATAAAAAAAGAGACAGCTTTGTTAACGAAGCGCAAAATGTATTTGCTTTGGTTGCACGAAGTTTATCTGATAATTGGACGGTTGGAAGCTATTTTCGAGGCCAATCTTCTACCAGAGATAATTATGATTTAAGAGTTGCTGCTACTCCCAGTATCGAGTACAGCCTCTTCCCTTACTCTGAGTTTAATCGTCGGCAAGTAGTTTTCAGGTATGGGGTTTTGGGAGAACAAAGCTTTTATACCGATACCACTGTTTTTGGTAAAACCGAAGAGTTCAGGTTCCGGCAGGAATTAACCATAGAATCTGAATTCACTCAACCCTGGGGTGAAATTGACGGGAGAATTGAGATTAGAAATTACCTGCATGATTTCTCGCTTAGAAGAATAAACTTCAATCTGGGAATGTCAATGAGATTGAACAGAACCTTCTCCTTTTTTGTGTCAGGGCGTTACTCTGTAATCAACGATCAATTAAATATTTCCGGGCAAGGGTTAAGTGAAGCACAACGCCTATTGAATCTTAGAGCTCAACAAACATCTTATAATTTTGGTGCTTCATTCGGCTTCGAAATCAATTTTGGTTCGGTCTATAGTAATGTGGTTAACAGCCGGCTCTAGGGTAAATCTTTCTAAGATCAACCGTATTTGTAACCAAACTTTCCCAGCTCTCTAAATCTATATTGTTATAGTAATGTTACAATTTGTTGTACTTATAATTCTTACAATCTTGCTCATTAGATAACTAACCAAACCTTTATGATTTTCAAGAATACCAGTAAAAAACTTTTATCACTATTAACAGCAATTTTAGTAAGCACTTCAATCACCATTGCTCAGGATTATGCGATGTCTGCTGATAAAGTAAGCCCCGCATTAATCAGCACAATGATTCCCGATGTTTCTGTAAAAGATATAGAAGGAAATGAAGTTGAATTGCGAAGCGTTGTGAAAGACAGACCAACGATCTTTATATTCTATCGGGGCGGCTGGTGTCCTTTTTGCAACCGGCACCTTGCAGACCTAAAGAAAATTGAAGATGATTTGGAAGAATTAGGATACCAGGTACTTGCCATTAGTGCCGACCGCCCTGAACTTCTGAAAAAGACTCTCGAAAAAAACGAATTAACGTACACCCTGCTTTCCGACTCGCCCATGGAAGCAACCAAAGCATTTGGCATTGCTTTTAAAGTGGACGAAAAAACAGTAAACCGGTATAAGACGATGGGAATTGACCTGGCTGGCGATTCGGGATACGATCATCATTTACTTCCTGCCCCTGCGGTTTATATTGTGGATCAAAAAGGTATGATAAAATTCAACTATGTGAATCCAAACTTCAGAGAACGTATTGATGGTGGAATTTTACTAGCCGCTGCTAAAGCTTTTGCTGAGTAACCTTGTATTTTGAGTAAACCATAATAAGCGGACTTGTTCCGCTTTTTTTGTTAGTAGTGCTTAGCTCCACTTCTTCTTATTTTTGTTGAATGAGCAATACTTCAAAAACTGATGTAAAATCCCTCACAAAAACCGAGCTTTTCGAGTTTTGCGACAAGCTTGGGCTTCCCCGCTACAGAACCGACCAGATCTTTCAATGGCTGTACCAAAAAGGAGCCGCTTCTTTTGATGAAATGACAAACCTGTCAAAAGATCTTCGCTCAAAATTATCTGAGGCTACTTACATAAGCAGAATTGAATTGGCAGAGCAGCAAAAATCGAAAGATGGTACGATCAAGTTTCTCTTCAGGCTTTCTGACAAAGACAAAGATTACAAAATTGAGGCTGTTCTGATCCCGGATTTTTTCCCGGATGGTGCCGCTAACCGCTTAACCGTTTGTGTGTCTTCGCAAGTTGGTTGTGTATTTGGTTGTGCATTTTGTGCTACCGGAAAGATGGGGTTCTTCAGAAACCTTAGTCATGGCGAGGTAGTTGATCAGGTTCAATACATCAATGAGGTCTCACTTAAAGAATATGATAAGAAGATCACCAATATTGTATATATGGGTATGGGCGAGCCGCTTCATAACTACAAAACAGTAGTAAATTCTGCAGCTATTATTGCCGATCCTTTAGGGATTGGATTATCGCCAAAGCGAATTACTGTTTCTACTGTTGGCCTTACCAAACAGATCAAAAAACTGGCTGATGATGAAGAGTCGTTTAATCTGGCTATTTCTCTACACGCACCAAGCGATGAAAAAAGAGATAAGATCATGCCCATAAATAGTTCCATGAATTTAGAAAGCCTGGAACAAGCAGTTCGACACTACTACCGAAAAACAAAGCGGCAACTTACTTATGAATACCTGCTGTTCGATAATTTCAATGATTCGAAAGAGGATGCCAGAAATCTCGCCAACATTGTGAAGTGGGCTCCCAGCAAAGTAAATATCATTATGTATAATAATGTAGCGGGAGTGGAATTGCATCGTGCACGTGAAGAACGATTGGATACTTTTATAAAAGAACTTTCAAAAAATGAGGTGCGTGCCACCGTTCGGCGAAGCCGCGGCGATGATATTGATGCGGGATGCGGACAACTCGCCATTCGCGAAGGAGCTCCTAAAGGAAAAACAATTGCCAAATAAAACCGGAGTATCCTACCGGATAAGTTTCAGAATTCTGCTGAATCGCGGCACACCTTTATCATGAGAGAACCAAACAATGAATCCTTTTCCAATAATATGGTCTTTAGGTACAAAACCCCAGAACCGACTGTCTTCACTATTGTCTCTATTATCGCCCATAGCAAAGTAGTAATCCTGCTGAATAGTATATGTATTGGTTTCCTCTCCATTGATAAAGATTTTTCCATCCTTACGCTCTAACCTGTTCCCCTCATAACGCTCTATCAGATCTTTATAAATAAACCAATTATTGCTATCGAGCTCTATCTCCTGCCCTTCAAATGGGATAACAACTTTAGGAAAGTGATCTTGGTTTATAAATGCTTTCGAAAAATTAAATCTTGACCTGGAGGATACATATCCTGCATCTGCCTGACCTTCCGGTACTTCTTTTAACCATAGCGAATCAAGCTCGGGCCAGGATGAAATTTCATCTATTGCTTCATCTGGCAGGTTTACCCAATAAGTATCGTCTCCAATATAATCCATAAAAACATCCTTCCCACCCGGCACATTCTGAAGTGCCCCAGCTCCTACTGATTTCAACTTTGCTTCGCTCAAACGCACACGGTCGTTCATTCTTAAAAAATAGTGCATTTGTAAACCTTCATGATCCGGTTCTTTCTCACCATTTACATACACTTCTTTGCTTTTTATCTCCAGGGTATCTCCGGCAACTGCAACTGCTCGTTTTATGTAGTTTGTTTTTTGGGAGATTGGTTTTACCTCGTGCGGTACATTAAAAACAATAACGTCATTTCGTTCTACATCCCGGAAACCCGGAATCCTGGTAGAAGGAAGTTTAATGCCCGGCAAACACCATTGCGTAAATGGAACACAAATCCCCATAGGTGTTCTTGGACCATACGTAAGATTAGATACGATCAAAAAATCGCCCACCATCAGGTTTTGTTCCATAGAAGGGGTTGGGATTTTATAAGATCCAAATACGAGCGACCTTAAAATAGCTGCAGCTATAAATGCAAAAACTAAGGCATCTACCCATTCACGCAGCCACGATTTTGCTTTTTTATCCTCTTCGGCTTTATCCTTTCTTCGCCGCCAAAATGAGCTTTTCTTAGGCTCTTCTGCTTTATTCTCTTCCAAAGTATTTTACTTGTTTAATTTTATATGAGAAGGTTTGTCTATTTCTTCTTTTGAGTATTTACCGTCCGCATACTTAACTTCGTACCATTGGTTCCTTTCCGGAGAAAAAAAGTAGTCTTTGTACTCTTTCGGCTCGGCCTCGGTTACGTGTCTTGTGAAAGTTCGTTTCACTTGCGGCATTAAATCTATATATCTGCTTGCACCCACATATACCAGACCTTTTTCGAATGGCCCGTCCAGATCCAGAACCATCATAGGCACTTCGCCATCTATAATAAACCAATATTCAAACTGAATGGCTTTTCCTGCTCTAAATTTCCCCTCTTCCGCAGCAATATCTTCAATGGTTTGGGTTGGGTTTCCATACACACGCTGCAGGTGAGCCCGAATTTCTATAGCCGGAATTCGATCCAGCTTATTAGGCGCAAATCCTTGTCCCGTCCATTTTATGGATTGAAACTTTGACTGGAACATCGCCATATCTTCAGTTTCTACTTTTACTATTTCTGGTTCTTCGAACTGAGCATACGCCGATGAAGTTAGTAATACCATTAAAATGAAAAAGAAAACCAATCGCTTTTTAGAGTCTCTCATAATTTACCTGTCGTCTTCGTCCATAGATAGAACTGCCAAAAATGCCTCTTGAGGAATTTCAACCGAACCTACCTGTTTCATCCGTTTTTTACCTTCTTTTTGTTTCTCAAGCAGCTTCCGCTTTCTTGAAATATCGCCGCCATAACATTTTGCAGTTACATCTTTTCGCAGTGCACGTACAGAATCTCGGGCAATTATCCGGCTCCCGATCGCTGCCTGTACGGCTACTTCGAACTGTTGCCGGGGAATAAGTTCTTTCAACTTAGTGCAAACCTTTCTTCCCTGGTAATACGCCTTATCACGATGTGTGATACTTGAAAGTGCATCTACTTGTTCGCCGTTCAACAAAATATCCAAACGTACCAAATCGCCTTTTCGGTATTCAATAAATTCATAATCTAGCGAAGCGTAACCACGTGTACCTGATTTTAACTTATCATAAAAGTCAAAAACCACTTCTGCCATTGGAATTTCGTATGTAATCTCAACCCTGTTGTTTTGCATAAATATTTGGTTGAGATACACGCCCCGGCGATCCTGGCATAACTTCATAATGGGGCCGATATAATCGGCCGGAGTAATAATACTTGCTTTAATGTAAGGTTCATAAATAGCATCTATCTCACCAACCTCAGGCATCTGGCTGGGATTATCAACCCGAACGGTTTTGCCGGATTCTAACTTCACCTCGTATTGAACGTTAGGCACCGTAGTGATAATGTCAATATTGAACTCCCGGTCAAGCCGTTCCTGCACAATCTCCATGTGTAGCAATCCCAAAAAACCAGCTCTGAAACCAAATCCTAATGCCTTGGATGTTTCGGGTTCGTAAGTAAGTGAAGCATCATTCAGTTGCAGCTTCTCTAATGCTGATCGCAGATCTTCAAAGTCTTCTGCCTGGGTTGGATAGATCCCTGAAAAAACCATCGGTTTTGCTTCCTGGTAACCGGGTATTGGTTCTGAAGCTGGATTATCAACCGATGTAATCGTATCACCCACCCGTACATCCTGAAGAGATTTTACGCTGCCAATCACATACCCCACTTCACCAGCTTTTAGTTCGCTGGTTGGCTGGTAATCCATTCGCAAGAAGCCAACATCTTCTGCATTATATTCTTCTTTGTTCGCCATAAACTTGAATGCCTGTCCTTTCTTTAGCACACCTTCCATTACACGAACATATGCAACCGATCCACGATAGGTATTAAACACGGAATCAAAAATAAGAGCCCGAAGCGGTTTCTCGGTATCTTGTGTTGGCCCCGATATACGCTCTACAATCGCTTCAAGTAAAGCAGGAACACCCTCTCCTGTTTTGCCCGAAACATGAAGTATATCTTCTCGTTCACATCCAATCAGGTCAATTACCTGTTGGCCTATTCCTTCCGGGTCGGCTCCCGGCAAATCAATTTTGTTAAGAACAGGTACTATTTCCAGATCCTGCTCAATCGCCTGATATAAATTAGAAATGGTTTGGGCTTCAATTCCCTGTGCAGCATCTACTACAAGAATAGCTCCCTCACAAGCTTTAAGTGCACGAGAAACTTCGTAAGCAAAATCAACATGGCCGGGGGTGTCAATCAGGTTAAAGCTATATACCTGCCCATTTGGCCTCTTGTAATCTATTTTGATTGCGTGGCTTTTAATCGTAATTCCACGCTCTCTTTCCAGATCCATATCATCCAAAATCTGCTCTTGCATTTCACGCTCGCTAATGGTGCCGGTAGTTTGCAATAAACGATCGGCCAGGGTAGATTTTCCATGGTCAATATGGGCGATAATGCAAAAATTTCGAATGTTGTTCATGTATGCTTCTTGTACATCTCTTTATAAACTGATGAAGATACAAAGAAGCTGGCAGCTACTAAAACAATTGTTTAAGTAATGAATTATTTAACCACAGCTCTTTCAAGATTTTCCATCCAATAATCCTGAATACACTCCCATTTTGGATTTGAAAAAGAAAGAAGCTTTGCCTTTAATAACCTTGAGGCTTGTTTTAGTTCACTCTCTCTTTTTACTGCCTGATTCACATCATAGTATTCCTCTACGTACACCAATTTATTGAGCCCGAAATTCCCTTTGGCGCATCTCATTCGCAGTTCGCGATGTTTACTGAGAATGTTTTTGAGATCATGAGTTAATCCAACATAGATCATTTTTGAACGATTGCTTACTATGTAGATGTAGTACTTTGAAGCCATCTGTCTTTTACTTTATTGAATAAGACAGTTTCAAAGCAATTCCTTACAAAAAAAATTCAGCTTTTTAGGTTAATCTGCCTCCGGGCTAAGCAGCTCTACATGAAAACGGAATTTTGTGGATTCAACAGCCATGATTTTATACAGCTCTTGAATAGTTTCAAAAATAACATCAGGATGCCCGATAATAGTTGTGGATAGATAACCAACTTCAATTTGCACATTAAACTGTGCCAAATGCTCAAGGATTTCCTGCACTTTTTCTCGTGGATTATGAATTTCTAAAGGGATGTACGTTAGTTGAGCAATTGTTTTCATATCTTTTGTTTAGTTTTACCCGAAGTTAGTAATCTTTCTATTTGCCACCAATAATCAGGTAAACCTATATTAGCCTTGATGAGAATCTAACTTTTTTAGCTTTACAGAATCCTATACTTTCATTTAATTAATGATCAAATTAAACATATTTGCTATGTACTTTATAATGGAACTGAGTGATTTAACGTTTGAACAATGGTTCGGTATTTTGGAGCTGCCTTTTTTAATTGTATGTATTGTGTACAGTTTTAAAACTGCACATAAATTAAAAGGCGGTGTTTTTGGAACCGGAATGACCTATTTGGCATGGGGTTTTCTGGTTATGGCCATTGGCCATTTAAGCATGCAAATAACCAGTACTTTCGGAATTGATATTTTTGTCTGGAGCCTTGGACAATCTTTAGGCAAAATTGTTTGGTTCATAGCACTTATGATAACCTGGGCATTATCTGCGGTGGGTTTCTATAAAATATATGATGCCAGTAAAAATTAATCTGGCTGAATAACATTGGGAATTTTCGATTCTATATCATCCGCATTTAAAAAAGATGAAGAGCTTAATCATGTTGATGAGCTCTTTAAAAAAGAAGCTGCTGCCCTTTTTTCTTACCTCGAAGAAAGCGTTTCTTCTTTGGATAATCCTCAAACTACCCTGGTTCCCATCCGCAGCTTTTTAAACTCGTCTATAAAGGAACAAAAAGAGAAGCTTACTCTCACATATCTGTATGTAGAAAAATACCTTACAGATTTTAGCAGCGATTTTAAAGGATCAAAAGAACAACTTAGAGGGTACATAAAACAGCAATATCCTCATCTGGCTGAATTCGAGAATTTTGCCCTCATATTTAAGGAACAGCAGCTTCAGGAATTACTACTGTGCAGAATGTTTTTGCTGAATATTATTACAAACATCGGCAACGTACTTGGCAATTCGGGCAGCTCTAAGATACAGAACATAAAAACAGTGGTTACCAATGCCCCTCACAGTTTTAGTAATAATCTAAATTTGGGGATCGACATAAAAAAGCCAAAAAATTTCTATGACTGGTCTATATTATTAAAAAAACTCTCTGCACTTATTTACGAAACATTTGCCGATAAAATTGGCGAAAAGGCAGCCTTTCAACGTTTTGATGATGAATATCAAAAATTAGCCGAGAATTATATAAACCTGAACTCATTCAAAGTAATTGTATCTCTTCTTCCTGAAGAGCTTATGGATGAATCTAAGATCGGAACTCTGACAAAGAATCAGGTTGAGCGGCTCTTACTTAAAAAAGCGGATTATTTTGAGCAGCTAACAGAGCAGCTTTCCCAAAAAAATAAAGAGTTGGAAAAAACACAACAGATGCTTATTGAAGCTAAAGAAACCGCTGAACAAGCTTCACAAGCAAAAGCGATGTTCCTGGCTAATATGAGCCATGAAATTCGCACACCTATGAATGCAGTAATAGGTATGACTGATATACTCAGGGAAACTGAACTTACCAAAGAGCAGCTCAATTATGTGGATACTATATCAAAGAGCGGTTACGACCTGATCACTATCATTAATGACATACTGGATTACTCCAAAATAGAATCCGGCAGACTTGAAATTGCTGAGCAGACGTTAGATTTATATACTCACCTTGAAGAAGTACTGTACATGCTGGCATTAAAAGCTCATGAGAAATCACTCGAAATTTTATCTCAGATCGACAGCAATGTACCTCAATTCATTAAAACCGACCCGGTACGACTTAAGCAGGTTCTCGTTAATCTTGTCAATAACGCTATTAAGTTCACTAACCAAGGGTATGTAAGAGTTCATATTTCCTGTAAAGAGCACAACCCACAAAAAGGCCAGGTAATTTTCACCGTCGAAGACACAGGAATTGGAATCGAAGAAAATCGTCAAAAAGATGTATTCAAATCATTTACTCAGGTTGACCTGAGCTCCACCAAAAAATTTGAAGGAACCGGGCTCGGACTAACCATTAGTAAAACCATTGTGGAAAAAATGGGAGGCTCAATCAGCGTTAAAAGCTCCCCCAATAAAGGCTCTTCTTTTACTTTTTTCATTGAAACTGAATTTGATAAAAACCTTGAACTTGAGCACCCTAAACCATCATTCGATAAAGTTAAAGCCTGTTTTGGATCTCATTCAGCCATACTAATGAATGATGTTTCTGCTTTATTTGAGTCGTGGAATGCAGAACTTGAGTGTGTACAGGATTCTGTAAGCCTTGAAACACTTCTGAGTAGTAAAGAAAGCTTCGATATATGTTTCCTGGATTACAATTTTCTGCAGTATTGCGATGAAAAAACACTCAAAAAAATACACGACGCTCAATCAAAAAAAATCTCTTTCATTCTTTTATACCCGCTAGGCTCAAATATTGACCGCAAATTCCTTGACCAGTTTCAAAAACGGTTAACAAAACCACTTAAAAGATCTGAATTGATTTCAGAGATAAATGACCATCTTGGAAGAGCAGGCAAATCTCAGGATACGAATGTAGATGCCCCATCAAATAACACCAATGAACATCTTTCGATACTCGTGGTTGAAGATAACATTACCAACCAGATTGTAGTAAGAGCCTATCTGGAAAAACTCGGCTACATTCCAAAAATTTCCAACAATGGGGTAGAAGCACTCGAATTAATGAACACAGAAAAGTTCGATCTTATTTTCATGGATGTTCAAATGCCATTGCTGGACGGAATAGAAACAACTAAAGAAATCAGACAACAGAACGAACTTTTTTCTAACCCGACCATAATAGCATTAACCGCAAATGTTTTGCAGGAAGATCGCGATAAATGTTTGAATGCAGGCATGGATGATTTTTTAAGCAAACCTATGAAAATCGAAGAACTTCAGAATACCATCAATAAATGGTTTCCAAATAAATAATCTTATCTCTATCTTTGCACCGTGAAAGGAACACAATCACATACTATACATCTTTTTCGAAATGCTCACCATCTGCACCATGGGCATCATCACGTGCAATAAAATATTTCGCACGAACTTTCACTTTTTCCTGTTAAAACAACCCCATTAACCTTTTTATTTACTGAACTAATGACCCGATCGAAAGATTCTTCGACTTCTTTACGCATTGCCATTCAAAAGAGTGGACGCTTAACCGACAAAACGGTTGATCTACTTCACGGGATTGGCATAGATTTTGACAATTACAAGCGCAACCTAATGGTTAAAACGCGCAACTTTGATGTAGAACTTTTGCTTCTCCGCGATGATGATATTCCCGAATATGTACAGGATGGCGTGTGTGATCTTGGCTTTGTAGGAGCAAATGAAATCCATGAAAAAGAAGCCGATGTTACTGTGTTAAGAGGCTTGAACTATGGAAATTGCCGCCTCTCTTTGGCAGCACCAAAAGATGGTTCAATCAAAAAACCGGAAGACTTTGCTGGTAAAACAATAGCAACCAGTTATCCAAATATTACAAGCAGGTTTTTCACTGAAAAAGGAATAGATATTAACATTTTAGAAATTTCGGGTGCGGTTGAAATTACCCCGCAATTAGAAGTTGCTGATGGTATCTCAGACCTGGTTTCAACAGGTGGTACACTGCTCGCCAACGGGTTGGAAGAAATTTCCACAATTCTTGAATCTGAAACCAAGCTCATTAGAACCAATCAGGAGCTTTCACCCGGAAAACAAGAACTGGTAGAAAAATTTCTGGTTCGCATTGATGGATACCAGCAAGCTAAACAGAGCCGGTATATCATGATGAACGCCCCTAAAGAGGCCATAAAAACTATCCGTGAGATAATCCCTTCCATGAAAAGTCCCACCATTGTACCTCTCGCAGAATCTGATATGGTAGCTATTCACACCGTAATACCAATTAAGCGCTTTTGGATAGTAATGGAAGAACTAAAAGCCGCCGGAGCTTCCGATATTGTGATGCTCCCTATCGAAAGCATGATCTTATAAGAAAATGAAGAGCTACACTTACAAAAACCTTTCTGGGGATGATATTGCAAAATTGATTCAACGACCCAAAATGGATTTCCTCCCTGTCTTTGAACAAGTTCAACCAATTATTGATGAGGTTCAACTGAAAGGCGATAAAGCCGTTCAAAAGTTTACTCAACAGTTTGATGGAGTTACAACCAAATCAGTTTCTATTGAGCCCAGCAACATTAAGGTCGGGTTGGATACTACTTCCAAAGCAGCAATTGATATCGCTTTTGATAATATCGTTCGTTTCCATAAAGCGCAGCACCCAGTTGAATTCACCGTTGAAACTATGCCCGGGGTATCATGCTCCAGAGTTGTACGGCCAATACAACGGGTAGGCTTATATGTGCCCGGAGGAACAGCTGTATTGCCATCATCTGCAATGATGTTAGCCATACCCGCCATGCTCGCTGGTTGTGAAAAAACAATACTTGCTACCCCACCAGATAGTAATGGACAAATCGCTCCCGAAATCATATATATAGCACAAAAAGCCAATGTTGATCTCATTCTGTTAGCCGGCGGAGCTCAAGCTGTAGCGGCAATGGCGTTTGGAACCGAATCTGTCCCCAAAGTAGACAAAATTCTGGGGCCCGGAAACCAATATGTCACCGCTGCAAAAATGATCCTTCAAAACAGCGAAGCTCAAATTAGTATTGATATGCCGGCCGGCCCATCAGAAGTTCTGGTAATTGCTGATGAATCGGCCAACCCAGCTTTTGTTGCGGCAGATTTACTTTCCCAGGCAGAACATGGTACCGACAGCCAGGTGGTATTGGTAGCCACATCCGGTTTTAACGTTGAAGAACTGAAAGCGGAACTCTCCAGACAACTGAATCAACTTCCCAGAAGGGATATTGCAGAGCAGGCTCTTGCCCAAAGTTACTCTGTATTAGTTGATGATATTCAGGACGCTTTCACATTTTCGAATGAATATGCACCTGAGCATTTGATTGTTAATATACTGAATGCACAGGAATACACAGATTCTATTATTAACGCTGGATCTGTATTTCTTGGAAACTGGACTCCTGAAAGTGTTGGCGATTACGCCTCAGGTACCAATCATACGCTACCTACTTATGGTTATGCAAAAATGTATAGTGGAGTGAATGTATCTTCATTCCAAAAATCAATTACTATGCAATCTTTGACAAAAGAAGGATTGATGAATATTGGCCCAACAGTAGAAAAACTTGCCGGAATTGAAAAACTAGATGCACACAAAAACGCAGTAAGTATTCGGTTGGAGGAACTCAATAATGAATAACGCAATGATCGATACACTTGTTCGGGAAAATATCCGAACCCTAAAGCCTTACAGGAGTGCACGGGATGACTTTGATTCGGGCATTTTGCTTGATGCTAATGAAAATAGCTACGGCGCACCATTCCAGAACGATTCTGAGCTTCACCGATATCCCATGCCCTACCAGGAACAATTAAGGGAAAAAATTGCTGCTTACCGAAATGTATCACTCGAAAATGTATTTGTAGGTGTAGGAAGTGATGAAGCCATTGATTTGCTGTTCAGAATTTTTTGTGAGCCAGGGAAAGACTGCGTAATTATAAACCCACCTACTTATGGCATGTATAAAGTTTCCGCAACCATTAATGATGTTATTGTTGATGAAATTTTAATGACAGAAAATTTTATGCTGCAGCCTGATAAAATTATGGAAGCCGTGCGGCCCGAAACAAAGCTCATATTTATATGTTCACCAAATAACCCTACAGCAAATAGTGTTAACAGCAATGATATAATCACTCTTCTCGAAAACTTTGATGGGATTGTGGTAGTTGATGAAGCGTATATCGATTTCAGTATTCAGAAAAGTTTTGCTGGCCAATTAGCAAAATTCCCTAACCTTGTGGTACTGCAAACTCTTTCAAAAGCATTCGGTCTAGCCGGAATTCGATTAGGGATTGCCTTCTCTTCCCCTCAGATCATTGAGTATATGATGAAAGTAAAAGCACCTTATAACATCAATAAACTTACTACAAAAAAAGCCCTGCTGGCTTTTAAAAATACCGCACAGGTACAAAGAAACATAAAAGCCATTCTGGATGAAAGAAATCGAATAGCAGCAACTCTTAATAAGGTTGATATGATCGAAAAAGTTTTTCCAAGCGATGCAAACTTTCTTCTTTTCCGAATTAAAGATGCTTACTCCGTGTATCAGAAACTAGCCAAACTTGGGGTGATTGTCCGGTATCGTGGAAATGAACCTCACTGCGAAAACTGCCTCAGACTCACTATAGGTACACCTGAGCAAAACAATGTATTTTTAGAAAAACTCATCCAGGTTTTGAATTCATGAGCCTGAATTTCAGTTAATCTCATCAAAGCTAATTCTTAAAACTCCATGATCGTACAAATTGATATTAACAGCCTGCAACCTTCCAACAATGAAACGATTTTCAGAGCCGGTGTCATTACCTCCTTACATCTGATCAGTCAATGGGGGCTTTCTCTGAAAATTGATAAAAAGGAGCTTTCGAAAGGTCAGCAACAATTACTGGAACAAGAAAACCTTGTGTTAGAAAAAGAAGGCTCATCCTCTGATTTTAAAATCGAAACTAAGGGAAGCACTCTTTTGCTTTTAAACAGCAATGAAGATGTAATCGCAGAATCAATTAACTGGAAAGATATAGCTAAAGAATTAACCCAATCCGAAAGAAAGGCTGCACTTTCACGAAAAACGAGTGAAACAGATATTACTGTTGATGTAAACCTTGATGGCAGCGGAAAATCAAAAATAGATACCGGATTGAAATTTTTTGACCACATGCTTGAACAAATTGCCAGGCATGGGCTAGTCGATCTCAATATTCACTGTAAAGGCGATCTGGAAATTGATGAACATCATACCATCGAAGATGTTGCCATTGCACTGGGAGAAACTATTTCGAAAGCTCTTGGCGACAAAAAAGGATTGGAGCGATATGGATTTGTACTCGCTATGGATGAAGCTCAGGCTACGGTAGCTCTCGATCTTTCTAACCGTCCTTTTCTCGTTTTTAATGTTCCTATGAAACGGGAATATGTAGGTGATTTCCCTACCGAAATGTTAGAGCATTTTTTTTACAGTTTGGCAATGAACTTGAAAACAACTTTACATGTTACATGTACCGGAAGCAACGATCACCATAAGATCGAAGCATGCTTTAAAGGCTTTGCCCGGTCTTTAAAGATGGCTATAGAACAAAACGGGCGCATAAAAAATCAAATACCGAGCTCGAAAGGCTCTCTCTAATTTTTATGATTGCTATCATCAAGTATCGGGCGGGAAACATCGCCTCCGTTTCTAATGCACTGGATCGGTTAGGTGCCTATTATTTCTTTGCTGAAACGCCTCAGGAACTGGAAAGTGCACGGGCAGTAATTTTCCCCGGCGTAGGACATGCTCATTCAGCAATGCAATCATTAAAAGAAAAAGGTGTTGATGAATGGCTAAAACAAACAAGCAAATTGGTTTTAGGTATTTGTGTAGGTATGCAGCTGCTTTATGAAAGCTCTACAGAGGGAAATACAACGGGGCTTGGCCTTGTACCCGGTTCTCTTAAAAAATTCGAGCCGGGTACGCACAAAGTTCCACATATGGGCTGGAATACTATTGAAAAACTAACTGATCATCATCTTTTACATGGGTTAAACAAAGATCGGCATGTGTATTTCGTGCACAGTTATTATGCACCGGTAAACAAGTACACCGTTGCATCTTGTAATTACATCAACCCATTTGCAGCTGCTGTGGTTAAAGACAATTTTATGGGAGTTCAGTTCCACCCCGAAAAATCAGGAACTCTTGGTTCTAAAGTACTACAGAACTTTCTGGATCTGGTGTATTCTAAAGAAAAAATAACTGGAACAGCAACCGAATGAATGTAATTCCTGCCATCGATCTGCTTAACGGCCGGGTCGTTCGACTTCACCAGGGCTCTTACCAGGAAGTAACCGTCTATGATGAGAACCCAACATCAACTGCTGCAGATTTTAAACAGGCAGGATTCAGGCATATTCATATTGTTGACCTGAATGGAGCAAAAGAAGGCATGTTTGTAAATCTTCCCCATATCAAGTCAATTATAAACGAACTTGACATTTCCGTTCAGACTGGTGGTGGAATAAGAACTTTGGATGACGTAGAATATTTAATTGATGAAGGACTCACAAAAATTATATGCAGTTCTATGGCAATTAAAAATGAAGCTGATTGGATTGCTTCACTCCGAAAATATCCTGGTAATATGATTTTGGGAATGGACCTGAAACACGGACAGATTGCCTATTCCGGTTGGCTGGAAACTATAGAAGAAAATACTTTCTCGTTCCTGAATCGTATGATTGATTGCGGGCTGCAGGAGGTTCTGTGTACAGACATTTCAAAAGATGGCACGCTGTCTGGCCCAAATCTTGAACTATACATATCGATCAAGCAAAAATTCCCGGAGATAAAGCTTATCGCATCAGGTGGGGTATCAGGTAAGCAGGATTTAGTTGATTTGGATAATGCCGGCATAGATGCCGTTGTGGTAGGCAAAGCATACTACGAAAACCGCATCACACTTGAAGAAATGAAAACCCTGAACCAGGTGTAATGGATTCTACTTCATTAAAATGTTTCGTTTTTTAATTCTTAGTACTTAGTAAGTACATCACACTAGTTACTTACTTCCAATAAGTTTTCTCTACGATATCTCCTTGTGTAATTCTGTCCACAACACTCATGCCTTTTGTTACTTCTCCATAAATGGTGTATCGGCCATTCAGGTGAGGAGCCCACACGTGCATAAAAAAGTACTGGCTTCCTTCGGTATCAGGCCCTGAACTTGCAATCCCGGCCTTACCCCGCTGGTAGTGATTAGCACTTGCCTCTGTAGGCACAACATAATCCGGCCCGCCAAAACCGCGCCCTGTTTGAACATCTCCCCCTTGAATTACAAAGTTAGGAACTACACGATGGAAAGCCACTCCATCATAATTTCCATGTGTAATCAAACTATCCATTCCTGAAATAGTTGCCGGTGCTGAAAGTACATCAAGTGTTATCTCGATGTTTCCTTTCTTTGTTTCTAAAACCCAAATAGGATTTGGGCCTAACCACGCAAGCCTTTCCCAATCTGGCACTCTAAATACAGTAGCGACCAAAGAGTCTTTAATAACCGACCATTCCTGTGCAATCAAATTTTGTCTCAAATCAAATGCTGCCCGATCATATAAATCTGTGATATAGTCTTTAGCACGTTCTTCGAATCTGTTTTTCAGGATCCCGGTAATTGACGAAATGTAGCCGGCATCCTCTATACTTTCTTTTTCATCGATTATGGAGATCAGATCATCATATTCTTTTTCCCTCAATATGTCTTCATCCGAACTTAATGCCTGCAACAAGAAAGCACGCTCTCCATTATTTAAAGCTACAAGTAAAATCTCTCTTGCTTGCTCAGTGTTTTCCGGTGTTTTCAAACGCTCTTCGGCATTAGCCCATAACGTATTTAATTCCGTTAATAAATAACTGTATTTCAGCCCTGAGGATGAATTGATCTCAGAAATTAATTCATCGAATACTTGTTTTTCGTCCCAGACCTTTTTGAACACAGAATATCTTAACCCTTGCAAATAGGGATTTTCTTTTCCTACTCCTATCATATCGTCCACGTAATCTTCGGGATTTACAGCAGTATTAAGCCCCGATAAACGAACCCTGTCTTCAATCACTTCATTCAGGGCCGTTGCGTTAAGCATAGAATCATTAATGCGTTTCAATATCTCTTCTTTTCGAACAATAGCTTGTAGTGCTGTAAGAACCACATTAGGATTTTTATGATTTAGAAAAGCATTCAATGCTACTGCGGCATAAGGATCAACCTCCTCTGTTTGTGCTATTAACCTGCTTAGCTCAATAGCTAATTGAATATCAAGTTCAGCGTAGTCCGTTTCCACAAAATGATAGAAAACCCGGGCCGCATGATTTTTAAATAACAGGGCTGCTATGTAACGATCGGCTCCCCTTCCATCAGGATAAAAATCAGCCCACAGCTCCAACAATTTGGCTTCTGCGTTGTCTGTCAGTTTTGGCTTTTCTTCGTTATTGCGATTGCGATACCAGCCGTACAAATAACCCTGACTTATACCAGATGATTGAGTTGCCAATGCTCGTTCTATAACCTGAATCTGCTGCGTCTCACTAATCTCCACATTGCCTGCAAGTTTACCAATGGCGTATGCCATCTCGAATTCCATTTCTTCATTAGGTGGGATTGCGGCATTCATCAATACTTCAAACGAAGTGGCATCTCCTTTTTCTCCAAGTATAGAAACAAGCCCTGTATTGGTGACATCGCTGTTTTTAAACAATCCATTTAACCTTGCGATATGGTCTTCTGAAAATTCCTTCAACCATAATGAAGCCCACGCTTCTTTTGTATTTGCTTTATTTGCTGCCTCTATAACATTGTCGATATCAGAAACCGGAGTATTAATAAGTGCCTGCCAGGCCTGCTGGCGAACTCTCTCGTGAGGATGGTTTGTAAATTCGAGAATAGCTTCAGGATTTCTCGCAAATACCGCTTCATAAAGTGCCGGGTATTCTTTTATAAGAAGTATTTTTGCTTCTTTTGATGCAGGATCACAACCTAAAACCAATATGAGAGCAAATAAAAGAATTAAATTTTCATACATGAATTGCACACATTTTTTGTTGACACTCATAAAAGAACTCCGTTTATTACACATATTTTATACATTAAGTAATTTATCATCATGGACAATGCTCATTTAACCCGAAAACAACATGACTTTTTCAATTACATAGTTGAATATAAAAAAGAACATGATGTGTGGCCTACCTACAGAGAAATCGCCGAACACTTTGATTATCGCTCTCCAAATAGTGTAACACAAAATATTCAGGCATTACTCAAAAAAGGATTTTTGATTAAACGCAACGATGAAGAATACGACCTTCCTACTGAAAAGAAAAAGAGCTTGTTAGAAGATTATGACGATCAGAATGGAATTCCAATTCGTGGCTTAATAGCAGCCGGATATTTACAGGAAGCCGTTGAAGCTGATCTTGGTAAGATCACATTATCATCCCTCTTCCCAAATCTTGATCAACTATTCGCACTAAGAGTCTCCGGATTTAGTATGAAAGATGTTGACATATACGATGGAGATCTTGTGGTACTTATGGATACCGATGTAAAGAACGGCGATATTGGTGCAGTTCTTTACAATGGAGAAACCAGTTTAAAAAAGATCTTTTGGGATAATAATGGTTTGCGCTTGGAAGCAGCTAATAAAGACTACGACGATATAATTGTAGAGCCTGATGTTTTTGAAGAAGTACGGATCATTGGAAAATATATTGGCCACATAAATCGGCAGGGGTTTCAAAGAGCCGCAGCAAAAGTAGCCTGATAAGAGGCTACTTTTTTCGATAATATTGACCATCAAAAACTGTATTCCAGGTTTTACCGTTGTCAGTTGATTGTTCCCAAAGCTGGCGAACATAGTCTTCCGACTTCTTATAGAATGTAAGCTTATTTTGAACCTTTAAACCTGCGCGGTTAATAGTTTCTGCTGTGTAGTATAGTGCTTGATCTTTTTTATTGAATACACCTTCAAACTCTATGGGAATACCACCAGTATCAATCCATTTTTGATTCCACTTTTTAGTGAATGGATTGTAGTAATTAAAGCTTTTACCAGTGTAACCCGGGCTTGCGCTTG
Source organism: Balneola sp. (assembly GCA_028284195.1). GTDB lineage: Bacteria > Bacteroidota > Rhodothermia > Balneolales > Balneolaceae > Balneola. The sequence goes on along the minus strand of JANQSE010000002.1, from coordinate 557,052 downwards.
TCCAGTTCTCAAAAACCACACATTTATTCAATATCAATTCAATATTAGAACTTCCAACAACTTGGCCTTGAGGGTTTTTCACCTCCCACTCTCCTATCCAAAAATCGAATTGCCTGTGCTGTTCTGAAGAACACGAAGATTGCTGCTGGGCAAAAGCAGAAATTGATAATAATAGAAGTAACGTTGATAAAAATAATTGCTTCATGGCTGTTTTATTTAAGTTCTGAGAAAACTGTTCAAACAATTTTTTAGGACAGGAAAGTAAATCCTATTGGTAGTAACCTCGCACATATGACATTTTGGACAGTTATTTACTAATAGTTTCCAATTTTCCGTTCGCACCTTTGCGGGCCTCATGCAATTGAGAATCTTTAATCCAGGCACGGCCGCCGTCATGCTGCAATCGCTTTGTATTTTTGTATTTAAATGCCTGCTGATGCAGTGAAGGAAGTTTTTTCATTGCTTTGTGATTTTATAGTTTTAATCATCACGAATTTAGTAGTTCGGTTTATAAAGAACAGTATCTTTTTTGCTTTCTTTTATTGTAACGATGGCTTATCTTTGAAAGCTCTGAAATAATCCAAAGAAAAGAAATTTTACACCATGTACGCTATAGTCGAAATCGGCGGGCACCAATACAAAGTAGCTGAAAAAGATGTTCTTTTTGTTGATAAACAAAATGTAGAAGACAGCTCTATTACTTTTGATAATGTTCTTCTATTGAAAGATAGTAAAGGTGCTGTTAAAGTAGGAACTCCTGTTGTAAAAGGTGCTTCTGTAACAGCAACAATCCTTGATACCGTAAGAGCCGATAAGGTTCTTGTTTTTAAGAAAAAAAGAAGAAAAGGATACCAAAAACTGAATGGACATCGGCAGGTAATGTCTCAAATTCAAATTGAATCGATTTCAGCTTCCGGCTCAAAGAAAAAAGCGGAAACTAAAACAGCTCCAAAAAAAGAAAAAGCTAAAACTGTAGCAGAAACTAAAACAGAATCGGCTTCAGTAGATTTATCTTCATACACAGTAGCCCAGTTGAAAAAGATGGCTTCAGAAAAAGGTATAACCGGCTATTCTAGCATGAAAAAGGCTGAGTTAATCGAAGCACTAAAATAATTTTAAACCCTAAAATTTAAGTACAATGGCACATAAGAAAGGGCAAGGTTCTACAAAAAACGGACGCGATTCTGAAAGCAAACGCTTGGGCGTTAAAAAGTTCGGCGGTGAATTTGTTCGCTCAGGAAATATTCTTATCCGCCAGAGGGGCACAAAGTTTCATCCTGGCCAAAATGTAATGCGCGGCGGTGATGACACCTTGTTTGCAGTGGCAGATGGGCATGTTAACTTTACCGTTAAATCAGGTGGCAGAAAATATGTTAATGTAGAGCCTGCAAACTAAGTACAGCTAAAGAAACTAAGCCCCGTTCATTCATTTGTTCGGGGCTTTTTTTATATCTTTAAATATGAATTCATTCAAGATTCCAGGCACCAATCTTCCGCTCAAAACTATTTACTGTATTGGCAGAAATTATAGTGAACACGCTAAAGAATTAAATAATGAGGTACCTAATTCACCAATAGTTTTCTTAAAGCCTCAAAGTTCTATTTGTTTTGATGGAGACAAAATTAAAATTCCAAAACAAAGCAAAGATGTACATCACGAAGTTGAACTGGTAGTTGCCATATCAAAAGATGGAAAAAATATTCCCGAGGAGGATGCTAAACACTACATACATTCTATAGGCATTGGGATTGACTTTACGGCAAGAGATATACAACAGCAAGCAAAAGAAAAAGGCCATCCTTGGAGCATAGCAAAAGGATTTGATACATTTGCACCGATTAGTTCTTTCGTGAGCGTTAATAAAATACAAGACCTCCATAACCTTGACCTGAAGCTGCTGGTAAATAATACAAGTCAGCAATTTGGAAATACTTCTCAAATGATATTTAATATCGAGTACTTGATATCCTTCTTATCTTCTATTTTTCATTTGCAAGAAGGAGATCTGATTTTCACCGGAACTCCAAAAGGCGTTTCTTCTATACAAAAAGGTGATAAAATAAAAGCCATACTTGGCGAAAACCTAGCAACTTTATCTGTTTCTGTTACCTAACTTGTATAAACTACTTTTTCTGATCTTATTAATTGTCGTTTTTAAACCTGTTTCAGCCCAAGACAGTACTTATATATGGCCAACCAATGCCGGGCAATTTCTGAGTTCTACATTCGGAGAAACACGATCGACCCATTTTCACGCAGGGATAGATATTAAGACCTGGGGACGTGAAGGTTATGAAGTGTACGCTACAAAAGCAGGTATTTTGAGTAGCCTTCTTATTACTAATAAAGGATATGGAAAAGCCATTTACCTGAAACATGATGATGGCACTTATACTGTTTATGCACACCTTCAAAGATTTAATGAGCAATTTCAGAGTCTGGCTGATTCTATCCGGCTGCAAGATTACTCTTATACTATGAATGGTTTTTTTGAGCACGATTCCATCAGAATTTCGCAAGGAGATATAATCGGATATACAGGTTCTACAGGCATAGGGCCACCCCATCTTCATTATGAAATAAGAGATATAAATAATGAACCGATCAACCCTCTTCGCTCAAATCTTCTAATAGAGGATGATATCTCACCAACCATCAAGTCGATCATGGTGGAGCCAAGGAACATTGATTCCAGAGTTAGCGGATCTGCGTACCCAATTGTAGTTAACCCCTCTTTTGTAAGAAATGACACCACTTTTTTTGACACTGTATTCGTTTCCGGAAATGTTGGTCTAGCTGTGAATGTATTCGATCAGGCAAATTCTGTAAATAATAAATACGCTGCGTATGAGCTTGCTTTAAAGAAAAAAGAAACTATTCTTTTTTATGAACGCCTCGATCAATTTGATTTTGAACAGGCTCAGCTCATGTTTTTGGATAGAATTCCAGCTCCCGAATCAACCACGAGAAGTTTTCAACGATTATATACCGCAAACGGTATTAACCATCCTTTTGCATGTAAGCGCATGCATACTCCACAACTATTGGATGGGACTTATCATATTATTGCAAAAGATTATTATGGGAATACTTCGATCTCAGCAATACCTGTAATTCAAAAATTGGATGTTGTGAATACATCTTCTCTTATAAATTATAGGTACTGGACTAATGATTGGATTTCTATCAATGATTCGACAAATATCAATCTTAGAAATTTTGATGATGGGATTCTATGGAATGAAAAATATAACCAGCGAATCCTATCTTTAAAGCATAACAGTAATGAAACACTAAGCCGGTTGGCGGGTTCTGAATCAAGTACGATTATCACTCCAGACTACCGGTTACGAACCCAATTCCCGAGAAACTCATTTTATGATAGTTTGAGTGTCATACAAAGCTATACAGCATTAAAAGACACCATTCTCATCACGATTGGCAACTCACAACTGATTGTTAAAAAAGATTTCTTAATTCAGTTTTATTTAGGTAATAATTCTTCAAATACCAACCAACCAAATCTCTACAACATTGGCGAAGATGGAGATTTTAATTACGTAGATTCCTGGGTAACCGGTCGCACCTTAAATGCTCTCCCTGAAAACCTCGGTGAGTTCATAGTATTAAGTGATACTATACCTCCATCTATATCTAACCTCAGATTGATCAATCCATACGAAATAATGAGAACCTATTCTTTGCAAACTTCGGATAATCTTTCAGGAATAGATTTCAAAAGTGCCTTTTTCTCTGTGAATGGTAAGCGCGGTATTGCAGAATACGACTACGAAAATGACACGTTTATATTTTACCTACCAGGCTTTAAACCGGATGAAGCAGATTCAGTTTACTTTGAAGTAAAGGACAAAGCGGGAAATATGGCTTTCATGCATTTCTCCCCTGAAAACTAGATCAGATATATGCAATACAGCTAATCTCAACAAGAACACTTTTGGGGAGTGTTTGTACAGCAACAGTTTCTCTGGCAGGTGGATTACTTTCAAAGTAACTACCATATACTTCGTTCACTTCCCCAAAATCTCCCATATCATCCAAGAAAATTGAACACTTTACTACCTTCGAAAAATCAGAACCTGCCGCCTCCAAAACTGCTTTCAAATTTTTCATAACCTGTTTTGCCTGAGTTACTGCATCATCTCCAACTAATTCCATGGTGCCAGGATCAAGAGGAATCTGACCGGAACAATATAAAACCCCATTATACTCAACAGCCTGACTATAAGGCCCGATTGCACCAGGCGCATTTTCAGTAGAAATAATTCTTTTCATAAATATCCTTTTTTCGTTTTTAAAAGCTCTTCTTTTTTGCGGAAAGCACTTGTTATGATTATTTTACACAACTTATTAAAACGATATGAAATCAACACTATCAATTTTAACTGATATGAAAAAAATACTACAAAGCTTCTTATCATTCATTGTTCTTGCAATTGCTATTGTAAGTTGTGGAGGAGGTAATCCTCTTATAAAAGAAGGACAAAAGGGAATAAAATCAAAAAATTTTGATGCTGCTATTTCTGCCCTCAACCAAGCAATTGATGAAGAACCTGCTAATGCTGAAGCATATTATTATCGTGGAATTGCTTATGCCGAAAAAGCTTCAAATAATTCCAATGTATCTATGAGGCAAGAGAGCTATTTTAAAATGCGTGAATCCTTAGATAAAGCTCAAGAATTATATGCTGTATCAGAGAAAAAGAATGTAGAATCTACCGAGGCAGATTTATTAATAGAAAGAAAGTGGGCCAGTGAACACAATTTAGCAATTCAATATATTACAAATGATTCCACTGCCCCTCCAGTTGACAAACCTCTTGAAGTTGCTGAAAGCCACCTTATAAATGCAATTACTATTAATCCGGATAGTTTGCTTTCATACGATGTACTAGCCGAAGTTTACCGGTTAAATGGAAAAGTAGATGATGCAATATCAACCTTAGAAACAATAATGAAGAAAAGGTCTACTCCTGATTCTTTTGATTATGATAGATTAAGTTCCTATTACATCCAAAAAGAAGAATATGATAAGGCTAAAAATATATTGATTGAAGGAATAGATATTTATCCTGACTCAGTTTCCCTTGTGCAAAAATTAGCTGATTCTTATATGAACCTGGGCATGAGAAATGAATCAATCGAAGTTATAGAATCACTTATTGAAAGAGACCCTACGAACCCCCAATACCACCTGGTTCTTGGCATTCAAGTTTTCACAATAGCAAACGATATTAACGAAGAACTTTCACCTATATATAGTCAATGGTTTGATCTTCAAAAAAATGTTCAAACTTTTCGAGGCTCAGAAAAAAAAGATGCGGAAAGCCGCCTTGCTGCACTAGAATCTAATATTGAAGAGAAAGAATCTGTTTCAAATAGATTAACTAAGCAAGCAATTTCTGAATTTAAACAAGTAATCAAATATCGACCTGAAGATGCTTCTGTATACAATTCTCTTGGAATTGTATATCAAAATACTGCAGCTTCTTTATTTGAAAAAAGAAACGCAATTCTTGACAATGATAAAGCCGCCGTAGTTGATGATGAAGCTAAAGAAAATCTTCGCCAGGCTATGACTAATTACGAAAGGGCTACTGAGTTTAATCCTGACAATCAAGAATATTGGAGAGCTTTATTTCAGGTTTATACTACACTTGGAATGATGGATAAAGCAGAAGCAGCCATGAAAAAAGCAGGCATGTAGTCCCATTTTACTTATGAAAAACAATTCTATTCTATTATCTACCCGACGAGTAAGCATGGTGCTTATAGTCGGGTTTTTTATTTCCTGTTCTGCATCACAGTTTTCTGTCGATAATCTTATTGAGGAAGAAAATTATCAGCAAGCACTTGTTGAAGTGGAAACTGAAATCATGAAAAACCCTTCTGCAGAATTATACTTTCTAAAAGCAGAGCTTCATGGAAATATAGCCATGCAGAAATCACCTATGGAAAGAGTTCCTGATTACCAATCAATGTTGGCTGCAGTAGATTCCTCCAAAAGCTATGTAATAGACAGAAATCCTGCTGATAGCCTTGTAAACAGTTACTGGGAATTTGAACAAAATGCAGGGCTGAACACCTATCAAAACGAAAATGATAGCTCGCTAACACTGGCTGTTGCACATTTCGAAAATGCAATCACATTGTTACCTGAAAATACCGGAAGCTATAAATCTCTTTCTATAGCCCAATACAATAACAGAAACATTGATGGTGCAATCAAAACCTTAGAAGCAGTTAACACGGATCATAATCAAGATACGGAAGTGTATGAAAGCCTTGGTTTTTTATACCTTGAAAAGGGAGATGCTGACAAGGCAATAACAAATTACAGAAAAGCAAATCAAGACCCGATAAAAAACAAAAATATTGCCTTCGGCCTCGTTAATGCATACATAAGCCAAAACAATGTTACCGAATCTCTTTCTTTTCTGGAAAAACTGGTTGAAGAATATCCCAATGATGGCAGACTTCATAATGTGTACGGAACACAGCTTTATAAACAAGTTTCTATGCTTTTCCCTCAATTGCAGAGAGCATACCAACAAAATGATACTACCTCTGCTTCAAATCTTAAGATAGAAGTCATAGGAGTATCGGAAAAAGCAGAAAATGAATTAGTTGAAGCTTATAAAATCGATTCGTCAAACTTAGAGTTTGTAGAAAGCCTTGCTGTATTTTATAACAATATGTCAGGAAATTATTTTTCCGTACTTGACGATACCTTCGAATCCGATAAACAGGAAATAAGAAATAAGGCTCTTTCACTTACTGATTTTGCTATTACCTATTATTCGAAATTGCTGGAATCTGATCCACAAAACGAAAACTACAATAATAAACTTACCAACCTTAACAAACTTAAAGAAAGCTGGGCAAACCTGTAATGCGTTTTAATACCAAAACCATCCATGCCGGACAACAAAACGAAGAAACATCCGGTGCGGTTATGCCACCGATCTTTCAAACATCTACTTATGCCCAGGAAACACCCAATGTGCATAAAGGTTATGATTATGCCAGAGTTGGAAACCCAACCAGAACAGCCCTTGAGAAATTAATAGCCGGATTAGAAGGTGCTGATGAATGTGCCTGCTTTGCCAGTGGCGTTGCTGCTATGGATGCCCTGCTTAAAATGTTCCGTCCAGGAGACCATATTATTGCTACAAATGATCTTTATGGTGGTTCGTACCGCCTTTTTACCTCTGTTTTCGAACCATATGGCATTGAGTTTTCCTTCATTGATATGACGGATCTTAACAAAGTGAAAGAAGCAATTAAACCCAACACAAAAATGTTCTGGATAGAAACCCCAACGAACCCTCTTCTTCGGGTTGTTGATATCAAAGAGCTTTCAAAGATTGCGCATAAGAATGGAGCATTTTCCATTGTAGATAACACTTTTGCCTCACCTTATCTGCAACGCCCTTTAGAATTAGGAGCTGATGCAGCCCTTCATTCTGCCACCAAATACCTTGCGGGACATTCCGATGTTATTCATGGGGCGGTTGCTACGTCGAATAAAGAAATTATGGAAAACCTCCGTTTCCAGGTTAAATCAACCGGAGCGGTACCGGGCCCAATGGATTGCTACCTTGTTTTAAGAGGAATCAAAACTCTATCTGTTCGTGTGCAAAGAGCGGTAGAAAGTGCAAAGAAAATTGCTTCTTATCTGAACGATCATGAGTTAGTTGATGAAATTCACTACCCTGGATTACCATCTCACCCTCAACATAATTTAGCTTCGGAGCAAATGGATGATTTTGGTGCCATGGTCTCATTTTCATTAAAAGATAATTCTATGAAAGCGGGAATCAAATTCATGGCAGGAACAAAAATATTTACTTTAGCCGAAAGCCTGGGTGGTGTAGAGTCACTGATCAGCCATCCTGCATCCATGACACACGGTTCTATCCCAAAAGAAATTCGGGAAAAAGCCGGATTAAAAGATTCATTAATTCGGCTTTCCATAGGAATCGAAGATGTTGATGACCTGATTGAAGATCTCAACCAAGCTTTTTAACATATCCTTTTTCGCTTTATCTGTAACTTACAAAGCAAAGAGAAACACTTTTCAGAACACAAATTTTAAAGACATTATATCATGCGAGACGTAGTAATAGTTGAAGCAAAGCGAACCCCAATTGGTGCTTTTGGAGGAAGCCTTTCTTCTTTTACAGCTCCTGAACTTGGAAGCATGGCAATTATAGAACTTCTAAAAGCTTCAGGGATAGCGCCAAACGAAGTACAGGAAATTGTGATGGGAAATGTATTAACAGCCGGCATCGGCCAGGCACCTGCTCGGCAAGCCGCTTTAAAAGCCGGGCTTTCACAAAAAACACCAAGTACTACGGTTAATAAAGTTTGTGCTTCCGGAATGAAAGCTATCATGATTGCTGTCGATCAAATCCGCTTAGGCGATGCCGATGTTATTGTAGCCGGCGGTATGGAGAGCATGAGTAATGTGCCTTATTATTTGCCAAAACACAGATATGGTTCAAAGTATGGACATGTACAAGCCCAGGATGGTATTTTAAAAGATGGCCTTTGGGATGTTTATAATGATTTTGCCATGGGCAATGCGGCCGAGATCTGTGCCAAAGAATGCAACATCAGCCGAGAAGATCAAGATGAATTTGCAATAGAATCTTACAAAAGGGCCCAAAAAACACAAGAAAAAGGATACTTTAATGACGAGATAATTAAAGTGAAAATTACCGATCGAAAAGGAAATGTTACCATAGTTGATAAAGACGAAGAAGTAGCCCGGGTAAATTATGACAAGATTCCCACTCTTCGCCCGGTTTTTGAAAAAGAAGGTACCGTTACTGCAGCAAACGCTTCAAGCATTAATGATGGCGCAGCCGCTGTTTTGGTAATGAGTGCTGATAAAGCCCAAGAACTTGGACTTACTCCTATAGCAAAAATTATGAGCCATGGCAGTGCTGCCAAAGCACCCGAATGGTTTACCACCGCACCTTCTGACGCTATTCCCATTGCTCTCAAAAAAGCAGGTTTGTCCAAAAATGATATCGACCTCTTTGAAATCAATGAAGCATTTTCGGTGGTTTCTTTAGCAAACAATCAAATACTTGAGCTTGATGCTTCCAAAGTAAACATTCATGGCGGGGCAGTGAGCATTGGCCACCCCATTGGTTGCTCGGGAGCACGCATTGTGGTTACTCTGTTACATGCACTTAAAAGGACTGGTGGTAAATATGGTTGCGCAGGGATCTGTAATGGTGGCGGTGGTGCTTCTGCCCTTGTAATAGAAATGATTTAGGAACTTCAAAAAGCGGCCTTTTAAAAAAGCCTCTTTTTTGTTTGACATTATTACTGAACTCACATATACTAGCATCAGACTTTAACAAAACCATTATACGACTAGTAATACCGCTACAATTCTATTCATTAAAAACGAATAAACATTACAGTCAGGGCAACCTGCTTCACTTAAAAGTCTAAATCTATTATTACTATTTCAAACAGCTACTATTCTCGCGCTTAGTGCGTTAGTTATTTTTTTGACGAACTATTTAGTAATTAATGAAGATCAAGCTTCTGCTTTTTTGTGGATTGGTTGGTTTCTTTTTCCTGACTGAAGCAACAGCTCAGAAGATAAAAGTAACAACAGAAACAGAATCATTTACTGATTATGAATTGGTAAATGATGATCATGCTGTACTTCCTCCACACCAAATGCTGGTTCCGGTTGTAAATGGACAGCCTGCTATTAAGATCCTGGAGCAGAACACAAGTAATTCTTATCGAATGCTAGATGAAGAAACACAAAAGGCTTTGCTCATTTCATCTGATTCAGTAAGTGTTGTTCAGCTATTGCCATCCGGTATTTTTAAGAATCAGGAATACGTACCTGTTTTAATACACAGAGCAAGGCATTCAGATATAGGAACCATAGTTACTACTAAACTCCGATTCAGAGTTTACAAAAGAAATAGCGCTCTGATTAAGTCAAAAACAAGTACAAATATATTTACTGATTCCCCCCTTGCTTCAGGAATCTGGTATAAGATCCCAATTTCAGGTAATCAAATATACCAACTCAATAGCGCGTACTTATCCAGTCTAGGAATTAATATCTCTTCGATTGACCCAAGAAATATTCAGTTATGGGGAACCGATGGATATCAACTTCCGGAATTAAACAGTGCCGCCCGCCCTGCTTTTTCACAAATACCAATTATTGTAGAAGGAGAATCTGATGGTTCTTTCGATGTACAAGATCGTATAATCTTTTATGGCAACAGTCCACATAGAACATTTCGAAATGGGCAAATATTTCAACATAGCGTCCATCCTTATTCTGATCTTAATTATATATTTCTGACTGTTGGTTCGCAAAATGGTATGAGGCTTTCCTCTGCGAATACGGGCTTAAATCCTACTGCAACCGTAACTACCTTCACCGATTTTATATGGAAAGATGACGAACTGGTTAAACCAGAAGATAGGTTCAAGTCGGGGCGTTTTTGGCTGGGGCAGCAAATACCTTCTTCACAAAGCAATAGTATTATATCGGTGCTAAAAGATACTTTGCCAAATTTAGGATCAAACGTAGAAGTTTTTGTTTCCGGGAGAATGTATGCGCGTTCAGAAGCACTCACTACTTTTGATATAAACTTAAACGGTACAGATGTAGCCAATCAAACAATGGGCAGCCTTTCTTCAACTAGTAGCTCAAGAGGATATAACGGAAACGAAGGGCCTGCAGCTGTTGCCTATAATTTCACAAACACAGTAACAGTAAGTCCTGATAACAATACTTTTGATTTAACTGCCAGAGTAACCCATCGCCAACAAAACAGTGTTGCTTTTGTCGATTGGTTAAGGCTTACATTTAACCGTTCCCTCTCAGCAGAAAATGAGCGATTGTTTTTCTACACAGAAAACGACAACGACCCAGTTACTGAAGTTACTTTCCGTCTTCAAAACTTTTCTTCAGCTCCCTATGTGTTAGATGTAACCAACCCTGTTTCTCCAATCAGGCTCCAGGTCTCATCCAACAGTTCTGATTTTAACCTCGACTATTTCCAAAATGATGGCAGACAAATTATTGCCCAAACTAACCTCGTAGCTCCCAATGCCGGAACTCAAATCCCCAATCAAAATCTAAGGGGAATTAACGAATATCCTGAGTATGTAGTCGTTGCCTCTGAAGCGTTATTGGATCCTGCCAGAGAGTTGGTTAATTACAGAGAATCACAGGGACTTTCTTCGGTATTGGTTACCCAAGATCAAATTCTTAATGAGTTTTCAGGTGGTGTTAAAGATCCAACAGCGATTCGCGATTACCTGAAATTTCTTTATGACAGAGCTATTGCCGATGGTGAAAACCCTCCATCTTACCTGCTACTTTTTGGAGATACTTCTTACGACACAAAAAATATTGTACCAAATGCTTTAATCAATCATGTACTTACTTATCAAAGTACGCAATCAACTGTAAGAGCTACAGGCGGGGGGGGGGGGTCGTTTGGAACAGATGATTACTTCGGATATATGGACGAATCTGAGGGAGACTTTGGAGGCGGTAATACATCCGCTTCTTTCCTTATTGATATTGGAGTTGGAAGAATTATTGCCCAAACCCGCACCGAAGGCTTTAATTTTGTAGAAAAAATAAAACGCTATGAAAATGACGCCAATGCGGGAGATTGGCAGAACTTGTTCACCTTTGCAGCAGATGACGATTTTCCTGAGCCTTTGCGAAACCGGGATCTGCATACTATAAACGCAGATGTATCAGCAGAGATGATGAACGTAAATGAACCAGGAATCCGAATTAAAAAAATCTATGCATTCTCTTATCCGGAAGAAATTACCGGAGCCGGGCGACAAATCCCAGAAGCTACAAACGATTTTATTAGTTCAGTAAATAACGGAACCCTTGTTCTAAATTACTCTGGACATGGTAACGAGCAAACTCTTTCCGATGAGGAGCTCTTTCTATCGCAGTATATCACTAACTTCACCAATAAAAGTAGGCTTTGTGTATTGGTTACTGCTACCTGCCAGTTTGGACGCTACGATGATACCAGTGACCAATCAGGAGCGGAGCGATTTGTAACCGCCTCAAACGGCGGAGCCATTGCTGCATTTACTACAACAAGAGTTGTTTATACCAGTTCCAACATTAGTGCCAATAACAATTTTGGACTGAACATAGCCCTGTCTCAGCGAATGGCAGAAAGAAATGCTGATGGTTCACCTAAGCGATTAGGCGACATCATGAGAGAAACAAAAAACTCATTGGTGGGAAGTAGCAGTTCACCTATAGGTTCATCTACCAATAACAAAAAATTTGTTTTACTAGGTGATCCTGCTACAATTTTTAAACTTCCGTCAAGAAAGGCCGTTATCTCATCAATTAACGGTGTAGAAGTACTCAATAAAGATACTACATTAACTATTCGGGCATTAGATCAAATAACAATTACGGGGCGAATAGAGAATGCGGCAGGTAATATTGATAATGCTTTCTCCGGAGAAACCACAATTTCTGTTTTTGATGCCAAACGTTCAGTAAGCCTGCCGGAAAGAGATTGGACATGCGTACTAAATGGCAACTGCACATATACCGTTGAATCCGATCTGCTCTTTAAAGGAAAAGCATCTGTACAAAATGGTGCATTTAACCAGATTTTCGTTGTTCCAAAAGATATTGGAAACTCTGATGAAAATGGAAGGATAGTTTTATACACCAACGGAGATAATGAATATGCCGGAGGCACTTTCACCGGTATTACTTTTAACGGAGTAAACCCATCGGCTGTTAATGATGGCTCAGGGCCTTCACTAAATGTTTTCTTAAACGACGAAAAGTTTGTAAACGGAAATTTGGTTAGCGACTCACCAACTTTGATCGTTGAACTACAAGATAATTCAGGAATAAACACTACAGGAACAGGAGTAGGACATGAAATAATTGCTACAATCGATACAAAACCACAACAAACATTTATCCTCAATGAATTTTATGAGGGCAACTTAAATGATTTTACTGGAGGGCGTATCGAGTTTCCTCTGGATCAGCTTCCGGAGGGAAGTTACACGCTGAAAGTTCGGGCCTGGGATGTGCATAACAATCCTAATGAAGAAGAAATCTTTTTCGAGGTAGCACCCCAGAATGAGCTGCTGATTAGGAGTGTATATAATTATCCTAATCCAATGAACAATAAAACTCAATTCTCATTCGAACATAATCAGCCGGGTAATCCATTAGATGTATCAATCAAAATTTACACGCTAAGCGGAAAACCTGTACAACACATCAAGCAAGAATCACTTATTACATCTAGTTCTTATGCCAATATTCCATGGAATGGCCGTGACAGGGATAATGATCGCCTGGGTAACGGTACTTATATTTATGTGCTTCGGGTTGCAACAGATACCCCAGAAGGAAGACAATCAATCGAAAAAATCGAAAAGCTCGTAATCATTAGATAGTTGAGCGTATTATTAATCGTTTTAATGCGTTATATTTCTCAAAACTTAGAATAATTATGAAAAAGACATACATTTTAATTCTGGCAAATTTAATTTTGCTCTTGCCTTTAACCATAAACGCCCAGGTTGGTATTACTGGAGTTCCATTTTTGCAAATAGAACCTGATTCCCGAGGAGCCGGCATGGGAAATACCGGAGTAGCTATAGCAGATAATGCTGCTGCTTTGTTTTGGAATCCGGCCGGGCTTGCATTCCAGCGCGACAATCAAGCAAGTATCACACACTCAAACTGGCTGGCTAACTTTGGGGTTAGCGATCTCTTCTACGATTATGTGGTAGTTAAACAGTATATAGAAGGCATCGGTACGGTTGGCGGCCATATTACTTACCTTAACTTAGGAGAGCAGGCAGAAACAGGAGAAACCCCAGATGTTATTTCTAGGTTTAACAGTTACGAATTATCACTGGGATTTTCTTATGGCACCGAAGTAAATGCAAACCTTGCGGTAGGCGGGGGTCTTCGTTTGATTTACTCAAGCCTTGCAAACGGCACAAGTATATCAGGCCAAAAAGTAAACCCCGGTTCCAGCGTTGGGGTTGACCTAGCTATGCTTTACAAATCAAACCCATTTGATTTTGGCCCCTCTGATGCAGTGGCAAGTTTTGGGATCAACCTTTCTAACCTTGGGCCTGGAATTCAATATTCTGACAACGCTCAGAAAGACCCTATTCCTACAGTTCTACGATTTGGGCCTGCCATAAATATTGGGTTGGATGAAGAAAGAACTAACGAGTTAACACTTGCTGTAGATATTTCGAAAGTGATGGCACGACAGGAAGTAACCGCTACTAGTGACACTACTTTTGAATTTAAAGCAGTAAATCCATTAAGAGCACTTATAAAATCCTGGGATACGTACAGGCCCCTCGATCCAAATACCGGGCAGCGAACCAATGTAAGTTTACTCCAGCAATTTATGATTGGTGCAGGTATGGAATACTGGTACAGAAAACAATTTGCCATACGCGGTGGATACTATTATGAAGACCCTAAAAATGGTGACAGAGAATACATTACCTTTGGAGCCGGAATCAGATTAAATCAATTTGGAGTCGATTTCAGTTACATAAAAACCCTGGAATCTGACCACCCGCTCGCAAACACATTGAGATTTAGTATTCTGCTGAACTATTAAACTTTATGCGGGTTAAACACTCATTTTTTAGCGAGAGCATGTTAATATTTGGCATGCTCTTTTTTTTTCAGTTGTCGCTTTCGGGTCAGCCCAAAGTAGAGCTTAAAAGAACACACGCCATTGCTAAAAACTCATTACAGAGCTCTGCAGTACCAGCCATTGGTACTTTGCAAGTGCTTGCCATTATGGTGGAGTTTCAACCTGATTCAAATGAATTGACTTCAGGTACAGGAGTATTTGAAGGCGGATTACCCTATCTCGAAAACAATCCTACCAATATTGACCCTATACCCCATAACCAATCTTATTTCGAAGCACATCTGGAGTTTGCCAAAAACTATTTTGAACAATCTTCTGACAACCAATTCACTATAAACTATCGCGTGCTCCCACAAGTTTATCGCCTCAATAAAAAAATGGAAGAGTATTCCCCTACCGGCAAAACCTTTACCAATGAAAAGCTTGCAAATTTTATTGTTGATTCGTGGAATAAGGTGGAAGAAAACGGCGGTTTTGACGCAACAGGGCTAGACCCTGATTCTACTGCTTTTATTATTTTCCATGCCGGAGTAGGCCGCGATATTGAGCTAATTGGAACAAATCTTGACATCACTCCGCAGGATATTCCTTCAATCACACTAAGGAAAAATAATCTCGCTGAACTTTTAGATGACCCGGGATTTGATGGAATTTCGGTAAACAACGGCACCTTCAGAATTACCAATTCTTTAATTATTCCCAGAACAGAATCGCGCCGGGGGCTGGACGTCCAGGAAAATGAATTTGTGCTGCCGCTTTCAATAAATGGGTTGTTATGTGCTTCTATTGGCAGTTACCTGGGTTTGCCCGATCTTTTTAATACTGAAACCGGCGAATCGGGAATTGGACGTTTTGGGTTGATGGATGGAGCCAGCATTTTTGCTTACAATGGATTATTCCCTCCCGAGCCCTCTGCATGGGAAAAAATATTTCTTAACTGGGTAACTCCATTTCAAATAACAACCGAAACCACTGGCGATATAAACCTAGCCGCATCCGGCATAGCCGATCAAAATAACATTGCGCAATTCAATCTTTCCTCTTCCGAATACTTTTTGATCGAAAACCGGCACCGGAATATCGGCAACGATGGAGTAACTCTTACCATCCGTAAAAACGATGGCAGCGAAGTTCAGCAAACATTTACTAACGACAATGACACCTTTGTTTTTCAGGAAACCGGTTTTGATAATCTCTTTGAAAAAGGAGTATTGATAAACGTAAGTGAGTTTGATTGGAGCCTTCCCGGCGGGTTAGATATCGGTGAAGATAATACTAAAGGAACCGATGATGACAGACTTCTAAATGGAGGAGTCTTGATCTGGCATATAGATGAAGCTGTGATAAATCAAAAAATGAGCTTTGGAAAAGGCGTTAACAGTGATGATTTACGCCGGGGCATTGATCTGGAAGAAGCAGATGGTTCACAAGATATTGGCAAACCCATTGAAGGTGCGCTGGATAACAGCGCTGCTTTTGGTTCCCCTTTCGACTTTTGGTGGAGTAGAAATAACTTTCGTGTAATTACTCAGGGAAATACCATCCAACTGTACCAAAACCAGTTTACCCCTGAAACTTTTCCGAATACCAACAGCAACTCCGGAGCAAGGTCATTAGTACGGTTCTATGATTTTTCTGATAACCAACCAACCGCTTCTTTTAAAATCGAAGCTTTTGAGGAGCTTGATCTTGGGTATGAGCAAACATTAAATATACAAGTTGATTCCGCTCAATTTTTTACTGCAACCAATAATTATCATTCTTTCTATCCCCTTTCTATCGGGAGTTTCACATCAGCCAGCGATACATTTGTAGTAGTTCCCGGCAATACCAATGTTTCTGTGATCCGCCTAAATGATAACCTTCCGCAGTTATTTGAAATTCAAAATTCGAGCAATCAACAACCATACCTGGATGGAAGATTGATTACCGGTACAAACCCAGTATCTTCGGGCAACTTTCTGGTTACCGCCTACGATTGGAACTCCGGTACAGAATCCTTCGATCAAATATGGCAGGTTGATACTACAGCTAACAATGCGTTTCTGAGTTCACAAAACGGAGACAGTCTATTTCTGGATTTTACTACTCTCGCTATTAACCCTGCTACCGGTGCCATTTCAACAAAGCAGAACTCATCTGATTTCAGAACAGAGATCGTTAATAACTCTGCTGCTTTTGTAAATGGACAGAACATTTCATTTTCAGGTAGCTCGATTTTAGACTTCCTTTCAGCATCCAGTAACCGAATTTATGCAGGGGTTATAAAAGGCGAGGCTGAAAACCTGTACTACATTTTTGAAGATAATGCCTTTATTCTTGCAGACCCCCAAAAAACAGATCCATTTACTGTACTTTTTAATGAGCATGCTGCTGAATGGGTTGCTTTCAGCAAAGAGCTTGAGATGTTCCGGATTGATAAAATCAACAATGAGTTAACAGGCTATAACCGGAATGGAGCACTATTAGCTAATATGCCTGTTCTTGCTCCTGAAAACGTAAACTTTATCGGAACTCCCTTACTGGCTGATATAACGGGAGATAATATTCAGGAAATCCTGGTGGTAGGTCAGGACAATTTTTCTATCAATATCTTTGGCTATAGTAAGGATGGAAAACCCTTAGAAGGATTCCCTCTTTATGTTGGGGAAGTTACCGGTAAAAACATCCAGCCAATTCACCCTTTTTTCTTGGATAATACGTTATATGCTGCAAGCCATGCAGGAGATGTTAAAGCCTGGAGGTTCATTGACTTTACTTCTGCAGACTGGCCTTCAAGGTACGGAGCAAATTCTTACAACAAAGTTTCTGCCCATATAAACGCTGTTATTGATGATAAGACCAACTCATTTTCTGTTCTCAATAAAAGAGAAACATACAACTGGCCAAATCCGGCAGATGAAGAAACATACATTCGGTTTCAATTAAAAGATCAGGGGCAAGTAGAAATTAACATTATTGACCTAAGTGGAAACCTGGTGTATAAAAACTCAATTCGTGCAAATGGCGGAACGCCGGAAGAAATTCTTTTAAACACCTCCCGTTGGGGAAGTGGTGCTTATTTTGCAATGGTAAAAGCTACCGTTAATGACCGTTCGGATTCCAAATTGATTAAAATAGCGGTGGTACATTAATGAAAAGAGCCCTGTTTTTTGTAACTGCTTTCTTTTACTTAATAACCACTGGTATATTTGCACAAACCAGCCCGCTTTTTTACGATCATCCTCACAATCATCTGAAATGGTTTACTATAGAAAGTGATCACTTCCTTGTTCATTTTCAAGAAGGTAACAGCCGTTCGGCAAAGGTAACGTCACGCGTAGCTGAGGAGATCTATGCACCCATCACTAAATTATACCAACACGAACCCGATCAAAAGGTAAGCATTGTTCTTAAAGACCGGGATGATTATTCAAATGGAGCCGCTTATTTTTTTGATAACAAAATTGATATCTGGCTGCCAGCTTTAGATACACCATTGCGCGGAACTCATAATTGGCTTCGAAACGTAATCACCCACGAATTCACACATATTGTTCAAATCCAAAAGGCGATGAAGCGCAAGCGGAAATTCCCTGTTTCGTACATTCAATGGCTTACTTACGAAAACGTACGCCGGCCCGATGTACTTTATGGATTCCCAAATGGAATTGCCACACTGCCCTTTGCATCAATAAATGTTCCTGCCTGGCTGGCTGAAGGAACTGCTCAATACCAGCGGCAGGGTTTATTGTACGATTCCTGGGACACTCACCGGGATATGATCCTAAGAACCCGCATACTTTCAGACACATACTTTACGCTTGAGGAGATGGGAACTTTTTCCTCTAAAACAAGCATTGAAAGAGAAACTGTGTACAACCAGGGTTTTGCTTTTGTTATTTACCTAGTAAATGAATTTGGAGAAGATATTCTTCGCGAAATTACTTCTGCACTTGCAACGAAAGGAACATATAATGTGGCAAAAGCTATAGAAATCGCAACCGGCATTCCCGGAGATGAAGTTTTCAAAAACTGGATTAATGAGCGAAAAAAATTCTATACAAATGCCACTGCAGATATCCACCAAACCAAAAGCGAATATATTGAACAAAATGGGTTCTTCAATTTCTATCCCAAAATTTCGCCAAATAGCAAATCTGTAGCATATCTTTCTAACAAAGCACGGGATCACAGCCAGGTTTCATTGTACATCAAAAGTGTTATCGGCGAGAAAGAAATTGCGATGGTTTCTAATCACTTATTCGATCAAAGCCAACAACATGCTTTAGCAACAGAAGCACCAGCTATTGCTTTCATATCAACTACTTTCTCTTTTTCTCCTGATGGTAAACAGATTGCCTACTCGGTTAACAAAAGCACGAAGTATGGAGAGTCTTATCGTGATATTTTTGTGTATGACATCGAATCCGAAAAGCATGAGCGGTTAACTAATAGTAAACGGATAGAATCTCCAATATGGAGCCCCGATGGTGCAGTCATTGCAGCTATCCAATACTCAAAAGGAACTCAAAACCTGGTGCTACTGAATCCCGAAACCAAAAAAATCAACCCTATTACAAATTATCGTGCCGGAGAAACTATCTATACACCGTCATGGTCGCCGGATGGCAAAACCGTTTACTTTTCCTACGCTGACCTGGGGAACCGCAGCATTAAGAAGATTGATATACAAACCAAAAAAATTAGCAATGTGCTTTCTGATACATTTATCGACATGCGTGATCCTGTAATCTCAGCCAATGGAAAACATATTTACTACTCAAGCGATAAAGATGGGATTTTTAATATTTACCGTTACCATTTAAAACAAGGATCCTCTAACAAAATCACTAATGTGCTTGGCGGCGCATTTATGCCTTTCGTAACTTCAAATGGAACTTTGTACTATTCAGAGTACGAAGCAGACGGTTATAAAATAAAGAAGGTGCCCTCCATTCAGCCTGTATCAAAATCAGGAAGCTATGCACCCGAATACAAGGAGGCTGAAAATAAAACT
Organism: Balneola sp.; assembly: GCA_028284195.1. Lineage (GTDB taxonomy): Bacteria > Bacteroidota > Rhodothermia > Balneolales > Balneolaceae > Balneola. The sequence continues at coordinate 537,323 of JANQSE010000002.1, read as the reverse complement.
ACTGATGCTTCCGCTGATTTTTCCCGGCTCAACAATTTCGATGACAGAGAGTTATCGGCATTTACTTCCTCCGAGTATGCCATTGCTGATACCGGAAGTTTCAATTTTTCGATGCAAACCGTACATGCAACCAAAGAGTACTCGTATAAAGAGTATGATGATACATTCACTAAGTTTTCCTTTTTCCCGGTTCTCCGTTTCGATAATTATTCTAAATTGAATGGTAATAATGGTACCCTTCTTAAAAACGGAAAGCTTGGGAAACTCGGCGAAAACCTGCTTCGGGATATAAAACCCGGAGTATATTTTGCTTCAAGAGATGTGCTGGACAGGTTGAATATATTTGGAGGAGCTATGTTCGGGATAGCCTCCCTTCCGGCTGAAAATGCCGGAGGATTTTTTAAACCAGATCGTTTACTGGAATTGGATAGAGACCTCTTTCTAATTGCCGAATACAGGGGGCTGCCATTTATTAAAAGAAGCTGGTCACCAACTGTTTCCCTCGAACTGTATAACCTACGCCGTAATGTTAAAGATGGATTACAGATCGAAGAATTCCCGTGTACTTCGTGCGTAGAAAAAGACACAGCTAATGTAGATATCGCTTACCAGATTTGGGAAGCAAACCTGTTTTTGAGAAGCAAACTTAGCAGGCGTTCATTGCTTGAACTCGGCGTTGGCTACAGTCCTTACCGCATTGAAACAGATAATTTCTTCTCCACAGAACTCCAGACTTTAATTAGTGGATCTTCCTCAGAATATTTTAAAGGAACCACCTTATCAGCTGCCTATACTGTCGATTACTATAACTTCACTACTGATGCAGACATTGCACCTATTGGTTTAAAAGGATATGTCCGCTATCAATATCAGCCCGGCAAGTTACTCGAAGAGTATGAGATCAAAGATGGGGCACTTGTTCCTATTTTTAAAACTTCGAGAAACCATTCTACAGAGCTCCATGCACGATATGGCTTCAAATTAAAATCAGGGCAGGCATTTCAGGCCAGGGCACGGGGTTTCGCTTACTTCAACAATCCAAACGATTCTTTTTATACCGATTATATTGGAGGGTTTCTTGGTATGCGAAGCTATCCCTACTTTGCACTCGGCGGGGATAAAACCGTGTTCACAAGTCTGTCATACTTCGCTCCCATAGCCAAAAAAATTACCAAACAGGTTGGGCCTTACACACTAGACAAGCTGTATGCACGTATATTTTTTGAAGCTGGTAATGCCTGGAACTCCCCTTTTGGTACAGATAACAAACTAAAAACAGGAATTGGAACAGAACTAAGGCTGGCAATGAATGGATATTATTTATTTCCGTTGAAATTATTTGTGAGTGCCTCCTATGGCTTCAATAAATTTCAGCTTACTTTACCGGAAGAGTTTGTAACAGGTTCGGGCAATAAAACCGTTACTTATGGGCGGGAATTGCTTTTCCATTTCGGATTAACTTTTGATTTTGAGCTTCTATGAAAAAGCTGATGTTAGCCATTCTTTTAATTTTATCTATACCCGAAAGTCTTTTTGGGCAACTAAAGTCTGATCTTCAGGGAAGTATCACCAAACTGGAAAAAGAAACACCTAAAAAACCTTTATCAGTCGAAGATTTCTCCTACCGGCCAGATCTTTCAGCTAATGGTTTTATTAATGCCCAACAAAGCAGTCCGGGACTGGCATTTTTGTCTTCGGCATTAATACCAGGCTCTAATCAGGCAGCAAATGGTAAATGGGCCCGTGCAGGAATTTACCTGGCCACCGAAGCCTTTAGTATCTTTTACTACATTAACCGAACAAATACAGCCAAAGACCAGGAGCGGCTTTATGAAGCCTATGCCAATCGGGAGTGGAGCGTTTTAGCCTATGCAGAATGGTTGGTAAATTATTCCAGCGAACATGGATTAGATAATAATTGGGAAACATTACAAGCAAACATAGCTGGTAAAAGTCCTGATTTTAGTAATACAACCAACGATTGGGGTAAAGTAAACCTAGCTTTATTACAGAGTATTGAGAAAAGAACAGCCTTAGTATGCGGTTCTTGTTCTTCCGGAAATTTTTCTCATACTCTCCCTGCATACGGTTCTCAACAATACTACGAGTTAATAAGTAAGTACTATCAATTCGAGGGTGGTTGGTCAGATTTTTACAGCCAAAATGTTGCCAACAATAATCCCGACTACAACTATCTGTATGATAACAACGGAGTATTTGCATCCGATTTTTTCTTTACCGGTGTTGATATGGCAGCTCGGTTTAACGACAATTATCGCCGTGCGGGGAACATTCTAAATCTTTTGGTAATAAACCATGTGGTATCGGCACTTGATGCACTGTTTTCTGTGAAGCTGAACAACAACAGATTGCAAGCTCAGGCAAACATGTTCCGTGCTGATGCATTTTCTGTAACCTTGCACTTTTAACATCGTTCCACATGCTGTATTTTTGGAGTATGCTTAAGCAGATACTTACCAGTAAAAAACTCTACCTTTCTATTTTAGGGCTTGTCATTTTTGGCATCAGTGCTCTTCTGCTTTTCGATAAACTGATTATGCCAAGTTACACTAATTATCATGAAGGACTTACAGTTCCTGATCTAACAAGAGTAACATTGAAAGAAGCCGAAACCAAATTAACAAGCATTGGATTGCGCTATGAAATTGCCGACAGGAGAGCAAATTCAGCATTCCCGGCCGACTATGTTATAGACCAACAACCTGCTGCAAATACTATTGTAAAGCCAAACCGCAAAGTTTACCTCACTGTAAATACCGAAGTAAAACCTGTGGTGGTAGTGCCAAATGTGGTAAGTCTTTCTTTGCGTAACGCCCAAATACAATTACAAAACTATGGCCTGGAGATTGGAGCAATCAGCTATGAGTCCGGCCGTTTTAAAAGTGTTATTCGCCAATCTATTACCGAGGGTGATACTGTAGCAAAAGGAACTACGATTGACCTGGTAATTAGTGACGGATTAGGAAATAAGATTGTTCAGATTCCTGAGATCATTGGATTACGGTTACCACAAGCACAGCTAAAGCTCCGGGAAGCAGGACTAAGAATTGGAGAAATCCGCTTTCGCCCGGCTAAAGATGTAGTTGCAAATACCGTACTCGATTTTTCACCAAAAGTTACCGAGATAACAGAAGGAGAAACTCTGGACCTTATCATCTCTGAAAGCTTTAACGCAGTAGAAGAACTTGAAAGCGGCGTAGTCATTGATTCAACGGGTACTCCAATCCCTCAAAAAGCTCCCAAATAAAAAATAATGGATTTCCAACTCCCTATTCTGGCACCATCAATATTAGCAGCAAATTTTACCCAACTAGGAAAAGATATTGATGACTGTATAAAAGGAGGAGCTGCCTGGATTCATTGTGATATTATGGACGGGCACTTTGTTCCCAATATTAGTTATGGGCCCGGCATTGTAAAAGCAGCAAAAAAAGCGGCACCTGAAGCTTTTATGGATGTTCATTTAATGATCCAGGATCCTGATAAATACACTGAAGATTATGTTCAGGCTGGAGCAGATTTAATATCGGTTCATTACGAGGCGTGCCCCCATCTTCACCGTTCTATCCAAAACATAAAAAAATATGGGATCATGGCTGGTGTGGCCGTTAATCCTGCAACATCACTTTATAACATTGAGCCTGTTCTTGAGCATGTGGATTTGGTTCTTATTATGAGCGTAAACCCTGGGTTCGGCGGGCAAAGTTTTATTGAATCCAGTTACAAAAAATTGCAAGAGCTTGCTGATCTTCGGGAAACGGGTGAACATGGATTTTTAATTGAGATTGACGGTGGTGTAGGCCTGAAAAATATCAAGCAAACAGCCAAAGCCGGAGCAGATATACTGGTAGCCGGAAGCAGTGTGTTTAAAGCAGATGATATTACAGCAAGAGTTGAGGAGTTAACAAAACTGATATCATGACCGTGGTGTAAATAAACTATATCCTAACCATTAATCCGGTTTTCAAAGCCCCTATACCAAAAAAATTATTAGTTATTCTTACATAAACCGGTTCAATACATTGTGCTTTATTGAGCGAAAGGCATTGCAGGTTATATGGTGCTACCCCACAACCCTCAACATAAAAAAGATCACCACTCCTGTGATAGAGACATATAGCCAGATGGGGAATGTCCAGCGGGATAGTTTTTTGTGCTTCTCAAATTTCCCGGTAAGCGCCAGATAAAAAGAAGACAGCACCAAAGGAACGACAAAAGCAGAAAGCACAATGTGGCTGATGAGTATGAAGAAGTACACATACCGGATAAAGCCTTCGGTGAGGAACTTAGTATCTCCCTGAAAGTGGTGGTAAATCACATAACTCACCAAAAAGAAAGTGGAAGTAATAAATGCGCTGGCCATAAATTTCATATGCCGGTTAAAGTTTCTCTTCTTTATCTCTATTAAACCCAGCAGCAGAAAAACTGTACTCAGCGAATTAAAGGCGGCATTGGCAGCAGGCAGGTAAGTAACCCAGGCATAAGTCTTAGCAGCCTCTTCCTTAAAATAGATCAGCCAAAAAAGAAAAAGCAGTGCGAATGCGCTCACTACTATAATAATTCGAAAGGCAGTTTTTACGCTTACCTGCTCTAATATTTTTGCCTGGCCTGGAATATTAATCTGCTCTGACATCGCCCGTTTTTAATTTTCAATTTTAGGTTGCACCAAAGGTAACCCAAACTTCAACAAATGTATTCCATTTTTAAATTTTGGGTAAGAATCTTTCTCAAATCTGTATTATCTTTAGCCGGTTTTAAAAAGCTACGGATTTGACACGGTGAAATTTTATTTAGAACAATTTTAAATAAAAGTTCTACGCATTCCTTACTTCATATAGAAGGAAAATATCGGTAGATTTGCGCCGCTTCAATTACGGGTAATTAAGCAAAGTTCAGCTAACTAAATAAAGCAATTTTTATGGCGCAGATTTTCCCCAAGTGGACAAATCAGGTCCCCCGGAAATTATTGATCGGTCTTATTGTTCTTGCCAACGCACTGATTTTTTCAGTTTGGTACTTTTTCTCCCCCGAATACACTGATGTGGGATACGCCCCGACCCAACCCGTTCCTTACAGCCACAAATTGCACGTAGATAAACTTGGATTAGATTGCCAATACTGTCACACTAGTGTTTTTGATTCTAAGCAGGCCAACATTCCTGCTACGCAAACCTGTATGAACTGCCACAGCCAAATTAAAACAGACAGTGAAAAGCTTGCGCCAATTCGTGAGAGCTGGGAAACCGGGCAACCTGTTGAATGGGTTCGTGTACACAACCTTGCTGATTATGCTTACTTCAATCATGCTGCACACGTAAATGTAGGTGTTGGCTGCGAGAGTTGCCATGGCAGGGTTGACAAAATGGAAGTTGTATATCAGGCAGAGCCTTTAAGTATGAGCTGGTGTTTAGATTGCCACCGGGAGCCGGAGAAATTTTTACGCCCTGTTGAAGAAGTAACAACCATGGGATACAAAACAGAAAAACAGGCAGAACTAGGAGCCGAGTTGGTTAAAAAGAATAATGTAAGCCCACCGCAGTACTGCCAGGGCTGCCATTACTAAAACGATTTTGGAACTTATACATCATCTAAATGAGCGAAGTTAAACAAAACACTTACTGGAAAAGCTTAAACGAACTAGCTAAAAACCAGGAATACCAAAAATTTGTTGAGCGCGAATTTCCTGAAAATGCAACGGAGCTTACTGATGGATTTTCCCGCCGCGGCTTTTTAGCCATAATGGGTTCTGCTGTTTTGCTTGCAAGCTGCGACTTTGCCCGCCGTCCTGTTCAAAAAATTCTTCCTTATTCTAAACAGCCGGAAGATATAGTTCCCGGCAACCCTTTATTCTACGCATCTGCGATGCCATTTCAGGGAAGCTTAACCGGGCTTGTTGTTGAAAACCATGAAGGGCGGCCTACCAAAGTAGAAGGAAATGAAATGCACCCTGCCAGCAAAGGCGGAACCAGCATCTTCCACCAGGCTTCTGTTTTAGGGATGTACGATCCTGATCGGTCTAAAAAAGTATTGAGAAAGGGAACTGATTCTACAACCGATGATTTTATAGCTTTTGCTAACGAGCACTTTTCTGACACTAACAAACGAATTGCCTTCATCTCTGAGGCAAGCTCATCCCCTACCTTATCAGGGCTGAAAACTGAAGCTCTGCGCAAATTCAGAAATGCCAGCTGGGTTACGTACGAACCTTTTGGTGAATCAAATGCCCTTGAAGGAACACAAAAAGCTTTTGGCCGCCGTGTTCGTGCTCATTATGATTTTAGTAAAGCCAATGTTTTTGTATCTCTGAATGATGACGTATTAAATGGAACACATCCAAACAGTGTTGAATATGGAAAACAGTTGAGTGCTGCCCGCAAGGTTACAAGCACCAGCCACTCCATGAACAGAATTTATGCTGTAGAAAATGGGTATTCGGTAACGGGATCTTATGCTGACCACCGGTTAAGATTAAAGGCCAGCGAAATTGAGGCTTTTGCCCATGCATTAGCGGCAGCACTTTCATCCAGAGTTTCGGGGCTAAGCGCATTTAGCGGGCACACCAACCAGTTCAGTTCTCATGAATGGATTTCTGTACTGGCAGATGAATTAACAGCTAACCAAGGTGCATCCGCAGTTTCCGCAAGCCATGCACACTCGCCAAATGCGCACGCAGTAGTTGCAGCAATTAACACAGCACTTGGCAACGATGGTAAAACTGTACACTACCTGGCCGTTCCACATCTTGATGAAGAAAGTACCTCTGCTTTCGCCAATACGGTACAAGAAATGAAGAGCGGCAATATTGATACGGTTGTTCTTTTTGGAACAAATCCTGTATTTACTGCTCAAAACCATGATTTTGAAAGTGCGCTATCTAATGTTGAGGAAGTAATTCATCTTTCTGATTATGTAGATGAGACTTCCCAAAAAGCTTCCTGGCATATCAATAGAGCATTTTATTTGGAAGCTTGGGGCGACGGGCATTCTTTTGGTGGCATTCGTTCTGTAATTCAGCCGCAGATCCAACCATTATATAACGGGCTTAGCGATATTGAAGTACTGAATATTATTGTGAATGGGTCAATGACTTCCGGTTACGAGCTTGTTCAGAATACATTCAAAGGTATTTATGGTTCAGGTTTTAAGTCAAAGTGGATTGATCTCTTGCACGATGGTGTGGATACCAACTCTGGTTTTGCAAAAGTAAATGTTAGCCTTTCCGGAAACTTCCGACCGGATACCAGCAGAGACAATGCTATTTCAGGAATGGAAGTAGTTGTAAAAGCAGACTCTACATTATATGATGGCCGTTTTGCAAACATTGCATGGCTGCAGGAACTTCCCGACCCAATGACAAAAATTACTTGGGATAATGTTGCTTTAATGAGTGCAACAACTGCGAAACAGCTTGGCGTTGAAAATGAAGACGTAGTTGAGATCACATCAAATGGAAAAACAGTTAAGATCGCCGCATGGATTCAACCAGGGCATGCAGATAACAGTATTACGCTAACTGTTGGATATGGCCGGGAAGGAATCGGACGTGTGGCCAATCGCTATATCGATTATACAACCGGCGGTGTTGATACTTACCCATTAGCTGGAAATGAATTATTTGCCGAAGCAACTGTTAGCAAAACCGGCGATACCTACGAAATTGCATGTGTACAAGATCATCACAGCCTCGAAGGCCGTGATATGTACCGTGCTGCTACTTTAAAGGAATACCAATCAAATCCTGATTACGCTTCTTTCAAATATGTACATACTTACCCTGTACCAGGTATGAAAGAAGCCGCTGAAAAGGGCGAAGATGTTCCAATTTCTCTATTTGATGAGCAGACATTCCCTGATTCTGAGCCACAGTGGGGAATGGCTATCGATCTTAACTCCTGTTTTGGCTGTGGGGTTTGTGTGATCGCCTGCCAGTCAGAGAATAACATTCCCGTAATTGGTAAAAAGGAAGTTAAACGCGGTCGCGAGATGCACTGGATCAGAACCGACCGCTACTATGTTGGTGAAGATGCTAACGAGCCAATGACTGCGCATCAGCCGGTGCCATGTATGCAATGCGAACTAGCACCTTGCGAGCAGGTTTGCCCTGTTGCAGCTACAACTCACAGTGCTGATGGTATGAACCAAATGACGTACAACCGTTGTATTGGTACCCGCTATTGTGCAAATAACTGCCCGTACAAAGTTCGAAGATTCAACTTCTTCAACTTCCCGAAAGAATTTTTAAGTACCGGAGCTGAGCCGGATATTATCCAAATGGCAATGAATCCGGAAGTAACTGTACGGTTCCGTGGTGTTATGGAAAAATGTACATATTGTGTTCAAAGAGTTAACAGAGCCAAAATCGAAGCTAAAATCGAAACAGGTTCTCCAAAACCGGCTGATGGTGCTGTAAAAACTGCTTGCCAGCAAGCCTGCCCTGCCGATGCAATCTACTTTGGCGATTTAACTGACAAGAACAGCGAAGTTGCAAAAATGAAGCGTAACGAGCGTAATTACCAGATGCTTGAAGAATTGAATACGCGCCCAAGAACTTCGTACATAGCAAAATTAAGAAACCCAAACCCAGCTTTGGCATAAGAATTTAATCAGGAATAATTCCAAACATGAGTAAATACGATTACGTACCGGAACCCGCTCTTGTGAAAGGCAATCACGATTTTGCCAGCCTCACTCGATTGGTTACTGATATTAACTTAAGGCCTACTCCAAAAGGCTGGTATCTGGCCATGATTGGCGCAAATGCTTTGCTTGGTATCCTTGGCATCTCTGTTGGATACCTGATCTGGGAAGGAACCGGGATCTGGGGACTGAACAACCCTGTTGGCTGGGGTTGGGCAATCATCAACTTTGTATGGTGGGTTGGTATCGGCCATGCCGGAACGCTAATTTCAGCTGTATTATTTCTTTTCAGGCAAGACTGGCGTACTGCTATTAACCGCTTTGCCGAAGCCATGACGATTTTTGCCGTAATGTGTGCAGGGGTATTCCCTGCCATTCACGTTGGGCGTATTTGGGCTATCTACTGGGTATTTCCGGTTCCAAACCAAATGGATATGTGGCCAAACTTCAACTCCCCGCTGCTTTGGGATGTATTTGCGGTTTCCACTTATTTCACCGTTTCTCTGCTTTTCTGGTATGTTGGCCTTGTCCCTGACCTTGCAACAATCAGAGATCGGGCAACAAGCAAGATCAGAAAAATTGCTTATGGAATTTTCTCTTTAGGCTGGATCGGAAGTAACCGCCACTGGTGGAATTATGAAAAAGCATACATGGTGCTTGCCGGGCTGGCAACACCGCTTGTACTTTCGGTACATACTATCGTATCCTTCGACTTTGCCGTTTCCCTCATTCCGGGATGGCACACCACCATTTTTCCTCCTTACTTCGTTGCAGGTGCCATCTTCTCCGGTTTTGCAATGGTACTTACACTAATGATCGTAGCCAGAAAAATCTATGGCATGAAAGACATTATGACCGATGATCACATGGAGAAAATGAATATCGTAATTATGGTTACGGGTTCAATGGTGGGCTTTGCCTATATGATGGAATTTTTTATTGCTTGGTACAGCGGTGTTGAATATGAGCAGGCAATCTTCATTCTAAGAGCTACAGGGCCTTATGCCTGGGCATATTGGGCAATGATGACTTGTAACGTACTTTCGCCCCAATTCTTCTGGATCAAGAAGTTGAGAAGAAGCGTTGGTTTTACCTTCTTCATTTCTATTGTAGTAAACATTGGTATGTGGTTCGAGCGTATGGTAATTACGGTTACATCCCTGGCAAATGATTATCTGCCATCATCATGGGATTATTATTCACCAACCATTTGGGATGTGCTTACTTATGTTGGCACCTTTGGGCTGTTCTTTACCATGTTCCTTCTCTTCCTGAGATTCCTGCCTATGATTGCTTTGGCTGAAGTTAAAATGGTAATTCCACAAGCCGACCCTCATAACTACGATGAAGAAACTCAAGAGTATCATGCTCCAAAAATTGAAGTGCCAACTCCTAAACCAGTAGAGGCCTAAATAATGAGTGCACCAGCAAAAAAAATACAAGAGCAGCCTAAATTGCATGGCATACTGGGAGAATTTAAAAACCCCAAGGCTCTGATCGATGTTTCTAAGCTGGTTGTCAAATCCGGCTACAGCAAGTTTGATACATACAGCCCGTTCCCGGTTCACGGAATTGACAAAGCAATGAACCTGAAGAAATCCAAACTGGGCTGGATTATTATTGGGCATGGGTTGCTTGGCTTTACAGGGGCAATCGCAATGATGTATTTCATGTCCGTAATGGACTATCCTATTAACATCAGCGGTAAACCATTTTTCAATGCACCGGCTTGGGTACCAATTACATTTGAACTTACCGTTCTGCTTTCGGCATTCGGTACTGTTTTTGGGATGTTTTTTCTTAACGGGCTTCCAAAGCTGAACAATCCTCTTTTTAATGTAGACCGATTTAAGAAAGCAACTGACGATGGTTTCTTTTTATGTATTGAGGCAGAAGATTCATTATTTGAAGCAGACAAAGTAAAAGAACTTCTGAAAGAAGCAGGTGCAACTCATATAGAGGAAGTGTATGACTAACAGAAATGAAATAACTTCTTTAATGATCGCAAAAAGAACTTTTAAGATGGTTTGCATTGGCGGAGCAGCATTATTTTTTGCCTCCTGCCAGGGAAAGATCTCTGAAAAACCACCTGTTCATCCTAATATGAATATGGATCAACAGCCCCGTAAAGAAGCACAGGAAGTGAATAAGTTTTTCGATGATAACCGTTCTATGCGTACTCCTGTGGAAGGAACCATCGCCAGAGGCTTAAAGAAAGACGACCTTGCTTACTACAAAGGCATTGATGAAAATGAAAACTGGATAGCCGATATCCCGATACCTGTTACTAAAGAATTATTGTACCGGGGCCAGGATCGATACGATATCTATTGCTCGGTTTGCCATGGCGGTACCGGAAATGGAAAAGGAATTATCATGACCGGGAATTATGGATACGTTCCTGCCCCTACTTACCATCAGGATCGATTACGTGAAGCTCCCGATGGTGAACTATACTCTGCCATTTACAATGGTGTTCGAACAATGCCATCTTATGCTACACAAATTAAGGTAGAAGACCGATGGGCAATTGTAGCATACATAAGAGCTTTACAGGCCAGCCAATATGTAGATGAAGAAGCTATCAAAGAATACGATGTGGATATTTCAGCACTCCGGGCTGAATATGAAGCAGAACAACAACAGCTTGCAGAACTGGAAGAAGCCCGAAAACCTGCTGAAGCTCCGGAAGCTCCGGAAGCAAGCATTGCAATGGGCGAACAATTGGTGGGCCAGTATGCTTGTGGAACCTGCCATAACACAGATGGAACTCCCGGAGGCATCGGCCCAACCTGGAAAAATTTATTCGGAAGTACCACTCAAGGTGTTGATGCAGATGGTAATGCAATAACCATTAATAAAGATGAAGCATACATCAGGGAATCAATCGTGAGCCCCGGAGCTAAAAAAACAGAAGGATATGAAGCCGGGATAATGGCACCATATGATTACCTGTCAGACGCTGAAATTGAATCCCTGGTACTGTACATCAAATCACTGAGCGATAACTAAGAAAACAGCTTAAAAAAATACAATGAGTCATAAGCCAACCATTACCGATTCCCTCGAATTTCCACAAGAAAGTATGATTCCACGTGCTGCTTTTGGACTGGGTTTTGCAGGATTGATTGCAAGCCTGATCGGGTACTTTATGAATGCTGATCAGTTTTTCTTCTCCTACGTTGTCAGTTTTACATTTTTCGGCGGCATCGCTCTCTCAGCATTAATCTCCATTATGCTTCACCATGTAACCAAAGCATCCTGGGGTACTGTTTTTCGTCGTATTTTTGAGGTTTTCTCCTCCAACATCTGGATCTGGGCTATTTTCTTCATCCCTGTTATTTTAGGGATGCATAACTTGTATCACTGGGCTCATCCTGAGGTATTGGATAAAGCAAGTTCCGAGTTCGATAAAATTTTATATGGCAAATCAGCATATCTAAACTCCACATTCTTCATCATTCGCCAGGTAATTTACTTTGCACTCTGGGGATGGCTGGGCCACAAGTTATATAAGGCTTCTGTAGAGCTCGACAAAACCAGTAACTGGGGTATTACAACATTGATGAGAAAAGTTAGTGCACCGGGTATCCCACTATTTGCACTATCCGTTGCTTTTGCCGGTTTCGACTGGTTGATGTCGCTGGATCCACACTGGTTCTCAACCATGTTTGGTGTGTATTTCTTTGCCATCAATTTCCAGGCGTTTTGGCCTGTAATGATCTTACTGGTATTCTTTTTACAAAGACAAGGCCTGTTAAAAAACACCATACAACAAGTTCATATATACGATCTCGGGGCCTGGTTTTTTGCCTTTACTGTATTCTATGCTTATATCGCGTTCAGCCAGTTTTTGCTCATTTATTATGCTAACCTTCCTGAAGAAACATTGTGGTTTTATCACAGGCTGGAAGGTGGATATGAATATATTGCTTATGGGTTACTGATCTTCCGCTTTGCATTGCCATTTTTACTGCTCTTAAACAGAGAAGCAAAACACAGCCGAATAATGCTTGGTGCTGTTTCTGTAATTGTATTGGTTATCCATTTCCTTGAAATTTATTGGATCGTAATGCCAACAAACCATGCTTCTCATGGACTACACTTTAGCTGGATCGACATAGCTACTTTCTTAGGATTGGGAGGAATGTTTTTTGGATTCTTCTTTAACAAATTCAAGAAAGAAAGCATGGTTCCGCAAAACGACCCTAAAATGGACGAATGCCTGTCAAAATCTTATCACCAATAATTGCTGAATATTTATGTCAACTAAGCAAAGCGCAGAATTTAAAGCAAAAATAGCTCTCGAAGCTATCGCTGTTCCCTCTGGTGAATTGGATAACTTCGCACAAAGTAAAGGAGTTACCAAAGAAGAAGTAATGGAATGGGTAAAAGCCCTGAAAGAAAGTTCATCGGAAATTTTTTCCAGTTCTGATTCCGGACATGCCAGCCATCACCACGCTGTTGGAGAACATGTGGAACTAAAAACCGAAGATGAAGAACTTGCGGCAGCTGTAGGCCATGGCGTACATAATGATGACCTGGACTACAAACGACTATTTTTCTGGACCGTTACAGGTACCGCTCTTGTTATCGTAATTGTTGTTTGGTTGATCCAGTTTTCCCAGGATGCTTATTTCGATGCTCAACTTGAAGCTTCTGTAAACAGTGAGTTTTCTTCCGTCAAAGAACTAAAAGCTAAAGATGCTGAAACGCTGAATAGTTTTGGCGTTGTTGATGCAGAAAACGGCATTTACAGAATCCCTATTGATGAGGCTATCAATAAAATAGCCGAAAACTAATTTATGAAACGTATTGCACTGTACGCCTTAGTTTTGCCTGCAGTGTTTCAACTTCCATCATGGAGTTTTGCCCAAGATAATGCGGGCACTTCGCAAGCACTGCAAAATGTAGGTATTGATGAGAAATTGGGAGAATTTATCCCTCTCAATACCAAATTCGCCACTAGTAATGGTGACAGTATTCGTTTAGGCGATTTACTGGAAAAAGGTAAGCCGGTTATATTAAACCCTCTCTATTTTGAATGCCCAATGCTGTGCGGACTTGTGATAGACGGTATGATTGATGTTGTTGACGATCTGGCCTGGCAGCCAGGTAAAGATTACCTGATAATTTCTTTTAGTATTGATCCTTCAGAAAATCATGAAACAGCAAGAAAGTACCGAACGGAATACATCAACAAACTTACGCGTACCAATGCTGAGCAAGGGTGGCATTTTTTAACCGGGAAAAAACCGGAGATTGACAAAGTCGTTGATGCGATTGGCTTCAAATACAAAGAAGTACAGGGAACCGGAGAATACGCACACAGTGCGGGCATTATCATGTTGAGCCCCGAAGGCAAAATTACACGCTACCTGTATGGCATTAAATACAACGAATTTGATACACGCAATGCACTCTTTGAATCTGCTGATGGAAAGATCGGCAGTACGGTTGAAAAACTGCTTATGTACTGCTATCAATACGATCCGGATTCTAACAGCTATGTTCCTTTTGCCATGAATATTATGAAGGTTGGGGGCTTGGCTACTCTAATAATTCTAGGTATATTTCTGTCCCTTTTTTGGGTACGGGAAAGACGTAAAAAACAAACACAAAACTTCGATTATAACTAATGGGCAGACTATTCGATTTCATGCTTCCTGAAGCAAAATCACCTACCGCCGATAGCACCGACGCCTTATTCCATTTTATCAACGAAGCAAGCCTTGTTTTACTACTTGGTATTACCTTCGCTCTTATTTATTTCGCGATCAGGTATCGCAGAAAATCAGAAGATGATAAAACGCCGGTAATCACACATAACAACACTCTGGAAGTTACCTGGTCCGTAATCCCGCTGTTAATCACGTTCGTAATTTTTGGCTGGGGTTATACAGGCTGGTTAAACCTCAAGTCTGTTCCTGATAATGCTTATGAAATTCAGGTAAACGGTTACAAGTGGGGCTGGAATGTGAAATATGAGAATGGTGCACGAACATTGAACGAGATTCATGTACCTGAAGGGCGGCCAATAAAAATCGTGCTAAGCTCAAGTGATGTGCTTCATTCTTTCTTTGTACCAGATTACCGGATTAAGCACGATGTTGTTCCCGGAAGATATACCTATGTGTGGTTTGAAGCAGAAGAAACCGGAGAATCTCAGATATTTTGTACCGAATATTGTGGAACCAAACATTCTGATATGTTGGCTAAAGTAATTGTACACACTGAAGAAGACTTCCAAACCTGGTTAGAGCAAAACGGAGGAGGTTTAGAAGGAACCCCAGTTGAGCAAGGCGAGCAGCTAATATCGTTACAAGGATGTACAACTTGCCACTCAGTTGATGGCTCCCAGGGTATCGGGCCTTCTTTCAAAGGTATTTGGGGCAAAGAAGAAAACCTTGCTGACGGCAGCACTGTTACTGTTGATGAAAATTACATTCGTGAATCTATCTTGAATCCCGGGGCTAAAGTTGTAAAAGGTTACGGTAACGTAATGACTCCATATGAAGGTCGTATTTCTGACGAAGAAATCACCAATATCATCGAATATCTAAAAACGCTTAAGTGATATGGCTACTGCTGAAGTATCAACACAAAAAACGCTAAAAGTTCAGCGTTTTAAACCATCTGATAATCCTACCAATACCTTTTTAACTGATGAAAAAGGCGTTTGGGCATGGATGACAACTGTAGATCATAAGAAGATCGGAATCATGTATCTGGTTTCGGTTGCTATATTTTTCGCCGTAGGTGGTGCACTTGCGATCTTACTTAGAACGGAACTTTTAACCCCTGCCAAAACATTTATCGAAGCCGATACTTATAACCAGTTGTTTACCCTTCATGGTGCAATTATGGTATTCTTTGTACTGGTGCCATCTATACCCGCAGCACTAGGTAACTTTATTATGCCAATGCAGCTGGGAGCAAAAGATGTAGCCTTTCCTAAGCTTAATCTAGCCAGTTTCTACATCTATGTACTTGGGGCAATCTTCACTTTTATTGCTCTTGCAAAAAATGGATTGGATACCGGATGGACGTTCTACACCCCCTACAGCACACAATCTACATCCAGTGTAATATGGATAACCATGGGTGTATTTATACTTGGGTTCTCTTCTATACTAACAGGTACTAACTTTATTACCACCATACATAAAATGCGCGCACCCGGCATAACCTGGAGCAAATTACCACTGAATGTATGGGCATTGTATGCAACCTCAATTATTCAGGTATTGGCAACTCCTGTATTGGCAATTACTGTACTACTGCTAACTATGGAAAAATGGCTTGGTTTTGGAATTTTTGACCCAGCTATTGGCGGCGACCCTGTTTTATTCCAGCACTTTTTCTGGTTCTATTCTCACCCGGCAGTTTATATCATGATTGTACCCGGCTTTGGAATTATTTCAGAAGTGATTTCCACTTTTTCTAAGAAAACCGTTTTCGGTTATTGGGCAATTGCACTTTCTTCACTGGCAATTGCATTTATTGGTTTCCTTGTTTGGGGACACCATATGTTTACTTCCGGACAATCGGCAGTAGCAACAACAGTGTTCTCCTTCCTTACTTTTTTGGTGGGCATCCCAACCGGTATCAAAATCTTCAACTGGGTAACTACATTGTATAAAGGCTCCATTAAAATGGATACTCCAATGTTGTATGTCTTCATTTTCTTATTCCTTTTCTCGATTGGTGGATTTACAGGAATCATGCTCGGCGCGCTCTCTGTAAATATCCACTTGCATGATACTTATTACGTTGTTGCCCACTTCCATTATGTAATGATGGGTGGAACCCTGATCGCTTTACTGGCAGGGTTACATTATTGGTGGCCAAAAATGACCGGCAAAATGTATAACGAAACACTGGCAAAAATTTCAGCTGTTTTAATCTTTGTTGGTTTCAATGTAACTTTTCTTCCTCAGTTTGTGATGGGAGCACAAGGCATGCCACGAAGGTATTACAACTATGTTGATCAATTTACTTCATTCCACCAAACTTCAACCATTGGGTCGTATATTTTGGGGGTTGGCTTCCTTATCATCCTTTATTACTTGATGCAATCATTGTTTAAAGGAGCAAAATCTCCGGCTAATCCATGGAATAGCCGCGGGCTGGAATGGCAGGCAACCTCACCGCCCGACTTCCACAACTTCGATCACACCCCGGTAATAATTCATGGGCCTTACGATTATCATCAACCAATGGAAGAATTCCAACTAGGGCTTGCAGTGGATACTAATGGACACGATCCTGAATCTGCTAAAGAAATTATTGATGAAGAACGCGACCAATGGAAAAACTACAGTTTAGGGTAACAAGAAATTAATTAATAAACTCAACTCGGAAATTTAAATGGCTAATCATTCACACGCACATCCGACTCACTTACAGCACCACTTTGTGGATTCGGATCAGCAGTTTGAAGCATCTAAAATGGGAATGTGGGTATTCATTGTTAATGAAATCCTTTTCTTCGGTGGTTTATTCTGTGCATATATAGTTTTCAGGGCATGGTACCCTGAACTGTTCACCATGGCAGCAAAAGAACTTAGTACGGTATGGGGTGCTGTAAATACAGTGGTTCTGATCGGTAGTAGTTTAACTGTGGCAATGGCTATACGATCAGCTCAAAAAAATCAGAAAAGAGGAATAGAAATTAACCTTTTGATTACCATTGCGCTTGCTTGTGTGTTCCTCCTCATTAAGTATTTCGAGTACACACATAAGTTTCATTTAGGGATATTTCCAGGAGAAAGCCTTTACACTTACGAAGGTATCGATCATCCGCTGGCACATGTATTCTTCAGTATTTACTATATGATGACAGGCATCCATGCACTGCACATTATTGTAGGTATTGGCTTGATGATCTGGATTTATATACGGGCAAGAAGAAATGAATTCAGCAGTGAGTATTATACTCCCGTTGAGATCACAGGCTTATACTGGCACCTAGTTGATGTGATCTGGATTTTCTTATTCCCACTACTTTATTTAATCGAATGATATTACAGGACTGAAACTATGAGCGAACACAATCACCACGAACATCACGTATCAACAGCAGGGCAACTTTGGGCTGTTGGCATTGCTTTAACAATTCTTACCGGACTAACGGTTGGCCTGGCTTTTGTTGAAATTCCGGCACCCTTCGATATCATTGTTGCTTTAACTATCGCCTTTGGGAAAGCATTTTTAGTAGCGGCATTTTTTATGAACCTGTATTGGGATACTAAATTCAACTCCATGTTATTAGTCGGGGCACTCGCCTTCTTTATTTTAATGGTAGCAATAACATTGCTTGATACTTTATACCGGGTTGAGGTAGTTCCTTCTTTCTAGAAACGATTTAACTAAGCTTTATAAACCCGGATCATTAAGTTGGTTCGGGTTTTTTTGATCATTGATCTTATAAACACTCATTACTGGATATGGATTAATTTCCAGAACAAAAAAGGAATTGGATTCTTCATGGTAGAAAAAATCTACTACACCAAATCTTTCGGTAAAATTATCACTGTCGTATTCATGGGTTTTAATAAGTGATAAATCATCATTTTCGAATAAATACTCATCGATTTTTATAGAACGTTCCATCCTGCAAATAAACACACGATTATTGACAACGTCCATTGCCCTGTACACAAAATACCCTCCTTTTGCTATTCCTTTATATCTAGCTTCATTATAATTTTCATCTATTTTAGATATATCTGAAATCTCAGAAAGATCAAGTTCATTTAATAATTTCCCACTGAGATCATAAGCTCTGTAAATAGGAAAGTATCTGAAAACCAAATGGAGAACATCATTATCAATCTCAATAGCTAGCCAACTCATACCCTGTGGAATTCCTTCAACAAAGTTTAAGTACTCTCCAAATGAGTTGATTACCTCTCCACTTTCATCAATAATATGGATTAACCGATCAGAATCTGGTGACAGCTTCGCCGTAAGAGATATGGGCGAGAATACATAGACTTTTTTATCATAAACTTCAAAATCAGGGATCTGTGTATCTACTTTTATTTCATTAAAACTAGAGTCTCTTCTAGAATATCGAATTATATCTAGTTGAGATCGATCATATATATAAAGACCACCAGTATCAGCACTTATAAAACTGGCTCCAAGTAGTTCTCCTGGCCCCCTACCTTCTCTACCATATTTATTTAAAATATTACCAAGAAGATCAAACTCATATACAAATGGATCCCCAATACTATTTATAAATATTGAGGAGGCCCCATCAAATGCTAGTGATGTGGGACTTCCCAATACTTCTTCTCCAAAGGAATATTGGAATGAAAGATTGTTTTTAAAAGGTTGACTATTCTTAGGTTTCTTTTCACCACAGCTGTAAACAAAAAGTAGAAAAGCTAAAAATAATGGAATTCTCATACCTTTTTGCTAATTCTCTCCTTCTCCTGGGTCAGTTGATTGATCACAATTAACCCATGGTCCAGAAAAACAAGCTATATTACAACCGCTGACATATAAAACTTGCTCATAACAAGTTCCACCTTCACCTGAACAGGATGAATCCCAAGTAAAATCACTACATTTCATTTTACTCGTTCTTCTTTTCTTAAAGTATGCGAACTCATTCAAAGTAGCATCGTCAAGAAGTACATTTATAGCTATTGGTTCTTCGAGTGCTGGGTTTTCTATTGGTTTATAATCTTCTACATTGATAAGCGCAATACCTCCAACAAGAAAAAAGAAAGCCATAACAAATAAAAGTATATTGAATTTTTTCATAATCACAGTATTTGTTAGAGTTAACCCTAACAATAAAAATAAAAATATTAAAAATATTAAAAATTCCTAATGTAAAACCTGACCTATTTTGGAACCGATATACTCTTCCCTATTTTCTCGAGAAAAAATCGTCTATGAGCCTATCAAAAACCACGCTTGGCAACTTTGAATTATACACCATTGAAACCGGAGATTTTAAATTAGATGGCGGGGCAATGTTTGGGGTCGTTCCCAAAACACTATGGTCAAGAGGTATTCCGGCTGATGAAAACAACCGCATTCAAATGACCATGCGCTGTTTACTGATAAAATCTAACACAACAGGTAAACTTTACCTGATTGATAATGGGCTGGGGACCAAGTTCAATGAAAAGCTGATGAAAATATATGAAGTGGATTTTTCCCGGTACACCATGGAGAAGTCATTTCACGAGCATGGATTTACTTTCGATGATGTTACAGATATAATTTTTACTCATCTACACTTCGACCACTGCGGAGGTACTTCCTATTTTGATGAGAATGGAAAAAACGTACTTACGTTCCCAAATGCTACCTACCATGTAACAGAATCTCACTGGAAAACAGCCACAAACCCCAATGCCCGGGAAAAAGCAAGTTTCCTCCCCGAAAATATTGAACCACTTAAAGCAACCGATAAAATAAAACTGGTTGGCAATAGCCACCAATATGAAAACGGATTATCTGCTATTGTGGTAAACGGGCATACTTTAGGGCAGCAACTCCCTCTAATCGAAGGTGATGGTAAAAAACTCTGTTTTGTAGCTGACCTTCTTCCAACTCATGTTCATGTTCCACTACCCTGGGTGATGGGTTATGACATGTACCCCGCTGAAACACTTAAAGAAAAAGAGGGTTTTCTAAAACGAGCGGTAAGCGACAATTTCTTTCTTTATCTGGAACACGATTATTACAAAGAGATCATTACACTGGCTTCTGATGGACGCAGATATACCGTTTCAGAAACATTTTCACTGAACGATATTTAACTGCAATATCCACTTCCATTTACGGTTTTTTAGAATATGTTTAGCAGGATTTCCTTTTCTTAAGCTATGAAAGAGAACCAATACCAATCAAAATCAGATCAGATTAAAGCCAGCCTTTACTCAGCATTCAAGGCTCTTCAGAAAAAAGTGCTTATCGCACAAATATTTTCCGGTATAGCTTTGGTACTGGGTTTGCTCCTAATTCTAATCCTGATTGAGCAATTCTCTTATTTATCATCAGTTGCTAAATCCTTCACATTTTTAGCCAGTATTATAAGTGCCACAGTATTGTACTTCTGGTTCAGCTTTAGAAAAAAAGAAACAGACTTCGATTCTTTTCATCGCACATTCGCACGTTCTCAGAATATTGATGAGATAAACTACTTTTTAGACCTTGAAAGAGACCAACTTGCAGACCCGGAATTAGTAAAGGCCGCAATTGAAAAAAACCTTTCTTCTATTCAGTATCAGAATTTCAAACAAAAACTGAACTCTTATAAAGAATCCAGAGAGCAAACAGGATTTTATAATCGAACATTAAAAATAACTGGAATGGTCCTGCTTTTCTTCATTGTGGGCGGG
The DNA here is from genome assembly GCA_028284195.1 of Balneola sp. Taxonomy (GTDB): domain Bacteria; phylum Bacteroidota; class Rhodothermia; order Balneolales; family Balneolaceae; genus Balneola. Next base: position 516,294 of record JANQSE010000002.1, on the reverse strand, counting down.
TTTACTTTTTCTGACGCCACTTCACGAGCATTTACCTTTTGGAAGACTTTTGAAAAACCAAATCCTTATTCCTTTTCTATAAAACCTGGAAACATTACCCTTGAACAAGGCTCGGCATTTTCTACGGAGATCGAATTCGAAAAAGACAATGTCCCAAAAGATGTAACCTTATTCGTGAAAACAGATGTAGAATCCGAATATCGATCTTTAAGCATGGAGTTTGCCGGCAACGCTTTCATATCCATCCCCTTCAATCTCAATAATAATCTTGAATATTTTGTGCAAATGGATGGATTCAGATCAGAAACCTATACAGCATCAGTGCAGCTTCGTCCCCGTTTTTCAGAATTGATTTCTTCGATTTCTCCTCCAACCTATACAAAACTCGACTCAACCTCTCAGTCGTACCCTTTTTCTCTCATTCGGGCTTATCAGGGTTCAAAAATTTTTCTTTCGGCCCAAATCAACAAACCTGTTCCTAAGCTGGAAATTGAAACTGTTAATAACAGCCTGGACACCTTAACACATACAGGAAAACATCTTTTTGCAGAGTTTTATGTTACTGAAAAAGACACTATTTCTTTTTATCTGGAGGATGCCAGTGGATTACAGAATCAAAATAATTTTCAGTTTTTGATTGAGCCTGTTATTGATGAGTATCCTGTTGTTGAAATAATTGAGCCAGCTACTTCTCTTGAACTGGTTGAACCAAAATTCCTAGATTTAATCTTTAAAGCTACTGATGATTTTGATATCACTCGTTCAACCTTAAAGTATGAACTGAAGAAAGCCTATGTTAATGAACCTGTTTCTGGAAACATGCGGTTACAGCGCCCTGTTAATGGAGTACTTCAAAGATTCGAGTGGGATTTAGCTTCTCTTGAACTCTCCCCTCTTGATGAACTTACTTTTTGGGTGGAAGCTTCTGACAATGACGGGTTCAACGGCCGTAAAACTTCGCGTTCACAATCCATTACACTTGCTGTTCCCTCTCTGGTTGATTACTTCGAATCTTTAGATGAAAAGGAAAGCGAAATTGAAACTGATCTGGAATCTATTTCTGAAAGCTTTGAAGAAATGAGCGAAAAATATAAAGAGTTTCAGGAAAGCCTGAAGGAAAACCCCAATCCAGGTTACGAGAATAAACGCCAACTGGAAGAAGCTCAAAAAAGACAGGAAGAAGTTCAGAAAAAAATTGACGAGTTGAATGAGAAATTCGAGGAGATTAAAAAAGAACTGAACGAAAATAACCTGCTTAGTGAGGAGACACAAAAGGCCTATGATGAGCTCAAAAAGCTGATGGAGGAAATTGATGACCCTGCTTTGCGTGAGGCTCTCGAAATGCTTCAACAAAACCTGGACCAATTCACTCCCGAACAACTGCGCCAGGCTATGGAGCAAGTAGAATTTAATGAAGAGGACTTCAAAAAAAGATTGGAACGTACGATCGAGCTTTTTAAAAGATTAAAGCTTATGTCAGATCTGGAAAAACTGGCAAAATCTTTTGAAGATCAGGCCCGGCAAGAAAAAGAACTGGCTCAAAATCCGGCTTCGCCATCAGAAACTGAAAACAAACGTAGAGAAGACCTGGAGCAAATCGAAAAACTCCGGGAAGCCATTGACAAGCTCTCTGAAAACAAATCAGAAAAAAACGACCAGCAAGTATCTGAATTTCAAAAAGACTCAAAAAACCAGCTAGAAGAAGACATAAACAAAGAAATTGTAGAATGGCTTGAAGAACAAAAAAAACAGCAACAGCAGGGTAGCGGACAAAATCAACAGCAGAAAAAGCAGCCTAATTTAGAACAGGATTACCAGCAGCTAGCCAACAAAGCCAGAAACTTGATGCAACAAATAGGTGAGGAAGAACAACAAATAAATGTTGCCGGCCTGCAGTATGTGCTTTACTCGTTACTTACATTATCTACCGAACAGGAAGATTTGGTGCTCCACACTCAAGCAACTGAAGACCGCAGCCTTGCTTATGTTGAGTTCGCGCGCGATCAAAAAAATATTGAGCAAATTTTTAATGCATTGGCAGATTCTTTGTTTGAACTCTCAAAATCTATTCCTCCTTTTTCAAACCAAATAAATACCAAAACCATTGAGCTGAAACGCCATTTAAAACGCTCCTTAACACAAATGGCAGAACGCAGCCAAAGAAATTCATCGGTTGCTTCCCGCCAGGCTTTTGGAGGCATTAATGATATTGCATTTATGATTGCTAATCTCCTGGAACAACTCCAGGACAATAGTAATAATGGTAACGGGAATGGAAACGGCACGCCTCAATCTGTACAACAAATGCTTGAACAGATGCAACAAATGAAGGGAAACCAACAGCAACTAAACGAACAACTGCAACAAATGATAAATGATATGCAGGGAGAGCGGTTGTCGAACGATCAAATGGAGCGGCTTAACCAAATGGCCCGCCAACAAAATGAGATACGCAAGCAGTTGCAGGAGCTCATGCAAAACGGAGGATTAGAAGGCGACAGAGCTGGAAGTGAGCTTCAACGAATGATCGATGAGATGGAAGATACCATCAATGACCTTCGGGGAGGCGCTGTTGACCCGACTTTAATCGAGCGACAACAGAATATACTTAGCAGGATGCTTGATGCCGAAAAATCTCTTCAGGAAAGAGATGAAGAAGAAAAAGAACGCGAAGGAAAGAACTCTTCAAAGTTTGAGCAAACTGCCCCACCCGAAATGACTTTGGAAGAGTTGGAGAAGCAGATACGATCAAGGTTAAATGACCCGAATTTCACAAAGTATTCTCCTGATTATCAAAAACTGATTGAACGATACTTTGAGCTATTGAAAAAACTCCAAGAAAGAAATATTCAGTCTCCTTAGTGATTGATGAGACTCTTCTATCGCCCCACCCGGCTGTTGAAACAGAGGAAGGACCTGTACGATTTTATTCCTGCCTGGTTCCTAATTGGGAAGACTCATCGCTTCGCTCTGAGTGACTTTCTTCAATCAAAAGTACAGTCGATGGATTTACATATCACTATTCCTACCTAATTCTAATTATGCAAACTTCTCACTCTATCAACTACACGGAATCTTGATTTAATTTAAAGCTATTGTATCCTGTTATAAGCTATAATCTTTTGATAAGCTTCTAAAACTGCATTGGCATCTTCACTATCCATAACTTCCGCTATCTCTTTAACAGAATCATGAGCATTTTTGGGAGCAAATGGTTTTCCTACAATCTTTAACCCAGGAATATCTCCCCCTGTATCTCCTATAAAGGCAACTTCATCCAACTTCAAATTTAATAGTTCACAGAGAAACTTAATCCCTGCTCCTTTATTCGTGCTTCTCGAAATCACATTAATCGATACATCTGTGTAATGAACTTCAAAATCCGGGTAATTTGCATCCACATATTCTTTGATTTGCGGGTACATCTTCTGGATTACTTTTGGGTTCTGATTGATAATTCCTGAATCTGTAAACTTCGCAAACTCAGGAATGGTACCAGGATATTTGTTAATAACGTTTTCTTTAAGAAAGGCTTTCAATTCTACCAGTTTCTTTTCCCGATCATTATCAAACGTAGGATGCCAATGCAAAGAATTTGTGCTCATATTGTAGATACCACCACCGCTTTCAAATAAAAATGGTTTGTACATTCCCATCCACTGGTAAACAGCTTCAGCATACGGCGACCCGTACAAATAGTTAAAGGTGGAATTTTTAGGTCTGTTCTGCTTTGCTGATTAAGCCCAATAATCTTGCGAATGGCATCCCATTTAGGCGGAATGAAAGGCATGCTGATGCATCCATCCAAATCCGTAATAAAGAGTTTTATCATTTAGTTTTCTTTTCGATAGGTTGGAACCAGATAAGCAAAGGTAAAACAAAACAGGGCAAGGGCTCCCATCCACTGGTATTGGTTTTTATAGTCTGCATATTCCTGACTCGAAAATTCACCTTTTTCAAGTTCATCCACTCGTGCCAGAAATGCATCAATTCCGTCATTACCTCTTTCGATAGCGTAGTAGGTTCCGTTACCTGTATTTGCAATTTGCCTTAATACCTCACTCTGTAATGACGTAGTAACTACCTTCCCTGAGCGATCTCTTTTGTAACCAATTAAGCTTCCGGAGTTTTTTTCGTAAAGAGGAATTGTTGTGCCGGCATCTGTTCCGATTCCCAAAGTATATACAAAAATATTTTTGTCAATCAGTTTTTCCAGAGATTCTGAATATGACTGTCCATGATCTTCCCCATCTGAAATGATAAGAAGCACCTTAGCAGCTTCGGTTGCATTTTCTTCCAACGATTCGAAAGCAACAAGGGCTGTTTCCATAGCAGCTTTAAAATCGGTAGCAGAACTTGGCATTTGGTCGGTATCCGCAATATCCAGAAAAAGCTTGAGTGCCGAATAATCGAGTGTCATGGGGCTTTGCAGATATGCTTCTCCGGTAAATACTACAAGCCCTACTCTGTCACCTTTTAATCGCTCTATTAAACGGTTGATCTCAAACTTGGCTTTTTCGAGCCTGCTTGGTCTTACATCTTCGGCATTCATACTTGCAGAAAGATCTAAAGCAATCAGCATATCAATACCCTGCCTTTTCACTTCCCGAACTTCTGTTCCAATCTTAGGCCCTGCGAATGCCAGAATTAAAAAAGACAGCCCGACCAGTACAAATACGGATCTAAGAATATCCCCGGGCTTCCAAAATCCCTGCCTTAATTTTTGAAACAATTCTTCATTAAAAAACTGCTTTCTTTTTGCTTTTAACAACTTTGAGTGAAACCATAGCCCAAGCCCCAGAACTGGTATTAATATAAAGAGCCAAAGTAAAAACGGTGATTGCCAGATCATAAATACAAATTACTAGTTTTGAGTGCTTAATTTTGAGTTTTTTTGTAAGGAATTGTTACTCAAACTGTCTAACAAGGTAATTACTAAATAGATAATATTATGGGTAATAAAGAACCAATTTACAAAAAGAGTTTTGAGTTCTCTTTACAAATCATTGCACTATATAGAAGAATGACATCAAAAACGAATATGTGTTATCTAAACAAATTTTAAGATCTGGAACTAGTATAGGTGCAAACGCTAATGAAGCTTCTGCTGCAGAATCCAAAAAAGATCTTCTCCATAAAATGGCAATTGCCTCTAAAGAGGCTCGAGAAACATTGTATTGGCTGGAGTTGCTTAGACAAAGTAAATTAGTTGACACCAATCTTAGATCTGAAATCAATAATTGTAACGAACTGGTCAGAATTTTAACCTCCATCGTTAAAACAACAAAGCTTAAACTAAAAACTTAAAATTAAGCACTCAAAACTAATCGACAAGTACAACTTGCAAATCCATCGCATTTATGCCTGTAAGGCCAGTTTTTATGTGGGTGCCCATTTCTTTATGAAACGTATAGGAATTGTTTTCTTTCAATAGCGTTTCCGGCTCTATCTTTTGTTTTCTTGCTTTTAAAGTAGTTTCTGAATTAATAATTGCTCCCGCCATCTCTGTGGAACCATCGATCCCATCTGTATCCATGCTGAAAATTGAAATATCATGCTGTCCCTCTATAGAAAGTGCCGCCATCAGCGCCAGTTCCTGGTTTCGTCCCCCCTTCCCATTTCCAATTACTTTTACGGTGCTTTCTCCATTAAAAATAAGGGCTGCTGGTTTTTGAATATCATCTCCTCCACTCAGGATGGATATAGCTTTGCTACAGATCTTTTTTGAAACTTCACGTACAGTTCCTGAATAAACTTCTTCATCGATCCAAACGTTATAGCCTGCAGTACTTAATTCCTTTTTAATCGAAGCCTTAATGCCATTAATTTTCGATATCAAATGCAGTTCCTGATTCTGATATGCACCATCATCAGGTTTTGGATTTTCGGGGATAATTCCCTCCATCCCGCAAATTATATGTTCTTGAATAGTCAATGGAACTCTCTCCCATAAACCAGATTTCTCCAGAATTTTAAATGCATCAGAAAAGGTAGAAGGATCAGAGATTGTGGGTCCGCTGCCAATGGTACTTAAATCATCACCGGGAACATCTGAATCTATAATCGTGATTACATTAAGATGAGTTAGTTCATCCGCGAATTTCCCTCCTTTCACATCACAAACATGCTTGCGAACAATATTCATCTCCTGAATGGATAACCCGGCATTCAATAAAAGCCTGTGTAATTGTTGGAGTTCTTTAATTTCTATTCCAAATGGCGGGATGGTAAACATAGATGAAGCTCCGCCCGAAATACATAAAATCAGTGTACCACCTTCAGGAATTTTTCGAACAAAGTTTACAATCTCATAAGATGCGGCCACGGTATCCTCATCCGGGTAAGGGTGAGCTCCTTCAAACATCTGAATTCTATCAGACAATATTCCTTTTTGTGGCCCAATTACCAGGCCATCAACTATTTGGTTGCACAATTGTTTATGTACTTCTCTTACAGCTGAAACCCCTGCTTTACCCGCCGCCACTAACCAAACCAGCGACTGTTTTGGTAACTCCAGCTTTGGAAAACCTTCCTGGCTATCGTTAATGAGGAGCGCCGGGAGTCTTCGTAATAACTCTTCCTGATCGACAAGCTTATGCTTCATCTTTTTGCTGTAGAGATTTTTTTTCAATAAATGCCAACACTACCATAAACAAAGATGAAAGTGGCAAAAAATAGATACTAGCCATATCTGAAATTTGCAGGAAAATTATATTTCCTTGTGTTCCATAAAAAAAAGAGATAAAAATCAGTATCCCAAAAAACACCTGAACGCCAACTTCAATGTAATAGAATTTTTTTGTCGCTGAAATCAGTACCAAACCAATTATTCCAATAAAGAAATTCATTCCAAAAGGTACTCTTGCTGCGTACTCTTTTCTTTTGTTTACTTGAATTACGCTCAGATATCTTGGAGAGTCTTTTTCTACTACAAATTGTTCATGTAGATTACTTAAAACAGGAGTTTTATAGAACAGCATGAATGAGTTTCTTGCAGGAATAAGGACAAAAAAATAAACTATAATAAATAGGGATATAAAAAATAGTTTTTTAATCATTAGAAAATTTCATCTCATTACTATTCACCCAGATCATCCAAAGCCCAAATATTGCAAAGTAAAAAATTGCTGTTGTTGCATAATCATGTGCAAAATTGAAAAAAGCAGGGGATTCAACCTCAGTGATAACCAAGACAACAATTCGCAAAATATTTATCAGATAAATCAGGCATAATCCTATAAATGAAAAACTCACTCTTGTTTTCCAATCGCCAGGATAAGCGATTATGAACCCGATAAATAATCCTATGGCAGCTATTCCATTACACCCGTCAACTACTTCAACTCCAGGCATACCATAAATGCCTATTACCCTATTGTATGTAAATATCTCATACCCAAAGCTTTTTAAAATGCCCGCACTGTTCCCAATAATATTTAAAGACAACCACTCATCCATACTACCATCCGGCAGCAGCCACATTTCGTAAATGATATACCAAACAACAAAAAAACTAATTGCCTTTAAAATGAATATGGAAAGGGGAGATTTCATCGGAAAGATATTATTAAAAGCTTATATTTGAGGTTGGTTATCAAAACAGAGTGGCCATGTCACTTCAATATATTTATTTCATGTCAAGAAAAGTATTTCTATTCCTCTTATTTGTATTTGTATCCTTAGCGGTATCGGCGCAGGATATTTCCAGCATCGACTTTGAAAACCTGAAAGCTGATGATCTGTCAGATGCGCAAATCACACAGATTTATGAAAGAGCCCAATCCCAGGGCTTATCTATACAGGAACTTGAATCACTGGCACTGGCAAGAGGAATGGCTGCAGTAGAAGTTTCTAAATTAAGAAGCAGATTTCTGGCTCTTCAGTCCGGAACTAATGCCCCTGAAACTGAAATAAATACCACCCAAGAGCGGCTTCGTGAAGGTGAGGATGATACACAAATAGCAAGAACCAGCACCATTTCAGTTGCCGAAATAGAAAAACCTATTTTTGGCTCCACTCTTTTCACTAACGAAAATTTAACCTTCGAGCCTTCTCAAAATATACCGACCCCAAAAAATTATGTACTGGGAGCCGGTGATGAATTGATTATTGATATATATGGCGCTTCTGAAAATAATTATACGTTAACAGTTTCACCTGAAGGGCTAATACAGATAAGTAATATCGGGCCTATTTCTGTAATGGGATTGACTATAGAAGAAGCTTCTCAACGAATAAAGAACAGATTGTCTTCCATTTATTCAGGTATAAAAGGTAGCAATCCTGATACGTTTGCTCAGATTACACTTGGTTCGATCCGTACCATTAAAGTGCATATACTCGGAGAAGTACGATTGCCTGGAACATACAACCTGTCTTCACTTTCAACCGTATTTAATGCACTATATGTATCAGGCGGCCCTTCGAAGAATGGAACTTACCGTTCCATAAAGGTAATTAGAGGTAATGATGAAATCGCTGAGATCGACTTATATGATTTTCTTGTTTACGGAGATCAATCGGGGAATATAGTACTTCAAGATCAGGATATTATAAAAGTAGATCCATATATCAATCGGATTTCTGTGAATGGAGAAACCAAAAGACAGGGATTATTCGAAACAAAACCAGGTGAAACTTTCGATAACCTATTGGCATTTACCGGTGGCTTTAATCAACAAGCCTACACAAAAAGAATTAAAATTAGAAGAAATACAGAAACAGAGAGAAGTATTGTAGAGATTGATTATCCTGAAGAAGAAAACACCATATTGGAAAGCGGCGATGAGATCACTATCAGTAAAATATTAGATCGATATACAAACCGTGTTGAAATACAGGGAGCTGTTTATAGGGAAGGAGAATATCAATTAGAACAAAACCCTACTCTCTTCACCCTAATAAATAATGCCGATGGATTGCTTGGGGATGCCTATTTAGAAAGGGCAGTTATTTACAGAACAAATCCGGATTACACAGTACGTTCAATCCCGGTTAACCTTAATGGCCTGCTTCAAAATCCTGAAGAAAATGACGTTGAACTGATAAAAGATGACATTATCAGAATATCCTCCATTTTTGATCTACGTGAAGAACAGTCAATCACAATATCCGGAGAAATAAATGAAGGAGGAACTTTTCCATTTATTGAAGAAATGACTCTTAAGGATTTAATCTTTCAAGCTAAAGGATTCACTGATAAAGCTGCCAAATATAATATAGAAATTGCCCGAAGAATTTTAGATGATGGCAGCGGGCAAATCAGAAATCAAACCGCTGAAATGTTCAGTGTTGAAGTAAGAGAGGGATTAGTACTTGATGATAGTTTTGCTGAGTTCAAGTTATTTCCTTTTGATCAGATATTTGTACGAAGTTCTCCATCATACCAACAGCAGCAAATAGTTGCTGTTACAGGTCAGGTTCTTTTCCCCGGAACATACGTTATTGAGAATCGAAACTTTAAAATTTCTGACCTTGTGGAAAAAGCAGGAGGAATAACAGAATTTGCTTATCCGGAAGGAGCTTCTTTAAACAGAGAATTTGAAGAAATTGAAGACTCTTTGCTTGAAAAATCAAAAACAATAAGCCAGGTAGGCATCCGGCTTGATAACATTCTTGCAAGGCCTAATTCGGATTTGGATCTGCTACTATTTCCGGGAGACTCACTTCACATTCCTGTTAAATTGGAGACTGTAAGTATTCAAGGGGAGGTACTTTTTCCTATTAATGTAAGATATCAATCAAATAAAAATTTTAAATCATATCTCGGCTCTGCAGGAGGAATGTCGCACCAGGCTGATAAAAGAAAAGCATATATTGTTTATGCTAATGGAGAGGTTAATCGGGTAAAACGGTTTCTGTTCTTTAAAAGATATCCAAGTGTAAAACCAGGAAGTATGATTTACGTGCCCCAAAAAGAACAAAAGCAAGGTATTTCTACTTCTGAAAGAATCACTATTTACTCAACCATCATTTCTTTAGCAGCTATTGTAACTAATACTATTTTCCAGATACGAAGGAATTAACCCCTGATAAATTCAGAAATGGTTTTAACTACATACTGAATTTTTTCTTCTGTCAACTCAGGATAAATAGGGAGAGAGATGACCTGCCTACCTGCTTCATAAGCTATCGGACAATCCATGGATTGGTACCCTAAACCTGCAAAACATTCCTGTTCATGTAGTGGAATTGGATAATACACTGCGTGACCAATTCCTTTTTCTTTTAAATGTTTAGCCAGTTCATCACGATGATTGATTCGAACAGTATATTGGTGATAGATATGAACACCGCTTGTTTCAGGATTTCCGGTCGTTTCTTTTGGTAATGTAATTCCCTCTCGAATCAACCCGGCCTCTTCAAAAAGTTCATTATACAACAATGCAATTTCTCTTCTCCTTGTGGACCATTCTTCAAGGTATTTTAGTTTTACTTCGAGAATTGCCGCCTGGATGGTATCTAGCCGGCTGTTTATTCCTACATATTTATGATGATACTTTGGCCTGGCACCATGAAGCCTTAACATATCCACTTTTTCAGCCAGACCCTCATCTTTAACAGTGATAAGTCCGGCATCACCATAAGCACCCAAATTCTTGCTAGGGAAAAAACTAAAACATCCAAAATCGCCCATAGTGCCTGCCGAGTGATCTTTATATTTAGAACCAATTGACTGAGCTGCATCTTCTATAACAAATAGATTATACTCTTTGGCTATATTCATAATTGGATCCATATCTGCCACTTGACCATATAAATGGACAGGGATGATTGCTTTAATTTTTTCTTTTGGGGCATTTATTTTTTTAGCAAGCTCATCTTCCCCTTCTAAAAATGCCCGAACTTTTTCCGGGTCTATATTAAAGCTATCGTATTCTACATCTATAAAAATTGGAATTGCCCCCAGCCTTGAAATGGCTCCGGCAGTAGCAAAAAAAGTAAACGGAGAAGTAATTACATAATCCCCTGGTTGAATATCAATAGCCATTAAGGCTAACAACAGAGCATCTGACCCTGATGCACAACCAAAAGCATAATTTGAACCTATATACCCATTCACTTTTGATTCAAATTTCTTCACAGGCTCACCCATAATGAAATGCTGCGTATCAAGAACATTTTGAACAGCCTCATCCACTTCGGTTTTTATAAAATCGTATTGAGCCGTTAGATCAAGAAGAGGAATTCTCATCAATGGTTAGAAGTTTTATGCAAGTTTTGATTAAGATGTGGACACTAACTTAACATTAAAATTCAAAACTAAATACCAAGAATTACTTTGCCAGCAACCAGCTAGTTTTAAACTTATAAATTTTTAATCAACAACTATTTAAATAAAAGCTGCTGCTCTGTAAATCTTCTCAATAAAACCTACTACTTTCATCCCTTCAAAAGCATTGGTTGTAGTCGATTCATTCCCACTCAGTGCATTTACTACATTTTCAATTACATAATGATGATTGGCCGCGCTTCCTTTATATGGCCCGTAATCATTGGGTGGATTCGTTTCAGGCAGTTCAGGCATTTTGTAATCTTCTATATGGCAATACTCAATCTCATTCATGTACTGTCCGCCAACTTTAACACTTCCTTTTGTTCCGATTACCGTAATACTGCTCTCCATATTTTGCCCCCAGCAGGACGTGGAATAATTTAAACTGCCAATGCCGCCTTTAATAAACTCGAATTGGGCAAACCCTGAATCATCAAAGTCTTTTAAATTTGGATGGGTAAAATTTTTCACGCTCGCAGTTACGTTCTGTATATCCCCAAACACCCAATATAACAAATCCACAAAATGACTGAACTGCGTAAACAAAGCTCCACCATCTAAATCTCTTGTTCCTCTCCACTCACTGGTTGAATAATAGCGTTCGTCTCTATTCCAATAGCAATTGGTCTGAACCATTAGTATGTCTCCAATAATCTTATTATCAACAATATTTTTTAGCCATAGCGATGGAGGGCTGTATCTGTTCTGCTTTACTACAAAAGCCTGCTTTCCGGTTTCAATCATTGTCGATAGCACCTCCTCGCATGAAACAGAGGACAGACCCATTGGTTTTTCAATAAGCACATGATAGCCGGCCTTCATTAACTGAATGGCATAATCGGTATGGAAACCATTTGGTGTTGCTATTGAAACAATATCTGTCTGATTCTGATCCTTCAAAAGAAAATCTTTGATACATGAAAACATGAAAAGTTCTTTGTGAAGTCCCAAAGTATCTGATTCAAGTAAATGTTCAGGATTGGTATCAACTATTGAAATCAGATCAGAATCTGGATATTCATGTATAATTTTTGCATGTCTTTGACCTATTCGTCCGAACCCTAATACCGAAAACTTAACTCTGTTCATTAACTAATTTTATGTAACGTCTGTTGATGTAAAATAGAAGAGATATTAATCAATAACTACCAACCAAATTTAGTCTTGGCCAAACAGGTCCCGGGTATAAACCTTTTCTTTTACATCTTCGATTTCTTCCACCATTCGGTTGGCCACAATTACATCAGAGATGCCTTTAAATTCATTCAAATCCCGTATTACTTTGGAATGATAAAACTCATTTTCCTTCAAATACGGTTCATATACTACAACCTCTATTCCTTTTGCTTTAATGCGCTTCATTATACCCTGAATAGCACTGGCTCTGAAATTATCTGAACCCTGCTTCATAACCAGACGATAGATACCTACCACATCCGGGTCATTTTTCCATATCTGCCGGGCAATAAAATCTTTTCGGGTGCGATTTGCATCCACAATGGCACGAATAAGATTGTTAGGCACATCCTGAAAATTAGCGAGCAACTGTTTGGTGTCTTTAGGTAAACAATACCCTCCATAACCAAAGGATGGGTTATTGTAATGATCCCCAATTCTTGGATCCAATCCTACTCCTTCAATAACCTGTTCCGAACTTAATTGATGAGTTTCGCAGTAAGAATCTAATTCGTTAAAATAAGCCACTCTCATAGCCAGATAGGTATTCGAAAACAGCTTTATTGCCTCTGCTTCTGTAGAATCTGTGAAAAGAACAGAGATTTCATCTGCTGGTTTTTCGGCTCCTTCAATCAGCAGATCAGCAAATACCTTAGCCCTCTCCGATCGTTCACCAACAACAATTCTGGAGGGATACAAGTTGTCGTACAGTGCTTTTCCTTCTCTTAAAAACTCAGGAGAAAAAATCAGATTATCTACATTAAGCTCCTTTTTGGTTCTCTTAACATACCCAACAGGTACGGTAGATTTGATAACCATGATCGCATCCGGGTTTGCTTCTTTAGCCTCTTTAATAACAGCTTCCACGGAACTGGTATCAAAGAAATTATTTTCAGGATCATAGTTTGTTGGAGTTGCTATTATTATGAAGTCCGCATTTTTATAAGCCGAGGCTGAATCCAAAGTAGCCTGCAAATTCAACTCTTTCTCTCTTAAAAACGACTCTATTTCTAGATCAGAAATGGGTGAAACACGATTGTTTATCATGCCCACTTTTTCATCAATTATATCTACCGCTGTAACTTCATTTTTCTGGGCTAACAAAACCGCAAGTGATAAGCCCACATAACCGGTACCGGCTACTGCTATTTTCATAAAAAAACTAAGCTTTTAATTATTTAACTAAAGAAGGTAAGGAAAAAATTTAAGCTTATTGCAAGACACAGAGAACACAACAAAAAGTGCTTATAGCCTGAAAACCATAAAAAAGCTCAGATCAATTAAGCTTCAAAAGAAGCTTTTTTTCGTGGTTCTTGTTTTCGATGTTTGCTGGTTTTTTCCTGAGCTTCTCTCAAATGCTCATAAAGTGTTTCGTACTCATCTGATCTGAAAGAACTCTCTATATCCCATCCTAATTTTGACAAAAGGCGACGCTTAAAACCATTGGTAGGAAACAAGCAAACAGTCATTAATAGTATAATAACTAACGATAAATTTACGCTTAAGAAAGTGGTCACATAAGCTGTAGCAATAATAGTAATTACAGCCAGATATAAATAAGCAACTGTTCTGCGCTGACCCCACCCCATCTTAAGTAACGCATGATGAATATGATCTGAATCAGCATCGAAAGGAGATTTACCGCGCCTTATTCTTCTGATAAATGCCCGTATGGTATCATACAGAGGTACTGCCAAAAAAGCTACCGGTAGTATTGGAGAAGCTCCTCCAAACACATTTTTAAATTCAATAGTTTGACTTAGAGGAACGAATTGTACCACAAACACACTTAGCAAAAATCCAATAACTAAAGAACCAGTATCTCCCATAAAAATGGATGCCGGATGAAAATTGTGGAACAAATAACCTATTAGCACAACAGATGTAAGTATGGCCAAATAAGCTAGTTCTATCTCACCTGCGACCCAAAAACCTACTCCAAAAGCTGCTGAAGCTATCGCCCCAATGCCACCAGCCAACCCATCAATCCCATCAATAAGATTATAGGCATTAATTACCACGATCATGGTAAACATGCTCACTCCAATAGCCAGCCACAGAGGGATTTCATATATACCTAATACACCACCAAAATGGTTGATTGTTGCTCCGGAGCCTAACAAGATAATCCCCACCATAGCAATTTCTATTAAAAGCTTTTTCTTGGGGGACAAACCTATTAAATCGTCCTTAAGTCCACAAAAGAATAACCCTGTTAGTGCACCAATCAAATATGGTGTCCAACTTAGTGAGCCTGCAAATCCGCTAAAAAGAAAACTTAATATCAGGGCTATAAATATGCCAACTCCACCAAGTGTAGGGATATACCGAGTATGAACCTTGCGATCTCCATCCGGTTTATCATATAAATCTTTATGGTAGGCAACCTTAATTAATACAGGAATACTTTTATATACAATAATAAAACCAGCTATTGCAGCTAGTACCCCTTGAAGCCATCCCTCTGAAATCCAGTTAAGCATATAAGCCTTTTTACTTGAGGGGGAAAATATAAAGTTTATTTTCGTTACCTGCCACCTGCTATAAAATATCCTATTTAGGCTTTATAAATGGTTGTTACTTGTGAAGCAATTTTTTTAGGATATACATTTCTGGTGTCAACAATAAGCTGGGCACATTCCAGAAGAGCCTCGTAATCAATTTCCTTATGATTAGTTGCGATAATCACACCATCATATTGAGCAATTACATTACTATCCCATTCAATAGACTTCTTTCCAGTCCAATCAGCATGTCCCCGGGTAGGAGTAACTACAGGAATAAACGGATCATAGTAATCTACTTCAGCTCCTAATTCTTTTAACTCATCCATCAAAACAAACGTAGGACTTTCCCTCATATCATCAACATCAGGTTTATATGCTAAGCCAATAACAAGCATTCGGGAGCCATTAATTGACTTCTTATAATCATTTAAGGCATTCATCGTTTGCTGAATAACATAGCGAGGCATATTCGTATTTATCTCTCCTGCCAATTCAATAAATCGTGTATTCTCCTGAAACTCTCTGGCCTTCCAGGTTAGATAGAAGGGATCAATAGGTATACAATGTCCTCCTAATCCCGGCCCGGGAGTAAATTTCATGAAACCAAAAGGTTTGGTAGCGGCAGCATCCAATACTTCATGTACATCAATTCCCATCTTTTGAAATACCACTTTGAGTTCATTAACCAAAGCAATATTGACTGCGCGAAACACATTCTCTGTAATTTTTACTGCTTCTGCTGTTTTAGTATCTGAAACCGGAACGGTCTTTACTATAGAAGTATCATAAAGAGCTTTAGCTAGCTCAAGCGCTTCCTCTCCATGACCACCAACAACCTTTGGAATCTTTGCAGTATTAAAATTCGGGTTACCCGGATCTTCTCTTTCGGGACTATAAGCAACATAAAAATCTTCACCTGCTTTCAGACCTGAATTTTTTTCCAGAATCGGAATAATTAACTCTTCAGTTGTTCCAGGATAGGTAGTAGATTCTAGAATTACTAGCTGTCCTTCTCGTAAAAATTTAGATATTGTTTCAGTAGTAACTTGAACATAGCTCATATCAGGTTCACGATGATGATCTAATGGAGTTGGCACACACATTAAAATCGCATCAACTTCATTTAATCGTGAGAAGTCAGTTGTAGCATCAATTCGATTAGACTTGGCAAGTTTAGCCATCATTTCGTCTCCAAGATGCTTTATGTAAGGCTTACCCTCTTTTAGACACTTAATTTTTGATTCATCAACATCGAAACCTAAAACATCTAAATCATTTTCATGGAATGTCCACATCAAAGGTAAGCCAACGTATCCAAGACCCACAATACCAACGGTATAATTTCTGCTCGTAATATTACTTATTATTTTATCCAGATTATTCATTATGCAACCTTCTCTAAACTTCTGAAGTTGAACAATTCTTTAAGCAGTCAATGATAACGTTTTCGCATGTGTCAAATTTAAAATTCTGAAGTAAACCTCGTAACTTACTCTCAGTAGTACCCAAACCTGTATAAGACTTAAACCTTCTGTGCATAGGCATCTTTACTCTTGGACAATCAGGAGCAAAATCTCGTGGATGTAAATATACGACTACAGGTATTCCTTCATTCTCAAACTTATCAAATCCACTGCTAATTATCTTGTATGGTAGAAATCGTAAATACCCACCTCCACTAAATGGTATCCGAACAGGGCCTTTTTTTAGTACGCTCATGGGCAGCTCTGGTAATGTACCCTCAAAGAGCTTAATTTGATGAACTTCTTGTACACAAGGGTACCCACCAT
This sequence comes from Balneola sp., assembly GCA_028284195.1. Classification (GTDB taxonomy): domain Bacteria; phylum Bacteroidota; class Rhodothermia; order Balneolales; family Balneolaceae; genus Balneola. The sequence goes on along the minus strand of JANQSE010000002.1, from coordinate 499,546 downwards.
GCCCTCTTTGGGCAGGAAACAGACTAGCGTCATACTCCAATCCCACTTCTTTTATAATGTCAAAGGCCCACTCGTTACCTGGAGTAATTGAAAATGAAGGCGCTCGAAACCCTTTTATATGTACTCCTGTTTGATCTTGCAAAACATCTATGGAGAGCTTTAAATCATCATAAAATGTCTCAGGAGTAAGCTCATAAACTCTATGATGCCAAAAAGAGTGAGTACCTAACTCATGGCCTTGGTCAACAATTTTTTTACTAATACTTGGATATCTTTGTGCAATCCACCCTAGCACAAAAAATGTACCTTTAGTACCATATTCACTTAGAATATTTAGGATAAGATCTGTCTTCTCTTCAACTAAAGTTGGAAAAGAATCCCATTTATCTCGGTCTTCCAATTCATCTATATCAACTATATGAAACCAGTCTTCAATATCAAAGGAAAGAGCGTGTTTCATAATATAATCAGTAGAATTTTTTTCCCAACTTTTTGAATTCAATTACATCTTTTCTGGTAGGAAATGAGAAATAGGTACTCTGCTCGTCATCATTTTCAAGAACGGTATACCCTCCTTTTTGTATCAAACTAATCGCTTCATTGATAGCATCCATGCCCATTTTTTTAGTATCTCTTATAAGGCTTTCCTGCGAACGATTCCCGATTTCAATTTTCTTTTGCACTAAAATGGGACCACTATCAATACCTTCATCAACAAAAAATACAGATACACCTGTATACTTCTCGTCATTTTTCAATACCCAAAAAGAAGGCATTAATCCTCTATACTTTGGAAGTAGTGCAGTATGAAGGTTTAAACAGCCGCATGGCGCCAACTCAATAAGATCTTTTTTGAAAATTTGATTTCCTGCGATGGAAACTAAGAGATCAGGATTGAAACTCTGTATCAATTCAAGCGACTCTATGGAATTGATATTCCAAACAATATTTATTTTTTTAACTTGATGTTTTTCTAAAATACTACCCACCTTATTCGAGGAAACGAACTTGCTTTTTATAAACTTAAAACCATATCTAACAAAAAAAGCAAAACCGAATATTTTTAGAGTCTTAATCGCCTTTGCCCAAAACGACTCTCTTTTGCCAAATGGAGATACATCAAAAACAACACATCCAACAATTTGAACGTCTTCTGGGAGTCTTCCGAGCAAGTAATTCAACTGATCACCCAGATAAAATGGGTCATTCTGAGTTAGTACTACAATTTTCACTTTACATTCAATAATACAGATTCTAATTGCTCCGCCAGAACTCTAAAAGTCCGGTTTTCTTTAACAAACTTTTGGCCTTTAAATCCAATACTTTTTAAAGATTCTTCACTGATACTGCTAATTCTAACGATTTCTTGTTCAAGAGCTTCTGGATTTTCTGAAGGAACAATAAATCCACAATCAGACTCATTTATCATGCTTAATCCTTTACTGGAACATGACAAAAGAACTGGCTTGCCTGCAAACATATAATCAATCCATTTATTCCTAGAAATACCATAATCATAAAGCGGCACATTATTTACACTATCATATACAATATTTACTTTTTTTAGGAGCGATTGCACTTGACTTTTTTCAATCCGAGGAGCAAATGCAATATTACTCTGGTTCTGTGTCTTTTGCTGATATTCATTTTTCATTTTCCCCTCACCAACAAAAAGAAAATAAATATCCTTATACATCTTGTCTAGCTTTTTAGACGCCTCTAGAATAGTATCAAGTGAATTCGTTAGGCCAATTGTGCCCGCGTAACAAATTATAAACTTATCTGATGGTAAATATTTGCCTATATAATCATTGCTTAGGGGCTTACTATTACTCATATATTGATCGTCAAAACCCTGAGGAATACATGTATGTCTAAATGGCTTTTTTATTTTTTCACTTACGTGCTTATTTCCGTACGGAAATGTACTGATAATGAAATCTGACCAATAATAACCTGCTTTTTCGACAAAACTCATTAATAATATTAACGGGTGGAATCTAGATATTTTTCCGACTTCAATTAAGGTACGAGGCCACATATCCCTCAGTTCTATGACAAATTTCGATCTCTTCACAATCTTATAATAAATACCTATTAGAAATGGGAATAAGGATGGAGAAGAAACAATTATATGTGTCGGAATATCTTTAAAGACTTTGTTTCTATATATAAACAATCTAATCGTAAATAAGAACCAATTAATAATTCTTACTGCTGAATGTGCATGTTCATACGATTTGGTCTTAATTAAATAAGTATCCAGAGAATCGAAACTATGTTTACTTACTACACCTTCTTCAGTATAGTCCCTGTGAAGAAAATGATGATGGCTTGCAGTAACAATTATTACCTCATGACCTTTCTCTCTAAGCTCTTTCCCTAAATCAAAATGACGATGATATGTACCATATTCAACAGGTGAAGAATATTGCGATACTATAGCAATTTTCATACTAGGCAATATAAAATTCTCTTATAGTATTCGAAATGTATTCTACTTTATCTAAGCCTAATTCCGGATATATAGGTAGAGAAAGAATTTCATCTCTATATCGAGAAGATACTGGAAAATGTTCTTCTCGAAAACCTCTTGATTTATATGCAGTTAATAAAGGTAGAGGTGTCGGATAATGTATAGCAGTAGAGATACCTTTTTCATTTAAATATTGTTTTAACCGATCCCTTTGTTTAGCTCTAATAACGTACAAGTGAAACACATGACTTGCATAATCAGCTACTTTAGGATAAACGACTTCGTTTATTCCACTAAGATGTTCGTCATATTCTCTGGCAATTTCTCTTCTTTTATGAGTCCAGTCATGTATAAATGGCAATTTTGCCTTTAAAATAGCCGCTTGTAAACCATCCAATCTACTGTTTATTCCCTCCATTAAATGATTATGTTTTACTAATGCTCCATGATTAGCAAACATTTTACACTTTTCGGCTAGAGCATCATTATTGGTCACAACACATCCGGCATCTCCATAGGCACCCAAATTTTTACCAGGGTAAAAGCTAAAAGTAGCTGCATCACCAAAAGTACCTATTCTTTGTCCCTTATACTCAGCATAATGAGCTTGAGCACTATCCTCAATCAAATATAAATCATGTTTTTCACATAGTTTTACTATAGAATCTAAATCAGCAGGATGACCAAATATATGTACTGGAATGACCGCTTTTGTTCTATTAGTAATAGCAGCTTCTATTTTATTGACATCTATGGTATAAAAATCTTCTTCTATATCCACAAAAATAGGTTTAGCACCACATTGTGAAATTGTTTCCGAGGTAGATATCCAACTATTTGCAACTGTAATAACCTCGTCTCCACTACCTATTCCTAGCATTTTTAAAACAATATAAATTGCATCAGTTCCATTGGCCACGCCGATACAATGTTTCACTCCATAATCCTTGGCAAATGCTAAGTTAAATTCGTTTACATGCCCCCCCCCAATGAAGGAAGTCTCTTCAAGCACACTTGAGATTGCCTCATCAATTTCTGTTTTAATTGAAATATACTGTTTCTTAAGATCAACAAATGGAATCATATTTTTAACATATTATAGATTTTAAACTAGATAATTCTGAGACTAAAAAATCAGGATTATAACTTTCTAGGATGCTTGAATCTCTTATGCCTCTGTTAATAGCACATGTGCGAATATTTAAATCTTTACCTGATTTAATATCCATACCTGAATCTCCTATTATTATAGATTCTTTAGTATACCCAATTTTTTTTATGACCTGCGATTTACTTGGATTTCTTGTATTGCTTTGATCTTCAAACGGTGATATGATCTCCTCGAAATATTGTGAAATACCTAACCATGAAGTCTGTTCTTTTAGATTTTGATAATTTCTTCTCATAGAAATAAGATACAGGTTACTACTTGCTTTAAAAGATTTCAAAATGGGTAACACATCGTCGAATAATACATCACATTCTAACATATTTCTTAACTCAATCTTATCTTTTATATAACCGAATAGATTATTTCCTCTAGAGGCACTCAAACCAGAAGCAACACAGATATCCTCAGCAGAGCACATTGATCTTTTCATGTTCCAAAAAACATCAATAGAAAGTAGGTTTCCTTGTTCTTGTGATATGAAATATGCATAAACCGCATAATATTTTTCTTTTACATCAACTAAAGTACCATCAAAATCAAAAAAGATGTTCATTTTACATATCGATTATGGTAAACAGACGTAAGCTCTCTACGGAAATCTCGTACAGATAAGTCAAAATTGTTCTCTAATTTTGAAATGTTAAAAAGATAGCTACACCCATTGCTCGCGTTGTTATTAGAAACTTCAACAGTGCAAGACGAGTTGAGCGAACAAATCATATTAGCCAACTCTTTAATACTTATAGACTGTCCTGTTGCAACATTAAAAGTATCATTGATTCTTTTGTTTATACACTGCTGTATTATATATGCCAGGTCGTCAACGTGAATAAAATCCCGAAGAAGATCTTTACCGCCTGTCACTTTAATTATATTTTTAAGGTAAGAATCCCTCATCATTTTATTAATCATTTTGGGACTCGGGTCTTCTATACCATATATATGGCTCACTCTTAAGATAGCTAATGGTATCTCCTTCTTTTTTGCAAACGCTCTCAATAAAAATTCTGCAGCAGCTTTTGAAGAAGCATAATTAGTTCTAGGATTCAGTATGGATTCTTCATCTATTGTCTTTTCATTCTTTCCATAAACATCGATTGTACTCACATAAACTACTTCTTTCACATTCTGATTTTCAATACAGGAAATGATATTTCGCACCATTTCCACATTATGAAACATATTTTGAAATGAATCATGCTCATTTCCTGTGTAAGGCATTTTGGAAGCTATGATAATGAGTGAATCATCATCACTTACATTTTCTCTAAAAAAAGAAGACAAATTGTTTTCTTTTAATAAATTTACTGTTGAAGAAGGTGGAGCTAAAAAATGATGAGACTTATCAATTAGTAATCTAAGAACAGCTTTCCCAACAAAACCTCCTCCTCCAAATACTATTGTCTTTGACATGCTAGTTACAATGATGCTCGCTGTTTTTTAAATTTATCTAAGTATCGAGTAATTAGATCATCTTTTACCAGCTTTGGATGCACATCCATACCTCGAATCCAATTATACCCCTCTTTTATTGGATCTATATTCTCTCTCATTTCTACTTCTTCATCAAAAGCAAGCTTAACAAATATTTCTGGAAAATTTAACCCAGCTTGAGTAAAAAAGTAATGTGTGGTAAAAAATTTACCAATATTAATTTCCGTAAGCTTAGGGTTATTTTTCAAATCATACGTCATATCAACGCTAAAAATACCATGAGGTTTGGAATCAATAGCTAATATTGATTGCTTTGATATGTCTATCAAACTATTATCCTGAATAGTCCGACCTGTTCCAGTTATCCCTGTAACTCCAGACTGTGCTCTATTTCCATGTTCCCAATACAACCTTTCACGACCTTGAGCTACAATTAATTCACCTTTGTAATAAATTGACATCCAAGTCACTGATTTGGGAGTCAATTTCTCAGCAGCAGTAAATCTTCCCCATCCGTTCGAGTCTATAATTTTATTTTTTGCTTCATTAAATGATGGAGAAGAGAGAGAACCTTTTCCCGCCGCGCCTTCAATTTCTCGAACCCAAATGTTTTCACCAAACAAATCAAATGCTTTTTCTAAATCACTCTCATTATGCAATATAATTGTTTCAGGAACTGGAACCCCAGCCTCTTTCCAAGCTTGATAAGAAAGAAACTTATTTCTTAAAACTCTTACTGTATTTTTATCAGGAAGAAATGTTTTGCACTTTAGTTTTTCTCTATTGTCGGATATCATGCCAACTTCGATATCTGGTTGTGCATGAATAAAATTGATCTCATACTTTTCAATCAAATAATTTAGATAATCTATATAGTCATCTTCATTAGCTTTTGGACAAAGCTCTATCTCGTTCGTTTCAGCTCTATGAATTGTATATTTATTTGCATCTACTCCTAATAAGAAAAATTCTTCTTGTGAGTCTCTTAAGGATCTTACAAAATTTATAGCCGGCGCCCCTCCAGCAGCAGTAACTAGTATTCTTTTCATTGTAGGAATGTTCTATTGTATATTTTTTTAATTGCGTTTATAGACTTAATACCTTCTGTTCCTTCTACCAAACCGTTTCTTTTTGAAGCAAAGTTAGTAACTATTTCATTTATAAGCTTATCATGATTTGAGCTTGTACCCTGATATTTCCCGTAATTGTTAGGTTCATCTTCAAATACTTCATCTTCTGGGAGCGGAAAGGATTGAACATCCCAGAATTCAATGTTATTCAGGTACTTTCCTCCAATTTTGATTGTGCCTTTTTCACCAATTATTGTAATGCTGCCTTCGTAATTCTTGTTATAAACACATGTAGTCCATAGCAGAGAGCCCAGCACACCCGACTCAAACTCTATTGAAGAAACACCGGCGTCTTCAATTTCAATATTGTGATTAAATGTCCTGATAAATGACTTGGCATCAACTACATCACCAAACCACCATATTAGCAGATCAATGAAGTGACTGACTTGAGTATATAATGCTCCTCCTTCAAAACTCTTAAGTCCTCTCCATTCTGAATCTTCGTAATATTCTTGATGACGATTCCACATTACATTGCACTGGACCATAAAAACCTTACCAAGTTTTCCTTCATCTAATGCTTTTTTTGTATAGAAGATTGGTTTATTGTATCTGTTCTGTTTTACTACATACAATTTTAATCTTTTTTCATCCGCAACTTTTATCATTTCCAAGCAATCTTCTTCAGTAAGAGCCATTGGCTTCTCCACAAGTACATGAAAACCTTTATTTAGGGCTTGAATTGCCATCTCTTTATGCAACCCGTGGGGCGTTGCTATACTTACTACTTCTGCATTGGTGTTATTGAGCATATCATCATAGTCAGTATAATACTCGAGATTAGAATATAGGTCAGACAAGTCCTTTGCTTTACGATCATCTACATCACATATCGCCACTAAATCAGCACCACTTTCTTTATCAAGAACAGCGACATGTCTTTTACCTATATTTCCACAGCCAACAACAGCAAATTTTAAATTATTACTATTCATTACTTTCCGTACGTTTTTATATTAGACTAGCAAAGATACTATCTTATTTAATTAGTATGTGAGAATAAATATATGAAGACTACCATATTTTATTGAACTGTATAAGTTTATCATTAGTAGACTTTAAAACATCAGCAATCACATTATCTTTCTCAATTAATGGAACATCTAATATGTCCAGTATGGGCCTTAATACTTGATACCCATTTACTTTAATTTGATAAACGGCTAGTTCACTTTGAAGTAATTCAATCAACATAGTAGTATAGACACCGATCACTAGGTCGTATTTTTTTTTAATATCTTTTATTGAAGAACCTATATCTAAATATTCGAGACCTAGCTCATCCGGTATAGGTTCATTTGGGTGCGGGCGGTAATAGATATTTACCCCTTTCTCCTGGTTCGACTTTATTTCGTCAAGAACTATACTTATTAACTCACTAGACACAGATGGTTGCCCCAAGAAAAGAATATTTATATCATTATTATGAAGATGTTTGATGTCATAATTAACACTTTGTTTTTTTTTCTCGCTTTCAAGTACCTTTCTTTGGGAAAAATTATTGTACAATTTTACGTTATTCCAGAATGGTGTTTTAAAATGTATTACATCTGGATAATACCCAAAATGAACATCTGAATAGTTGTTATAACCAACATGATTTTTTGTGATAATTCCATGCTGAACTTCTTCTACTTGAACACTTTTATTCTTCATTAGATAACAAATCGAAATAAGATTATATGAACTGACCAAAATTGCTTTTTGTGGTCTTATAAAAAAAAGTAATACTTCAAATACAAATTGATCGAACTTGTCTTTAAAGTACTTCAGATAAATAATTTTTCGAATACGCCTGAAATCCAACCTACTATATTCCTTTTTTATATTCTTGCATAACTCCTCCAATTCTTTTTTCCTGTATACGGAATAAAAAACTCTCGACAATACCTCCTTTAAAATGAGTAAAACACCTAAATCAATTGTTCTATTTTTAAAAATAGATGCAAACATATAATTATAATCTATTACTATATAATTACCTTTTTTGAATTTCTCTGTATATTCATCTGTCCCTTTTTTTGCTCTAGTAGAATGAATAATAATAGAATCTGCCTTTCTCATTCTAAATAAACTCGTAAGAAAAGATACAGGTAAGAGAAATGTACTAATCGTAAAATTAATTTTGCGCGGCTGATAATCATCTAAACCAATATATTTCTTTGATATTTCTTCCCAAATATAATATCTAAGCGAGTACCATATTCTATAGTTCTTTATTGATATTTCTCTAAATGAAACTTCTTTTTTATAGAAGCTTTGAACTTCACTTTCCATTATTCAAATCAAATTTGAAAACCCAAAATACCATTAAGAAAACAAATAACCCATGGGTCAAAAATATTGTAGTAAAAGAACTGGTAATAATTAAAACAATAAAAACAAACAGAATACCACTATATAGAGGATTCCGTATGATTTTGGTCATTATGACGCATACTAGTGCAAACAAAAAACTATAAACAGCAATACCTAAATATCCAAAATTCATAAAAGCATCACCTATAATTCCATTATTTGCACTAACCTCTGGCTGTCCCCAATACCTCTCCGCGATGATGTACTGTGGAAAATTCTCATAAGGATAATCAAAAAGCGAGGAAAAAATACTATGAGACAAATACATACTATTTCCATCAAAGAAGTCGAAATAGTATTGATTCAGTATGGCTGGAACAAAAAAATTCCGTCTTATAATAAGTGATTCAAGCACATCAAAATCAGATATTAATGTAAATATTCTCAATAATAGAAGTCCCAAAAGCAAATATGATAAAATTGCTTTGATCTGATATTTAAAATCTCTTGAATATATATAAAGAAAAATAGTTACCGCTATAGTAAAGTACACAGTTTTCAGGGCAAAGATCATATATATATATAGTAACAAACCCAATGAAAACACCACGAATCCATAGTTTCGATTCTTGATACTATAAACTAATAAGTAAGGCAAGAGGAACTTGGCGAGCAATCCATCAGTATATCTAAAGTATGCACTTTTCTGGTCTTCAACTCCAAATCTAACATCATATACTTCTGCTAGCAAAAGAGTATTAATATTTACGTCAACCCCAAAAACAAGGAAGTAAGGAATAAATAATAGTACAATTGTTATAGGGATTATTCTTTCATTAATATAACTTTTATTAAATGATAATTTAATCTTTTTCTTCTGAACAATTTTTACATATCTGAAGATTAAAAAAATAATAAAGAAAAATACAATTATACTAGAATATACATCTGTTCTTCCATTAGAAAAAGAAAACAATATTGAATTGAATATATATACATATATAAGAAGAGAATGAAAAATAAAATATAGACCATCTTTTAATTTTGAACCAATAAATATAAATACTATAAAAAATAAAAAGGATATGAAAAATCTTAAAAAAGAAACATCTACATCTACGAATGGGTATGAATATTTTTCTGCAAAAATAAATACAAAATAGTAGGATGAATAGATGAACAATATCAACAATAAAGCAAAGATATGTAAATCTGTTTTTTTAACCTGAAGCTTCATCGCCTATATCTTTTGCTAGTTCTTTTACACCAACTATGTATACTAAAATACTCATAACGAAAAACGAAACACCAGTAGAAATTACAGCCGCATATAAACCAACTTGTGAAAGAAAAATCAGGTTCAAAAGAATGTTAGCGCCTGCGGCTAACAAAGATATCTTTGTTAATTCAGCAACCTTTTTCTTGAAAAATAGAATAGGAGAAAACACCAGATAAGGAATCTTAAAAATAAAACTTAGTATCAACCAAGGAACAAAATTTAAGCTCACTAAATAGCTAGGGGAAAGTATATAACTACTAAATTTCAATAAAAAAATATAGTAGATTATAGAAATTATGATAATTAACGCGAATATATAGAAACAAACCTTATAGAAACTATTAGCTTTTAATTTTGTTTCTCTGATATTTTTATACACCCATGGGACATAAGAATTATTAAACGCTGTCATTATTAGAAAAACAACCATCGAGAGCTGGTAAGATGCAGTATAAATCCCAACAGACTCAACTTCCAAATAGATGTCGATTAAAAAACGATCGGAGAAATTTATTAAATGTGCTGACATTATGTGCAATGTAAGAGGAACACTATAAGCAAGTAATGTTTTTGCATGAGATTTACTTATCCTAAAAAAGTTAAAATAGCCAACTTCTTTACGTTCCAGGAAATTCACAGTGACAAAAACTAGAAACATGGCTAATACCTGAGCAACAACTCTTATTTGCCAGCTTTGATAATTAAATAACTCAAACAGAACAACAAGAATAAGCACATCTAAAAAAATACTAAGCAATCTATATGATGAAAAAATAAATGCTTTAGTTTGTGCTTTTTTTAGTTCTAGAATTATTTCTAAATAGCTACTGAAGAAACAATGTAGCCCAAACAGAAGTAAAATAGCGCCCCATTCGAAATTAAATAATAAGCTTACAGAGACTAAAACTAATACAGCTATTGTTAAATAGTTAACAGAAAATACATTGCTGAAATATGTAGGAAAATCTTCATACTTATAATAAAATACTTGTACCGAGCTTTTAACATTGAAGCTTAATACTGGAATCCCAATTAATAGAAAGACCTGATATAGTCCTAAGTTACCATATGCAGCCAAATCCAACTCTGATGACAAGTACGGAAGTAGAAGTATTGGTAGCCCAGAATAGAATGCATTTCCTACAAAATATATTAATGCATTCTTCTTTAACTTGGAACCTATCAAACTATATCGTTTAAAATTAACTCGACTAATTCCCGAACAGCTCCTTGCCCTCCTTCAGATGTTAAATGTATTATCCCAGGAATCTCTTTTATTGCATGAACTGCATCACTAGGGCATGCCGCAAGCCCAACACTGCTCAATAATTCTAGACAATTAATATCATCACCAACATAGGCAACTTCATTTAAACTGATATCTAGTATTTCACATATTTCACGTGCCGCATTTAACTTTCCCTCCGATTTTTTTCCTTGATAAAGAAAATCAACTTGTAATTTGCTTGCTCTTCTAGATACAATCTCCGTGGCTTCAGAAGTGATTATACCCGTTTTAATATTTTTTTCTCTAAGTAGCTGAAAACCCATCCCATCTTTTGTATTAAACTTTTTAAGTTCATCCCCATTATTAGAATAATACATACCAGCATCTGTTAATACTCCATCTACATCACTTAAAAACAGCTTTATATTATTATTGATCGCTAGTTTTTTATCTTCTTTTTTCCTAGAAGCTTGCAAGAGTAAATTCTCTATAATAATCCAATCAGATAACTCGTCAATCTCATAATAAGTAGGTTCAGGCATCACATAAGGTACGATGTGCCCAGAAACTCTGTTATTAGATTTAATTAGATTTTGTTTTGAAGTTATATATAAAGAACCATTCTCTACCAAATAGCCTTCAAATTCCTGACGTCTGGGACGATTGAAATGGTCATAATTATTCGGCTCAATAAAACCATCTTTAGTATAGTCCCAAATGAATCTTTTTTGAAGAACAACAGATAGAACGCTTTTTAGATCATGATTATAGTGCAATTTCACAGACTCATCTAAATGAGTCGAATTAATGAGCGGGCTTGTAGCCTGAATTAATACTACGGATTTGAACTCATAGCTTGTGGCAAATTCCATCAATGCCGATTCTGTGGAAGCATTATCTGTTGCTGTTTCAGAGCTTCTGTCAATAACTTTGACCTTATCTAACCCTAAAGATAAAACAACTGTTTTAATACTTTCCGAATCAGTTGAAACAAAAACTTTGTCAATTTCTTTACTAGCAACTGCAGCTTCTATACTCCATTGTACCAGAGGCTTTGAGGCAATGGATTTTATATTTTTATTTTTTATGCCCTTACTACCTCCACGAACTGGAATAAAAGCTACTGTATTATACATCACTCCATTTCAATTTTTTTCTCTGTACTATTTCTATGTCCAGTATATCTCTATCTTTATAAGTCAGTGCTTTGGTAACATTATGTATATCCCTCACTAACTTCCTCATTCCAGAAGGTTCTAACGAAGCAGCGTGATCAGTACCTTTCCACGTACGATCTAAAGTAAAATGCCTTTCTACCCAATTAGCCCCTAGTGTTATAGCAGCTATGTCAACAGCGATACCTAAATGATGCCCTGAAAATCCAATGTGTTTTACTCTATTTTCATACTTTTCAATAAGCACATTTATATCTAATAAACAAACATCTTCAAATAGAACAGGATAACCAGAAGTACAATTATAAAGTACTAAGTCTTTTGCTCTTGCATTGTCCTCAAAAAAAGTGACGATATTTTCTATCTCTTCCTTGGTCGTCATTCCTGTTGATAGATGTATTTCTCCCTCATAATTAGTGCATAAATAGCCTAAAAGTTCAAAATGTAAATTTGTTGCAGAAGGAATTTTAATAAGCTCAGGATTCAAGCTTGTGATTTCCTTTGCACTCGTCATATCCCAAACAGATGTAGCATAAATTACTTCTAGCTTCTCTGCATATTCTTTCAGCTCTTTATGCTGATCAAGGTCAAACTCTAAAAACTCGCGGTGAGCACCATAACTATCTCCATATGAATTAACAGGATTCGGATGAGGTTTATCGTATTCCTCCTTGGTCAATAACTCTTTTGGAGTTCTTTTTTGAAACTTAACGACATCAGCATTGCAGAATTCAGCAGCACTTTTTATAAGGTCAAAGGCAATGTCAAGATCGCCTTTATGATTACAACCAATTTCTGCTATTATTTTTGGTACCATTCTTTAAATAAATATTGAATTATTATTATTCCTATAGAACTTATTGCAGCTAGAACTGCAAATAAAACTAAAATTAAGGCCCTTCGTGGTTTATTTTTTTCAACAGGAACTTGTACTGGTTGCAAGACCTTAAAAACCGGCGTTTCTTCTTGCACTTTTAATTTTGCTTCCTCATACCTTTGAGCCAAGGTGTTGTATACATTGAAAGCCAGATCATACTCCGATAATAACCTTTCTTTTTCAATACTTGCCCTTGCTGAAAGTGTCCCTTGATTGCTATCTTCATATTCAGCCCTTTTTAATTGAGACTGATTAAAACGATCTCTCGAATCATTTAATCTTTCCTCTATAAAATTCAAGTCGATCGTGACTTTTTCAGTTCGATATTCAATTAAATACTCTGTGAGCATATTATAGACAATTTGAGTAACCTCAGCAGACACTTTTGCTTCTGGCATCAAAACAGAGACCGATATTATACCACTTTCATCATCTAAAGAAGCATAAACTCGGTCTCTCATTAAGTATATAACTTCTTGTTCTGCCTTAGTTATGTTAATTATATCTGTATTTTGTCTACTTCCTACCTGATCTTCAGATGTATTTTGAGAGAAAGAATCTATGATAGTGCCCGGAAACCCTATGGTATACTGTACTAAATAACCAAATAATCCTGGAGAATAGATACCGCTAAAATATTCATAAATTGTCGCTGTAGTGTCATAATCCTCAAAATACAACTCGGTTTGTAACAACTCAATTTGGAAGGGTAAGCTCTGTACGATTTGTGGGTACAGTTCGACACGTATCGCATTACTGTTTCCAGCATAAGAACCACTACTTAAACCTACCAAACCACCAAATTGTTCAATTAGACCAAAAGTACTTGAACTTTCACTACTATACTCAGGCATTAAGGTAGTTGAACTTTTATATTCTTTTGGAGTTAATAAAGCTACCAGCACTCCAAGTACAACACCTACAGCAACAAATTTATATACTGTTTTACGGTTATCCCATATAGCTTTAGCAAGCTCAATAAGATCAATTTCATCTTCGGAACCAACTCCTTCTTTATAGTCTATAGGTACAAGTTTATATTCCTGAATCGGAAAATCAGTTGTTGTTGTTTTTTCAGGCAAGTGGCCTTTTTCTTTCTCGTCTTTACTCAAAATTTTCTTTTTATAATCGCTTGCTAAGCTAAGGATTTACCGCTTTAGAATGAACTAAAAAAATTAATTCAAAAATACTCTATCCACTAACAAAATAACCGTTAATGCTCCCGTAAGCAGCGCAGTAGTCTCCTGCAAAAATTCTCTCGGGGTTAATTTTTCTGTAGTTGGTTTAGGTTCTTCATATAACACATTAATTATCGCACCATCATCCACAGTGGGGTTTCCTTTGAACCATCCTTTTCGTTTTACCTGATACGTGGCTCCATTAGCTTGAGTAAGCAATACATATTTGTAACTATCCTTTTGCATTCCACCAGATTGATTTAGATAATAGGTAAGTTTTTGATCCGGTTTATATTTAATAAACCCATCAAGGGCTACATTGCCAGTTACCAGAACTGTATTGGGGATTTCGGGAATAAAAAGGCTATCACCTTCTTGGAGAATTAAATCAACATTACGATCATCACGAACTATTCTATCCAACTCAATTACTACATCTTGTCCTTGTCGTGTTAATCTGGCACCTTTTGCATATCCTACCTCTGTAACTCCTCCAACCCGACTGAGCATATCTGAAAGTGTTTCGTTTTCGTTCAACAATGTATAGGCTCCCGGAAATAGCACTTCCCCGGAAACAGTTATTGTTTTTTGATTATTGAACTTCGGATTCGACCTGATGAATATTTGATCTCTGTGGTTTAAAGAAAATTCTCCGGCTTTATCGAGTAAGCTCCAAAATTTATCCACCGAATAGAAATCATCTTTCTCATTCTCTGCTGATACCAATTCAAATAAAACTTTTTTACTCAACGCATTATCATTCGCGCTTTTTTCTGTTCTGGTAATTTCAACATCGCCTAAATATGCATGTTCAGAGAACCCTCCTGCTTTAAGTAAAATATCTTCCAGCGTCATATTTTCACTATACCGAAATCTCCCTGGGTTTGGGACCGCACCATTAATAGTAACGTACCTGTTTTCTATCAATTCTACAGCGTTAGAAAACACCTGCAAATTATCGCGTTTTTCTAAAACCAAATCGTTTTCCGGATTCCCGGCAAGAGCTTGTTCCAAATCTATCGTGTAGCTTACCTGCGTGGAATCATCTCTCGTTCTGGTAAGGATTGCTCTATTTATCAATGCGTCATCTTGTAAATTATCCGCCTTTAATATCAGGTCCCGAACAGTGCGTACATTTTCCGACAATTCATAATCGCCGGGCTGATTAACCTTCCCATGTACACTTACTAAATCATCAAGTACATTAGATACACTAAACAGCTGTATACGATCTCCATCTTCGAGGGTAATAGATTCACTACCAAGTAGCACATCCTTTAGTGAAAAATCCAACAAATCTCTTGCGAATGTGGGATCCTCTCTTTCTGATAAAGGTATAACCCGCCTTATCTGGAACCGATCCCCATAAGCCTCAGGCTCTAATCCTCCCGCATACTCAATAAGATCATCTAAATCTTCATTCCCTATTAGTTCATAAACAGCCGACCTTCTTATAGGGCCATTTATTGCAATTGTATTCTTTCGCTGGGGCACGAAGATGCGGTCATTGTTTAGAAGCGGGATCGATTGTGGATCAATACCTTTGAGCAGTAGATCATACAAATCGATAGATGCTATTCGACGGCCATCACGTATAATCTGGACATCTCTCAACGAACCGGAAACTTTCGGGCCGCCTACTCCATAAAGAATATTAAATAGGGTTGAATTACTACTAAAAACGTACCCGCCCGGGTTTTTCACCTCGCCTAATACAAAAACCTTTATTGGGCGAAGACGAGTGACGGTTATATCCATGAAAACCGTCTGTGGATCTCTTAGCAACCCCGAATAACTTTTCCCTAACCGTAATCTTAATGATTCTCTCAGATCTCTAAGCTGTTGACCCGCTATCGTTATCTGCCCAATAGTGGGTATAAAAACCCGGCCTTCTACATCCACTTGTAAATCGTACTGAAACTCAGTAGCACCCCAAACAGTTAATCTTAGCTGATCTTCAGGGCCAACCACATACCCTTCATCAACCGGACCAATGGCACTTGGCTTGAACAGATCAGGAGTATCTGAGAAAATTTCATATCCAAAATAGGTAAGCCCGTTTAGTGTAGGCACTGGATTTGTCGATGGCCTGACATCTTCAGTAGTTAGCCCTTCCTGTATAATATCATCAGAAGTAACAGCTTGTTCTCTTAAGTCTGTTATGTTTGATGCCGTATTTGCATTCCCATTTTGCTGTAATCTTAATTCAACAAGCCATTGCTGGATTTGAGATTCGGAAACACCATTTTGCCTGGCAACACGTGCTATTTGATTAGGATCGTTAGGATTAATCCCTGCTCTGCGGGCAAGTTGTTGAGCCTGCTGCAACGTTAAATTTCTCTTTGAAAGCTCTTCATTAATTGAAGTCTGAGCCTTAACTATACCTTGTACCCCTTGAAATTGAAAAGCGAGTATCAATACTATTACGATACCAACATACTTAGACATTTCTATATCCTGATAAATTCCCCTTTAATTAATAGGTGGCTAATGTAATACAATAAAACCAATTATTATAGTTTTTTAATAAACTAACACCAGATCAAAACCTAATCCTGGCTTGCACTCCAAAATTATTTCTCCTGTTCCCTTCAATTTCATTAAGGCCACTGCTAATGGTGCTTACATCTTCAAAAACAGACTGAGAATATTTCAACCAAATATCCAGAAAATCGGTTGCCTTATATTTCACAACAAAATAAGCACGCTGCCCTTTCCCGGATAACGCTGTATTTGAGAGCACATAAAGCAAATCATTTTCAAACTGGAACACTCTGGAATCAAAACTATCTGTCTCAAACATGGTAACCCGGGCATCAACCTGCACCTTTTTGTTTGGTAGTAATCTTACATCCTGATACACCAGAAAACCCTGCTCTTTGTCCTCATTAGCTCCCCGGCTTTCAACAAATTCGATGCGCGACCTGAGGCGGACTTTTCTACTCGCCTGATATTCTGCCTGAAGCCTTATACTGGACCTTCTTTGCTTACCTGTAAATTCCTCTTCTACTCCCCGTTCATTTATTTCTGTGAAAGCATCGTCTTTAGTTTCAGACCGGATAAGCACATAGGTATTCAGCCCTCGGTTAAAAGCTGCCTCAACCAGACCCAGTACATCGAAGCCCTGGCTGGCTTGATTGATACCAGATCTTGGAGCAGCAAACCGGTACTGATCTACATAACCCGAAAGAGAAATGTTATCGTTTAACCCGTGTCTCAGGCCGATATATAAACCCTCTTCATTTTGAGGATCAGAAGAACTTTCCCCAAATCCGTCCCCCAAAAAAGACTGGAAATCTCTTTCATATTTCCTGTACAACATGGCAAAGTCGGTTCTATACCCTAACGAGCTTTCTAACCCAATTACCCCCCCTGTTCCTCCGCTTTTACTTCGTGCAGCTTCCCCAAATAAAAGGGCATTCCCGATAAGCCCCCGGTAATCTATTCCAATTACTGAGTTCTCTTTCCCTTCAAAATCATACAGGTTAGCAAGCCCGTTTCCTTTATCTATATATGCACTGAACTCATTATAATATCCGGCTGCTCCAAATAAACCCAATGGAGTATCAAGTCTTAAACGTCCGCCAAACACTTTTTGATTGATATTATTTCTTCGTTCTTTTTCGTTTTCTGTACGATGAAACCCCGATGAAGAAGGAAATCTTGTAGTATCTCCTTGAATTACGGAAGCAGTTCGGGGTCTGTTCGAATAAAATAATGTTGTTTCCACTTTCTCTCCATAAGTGGCCGCCACCCCTCTGAAGAAGTCTGTTTCCTGAGCCGATCCATAAGCTCTTAGTCCTCGCTCATTCTTGCCGGTTGTACCCACTACTTCACGGCCTTTCCCAAACGCCCCGCCCGTCCAAAGCACTAAACCCTGGCCAAAGTTTAATCCATAATCTCCAATCACCAGGTCTTTTAGTTTTCCATTTTCAGTTAATGCAATGTGGCCTGATGTATAATCAAAACTGGCCGGCCCATTCAGAGTTTCTCCAGCATCTTTTTCCTGGGTAATATTTATTGAGAGATGACGGCTCGCCATTCGAAACCGCTGGTAGTATTTCCCCTGGCTTCCTGCATATCCACCGGAAGAATCAGGAATTTCATACCCCCTTTGCTCCTGCAGTTCCTGTTGATACCGCGTTATATATTCGAACGAGTTACCGGCTAACCAGTAATCTGGATTGGTATATAATTGACGGAATCGGGAAGAAGTACCTCCTATGGTTATATAGGGTTTCATCCTTAAAAATGTAGCTGCACCTATTCCTGAAACCCTGGTTAATTCTTCAACACGTTCAAAAGGCTTTTCTTTGCGATAATCTAACACTGCACGGGCTATCTTTAAATTAAAACCCGGCACTTGTAGTAAATCATCTATACGTGCAGAATTGATATTGACTGGATTGGCAGCAAGGT
The DNA here is from genome assembly GCA_028284195.1 of Balneola sp. Taxonomy (GTDB): domain Bacteria; phylum Bacteroidota; class Rhodothermia; order Balneolales; family Balneolaceae; genus Balneola. Next base: position 480,878 of record JANQSE010000002.1, on the reverse strand, counting down.
CTTCCAGAAACTGTACCAATTGTTCTCCTGTTAATTCCACTTCTTCACTGTCTATCTCTTCTAAAGCTTCTTCAAGCTGTTTTTCGATCTGAACTTTACTTGTATCCTGCTGGCGGGCGGCTACCCATTCTGGCAATACAATGGAAATAACCAGTAACACTATTTTCCAACGCACTTGCATTACTAAAAGAACACACTCAAATCAATACCGGGGCTGAATCCCAATGTTTCGTGCCGTTGAAATGCAATGTTTATTTCCCATAGCTCTGTTCCATAACCCATACCAAAAGAATAAGTATTTGGCTCCGTGGTTACTCCGACTCTTCCTTTTAGGTTCTCTATCACGTTAACCTCAATCCCTCCCCGATAGGCAACAGGAAAACGAACATCTTTTACTACATCAAAAACAAAAAGTGCATGTGCATCTATATCGTAGCTTAAACCAATAGCGAGCTCTCTGGATAATGATTCATCTTCGGATTCGAACTCATAAGCCGGCTGATTAATGTTGCTTGTTTTTGCTGCCAACCACAATCCCTGAGATAGCTTGGCAGCAATTCCTAAATCCAGGCCTAAAGCTCCACCCGAGCCATATGGAGCTGCTTGTGCAATGTGACTATAATTTAATGCCGCACCAAATTGAAGTTCGTTCCAGGAATTTGAATACCCAACTCTGATCCTTGTTTCATTATACAAATCTCCTCCGTATCGGTGGAACCCAATCCCAAATACGCCATATACTGTTGGGGCAGAACCTGAAGCAGCAATATCTGTTAAATCTGAAAAGCCGTAATTCCGCAAGCTGTAAAAACTCAGCGATTTATTGCTCGTATTCATAGTAGCCGGATTAGAAAAAATAGCCCAACTGTTATTTTGTAGCGCGGTTGTGGCACGGCCAAGTGCTAAATCATCAGCACCCATTGATGGTTGTGCACGAAGTGATGTGGAACAAAACATTCCAAATAACACAAAAGTAATTTTATATAGGTTAAATCGTATTCGTATCATTAGGTAAGTATTTGCTGTAATATGATATATCCAAAGGAAAGAAATAAGTGCCTTATACGAAATTTTATCTTTTAATAATTTTGAGTTTGCTTAGGCTGCCAACTCTTGCTCAAGAATTCAATTGTCAGGTAAGCCTGAACTATGATCAGCTTGAGGGAAATTCTTATGCCTATCTTACAGAACTGGAAGATCGTATTGGAGATTATGTTAATGACTTTCGATGGACGGATATTCAGTTTCAAGAAAAAGAAAGAATTAAATGCTTAATCCAAATCAGTATAGAAAGTGGAAACTCAAACTTCGACTTTAGTGGCAGAGTGATTTTTTCAGTACTCCGGCCTATACATAGTACAGTAACTGAAACAAACTCCATTATTCTGAATGATGATAACTGGCAATTCAATTATCCGCAGGGTAAAACTTTGATTCATGACGAACTACAATTCGAGAACCTTACTGGTACTCTCGATTTTTTTATGAATGTAATTCTTGGGTATGATTTTGACAGCTTTTCTAAACTAGGCGGTACTCCTTACTTTCAAAAAGCTCAAAATGTAGTTGACCTGGCTCAAACTACTTCAGCAATTGGATGGTCTCGCACGGCAAATAATCGAAGAAATCGTTTCAACTTAGTAAATGATCTTCTGAATCCTTCTTATGAACCGTTAAGACGGGCTTACTATTCTTATCACCGATTAGGATTGGATCAATTTACTTTAGATGCTGAAGCTGCTCGTAAGGAAATAATAGATGCCATTACTTTGATCCGCGATGCAAAAAGAAGAGCCACCAGCAATTACCTTTTCGATATTTTCTTTGACACAAAGGCCCGCGAAATTGCTGGTATTTTTGGTGAAGCAGAAGCCTCTATAAAACGGCAGGCTTACAGCCTTTTACTAGAAACCGATCAGGGGCATCTTTCGGAATATTCAGGCCTGCAGAATTAAAATTATTTGGTTTTGGTTTTGTATATTGGCGACCCCAAAAAAGCGGTTTCATAAACCTTTATATCAAAACTAAGAAAATGAAATTTTATATATGTATTAAGATGGTGCCGGATGTATATGCACCTATCCAGATTAAGGAAGGCGAATTGATTATGGATACCGACCGCATGGTACTAAATGCATACGATGCATCAGCAATAGAAGAAGCCTTAGTACTTAAAGAAAAACACGGAGTAGAAGTTGAGGTGGTTTGTATAGGGCCAGCTAAAGCATCCGAAACCATACGAAAAGCATTAGCTATGGGTGCTGATAAAGCAACACATATTCTTTCATCCGGAGACAAAGAATACGATTCTGCAAGCTATGCAAAAATTCTATCCGCTTTTTTCACAGGCAAGGAGTACGACATACTGGCTTTAGGGAAACAATCTCAGGATACAGATTCAGGATTAGCAGGAAGTATGGTGGCCGAACATCTTGGACTGCCTTACACAACAAATGCTGTTGGGCTGGAAGTTGAAGGCAATAAACTCATTGTAAAACGTCAGGGCGATACCGGGCAGGAAATGATTGAGCTGCCAACTCCCTGCGCTGTTACCTGTTCTAATGATATGAACAATCCGCGCATCCCAAACCTAAAAGGTATCATGGCTTCTAAAAGAAAGCCTATCGATCAGGTAGCAATCTCTTCTCTGGGAATTGATGAAGCAGCATTAAGTGCAGATACAAAAGTTGTTTCGTATGAAGAAAAACCTGCACGCCAGGCTGGTAAAAAATATGAAGGCGAACCTGAAGAAATTGCACGCCAGGTAGCCCAGTTACTAGACACCGAAGCAAATGCACTTTAACTAAGTCATTCCTGCAAAAGCAGGAATCCAGATTCTGCATCAAGTGCGGAATCACTTAAAAGAAAACAAATTAATATATGAGCACAATACTAACTCACATTGCAATCACCGACGGAAAAGTCAAGCGTTCATCTTTAGAAGTTCTGTCTCACTGTAAAACTATTGGGGATGCAGCCGGCCTTTCAGTTGAAGCCGTAGTTATAGATGAAAATGCTGCATCTTTTGTTGAAGGCATTCAAAAATACGGAGCAGCGAAAGTTCATGTAGTTGAACATCCTGTTTTCAAAAATCATATGAATGCTCCGTTACTGAAGGCATTGGCTGCAGTAATGAACCAAGTAAGCCCTTCCGTGTTCGCTTTTGCATCAACGGAGGGTACAAAAGATATTTTAGGTGCTTTAGCAGCAAACCAAAATGCCGCAGTAATTGCTGATGTGGCTTCATTCGAATTAATTGATGGTGGTGTTAAAGCAAAACGTCCAGTGATGGCCGCAAAAATTATGAACAACACCGAAGCAAAATCTGAAAAAGTGATCGTTTCTGTGCGTTCCGGTTCTTACGATTTAGTTGAATCCCCTGCTGATGCTGACGTTGTACATGTGGATTTCAATATCGACGATTCCGAGATCAAAGCTACTCTGCGGGAAATTATATCTGCCGCCGGCGATACTATCGACCTTAATGAAGCAGAAGCCATTGTAGCTGCCGGCCGTGGCGTTAAAGACGATGAAGGCAAGGCTTTAATTGCCGAACTGGCACGTACATTAAATGCAGGAATCGGAGCCTCAAGAGCACTAACCGAATCCGGAGTGTACGACCCGAGCCTTCAGATCGGACAAACCGGTAAAGTTGTTTCTCCGCAGTTATATATTGCAGTTGGTATTTCAGGCGCAATTCAGCACGTGGCGGGCATGGCAAACAGTAAAGTAATCGTTGCCATTAACAAAGACCCCGACGCTCCTATTTTTGAAGTAGCAGATTATGGAATTGTGGGTGATTTGTATAAAATTTTGCCACCATTCATTGAAGAAATAAAGAAGATTAAAGGTTAACGTCATCGCGAGGGAATAGCCTTTGGCTATGACTGCGGCGATCCTCTTAAGATTGCTACAGATTCGCTACCGCTCACCTTCGCAATGACCACATAAAAAAAATGGAAGATAAATTTGACTGTATAGTAATTGGAGGAGGAGTTGCCGGCTTAGCAGCCGCAATCACACTGGCCCGGAATAATATGAAGTTCCTTCTCATTGAACGGGGAGAGTTTGCAGGATCTAAAAACGTTTCCGGTGGTGTGCTTTGGGGCAGCGACCTCAACAAGCTTGTGCCGAATTACTGGGAGGAAGAAGACGGAGGTTGGGAGCGTTATATCAACCATCGCCGACTTACTTTCATGGATGAACAGTCAACATTTTCTTTAGATTTCAAATCTTCACATTTCAATGAAAAACCATATACCGGGGTAGTTGTACTTCGTTCAAAATTTGATAACTGGTTAGCCGGTAAAGTACAGGAAGCTATTGATGCCAGTGATTACGCAATGGATTCATTCATAGCTACCGATATAAAGGTGGACGAAGTAATCATGGAAAATGATAAAGCAATCGGTATCAAAACCGGAGAAGATGAATTCCATGCCGACTCTGTGATTATTGCTGAAGGAGTTAATAACCTGCTTACAAGACAAGTGGGACTTCAGGATGATTATGTACCAGCTGATCATATGCTCACCGGAATTAAAGAAGTAATCCGTTTTGATCAGAAAGTGCTGGAAAATCGTTTTCAACTGGATGGCTTAAGCGGGATGAGTAATGAATTTGTAGGATGGGCTACAAACGGAATTGAAGGTGGCGGCTTCCTGTATACAAACAGAGATACTATTTCATTGGGATTGGTATTAGGGCTAAAGAATCTTCGTGAAAAAAAACAGAAGCCCTATGATGTTCTGAACCACTTCAAAAAACACCCAACTATTGCAGATGCCATTAAAGGCGGTGAGATTGTAGAATATTCGGCACATGTGGTTTCTTCAGGAGATTCACGAGTAATGCCTAAAGAGCTTTACAAAGATGGAATTCTTCTGGCAGGTGAAGCTGCCAACTTACTGATGAATGCGGGGAAAGCTATCCAGGGAATGGATTATGCCATGCGATCGGGAATTCTGGCTGCAGAAACGATCGTAGAAGCAAAAGCAAAAAATGATTATTCTTCTGCAACGCTTAAAAACTATCGCACTAAAATGGACGATAGTTATGTTATGAAAGACATAAAAGGTTTTCAGGATGCGGTTCATCTGTTGCATACCGATACCATGCAGAATAAAGTTCCGAATCTTGTTTGCGATTTTGGCCGACAATTCTTCAGTATTAAAAACGAACCAACTCCAAAATCAGAGAAAATGCTACTTGGAGCTATCAAACGACATTCTTCTTTATGGGAACTTGCAAAACTAGGATTTAAAGCACGTAAAGCATTATGAAATATCTCAGCCTACCCGAACGCCTTGGTCTTGTTAGTTATAGGAATCAGGCCAAGTCTGAAATCAAACCTCATATTATTGTAGATACCGATATCTGTAATTCCACATGCCCGCACAAATGCACAACCTGGGTTTGCCCTGCAAACTGCTACACCATGGACGAAGCCGGTAAAGTTCACTTTCAGGTGGAAGATTGCATCGAATGCGGAACCTGTATGTATGCCTGCGATCAGGGGGCTGTAAATTGGAACTACCCCGATCCTGAAATTGGCCGTGGCGTTACCTGGAATTTCGGGTAACCAATTAATCGGTAAAGCTCCAAATTTTACAAGCTGTAGAATCTATAATTTTCTGATCCTGAGTTACAAGCGGCAAATCAAGTAGCTTTGCAGTAGAAACTATCAATCTATCTGCCGGATCAGGGTGGAAGTTTTCAGGAAGAGTTCTTTGAGCAAGAATTAATTCTCTGCTCAACGGAATAACTTGCAAAATATCGGAGTGTGTTACTTTTGAAGTCCATTTTCCAAAATTTTCGCCCAATTGTATTTTCTTCTTGCGATCGAGCATTTCTACTTCCCAGATCGATATAATTGAAATAAGAAGTTTGTTTGATGCTGACCAGCTATCTAATTTTTGAAACTGACTTTCAGATAATCGTTTACTCCTGAGGCTCCACCAAATTAATATATGGGTATCAAGTAGTATCACAGAAGAAATTCATTTTTCTTTTGCTTCATTTACATAAAAAAAGAATTCGCTCTCAGGCTCAAAATCAAAGTTAAACCCGGAATCTTCAGGTTTTAGATCATCAGCATTTCCCAAACTTCCTAATTCTCTTAATTTCTCAATGTGGGTTTTGACATTCACTTCTACTTCAGATCTCAAACTTCTGATAAAAAGATCCTTTAAAGTAATTCCCTCTTTTGCGGCTTTGATCTTTACCTTTTTCATCAGATCACTCGGTATGTCGATTGTTGTTCTCATAAAAACATATTAGCATATATATGCTTTTAAAGCAAGCAAACTAAATAAATTCACACCTGATTAAGAATTTCTTGAAATCAATCATCCTGGTAGTAAGCTGTGAGAAATCTTTTCGATTCAAAAAAATCTCTTATCTTGTGGAAGTGTTTCCAATGTACTATATCAATAACTAAAGACTTCAAAAAAGATGGACACCACCTTAGAAAGAGAACTCTCTTTTGAGCTTACTGAAGATCAAAAAATGATCCGTGACAGCGTTAAAGAATTTGTAGAACGTAGGGTCGCTGATACAGTAATGGAGCGTGATAATTCCAAAGAATTCCCACATGAAATCGTGAAACAACTGGGAGAGCTTGGAATGCTGGGTATCTATCATGAAGAGCAATATGGTGGCGGCGGTTTTGATGTTGTCAGCTTTTGTCTCGTCCTTGAAGAAATAGCACGGTGGGATGCCTCCCTTGCATTAACTGTAGCCTCTCATACTTCTTTGGGAACAGGCCATATTGCCATTGCCGGCAATCACGAGCAAAAAATGAAATATATGCCCGTTCTTACTTCCGGAGAACAGTTAGCTGCATGGTGCTTAACAGAGCCCAGCTCCGGCTCTGATGCTTCCGGCATGAAAACCACCGCAATAAGAGAAGGCGATTATTACGTAATCAATGGCTCAAAAATATTTATCACCCAGGGTTCGGTTGGTGATGTATATGTTGTACTTGCTAAAACCGATCCATCTAAGGGAACTAAAGGAATCAGTGCGTTTATTGTTGAAGGAAAATGGGAGGGGGTGCATCCAGGGCCAGGTATGCATAAGCTGGGAATGAACTCGTCAGACACTACCGAAGTTGTATTTGAAAATGTAAAAGTACCTGCTGAAAACCTTCTTGGGGAAGAGGGAATGGGTTTTATCGATACTATGAAAGTATTGGATGGTGGAAGGGTTGGTATTGCAGCTTTATCTGTAGGTATTGCCCGTGGAGCTTATGAAGAAGCTCTCAAATATTCCATGGAAAGAAAACAGTTTGGTACCGAAATCGGCAACTTCCAGTACATGGAAGGGAAAATAGTAGATATGGCAACTGAAATTGACGCTGCCCGCTTACTGGTTCTGCGTGCTGCATGGTTAAAAGATAATGGCAAACCATATACCGTTGAAGCCTCTATGGCAAAGCTTTTTGCTTCCGAGCTTTCAGTTCGTGCTGCTTTGGAAGCCATTCAAATTCATGGCGGGTATGGATATACCAAAGAATATCATGTTGAGCGATTCCTCCGCGATGCCAAACTCATGACTATCGGTGAAGGCACATCCGAAGTTCAGCGATTGATCATTGCCAGGGAATTAAAGAAAACACTGGTCTGAAAGTTAAACACTTGCTTTCTTTTTCTCTTCCCGCTTACGCTCATTGTGATCGAGAAACTTCTTACGAATACGAAGGCTTTCAGGAGTAGCTTCCAGCAGCTCATCACTGGCAATGAACTCAATGCATTCTTCCAGGCTCATCTTTTTTGCCTGAGATATTTTAACAGAGTCAGCAGTTTGAGTTGCACGATGATTCGTTAAATTCTTTTTCTTTACTACGTTTACCACCATATCATCGGTACGATTGTTTAACCCTACCACCATACCCATGTACGTTTTATCACCTGATTCTACAAAGAATTGACCACGATCCTGAATACCTTCCAAAGCATATCCCGTCACATCACCTTGTTCCAAAGCAATCAAAGCACCGCGGCTTCTTCCCGGAATTTCTCCAGCGTAAGGTTCGTACGCATCAAATTGCTGGTGCATAATTCCAGTACCACGAGTCTCAGTTAACATCTCTCCACGAAAACCAATCAATCCTCTTGACGGAACTCTGAACTCAATTCGGTTATTCTCTCCTTCATGGCTCATCCCCTGCATAATACCTTTACGCTTCTGCAAATTGTCGATTACTTTGTTGCTGTAATCGGTATGTACATCCACTACAACTTCTTCAACGGGTTCATGAGTTACCCCATCTATTTCCTGCATCAATACTTCCGGCCGGGATACGGCAAACTCATACCCTTCACGCCGCATCTGCTCAATCAAGATAGCCATCTGCAATTCGCCCCGTCCTGATACTTTAAAAACATCCGGGCTGCCTGTTGCCTCCAATTTCATAGCTACATTTGTTCGTACTTCTCTTTCCAACCGGTCTTTAATCTGATTGGATGTTACATACTTTCCTTCTAACCCCGCAAAAGGTGAGTTATTCACCCTGAAATACATTGCAATGGTCGGCTTATCTAAATCCACGTACCCCAACGGTGTAGGGTCTGCTACATCTGTTAATGTATCCCCGATATTTACGGAGTCGTATCCGGCAAGTGCTACGATATCACCAGCGTACGCTTCCTCAATCGGCTCACGTTGCAATCCGTTAAATGTAAACAGTTTGGTGGCCCGTCCTTTCATTTTCTGTTCGCCCTGGCCATTAATCAACGCCACTTCCTGGTTTAGCTTCACCGTACCTTGCTCAATTCTGCCAACAGCGATTCTTCCAACGTAGTCGTTCCAGTCTATGCTGCTTACTAACATTTTAAATTGCTCAGCAACCGGTTGCTCAGGTGCAGGAACATGTTCAACTATTGTATCCATCAAAGGGGCTAAACTCGTTCCCTCTTCTTCCAATTCCAGTTTTGCAATTCCGTCTCTTGCAATAGCATATAAAACCGGGAAATCTAATTGATCGTTATTGGCATCTAACATCACAAACAAATCAAAAATTTCATCTAATACAGTATCTGGGCGAGCATCTTTTCGGTCAATCTTGTTGATAACCACTATCGGTTTATAACCGAGGCTCAGTGATTTACGGAGAACAAACTTGGTTTGTGGAAGTGGACCTTCAGCAGCATCCACCAGAAGAATTACGCCGTTAACCATTTTTAAAATACGCTCTACTTCGCCTCCAAAATCGGCATGGCCGGGAGTATCTACTATATTAATCTTGGTTCCATTCCAATGAACAGCGGTATTCTTTGAACTAATGGTAATTCCGCGCTCTTTTTCAAGATCGCCAGAATCCATTACTCTCTCCTCTATATCCTGATTCTCTCTAAACGTACCACTTTGTTTCAGGATTTGATCTACCAATGTAGTTTTGCCATGATCTACGTGTGCGATGATGGCGATATTTCTTAGTTCTTGTTGCATGAAGCGTATTAGTGAAATTTAGGAAGCCTTGAAGGTACAGCTATTTCAAACAAATAATGAAGATGAAATGCTTACTTGTTTTAAGACGAACTTGCTTGTAGTATGTCATGACATAATAAGTACTGGATTATTCACTTGATATTTTGTATGATTTATACAACATAAAAGCATATAAATACATTTAATGTATATTTTTAACAACAAAATAATAAAATAACTGGATAATCATTATGTAAAACTTATTATATCATATACTATATTTGATGAATAATTCTTACATTAACTAATAAAATGACATGTAATGATGTATTATTCTAACATTAGATGGGAAAGTGCAACCAATTCCTACATAATGGCTACTTTGGGAGAATTTGTACGGCATCATCGCCTGGAACAAAACAGAACTCAGGCTGAAGTAGCAGAAACTGCAGGTATTAACAGATCCACACTCAGTGAATTTGAGCGTGGTACCAGAGTAAATATGCTCACTTTCGTTCAGCTGTTAAGGGCACTCAATCAATTACATGTATTAGAGGTATTTGTAATAAAAGAGCAGATTAGCCCTTTAGAACTTGCTAAACTCAGCGAAAAAAAGCGTCAACGCGCTTCCGGTAGTTCTGCTGTAAACCGGGTAGAAGATCCCGGAGTGGATTGGTAATGATTACTACGGCCTATATAAACCTTTGGGAGCAGAGAGTTGGAGCATTAGCCTGGAACGAGCGTACCGGAGTTGGAGCATTTGAATTTGATCCTCAATTTCTAAAATCAAATTTTGATATTTCTCCTATAAAAATACCACTCAAAAATGCTCAAAAAAGAATCTTCACTTTTCCTGAGCTAAAAAATCTGGATACTTTTAAGGGTTTACCTGGTTTGTTAGCAGATATTCTTCCCGATCATTATGGAAATGCACTTATAAATACCTGGCTAACCAGGCAGAGCCGCACCGTTGGAAGCCTGAATCCGATAGAGACTCTTTGCTTTATAGGAAAACGGGGAATGGGAGCATTAGAAATTGAACCTTCGCAAGGAGGATCGGGCAGTGTTTCTAAGAATCTCGAAATTGATTCGTTGATCCAGGTTTCTGAAAAAATTCTCTCAAACAAAAAACAGTTCAATGCTAAAGCAGGAACTAAAGATGAAAGAGATTTCTTTGATGTACTTAAAATCGGTACTTCGGCAGGTGGAGCAAGAGCTAAAGCTGTTATAGCTTTTAATGAACAAACTGAAGAAATACGAAGTGGACAGCACCATGCCCCAGAAGGTTTTGAGCACTGGCTGATTAAATTTGATGGTGTTACTGACAAACAGTTTGGGGCCTCAAGCGGGTATGGCCGCGTAGAAATGGCATACTTCAATATGGCCACAGATTGCGGGATAAATATGATGGAATCCCGGTTACTGGAAGAACACGGACGAGCCCATTTTATGACAAAACGCTTCGACCGGGTTGGCAAAGCAGGTAAAATACACGTGCAAACGTTTTGCGCTCTACGACATTTTGATTTTAATGATGTGTTCCAATTCAGTTATGAGCAGTTGTTTGAAACCATGCGCATATTACGTCTTCCATATCCACAAGCAGAGCAAATGTTTCGACGAATGGCATTCAATGTTATGAGCAAAAACTGTGACGATCATACCAAGAACTTTGCTTTCATGATGGATAAAGATGGTATTTGGAAATTAGCCCCGGCATACGATGTGTGCCATGCTTACCGCCCGGGCAGTGAATGGGTAAGCCAGCATTCCCTCAGTATAAATGGAAAGAGAGATAATATTACCCGCCAGGATTTACTTGATGTTGCCTATCAAATGAGTATTAAAAAAGCATCAAGAATTTTAGACCAGATTAAGGATGTAGTTAAAAAATGGCCCGTTTATGCCTCTGAAACAGAAGTAGAAAAAAAGCTTGCTGAAGCCATAGAAGCAACCTTAAAACCGCTATAAAATCAATCGCACGACTTATCTCAAAATTTTATGTCCAGGAAATCATTATCGCGAATTTGGCAGAAGAAATTTGGACACTTATCCAATAAACATCTTTACATAATTTTATGGATAGCTTGCTTTACGATAACCTTTTTCTTTAATTCGAAACGATCTAATAACCTAAATAAAACTAACTATGCAAAAAACTAAACTACTTTCTTTATTCATACTTGTGGCTTTTCTTTCAGGTTGCTACAATGCAATGGTAGTAACAGATAAAACACCGTCTAATGTTGTAATCGATAAACCCTGGGCTATGGGTTTTGTTTATGGACTGGTTCCCCCAACCCCTATTAATGCCAGCACAACTTGTACCAACGGTGTTGCCAAAGTTGAAACAAAGCTAAGTTTTTTGAATCAATTGGTAAGCGGTTTTACTTTTGGTATTGTTACGCCGATGCATATTACTGTAACATGTGCTGAACCGGGAAGTACAGCTTCAACAAATATTTCGGAAGAACAAAAAATCACCATTCCAAAAGAAGCTACCGAATCAGAAATTCAGGAATTATACAAACTGGCTTCTGATATTGCAGTCGCAAATGATGTTCCGGTTTATGTGACACACCAAAAGTAAACTTTAAAAACTTACGTACTTTTATTTAAAGCCTCCTCTCGGAGGCTTTTTTATTACCACATTATTTAATCAACGTCATTTTTCTGGTTTGGGAAAATGCTCCAACATCTAAACGATACAAATAAATCCCTGACGCTAAATTGGAAGCATCGAAAGAAACAGTATTAGAGCCCCCTGCAAAGCGAACATTATCTACTACCGTTGCTACTTTTCTTCCCAAAACATCAAAAACAGCAATGCTGACATTCGATGCCTGAGGCAGCTTAAACTCGATATTAGTACTTGGATTAAACGGATTTGGATAATTCTGGGATAACCGGTATTCAAGCGGGTTATCGATTTCTTCTTCATTTGAAATCATGATCCCCGAGTTGGGGCTGAAAATTAACAGCCGGCTGGAAACTGCGCCATCCCTGCCATCAAATTGCTTTTCTACTGCGATGTCATAAAAACCGTCTCCATTAAAATCTCCGGAAGCCGGCTTGGCTCTTAGAAAAACACCGCTTCCTGTTGGGGTTGCCCCAATTTCTGCAAGGGTAAATGCCGGGGTTGTAGCAGGGGAATTAATTCCTTTTCGTTTAAGGCCTGCATCCATACCGCCTTTAAATATCACCGCATCAGGATGCCCGGAAAAACCTCCCGGAGTGAAATACAAATCCTGATGGTTACTTCCCGTTTCTTTTGGCATAAAATCGATAACTGCACTAGAAAAGGAAGTGAGCGTGTCGCTCGAGAATCCGCCCACCTGGTCTTCAGTAACATGCAGGAAATAATCGGGCAGGCTGTCCATTGCTGCTCCGCCCTTATAAACTCTAATGGTTGGGGAAGCCGGAAAAGCAGACCCCTGATCTGCTAACACGGCGATATCGTTAAATCCATCCCCGTCAAAATCGCCGCCGGCAACTTGCGAGCCGAACGAGCCAAGAGTATATCCGGTTTCAACCCCCGGCTTAAGAACCAACATGGGAGATGAAAGGCTGACACTGTCCGCTGATTTTGCCGGAGAAAAGCTCCTTCCCGCAAACACATACACCGCACCATACGAAACCCCATCAAAACGTTGATCGTAAGCAGGCATGCCCACGGCAAAGTCGTTGAATCCATCTCCATTTACATCTCCGAGTGGTTCAGCTATACCGCCAATACCAAGAAAATCGCCCCCATCTATCGTGCTGTCATTTGCAAAATCTATGACCAGATCCGGAGATTGGTAGGTTGTGTTCTCACCCAGATAGATCCAGGCTTTGTTAACTGCACCGCCTGCAGATGACTTTGAATTACTTCCCACTAAAATCTCTTCTCCGGGTACCCCGTCAATATTCCCAATATTTTTTACGATGAAGGTGTTAACACCGGAGTTGAAATTCCCTAACTCTTGTAAGTTAAATTGCCCGGTATAAGTAAGGGTATCATTCACCGCTGATGCTTCGCTGTATGTTACTTCTCCCGGCATAGTACCCCTCACGCCTTTGTCTTTAACAAGCTCCTGATAAATAGCCTCCTCACTTATGTGATAATTAATGCGTTCGGTGTTTGCATCGTCAATCGATACTGTGTAGTGATGGTATTTGCTTCCACGTATGCTGGAACTTGTGCTTCTTACCGATTCTGTATTTGCCTGCTGTACGGGTACATAGATGGTGTATTCGGAGCCTTCAGTAAGCTCGCAGGCTGGTATATCAATCTTGCAAGTATAATCGCTCTGTGTTCTCCCGGAGAAATAATTAGTTCTTAATATTTGTTGAGGAGTATTATTGACTAATATTCCCAGCGTAAAAGCGGTGCTTATTTCTGCAATCCGTAAAATTTCGGGCAATAACAATCTTTGTTGCGGTGTTAACTGGCCCGAATTTTGAATAACCCACCGCTGTAAACCTCTTGATAAAATAGATGGATCTGCTACCCCATTTAATAAAACACCTGATTCCTGGACCGGTTGTTTGCAAGATTCGTACGTACAAGGCAGTATTGTCTGGTCGTCGTTATAAAATTGGGCACCCGAGCAACCGTTAGGAAAATCTGCCGCAGAACAACTTGCGTAATTCCCTTCCTGCCAAAGACCCGCAAAAAAATCACCGTTTGCGTTCTCATATAAACGATCGATCACACAATTAGAGCTTATAACAGTGGGCGATTGAATTACAGGTGAACTGCCACTAAAATCTACCTCGCGAACATCACAAACGGGATCATTAAAAAAGAATTGAGTGAACCCGGTCAAAGGAAATTCTCGGTCATCTGAGGAAACAATTTCCGGTTCGTTATCACCATCTATATCTGCAATGTATATTCTGCGATCTGGCAGTGGCTGGGTTGACATTCCCTCCCAAACGTACTCTAATACAGATTGCAGCTCGTTATTTCCATTCAAATCAAATTCGAAAAATTTTTGGCCGGTAAAATTGTCAACATAACCAAAAGCATAGATTGAATTACCGCTGCCGGCGATAGATCGTTGTGTGTAAAAACGCGGGGGCACACTAAAGTTTATATTTTGAGCAGGAAAATTAAACGTAGTTGCTGTAAGCTCACTTAATTGCAGGTTGGGGTCATCAACACCCAGCACCAGCAGGCAGTTGTTGAAAGAAGTACTGGAATTCTCACAAAGCAGTGCATCTCCAAAACCATCTTCATTAAAATCGTTATATACAGATTCTCCAATAAGCGGTGTATTAGGGCCAGGTGCGGCAATAGTGTATCTGTCTGTTTCTAAAAAAACTCTCCCGGAGTGTCACTAAAGTTCACTACTTCGATTGTACCATTCTCAGATTGCTTACCTACATCACTTATTCCATCATTATTGATATCACCTAAGGGCAGATATCTCCCGTCTAAAGAAGCCGCCTTTATGGTTTCGCCATTCTCATTATATGTAAGTATTAACGTTTTATATTTTGGCGAAGCACCCGGGTTTCTTAAATCATTCCCAACTCTGATTACCTGGATATAATCCATCTCCCCATCTTCATTTAAATCACCAGCCGGGATTCCGGGATCTGAAGGATTTGCAAACCGTTCAGGAACATCACTGTCAATAGTCTTAACTATTGCTATGGGATGGCTATCCTGTATGCTGATTTGCCTTGCTGATGAGTATTCGTGAATTAATACCGAACACAATACGATAAGAGAAAAAGAAATACTTTTTTGTAACAATGTTTGCATGATACGAGGGGTTGAGGGGTTAAAAAGCGAAAACTTACGGAACTATAGTTTCTATTTCTGCTTTTTTCTATCCCGTGTTTACGGTATAGGTAACCCCCTGGAAAGAGTTAGTCAACCCAGGCAGGGTGTTGGGAGAAAGCCGGCCTGTCAACGAGTCATCCAGAGTGGAGTGGAGGATCTGTACAATTTTGTCCTGGTTAGATTCTCTGTCGGGAAGACTCATCGCTTACACTCTGAGTGACTTTTCCTCGTCATCCAGAGCAGAGCGATGGATCCACACAGCCCTGATCTTGCCAAATTCTATTTGGAAGGACTCCTCTCCTGACCACTGTCGGGATCGGAGTGACTTTTCCTCGTCATCCAGAGCGGAGCGATGGATCTGCACAACCCTGATCTTGCTAAATTCTATTTGTGAAGACTCTTCTCCCAATCCAATTCCCTGCTTGATTTATGGCCAGGCAGACTCCTCGATCCCTCGGAGCGACTTTTCCTCGTCATCCAGAGCGGAGCGATGGATCCACACAGCCCTGATCTTGCTAAACTCTGTTTGGGTAGATCCATCAGTCGCTCCAGCTCCTTCTGGATGACTTTTTAATATAGCTGTGGGTTATTTCACCAGAATAAACTTTTTCCGGAGGCTGGTTTCCCCGGTTTTAAGAATATAAATATACATTCCGCTTGCCAGGTTATTCGCATTCAGCCGAACGGAATGTGTGCCCGCAGCCAGGTTCCTGTCAATCAATGTTAACACCTTTTGCCCAAGCACATTATAAACAGTAAGGGTAGTTCGTCCGGGTTTTCCTAATGAAAAACTAATAGTAGTACTGGGGTTAAATGGATTGGGATAATTCTGAAACAGCTGGTAATTGCTTGCTATACCCTCGTCATCAATAGAAACGGTACCCCCACTGTTTAAATCAGTTGAAAAAATTCCATCGTTTTCGGTAATTACATACGTAATATCCTCATGGGTGTACATGTATCTAATGAATAAGCTATCCAGTCCGGCCTTTTCCCAGCTTTGTCCTAAATCATCGGTATAATACACCGCATGAGAAGCCTCTCCGACATCATATTGGAAGGAGGAATAAATTACACCGTCTCTGTCCGTTACCATCAGGTCTGGATACACGGCACCTGAGGCAGGCATAGGCAAAGGAATATTGTTCCAGGAATTTCCATCGTATAAACTCATTTCCATGGCTCTGCTGTATATAATAACATCTCCATTTGAATAGGAAGCCATTTTTAACGCAGTTGCACCAAACATACTAACATCAATTTGCTGCCAGTTTCCTGAATCAGTTGGTTTTGAAAATAATTGATACTCAGTAGAAGAAATTCTTTTTAAAGCATACACCATGCCTTTTTTGGTATTGGCTGAAACCTGGTTAATCTGGTCGTTTTCGCCCAGGTTTAATCCAAGAGTGTCGATGGCCCACCCCGAGCCGAGTTTCTTAGACCATAGTGTTCCCGGATTACTGGCATATTGGGTGCCTGCATCGGTAACAGAATAACGGCTGTTTAAATTGATCTGAAATTGATGGAGCCCCAGCGAGTCTGGCTGCCAGGTTAAGCCGTTATCAGTGGAAATGTAATTTTCCAAATGGGTATCCCACTTGCCGGTTTTTACCGGAAGCAGCGCAAACAGAGTACCGGTGGAATCGCTAAACAAATTTATAGACGATTGAAAACCTTCCTCAGGCAGCACCTTAGAAATTACAGTATCATTTTTCATAACCCTGAAAACACCCTGAGTACCAGATATCAGATCATAGTCTCCTGAACTAACAATACTGTAGAAATTGAAGTCAGGAGCCTGGGCGTTTGAGTAAGCCCATGTTTCGCCACGGTCTGCGCTTGTAAACAGCCCATAAATGGTAGAGGCATACAGGGTTGAGTCGGCTCCTG
Source organism: Balneola sp. (assembly GCA_028284195.1). Lineage (GTDB taxonomy): Bacteria > Bacteroidota > Rhodothermia > Balneolales > Balneolaceae > Balneola. Next base: position 463,783 of record JANQSE010000002.1, on the reverse strand, counting down.
TTATAGAATTAACAATGCCGGAATATTCAATGTAACCACTTCCGTTAGAGGGGGCTGCAAGTTCTGCTATCGCATCAGAAATGTTTACCCATTCGGTGTTCCCGCTGTCTGACCGGAATGCGGCCCCAAATCCTTCGATGGCATAAATATTTCCAAATTCATCCGAACTTAGTCCGGAATGGGCATTATCGATCCTGCCAGGTACAATGTCCCATGTAGTTCCCCAATCTGCCGATGTGTACACCCTGCCGGAAACGCCCGCAAAAATCCTGTTGCCGCTGTCCACATGAATAGACCGCAAGCGGGAACGCGGAAAGGTGGTGTTTTTAGTCCACCCGGTTGAATCGGGGTGCTGGGTAAAAATTCCATTGTCAGTGGCCAGCCAGGCATATTGGAGAGTGTCCATAGCAATATCGTTCACATACGAATTGCCCATGCCTAAGGTATCGAGAGCCCAGGTTTTTGCGGTGTCTCTGCTCACATACACATTGGTACCGCTGATTACATATAAAGCATCTCCTTCAATCCTGCTCTCGCTGCCTGAAAGGTCTTCTGCTTCCGCAACACGTGTAACGAATTCAGGATCGGGCCAGAAACCAGAGTTTTCGCCTGTAATTTGTGCTTTTGATCTGTATATGGATCCATCGTCCAGTAGAATGAGCATAACGGTAGGATCATCTGATTTAAAACTGGCATCTAAAATGGTCCTGGGTCTAGTTAGAAAAAAGTCTACACGAGCATCAAGAAGACCATCAGTGTCGATCAAAAAACCGTAAATACCAAATTTAGTCACAACAAAAGCATGTCGTCCAGAACCACCAAAAATATCTGATACCAACACTTCTTCTGTGTTACCAATAAAACGAGCGAGGCCTTTTTGTTCCCACTCGGCTAATTGACCAAATAGAGAACCGGAGCCTCCTGCAATTATTGCCGTAATTAGCAGAGCCAATGCTGCACAATGTTTCCAGTTTAGATTAGAACGATTCTGACTAACCGGTTCAGAAATGCTTAACCTGTTCATACCGATACTCCTTTAGTTTGAATGTTGGAATTACTTACAGGTATAGATAATCCGTAAAAGCAAAGCTTTCAATACCGTGTTTACGAGAGGCCCCAACCCCAATCAACGGGTCATCCAGAGCGGAGCGAAGAATTCACCCAACCCTGATCTTACCAAATCCTGTTTGGGAAGACTCCTCGATGCCTCGGAGTGACTTTTCCTCATCATCCAGAGCGGAGCGATGGATCTGCACAACTTTGTCCTGGTTAGATTCTCTGTCGGGAAGACTCATCGCTTACGCTCTGAGTGACTTCCCAGGTAATTCTGAAAATACGGGTCTTCTAAAACCTTTTGCGGTGACCATTCTCCAACAATCTCTTTATTCAAAAATTTCCATTTTGGGTTTAACGATGTAATCAATTCTTCTTTCCATTTCCTGGATTTACCTTTAATCCTTTTTTCTGCTGAAATGGCTTCAAGCATAGTTGGCAAAACATCGTAGTAGATAAGGTTATAGCAGTAGTTTTTGCCGGCAAAGGTTTCTGGCTTACCTCTTTGTAGGTAATGCTCAATAACTCTTCTTGAAAGGTTATTAGAGGTTCCGGTGTACAGAACTTTTCTATTTGGGTTGGTGGTTATGTAAACAGTAAAGCTCATCGTTTACTATACCAAACATATAGCTATTTAAAAAGTCATCCAGATCCCACTCCCGAACCCTATCAACGAGTCATCCAGAGCGGAGCGATGGATCTGCACAACCCTGATCTTGCCAAATCCTGTTTGGGAAGACTCTTCTCCCAATCCAATTCCCTACTCGATTTTATGGCCAGGCAGACTCCTCGATGCCTCGGAGTGACTTTTCCTCATCATCCAGAGCGAAGCGATGGATCTGCACAGCCCAATTCCCTACTCGATTTATGGCCGAGAGAAGAATTTGCACAATTATAGAAGAGGTTTTAAAGCGTGGGGTGAGTCTGTCCACCGTACAAGCCTGTGTGCCAAAATCTCTTCGGGACTAAAGTCCCTGTCTTGTTTATGGCATTGACACTATCTGGTACATAAACAAGCAAGGAGTTCAGTTCGTCGCTCCTCATAAAGCCCAGGCCTTCCCAAAAAAAATCCCTGACGAAAAAAGCAGTTCTGCCTGCAAGAAAAATGGGTCAGAGAAAGAAACAATTTCTATTCATTCAACAGTGCGCTATCGAGGGGATTACTTCGTCGATAAAACCCTCAACCCTAAATAACTAACGTACTCCTCGTAATGACCCGGAAAAGCTATTACAGGAAAGGCAGTCTTTGCGAGGAGACTGGGTTACGCTAAGACATCAATAAAATTCGACGAAGCAATCCCCGGGTGGATCCTTCGCTCCACTCTGAGTGACTTTTTAATGTAGTAGCGGGTTATTTTAATGAATCCCTTCGGGGCTTCGGAACGAGGAGTATCTATATCCTAAACAAGCCGGTCTTTAATGGCTTTTGAAACCACTTCAGCTCGGTTATGCACCTGGAGCTTTTTATAAATGTGCTTGATGTGGGAATCTACCGTTCCCGGGGAAATTTTAAGTTTCGTTGAAACCATATCCATTGTTAACCCATCTACTAACAGTGTTAGCACTTCTGTTTCTCTGGGTGTAAGGTTGGATTTTTTTTTAGGCCCGCCATGAGCAAGCATTTCCATTACTTTTTTGGCGATACCCGGAGACATAGGTGCCCCGCCTGAAAGCACTTCCTGAATTCCCTTAATCAGATCATCTCCCGGAGTTCTTTTCAGAAGATATCCATCCGCTCCTGCTTTTATGGATTCAAAAACCTGCTCGTCTTCTTCAAAGATGGTTAACATTACGATTAATACTTCCGGGAATTGTTTTTTGTAATACGGGATTGCTTCAATGCCAGACATGCCGGGCAGGCCAATGTCATGTAAAATAATATCCGGTGAGTTGCCGGTTAAAAGACAGGCGAACACATCTTCCACAGAAGTTTCAGACAATGTGAGTTCAAGATTATTCTGAGCCTGTATCAGTCCTTCCAGTGACTCTCTGAAAAAGAGATCGTCTTCTACAATCCAAACACTGTGCTTTTTTTTACTCATATAATTAAATAAGCAATCTTATATACTAAACTCCATCCCGAAATTACGGTAGTGCTTTTTGGATGATTACCGAGGTACCGTTTGCTTCTCTTGCATCCAACTTTAACGTTGCTTTCATTTCCTTTGCTCTTTTTCGAAGATTTTCAATGCCTTTTCCTTTCAGCACTTTTTCTTCGTCAAAACCAATACCATCATCCTTTACACAAATAGTGAGTTTTCCGCTTTCTATATAAAACCCGATCCGTACTTCTTCGGCCTTAGCATGTTTATAAATGTTATGAACGGCTTCTTTAAAGATCAGATAAAAACCTCTTCTTATTTCTGAAGACAATTCTTTTTTATGAAGGCTTTCCGGAATTTCATCTTTAATAACGAGTTCAAGGTTTGGAAGCAGATCGCGCGCTGCACGTTTGCACTTAATAAGTAAATCCAGCAATGATTCTTTATTCGGATCGATCAGCCACACAATAGAATCTAACGAAGAAGCAAGGCTGCGGGCATTTCCACTGATTTTTTGGATCATTTCCGGTTTTGGGGTTCCTTCCTTTGCCTGGTTTTGGAGCAAATCTCCGGTAAGTGCTATCCCGCTTAAACCACTTCCTATTTCGTCATGCAAATCTCCCGCTATCCGCAGGCGAACCCGTTCTACTTCTAACAACTGCCGAACTCTGAAGCGATATAACATCCATACTATTGCAAATACACACACGATCACCATCAACCGGAACCAGATGGTTTGCCAAAAGGGCGGGCTGATTGTTATTTTGATAGAATCGCCGGTTTCATTCCAAATGCCATCGTTATTTGATGCGATTACTTTGAATGTGTACTCACCCGCCGGAACCCGAACATAGCGGGCCAGCCTGGAATTTTCCGGAGACACCCAGTCCGGATCATAGTTTTCTAATTTGTATTTATACTGATTTTGAGACGGATTTGTATAATTCAATGCTGTGAAATTAATCTCAAACGTATTTTGTTGCCAGTTCAGGTTCACTTCTTCAATTTCGTGAACGGTTAGTTTTTTAGCAGAATCCGGGGTAATGATACTGAAACCTGTAACCCAGACTTCCGGTTCGTTTTGATTAATATTGATTTCCTCCGGATCGAAATAGATAACCCCGCTCATTCCACCAGCCACTACCTTTCCATTTTTTGAAGTAAATATAGAACGGCGGTTAAACTCAGGGTTTTCGAAACCATCATCCGAATCAAAAACTCTGAATTCTTCAGTATTTGGATTATAACTCACCAAGCCTTTATCAGTACCCAGCCAAAGTAATTGATTTCTATCCTCTGTTATACTGAAAACAATCATATTCTTTCCTATGTTTGCTTTCAAAGGATTTAAGAATTCTTTTTGAGAACTGATACTGTACAATCCGCTATTCCCACCAAACCACAGTGTTTTATCTTTAGCCTGATACATATCCCAAATCGAAGTTTGATCCAATTGCTGCGGAATGTCGTTTGTTTTCCATTTTTTTCTTAATCCTTGCTCTGCTGAATAAAAGAACAAACCATATTTTTCAGCCGCCACCAATAAACCACCATCCACAGAAATAATATCCTGTATCAATAACCCTTTGTATCCATCAAAGATACCGAACTGCTCCAAAACCTCTCCGGTTTTTGCAGATAATTTAAGAAGCACACTGTAGCCGCCGGCCCAATATGTGTTATTATCTGCTTCGCTTATGATGAAGAAAACTTCATCCTCTTTTTCTTCCTTAAAAACTTCCATTTTGGATATCTCTGATGTGGATGTATCCATTTCAAACAAACCATGCTCGGTAGCCAGCCATATTTTATCATCGCCTACCGGTTGGATATCCCATATCTGATTCACTCCGCCTTTCAAATTAATAGCCGATGATGAAATCAGTGCCCCTGAGTTATTGAACTGATACTTGCTTAAGCCTTTCGAAAAATAATTTACCCACCATGTGTTATTGATTTCTTCAATCGCCATGGCAGTTTGCCGGCCGGTATCCCGGATTAGCTGTTGGAAGTTTTTCTCTTTGTTTTTAATTCGATACAAGCCATCTACTGTCCCAACCCAAATACCCCCCGATCTATCTTCTGTTATTGCTTTTATATTCGACAAGATTGGTTCAGGGTTTTCACTTAAATCAATCTCAATTAATGGCTCTCCAGCCTTTTTCTGCATATACAATTGCTCTTTTGAGCCGAACCATCTTCTTCCTTTCGAGTCTTCGTAAAACCGGTATGCCTTGGCATCTTTATTTGGCAAAAAGATTTCTTCCCAATTCTCTATGTCGATTTTTTTACCTATTGAATTGTAGAAAATGGATTTTTTATCCCCCGACAAAAAGAAAGAAAGATTGATATCTGTACTATTTTGGCCAATCTGTATCAGATCTTTAGTTCGAATATCATAGGTATAGAATTCACCATCATCACCGGATATCCAGATAACATCGTTAGCATCCACTACATAGCGGTAAGGAAAAAAGGAAAGTTCAACTTTGTCATAAACCTGCTTTTTTGTATCAAAAAAAACGAGCTTTGATCCTAATACACTCCAAAGCCGTTCTTCAGTATCTGCTCTTAAAATTGCTACTTCAAAGGGAATGCGTAAAGAATCGTGAATTGGAAACCGGGTAAAAGTTTCTGTTTTTTTATCAAACATATTAATAGCCCGGCGTGTACCAATCCAAAGCTTTCCGTCTTTGCTTTCATACATGGACCGAACAATATTGCTGGAAATGGTCCGGGGATTGCCCTCAGAGTAATAAAAGGTCTTGAACTCATAGCCATCAAACTGGTTTAATCCGTTTTCGGTGGCTATCCATATAAAGCCTTGTTGGTCTTGATGAACATCGTACACAATGTTATTGGAAAGGCCTTTTTGGGTGTTGTAATAATCTATGTCAAAATTCTGAACCTGAAAAAAGGCAAGAATTCCAATCAAATAAGCAAGCATACTCTCATTTCAATTGATCGTAAAATGAGAAAACAAAGGGAATAAAAAAATCCCTTACACAAAACTGCATAAGGGATTAACTTTACATTGGCTTTTCTTCGGCAGCCTGCTCAACGAATCCCAAATGCTTTCGGGATCGGGAGCAGTTGAGCGGAGAGGGAGGGATTCGAACCCTCGTTACATGTTTCCATATAAACTCCCTTAGCAGGGGAGCGCTTTCAGCCACTCAGCCACCTCTCCTTAAAAGGGCAACAAATATACGTTAGTTACCAAGCCTAATCAATGGTTTATTTGTTTAGGCTGGCATAATCGTACAGCGTTTTTTTGACCCCACCCCGACCCTCCCCTTAGCAAAGGGGAGAGGGCTCTTTGAAATAACCCGCAGCCATAAAAGTCATCCAGAGCGGAGCGATGGATCTGCACAACCCTGTTCTTGCCAAATCCTGTTTGGGAAGACTCTTCTGCCAAAGGCATTCCTTCGGAAGACCCCTCGGAGTGACTTTGTCATTCTGAACGGAGTGAAGAATCTGCACAATTTTGTCCTGGTTGGATTCTCTGCCGGGAAGACTCATCGCTTACGCTCTGAGTGACTGGAACCGAACCCGATCAACGAGTCATCCAGATCCCGACAGCTGTCGGGAGAAGGATCCACACAGCCCTGATCTCACCAAATTCTGTTTGGGAGGACTCATCGCTTACGCTCTGAGTGACTTTTCCTCGTCATCCAGAGCAAAGAGTCTTTATGAGGAGCCTGGATTCATTAATCATCTAAAATATAAATTTGGGCTAGGTTTCTGCCTTCCTGGGCATAATCAAGCCCATACCCTAATACAAATTTTGTTGGAATCTCGAAACCTACATAATCAATCTGCACATCGTGAACTGTAGCATCTTTTTTGTGAAGCAGTGTGATTACCGAAACTGAAGCAGGTTCATAACTTTTCATTCTATCAACCATGTACTTCATTGAAAGCCCGGTGTCCACAATGTCTTCCACTAATATCACATGCCTGCCTTTTAGTTTGGCATCAATTTCTTTGAGCTCGGTTACCTGGCCTGACGAAACTTTTTCATCGCCATAGCTGGAAAGTTTCATAAAATCGACTTCGCAGGGAATAGATACATTGCGCATAAGATCTGCCAAAAAAATAAATGCCCCATTCAAAATGCCAATGAAAATGGGTTTCTTACCATCAAAATCTTTGTCCAGCTTCTCCCCCAGTAAAGAAACTCTTGCTTCAATTTCTTCTTTGGTGATGAAGACTTTAAAAATGTCTCCTTTGCAATTAACTGTATCCGGTAAATAAAAACTCATGCGTATCCATTTTTTGAGATGCAAAGATATTGCTTTGTTGTATCGGTTGCTTTACAAATTTCTGAAATGCTTCCCGCCTTGTTAGCTGCACTCTCAAACAGTACAACTGCAATCACCCCTTTCCGGTCTTCAACTACTAACGATTCTTTTTTCACTGATGAAAGCACTTTTCGATTTGTCAGATGATCCGAAATTTTTTGAGAACCCTGCATTCCCAAAGGCTGGAAAATATCCCCGTGCTTCCAGGTTCTTAACGTTAAAGGGTATTGTAATACATCTGCATCGATATAAAGATCGGCCTCAGGTTGATCTGTTACATAGAATGTAAAACCTGAAGCTGATATACCTTTTGCCAGTTTCTGTTTTGTCAGCCTGGCACTTTCAAATTCATTGTTACCAGAAACTCTGATAAAATCCCTGTCTTTTACCAGGCACATTTTCTTTGAAAGTTGAAGTTTCGCGCCGGTTTGAGCTTTCATCAGGGCATAGCTTTCCTCAACAACCCCTCTGGAAACAGATGCTGTAAACTGCTCCAGAAACTTCTTTAAAACAGCTTTTTTCAACGGCTCGTTTAGGTCTCTCAGAAGCTTTATGCTCAATTGTTTATCATCGAAGCAGCTTTTAGAAAGTTGTGTAATTGCTTCATCAGCAGCCGTTCCGAATTCTCCCAGCCGAAGTATATTTTCCTTCCAACCCGGAAACAGACGATCCATTTCTGATGAGAGTTCGTTGCGAATAAAATTCCGCGCATACTCAGATCTCAGGTTGCCGGAGTCTAATCGAAATGGAATGGCTTTGATTTCACAGTACTGCAAAATTTCTGCTTTCGTGATTTCCAGTAACGGCCGGAATATCTTTCCATCAAAATGGCTCATGCCTTTCCAGGCATCAACTCCGCTTCCCCTGAATACTTTCTGGATAATGGTTTCTATCTGGTCATCCCGGTGATGTGCAACCACAATGGCATCGGCATTTAATTCATGATAAAATTCATTAAATATCCGATAGCGTTCGTCCCGGGCCCATTTTTGAAAATTTTCCCGGTTAGCTTCTTCCGCGTTCAATCGAACGGAGCAGCATTCAAACCCCCATTGAAATGCCATTTGCTCTACCAACTCCTGATCGCTATCCGATTCATCTCCCCGTAATCCATAATTGATATGAACTACAAATACATCCACCTTTAACTGCCAAAGCAAATATAACAGAGCCATTGAGTCTGCTCCCCCGCTTACTCCGGCAATCAATGTAGGTGTCCCGGAAAAAAAAACCGCTGTTTTCTCAGAAACCGTGGCTTCAATCAAGTTTGATACGGACTTGTTCATAAGCGAACGTACTCACTTCTAATTCTTTATTCAATGCCTGGAGTGCGCCCTGTTCGTTCATTCCCAGAAATTTTCTCTTTTCAGGCATTTTTTTGCCTTCCACTTCTAACGTTACCCACTTTCCATAACCCTGAATTTTTGGGTTGATCTCTTTCACCAAATCTGCGCTGGCATTCAACCATCTTTGATAATTGTATTCCAGCCGCACTAAAAGATCTGCCAGAAACTGCTCCCTGGATACCTGCTTGCCTGTTGCCAAAGCTAACGATATAGCTGTTTCTTCTAATTCACCCTCAAACTTACGTTGGTTAATATTCAACCCGATCCCTGCAATTATGCGGTCAACTTTATTTCCGTTAAAAATTACTTCGGTTAACAACCCGGCTATTTTTTTACCATTGCAATACACATCATTTGGCCACTTTAGGCTAAAGTCAGAAGCCTTATCAAATGTTCGAAGTACATCTTCAATAGCAGAAGCACAGGCTAATGTTAGCAAAGTTACCCGGTCTGCCAGCGATGGGGTAAATATCAGGCTGAAGGTAAGATTGTCTGCAGCAGTAGTCAGCCATTTTCTGCTATGCTGTCCTCTGCCCGCAGTTTGATCATCGGCCAGAACAAGTGTTCCTGAAACCGGATCATTCAACTTCTTTGCATAGGTATTCGTTGATTCAAGTTCATCAAAAAAGAAAAAGCTGCGCCCCAACCACGACGCAGCCAAATGCTGTTCAAAATAATCTGTATCAAACAAAGCTTAATTGTTTCTTCATCTTAAACCTCCGCCAGCTTACTCTTCAGAATATCAATTTTTGCGATGGGAGTCGGGTCGATTCCATTCATCACAGCAAGATACATGCTAATCCAATCAGCAAATTGTACCAAAGAAAAAAGCCTGGCAAGCCGGCAACTCCCAATGGTAGAAACTTCTATTACCGATAATGCCTGATCCATAACCAGTTCTTTAACAATTTCCATCCGCCGGGTTACTCTTGGGTTGTCATCCTTGTCTTTGAGCATAATTACGGTAAGGCGTCCCGTTAAATGGGCCGTGTGTTCCCAGCCAACAATTTCATTGTGGTTCATTTCAGGGATCAGGTTTCCATAGGCGAGCATTTTTGAATTCTCTTCGATCTGGCCTCTCCAGCGTAAGTTTACAGGCTCCATCATTTGCGAATCGCTGTATATAATCGGTAACGATCCATTTATTTCTTCCGCCATTGCCAAAGTATCGTTACCTGTAAGGTCCTGGAAGTTAGTTACTCCATCCTTAAGCAGTGTGTAGGTTTCGTCCAATGCTTCATCCCCTTCATCCAAATACCCAAGCGACTGGAAAATTCTGAATAACGGGACAAAACTATACGCCAAAGCTGCACGCGGGGGCATTCCTCCCGGAATTTGGATGTAATCAAATCCATTGGTAATGGCTCTTTTTTTTAACTCGCCGCCTGATGTAACTCCTATAATCTGAGCTCCTTTTTGCATCGCTGATGAAAGTGCCGAAAGAGTTTCCTCTGTATTCCCCGAAAAACTGCAGGCAATGAATAGCGTATTTTCATTGATGTAATCGGGGATATCGTAATGGCGAACAACCTGTACAGGATGTGGGCAGGATTTAAGTGAGTACGCACGAATTAAATCAGCACCTATGGCAGAACCACCCATCCCTGCAAAACAAATGTTCTTTATCCGGCCGGGCTCTATGGTTAGTTCAACGCCATTTGTCAATTCCATCACTTGTTTCCAGTGATCGGGGAAGCCGCTTATTAGCCCCCACATATTTTCCGAATCAATTTTTTTTATTTCTTCTTGTGTAATATTCATCTAATGAATTCTCCAATCTTCGAATGCTTCTTTTATTTGTGTTGTAGTAGCCGCTGATATACAAATATCGGCAAACTGTTTAAATTCTTCATCAGTATGGCTGATAAGTTCTTCTTTAACTTTTGGAATTGAACTGGCAATCATACTCAGGTTTTTTATCCCCATTCCAAAAAGCCCGCAAGCACCAAGCACATCTCCTGCAAGTTCGCCGCAAACCGCTAATTCAGTATTTACTTTATGTGCCGCTTCAGCGGTAGCTTTGATCAGTTTCCATATGGATGGATGCTGCTGCTGATAAAGACCACTTATTTTTTCGTTTCCCCGATCAACGGCTAATGTGTATTGGGTAAGATCGTTGGTACCGATACTCATAAAATCCAATTCTGCTGCGAGCTGCTCTGCATGTAATGCTGCACCTGGCACTTCAATCATTGCTCCAATCGCAACATGTTCGTCAATCTCTGTGCCCGACTCCGAAAGCTCGTTTTGAATTCTTTGAACCACGTTTTTAACGGCACGCACTTCTTCCAGTATGGAAATCATCGGGATCAATATTTTAACCCTTCCTTTATTTTTACCTGCGCATGTTAAAATAGCTTTTAACTGGTTTTCGAGTAAATTCTCTTCGTCTAACAGCATGCGGATACCCCGCCAACCCAAAAACGGGTTTGCTTCCTGCGGAAGTTTTGCATTAAGCTTATCACCACCTACATCAAAAAGCCGAAAAGTAACGGTACCATCTACACCTTTAAGTACCGATTCATAAAACCCGGTTTGTTCTTCATAGCTAATCTTGTTGCTGAACAAAAGGCCTTCGGTTCTTAACAACCCTATATGTCCGGCGTTGTATTTTTTAAGGAACTTAATTTCTGATTCAAATTCTATATTAGCTGCCAGTAGAAACTCTGTCCCTGATTTTGATACCGAAGGTTCTGAGATGTTTTTGAGTAACCTTTTTTGCGTTTTCTTAAGCTTCCTGAGTTTTGTTTGATACACCTTCAATTCATTCTTGCCAGGCTCAAGAATCAATATTCCTTCACGCCCATTAAGTACTGCTTTTTCGTTGGCGGCACGTTTAATAGCATCTTTGGCATTTACCACACATGGAATATCTAATGATTGTGCAATTAAAACTGCATGAGAAGTTACGCCGCCTTTCTCCATCACCAGCCCGCTCAATCCTTTTTCGTGAAGAGAGACTAATTCGGTAGGGCTTAGTTCTTTAGTAACCAAAATGGTTCCCGCCTCAATTTCAAGGCTAGCTTCGTTGCCACAGATTACATCGATAAAACGATCTTTCAGATTTTCCAGATCAATAATACGCTGCTGAAAAAGCTCTGACCCGCTTTCTTTAAGGCGTTCGATAAAATCACAGAATGTACGATATACTGCAAAATCACAAGACAGCAGTTCTTCTCTTATTGCAGCCGATACTCTCTTTTCAATTTCAATGTCTATAACAATCTGCTTTTGTGTTTCGATTATAGCGGACGATTCTGTTTTCAGATAGTTCAGCATATCACCCAATTCTGCCACTATTGTATCACGCGCACGTTGGAACTGAGCTAATTGAGATTCAATTTCTGATGCCTGAATTGACCTTGGTAATACTTTTCTTCGTTTATTATCTACACAAACTACTTTCCCTATTGCAATGCCCGGGCTTGCTGGTATGCCTTTTATTGTTTTAGATGTGCCTGCATTTGGTTCATTCATCCTCAAAGCCAAATTTGTTCTCAATTAGCTCTGTAATGGTTTTCATGGCTTCTTTTTCATCCGCTCCATCAAATTCGAGTTCAAGTTCAGCTCCATGTTCTGCCGCAAGTGTCATAACCCCCAAAATACTTTTACCATTTACCCTGTAACCATACATATGAATATAAAAATCGGCCTTAAACCTGCTCGCAGTTTTAACCAATGCTGCTGAAGGCCGGGCGTGTAACCCCGATGAATTTTGTATAGTTATCTTCTGCTTAATCATGGTTAGTTTAATTGGCTCACCAAAAAAGAATATAATTTCAATAATATCCCGAGCAAAGCCCTTTTTTTGAATATAGAATTAACCTTTCACTTAATCTTTCTTAAATTCAACTTTTTCAATTTTAACATACTCTAATGTCCGTATCAGAAAAAGATGTCCAATATATTGCTAACCTGGCCCGGCTTCAGGTAACTAATGAGGAGGCAAAAATGTATGCTAAGGATATGAATAGTATCCTTGAGTATATGGAACAATTAAACGAAGTTGACACCAGTAATGTAGAACCGCTTAATCACGTAATCGACCTGGAAAGCCGTTTCAGAGAGGATGAAGCTAAAGAACCTCTGTCTCACGAGGACGCTCTTAAAAATGCCCCTGATGCAGATTCTGATTATTTTCGGGTTCCTAAAGTAATTGAGTAAATCTATGCCTAAAGAATCTATCCAAGAACTGTCGGAAGGCTTTTTCTATAATCTTGCAGAGTGGAAACAGCATATAATTGCGCTCGCTATTCTTTTTTTAATCCCTTTTTTCCTGTTTACCGCTACTACCATCGGCGGCAAAGAACTACAAAGGCATGACACCACACAATGGAGAGCAGGTGCTGAGTCTGTCATTGAATACCGCGAAAAATATGATAAAGAACCGCTTTGGGTAGAAAACATGTACATGGGAATGCCTGCATTTGTAGTGTCTGTAAAGAATGAAATTCCCAATCTTGACCGGATCGGCGGAATCTTCCATAAAATATATCCGGCTTTCCCTTACTGGGTAATGTTAACAGGGATGTACTTTTTCCTTATTCTACTTGGTTTCAGGCCACTTTCTGCAGTAATCGGAAGTTTACTTTATTCGCTAACCACATACTTTCCGATCATTATTGGAGCAGGGCATGTAACAAAGTTTGCTTCATTGGCTTATGCCCCCTGGATTTTAGCAGGGTATTGGAAACTTACCCGTTCTGAGAAAAAAATGGGAGGACTGCTGCTCTTTACAGTTGCAATGGCTCTTGAAGTAAGGGCCGGGCATCCCCAAATCACTTACTACTTTATGTATTTGTTAGGGTTTCTTTGGGTTGCCGATTCCTGGAAACAGATTAAGAATAAAGAATACCGGCAATTTGGCCTTATTACGGGGCTGCTAATACTTGGAGGTATTATTGGGGTTTTAGGCCATGCACAAAGTTTTTTAACACTACAAGAATATTCGCAATACAGTATTCGGGGCGGTTCTGCTCTTGATGGCTCAAAAGGACTTTCAACAAGTTACGCTTTCGCATGGTCGCAAGGTATTCGGGAATCTTTAACTCTCATTATCCCTGAGATTTTTGGAGGTGCATCTCCCGCTTACTTTGGCCCGAAATCGGTTACTTCAGGGCCGCACTACCTTGGGGCTTTAACTCTCCCCTTATTGCTAATTGCTTTGTTCAGGCAAAAAGGCACAATTATGTATGTATTCTTTGGTACCGGTACTCTTGCATTATTTTTCTCTTGGGGAGAAAATCTGGCTTTTATTAATGAGCTGGCCTTCGATTACATACCGCTTTTTAACAAATTCAGAGCTCCTGAAACATGGCTGGTGCTCACTTCTTTTTGCTACACAGTGGCAGCTATTTTTGGTTTGGAATGGCTTATTAACTTTATAAAAGAAAAATCTTCTGGCTTAAAACCACTTTATCTTCCTTTAGGAATAACACTCGCCATTTTTGTATTCGCTTTTATTCAGGTTAAGTCAATGGATTTCTCAAAACCGGAAGAGATTCAAAGCATAGCCCAACAAATTGCGCGTCAAAATCAGGTGAGCCCTCAAAACCCACAGGTTCAACAGCAAGCAGTTAATTATGTACAACAGAATTTAGTACCCGACCGCTTAGAAGCAGCAAATAAAGATTTGTTCAGGCTTGGGCTTTTTCTTGTGATTATCTGTTCTTTAATCTGGTTTTTACTTAAAAAGAAAATCTCACTTACTATTGCTTTGCTTGGGCTTATTGTTGTGGCTGCTTTTGATATGGTTAGTGTAGGAAAAAGGTATATACCCGACCGTTTAATTGTAAATGCGAACGTAAGCCCGGAGCGATATCTGAACACACAAAAAAGAGATATCGATCAATATATTTTAGACAATATCTTTTCTGAAAATGGCGCATACAGATACCGGGTTTTTCCTCTTCTGTCAGGGCCATTTAGCAATGCCACTCCTTCTTACTTCTACCCAACTATTGGAGGATACACCGGAGCAAAGCTGAGTATAGTAGCCGATCTTCAAACAAATGGAGGCCCTCTTTATAAAGGACAGGGAGGCTTAAATATTGATCTGCTTGGAGCTTTAAATATTAAATACATCAACTACCAACAAGGGTTACAAGTACCCGGTCTTGAACCCGTTTTTAGTGGAACTTCAGGAACGGTTTATGAGAATCAAAAGCTCCTGCCAAAAGCTTTTTTCGTAGATTCATTAGTATATGCAGGCACAGCCACAGAAGCTTACAATTTTGTAGATCGCGAAAATGTGGATTATTCTACCGTTGCCGTTGTCGAAACTTCCGACAGAATCAATACCGTTTCAGATAGTTTATCGTCTGTAATTGTTACGAATTATACAGGAGCCGAGATCTCAATGTCTATAAAACGCTCTGAACCGGGCTTTCTCGTACTTAGCGAAATCTATTACCCTGCAGGCTGGGTTGCTACATTAAACGGAGAAGAAATCCCTATTTACAAAACCAATTATGTTTTAAGAGGCATGGAAATACCTGCCGGAAATCACGAATTAGAGCTGACGTTTGCGCCCCAGTCATATTCTCTTGGAGTTACATTAAATTGGGTTTCTTTAGCAGCACAAATTGGGTTGGCACTACTTTTCGGATTTACCTTTTTCAGAAAAGAAACTGAGCACATTGAGTGACAAAAAAAAGGTTTTAATAATCACCTATTACTGGCCGCCCAGTGGCGGCTCTGGTGTGCAAAGGTGGATGTACTTTACAAAATATTTAAAGGAATTATCCAACTACGAACCGATTGTACTTACTGTTCATCCAAAATCCGCATCATACAAAACCCTGGATACTTCTTTTTTAGAAAAAGTCAGGGGTATCAAAACTTATAGTACGCGTACCTTCGAGCTTTTAAAGCTATACTCGTTTTTAAAAACCGGTAACTCAAGTAAAGGAATTCCTCAAGGAACAGTAGGTGACAATGACCAAAATTTTTTCTCCAAAACATCCAAATACATAAGGGGTAATTGGTTTATTCCTGATGCAAGGGTTGGTTGGAATTTTTTTGCGACCAAAAAAGCTGTTTCCATAATCAAAAAAGAGAAGCCCGAATTGATAGTAACAACCGGCCCTCCTCATTCTACTCATTTAATAGGATTGGAATTGAAAAAGAGATTTGATATTAAATGGATGGCCGATCTTAGAGACCCTTGGTCAGAGATTTTTTATAATAGTGACCTTCCAAGAAGTAAAAAAACTCAAAAAAAGGATACCGACTTAGAATATTCTGTGTTAGGTAAAGCAGATAAAGTACTAACTATAGGGCCATCGATCATGAATTTACTGGCTTCTAAAATCCCTAACCAAACCTCTAAGTTTAGCTATATCTATAACGGCTTTGACAATAATGCTATCGATTCTGCACAGAAAAAAGAATTTGATACTTTTACCCTTGCATATGTTGGAATGCTTGAGGTACATCAACCTTATTTGGCACTAAAAAAAATTCTTCTTGGACTAGACAAAGTTTTAGAAAACACTCATATCCAATTCTATTTTGTTGGTGATATATCAGAGGTAATTCGCAACGAATTTGAAAATGAGTTTAAAAATATATCTTTCATCTTTACCGGCAGGGTAACACATGGTGAAGCTCTGGCTATCATGAAAAGCGCTCATTTACTCCTCAATCTTTTTGCAGAAACAAACCATTCTAAAACTCTGATATCAGGTAAATTAATGGAGTATATTGCAACTGGTAATCCCATTCTTTGCCTGGGTGATCCAGAAGGAGATGCTGCTTCCTTATTGTCAAACATAGATTATGGTGCGGTTTATGAGAAAACAAAAATTGATGAAAGCTGTACATTTATCGAAAAGGTGTATTCCTCCTGGCAACAAAAAAAACCACTGCAAAATAAAGTAACTGAAATTGAGCAATTTAGCAGAAAGAGCACTACTAAAGAACTTATAAAACTTATTGAAACTATTTAATTATGTTTGAAAAAAAAGACACGGTACTCATACTTGCCCCTCATATTGATGATGCAGAATTCGGACTTGGTGGAACAATTGCAAAGTTAAAAGAGATGGGAAAAGATATTCATGTTGCAGTTTTTAGTATGTGCGAAAAATCTACTCCACAAGGGTTCGAAGTTGGAGTTCTTGAACAAGAATTATATACCTCTTTAGAATTTCTGGATATCGCAAAAGAAAATATCCATGCTTACGATTTCGAGGTTCGTCTATTTCCGACTCTTCGGCAAGATATTCTCGAAGAAATGGTTGTACTAAATAAGAAGATTGATCCCGATTTAGTATTTATGCCCAGTTCAAGTGATATTCATCAAGATCATCAAACCATTTATAATGAAGGTGTGAGAGCTTTTAAATACAGTAGCTTATTAGGCTATGAAATGCCTTGGAACAACTTTGGATTTCATTCTTATGTGTATGTTTCGTTGACAAAAGAACAAATGGACAAAAAGAAAAAAGCCTTAAAACTCTACAAATCGCAAGCGCACAGGCCATACAGCAATATTGAATTTCTTGATGCCCTAGCCAAGTTAAGAGGTACACAAATTAAGCACGATTTTGCTGAATCTTTTGAGCTGATTCGATGGGTCGAAAAGTAAAACCGTATGACTAATATAAAAACCTTACTTAGTTTTTGTCAGGATCAGGGATGCGAGGTATTCGAGAACAATTCCAATCCAGATCAATTGATTTATTCTCCCAGACAAATTTCTGATGCCCAGCCTAATCAATTTACTTTTATAAGTTCTAAACTAAAGGATAATTACTCTGATCTTATTGAAGGTTGTAAAGCTGGTTTTTTGATTATAGAGCGAGCATTGTTTGAGTCTTTTAAGAAAACATTGCCTAAAAATAAAACGGCTTATGTAATCACTGATGATCCCAAAAAAATAACTAATGAATGTATCAAAGCATTCTTTATAAAAAATGAGTTTGAAACAGACATACATCCTTCTGCAGTAATTGACCCAACTGTTCAGATTCCAAAAAAAATAAAAATTGGCCCGAATGTAATTATTGAAAAAAATGTAAAGCTAGGAGAAAAATGTGTTATTGGAGCAAATAGTGTACTCCACTATAACAGCATTGTTGGCAATAACGCTATAATTAAATCAAACTCTGTAATTGGCGGTACCGGATTTGGCTATGTGCTGAATAATGAAACAAAAGAGTATGAACAAATACGCCATTTCGGGAAAGTAATAATAAAAGACAATGTTCATATAGGAAGCTGTACATGTATTGACAGAGGCTCATTAAGCGATACAATAATTGAAGACAATGTACGAATAGATAATCTTGTGCATATAGCCCATAACGTTCATATAGGAAAAAATTCGATGGTAATTGCCTGTAGTATGATAGCCGGTAGTGTTAAAATCGGTGAGAATTGCTGGGTCGCACCATCTGCTAGTATAAGAAATGGTATTTCGATTGGCGATAATTCTACAGTAGGGTTGGGAAGTGTTGTAACTGGTTCAGTCAAAGATAATAAAGTAGTACTTGGAGCTCCAGCCGTAGATATGGAAACTTTTAAGCGGATAAGAAAACATCAAAACAGTATTATTAATAAACAAGAATAAGTTCAGGTTTTATTGAACTCTCAATAAAAGTCCTTTTAGTTTCTCTTCTACTACTTTATATGATTCAAATACTTACTATAATAGGTGCACGGCCACAATTTGTTAAAGCAGCAGTAGTTTCAAAAGCTTTAGCCGAAGCGGAAATTAGAGAAACTATTATTCATACCGGACAACATTACGACCATAACATGAGTACCGTGTTTTGGGAAGAATTGGGTATCCCTGCTCCTCATGTAAATCTTGAAGTTGGTTCCGGCTCACATGGGGAACAAACAGGGGAAATGCTTAAACAAATAGAACAGCATATTTTCAGCTTAGATCAAAAACCTAATGGTGTCTTAGTTTATGGGGATACAAATTCTACACTTGCAGGAGCTCTAACAGCTTCTAAGCTGCATATACCTGTTATTCATGTTGAAGCTGGGCTAAGAAGCTTTAACCGCAAGATGCCTGAGGAAATCAATCGGGTTCTTACGGATCACGTTTCCAGCCTTTTATTTTGCTCATCTGAAATTGGGTTACACCAACTTGCCGAAGAAGGTATTTCTGAAGGTGTTTTTGACTATGGAGATGTAATGTATGATGCAGTACAACAATTCAGTGAAATTGCCAAATCAAAAATAGAATTGGATAAGATATTGCCTTTTAAAGATGATAAATATTATTTAGCAACCATTCACCGGCCTTCAAATACGAACTCGAAAGAAAATCTAAATTCCATCCTCAACTCATTTTCAACTTTGGAATATCCGGTATTGTGGCCCGTTCATCCCCGAAATAAAAAAGCATTAGATTCATTGGAAATGCCTCCAAATCTTTTTATTGCCGAACCTTTGTCTTACTTCGAAATGCTGGTGGCCTTAAAACATAGTTTTAAAGTATTAACCGATTCAGGCGGGCTACAAAAAGAAGCATACTGGATGAAAAAACAATGCATCACAATCCGGGAAGAAACAGAATGGGTTGAAACGCTTGAAGGAAACTGGAACCAATTAACCGGGCCTGATACAAAGAAAATAATAGAAGCTTGCGCAATTACTCCTTCTACTAAATGGAAGCCCTTATATGGTGATGGAAATGCTTCTCAAAAAATTGCAGCTGAAATCGGCCGTTACCTCTCTTGATTTTTCTCGATGCTTTTGTAATAACTTACTAAAGGTTGTACGGTACTGTTCCAGTTAAATACATTCTCAACTGCTTTTTTGCCTTTTTCTGCTAATTCAGCAGCAATCTTTGGGTTCTCTAACAAAAAGTTAATTTGCTCTGCAAGATCTTCCGCATTTTCTGATTCAAATATTTTTCCTGAATTATGTTCTGTAATCATTCGCTCTAATGATATGCAGTTAGACGATACAACAACTAATTTTTCAGACATGTAATAACCCAGCTTATGCGGTATAGATGCATCAGTTTGTACCGAACGAACGTGCGGAATAAGCCCGATATCAGCTCTTTTTACATAGCTACGAATATTTGACTGATCCTGCCATCCTTCAAATTGTACGTAATCATGAAGATTTTCTTTTTCCACAAGTTTCTTTAACTCATTTGCATTTCTGCCATCACCAACTAAAACCAACAAAGTTTCCGGGTGCTTTTCTTTTACCCATTTCATCGCATTAATAGCAGTGGCTAACCCCCGATGAAGATCAAACCCTCCAGAATAAAGCAAAACCTTACGCCCCGGATATTTATCCAGCACTTCATCTTTATAAGGGTAAAGCCTGAACATATCTATGTTAGGGGTATTTGGTATAACAGTAATTTTTTCTGTATCAAAGCCCATTTCAACGTATCGGTTTTTCATTTCCCTGATAACAGCTACAATTTGGTCGGCTTTTTTAAGCCACTTCAATTCCAGTTTTTCCCATTTTTTAATAGAAACAAGCCAACTTCCCGGAAAACGTGTACTCCAAGCATATTGCGTTAACGCTTCCACATAATTTTCGTGAAGATCGATAACTAATGGTATACCAAGCTTCTCTTTAACTTTAATACCAACTCTTCCCAGATATAGATCGTGCACATGAATAGCATCAAACGGTGACTCTTTATATGCTTTTAATATTTGCCGAACAAGCAAACCAGAATATAAATCGCAAAAACCAACGGTTGCTCTTAGTTTTTCTCTCAACCTTACCGGCATTTTATATCTTAAAATTGTTGTTCCGTTAAAACTGCTTTTTGCTTCTCTTTTATCCGCTCCAACTGCCAACACCATAACATCAATCCCGGCTTTAACCAAGGATTCTGCTTCATTCTCAACCCGTTGGTCAGGTGGATAATTATGATCTAAGAGCATTAATATGCGCATTTAATACCGTCTTTTTAGTAATAGAATTAGTTTGCAAAGATAGCTTCTTAATCCAAAAGAATTCATTCTTTTTCGTGCAATCACCTTTAACAAACAAGCTAGCTTTTTAAACGACTTTTCTTTCCCTTACATTTGCTGAAATGAAAAAGGTCTTAATTCTTACACACTCATTTCCCAACTTAAAGCACCCTGCTAAGGCAATATTTGTACAGGATGAATTATTACTTTTAAATAATGAAGCTTCTTTTAAAGTATTACTCGTTAACACTTATCTTGAAAATGTGAAACAAAATCACCTTTTGGGTGAAAACAAATTTGGGATTGAAAAACTTGGCTACTTCTCCCTGCCAATTCAAAAAATTAAGCTCAAAAAAGGCTTCTACATTTCTAAGAAATTAAAGAACCATATTAATTTTTCAGAATATGATTTGGTCCATGCTCATTTCTTGGTTCCATCAGGCCTTGCAGTACCTTACTTAAAAAAACCAAGCGTAATTACAATTCATGGTAGTGATTGGAACCTTTACAAGAATAACCAAAAATGGTTACCTGTCATTAAAAATACGTTGACCAATGCCTCAGCCGTTGTAACTGTAAGCAACGCTTTAAAAACAGACATCGTTAGAATATTTCCGGAACTTTCTGAGAAAATTTATCCTATCCCACATGCAATAGATCCTTTTTGGCTTGAAACACTCTTAATAAATGACAAAAAAAACGAGTGCATAAAAATAATTACCGTTGCGAGCTTAAAACCAATCAAGGGAATTCTTTATTTAATCAAAGCTTTAAACAAGCTTGAATATAGTGGACCAATAGAATTAACCATATTCAGTATTGAAGCAGATCAGGATTATAAAGTGCAGGTTGAAAAAGAAATTGAGAAGCTGCCAAACACAATAAAGATCGTATTTAAAGGTGAATCAAGTCGGGAAACTATCAGGCAAACTTATATGCAAGCTAGTTTTGCAGTTCTTCCAAGTTTAAAAGAAGGGTTTGGGCTTTCAATCATAGAAGCAAACGCTTGTGGGCTGCCTGTAATCTCCACAAAATCTGGTGGGCCTGAATCAATTATCGAAAAGGAAAACGGCTTATTGGTTGAACCGGCAAATCATATTCAACTTGCAAATGCGATAAGAAATATGATAGATAAATTGCCAGACACCAACTCAGGCAGAATCCGAAAGTTCATTCAAAATAAATTCCCTGCTTTGGAAAAAAAGAAAAAAATTCTGGAAGTCTACAAAAAAGTTGCTGGTTAAATTGGCTTATACTGTTCCTCCAATTTCAGTAGGCTTACAGGAAAAGTTTATAGATCAGAAATCAATATATGCGTTGAGCTCAGGCTCGTATACTTCGTACACTTTCCAGATATATATTATATTCAGTTCGTAAAAAAATCATCTTTTAAAAAAAGTAATTGCTCAAATACGTAAAAGAAACTGTTAAAAATTCTGCCATTTATGGAATAGGTAATATCTCTGTAAAATTAATTGGATTTATTCTTATTCCGTTTTTAACAGATCCTCAATACTTAAGTGTACGAGATTATGGAGCACTCGGAGTTCTAGAAGCCATTAATCAGATTGTGGTTTCTATAATGGGCTTAGGACTTTATAACGCAATGTTCAGATGGTTTTACGAGCAGAGCAGAGAGGAACAAAAATCTACCTTCTTTACTATTCTACTTACCTGTTTTTTAATGGTAGTGATGATATTAATGATCACATTTTATTGGAAAGAATACTTAACGAGTGCCTTTTTCTCGACTCAAAAATATCAAAATGTCTTAGTACTAACTATCATTTCTACTGGCCTTCAGGCTTTAAGTCAAGTTCCTGCAACTTTAATGAGACTTCAGAACCGAGCCGCCTTTTTTACTTCCAGCAATATTTTAAAATTAATAGTAACACTTCTCACAACTTTATACTTCTTACTTTGGTGTAGATACGGAATCTTAGCAATCTACTATGGGCAAATAGCCGGCTTTATCACGTATTTGGTATTTTTAATACCTTATTTTTATAAAAATTCTATCCTTAAAATCCATTTAGCCGTTTTTACTGAGATGTTAGGTTATGGTTTCTCTATGATGATTGCCGGGATCTCTGCTGCAAGTATTAACGTACTCGATAGATTTGTTCTTAACTCAATGTCAGGTTTAGAAGAAGTAGGCCTATACTCGTTGGGATACAAAATATCTTCTACTATAAAAGTATTTGTAATAGGGTCAGTGAGTATGGCACTTACCCCTTTAATATTTCGGAAAATCAACGATAAAGACAGCACCCGTTTTTATACCAAAACAATGACTTACTATGGATTTGGTATGATGTTTTGCATTATTGGTGTTTCTTTATTCAGTAAAGAGGCAATCAAGGTTTTTACCAGCAGTACTTTTTATTGGTCCTCATTTTCGGTTATTCCAATACTTGCTTTCAGTTTATACTTTGCAGCTTTAAAAGATGTAGTAGTAACCGGGCTACACATTACAAAAAAGACCTCAAGAATTAGTATGGTTACTGGCTTTGTTTCTGGTTTAAATTTGATACTAAATATACTACTTATTCCATATTTGGGTGCTACAGGAGCAGCAGTAGCAAGTTTATTATCCCAAGCTTTATTTTTTATTGGTGCATGGTATTTTTCAAACAGAAACTATCCTATCCCATACGAGTGGAAAAAAATTGTACTTATATTTGTAACAGGAGCAATTTTAGTGAGTTTGTCATTTTTAGTGAATGATCTTTCCTTGATTATTAGATTAGTAGCAAAAACTATACTGC
Source organism: Balneola sp. (assembly GCA_028284195.1). Lineage (GTDB taxonomy): Bacteria > Bacteroidota > Rhodothermia > Balneolales > Balneolaceae > Balneola. The sequence continues at coordinate 440,367 of JANQSE010000002.1, read as the reverse complement.
TGGTTGTTTTTCCTTTTATACTTTATCTCTTCAATTTCTACGAAGAAGCAGAACTCATTCAAATAAAAACTATATGGATTGACTGGCGTAATCCATTGCGGTGGAAATCAAATTTTAAAAGACTTTTTAGCTAAAAAGATCTGCAACGTGCTTTATAATTCTTTTAGCCCCAAAAGGGAGCAAATGCCTGTTTGAAAAAATTAATCTTTCTCTTGCTCCATCTACCAATGTAATATTTCCTACAGATGCCAAGGTGTGGATCTTATCTTTTAAAAATGACCCGGAATATGGGGATACTATCGTTACTTCTTCTTCATCAAAACCTGTAATGTCAAGCCTTGTGACTTTATTTATTCTTATTTGACCCTGTCCTTTTTCGGAAGAATCCATTGATGGCCTGTACAAAGATTCATCATGTATAAAAAAATTACCTGCAGGCCTCGAAGATCTTATATCCGTTTTTACAGGATTAAGTGGATGCTCTTGCCATGTTCCTAATAATGAATTTGAATAGAACAAATATAAGTTATGATTTGGCCCGTCATGTTTATTAGTTACAAACATCCACCACAATCCTTCATACTTAAGAATAGTCGTGTCCACTTAAAAGGGAAACCTTCTGCTTCATATAATACTACATTGCCGTCTCCGCACGATTCTGGAATCATATAACATTTACCACCTTCCTGTAATAAAAAAGGATAAGACAAATGAAAAGGTTTTTCCAAAACCTTAGAATAACCAGAATCAGTATTATTTATCCCTAACGATTCAAGTGTACCCTTACCTTTCTTGTATGTGAATTCTTCATAAAAAACTTTAATCCCATCCTGGGTTTGTATACCAAAGGGATCTGCTCTGAACCTATGTTTTGAAGCTCCAGGCAGCCATTTAACTTCTGGTTTGCTATCTAGAAACTTTGATATTGGTGCCTCAACAATTCCTATTTCCCAATAATCCATATAAAACCAGTTTTTTAGCTTATTCTTTATTTGTCGTAATAAATTTAAAATTAAGAAACCCATAAGTTCATGGTTCACTGGTACAGTAAATATGTTTGCTGTTGTATTCGATGGCAGTTTGTTAAATATGTCCACATTTCCCTGCATCAAACTCTTACATACCAATGCAGGCCATCTTGCACTTTCTCTATATAACTGGTCACGATTCTTTGGATAAGAAGTTTTTGTTTTCAAATACCCTTTTTTAAGTATAACTCCAGCGTCCAGTTTATCGGTTAACCTTTGTAAGATTGCTGCACTGATGTTATCCTTTTTATATATCTCCCAAAAACCCGGAGGACCTCCCCGATACTTTTGTTCATCATCGTGATGAAACGACCAAACACCATATTCTGCACTCTCTAAAATTTCTCCTCTTATAATCCCAAATCCATAGCGTAGAATAAAATGAAGATTTTGGTTTTTGATCTTTTCAATATCTTTTGGATCAAAATACTCTGAAAACTTTCCTTCTTTCTTAACCTTGCATTTAAGAATTTGTACTTCAGAAAATTCATCTGTCATATCCACTTTGGAAGTTGATTGAAACCTGTTCTTATTCAGGTACATAAAAATCTTCCATAAATAGTGCCTTGGTTTGATATTCGAAAAGAAACCCGGTTTTTTAGCAAAGTTTCGATCATCGATAATCAAAAGATTGCATTCTACATTATTAATTTTGAGCAGCTCTTTTATAGAATCTGCCTGCCATTCAGGAAATACAGTTCCCCTACACATTATCCCAAATTGTATCTTATTTTGCGAATTTTCCATCAATCAGATTAACTAATCTTAGCTCAATCATTGTATTTTAAAAGCAGGATAAGGTACGTCATAGTTTCCTACTTTCTGAATTGGTTTCTAATTAAACGGCAAAGCTCTTTATTCAATACTTAATCAAAGAAATTCATCCACACGAACCTTATCTTCCCGATCGAAATCTAAAGCCACAAAACGGTTCATGCCAAAAGTAACATATACTTCGCACCTTGGAATGGTTGACATTCTCCCGGATGAATCTCCAAAATGGAGAGCTCTTGAGCACATTATTCATGACGAAGCTGCCAGGTTTAACTTTGAAGAAATTCGGACTCCGATTATGGAGCAAACTGAATTAATTAAGAGAGGTGTTGGGCAGCTTACTGATATTGTTACCAAAGAAATTTTTGCTTTTACTAAAGGAGAGAATAATTATGTACTTCGCCCGGAACTAACTGCTCCGGTTGTTCGATCTTATGTTCAGCACCATTTGGATCAACGGGGAGGCTCTCAAAAACTGTACTATATAGGGCCAATGTTTCGGGCCGAGCGTCCACAAAAAGGCCGGCAAAGACAGTTCCATCAGTTTGGAGTAGAAATTATTGGCAGCGATAGCCCGGTAGCTGACGTTGAGTGTATCGCTTTTATGATGCGAATTTATCAAAGAATTGGAATTAAAAACTTCAATCTGAAATTAAATTCTGTGGGAGATCCCGAAAGCTGCGACACATATAAGGATGTATTAAGGGAATACCTGCTGCCCAACCTTTCGAAATTAAGCAAGCTTTCGCAAAAACGATTCAGGAAAAATCCAATGCGGATCCTGGATTCAAAAGAACCCGAAGATCAGGAGTACATAAAAAATGCCCCTGTTATCAGTGATCATCTTAACGAGGAATCCAAAAATCATTTTAAACAGGTCTGCTATATGCTTGATTCATTGGAAATCAAATATACGCTTGATCCACTTTTGGTACGCGGTCTGGATTATTATACCCGAACAGCTTTTGAGCTTACCAGCCCCGATCTTGGATCGCAGGATGCCCTGGCAGGCGGCGGTCGCTACGATCTTTTAGTGGAAGAAATTGGAGGAAACCCTACTCCCGCGGTTGGGTTTGCAGCGGGAATAGAACGCCTTTTTATTGCCTGCGAAGAATTAAATATTACTTTAGCAGAACCTAAATCCGTTGATGTGTTTATTGTAAGCCTGGGAGAAGCAGCCAGAAAATGGGCACTTGGCACATTACCTGTTTTCAGAGAAAAAGGATTTTCAGCAACTATGGATTATCTCGGGCGCTCAATGCGTGCTCAAATGAAAGATGCAAACCGCGAAAACGCCCGCTTTGCGCTCATTGTTGGTGACAATGAACTTGAAGAGGATAAATTCAACCTCCGCGACATGGAGAACAGCAGTGAAACGCTACTTTCTCTGAAAGAAATCCTTTCTGTAATTTCAGGTTCCTGAGTTTTTAATTATCCAGCCATGCTTTCAGTTCCGAAATATCATTCGGATAACCAAGAATTGAGAGCACATCTCCGGATTCTAATATGGTTCCACCTTTTGGGATAATAATTTCTCCATCTCTTTCAATGATCGCAATTAGACACTCGCCCGGAAGATCCATCTCCATAATCTTATTTCCTATCCAGTTTTCGCTTGGTGAATGTTCCTGAAGGCGTACATGAATAAACCGCTCGTCATTCAAAAGTACTTCTTTCAACTGCTTCTCATTTTCTGCTTTTATCCATCTGCTCACAAAATCTTCTGCTTCAATAAGCTCAGCTAAGTGCCCGATAATTCTCATATGCAGCAGCGGCCTGGCAGACGGGGTCACTAAAAATAACAAAGCATAAGCCCTGCCTGTTACCTTGCCTTCGTTAACCTCAATACCTTCTCTTGATTGAATAGCAACCATTTCAGGAATTTTGGCCTCGTCCATTCTTACAAAGTTGAAATAAACACCTTCTTTCAATTTTGTGAAATCATTTTCCAGATCAAATAAACCTTCTTTTAGTTCCTCTCTGTCAACATTCAATCGATTCGATAGCGTTATTGTCGATTTCAGTATCAATCTTTCAAAATCTGTCTGGTCATTAGTTACCTGATTTACAATGGAGCGCGCAATTACCTCTTCGTAAGTGAGAGAAGTATTCAGGTTTTTTTCATTGATAATGGTCATTAGCTCATGCTCTAAAGCCTCGTACCTGAGCTGGCCTAAACGGGCATGGATGTGAAAAATGGCACCTTGTCTTTTCACTTTGCCGTGTGCATAATAAAAGTACCACCCTATACATACGATAACCAAGGTGCCTGTTAAACCAACGGCAAGTAATCCCATTTCGGCTACCAGCCACACAGAAATAATCATTCCCGATATTTGAATCCAGGGATAGAAAGGTGATTTATAACCGGGCTTATAGGCTTCAATTTTACTCTCACGCATTACAATCACCGAAAGATTTAGCAAGCAGAATAATAATAACTGAAAAGCACTCGCCAGCTTTGCTACTGCCTCCACATCAAATAAAATAAGAACACCGGCCATTATTAAAGTCGTTACAATCACAGAAATGTGAGGAGTTTTGAACCGGCCAATCTTCCCAAAAAAAGTACCAACCAGTTTATCACGGCTCATTGCCAGAGGATATCTTGATGCTGACATGATTCCTGCGTTGCCGGTAGAAGCAAAAGCAGCTATTGCAGCTATAACAACTAACAAAAGCCCTAATGAGCCAGGTAGAAAATCAAAAATAACATTTGCCCCATCCGCAACCGGAGTTAAACTTTCAAAAAAAACACTTGTCGGAAGAACTTTAAGCAAAACATAAACACCTGCCACATAAACCACACTGGCTGTAGCCAAAGAAAGTGCCATCCCCAACGGAATAGCTCTATCAGGATTTTGAACTTCTTCGGCTATGCTGGCAACTTTGGTTAGCCCGGCATAAGAAACAAAAACCAAACCGATTGTGCCGATAAACCCATTAATTCCATTTGTGAAAAAATTGTCTTCTTGAAACTCCGGTAATGGATTTTCTCCGGTATATATGTAGTTCAAGCCCTGAATCAGAAAAAAGGCCATAATTAAGACCAATGCCGAAACCAGTATGCGCTGTAATAAGGCTGTTTCTTTGGCACCAAATACATTAAGCAACCCAAAAGCAAAAGTTAGAACCAACGCAAGTGGAAGCATAGGCACATCTACGAACAGTGTTAGATAAGCCCCCATACCAATTAATGCGAACGCACTTTTAAAAATCAAAGCAACCCAGGAACCCAGCCCGCCAATGGTGCCCAGCATAGGGCCTAAACTCCGGTCCAGAAAATAGTATGCTCCACCTGCTTTAGGCATTGCAGTAGAAAGTTCGGCAACACTCAGCATCGAAGGCAAAATAAGGACACCTGCTGCCAGGTAAGCCAAAAATACCGAGCTCCCGGTTTCCATAGCGGCTATTCCCGGTAACAAGAAAAAACCTGAGCTGAACATCGCTCCGGTACTAACTGCGTAAACATCAAAGAGCGTTAACTTTTTTGATAACTTTTCTTTCATACAACTTTTATCGAAAGTGAAAAACTAAAGGATTTCCGCCCTTTTGATTGAACAATATAATATCATTTATCTTTTGAATAGTTCCCCCGAAATTTCTTAGAAAATTAGTAAGTTATTTCGATAAAACGAACTACAGAAGTTATACTCAAAATATGTCCGAATATATTGCTATTGGATTAGCATCGGTTTTAGCACTTGGCATCTCAGCACAATGGTTAGCCTGGCGTACTAAATTACCGGCCATTCTTTTGTTGCTTGGTTTTGGGATAATTGCCGGCCCGGTAACCGGATTACTTGATCCTGACAAACTAATGGGAGACTTATTAACCCCATTCGTTTCGATTTCGGTGGCTATAATACTTTTCGAAGGCGGCTTAAGTCTTAAAATGGCTGAGTTCAAAAAAATAGGCGGTACTGTTATAAAACTTATCACCATTGGAGTACTTGTTACGTGGACTTTAGCATCTATTGCAGCGTTGTACATTTTAGATCTTGGGCTTGAGCTGTCAGTATTATTCGGGGCAATTCTCATTGTAACCGGGCCCACAGTAATTATTCCACTCCTAAGGCAGGTAAGGCCTACTGAACGCGCTGGCTCGGTGGTTAAATGGGAAGGCATTGTTAATGACCCGATTGGCGCCATGATGGCCGTTCTGGTTTTTGAGATTATGCTATCAGGCGGGTTCGACAATATATCTGGCAAAGCAGGGCTCACTATTGTAACTACTATAGTAGATGGCACTTTTTTTGGAGCGTTTGGTGCCGCAATCATGTACTTCACTCTTAAAAAACACTGGATTCCCGACTACCTGCAAAACCCGGTTACGTTAATGGTGGTAGTTGGGGTATTTGTAATTTCTAACCACCTTCAACATGAATCGGGCCTTATGGCAGTTACCATAATGGGTATTATTCTTGCCAATCAAAAATCGGCCCGTATTAAGCATATTATCGAGTTCAAGGAAAACCTCCAGGTTCTATTGATTTCCACGCTATTCATACTTCTTGCTTCAAGGCTCGAAGTCGAGAATTTAAGTTATTTCAATTGGTCGTCCGGGCTGTTCTTAGCTGTTTTAATTTTATTGATCCGTCCGGTTTCCATTTTCTTATCTACTATCGGCTCAAATCTGAATGTTAGAGAAAAAGCGTTTGTAGCATGGATGGCTCCAAGAGGGATTGTTGCTGCCGCAATTTCTGCAGTATTTGCTTTACGGCTGGAACAAGAAGGATACGTAGAGGCCGAGCAGCTCGTTCCTTATACATTCATCGTTATTATTACTACTGTAACCATTTATGGATTAACTGCCAGCCCTGTTGCTAAACTTCTTGGCGTAGCTAAAGCAGCCCCTAAAGGAGTTATTATTATTGGTGCCCACATATGGGCCAGAGAAATTGCTCAACAATTAAAAGAATTCGGTTTCAAAGTTATGATGGCCGACTCTAACTGGGAAAATATTTCTAAAGCCCGAAAGTCAGGAATTGATACCTACTACGGAAATATTTTATCTGAATACGCCATCGATGAAATTGATTTGGAAGGTATTGGAAAATCACTATCCCTAACCCCAAATGATGAGGTTAACTCTTTAGCATCCATTCAATTTGCTGAAATATTTGGAAACTCCTCTATCTTTCAACTCCCTCCCCGATCTAATGGAGTTATGAAAGAAATTGAATCGAGCGATTCTTTAGGTGGACGAACATTGTTCGAAAAAAAACTCAATTATGATAAAATTGATGATTTAGTAAAGAAAGATGCTAAAATACATGCGACTCCGATTACTGCTGAATTCTCATTTGAAAACTATAACAAGCAATACAATGGAGAGGCTCACCCCTTATTTCTCATTACAAGCGCGGACGAAGTTGAGCCTTTTTCATTAGACAATCCCCCTACTCCTCAAACGGGGGATACTATTGTCAGTTTAATTCCAAAAGGTATAGATTCAAAGAAATCTATGGATATGGAAACAGACGAATCAATTAATCCTAATATTCCTGCTTAATGATTTCTGATTCAACCTTTAGAGCACTCAGCTCGCTCGAAACTCCTTTCTATTATTACGACCTGGACGTTCTCAGGAACACTCTCGATTCCATTACCAAGCACGGCATTTCAAAAGGGTACCATATCCATTATGCCTTAAAAGCAAATCATCAACCAAAAATACTAGGTTATATTCTTGCCGCCGGATTAAGTGCAGACTGTGTAAGCGGGGGCGAGGTGGAGCATGCACTTTCCTGTGGGTTCAACCCTGATCAAATAGCTTTTGCCGGGGTTGGAAAACGGGATATTGAGATTTTGACCGGGCTCAACAACGATATTTTCTGTTTTAATGTGGAATCGGTGCAGGAATTAAAAGTTATCAATGGACTGGCCGCTGCCAATAACAAAAAAGCCCGTGTTGCCCTTCGGCTAAATCCAAACGTAGATGCTAAAACTCATCGATACATCACCACCGGGTTAGAGGAAAATAAATTTGGGATCAACGAAGAAGAACTTCCGTCCATCTTTGAACTACTCCCGGCTTTAACAGCAATCGAATTAATCGGCATCCATTTTCACATTGGCTCACAAATAGAGCAGATTGAACCTTTTACACATCTATGCAACAGAGCAAATGAGCTGAACAAGCTTTTTGATGAAAAAGGCTTTGACATCTCTGTTATTAATGTGGGAGGTGGATTCGGAATCGATTATTCAAATCCTGATTCAAGCGGTGTACCAGATTTCGAGCATTACTTTGGCACATTCCATAAACATATAAAACTAAAACCTCATCAAAAGCTGCATTTCGAGCTTGGAAGATCGATTATTGGGCAATCCGGAAGTCTGGTAACACGTGTTCTGTTCACAAAAGAAGGCAGACAAAAAAAATTCGCAATTGTAGATGCAGGGATGACAGAACTAATTCGTCCGGCACTGTATCAGGCCAAACATGAAATTGAGCTCTTATCAAAAAATAGCCGCCCTGCAAAAAAGTATGATGTAGTAGGCCCTATTTGTGAAAGTTCCGACATATTCAGAACAGATTACGAACTTCCGGAATTGAAAAGAGGAGATTTACTTGCTATACGAAGTTGTGGCGCATACGGAGAAGTAATGAAAAGCAACTATAACTTAAGGCACCATATAGAAACCATATATTCGGATGAATTGGTGGAACTTAAAATGGATTAGACAGCCTTTCCTCAACCATTCTTTATTTAAGCTATTCTTAGCAGTTCCTGAAAATGATCCTGGAACTTTCTTCCATATAAGGAATGCAATCCGCTAACAGAAGCCTTATTTTCAGCGCTCACCAATTTCAGCATGCATATACACGTACTTAAATTTGGCGGAACTTCCATGAATGATCACCAGACCTGGAAACAAGTCTTGGAAATCATAAAACAATATGAATACCCGGTTGTAGTGGTTTCTGCAACAGCAAACACCACACGAAAACTCATTGAAGCAGCAAACCTGGCAGCCGAAAATAACCTGGAAAAAGCACACGTAATTGCTGAGTCCATCAAGTCAAGGCATCTTGATCTTGTTCATCGTTTTCTTCACGAAAATCCTCATCCTAAAAAAAACCTGATTAAGGAAAGCTGTGAAAAAAAGCTTAACGAAAAAACAGGCTTACTAAATAAACTACTCACTTATACAGATAAAGTAGGGGAACTTACTCCGCAGATGAAAGATGCAATTGCTTCAATAGGTGAACAAATATCTTCTTATCTCCTGGCTCAGTGTGGATTGGCTACCGACCAGCTTACTCAATTTGTAGATGCCCGTAAAATCATCAAAACGGATGACTCATACGGGAAAGCAAATCCTAACTTTGGGCTGATCAGTCAAAGAATTAATTCTCTCGAAACCATTATGGATGGTGGATTCACTCCGGTGATTGGAGGTTTTTACGGCGAAGCTAATGACGGAACCATTACTACTCTTGGGTTTGAAGGATCCGATTATTCTGCTAGTCTAATTGGTGGTGCTTTGCATGCTCAGGCTATTGAAATCTGGACGGATGTAAGCGGCGTTTATACCAGCGATCCGCGTTATATAAGTAAAGCCCAGCCAATTGCCGAACTTAGCTATTATGATGCTACAGAGATGGCTTTCTTTGGCTCGAAAGTACTTCATCCATCTACATTGAAACCTGCACAGGAAAGAAATATCCCGGTTTGGGTAAAAAATATGTTTAAGCCGGAAGACGCTGGAACTAAAATTGTTCGGGATGCACATCATAACAGGAAAGCACTCGCTATTTCTTTCAAAGATGATATCGTTTTGCTTACCGTGAGTGCTTATGAAACCATTATGGGATTCAACTTTCTAACCAAGGTTTTTAATGTTCTTGAGAGTTATCGATTGGCAGTTGATGCTGTAAACACTACGGAAGCATCCGTTACCATTGCTCTGAAAAAACCGGAGCATCTTAATGAAATCACCAGGTCATTTATCGAGATAGGAACAGTGGAAGTTGAAAAGCAAAAAGGATTAATCAGCATTATCGGCTGTAATTTTTCATCGTCCAAAGATTTCATTTCTGAGATATTCTCAACTATTCAGAATGTGGATTTAGATATGATCTCTTTTACTAAAGAAAAGAATATTTTGAATATTGCTGTACCTAAGAATGATTTGATTGCAACCGCTGAAAGCATCCACAACCAGCTTTTTGGTTAGATCAGTCAGAATCCCGATTCTTATCTTGCTTTTCGGAATCCAGTTTCTGCTCAGGAAGTACAATCCCTAATCGTTTGGCCCTCTCGTTCCATTTTAAACGCGCCAGCTTTTGCATGTCTTCAATAGTATCTATTTCATCTACAATCTCCAATCCAAGTAGTGTTTCTACCATGTCTTCCATAGTTACAATTCCGGAAAACCCTCCGTATTCGTCCACAATTATGGCAATATGTTCCTGTTGTTCGATAATTCTCTCGAAAGCGCCTTTCAATTTCATACTTTCGGGAAATATCAAAATATCTCTTCGAATTTCTTTTAGCTGAGCACTACCCCGATCTTGAGAAAGCATCTTATAAAGATCATTCTTTAGTACATATCCCCGAATATCCTCATCGGTTTTTCCATAAATTGGAAACCTGGAAAAAATGAGCTTCTCCTGTTTACTCAATGCTTCTTCAACCGTCGAATCTTCATGGAAACGGGCAACCACAATTCTTGGAGTCATAATATCACTTACACGTAGCGAACTGAATCTGATCAGGTTTTTGAAAATCTTGGATTCTCCCTCTTCAAAAACACCTTCTTCAACTCCAATATCTGCCATCACAGAAAACTCTTCTCTGCTTAATGTTGCATTCTTCTCCTCAGGAGAGAGCCAGGCAGTAATTATTTTTGAAAGCAGAACCAAAGGGTAAGTTAGCACAATCAGAAATTGGGTAACACGAGCTGCAAAACCCGATAATTCTTTCCAATAAGTAGCGCCAAGTGTTTTGGGAATAATTTCAGAGAATACCAAAATAACTAAGGTTAGAATAGCCGAAGTAATACTTACGTAAGCATTCCCAAATACAACCTGAGCCTGAGCCCCAACTCCGGCTGCCCCAACTGTATGCGCAATAGTATTCAAGCTTAGAATTGCTGATAATGGACGATCGATATCCCTTTTTAATTTTGTAAGAATTTTTCCTGATTTAGCTCCTTCTTGTTCTTTCAGTGCAATAAAAGATGGAGAAACTGATAAAATTACCGCCTCAAGAATAGAGCATAAGAAAGAAACTCCCACAGCAATGAGCAAATAAACAATTAATAAGACCATGAATGATTTGGATAGAAAGTCTGATTTGTATGAATAATTAAAACCAATTAAGAATAGCTAAAGTTTAACTCCTCCGCATCTTTCTTTTTGATAATGCTTATTTTATTGATCGACCTGAACTTTATGAATACATAATTGCTGGCTTTAGAAAAAATATCACTTTCATTAGGCAATCGGGACCTGCTTAATGAGATAAGCACGCTTATAAATCCTGGTGAACGAATCGGGCTTGTAGGGCCTAACGGAACCGGGAAATCCACCCTGCTTAAAATAATTATGGGCATTCAGCAAACGGATGGTGGAAGTATTCAAATCTCTTCAGAAGAGTCTCTTGGATACTTGCCCCAGGATGGGGTAAATCCTGATTTCAGGTTAACAGTAATTGAAGAAGTAGAAACTGCTTTTGCCGATATTTTTGAACTCGAAAAAGAAGTGAATAAGATTCAGCAGCAACTGGCAGAAACCGATCCGGGTTCTGATACGCATCAATCTTTGTTGGATATTTACGGATTAAAACAAACCGCGCTTGAAGCTTCGGGTTTGTACACTCTCAGGTCTAACGTTGAAAAGATTTTGATGGGTTTAGGATTTAGTGTGGAAGATTTTAAAAGATCAACTTCTGAATTCAGTGGTGGTTGGTTGATGCGAATTGCATTAGCTAGGCTTTTACTCAAAAAACCTACCTACTTGTTACTGGATGAGCCGACCAATCACCTGGATATTGAATCCTTGCAATGGATGGAGAACTTCCTGAATGGATATGAAGGTACTGTCATTGTTGTCTCACATGATCGCACGTTTTTAGACACCATCACCAACCGGACTCTTGCTCTTAGAAATGGAAGTCTGTTCGATTACTCTGGTAATTACACATTCTATGAAACCAAGTGGAAAGAAGAGCGGGAATTGTTAATCAACGCCCAGAAGAATCAGGAAAAACAGATCAAAGAAACCGAAGAGTTTATCGAGCGCTTCCGGTATAAAGCAACCAAAGCCCGCCAAGTTCAAAGCCGTGTTAAGCAGCTGGAAAAAGTTGAGCGTATAGAAATCGAGGATAATCTCGCCGAAGTATCTTTTAGCTTCCCGGAACCGGAGAGAAGCGGGCAAGTAGTGATGAGATTAGAGAATGTTCGAAAACAATACAGTGATAATGTTGTGTTCCATGGACTGGATTATGAAATAGAACGTGGGGATAAGATTGCCGTTGTTGGCCCGAATGGAGCAGGAAAATCTACTTTAATTCGAATTCTGTCGGGAAACGAGCCCATTCAAAGTGGTGAGAGAGTAGAAGGACATAAAGTAACCACTAACTATTTTGCTCAGCACCAGGCAGAGGAGCTGGACCTTAAACAGGACGCACTTTCTGTTATGATGAATGCCGGCTCTGGCGAAAAAGAAAGCAGGCTGCGTTCTATTCTTGGGAGTTTTTTATTCCGCGGCGATGATGTCTTCAAAAAAGTAAAAGTGCTTTCCGGTGGGGAAAAAAGCAGGCTTGCTCTGGCAAAAATGTTACTCTCCCCTGCCAATTTCTTGATCTTTGATGAGCCTACAAACCATCTGGATATGAGCAGCAAAAATATCCTGCAACAAGCACTACAGCAGTACAAAGGTACCTGCATGATTGTATCACACGACCGGGCTTTTTTAGACCCGATTGTAAATAAAGTATTGGAAGTACAACCCAATAAAGTGAGAACTTTTCTCGGAAATATTTCTTACTTCCTTGATAAGAAGAAGGAAAAACAAACTTACACTTCTCAAGGCCATCCAGGCGAAGGTCGGGATCTTAGTTCCAATAAAAATCCAGATTCCCGTTTTCACGGGAATGACAGCAACTTTGCTTCAGAAAAACAATCGCTTTCCAGAAAAGAAGAGCGCCGGTTAGAAGCGGAACGCCGAAATGCACTAAGCAAACGAATTAACCCAATAAAAAAGAAACTGCAGGTTATTGAACAGAAAATTGAAGATGCAGAAAACCGTAAAACAGCCATTGAAGAGATGATGGCCAGCACTGATTTCTACGAGGATAATGAAAAGGTTAAAGAAACCTCATTAGAATATGAGCAATTAAAAATGGATCTTACTACATGTTATTCGAAGTGGGAAGAGTACGCCAATCGAATAGAAGTAATAGAACAGGAATACGAATGACCTTAAAGAACACGCGAATATTGTTTTTGTTGATAATGCTGGTTGGTTTTGCTGGATGCAGATCTTCAGAAAAGGTAATCGTAACACCCACCCCTTTACCCGAAAACCCCATCCCGGAAATGCTGGATGAAGCCACTACTGACACTTCTCAATTTATTCAGGTTACCATCAACGGAAGAGTTCGATATTCATTTGTTAAGACGGATACTTCCTGGTCGGGAACGGTGGTTCAATTTGATAGCAACGATCCGGCTGTCAGAAAAGCAGTAAAAACTATTCAGCTCATCCCAACTTATGGATGGAATGATTTTGAAGAAATGGTAGAGTTTCTTAGCGTCTATACTTTACCTGATCAAAAAGACATTGAGAAAAGAAAACCTGGACCTATCACCAATCTTTCCAGGGAATATAAAGTTGTAGTTGTGAACAACGGAGAAAAAAGAAACTACAACTATTTTAATCCCGAAGGTGAACTTTCTGAAAATTGGCAATCTCAAAATATAGTTACTTTCAGCACTTATTTGATTAATGAGATGAAGGGGTTACAGTAGGTGCTATTCTTCTGAGTTCTCAATTTACTTCAACTTTTTAAAAACCAGATAATACACTTTTGACACCCATTTTGAGTTGGCAAAAACCGTCGAGAACGTACTAAACATATAAAATAAACCAAGTGCTAATTTGGTATAATTGCAGATAAAGAATAAGTTCTTCCATGAAAAGTGCAATTCTGATTTTTGTTATTTTTGGATCCATTCTAATCCCCTATGAAGCTAAATCTCAAAATGAAAGTCACCTTAAGAATTCTATTTATGTTGAGTTAGGTGGTGTGGGTTTACTCTATACTTTCAACTATGAGTATTTTGTTAAAAGAAATAGGTCTTTAAGATCAGGAATAATGTATATCGCTTATACTACACAAGAGAGTGAGGGAGATTTGAACGAATATAAAGGTATAATCATACCTATTATATTTAATACCATGATTGGAAAAAATTCATCAAAATTAGAATTGGGAGTAGGCTTTAACCTGCAACGATTTACCGTTAAAAATAACTTACCAAATAGAACGGAGCGGGTACTTTTATTTGATGCTGATACAGGAGGAATTGGAATAAATGGAACCATTAACTACAGATATCAACCATCGAAAGCAGGGTTACTATTTAAGATTGGGTTATCAATAGATTCCTCGCCTTCCTTTAAATATGGACTTGGTGGTGCCTTTGGAATAAGCTTTGGCTATTCCTTTTAAGCCAATATTTAAACCTCTTTCACTTAGCAAAAATCTGGCTTTTGTCTCCAAAAGCTTTGAACTCTAAGGCATTTCCACTTGGATCGAGAAAAAACATAGTAGCCTGCTCTCCCGGTTCTCCCTGAAAACGAACATAAGGCTCTATCACAAATTCAATTCCGGCTGTTTTTACTTTTTCAGCAAGAGCTTGCCAGTCATCCATTTCAAGAATTACTCCAAAATGTCGCACAGGCACCCCTTTTCCATCCACTGCATTCATAGCAGATTCTTTAGCCTCTTCGGGACTTAAATGTGCTACTACCTGGTGCCCCCACATATTAAAATCGATCCAATGATCGGAAGTTCGTCCGGTTGTGCAGCCAAGTATTTCAGTATAAAACGTATAGGTTTCTTCCAGGTCTTTAACCGGAAACGCAAGATGAAAAGGTGGAATGTTTTTACTCATAGTCTTTTTGTTAACCACAAAAGCAGAGGAGTTCAAAACTTTAGTGGTTTAATGTTTCTGTGGCAATTAAATTTCTGCCCAATTTAATGAAATGAAACTATGGAATCGAAAAAAATAGAATTTACCGGATCAACCGGGGAAACATTGTCTGCGAAAATTGATCTTCCCGGTGGCGAAACAAAAGCATGTGCTTTATTTGCGCACTGTTTTACCTGCTCTAAAGATTTAAGTGCCGTAGGAAACATCACCAGGGCTTTAGCAGAAATTGGCATTGCTACTTTTCGCTTCGACTTTACAGGGCTTGGCCAAAGTTCCGGCGATTTTGCAGACACCAATTTTTCTTCTAATGTAGAAGATCTGGTGAAAGCAGCAGAATATATGCAACAGGAACTCGAAGCACCCTCTGTTTTGATCGGCCATTCATTAGGTGGTGCTGCTGTTTTACAAGCGGCTCATAAAATGGATTCGGTAAAAGCAGTTGCAACTATCGGTGCACCGGCAGAACCTGCCCATGTGAAAGAGAATTTTGCAATGGATTTAAAAGAGATCGAAGAAAAAGGCCAGGCAAAAGTAACACTCGCCGGACGGCCATTCACCATCAAAAAACAGTTTGTTGACGATTTGGAAGAAACCCGAATGAAGGAATTCATTCATGGGTTAAATCGTGCCCTTATTGTATTCCACTCCCCTATTGATAACACCGTTGGAATAGAAAACGCATCAAAAATATTTATGGCGGCGAAGCACCCAAAAAGTTTTATCTCACTCGATAAAGCCGATCATCTGCTTATCAAAAAAGAAGACAGCTTGTATGTAGGTAGTGTATTAGGAACCTGGGCTGAAAAATATCTAGAAGATTAGTAACGGTTATTGGTTAATTGTTTTCTTGAATAACTATTAACCAATCGCCAATTTTTTTAATACCTTTGCGGCATGGTTGAATCTATAGACGCTCTTCGGTTAAATTTGGGGAACGATGGTTTAATGGTAATGAATGTATCGCTTGCAGTAATTATGTTCGGCGTAGCATTAGAATTAACCATTCAGGATTTTAAGGATATTGCGAAGAACCCTAAATCTACTTTAATTGGATCCTGTTCGCAGTTTCTGCTTCTGCCTTTTCTTACTTTTATCATGGTTTGGGTAATGGAGCCGGCACCAAGCATTGCTCTTGGTATGTTCATGGTAGCAGCTTGCCCTGGCGGCAATATTTCTAACTTCTTTTCACTACTTGCTAAAGGCAATGCGGCACTTTCTGTAAGCATGACGGCTATAGCAACATTGCTTGCTGTTGTAATGACTCCTTTAAACTTTACATTTTGGGCAAGCATGTACAGCCCAACAAATGCAATACTGCAGGAAATAAGCCTTGATCTTTGGAAGGTATTCGAAATTATTGTATTGATTTTAGGAATCCCCTTAATTCTCGGAATGTTTGTCCGACATTATAAATCCAGGTTAGCAGAAAAAATTAATCCCTGGATTAAAGGTTTCGGAGTGTTTTTTTTTGGAGGATTTGTTGTAGTAGCATTTATGACCAACTTCGATAACTTCATCAATTATGTGCAATTCGTACTTGTACTTGTATTCCTGCACAATGCAATGGCTTTAACCTCCGGATATGGTATAGCCTCTGTATTTAAACTGCCTGAGGCTGACAGAAGATCTATTTCTATCGAAACCGGCATTCAAAACTCAGGCCTTGGATTACTTCTGATCTTTAATTTTTTTGATGGACTGGGAGGTATGGCCCTTATCACGGCGTGGTGGGGAATCTGGCATATCATCGCCGGAATGAGCCTTGGATGGTATTGGTCAATCGGTAAAAAATCAATTCAACGCGTATTCAGCAATGCGTAAAAACTTTCTCTGGTTTCACCTATACAGAACAATAATTGTAAAGTTTGGACTGGATCTTTTTTATAGAAAGATCCGGGTAGAAGGCTTACATAAAGTACCCCGCAAAAAACCACTTTTAATTATTCCTAATCATCAAAACTCGTTTATGGATGCTTTGCTTATAACCACAAGGCTCCATAAAACCCTTTCTTTTCTTACGCGGGCACAAGCTTTTTCGCATCCATTTATGAACTGGTATCTACGTTCTTTAAATATGTTACCGGTATACAGAGTTCGCGATGGAATTAAAAACGTTCAAAAAAATGAAGAGATTTTTCAGGAATGCATAAATCGTTTATCTAATAATGAAGCCGTCCTTATTTTTCCAGAAGCAAACCATGACTTAAAAAGAAGACTTCGTCCATTCAGTAAAGGCTTTACCCGTATAGCTTTTGATGCGGAAGCGCAAAACAACTGGAACCTTGATCTGCAAGTAGTTCCGGTTGGGCTAAACTATAGCGATCATCGAAATTCCAGAAATGAAGTACGAGTGGTATTTGGAAAATCATTCCCGGTCAAAAGTTTCAAAAAGAAATTCGAAGAAGATCAACGGGCTGCTTCCGATGAACTAAAAAACGAAGTATCAGACCGGTTAAAACCGCTTGTTATGCATGTTTCCAAGCTCGATCAATATCCCCTGGTAAAAGTTGTACTTGATGAGATGGAATCCGATCGGGCCAAACTTGCCAACCCCAATTATATGAACAGCCTGGTTGATTGTCTGCAATCCCGCCAAACCCCGGACTTAATTGAAAAAGCGGAAGAAGTACTGAAAATTGCTAAAGAATATGATCTCTCTGTTAGAGTGCTTATAAATGTAAAACTCCCTTTGTTGAAGCTCGGACTTTTATCTCCCTTGTACGCACTTGCCTGGCTAAACGGTATTATCCCCTATCAGCCTGCAAGGCACATCATCAAAACAAAAATTAAAGACCCTGCATTTGATGCCTCTATAAAATTTGTTTTAAGCCTGGTAATTTTTCCTGTATTCTATCTCCTCGTTTCACTTGCTATGGTATTGTTATTGGGTGTTCCTGGCGTGTGGGCACTTGGATATTTTACTTTAAGCCTGTTCTCATCTGTTTTATTCAAAAGAGCTCATGAGTTTGTCAGAACTATAAAAGAGAAACAAAAAATTAAACACTTTAAGCAAACCCATCCTGAAAAGTATGAAACTGTACAAAACCACCTTGCTGAGCTTTTGGTTTTCAGAAAAGAAGTGATACAAGGTGAATGATGTAACCCTGTCTCTTGTTTGGTATCTGGTCATTAAAACTATTCCCTAACAAAATGGTAAAAGCTCTTTCACTTTCCTTGGTAATGCTTTTGGCATGTACCAATCCTGATAAACGCGATACTGCCTATAAAACTACTGAATCTGACACTGTAAAAGCCGTGGCATTAATTCATCCCCTGGGTAATAGTAACGTGAATGGAATTGTTACGTTTGAAAAAACTTCTACCGGGGTAAAGATTTCTGCCGAAATAGAAAACCTTTCTTCGAAAAAGCATGGTTTTCATATCCATGAATATGGCGATTGCTCATCCATTGATGGGACATCGGCTGGCGGGCATTTCAATCCCTTGAATATGCAGCACAGCTCTCCGGATTCTGAAAACCGGCACATGGGTGACATGGGAAACCTAGAAAACGATCAGGATAATCCTTTAACCTCCATGAGTTATATCGATAATAAAATACAACTGTCCCATATTTTAGGCAGAGGAGTAATCGTCCATGCCGGGGAAGACGACTTCAATTCACAACCATCGGGTGCAGCAGGTGAAAGAATTGCCTGCGGCGTTATAGGAATTTCAAAATAAATGAAACCATTCTTGAAAGTTTTCGATATTACATTTAATATTTAGAAGTTTATCTAATTATCTAAGTGAATAAATTATTTAAAGCATTAAATGACCCAACCCGAAGACAAATCCTGAATTTGTTGAAGGAAAAAGAGTTAAGTGCCGGAGAAATTGCTGAAGCTTTTGATATTTCAAAACCAAGCATTTCCCATCACCTGGAACTTTTAAAAAATGCCGGGCTCGTTTCACCTGAAAGAAACGGACAGTTTATTATTTACTCGCTGGATACAACCGCTTTAGAAGAAGCCACCCAATGGCTTTTTGATCTGTTGAATAAAAACTAAACCTATGAAGATTACTGCAATCCTTAAAAAAGAATGGTATGTATTAATCATACTGCTTATCCCATTTATTGTATCTGCTATGTTGTGGGACGATTTGCCTGAAGAAGTTCCAACCCACTTTAACCTAAAAGGAGAAGCAGATGATTACGGCCCAAAGTGGGTGACGGCCATTATGCTACCTTCAATTGGAATAGTGGTTTATTTTTTGCTGCTTTTTCTTCCCTCTATCGACCCTAAGAAAAGAATTGAATCCACACAAAAACCCATAACCGCAATCAGAATTTTTATCTCGCTTTTCTTTGCCGGCATTTATGGCATTGTGGTGGCAATAACCCTGGGTTATGCAGCAGATATATCAACATATATTTTTATAGCCGTAGGGCTTTTGTTCATGGTGATAGGAAATTACATGAACTCTGTAAAGCCAAACTACTTCATCGGGATACGTACCCCCTGGACATTAGAAAATCCTGAAGTCTGGAAGAAAACGCATCGGCTTGCCAGTAAAATCTGGATGACTGGCGGGCTGCTATTTATCATTGTTCCAATTACAATTGGGATACCGAATACCGCTTACTTAACCACTTTTACTATAGTTGTGCTTGCGGGTGTACCGTTGATTTATTCATACATCGCATTCAAACAAATTCAAACTTCAAATGGAGAGGACTGATGAAATTCTTACTTATTTCTTTTGCCATATCGCTTTCACTAATGCTTCAAACCAATGCTCAGCATTCTTTACAAGGAATATGGGAAGGCGGCATTACCGTTCCGGGCGGGCAGCTCAAAATCGTTTTTAACATTGAGAAAACAACCGGTGGTTATTCCGGCACACTGGATATTCCACAACAAGGTGTAAAAGGGTTAAGGTTCGATTCCATTTCAGAGAAAAACGATTCGATACGTATCGTTTTTTCGGCCGGGCAAATAACAGGTACATTTACCGGTGTGTTTGAATCCGAAACAAAAATCACCGGCTCATATTCCCAAGGCGGACCAAGTACAACTTTTTCGGTGGAAAGAACTTCTGATATAAATGTGGAGCCCGAAAAACCCAAAAATGAAACTGACTATATAATACCAAACGGTAATATCGAAATCGGTGGAACGCTCACACTTCCTGATGGGCCCATCAAAGGCCCGCTGCTAATTATGAGTTCGGGAAGCGCTGCACAAGACAGAGATTCTAACATATACGATTTCAAAATATTTGCTGTAATCGCACAACACCTTGCCAAACAAGGAATACCAAGTTTTCGTTATGATGATCGTGGTATTGGTAAATCGTCCGGCGATTTTTCGAAGGCTACATTAGATGATTTGGCTTTGGATGTAAACGCCATTATAACTTTCTTTCAAAATAATGATGAAAACAGGTTTGAAAATTTTGCAGTGCTTGGGCACAGCCAGGGCGGCGTGGTGGCAGGCAAAGTAGCAGCTGAAAATGACGCTATCGATCAGCTCATACTTATGGGTTCAACTGCACCAGCTTTAAGCGAGATCCTTCGGTACCAGGTAGAGCTTGCATATGCAAATACACCTGTTGAAAAAAGTTTTGTAGAAAAAGAAATTGATGCCCGGGAAACTCTCATGAAAACAATTGTAGAAGAAACGGATGTAGAGCAAGCCAAGGAAAATTATGCAGCGGCCTATGCCAATTTATTGAACGAGCTGCCCGATGCGCAAAAAAATTCCATCCCTGACATAACCGGAACGGCAAATAATCAGGCCGCTCAACTGGTTTTTCTTTATGGAAGCCCTCAAATGAAATCACTTCTTTTTTATGTACCTGCCGATGATTTAAAAGAAATTGATATCCCTGTGCTTGTTCTGTTCGGCGGCAAAGATATTCAGGTTACAGTAGCTCAAAACCAAGCAGGAATTCAAGCTGCTCTGGAAACTTCCGGAACAGATTATGAAGTCAAAATTTTTGACGAAGCCAATCACTTATTTCAGAAAGCAAATACCGGAATGGTAAACGAATATCCTTTCCTTGAAAAGGCATTTGTAGATGGGTTTTTGCAGACAATCAGCACCTGGATACTGAACAACTAATTAGCTTTCCAGTTTTTCATTTCGGTTTTGATTACATCAGCAACTTTATCCACAGAAATACGCTTTTGGCTCATATCATCGCGATGCCGGATGGTTACGGTACTATCTTCCAGTCCATCAAAATCAACCGTAATACAAAATGGTGTTCCTGCTTCATCCAGCCTTCGATATCGTTTCCCGATAGAACCAGCCTCATCATACTGAACTGAAAAATCTTCTCTGAGATCTTTATCAATTTTATAGGCTAACTCCTGCAGTTCGGGTTTTTTTATAAGAGGTAAAACGCCAACTTGTACAGGTGCTAATCGCGGATCAAGCTTGAGAACTGTTCGATTATCGCCATCCACTTCTTCTTCGCGATAGGCATCACAAAGAACCATCAAAGTAAGTCGATCTAACCCAACCGAAGTTTCAATTACATAAGGGATGTATCGCTTTTGATTTTTTTGATCGAAGTAGTCCAGCTTTTTGCCTGAGAATTCCTGATGCTGAGTTAAATCAAAATCTGAGCGATTATGAATTCCTTCCACTTCCTGCCACCCAATCGGATATTTGTATTGAATGTCGGCAGCAGCACGGGCATAATGCGCAAGCTTGTCTTGGGGATGAGGAGCAGTTCGTAAATTCTCTTCCCTGATACCAATGCTTTTATGCCAGTTTAATCTTTTTTGTAACCATTCTTCATACGCGTTTTTATCTGTACCAGGCTCTACAAAATACTGCATTTCCATTTGCTCAAACTCGCGCATACGAAATACAAATTGCCGTGCAACCACTTCGTTTCTGAATGCTTTTCCTGTTTGTGCTATTCCAAAAGGCACTGATACACGGCTTGTATCCAGCACATTCTTATAATTCACAAAAATGCCCTGCGCTGTTTCGGGTCGCAAATACACTCCATCCTCTTCGCTCGAAGTAGCTCCAAACTGTGTTTTAAACATCAGGTTAAACTGGCGAACTTCCGTCCAGTCAAAAGCACCGGAATCCGGCGACTTGATCTCATTCTCTATGATGATATCGTACAGATCTTCTGTCAGGCTTTTTCTTGTTCCTGAAGTATCCAGTAGCTGCTGAATTTCCTCAGCCTTCTCTCCTTTACCATCTTTGTTGAGCTTTGCGATGAACTGCTCAATCAGCATATCGGCACGGTAACGTTTTTTAGATTGTTTGTCGTCAATCATCGGGTCGTTAAAGCCGCCTACATGCCCACTTGCTTCCCAAACTTTTGGGTGCATGAAAATAGCTGCATCAACCCCAACAATATTATCATGCCGCTGTGTCATTTCTTTCCACCAGGCATTCCGGATGTTTCGCTTCAATTCAACACCTAAGGGGCCATAATCATAAACAGCACTCAGGCCTCCGTAAATTTCGGACGATTGAAAAATAAATCCCCGCGATTTTGCCAGCGAAACGATCTTATCAAGGCTATCTAAATTCGACATGTAGTATCTGATACTATTTTAAAATTATGAATGGCATCAAAGATAAGGATTTACAATTACCATTATTGATGAATAATTAAGAATTAGGAATCAGGAATACGTACTTTTGCTGTTCTTAATTTACCTATTAACAGTATTGCTGATTTAAAATGAACGTTGGTATTCTTGGTGCCACAGGCGCCGTTGGTCAAAAATTTATACGATTGCTGCAAAACCACCCTTGGTTTAAGATCGAAGCTCTTGGTGCCTCGCAACGCTCGGCGGGCAAACAGTATAATCAGGCAACCAACTGGATTGAGGATGTACCCCTGCCGGATGATATAGCCTCCAAAACAGTTTTGGAATGTCGTCCTTCTGAGTTTAAAGGCATCGACTTTGTGTTCTCGGGATTAGATTCATCAGCGGCATTTGAAATTGAAGGAGCATTTGCCAAAGCCGGGATCCCTGTGATATCTAATGCCAAAAATTACCGGATGGATGAAACTGTGCCTCTTTTGGTTCCCGAAGTAAATCCTGAACATATTGAGCTAATTAAAAATCAAAAATTCACCAATAACGGCTCCGGCTGGATTGTTACCAATCCTAACTGTGTAGCTGTGCCATTATCAATGGCGTTAAAACCATTGCATGATACTTTTGGAATTGAAACCGTAATACTTACAACGATGCAGGCTGTTTCAGGGGCCGGCTATCCCGGAGTTGCCAGCCTGGATATCCTGGGAAATGTAGTTCCTTTTATTTCGGGAGAAGAGTCAAAAATTAAACCTGAAACTCAAAAGCTTTTAGCCAATTTTGAAGACGGAAAACTAAATTCTCCTGAAATAAAACTACAAGCTACAGCCACCCGTATTCCTACAATAAATGGTCATATGCTTTCGGCAACGGTAAAACTACGTCAATCACCTTCTGATCTTGAAGAAATAAAAAAAACTTTTTTAAACTGGAAAAACCCGATTGCCAAGCTTGATCTTCCTTCATCTCCTGAGCAAGTGATTCTTGTACATGAAGAGGATCGATATCCTCAACCTCGCTTACACGCCGATCAGGAAGGCGGAATGCAGTTACATATTGGCAGATTGAGAATATCAGAAGTATTCGATATAAGCTTTGTAGCAATGGCTCACAATACGATAAGAGGTGCAGCCGGCGGTGCCATACTGAATGCAGAATTGCTGGTTAAAAAAGGGATTTTTAAAAAGGATTAAGCTTTATCGATGCTACTTTTTCAATATGATATCCCAGAAACTTTCACCAAATCTGTATGCCAATAATCCAAATGATAATACACCGAAAGACAAACAAACCCAGCTAAGAAGACTAACTGCATCAAAGCCATATACAAAAATCCGCATCCCTACTAACCCAAAAAAGATAAATCCAAGTATAATCCCAAGAGCAAAATTGAACCACTTTTTCTTTTTCTCTTTTCTTGCTTCTTCTTGGGTTGGAACTCTTATTTCCATCCAAAATCTTTTTGTTTCTATCCTAACTTCTCCAACGCTGTATCAATTCGTTGCATCACTTCCTCTTTTCCCAGCAATTCAAGCGATTCAAATAAATCAGGGCCAAACCCTTGCCCGGTAACCGCAATTCTAAGCGGCATCATCAACTTGCCAAAACCTACTTCATTTTCTGAAATAGTTTCTTCCAGCTTAGATTTTAACGTTACTGCTTTGAATTCGTTCTCGCTTAGCAATTCCACTTTTTCTTTCCAGGCAGTTACTAATCCGGCACTGTCATCTTTCCATTTTTTAAGTGCATTCTCGTCATATTCCCTTGGAGCTTCAAAGAAAAACGATCCCATTGCCACGAACTCATCCACCTTGGAAATCCGCTCGTATAGCAGTCCAACTACTGTTTTAAGATACTCCTCATCTCCGGTATTATAGCCCTGACCTACAGCAAGTTCTTTCACTCTTGGTAGTAGGTCATCCACAGAAGTTTCACGAATGTAATGCTCGTTATACCACATCAGTTTTTTGTGGTTAAATACCGCCCCCCCTTTGCTTACTCTATCTAACGTAAATAGCGCGCATAGTTCTTTCATATTGTGGATCTCAGAATCATCCCCGGGGCTCCATCCCAAATACGCTAAAAAATTAATCAGAGCTTCCGGTTCATAATTTCCGGAAATGTAATCTTTAGTGTTTACCGGAATTCCTTCGCTTTCTGCTTTTCGCTTAGAAAGCTTGCCACCGCTTGGGCTCATGATTAATGGCAAGTGTGCCATAACAGGTGGTTCCCACCCAAAAGCATTATATAAAAGCATATGTTTAGGTGCTGAACTTAACCACTCCTCTCCTCTTATCACATGAGTAATCCCCATTGTATAATCATCTACTACATTAGCAAGATGATAGGTTGGCATTCCATCGGACTTCATCAACACCTGATCATCCAATCCTGATGTTTCAAAAGAAACAATCCCTCGAATCAAATCTTCAAACCTGATGGTTTCTCTCCTTGGCACTTTCAAACGAATTACATACTCATCTCCATTTTCCAAACGCTTCTCAACCTCATCCTGAGGAAGAGTAAGGCTGTTTTTCATAGATTGACGGGTGATTGAATCATAACTTGGAGAAGGGTTGCCTGAAGCTTTCAATCGTTCACGCATCTCATCAATTTCTTCAGTAGTATCAAAAGCGTAATAAGCGTGTCCGTCATTAATAAGCTGTTTAGCATATTTATGATACATTTCTTTACGCTCGCTTTGACGATATGGGCCATGTTCTCCCGGATTTGTAGGCCCCTCATCAATAGCCATTCCCGCCCATTCTAACGATGTTATGATGTCTTGTTCTGCGCCTTCTACATATCTGGATTGATCGGTATCTTCGATCCGAAGAACAAATGTGCCTCCATTATGTCTGGCAAATAAATAATTATATAAAGCTGTGCGAAGTCCACCTATATGCAAAAACCCTGTTGGGGATGGAGCAAAACGTACTCTAACACTCATAAAACAATTAATCCTTTAAATGAATTTCTTGATTTTTAACAGGCAGCAAAGATAGGAAATTTTAAAGGCAGTACCTGATGTTTTGCCACAAGTTATTTGAAGTAATCTCACCCGCATCACATCAACATGTGATGCAGCTTTAGAAACAATCTGCACTATTTAACAGTTAAGGGTATGTAAACGATAATGTGTAATAAAGAAAAACAACTATGAGAAAGGAGGCAGCTATGAAAACCGAAAGATATCATACTTCGAAAAGTGGACTTATTTTTGCACTGCCTTTACTTATTCTCATTATTTATCTGTTACTCACTATCTAAAAGTTGATTTCAGCTAATTAAATAGATAAGCTTTCAGCTCTTTTATAAATTCAAAAAGCTGAGTATTGCCGCAATTTGCTGACATAATTTTTCCAACCGCAGTTCGTCGATCATTTACTTACCGTGTTAACGAATCTCATCAATTAGAGTTGGAACGGGGAATGCGCGTTTGGGTTCCTTTTCGATCTCATTATGCGATAGGCGTTGCCGTTCGTTTGCATAATCAAAAGCCCGGGTTTAAAACCAAAGATGTTCGGGAGATATTGGATACTGCACCGGTTCTCTCACAAGAACTTCTTGATTTAACGGAATGGGTACATCAGTTTTATTTTTGTAGCTGGGGAGAGGTGATTCAGGCAGCACTCCCAGCAGGATTGAATTTTATATCTCAAAAAAAACTTCAGGTAAATAAAGCACGACTGGGCGGTTCTTTCACAAAAGAAGAACACGACATTGTAAATGAGATAAAAACCGATGAAGCCATTACTTTTGATTCCGCAAAAAAAAGATGGAGCCGAACTTCTCTGAATAACGTATTCAAAAAACTGATGAAGTCGGGCGTGCTGGAGGTATGGGAAACCCCTCAAATTAAAGTACCTGCCAAAACAGAACGAGCCTGGGATTGGGCACCAGGCAAAACCAAAGAACAGGCGTTAGAATCTCTAAAAAAACAATCCAGGACTTTAAAATGGATGGAGGCATTGTCTGTTTTTGCTGCCAGGAAATTACCACTCAGAAATTCGGAATTAAAGCAACTGGGTATCTCTTCTTATTCGGTTAATAAGCTAAAACTAGAAGGCTGGATTGCACCTGTTGATATAGAATCTGAACCTGAAAGAATAAACCTGAGTTACGAACCCGGATCCATTAAAAAACTAAATAAGGAACAGCAAACCGCATTTAAATGTGTTAAAGCTTCTATTAATGAGAATAAGTTCTCAAGCTATTTGCTGAAAGGAATTACCGGAAGCGGTAAAACAGAAGTATATATTCATGCACTTAAAGAAGTACTTAAAAACGGTAAAGGTGGAATTGTATTAGTGCCTGAAATCGCGTTGACACCGCAAACAGTTTCAAGGTTTTATAAAATCTTTGGCGAGCAAATAGCCGTACTTCATAGCAGAATGACTGACAGAGAGCGCTTAAACTCATGGGAACAACTTAAATCTGGTGAAAAGAAAATTGCGATTGGACCACGTTCGGCTGTTTTTGCACCGATTCAAAATCTTGGAATCATTATTGTGGATGAAGAACACGATGCTTCCTACAAACAAACTGATCCGGCACCCAGGTACCATGCCAGAGAAACAGCTATTGTAAGAGCAAGTAAATGCAATGCGGTAGTAGTAATGGGTTCAGCAACCCCAAGTATGCAGGTTTTGGAGATGGCGAAAAAAAGAAAAGCAACATTGCTGCAACTTAATAACAGGCACCAATCAGCTGAACTTCCGGGAGTAGAGATCATCGACCTGAAAAAATATACCGGAGCAATGAAAGGAGAACTCTCCATCCCGCTATACAACGCTATCGAAGAAGCGCTGACAAAAAAAGAACAAGTCATTCTCTTATACAACCGCCGTGGATTTGCTAATTATCTGCAATGCGAAACTTGCGGCCATATTCCTCAAAGCCCGGAGTGTTCCATAAGCCTGACTTATCACAAAAGAAAAAATCAATTGATTTGTCACTACTCGGGTTATTCCAGAAAAGCAGATGCCATTTGCGAAGAATGTGGTTCCGAACATCTGATTGAACAAGGTGCCGGAACTCAAAAAATTGAAGAACAACTCGAAATACTTTTCCCTGAAGCCGGCATCCTTCGTTTCGACCGTGATTCTACTTCCCAAAAAGGAGCGCACGAACAAATTTTGAATACATTTGCCGAAGGAAAAGCCGATATCATGATTGGAACCCAGTTGGTGGCAAAAGGGCTGGATTTCCCCAACGTAACTGTGGCAGGAGTAATAGATGCTGATACCGAGTTGGCATTTCCATCCTTCCAGTCTTCGGAAAGAATGTTTCAATTATTAAGCCAGGTTGCCGGAAGATCAGGACGTGGTGATAAACCGGGGAGGGTTTTTATCCAAACAAGGCAGCCAGAAAATGAAGCATTACAATTTGCAAGCACTCATAATTATAATGACTTTGCTAAGTCGGAATTGCAATTCAGAAACACACTTCACTATCCGCCTTACTCAAGGCTGGTAAAGTTTGTATTAAAAGGAAAAAAAGAGCATCAGGTTCGGGCATGTGCCCTTAACCTGAAAAACGTTGTGGAACGGGTTGTACCGGATTTTGACGTTCTAGGCCCTTCTCCCGCAGCAATTGCGTGGATGAATAAAAACTTTTTATGGGAAGTAACACTGAAGTTGCCTACCAGTAAAGGAGAAAATTTTATAGAGAAATTACTGGATAGAATAATGAAGGTATATGAAGCTGAATCCAAAATCGGCACCTCAGTTATCAGGGTAAATATTAATGTAGAAGCAATTCGTTAAGAAGTTTAGATGGATATAGATAAAAGTTTTCGATTTAATTGCGCATGCTAGTTTTAATCTCAATAGCCATATTTCTGCCAAATTTCTAATGCTTCTCTTGCGATTTGTTCAGTGTCTTTGGATTTAATTGCTGTTTCTTGCCTTATACATTTTAAAAGCTCTTCTTTGGACTTGTCGAATTCTTCTAGGTGGTAATATGCTCTTCCCTTTAATAAGTGAGGAGCTAATAAATCTGGGTAGTAAAAAAGTACTTTATCAGCTTCATCAATAGCTTTTTCGTATTCTTCGATTTTGATAAAAGCTTCGGATATTGACAGGAATAAATTTTTATCTAAAAAAGTATCCGATGCTTTTTCTAAGAAGTAGATTCCCTTTTCAGGACTTCCATTATGTACTAACGCTGCCCCGTAATGAAAATAGAGTTCGCCATATTGGATGTATTTAAGGCTTTTTTCAAAGTATGGAACAGATATGGAAAAAAGTGCTTTCCCGGAGTGATCAATACCTTTTTTCCAATTATATCTTCCCAGAACTTGATGATAAAGAAAAGAAGAAGAGTATATAGTCAAAATGATAAAAAAAGGAATAGATATATATTTTTTAGGTTTTATTGAAAATGTGCGAGTGTTCTCAGATAGTCCAATCAAAAAGTAAAACAGTATCATTTGTGGTGTAAAATGCAGAATGCTGTCAATAAAAGAGTGCACTATTATCATAGTGCTTAAGGCCATTGATACCAGAAAGTGTTCTTTGTTTTTGCTCTTCACACCCCTTACTAAATTAAGTATGTGGAATATTGTAATAGCTAAAAATAAGCCGCCCCCGATGACTCCTCCTTCCACAAACGCTTGTAAGTATTCATTGTGAGGACTTCTGATGAATGCTGCTTTGGAAGAAGGTATATCTTTATTCATTGTTAAGAACTCTCCTTGATACTCCAGGAATTCATTGCCAAAATTCCCAATACCAACACCGGTGATATAGTTTTCCTTCAACATCTGAATACTGATCTCCCAAATAAATAAACGACCGGTGGATGAATCTATATCTACGAATACGAGAGAAAGAAAGGTCAGTATTAAAAACAGAGAACCATAAATATAAAAAGAGATTGTTCTTTTTTTCTCAAGTCCGACCCAAACTAAACCAGCCAAAAAAAGTGAAACTAAGGCACCACGAGATTCTGTTAATATCAAACAGATAAAAATGCAGACCATTCCGGCAAGAATTATTTTATTCTTTTCAAATTTTCTAAAGAGAAAAAAACCTCCAACAATAGATATGCCTAACCAATTTCCGAATGCATTTGAAGAACCAAATGTGCCCACAACAGCTGTTTTTATCGACTGATTAATTATATGGTAAGACTGGAAAAACTGGTAGTACCCAACAAAACTCAATACTATACCAGAAAAAAATAGTGTTGCACATAAAATGACAACTATTTTTCTCTCTTTAATAGTTTCTGTCTGGTTTCCAATTTGATATACAACAAAAAAGCATAATATTAAGAGAAGAGAAAACTCAATAACGTGTAATGAGGAAGTCTCTATTAGTACTATGTATAATATCCTAATAAGTAACAAAAAACCGACTATGCCAACCCTTAGCTCCATAGTTTTCTTTTGAAAAAAGAAAACCCAAGGAGCTATGATTAAGCCGTATACTATTAAGGTCAGATTTTTGGGCGAATGAATGCTATCATACAAGGAAGAAGTATATATAGCACTAATCAAAAAAAGAAATACTAAAAAGCTAAGAACTATAAACTTGCTTTCGTTGTAAATAACATTCTTTGATTCTGTTATCAAATACTTATTTAATTAATGTGACTTTATCAAAAAATTGTTTTGTTCCCAGCCTTGCTCTAATGATATACACTCCACTTGCTAAATTGTTAGCATTAAACTGCAAAATGTGTTTTCCTTGATTCATTTGTTTGTTAGCTAGAACAGATATCAATTTACCATTAATATCAAATATTTCAACTTGAACAAATGATCTAGTTGGTAATGTGAATGAAATATTAGTCGAGGGATTAAATGGGTTTGGATAACTTGGATTTAAAGTAAAATCAGAAGGGTTTTCTTCTTTTGTATCATCTATGTTATTTGGATCTACCTGTTTTGTGTTTTGATTTTGAACATCGTCCTTTTGTCCTGCTTGATCTTGTAAATCCAATTTGAGGAAGCTAAAATCTGCCTGTTCAAAATCACCTTTAACAATCTCTTCATCAGGAGCCTGATTTTCTATCAATTCGAGTATAGCTAATGCTTCTTCATGTCTTGATAGCCTTTGTAGGGAGTAGAGTTTTAAGAATAATAAGGATCTTACTAAATCTTGATTTGTTTCTCTTTTAATTGATTGATTTACCTTAGATATTACTTGTTGATACTTATTGTCGAGAAACGCATCCTCAATCTCAAAGTATTCTAAATAACTCTTTAATAACAGATATTCATTTAGTGAATCTGAAGCAGCGGCTTGTGAATAATTTGTTTGATTACTCTCTATAGCTAAAGAATTAGCTATCAATTTATTATCTGCCTGTCTTTTTATCAGTCCAACAAGTCTTCTGTATTCTTCTTTTTCACTTTCCAGTCCTTCATTCTCAAATTTTATTATTGATCTCATTGACCGAAGATGTGATACCTTGTTTAAAGGATTTTTTTCACCAGCAAAATTATTTCGATACTGATTAAAATATGTTTTGTATGCTAATTTCTTTTCACGATTCTTTTCACTTGTATTTTTGGCTTTGACTTTAGAAGCAATTGCGGAAGTAATCGTCTCTCTTAGTATTAATTGCTCACCATCATCATGATTACTTTCAAGAGGAAAGTTTGAAGGGTTCAAACTCGAATTAGGATCATAAGTAAGATTATTAGATGCTTGGACAGATCCATAAAACATAGCAGATGACATCTGAGACTGTCCCCAATAATTACCATGTGCATAGGTAGTCGGGCTAACGTTATTCTCTCCCTGAGAGGTCAGGATGGATTTATATATATACTTATATTGGCTATAAGAATAACTTTCGTTTGGATCGTATATAGAATTATAATCCCAATTCAATATCAAGCCTGCGTCGGAAAGTAAGTATATCTCATGACCATTATTATCTTTTACAATGCTATTCTGAAGATAAATGTTAGATGGGCTAGAAGATGCAATGCCATAGCTTCCATTTCCTTGGATTACAGATCTCCAAATATCCACTCCAGTAAAAGAATATGTATCTATCCCCCGAGCTCCGTTATTGGTTACCTTAGAATCATTTAAAGCTACTGACGAGTTATTCAAAACAATGCCACGAGCGCTGTTGTCTGTTATCAGTCCATATTTAATATTTACTACGGAGTTGTCTGAATACAAACCGGTCTCTCCATTCCTGAATGTGACATTATCTATATCGGCAAAATTTACATTCGTGAAATAAGCGTTATGATCACCACCTTCAAAGATAACCCATTTAAGAATTGCATCATCTTTAAACCATACTCGATCATAGTTGTATGAACTATTTGAAGGATTGGTGCTTTTGAATTTGATAGGATTTCCTGATTCTCCTTGAGCATTTACTTCACCATTAAAAACTAATCGGGTATTAGTACCAAGAATAAATGTAGAGCCCTTATTAATACCAACATCTCCACTTATAGTATAAGTAGTGTTTGCCTGTAGCTCATATTCTTTTGTAAATCCATAATTATAATCCTCGTCTATTTCCCAAAATCCATTATTCTTAAAAAGTCTTACAAATCCGAATTCCTGATTTTTTTCAAACGACAATAAAAACCCACCTGCTCGGGGGACATCAAAAATATAATCACTATTGAAATGAGAGTTACTTGCTCCCGCTCCATCTTTTTTAATCCTCTTCACTACTACATCAATTATAGTTGGTGAAATTTTGAATGAGTAAGCTCTTGTCTTATAATCCGTTCCAGATAGACTGGCAATAGCATCACTTGCAGGCACAGAACCATCTACTTTTAAAAATGCAATTACACCTTTTTCACGAGTATTGTATGCTTTAAACTCAAAGTTTGTTCTAACTTGTTGAGTAGTGCTTGAACCTGTTTCCTGAACATTCTGATAGTCAATATCAAAATCAGCATTTGTGACGTAAGGGCTTAATGGCCGAATATTAGAATATAAATTAGGAATGCCTGATAGATACGGCGAATAGTATGTATTCCAAGAGGCATAGGCTTCTGTAGAATAAAACCCGCCATTTTTTTCAGTGTAGTACCTCATCCTGTTAACCACATTATCTGCTACAGGATTGGTGTAATTATTTGGTAATATTTGCGAGTTCATATCAATTATGTACTCACCTTCTCCATATGATCCATCCTTAACGAAAATTACATTTCTTCGATACTCGGCAGAAAGCTTATTCCCATTTCCATAAGTACTGAATGTACCAACAGGAACACTGCCTCGTAAAATGGTTAGATTTCCATCTTCAGTAATGTAGTTATATGATACTTCTTCATGCTCAGATGTTTTTCTTTTTTTATCTAAAGCTAAAACAGGGGTATCTAAAGCATCACCACCTGTTGGGTGAAATACATTATGATATTCAAAGTCATTCCAAGAGCTATTACTTATTGGTCCTCCTGAGTCATATCCTGAATCCATTAAGCGAGAGATTTCCGTATTACCGTGTTTAGTATAATAAAGCAACTGAAGCTGGTCAGGTTGTTCGTGTCCTTCAGCTCTGGAAATTGCTCCGCCATACTCTCCATTCATTAGTAAGAAATGAGAATCACCTGATGATTCATAATGTCGCAGGTATGATTCAGTTTTTTCCAGCTGTGCAGAAGAAGTATTGCCGTAAACAGATGTATATTGGGCTCCCTGATTCTTTTCAATATGGTCATATGAAATTTCAACGGTTTTTGAGTTATATCTAGTAACATTGTTATACCTTGCAGCAACTGCATCTAAATCTCTTATATATGCAAATTTTTTACTTATACTAGTATCGCCGTAAGAGTGGCCCCAACTGAATAATCTCGCAGATTCTATAGGTCTTTTATTTGCATCATCTAGAGGTATATTTTCACCATTATTTGATACCAAATCGGCTAACCATTCTACAGGCTCTAAAAATTTAGAATAATTAAATGGATCATTATTTCCATTGGCATAAATATCACTTGTTGATGTTGAATGCTGAATGTTATTGGATCTGATTACATGCCAAAAGTCAAAAACTGGTCTCAACAAAATATCAAAATAATAAGTACCCTCTGCCCAATAACCTTTTCCTGCATCCGTTTGAAACCACCAATAATTATACCTCTTATTTGAAGTATCCCAGTATTTAAAATCTGCAGACTTAATACCTCTGTTAATTATATCCTGAGGCCCATATATAGTAGTCCCATCATCGTCACTAAAACTTTGAAAGAAAGTTAACTGATCCCCATTTATTGCAAAAGCCGCCGAGGCTAATGCGACGTCACAAATAAGAGGCCAATTTCCTGCTTGAGCCTCATGAAGTTGAATGCCTGTTGCCCATCCCACATATGGAACATCAGCATGGCACTGCTGCCACATAGTCTTTATACCATTATAAATTTTTGTATTCATTGAGCTTTTCTGAGTAGACGTTAAAAGCAACGAAACTGTGCCACCAAGATCTTCATAAGCATTTTCTAATGCTAAATACAAATCCCAGGCTCTGGTTAATCTTAAGATGGATTTCTGTTTTTTAAACGCAACATCTACAGTAACATCTCTTAAGTAATTTCTACTCGAAGTTAAGGCGCTAATAAGTTTGCTTCTGTAATAACTGTGTGATTCAAGACCTAAAATTGGATCAGATAAACCATTTAAATATTCACCTGACCCATTGTTTTCTTCTATGATGTAAGTAACCAAAGCCATAAATGCAATAGCTTCTAAAATTGCTGCATTTTCTTCTCTGTTATCATTAATGTCAGTAAGGAAGTTTTCATCAGCTAATTTATTGATATAGTCAAAAGTATCTATTGTATAAGAAGAAGATCCGCTACCTGATCCATAAATATTTATGTTTCCGTATAATTTTTCCAGCAACTGTCTAACTCCATATACCTTGGTACTGTGAGTGTGGCTATATTGATCAGAAACTGAATTATCAAATCCTCTTAAGGAAAGGGCAGGTCGAGGAACCACCATATAGTCTATCTGATTGTGCCTATCATTAACTCTGTTGTCTGGCAAATTCCAACTTTGAGAAGTTACATCTTGTGCAACGAACACTAAAACCAAGAGACCTAAAATACGTTTTAAAAAACTCATAATAATACACGATAATTTTTTACATAAACCATTATCAAATAATAATGTAAGTTTAAATAAATTCAAAATCATTACTCTTACATCTAAGAGTAATATTTATCAGTTTAAGAAAACCCTTATATCTTTAGCCGGTATGATAACCCAATTCCGAATTTCAAAAAATAACCCTTCTCATCTTCTCCAGATATAAAGCCTACGGTTTCTATAACCGGCATTATGCTTTTTGTAAGAAATAAATGTGCATTCAGGTTCTTGTGTAACTCATATTCTGATCGAAACATAAAGTCGATCCAAAAACTTTTAATATTTTCACCAATAGGTGATTTCCCTTCAATCAAGATGAGGAAATCTTCAATATCCCGAGCAATATTAATATTGCCAGCAAAGCCTATGGATAGTCCAATCTTTTTGTTTGCTAATAGAAATGAATGATGAAAGCTTGGTACAATAACAATATTGTATAATTTTACTTCAGACTCTATATCGGGTAGTGGGTTTGCTGAATCATCAAAGACCTTAGAAGAAACAAGGTCATTAAACCCTATTTTTTCGAAGCCAAGCTGAACATTAAATTTTGACATTGTACTTAGTGGATGGCTGAAAGAAGTGGAAACATGATAACCTAACCTCGGTTCTATATCTTCACTTAATGAACTATTCAAGTTTAAATTATTCACATTTAAGCCGATGTCTATGCTGTAGTCAAGTTGGGCTTTCAAAACCGGATTAAATAAAATCAAAAAAAGTATTAGAGAGAGTGTTTTCATATGCTTGGGTAACTGAAATATTTCGGTTCTTTTATATAAAATTTTTCCTTAATAAACATTCTTATTCCATACTGGTTTTCATCCTATTTTAAAGAATTTGCAGCAATTGCAACCCAAGTCAATTTTAGTAACCTATAATTGAACAACATTTTGAAGATAAAAAATAGGGGTAAAGACAGTTTAAGCTGTCGCCAATTTTTTTACTGTTGAATTTTTATTGAAAAAGATTCGCTTACAGGTTCTTTTGTTTCACTTGAATTATCTACTGTTACTGAACGCCGTAATTGTGTTACTATATTAGTTTGCTGAGACATTTCAACAGCTTCCCATTTGATAACCGAACTATCTATCCTTCCATTAATTGGTATTTTATTTTCTAAACCCCAATCAAACCTAAAAGAGGTATCCAATGAATCTTCAATAATGCATTTAATGAGTACGGTATCCCCTACTGCTACTGTATCGGGAGAAAATGAGAATCCCAAAATAATAGTTTGATATTCTTCGACTTCTCTTGTTTCGGGATCAGGTACCAGATTGCATGAATAAAGAAAAAGTACTAGCAAAATTATTTTAAAAATCTTCATCTTGACTTAAGATATGATTGCATTATGATACTTAAATATCTTTTAATTTCAAAAACTTACCACCAACAGGAACATTTAACGGTTTATACTCATCAATCGATTCATTAATGTTTAACACAAACTTATACTCTATATTAAGAACATTAGGCGGGATCTCTACAGCAATTTCGTATACATTCTTACCTACATTTATCATATAGCTGGTTAAATGTTCTTTGTTATCTAGTAATAGCTTTACTTGTAATCGATCGCCTTTTGATTCTTCAAATATTTTATTCTTAGAAGCTCTTTCAGTATTCAGTTGTATACGCAATAATCTATTTTGATTATTAAAATCGGAATAATTACTAGTTCCTTCGTTATTTAAAAGCATCTCTCTATTAGGTATTGTTTCCCATCTAGCAGAGGTCAATGTAGACCTCCTTTTTGAGTGTATAACATATTTATATGAAATTGAATTATCAGAGATAGGGATTATACCTGAGTAGACTAAATTATCTTTAGAAGTTAATTCCAAGGGAATACCAACTGGGTTCCAGTCAATAAATGATCCCGTAACAACTACAACATCTCCGGAGTCAGGTTCAAAAAAGCCTAATACCTGTTGGTTCGACATTCCCACTGTAAAAGTAACATTACGTGTTTCTTGAACCGGATCAAGATCATTAAAAATAAAGGTAGGTTTTTCGATAATTAAGTCTCCGATTGCAGTTTTTCGGTTTGCAATTGATTCCCACCCCGTATTCAATAATTTGCTTTGATCTTCAGATTTAAGAAAGAATTTATACTCAAGGGTGTCGGAAACCTGAATGGCATCGTCTCCCAGGTCAACCATGTCTCGAACATCGATCCCATATACCCACTCATTAGCAGATACTTTTAGTGGATCAGAAGATGTGCTCCAGTCATTAAAGTTTCCGGAAATAAAAATACTGTCTCCCTTATCTGGCGCAAACATACCGGCTCCCATTTCATGAGCAAGATCTACTGTTATATCAAAGTCTTGAGTTTTTTTGTTACAAGAAACTGTAATTCCCAGCAGAGTAACCACAACTAGGTAAAAGTTAATTCTGCGAAACATATTCATAGTATTTGTGTTCCTGATCATAAATATAATTCCAGTGTGTGGAATAGGGAATCTCTTCATAATTTATTTCATAGTTGTTGTTTTTAAGTAATTCTACAAACTTCCGTGTACGACTTATAGGCGAATCAGAATCGTTAAGTCCATGGCGAATGAACCACTTCAACTCAGGATATCTGATTTTTATATAGCTGATCAATTGCTGCATTTCTATTTTTTTGTCCGGCACAAACGGGCTTATAATCCCGACAGACTCCAGTTTTAAGTCAACATTCTTTAAAAGCTCAAGCAGCGAAGTAGTTCCTTTAGACCATACTAAAATATGCGAGGCGTTAATTCCGGATAAAGAAGATAATTGTTTAGATATTAATGGTAACTCTTCTTTGGCTTCTCCTAAGTAATTCTGGATTCCACGCCCATGGGTCATAACAAGATGTATGTTCCATTTTATGCTGGATGCGATGCGCCCAGTTGTTACAGAATGGCTTCCACCTTCATAACTGTACCAATAATCGCTGTCTTTATCATATTCCCCATGCATAATCAAAACCCCAGTTCTTACTGGGCTATCATTGGGAGAAAACAGAGTGTAGGTTTGTACTGAGTTATCTGTTCTGGACCTGTATCCCAGGATATCAAATCCAGGATGACTTATGGACTCTTTCTTATGTTCATATTGCAGTAGGTCATGCAAAGATTCAGCCAGCATACGAGTGGAAGCTTTTTCTCCCTTATCGTACAAGACAAGAAACGCATTCTTTTTAGCCCAGTAAAACTCATCACTTTGCGAACCATTTTGGGTTTCAGAGTACTTTGAATATTGCCGGTCAATATAGCTTCTGTTAAAGACAGGAATATCTTCTTTAAATACAGTTCTGTTTTTGCGCGTTACTTTTAGGGAGAAGATTCCATATCCTGTAAAACTTGCAGGCAATTTAATTTCAAATGGAAGCTCGCTTCCAAGCACCTCTTTTTTTAGGACCTCACTTTTGTCAAAGTTTTGTAAAACCTCGTTTAATTTTAATTCAACAGTATTGAAAGTATCCAGCTTTGAACGAGGATCAATTTTTATTTGCAGTATTTCATTTTCTTCTAAAATTGCAGCTTCAAGAATGTCGTTATAAATATCAAAGGATTTATGAGATATAGACGACTCTAGATACTTTTTCTCTTTGAACGTTCTATATAATCCCCAGCCACCATCGCCTTGGCTTACTTTGTAGACAATCGTGTTCCATCCAGAATTTAACTTGATGTCTATAAAATCATCATCTATTTGAATACCCCGCCACACATTCCTTGAGTAAATTTCCTCTCCGTTTACCCATACTTTGATTCCATCATCTGAACCTAAGGATAAAAACAGATCCTTATAAGAATCTACGAATCGATATTCGATAACATAAGCGACCCTATTGGTATTTATCGAAAACAGGTTTTTGAAATTTAATACCGAATCAAAATGTGCAATCTGATTCCAGGCAATTCCCGTTTTCTTAAAGAGTATTTCTTTATCGATCTGTTGAGCTGAAAAAAATTCACGATTGGCTTTAGAAATATTGAAATGATCTTTAAAAAATCCTTCGTCATTTTCATCATGAATTTGTGTAGTACCATCATCCACAAATCGGTTCTGAAATGACTCTGAAATAAAAACAAATTCAGTTCGAACAGTTTTTTTGCATGAGGCGAGAGCAAGCCCAATTAATATTACAAATACACGCACTACTGAATAAATCTAATTTTCGAATAAAATACTTGCTTATAGAATACTAAATATCAAGGTTGAATCAAGTAGTTTTTGATGAATAAAGATATAATATTTTGAACTGAAGTTGAGAATTTTATTAAACCAAGAAGCTGGTAAAAATGCTTCCTCCATTAGGATAAATATTAATGTAGAAGCAATTCGGTAATAGCAAACCACAAAATTTATTTAGACAACAGCACTGAACTAAAAACCTAAAGTAATATTTATTAGGTTGCGGCATTTATTACTAACTCTGTGGCCTTAGTGGTTATTTACTTTTTAAACTTGCAATACGCTTAAGAAAATCGGTATTTAGGAGTTGGATTAAAACAAACTGCGAAATGGGCGAAGAACGAGTTAAACTGGCAAAAAGCAACGAAGAAATTCAGCAGTTCATGAAGTATGTACTCAAAGATGTACGTGCCATGGAAAAAATGCTGGAAGATGATTGGTTCGAAACAGATACAATCAGAATTGGCGCAGAGCAGGAATTATGTTTGATTGACGATCATGGTAAGGCCATGACAAATGCCATGGAAGTGTTGGAAGCTTTGGGCGAAGGCAATTATACCACCGAAATCGCCAAGTTTAACGTAGAAATAAATCTTGATCCCCTGGAGTTTACCGGGAACTGCCTCTCACAACTGGAAAGTAACCTCCAAAAAGAAGTTGAGTATGTTCGAAAAACCGTTCAAAAGCTTGGTGGTGATATTCTTTTAACCGGTATTCTTCCTTCCATCCGGAAATCAGATGTTGCCATTGAAAACCTCACTCCTCTACCAAGATATAAAGCACTCTGCGATGCGATCGATAATATGCGGGGCAAAGAGTATGATATCCGCATTCAGGGAATGGATGAACTGTTAATGAAATTCGATACTCCCCTTTTAGAAGGCTGCAATACCGGATATCAGGTGCATCTGCAGATTAAACCCGATGAGTTTGTATCAAAGTATAATGTTGCACAAGCCATAAGTGCACCTGTTTTAGCAAGTGCAGTAAATTCTCCTATTCTTCTTGGAAAAAGGTTATGGGCAGAAACACGAATTGCTCTTTTTCATCAATCTGTGGATACACGGGGAGTTACGGATCACCTCAGGGACAGCCTGCCACGGGTAACATTTGGTAACGATTGGCTGCGGGGAAGCATCCTGGATATTTATAAGGAAGACATTTCCAGGTATCGGGTTCTTTTAAGCTCAAATGTTGTAGAAAATGTAGAAGAAATGCTCCAAAATGGAGAGCCTCCTAAATTAATGGCCCTCAATGTTCATAATGGAACGGTATATCGCTGGAACAGGGCATGCTATGGTATTGGCGGCGGTAAACCACATCTGAGAATCGAGAACAGGGTTTTGCCATCGGGCCCAACGGTAGTAGATGAAATTGCGAATACAGCTTTTTGGCTGGGTTTGATGAATGGTTTCGAAGATGCTTATCCAGACATTACCCAAGAATTAGATTTTGATGATGCAAGAATGAACTTTTTTGCTGCATCCAAAATGGGAACAGACACTAAATTTATCTGGACAGGTGATTCAAAGATTACAGCACGAGATTTGATCACAGAAGAATTATTACCCATTGCCCGTGCAGGTTTAGAAAAAGCCAGCATACAAAAATCTGATATCGATACTTATTTGAGTGTAATCGAAGATCGTGTAGAAAGTGCCCAAACCGGTGCTTATTGGGTAGTAAAGTCTTATGGCAAATTGATAAAAGAACATAACAGAGAGCAAACATTATCTGCTATAACCATGGCAATGGCTAAAAATCAAAAAAAGGGAGAGCCTGTACATAAATGGGGCTTGGCAAGAATTGAGGACGTGAATTTTTGGAGGCCCTCTACTCTGTTGGTCGAAGAATTTATGACAACCGATTTATTTACAGCCCGCAAGGATGACCTGATAGAATTTGCAGCAAACCTTTTGGACTGGAGACGTATTCGCTACATACCAATTGAGGATGACCAAAAGCATTTGGTAGGCCTTGTTTCTATGCGGATGGTAATGCGGGAATACTCAAAAATAATTACCGAAAAAATGAATGATGAAAGCCTTACAATTGAAAAAATCATGATCGATAATCCCATTACGATACATCCCGAAGCATCCATTCTTGAGGCGATGGAGATTATGCAGGATCAAAAAATTGGATGCCTTCCTGTAGTGAAGAATAGTCAATTAGTTGGTATTATTACCGAAGGTAATTTTATAAATATTAGCAGAACGCTGATCAAAACATTGGCTGAAGAAAAAAAAGAAAAGGATAATTGATTGGAGACGTTGATAAAGCCACAAAAAAGTGAGCTCTTTGCAGAAAAACACTCAGAACGGGTTATTGGATACATGCAAGGCAAGAAACCCGGCCCAACTATTATTGCCTTAGCTGGTGTGCACGGCAATGAACCAACTGGAATTGCAGCTATCGAACACGTGCTCGAGCACCTTGAAGGTGCTGAATCCCATTTTTGTGGAACACTTATAGGGCTTAAAGGAAATTTGCCCGCTCTTGAAACCGGAGTTCGGTATATAGATGAAGACATGAATCGTATTTGGTTCACTTCCATTTTAGATAAGGTGCGGCGTACACCAAGAAATGAACTAAAAACTACTGAACGAAAAGAAACCAAAGACCTTCTGGAAATTTTAGACCCGATTATTCTTCCTGAAGAAAAACCTGCTCCGGTAATTTTTGCTGACTTTCATACATTTTCGTCAGAAAACGCACTGTTTGTAATAAGTTCAAGTGCAAATAAAAATGTTGAATTACTTAGTGAACTGGAAGTACCCTTAATATTCGGCATTGAAAAAGCCTTACATGGCACAGCTTTAAAGTATGTGCAAAACGCCGGCAATATTGGCTTCGCTTTTGAAGCAGGGATGCACTTTAGCGAAAGTGCTGAGTTTAATGCAACAGCCGGCTTATACTCTCTTCTTGTTGCCTCAGGATGTTTAGAAAGCAAACTAATTGATGACTATTCGAAGTATGATGCCTTTTTAAAAGAACAAACGAGGGCTTTGCCCGAACAAGTTGAGTTTGTGTACAAGCATATCATTGAAGATGAGGATGAGTTTGAGATGAGACCCGGTTTTAAGAACTTTGACTGCGTTGAAAAAGGAGATTGGTTAGCAAACGACTGCCATGGGAAGATCGAAGCTCAGGCAAACGGTTATATTCTTATGCCATTGTACCAGAAACAAGGCAGCGATGGCTTTTTTATTGTAAAAGATATCGAGGAAGAATGAGCGAACGACTTAACGATTATGAGTTTGTTGATGGAACACGATTAACATCTGTTATTGAAGCACTAATTTTTGCAAGCGAAGAGCCTATATCAGGGCAAAAAATAAGGTCAATTATTGTTGAGAACGAAGAACAGATCGAAATTTCTGAAGAAACAGTTAGCGATTTTGTAGATAAGCTCAACACCCGTTACGATGAAAATGGGCTGAGCTTCAGGATCGAAAGAATTGCTAAAGGCTATACCTTCGTTACTCAAAAAAAATTCCACTACTGGTTAAGTGTTTTCCAACACGAAAATGCTTATCGAAAACTATCTCAATCTGCTATCGAAAGCCTCGCCATAGTTGCTTACAAGCAACCCATCACCAAGCCCGAGGTAGATCAAATCAGGGGAGTTGATTCTGGTTACATCCTTCGCCAGCTAATGGAAAAAGCATTAATTGAAGTATCAGGCCGGCATGATGGGCCGGGTAAAGCATTGCTCTATAAAACCACCCCTCATTTTCTTCGCCATTTTGGTATCAATTCAGTAGATGAACTTCCTAAACCCCGGGAGATTGAAGAAATACTAAAAGATGATGATATGGCAGAACACCGCCAATTATTGCTCGAACAATCTATTATTATGGATGAGGAAGAAATGGTAGAGGAAGAGCAAAAGAAAACAGATGAAATTAACACAGAAATTCCTGAACAGGGGTCAGAAAATGGTGAAGAGAACCCGAACGGATCAGAAAAAGAGTAAATGAAGTCTTCCAATAGGAATAAAAGAAATAAGAAGAAAAACTCTGGAACTTTACCAACCCAGATAGACCAAAACTATTCCCAAAAAGAAAAGATCCGCCTTAACAAATTTATTGCCCACGCCGGGCTTTGCAGCCGCAGAGAGGCTGACACATATATTGCTGATGGCCTGGTAAAAGTAAACGGAAAAATTGTTAAGGAAATGGGCACTCAGGTTCGCCGGCAGGATAGCGTAGAAGTGAACGGGCAACGAATTCAGCTGGAGCCTTTTGTATATCTGCTGTTAAATAAACCAAAAAATACAATTACCACTACAGATGATGACCGCGGCCGAAATACTGTACTGGATGAAGTAGAAGATGCTACAGGTGCACGTGTTTATCCGGTGGGTCGGTTAGACAGAAATACCACCGGATTGTTGATTTTAACAAACGATGGCGATCTTACCCATCGTTTAATGCATCCAAGCTATAAAGTTCGAAAAACCTACGAAGTAGAATCTGAACGGCCGCTTTCTAACGATGAATTGAACATGTTCAGAAGTGGAATCCCTTTAGAAGATGGCGAAGCAAAAGGGCATCAATTAAAATACATTGTAGATATGCCAAATGTGTTCCAGGTTTCAGTGTTTGAAGGCAGAAACCGGCTTATCCGGCGAATGGTGGAACATTTCGGCACACAGGTAACTAAACTAAAACGTATCGAATATGCCGGGCTTACATTGAAAGGTGTAAAAATCGGCCGCTGGCGATACCTCAAACAAAAAGAGATTAACAATCTCCGTAAGCTCGTTAAGCTGGAATCACTGGATTTTAAAAAAAACTAACTTTATGGAGTACGATAATCTATCCGTTTCATCAGGGCAAATTTTCACAGACGAAGAACTGCCCATCAAGTACGATCTTTATTCTCCAATCAGTGGAACAGCAAAAGATTTTCCGGTCATCATTTTCCTACATGGATTTAAAGGTTTCAAAGATTGGGGGCCATTCCCCGATGCATGTGAAGATTTGGCCAGGTATGGATTTGGCGTGCTTGCGATAAATTTTTCACATAATGGAATTGGAAATGGACGAACGGAATATGAACGACTAGATCTGTTTGAAAAATCCACACTATCAAAAGACCTCGATGAAATAGGCTTGGTAATTAATGCATTACAAACCGGTAACATTGGCGACTCTCATTCCAATTTGAACACCGATACAATTGGAATTGTAGGCCATTCACGCGGAGGGCACACTGCTGTTGCTGCCGCAGCTGAATATGAATCCATTCAATGTCTTGTAACCTGGGCTGCTGTGGCAGATTACCTGGAACGCTTTTCAGATAAAGCAAAATC
The DNA here is from genome assembly GCA_028284195.1 of Balneola sp. Taxonomy (GTDB): domain Bacteria; phylum Bacteroidota; class Rhodothermia; order Balneolales; family Balneolaceae; genus Balneola. The sequence continues at coordinate 396,279 of JANQSE010000002.1, read as the reverse complement.
AGATTGGGAAAAGAAAGGGTTTACCGAAATCGAAAATTCCCGCACCGGCCAAAAAATGAAAGTAGATCGTATATGGTGGGACGATACCAGAGAAAACGCAGACCGGCTTATTGCCATTCGCAGAGTTAAAGACCTGGTGGTGCCATGTTTATTTATTCACGGCAGAGAAGACGAAGCAGTTCCATATACCGATTCTGAAAAACTCGAAATTGAGTGCGGTGCTAAAAACAAAGAACTTAGATTAATCTCTAAAGCAGGGCATACATTTGGTGCTGCACACCCTTTTGAAGATGAATTCTTCCCTCCCACATTTAAAGAACTGGTAGATCACACCGGTGCCTGGTTCAGGCAGTATCTTAAATAGCTCTTTTAATCTTTTTACACCTGCCAGCAAATTATACTTGATTAGCTCCTAACATACTCTCACCTTAGCATACTTTTTAATTTTCATAAAAAATACGTAAGAAATGAACTATGGTATTAAGTTAATGAGCAGATTTTTTGCTCTATCTCTTTGTTTTGTTTTGGTAGTATCTGGCTGTAAATCATCCGGCTCTGCTACTAAACCAAGTAATTCTTCATCAGCCCAGAAAAGGCCTGCGCCGAAAAAAGGCGACTTAAAGAAATTCAGTGACGTAATAACCAAAGATGCCAAAACAGACGAAGGTTTGTTTAATGTGCACAAGGTAAAGGATAAGTATTACTTCGAAATCCCGAACGAAATGCTGGATCGTGAAATGTTACTTGTTACACGTGTAGCAGGTTCTGTACAAAACCTGAGCTTTGGCGGAGCCGGCCAAAAAGCCAGAGGGCAACAGGTGGTACGTTGGCAGCGTAAAGAAAACAATATCCTGCTTCGGCATGTATCATACTCTAGCGTTGCAGACGAGGAAGATCCTATTTACAAATCTGTTCGAAATAATAATTTTGAACCGGTTGTTTATACCTTCAAGATTGAAGCCAATAATGAAGACACAACCGGGATCGTTATTGAAGCTACTAAACTTTATACCAGTGATATTGCTTTAATAAGTGGCTTAAGTAGTTTTCAACGAAGAAATTTTCAGGTTCGGCGATTAGATGGAAGTCGTTCTTTTGTAGAAAGAATGACCAGCTACCCCAAAAACCTGGAAGTAAGGCATGTACTTACGTATGATGCGTCAAATCCACCGGACAATCGTTCTACAAACACCATTTCTCTTGAAGTGAATCAGTCGATGATCCTTTTGCCAGACGAGCCGGCTATGCCTCGTAACTGGGATCAACGTGTTGGGTATTTTTCAATCGGCCAGTACGATTATAGCTCTGATGAGCATAAGGCAGCAACTAACCGGTTTATAACCAGATACAAACTGGTTCCAAAAGACAAAGCTGCATACCTAAGAGGCGAGCTTGTTGAGCCGGAAGAACCCATCGTGTATTACCTGGATCCTGCAACTCCTAAAAAATGGATCCCATATCTGCTTGCAGGTATTGAAGACTGGCAGGTTGCTTTTGAAGAAGCAGGATTTAAAAATGCCATTATCGGTAAGGCAGCACCAACTCCTGAAGAAGATCCTGAGTTTTCTCCTGAAGATGTACGCTATTCAGTTATGCGCTATATCACCAATCCAATTCAGAATGCGCAAGGACCGCATGTTCATGACCCAAGAACAGGACAGATTCTGGAAAGCGATATTCTATGGTATCACAACATTCAAAATCTGTTAAGAAACTGGTTCTTTATCCAAACATCAGCTGCTAACCCGAATGCAAGAAATGTAAAAATGTCTGATGAGATAATGGGTGACATGCTACGTTTTGTAATGGCTCATGAAGTTGGGCACACATTGGGGCTTCCTCATAACATGGGCTCCAGTGTAGGATATACTGTAGAACAACTTCGTGATCCTGAATTCACTTCAACTCATGGCACTGCGCCATCTATTATGGATTATGCACGTTTTAATTACATCGCTCAACCAGGCGATGGAGTAACTCATTTTTATCCGCAAATTGGAGAGTATGACAAATGGTCTATTAAATGGGGCTACACATGGTTCCCCGATATCGAAAATCCCGATGACGAGAACGAGACTTTAAATGAATGGATTGTAGCCAATGGTGATGATCCTCTTTATTGGTTTGGGTATGCCAATGGTGCTGATCCCCGATCACAAACCGAAGCAATAGGTGACGATGCAATGAGGGCTAGTGAGCTTGGCCTTGCTAACCTGCAGGTTATCACAGAAAACCTGGTTGAATGGACAGACAGAGATGGCGAACAATTCGCTGACCTTTCAGAGCTTTACAACAATGTTCTTGGACAGTGGAGAAGATATATGGGGCATGTTACCACGTATATTGGTGGAGTATATCAAACTTATAAAACATATGACCAGGATGGCGTTGTTTACGAAATCGTTGATAAAGCTGATCAAAAACGAGCCATGAACTTTCTGGTAAAACATGCGTTTTCTGCTCCTACGTGGGCTTTTAATAAAGACATTCTGGATCGTGTTAATCAGTCTTCGGCTGTAGAAACATTCCGTCGTGCTCAGGTTGGAGTACTTAATAACTTAATGAGGCCGGACCGTTTAGCTCGATTAATCGAAGCAGAAGCACGTGGAACGGGTAACATATATACATTAATGGAAATGATGGATGATACCAGAAATGGTATTTGGACAGAAGCACGTGCCAAACGAAACATCAACATCCATCGCAGACATCTGCAAAGAGCATACATCGAAAGGATGGATAACCTGCTTAATCAGGAACCCACCGGATTCTTTGCACGTGCTGTGGATGTAAGTCAATCAGACATCAGGCCAATAGTTCGTAATGAATTAAATATCCTGAAAAGAGATATTAACAGTGCGATTGCCGGGGGTGGTTTAAACAGAGCCACACGTATCCATTTGGAAGATTCCAGAGCCCGGATCGATGAGATCCTGGAAGGCAATGATTGATCTTTCATAAACCAATTTAAAGGGTAGCCATGTGCTGCCCTTTTTTGTAATCACCAAAAACTAAAAACATGAAAAAAGTAGTAGCAATTAGCCTGGCATTGGTATTAACCATGTGTGCAGGCAGCTCAATTTCATATGCGCAACAATTAGATATGGAATTGTTAAAAGGAATGGAACCCAGAAATATAGGCCCTGCAGGAATGAGTGGCCGTATTACAGCTATCGATGTTGTTGAATCCAACAACGACATCATATATGCAGGTTCCGCATCCGGTGGTGTTTGGAAATCTGAAAGTGGTGGTATTAAATGGGAACCAATTTTTGATGAGTATGGTGCTGCTTCTATAGGAGCAATCGACATCTACCAAAAAAATCCAAGTATTGTTTGGGTAGGAACCGGCGAAGGTAACCCAAGAAACAGCCAAAGCAGCGGTGCCGGGGTTTATAAAAGTATTGATGGTGGCCGTTCATTCAAATTGATGGGTCTTGAAGGAACACGAAATATTCATCGTGTAATTATTCATCCCGACAATCCGGATGTGGTTTATGTAGGAGCTCAAGGCTCTGCATGGGGCGACAGCGAAGATCGTGGTGTTTACAAAACCACAGATGGCGGTGAAACCTGGGAAAAAATTCTTTATGTGAATACACGCACCGGAATTGGCGATATGGTGATGGATCCAGCCAATCCAAATAAGATATTCGCCGCTATGTGGCAATTCAGAAGATGGCCATGGTTCTTTGAATCCGGAGGAGAAGGCTCCGGCCTTTACATGACTCTTGATGGTGGTAACACGTGGAAAGAACTTACCGAAGAAGACGGACTCCCAAAAGGTGATCTTGGGAGAATGGGAATCGCAATTGCGCCAAGTAACCCCAACATAGTATATGCCCATATCGAATCCAAGAAAAACGCAATTTATCGTTCTGATGACGGAGGTTATACCTGGGAGCTTAGGCAAACCGTAGAAGAAGATGGTGATGTAGGCAACCGGCCATTTTATTACGCCGAAATTTATGTAGATCCTTTTAACGAAAATACGGTATACAGTATCTATACCTATATCTCAAAAAGTACAGATGGAGCCCGTTCATTCGAAAGTTTATACCCCTATTATAACTGGGTACACCCTGACCATCATGCACTATGGTTAAGCCATAGTAATCCTGGCTTTATGATTGATGGAAATGACGGTGGGTTAAATATCACGTATGATGGAGGAAACTCCTGGAGATTCATTAACAATATTCCTGTTGGGCAATTTTACCATGTAAATGTAGATAATCGCATTCCATACAATATTTATGGCGGTATGCAGGACAACGGTTCATGGCAAGGGCCTGCTTATGTATGGCGATCAGGGGGAATCCGAAATGCATATTGGGAAGAGCTCTACTTTGGAGACGGTTTTGATGTGATGATGGATCCAAGCGATGACCGTTATGTGTATGCCATGTCTCAACAGGGAAATGTTGGGCGTGTTGATCTTGAAACTGGTGGCGGGCGCTTTGTGCGTCCAACTCATCCGGATGGAGAGAACCTTCGTTTCAACTGGAACTCTGCCATAAACTTTGACCCATTTGATGAAGAGACCATATACTTTGGATCACAATATGTACACAAAAGTACAAATCGTGGCGAATCCTGGACAATCATTTCACCGGATTTAACAACCAACGATACTACCAAGCAAAAACAGCACGAAAGTGGTGGTATCACAATGGATGCTACCGGAGCAGAAAACTTTACCACTATTTTAGCCATCGAGCCCAGCCCATTGGAACAAGGCTTAATTTGGGCAGGAGCGGATGACGGTAAAGTGCACATAACCCGTGATGGAGGCGAAACCTGGACCGACCTTACCAAAAATACAAAAGGCGTGCCAGATGGCAGCTGGGTTTCTCAGGTAAAAGCATCAACATATAATGCCGGTGAAGCGGTAGCAGTTATTAACAATTATCGGCGTGATGACTGGGGTGTTTATGTAATGCACACTAAAGACTATGGCAAGAAGTGGACAAATATTGCCAAAGATAAAGGTCTTGAAGGTTATGCATTATCTTTCGTTCAGGATCCAATGGAGCCAAATTTGATGTTTATTGGAACTGAGCTCGGTTTGTATGTAACCATTGACGGTGCCAAAACCTGGACAAAATGGACCAATGGGTACCCAACCGTTTCTACTTATGATATGGTAATTCATCCTCGAGAGCATGACCTGGTAATAGGAACTTTTGGCCGTGCTTTCTGGGTATTGGATGATATCCGCCCGCTACGAGAGCTTGCTAGGAATGGAGTAAATGAGCTTGAAAAAGCAATAAAAGTATATCCTGCTCCAGATGCATATCAGGCAGTTTGGCGGCAAGCACGCGGTATGCGTTTTTCCGCTGATGGAGTTTTTTCAGGTGATAACCGTCCAGGTGGAGCTCGCTTGACCTATTCTGTAAATAGTAAAATACTGAATAAAAAAGGTGGAGATGAGAAGAAATCAGACAAAAAAGAGAAAGTAAAAATCGAAGTGTTTGATATGTCCGGTGAAAAGATCCGAACTTTTGAACGTACTCCTCAGCAAGATGGTATTAATCGAACTTCTTGGAGTATGGATAAAGCAGGATTACGCGGTGCAAGTCGTCGTAAAGCACGGCCAAATGCTCCGGAACCATCTGGCGGACCAGTAATGCCGGGTACTTACAAAGTAAAATTCACTTATAGTGACTACTCTGATTCAACAATGGTGAATGTAATGACTGATCCAAGAATTGAAGTAACCAATGCTGCACTTCGTAAATCTGCAGAGCTTAGAGATCAAATAAGTGAGCTAAACCATACACTTTCTAAAGCAACCGATCAGTTGATTGATGCAATGGAAATTGTGAAAACCCATGAAGCACTGGCAAAAGCAGACAGTCGCGACAAGAAAGATCTAAAAGAGATTAACGATGCAAACAAAGAAACCAAGAAAAAGATCGAAGATCTAATGAATATGGTGTTTGGTAAACCGGATGATCGACAGGGAATAACGCGTAATCCGGCACCGAATACCCAAAGGGCTTTGTTTGCTCCTTTCCGATATCTTGGGAATGATTATGACGGCCCCGGCGCAACGGAGGAAAATCTTCTAAGGCTTGCCAAAGAAGAAGTAGATAAAGCACTGAAAGAGATAAATACATTCTTTACTACTGACTGGCCGGAATATCAGAAAACCATGGAAGGAGCAAACTTCAATCCATTCAAGGAATTCAAAAAGGTGGATATGGATTGATATCAGCCATCCCACACTTGATGCGGGATCTGCGGTGTATTCACAACTCTGACACTGCAGATGCTGAATCTCCCAAAGGGATGCCTTTGGCAAAGTTCAGCATGACTACTAATTTGCTAAAGCCTTCTTTCTTTTGAGAGAAGGCTTTTTTAATACGTATCAAATTTTGTGTTTTAGCTTTTTTGTGGCTTACTTTTCCAGCAAATCAAATTGTTGAGTATGGAAGCATTCATAGATTTTTTTGAGAATATCCCCACAGCATTTAGGGCCGGCATTTTGGTCGGCGGAATTTTCGTATTCTGGATTATCGAAGGGGTATTCCCTTTGTTTGAGTTCGGCTACAAAAAAGTTCGCCATGCCCTGATAAATGGAATACTCACGGTGTTCTTTGTCATTATCGGGTTTGGTTTTGCTGGCACATTGTTATGGGCTTCTGACTGGACAACTGCTAATGAATTTGGAGTTTTATATCTATTTGAAATGCCTGTCTGGGTTCAGGCTGTAATTGGAGTTATGCTTCTTGACTTGATTGGAGCCTACACCGTTCATTGGGTAGAACATAAAATAAAATTCATGTGGCGTTTTCACCTGGTTCACCACTCCGATACCACCGTAGATGTAACTACCGGGCTTCGCCACCATCCCGGAGAGGCCGTGTTCAGAATGTTATTCACCGTAATGGGTGTGTTGATTGTTGGAGCACCAATATGGATTGTATTCCTCTACCAAAGTATATCAGCACTGTTTACACACTTCAACCATGCCAATATTCAAATGCCAAAAAAAGTAGATAGGGCATTGTCCTGGGTGTTTGTTACTCCTTATATGCATAAAGTGCATCATCACTACACTCAACCGCTAACCGATACCAACTATGGGAATATTTTTGCAATCTGGGATCGGGTTTTTGGAACGTTTGCAGAAGTAGAAAATACCAAAGAGCTCACTTATGGAATTGATACCCATATGGATCCCGAAGAACACGATGATGCAGTAAACTTGCTAAAAATGCCATTTCAGGAATACCGCCCGCCCGTTGGTTCTAAGTTTGGAGAGGAGGAAGATTCTTAGGGTGCTATACCCAAGAAAAATTAAAGCACCGGTCTTTTCTTGTTTAATGTTTTGCCGCTCGAAGTTTAAAAGATATTCTTTGTTTCCACATTTTTCTGGAAATACAATTTCTTATTGGTGAAGTCAAAAGCGCATAAGTACCCCAGTCCATATTCTTTAGATTTTGACATTACGGCCCCACAATCAATATTCAAATATCGGTTTGTTTCCAGTTGCTGAAACTGGGCTTCTGTTTCTTGTTTTGATTGCATAGTATGCCCATGAATAATGAACTTTTGCCCAAGCCAATCATAATCTATCGAGCTGTACCAGTCTCTTATCCACAACAAATCGTTTTTGTTTTCAAACGGGTTTTCGTATTCAAAATTCAGCCCCGCATGTACAATAATCAACTCATTTTCTTCATGGTAAAAAGAAAGCTCTTCACAAAATCGGATGTACTTTTCAGGTAGTTCTTTCAGGCTTTCGATCTCAAAGCTTTTAAGTAGCTCTTCATCGCCCATACTATACCAACCCTTAGCAGTTTCTGCCTCATAATTACTGAGAAGCATTTGTTCATGATTTCCCCTTAAAGCAATCAGATTATATCCGCCTTTTTTCAGTTGAATAATTTTGTCAATAACTCCTTTCGAATCCGGCCCCCTGTTGATGTAGTCACCTACTAAATAAAGCGTATCGTTTTTCGAAAAATCAAGCTTGGCCAATAAAGCAGTAAAGGTATTTGAACATGCGTGAATATCCCCGATGAAAAGTTGTCGATTCATTTAATAAATCAGAGATTTTAATTTCTATTTATTCTTTTTTGGTAAAGCAATACTTACAACGATTCCCACTATAACTACCACAAAAGCACCCAGTGGATTTAACCATAAGAACTCGATGGCTTTGGAATATCCATCCGGAACCTGACTCCATGGGAGGAAGAATGAATAATCAGAAGTTGCAGCATTATAGAATAAACGGTCAAATGTAAACACAGAAAGCATCCCGGAAAGAAGTCCTACTAACGCTCCGGTTCCGTTTGCTTTTTTAACCCAAAGAAGGAGAATAAACACTCCCAGAATGGAACCATAGAAGTAACTTCCAATCTGATTGATCAGCTCAATAATGGATCGGGTTTCTCCTAACACAAGGGCAGAACACGTGGCAATAATACCCCATAATATGGTTACTAAACGTGAGGATTTCAGAAAGTGAGTTTCTCCCGGATCATCAGGCCTGAGCCTTTTATACCAATCCACAATAGAAACGGTTGTGAGTGCATTTAGCTCACTATCGATACTACTCATTGCTGCTGCAAAAATCCCGGCTACAATCAGCCCCACCAAACCAATCGGGATGTACTTTAAGATGAAGTAGGGGAATATGTAGTTGGTGTCGTTTACATCGGCTTGCCGGATTTCTGCCTGTAAAGCAAGTTCCTGTTGTCGTGCCCGATTTAGGCTGGCATCGGCATCTAAAAAAGCTTTTTGAGATTCAGAGCTTCGGCTTGTCGCTGCCTCCAGTGCTAAAATTTGCCTGTTTTGCCGGGCTTCTTCATAGGTATTTGCGATAACTTTTTCACGGCTTAATTGCTCTTCTGTTTGAGCGACGGGCTCTGTAGCCCGGAAAGAAATTGGGGCATCATTAAAAATAAAGAACACATATAACATTACCCCAAGTAGCAAAATGAAGAACTGCATAGGCACTTTTGCATAAGCAGAAAGCAATAACGACTTTTTTGCCTGGGTATCATCACTGGTTGTTAGGTATCGCTGTACCTGGGTTTGATCGGTTCCGAAATAAGAGAGCATTAAAAAGAGAGCCGCAAACACTCCGCTCCAAACATTGTATTTTTCGCTGAGATCAAAATTGAGGTCTAAAGCTGTTAATTTATCCAGGCTGCCTGCAAGATATAAAGCATCCCCAAAACCGATATCTTCGGGCAGTTCAAACATAATCACAAAAAAGCAGAAGATTAATCCAAACATCATTACCGCCATTTGCTTTACATCAGTTTGAATTACCCCTGCTACACCACCGTACATAGTATAAAGTGTAGCAATTAAGCCGATAATAAGAATGGTAGCGGTAAGTGGCAGATTAAGTAATAAGGCTAATACATAACTTGGCGCAGCTATTACAGCCCCAAGCGCCAGCCCTCTTGAAATAAGAAACAATCCGCTTGTGGTGAGTCTGGTTTTTAATCCAAATCGTTCTTCAAGTACTTCATAGGCGGTAAATGCCTTCATTTTGCTGAAGAATGGTACCAGAAACATGCAGATCAAGATCATGGCGAAGGGAATGGCGAGATATACCTGAACAAAACGCATATCTTCTACATAAGCAATGCCTGTGGTTCCAATAAAAGTAATAGCAGATGCCTGGGTAGCCATTATGGAAAGCCCCGCAGCCCACCAAGGCATGCTCCTGCCTGCTAATAAATAACCTTCTATATTTTCGGCATTTCTGCCCCGGCGGGTTCCATCCCAAATAATGTAGAGCAAAAATAAGATGAGTACGCCCCAATCAATCCAGTGCATACCTAGGGAAGATTAAATGTTGCAGTGAACCAAAGAAATAAGAAAATGAACAATATGCCTGTTATAAAAACATAGATGTATATTTTTTTCCAGTTCGTAACGGGTTCTTCATTTTGCATCGTGAATGATAGTAATTGATTACCATAGTTTCTCTAAAATTCTGTAACTCTCAGGGCCAACATTTAATAGTAAATCTAAAGAAGAACAACCCGACACAAATCCGGGATAGCTTTGTGTGTAAACCGGATGTTCTTCCAAAGAAGCAACAGCATGTAAGCTTTGCCGTTGGTAGTTCTTAGATTGGTATTCAAGTAAAAGTACATGTGCATTTAGGTTTTTTGCTGTTTCATCAGGAAAGGTGCTGTAACCTTCTACTGAACTTGCCAACTCCGTAGAAACTTCAATTTCAAAGTAGGTGCATAACTTCTTAAAGAAATGCTGATTGAACTCGAGCAAATACTCAAATTCATTCACCTTACTGAAATCGGCAAACAGCTCATCCTCATAAAAATCGAACCAGGTTGCATTTTTGTAGTTGTGATGAATGGCATTCCAAAATGACTCAAACCATCGCTGAGAATGATCCAGCCTTACATATTTGATAGGCTTCTTTCGGTCTTCTGCTACAACAGGAAGATTTATCCATTGTACCCCTTCTTCATTTCTGATTCTGGCTCGGTGAGTTCTTCCTTTTCGCGACCATTTCTCAACATCGGCAAGAACCACACGGCCGGCTTTTAACACAGATGCCAGATCGTATAGATTGGGGGCAAATTGGGGGGTAAGGATCGCTACGTTCAAGTAAATACTCAGTAGTTAATTCTAAATGTTAAACGAATGGTATCACATTTAGAATTTAAAATTCATAATTAATACCATCAAAAACCGTCTTCAAAATTTCATACCTTCGATGTTGTACAAAATTTGACCTAAGAAAAACAACTTAATGGGTGTCCGAGTATGTTTTGCCCCGTGCTCAGCGGGTTTTCACATACATAGAATCGATGAACAAATTAAATCACCCCAACCACCCCTCTCTATCCAGGCTTCTATATTGAATTGCTTCTGCAATGTGGTGCGGCTGTATATTCTCCGATCGATTCAGATCGGCAACGGTTCTGGATACTTTTAGAATACGATCATATGCTCGTGCAGATAACCCTAACGAGGTAATAGCTTTCTTCAAAATTTCTGAGCCGGTTTTATCGAGCTTACAAACTTTACGAACCATTCTGGTATTCATTTGTGCATTCGAATACACTGATTTTAAACCTATAAATCGTTTGGTTTGCACTTCCCTGGCTTCAACTACTCTTTTTCTGATTATTGCAGACGATTCTCCTTTAGCCTTCCCTGAAAGCTCATCGTAGCTCACCTTATTTACTTCGATATGCAAATCAATTCTGTCTAAAAGCGGGCCGCTTATCTTGCTCAGGTATCGCTGCATTGCCAATGCAGAGGCTCCATTCATATCCTGAGGATTATACCAATCGCCAGACGGAGAAGGGTTCATTGATGCAACCAACATCACTCTGCTTGGATAAGTAACACTCATTCGTGCACGCGAAATAGAAACAAAACCATCCTCAAGTGGCTGCCGCATTACTTCTAACGCACTTCGCTTGAACTCAGGTAATTCATCAAGGAATAAAACCCCGTTATGAGACATAGAGATTTCGCCCGGCATGGGTACGCTTCCTCCGCCAACTAATGCAACATCCGAAACGGTGTGATGCGGAGCCCGAAATGGACGGGATGTAATCAAAGCTTTTCTTCCATCCAAAATTCCAGACACTGAATGAATCTTTGTAGTTTCTAATGCTTCATCTAAAGAAAGTGGTGGCAAAATAGTTGGTATGCGCCGGGCCATCATCGTTTTCCCCGATCCAGGAGGCCCTACCATAATGGCATTATGGCCACCTGCAGCGGCAATCTCTAATCCTCGTTTTACATTTTCCTGCCCACGAACATCACTGAAATCCAGTACTTTGGAATGACCATTTTTGCTGAAAAAGGAGTTTACATCTACCTCAAGCGGCTGCATTGAACCGCGATTTTCCAACCAATCTTTTACCTGGTTCAAATGGTCGAAGGCAAATATTTCAATCCCTTCCACCACGGCAGCTTCCCCACCATTTTCTTTAGGCACAATCAGGTATTTAAAGCCTTGTTTCTTTGCCTCAACAGTTATGGGTAGTACTCCTTTAACCGGACGAATTTGCCCGTCAAGCGAAAGCTCGCCTACCATTACGGTTTCGTCCAGTTTTTCGGTATGGATTTGCCCGGACATTCGAAGCAGCCCAATAGCTATGGGCAAATCAAATGCGTTCCCTTCTTTTGGCAGATCAGCAGGAGCGAGATTTACGGTAATTCTTCCCAACGGATAATAGGAACCGGTATTCCTGATTGCGGCTTCTACCCTGTCGCGTGATTCACTTACCGCCCGGTCGGGCAGCCCTACCAAAAAGAACTTTACCATTCCATTTGTGTGATGCGTTTCTACATCTATAATCCGGGCATCTACGCCTACGGTGGATGCGCAATAAACTCTGGCTAACATATTTCTGATTCCGATATCTTTTTTATTCGTTTTGCATAGTTAGATCAGTTCGGAACCAATTCCTTACAAAAATTTTCATAAATCACACATATTTATAAAATGAGCCTCTCAAAAAGGCTTTTAAGTATCAAAGAATGTGCTGTTTTAACTAGCTCTTTTTAGGGACAAGTTTTTCAAAAACGAATATCCCAAAGCGTTGATCGGGTGTGATTATGGGATTAATAACCAGACGAAATTCTTCGGGCCTCTCTAAAAAATAAGTATGCTTTAACGAACCTGACCTGAGGTTTGGCCTATACGAATAGTGAGAATCCCAAATAATATAGGTGCCAGGTTCCGCTTCGCTTACCGTGGTTTCGTTAATTCTTTCAGCTCCGTTTTTAAAATCTTCTGCCACCTTTCCATAGAAGTAATAAATCATTGTATGATTCAACAAAAGCGGCCGTTCTTCAATATTTGAGTGTTTTGCCCATTCAACAAACTGTCTGCACGAAGTATCTTCAGCGGTAATCTTGTATGGTTTAACAGTAACTAATACAGAAAAAATGGCAATTCCCAGAGAAGCATACACAAACTTTTTTGATGGTAAACTAATAGCAGCTAAGCCCACGCTTAGAACAACGGTTAGGAATGGGAATAGATCCTTTTGGCCGGTAAATTTTATGTTATTGTGTGCGTAGCTCAAAAATATCAATACTGCAAACGCAAAAGAAACCAGTACAAAGAATACCCACTTTTTTTCTTTGAACGATTTAAACACCAGCATTCTTTCCACTGCAATATTACCCAAAACAGCAAGCAAAGGAGAAATAATCACCAAATATCTGAGGTTTCCACCTGTTGCAGGGCCGAAATCGAGCGTTTTTATATTAAAAATCACGTGCATTCCAAAAAATGCAACCGCCGGAAAAAATATAAACCAATGCCATTTTCGTTTGTGAAATAAACCTGTAGCAATATAAGCCATAAAAAAAGTGAGAGTAAGTGCTCCATAAACTGTTAAAGCCATTTTGAAATAATGATCGCCCCCCTGCCGCGGATAAGCATTTCCAATAGTTTGGCTTTTACCAATTATTTGGTTGACCAGAGATAGAGGATCACCTGATTGCATCCAACCAATGCCGTTTATTATCAGCGGAAAAACACCAAGGCAAAGCATGGGTATCCATTGTTTTCGGTACGCTAAGTAGAAAAAGTATATCGCAATAACAGGGTACATCTCCTGGCGGATAGTTGCCGTGTACGAAAGCAGTAGTGCAGCCACCCAGTATTTGTTTTTATGATGAGCATATACCGAACAAATCAAAATTAAGGCTGTTATAAATTCGGAATAATTTCGAAATGAGAGCTGTAACCAAAATGGCTGTAAAGCTAAAAAAATAAATGCAAGAATTGGGATCTTAAGTCCAATCGCCTGAGAAAGTTTATAAGTAACATAGCACGTTAGCGATGTAACTAAACTATTTACTACAATTAAAGCGGAGGGCCCCAACAGAGAAAAAGGCACATAAAGAATTTTATACCCGGGTTTTGCCCAATTGCCCATTATAACAGAGGGATCGTACCAAAAGCTTCTCATGTTCAAGTAATGAGCAGCCTCATCATGCTGATAATATCCATCCGAAAAAAAGGAATAAGTAAAATAGACTAAAAAAGCCCCCCCTGTAATCGCTGCTAATTGCCAGTTTTTTAGAGTAACCGATTCTAACTCAATGACCTTATTTTTATTTTTCATGTGGATCCGATTCCCAAATATCATTGATTAAATAGCGCGGACGCTGCCGAACTTCATTAAAAATTTTAGATATATAAATACCCAGAACTCCCATAAAAATGAATTGCACTCCACCTATTAACAGAACTATCAGCAACGTTGAGGCCCAACCCGGTACCACCTGCTCCAGAAAAAGTCGTACGTATATCACCCACCCGATTCCTAAAAATGCGATCACAGACACCATCATTCCGAATTGAATAGTAATTTTAAGTGGCTTATTAGAAAAAGAACTTATTGCATTGCCTGCCAGTTTTAGCATTTTTTTTAACGGGTATTTTGTTTCGCCAGCTTTTCTACTTTCCCGCTTATACTGCAGCCCAATTTGCTTATAACCTAGCCATGCAATTAAGCCCCTTACAAACGGATTTTGCTCTTTTACCTTTTGATAAGCCTGAATTACTGGTTGCGAAAGCAGCCTAAAATCTCCCGTATCATATGGAATATCCAGCTCGGTAAACCACTTAAAGAAACGATAGAATATTTTGGCCGTAAATTTTTTAAAGAAACTTTCCCCCTCTCTCGATTCCCTTACACCAAACACTACATCATAACCCTCTTTCCATTTATCGATCATTTCTCCTGCTACATATAACGGATCTTGAAGATCTGCATCCATAATTATTACAGCATCTGCCTCTACATAATCCAAGCCTGCAGTTACGGCAATTTGATGGCCAAAATTTCTGGAAAAATTGATCACCCGATATCCAGATATGCTTGAGGTTAGCTGTTTTACTAATTCTTCCGTAGCATCTTTGCTTCCATCATTTACAAAAAGAATATCAATATTCTCATCTCTCTTTTTCCTGAAATTCTCTAATTCATCAACTAATAGTGGAAGCATCTCTTCTTCGTTATAAAGAGGAATAAGAAGGGTTATGTGCATCTAAGCAAATTGATTGGCATTAGAGTTTCAAAAGAATTATTTAGTGCGAAATATAAAAAATAATCTGTTTTTTATGATACCTGTACCAGTTGTATAAACCTCTATAAAAAAAAGATAAGGGAACACAAAAGGCAAAGCATATTTTTAATTCCGAATCTTTTTTGTTTGTTTGCCGTAGTCAGGCCAGTTCGGAACTAATTCCTTACAAAAATTTTCATAAATCACACATATCATGAAGAAAGAAGAAGTAAAATCTAAGGCAAAACGCATCTATGAAGAAGTGCAGGGCGGAGTGAATGAAGTGATTAGTTCCATCCGCGAAATGATTAAAGAAGGCAGTGCACGCAAGCTTATCATAAAAAACAAAGAAGGTGAAGTGGTATTCCAAACTCAACTTGCGTTTGGTGTTGGCGGGGCGGCTTTAGTTGGAGCTATGGCACCGGTAATTTCAGCTATTGGTATGTTTGCTATGTTCATCAACGATTATCAAATTCTGGTAGAAAAAGAAGTTACCGAAGACGACGACTATTCAGTGGATGCAGAAGTAATTGAGATTACTGAGGAAGAAGAAGAGAAGGCAGAAGAAAAAGCCAAAAAAGAAACTAAGGCCGGTGAAAAAGAAAAGAAGGAAGAAAAAACGGTAGGTAAGAAGAAAAAGAAATGATTTAGTTATTGGTGGATAATGGAATAAATGATCGGATCGTAAATCTATAATACAGGCTTTTGATCCCAATCGATTTTAAATCCAACGCCGTACTTTTTTCTGATACTCTTTATACTCATCCCCAAATATGTGAATTAGTATTTCTTCCTCCGGTTTAATCTGGTACGTATTCATGTACCAAATAAATATCGGGATCATCACAAATGAAAGCCCTGTTCCTAAATAAAAAGCGAAAGCAATTAATAGCATCAACAAACCCAGATACATCGGATTTCGGCTGAACCGATAAACCCCATTACTAACAAGTGAAGTTACTTTCTCAGGAGTGTGAGGATCGATGGTAGTTTTGCTTGAAGAAAACTGAATAACTCCTAATGCACCAAGTATCGTACCTGTCAAAGCCAACAACTTTGGGATCCACATGGTAACTGAAAATTCAAAAACCTGGAACGGCATATATTTAAAAATGCACCACATTAAAAAAGCCGTTACTGCAAATACCAATGCAGGAGGAATTTTCAGAATCATTTTTCTTCAGGGCTTTTAAAAGGCATCCGGAACAGTCCTTTCACATTTTGATCTTCTTCGGAATCAAAATCATCCAAACCAAGCCGGATGGAATGAGGATCGTCATTGAGGTTGAATGTTTTACAGATCCGATCCCAAAATGAAAACAGTGAACTATAGTTTGAATCTGTCTCTGACTGAACTCTGGAATGATGTACTTTGTGCATAGCCGGAGTTACAATAACCGTTCGTAACAATTTGTCCACTTTTTCAGGCAAACCGATATTTGCATGATGGAACTGCACCACAATAACAAGCAATATCTCATACACAAGGAGTTCCCAAATCTGTAACCCGATAAACAGAATAACGATCGTCCTCAGCATCGACGAAAAAATAATCTCTCCCGTGTGAAATCTGTTTGCTGTTGTTACATCCATGTTTGGATCGGAATGATGAACCCGATGAAACCGCCAAAAGAAGGGAATTTTATGATTTATTACATGCCAGAAATAAGTCCATGTATCCATTAATAGAACTGCGCCTACCAAATGAGGCCAATAAGAAAGCTGAAGCCAATTCAGTATCCCAAAATTATTGGTATTTGCCCAGTTTGAAACCCACAACCAAATTCCTACAAAAAGCACGGAGGTAACCGCGGCATTCACTAAACCTAACGATGCATTTCTTAAAAAGTGGATCCAACGGGATTTTTTGGAATCCCTAAAAAAGTCGAAAAACGGATGAGCATGCTCAAATAACAACAATAGAATTAGCCCAACAACCGCTACTATTACTTGTGTTTGCTCAAGTACATGTAGCAATGCCTGCATAGATGCCTTTACTTTTAATTGTTATGGTTTAAAAACCTGTGTTTTTAGAGCCACCTTATCCGCCTGTATTATAGACGTTTTCAAATCCTTTTTCTTTACTACTCTAAATGCCCTTCAGCAATTGCTTCTTTACTGAGCTCATTACTTAGATAATGTTCTGCATCCAGTGCAGCTTTACAACCTGTGCCTGCAGCTGTTACTGCCTGCCGGTAGAATGAATCCATGGCATCACCACAGGCAAAGATTCCCGGAAGATCTGTTTTTGTAGATTGACCCTTGGTTTGGATGTAGCCTACATCATCCATAGCAAGTACGCCTTTAAATAAATCAGTATTAGGCTTATGCCCGATGGCGATAAATACTCCGGTTACATCTTCAAGGGTAGTAATCTCTCCGGTTTTTCTGTTTTTGATATCCACACCTTCCACTACCTGACCGCCAAGTACTTCAGCAATCTCGCTATCCCACATAAACTCGATTTTCTCATTTTCAAAAGCTCTGTTTTGCATTGCTTTTGATGCACGCAGTTCGTCTCTCCTGTGAATTACCGTTACTTTACTTGCAAACTTTGTAAGGAAAGTAGCCTCTTCCATTGCTGTATCACCACCGCCTACAATTACCACATGCTGATCGCGGAAAAAAGCTCCATCACAAGTAGCACAAGCAGAAACTCCTTTGCCGCGTAATCGGGTTTCACTTTCCAGCCCCAGCCACATAGCAGAAGCTCCGGTAGAAATAATAATAGTATGGGCTTTTATTTCAGTTTTCTCATCAATAGTCATCTTATAGGGCATCGATCCGAAATCGATATCTGTAACATATCCGTACCTGCAATCTGCCCCAAACTTTGTAGCCTGCTCGCGAAAATCCTGCATCATTTGTGGGCCCATAACCCCATCAGGATAGCCGGGGAAATTTTCTACGTCAGTAGTCGTCATTAACTGGCCGCCGGGCTCGGGGCCTTCAAAAATAATTGGATTCAGATCAGCCCGTGCTGCATAAAGAGCCGCTGTGAACCCTGCCGGGCCACTTCCTATTATTACTACATTGAATGTTTTACCTGTGATGTCTTCCATAATTATGTGCTTCTAAATTTTTGAACGCTGTAAAAGTACAAAAATTCAATCAGCGAATTGCTCGAATGTTTCTATCACGGGTATAGCTTTTCACTAACTAAAAACAACCAATCTATATTTTTCCTGACCTTGTATTTCACTATGTTATCTTCAACCAACTAATGGAGGAAAGGTGGTCATAGCCATTATCAAAGAAACTGCAGAGCATGAGCGACGAGTTGCTTTAAGCCCGGATGCTGCTTCTCAACTTATAAAAAAGGGTTTTGAAGTTTGGATTGAGCAAAATGCTGGAGCTTCTTCCAATTTCCCTGATGCCCATTATGAAGAAGCAGGTGCTAAAATTCTGGATTCTAAAAATGAACTTCTTTCAACTGCAGATATTCTGCTCACTGTCCAAACTCCATCTCATGAAGATTTGAGATCCCTTAAAAAGAATGCTGTTTTAGTATGTTTCATTTGGGCGTTGCAAAATCCGAACTTGGTTTCATTACTTCAGGACCTACAAATTTCTGCTCTGGGAATGGATGCAATCCCTCGAATTTCAAGAGCTCAAAATATGGATGCCCTTTCTTCCATGAGCTCGATTGCGGGGTATAAAGCGTCGCTGATCGCAGCAAATAAACTGGATAAATATTTCCCAATGATGATGACTGCTGCCGGCACGATTCCTCCTTCTAAAGCTTTAATTCTAGGTGCAGGAGTTGCAGGATTACAAGCAATTGCAACCTGCCGAAAACTAGGAGCTGTTGTTGAAGCATTTGATGTGCGGCCGGCAGTAAAAGAGCAAGTAGAAAGTTTAGGAGCTAAATTTATCGAAGTGGAGTTGTCTGAAGAGGAAACTGAAACCAAAGGCGGTTATGCTAAAGAGTTAACGGAAGACGATAAACTCAAACAACGAGAGTTAATCCATCAGCATACAAAGAAGTCAGATGTTATTATTACTACAGCTTTGATTCCTGGAAAACCAGCCCCTGTTCTTATTACAAAAGAAATGGTCACTGATATGAAACCCGGATCTGTAATTGTAGATATTGCTGCTGAAAATGGCGGAAACTGTGAGCTTACTGAAATGGGAGCAACAAAAAATGTTAACGGAGTGAAAATTGTTGGACCAATAAATCTTCCCAGTCAGCTAGCAAGTGATGCGAGCACTTTGTATGCAAAAAATATGCTTGCATTATTGAACTTACTCATTAAAGAAGGTGAACTCGATTTCGACTTTGAAGATGAAATTATTTTAAATACTACCATCACCCATCAAGGTGAAATTATTTCTCCCATGCTTAAATCGAATTGATATGTCGGCACTAATTTTTTCTCTTTTCATATTTGTTCTCGCCTGTTTTATCGGGTTTGAACTAATCTCAAAAGTACCACCTACCCTGCACACTCCTTTAATGAGTGGAGCTAATGCAATCTCCGGTATTACCATTGTTGGTGCATTGATCATATCTGGAACTGACGGAGGTTTGATTACACAAATTCTTGGAATTTCTGCGATCATTTTTGCCACCATCAATGTGGTGGGTGGATTTATGGTCACCGACCGCATGCTCGAAATGTTCAAGAAAAAGGAGGATGACAAGTGAGTCAGTTCCTGCCTGAACAAATTTTAGCTTATCTCCCCGATACAATCCAGTTAATCTACCTGGTTGCAACGGCTTTTTTTATCCGTGGTCTGAAGTTGCTGGGCTCCCCTGCAACAGCAAGAAAAGGAAACCAGCTTGCTGCAATTGGAATGCTGATTGGAATTGTAGTTACTCTTTTTGATCGACAGATCATTTCTTTTGAATGGATTATTGCGGGAGTATTGGTTGGATGTATTATTGGTGCTGTACTTGCTAAAAAGGTTGCCATGACTGCCATGCCCGAACTGGTTGCAGTCTTTAATGGCTTTGGAGGTGGAGCTTCTGCCTTGGTTGCATGGGGAGAGCTTTCAAAATCGAGCGATCCTTCCCTTCTGGATACAACCGGTTTAATCACTACAGGGCTCAGTATTTTTATTGGTGCACTTACCCTTACAGGTAGTTTTATTGCTTTTGGAAAGTTGAAAGGGTTCATTTCAGGAAATGCCATTACTTTCCCTGGCTTAAATGTGTTCAACATTGGTTCGATGATTAGCGTGTTAGTTCTGATTGGCATTTTCACCTTCGACCCATCCAACCAAACTATTTTCTGGGTAATCCTTGGATTATCACTTTTGATTGGAATCACTTCAGTAATACCAATTGGCGGAGCTGACATGCCCGTGGTTATATCACTGTTGAATTCATATTCAGGAATTGCAGCTTCTATGGCTGGATTTGTATTAAGCAATAATCTGCTCATTGTTTCTGGAGCATTAGTTGGCGCAGCGGGATTAATTCTTACCCAAATCATGTGCAAAGCAATGAACCGTTCGCTTACAAATGTGATCTTTGGAAGTTTTGCTGTAACAGGTGAAGGTTCTAATTCTAATGATGGTGATAAAACAGTGCGGGAGACTTCAGCAGATGATCTTGCCATTCAAATTGCTTATGCATCTAAAGTTGTAATTGTACCCGGATATGGGTTGGCTGTAGCACAAGCTCAACATATCATCAAAGAAGTAGCAACCAAACTTGAAGAGCGAGGCGTACAGGTTAAATATGGAATTCACCCTGTTGCAGGACGCATGCCAGGACATATGAATGTGTTACTCGCTGAAGCAGACGTACCTTACGATTTACTTTATGACATGGATCAGATCAATCCCGAGTTTGCAACCACAGATGTTGTACTAATTATTGGTGCAAATGATGTGGTAAATCCAATGGCAAAAACCTCGCCGGCAAGCCCTATTTATGGTATGCCTATTCTAAATGTAGATGAAGCCAAACGAACGGTAGTCTTTAAAAGAAGCTTAAGTTTTGGCTACGCCGGAATTGATAACCCTCTCTTCTATGAGGAAAAGAATCAAATGTTTTTCGGAGATGCTAAAAAAAGCTTACAGGCGTTGAATGAAGCATTAAATGATATTTGAACTAACATTAAAACTTAATTAAATGAAATTAATCTCACTTTTTATACTGCTTGTATTATTTATATCCACAGCAGGTTGTCTTCGAGATCCAAAATGTGAACTGGAAGCAAACCTAAATGTAAATCAAGAAAGATTTCAACAAGATCTAGATACAATAGATGCTCATCTTGCGGAAATAAGCATAGCTGCTGAAACAGATGAAACAGGACTAAGGTATGTAATTGATAGGAGAGGAAGTGATGTAAGAGCTAATTTATGCAGCGATATTCTCGTTACTTATGAAGGCAGATTATTAGCAACAGGCGAAGTTTTTGATTCCAGCGAAATAGCGGTACCATTTGCGCTTTCAAACCTCATAGTTGGATGGCAGATTGGGATACCTAAGATAGGACCCGGAGGATCAATAACTTTATATATCCCATCTGGTTATGCTTTTGGCAGCCGATCAACTGATACTATTCCAGCAAACTCAATTTTAATTTTTGATATAACACTGATTGCCGTTCAGTAACTTTGTTTGCTTTTTCGTTGCTCTTTTATTCTATTTCCAAATGCTGTATATACTTTATTTAAGATTAGTTTAGAGATGACATATCAACTTAATGCCAATCTTATTTATGATTTTTTTTTGAAAGTATAGATTAATAGTACATACATGAAGTTCCCCAAAAAAACAAAAGCCCAAAAAGAACGGGCAGCCGATATCTTAAAAGAACTCTATATTCATTATCCAAATCCAGAGTGCGAACTGGATCATCGGAATCCTTTTGAGTTATTGATAGCTACCATCTTGAGTGCTCAATGCACCGATGTCAGAGTAAACAAAGTCACTCCAAAGCTTTTTGAAACATACCCCACTCCGGAACTGATGGCGGAAGCCCCTCTCGAAGAATTAGAAGAACTGGTTAGAACAACGGGCTTCTTCCGCAATAAAGCTAAGTCACTGAAAGAAACCTCCAGAATATTAACGGAAGAATTTGGTGGGAAAGTCCCCAACACTATGGATGATTTATTGAAACTAAGAGGTGCGGCAAGAAAAACCGCCAATGTAGTTCTCGGAAATGCTTTTGGGATTAATGAAGGCGTAGTGGTAGATACCCATGTAAAACGGTTCTCTAACAGATTCGGGCTTACCAAACATTCATCCAATACGGATAAAATTGAACGGGATTTAATGGGTCTTTTTCCTCGGGAAAACTGGACCGACCTTTCTCACCTGATGATACATCATGGCCGTGGGCCTTGCAAGGCTCGAATCTCTTCCCCTCCCGATCACCCTTTATGCATTAAATATGGTAAATACTGTGAATGTCAAAAGATGCGTGAAAAAGAATCTAAATAATCAGCATATTCTGCTCAACAATACTAACAATTACGTAGATAGATGAAAAAATACACAGTTGAATTCATAGGAACATTTTTCCTAGTGCTGGGCATTGTCGTTGCCGTGGCAAAAGCAGGAGCCCTGGCACCTTTAGCGATTGGCTCCATTCTTATGGTAATGGTTTATGCAGGCGGACCAATTTCAGGAGCTCATTATAATCCTGCAGTTACTATCGCTGCATGGTTACGAGGTGTTTGTGAAGTAAAAGACATACCTGGCTACATAATAGCGCAATTGATTGGTGCTTCTTTAGCAGCATTAATTGCAAACTTTATGCTTGGTACTGAACCAGGAAGCGGTCTTGAGGTTGATCTTTGGTCAGCAATGCTTGCTGAATTTCTGGGAACATTTGCGCTGGTATTTGTTATTCTGAATGTGGCAACATCCAAAAAATCTGAGGGTAACAGCTATTTTGGCCTTGCCATCGGGTTTACGGTTACCGGATTAGCTTTCACTCTTGGAGGGATCTCTGGAGGTGCTTTTAACCCAGCCGTAGCCATTGGAGTTAGTGTTGCAGGTTTATTCTCATGGGCAAATCTTTGGATTTACCTTACAGCAAGTATCATCGCTGGCGTTTTAGCTGCTTATGTTTATAAGTTTGTAGATAGCGAAGAATAGATCTGGTAGGAGGTCATCATTTATTTAATTCGAGGTACTGCATTTGCCCGCTAAGGGTACTCCGGTCCATTTGGCATCTGGTATTGGCGGGACCTGCCACAGTCATCCCTTCGGGAGGCAAGATTGTTTATGCACGAAATAGTATAAAGATTGTACGCAAGTATGGGATTTTAGTCCCACATAGCTAATGGGTAGTTTCTCTGTATTTCATTTCTTGCTCCCGTTTTACCGGGATTATATGCGGATTCCCAGGATTGGCAGGATTTTGTTTTTGATGTATTAACCTCTCTTTACTCACTCCCAGGCACCTTTCTCATGTAATTGCTTTTTTATTCCTCTCTTGCAGAGGGGACCCCCCGTCCCGACAGCGGTCGAGTGAGATTCAGAATGACAAGGTGAGTCACTCAGAACGGAATCAACGAAGTTGATGGAGTGATGAGCCTGCCCAATCAAGAAGCGAGCTGGATCAGAATTATGTGGATCCATCAGTCGCTCCCGCTCCTTCTGGATGATTTTTTAATTTGGCTGAGAATTATTATAAAGAACCTCCCCCTTCGTTAAGAGCCGGGAAAATTATTTTTTGATTTCCATTTTTTCTGCAAAGTAATCACAGAAATCCATCATATCTCCTGAGATACGTTCATCATTAGTAGCTCTTTGTAAAGTGTCTGTCATTGTAACCAGAGTTTGATGGAAAAAAATCTTCATTTCATCTACCGTCATATCGCGGGTCCAAAGATCCAATTTCAAAGTATCCTTTGCTTCATAATCCCAAAGGGATAACAACATAGCTCTGCACTGTGCTTTGTCTATTCCATGAAGGTCAGTCGCATTCCAGATTATGTTTGAAGGAATATTTTCGTTATCAAGTTCTACAGTGATCGTAATTTCTTTCTTTGGCATGAAATCTTTTTTTGAATTGAGATAAAGATACGATATTTCATAAAAATGATCGGGTCTAGCGCGTTAAAAACTCTGTTTCATTCATTCAAAAACTCGGCCAATAATCTATGGAAATGATAAATTTCTTTTTCCCTTTTTGGCGAAAATCTCCCTGTAGTGTAGTAGCTGGATTTTAGTCCTTTATGAACATTTTCAACTACGAACTCGTCCTCTCGTTCAACTTTATCTAATAAAGCTCCTGCACTTTCCTCAATTTTAGATTCATCCCATACATAAGATAAAAACGAGGCTTTAGTTCTGTTCTTGGAAACAGGCTTCACAATATTGATGGATAGTCCCCATGGATAAAAATTGAACATCATATTCGGGAATACCCAGTAATAGTAGGCTGTTACATATTTTCCTTCATCGGGATACCCCTAAGGAAGATCAAAGGTCTCAACAGCATCATCTGAATATCCGATTTGCAGATTGCAATAATCGTAAAGCCCTGTGGTGTACGTTCCATAATCCAGGGCCTGATTCAAGTCATTGTGAACATATGGAATGTGAAACCCTGATTACAAATCCACTGATAGCTTTCTTCAATTCCTGTTTTGAATAAAAAAACAATTTTTGCTTTACTCCGACCTTAAAGATTGAACTGGATTTGCAAGAGACGCTTTTACCGAATGATAGCTTACTGTAAGCATCGTGATTACAATACAGGATACTCCTCCAGCTGCATAAATCCACCAGTAAATCTGAATTCTGTACTCATAATCCTGAAGCCAGATATTCATCGCATAGGATGCAATCGGGATGGAGATTAAGCAAGCTATTACTACCAGAGTTCCGAAATCTTTTGAAAGAAGTGTCCAGAGATTAGTAACAGATGCACCAAGAACTTTACGAATACCAATTTCCTTAACCCTTTGCGTAACCATAAAGGCAGATAATCCAAATAAGCCAAGACAACTGATCACGATAGCCAGGGTGCTGAATAAAGCTGCAAGACTTCCTGTTTGTTCTTCGGCTCTGAACTTGGTCAAGTACTGATCATCAGCGAATGCGTACTCAAAAGGATGTTCAGGCACTATTTTCGCAAATGTATTTTCTATTTCCGGAATAGCAGTTTCAAACGAAACACCCGGATTTGTCCTGATAAAAATATGTCGCATAGAGTCTTCGGTCGGGAACAGCATCAACGGCTTGGGCTCTTCGAATGGTGAACCTTTGATCATGTCTTTTATCACCCCAACAATAGTAAATGTGCGCGTGGAGTTATTATTGAAGTCATACTTTGAAATAAGTTGTTGACCTACCGGATTATCCAATCCCATAAACTGTGCGGCAGACTCACTTATAATAATATTCTTTGATTCATCACCCAATTCTCGTGAAAAGTCTCTGCCGGCTATTAGCTCAAACTCAGTTGCTGTTCCATATTCCGGGTTTACATAAATAGTGTTAAACGATATCTCAAATGGGGTTTCTGAACCCGGTAATCTAAAACCTCCATTGTTGCCCAGTGTGTTTGTAAGAGGGTAATTCGAAGAAGCTACCTCCTCCACAACACCTGTACTCTTCAGCTCTGACCTGAGTACATCCATATTCTGATACACCGTACGGCTTCCTGTCATCGTAATTAAACCGTCTTTTTGATAACCAGCGGATCGGTTTTTTGCGTACTGAATTTGTTCATAAATAGTAATGGTGCCAATAATCATTACTATGGAAATAACAAACTGGAATACCACCAATCCCTGACGTAACCACTGATTGGTTTTGCCTTGTTTGAGCCTTCCTTTCAATGCCTGAACAGGATTAAAGGAAGATAAAAACAAGGCCGGATAGCTCCCTGCTATTAGTGCCACAATCAAACAAAAGCCTGTTATTGACAGCCAGAAATATGGATTAAACCATTCAAATGAGATTTCTTTCGCAGCAAATTCATTGAAGTATGGAAGAAACCCTGAGACCAGGGCTAAAGAAATAATTAAGGCTGCAACCACATATAGAAAAGACTCCGTTAAAAACTGACTTATCACTTCTGACCTTACTGAGCCAATTGCTTTTCGTACGCCAACTTCTTTCCCCCGAATCTGAAATCTTGATGTATTCAGATTCATAAAATTGATGCAGGCTATGAGCAATATAAAAATCCCAATCGCTCCATATAATCGTATAAACTGAACAAGCTTGCTGGTTATCTGTTCACCGTACATGTTTGTGGCGTAGAAGTGCCAGTCTTTCATAGGAAGTAAAAACAACTCCCGGGGGCTGTAATTCTCACCCTGATAAGGCTTCATAAGGTCTTTTATCCCCAGCGATGCGTCTTCGAACCGTACATTTTCTTTAAGCAAAGCATATGCTTTCATGTTGTAATTATCCCATACAAATGGCCGGTTTTCATTATAAATAAGTGCCATAGAACCAAAAAATTCTGCATCGCCAAATGTGGAATTCTCAGGTAAATCTTCGAAAATACCCTGAACGATCAAATCAGTGCCCGTGATCAAAGAAATAGTTTTCCCCATCGGATTTTCTTCATCAAATATTTTACCAGCGAGACTTTCAGAGATGATGATATTGCTTGGGTTTTCAAGTGCGCTACGGGTACCTTGTTTCATATTCAAAGTCAGAATATGGGGGATGTCCTGCTGGAAATAATATCCCATTTCCCGATAGTGTTCTTCTCCATATAAAAGTAATTGCGGAGATGGGCGGAAGAAAGTCATAGCAACATGTTCAAAATAGCGGCCATATGTTTCCACCATCTCTACCCCGATCCCACCGGTCATAGAACTGTTAATACGTACCCCATCCGGAGAAACGTCTTTTCGCATCACCTGAACAATCCGGTCGTAATGCTCATGATTCATGTTGTATGAATATTCATCATAAATCCATAGAGCTATGAATATGGATATAGTCATACCTAAAGCAAGCCCTCCGATATTAATCAGAGAAAAAGTTTTGTTTTTGAGAAGGGTGCGATAACCGATTTTAATATTATGAGAAAACATGGCAGGATATAATTCGGGTGATTGAAAATGTTTGATGGCAAATGGCCTCAGATAATTCAGCACCTGAAACCAATACAGTAATTTCGCTTTGAATAGCGAATGGTTCTCCAGCAGATGGTAAAACTCCTCCTCTAGGTCACCCAGTACTTCTTCCTGCAATTCCTTTTTCAGGAACCATGACAGAAACCGGGTGGCTATTTCAGGAGGATACTGCTTCATTTATCCTACATTAAATTTAAGATCTGCAAAAGCTGGAAACTGACTCCAGAGAGAAAGCTTAATATCCCTGGAATCTTTAAGTGCCCGTTGACCAGCTCCGGTAATTTCATAGATACGTTTACGTCTGCCTCCCCTTTCTGAAGTGGGGTCTCCCATTTTCGAAGTGAGAAATCCTTTCTCGCTTAGCCGGTTAAGGGTGGAGTGCGTGGCGCCGATGGAAACCTTACGGTTTAACTGAGCTTCGAATTCTTTAGCGATATTAAAAGCGTATGCTTCCTGATGGAGTATTCCTACAATAAGGAGCAGCGTTTCTTCAAAATCACCGAGTCTTGTTTCTTTCATATCTTTTTAATTAGTAGAAATAAAAACGATTACCTCTACTATTTAGAAAGAAATAAGTTTCAGGATGATTTTAAGTCGTGCTAATATTTAGTATATCTCATTGATTTACAGAGCTAAACGCATTACGTTCAAAAAGGGTTATCGACAATTAGTGGTAGAAGAATGTTATATCTCATAAAAAACGAAAAGAGAATTGAAAAGACTACAAATCAAAAAAGGACAGATTCTTCAAAGAAGTGGCGAATTAAACAGCAAGATTTATCATGTAAAATCAGGACTACTTCGTAGTTATTCTATTGACAAAAAAGGGAAGGAACACATATTTATGTTTGCGCCTGAAGGCTGGGTAATTGGAGACAATGTATCGCCTCAGGAACCTACTATGTTATTTATCGACGCTCTTGAAAACTCCGTTGTATTAGTAGATGAAAAAAACATCGAAAAAGAGAACAATGCGGGAAAATTGATCAAAAGATTAGAAGTCTTACAGAATAGAATTATCCAATTAATGAGTTCAACTGCTTTAGAACGTTACGAACATTTCACACAGACTTATCCTGATTTAAGCCAAAGAATTCCACAGAGGATGATTGCTTCCTATTTAGGAGTCACACCCGAAGCCTTGAGTAAAGTCAAAAGCGAAAGGTTAGTGAAGAAAAAATCTTAATCTATATTAATGCATGCTCAGCATGTTTCCATTGATATTGCAGATTATTTAATCATAAAGCAGAATCAATGATGAAGTATTCAATTTTATTTAAAGTATCCGCAATTCTATGGATTGTTTGGGGGCTGGTACATATTCTTGCAGGAGTAATGACAATGAAAGGCATATTAACCGGAGACATAACAGCTTCGGTTTCCGGAATTGCTGATGCTATTGATCCAAGTGAATTGCAAATGGATTATCCGGAGGCGTCCGGAGCAATTATTGGTCAGCATGGATTCAATCTTTTATGGATTGGTATTGTAACATTCCTCTCGGCATTTTTTGTTTGGAAGGAAAACCGAAATGCAATTTTTCTTGCGGCGTTAACTGGCGGTCTGGCCGATTTAGGATATTTTTTGTTTATGGATTTAGGAGGATTCGTAAAATTTGTACCGGGAACTCTCATGACAATAGTTTCTGCTTCGGCAATTGTACTGAGTTTTTATGCATATTATTCAAATAGAAAAACAGAATAACGTGCCATTAACTTGGCCTTACTAGCGCAAGCTGCCTGTATTGAACAGGATTCAGTATCCACATGTGCAATTAAATCCATTTTGATTTCCTTCTGCAAAATGATCAACGCTTATGTCTGAAGTGTAATAGGTTGCAGGAGTGGAGAAATAATCAGGATTTACGAATAATGGAAAGAGTTTCAGCGAGCACCAGTTTGAAACTATTTAACAAGCTATTAGTATCCATTTCCATTCTGATTTCCGAAATTGAACAATGAGTTTAGAAGATCAACTGGTTTTTTTGTTTAGTGCACTTGGTGGAGTAAATGGACTTTTTCTAAGTGCCTACTTCGCTTTTTTCATTAAGCAAAGAAATGAAATCACGTACTCTTTGTCAGCTCTCTTGCTGGTTATAAGTATAAGGGTAACCAAATCTGCTTTTTTTGCTTTCTATGATAATATATCAACAAGTTTTATCGAGATTGGGTTATTAGCTTGCTTGCTTATTGGCCCATTTTTGTACTTACATGTAAGATCAACTACGGATAAGAAATATGCTTCATGGAACTGGTTAATTCATATAGTTCCAATAATTATAGCTATGGTATTCATAGTACAACTATTCCCTTATCGGGAACATCGGTATATGTGGAGCTGGTCTCGCAAAGGTGTATTGGGCATTGGATTATATACGATTTGGTTCTCCTATATTTTCTCGTCCATCTTTTTAGCAAGAGCCTCTTTTAAAAAAGTCTTTTTAAAATCCTATACTCCCAATAATAAGGATGTATGGCTGGTTAATGTCATTCTTGGAGTATTCGTTGTTTCAATTGCATACTTTACCAGCGGTTACACATCGTATGTTGTTGGTGCGCTCTCCTTTTCTTTCATTTTCTACATATCAATGCTGATATGGATATTTAAGAAGGGAGCCGTATCTGTATTCTTTGAACAACAAGAAAAATACGGCAGTAAAAAGATTGAAGATTCTGAGTTTGAAGTTATCTCGGAAAAGTTAAACGAACTATTCGTTGTAAATGAACTTTACAAGAATCCTGAGCTAAAAATTACTGACGTGGCTAAAGAAATCGGGATCATACCAAACTATCTTTCCCAGTATCTTAATGAGCATCTGAAAAAAAGCTTCTCGACCTTTGTGAATGAGTACAGAGTTAAAGCAGCTGAGCAAATGCTAACTTCCAATCATTCGCTTTCTATTGAAGGTATTGGGATTGAATCCGGGTTCAAATCTAATTCTACTTTTTACACAGCCTTCAGAAAATTAAAAGGGATAACACCGGGAGAATACAAGAAAAACCTGAATTAGTTTTTCTCTCCAGATTTGTAAATCCGAAGTGCATTTCCAGGTTCTTTAAAAATGCTTTTGATAGTTTTTTTAAAATGTTAATTCAAAAGCTGACTTATGAAAAAATCTTTACTACTCCTTATTGGTCTGTTCCTATCTGCTTCCTTACAAGCTCAAACTGAAAAGAAGTTAATTACTGATACAATCAATGATTACATAGAAGGCACATCATATGGCAATCAGGAACAAGTGCGCAAGGCTTTCCATCCGGATCTGAATCTTTACTCCATCCGAAATGGCAAACTGAATGTTTGGTTTGGTAAGGATTATATAAATGGAATTACAGAGGGTAAAAATACCGGACGAAAGAGGAAAATCTTATCTATCGATTACGAGAATGATGTTGCTGTAGCTAAAGCTGAAATCATTATCCCAAACCGGAATGCTCCATTTATTGATTACTTCATTCTTGCCAAAATTGAAGGCAAGTGGACGATTATTCATAAAGCTTATACAGTTAACACCAAAGAATAACACCCCAAATCCGTTAACATCGCTTTATGAAAGTTTTTCTATCAAGATTATTTCTTCTCTTTTTTTTAACGAACCCTTTGAGTCTGTTCAGTCAGCTTTCCAGTAACTCTATAGCTGAACTTGAACAAAAATTGGATTTAGTAATCCAATCCGGATTGGAAGATCAACAAATCCCGGGCTTTGCTTTTATTATAGTTCAAGGAGATAAGGTTCTTTTGAAGAAAGGATATGGCATCTCTTCATTAACGGCTGGTAACAGTTTTATTGATCCGGATTCTTCCATTATCAGAATTGGATCTATCACTAAAACATTTACAGCAATGGCACTGCTTAAATTAGCTGATCAAAAACGAATTGATCTACACGCTGATGTAAATACTTATTTAAAGTCAGTTCAAGTTCCAAATACATACGATTCCCCCATTACCGCAGCCCATCTTATCACTCATAGTGCCGGTTTTGATGAACTTCCCGGAAGATTGGTATTTAGTGAGCAAGAGCTCATCCCTTTGTCAGAGTTCTTAAAAGAACGACTCATCCGTTTACGAGAACCTGGTGTTTTTACTTCCTACTCAACATACGGAATCGCACTTGCGGGACTCTTAACTGAAGAAGTGAGCGAAATGTCTTTAGAATCTTATATGAAACAAAATATATGGTCTCCCCTTGGTATGTCGATGACAAGTATTACTCTTTCGAAAGAACACAGGCCTTTTGTATCACCGGGATATGAACTTGAAAATGGTGTTAACAATCCACAACCATGGGAGTGGTATCATACTTATCCTGCATCTTCCATCAACAGCACCGTTGCAGATATGGGAAAATATATGATGATGCATTTAAACCTTGGGAGATTTAAAAACGATTCGATTCTTAGTGAAAAATCGGCTAAAGCCATGCAAACACATCAATTGTCTGTTCATTCTGATGTGGATGGTTTTGGATATGGATTCTATCAGGATCAAATAAATGGTTTAAATACTTTTGGACATGGAGGAGATATGCTAGGATACAGTTCTTTCATGTCTTTAGTACCAGACAAAAATATTGGGGTATTCGTTGTAAACCATCATGAAGGTTCGAGGTTAAGATTCCTGGTTCTCAGAACTATAATGGAGCACATTGCTGAACCGACGGATCAAAAAGAAGATGCCTCCAGAATTAAGTCCGACGTATCAAGATTTTCGGGTTTATACAGATGGTCTACTTATTGCCATACCTGCCCAGAAAATTATTATCCGAGTGCTCAGGAAATTATTGCAAATTCTGACGATCAAACACTAACTGGTTTTGGGCGAGTTTTTTACCAGGTAAAACCACTGCTTTTTAAGAGTACCGATGGATTGAGGATTATGGGATTCAAAGAAGATGAACAAGGAAAGATTACCTATATGTCTTTAGGCAACTCCAATACATTTGAGAGAATAAGAGATTAAGAGCCCAAAATAGAAAGGCTATGAATAGACTCATCCTAAAAAGAGTGCTGGATATGTACAAACCTTCTTTCATTATATTCTTATTTCTGTACATACTTTCAGATCAAGCTTTATCTCAAAGCCACTCTTCAAATAATATAAAACCTTTCCGCCTTGAGATAATGATCAACAAAATAGCTGATTCTTTAGCTTACTATTATGTTGATGTAGAGAAGGGTATAGAAATAGGAAATCACCTGAAGGACAGGTTTCGTACCGGAGCGTATGATACTTTGACAAAACCTGCTGAACTTGCGAAGCAATTAACTAAAGATTTGAGAACCTTTAGTGGAGATTTGCATTTATATGTATCTCATCCTGATGAGCAGAGAGAACAAAACAGCAGTGCAGCTGATCCCGAAGAATATGGATCGGTTACAAACTATGGTTTTCAGGAAATAAAATTTCTTGAGAATCATATAGCATATATTCGGATTTCTCATTTTTCGAACTGGACGTTTGCTAATCCAACGCGACAAAAAATTACGGACGTGATGAACCTTTTTGTCGATGCAGAGGCATTCATTTTTGATTTGAGAAACAATCCGGGAGGAGTTCCTTATGTGGCTTCTTTTTTAGCCAGCTATTTCTTTGCCGAAGAACCAGTCCATCTCGCTCAATATTATGTTCGGTATGATAATTTTGAATATGAAATTTTTACTGAGCCTTTTGCTCCGGGAAAAAAGTACCCGGAAACTCCCGTTTTTATTCTTGTCAATAAGAAGTCCGGCTCAGCCGCAGAAGAATTCCCCTTTTGGTTTCAAAATCATAACAGGGCAACGATCATTGGAGAGAATACAGCCGGTGCCGGATATGGTGCGATGATTCATGATGTAGGTAATGGATTTTCGGCTTCAATCTCTAATTCAGTGGAAGTAGATCCTGTTACCAAAAAAGGATTTCAGGGAACCGGGGTTATTCCGGATGTAGTCGTGGCAGACTCAAATGCTTTCCCTGTGGCTTTAAAATATGCGAATGATGCCATTCGAAAAGAAAACTCTCCTGATAGCACAAAACTGAGTGAATTCCTTGACTTCCTGAAAACTGAAACCGGGCCTGTGAACCAGATAAATATTTTTAACCAAGTCCGGACATTACATAATGAAGGGCTATTGAGTTTTAATGATATTAATAATCTTGGATATGAATATATAAACGAACCCCAAAAAGCGGTTCCAATTCTCAAGACTAACACTGTTTTATACTCATTCTATCCAAATTCTTTTGATAGCTATGCAGATGCTCTGACAAGTGCGGAACTCTACGAGGAAGCTCTGTCCAATTACAATAAAGCAGTTCAACTTGCAGAGATAAAAAACAACCCAAATCTTGAGCTATTCAGATCAAACAGAGAAAATTTTATTTCGGAATATGGTTCGCAATTGGAAAAGAATTAAACTGGTATGTTCTGTTTTTGCTTCAATACTCCGCTTTGCAATGCTCTCTCAACGTATTGAGGACATGCAAGAGATCTTCGGGAAGTTCTGAATCGAAGCTTACTTCTTCACCTTTTGTGGGATGCTCAAACCCCAGCGTTTTTGCATGAAGTGCCTGCCTGCCTAGCCCGGTAATTAGTTTATGGAACATGACTTTCCGGGATCCGGTATTTGGCCCGTATCGTACCGATGTGCCACCGTAGGTTGGATCCCCAAACACATTATGCCCAATATGATTGAGGTGTACCCTGATTTGGTGTGTTCGCCCGGTTTCTAATTGTACTTCTACGAGGCTCAGGTAATCAAAATATTCCAGTACTTTCCAATGGGTAACAGCATGTTTACCTTTTCCTTCAGGAAGAACTGTCATTAGCTTGCGGTCGTGTTTTGAACGCCCAATATCTCCCGTTATCGTTCCTTCCCGTTCGGGTGTTCCCCAAACGATGGCCCAGTATGTTCGCTCCACATCCTTTTCTGCAAACTTTGCAGAAAGTGCCGCCAGGGCTTCATCATTCTTAGCTACTACAAGCAAACCACTGGTATCTTTATCTAACCGGTGAACAATCCCGGGGCGTAATTCGCTGTCTTCATTTTCGGCCAGTTCATCCACATGATACATTAATCCATTTACAAGTGTACCCGACCAATTTCCATAAGCCGGATGAACTACCATTCCGGCTTCTTTATTCACTACAATGATATCCTCATCTTCATGAATGATATTGATATCCAGTTTTTCGGCAACTGCTTCGGGGGGCGGAGCTTTGGGTAGCTCTATAAAAATCTCATCTCCGGGAAGCATTTTATAAGACGATTTCTCTTTCTTGCCGTTAACTAAAACATGTCCATCTTTAATTGCTTTCTGAACTTTATTACGGGTGGCATTTTCTACAAACCCGGTGATATACGCATCAAGACGAATAGACTCCTGCTGACCTTGTGGTACTTTAAACTCGTAGATGGTTGTTTTCTTTTTTTCCTCACTCATATTAAATGGTAAGCATTTTGTAAGGAATTTGCTTTGAAACGATCTTACTTAGTGTTAAATGTTCAATACTAAATTTTAAATGTTTATGATGAATCAAAAAAATATTATCCAGGATAAAAGTTTTGTTTTTGCATTAAGTATCATCAAGCTTTATCAAAAGCTCCAATCTAAAAGGGAATACGTTATTTCAAACCAGTTGCTCCGTTCGGCAACAAGTATAGGTGCAAATATAGAAGAAGCAAGTGCTGCTCAAACCAAAAAAGAATTCGCTCACAAGATGAGTATTTCATCTAAAGAAGCAAGAGAGACACGCTATTGGCTTCAATTGTTAGATAAAAGTCAATTAGTTGATGGTGACTACTCGCAGTACATTAACGATATAACCGAAATAATCAGGATATTGACCTCCATTGTAAAAACAGCACAAAAGAATTTATGACGGCATTTAACATTTATCATTTAACACTTATCATTAGCCTATGATAAATTCTCTTTATATAAAAAATTTTGCCTTAATTGATGAACTTGAAGTCAGCTTCGGAGAGGGCCTCAATATCTTAACAGGGCAAACGGGTGCCGGAAAGTCGATTGTTATTGGTGCTTTAAATATGATTTTGGGTGAGCGGGCTGATACGGAAGTGATACGTCAGGGTGCAGACCGGGCAATCGCAGAAGCCACCATCAAGTCTTTTGAAAATACTGAGCTAAAAACCTTACTTCAGGAGCAGGAAATTGAGTTCAGTGAATACCTTGTTTTAAGAAGAGAGATCCGACAAACAGGAAGCCGGGCTTTTATCAATGATACTCCTGTAAATATCGCTGTTTTGAAATCAGTAGGAGATCAGCTGGTAGATTTACATGGGCAACACGATCACCAACTACTATTGAAGGAAGAAAATCATTTGAGCGTTATTGATGGTTTTGGCGAAATTGAACCTAAGCTCAAAGCGTATCAGAAAAAGTTCGCAGCTATGAAGGCTTTGAAGCAGGAACTTGGGTCGCTCAAAAAAAGAGAAAAAGAATTTCAGGAAAAAACAGAATTATACCGCTTTCAGGTAAACGAGTTAGAACAAGCAAAACTTTCAGAGGATGAAGAGAAAGAACTACTTTCTGAAATGAATTTGCTGGACAATGCTGAGGTGCTGGACCAAAAAGCAGCTTTGATTGCTGATATCAATGATGGGGATGATGTCAGTCTTTCTCAGTTACTCAATCAGTTAAAAATCACACTTGAAGATTTAGCCCGGATTGAACCGGAGTTTGCTACTTATCTGGAAGAGATTAATGCTGCCCGTGTAAGTATTAATGAAGCTATTCTTTTTGCGGAACGATATCGTAACAGCATAGAATTCAATCCTTCCAGATTGGAAGAATTGCGCCAGCGCCAAAGTGAGCTGAACCGGCTCCAAAAAAAGTATCAGCGGGATATACCGGAGTTAATTCATTATCTGAACGAGGTAAAAGCAGAACTTTCTATTGCGGATAATTTTGATCTGGAAATCGAGAAATTAGAGAAATCAATAAACGAGCAACAAAAAGTACTTTCTGATACAGCTGTTGATTTACACAACACCAGAATTGAGATCGGGAACCAGCTCTCTAAAAACATTGAAAATGAATTAGGCAAACTTGGAATCAATCACGCAAACTTTGAAGTTTCGGTGTCCTGGTTAAGCTCTCCAAGTGGCTGGATCGAAATAAATGGTGAGCTTATAGAATGTACTGAAAGTGGCTGCGATGAAGTACGCTTGTTTATTTCTACCAACAAAGGTGAGGAACCAAAGCCTTTGGCTAAGATTGCTTCCGGTGGGGAAATAAGCCGGGTAATGCTTGCTCTGAAATCCATCCTCGCAAAAGAACAAAACCTGCCCGTTATGATCTTCGATGAAATAGATACCGGCATAAGTGGCGAAGTATCTGAAAAAGTAGGCCGGGCAATGAGGAAACTATCTTCTCAATGTCAGATAATTGCTATTACCCATCAGCCACAGATTGCAAGCCAGGCGCACCATCATTATAAAGTGGATAAGCAGGAGTTAGAAGAAAGAACTATTACAAGAATATGTTCGCTTTCAAACGAAGAGCATGTCCACGAAGTGGCCAGCCTGATGAGTGGAGCTGAGATTTCTGAAAACTCTCTTAAAAGCGCAGAAGAACTTATTCAGAAATCAACACACAGAAATTGATTATTTAACCAGTGTCATTTTTCCTGAACCGACAAGGGAAAACCTTCCGTTGGCTACTGCTCTGACTCTGTAAAAATAAATACCGCTGGGTTGCCTGGATAAATCTACTGTTTCTTCCTTCAAGCCTGCAGAAGCATTCCCCGATATTGTATTTACCAGTTGACCATTCGCATTATAAATTGTTATCCGAAATTCGGAACTAACCGGTATCTGGAATCGAATGGTAGTACTTGGGTTAAACGGATTTGGGTAATTACCCAGTAGTTTAAATTGTGTTGGATTCAACGCATCATTTTCATTCGAAGTAGAAACCTGCTCTTGTGCTCCTTCATTAATCCATTGCTTTATTTTGTTAATTTCATCTGTGGTAAGCTGCCCGCCCCGTGGCATTCTGCTTCCAAATTGAGGGTTAGGCTCAATTTTATCAACCAAAGGGCTTCCAGCAGCATCATTCGGGATAACATGGTTTCTGTTATATCTATTTGAGGGGCTTGTACTGGCTATAACAGCACTGTAAGAACTGGAATTAAAACTATTCTGCCCTGCAGAATGGCAGGCATTACAGTTGCTATTAAAGATGGGTTGTATCTCGCTTACGTAGTCAATTTGAGCAAGCAAAGGAACAGACCATAAACACACAGTGAAAAGTAGTATCTGTTTTTTCATATAGCATAACTTGTTGAATGTTAACTTGTTTCAATCTTCTCATAAATCAATGGTGCAATATGGCTCGCTTTTCTACCCGTTCCATCAAAAATCTGATGCCTGCAAGAGAAACCCGATGCACAGATTTTATTACGATTGAAACTGCGATTAATTGCCCGAAAAAGCCTTTGGTTTCCTATTTCCATTGAGATATTAACTTTACCGATTTCATAACCAAAACTTCCGGCCATACCACAGCAACCGGAATCCAGTACTTCTACTTCATATCCAAACTTTTCCAAAACCTTTTTTGACAGGCCTTTTTTACTTAATGCCTTAGCATGGCAATGTTCATGAACAACAACATTAAATCCATCGTTATTTTGTATTTGAGGAATGGATTCGAGGTTTTCATACAAAAACTCTTCGAACGTATAGCAATGTTTCGCTACCAGTTCCGCATCTTCCAACTTAGAATTATCACACAAATCCAGAAACTCATCTTTCGCAGTAAGAATTTCGGAAGGCTCCAAACCTATTATTGGAATTCCCTGAACAGCATACTGCTTCCATTCATCAATTACTGAATGTGCAATTTTTTTTGCTTCTGTCAACAAACCTTTTGAAAGATGGAATCTGCCCAGCTGCTTAATGTTTGTAACTAAAACCCCGAACCCAAGCTTTTCTAAAACACCAACAGCGGCAATTGCATTTTCAGGATCATAATAACTGGTAAACGTATCTACATACAGCACCACTTTTTTGGCGGCTTGAAAATGATTGCGGAATTTCCACCATCTTTTAAACGTTTGAGATGCAAAAAGAGGTAACGTTCTCTGAATTGAGATTCCTGCAACTTTCTGAAGCATATTCTTTACAAGCCCTCTCTGAATTATCCAGTTCGAAAAGGACGGGAATAAAGCTGCTAAAGGATACAGCTTTGGAGCATACGCAAAGAAATAAGTGCTCAAGGAAGGATTATTCTTATTCCACTCATTCATGAACTCCGCTTTCATCTTTGCCATATCTACATTTGCAGGGCATTCACTTTTGCATGCTTTGCAACTCAGGCACAAATCCAGTGCTTCTTTCAAATCATCGGACTTAAACCGTTCCGGATTATTCCCTTCAAACACCTGACGGAATACATTTGCTCTCCCCCTTGTGCAGTCTTTTTCGTCTTTAGTAGCCATATACGAAGGGCACATAGTACCGCCGCTTTCTGCAAGTTTCCGGCAAACTCCGGCTCCATTGCATAGCTCCAACGCATCATTAAAACTGCCTTCTTTTCTCCAATGAAACGTAGCCTTAACCGGCTCAGAATAATATCCGGGCGAAAATCGAAGATCCGTTTCTATGGGTTTAGCGTTAATTATTTTTCCAGGATTGAAAATGTATTCAGGATCCCAAACCTCTTTAACCTGTTTTAGAACAGGCATCATTTTTTTGCCCAGTACTTTTTCTATATAAGGCGATCGGGCCCGGCCGTCACCATGTTCTCCGGAAAGAGATCCTTTGTATTTCCTCACCAGTTCAGCAACATCTACCGCCATCGCTTTCATGGTTTCAATACCTTTGGGTTTGGTGGTGTTAATCATTGGCCGAAGATGAAGTTCCCCTACTGATGCATGTGCATAAAACACACAATCCGTACCATGCTTTTTAAGCAACATCTGAAAATCCTTCACATAGTCCGGCAAATCCTGAACACGAACAGCCGTATCTTCACAAAAAGTTGGTGAGCGGGAATCTTTCCCCAATCCCATCAACAAACCAAGGCCTGCCTTTCGCAGCTCCCACACACTTTCCATTTTATCTCCCTCATCGAAAAACGGATACGCTCTCCCAAGGTTTTTTTCTTTAAGCGACTGAACCAGGCTGCTTATTTTTGAATCCAGTTCTTCGCTGTTATTCCCTTCAAATTGAATAATGAGAATAGCCTTGGGCTCCCCTTCCAAAAAAAATCGGTTTTGCACTTGCTCAGGATTTGCTTTCGTAGCATCCAGAATAACATCATCTACTAATTCTACAGCACTCGGATTAAACTTAATAGCTTCTACGGCAGCCTCCATAGCTTCGTTGATAGAATCAAATTGAGGAATGACCAGTTTTTGGATTGAGCTCTTTTCCTCCAGATTTAAGGTTGCCGATACCGTCAGAGCTAAGGTTCCTTCACTTCCACACAATAGTTCGCATAAATTAAACGCTCTTCCTCCTTTGGTGAATGGTTCCATCTCAAGTAATCTGTCTAAAGCATAGCCTGTATTTCTGCGGATGATTCCGGGATGAGGATAGCTCTTTTGAATGAGTTCCTTATTCTGTTCAAGAATGGCAATCATACTTCGATAGATATGCCCTTCGAAAGTTTTGAGTGCTAACTTTTTATCTAATTCATTTTTGGTGAGTGGCTTAAATCTGGCTACACTTCCATCACCTAAAACTACCTCCATTTCTTTTATATGCTCACGCGTGGTTTTGTATTTAATTGAAAATGAACCCGAAGAATTATTTCCAATCATACCTCCAATCATACATCGGTTTGTGGTTGAAGTATCCGGACCAAAAAGCAACCCGTATTTTGCGGCTTCCCGGTTCAGAGAATCTCTGATAACCCCGGGTTGAACGTTCGTCTTTTTTGAAGATGCATCCAGAGAAAGAATTTGATTCATGTGCCGGGACACATCCATGATAACTCCCGAACCGGTAGCCTGTCCGGCAAGGCTTGTACCTGCACTTCGGGCTGTTATTGAAAAATGTTCGGTATTAGCTTTTCGTACAAGTTTTTGAATGTCATCCCCGGATTTTGGGAAAGCGACACCCTTCGGGAGCTCCTGATACATGGAGGCATCCTGGGCGTAAAGCCGACGTGTTAATTTGTCTCTTCTAATCAAAAACTTTTTACTGGTATCTATCTGCAAAGAGTTTGAGGCTATTTTTGATAAATATCAATGAAAGATCAACAAACCTTTATGACCTCTTTGGGTTGAATCACCTTTCGAAAGCTTCTCAGAGATATTATGAGGATCATTCAACGTGTTCGGGTCCGGGCAGGTATAGGCTGTTGGGTTGGATTTTTTGTTCCCCGCTTCTTTTGATTGAGCATATACAACCCCTTGGATAAGCAGGATAAAAAGTAAAAGTATTGTCGGTTTCATCATGAATGGAGGTAAAAATGTTTATTAATTTAGTAAGCACACCGGGTGTGGGTGGTCATGGTAGAATTGTCATTCTCTATCGTGTTTTTATCGTACTTAACAATTCCTTGTTCGTCTATAATGTATCCATCTATATCTAACCCGGCTTGCGCAAATGTTTTCATCAACTCTAAATCACCGGGGCTTGGTTGGAAATATTGAAATTGTTGTTGGAAGAAAAAGACTATCACTTTCATGCTTCTTAAATTTTTCTATAGCTTGATTATATGCAGTCATCTCTTTTTCATACTGAAAATTCTTTAGCCATATATATTCTTTTGTACCAGGCTTTTTCTTAATAAGATCTGTGCCATTATTAAAACTGATAAAAACCGTGTCTTTAGCAACTTGAGCTTTACATAAACCAACCGGAGTACATAATAAAAGAAACAATATGGGCAGTTTTATCATCATTGATAAGCTGGATGTATCAAAGTACTCACTCAATAGCATGCCACAATGCTTCCCACCTGAGATATTCATTGTCGGCAATCTTTTTAAAGAAAATGAATATTGAGTCAGAAGCTTCTTTTGCATTTATAAAGCTTTTCGATCTGATCTCTTCCACAGTTACAAACTCAATACAAGCCTTTTCATTCTCAAGAGAAGTAACCTGAGAAGATGTTTTTTCCCCATAACTATAGTAAGTCTGATAAAAGAGATCTTCTGGTGCAAAGGCAAAAACCCAAGGATTTTTATCATATTCATCAAAAACTTTTTTACGACTTTCCTCCGTTTCATATCCTTCATTTATGATCTGAAACTCAGTTAAAGTCGAGTCTTTATTTATCCTGATATTGATAAACGGAGTTTGATCGCTAAAACAGATGCACGTCATGGGAATATTTTGGGCATAAACGTCAAAAGTAAAGCTAACCTGAACCAGATAAGTAAGAATCGTTATCAGAGTTAATTTCCGCATGGGCCTGAATTATCAAAGTTTTCGGAGGTCTCTGCTATGTTTTCTTTTTGAGCTATCGTTAGATTATTCCATGCTGCTGTGTTTTGTAATCCTACCCAAGCCAAAGTATTATATAAAGATTGAGGTTTTGAATTATCGAACTGCCTCAGACCTTGTTCAATTTGCCCACGATAATGCTGGGCCATTTGTTCATGCTGCCAATTCTTTACATATCTTCTGTAATAATCGTAAATACCAGGAAAATTATTTCTTATGCTATTAACATAACTTCTTTGTTCCTGTATTGACCAACCCGAATAGTTCAAGTCTCCTTGATTCGCCAGAGATAATAGTTTTCTATACATCTCGGCATGGATCAATTCATGCATCAAAGTTCTGGCTACACTTAAACTGGGTCGATTCAATTTATTTGGATTAAACATAATCTCAATAATGTAGTTGTTTGGAGCTTTGGTAACTGCATTGGCATTAGGATTAGTTTGACTTACTCCTGCACTTAACTTCAAATGTGCAACGGAGAACTCTCCGTCAAAATTTTGGAGAATGTTTTTATAAGCAACCGCTTCACCTGCCTGCTTATACACAGCATCCAGGCATGGATTATTCTTAAAAGATGTATCAATTATAACTTCTATTTTTTCTTCATTTGGATCACAGTTGGTACATGGGGTTCCACTTGCTCCGGTGTCGCCATCCCCGGTAGGCGGCGGGGTGTATGGGTCTGTTGCCCCTTCCCCCGATGGCGGGCCTTCTTCTTGCTCTATCACAACTTCCGGCAGGCTGACAACTCCATCGGAGTTTAAGCACCAGGTTTGCGTTTCATCTCCCCAATGGTAATACTCCGGGCAGTAAAACCCTTCGCTGTTGGGCGAGCCCCACGGCTTGCCTTTCCGGGTAACTGGGCTGCTTTTAACGTTT
Organism: Balneola sp.; assembly: GCA_028284195.1. Taxonomy (GTDB): domain Bacteria; phylum Bacteroidota; class Rhodothermia; order Balneolales; family Balneolaceae; genus Balneola. The sequence goes on along the minus strand of JANQSE010000002.1, from coordinate 353,923 downwards.
TTCAGCAGCAGCCCTTTTGCCATTGCTAAGGCTTGGCGGCTGGCAGGTATGTTGCAATTGGCGATCTTTTCTAACCCACCGGTTTCCTCTGAGCTCAACCGGATCCTGACCAGGGCTTGGTTGGCTCCGGCAGCGGCGGCTACCGCTTCGGGGTAATGCAGGTATACATTCCAGAATCTCCAGGGTAGTTCTGCTGTACCGGTTTTGGTGCTTATAAAGCATGCATACCGCGATTCGGGCTGTTTGGCTTTATTATCGCTTGTTGTGCGGGATATATAGCTAAATGCTAAGGGTTGCGCTGCCGGTTCAGGTTCTGTTTCGTTGGTAATATTGCCGCATCCTTGCCAAAGCACTCCTGCCAGCCATAGCAGCAGCACTATTTCTATCTTATATCGCATCTGGAACATACCTCACATCTTGGTTAATCCTTTACCTGGTGTAAGAGCACTCTCCCCGGATATTGTTACAAAAAAAATTTAAATTAGGTGAAAAATTTGGGTAATTGGCTAGTCCTTTAAAATAAAGCCCTGACCTTTTCTACAATCTCATCTCCAATAGCCAGTCCTGCGGTTGCTGCCGGACTTGGGGCATTAAGTACATGAAGCTGACGCTCGGCAACTTCAAAATGGAAGTCATCCAGAATTTCCCCGTTTGGTAAAAGTGCCATTGCCCGCACACCCGATGGAGCCACTCTCAAGTGTTCGGCTTTAACTTCCGGAATTAACTTTTGTAACCCTTTAACAAAAGCACTTTTTGATAGTGAACGGCGATATTCATCCACACCCATGCGCCAATGCTTTAACGAAAGTTTCCAGAACCCCGGGTAATTCATCATCTCTAAAGCCTCTTCTATATCAAAAGAAAGCTTCTCATAACCTTCGCGTTTAAATACCGGAACCGCATTAGGCCCGCATTCTATTCCTCCTAATGCCATGCGGGTAAAATGAACCCCAAGAAAAGGAAAATCCTCATGAGGAAGCGGATAAATCAAGTGATTAACTAAATATTCAGCCTCTTCCTTCAATTCATAATATTCTCCTTTAAAAGGTACAATCTGTATCGGCGGCTTTACGCCGGCAAATTTTGCCACATGATCGCAATACAAACCCGCACAATTAATCAAATACTGCGAATTATAATTCTCCTGTTTAGTTCTAATCGTCAGGTTACTTTGCCCTGTCTTAATACCCATAACTTCCTGATCAAATAAAACAGTATTACCTGCTTCTTCAATTTTTTGCAGAAGCTTTTGGCACATCCCGGAATAATCAACTATACCGGCACAGGGCACATGAATTGCTCCAACTCCATGTGCATGGGGTTCAATGTCTTTTAATTCCTCAACAGAAATTCTTGCAAGCCCTTCAATTTTGTTTTCCAACCCCCGCTCAAAAACTGCTTGCAGCCGCGGTAATTCATGTTCATCGGTTGCTACAATTACCTTGCCGCAAATATCTATTTGCACATTATTATTCTTACAAAAATCAACCAATTGGTGCCTGCCGTTAATACAATTTTTGGCCTTATAGCTTCCCGGCTTGTAATAAATGCCGGAATGAATAACCCCTGAATTTTTTCCGGTTTGGTGTGCCGCTACTCTCGGTTCTTTTTCAAGAACAAGAACATCCGCATCAGGAAAAGCAAAAGACAACTTATACGCTGTTGAAAGCCCCACAATACCGGCTCCAACAATAGTGAAATCATATGTTTTTTCAGGCATTCATAAAGATAGGATTTGTTTGCTTTAACTATCAACCTAATCAAGTCTTAATATGCCATTTCTCCGAACTATACCTTATCTTCGATTGTTAAATAATTGTGCTATGAAAAAATATATCCCACAACTAACTATACTTCTATTCATCAGTCTTTTTATTTCTTGTGCGCAGCCGCGGCAAAACCCTCGTGAGCTAACCGAAGAACAACTAAAAATTGATGAGATTATCTGGAACTCAACTTTTACCGACCTTGACGGAAATGAAGTTTCTGTTCAGGACTATAAAGGAAAAGTAGTTTTAATCGATTTTTGGGAAACATGGTGCGGGCCATGCTTACAGGTATTTCCGGCAATGGATTCGCTTCGAAAAGAGTACAAAGATGATTTTGCAGTTTTTGCTGTAAACCTGCAGGATGGAGACACACCTGAAGAAGTGCAGGCATTTATGGAAGAAAAAGGATATGATTTTAATTTCCTGCTTGATACTAACCTGATAGGGCCCAAAGTGATTAGTTTTGGTATCCCTTTCAAAATATTTGTTGACCCGGATGGGTATCTTATTCAGGCAGAAGTTGGGAGTCGAGGAACAGAAGGTGATTACTTAAAAGCCAAAGCAATTATAGAAGAAAACAAACAATCTTAGAATTATCTAAAACATGTCAGAAGTAAAAGAGAAATTAGCGTACAAAGTAAAAGATATTAACCAGGCAAAATACGGACGTCAGGAAATCGAGCTTGCTGAAGCTGAAATGCCGGGCTTGATGGCCATTCGTGAAGAATACAAAAACGAACAACCATTGAAGGGTGCCCGCATTGCCGGTTGTTTACACATGACCATTCAAACTGCTGTTTTGATAGAAACCCTGGTTGAATTAGGTGCGGATGTTACCTGGTCATCATGCAACATTTATTCCACCCAGGATCATGCAGCTGCTGCAATTGCCGAAGCAGGCATTCCGGTTTACGCATGGAAAGGGATGACAGAAGAAGAATTCGACTGGTGTATTGAACAAACCCTGTTTTTTCCGGATGGGCAGCCGTTGAACATGATTCTTGATGATGGTGGAGACTTAACCAATATGGTATTAGACAACTACCCGGAATTGATACCGGGTATCAACGGAATTTCTGAAGAAACTACCACTGGTGTTCTTCGCCTTATTGAAAGAGAAAGAAAAGGTACACTTACTCTCCCTGCAATTAACGTAAATGATTCGGTAACCAAATCTAAATTCGACAATAAATACGGTTGTAAAGAATCTGCAGTAGATGCTATTCGGCGTGCTACTGATGTAATGATGGCCGGAAAAGTTGCTGTTGTTGCCGGTTATGGTGATGTGGGCAAGGGAACAGCGGCCTCTCTCAAAGGCGCCGGAGCTCGTGTTATAGTTACAGAAATTGATCCGATTTGTGCTCTTCAGGCAGCAATGGATGGCTTTGAAGTAAAGACTATGGATGAAGCGGCTAAACGAGCTGATATAGTTGTAACAGCAACCGGTAACAAAGACATTGTTACCGGACGCCACTTTGAAAGTATGAAAGACAAAGTAATTGTAGGTAACATCGGCCACTTCGATAACGAAATTGATGTAGCCTGGTTAAAAGAAAATTCCGAAGAAGAGAATATTAAACCGCAGGTTGATATTTTTACCCTAAAGTCCGGCAAACAAGTAGTGCTGCTATCACAAGGAAGACTTATGAATCTCGGAAATGCAACAGGCCACCCATCGTTTGTGATGAGCAACAGTTTCACCAATCAAACACTCGCACAAATCGCACTCTGGAACCGACCGGAAGAATTCGAACCTGGTGTACATGTACTGCCAAAATCTCTGGACGAGAAAGTAGCACGGTTGCATCTTTCAAAAATCGAGGCGGAGTTGGAAACACTCACCAAAGAACAAGCCGAATACATTGGTGTTCCAATTAAAGGGCCATACAAATCAGATCAGTACAGGTATTAATACTGTTCGGTTTTTTAATTTCGTACAAAGCCTTCTTATTTAAAAGAGAAGGCTTTGTATTGTAAAGCGGATTAGAAGTCTTTATCTTTGGCACTCTTCAAAATTTACTGCCTTTTAAATGCACCCGTAGCTCAACTGGATAGAGTACCTGACTACGAATCAGGCGGTTGCAAGTTCGAATCTTGCCGGGTGTACTTTTAGCCTCTGATGATTTCCAGAGGCTATTTTTTTATCAGAGGTTCCGCCGAAGGCATCCCTTTGGGAGAATCCTCTCGGGTGTACTTCTGCAAATAAAAAAACCAACGACTTACACTTTCTGGGCTTTTCTTTTTAATCTACCAAATTTGGTATGGATAAAATTGAAAAGCTTGATGGATCGATTTATTCCACTCCTTATTTAAAATAATCATGAAGAAGAACCTTCAAAAAGAATAAGCTCACAACTTATTTTTGAGTCAACTCGGCAATCTTTTTTCTCAACTCAACCGGATTAAATGGCTTGGTTACATAGTCCGTCATCCCTACCGCAAATACTTTTTCTTTTACTTCATCTAAAGCCGCTGCAGTTAATGCAACTATAGGAATATTTCTTTTAGCAGACTTATCCAGCTTACGAATTGCGGCCGCAGCTTCGAAACCATCCATTTCAGGCATTTCAAGATCCATCAATAGGATATCGAATTTATTGGCCGTTAATTCTTTTATTGCCTCAACCCCATTCTCAACCATTTTGGCCTCAACATTCCAACGAGAAAGAAAGCTCTGTATCACTTTTTGATTTATAAGGTTGTCTTCGGCAACCAAAACCTTAATGCCTTGCAAATTACCTCCTTCTTCCTCAACAATACCTGCATCAGAAACTTCTTTCCTGGATGTTTTGGCAAATTCAAGTATTACTGTAAATGTACTGCCTTTGCCTAGCTTACTTTCTACCGATATTGTTCCACCTTGTAGTTCAACCAGCTGTTTACTAATAGTAAGACCTAAGCCTGTACCCCCGAACAATCGTTTTGTTTTAGTACTCGCTTGTGTGAAGCTTTCGAACACCGATCCCAAACGATCTTCTTCAATTCCAATTCCGGTATCTATTACTTGAAACCGAACCCTGGCATGTTTTTCGGTTTCTCCAAGAAGCTGCACTAATACTTTTACCCAGCCTTTTTCTGTGAATTTTAATGCATTGCTTACCAGATTATTTAATATTTGGGTCAGCCTTGCAGGGTCACCTGTAAGGTATTTTGGCAGTTTTTCACCAATTTCGGTAATCAGCTCAACTTTTTTGTTGTTTGCAGTGATTTTGAACGTTTCTGAAATAGTGCTGACCAGTTTTTTCAGTTCAAAATTAGTTTCCTCAAATTCAATTTTCCCGGCATCAATTTTAGAGAAATCCAGAATATCATCAATTAAAGCAAGCAATGTTTTTCCTGAAAAATCCAGAATATTTATAGATTCAAGCTGATCTTCCCGGGGGTTGTCTTCTTTTAACAAATGCGACATACCCAAAATAGCATTCATAGGTGTTCGAATCTCATGGCTCATTGTGGCAAGAAAATCCGTTTTTGCGCGACTGGTTTTTACCAGTTCTTCTTTTGCCTCTTCCAGCTGTTCTACATTTGATTCCAGTTCATCCCGCTGATCGCTTAGCTGCTTGTTAAGTTCCTGTTCTTTTTCAAGGAATTCTCTGATCTTTGTTTCTGCCCGCTCTTTTGATTCAGAAAATGTGTTAAAGATGATCCACGTGGTAATAAATGCCGCAGCGGTTATTCCCATTTTTACATAATCAATGGTTTCTTCTGTAAGAGATACTCTGTCTATGGTGATGTAATCAACAACGAAATATGAAATGACGGAAATAAAAATGGAAATATTTCTGAGATTCAGTTCATCATAATCAAATAACAGAATAGCCAACCCCATTGTGGGAATTAAAAAATATTGAACATCTCCTGCATCAGCAAAAATTGAACTTAAAATGATAATGGCGATATCAACATAAATAATCAGTAAAAACTTTCCGGTTTTACTGAAGCCTTGTTTTACTAAAGTTGGAATAAGAATGAAAGCAACCGTTTCTGATATAAAAAACCAGGAAACAGACATGGATTCATCTAATGCAAAGGCAATAAGAAAGAATGCGCAGATTCCTGCCAGCGAATAGGATACTATGGTCAGAACCGGCATCTTAAAAGGCTGCTTATCAACTGGACTTTTCTTTTGCTCATTTTGGACATGAACTCCCGAAAGCCCTGTAAGAGAAAATTTTTCCGCCATACCTATGGTTCGGTTAAAGTATGTTAATTGCTATTTTTGAGTTAAGAAATTTCCACTTTCGATTTGAATGCCATAGCATAAATCTTCATCTGCTTTACCATAGAGGCAAGGCCATTTGCTCTGGTAGGTGAAAGGTGTTGCTCCATACCAATTTCAGAGATAAAATCGGGGTTGGTTTCAAGAATGTCTTCCGGTGCTTGCTCATTATATAACCTAACTACAAGTGATACTAATCCCTTGGTAATTGCTGCATCGCTATCTGCTTCAAAGCATACTTTTCCTGCTTCATTAATTGAGGCAACCAGCCAAACTCGGCTTTGGCATCCTTTTACTAAATTGCTATCCACTTTATCCTTCTCATTAAGTGGTGCTAATTTATCACCATGCTTAATTATGTACTTGTACCTTTCGGTCCAGTCTTCGAATAAACCAAACTCTTTTATGATCCTGTTTTGAACGTCTTCTATATGCATGGATTGAAGATAACAAAACGAAATTATTATACGCTATAAAAGCTCGTTGGCGTGGTTCTTTCAATCTTTTTTGTTAATCAGGCACTTAGCTCCAAAAGGCCTACTGCTTTTACGGCTACCACGTTTTCTTCCTTGTCATCCCACACCGGACGGAAAGATTGAATAACATTAACTCCATTACTTTCTTTACACAAATATTCACATTTTTGTGAACAGAGATGGCCTTCAAAAGCCTTTTCAATGCCTTCCTTAAAAATTGACAATGAGCTTTCCTGAAGCACAATTTCGATACCTCCATCTAAAATTTCAGATTTAGAAAATCCCGTTATGCTCCCAAAAGAGTTTGACGCATAGCTGCAGTAAATTTTACCGTTATCTGCCCTTTTAAATTTTAATGTAAATTCCTCGGGGCTTTCAAGAAGGAGGTTTAGCGTTTGGGCCTTTTTATTGAGGGCATTAATCACTTTTTCCCTAAGCGAGATATTATCAAAATGGATTCTTATTATGGTTTCGTCGTTGCTTACAAACCATCGCACACCTGCTTCAAACAGAATGATCTCACCACTTGATTTCTGAAATTCCCAATTGTATACACTGTTTTTAACTCCAGTAGCATTAAAGTCGTTAAACAATTCTTTCACCTGGTCTTTATCTTTTTCAGAAACCAAATCCCAGATCTTCACTTCCTTTAGCTCGTCTGCATCTAATGCCAAAGTTTCTCTGAATGATTTGTTACTCGCCACAATATTGCCTTGTATATCCAGGTCAATAAAAGTTCGTTTCGATTCTTCTTCCAGCTTTTCAAAATCAATATTGGCATCAAAAAGCATTTTACTGGATTCCTGCCTGTCAGTAATATCTCTTTGATAAGACACCCAATGCGTTATTTCTCCGGCTTTATTGGTTAACGGATGGATATCCCATTGGTTAACAAATTCACTCCCATCTTTTCGATAGTTAATGGTATGCCCGAAAAATGCCTGGCCATCAATAAGCCGCTGTTTTAATCGGTCCAACACGTGTTGATCTGTTTTTTCTCCCTGCAGCATTCGCGGGGTATTCCCAATGGCTTCTTCCTTTGTATAACCGGTCATTTTCGTAAAGCCATCATTTACATATACGATCTTAGGGCCGGGAGCTTCCAGACTAAGCTCGGTTATAAGGATCGAATCATAGTCATGTTTGACAGCGTTTTCCAGTAAAGACAATTGATCGAAGGCTGTATCAATCTTTTGAACTAGCCCTGTAAACAGCTCAATAAGTTTAGATTGAGAAGCTTCGTCTTTTCCACACTTTTTTATTTGCTCCAAAATTTGAGAATCCAGCTTTCCCATCGGTATTAGAGTGTATTTTGATTAATAGTTAGGTTCTTAACTAAGTATCCCTATTCATCATTCCATTTAAAATGAGTTAAATTTGTGTGTGTTTGAAATAAAGAAACGGTTTATACAGAACCTGCCTATACCGAATCCAGTCTCGACAGCGGTCGGAATCAGTATCGGTTATAGTATCGAATGGTAAAAAAGCATGTCCTAGAGCCAGTCTTCTACAGAATGACCAGAATTTTTATCGAAGAAGCAACTTGGCGATGGTCATTAACTGCATATTGGTAGTACCTTCATAAATCTTACCGATCTTGGCATCACGGTAGTACTTCTCTACAGGATATTCTTTTACGAAACCATTTCCACCGTAAAGATCAACGGCCATCGAAGCTACCCTTTCTGCTACCTCTGAAGAATAGAATTTTGCCATTGCAGCTTCTTTAAGAAATGGGTGCCCCGCCATTTTTATACGGGCTGCATTGTAAACAAGTAATCTTGCCGTTTCAATATCGGTAGCCATTCTGGCTAGTTGAAATTGTACTCCCTGAAATTCGGAAATAGCTTTCCCAAACTGTTTACGTTCCTGGATGTAAGCAAGTGCGGCATCAAAAGCACCCTGAGCGATGCCGACCATTTGTGCACCAATACCAATTCTTCCCTCGTTCAACGTTTCTATGGCCACTTTGTAGCCTTTACCAAATTCACCAAGAACATTTTCTTTCGGTACGCGGCAATCTTCCAATAAAATTTCGCATGTAGAACTTGCCCTGATCCCAAGTTTATTTTCTTTCTTAGAAACGGAAAACCCTTCGAAACCACGCTCAACCACAAAGGCTGTAATACCTTTATAACCTGCTTCAGGATTTGCATTTGCCAGCACAATGAAAATATCAGCTTCGTTTGCATTGGTAATCCAAAGCTTCGCTCCATTTAGTATGTAGTGATCACCGTCCTCTTTTGCCTTACACTTTAATGCAAAAGCATCGCTGCCCGAACCTGCTTCGGAAAGGCAGTAAGCTCCCACTTTTTCAGTGGCCAGCTGTGGAAGATATTTTTCTTTAAGAAAATCTGATGCGTAATTTACAAAAGCATTGTTCACTAGCGTATTTTGTACATCCATAAAAACACCTGCTGAAGCATCAACACGTGAAATTTGCTCGATCGCCACAACCGACATCATAAAGGTACCGCCGCCGCCTGAGTATTTTTCAGGGATATCAATTCCCATCAAACCCATCTCGAAAAATTCTTTAATAAGGCCCGGATCCAACTTTGCGTTTTCATCCATCTCTTCTACAAGTGGCTTAATCGATGCTTCTGCAAAATCAGCAGCCGCTTCTTTTAACATTTGTTCATCTTCGGTGAGCTGAGTTAAAGGCGGGACAATTTGCTCAAGTGTTTCCATTGGTATCGCTGATATTTTAAATTTTTTCGTGAAGGCTAATATACGAATTGTGGGTGTTCTTCTTCCAATCTTTTAAGCTTACTGTATTAATTCAGAGGCTCAAATCTGATTCAAAAATTCCATCGCAGCCTGTGATGGAGAAATCTCTCCCGAAGCAATTTTTGCCTTAAATTTTTCTGCGGCTTTTTTATTTTCAACAGTATTCCAAATCTTTCTCAAAACCTCATCCTCAACCAGTCGTTTAAACCAATTTAGTTCCTGCTCTTTTCTTTGAGATTGAAATAAGCTCTCTTTTTTTAACGCCTTGATAAAAGTAATTACTTTTTCCCAGGTTTCATCTATTCCTTTTTTTCTGACAGAGCTTACCGTTGCAAACTGAACAGGAATATTCTCAAACTTCGGGGTAAGCAAATGAAAAGCATTTTGGTATTCTGTTGCCGCAAGCTTCGCCAGCTTTTCCTGATCGCCATCCGCTTTATTGATAACCAGAATATCAATGATTTCCATGATACCCCGCTTTATGCCCTGCAAAGAATCCCCGGCACCAGGTAGCATCAACACCAAAAAACAATCGACCATTGAAGCCACTTCAAACTCACTTTGGCCAACTCCTACTGTTTCCACCAATATCACATCATACCCGGCGGCTTCGCATAAGATCATAGACTCACGGGTTCGTTTTGCAACTCCCCCTAATGTTCCTGATGTTGGCGACGGACGAATGAATGCTTCTCTCATTGAGGAGAGCTTTTCCATACGGGTTTTATCTCCCAAAATACTGCCACCTGTAGCAGGGCTGCTTGGATCTACCGCAAGAACGGCCACTTTTAAACCCTGATTAATTAATAAACTTCCCAGAGCTTCTATAAATGTGCTTTTGCCAACCCCGGGCACTCCGGAAATGCCTACCCTAATGGTTTCTTTTCCCGACTGAACTTTGCTTATAAGCTCTTGCGCCAGTTTTTGATCCTGCTCCCTGTTGCTTTCAACTAAAGTTATTGCTTTAGCCAGATGCCGGCGTTTCCCGGCCTGAACTCCTTGCAAAAGTTCATGAACTGTCATGCTTTTTTTGCCTTGATTTCATCAATCACCTTAGAAGCAGCTTTCGGGATATTAGTTCCTGGGCCAAAAATAGCCGAAACACCATGCTCATGTAAAAAATCATAATCCTGAATCGGAATCACTCCGCCTGCCACAATCACAATATCTCCGGCTTCTTCTGTTTTAAGAATTTCGATCAACTCTGGGATCAGTGTTTTATGGCCGGCGGCTAGTGTCGAAACCCCAATCACATGCACATCATTTTCAATAGCCTGTTTTGCTGCCTCGTCAGGGGTTGAAAACAAAGGCCCTACATCCACATCAAAACCCATATCGGCAAAAGCGGTGGCTACAACTTTTGCACCACGGTCATGGCCATCCTGCCCCATTTTTACAACCAATATTCTTGGCCGACGGCCTTCATTTTTTGCAAACTCTTCGATCTTGGATTTAATCTCCTGATAACCCTCGTCTGACTTATACACGCTTTCGTACACTCCTTTTATGGTTTGATTGGTTGCTGTGTGCCGCCCCCAGGCTTGCTCCAACGCCGATGATATTTCTCCAACCGTTGCTCTTTTTCTGGTTGCTTCTACCGCCAGATCAAGAATATTTCCCTTTCCGGTTTTAGCCGCTTCTGTTAAAGCAACCAATGCTCCTTTGGTAGCTGCATTATCACGCTTTGCTTTTATTTCATCAATTAGTTTTACCTGCTGATTACGAACTTCTGTGTTATCGATGTCCAGAATTTCAACCGGTTCTTCTTTTTCGTTCACATATTTATTCACTCCAACAATGGTGATATCACCTTTATCAATTCCTGCTTGTTTGATAGCAGCCGCTTCTTCGATCTTCCGTTTTGGATAGCCTTGCTCGATGGCTTTGGCCATTCCACCCATTTCCATCACTTCGTTGATAATAGATCCTGCTTTTTCTTTTAAGTCATGTGTCATCGACTCTATGGCGTAAGAACCACCAAGCGGATCAACAGTGTGTGTTATATCTGTTTCTTCCTGGATAATTGTTTGCGTATTTCTGGCGATTCGGGATGAAGTTTCGGTTGGCAAAGATATTGCTTCATCATAACTGTTGGTGTGCAGCGATTGGGTTCCACCAAGTGTAGCCGCCATTGCCTCAATGGTAGTTCGAATTACATTGTTCAAAGGGTCCTGGGCGGTCAATGACCAACCAGATGTTTGGCAATGTGTTCGAAGCATCATGGATTTTGAGTTCTTTGGCTTGAAGTGTTCTTTCATCAACTCTGCCCAAAGCGTTCGAGCAGCTCTCAGCTTACTCACTTCCATTAAAAAATTCATCCCAATCGCAAAAAAGAACGACAATCGTGGAGCAAAGGAATCCACATCCAAACCACTTTCCACTGCTGTTTTTACGTATTCTAACCCATCGGCTAAAGTAAATGCCAGTTCCAATGCCGAATCTGCTCCTGCTTCCTGCATGTGGTATCCTGAAATTGAAATGGAATTAAAACGGGGCATGTGTTCGCTGGTGTAAGCAATAATATCAGAAACCAAACGCATTGATTCCTGCGGAGGATAGATATAGGTATTGCGAACCATAAACTCTTTCAGAATATCATTTTGAATGGTTCCGCTTAATTGGTTTCTGTCCACTCCCTGCTCCTCGGCAGCAACAATATATGCAGCCAGAATCGGGATCACTGCACCGTTCATGGTCATAGAAACAGACATTTTATCCAAAGGAATGCCATCAAACAAGATCTTCATGTCTTCTACTGAATCGATGGCAACTCCGGCTTTTCCAACATCACCAACTACTCTTGGATGATCCGAATCATATCCCCGATGTGTTGCCAGATCAAAGGCTACACTCAATCCTTTTTGGCCTTTTTTGAGTGCCTGATGATAAAATTTATTGGATTCCTCAGCGGTAGAAAACCCGGCATATTGGCGAATGGTCCAGGGCCGCTGCGTGTACATACTTGGATAAGGCCCGCGCGTAAATGGAAATTCTCCCGGATAGCCAGCATCTGCATTTCTTCTTGCTACATCTTCAGCGTCATACAAGGCTTGGATTTTGAATCCTTCAGGACTTAGCCTGTTCAAAGATTCGACACTTTCACCTTTTAATAATTTCTCTGTGTTCTTCTTCCAGTTTTCTTTGCCCGGATTTGTACTTTCTGACATGGAGTTCCCTTTTGGAGATCGTTTCTGGCTTGGAATGTACGGGAAAGTTTTGAAATTCGTGATTGGTTATCACTTCAAATTCATCTCGGGCTGAGAAGAGCTAAAACTCATTTCTGCATTAAAATCAGATTGACCGAGTGTTTCTTCCATTTCGGCCCGGAGTTTTTGAATGGTTAATCCACTCTTGAGCGTACCATTTCTTGCTAAAGAAACCCGGCCGGTTTCTTCCGATACAATCAATACCAGTACATTATTTGTTTCGCTGATACCAACTGCAGCTCTGTGGCGCGTACCAAATGATTGTGAGATATTTGGATTTTGTGAGATGGGTAAATAACAGCTGGCAGCAACAATCCGATTGTTGCGAATTACAACCGCACCGTCATGCAACGGGGTATCTTTTTGGAAAATAGTAGTGAGCAATTCCGCCTTAACTTCCGAATCTATTTTAACACCGGCATCTACTAAATCCTGAATAGAAGATGAACGAGCAAATACTATTAACGCTCCGGTTTTTTCTTTGGCCATCTTTTTTGTGGCATCTATAATCTCGTCAATCATTTCGTTGGAACCAGTACGGGTAAAAAAACGATCGAAGCTGGTGTTGTTACCAATCCTGTACAGAAGCTTCCGGATTTCGGGTTGAAAAAGAATAAAAACAGCTAAAATACCTACATCCAAAATGCTTTTAAGCATAAAATTGATGGTATCAAATCCAAGAAGCTGAATAATAAAATTCACAAAAATGATAAAGATAATCCCGATGGTGGCTTGTATGGCAAATGTACCTTTAATCCATCTGTACAAATACACCAATACCCCTGCTATTACAAGGGTTTCAATAAAGTCCTTAATTCCGAATTCTAAAAATCCGATGGGAAACAATGTTTTGGCCGTCTAGCGTTGTGATTGAATTGCCTGGAATATACGTAATGAATCGGAAGCTTCCTTCACATCATGCACACGAAGTATTTTTGCTCCTTTGATCAAGGCATCATAATGAACAGCAACGGTTCCTGTTATTCTGTCTTCAACAGGCCGTGCATCCAAAATACTCCCTATCATGGATTTACGTGATGCTCCAACTAAAACAGGAACGCCAATTTTATTGAATTTATCAAGGTGGGCGAGCAATTTTAAATTATGTTCTAACGATTTGCCGAACCCTATGCCGGGATCGATAATAATATTTGCAACTCCCCGCGACCGGGCAAAAGCAATTTGTTTCTCGAAAAAAGCATACACCTCTTTAACAATATCATCATATTGTGGGGCATTCTGCATGGTTTTGGGATCACCTTTGGAATGCATTATTACCAAAGCTGCATTATGCTTTGCTGCCAAATCAGCCAGCTTTGGTTCTTTTTGCAGCCCGCTTACATCATTAATTATTCTTGCCCCGGATTGGAGCGCAATTTTAGCCACTTCACATTTAGTGGTATCGATGGAGTAAGTAAGTTTAGGAAAAGCAGAAATTGCCGATTCTAAAACCGGCATAACCCGTTCAATCTCTTCTTGTTTTGAAACAGGTTCGGAGCCCGGCCTTGTTGATTCTCCACCAATATCGATAATAGCAGCTCCATACTTTTTCATTAGATGAATACGATCAAGCGCACGCGCCACATCTAAGTACCGCCCCCCATCACTGAAAGAATCGGGTGTGGCATTAATAATGCCCATTATTTGAGAAGTTGTAAAATCCAGGGTATTCACTTATTACAAGAATTATGATGGTTAATAGTTATTTGTTAGCAGGCTTTGCCAATCACAAAAACTATTACCAATCTTCCTGCAATTCTCCCAGTTTTTCTTCTTTTGTTGCCCAATCGTCAGCATCAGGAAGAGCATCCTGCGTTTCGTTGATAACACGATCCTCCCAAGCCTCAGAAAGCCTCTCGTTTAGTTCAATATAATGTTCCCATTTTTCGGGCACTTCGTCATCAGGATAAATGGCTTCAACGGGACACTCTGATACACAGGCATCACAATCAATACATTCGTTAGGATCAATAGCAAGAAAGTTCGGCCCTTCCCGAAATGCATCCACCGGGCAAACGGCAGCACAATTAGTGTATTTACATTGGATGCATGGTTCTGTTACAACGTAAGGCATAAATTGATTTTATAGTTTCTAGTAGATGATTAGTAATATCTCAGGCTTCTCAGACAGATGCAATCCAAATTATCTGAGCATTTTTTTAACTGATTCCGGGTTTCCATCATTCGGGGCAGGTTTTATTTTCAGGATCTTAGCCATGACTCCGTAAAGATGGATGTTTTCGAACCGCTCCATTTTTATTCCATTATTAAATGCCGGGCCATGAGCTATAAAAAGTCCATCCATTTTTTTGTTATTGTTATCAAACCCATGAGCACCACCGTTTGGATAATCCTGCCCTCTTCTCTCAAAATATTCCAACGTATTTATAGTGTAACCATCTTCTGCAACCATCAAAAACTCAGGAACCCGGTGGCTGTTTTTCAGATGATATCTATCCGGAATATCACTCTTTCTGTATACTTTATAGTGATTTTCACTGGACTTTAGAGCATTATATAATTCTTCTTCATTATCGTTAACGGCATTAAACATTAAAGCAGGAGAGTACGATATAATGTTAATATCTCCCGGATCAATGTATTCATCCAGCACAATTTTTCTTCCCGTAGAAACCTCAGACATTCCATGATCAGAAACGATCATAATATTGATCTTTGATTCCGGATCTAATTTTGTAAGCTCGTCTATCAAGTAGCCAACAAGCGAATCTGCTTTTTGGATCGCTTTAACTACTTCGTCAGAATCAGGGCCGTAACGGTGTCCACGGCTATCAACAAAACTGAAATATACCGTTCCAAAATCGACAGGATCTTTATCTCTTGTCATCCAGGTTAGCACCGTATCTATTCGATCCTCGTCAGGCATTCTGCCATCGTAGGTTTTCCAGTGGGTTGGCCTCATATTTTGAATGGGAGCTTCTGAACCTACCCAAAACATAGAACCTGCCTTTTTCCCTGCTTTTTCAACCGTATTCCAAATTGGTTCTCCCAAATACCAATCCGGGTTTTCTACTGCCGACCGATCGCTCATCGTGTATCTTGCGTCCATTTCAGGATCGTACATATTGTTACCAACCAATCCGTTATTTTCGGGGTATAATCCGGTAACTATTGCATAGTGATTTGGAAAAGTTTTAGTTGGGAAAATTGGGATCAACCCTTCAGCAGTAACTCCATCTTCAATCAACCGATCGAAATTAGGTGTGTCGGTTTTTGAAAGATAATCAGCCCGAAAACCATCGAAAGAAATTAAAAGAAGCTGTGGGTTTTGGTTGGAAGGTTTTGTTACACAAGAGGCGAAAAGTACTGCTAAAAAGAAATAATACTTTCTCATCTCTCATCATTTCCGTTATTCAAAATCAGTAGTAAGCTTGTACCGTGCAATGCGGTTATTTCCGGTATCTGCTACATATACTATCGTTCTAAAATATGCTACGCCACCCGGATTTCTGAATTGCTTTAGCCCCGCCCCTTCTTCACCAAAAGAAACAATTATCTTTTTGCTGCCTGCCTCAACTCCTGCCGGAGGGTTTACGCCTTCCTGCCCGTTTGCCTGAAATTGGAACAGCATATTTCTTTCTGCATCTACCACAAAAATAAAGGAGTCGTCATCTCCGGAAAATGCAATATCGGTTGGGTTAAGAAACTTCCCTGCTTCGTACAAAAACCCATTAGCCTGAGAAGTATCCTGAGAAAGCAATAACGAATTTTGCTGGAACACAAGGCCGTCTGTTGTTTCAACAGCATTAATCCATAGCACACGAAAGTCGATCTGCTGAGATTGCGATGATTGTGTAATCAAAAAACTTCGATCATCAGTAAGCCGATCGCGTTGAGGTGGTGTAACAAATGAAGCAATCGAGCTTAGACCCACAGCACTTCGTAATGAAGGCGTTGTTGGGTTCAAAGTCACGATTTGGCGAATATTTATCATTTTCTCAGTCGGCACGCCATTCTCTTCAATGCGCTGAAACTCCAGAATAGTGTTATCAGGGGCTGCAATCTGGTTTATATTATTTTGAGGGCCTGTTCTTGTTGCATAGAGTGTATTGTCTGCAAGTATGGTTAGCCCGGTAATTTCAACATTTTCGTAATTATTGGAAGAACTACGATTAAGACGGGCATTTTGTGCAGCTGAAGTACTTAAACTGGCATCGTCGAAGGGGAAAATCAGAGTATCTACTATTTCTAATTCTCCGGCACCATTCAGATTTTTGATTTTGAATATTGCGGGAAGATCCCAGGTAATAGCCGGATCAATAGATTGTATTACTGTATCAATTCTTGCAGAAACATATATATTCAATAATCTGTCTTGCGTTACTGCATTTGCTCCTCTCAAATTTATTGTTCTGCGCGGAGAAAGGTCTGCCCTGTCCAGTAAGTGTACTCCCTGGTTATCTGTTACATATACAAAAGTATCAAATCCAATATGTACATCATTTGGAGCATCAAAACCACCCCAGAAAGGCTGCACAGGCGCATATCCATCTAAGTTCTCGAGTCTTGGATCGATTCTGCCCTCTTTGAAAATTTCATCGTTCGTATCATCAGATTTTGATCCAAAAATTGATTCACAGGCACTGCCGAAAACAGCCACTGCCATAATAATAAGAATGGTATGTTTAGTATTACTCATCATAAATTAAACCCTAACGAAATTCTGTGAATTGCTCCAAGGCGATCAAAATTGGAGAAACCATAATCTGCTGTAAGTGTGCGGCCCGAAAAAGGAATTTTAACCCCAGCTCCAAAGCTTGGCAGTAAACGTTCCTGCTTTCCAAACTCATACCCACCTCTCAAAAAGAACTGATCCATAAAACCATATTCAGCACCAATACTAAATTCTTCCGCGTTATCACTTGGGTTGGTGATTTGAGCGGTAACAACCAAACTACTTTTTTCTTTTTCAATTACATTATATGCTGCCGCAATAATAAACCGGGTAGGTAACGATACTCTGCTTTCTGCACTTAATGTATCTCTCCCTGAAGGTGTGTCATTAATTACTGATCCTTCCGGAGAAGCGTCAAATCCAAAGTTGTTGATACTAACTCCAAACCGAAGGCCGGTATCACCCACATCATAAGAAAAGCCAAAATCGATGGCCCCCGTTTGGTAGGTAATATCATAAATATTGAGGTAGTAATACTTAAATGTTATCCCATAGCTGAATAAGTTGGTGATTCTGTGCGATCCAGTTAAACCTGCGGCAAGGTGATGAGTTTGAAATGTTCTGCCGGTCCCAAAAGGGTTTGTTTCCGTTGTTTCTTTTTGATCTCCCGAGTTGAAGTACTGTACAGAACCACCAATTGCAAAATCTTTGTACTTATGGATGTATCCGAAATATTCCTGATTGGTTTCTACCAAATACTCGGTATGAGATATTGATAAAAAAGATGTGCCTATTTTAGAAGCAAGTGCCGGGTTCCAGTAAAGGCTGGAACCATCCGTTGCATCTGCCATGTTTGAATTTCCCATAGCGGCACTTCGGGCATCAACCGTAATTTTTGTGAATTGAAATCCCTGGGTTCCGGATCGATCTTTACCAAATTCTTGTGCCAGCGATTCACCCATCAGAAACACAGCTGACAGTAGTAATAAAAAAGCTATTTTAGAGTATCTGTTCATCAAAAGTTCATTGATAAGCCAAAGATGATATGTCTTTGTTGAAGGAAATTAGCCGGGTTTTCATACCTCGGTAAGCCATTGTCTGTTGGATCCAGGTATCTCGGATCTCTTACATTGTTTGGAACATCGTATGAGCGATCATTTCGAAGAGCGATCAAATCTGCCTGGTTTGTTGGGTATTGCTTGTACCCTTCGCCTGTAACCGGATTTATGATTACGGCACTTCTGTTGTTAAGAAAGTTTGTAATCTCAAGAAAAGTAGATACCCGTGTTTTACCAACAGTAAACCATTTTCTGAAATTTAAATCCATATAGAACCACGCCGGGCCGACCTCGCTAAACCGTTTGGCAGGATCATCTAACTGTTCATAGATAGGTCTCCAGTTTTCTTCTCCTGTAATCGGATTTCTTTCAACACCCACTTGTTCAAATGGCGTGTATCTTGAACCACTTCTCCATACTGCAGACAGAAACACCTGGAATTGATTAAGAACAGCCAAATCAAAAAGGCCGTCTTCCCGGTCGTATGTAAAAGTAATGTTCCCTTTAATATCAAACGGCCTGTCCCATGCAAGCGGGGTTTCTACGTTGTTACCAACGTTTTGTCTGGCACTAATGTCGTTCAGGTTGTCATCATTAGTAGAGCTTAAACCTTCTGCTCTGCTATATGTAAATGAAAGTTGGCCGCGTAACAGATCACGGTACCTTTTCAGGTATGAAACCTCAACCCCGCGGGAGCGGGCAAAGTCTCCATTTATTCTGAATGCTTTTGTTACCGGGCGTCCGTCAACATCATCTACAGTAATTCTTTCTGAGGTAACGAAATCGTATTTATCTCTCCAGAACGCAGAAATATTTAAGGCATCATTAGCGGTAATCTGATTCCGAAGCCCAATTTCATAAGAAATATCAACCTCTCGATTCAGGTTCGGATTCCCCAGGCTTGGAAGGTCTGATTGATCCTGGAAGAAAGGATCAAGTCCTGCATATACAAAACTTGGATGCGGTATCCGCGCCGAGTGGCCATAGTTAAAGAACAGAACCTGGTTTTCCCGTACCGGAAATGAAACATTGATCTTGGGTAAGAAAATGAACTTGTATCGTAAGCCTAAAATTTCTGTGCTTTCATCCTGATAATCGCGGGCTACAAACTCTGGTATGGTTGAGAATACATTTGGATTAAGTGCATCTTTAATTCTGTCATCTACATATTTACCGGGGGCCCAATACTCAAAACGACCGCCAATATTTGCAATTAACCCATTGTATCGAATTTTATCAGTAATAAAGATCGCACCTCTCTTTGGTTTTACTCTCCATGCATCAAAATTTTCTCCAACCCTGAATGTTTCGGAAACTTCTGTATCACTAATTCTTATGGGTGCGCCAATCCAGGGCCTCGTAATATCGATCCACTGGTAATCATTAAATTTTGATTCGAACCCTATAACAAGCTGGTTTTGCTCTCCACCAAAGAATTTTGTGAAGCTTGATCGTACTGTTAATTCTTCTGCGAAATGATCGTGCCAAAGCGTTGCTATTCCACCATTGTTAAAATACCCGGGGCCGGCAAGTATATAGGTAAAGTCATCGGTTCCTTCGAATTCATTTCCTGGAAAAGTGACAATACTTTCAGGGTCAAACTCTCCATCTACATTATCCGGGCGCCAATCTCTTCCGTTAGCATCGGCTCGTAATTGGGTGAACAGACGGCTAACCTGAACTTCAAAAAATGATGATTGAGTTAGTGTTTGTGTCCATTTTAAATATGAAAGGTTAGAATCGTGCGTATATGTGTTTGCATTATCCAGAAAACCATCAGAAAAAGCGAACTGAAATCCTGGCTGTACCTGTGAGTTTGCTCCGGTTATCTGAAGCATTCGGGTGTTTTGGTTAATAGTAAGAGATCTCTGATATGCGGCCTGTAGCCTCATTCCGGGTTTTATGTTATAAGTCATTTTAACCATGCCGTTCCATCGGTTTCCCTGGCGTGGCGACCAAAACTCAGAACCTACAATTGAAGACTGGATTTGATTCGCTGATAGCTTTGTATAACCATCTTCTAAACCAACCTGTGCGGTAGCGTAAAAGGTAATTTTACCTGGAATATCTAAGCCTAATTTTGGCAGAATTTTTTCGGCAAGAATCCCCGGCCCTCCAATACTCAACTCATACACATCCTGGAAGTAGTTAGCCTGGTTGCTCATTACATTAGAACCGAGATTGTCTCGTTTATGAGAAAAACTGCCTTCGTATGTATCCCCGCCATTACGGGTACTAACAGAAACCACGCCGGATGTTACATCACCATATTCAGCGCCAACACCACCTGTAATTACTTCAATATTGCTAAACGAATTTGCACCAAGATCAAGACCAAAGCCTGTACCTGCCAACGGATCCTGAGCAGAAACACCATCTACCACATAACCGGTTTCATAAGCTCTCCCACCCTTTATATATAATCCGGTTGGGTCTTTGATAACACCGCTTTGTAATGAAACAGCATCTTCGACTTTTCGCACGGGGGCAGCTTCAATCTCCTGCCGGGAAATACTTGTTGAAGTTGTGGATTTTTCCACATCAAAAATAGGACGTTCCCCAATAACGACGATTTCATCACCTGCTGTTAAAACTTTGGGTTTTAACTTATGATTAATTTCCTTTGTTTCGCCGGCCTCAACTTTTATTCCCGTGAGTAATACTGTTTCATAACCGATGTATGTAATTCTAATCGAATATTCTCCAGGGCGAATATCTTTTATCTCAAATTTTCCGTCAATATCTGTGGCAGCTCCAAAACTTGTTCCAATAACCAGAATATTTACCCCAATCAAAACCTCGTCTGTCTCTGCTTCGGTAACAATTCCTTTTATACTACCCGTTGATTGGGCTATTATATTGCTTGACAGCAACCCACTGATAACTAAAACAAATGAGAAAAGAAGTTTTTTCATAAGCATCATTGTTTAAAACCTAAACGATCTACTGCAAGTTCCTGAATCATATCAACCACATTGTTATTTCCATCCAAGTCAACAAGGTCTAAACTAAAGTAAATGAGATTCCCTTCTGTATTTTCGATAGCTACAAATTGAAAGTCCTCATAAGCTCTTATTCCGCCAGAAGCTGTTCGTCTCACAAAATTAGCCTGGTATAAAGCAGTGCTTCCGCTTACCCCTTTTGTTGGAAAAACCGAACTCAATGCAAAAGCTCCTGATTCAACACGCAATGTATTTGTAACAGAAGGGTGAGTAGGAGTAACCAAAGAGTCTTCCAATATGAGAAACTGCCCGCTCGCAATTGAATCTACAGGAAGAAAGTTAAAAACCGGATCTTCTTCACTAATATTCTTTATAGGAATGTTAACAAAAGCTGTACCACCTAAATCAAAGAATTCTTCTAAAATTTCCTGGGCATATGTAATGTTTCTATCGATATCATTAGATATCCAATATATATGATCCCACTTAGATAATGTCTTAATGAGAGTCGGATCTATCACCGTGGGAAATGCCTCAGATAACGGCACTTTATCCTGTGTTACTTCTCCTGTATTTATTATCCACGTATCAGGTACTATACCGTTTTGTTGAAGTAGGTTTAAATGAAATTGAAAAGCCTCTGATGCACTGGGCCCTTCAAAATCATGAAGGAATAGTGTATTAGATGTTTGTTCTTTAATGTACCAGCTTAAGGAATCGAGTTCACTTACTGCACCTGCAGCATCAACGGCACGTACATAAAAAGTATTCGACGCGCCTACCTCTACGGGTATTGTTACGTTTTGTCCATCTAATTGGAACGTAGAGTAGCTCCTACCCAGAAAAACCTGCGCATCTTTTGAGCCTGAGGTTGAGTTATCTGCTTCAAGAGAAATAAATAATTGCCCATCATCACTTTCTGTAAATGGTATTTCAACCCAACCATTTACTGTATCATTAATCGCTACTTCTGTTTTAGACAAATTTAGAAATCCATCCGGATCACTAAAATTCCAACCAAAGCTGGAAACCGAATACAAAGTATCAGGGGGAGATTGATTTCTATTTATTGAAACCTGAGGATCAGAATTTACAACCGGAAATACTAATCTTGCCCCCAGCGGATCTCGAAGACTATCGTTATCTACCGCACGCACCTTAAAAAGTACATCGTCAACATCCTGGCCAGGGGTTATCGGTAAAATAAAAGTACTATCCGTTCTGGTAGTAAAAGTATAAGCAGACTCAGAGGTATCACCTATTGCAAACTCGTACCCGATGACATAGCCATCAGGATCAGACCCAAACCAGGAAATTTCAATCTGACTGGACAAGCGAAAGTCATTTCCACGATTTATCGCTTCTACAGTAAGATTGGTTTTTGGCGGCCGATTTTCTGATAGTTCACCACTGATAGGTTCTTTACAACTGCTCCAGAGAACTCCCAGAGTAATTGCTGCTATAATTATTTGATATCGTATTGGCAAAGCTTCTTGAAAAGTAAGAAGAGCCATTGTTGTACATGGCTCTTCTTATGTGGTTTATTTTATTTGATGAGCATCATTTTCTTGGTACTTGCAAATGATGCCGCCTGAATTCTGTAAATGTACATTCCACTTGCAAGGTTGCTTGCATCGAAAGGCACAGAATGAAATCCCGAATTCATCTTCCTGTTGATGAGTGTGCTCACCTTTTGCCCCAGCATGTTATACACTGTAAGTGTTACGTCTGCTGTTGCAGGAAGAGCAAACTTAATAGTTGTGCTCGGGTTAAAAGGATTTGGGTAATTCTGATCTAATGCAAAAGTTACTGGTGCATCAGAATCGCCTTCATTAGAAACCTGCATAGCACGTTCTGCAGTTATATGCCTGTAAATAGGTTCCCAGTCATCTCCACTGGTTCCATAAGATCCTCTTACTCCCAATGTATCAGACCCATCGCTTACTCTTACATTCCAAACAAAGCTGGCAGACTCGCCTACTTGTAACCCTTGATCGGCTAAAATCCCATCTAAGGTTGCGAAGTCTAATGTTACTGTTGCAGCTGTGGAATTTTCATCAGAAGGTACCGTTACAATTACTGTAGTAGTATCTTCTGAATAGAGTACCCATTCATAAGTAACATCATCGCCATCAAAATCTTCAGAAGAACCCCATACAACCTGAAGGTCTCCATTAACAATGGCTGTTGCGCTGTCTTCTGGTGCCGTTAAAGCAAAGTCCAGAACCGGAGTAAATGCGTTACCATCAGCAGCCATAATGTCGTCCGCATTTCTGGGATGGAATTTCGGAGCTCCGAAAGAAGCAGCAACAACTGCATAAGCATTCATTGTTTTTCCTTCACGTACTGTATGATTAAAATCAAATTCGGCATTGATTGCTCCAATCTCGCTGTTTGATCGAATATCTTCATTGAAGATTGCCCCATCTGCTGAATCGGCATCTGTGTTTTTAAATGTATATTCTCCGAACCTTCCTCTATCAACAAGCTCTACGTCTTCAAATTTAACTACCATACCTTCGTAATTCTCCAATTCACCGCCATTTTGTAGTACCTGAA
Source organism: Balneola sp. (assembly GCA_028284195.1). Classification (GTDB taxonomy): domain Bacteria; phylum Bacteroidota; class Rhodothermia; order Balneolales; family Balneolaceae; genus Balneola. The sequence goes on along the minus strand of JANQSE010000002.1, from coordinate 330,328 downwards.
CAGTATCGGTTGTGATTGTAGGTATTACAGGTGCAATGTCATTACCACTTGAATTTACTGTGAATGTAAGATTTACAAGTTGAGTAAGAGTTAATGAGTTACTGGCTACAGCCGCCTCCGCAACCTCTGCAGAAGTAATAGTTATGGAGTCTCCTCTCACAAGAGCTTCTGTTTCATTTGTAAGCTCCAGGAAAATTCCACTCCAGGCTGCTGCTGCTTCCTGAAGGATTACAACTCCATCACTTTCCTCATCAGCCACGATTAACCCGGAAATTTCAACCGGAATCTCCCCGGCACCAGCCAGTGCGCTAGGGCCAGCCATGCCATCAGCAGTTTCCTGAATAATTGCAAGAGAGTTAATTGGCATGTCCTGAACAAAAAATCCGTAGCTACCTGATATGGGATCCCTTCCTGTTAACCCTTCGCTATCTGTTGCTTCAAAGAAGAAAGAAACAGGAGTAAAGTTATCATACCTAGGTAAAGTAACAGCGTATGTATCACCAACATTGCTTATAGAAGTTGTTATCGTAGTATCTCCACTTGTGTAAGTAACAGTAACGCCTGTTATTGTTGCAGCATCAACGCCAACCACATCAACAGAAACAGTAACCCTTTCAGATGAAGTTACTGAAGAGTCAGATTGTGCTGCATTACTAAATACCGGTGGCAAACCTACTATTTCAAGGTCGCTTGGCCAATCCAAAGTTTCTCCATTACATAATTGTCCATCTTCACAACGTAGCGGGTTACCGGTAACATCATCAGTTGTCCAAAGAATACCATCCTCAAACATACTTAAACTCCATAGTGTTTCCCCTGGAGCAGCTAAACCATCCGGATCATCACCTTGAAGGTTTAAAAATCCACTTGCATTTACTACTGCACCTGCAACTGGGGGAACAAAATTTCCATCTTCTTCACCTTCCAGCCCTGGTAATCTTCGGTAATTCCAACCGGGCAGATAACCGGATTGACGATCATTTCTATATCTCAATGAGATATCATATACATAAATTCTTGATCCATTTTCATTAAGAGCCCAATCTACTCTGGTACCTAACGAAATATTGCTTACAGTTGCACCTGTAAACCTAACATATGAACCATTATACTTTTGGTAGCTGGTAATATCCATTTGGAAAGTACCATCTCCGTTTGCAGTTACCAATTCATCAATAGTAACTTCCCATGGATCTAATAAAGGAGCTAATCCAGGAAAGTTTGTAGCTACGGTTCCTCGAAGAGTAGCCTCATCAGCAGTCATTTGAACTGTCTGATTAAAAAATCTCATTTCACCTACAAAAGTAACTACATCACCTCTTTGAAAGTTTTCGAGTAACTCCCAATCACTTTCTACGATCTGAATTGACATACCATCTCTTCCTTGATTAATAGCAGCAGTATCAGTAATGAATACATGTATACGCCCAATATCAGTAACATTACCATTTCCATCAACAGTTGGAGTTGCATTACCTGAAGATTTTGGATTAGAAACGATAACCCCGGTATAAGTTACTTTTACCCCATTTAAAGGGTGCGCCTGAAGTGCATCCTGGGAATATTCCGTAAGCCCTTCATAAGTGTTTAATTCTCTTACAGAAACTGTATCCTGTGCTTGCACAAACAATGGCAACATCATAAATACCGCAACTGCAAAAATCTGTATCAGTTTTTTCATAGTTAAGCCTTTATTTAATTATTGTAAGTTTTCCTTTCTCTATTTTTCCAGTGTTCAAATCTTTTACGGTAAATAGATATAAACCCGTAGTTAAGATTTGGTTTGCTTCGCTCTGAAGGTCCCATGCGTGTTCACCTCCAGGCAATACTCTTGGGTCATCGCTAAAGCTATCGAACCAGGAGATGTCTCCGTTATACGTTTCTGAATCATGATCGAGCTCGGCTACAATGTCGCCGGCAATAGTATATATCCTAATTTCTGCTTTAGATGGCAAATTATAAAAATAGAGTTTCCGGTCGCCTTCGTTCGGTCCATCCCAGGCAGCATTTACCCTATAAGGATTTGGATATACCCCAACCTCAAATCCACTATCTCCAAAATTTTCGTTAACGGGGGTTCCGGGAAATACCCGAACCGCATTTGAGTTTGTACTGGTTTCCAGGCTTTCTACCCCAAAATCGTCATCGCCTTGATCAAATGCGGTTACCGATACCTGGTATTGCCACCCGCTTAATAAACCGTCCAAATCATATCGATAATAATATTCAGTAGTGTCTCCTTCAAAGGTTGCAGGTTCAGATAATTCCACTTCATTAAAACCAATATCAAATCCAATATTATTTCCCGGAGTGTCAAACTCTCTGATTAGCCTTGGATTTGGGTTTACATCATCTCCCAGGTCTGAGCTATAAATGCGGTAACCTTCAAAATCCATTTCTCCGGAAACCCGATCAACCGATTGCTCTGCAGTTCTATCCCAATAAATAGAAACTCTACCTGCTTCTAATTGGATCCTTGTTTTGGGATTATCGGGAGGGGTTGGGAACAGGTACCTGGTTAGTTCTCCATTTCCATCGGTATCTTCTCCGGGATCAAGAACACCGTTATTGTTTTTATCTTCTCCACGAAAAACACTGCCGGCAGAATTAATGGTGTTAACCATATTAATCCGTGTTTCTTCGGTGTCATCATCTTTACCGGTTGGCCCTTGAAATGCATCTGGTTTTAAAGCCGCACTAAATACGAAATAAACGGTTATAGTTTCTCCGGGATTAACCTGAGGAAACGGCCCCATTGAAATAAAAGAAATATAGTTTCCATTGGCGGACTGTCCATCTTCCCTTAGTGCTTGTTCGTTAGCTTGATAAGGAAATTGCTGACTCATTCTGTCATACCTATCTCCATCATTAGAAGGGGCAATAAAATCTCCAGCTCCGGCACTAAACAACCAATAACTAGGCCCCAGATCAGGAACACTAAATCCGGAACTTGTGAACATGCCAGCTGCTGTATCAGGGTTTGAAGGATGGAAAAAAGAATCTCTGTATTCAGCCCCAATTAACGTAACCGCACCATAGGTATTAATGCTTGGGTTATCCGGTGAACCCGCATCGAACGCATACATGGTGGATAATGAATCCATAAAGCCCACACCGTTTTTGTTAAAAAAAGCTCCGCCTGTTTCAGTAGCACTGTTTACATTTCTAACCACTAAGTCGGCATACATTCCAACGTATACACTATCCCATACTTCAGGTGTAGCATGTATATCGCTGTTATTGGTAATGTCGTAACGCAGAATGGTAAAGTTTTCAGTGAAAGGGAAACCCCAGTTATAACTTTCAAGCTTTACATCAGTATATAGCGGATTATCATGGCCGCTTATTGGAGTTGTACCGTCTATGCTTCTTCGGCGATCTGTAAATTGAGCTAATATATCCCGTTCACTCACGGCAGAAACAGAAAAAAACTCATTGTCTGGCTCGGTACTTCTTCTCTTTAAAATATCATCTGCTGTAAATTCAAAACCTGCGGAACCCCTTGCATATCCTGAAGGATTTGTTACTGATGATGTAGAAACTCTTATTGCACCACCATCAACCCTTGCCCCAATCCAAATCCCTGCCTCAAATAAATGTTCAGTTCCGGTTGATGTTGGAAACCGCATACTGAAGCCGCCCTCCGGATTATTTCTTACATCTGGTTTACCAATGGTTCCAAAGTTTGTAATGGATAGGCCAAGTATTCCTGCGTCGGTCTCTGCTCTTTCAAAAGAGAATTGAGCATTGACAAAGAATGGACATAAAAACACGGTAATGAATAGAACGAACTTCTTCAAATAACGAACGATAGATTGCTAACAATTATAATGAGTGAAGAAGATACAAATTTCCTTTTATAATTCAGATTCCAGCTCCTAATCATTTACAGTTTATTAACAAACTACTTTATATGACGGGAATAAAAATCGACCATAATGTCTTGGTTTATCCTCATATAGTACATTACTACAATTACAAAAAAAATGAATTGAAGTTTAAGCATTCCTATGCGTTCATATTTCCTGGAAGAGGTAATAACCTGTTTAGGAATAATTCTGAAGTTCACCATTTTTTTCAGGTCGGTTATAATTTGTTGATCTTCCATAACTGCCAGATTTTCTCTGAATCCGCCAATTTTTGTGAATACTGATTTTGTTACAAACAGGCTTTGATCTCCAAACCGGAACAGATCAATATCAAACCTGGTGAACCAGGCATATACTTTTAGAAGAAAATGATCAGGATAAAAACCAAGGCGATAGCAACCTGCCTTATAACCATTTGCGAGGGCTCTGCTAATATCGTTCAAAAAAGTTGCGGGCGGGATAGAATCTGCATGAAGAAAGTAAAGTAACTCTCCATTAGCTTTTTTCGCTCCAAAGTTCATTTGTGCTGCCCTGCCTTTGGAATCAGACAAAAAAACCTGAACCTTCTGACCTTTGCAGATCTGAACCGTATTATCTGTGCTGCCCCCGTCAACTACAATAATTTCTGCATCTGTGCCAGTAGTTGCTTCTTTAAGAAACAGCAGAGTTTTCTGTATTACAGATTCTTCGTTATAAGCCGGAATTATGATGCTTATCATCTATTTGTAACCTGCACCAGGTACTCTTTCCAATCTTCTTCGGTATCTATGTCGTTCAATGGCTTCAGTTTTGCTAAAGTAAGGCCAATTTCTTGTGCTTGTTTTTCGGTTTGTGCCATAACCTGCTCTGTACTCCAGTTAATATCTTCAAGCACCTGCGGATGAAAAGAGCGCATTCCTATTAAATAGTAACCACCATCTTTTGAAGGCCCGAATACAACATCATGATTTTCTAATTTCTCATATGCTTCTTCTAATATCTGTCTGGTTAAAGTTGGGCAGTCGCTTCCAATTAAAACAACTTTTTTATACCCATCCAAAAAAGAAGTATGAAAGGCATGCTTCATTTTTTCTCCCAGGTCTCCCTGAACCTGAACCTTCTTATAAAATATATCTTCGTCCCAAATATCATCGTTTATAACTTTCCAAGCGTACCAAACTTCTTTATCTGCCTGTACTTTTAAAACCTCTTGCCTGGTAATTGATAACAGTTCAAGATATATCTCTAAAGCTTGTTTATTGCCTATTGTTTTTGCCAGCCTGGTTTTTACTTTACCCGGCACGGGGTTTTTGACAAAAACGATCACTTTATTCTTACCCATCTAAACACCTTTAACTAACAATCGGAGCTTATACCCAAAATACCGAGACAATACCAACGCAGGTATTGGTATTTGTTGTTGCTTCTGATATAGAGCCCACATAATAATTTTCAAAGGAGCAGATATATTTCCTGCCCTTCTTGTACTATTGATGCTTCCTTAAAAAACTCCTCTTTTACACTCGCCAACTCAAAATTAATCTTATCCAGATTTTCGTCTGTATGATCCGGATCATGATGAGTTAAGCAAAGCCTCGAAATATTTAAGTCTTTGGTGGTTTCAAACACGGTTTCCCAATCAGAATGCCCCCAACCCAATCGCTCTTGATGTTGTGCTTTTGTAAACTGGGCATCATGAATCAAAATATCAACGCCTCTCACAAACTCACGAAATCGATCCACAAACTCGGGATCGTCATCGGCATCAATGGGTAGTTCGTTGTCTGGTGCAAAAACAATTTTCTTTCCTTGGATATTGAATTTAAATATAGCTGTTGGCACAGTATGATTAGCCCACATATAATCCACACTATAATCTCCAAAATCCATTTTTTGTTCTACTACTGTAATGCAATCCAATTCACATTCAAGCATGTCTATTGATACAGGAAAAAACGTATTAGACAGGTGGCCTTGAAGAATTTTTTTACAACCATCTCCATCTTGAGGGGGCATATATACCTCAAAAGAATTTCTGCTATCATAAAAAGGTTTAAAGAAAGGAAAGCCTTGCAAATGATCCCAATGCGGGTGTGTAATAAAAACTCGCCCTTCTATATATTTGCCATTACTTGTGAGCTCGTTTCCAAGATTCCTGAAACCAGTACCACAATCTGCAATTAAAAGTTTTTTAGCCCCTGGAATGGAAATTTGAATACAGGAAGTATTTCCTCCATACCTCATATTTTCCGGATTTGCGCAAGGGGTTGACCCCCTGACACCCCAAAACCTTATCTTTAGATTATTTTCCAATCATCAACCTTATTTTGTAATTATGTAAATAATGGTAAACGAATAAAACTTCAAGCACAACTACTCTTCTTCCCCAGACATCAGGGTTCTAACCTCTTTATTAATGTCTTTTAGCCTGCTTTGTTTTTCTTCGAGTTCTTTTTCTGTTTTTTCAATTTTTTCCTGGAGCTCATCACGCAGCTTATTTCCTTTATTCGTTGGCTTAAAATATGTTTTAGCCTCTTCGTACTGGATACTCTCTGCCTCCAGTTTAGAAATATCTTTCTTCAGAGAATTTTGCTCTTTCTGCAGCTTTATGACTTGTTTCCGGTTGGCAGGTTCCACCCCTTGTGAAATCAATTTACGTTCCATTCCTAAATCTGATCCGGAAGAACGAAAACGCTCATAGATCACATCACACGCTTTTCGGTACTCCTTCCATATCTTGTTTTTTGTTTTGATTGGAACGTGCCCTATATCTTTAAATTCAGCCTGCAGTTTCTTTGCTTCTTCTACCGCTTTGGCCAGGTCTTCATAACTTGCAAGTTCTTCCAGTTTTTTCAAAATCACTTTCTTTGCTGCCAGGTTTTTCTTCTCTTCCCCTCTGCGATCTTTAAAGTGTTCCCGCCTGCGTTGATAGAAAACATCCATTGTTTCTTTAAAACTCTTCCAGACTTTAGACGATTTTTTCCTTGGAACAGGTCCAATTTTTTGCCAGTCGCTCATAAGATTCTGCAAGCTTTGATGCCCCTTATCAAAATCTTCAATATCCTGCAACTCTTTAGCCTTTTCGATCAGTTCCAGCTTTTTATCATAATTCTTTTGCTCCTGCTCCCTAAGTACATCGATATTCTCAGCTTTCTTATCATTAAAAGCATCGGTTGCAGCTTTGAATTTTTCCCACAACTCATTCTCATCTTTTTGTGGAAGATTCCCAGTTTTCTTCCATGCCTTATGAAGCTGGTTTACACGACGGGCAGCTTTGGCGATACTCTCTTCATCCATCAGAGTCTCAGCTTCTGCAATTAACTTCTTTTTCTTTTTCAGCGAAGCCTCAACTTTCTTTCGATATTCTTTGTCATTTTTGAAACGCATTTCATTGAACGTATCCTGAGCTGAATTAAAACGATCCCAGGTTTCCTGATTTTTTTCGTTAGGTACACGCCCAATTTTTCTCCATTGAAAAAGCAAACTGTCAAACTCTGTGCTAAGAGACTCAAAATCTACATCTTCTTTATCATTTCCGGCATTTAGCGAATCCATCTTGTCTAACAGCAAAAGTTTTAAAGTCAGATTTTCTTCTTCCTTTTGAAGTTTTTTAACCAAACGATCTACTTTGTGGCTTTCGAAGTCTGCTAAAAAAGAGCGGAAACGTTCATTTAAAGGCTCAATTTCATCTTTTGGAATCTGCGTTATCCTTTCCCAGTTACTCTTTATTCGAGAAACTTCTTTTGTTGCTGTCCAGTTTTCTTCATTAATGATATCAGCAAATTGTTTAAGTATTTCTTTTTTCTTTTTGAGGTTTTCTTCTCTCTTTTTATTTAGTTCTTCGTAGTGGGCTTTTTTACGTTCTTCAAAATCAGTACGCAGCTCCTCAAATTCTTTCAGGATATTTTTTGATTCTTTATCCGGCTCAGGGCCTTCACCAATATGCAGCATCAAATTCGAAAACTCATTGGCAATCAAACCCCAATCGTTACTTTCTAACGTTTCTTTAATTTTATTTAATATCCTTTGGTAGTAAGCCGAGGCAGTTTCTTCATCAGATTCCTGCTCCATACTTTCTAATGTTTCTGCTTCGCCTTCTCCATCTGCGACTTCTGGTTGTTCGTCTTCAACCTCGGGGACATCTTCACTTTCAGGCTCCCCGGCAGTTTTTGGTTTTTCTTTTTCTGATGCCTCAATTTCTTCTTGCCGGGCAGCATCAACATCTTGAACTTCTTCCTGATCCTTTTCTACTTCTAATTCTTCCGCCTTAGCATTGGTTTCTTCAACAGATTCTTCGGGAGATTCCTGAGGGTTGGTAATTTCTTTTTCTTCTTCGTTATTTTTTTGCTCCAGGTCCATAATAGCAACCTTCCTTTCCACTTGGTTCGTTAATCCGGCTCATGCCTTCTTTCAATCAGTTTAATAAGATAGTGTTTCTACACTTTTTTTTATAATGCAGATTAATGACATAAAAAAAGCCGGCGAAAACCGGCTTTAAAAATTTGTTCAACCAAAATCAGTCAACTTTATGCAGGTGAACATCTGTTTGCGGATAAGGAATATTCAGCCCTTCTTTGCCAAAAGTTTTGTATACCTCTTCATTCATTCTGAAATATACTCCCCAATAATCTGCTGCATTTACCCAAACACGAACTGTAAAATTTACAGAGCTATCAGCAAGTTCACTTACTGCATAAAATGGTTCAGGATCTTTCAAAACCCTGTCATCAGCTTCAATCAAACGCTTTAATACTTCATAGGCTTTATCAACATCATCACCGTATCCAATTCCAAATGTCCAATCAACGCGGCGAGTTGGTTGAGTAGAGTAATTTGTTAATGAGTTTGTTGCTAGTGGCCCGTTCGGGATAATAATGGTTTTATTATCGGCGGTAGTAAGAATAGTTACAAAAATCTGAATTTCTTTTACAGATCCTGAATACCCTTGTGCTTCAATAAAATCTCCAACCTTAAATGGTTTGAAAAGCAGAATCATAACTCCTCCTGCAAAATTTTGAAGCGTACCTGAAAGTGCTAAACCAACTGCTAAACCGGCCGCACCAAGTATAGCTACAAAAGATGTCATTTCTACACCTAACATCCCCAGTGCGGTAATGTAAACCATTACTTTTAAAAGAATAGAAACTAATGACGCCAAAAATCCTTGTAGTGATTTATCCACATTGCTCTTACCAAGTACTTTTCTTACTACGCCGGTAATCAGTTTTGCAATCCATAAACCAAGTACGAGTACAAGTACGGCTTTTACCAGGTTTGGGCCATATGTCCAAACAAGATCTAACAGGCTGTCTGTATTAAATTCAAAGTTTTCCATTTAGTATTTCCTCTGTGTTAGTTTTAATTTGATGCTATAATATACAGGAGAAGATTGTTTTCTTTGTATAGGCTTCATCGGTTAAATTTGAATATTTCTTTTTTAACTTTCCTTCAATCATTCATATTTAGTAAAACTTAATGCTTCGAAGAAAAATGTTCCGGCAAACAATTAAAGAGCTACGATTCCAGATCGTACACCTCTTTTAAAATAGCTTTGGCATTGGCATCTTTTCCCTGCATTGCCCGGTGTTGTAGATTTGTAATAATCTCTGGGGTTGCCCTTTCATATGCTTCTTCTTTTGCTTCTTTTTCAGATGAAGTTCTTATCAGGTCGTAGATATCATCAGCGCGAACAACACTGTAAATATTATCTTTATTGAATGCATGTGATCGTAAGCTCTCATACTCTTTAAATACACGAGGAAAATCAGTGCTGTCTTCGGCTTTTGTAATTACTTCCACGTCTTCTGCGCCTTCTGCACTTAGTGGTGTTTTGCATAAAAAGAAATAATTCTGCTGATAATTCATTCGAAAAATTGGGTTTAATTTTTTGTTCTGTCCGCCCCAAATATAAACAATGCATACGCAAAAGATGAAGCAGATATTTGTACTAGCCTCAAATATGTTTTAACACTTTTGGAATCATCATCCAAACCAACTGGCAGGTTGCCCAGTTAACCTGCTTCCATTCTGCAGCATATGTATTTAAACACACCAATGCAGCTGTTGGCATTCTTATTGAGCCGGAACGCTCCGAACCAGACAAAGCTGCCGCTGTATTTTCAATAGTAGGATTGTGGCCCACCAGCATAATTCGTTCTACCCATTTATCCGCTTGCTGTATTGCTTCCAGATAATTTTTCATTGACCCGAAGTACATATCTTTATTCCAATGTATAATCTCAGTGCTCCCTTTCATACCCTCAAGCACAAGCTCTGTTGTTTCTTTTGCTCTTTGTGCCGGAGAAGAAACTATCATATCGGGTTTATGCGCTGTCTTTCGGATAAAGTACCCCATTGCTGGAGCATCACGAAGGCCGCGACTTGCCAGCGGCCGGTCAAAATCTTGCAAACCTTCGTGCTCCCAGCTTGACTTTGCATGCCGTAATAGTAAAATCTGCTTCATGGTAGTGCCCATTTATCCTTTAATTTAGAAAATAGTTCTTTTGGTGCGTAAAGAGATAGTGTTATCCCTCTCATAACCATAAAGGATGTCATTGCTATCCAAAGAGCGTGCCCCCCCGTGTATGGCTTTACCAAATAATACACCGGCGCAAAGAATAATACGGTAGCAATCAACATTGAATTACGCATAGCAGAGGTTGCAGTAGCACCAATAAATACACCATCCCAAATAAAACAAATACTGTTTATAGCAGGGGCAACAATCAACCAGATCATCACAATCATCGAGGTTTCTATTACTTCTGCATTGTCAGTAAAAATGGAGATCAGTTTATAATCAAAAATCCAGTAAACAACCGTTCCAAGTACTCCAAACCCTAACCCCCAAATCATACATGCCCAAATGGCCTGCTTCATTTTTTTAAAATTCATTGCCCCCACGTACTTTCCTACCAGGCTTTCTGCGGCATAAGCAAACCCGTCTACCGCATAGGCACTTATATACCAAAGTTGCAGAAGAATTGTATTTGCAGCAAGCCAGACATCCCCCATTTTAGCTGATGTTGCTGTAAAGAAAGCATAGGAAAAAATAAGACACAGTGTTCTGATAAAAATATCCCGATTTACAGAAAAGAATTTTTTTAACTCGTCCATTTCTTTCAAATCATTCCAGGAAACATCTACTTTTACTTTGTTGTAAGTAATTTTGTATAAAGCAAAAGCCAGCCCCGCTGCACAGTAACTGGCAAGCAAACTTCCCCATGCTACGCCATCCACATTCATGTTGAAGTAGAATACAAAAATAAGGTTTGCTGCAATGTTCAACAGGTTTAAAAATATGGTAATTATCATCGGATAACGTGCATTTTGCATCCCCAAAAACCAACCGTTCACAGCAAATAAAGCCAGAGTAGCCGGTGCAGCAAATATCCTGATCTTGTAATAGATCCGTGTGTACTGTTCAACTTCCGGCGAGGCTTCAATTGCCCATAAAGAAAGTTCTATTAGCGGAGTCTGTAAAAGTAGTATGGCAACTCCTCCTGTAAAGGCAACCATTAATACTCTATACAAAATTACTTTGGTTTGCCGGGTGTCTTTAGCTCCAAATGCTTGTGCTACTAAACCCGTGGTTCCCATTCTCAAAAATCCGAACCCCCAAAAAATAAAATCGAAAATGATACTACCTACTGCTATTGCACCCAAATAATATACATGCTCTAAATGACCAATAACCGCAGTATCAACTGCGCCTAGCAAAGGAACAGAAATGTTGCTGATAATATTAGGAATGGCGAGCTGAAGTACCCGTTTATTCAAAATCGTTTAATTAATTTCACAGAAAATACTAAGCTAATACCATGTATCACATAAATAATTTTCGGCCTAATTTTGTCAATCCCAGTATGGTTGCATATATACAGGTGCGAATGTATTTTTAGCCTCTCAAAGTTTTGGACACTTTATAATTAACTGATTTTTACTTCACATGAATATTGATACGCGCAATAAAGTTTTAAGCATCTTTCTGGGCATTGTAATTCTAGGTTTAACATGGTTGCTTTATGATTCAATTATTACACCTTACCAGGAAGTATTGGAAAGAGAAGCAATGACTGAAAGGGTGCGCGCGCGCATGAGCACCATTAAAGATGTGCTTATTCAATATGAAATTCGTAATGGGAAATTTCCTCCTGCTGAAGGTGGCCTGGACTCTGTGGTTCAGTTCATACAAACCGACTCTGCGATGATTGCCATACAAGACAGTTTACTTACAGACAATGGTGAGCGATTTGATGTATTACAGATTGTTTTCTCTCAAAGAGATGGCCAGCGGTTTACTTATACAACAAATGATACCATCCGTCCACCTCTTTATTTACTGCAAGATCCCACCACTGAGGACGCTATAGGAAGTTTAGAACGAACCACTATGAGAAACGCCCCCAACTGGAATTAATGAGTGGTTCCACGTTTAACCTGGGTGTTTGTTTTTTTGCTGACCACCTTTACTATGCGGTAAACGATTCGCAAAACAGCAAGCACCTTTTTCGTATTGGTTCCTTCGATTTCAATTTTGATGTTAATACAGCAATAACAACACAGCAACACGAACACTTTCCACTTATTAAAACAGCATTTGATCGTCTGTTTGAAGAACATAACATTCAATCAGTTCGTGTGTTAACTCATCCAGGAGAAGAATGCTGGACAGCTCTGCCAAAAGTGGTTTACGATAATGCCGATGAGAGAGAAGATCATCTTTCCATTCTAATGAAGGGCATTAACCGTGAAGATGTTGAAGTTACCTGGCACCCGTCAAGTAAAACCAGCTTTAAATTCTTATGCCTCCGGCGTAAAGGAGTTATGCAGGGCTTTAACGATTTAACTAAACAGATTGCCACTACTGAATTTGCCAGTGATTTTGAAATTGCTCAAAAATGGTCAACCTATCATAAACCCGGTGGGTCTTTTATGATGATTGGCTGCCATAAAAATGTAATTACGATCACCTCTTTCTTACTGGGAAAATTTCGGGCAGCTACCTATATACATTTTGATCAGGTGTCGGACACGCCGTATCATTGGTTGCAGCATGCCGCACACATATCGTGGATGAACGGGCTTCACGAAAACATTTATTTGTTTGGGCACCATACCCACGAAACCGAACAAGCACTTCAAAGTTTTTGGGATGCTTCTTCAAAAATCACACATTTAAATACTCTGCAACAAATTGGTGTTGAAGCAGAAGAAGAAACCTACGGTTTTGACCTTTCAGCAGCTTTTCCTGCGATTTTACTTTCTTTAAGCTTTTAACTTGTGTTGCTGAACCTGGCTCTCCCAAATAGTTCTTCAGGCAACACCTGTGTGGATTGGTTCTTTATTCAAGTTCGTATTAATTTAACTTCCAAATCCTACGGGTTCTAAATCTCCAAAAGGAATGCCTTTGGCAAAGTTCAGAATACACATGGTTTAAACTTATTATTCCTAATGCGCATTATTACCGGAAAACTTAAAGGACGGCGAATTCAAATTCCCAAAGGATTGGATGTACGCCCCACCACAGACCGAACTAAAGAAAGTATCTTCAACAAAATTGAAGTATATAAATACCTGGAGAATTCTACAGTACTCGATCTTTTTGGGGGGTCAGGAAATTTAGGTTTTGAGGCCATTTCGAGAGGGGCAAAGCATGTAACTTTCGTGGATATTGATCCAAAAAACATTCGACTCATCGAAAAAGTAGCAAAAGAGTTTGATATCGAAAAGCAAGTTCGGGCCCAGGTGTTGGATGTGCAACAATTCCTGAATGGATTCAGCGGAACCTACGACTTTATTTTCTGTGATCCCCCTTACGATTATGAATGGATGGAAGAAATGATAAATCAGATCTTAGAAAAAGAATGGCTCAATGAAGATGGGTGGTTTATCCTGGAACACGACAAATATCACAACTACAACAACCATCCACATTGCTTTTTCAGTAAGGCTTATGGAAGAACAACTGTTAGTATTTTTGAAAAGCATCCGGTAGATTCCAAGTAAATCTCTTTCATGAAACACATTGCTCTATATCCCGGATCTTTTGATCCTATTACATTCGGACATCTCGATATACTTGAACGAGCCACCAATCTTTTTGATAAGGTGCTGGTTACGGTAGCAGTGAACCATCGAAAAAACGCTGTTTTTTCGGGGGATGAAAGAGTAGCTCTCATTAAAGAATGTCTGCAAGGAAAAGATTGGGCAGAAAACATTGAGGTTGATCAGTTTACAGGGCTGTTAGTAAATCATGCTAAAAAGGTAAAAGCGAGCACCCTTATTCGAGGGGTACGGCAAATATCTGATTTCGAGTATGAGTTCAGGATGGCGCTTACCAACAAACGGCTGGCACCCGAAGTTGACACCGTTTTTTTAATGCCGGATGAAGAATTCACTTTCATATCTGCATCGCTGGTTAAAGAAGTAGCATACTGGAGAGGCGACCTTACTTCTTTTGTTCCTAAAAATGTAGCTGAAGCCCTTCAAAAAAAATTGAGCGATAAATAAAATCGTTTCACTTTTACCCAACTATTTGGGATTTTCTGCCCGAACCTAATTCTCATTTCATTCATAATCAGCATGATCTCAAACCGGGCTCAAAACCTTCAGCCATCCGCTACCTTAAAAATTACCGGAAAAGCCAAAGAGCTTAAACGCCAGGGCAAATCAATTGTATCTTTAAGCGCCGGAGAACCAGACTTTAAAACTCCGAAACACATTTGCGAAGCTGCAATTAATGCTATTAATGATGGGTTTCACGGCTATACCATGAATGCCGGAACACCCGAACTACGCGAGGCTATTTCAGCAAAACTAAAAAGAGACAACAAACTGGACTATGATCCATCACAAATCATCTGCTCAAACGGGGCAAAGCAGTCGGTTGGTTTTGGATTACTCGCTATCGTAAATAAAGGAGATGAGGTTATTATCCCGGCTCCTTACTGGGTTTCATATCCAGAAATGGTGCGCCTGGCAGAGGGTGAATCTGTTGTTGTGAGAACTTCCTTTAAAAACGATTTTAAGCTTACACCTCAACAACTTGAGGATGCAATTACACCAAAAACCAAAGCACTTATTTTATGCTCACCATCAAATCCCACCGGAGCATGCTACACCAAAAAAGAGCTTGAAGGGCTTGCAGATGTTCTTCGAAGCCATCCCCAGGTACACATTATTTCTGATGAGATTTATGAATACATTGTTTTTGAAGACGATCATGTTAGTATTTTAAATGCAGCCCCTGATTTAAAGGATCGAACACTTTTAGCAAATGGTTTTTCTAAAGGGTTCGCTATGACCGGGTGGCGGCTGGGATATCTGGCATCCTCTGCAGAGATTGTTGGCGCAGTTTCAAAAATCCAAAGCCAGGAAACATCTGCTCCTTCCTCAATTTCCCAAAAAGCGGCTGAAGCAGCCTATAATGGTGATCTTAGTGAAGTACTTGCAATGAGAGAGCAATTTAAAAAGCGCCGCGACTTTATGGTAAAATCGCTTAATGATATTGACGGGGTAAGTTGTTTTACCCCGGGCGGAGCTTTTTATGTATTCCCTGATATTTCTTCTTATTTCAGCACAACGACAACTTCCGGAAACAAGATTGAATCCTCCACCGATCTTTCCCTTTATTTGCTGGAAGAATTCGGACTAGCTGTAGTTCCGGGAGATGCTTTCGGAGAACCCGATGGACTTCGAATGAGCTATGCTGCTTCTATGAGTGATCTTGAAGAAGCGATGGATAGGTTCAGGAAAGGGTTGGGAAGCCTCAAATAATTTATACCTCCGAAACCTTAAGAAGAAAAATGATCCGTGGACCCTCGGTATTATTTCATCACTTTGATTTTAGCCCGAATCAAAGTACGTTCCATTAAATAAATCCCTTTTATTATGGAAATTGCAGCTCAGGTTTTAATCGGTTTTGTTGCTCTTTTACACCTCTATTTCCTTTGGCTCGAAATGTTTGCATGGACAACCAGAGCTAAAAAAGTGTTTCGAGGCTTTTCTGATGATTTCTTTGAACAAAGCAAAACACTGGCTGCTAACCAAGGTTTGTATAATGGCTTTTTGGCCGCCGGATTGATCTGGTCTTTTTTTATTAATGACCCGGTTTGGCAGGCAAACATCGCTCTTTTCTTTCTTAGCTGTGTAGCAATTGCGGGCATTTTTGGAGCCGTTACAGCTAACAAAAGAATATTCTTTGTGCAGGCACTTCCAGCCATTCTTGCTATTGCTCTGCTTTTACTATAACAAAGCTCCTCTATCATGGGAAAAGAGATCCACGTATTAAATGGCGATGCACTAAAAGAGCAATTTCCTCAATCACTTCAGGGAAAGTTAATTGTGGCTCGTGAATGCCTTTTGGATGGCCCTGTAACCGGTTCTGATTTAGATCAGTTTTTTGCGACTCGTGAACATTATCTAAGCAGCATCTATCCTGATCTCGAGCTCGATTATTCAGCAGACATCGCTTCCGAGTTCAACAAACTCTTACAGGTTGCCGAAAATACATCCGTTAACTTATGGTTTGAGGACGATTTGTTTTGCCAGGTCAACCTATGGTTTGTTTGCAGTTTGATATCCAATCATACAACCATTGAAAACATCTATCTTATAAGACCGGAAACCGATCTTGAGTATGGGTTCGGAGGCCTCTCAACCGAAGGTCTTGTAAATGCATACGAGGTGCGCACTTCTCTATCTCAAGACGAGCTTGCGATTTTTACGTCTCTTTGGTCCCTTTATCAGCAAGGAAAACATCAATTGATTATGGAAAAAGCCCAGCCTCTTCTTACAAAATTTCCTTTCCTCAAAAACACCATCCAGGCAAATTCTGACCGGTTTCCTGAAAATGAAGAATTAGGACGGCCCGATAAAGTTTTACTGGAAATTATGAATGAATTGGGCGATGAAAAATTCGAGCCTGTTTTTCAAAAATTCCATCATCGTGAACCGATTTATGGCTTTGGCGACGGCCAGGTAAAACGCCTATTCAATAAACTGAAAACCTAATTAAAACCTCCTCCCTGCCTTTCTTCTTATTTCTGTTTACTTTTGGAGATGGAAAGAACACAGGCTTATAGCGATGCATTAGATCAATTCGTAAAACTTTGGGGCGATATGGCATCAGCCTGGGGGATCAACAAAACAATGTCTCAAATTCATGCGCTTTTGTATGCAGAGTCTCAGCCATTGGATACCGATGCAATTATGGACAAGCTGGACATAAGCCGCGGCAACGCAAATATGAACCTTCATCGATTACTAGAATGGGAACTCATCCATAAACAGCAAAAACCCGGTACCCGAAAAGATTTTTATACTGCTGAAACCGATGTTTGGAAAGTGGTTTCTACCATTATAAAAGAACGCCAGCAAAGAGAAATAGCCCCAATCCGGGCAGAGCTAAAAGAATGTATTGCTACTCTGGAATCTGGAGGCCTCAATGATGAAGAAAGCGTCGCTTTTAAAGAACGTATAGAAAACTACAACGAATTTCTTGAGATGTTTGAACGCTTTACCGATGCGCTGCTCCCCTACATCAGCAAAAAGAATCTGGGTTTCCTGAAGCAGCTTGTTAAATTAGTTGAGGTGAAAGAATCGTTGACAGGAAAGAACCCTAATGACTAAACGTACTACCCGCCAAATTGGTAATGAAGGGGAAGAGTTAGCATGCGCTTACCTGGAAAGCAAAGGATGGCGAATTCTGGAGCGGAATTATTTTTTTGAAAAATCTGAGGTTGATATCATCGCTTACGATGATACTGCTATCGTTTTTATAGAAGTAAAAATGCGCTCTTCCGATAAGTTTGGCAGGCCCGAAGAATACGTTACAGAAGTAAAAGTTGAGCATGTATTTAAGGCAGCAGAAGCCTGGATGTATGAACGCAAAATGGAGGGCTCACCCATGCGGTTCGATGTGATTGGCATCATTCAAAAGAAAAACACAGCTCCTGAATTCACACATATACAGGATGCATTCCGGTAAAAAATGAAGATAATAATTGCAGGCGGTGGACCGGTCGGGCTATTCCTTGGAATTTGCCTTTCACAAAAAGGGATAGAATGTACTATATTAGAAAAACGGGCTGCTCCGGTTACTGATTCCCGCTCACTTGGAATTCACCCGGTTTCCCTTGGGCTGTTTAAGCAACTTGGAATTGTTGATGATTTTTTGGAGGCGGGAGTTCAAATAAAAAAGGGAATTGCTCATGATGGGAAAAAGAAAATGGGTGAGGTTGATTTCAGCCAGCTTAAACCACCCTTCAACTTCGTCCTGGCCTGCCCCCAATTCGAAACCGAACGCATTCTTGAAAAACAATTCACCAAACTAAATCCAAATGGGCTTATCCGGGAGGCTGAAGTTGTAGCAGTAACCCAAAACGAAAAAAATATTATGGTCCGTTTTAACAAGAATGGAATCGAAGAAAGCATTACTTCAAATTTTGTGATTGGCTGCGATGGCAAGAATAGCTTTGTCCGGCAGGAAACAGGAATTTTCTTTGGAGGAAAGCGATATCCCGATACCTATATAATGGGAGATTTTGAAGAAAACACATCATTTGGAAAAGATGCCGTAGTATTTTTGCCAAAACAGGGAATGGTAGAATGTTTCCCACTCCCAAATGGAATGAGACGCTGGGTGGTAAAAACCAACCAGTTTATTGAACATGTTACACAGGAAAAATTATCTGGCTTGGTGTTAAAAAGGCTTGGCTATGATCTCTCTAGCATCAACCATAGTATGCTTAGTAGTTTTGGAGTTCAGCACTTTATGGCTGAGTATTTTGTGAAAAACAAAATAATCCTTGTAGGTGATGCAGCTCATGTTGTAAGCCCGATTGGCGGGCAGGGAATGAACCTTGGCTGGCTTGGTGCCTGGAAACTGGCTGAGATATTAAAAGTATGCCTTGAAAACCCTTCCAGGGAAAAAGAGCTGTTACATGCTTATGAAAGCAAGCATAAAAAAGTGGTGAAAAAAGCTGCTAAAAGAGCAGAATGGAATATGAAAATGGGTAGAAAGCACAAAATACCTTTTGCAAAAAAAGCATTAATTCATGTGCTGCTTCATACACCATTGAGCAGCATAGCAGCCAGAAAATTTACTATGCATGGATTGGGTTGATAACCAATTCTGAGAACAGATAAGGTAATCTCTAACCCTTGCCCTTCTCTAAATAATCAAGAAGTACCGTATGCAGAATGCCTCCATTGCGATAATAATCTACTTCAACAGGAGTATCAATTCTGCTGTTTGCCATAAAGTTGATTTCCTCCCCGGTTTCTTTAACTGCTGTAACTTTCACTGCTTCCCTTGCCTTAATGTTATCATCCAGATAAATCGTGAATGTTTCCGAGCCGTCAAGCCCAAGAGATTCCGGTGTATCCCCTTCTTTAAACTGAAGAGGAAGCACTCCCATTTGCACCAGATTTGACCGATGGATTCTTTCGTAAGATTCAGCAATAACTGCTTTTACTCCCAGCAGATTTGTTCCCTTGGCAGCCCAATCTCTTGATGAGCCTGTTCCATACTGGTTGCCTGCAATAGCGATCAAAGGGGTGTTGCTTTCTTTATATTTCAAAGAGGCGTCATAAATGGTAGTAATATCGCCGGTTGGGTGATATTTGGTAAATCCACCTTCGGTACCTGGTGCCAGTTGATTTTTGAACCGTACATTCGCAAAGGTACCTCGTGTCATCACACGGTCATTTCCTCTACGGGAACCATAGGAGTTAAAATCTCTCTTCTCAACACCATGTTCTTTCAGGTATTCACCTGCTGGAGCATCTTCCTTTATGTTACCTGCTGGAGAAATATGATCAGTAGTGATAGAATCCCCAACCTTAACTAATACACGAGCTCCTTCGATACTTGCAATTGGCTCAGCCTCCTGACTCATGTTCATAAAGAATGGTGGCTCCTGAATATATGTTGAGTCTTCATTCCAGTTGAACAAGTCACCACCTGAAACAGGAATATCTTCCCAGGCCGGTGACTCAAAGATATCGGAATAAAGTTCATCGAATAACTCAGGACGAATTGCATTGTCTAAATGTTCCGCAATCTCTTCAGTAGTAGGCCACAAGTCTTTCAGATATACATCATTTCCATCCTTATCTTTTCCAAGTGGTTCGGTTTTTAAATCAATGTCCACAGTTCCTGCCAGCGCATACGCAACTACGAGAGGAGGTGAAGCCAGAAAATTAGCTTTTACCCATGGATGTATTCGTCCTTCAAAATTCCGGTTTCCTGAAAGAACACCTGCAGCTATCAGATCACCTTCCTTAATTGCATTTTCTACCGGCTCAGGAAGCGGCCCCGAATTACCGATACAGGTCGTACATCCATAACCCACAAGATTGAACCCTAACCGATCCATATAACCTGTAAGTCCTGCTTCATTCAAGTATTCTGTTACTACTCTTGAACCGGGAGCTAATGATGTTTTTACATATGCCGGAACTTCCAGTCCACGCTCAACAGCTTTCTTGGCAACAATTCCTGCCCCTAACATTACACTTGGGTTAGATGTATTTGTACAACTTGTGATTGCCGCTATAACCACATCACCATGCGTCATTTCAATTTCCTGGCCATTCTTGTACAACCCTTTGTTGCTTAAACGATCTTCTGTAAGGTTAAAACCCATAGTCGGATTATCGCTTACTAAAGAACTTTCGAACGTACTCTTCATATTATTGAGTGCGATTCGGTCGTGCGGAAGCTTTGGGCCGGCAAGTGACGTTTCCACAGTACCCAGATCCAACTCCAGAGTAGATGTGAATTCCGGATCAACTGTATCATCCGTTCTGAATAATCCCTGAGCCTTAGTATAGTTCTCAACCAGTTTTACTAATTCTTCAGAACGACCAGTTCTCTTCATATAACGAAGTGATTCATCGTCAATAGGGAAGAATCCCATAGTAGCACCGTACTCCGGCGCCATATTCGCAATAGTAGCACGATCCGGCAAACTCATATTGCTGATACCATTACCATAAAACTCAACAAATTTTCCTACCACGCCATGCTTACGGAGCATTTGTGTTACAGTGAGTGTCAAATCGGTAGCTGTAACTCCTTCCCGAAGTTTTCCGGTCAATTTCATTCCTACCACTTCCGGCACTAACATAGAAATAGGCTGGCCAAGCATGGCTGCTTCCGCTTCAATACCACCAACTCCCCAGCCCAGAATTCCAAGGCCATTAATCATCGTTGTATGAGAATCCGTTCCTACTAAGGTATCAGGATAGGCAGTTATGCTTCCATCTTCTTCAGTGCGTGTAAACACTCCTTTTGCCAAATATTCAAGATTTACCTGGTGCACAATTCCACGACCCGGGGGAACCACCCTGAAATTATCGAACGCCTCTTTTCCCCATTTTAAAAACTCATAACGCTCGCGGTTACGCTCCATTTCTAATTCCACATTAAAGTTCAGCGCTTCGTCACGACCAAACATATCTACCTGAACGGAGTGATCGATCACCAGGTCAACCGGAACCTGAGGATTAATATCGGTTGGATTTCCTCCCATCCTTTTCATTGCTGAGCGAAGTGCTGCTAAATCTACTACGGCCGGAACTCCGGTAAAATCCTGAAGAACCACGCGCGAAGGTTTGAAAGGAATTTCTCCCTGCGGGCTTGCTGCGTTGTAAGTAGCAAGTGTTTCAATATCCTGATCGGTAATCGCGTATCCATCGTTCTCTCGCAATACCGCTTCCAACAAAATCTTTATTGAAAATGGAAGCGTATCAATGTCATATCCCAACTTCTTTAATTTTGGGAGATTATAAAAGGTTGCTTCGCCATTGCCTGTATCGAACGTTTGTTTTGTGCTTTTAAATTTGTCGCTCATCTCAAAAAAGTTTTAAAAATTCGAATAGATTCAAAGATACAAAATCTCAGATGCTTTGTCTTTGGTTCCGCAATCTTTTCACAATCTGTTTCATTCGTACACTCCTGTTTAAACTAAATACCATATTATTTACCCAATTAATTGTTGATACAAAGATCAAATACCCCTATCTTTTTCGACTTTCCAAGAAAATACAAAAACGAGTTTGATCGTGGATACTTTAAGTTTTAAAACATACTCGGCAAAACCTTCTGATATTGAAAAGAAGTGGGTGCTGATTGATGCTGAAGATCAGCCACTGGGCCGCCTGAGTACTGTTGTAGCATCTATTTTGAGAGGCAAAAATAAACCGACGTTTACTCCTCATATGGATACCGGCGACAATGTAATTGTCATAAACGCTGAGAAGGTAAAGCTGACCGGTAAAAAAATGACTGACAAGATGTATTTCCGCCACACTTTTTACCCAGGCGGTGAGCGTTTTACCAGTGCAGAAGATATGTTGGCAAAAGATCCTACCTCTCTTGTAATGAAAGCTGTTAAAGGAATGCTTCCCAAAAATAAAATAGGACGCAAACTAATGACCAACATCCGCGTGTATGCGGGCCCGGTTCATGAACAAACAGCTCAGAACCCTGAAATCATTGAGCTTTAATTAATGGCACAAGCGAATTACATCGGAAGAAGAAAAACCTCTACGGCTCGATTATATATTCAGCCAGGCAAAGGTGAATTTTTAATCAACAAAACTCCTATCGAAGAATATTTACCTGTAAAAGCGTTGCAAAATATCGCAACATTACCATTGAACGTTACTGAACTTGATGGCAAGTACGACATCAAAGTTACGGTTCGCGGTGGTGGAAAATCAGGACAAGCAGGTGCGGTACAACATGCTCTGGCCCGTGCAATTGATGGCGAGAACGAAAACAATGAAGAAATTCATACTGCACTAAAGAGTAATGGATTACTTACCCGAGATGACAGAATGGTTGAGCGTAAAAAGTACGGCCAGCCAAAAGCACGTAAGAAATTCCAGTTCTCTAAACGATAAAAGTACAACCAATTTAACCACACATATGTGGCGACTCTTTGCCAGGTGTCAGCCAATGGGCTGATTGGCATCAGAGAATGACCCACATAGCGGATTAACCTAAACCTATACTTAATACAATGCCTAAAGCAGCTTCTATTGAAGAACTATTAAAATCAGGTGCCCATTTCGGCCACCTGACCCGCCGTTGGAACCCTAAGATGAAAGACTTCATCTTTATGCAAAGAAACGGCATCCATATCATTGATCTTAAAAAGACACAAACCTTTCTGCAAGACGCTCTCGATCAAGTTCAACAACTTTCCAGAGCAGGAAAAACCATCCTTTTTGTAGGTACAAAAAAACAATCAACCGAAATCATCAAAACAGAAGCAATCCGTGCGGGAATGCCGTTTGTTACTCACCGGTGGTTAGGCGGTATGCTTACCAACTTCTCTACGGTTCGGAAAAGCATCAGCCGTATGGAAGAAATTGAGCGCATGAAAACAGACGGCACCATGGACGAGCTCACCAAAAAAGAAGGTTTAATGCTGGAACGTGAGCAAGAGAAACTGGAAAACACATTAGGTGGTATTGCGAATATGGGGCGGCTGCCCGGTGCTGTATTTGTTGTTGATATCATTAAAGAGCACCTTGCTGTTAATGAAGCCATCAAACTTCATATTCCGGTAATTGCTATGGTTGATACCAACAGTGATCCTGATGTTCCGGATTTTATCATTCCTTGTAACGATGACTCTGCACGAACTATTCAATTAATCTCTTCTCAGGTTGCTGATGCTATTATTGAAGGTGCCGCAGAAAGAGAAGCCCATGCTGAAGAAGAAGTAATGGAACAAGCTGCCGTTGAAGTTTCTGAAGAAGATATTCAGGAAGCAAAAACAAAATTACGTTCTCGCAAGAAAAAAGCGAAAACCGAAGAGCCAACAGTAGAACCTGTGGAAAATACAGCTGAAGAAGAGCCGGCCGCAGAAACCACTGCTGACGAAGAAGAATAAATTATAATTATCAAAACCACTATTCAGAGAAATGAGTATTTCTGCTGCTGACGTAAAAAAACTTAGAGACATGACCGGGGCAGGCATGATGGACTGCAAAAAAGCACTATCAGAGACCAATGGCGATTTTGATGCTGCTGTTGAATTGCTCCGTAAAAAAGGCCAAAAAGTTGCCGATAAAAGAGCGGATCGTGATGCCAAAGAAGGTTTAATCCTTTCAAAAGTTAGCGATGATGCTAAAAAAGCGGTAGCCATCGAAGTAAACTGCGAAACAGATTTTGTTGCCCGTAATGAAGACTTCCAGGCCCAGGCTGAGAGCTTTCTAAATGCGGCTTATGAAGGTAACATCAACAACATTGATGACCTTTTGAAAGCAGAAGTTGATGGAAAAACAATCGCAGATCATCTGCAGGAAATGGTAGGCAAAATTGGTGAGAAGATAGAGATCTCTAACGTGATTCTTGTTAACACTGATGGAACTATTGTTGATTACATCCATGCAGGCAACCAGCTAGGCGTACTTGCCGAGTTTGATGGCAATGTTGAAAATGAAGATATAGCCCGTGATGTTGCCATGCAGGTTGCAGCGATGAATCCTCTTGCAGTTACGCGCGAAGAAGTTGACGCTACTACCGTAGAAAAGGAACTTGAGATTGCTAAAGAGCAATTGATTAACGAAGGTAAGCCTGCTGACATTGCTGAAAAAGCGGCACAAGGCAAACTTCGCCGTTTTTACGAAGAGCGTGTATTGCTCGAACAAAAATTCGTGAAAGATAACGGTGTTTCTGTAAAGCAATACCTGGAACAAAACAACACTCCGCTTGTTAAGTCCTTCCACAGAATTCAATTAGGCGAAGGGGCTTAATCAATTTTTTTTTACCTTAGGCTGTTTTGAATTTTCAAAACAGCCTTTTTTTTGACCCATAATTCCTAAAACCAACTTACAGTGGCAAATAAGTACAAGCGTATCCTCCTCAAACTAAGTGGCGAAGCATTATTAGGAAACCAAGGGCATGGAATTGACGCCGATATCCTAACCCAATATGCAAACGAAATAAAAAGTGTACAACAAGAAGGCGTTGAAGTTTGTGTAGTAATTGGCGGCGGGAATATTTTCCGCGGCGTTAAAGGTGCTACAGAAGGCATGGATCGTGTTCAGGGAGATTACATGGGTATGCTGGCCACCATGATTAACAGTATGGCTTTGCAGGATGCCTTAGAACAGCAAGGGGTAAAAACCAGATTAATGAGTGCTATACGAATGGAAGCCATTGCCGAGCCTTTTATCCGCCGCCGTGCAGTTCGCCACCTGGAAAAAGGGCGCGTTGTGATTTTCGGTGCCGGTACCGGAAACCCCTACTTTACTACCGATACCGCCGGAGCTTTGCGAGCCATTGAAATTGAAGCAGATGTAATTCTAAAAGGCACCCGCGTTAACGGTATTTACGATACAGATCCTGAGAAAAATCCTGATGCCAAAAAATTTGATGTAATCACGGGGGATGAAGTTCTTAAACAACGCCTTTCTGTAATGGACTTGACTGCCTTTACTCTCTGCCGCGAAAACAATACTCCTATCATTGTCTTCAACATGAATACTGAAGGCAACTTCAAAAAGATTGTATGTAGTGGCGAAGATGTAGGAACTACGGTTGTTTGGGAATAGTTCAGGGATTAATTGTAAACTATTTCTCTTTTTTGTAAACTAAATGCACTGATAATCAGTTTTTAAATAAAAAAAATTAAATAAATGAGCTCGATCAATAAACTGATTAATAATCATTGGTCAAATTTCAATCTTGAAAAGAAAAAACAATCATCTTATGATTATTCTAAAGATGAATTAGTTGGATATGTATTAAATATACTATCAGAACCTAAATTTCCGCCCAAAGAAACTACTTTTGCAAAAGAAATCAGAGTTATTTCTAAGATTACTGAGATAGTTTCAAAAAGTATTTCAGATGGCTCAATAACTGAGGCCCAAGGAGAAAAACTACTTAAGTTTATGTTAAGTAGTCTTATTTCAAAAAGGGTTTCAAAGGTTTTTGAAAACATAGGAACCGAAACCAACTCCTATAACTGGATAGTTGCGGCAAGTGAGAAAAAGTTTCAAAAAAAAGACCCCAAGAAACCCAAACACTTTTCAAGTTTTGAGTTCATAGATGAGTAAAAAAGAACCTAAGAAACAAGTTTCTGAAGAAATAGCTGAAGTTTCAGAAACACTAGAACAACTCTCAAATGATGAGCCTGAGGTGATCTCTCAATTCATGACTATGGCTCGAATGGGCTCGATGCCTAATCCATTGCATGATAAACTATCAGAAGAGCACATTGGCAAAATTGTTGATTTAGCGGTCAGTCACGACAAAAACCAGTTTGAGATATACAAAGATGGACAGGAAAACGAATTTCAAGAAAGAAAAACAGATAAGAAATACCAAGCTTTCTATTTTTTAGCAGTAATTGCCTCTTTTTTTGCCATAATTATAATATTTAAAGATCAACCAAATATCCTCATCCCTATATTAACAGGGTTTGGTGGTCTTGTAGGAGGTTTTTTAGCAGGTATAGGATATGGTAAATCTAAATAAACATTAAATGCTAAAAGGGGTTTGGGATAGCATATAAAAAAATTAGAACCTCTGTTGAAGTCTCATCCTACTAAGAATTATCCTTCACTTTTATTAACTTCTTTGAATTAAAAATCAGAGCAAAAGTTCAATTAAGATAAAACAGAACCTATGATCCCAGAGGAGTTACAAGATATTATTGATGAAGCGGATATGAAGATGGACGATGCCTATACGTTCCTCAAAAAAGAATTTTCTCACATCCGTGCTGGTAAGGCAAACCCTGCTTTGGTAGAAGGTATAAAAGTTGAATATTATGGTTCACAAACCCCTCTTCAGCAATTGGCAAACATTACCGTTCCTGAACCCCGGATGCTAATGGTTTCTCCTTATGACAAATCTACACTGGAAGATATAGAACGGGCAATTATGGCTGCAGGCCTTGGGTTGAATCCAATGAATGATGGTGATTTCATTCGAATTCCTTTACCCATTTTAACCGAAGAGCGCCGGGCTGAATTGGTGAAAGTAGCAAAAGACAAAGCCGAGCAAGCTCGTATTAGTGTCCGGAATTCCAGAAGAGATGCAAACGAAAGCATCAAAAAAACAGTGGATGCAGAATCACTCCCTGAAGACTCCAAATTTGAAGCAGAAGATGAGGTTCAAAAAATCACGGATAAACACGGAAAAGCAATTGACGATTTACTTTCTACCAAAGAAAGCGAAATAATGACTGTTTAAGCCATTACGGGCAAAGCAAAGTAATCTCCCTAAATCAATTACAAAAGATTGCTTCGCTACCCGAATACATTCGGGCTCCTCGTAATGACGGTTAAAACCAAACATGTATATATCTGAATTAAACTTACACGGATTTAAAAGTTTTGCTCACAAAACCAAAGTGGGCTTCGACAGCGGCATTACTTCTATTGTAGGGCCAAATGGCTGTGGAAAATCTAATATTGTTGATGCTTTACGCTGGGTATTGGGCGAACAACGGCCATCTCTTCTGCGGTCTGCGGCAATGAGTAACGTAATCTTTAATGGAACTGCCAAAAAGAAAGCACTTGGCATGGCAGAGGTTTCACTCACCTTCGTGAATGACAAAGGCATTCTGCCTATCGAGTATAGCGAAGTTACGATTACACGGCGATTGTATCGTTCCGGAGACAGCGAATATCTCATCAACAATACTGCCTGCCGTCTTAAAGATATCATGGAATTATTTATGGACACCGGCATGGGCTCCGATGCTTATTCCGTGATTGAGCTTAAAATGGTGGAAGAGATTCTGAACGACAAAAATAATGACCGCCGCCGGTTGTTTGAGGAAGCTGCCGGAGTTACCCGTTACAAAGATCAAAGAAAGCGAACGTTGAGAAAGCTGGATGAAACCCGAAAAGACCTCCAACGAGTTGATGATTTATTAATTGAGCTGCGAAAAAAAGCCCGCTCTCTTGAGATACAAGCTGAAAAAGCTGAAAAAGCCAAGAAGTATAAGGTTGAGCTGGAATCACTCGACAAAGGATATACGCTTCATGAATTCAACAAGATCAAAGAAGAGCTGGAACCTCTCCAGAAACGAATCAATAACGCAGAAAAGGAAAAGAAAGAAATCACAACTGCGGTAGAAGAATTTGAAACATCAGACGAAAAAGCCCGGGCCGAACTTCTTGAAAAAGAAAGACAACAAGCAGAAGCCCAACGCCATGTAAACCAATTGCACAACGCCATCCGTGAGGCAGAAACTTCATTAACGATTACCAAAGAAAAAATTCAGAACGAAGAAAAGGTAATCAAAGAATATGCTAAAGATATTGAACAGGGCGAAGTTGACCTGAAAGAGCTTATGGAATTGCTTGCAAGCAGCCGAAGCAAGCTGGAATCTTTTGATGAAGATCTCGAAAAATCAGAGAAAACCCTGGAAGAATCTAAAAAGCAATATGCTCAGATTCAGCAGCAGTACAACCGGGAACGCCATGAGCTATACGAAATTGAAATTCAGTTAAGCGGTGCAAATAATGAGTTGAACCAGCTGCAAACCCAACGAATTAAGATTGAGTCGCGTCTGGAAAATACGGAAGGAGACCTGGAGCGCATTGATGATGAAATAGTTGATTTGAATGACGAGATCGATAACCTGAATGCAGAACAAAGTTCAATTGAATTGAAGCTGGAAACACTGGTTGAAGAGCGTGACGAGTTCGAAAAAGAACTCGAGTCTTCCAGAGATAAACGTGAAGGCTTTGCTCAAAAGCAGAATGAGATTAAAGACGAACTCCGTTCGCTGCACAGTAATCATTCATCGTTGCTAAACGAAATTCGATTGCTGAATGAACTTGCTAATTCAAATGAAGCATTTCCGAATAGTGTAAAATACCTGCTGGAAAATCATCGATTCGATTTTAAAGAGATGACAACCGTTTCCGAAGTATTTGATACCGATGAAAAGCATGCCATTGCGTTAGAATCAGTTTTGGGAGGTGCATTGAATTTTGTGATCCTTCCTACTCTTGAAGAAGCCAAACGAGCAGCAAATATTCTTAAAGAGGCAAAGAAAGGAAAAGCAACATTTATCCCGTTAGATAAGCTTTCGGCAAAATATGAAGTTAAAGATAGCGCGTTGTTTGACCATGTTAAGACCAAACCGCAGTATTCTGCATTAAAGCAATTACTGCTTGGAAATGTATTGGTTTTTGAAACGGTAGAAGACGCTTATAAAGGTTTGAAGAATACCAATGCAATTGGCGTAACATATGATGGTGAGGTAATCAACCGAAACAGATTTTTTAAAAGCGGTAGCAAAAATAAAAATACCGGGGTTCGGGTTGGGCTAAAAGATAAGATCGAGCGCCTGGAAAAAGAAAAAGCTGCTGCTCTCAAAGAAATTGATAAACTCACCGAATACCTTCAACAGATAAAAGAAAAGCACGACAAGCTGGATATCGGAACACTAAGTGCAGAACTAAAGGAAAAAGAGCAGGAAGTTCGCCGTTTAGAACAGCAGCAGCACAGCCTCAGTTCTAAAGTTCAGGTGTATCAAAAAAATATTGGTGAGCTAGTTAACCGGAAAGACAATCTGAAAAGCAGCGAAGGAACTGCTCAGGAAGAACTGGATTCGATGCAGCCAAAGCAGAAAGAGCTGCAGGCAAAAATAGAAGAACTGGATGCTCAGCAATCTGATAAAAAGAAATTGCTCGAATCGCTAGAAGAAGACCGCAGTATTGCACAGAACCGATACAACGATGCTCAGTTAAAACATCAGGACTTCAAGAACAAGGTTGAAAACCACGAACGTGATGTTCGCAGAGCTGAAACCGGGATCGACAGCGTTCAATCCCGCATCGAAAACAGAACCAAACTTACCGAAGAAAGTAAAGCCCGAATCGAAAGCTACACAACTCATATTTCCTCGCTAGAAGAAGAACTTGCCAAAAATAAAGAACAGAAGGTTAACGCTGATGAGGCTTTGGCAAAAGCAGAAGAAACGGCAAGCATACAACGTGGCAAGATCAATGAATTTGACAAACAACTTCGTGAGGCTCGCCGGCAGAAAGAAGTAAACATGGAGTTGGTTCATCACCTGGCAATGGCCAAAGAGAAAATGGAAATGCAAAGCCAGGCACTTTCCGATCACATCTGGGAAACATATGGAATCCTGATGAAACAGGTAGAAGGTGAAATGCCCGAAAACATGACTGCCGACGAAGTGAAACAACGAATTGGCTGGCTTCGCCAAAAACTGAATAGCATTGGCGAAGTAAACGCCCTTGCCATTGAAGAGTATAAAGAAGAAAAAGAGCGCCTCGATTTTTACGAAGAACAGATCGAAGATCTGAATAAAGCAGAAGCCCAGCTGCTCGAAACTATTGCCGAAATAAACGAAACGGCTAACGAACGGTTCAACACTACATTTGGGGAAATAAGAACCAACTTCCAAAAAGTATTTAAGACTTTATTCTTTGAAGATGATAACTGCGACCTGATCATCGAACAGAATGTGGAGGATCCGTTAGAGGCTAAGATTGAAATCCTTGCTCAGCCTCGCGGTAAACGCCCATCCGGAATTTCGCAGCTTTCGGGTGGAGAGAAAACCTTAACTGCCATTGCCCTTCTTTTCGCTATTTACCTGGTAAAACCTTCTCCTTTCTGCGTACTGGACGAAGTAGATGCTCCCCTTGATGATGCCAACATTGAACGGTTTGCCAAGATGATTAAAAACTTCAGTGAAGAAACTCAGTTCATCATTATTACCCATAACAAAAAGACGATGAGCAAAGCTGAAATGATGTATGGCGTTACCATGCCCGAAACCGGAGTTAGCCGCTTGGTTGGTGTGAGGATGGATGATGTTGAGGATGCTGCATAGTTTGTTAATGGATATCGGATATCTAAAATGCACTAAAGCAAACATTATTAAAGAATCCGAAATAGAGTACAGTACAAGCACCAATAGCAAATAGCCATTAACAAGCTTTGGCAAGAAACGTCCTTTCCATTAGATAGGTTGGTTCACTCTTTTAATACTTTTATATTTGGTATATGTCTGAAAAAGAAAAACTAAAAATAGAAATCGATAAGCTACCCGAACAAAAAGCCAAAGAAGTTTTGGATTACGTTCGATTTTTGATCAAACAAGAGAGCGAAATCATGTCTTCTACTCTGGTGAGTGAACCTTCGCTTGGAAAGGACTGGCTGAAATCTGAGGAAGATGAAGCATGGTCCAATTTGTAAAAGGAGATATTGTAGTTGTACCTTTTCCCTTTTCCGATTTATCTAACTCAAAAAAAAGGCCCGCCTTTGTAATCCGGGATTTTGACGGGGACGATTTGTTGTTATGCCAGATAACCAGCAAATCGCTTAAAAATAAATTCTCAATCTCTATTGATGACAATGATTTTTTATCTGGCTCTTTGAATAAAGTAAGCAACATCCGACCTGACAAAATCTTCACTTGCTCAAAGAATATTATCCTGTATAAAATTGGTACTTTGAATAAAAACACTACTCAAAAAATAATTTAAAGCATTGTTGATGTAATTACAGAATAACCATTAACCTTTAACAAGCCTTGGCAAGAAAACAATTTCAAATCCCTGACATGTACAAGTCCCCCATCATTCGGAAGGTAAAGGAGGCAACGAAAATTACGGACCCGATGAAAAAGGATTTGAAGCCCACACTGCTGGATTTTGGCCCGGTTCAGTTTTTTATTCCACGTTTTTTTGGTTTTTGCTACGGCGTAGAAAATGCCATTGATATTGCATACCGGGCAGTGGAAGAAAACCCGGAAAAAAGCATCTACCTGCTAAGCGAGATGATCCACAACCCAACGGTGAATGAAGATCTGCTTGGGCGAGGAGTACAATTTTTATTCGATACTGATGGAACCGAACGAATTCCCATTTCATCCCTTAATTCAGAGGATATTGTGATTGTGCCCGCGTTTGGTACCACTTTAGAAATTCAGGAAGAACTACAAAAAGTGGGGATTGACCCCTACCAGTTTAATACCACCTGCCCGTTTGTTGAGAAAGTATGGAAGCGTGGAAAGCAGCTTGGTAAAAAGGAATACAGCCTGGTAGTACATGGCAAACATGAGCATGAAGAAACCAGAGCTACATTCTCCCACAGCGCCGAACATTCGGCCGTGGTTGTTGTATTTAATCCCAAAGAGGCTGTTGTTCTTGCAGAAATCATGACCAAAAAGCGACCACTCTCCGACTTTGAAAAGTACTTCGGTCACAAATCCACCCCCGGTTTTGATCCATACAAAGATTTGCAGCGATTTGGCGTGATAAACCAAACCACCATGCTTGCTACCGAAACACAGGAAGTGATGGATATACTGAAGGAAGCTGCCATTTCTTTGTACGGCAAAACCGATATCCTCAATCATTTTGCAGACACATCCGACACACTGTGCTACGCCACCAACGAAAACCAATCTGCCACTTTAGCTCTTACAGAAACAGATCCTGACCTTGCTTTAGTGGTTGGGGGTTACAACTCGTCAAATACCATGCATTTGGTTGAAATTCTTGAGCACTCATTCCCGACTTATCATGTAAGAGACGCTTCAGAACTCAAATCTGAAAATCACATTGTTCATTTCAACCAGTGGGAAAAGAGCATTCAGGAAACAGAAAACTGGCTTCTAACTAATAAGAAGCCATTGAAAGTTGCCCTTACTTCAGGTGCTTCCTGCCCGGATGTTCTGGTCGATGAAGTAATGCTGAAGGTGCTTTCCTATTTTGAAGGTGTAAAGGAAGTAGATGAAGTAATTACTCCTTTTGAGGAAAAGCTTATAGCCGAAAGTTGATGAAAAAACTTTTTGAACACTTTTGTGTCAAGACAAAAATGCCAACGAATCATATTATAACAGCAAAATGATGTGACTACTGATCTACTACACTGAAGTAAGCCACTGCTTTAGGCTGAAAACTACGGAGCTTTAACGCATACTTTGTCGCTGTCAATTCAATATCAGGTGTTACAAAGCCGGTTTCATCCTCTTCAATTTTTTGATAGGGTACATATACTGCATAGGGAATTTGGTCAGCAATTTCTGAAAACTGCTCCAACGGAACATCATACTTTATAGTAATTGAAGAAGGATTGTATGTAATGCTCTGTCCCCTCGGTAAATCGCGGGTACGAATATACACGTTTATCTCGCTTTCGGTAAATTCAGAAACATCAGCAGTAAATTGAACGCTTTCCAACAAGGTTTCTAATAAGGGATTAGTATTGGTAATCTCTATCGTTTCATCCACATCGGTTCTAACCTCACTCAAGGTTATTGTTTCAGGTATTCTCCATTCTGTTAATGCATTCACCTGAGATACCGCCCCCGTTACCTCAATGCTATCCGGAGTGATTTTTGGTTGGCTTATAAATCCATAGCGCAATTCAAACTCAATATCCCATTCAAATCGAATAGGTACTTTCTTTGAAATTTTTTCTTCCAGATTAACGGCAACAAGCAAAGGCTCAACTTTAGAGACATCAACTTCCTGGAAAGAATTCATTTGTTGGCGAACCTGGTTAAATAAATTCACTTCCGAATCTTCAACATCAATGGGAATTGAAGGCGGATTGTTATACAGGTTTATAAGTGGAAGAGCAGTGCCGCTTAAATTAACTTCTACATATTGCGGAAGTTGATTGGTCAATGCCATATCATCCGGAATATTGCCAACTTCGAGGGGCATTTGAACCGTAACATTGAAAATCCCGTTAAGATTTACAGCAAACCATAAACTTATGGAAACAACATAAGCAAACACAAAAACAAGAATGTTTTCCCGGCTTAAAACCCTGCTTTCACCTTCTTCTGTATCCGGCCTTTTTTCCTTCTTTACAAAAGAAAGTACACGTTCTTTAATATTTTTGTTAGAGTTCTCTGCCATAAACTAATATAGATGCGAATCGCGCTTTATTCAACTAGCTGCGTACTATAATCTCTTTTACCACTTCAGCTTTTACTTTTATATTTAATTTCTTTGCAATACTGAATCGATTTGCATGTATTTCGTGTCTCCAAACCTGATTAGAGACTTTAATTACAAGCTTTCCCGATTCAAAATGTACGTCGTTTACCTGAGATGCAATCCGTTCCCCAACCACTTCTTCCCAAACAGATAATACCATGCCTTGGCGCAACTTCCTCTTCTGAGGAAATTTATCCAAATATTTCTGCAGAGAATCCCGGATGGGTTTTGGTGTGTCGAACCTCATTTTATTATCTCGATATTTCCTTGTTCTACTTTGTAGAATCTGTTTCGTTCTCCATCAAAGTTTACAAACTCCCCAAAAGGTACCGGATTAGCTGAGGTTATGAAAGTCTGGCCTTCATGAGCCTGTAAGGCACTTAACAGCACCTCTGTTTTTTTCAGGTCAAGATCACCAAATACATCATCCAACATAAGAATGGGAAGGTCATCCAGCTCATCAGAGTAATAATGTAATTGCGCAAGTTTCAACGATAGTGCAAATAACCGGTGCTGTCCTTGTGATCCAAATCTTCGAAGTTCAAAATCATCCAGATAAAAAATGATCTCATCTTTGTGAGGGCCAACCAGCGTTTGCTCCCGTTCTATTTCTTTATCAATGCTTTCTTCCAGTGCCTGTTCATATTGAACTTGTATTTCTTCTGCATTAGCAGATGGCTCGCAAAATGTTTGATATGTTAACCCGGTAGTTAAATCCATACCCGAAATCATAGCATAATCTTTTTCAAGAAAGGATTTGAAGTTTTCCAGTACCTGATATCTCATCGCAATTATGCGGGACCCCGTTTCGACTAACTGGATATTCCATGGCTCCAGATAACTTTTTAACAGATCGGCCGGGCCCTGAAAATCTTTAAGCAATGTATTTCTTTGTCTTCTCACCTTCTGGTAATCAATAAGGTCTCTTAAATAAGGAGGAGAAATCTGGCTGATAAAAGAATCCAGAAAAGTGCGCCGCTCAACAGGGCCTTCTATCGTAAGTTTTTTATCGTCGGGCGAAAGTACAACTACCGGAACCATGCCTATTAAATCAGAAAGCCGGTCAAGCGGAGATTCATTTACAAAAATCTTTTTCCCTTCCCCACGGGAGTAAGAGCAGCTTACATCAAATTCTGATCGAATTTTTCCTTCAAAATGCCCTTTAATCATAAAAAATGATTCGCCTGTATTAACCACATATTGATCTGTTGTGGAAACAAAACTCCGGGACATACACAAAAAATGAATGGCATCAATCAAACTGGTTTTACCCGCACCATTTGGCCCTGTAATTACATTCAAATGCGGAGCCCAGTTTATTTGTGTTTTTACATGGTTTCGAAAATGAAGCAGATCAAGCGAAGTGATTCTCATGCTTTAATAGTACAAAATATAATACATACAATTAATGTTTGAGAAGAAGGATTGAGCCGCTAAATATTTCCCACGCCGGCTTGTATACCTTTATCAAAATCTTAGACTGAAGGAAGATTAAATCAGATCCACACTTATTTAATCAAGGTCATCTTTCGGGTTAGCACTGCTTCATTGGTTTGCAAACGATAATAATAAACACCCGACCCCAGAGAAGAAGCATTAAAAGAAACTGTATGTGCACCTGCAGATTTTCTGCCACTAACCAACGTAGAAACCTTTCTGCCAAGCTGATCAAATACAGACAAAGAAACAAATTGAGCATTTTCAAGCTCGAATCGAATACTCGTAACCGGATTAAACGGGTTCGGGTAATTTTGAGAGAGCGTTACAGTAACAGGTATTTGGGATTCGTCCTCAGCCGAAACCGGCATCCCTCCAAAAAAAGCTCTTCTCACTAACGTAGTATCATGAATGAAAGGATTCCTATTGCCCTGGACACTTTCTATAGCAGTACTGCGATCTACTTCTGCCTGATCAACCGGGTCGGCATCATGCCAACTTAACAACACATCTTTCATGCTATTGAAAAATGCTTCGTTATCGGTGGCGTCATTTACTACGTTGCTGTTATCCTGATAGATCGCCCAAAAATAAAATAATGCTCTTGCTACATTTCCTTTGTGGTCTTCCCGGGGTTCAAAAGAAGTATTGCTCAATAACTCGCTGTATTCATCAATATTAGAAACAGGAATTGACGATTGATTTGAGTTTTCCCGGTACCAGGTATTGGTATTTTCATCAGGTATTTCATCAAATTTCAGGTTAGACCTTGCAGCATTAACATCCTGGCGGGTTGGATATAAGTGATGGATGTCTGTTCTCATCGGAGAAGCCTGATCAAAAAAACTTTGCGGCCAGGTATGTTCCGTATTAAAATCACTTGGCTCGTTATTGCCGCCTTGAGCATCCTGCCTGTCTGTAAATGTTATTGTATAACCTGTATATACACACGAAATCTGGCTTCCCTCTTTTTTATCAATCTGCTCAAACATGGCATCACGCGCCGCATTGT
Source organism: Balneola sp. (assembly GCA_028284195.1). Taxonomy (GTDB): domain Bacteria; phylum Bacteroidota; class Rhodothermia; order Balneolales; family Balneolaceae; genus Balneola. The sequence goes on along the minus strand of JANQSE010000002.1, from coordinate 294,052 downwards.
ATGATTGTGCATTGGTTACAGAATAGTTCTGCTGTAGTGAATCTATTAATTCCGTTCCGGTTTTAGTTGGATGAATAAATTCGTTCTGCGCTAAAACCGATGTTGTTACCAACAAGGATGTTACTAAAGTAAAAAGCTGCTTCATTATTCTTTCATTAAATACCAAATGTGTCACGCCCCATGTAAATCGCCTGATCTCCTAATTCTTCTTCAATTCTAAGCAACTGATTGTATTTGGCTATGCGGTCGGTTCTACTCATTGAACCCGTTTTAATTTGTCCTGCATTTGTTGCTACGGCCAAATCTGCAATAGTAACATCTTCTGTTTCACCAGAGCGATGAGAAATTACCGCCGTGTAGCTATTTTTATGCGCCATTTCGATGGCATCAAGTGTTTCGGTTAGCGTGCCAATCTGGTTTACTTTAATCAGAATAGAGTTCGCAATGTTATTCTCTATTCCTTTAGCCAGGCGTTCTGTGTTGGTTACAAAAAGGTCATCGCCAACTAACTGTACCTTATCACCAATTGCCTCTGTAAGTTTTTTCCATGCATCCCAGTCATTTTCGGCCATGCCATCTTCAATAGAAATGATGGGATACTTAGCTGCCCAATCTGTCCAAAACTCAACCATTGCGTCGGTATCTTTTGTTGAACCATCGCTCCATTTAAATTCATATAAACCCGTCTCAGTGTTAAAAAACTCAGACGACGCAGGATCGAGTGCAATTAAAACATCATCTTTAAGAGTGTACCCTGCATTTTCAATCGCTTTTAGAATTACTTCTACTGCTTCTTCATTCGATTTCAGGTTTGGAGCAAACCCGCCTTCATCACCAACAGCAGTACTGTACCCTTTTTCTGAAAGCACTTTTTTAAGGTTGTGAAAAATTTCGGCTCCCATTTGCAGAGCATGGCTGAAAGATTCGGCTCCTGCCGGCATAATCATGAACTCCTGCAAATCAACACTATTATCGGCATGCGAACCTCCGTTAATGATATTCATCATAGGAACCGGCATAATCTTGGCATTAACCCCGCCTACATATCTCCATAATGGCATACCTAATTCACTTGAAGCTGCTTTGGCACATGCTAAAGAAACACCCAGAATTGCATTAGCTCCAAGTTTTCCTTTGTTTTCTGTGCCATCAATTTCCAGAAGAAGTTGATCCAATCCGGTTTGGTTATAAACGGGCATTCCCCGAAGTTCCTCAGCAATTACGCCGTTTGCATTATCAACTGCCTGCTGAACCCCTTTCCCCAAAAAATAGTCTTTATCGCCATCCCGTAACTCAACAGCTTCATGCTCTCCGGTAGAAGCTCCTGATGGAACAGCGGCACGTCCCATGGCTCCACTTGTCAGAATTACATCCACTTCTACAGTAGGATTACCACGTGAATCTATAATTTGCCGTGCTACGATATCTTCAATAAAACTCATTAATTTGATCTCCGGTTTTGTATAAATTTCGCTCGCTAAAGGTACTGCGATTTAGCATGTTGTTAAAGCTCTTTTATTGAACTAATTCATACTTTTTCTGAAAACAAATTTATTCTCTTGAGTACTATTCATCCATGGGTCATCTTATTCGATATTGATGGCACTTTATTAACTGTTAAGAAGGATTTTAACCGCCCGCTCATTCGTCGTATTTTAGACGAATTAGGCATTAATTATCCCAACATGGAAAAAGATGTTTTTTCAGGCCGAACCGATCATGATATCCTGACATCTTTTCTTATTAACCATACTCACGATCCTAACCTGTACAAGCGGCTTAAGGAAAGTTATGTAAGCAGCATCGAAAAAGAGATCAATCAAAGCCATATTATGAAGCATCCTTATGCAGATGAATCCATTTTATTTTTTCATGAATTAAAGGCTCACATCGGCTTACTTACCGGAAATATTGAGCGGGCGGCCAAGGCAAAATTAAAGGCTGCCGAAATTCATTATGATTTTAAATTTGGTGCCTTTGGTGAATTTGAGCATGACAGAAATCAACTTCCAGCACATGCTGTTGAAATGGTAAGTAAAGATTTAGGAATCAATACTGATCCCGGGAGATGTATTGTTATAGGAGATACCCCTCGGGATATTGAATGCGCAAAATATGCAGGAATGAGGTGCGTGGCAGTAACAACAGGAAAATTCACAAAGGAAGAACTAATGGAGCTTGATCCTGATTTAGTTCTTCCAAATTTATGCCACCCTGAAAGATGGTTTCCTGAATTGATTAGCTCCTAGTTCCACATCCATCCGAAAATGAAACTGATTTGTGCCGAACCATAAAACTTACCCGGCTTATGATTTGGCTCAACTATTACATCCCCGCTCTGATCAAACTGCAGCCGGCCATTGCTATCAAGGTCGGGTCGGTTTGGTTCAAGTATTTGAATGCCTTTATTAAAATAATTGAAATTGTAGCCAAACTGAATACTCTGGAGGCTGGCAAAATTACTACTAAAATCTATACCAACTTGAACATCTCCTGTCCATCCAAAATGGGATTCAGCTTCTTTCCAACCTGTAAAAATATCATTTGTCCTTTCAACACGTCCATACAACAAAAAACTACTTTCCCGAAAGCCGTTGTTATTGCTATCATTAAAATATGGGTAAGAATATGCCAAAACCGGCCCGCCACTAATACTTCCAAAAACCCTAAAGTTATCGGTAATTTGGTCTGCGAATAATCTTCTCTTTACTCCTACCTTTAATGGAAAAGAAACTACCCGTTGAAATTTATCTGGAATGGTGCGTGTGCCAAAAAATATATCAATATATGTTTGTTCTCTTGTATCTCTTAAGCCTGCTATTTTAAACGATACCAAAGCTTCAGTATATGGCCCAAGCCCTTTTCGGAACTGCCCCCCAACGCCAATACCAAAATCGTTGATATCAAAAAGAAAACCGAAGCCGGATCTGTAACCTTCATCATAAAGGTTTTTGGGCTTTTCCTGTTTTTGTACTTCTGGTTCGCCAAACTGAGCATATACACTTGAAGAAACCCCCAAAAAGAGTCCTGTTAAACCAAGTAAAAATAGCTTTTTCATATCATTAAATTTTTTTAAAAAGGAAATGTAATACAAAATGAACGAAAAATAACTGATTTTCTTATTGCCTTAATTGAATAACATGTTATTTTCACCACCAAATTTAAACTGAATTAAATACACTGTATGAATTCACATACTACATTCCTGGTTTTTGGCCCTGCTGCTACACTTCGAAGGATGTCTGGTAAGATGTTTAAAGAACATCCTCCAAAATTTCTATATGAACATATTAAAGAAGAAAATGGATTATTTGTCGCAGTTTATGAAGAATATGAAAAGCAAATTAACTCTAGCGTTACGCTAACCTGCATTTTTGAAAGTACAGCAAAGCATAATAAAATAATTCTAAAAAAAACCGGTGGGCGCATGGGGTTTAGAGGGAGTTCGCTCTCAGAAGAAAGAAATATAGAGGCCAACGTAATAGATTTTATTCTTGATTTTGGAAAACGTTTTGGGTTAACGGTTCAGGAAGAGCAAATTTCAGACGTTCCTAAAGAAGACGACGAAGACGATATATAATGTCGCAAACACCTTCCGAATGGACTATACTTTCCATGTTGGAATGGGCTACTTCTTACTTTTCGGAAAAAGAAATAAAGTCTCCCCGTTTTAGTATTGAGTGGCTATTAGCTGATGTTCTTGGGATCAAGAGGTTAGATTTATATATAAACTATGACCGCCCATTGACTGGCTCAGAATTGCAAACACTTCGCATCATGGTACAACGAAGAGCCCGGCACGAACCTCTTCAGTATATAACAGGCGAAACAGAGTTTTATGGATACAAAATTAAAGTCAACGAAAAAGTTCTTATTCCGCGACAAGAAACCGAGCAACTTGTTCAACTAGTAATCGATGAGCACCCTTCCAACAAAACGCTATACGTTCTGGATATAGGAACAGGATCGGGCTGCATTCCAATCGCCCTGAAAAAGGAAAATCCAAACTGGGATGTGTCGGCATTTGACGTATCAAAAGAAGCGCTAGAAATTGCCAAAGAAAACGCCTCACTTAATCGTGTGGATGTTTACTTTTTTCAACACGACCTCTTCGACCATAAACCAAAAATTCCTGAGAAGATTGATCTCATAATTTCAAATCCACCTTACATTCTGAATGAAGAGAAACAACAGCTTGATAAGGAAGTATTAAACTACGAACCACACCTTGCTCTTTTTTGCGACAGTACCAAAAATATGTATGAGGCGATTGAAAAATTCTGCTTTTCAAACCTATCTAAAAAGGGAACAGTATATCTGGAAACTAATGAACATTATACACCGGAGGTTTCAGAAATTTTTTCGAAAAAAAACTGGAATACCACCATCAAAAAAGACCTGGACAATAGAAACAGGTATATTATTGCCAGCAAATAAATTTGAAATAGTGAATCGATTTCTTCCAGTGCCCAACCCTGATTATACAATGTGGATAACTTGTGGAAAAAAAGTATAAAAAAATTTCCCCCTGTTTAGTGAAGGGTTAATTCTCTATTACGGTAATATTAAGAGCTGTCAAGTGAAAAATTCATAATCTGGTAAAAAAATTACAATTCATTGTGTGTCAATGCTTTAAAAGACTTTTATCAATGTGGATAACTTTTTTGATTTAGCGATTTTGGAGTTTGACTTGAGCCCAATAATTCTTCATTTTCAGGGGGAGTTAAATCAAAAATGATAAAATTTAACTGTGGATAACTAACCTTTCTTTAGGGGTTGAAAAAGGTCTAAAAAGTATATAGGAGTTTGCGCTAAAGAATGACATCTGTTGAAGAAGCTTGGGATAATTGCTTAGAAATAATTAAAGATAATATAAGCTATCAAAAATTTAAGTCTTGGTTTGAACCTATCAAGCCGATAAGCCTCTCAGATAACACACTCACTATTCAGGTTCCCAGTCAGTTTTGGTACGAATGGTTAGAAGAGCATTACTATTCTATGTTACGATCTACCCTTGCAAAAGTGCTTGGACCTGAAGGAAAACTGGAATACTCTATAGTAATGGAAAAATCAGAGCACTTCGAACACAATCGCTTTGTTCGGCTTCCGCAAAGGCCAATGGGGCCGGTACAGCCACAGGAAATGAATGGCGGCTTTAAGGATTATTATCCGGAGCGAATTGAGAATCCATTTGTGATTCCGGGAATCAAAAAAACAAAAGTGGATTCGAATCTGAACAGTTCCTATGTATTCGATCGGTTTATTGAAGGTGACTGCAACCGCCTTGCACGATCTGCTGCTATGGCAATAGCGGATAATCCCGGAAACAATTCATTCAATCCCCTTTTTATATACGGGCCAACCGGCTTAGGAAAAACCCATTTGGCTCAAAGCATTGGTAATAAGATCAAGCAAAAGTTTGGAGACGACAAATCTGTTCTCTATATCTCATCAGAATCTTTCACTAATGAATTTGTACATGCGATAAGAAATAACCGTGCCAGCGAGTTTTCTATGTTCTATAGAAATATTGATGTATTAATTGTAGATGATATTCAGTTCTTTAGCGGCAAGGAAAAAACCCAGGAAGAATTCTTCCACATTTTTAATGCCTTACATCAGGATGGAAAACAAATTATTCTGAGCAGCGATCGTGCACCAAAAGATGTTCCTGATATAGAAGAAAGATTGATCTCACGTTTTGGATGGGGATTGAGTGCTGATTTGCAAATGCCCGAGTATGAAACACGCTATGCCATTTTAGAAAGAAAAGCTCAGGATAACGGTATCGAAATTGAGTCTGAGATCATCGAATTTATTGCTCATAACTTCAAGTCTAACGTCCGGGATTTAGAAGGTGCGATTATAAAATTATTGGCACATGCTTCCTTGCAAAGTGTGGATGAAATCGATCTTGCTATGGCAAAGCGTGTACTTAAAGACATGGTTAAAGAATCAAACACACAACTTTCTATCGAATCTATACAAAATTATGTGTGCGACTATTTTGGAATTGATACCAACAAGGTTCGGGAAAAAACCCGTAAGCAGGAAATTGTAGAAGCGCGCCAGATTGCCATGTACTTTTCCAAGAAGTACACCAAATCGAGCCTTAAAACAATAGGGCTGCACTTTGGCGGGCGAGATCATTCCACGGTAATTCATGCAATCTCCACTGTCGAAGAGCGTGTAAGTACCAGCCACAAGCACAAAAAAATGCTGGATGAGCTGCAGCAGCGTATTGAAGTAGCCAGCCTTTAAATTATGGACAAGCTCGTATTAAAAGGGCTTCGGTTTCGTGGTTTGCATGGGGTTTTTGAGCAAGAAAAAATTGATGGCAACACATTCGAAGTTGATCTAACTTTTATACTGCCTCTTCAAAAAGCAGGGTTTTCAGACGATCTTACACATACCGTCGATTATTCAAAAGCTCGTACCATAGTAGCTAATATTATAGACGGTGATTCTCTGAACCTGATTGAAGCATTAGCACTTAGGATTGGTAATAAGCTTTTCGATGAATTTAATGTTGACAAACTTGAAGTGAGTGTTCGAAAATTGAATCCTCCAATGGATGGCGAAATCAAATACTCAGAAGTTACTATGAAATGGCCTCGGTAGTAATTGCATTAGGCTCCAATCTCAACGACCCGCATCAACAGTTAAAAGAAGCCAAATTTTTTCTGGAAGAACTTAGTGATTCAAAGCTTAAACAATCATCTATTTATCAGTCAGAACCCGTAGGGCCAAGCGAACACGACTTTCTAAATGCTGTTATCAACATTGAAACACACCTTGAACCACACAAACTATTTGAAAAGCTAAAAAAGCAAGAAAAAATACAAGGCAGACCATCCCGATATCCAAAATGGACGCCACGTACAATCGATCTGGATATTATCGCCTATGATGACTTGGTGCTTGAATCAGATACCCTTATTATTCCACATGCTGAGTATGCAACCCGATTGTTTGTTCTTTTGCCTCTTAGTGAGGTTTTTCCAAACTGGATTGATGTCAGCAATGCTCAGCCTATTGAGGAGATGATTGCAAGTGCTCCAAAAATCAGAATTAAAAAAACGAAGCTGGCCTGGTAAATGCCAAACCATTTTGACTTTATTGCTGTAGAAGGAGTTATTGGAGCAGGGAAAACCTCACTTGCTCATCTGTTAGCAGAAAAGAAGAATGCCCGAATCGTTCTGGAAGAATTTGAGGATAATCCTTTTCTGCCAAAATTTTATGAAGACAGAGAGCGGTATGCTTTTCAAACTCAACTTGCTTTTTTGGCGAGCCGTTTTAAGCAGCAGCAAAACATGATGAGCCAGGATTTGTTTAGCCAGCTTACCATTTCAGATTACATTTTTGATAAAGACCGGATCTTTGCACGTTTAAATCTGGATACCGACGAGATGGCACTATATGATACTATATTTAATATCATGCAGGGAATCGCTCCCCAGCCAGACCTTATTATTTTTATTCAATCTTCGGTAGAACGACTAATGGATAACATCAGTCGCAGAGGACGGGATTACGAGCAACATATTACTCCTGATTATCTGAAAGAGCTCAATGATGCATACAACCACTTTTTTTATCATTATAATCGTTCTCCGCTTATCACAATAAATGCCACTGAAGTCGATTTTGTAAATAACACAGAACATTTTGAATACATAGAACATCAAATATTCGAAATACCTTTGCATTCAAATACACATATCCATATTGCACCGTAATTATGTTTTGGAAGCTTTTACTTATTGTTGGTTTTATACTTTTTTTAAGATACGTGAACCGAATGTTCTTACCTTCCAGGAAGAAAAACGGCCAATTCAATCCATTTGGAAATTTTAGCAACACTTCGGGAAAACGAAAAAAGAATTTTGACCAGATTGAAGACGCTGACTACGAAGACATCACTAATAAAGACAATTAAACTCTATGAATTTTGAAGAGAAGCTAAATCACGGTTTCGAACTCCTACAGGATAAAGACATAGACCATGCTTTGGATATTGCCAGAGAACTCCAAAAAGAAAACGAGGACTCTCATGAAGCATATTACCTGGAAGCATTGATCTTTCAACAACTGGAGCAATTTGACCTTAGCTTGAAAAACATCAATAAAGCTATTGAGCTTGATGATGAAAATGCTGCTTATTATAACCTGCGCGGCAACATGCACATGAACAAAGAAGAGCTCGAAGAAGCCGAAAAAGATTTTGATAAAGCCATCAACATCAGCGACTTTGCAGCTGCTCATCGCAGTAAAGTGATGTTGATGTTAATGACCGATCGGGGAGCTGAAGCAATTCCCTACACTATCGAGCGCATCAAAAAATCACCGCAAGACCCGGAGAATTGGATTTTAATGGGTGACATGATTAAACGAGGTGGACAAGCTGATAAAGCCGCAACTTATTATGAACAGGCTCTAAAAATTGATCCCGATAATGATTATGCCCGCCGGCAATTAGAGGAAAAGTGATTCTTCTGAATTTGTCATTTCAATATAGGGAGAAATCCAAAAATCTTGCTTGAAAGCCCTTAGGCAAGTTTTTCACGTTTGTTAAACTTTCAGGTAAAACGAATCGTCTTAGTGCCAACATCAAGAGATTCGCCTACGCCTGATGTGTTATTACAAAATAGCACTAAGCGTTTAACCCGCTTCTGTTAGAAGTGGGTTTTTTATTTACCAAACCAAACACAATGCTGTTTTTTAACACAGGTAATAGTATCTTTGTCGCCCCTGCTGCTCACGTGGTGGAACTGGTAGACACGCACGCTTGAGGGGCGTGTGCCTTAACCGGCGTGGAGGTTCGAATCCTCTCGTGAGCACTTTATTTAGTTCAATCCCAGCCCTTTCCTGTCACAAATCTGCATTTTTTTAGATAGAAATTTCTTATCCATTTCATGCTTAGAAAGATCATGCGCTACCTGATAGTATGATTTAGCTAAATCAAATTTCGAACAACTTGTAAGCATGGACGCTTTTGCTGAATAGAACAGTGGCTTCAGTGGTTTCGACAATTCGTCTTCGATCTTATCAAGTTCTTTTAATCCTGCCTCGGCTCCTTTCCACTTACTAATTGCTATGGCCCTGTTAATACCTACTACCGGATTTTGACTAAGCATCAATAATTGATCATAGCATACAACAATGGCCTCCCAATTTGTATCGGCATAGCTTTGTGCTGTGCAATGAATAGAAGCTATGGTTGCCTCCAGATGGTATTTCGTTAATTCATTAGCTTTTTGGGATTTTTTCAAAAAAACTACCCCGGCATAAATCATATCTTTATCCCAAAGCGAACGATCCTGACGCTCCAATTCTACCATTTCTCCCTCATCATTTATCCGAGATGGAAACCTGGCCATCGAAAAGTAAATCAATGCCAATAATGCATTTGTTACCGGTTGATGCTCTCCTTCGATATTCTTTATCAACAGAGCCAGTCGTGTAGCCTCAAAACAAAGATCCTCATTAATAACTAACTCGCCCATTGTTTGCTTATAGCCCTCATTAAAAATCAGATAAATAATAGTGTGAATCGTTTCAATTCTGCCGGCAATATCCTCAATAAATGGCGTGTTTAAATCAATCTGCTTTTTCTGTAAAAACTTTTTTGCCCTATAAATAGCTTTTTTAACCGCATCGGGGGTGCTTAAAAGTGCATTCCCGATTTCAGCATCACTAAACCCTGAAAGTATTTTCAGCGTAAGCATTACCTGTTCTTTCTTTTTTAAACTGGGATGGCAACACGCAAATAATGCCCGAAGCTGGCTGTCCTTAATCTCCTGTTCCAGAAACAGCTCTTCCACTTTTTCTTCAATAGCTTCGCTGGCAAACTGCTCATTCAACCGCATCCGGTTGCTGCGTTTTTTCAACTCGTTGATGAGCTTGTTTTTTGCTACCTGCATCAACCAGCCTTCCGGGTTTTCAGGCACACCTTTAACTCCCCATGTTTTCATCGCAACCAAAAAAGTATCCTGAATAATATCTTCGATAAGCGATGAATGATCGAACCCAAATAAGCGTATTAAAATGGAAAACATCTTTCCCGACTGCTGCCGAAAAAGATGCTCCATATTTTTTTTATCAGAATATGTGGTTTTTAAACTCACCTACATTTTCATTATTTCGCGTACCTCAATACTGCCTCCGAGCCGAAGAATCGGGCAGCCTTTTGAAAGCTCTGTAGCTTCTTCCAAACTCTCTGCTTTCAAAATATAGAAACCACTAACGAGTTCTTTCGCTTCAATAAAAGGACCGTCTGTAACTACTTTGTCTTTTCCCTTTACTGATTTAGCCGGCTTTTCAAGAGGCTCACCTGAGTCGTAGTGATCCCCCAATTGCTGAATCCAGGCTCCATGTGCTTCAAATTCTTTTTGATAATCCTCAGGAGACATGTCGTCGTATGTTCCCTCACTTTCGAACAGCAATAGCATATATTTATTCATGATTTTCTATTTGGTTAACGTTGATGTTCTCTGTGGTAACAAACACACATTGAGATAAGGGACAAAAATAAGTATTTCAATTTTTGAGTTTAAAACAAGCCGCCATTCCTTTTCCGTTAGCCATACTGATATTCAATGCGGTATTTGAACATCCGGATTCAACCTAAAATTACAGGTAAACCAACCAAAATGTAAGGTACATCATTATGCATATCACCGGTTCGCTACCAGCAAAGTACTAAACGGAATGTTCACTTCGAAAATGAAATGAAATCACTCATTTTATTTGTTATTCATTCGTGATATAAAACCGAAATCAATTTCGTTTCTTTTGTGAAACAAAATGAATCGACAAGATCATGTTTAAAAAATTATTATTTACCGGGCTGTTTTTAAGCCTTACATCTATAATCTTTGCACAAGATATGAACAAGAAAATAGAAAAAGCGACTTTTGGTGCCGGGTGTTTCTGGTGTGTGGAAGCCGTTTATGAAATCGTAGAGGGTGTTGTACATGTTGAATCCGGTTATTCCGGCGGGCATATCGATAACCCTTCCTACAAAGAAGTTACTTCCGGCAGAACAGGCCATGTAGAAGTAGCGCGCATTCATTTTGATCCGGATGTGATCTCATACGAGCAATTACTCGAAGTGCTTTGGCACACGCACGACCCAACAACATTAAACCGGCAGGGCAACGACGTGGGAGAGCAATACCGCTCAGTGATCTACTACCATAACGAAGAGCAGAAAAAAATTGCGGAAGCATCCCTCAAGAAAACCGATGCTTCGGACCTTTGGAAAAACCCAATTGTTACTACCATCGAACCGATTAAAAATTATTATATAGCTGAAAACTACCACCAAAATTATTTTGAGAATAACCCCAACGCCGGGTACTGCTCATATGTAATTGCACCAAAAATCAAAAAATTCAAGAAGGAATTTAAACATCTGCTTAAAAATTCTGATTGATGTCATATACTCAAAGCCCCGCACATAGTTATATATGGGGGCTTTTTATTGACAAAATTTTAACAATTCATAAATCATGCTTTAGCTATACTTACTGCATGAAAAAACTATGCCTTTCTACCCTTTTATTATGTTTGGTTTCGGGTACTATTTTAGCCCAACAGCCTGATACAACTATGACTTTCGAAGAGTACGACCCTGTGTCTACTCTTGTAGTTCCCGGAGAAGAAATCACGCGTGCTAAATTTACCTTCATTGATGTACACAGCCATTTATGGCGCATGGCTACTATGGATCTGGCACAAACAACCTCCGAGATGGATGCACTGAACATGGGAGCGATTGTAAATTTAAGCGGCCGATCGGGCAAAGCACTAAAAGCCATGGTTGATGCTGCCAAAAAACAAGCTCCCGGGCGATTTGTGGTTTTTGCAAACATCAACTTTAATGGAATGGATGAACCGGACTGGACACAACGTGCCGTTAATCAACTCCAGGAAGATTATGATAATGGTGCCAGAGGCGTAAAGATCTTCAAAAACCTTGGGCTTACCGTGTTAGATTCTAAAGGTAACAGGGTTCATACCGATGATCCCCGCATTGATCCCGTTTGGGCAAAAGCAGGCGAGCTTGGAATCCCGGTTTTAATCCACACCGGAGAACCGGCTGTGTTCTGGGCACCGATCGATGAAAAAAATGAACGTTGGTTGGAAATGAAGCAATTTCCAAGCCGGCATCGTGGAGATACAACCCGCTATCCCAGCTGGGAAGTAGTTATGGCTGAACAGTGGAATGTCTTCAGAAAACACCCCAACACTACTTTTATAAATGCACATTTAGGCTGGATGGCTAATGACCTTGAAAGATTAGGCCGTCATCTGGATGAGTTTCCGAATGTATATACTGAAATAGCTGCCGTTATCGCTGAGCTTGGAAGGCAGCCAAGATTTGCCAAAGAATTTTTTATTAAATACCAGGACCGGCTACTCTTTGGGAAAGACACATACCGGCCTAAGGAATTTCATACTTACTTCCGTGTGTTGGAAAGTAATGACGAGTATTTTGATTATTTCAGAAAAAGACACGCTTTTTGGAAAATGTATGGACTGAATTTGCCGGATGAGGTGTTAAAAAAAGTGTATTACAAAAATGCCCTGAAAATTATACCGGGCATTGATAAAAGTTTATTTCCTAAATAACTAATCAACCAAATCTATTTAACATGAAATCACTTTTAAAATTAGGAGCACTTGCTGTATTTGCCGTGCTTCTCTCAACAGAATTCACGATAGCACAGGAGCGTAAAAAGGGAGACCGGCCGAGCCCTAATGCATCTGTAAGCCAGGATATTGGCTCAACCACTGTAACAATTTATTATGGCCGCCCGGGGCTTAAAGGCAGAGATGTTAATACTTTAGTAAATGACCGTCCAAACGGCGAAGTTTGGAGAACCGGTGCCAATGAAAACACAGTAATTACCTTTTCTACTGATGTACTATTTGGTGGAAAAGAAGTAAAGGCAGGAACCTATTCGCTATACACTATTCCCGGAGAAAACGCTGGTGATAACTGGACATTCATCATCAACAAGAAGAATAATAGCTGGGGAACTCAGTATGATGCATCTCAGGATGTAGTTCGTGTACCGGCTGCAGTAACTACAGCTAATGCACCTAGTCTGGAACGTTTCACCATTTATTTTGATACACTTTCAGATACTAAAGCACATCTGAACCTGCATTGGGGATCTATTATGGCAGCTATTCCTATTACTTTAGAGTAATATCTTATCACTTTAGTACTTTTAAAAAGCCCCGTACATAATTATGTGCGGGGCTTTTTATTGCCCTTTGCTTCAAATCGGGAGATCACTTCGCTCCGCTCGTGAAGACGGGCCTTCTTCAAAGGGACATTCGGAGATCACCTCTTTCCCTGACCTACTCTGCCTGCCCCAAAAGCGTTCGGGATTCGGCATAGGCAGGCCTTATTCCCTGCCTGACATCAGGGAGAAGTCAACGAATTGGCGAACGCATCAAAAAGAAAAACCGTACTACTTAAAACTTAACTGTCAACGTCCCCATCACATTCCTTTCTGCATTAATGAAATAACCGGGTTCATCAATGGTGCCGTCAAAATCTACATCAACAGGAGTACCGCTCGAGTAATAGGTATTATCAACGATATTGTTGAGCTCCAGCCGGAACCGGAACCGGGCAGTTTCATAATTCACAGCTGCGTCCATTACAAAATAAGATGGAAGCACCAGACTGGGATCATTACTCAATTCCAAAAACGATTCACTTACATAATTTCCGGAAACAGAAAATGTAAGCTCATCGGTAGGGAACACTTTTACAGTATTATTGATGATCCATTGAGGGCTTAGGATCGGAGTTTTATTCTGGAATGTATTGCCGTCTGCATCGGTGAATGAATTAATCTCACTCTTCATATAAGTGAGCGTACCCTGATAAGCCAGTTTATTTGTGGGCAGTGTATTCCAGTCTAATTCTATTCCTGCACGATAGCTGTCGGAAATATTATCTCTTTTCTGAACCCCAAAATCGAGCACCTCACCAATCGGAGCTATTTCATCCTGGAAATCCATGTAAAACAAATTCACACCAATTGTAGCTTTTTGAGACTGGTAGTTCAACCCGGCCTCATAATCATTCACATACTCCGGATCAAAAGTATTAGCCCGTGCCTGTGCATAGTTAGCAGCTCCAAGGTTAAAGCCACCGAAAATATCGATCTTAGTTGGCTCACGGCCTGTTCTTCCAATCGAAGCATAGCCGCTCCATTGATTATCAAACTTGTAATTAACACCAATTTTTGGGTTAATGAACGTCCAGTTTTTTTCGATGTCTCCTTCAGGAGCAATCCCTATAAAACCATAATCCGGCTGGATGGAAAGTGCCGCAATGCGAACCTGAGCCTCGCTAAAAACAGTAAGCTTATCAAAAGAGTATTCTGTTTTAGCAAACCAGCTCAGCTCTTTTTTAGAAGAAGTTTCTAAGTAATAGGGGTTTGCAAAGTTTGGAGTATTTGATTCCTCATTAGTTCGGTCGAAGATATAAGCGTGAGCTCCTATACTCGCGTTCCAGTCTTCAGCTTCATAAAAATAGGTGGTTATTAATCCGTAATGGTCGTTGCGCAGGGGAAAGTTGATTTGTGCAAACGTTGTGTCAGAATCTGCATAAGTAAACAGAAAATCTCCCGATGCTCCACCATAATAAGCAGAGGTAGTTAATGACTGGTTTTCATCGAACCGGCGAGTATGTTGAAGTTGTACCAAACGTTGACCAAAATCATCCTTATCATTCTCATTCAGATAATTAGTTCTTGGATCTGTATCCAAGTCGCTTTTTGCTACTGCTGAATAACCTAAACCATTCTTAGATCGGGCGTCAAATACATTCAGCTTAATCAGGTCTTTTTCCCCAAAATATCCTCCGGAAAAGAAAAAAGAATGTGCATTGGTTGATGTGTTATAGCGGTATCCATCTGAATAAATCTTGCTGTAATTCCCAAAGAACGACCATTTATTATCAATCATACCTGTTGACAGATTAGCATTCAAGCGATAAGTATGGAAAGAACCAGCACTCAAGCCGATTTCACCACCTTGTTTTCTTTTTTCCAGGTTTACAGATTCAAAGTTAATTGATCCAGCATAGGAAGCTGCTCCATTGCTGCTGGTTCCTACTCCACGCTGTACCTGCACACTTTCGAAGCTGTTTCCGATATCAGAAAAGTTTGAGAAAAATACTCCGTGATCGATCATGTCGTTCAGCGGGATTCCATTCAGTGTAAAATTGATGCGCTCCTGGCCGATCCCGCGAAGTCTCATACTTCCATAATTGGCCAGCTTTGTTCCCGATTCTGAAAATGAAAAGATAGATGGTGTTAACTCTTCCAGAAAAAATACCGGATGCTCCCCTCTGTACACTTCTTCAAGCTTTGCCCTTTGGATAGTACTCTTTGCTATAGGCTCTGCTTCATCCGCACGAACTACTTTAATGATAATCTGTTCTAAAGAAACCGAAGGGGTAAGATACACCACCATATCGGTTGAGGGCTGAAGATCAACAGAATTGTATCCCACATAACTAACTGTGATTAGTCCTGTTTTTTGTGGAAGCGAAAGGCTGAACTCTCCATCCTTATTGGTGCTGGTTCCTGTGGTAGTGTTTTTGATAAAAACGCTGGCACCAACCAAGGGTTCTTTGGTTTCAGCATCGAGCACTTTACCCGTTGCAGTAACCTGTGCATGGGTTGGACCTGCCAATAAAATGACAAAGCAAACCGCACTAAATGATAATTGAATTGTTTTAAACATGTATTCCTCTTTTTAAAGTCTTGCGACAAAATTATGGTTTAAAAAAGAGGAGGTGAACCGAGCGCAAATAGATAAGCGAACTGGTTTCCCTCCGCCGGTATTAACCGGATCAGGTAGAAGGGTATAATCTCAGCCCCGGCTGCTGCCGGGACACCCCTAACCGTTGGCGTAAAACTAAGAACATATTCATCAAATCTTCAAAAAAACTTTTACCTTTGAGCCAATAAAAAATTCAGCATCAAAATGAAGCACCTATCCTTTTATTTCTCTATCTCTTTTCTCCTTCTCACCACTTGCTCACAACAACCGGAAAGCAAATTTTCAGTAAGTATCACACCTGAAGATGTAGAAACTCATATCACTTTCTTAGCCAGCGATTCTTTACAAGGGCGCGAAGCCGGTTCACCCAGCGAAGCCATAGCTGCCAATTATATCGCCGATCATTTCAGGGATTTTGGATTGGAACCAGCCGGAGATGAAGAAACGTATTTCCAGGAATTCATCATTAATACCGCGGTGCTCCGGAATCCACATGCTTCGCAGGATGCCGAAGATGGAGAAAAGCGACTTTCTAGAAACGTAGCCGGGCTGTTACAGGGAACCGGAAATACTGATGATGTAATCATAATAGGGGCACATTACGATCATTTAGGCTATGGAGAGTTTGGATCGTTGTACAGAGGCGATGAACCCCGTATTCATAATGGTGCCGATGATAATGCATCCGGCACAGCAGGTGTGTTGGAACTGGCACACTATTTTTCTGAGAACAGACCTGAAAAGGATATACTGTTTTTAGCCTTCTCCGGAGAGGAAATGGGGTTATTGGGTTCTGCTCATTATGTGGACAACCCCACTATTAATATTGAAAATGCTTTAGCAATGATCAACATGGATATGATCGGGCGTATGACAGATAAAAAACTGATGATATTCGGGATTGGAACTGCTGAAAAATGGGAAGCGATTCTTGACTCTGCCAATACCGGAGGATTGGAGTTGGATCTGGTAAAGGATGGGACCGGAGCCAGCGATCATACCAGTTTTTATTATAAAAATATACCAGTGCTCCATTATTTCACTGACACACATGCTGATTATCACCGCCCTTCCGACGACGCAGATTATATTAATGCGAATGGTACCGCTCTTGCTTTACATCACTTGGTTCGTGTGGCGGTTCAGTTAGATGAATTGGATAAATCAGAAATGGAGTTTATTGAGTCGCCCGGAGAGCAGCGACAAGCCATGAGTTTGAAAGGCCCGACTTTAGGTGTACTCCCTGATTACGGTTATGAAGGCAAAGGAATGAGAATTACCGGAGTAACCAAAGGCCGTGCGGCCGAACAAGCCGGAGTTAAAGGCGGCGATATCATAATCGGCCTTGGAGGAGAAAAACTGGAAGATATCTATGGCTATATGGGTGCCTTGAACAAACTAAAGAAAGGCCAGTTGACTACCATTACCGTAATCAGAAATGGCAAAGAAATGACGATGGATTTGCAGTTGTAAGAATTAGTAATTTTTATTGCTGATATTATTTTAGATAGCTTTTCTTATTAATCTCAAGCAATGACTTCCACAGAAAGAAAACTTGACGAGGCCAGATATTTTCTGGGTCAGTTAAAGACTCATGACCCTTACTTTGATTACATTTTAAGTGCCTTTCTTAACGCCGCAAGAAGTACAGCTTGGGTTATGAGGTACGAATTTGGAGAAATTGAAGGCTGGGAAAGTTGGTTTACAAATACAAAAATGACAAATACTGAAGAAAAATTGTTAAAAGAGATAAATGATTTTAGAATTCAAACCACCAAAAAAAGGGGAATAAAAACTGATTTTTACCTTTTTGATTCGATACCAGTGGAAGAGCAATATTATCCAAAAGTAAAGGAATTTTTGAGTAAAGATGGAGAGTATAGATTAACAATTAAACCAGCTGATCAAAGTTTAGATAAAAATAAAATCCAAGAAGATGAGGATGGGGATGAAGTTCTACGTTTTACTTTTACAAAAGACAGCTCTAAAGAAAAATCTAATCTGAGAGATGAACTTTATGATTTCTGTAGAACATACTTCTTTTTTTTAGAGAAAAAGGTAAATGAGTGCATCACCAAATTTAATCTCATTTCGTAGCTCTCCGTAAAATTTGTCTTTTTCAGATGCTGAATTGATACTGAATTAAATTCAACACAGGGTTCAGCATGACAACAAAACTGTCATTCTGAGCATACTTGCGAAGAATCTTATCAGATTATAAAAACGATTTCTCTATAAGATCCTTCGGCAGTAGCCTCAGGATGAAATGAATAATATATTTGTCATCTCCCGGCGAATGCCCGAGATCCGGATCACTTTAAGAAATCAGATTCCTGTCTTCGCAGGAATGATTTTGTGGTTGTTTCTTAGTTTTGTATCCACTACTTTGTATTTAAAAGTACTTTGAATGAATAAAGAACAAGACCACATTAACAACATAGCCGAGATACGCTCCATGATGGAGCGTTCCTCTAAATTTCTCTCGCTTTCAGGACTGGCAGGAGTAATGGCAGGTATTTACGCACTTGCAGGGGCTTACTTTGCTTATTCTGCCTTCGGGTTCAGCCCGGATCAAATACACTATTCTGTTCCTGAATTAAATAGCATAATCCTGATTGCTGTATCTGTTTTGGTTCTTGCAATCGGAACGGCTGTAATTCTTTCGGCAAGAAATGCGAAGGGCAAAGAAGAAAAAGCATGGAACACTACTTCGAGACGACTTTTGGTTAATGTATCTGTTCCGTTATTCACAGGAGGCATCCTCATTTTAATGCTTCTTTCAAACGGATTAACCGGTTTGGCAGCTCCCTTCACACTGATATTTTATGGCCTCACATTGTACAACGCCGGATCATTCACATTTAATGATGTAAAATCATTGGGTTTGATTCAGATCGTGTTAGGGCTTCTTGGTGCGTACTTTATCGAGTACAGCCTGGTATGTTGGGCGTTGGGTTTTGGAGTCGCCCATATTGTATATGGCTTATATATTCATTTCAGGTACGAGCGGTGACACCAAGTGAATGTATCAATCAATGGTTTACACAAAGCATTCGAAAACCGGGTGAGGCTCGGGATTATGTCGGCATTGGCAGTAAATGAAAAACTCGATTTTAATGCACTTAAAGAATTCCTGGATGTGACCGATGGGAATCTCGCGAGCCACATCAAAAACCTGGAAAAGGCTGAGTTCATAGTCGTAGAAAAAACTTTTATAGACAAGAAACCCAATACCAAATATTCGATGACTGCCGCTGGTAAAAAAGCTTTTGAAGATCATCTGAATGTGCTGGAACAAATCATTAAATCGCAGAAGTAATAATGAAAGCTGAAACGTACAACAAGCTCATGATCCAAAGAATGTTATCAGTAATAATGATTGCATTAGGATTTACACTCATGGTCTTAATGATTGTCGTAGAGGATGAACCTGGCGGAATTCCAGTACTCATGATTATAACTGGTACTATTTGGTTTTTTATCACCCAATCACGAATTAAATCGAATCAAACAAAGACCCATTAATCTCAAAAAAATTTATCCAGTCACTTTGAAATACAAAGTACAGTCACTTAATCCAACCCATAAGAGGTAATCACCATGAATACAGAAAAATCACTTTACCAATCTCTCGTTCCTCCGGCAATAATAACCATCGTACTACTACTCATCCCTTTAGTAGCCATGCAATTTACTGATGAAGTAGTATGGGGTACTTTTGACTTCGTTTTCGCAGGAGGTCTCATTTTTGGGACTGGCGCTGCTTATCAACTAATAACCAGAAAATCTGTAAAGACAACATATCGTGCTGCAATAGGCCTGGCTTTGATTTCAAGTTTACTACTTGTTTGGGTAAATGGTGCTGTAGGGATTATAGGATCAGAAAATAACACTGTAAACCTCTGGTATTTTGGAGTTATTGCTTTTGGAATACCCAGTGCTGTTGCAGCAAGATTGAAACCTAAAGGAATGGCGCTTACATTATTCGGTATGGCATTTATAATGGCTTTAATAGCCGGAACAGCACTTATGTCAGGAGCTCATCATTTACCATACAGCTCTGTTACTGAAATTCTGGGATTAAACGGGTTCTTTGTTATGCTATTTATCGTTTCGGGTTTGTTGTTTCGAAATGCAGCGGGTGAAGAGGAAGAGCCCGAATGGAGAAACTTTTTGTAGTCCTTCGGAAAGAACCTGTAATTGATCAGATGCTGAATCAAGTTCAGCATGACAACAAAGAGTCATCTCGCGGCGAATGCCCGAGATCTAGTATGTTTCATCATTTCTGTTTTCAAAAATAAGCGAGATTCCTGCTTTCGCAGGAATGACTTTAATTCTTGGACTTGGCTGGCATTAACAGTCAAATTCTTAACGTCATCAAATCATCCATCTGTTCTTTAAGCTCTTTCAACATCAAATTGCCAATACTTCCCTCATGGGTATGATTGAGTTTTGTTGAAGGTTCAAAACTTCCTTCTTCAATTTGTTTTGCAACTTGTTGGTAGGCTTCCCGAAATGGAATTCCCTGAACCACCAATTCATTAACTGCTTCTACCGAAAATATCAGCTTGTATTTGGGATCGTTCAAAATGTCTTCAACAGGTTCAATTCTGGCTACTGCATATTCGGTTATTCTCAGGCAGCTTTTTAGTTCTTTGATTGCAGGAAATAATAGTTCTTTCAGTAATTGAAAATCCCTGTGGTAACCGGAAGTTAGACTGCCAAGCATCATCATAACCTGGTTTGGTAACGACATTAACGAGTTTGTTTTTGCACGAAGTAATTCAAACACATCCGGATTCTTTTTATGTGGCATAATACTTGAACCGGTAGTGAGTTCATCCGGTAGTTTCAGGAGCTGAAAATTCTGACTATTATATAAACAAATATCAGAAGACAGCTTGTTGAGTGTGAGAGCTAAATTCGCTATTGCAGAAGACACGACTTGTTCTGTCTTCCCTCTTCCCATCTGAGCATATACTGAATTGTAAACCATGCCTTCAAAACCCAGAAGCTCTGTAGTCATTTGTCGGTTTAACGGGAAGCTGGATCCATAGCCTGCCGCAGACCCCAAAGGATTTCTGTTCACTACTTTGTATGCTCCGTTCAGTATTTCAATATCATCAATCAGGCTTTCTGCATATGCTCCGAACCATAACCCAAAACTACTGGGCATGGCAGCCTGAGTGTGCGTATAGCCTGGCATCAATATCTCTTTATGCGCTTCCGCCTGCTGAATCAACACATCGAACAAACTCTTTACAAGTAGTTTTATTTGTTTCAGTTCATCTCTCAGATACAAACGAATATCTACCAAAACCTGGTCGTTCCTGGATCTCCCGGAATGAATTTTCTTACCTACTTCACCCAGCGATCTGGTAAGCATCAATTCGATTTGGGAATGAACATCTTCTACCCCTTCCTCAATTTCAAATTTTCCGGTATCTATTATTTCTGATTGTATTTTATCCAGTTCTACAATCAGTTCATCTAATTCCGACTTTTCCAGTAAGCCAACTGATTCCAACATGATGATATGTGCTTTTGTGCCTTGTATATCATACGAAGCAAGCTCTACATCCAGTTCTTTGTCTTTTCCAACAGTAAACTGCTCGATAAGAGCATCCATTTCTATTCCTTTTTCCCACAGTTTCTTAGCCATTAATCTCTAATCCATTTAATAATTCGATATATAATTTTATTCCATCTTTTATTTCGTACAGATAAATAAACTCATCGGCAGTATGAGAACGATGAGTATCTCCAGGTCCCATTTTGATACAAGGGAAAGGCATGTGAACCTGATCTGACATCGTCTGAGAGCCATAAGTTTTCATTCCTATTTGCCTCCCTTTCCGAACAATCGAATGTTTTTCCGAAATACCTGAAGCATTCAGGTTCAGCGATCTTGGGATCACTTCACAGTCCACATTTTTTTTGATCTCGTCCAGAATTTCCTGATTTGAGTAATGTTCATTCGGACGAACATCTACAACGAACCTGCATTCATCCGGCACTATATTATGCTGTGAACCTGATTCAATTTGTGTAACCGTCATATTTACTTTCCCCAACACTGCCGACTGCTTTTCAAACTCATACCCTTTAAACCATTCAATGTCTTTAATCGCTTTGTATAAAGCATTCTCTCCTTCTCCGCGTGCAGCATGACCACTTTTTCCGTGAGCTACGCAATCAAGAACGATTAAACCTCGCTCGGCTATAGCCATGTTCATTGATGTTGGCTCGCCAATCACTCCAAGATCAACCTTTCCCAAATCGTTTAGTACAATTGGTACCCCTTGTTTTCCGGACGTTTCTTCTTCCGCTGATGCCAGAAAAATCAGATTATATGGTTGCTCTGTTTTGGCAAGATGAATAAACGTATGTATCAGACTCACTAGCGGTCCTCCAGCGTCATTGCTTCCCAGACCAAATAATTTTCCGTTATCAATGGTTGGAGTAAACGGATCAAGCGTCCATTTCGAAGTCGCCTTCACGGTATCATGGTGAGAGTTTAATAATAATGTTGGCTTACCAGCATCTTTTTCTGATGCCTGGGCCCACACATTATTTTTCTTCCGTTGTGGAGAAAAGCCATGTTCTTTTAAATAATCTTCGATTAAATCTGCAGTTTTAGCTTCTTCTCCACTATAGGACTGCACGGAGATAAGCTTCTGTAATAGAGCAATTGCTTTATTTGATAAATCAGGATCGATCATTTTATTAACCTCGTTCCTTTTTGAGCTTCTTTTACAAACTCATTTCCTACAACTCTTACTGACTTCACTCCCGCTTTCAAAGCTTGAAATCCCAAATCCAGTTTAGGAATCATCCCATCTTTGATAACGCCGACTCCTTTAAGGTGACGGTAAAGAAGAAGGTTCATTTGGGTGATCAATTTACCTTCATTCATCACGCCTTCCAGGTCAAAACAAAAATCGAGTTCCAACTTAGCTTCGGTTGCAAGCTCCATCGCAACATATCCGGCAATGTTATCAGCGTTGGTATTGAGTAATTGACCATTTCCGTCATGAGTAAGTGGCGCTAATACCGGAGTTATACCTTTAGCTAATAAATCAATCAACACGGGTCCATTCACTGATTCAATATCTCCAACCAAACCGAAATCAGTCGGATTTGGGTTTCGTTTTTTAGAATAGATTACATTTAAATCTGTGCCCGATAAGCCCAATGCGTTTACCCCTAATGCCAGGAGCTTCGCAACTATTCTCTTGTTTACCAGACCGCCATAAACCATAGCTACCACATCCAACATTTCCGGATCTGTTATCCTTCTTCCATCTACCATTTTGGTTTCGATACCAAGTTTTGAAGCTACATGTGATGCGATCTTCCCTCCACCGTGAACCAGTATCTTCGGTCCTTCGATTTCTGCAAAATCACTCAAAAACTGATTCAGCTTTACCTGATCGTCAATAACTTTTCCACCAATCTTTATGATTCTTACTGCTTCCTTCATGACAATAATCTTTTAAAGATGGTTTGAGCGGATACAATTCTGTTTTCTGCTTGTTCAACAACCAGCGAGTCTTTGCTGTCGATCACGGCATCACTTACAACCACATTTCTTCGAACCGGCAGGCAATGCATAAACTTTGCGTTGTTAGTGAGTTTCATTTTGTCCTCACTCACCATCCAGTTTGAATCCTTACAAAGAATCTCCCCATAATTTGAGTAACTGCTCCAGTTCTTTGCGTAAATGAAATCCGCTTCTTCAAATGCTTTTCTTTGATCATATTCGACCTTTGCATTCCCTGAAAATTCGGGTGCCAATTCGTATCCCTCCGGATGAGCAATAGTCAGATCATAGCCGGCAGCTTGAGTCCATAAAGAAAATGAATTCGCAACCGCCTGAGGAAGTGCTCTTGGATGCGGAGCCCATGTCAAAACCACTTTCGGTTTTTTGGTTTTCTTATATGCTTCAATCGTGACCAGATCAGCAAAAGCCTGTAACGGATGCCTGGTTGAAGACTCTAAGTTTACTACCGGAGCCGGACAATGCTTCATGAATTGACTCAAAACCTGTTCCTGGTAATCTTTGTCTTCCAGTTTTGCAAAAGCTCTGATTGCTATCAGATCGAAATAAGTACCAATTACAGCGGCGGCTTCCTTTACATGTTCTGCTTTATCGCTATTCATTATAGCTCCGTCAGTAAATTCGAGTTGCCACCCTCCGGAGCCTACATCAAAAATGGTCACATTCACCCTCAGATTTTGAGCCGCTCTTTGTGAGCTAAGTCTTGTTCTTAAGCTTGGGTTCAAAAAAAGTAAGCAAATACTTTTGTTCCTGATGTTTCCCTTGAGCTCAAACGGGTTCTCTTTTACAACTTTAGCTTCTTCGAGCAGCTGCTTTAAGTCTGATACATCATCGATCGAAAAAAACTGCTTCATGATAATACCTCCTTCAATGCGTTCAGAAACTGATCTGCTTCATGTTTCTTAATTCCAAGAGGAGGAAGTAACCGAAGAACTTTCTTATTGGAAGAGGAACCTGTAAAAACATGATGTGAATACAAAAGCTCATCTCTTAAATCTGCGATTTCAAAATCAAATTCTATTCCTATCATCAAACCTAAGCCGCGTACTTCTTTTACCTGTGGAATACTTATCAACTCCTCTTTCAGATACGCACCAATCTTATCAGCGTTTTCGATCAGTGATTCCTTTTCGATAATTTCCAAAACCGCAAGAGCTGCTGAACAAGCAAGATGATTTCCTCCAAACGTAGTGCCCAGCATTCCGGGTTGAGCTTTAAATTTGGGGTGAATCATTACCCCACCAACCGGAAAGCCATTTCCCATCCCTTTGGCAATTGTGATAACATCCGGAACTACTTCTGAATGTTGATGTGCAAAGAACTTTCCTGTTCTCCCAAAACCAGACTGGATTTCATCAAGGATTAGAACCGTATTTGTCTGATCGCATAATTTTCTCAAATGACTCAAAAAATTAATGGTCGGAATATTAATTCCTCCAACTCCCTGAATTCCTTCGATCAGGACACAACAAACATCCTGCTGTAAAAGAACTGATTCTGCACCATCAAAATCTTCAAGTGGTAATCTGATGATTTCGGCGCCTTCATTTACCGGGAGCAGGATTTTTGGATTATCTGTAGCAGCTACGGCAAGAGATGTCCTGCCGTGGAAACCCTTCTCAAAAACAAAAACCTTCTTTCTTTGGTTATAAGCAGATGCAACTTTCAACGCATTTTCATTGGCTTCAGCTCCGGAATTACAGAGAAATAAATTCCAGTCAGGATAGCCAGAGAGCTCTCCTAACTTTTCAGCCATTTCTTGTTGAATTCCGATCGGAACAGAGTTCGAGTAGAACCCAATTTTATTAAGCTGTTTAGTTATTCTATTTTTATAGTCTGGGTGTGAATGGCCAATAGATATCACAGCATGACCTCCATACATATCCAGATACTTTGTTCCATCTTGAGTGAATACATAATTGCCTTCAGCTCTAACCGGCTCTATATCAAACAAAGAGTACACTTCGAATAGATTCATCAGAAGACTCCTCCTTTCAGGTTTAGCCCGGTGCTTTCATCCAGCCCAAACAATAGATTCATATTTTGTATCGCCTGACCGGATGCTCCTTTTATCAGATTATCGATCACTCCGGTTATCAGCAACTGATCTCCTTCTTTCTGAAGATGAAGAATTGCCTTATTGGTGTTTACCACCTGCTTTACATCCACCGGGTTTTCAGATAGTTGAACGAAAAGATGCGGGCGATAAAATTCCCTGAATAACTGCTGTGCTTCTCCCACGTCCAAATCTGATTTCAAATAACAAGCTGCTAAAATTCCTCTGGTAAATGCCCCTCTGAACGGAATGAAATGAATGGAGTTTTTGAAACCAGGTTGTAACTGGTTAATGCTTTGATTGATCTCTCCCAGATGCTGGTGAGTAAATGCTTTATACATCGAAGCATTATTGCTTCTCCAGCTAAAGTGAGTGGTTTCTGACAAGCTTTGCCCGGCACCTGTACTTCCGGTTATCGCTGAAACATGAATATCTTCTTTCATGCAATTATGCTTTGCCAGAGGAAGCAGGCATAACTGAATGCATGTTGCGAAACATCCTGGGTTTGCAATTTTTGATGCACTGGAAATTTCATCTCTGTTCAATTCCGGCAATCCATAAACAAAACTCTGTCCGCTTTCTTTTAACCTGAAGTCATTGCTCAGATCAATAATCTTAGTTTTATCAGAAACCTTATTCTCATCTAAAAAGGGTTTAGACTTTCCATGGCCTGAGCAAAGAAACAGGATATCTACTTCTTCGCTAAGCTCAGCTTCAAATACCATTTCTTTTTCTCCTATCAAATCGGGATGAGCTTCAATCAGCTTCTTTCCTGCATGACTTGTACTCAATACTGTAGCAACTTCTGCTTCAGAATGATTAACCAGAATTCTGATTAATTCTCCTGCCGTGTATCCGGCTCCACCAATTATTCCTACTCTAATCATTGTTCTGTACCGATTGTTGAATGAGTGTTGAATTAGCAAAAATCTTTGTGAAGCCCTTTACATCTTCACCACTCCAGCTTTGATTCATTTCTCCATACTGCCCGTGGCCTGATTGCATGAGATCGTAGTCTGATTCAATGCCAATGAGCTCGAATCTTTTAGGTTCCAGCTTTACTATTACTTTTCCTGTGACTTTTTGCTGTGTATTCTCCAGAAATACTTCAATATCTCTCATTACCGGATCCAGGTATTGCCCTTCGTGCATCAACATCCCGTACCATTCTCCTAATTGATCTTTCCAGTATATCTGCCATTTCCCAAGCACATGCTTTTCTAATAACTGATGTGCTTTTATCAAAATAAGCGGTGCAGCTGCCTCAAAACCAACACGGCCTTTTATTCCGATAATAGTATCACCCACATGGATATCTCTTCCAATTCCATAAGGAGTTGCTATTTCTGTTAGTCGTTTTATTATTGAAACAGAATCACTTTTCTTTCCATCGATTGAAATTGGCTCCCCGTTTTCAAAACCTATTTCAACTATTAATTCATCGCCATTAACTAAACTTGTTGGCCATGCTTCGTCTGGTAATGCTTGGTGAGAAGTTAATGTTTCAGCTCCTCCAACACTGGTCCCCCACAATCCTTTGTTGATGGAGTACTTAGCTTTGGCCCATTCTTTTTCTACTCCATGATTTTTAAGAAATTCCACTTCCTCTTCTCTGCTCAGCTTCATATCTCTGATTGGCGTTATGATCTCCATTTCAGGAACAAGCACATTAAAAATGAGATCGAAACGAACCTGATCATTTCCAGCTCCGGTGCTCCCATGTGCAATAGCATCCGCACCAATTTCTTTGGCATATTCAGCTATAGCTACTGCCTGAAAAACTCTTTCTGCACTTACAGAAAGTGGATACGTATGATTTTTTAATACGTTCCCGAAAAGCAGGTATTTGATCCCTTTCTCATAAAACTCTTTTTCAACATCAATACAAATATGGCTCTCTATTCCAAGCTCTTTGGCCTTTTGTGCAAGTTCTTCTTGTTCGGTTTCATCAAATCCTCCCGTATTTACTGCAGCGGTATACACTTTATACTCCTTTTCCTTTGCCAGATAAATAGCGCAGTAGCTAGTATCCAATCCGCCACTAAATGCGAGTACAACTTTTTTATTTTTATTCATGATCAACAATTTCCTTTTCTTCTTTTGTTTTATCATTTGGACGGTTTGGATCAAACAGCATTCCTGTACATAAACAATTTGTTCGGTTATTTCGGGTAAGAATGTCATAGTTCGGGCAACTCTTGCAACCATTCCAGAATGTTTCGTCCTGAGTTAATTCTGAGAATGTGACCGGTTTATAACCCAGTTCCGAATTGATCTTCATTACCGGGAGGCTGGTAGTAATTCCAAATAGTTTTGAACCGGGGTATTTTTCTCTGGAAAGTTCAAATGCTTTCGCTTTTATCTTTTTTGCAAGCCCCTGTCCCCTGTAATCAGGATGAACTATTAAGCCAGAATTGGCCACATATTTTTTGTCTTCCCAAACCTCGACATAACAGAACCCTACTAACTGATCTCCATCTAAAGCAATAACAGCATTCTCATTTTCGAACTTGGTTTTTATATAAGAAGGCTTTCTTTTTGCAATACCAGTACCCCTTTGTTTTGCAGCATGTTCGATAAGTGAACAGATTTCTTCTGCGTAAGTACTGTGGTTTTTTGTACCAAAAAGGATTGAAATTGTCATAATGTTAAAAAGAGAAATCCCCGAAGGGTGGTTAGAATTGAGTGATTAAGGACGGGAGTTGCTTAGCCAGCAACCAAAATATATAGCTTACCGCCGCCGCCGGATGCGCCGAACAGTTCGTTCAATTCTATGTGCAAGAGATTTTTGCATGCCAGAAAATGAGAAATTGATACTTTTAAAACAAGAGGAGATCAAAACTTATTTTTGTGCAGCTTATTTTTGAATTTCCAATTGACATTCTCCACCAGGAAATGGAGTTTTTAATATGGAACAAATTGTACAACATAAATTCGACTCCTATCCTGGTCATATTAAACCAAAGATGCGGGAGCTCCGTGCATTGATCTATGACGTAGCCAAAACTACTGAAGGAGTTGGGGAACTGGAAGAAACACTAAAATGGGGAGAACCTTCTTATTTAACCAAGAAACCAAAGAGTGGAACCACTATTCGTATCGACTGGAAAGAAAGAAGCCCGGATCAAATTGGGATGTATGTGAGTTGCAATACCAGCCTGGTAGAAAATTACAGAAGAATGTTTAGAAATGAATTAGAGTTTGAAGGAAACCGCGCAATTGTTTTTCCGGCAGATGAACCGCTGCCAAAAACCGAACTGATGATTTGTATTAAGATGGCACTGAGATATCACCTCGATAAATAGTACTCTTATTTGTTACCTTCAAAAACTCCTGATCCTAAATAGCTAAACTATGAGATTATTTGTCGCTGCTCTTTTTTCTTTATTACTTCTGAATTGCACCTCTTCTGAACCAGATTTTACTTCCCTTCCGGATGGAGTTCAAACTGTTTCGCTTCTGGGAGATACATTGCAAACCAGTTCAAATACATTACCCGAAACACTCACAACCAGAATAGATTCTTTGATCCAGGTTTCTGATGAAATAAATGAACTAATCTGGAGAGCTCGATTACTGGGGTATAACGGCGAATATCGCAATGCAATAGAACTGTTATCTGATGCAATTGCAAAAAAACCAGAAGAACCAGCTTTATATCGCCACCGGGGACATCGGTACATTTCTCTCCGGGCTTTAGATTACGCCATTCAAGACTTTGAAAAAGCAGTGGAGTTAATCAAAGGCACCGAAGATATTGTGGAGCAGGATGGATTACCTAATACACAAAACAAACCAACCAGCAGCTTGCATACCAATATCTGGTATCATCTTGGATTGGCTTATTACCTAACCGGAGATTTTGAGAAAGCACAAAATGCATATAACGAATGCATCAAAGCCAGTACCAATAATGATATGCTGGTAGCCGCCTTATATTGGTATTACATGAGCCTGCGCCGAAATGGACAAGATGAATTTGCAGGACAAATTATCGAGCCCATTGAAACCGACATGGATATCATTGAAAATAACAGCTACCATAAATTGCTGCTGGTTTTTAAAGGAGAGTTCGATCCCGAAATGCTCCTTGATGAAGACTCTGATGCACTAAGCAATGCTACGGTAGGTTATGGAATTGGAAACTGGCATTTTATAAACGGACGAAAAGGTCGTGCGTATTCTATCTGGGAAGAAGTTTATAAAGGAAGCAATTGGGCTTCTTTTGGATATATTGCCAGTGAAGCTGAACTGGCTCAAAAATAGAGCCAGCACTCTTCGGGTTAATTCCCTACAAAAAACACTGCATTGCCAAATAACAGCTTTCCGTTGTGCCAGAACCCTCTGTAAAGCGGGTTATCAATCATATACACAACACGTCCGGCACCCATATTCTGTACACCAAAAGAAAGTGTGTGCTCCAGGCTTTTCTTTGCTTCAATGCCAACAAAACCACTTCGATGAGCTCCAGGCTTAGCTACTCCTACATTCCAGCCATTCTCAAGGTATTCATACCCGAAAGAACCAAGTTTTAAACTCGTATATGTGTCATCATATCCAAATGCTAATGGGTGTGTGTTATCCATTGTCAATTCAAAAACAGATCCTGCATTCAGCCTTGAAGCAGACGCTCTGGAAACCTCGCCATATTTTTTAAGTTTTTCAGCAGGATCTTCATCTTCCTTCTTACCCCCGTTATCGTTCGATTTTCTTTTCAATGAAAATCCGTCTTTCCCGGCTAAGAATCCGTTTGCTCCACCAACTGCAATCAATGTGCCCCCTCCACGAATCCATTCTTTCAGATCATTTAATCCGTTTTCATTAAAAGTACTTCCATAAGAACCCGAAGGCATAATCATTACATCATATTCGTTCCAGTCCACAAAGCGCAGATCATCTTTGTTGACAAGATTTACCGGATATCCAATTTGTTGATCAAAGTAATGCCAAATATGCCCTACCATATTTGAGCTCGTGCCATCCCCCGCAACCAATCCAACTTTTGGTGCGCTAACAAAACGAACCGAAGATGAACCAAAATCTTTACCTGAGCTTACAAAACCTGTTGAAACCGGAGTAATGAACCTTCCTAATTGATCCGCTGTATTCTTAACAATTCGGTCAAAAGCATCGCCCAATTTCTCATTCCCATTTCTTGTGATAACCAATGTTCCACGGCCATACTTTTTATCATTCATCACAAATTCCTGTTCAGCATATCTTACATTAATTCCCTGCTTCAATAATGCTGCTAAATATTTCAAATCATCCAGTGAGTTCCATTTTGCCAAATACGCATACGGCTTATTTATAGAAGCCGAAATTTCTGATGTGGTTATATTAGAAACTGGTTGGTACTTAAGATTCCCTTTCACAGCATAGCCTTCCAAGCCATAGGCATAGTGTGTTTCCCAGGCAGTAATGTCGTAGGTTAACGAGTCTTCCAATTCCGGTTTTGGCTCAAACAACACACGCACCAATGTTCCTTGTGGCTGGAAAGTACTGATCACATAATCACCTGCCTCCACATTAACCCTTCCGGTTTCACCAGTTGAATAATCATAACCTTCCACTCTGCTGGCAGAAGTTGCCTCACCAAATTCGATATTCTGCTTCACCAAGTACTGAAGTAGCCGTGCTACATTATCCGGATTGCCAGACTTCTTTACTACAAATGCTTTGTACTCACCGGTTCCATTTTCGCGTGTATTTCTGAAATAGGAAGCAAACTCATCCACTACCCGTTCTTTATTCTGAGCTGTGATTTCTACTGTAGAAAGGCCTGTTGTTGTATGGTGGGTTAACCTATCCCATAAAGTAAGTGTATCTCCTTCAGCGGTTCTTACTCCTAATCCTCCACGGCTGTGCCCGGCTTGTTCGTAGGTCATGCCAATTGCGCCGTTGAATGTAGGCCAGGTATCTCCATAGCTCGGATAAAACAGATCAAAGATTTCGCGAGTAAAATACAGCCAGTTTTCCCGGTCAAAATACTTAGTGTGATTTTTACCGATCATAGTTTGGTATTCACTTTGCCAATCTGTAATCGCAGTATGGTATGGTTTGGCAGCCGGAGCAAAATAGTACGGTGAGTTATATCCCTGCTCATGAAAATCGACATGCACATGTGGCATCCATGATAAATAAGCCTGAATTCTATTCTGCGTCTCAATCTGTGTTTGCCAGGCCCAATCACGGTTCAAATCAAAATAATAATGATTTGTTCTGCCTCCCGGCCACGGCTCGCTATGCTCCCTGGATTCAGGATTTGCATTGTACTGTACACCTGTAACAGATTTGTTCCAGTACACATACCGATCTCTTCCGTCCGGGTTAATCATAGGATCCATGACCACTATTACTTCATTCAGCCAGGTTGTATTTTCCGTAATCAACTTGTACAAGGTATTCATTGCTGCTTCGCTGGATGATGTTTCATTTCCATGCACGTTATAGCTCAGCCAAACAATAGGGGTTTTATCAGCAGTTGGTTCTCCATCGATAAAGCCAACTCTTTTTAAATTGTTGGAACGTATCTCCTCAACTCTACCCTGATTTGCAACTGATGAAACTGTTGCAATAACAAGCTCTCTACCCTCATAAGTCATACCATATTTCTCAAGGGTAACCATATCAGAGTTTTCAGCTACATGCAAAAAATAAGCCTGCACTTTGTGATGAGGAGTCCATTGTTCACCCAGTTCATAGCCAAGAAATTCAGCAGGTGATTTCAATTGCCCGTAAGCAGTTGTTGATACAATTAGAAGAAGGAAAAAGGTTTTTATGCTTCGATTCATTTCGTAGAGTTAAAAATTAGGAATTAAAAATTAAGAATAGGGGTATCTACAATTCTTAATTTTTAATTTTCTTTGTTGAGTTCTTTTTCAATTTGCTCTTTTACATCATCCATAATGGCATTCGGAATTGGAACGGTAAGATTGTAATGAGCAATTTTCCATGCATTATTCTTGAGTACTAACACTCCCGTTCCACGACTTGGGCCAAGATTTGGAGTTGAAAGTTCTTCATCAAACCATGCAGTGTGACCGTCATCAGAGAGATAAACATATCGATTAAGAGGAGTGAAATTCCATGCCCTTCCTCTATCAAAATACGGTTTACTAAACGCCTTGAATTCGCTAACCGTCCACCTTTCGGTAGCATCAGTACCCATAAAAATTGAAGTTGAGTCAGCGAAATATCCAAAATACCGATCAAAGTCAGCTTCAGCGGCAGCGTCATGCCAGTCCTCCATAATCGCCTGAATGTCTGCTTTGTATTCAGCTCTCTGTTCTTCTGATGGAACACAAGCCATGGCTAAAAAAGCAGAGTAAAAAAGAAATAACAGCTTTTTATAATCAATTTTTTTCATGGATGGATTTTACAGCTTACTTTCCCAATGAACAACCATTTTCAAGAAGTTTTACTGAAATAAAACAAGCCACTAAAACACAAAAATAATTCAATTAAAAATTTGTGCTTTTGTGACAACAAGAAAGAAATATGCCAAATAACCAGGATATAGCCTCCAAACTCAAAGAAGTATTTCAGCTTATGCAATTAGCTGGAGAGAACCGCTTTAAAGCCATTGCTTTTGATAAAGCTGCACAAACTATCGATGGCCTCAACGACGACATCAACGAATATATTGACAATAAAACCCTGACTGACATTAAAGGGATTGGGAAATCGATTGCTGAAGATATTTACGTTTATGCTGAAACCGGAACTATGCCCGTGCTTGAAGCTTTTCGTGAAAAAATTCCACCGGGTTTATTAAAATGGACACAGATCTCAGGGCTTGGGCCAAAGAATATCCTGAAAATCCATGAGACTTTTGGTATTACTGAGACTGAAGAGTTAAAAGAGCTGATCGATAATGGAGAACTTGCAAAACTTCCCGGGCTTGGCGGCAAATCTGCTGAGAAGATCCAAAAATCCATTGAGTGGATGGAAAAATATGATGAGCGTTGCAGACTTGATGAAGCCACTAAAATCGCTGATGATATATTTGCCAGCCTAAAAGATCTTGAAGGTGTTCAGCAAATTGAAGTAGCCGGATCATTACGCCGGGCCAAAGAAACCATCGGAGATATTGACATCCTGATCGGAGCAAATGAAAAACATATCCCAGATCTCTTTGATGTATTTACAAGCCATGGCCGGGTAACAGAAGTTCTTGGAAAAGGTGATACCAAAAGCTCCGTTCGCACCGTCGAGGGGCGACAAGTGGATCTGAGAATTGTTAAGCCCAAAAACTTTGCTGCAGCCCTTATGTATTTTACAGGAAGCAAAGAACACAATGTGGAGATGCGTTCGCGAGCCAGAGACAGAGGAATGAGCTTAAATGAATATGGTTTATATAAACTGGAAGAAAACGGTGAAACCAACTGGAATGCTCCACAAAATTTCGAAACAGAATCTGATATCTACAAGATGCTGGATTTGAATTTTGTGCCTCCTGAACTTCGGGAAGATCGTGGGGAATTTGAGATCTTTGAAAATCAGGAAATACTCGATTTGGTTACTGATGAAGACATTCGCGGAGTGATCCATGCTCATAGTACCTGGAGTGACGGCAAATTCTCTATACGGGAAATGGCAGAAGCATGTATGGAACGTGGTTATGAATATTTAGGCCTTACCGATCACTCCCAAACAGCAGCCTATGCAGGAGGGTTAAAACCCGATGAAGTAAAACGGCAGTGGGATGAAATCGATGAACTAAATGATGAGTTTAAATCTACCGGAAAAAACTTTGTGATCTTTAAAGGAATTGAATCGGATATTCTGGCTGATGGAAGCCTGGATTACAAAGATGACATCCTGGAAGGTTTCGATTTTGTAATTGCAAGCGTACACCAATCACTGGAAATGCCGGAAAAGCAAATGATGGAACGATTCCGGAATGCTATCAAAAATCCATATACCCGAATTATTGGACACCCTACCGGACGTTTATTGTTGAAACGGGAGGAAAGTAAAATCGACTTGAACGAACTTGTTGCTTTGGCCGCCGAACACAATACAGCGATTGAGATTAATGCCAACCCGCGCCGGCTAGATCTGGACTGGAAGTTTGGAAACAAAGCTAAGGAAGTAGGTATGATGACTTCCATTAACCCCGATGCCCATACCATTGACGGCATTGACCTGACTACCTACGGAGTAAAAATTGCCCGCAAAGGAAAGTACGAAAAGGAAAGAGTACTGAATACAAAAAGTGCTGAGGAAGTAGTGAAGTTTTTTAAGATGAGATAACTTATTTCAACAATTTCATTCCTTTGAGTTTAGAAGCTTTTTGGTCGAATGTTGCTGTTGTAAGTTTTTGAGATTGATTTATGGCATGTATAAGGCAATCTGTAAAACCCGCAGAGGAATTAATAAAATAAGTAAGTGCCTCGGTGATAGTTCTAACATTAAAAAAAGTGATACTCTGAGTTTCAATTAAGTCATCTACAGCCTCTATAAATTCGTTTTTTGTAAATTTATAGATTGATGTTAAAACCCAATACAATTCAGAAATAACCACTTCATTTACATACAGAGTTATACCGTCATTAAGCAATTCATTTACTTTTTGAGCCTGTTCCGGAATATCATCAATTATTAATCTAACCAGTAAATTGGTATCCGCTCCAATCACTATTCGGCTTTGTATTTGGTTCTAAAATACTCTGCAACACCTTCATCCATCTCCTCAACAGTAAATGCTTCTTTCGTTTTATAACTAAACTTTCCAAAGATCTCGGAGTGATGCTTTTTTTCTGTACTAATTTTTGCAGTTGATGGAGAATCAATTTCAAAATTGATCGTGTCACCTGGTTTTAACTGAAGCTGGTCTCTGATTTTTTTTGGAATAGTAACCTGACCTTTTGATGTGATAGTTGCTGACGGCATAAGTCTTGCTTTTCTTACTATGAGTAAGGAAAGTAAGACTTATTATCAGATTAAGAAATAAATTTAATACTCAATCCTGTTTCCCAACAAATACCCATAAGGCTTCAGGGCTTCAATCTGTTCAAAGATCACACGGAGGATTCCAATCAGCGGTACAAATAAGATCATGCCAGAAATGCCCCAAAGTTCTCCCCCAATGATTAATGCCAGCATAGCCATAAACGGGTTAATGGATACTTTGGAACCCACAATTCGTGGAGTTATGAAATTACCTTCAAGGAATTGGACCGTGCCAAACACGGCTATAACCAACAACGAAGTAATCAGGGAATCTCCCAACAAAAATGCAAACAGTAGCGGGGGCAAAGCTCCAATAATAATACCAATATAAGGTATTACCGCCATCAGCGAGGCGAACACCCCAAAAAAGATGGCATGTTCCAGCCCGATCAAAAATAAGCCGGTGGTATTTAGCACGGCAAGAATCCCAATTACAGTAAGCATACCGACCAAATAATTCTGAGTTACTTCCTGCACATTTTCTAATACCCCGTCAACCATAGTGTTTTCCCCTTTTCGCTCAAACAGTTTCCGGAAAAAGGTCTGGTACATTTCTTTGTAATAAAGCATAAAAAACACAAAAATCGGAAGCAGCGACATCAACGTGAATGCACTGGTAGTAGCACTTACCACCGAACCCACGTACTGCCCGCTTTTATCAATCAGGTTACTTAAGCCTTGCTGCAAGTAATCAGTACGCTGCGCTTCCGAAATTCCCAATGTATTTTCCAGAAACCCAATACCATCTGCCGTTACTGTTTTCAATCGTTCGGTTACCTCAGGAATTCTCTCCGAAAATTGCACAAACTGAGCTGAAATGAGAGAAATAATTCCCGCAAGAATGATAAGTACCAGAAGTAATGTAACTATAATGCTTAGTGCTCTTCCCAGCTTCCAGCTTTCCAGTTTGTTTACTACCGGGCTTAGCAGCATCGAAAGAAATGCAGCAAACGCCAGCGGCATCAGAATAAATTTCCCGTAACTCAGAATTACGAAAAGAAGTGACAAACCGACCAGGGTTACGGACGATTTCAGCCAAAAAGGATATTTTTGCGGAGATGAAATTGGATGATGCTTCATTCTTTATAATCTATTTATCTGCAATAAACAGGTCAAACCTCATACTGTTGATATTCTTTCTTTGTGCTGAACCGCTTATGCGGGTAAGCAATATCTTCACTTTCATCTCATCATTCTCTTGTTCAAAAATCATGTCCTCCGGTGGTACTACAGATGAATTGTTTAAATTCCTGGACAGTAATTTTTCAACCACAGGCAAAAGCGATACCTCAATATTCTTGCTGCTTTCTGTGTTCTCGATAAACAACAACTTTTCTTCTTTTCTGTAAGATACCTTCCAGGTACTCTGCACATATTCTTTTGTTTTAAATGTTGAATCACTGTTCATGAACAGTTCCACATCGCCTAAAAAATAGTTGTAACCTTCTATCAAAATCACAAGCTGTTCGCTGGTATAAAAGTCAAAATAATCATGATCTTTTTCCCCTTCCCAATAGTTCAGATACTCCATGCCCATTAAACTTAGTATCTCTACAGATTTTGAATACGCTGATGTTTTATTCTCCATTTCCAGGTGTGTGGCCAGATCCATTTCAAAGAACTCATCCAACGATTGGATGCCGTGATTGCTTACCAGGTATTTAACTCCGGATGAAAGATTTTTACGATCGTTAAAAGATACTTCTTTCTCGCTTTTCAAAACTTTTCCGCTCTCGTCCAGTAAATCAATCGAACTCAATATCTCAGATATCCTGCCTGTTTGGCTCCTCTCCGAAACTGAAAAAGCACTCATTGGCCCAAGCGAAATACTGAGAGCCACAAGACAAAGCGATACAGGAATCACTTTTATATTTTTTGCTTTGCTGAAAATGAAATAGATGACAATACCCGCAAGCCAAACAGCAAGAGTTGCAACAAAAAAACGGTTGATAGTAACCCCATATTCCGAAATTCTTGTACCGATAGAAACAAAAAGCAAAACCACCAGAGGTACTAATCCTGCATAATACAATTTTGAGTAGAGCCGTATCCACTTATTCCCAACCTCGTCTTTTATCGGATGTAGCAGCAACAAAGAAAAAATTCCTGCTATAGAAAAACTCAGAACCAAATTTGCCACCCAGCCGGTAGGTAATTCCCACTGGAAAAGAATTTTTATCAAATAGCTGTACAGAATAAGAATATATACTGATACCAACGGAATGAGCACGTACTGTACAAATACTTTCAGTGCCTTAGGATACTCGGTAACAGATGGCCCGAATGCACCGGGTTTTGGAGCCTTTGCCAGAAAAAATATGGTATTGAATACACCAACCAGGATAATCCAAAGTTGAAAGTATCTGTCTTGTTTAACATGGAAACCCAATAAGTTATCGATGGATAATAATGCAATGCTTAGCCCCATGAACAACACGGCACTATACATTGCAGAAGTGAGAATATTCAGGAAAAGGGTTTTATTGAATCCCCAGAATTCTTCGATAGTGCCCCGGCCAATAAACGCTGAAAAAGAAGTAAACAAATGAGTAGCTAAAAGCAGTAACAGCAACCGGTATGCGTATTGATCGGCACCTTCTGTAATAGATTGGCCGAGAAAATAATAAATCGTTATCAGGGCCAGGCCTGAAAATCGTAACAACCATGTTTTAGAATTATTCCAGGATTTTGATTCACTAAAAAAACTCAATCCGGTAAAAAGAGAAATCGACAAACCAGAAACAAAAATAAGATCAGATAACCACGGGCTGTTTTGCTGCTCTTGAGGGGAAAGGTCAAAAAACCAAATTGCACAAATGCTGCCAAAAACCCCTGCAGTAATTGCAAGTGGAAATCGTTTGACTGTATTAGTGCTGCTTTTTAAAATTTCATTAATAGAAGGAAAGGAAAATCTCATACTCGATTTATTTAGTTGTTGTCCTGAAGAGTGTCATAATTCACTTCCTGCAATATGTTCCCGAGAGAATCATATTCTGTCCACATTCCAGATTCTTCGCCATTGGTATAAGTACCCTCGGCCCTAAGCTGCCCATTTCTGTACCACCTTTTTACCGGCCCGTTAAAGTTCCCCGTTCTTGCTACAGGAAGAAAATAGCGCGGTTTGCCGTCGGGATAAAAGCTTACCCAGGCAGTGTCAGTCCGGTAAGCGTAATAGCTCATCCTTCCATCAGAACCAAAGTACGAAGTCAATGTATCTGAAATAATCTGCCGGAGGTGCTGTGTTACCGGATTTCGGTACTGCATTTCATCTTTTGTCCAGGAAATGGTTAGCCGCCCATGAGGATCATATACCGTTCCTGTACCTGTTTTGTAATCTGCATCCATTCCTAATTGACGATTTGAGTGCCAGTATCTCATTCGGTAAATGTAGCCGTCTTCGAAAAGTGCTTCAATATTGTAGGAACCCCAATGGAACGTTCTGACAGGCCCTGTGTATCCTTCTCCGGTTTTTTTGTGAACCAAACGCAAGTTCTTATCAAGCACCTGATAAGTTTGAGTACTGTTTAACTGCCTCCATTGCATAAACGCTGAAACGGGTACATGAACATTGTTGGAATCCACAAAATGCAACTGTTCATATCCTTTTAGAAAATAATGCTGCCTTGGGCCTTGTTCTTTGCTACAGGCAACAACGGCAATTGTAATGAGAGCAAAAAAATGTAGTTGTTTCAAAAAGAGTGGTTTATTACTGTCGGAATTAAAATGTTGAATAGCTACTTTGTATCAAAATTAAAATTTAAGCAATGCATATCGATCATATTGGAATAGCAGTTAAAGACCTGGAAGCTGCTACCGAAATCTATCAAAAGATCTTAAACAG
Source organism: Balneola sp. (assembly GCA_028284195.1). Classification (GTDB taxonomy): domain Bacteria; phylum Bacteroidota; class Rhodothermia; order Balneolales; family Balneolaceae; genus Balneola. The sequence goes on along the minus strand of JANQSE010000002.1, from coordinate 254,818 downwards.
GCCCTGCGATAAAAGGGAGATTGTAGAAAGTGAAAAAGTTGAAACCGCTTTCTTTAACACAGGCCAATCAAAAGTAGAACTGCTGGGTGCAACTACACCAGATTCTGTAATTGCCAAATACATTGATAAAAAGGGCGAGGGCATGCATCATGTAGCTTTCGAGGTAGAAGATATTTATGCCGAATTAGATCGGTTAAGGGCAGCAGGCTTTACGGTGTTAAACGAACAACCCAAAAATGGTGCCGATAACAAGTTGGTGGCATTTGTTCATCCCAAAGATAATAATGGGGTTTTAGTAGAGCTTTGCCAGGAGAAACAAGAATAAACCGTGATTTAAATGATCACGAACGTTGAGTTTTAATACGCTTAACATGTATCTTTGCTATCCATTCACATCGGGGCGTGGCGTAGTCCGGTAGCGCACTCGGCTGGGGGCCGAGGGGTCGCAGGTTCAAATCCTGTCGCCCCGACAATTCAGGAAACTTTTGTTTAGACAAGTTTAATTGGTAACACAAGTGCAGTAGTGGCTGTTGTATAAGAATAGCCAACTCGATTTAATTCAATGAATACGCATGGATATACTCAGAAGAGCTGATACCTGTCTTCTTTTTGAAGAGATAGGAAAAGTACTGAGGATATTCAAAAACAACCTTTTAAGCAGTTTCAGAGATTGATGCATTGGGTGCCGATAACAAACTCTCGGCATTTGTTCATCCCAAAGATAATAATGGGTTTTAGTAGAGCTTTGCCAGGGTAAATAACCAGTATGAGATGACACTAAGCCGGTATCTTATTAAGAATTACAAATCCGCCATAGGCATATTCCTGTTGGTATGGTTTAGTGTTTTTATATACCTGTCTTCCAGCGATTATTTGAGCCTGCTTGAAACCATTTTTTACAGCGCGACATTTGGGCTTATCTCTGCCGTGGTAAGTATCTTTAATATGATACTCTTCTATACTCTTTTTCCATCATGGAGTACATCAGAACAACCATTTCGTAACCCCAGATCCATCGCCTCATCTCTATTCAATATTCTGGCGATCAGTTTCGCAAATTATGCTTATTTATTATACCTGAATGATCAGAAAGCCAGCCTGGACTTATATTTTATGATACTAGGACTTACCGTACTTATTGGCCTGCTTGCTATTGCCTTTATTCATTTTTATAAATCCAATCAAAGGCTCAAAAGCTCATTAAAAAAAGCCCGGCCTGTAGTGGATCATTTACCGATGAATCCATCACAATCAAAAGCCATAAATTGGAATATCCGGGCTGGAAGAGAAGCCCAAAACATTAATGTAGATTCCCTTCTGTATATAGAATCAAACAAGAACTATGTTAAGCTCCATTTTGAGGATGGCTTAGTTACTGAATTGCGCATCACACTGAAAGAGGTTCAGCAATCGCTATCGGAATTTGATTTTCTGATTCGTTGCCATCGAAGTTTTATTGTCAACATGAATAAAGTAGAGCACATTAACGGAAACTCAACCGGATATGAGATGTGCCTCCGCTCATTGGATATGAAGCTGAATGCCTCCAGAACCTATGTGTCTGCTGTCAAAAACTGGCTGGAGATGAATAAAAAAACGGCACTACTTCCTGCATAGTTTGTCATTCGTCCCTTATTATTGCACTTCATCCCTTGAAGAGTAATTTCTATCCCTCTCATTTGTTTCGCATCCCTTACTCACATCAATAGCAGATCAATTTTGTACCATGTATTCAGGCGCAAAATTAATACAATTAATATGCATGATATTATTCGATACTCACATGTAGCTTTAGGAGCTATATGCCTTGTCTCTGGGTTCATTCCAATGGTGGTAAAAAAAGGAGGGAAAATTCATAATCAATCCGGGATTATTTTCTTCTGGTCTATGTTTGGAATCTTTATTACCGCTCTGCTACTTATCACCTTCTTTCGGTTTAACTTTTTTCTGTTAGTAATTGGCGTTTTCAGTTTCTACAACTGCTTTACAGGCTATCGTGTGCTCAAACGAAAAAAACCAGGCCAACAAACATGGATAGATTGGACCGGGGCTATTATTACCCTTATTGCCGGGCTTTCTTTCTGGGCAACAGCTATCTACTATTTATCGCAAGGTGTAGGGTTAACCTCTTACATTATTCTCCTTATTCTTTTTGGATTCTTTACCTCTGGTATAGCTATTACCGACATACGCATTTTCAGGAAGAACGATATGGATGAAAAACTATGGTGGTTCTATCACCATATGGGTACTATGGGTGGAGCTTATATTGCGGCAATAACCGCATTTTCAGTCCAAATGTCAGCAACCTATTTAAGCCACTTTGAATATAGCTGGTTGTCATGGTTGTTGCCCGCGGCAATAGGAGTACCTGGTTTTTCTTATTGGAGAAAAACGTATAGAAAAAAGTTTGAGTTACGAAAAAAAGCCACATGAAAATACTTATACTAATTTGTTTATTAATTCCTGTAAGCTGTATGCAAGGGCATCTGGCGCAACCAATTCAAGAGATGCAAACCATACCATTTTCATTTGATAGTGAATTAATCATTATTGAAGCGGAAGTAAATGATATTAAAGGGCGCTTTTTATTCGATAACGGATTTTCTTTGAGTGGATTAAACGAAGAATTTGCTGAAAGAGCTGGCATTAAATTAAACCGTACTTTATCAATAAGAGATGCAAATGATAAACGAGCTCAATTGCGGGCTGGAAATATTCAAAAATTATCCATTGGTCAAGCGGAGTTTATCAATACCGGAACATACATCGTTGATACTAACTTGTTTTTACCTTGTGATCCAATTGATGGAGTAATTGGTGCTTCCGTAATTAACAAGATCAACTGGAAAATTGATTTTGCGAATCATAACCTATCACTGTCATCAAATCATTTTGAAAGAGAGGGGATTAAAATTGATTTCAACATCGCAGGCAATAACAGCTCGCTTACGAAGCTGAATGTTAATGGTGCATCATTACATACAAAGATAGATTTAGGCTATCAGGGTAGTATGGGGATAAGAAAACAGAAATACGCTGAGTACTTTGCAGATGAACAAGCGCAGCAAGCTATTGGGATCACTTCATTATCTGCAACCGGACTAGGAAATGCGGACACTGTTTATACATTTTTGAATCAGGTTATCTCACACAAAGAATATGAATTACCCATACCTGCTGAAATAAATCTCAGTCAAAACAAAAAGTACGATGCCAGTATAGGCGTTGGTTACTTCAAAAACTATACGGTTGTCATTCATTCTGATGAAGAACACTATTACCTTGACCCTATTAATGAAAAAGTACACGCTTCACCTGATTCGTCATTTGGAATATCTTTATACCATATTGATGGTACATTGAAAGTGATCCAAAAAGATGGAAATGACCCATATCTCTCTAAGATACCTCTGTTCTCCGAAGTCACTCATTTAGATAAAACAGGTACTGAACATTTTCCAACGCCTTGTACACTACGATCTTTTCTCGCCACAAAGAAAGGAAACAAAGAGCCGTTGGAACTACACATTAAAGGTGTTGAGACTCCTGTTATGTTATACAGAAGAGAGCCAGAACTGATCTCTTTCAAGTACTGATGTTATTTGAGCGTTAAAAATACGTCAGTAGTAAAGTCTCTCATTTCCATGTTATTTCTGTTCGGAATATGTTTTTACTCCTGAGAGTACCAGAGAAAAAACGTACGTTAGATCTTCGGGACGTGACTACACCATAGCGTGAAAGGCCGAGGGGTCGCAGGTTCTGCCCAAGCCATTCCTGTGGGAAAATCCTGTCGCCCCGACACGATAAGCCCTTTATCATAAAACGAATTAAGTCCTTTTCTTTTTACCCCTGATTTTAACTTTGTTCAGTAATTACGATTGATAGTTGTCACCTATAGTATCAAACTATCAAAACCAGTACATTGGCTGACCAAATTAAATCTAATTATCTACAGTATACATTTATGGGCAGAATGCTACTTAAACTAACTTTATTATTTGCTACAATTTTTTCGACAACTATTACCAGCTTTGCACAACAAAATGGAAATATAGACATCGTTGATTACTTATCTCTTGATAAAGAAAAGGACGCGCAACTCAAAAACCTAAACCTGATACGTGCAAAATCTTTGGTAGATAGCTTTGATCCGGTTGATGAAATATGGAACAAAACTCCATGGAACGATCCGAAAATCAATTTCACCCCCCATGGGGCATTTATAAATATTGGGGATGTAAACGGAGATGGGGTTGATGATATGGTCAAACAGTTTAGCTCTCCCGATGAAAGAGACAACGATATTAGCACAACCGTTAATAAATCATTGCTTTTTTACGGCGGCACTTCTTTGTCACCCGAATATGATGAGATTGTATACACAACCGTTTACCCATTAGGTGATTTAAATGGAGATGGCTTTGCTGATGCAGTTGGTGAGGCCATTGACGGAGAAGCAACGCTATATCAAGGAAGTGCTTCAGGGCTTACTTCTGTTAGCAGTACACAAGCTAATTTTCTTTTATCCATTCAAAAAAGATCTTTGACTTTTTTGGCTGGACAAGACCTGAACGGCGACAACTTTGAGGATATTTTTGGGTCTTTCAGCAATCAAGATGACGGTAAAACCAAATACTTCGAAATATTGGGTGCTGCTACTTTCGAGACGATCTCTTATACAGAAACTATTCTTCCTCCTACTACTATATCAAAACCTTCAAACCTGTACAGATTTGTTAAAAACGATACAGTACATGTGGGTGTAAATGCTGGAAATCCACAAACTGGCGAAGTTGAATTTCGGGTGTTCAAGTACGTTAATCCTGATAGTATTGCACTAGCCGAAGTGAAAATTGTACCAGGAGGTCCACTAATACCGAACAGTTCAATGGTTTCTGACTTTGATGGAGACGGCCCACTTGACCTAATTGTTCAAACTGTTTTTGATGGCACATACTTTTTCAAAGGTTTGTCAGTGTCCGATTCTATATTTGCTGAACCTATTCAAATCACTAATACTTTTGAAAGCATCAGTAAAAAGCCATCATTACTTGGAGATATAACTGGCGACAGCAGAGGGGAAATTTTATTCCACAATACTCAAAACATCGAAGTCATAAACTACGACAGCCTTACTAACTCACTAGTTTCAATTAAATCATTTACAAGTTCAGAAATATTGCCTAGCTCTGATTTTTCTCTAGGGGTAAATACTGAGAATTCTATTTTTATACCTGGGTTTAACACTTTTAGTCTGCCTATCTTTTCCCGTGAAAAATTTGGCAACGTGGTTTTTAAATCTCAGAATGGTTCGAATACTTTCGAAGCTGAACTTATTACTCAAAATACTGCTGATTTTTCTATTAAATTCAGACGACGGCTATTTCATCTTTCAGATCTGAAAGGTAATGGAACTGATAATTTCGCAATCTTCCAAAGTATGAATGGCGAATCTCAACTTCTTATCATGAATGGATTCAATGATCAGTCTCCAGGTGTTATAGAAATCGAAAACCCCGACACGCTTGACTTCAGCTTTGTGCAAGCTGGGTATTTCAATAGTACCGACAACAAATCAATTGCCGTTCTTTTGAAGGCACAAAATCAGAATGAACATCAATCCGAAATAAGATTCTACAGTCTTTCAGATTTAGTAACTCCATATCATGTTATTCGCCAAACCGAGCTCTCACCAGCGTTAAACAAATTAGAACTGATGGCAAATTTAGGAGATATTAACAATGATGGATTTGATGATCTGGGTATCGCGGTTCCAACTTCCAACGAACAGGAAAAAGTGTTTATACTGCTTGGTGGTACTACTATTTCTTCATCTCCAGAAATCACCCTTGACTTAAACGCTCAATTTCCAGACCCAACAGGCGGGAGCACCAATTGGGGAGCAACTGTTATACAAGGAATAGGTGACCTCAACGATGATGGTATTGATGATTTTGTAATCGGAGATCCAGGAAGATTTTATAGCAGCCGATTAGCTGAAGTAAATCCGTTTATAAGTGGAGTTATTTATGTGTTATATGGACAAAATACGGCCTTGCCTAGTTTTACAGGACCTGATCTTGAATTGTTGCCAGACACATCAAATATCACAAATCGACAACGGCTCTTTGGCGGAGTAAACAATATAGCCAGCGGTGACTTTGATGGGGACGGTAAAAAAGATATAGCAGCAAAAGCACTTCGTCATGCTAATGAAGCGTTCGATGAAGGTGTTGGTGCTTTATCCTATTTTTTTGGTAAAAACGGATTTACGGGCCAACCTGATACAACCATACCCATCCGTTCGGAATATGTTTTTACACCCAATACTGTTGGAGAAGAAACGTACATCAAAGCTTCGGGACGAGCTTTATTAAAAGCCGTAGCGGATTTAAATGAAGATGGAGCCGATGAGTTATTATTTGTACCAGGAAGTGGATTTAGAAATGCGGTTTTATATGAAATAGGAGATTCGCCTACCGACTTGGCTACGGTCATATATAATTCACCTAATGCTAATTTACCACTCCATCCTTCTCCGGCTTTTCTTAATGTACAATATTTCCCATTGGTAGGTGATTACAATGGTGATGGAAGGCTTAACTTTCTTGGGTATCAACCGTCAGATCGTAACTATCGCGATACTCCAATTTATTTATATGAACTGGATAATATGGCAGTATCTAATGAAGATGAAGAATTATCCACTCCTTCAACCTTCAACCTGGAGCAGAATTATCCTAACCCGTTCAACCCTACCACCACTATTTCGTTCAGTCTTCCAACATCCAGCCAAATAACTATTGATGTATTTAACATGCTGGGCCAAAAAGTTTCAACGATGGTAAACCAAAGATTTGCAGAGGGAAGGCATTCTATACAATTTAATGCTTCGAACCTTGCTTCCGGTATATATATCTACCGCATTAAAGCAGGAAATTTATCATCTGTAAAAAGAATGACACTAATTAAATAGGCCTGTTTACCATATCAACTACAAGAATGGGGCACATTATGGAATTCGCTTTTTTCTGTTCTGGCCATTTTGAGTTTTAACCTCTTTGTTCTTTTTTGTTCTTTATCTTAAAATTGAATCAGTTCATTGGGACGTGACTACACCATAGCGCGAGAGGCCGAGGGGTCGCAGGTTCTGCCCAAGCCATCCCTGTGGGAAAATCCTGTCGCCCCGACTATCATCTCTATCTTAAAAATTGGAACATATCATCCTGATTAGTTTATAAGCTGTAAAAGACAACGATGCTATGTACGTTCTAAATTACCACGAACAGGTTGAGAGGATTAATCAGATGATACCGCTTCGCAAAAATGAGAAAACATTCGAAGTATTCTATCACGACCCACAATCAGGTGAACTCTGGAAAAGTTTTTTCCCCTACAAAAAAAATGGACTGGAACTAAATGGGCCAAAATTACTGCGACCGGAACCTTTACCAAAAGACCTGGAGCATCAGCTAGAACTGTGCCTGAATAGTGAAAATGTATCTGATGCAGACGGGCTTGCCATTGAATATTCCCCGGAACTCAGCAAATGGGAACCCATTATTGAATGCCTTGAAAAAAACAGGAAAAAATATCTGCGTAAAAACTTTATCAGATTTATTAACCAACTGGGGATTTTAAACCCTGAAAAAAACATCGTTACAGTAAAAAAACAATGCGGGCTTCCTAAAGAGGTGTTAAAATCACTCAAGAGAAAAGCACAAATTCAAAAATGGAAAAAGTTGCTGGGGCTTTAACTTAAATTGACCCCGCCGATTTGCAGGTCCTTCAAAGATCACTTTGTAAATTATGTATAATTCGTATTGTACATAAGCCTTCCATAATTAACCCATGGAAGGCTTTTTTTTTGCTCTTTATTTCCCTTCTTTACAGTGCCAATTTTAAAATTAACCAACCTTAAATGAACCCAACTTCTATTTGTGACTGGAACAAGCTTGATGAGCTGTCCCCGGCGTATGCTTTAGTAGCTAATGTTGACCTTGTAATAATTCGATATGGAGATGAACATTCAGTACTATTTGGAAGATGCCACCACCGGGGTGCTTTGCTGGCCGATGGGCATATCGATGGAGAAAACCTTATTTGTGGAGTACATGGATGGGATTATCGATATAAAACCGGAGTAAGTGAATACAACAATGAAGAATCACTGCACCGCTTTACTTCCTGGGTAGAGGATGGCAAAATTTGGGTGGATGAAAATGAAATTGCGGAGTGGGAAAAGAAAAACCCGCAGCCTTATCAACGCGATCAATACCTGGGTAATTATCAGGATATTCATGGAACAGATGATGAACCATTAAACGGGCAGATTCAACATCTTGCCCTCGCCAGAATGAAAGAGGGATCCCACGGCCCGGTTGATGCTATGGGAGTAAGCAGACAAATGCTCCCTGTTTGGGACGATATTCAATTTCAAACAGCTCAGTTATCTCCTTCTCCACAATTCGAAGATGTGGATGTGAACACAGAATTAGTAATCGGCCCAAAAGCAAAAAAACCACTTAAGCTCAACATTCCACTTTTTGTTTCGGATATGAGTTTTGGCTCTCTTTCTGAAGAGGCTAAAATTGCATTAGCCAAAGGAGCAGAAATGGCCGGCACCGGAATATGCTCAGGCGAGGGCGGAATGCTCCCGGAAGAACAAGCCGAAAACTCCCGCTATTTTTATGAACTCGCTTCCGCCAGGTTTGGCTTTTCCATGAATAAACTCACCAAAGTACAAGCTTTCCATTTTAAAGCAGGCCAGGGTGCAAAAACCGGAGTTGGGGGGCATCTTCCCGGAGAGAAAGTAAAAGGAAAAATTGCTGAGGTTCGGGAGCTCGAAGAAGGTAAGTCAGCCATATCTCCCCCAAAATTTGATGACCTTGTTACCCCCAACGACTTCAAAAAAATGAGTGACGAAGTAAGAGAACTTACCGGTGGCATACCTATTGGGTTTAAACTCTCCGCCAATCATATTGAAGAGAACATCCAATTTGCGCTAGATGCAGAGGCCGATTATATCATACTGGATGGCCGGGGCGGCGGCACTGGAGCTGCCCCTACTGTACTTCGGGATCATATTTCCATTCCAACAATCCCCTCTCTTGCAAAAGCACGAAACTACCTAAATAGCAAAGGTGTTGGATCCGATGAAGTTACCCTCATTATTACAGGAGGCCTGCGAACCGCGCCGGATTTTGCTAAAGCCCTTGCCCTGGGTGCTGATGGAATAGCCGTTTCAAACTCGGCAATACAAGCAATAGGCTGTATCGGCATGAGGGCCTGTAATACCAATAACTGCCCGGTTGGCATTGCTACTCAAAAAGGAGGATTACGAGCCAGGTTCGAAATCGAAAAATCCGCAGCTATGCTCAGTAATTTCTTTCATGGCACCACAGAGTTGATGAAAATTTTAGCCCGCGCCTGCGGTCATACTTCTTTTGAGGAATTTTCTCCATACGATCTTGTAACCTGGAAAAGAGATATGCACTATTTAACGGGCATTGAATATGCCGGGGTTATAAAATGAATATATCCTCACAATTTTCGATGAATGAAATAAATCATGCTCAATCTGCACTTCATCATGCTGTTCAATTTATCGCTGTTGCTGGAAAATATTTGTTGGAAGAACAAGCTGATGACAGCCATACTAATATGGAATGGGCAAAAGATTCTGAGTGCTTTTTTGGAGGATTGATCAACAATAGGGCAAAAGTTGGTTTACATGTTCCTTCATTTTCATTGAAGGTATTCGGGCCAAAAAATTTCGAATTGGCTACACTCCAGCTCATTGGAAAAACAAAGGAAGAAGGGTTACTCTGGCTAAAGCAGGCACTGCAGCTAAAACAGATGAATGCAGAGAATCTGGAAATGAAACTTCATTATGATATCCCCGATCATGAAACAGATTCCGGGAAACCATTTCCGGAAATCGATACTCAACTTCTGCAAGAGCTGGGCAATCACAGATCATTTGCTGACCAGATTTGTAACGCAATTGCCAAAAAATATGAACATGCTTCACCGGTACGGACCTGGCCACATCATTTCGATCATGGTACATACATCCCATTTAAGTTTGATAACGACGGAAATGCCACCCAGTCCTTTAGTGTGGGTTATGCTATTGCAGATTCTGTGATTGACGAGCCTTACCTGTATGTTACTCAATGGAAGAAAGATGGAAAAGTTGATTACTCTTCTGCACCAAAACTGAAGTTCGGGGAATGGCTCCCTGAAAAATTAAAAGGAGCTGCGTTGAGGTTATCTGAAATTACCAGGGCTGATGGCCAACAGAAAATAGTGGATGAGTTTTTAGAAAGAACCTCAAAATGGAGCACATAAGATTCAGGATAAATCAAACCAAAAAACTATGGACCTTACACTTCTCAAAAAACTGAATATAAAAGAGAGCCAAAAAGTTTTGCTACTAAACTGCCCTCTAACCATTAAGCCGATGTTTGATGGGCTTGATGTTTCCGTTTCTACTTCAAAAGAACAATTTGATTCTGTCATAGTCTTTATCGAAAACAAGATTGAACTTGGTGCACTGCTCCCACAACATGCCTCTCAACGAAACGAAAATGGAAAGCTTTGGATAGCTTATCCTAAACAAAGTGGTTCTATAAGCTCTGATCTGAACCGGGATATTATTTGGGAAATTGTAAATGGATTTGGTTTGAATCCAAACCGACTGATATCGCTCAATAAAGACTGGTCGGTAATGAGCCTGGTTGAAAAGGGGACCTCAAAAAAACCTTCGAAATTTGGCCAGGACCCACCGGGGGTAGATCGCAAAACCAAAACAGTAATTCCACCAAATGACCTTCAAAAAAAATTAGAAGCTCATCCTGATGCAAAGCAATTCTTCCATAACCTGGCTTTTAGCCACAAGCGGGAATATGTTGGATGGATACATGATGCCAAAAAAGAAGAAACCAGAAAAAGACGAATTGATAAAACCGTTGAATTACTTCTTGCTCACAAAAAAACTAAATAAGTTTCGCAGCCCAGCCTGAATAAAATAAATGAACAGGCGTTAATTTCTTATTCAAATTTATTATACTCATTGGCATTCGCTACTAAAGGCACATTATGACACATTTTAGCTTAAAAAACCTGATTCTCTCTGTTCTATTCATAACTGCATTCAGTAGTGCTGTTTTTTCTTTTTCGAATCCCGATGAAGAATATAAAACCAAGCTGATCACCCATTTCGAGAAAAAAGGAATTGATATCAAACCTTATTTTGAAGACGAACGGTTTAAACTGATTGACGGGATAAAGAAAAAGTTTACACGCGCCGTTGAAATTAAAATCGAAGGATTTGAAGATTATCAGCGGGTTCTTAATTACGAAAAGAAAAAGAATGATATCCCCGAATTTGTAGAATCCCACAAAACAGCTCTCAAAAAAGCTGAAAAAGAATATGGCATCCCGAAAGAGGTAATCATAGGGATTTTGGGAGTTGAGTCTGGCTTTGGACTCCATAAAGGGAAATACAATCCTTTTAATGCTTATGTATCAATGATCGCTGCTGATTACAGAAGTAAATTCGCTTTGGCGCAACTTGAAGAACTTTTAAAATGGACAGAAAAGCACGATAAAGATGTATTAGCTTTAAAGTCCAGTTATGCGGGAGCCATGTCGTATGCACAATTTGTTCCGTGGTCATTGAATCGGTGGTTTGTAGGGAATGATCTGTATGACATGAATAGCAATATCCATTCGGTAGCGAACTTTCTGGCACACTACAAAAAAGTAACCGGTAGCGTTGAAAAAGCCATTCTCAGGTACAATCCAAGCTCGATGTACCAAAAGGCAGTACTTGCCTTAGCTGAAGATGCCAAAGCCCATATTTAGTATTTTTTTTAACAGAGTTTGATTTTGTGATTTTTTGCTCTACATTTGTAGAAATAACTCTAAACTTGTAGAGTATGCCATTATCACAAACAGAAGAAGACCTTATGCAGCATTTATGGAAGCTTAAAAAAGCTTTTATGAAAGATTTGCTGGATGAGTATTCCGAGCCCAAACCGGCACCCACAACTATAGCCACCCTGCTAAAGCGAATGCAGGAAAAAGGATTTGTAGATTATAAACAATACGGTCGCTCCAGAGAGTATTATGCTTTGGTTAAGAAGTCAGATTACTTCTCGAAACACGTAAACGGTTTGATTAAAAAGTTCTTTAATAACTCCGCATCCCAGTTTGCCTCCTTTTTTACATCTGAAACCAACCTGTCTGAAAAAGAACTGGAGGAATTAAAATCTCTTATCGACCAGGAAATTAAAAAGAAGAAGTCATGATTGCCTATTTGATCAAATCCGGACTTTGTTTAGCCATTCTGTTAGTTATTTATCTGGTACTACTAGAGCGGCATAAGATGCACCGGTTTAACAGAATATTCTTGTTAGCGGCTTTAGTTGTGGGATTAACCGTTCCAATGTTTCCCGTAGATGTAGTTAGGAATAAACTGATTACAGAAACACCTACAGAAATAGTGAGCAGTGTTGCGTTAACATCTACAGAGTGGCTACAAAGTGTAGCAGAATATCCCTCAAATAGAAATAAGGTGCTGAAACCAAATTCTACTCAAATAAGAGAATTAAATAGCAGTGAAATAGCTTATACACGTAATTTCTCCTTTCACTTTCTAAAAGGATTTTCCCTGATCGCATATACATTGATTTGCTCATTCCTTTTTGTTCGAATGGGATTTGCACTGTATAGTTTTTATGAAAAAGAAAAAAAGAATAGAAGCTTGTCATATAAATCGGCACGTTTAGTATTAATTGGTGAACCAATAGCCCCGCATACATTTTTGGATACAATTTTTGTAAATAAAGACCAATACCACTCCGGGGAAATTGCCGATCAGATTTTTGAGCATGAACTAACACATGCAACACAGAAGCATTCATTGGATGTATTTTTTGTGGAATTGCTTAGGATCATCTTTTGGTTCAATCCCATTTTCTATTTCTATAAAAGAGCAATCCAGATTAATCATGAGTTTTTAGCAGATCAATCGGTGCTGGATAAAACGAATGACCCGGTTTCTTATAAAAAGTTGCTGATAGAAAGTGTACTACCAAGCTATAAAACGAACCTGTCCAGCAGTTTTAATTATGCACTTACCAAAAAGCGATTCATAATGATGGTGAAGAAAAGCACTACGCAGAGCATGCTTTCAAGAAAAGTTGTGTTGATACCAATAATAGCATCTCTGGCTCTGGTTTTCGGTACCAAAATTTCGCAGGACAGGCTAACATATGAAATAAATGGAGTGAAATTTACTGAGCCCTATAATTCGGCATGGTTTAATTCCAACTCAATAATCCTCAGTAAAAATGAGGAGATGAATAAGTCTTTATACGATCATAAATGGAAATATTATGATGAAGAAGGAAATCCGTTTACGGGAGAGTGGATTATATACGATAAAGATGATGATGAAAAAATAGACACCAGATCAGAGATTGAGAATGGTAAGTTGTTGTCTAAAACGCGTTATTATAATCTTGAGGGTCTTGAGGGAAGGCTCTCTATTGTGAGGGAAACATATCAAGGCGATACAGTATCCACAACTATGTTCTCATCAGAAAATGAACTGTGGGGAATTACTACAATAGCTTACAAGAATAACAATTTTAATATTATTCGTATTCAATCTTTTAATGAAGAAAAAGAAACCTGGGGTGTAATTGATCTAACTAGTATTGCTATCAAAGATAATCCGAATGACAGCCTAAACCTGATAACAGAATTTAATAGCTTAGGAAATATTGAAAGTCAGAAACTCTTTGAGGGTAACAAAGAAATACCTCTTACCCAAAAAGCCAAAGATGTTGGAGTTAGAAACGCCAAGAATAGATATAAAAATACGCTCTTAGAATATCAGCGAGTACTTCCGAAGGGAGATATAAACCAAATAGCTTTGGCTTTTGAGGAACTTAAAAGAGAAAGATCAACATGGTTTGCATTCAGGAAAAAATACGGGATTAGCGGAGAGTTACCCCCGCTCCCTTCTTTGCCAACTGAACTACTGAAGAAAAAGCTATGATTCTGTACTTGATCAAATCCGGGCTTTACTTAGCGATATTACTTGGGTTTTATCTGCTGTTTTTAGAACGGGAAAAAATGCATCGGTTCAACCGGTACTTCTTGTTAATTGCATTAGTATCGGGATTGACTATTCCTTTACTGAGTTTCCAAACAAGTACAAAAAAATTAATTACAGATACACCTGCTTATGTTATTAATAGTGTGACCGCCAGAGCCTCAACCTTTATAGAGGATGTGGTAACAGAAACTACGAAGAAAGCCGATCAAGAAGAGGAATCAAGTCTGTATGTAAAGCCAACATTTGAGATGACTTCCATTCAGGCAAAAGAACCCAACTTTTTCCCAAGCCTGAAAGAATTCTTAATTGCTGCTTATTCATTAGTCACATTAATTCTTTTTGGAAGAATGGGGATAGGAATTTTTAGTTTTTACCAAAAAAGAAAAAACAACCCCTTTGAACTATATAAATCTGCAAAAGTGGTTTTACTCTCAGAAGATGCAGCTCCATATACATTTCTGAACTCAATTTATGTGAATAAGCATCAGTATCGTTCAAAAGAAATTTCTAATCAAATACTGGAACATGAGCTTACTCATGTTCAGCAGAGGCACTCACTGGATGTATTATTTATAGAAGTTATCAGAATAGTTTTTTGGTTCAATCCTGTATTCTATTTCTATAAAAAAGCCATTCAGGTTAATCATGAATTTTTAGCTGATGAATCGGTAATTACCAAAACAAAAGATTCGATTTCATATCAGAAACTGCTGCTTGAAACAGTATTTCCATCCTATAAAACAGGCCTTAGCAGTAGTTTCAATTACTCTTTAACCAAAAAAAGATTCAAAGTGATGATGAAAAGGCATTCATTTCTAAAATCATCATCAAAAAAGGCGGCAGTGTTAACTTTTTTGATGGCTTGGGGCTTAATGTTTTGTACAGATTTAACTGAACCTAAACTGGTTCACATAAACGGGGAAGAGTACCAAACTTTTTTTGGAGGAGCTGAGTTCAGTGAGCCATTGTATTTCAAAACAAATGAGCTTGATCGGTTAAGAAATTCCAAAAGTGCCAGAAAAATAAATGCCCTCAGGCATTACAACAGCAGGGGAGAATTGATGACAGGCACTGTATCGATGACAAGCTATGACGGTTATTTGCTATCAGAAAGAGTGCTGCAAGATGGCAGGGCTCTTAAAATTACCTACTATGATAGCTTAGGAAAAGAGTTAGGACGAGTAGAATTTGACTATGATGAAAGTGGTCAGATTATTCACACAAAAGACTTCTATCGTAATAATTTACGTAATGAAATTATATATCCTCCTCTCAACAACGATTCTTTAACCGTTTATAAAAATTACTATGCGAATGGCCGATTAAAGAATAGCTATAATTCTAAAAGTGATAAATATCCACCTGTATATCACGGCATTATGACTTCTTACGATGAACAAGGAAATATCCTTGAGCAGGAACGCTATGATAATGGAAAGTCGATTGAGGTTATAAAAACAAGGGAGAGTGAATAGTTATGATACTTTACCTCATCAAATCCGGACTTTGCCTGGCGATATTGCTTGGGATTTATGTGCTATTTCTTGAGCGTGAAAAAATGCACCGGTTCAACCGGTACTTCTTGTTATTTAGTTTGGTTTTTGGGTTAACGGTTCCCTTTATCACTTTAGAACAAACCATTACTATTCCTGTTAAGCAATTAAATGAGCAGGTATATGAATTTGTTGTTACAGATTATACTGCTTCTTCATTCAGTGATTCTGCTGAGGCGTCAGGTTCAAATCCTCTTTCTTTAAGTTTCTTATGGTGGTTCGCTTATATCAGTATTACCGGGTTTCTTATTATTCGTTTCATGTCCAATATTTCGAAGCTTATCAAAGCAATAAAAAGAAACAGATCTATCAGTAAGGATAAAACGAGCTTTATTTTAGTGGAAGATGAAATCGTTCCTCATTCATTTTTCACTGCACTTTTTGTAAACAAGAAAAAATTTGAAAAGGGAGCTATTCATGCAAACGTTATAGCTCATGAACTGGTACACATTAAGCAGTTTCATTCATTAGATATTCTTTTTGTCGAAATATTGAGAATAGTTTTTTGGTTTAATCCGGTGTTTTATTTCTACAAAAAAGCCATTCAGTTAAATCATGAATTCATTGCTGACGAAGAAGTGTTAAAAAGCAGCAATCCCGTTCTCTATAAAAAATTAGTGCTGTCTTACCTGAACCAGGATAGCAGCTCGATGATGACCAGTAGTTTTAATTTATCCTTAACAAAAAAACGATTACAAATGATGACAACTAAACACAACAAGCTTCGGGTTTGGCCCCGTAAGCTCATGATAGCTCCTCTATTAATAGCTCTTGTATTTGCTTTTAGCGAAAAGACGAGTGCTCAGGACATTAAAGAAGCATCGATTAGTGAATTGGTGGATCAGTTGAATACTAAGCTAGATGATGGCAAATCACTAACTAAATCAGATTCTGAAAAGCTTCGCAGTTTGATAAGAAAGCTCCAAAAACAGAAAGGGTTAATGCCTCCACCTCCTCCAAAAGAAATGACCTTGCCGCCGCCGCCTCCAAAAGCAATGACCTTACCTCCACCACCTCCTCCAAGAGTTAAAAAAGTGGTGCCCAAAGACAATTCTATAAAGAACTATCAAATAGCAGTAAAGCGTTATATGGATTTAAATCCAAAGAATGTATCAAAGAAAGAGCTTGAATCTTCTTACAATAAAGTAAGGTCAGCTTATCGGGTCATAGTTAAGAAGAGTAAAAAAACTGATGGTTCAAAAATGCCACCGCCTCCACCTCCGTTACCACCAACCCCGGAAAACAGAATCAAATCCGGAAATTAATTTGAGGCCTGAGAAATCAGGCCCTTTTTATTTATCCCTGCTTAAACTTAAACAGATTTTCTGCTCCAACCTTTTCTTCAGCCTGATTCAGGGCGTACATGGAATCAAATAACACAATAGGGTTTTCTTCCATGTCTTTGGTTACATGAGTTGAATAACTTGCCTCCAGTTTTTCAGTCACTTCAGGCTTATCATTGGGCAACCAGCGCGCGCAATAATAAGCTACTGGCGTTTTTACCAACTCAACACTGTACTCTTCCTGCATTCGGTGTTCTACCACTTCAAACTGAAGCACACCCACCGTCCCCAGAAGTAATTCATTTCCAACTCCATTTGGTACTTCAAATACGTGAACCACACCTTCCTCAGAAAGCTGTTTTAACCCTTCCCGGAGTTGCTTTCTTTTGAAAGGATCTTTAGTAGCTACTTTCTGGAAGTGTTCAGGAGTGAACAAAGGGATCACATCAAAACGGACATCATTTTTTTCAAAAATTGTAGTACCGATTCTGAAATCTCCCGGATTAAAAATAGAAACAATATCACCCGGATAAGCCTCTTCCATGAGCTGGCGCTCATCTCCCATCAAAGTGTGCGGAGTAGCCATTTTGATTTTTTTCCCGGAGTGAGAAATGGTTACATTCTGACCACGCTGAAATTTTCCGGAGGCAACCCGAATGAAGGCGGCACAATCGCGGTGTCCCGGATTCATATTTGCCTGCATTTTGAAGATGAATCCTGAGAAAGCATCGTCAATGCTTCGTTCACCACCTTCTGCCTTTTCATACCCTTGGGGAGATGGTGCAAGCTGGTGGAAATAATTCAGAAATACATCCAGCCCAAAATTGTTCAGTGCCGAACCAAAAAAAACCGGAGTAACTTTACCGGAATTATAGAGCTCTTTATCCATGTTCGGGTACATATCTTCAATCAGCATAATTTCTTCCCGAAAAGCATCCTTTTCAGCATCCGAGAGGTTACTTTGTTCTAAAGCGGCTTCTATATCCAATGTTTCGGTGATTGCCTTCTTAGCACCATGGTCGGCTTTTTCATATACATGAACCTTGTTTCCGATAACATCATAAATACCCTGAAATTTTTGCCCGTAACCTAATGGCCAGCTGGCTGGAACAGCTTCGATGCCAAGCTTCTCCTCCACATTACTTAATACCTCAAGTGGATCCATACCCGGCCGGTCGCATTTATTCACAAAGGTTATAACGGGAACCTCACGGAGCTTACACACTTCAAACAATTTTTCTGTTTGTTCCTCAACTCCCTTTGCCACATCAATCACCATGAGCCCTGAATCGGCTGCAA
Source organism: Balneola sp. (assembly GCA_028284195.1). Classification (GTDB taxonomy): domain Bacteria; phylum Bacteroidota; class Rhodothermia; order Balneolales; family Balneolaceae; genus Balneola. The sequence continues at coordinate 236,546 of JANQSE010000002.1, read as the reverse complement.
CCAGTGTTCTTAATGTATCCTCTGAGAAATCTTTGTGCCCCGGAGTATCCAGCAGGTTATATTTAATTCCGTCTTTCTCGAAACGCATTACCGATGAAGTAACAGAAATGCCTCGCTCTTTTTCGATGGCCATCCAGTCTGAAGCTGCATGGTGCGAAGCTTTACGGGCACGAACAGAGCCTGCTTCATGAATAGCTCCGCCATATAGAAGTAACTTTTCGGTAAGTGTGGTTTTACCCGCATCGGGGTGCGAAATAATGGCGAACGTGCGTCGTCTTTTTGCTTCTTTAGAAATTGTTGAGTCGGCTGTTGCCGTTGGGGACATGAAGTTTCTTTTTTATAAGGTTGGCTAAAAAATACAGTTTATGCCACTTTTTTACCTATATAATATTAGCCGAATGCTATCAAGAAATAACCCAGATACCAAAGCTCATCATCATCGAAATGAGCATGAGAACATAGGCTTGTTTAACAGGTCTATCCGGCAGGAATTTGTATAAAGGAGTTTCGTTGAAAAACTTGATCAATTTTTGTTGCTGAGTTTTGCTCTCTTCATCCAGCTCGTCAACATTCTGTAATAATACCTGTATATCCCCTTCAACATTGTCATTATTTTCGTTGATAAATTGTGCAATGGTTTGCGGGGTGATCTTTGCAAGGCCGCTTAAGATCAGATATGCAGGTATGCCCACCATCCAAATTGCAATCGCCACAATGGATTTATCATAAACACTTAGGCTCATAAAAAGTCCTAAAATCATGCTAACCAAACCAGCAAGCCCCATAATGCAAAGTATTGCACTTAAAACTAGGCGAAGTTTCCAGTTGTTAAGCCCTTCTCTTAGTAGTTTAATTCCTTCCATGTTCCAAGTTTAAAAAAAATTAGCATTTAAAAAAGTTAGTTTTTATTAAATCTTGTTTTTGACTTTTCTCCCAAAAGCAGCCTCATCAGGCTTTGTGCCGCTGAGCGTGAAATTTTCTCTATGGTTTTTATATCAAGCTCATCATAAACCTCGAAGGTAACCGCATCGGCTCCAAAAGTTCTAAATATCCAATTCTTAAAAATGGGCGAACTAGTATCAAATTCTTCTGTTGCAAATTCAATATCAGAATTATCGGATTCGATAAATGAAATCCACTTTTGTGTAAAATTATCAGGGTATGTTTTAACACTTTCCTCTATCGGATAGAATATATTTTCGTTGGTTGAATGAAAATCGATCCCGTAAAACACTTTCCTTTTAGGGGTTTTTAAGATCGGTAACAGAGCGTCTCTTACCGCTCGTGTTTCGGGCTGATTAAAATTCTCCCAATCACGGTTCAAGTCTACTCCTGCGGCGTTATGCCTCCAGTGCCCGTTTAACACCCCATCCGGATTGATTAATGGAAACATCCTTACTTTAAACTCTGATCTGAAATTTTCTGCCAGTTCACTTTCTGCACTTAGCTCCTCTATAAAAAACAGGGAAGCTAAAAAACCCGATACTTCAGGCGGATGCTGCCGGCTCATTATTACTAAAACACCGGCTTCTTTATCGTTGAGCACTTCGTTAATACTTATTTCTTTTATTGAATTACCAAGATTAGATATCCCAATTTGTTCAATATTCACAAAAGGCTTTTTGGTTATTTTGGAAAGCCATTTATCAAAAAATTCGTTATCGGTAATTATTTGAGCACTCACCAGCTTCGGTTTGGGATCAACCTTAAGCTTGAATTCCAGTGTTTTTCCAACGGAATCGTATATTGCTTGCTCAATATCTATCGGGGTGAACTTTTCATCTATTTTTATTTTGGGAATATATCGGTGCCGCGCGTCCTTATAGTTAAGCCGTAACGAAATAGTTCTTACAGTATCACTCCATATTTTAAAAGCATACCAAGGGCTGTTGTTAATAGGAAAATTCTCCGGCTCTATAAATGCTTCGAATGTAGAATCATTAACTGCATAAAAATTACTAAGCCTTGCACCTTCAAAGTTGTTAGATACCCAAACAACAGGCTGTCCCGTTCCAATAATTCTTCTGTATTGCGGTTTTACTTCCCTATCTTTAGTATTTGTAACATCGGGAGGATCGTAAGAAAAGCCTGTAAATTCCTTCGAAGATGTACAATTTAAACCTACGATAAGCAACAGCACAGGCAGCCAAAAAAACTTCATATGAAACAGTTTGTACCTTTGATTAGTTATAAAATTGAGATCAGTTTTTATCAAGTAAAATCATACGTATGAAAAGCCAGAGCAGGTGTAGTTGAAACCTTTTTTTCAAAAACATATCGGAATTTACATAATCTTTTTGTGCTTATTCAGTATTCCGGAAAATAGCTTACTGGCACAAAAAAATGAAGGAAAACCTGACCGGATCTGGAATGTTAAAATTGAAGGTAACAGGCAATATTCTGATATCGTCATTAAAAATTATATTGCCAATGAAGCTCCATCAATCTGGAAAAAAATCACATTTTTCAATGAAAAAGGGTATTACGCTTCTATATCAGAAATACGAAGAGATGCCATCAGAATTAAACGTTTTTACCAACGAAGAGGATATAACGAGGTAGAAGTAACATATAAGCTAAAATCAAAAAACAGGGAATGGAAAAAGGAACTTGTTTTTACGGTGTTAGAAAATGCTCCCATAAGAATAGATTCTGTTCAGATAATTACAAAAGCATCAAAAAAAGACAGCCTTGTAATATTTAATAGCAGTGATTTTACTCGTCAACTAAACCGGTTGCTTTACAAAAAAGGAAGCGTCTTTCAACCCGTTCTTAAATCAAATGTGGAAAACGATATTTCTCAAATTCTGAGGAATCTTGGGTATCCATATGCCTATTCTGAAATACAAGCCAATGTAGATTCTACAGCTAAACTTGCCAATGTGTTCATGCTTACCTATCCCGGCCCGCGTGCTACTTTCGATTCTATCCAGGTCGAAGGTGAAACCACCCTCGATGCCAAATACATCCGCAGAGAAACAGGAATTGAAAAGGATACTTATTTTAATGACAGGCATATGCGAGATGCACAACGCGAACTTTTTAACCATCATTTATTCCGGTTTGCACTGGTTTCTATACCGCAACAAGAACAAGACTCCACCCTTAATGTGTTATTACGAGTACGGGAGCGAACGCTTCGATCGGTAAGAGCTACAATCGGAATAGGAAACTATGACCGGTTTAAAGGAAGGCTAACTTTTACAAACTCATATAAACTGTTACGAACGCAAGCTTCATGGACATACAGAAACATGCGTGGAAAAGGAGAGCGCTTTACTGCTTCAACCAGAGTTTCTGCTTATGATTTAAGACTTGGGGCAGATTATCTCTTTCCCTATATATACAATACAAAAAGCAATATCACTTTGTCGCCATTTGTTCAAAGAAGGATCGAGAAAAATTATTCGATTGCCACCGGAGGTATCCAAAACAGTTTTGGATATAATTATAATAAATCAGTGACAGGCACTTTCTCTTACAATTTTACCCTTAACCGCGAATTTGATGTTGGCAGAGACGAGTTTGGGAATTCTATTGTAAGCCCTGATAGTGTTTTGAATTACAACATATCTTCCTTTAAAATAAATTTCTATGCTTCTCAAGGGCTTCCCAGCGGTGGAAATGGATTTATCATTCAGCCTTTTCTCGAACTTTCCGGATTGCTCAATGAAGCCACCTTTTCTTTTCAAAAAGCTTCTATTGATCTAAGAGGCTATAAAAAAATTACCGACAACCTATTTGCAGCTGCGCGGGTTTCGGGTGGTTCAATTTATTACGCAAAGCAAGATTCATTACCTGCCGACATCCGGTTCTATAACGGTGGTTCCAGCCAGGTACGAGGCTGGACCGGACGACAGTTGGGGCCTAAAGAACCGGTTTTTGATCAAGAAAATGGTTCGTTTAGTGGTTATGTGCCAACCGGAGGCAAAGCAACCTTTAGTTTTAACTTTGAACTTCGCCAAAATGTAGATCGGTTTTTAAAAGGATTGAGTCTTGCTGCTTTCCTGGATGGCGGACAAGTCTGGAGAACAATTAAAACTACAAGCGAACGACCTATTCAATATGGGCTAGGAGGCGGGGTTCGGTATAACTCACCAATTGGCCCTATCAGAATAGATATTGCACACAAACTAAACCCAACCGATGCTGACCTGAATATATTCCAAAATGATACCAGTAAAAGCAATGTCTGGCGCAGATGGGGCTTACATTTTAGTATAGGGCAGGCTTTTTAATGAACAACCCATCAGCACATACCAATACTCGCTTTTTAAAAGCAACCCTCTGGGCGTTCGCATTAGCTGTTTTGTTCTTAGCTGCAGTACGGCTTTCTTTAAAAACTACATTTGTTCAAGACTTTGCCAAAAATAAGATCGAAGAAATTGCCCGTCAAAACCTTAACACTCACCTATCAATTGAAACACTCAAGGGAGATTTATGGAAAGAAGTTCAACTCATTAATACTTTGGTTAGTAACCCAGATACATTAATTAGTTTTGATACTCTCAAAATTGAATACGATTTACTTAGCTATTTTTTTGGAGTTTTTGAAATTGAGAAATTACTGGTTCAAAACGCATCTGTTTTCGCTGAAGAAAATCCGACTGATAAAAATTCTGCTCCTACATTTAATATTCAGGAAGTTGTCAAGCCAGGTACTTCCAGCCAAAAATCTGGTTTTAGATTCAGCATAAATGAAATACAGGTATCTGGTTCAAAAATTAAAATAAGCTCCCCCACTTTTCTGCCTGATACCTCATTAGCAATAAACAATGTAACACTTACAGCCGGGCTTTTATTTGCCGATGAGGTGGAAGCTTCACTTTCCAATCTTAGTTTTTTGTTACAGGAAGGCAGATTACCTGAGCCTATCCAGATAAAAACTTCCGGTGGTTATGAAAACTCAACCATTTCTCTTCAACAGTTGATGGTTAGCACCGGACAATCTATACTGGAAGCAAACGGGTTTTTCGATACCAAAGATTCTCTGGTAAATGCCCACACAAAACTAACCCCTCTTTCCAGCCTGGATATCAATGCTTACCTCAGCCAAGATATACCACCAGAAGAATTTACTGTTTCCCTTAAAGCTGGTGGTAGTGTGGATAGCTTAGAGTTAGAGTTAAACCTGGACGGAATTTTTATTGATGAACTTGTTGCGGTAGCCAATCTGGACCTATCTGGTACACCTACACTAACAAGATTTGGAGTAACCGGAAACAACTTGAACCTGGCTGCACTTACTAACAATTCATTAGATATTCAAACTGGTTTGTTCCATGCTACCATGGACGGAATACTTACAAGCAATTATAAAAAAGCAGATATAACCTGGGGATTTACCATCGAGGGAATACGATATGAGGATTATAACTTGCGTCGCTTTTTTGGCAGCGGTACATATATAGAAGGCGAAGTGCTTGCAAACCTTGACGCAACTACCCTCCGGGATGAACGGCTGACCACCAATTCCCAAATCCGAAATATCTTTTCAGATACTACTTCCTGGGATATCGGGTTTGTGCTTCAGGACTTTAATGCAGCTCACTGGGCAGACGAAGCTCCAAAAAGTAATTTATCTTTAAGAGGAAGCGTAAATGGTTCCGGATTTAAGCTTTCTGAAAAACCCTGGGCATTCAGAATATCAAATTCACCCATACAATATAATCACCAAAATCAGCTTAAAAACTATAACTTTTATAAACGCATTGGACTGGTTCATCATATAGCTATAGAAAAACAACCCCTAAAACTCTTCCGTTTAAAAGGTACGATAAATAAAGATTCTGTTTTGGCCGATGGGTTCGCACAAATAAAAAATTCCAATTTAAATTTTCAGGCATCCATAGCCAATTATAACTCAGAACGGCCTTCTTACGATTTTGTGCTTTCGTCTGATGATTTCAATATCAATGAGCTTGACATGGTAGAGGATTTTCCAACATCTATTGGTTTTGAAGTTTATGGTAAAGGTTCAGGATCAAATTTGGCAACACTGGAAGCCGATGGTTTTGCAAAAATGGATTCCAGCTTTATCAATGGTGCTGAACTTAAAAAACTTAATGCCGCTTTTGAGATTAAGAAAGGGATCCTGCAAATCCATGATGCCGAACTTATAAGTGATATTGCTTCAGGTAGTTTTAGCGGAAGAAAAAACATTCTTAATAAAAAAGACCCCGAGAATGTTCTTTCCCTGAACCTTGAAATTAAAAACACCCAGCCATTTGCTCCTCTGGTAAATCTCGAAACTCTACAAGGAACAGGTATTGCTAATGTTGATATCAAAGAAAGTGAACAAGGATTTCTTCAATGCGTTGCTGAGTTTGATCTGGACAACATTATTGTGGATGACCTGTTCTTGGCAAACAAAATTTCAGGTACTGTTAATGTTGATTTCAAAGAACAGGAAGAAGGCCGGTTCGAGCTCACCATTTCTAAACCTCAAATTCAAGGAACAACTCTGCAGGATGTACATTTTGCTACAGAATCAACACGTTCCGAAGATTCCGTTTCAGGAACATACTCGATGGATATACAAGGTAATGAAGCAGGCCAAATTCTTAGTAGTGGCAATTACTCCTTAAATACGGAAAATACTGACGCTAGCTTATCAATAAAACAGCTGGATTTAACTGCTAATAATGAACGACTGTCTTTACTCCACGATTTTAATATCTCTTTTATTGACAAATCTATTCAAACCGATTCCCTGGAATTAACTTCAACCAACGGGGCTTTTTTATCTCTATCAATTCCTTATGCAGATTCGGTAAAACAAAAAGCCCGGCTAAATGGCGAAAATTTTGAATTTGGTACACTTCAGGAAATTATCCTTAATGAACGTATTATTGATGGCGTACTCTCCGGGCAGCTGTATATAGACAGGGATGCCGACAACTTAAAAGGAGCCGGAAATCTTGTTCTGGAAAATATTGAGTTTGAAGGATTGCAAGCCGACATCTTTACACTAGATTTTGACATTAAAAACGAAAGATTAACCTCAAACGCAGATATAAATTGGGGAGGTAAACAAATAGTATCCGGAAACCTTGATGTTCCTTTCAATATCGGCGATCCTAAAAAATTCCCTAATACATTCTTTGAAGAACCTGTGAGCGGCCAGCTTGAAATATTTCCCACTACCATGGAACGTCTCCAACCTTTACTAAATCGTTTTGAAATCACCAAAACAGAAGGGATAGTTAGTTTCAAAAGCACACTCTCTGGCACAGCTGCCCAACCAAACTTCGACGGCAAATTACATATTCAACAACCTGTTCTATCAAACATTCCTCTCGATTCTGTACTCGCCACTTTTACCTATAACCACACAAAAGAACTTGTATCCATTAAAACAGAAGTATTAACCGCTTCCCAAAAGGCCGCAGATATCGAACTAGAAGTCCCTTTCTCATACAACTTCAAAACTTTTGAAGTTAATACAGTGGATGAAAACAGCCCCATTTTAGCTAACATAAAAACAGAAAATTTTAACCTTTCTGTATTCAATGATTTTTTAAATAAAGACTATACTCAAAAGCTTAATGGCGTATTGAATGGAGAGCTAAGCGTTACTAGAACTAAAAATAATTTAAACGCACAAGGATATCTTGATCTTACAGAATCATCGTTAACCGTTCCGGTTGCTGGAATTACTTTAGATGATATTCAGTCTCGCCTCGAATTTCGAGGTGAGGAAATTCAGGTGAGCAACCTCAAAATGAATAGTGGAAAAGGGACTTTTAAAGCGAATGGCTCAATACAACTTGCCGGCTTATATCCAGAAACAGTGAACATTAACGCGAGTGCTAACCAGTTTAAGCTTGCTAATACCAATGAATATAATGTGGTCGTAGATTTAAATTCTAAGCTTTCGGGGCATGCTTATTCTCCTACCGCCAGCGGTAAACTTGCCATAAAAAATGGTTTTATAGTACTGGATAATTTTGGAGACAAAGTCATTGAAGACGTACAGCTTGAAGGAGAAAAAGCTCCATCTTACAGCTTTTATGATTCATTGAATATAGATATGGAACTTTCAATAGATAAAAACTTCTTTGTACGAAACCGCCGATATCTGGACATGGAAGTAGAAATTACAGGATCGCTTGATGCACAAAAAAAATCTAAGGATGATCTTTTCTTATTTGGAACACTAGAGGGAATAAGTGGCTACCTCCGCCCCCTTGGCAAACACTTTGACCTGGAAGAAGCAAATATGGCATTCAGCGGCCCGGCTGATAATCCAGAATTAAATGTTAGGAGTGCATATAATCCTTCGTTACGTAAAGGTACAGAAGAAATAACTCTGCACTACATTGTTAAAGGAACTGCAAAAAATCCTGAGTTTAGCTTCGAAAGTACCCCACAAATGGAGCAACAGGATATTGTATGCTACACTTTATTTAATCGTCCTTGCTATGTTTTGGACCCGTGGCAAAATGCTTTCACAAATCAAGGAGGGGCATCACCTACCGATTTATTTACAGGTGCTTTATTGGATGAAGTAGAAGCTTTAGCAACACGTCGGCTGGGTGTTGATGTAGTTCAAATTGATAATACCCGTGTTGGAAATGAAACCGGTACATCGGTTAAAACAGGATGGTATTTGAATGAAAAAACGTTCTTCGCAATCCTAAACGAAATTACCAGCTCCGATCCAAAGACACTATTTATCCTGGAATACGCCTTATCAAAAAATCTGGATTTAATTCTTACCGAGGGAGAAGATTCAAACCGTCGTGGGATCGACCTTAGGTGGCAGTTTGATTATTGAGAACTCATATTGCCGCCATACATCAAGCTACTCAGCAACGCTAAAACCGATATAGATGCAATGCACTTATATAACTGTTAAACCTGCCCAAAGAAAACAATAGGCAAAGCAAAACTTTTTACGCCAACACTTCTGAAACAGCTTCTGCCGCTTCCTTGAGTAATACCGCTGAAATTACATTCAAACCAGAATTATCAATAATTTTTTTTGCTTCAGCGGCATTGGTTCCCTGAAGGCGAACAATGATTGGCACATTTTCAACTTTACTTGCAATTTCAGGATCCTTTACAGCTTCAATTACGCCGTTTGCGACACGGTCACAACGTACAATTCCACCAAAAATATTGATAAGAATGGCCTGGACATTCGGATCTTCAAGAATAATGCGGAACCCATTTTTCACTGTCTCCACATTCGCTCCGCCACCAACATCAAGAAAGTTAGCGGGCTCACCGCCCGACAACTTAATAATGTCCATCGTAGCCATTGCAAGTCCGGCACCATTCACCATACAACCCACATTTCCATCCAGTTTGATATAATTCAGGTCGTATTTAGATGCTTCCAACTCAAACGGATCTTCTTCTGCTTCATCTTTTAGTTCAGCTAAATCAGGGTGGCGGTACAATGCATTCCCATCAAATGTAACTTTAGCATCCAACGCATAAATCTCGTCATCCGGAGTTACGATCAACGGATTAATCTCGAACATGTCAGAATCAGTCTCTTCATAGGCACGGTACAATGCCATAATGAATTTAATGCACTTTTTAAGTGCAGCACCTTCCAAGCCCAAAGCAAATGCGATTCGCCGGGCCTGGTTTACTTGTAGCGGCATACCCGGCTCAATCCATTCTTTAATAATCTTTTCAGGGGTTTCTTCTGCTACTTTCTCGATCTCAACTCCACCTTCGGTAGAAGCCATGATCACATTTTTGCTTTTTGCGCGGTCAAGCAAAACGCTTAAATAAAATTCTTTTTTGATGTCCACACCATCGGTTACATACAGCCGCTGCACCAACTGCCCTTCTTCTCCGGTTTGGATGGTAACCAGAACGTCGCCCAACAAAGATTCTGCTGCTTCTTTTACTTCGTCAATTGTTTTGCAAAGAATAACACCTTTGGCATTGTTCTTTTTTGTCCGGCCTTTTCCACGGCCACCGGCATGTATCTGGGCTTTTACTACAAAGAGCTCAGCCCCTCCTTCTTTCATTTTCTTTGCGGCTTCAACCGCTCCTTCAACAGTTGTAGCCGCTATTCCAGCAGGTACTGCAACATCGTATTTCTTTAAAATTTCTTTTGCCTGATACTCGTGGATTTTCATAAATCAATAATGATTTTTTGTGTTTCTGGAAATGCTTTTTCAAGGGCTCCAATAATAGGGAGAATAGCAGCGAAAGGAAAGGAAGCCTCTTCTTGCAAATCTGATTTCACAAAAGTTTGTGATTTGAATTAAATGAAGCGTAAATTTGGGCGAATCAAATTAAAAAGGTCCATTGCAGAAAGCATTGATCATGACAGAGGAAGACCTGAATCGCACTTACCAGCGATTTGCCCACCAGTTCCTCGAGCCTTATGATGACCCTTCCCGGCTGGCAATTATAGGAATGCAAACCCGTGGTGTGCATATTGCCCGCAAAGTGGTAGAACAGGTTAAACAAGACCTCAAACTGGATATCGATTTTGGGGTGTTAGATGTTACTTTTTACCGGGATGATTTCCGCACCAAACTTAAAATGCCGGGAGTTCAGGTTACTGAAATTCCTTTTGATCTTTATGACCGGGATATCGTACTTGTAGATGACGTGCTCTATACCGGCCGAACGGTACGCTCGGCAATGGATGCACTAATGGCCTACGGCCGCCCTCGTAAAATCCAGTTTTGCTGCATGGTAGATCGCGGGCACAGGGAGTTGCCTATCGCCCCTGATTTTACCGGATTATATGTGCCTACTCATGAACATGAAGAAGTGCGGGTAAAAGTAAAAGAGCTGGATGGCGAAGACGCTGTTTACCTTGTTAACATGGAGAAAGAAAAACAATGAGTGTGGATTTAGAGCATTATAATTTCACACAAAAGCATCTGCTGGGGCTGGCAGAATATTCCAGTGATGACATTAAATATGTTCTGGAACAGGCCAAATATTTCCGGGAAATTTTAGACCGGCCAGTTCCTAAAGTGCCAACGCTTCGTGACAAAACCATAGTAAATTTGTTCTATGAGAACAGCACCCGTACACGGCTTTCTTTTGAATTGGCCCAGAAAAGAATGGGTGCCGATGTTGTAAACTTCTCAGCAAGTAATTCATCTGCAAAAAAGGGAGAATCGCTAAAAGACACCATCCAGAATATCAGTTCCATGAAAATTGATATGGTTGTGGTAAGGCATGAGAGCCCCGGTGTTCCATATTTTCTAACTCAGTGCGTGGATGCAGCTATTTTAAATGCTGGTGACGGGGCTCATGAACACCCAACCCAGGCATTGCTGGATATGTTTACGATGCAACAAATCCATCCTGACCTGAAAGGCAAAAAAATTGCCATTATTGGTGATATCTCCCACAGCCGGGTGGTACGATCTAACATAACCGGATTAACAAAACTGGGAGCAGAAGTTGTTATTTGCGGCCCTAAAACATTGATGCCAGTTTTTGTTACCGATCTTGGCGTAACCGTTTCGCATAACCTGAACGAGGCCCTTTCCTGGTGCGATATTGCCATGGCATTACGCATCCAGCTAGAACGCCAGGGAAAAGGAACGGAGCTTTTCCCATCTCTTAGGGAGTACCATGAACGATTTGGAATTAAACAGAAGCATCTTGAAAAGTACCCCGATTTTAAGATCATGCACCCCGGCCCCATCAATCGCGGAGTGGAAATGGAAAGCGAAGTTGCTGATAGTGATCGTGCCATTATTCTGAACCAGGTTACGAATGGAGTAGCAGTGAGAATGGCTGTTCTTTATCTGTTAAGTGGCGGGAATAGAGTGTAGTCTTTTATATATTCCTTGGCTAATTACCACTGAATTATTAATAAAGAAAGCGACATATCACGGCCAACAGTTACGGTTGCAATACCAGCACTTAATGAGGAAGAGCATATCAGTGATGTTCTGAATGTTTTCGTCAATAATAAATATCCGAATATTATTCAGATTTGTGTAGCTGATGGCGGTAGCACAGATAGAACGAGAGAAATCGTTGAAAGCTACTCTCAAAAAGACCCAAGAGTAAGGATGATTGATAATCCTGACAAGTACCAATCTTTTGCATTAAATCGGATAATGGAAATTACAGAAGGAGAAATATTTCTACGTGCAGATGCGCACTGTGAATATGATGATGACTATGTATGCGAATGTGTTAATACTTTAGAGAATAGTAAAGCAAGAAATGTTGGTGGAGCACAAAGATATAAAGCGAAAGATTTAGTACAATCAGGAATAGCACTTGCAGTAAACAGCTTTCTAGGTAATGGTGGTGCTAAATACATGGACCCTACATACGAAGGATTTGGAGATACAGTATTCCTGGGTTGTTTCTGGACAAAAGATCTAAAAAAATTAAATGGTTTCAATACTGTAAATGTTACTAATCAGGATGCTGAACTGAACCTGAGGCTTATGAAAGTGTTTAGTTCAGAGACCATTTTTATAAGTCCAAGAATAAAAAGTTGGTATTATCCAAGAAGCACATTTAAAGATTTATTTAAACAATATTTTAGATATGGTAGAGGTAGATATTTAACAAATATACTTCACGGATCTAAAAACCAAGTTAGGTCACTTTCTCCTTTTTTGTTTCTTACGTTTTTACTAATTGTATTTACTACTAATCTTATCATGGATGCAAATATTTATTCCGCATGGGTTGTCAGTTTGTTATTGATGGTTTTATTAATAGAAGCTGTAAATGTAGTTTATAGAAACAAAACAAGGTTTGAATTTGAGATCTGGAGGGGTGCTGATAAAAAACCGGGGGGAGTAGCACGTGTATTTTCAGTATCATTATGCATCATTTTAATGCAATTAGGACATTTTAGTGGATTTCTTTATCAATTGGTAAAACATAAAATCTTTAGAAAAGTAGGCTGGTAACCGACTAGTAAAACTCTCTTAGAGTTTTAACTGCCTTTTCCCAACTATTTTCCTTTAACCTTTCTTCTATTCCAGATTTGATTTTTGATTTCGGAGTTTTAATAACCCATTTAATGCCATTAACCAAATCACTTACATCTTTATGTTCGGCCAGATACCCGTTTTTTTTATGCGAAACTAATTCTGGAATTCCTCCAATACTATATCCGATTACAGGAGCTCCTAATGATAATGCCGTTACTACAGCCCCGCTTTGTGAAATTCTTTCATATGGAGCAAGGATACAATTAGAGCTTTTATTATAGAAAATAACCTCATCCTGAGTTAAAAATCTGTTCACTATTTCGACACAATTCTCAATATTCAGTTTTCGTGATTTTTCCACCAGCGAATTAACATATCCCACTTCCCCTTTTCCGGCTATAAGCAACTTAAAATTTATACCTTCACTTTTAAGAATTTTTGATGCTTTTAATGCATCCTCCACCCTCTTGTAAGGTTTTATAGTACCAATCATTGATATGATCAGTTTTTCTGATTTATGTGATATATCACTTTTATAATTTTGATAAAGCGGTCCGTGAGGAATAATAATAATCTTATCTTTTTTCAGAGGAAAATCTTTCAGCAAATCTTTTTTTGTACTTTTTGAATGAACTACAAAAAAAGGATTAAGGGCGGCAATTTTTATAAGACGCTTCCTGTAAGAATTTTCATAATTATCATGTTCGTATGGTTGATGAATAGTGATAAATATTTTGCTATTGATGCGTATCAACCATTTTAATAGGTAGTAATCAAAATTATTTGCTGTGAGAAGAGAAAGCCATGTAATATGAATAATTTTATAACGATTTGAATTCCAAATGAGCAAAAATCCGTTTAAAATCCAGGAAAAAAGCTTAGCAAGTTTTGTATTACTTCCAATTGCATAATGATCAAATGTTGATTTATAGTATTTCTTCAATTGAGTAAGTTGTGAAAGCTCATCGTTCTTAAATGGACTTATTACATTAATCTTCAATCCATGTTTATGAACAGCCCTTGCAAAATATGCTGTGTATATTGGAATCGATCCGATAAGATCAACAATTAAGACATCCTTTTTACTCAATGTTTTTACCTGTTAAAGATTCATTAAAAACCTGAGTCCACTTCTGTTTGATAAAATCCTGCGAGAAAGGAGGTAGTTGAGATTTTTTGAAAGAAAAAAGGGAATGTTCATAAAGCAAATTTTTATCTAATACATAAAACTCCATTTTTTTACTCAAAAACTGAACTAAATTTTGATCGATCTCCCGATTTATTATATCCTTATCTTTTCCCCAAATTAGCTTATTTGGTAAGTTCTCTTCATCAAAATATTGAATAGAAGGTTTAGTAAGGAACCCGTTCTTACCTTCCCACACCATTTCAGGAATTGCATATAAGTTTGTACCTATTACTGGCAAACCTGATTTTATAGCTTCAAGAATTGTTAGCCCAAAACTATCTTTAAACGTGGGATGAATTAGGGCATGAGATCTTGCCATTATTTGTTGAAGCTGTGAAAAAGAAAGAGAAAAAGGTAATAGCTCAATCTGGGTTTTATCAAAAGAAACAAGTATCTCTTTGGACTTTTTCGAAATGGTACTTTTATCAGTGATAATCCTTAAATGAAAATTTTTGTTTTCTATTTCTAAATTTTTGATCGCTTTCAATAGCTCATACCCACCTTTCAATTCAAATTCAGAAGAAATAAAAAGAAAATTAGTAATAGAGTTTGAAACTCTTTCACTTATTACCTTTTCTGTTACATATGGATTATCGGGAACCAGAGGATAGTTTTGATAAATATTTAAGTCTTCCGGCATTTTATCTACACCAATAACTTTCTGGAAAGTACTACTACAAGCCCTAGACATACATACAATAGCCTTTAAGTTTTTATCAAAAATGCCATTTTCAATCAATTTTTTGCCTCTCTTATATTTTGCTCTGTTTAAGCGATAATGAAATAGTGCTGTGGGGTTTTCGAGATAGATGATATAGGGTACATTATTGGTATGAACAAGGCGATTGTAACTAAACATCAAATCAGATGTTGAGTTAGTTTTTTTTATTACCTGAATTAAACCCAGCATATCAGCAAGTTTGCTTTTCCAGAAACTGGTGAAGAATTTTTCTATAAATCCTTTTTTTTCAAAGAAACTTTCTTCAGAAAGAGTACTTTTTTTAAAAGTAAATTTCGAGAACGAGGTATTAAAAAGATGCCTTAAAAATCCTCTAAATTGTTTATTTGCAACTTCTATTTTAAACATAGTTTCTAAAGCTACCGGCAATTAAATTGATCGTACGTTGAACTTATTAATTAACGATTCTGATATAGTGGCTGATTAGTTGGTGCATTTCAGTTCTAAATCTGTATTCAGAAAATTCAGAGGTATGATTCTTAAGCGATTTCAATATTTGTTCTTTAATAGAAGGCTGTGAATCAATTTGCCATACTATTTGAGGGACTTCTAATAGGTCAAGAAATTGTACGTCTTGTTCGGGAACAATTTCTATACTTCCTCCACTTGCGTGAATTAAAGGGATACAGCCATGTTTTACAGCTTCAAGAACGGCAATTCCAAAATGCTCATGCTTTTTAGGGTTTATGTAATACTCACTTTCATTATACAGGCTAAGAATCTTATTTCTGGAACAATCTGGCACAATCATCACATCATATTCTTTATTAAGTGCTTCTTTTTTAACGAAATTAAAATAATCTACATCTTCTATTTGGCCTGCGATTACAAACTTAAAGTCAAAACTCATTTTATGAATATCGTCAAATACTCTAAGAAGAGAGTGCACATTTTTCAACGGAGAGAACCGGCTTACAGTTAGTATCTGCCTTTTTTTTTGAACACTTTTATTAATCTTTATATCATCATCAATAATTGAAGGGTAAATAACCTTGCTTTCAGCATTATAAATTTTCTTATAAATATTTTTTATAAATGTTGAATTAGTAGCAGTAATGTTTTTTGAGATATTCGAAAAACTTCGATCAGCTACTATGTTATTTGCTCTTCTATACAACTCAAAAGCTCCTCTTAACAAATACTTTTTTCTGGTTACCAGGTGATTTTCACTTAGTAACTTATTTGGAGCCAACATTGGATGATGTATATATTGCAATGCTTTTCGCCCAAAATCTAACTCATTATATGTACTTACTAAGTAAGAGAATTGAGGAGCAAGTTCTTTAGCTTTTCTATGAAGAAGTGCGATTTTAGTATGAAATAACCCATTTTTAATTACTGAAGGAAGCTGGAGGATTTGTACATTTATTTTTTTTGGATCGATAAAAATCCCGGTTTGTAATTCGATTTTTTGCGAATCAAATTCTGTATTGGTAAGAATTGTTACGTCAATGTCAAATTCAGTAATAAGGAGTTCTAATATTTTTAGTGCTACTTTTTCAGCTCCACCAATTTTTGAAAACTGGGGATGTACCAAAAGGGTTTTCATTTTGTCACACCCTTTCTTTCAGTTTATAGAAAATTCTACTAAGTCTTTTAAAATCTTCTTTTGAAATAGTACCAACTATTAGATGTACTAAAAGTAGTATCCCCGTTGCCAGGAATGCATCAAGTAGAAAGATTTCGAATTTTAATTTATCTAGTACAAAAAGCATTGTTGTATAAGAAATAGCCATTACCAACAAAAATTTTAAAACCAATTTGAAAAGCACGTCGATTTCGAAAAGACGCCTTGAAACATAAATTAAAACTAATGCCATTATACATTCCATAATTAACGCTGCAAGCGCGGCTCCATTTGCGGCAGAACTTTTGATACCTATAAAAAATATAACAATACCCAGAATCACCTCAATAGCAATAGCTTTATTAGCTGTTTTTTGGTGATCAGAAGCACTAATTAAAGAACCAAATATAACAGTAAGCCCCATTGCAAACATACAAAACAGTAAAATGCCAATCGTGTGGCTAGCGTCAATATACTCCTGTCCATATAAAAATAGGGTGAACTCTTCTTTTAGAAAGAAAAAGGGAAGAACCAAAAAGGAGGTTATCGCAAGTATTAATCTTGAACTGTTGTTAATTAGTTTTGAAAGAAGTTTCTTGCGGTTATGTAAACGTACAAATATTGGGTAGATAGGAGTGACAAAAACTGTTGGTATAAGTAAGTATGATGTTAGTAGGCGATACCCGGAGTTAAAAAACCCTACTTGTACACTGCTCGAAAAATTTTCAAGTATTAAGCTTGGAATGTTTGTTCTTGCGATGAGTAAAATATTCATTACCGCAAAAACAGAACCAGGTTTAATAACTCTGAGGTTGATCTCTTTTAGATCAAAAGATGGAAGCCAATTGATTACTTGATCTTTAAAAAAGAAAAAAGTAATAGCAGCGCTAGCAAAAAAAGCGATTGAATAGGTAACAACAAAAAGCTCTAAACTGGGAGAAATAAATAAAACAGTACAGCAAAGAGAAATAACTATTGTACGATCAATAATAATGGAAAGAGCTTCTTTTTTCATGACCTCATACCCACGGAAAACAGACCGAAAAAAAATAGTCAAGGAGTTGCTAATACCATATATAAATAAAGTATAAACTATTAGCTGGTGTTTAAGCAATGATGTAGTTTGATATAAAAACACTAACAACATCAAAGCAACTAAGTACGAAATTAATCGCAGGCCAAAGGCATATCTGATAAACTCTTCTCTTGTGTTTTCTTTTGATGAAATTACCTTGGTTGAAAGAATGGAAATACCAAATTCAAAAAAAGCCAGTAAAAGCCCAATAAGAGAAATTGAATAAGCAAAAATTCCAAAATTTTCGGGGCCAAGTATTCTGGTGGAGAAGATCAAAAATACAAACCAAAAAGGCTTAACAATTAGATTAGCAAAAAATAGCCAACTGGTATTATGTAGTATTCTATTTTTAATTGCCAGATATGTTTTGTTTGTCTTGCAATGTGTTCAAGTAAGCACAAAATAGTGTAGTTATTAATGTGGCTTCAAAATACAAGAATTGAGGGCTAGTCAAATTTACGATAGTCATTCCAGTAATTGTTCCTATGATAGACAGCAATATAATTTTGACTACCTCACTTTTTGTAATTGGTAGCATTTTTACTGCCATGTTAATGCTCTTAAGCCATATATAAATGGTCGATATAAGTCCTAAAATTCCAAACTTATATAATATTGCCAGATATCCATTATGGACATAACTTGTCTTAATAAATATATCATAGAAAATGTCTTTCCTTGTGAACTCTATCCCAAAACCATAACCCGCAATTGGGTTTTTTGTGATCAACTCAAATACCGTTTTTGATTCAAGCCAACGATCATATAAAGAGTTTTCTTTAGTTCCTGAACCAATTGATTGAAACCTTTCCAATAAAGCGTTGAGAACTAAGAATAATAGATCACTATCGAATAAATAAATCGCAATTGCACTTATAGATAATAAGAATAGAAATATGTTGAATATTCTTTTTTTACCTGTTAAAGGAGTAAAAAAGAATATCGAACAGAAACTAATTAAGGTAGCAATCCAAAACCCTCTACTTTGAGTAATTATCAGAGATCCTAAAAAAAGAATAAATAAAGGAAAGGTTATTACAAGTATATGCTTCTTCTTTGATAGAGCAAGTGCAGAAAAAGTAATCCCGCATCCTAAAACGATTATCAACTCATTTGCTGCTACACGTGCATTTTCTGCCTGCCAAGGCAGTAGAGCCTGAGTTATAATTTCTCTGTAATAGTAAAAGTTTCTGAGTAATACATAAATAAGTACTAATGCTAAAACAACCCCTAAGGTTTTTTTAAAAGTCTCAAACTGAAAATATTTTCTTAGAGGGAAATAAGTATAAATACCTAGAAAGTACTTTATTTCACTTATGGCTTTATAAATTTCTGCTCCGTTTAAAACTCCTAAGATTATAGCATAAGGAATGAGAAAATGAAGGAGAAGAAATGCATTATCTAAGCTGTTTTCTAACTTTGCAGAACCTATTAGTATTAGATAATACACATTTAGGATAAGCAATGAGCTTAATAAAAAAAATGGAATTTCAAGTAGATGAATACCTTCTCTAGTATCTAAGATTAATACTGATGCCAAGAAGTAGACCAGTAAAAACGACCCTTTAATTAATTTCAATACCGGTAATGCCGCTGCCAGCAATCCCAAACATAGAACTGTAACAATACCTAAAATCCCAAAATAGTAATGCACTCCAAGTAAAAGAAAACAACACCCAAGCAACAGAAGAAAGGCTTCCCTAAAACTAATATGACTGGAAGCATAAACCATTTATTAGCTTTTAAGAGAATCAAAATACTCTTTGTTAGCAACATAAGAATTGCGAGCCACCAAATACACCAATACAAGAATGAATGCAGATATTCCTGATAGAATTACTATGATGGACCGGCGAGGCTCTGCCTTTTTTACCGGTACCCTGGGTGCATCAACTACTGTAACGATGGGCAGTGATTTGGCTTCTTCCATTTTAGCTTGTTCGTATAAAGGAAGCAGGAATTTTTGGATTTCCTGCTGCACTTCCAGTTCAAAGAATAACTCATAGTATTCTGAGCCAATGGATGCCAGATCGTTGAAATTTAAAATCAGGTTTTGCGGGTCTTCATCAGAGTACAGCTCTTCGAGTTTTGTAGTTATTGTGTTGTATTGATCCTCTAAGGTTTTATATGCCATACTTGAAGTGCTCACATTTTTCGAAAGTATCTCAAGTTCTACTTCTGCTTCCAATTGCCGGGCAGTCAATACTCCTACAAGGCCAAAATATTCTTTCACTTGCTCTGGTAATTCAAACACCCCGTACTTCTTTTGAAAAACCACAAACCTGCTTTGTAAGCTGTCAACATCTGTAACTAACTGATTGTATCGCTTCTCAAGAAACTCTCTGTATAACCGAGCATCTTGCGAAACAATGTTGGAATTCAGCTGATTTAATAATTGCACGTAATAGTCAGCCATTTCTTTTGCCCGAACCGGATCTTCATCAAGAACGGAGATAACGAAATTCCCTTCTTCCATATTCTCAAAGGTACTTCGTTCTGATAAGATATCTATTGCCTCTCCAATAGGGTCGTCTGCTTCAGCTACATCGTATGCTTCGGTAAGATTGAATTTCTCAACAATCGTACTGCTTGTCGAGTAACTGGAAAGTAATACAATATATCTGTTCGCTTCGTCTGAGCTGCCTCCAAGAACAGAATTAGCGATAGATGAAAGCCCTCCATCTTCCGAAAATAGATCTAACCCTAAGGCAGGCCTTTGGCTGGGCAATAAATTTGCTGTGGATTGATATTTATTGGGAATAAACAAAGTATATATCGCGACAATAACCGAAACAACAAAAGGTAAGCCAAATAGGATCTTCCAGTTTCTTATTAAATATCTGGCAACATCAGTTGAGGAAGGTGATCTGAATGAAGAATCCATAGTTCTTTATTGTCTCCTGAAGTTTTCTATGGCCAGATAGGTAGTAATAATTCCTGTGATAGTAGTTATTGCAGTCAATATTAATTGTGTTCGTTGGTTTCTGAGCTGTTGCCTTTGAATTTCATACGCCCGAAGAGCATTTAACTCTTCAACAGGCAGCCGGTCAACAAATATTTTGTCCCCTGATTCAAGCTCTGTATCTGATGGATTAAACCAGGTAGAATTACCGGCTTTTATTACAAACACTCTGTCCTTATCTGCGGAAAGGGCAAAACCTCCGGCTTTCGAAATATATTCTTCAACAGGAATATTTGAGTTTGGGGTAAAAGGAAAAAGCCCCGGGTTGTTAACCTGGCCAAATACAAAAACTGTTTGTGGATCTCTGGGTATATATAATCGATCCCCATCAAAAAGTTTTAAACTTTCAAGCTGAGCTCTGTCATCTAAATCGATAAATACTTTGTTCTGGCTTATTTTAGTCTCGGCATCTAAATATTCAAGGCCCTGCAGAAACTGATCGGATGTGCGTTTCAGCAAATCCGTATTAAAATCATTTGGTATGCTATTTTTTTGGTCGCTATTTCTGGTTAAATAAGCAGCACTCTGTAATGCGTTTTTGGTAACTCCTCCGGTAAGTTCAAGCAGCTCCAGCGCCGAAGTTTCTCCACTTACAATTGGGAAATTACCTGGTGTTTCTACCTCTCCATACACCCAGGCAGATGCTGACTTATCTACGCCTCTATTTAAAGAAGCTACTACTCTGTCATTGGGCAGCAACTCAAAGCTATCCCAGTTTTCCGGTTCAATTTCAATTCTTTCAACTCCGGAAACACTTCTTCGGAATACAAGCAATTTTGACTGATCTGCTTCTTCAATAAAACCGCCTGCAATATTTAGCAATCCTTTTGGTGTATCGCTTTTCTTGTATTCTGTTTCAAATTCATATTTTACTGCTCCTGAGATACTTATTTTTGGAGCCTCCCTGCTGAGCTTGCGAATTGTTATCAAATCTCCATCTTTTACATATGGATTGGATGAAAAATCACCGGTCCTGAAATAGGTTACTAAATCAGCCTCAATTACAGAACCATCCATTCGCTCAATAAGAATATCTCTATATGAGTATTCCGGGCTTCCTAAAAAACTGCTGGAGTTGTTAACTGATTTCGTTAAGTCACGGTTTCCACTTGTTACTGATTGGTAAATGGCCTGGTCAACCCTCGATTGAGGAAGCGCTAAGTATTTACCTGGAAATGGCACACCACCTGTAATATGAATGATGACAGGCCTTGGACTTTCGACAGATATTTTTATTGATGAGTTATTAAAAACTTTATCTGCCTGTTCTTTTATTTTTTCTTCTGCTTTGGGTATGGTAAGATTCGCCACATGTACAGCTCCAATGGAAGGTAAAACAACATCGCCCTGAGGATTAACTAGCACGCCTCTCATCATAATTTTTTGTGCTCCATCCAGTTCAACAGAAATCAGATCATTTGAACCCAACACATATGTTAATGGGTCTATAACTCCTTCTAACGGGATGCTTCGGTTTGCCAGTTGTATTCCCAACGGGTCTTGAAAATAAACACCTTGTAATACCTTTGTGAGATCAAGATTAAAATCACCCTCTGCTTGCCTGCTACCGTTCTGTTGTGATACAGCAAAAGAAGGAGCCAGTACTATACATAAAGCATATAGGCAACGTCTGTAAAATTTATTTAGCAACATCAGGTCGGTTTGTACTTATTGATTTATAATTACCCGGAATTCTGGCCATTACAATTCCTGCAATTACTGAAAACGCCCCAATATATTGAAATAGCGTGAGTTCTTCATCCAAAATGATTACCCCAAATACCAGCCCTAAAACAGGCACCAGATTTTGATATGTTGCAGTACGAACGGCCCCTATTTTCACAATACCATTGTTCCATATTAAGTACGCTACACCAACCGAAAGCAAACCACTGTAAACCAGCCCTCCATAAGCCGTGGTTGATATGGAACTCCACTCCAGCTGAACAAGAGACGGCAAGCCAACTAAAGACAGGCACACAAACCCAACCATCGCCATAAAAGCAGAAAACTGAGTAGAGTTGTAAAATTTCAGGTATTTCTTCGAAAGTATCGTATAAACTGCCCATACAATGGCGGAAAGAATGGTTATGATATCCCCTAAAAAGGTTTCGGATTCAAACGAAAGCTCATTACTGCCGCCTGCCACGATCAGTGCTACTCCGGTAAATGCGAAAAGTACCCCAACAGATTTTAAGGCAGTAAGTTTTTCCTCCGTAAAAAACTGAGACAGTAAAGCAACCCAAATAGGTATAGTTCCCAACATTACAGAAGCATTAGCTGCTTTAGTTAAGTTGATGCCCACAATAAATAAAATCTGATACAAAAGATTGCCAACCAAGCCTATTCCAATTAATACCCAAAGGTGCTCTTTGTTTACTTTCAGGGAATAGCCTTTTCTTCGTGCGGCAATGTATAACAATCCAAATGCCATGCAAAACCGGAGAGCATTAAAACTATATGGATCAAATTCAGTGAGTGCTATTTTGACCACACTGAAATTTAACGCCCAGATTATTGCAACTGCGATAAGAGTAAAATCAGTAAAGTACTTTTTTATCAAATCCTGAAAATTAGGAGGCAGAAAATACGATAATCCTTTCTTGAAACCGATTTTTATAAGCGGTGTCCAAGAACTTTACAGCCGTTTAATTGCTTTAATGCGTTCCAAAACCGTAGGGTGAGAATAATTCAAAAATACATAAAACGGATGAGGAGTAAGATTTGAAAGATTATCTTTTGACAGTTTTTTAAGCGTCGAAATCATATCTCCGGGTTTGCCGGTTGTTTCAGCGGCATATGCATCGGCTTCATATTCATGCTTTCTTGAGAAAATCTGCATATAAATAGAAAGCACCATATTAATTGGAGCGTACAGCATACTAAAAAAAATAAGTCCGGCATATACCGACATTTCATCCATATAAAAGGCATTGAACAACCCTTCATCATTTAAAAAAATGGATAAAACAAATAACATTACTCCGGTTTGTATCACACTTAGAATCATTCCTTTGATGATGTGTTTTTTCTTGTAATGCCCAATTTCATGAGCCAGCACGGCAACCAACTCATCATTTGTGTGATTTTCTATAAGTGTATCGTACAAAGCTACTCGTTTGTTTTTCCCAAACCCTGTAAAGAATGCATTCGATTTACTCGATCTTTTAGAGCCATCAATTACAAACAGCCCCTGCAACGGAAAGTTAACCTTCTTTGTGTATTCTTCGATCGCCGTTCGTAATTCCCCGTCTTCGAGCGGAGTGAATGTATTGAAAAGAGGCATAATCCATGTAGGTGCTACATACTGCATAATAAGCGTAAACAACGTAATGGCACTCCAGGCATAAAGCCAGGCAAGCTCTCCGGTGTACATAAAGAATGCGAGTATTCCTGCAAGAACAGGAATCCCAATAATGATACTCAACATCAACCCTTTCAGTAAATCAACAACAAAGGTTTTGGCAGTAGTTTTGTTGAAACCGAATCGCTCTTCGATCACGAAAGTGGAATATATACCAAATGGCAGTGAGATAACGGATTTAGCAACGATGAGTATGAAGATGAACAAAATACCCGTTACCAATTCGCTGAACTCCCAGCTTCTTATCCACTGATCCAGCATATTAAACCCGCCTGAAAACCAGAAAGCCAATAAAAGCCCTGCATCGAATGTTCCGGTAACAAAACCAAAGCGTGTTCCTGCCCACGTATATTCCTGAGATTTGGTATACGTCTCCTCATCATAAATATCCTCAAATTCTTCGGGTACTTCTTTGCGCAGTGCCTTCAGGTTAAGTTGATTCGATACGATATCGAGTATAAAGTCAACAGCAATAGCTGCCAGAATAACAATGGCGTAAATGTTCATGTAGTCTTCAAATAATTATTCAGCGAGGGTTAAAATACACAGTTTTAATAATCTTGCCGCGCCAATTCCCAAACTCAAAGCGTTTTTTAAACAGATATAAATTTCGATTGGCCACATAGCTGCCAGCCCCTGGGAACTCTTTACCTGATATAGCGTTAGAAAAGAATTTTGTTAACAAAATTATCATACATGAAGAGTACCCTTTTTCTTTTGCTGCTTATCTATTCTTTTTTGACCATACAATGTGCTTCCTCCGGCTATATGCCGGCAATATCCACTTATGAAAGCGACCCTCAGGGATTCCAATACACAGACAGTACCATTCAGGAAGCCTTTAAACAAAACCCTCAGATAAAACTTCCCATTAAACTTACAATATATGATGCCGGATTCGAATCGTTGGCAATTTCTGATTCTCTAAAAAAGTTTAAGGAAATACGCGCTGTAACTCACCTTTCTCCTGCTTTGGTTGAAGGTGGAAAGTACTACTCCCGATTAAGAAATCCCTGGCATTATTCATATTCATCACCTCCGGCTACAGACCCAAAAAAACTGAGAACTATCGCAGCAAGATCTCATAGCGATTTGATTTTATTTTTTGGTACAGGGCACAAAGTTACTTCAGATTCGAATCTGTTAGGCGTTACTTATTTTGCGCTGGCTCCTATGTTATTTATGAAAGGAAATACACTTGAGGTTACCAGCTACCTTGATGTTCACTTGATAGATGTCAGAAATGGATATATCTACACATCCTTTCGGGCTAAAGCCAAATCGTACGACCGGTTCGTAAAAATCAATCATGAAAAGAATGTTGAGGAACTCAAACAAAAAAATATAGCCTCTTTAACTAATACGCTTCTTAAAAAGCTTTCGAAAACTTTTGCTACCAACGAATTTCTGGTTCAAAACCAATAATCTAAATAAAGCTTCTTTACATATAGCTCTGTCAAAGCAACAGATTATAAAGTTCAAAGAATTTTGAATTCACGATTATGAATAATGAATTAATTCACTACAATTCAGTGTTCATAATTCTTCCGAAGAAAGACCTTCGGCAAACATTATAATTTCTCAACATGGAAATTCTCTGGCTGGGTATCGCTTATGTTTTAGGAATGGGTGTTAAGCAATTAAAGCTTCCCCCGTTAATTGGTTATTTAATTGCTGGTGTAATCCTTTCTGCTTTTGGTATTACCGATGAAAATGGGCTTCTGCACACGATCGGTCACTATGGGGTCATCTTTCTGCTGTTTACCGTAGGGCTGCATTTGCGATTAAAAAACATACTGCGCCCCGAAGTATTCGGAGCAGGAAGCATTCATCTCATTATATCTGCCGGAATTTTTCTGGGTATCTCCATGGCGTTTGGATATACGTTCATTGAAGGGTTAATCATTGGAACGTTGCTTGGATTCTCAAGTACCGTTTTGGCCGCAAAAACTCTGGAAGCAAGAGGTGAATTAGGTGCTTATCACGCCAGGGTTTCTATTGGTATACTTATTCTTCAGGATTTAGTAGCTATAACTGTGCTAGCTCTAACAGGTGGAGGCATTCCTTCACTTTGGAGCTTTGCATTATTAGGACTTCCTCTTCTTCGTCCATTGTTATTCAAACTTCTTACTGCGAGTGGGCATGAAGATTTGCAGCTTCTTTATGGTTTATTACTGGCAATGGGAGGAGCGGCTCTGTTCGATGTACTCGGGCTTTCTTCTGAGCTTGGAGCATTAGTTGCCGGAGCTTTATTATCGGGAACACAACAGTCTGACGAGCTTTCTGAAAAACTCTGGGGTTTAAAAGAAGCATTTCTTGTCGGGTTTTTCCTAGAAGTTGGCCTTGCGGGACTTCCTGCTCTTAACGATCTGATTTTTGCCGGAGCCTTATTTGCTATCCTTCCCATAAAGGCGCTTCTATTCTTCTTTTTGCTGATACTGTTCAAATTGCGTTCGAGAAATTCTTACATGGTTACCGTTACTTTAAGTTCATTTAGTGAATTTACTTTGATCGCAGGAATGGTGGCTGCATCAGCTGGTTTTATTCCTGATTCCGTGATTATCGTTTTCGCTTTACTTACTGCCGTTTCTTATACCCTCAATGCTCCGCTTTCATCCAAAGCAAACGCACTCTGGAAAAAATACGAACATTCGCTTATTCCTTTCGAGCGCAATGTTAAGCATCCGGGACAACAGGTAGTAAATCTTGGAGGTGCAGAGTATTTGATTATTGGAATGGGTCAGGCCGGTTCATCTGCTTACGACTATCTCAAAGAACGGGAATACAGGGTTACCGGAATGGATGTTGACCCCGCAAGAATTGAAGAGAATCTTAAAAAAAAACGCAGAGTTGTTTATGGTGATGCACAGGATGCAGAACTTTGGGAAAACATAGATCTGGAAGATGTAAAAGCAGTAATGCTTGCTATGCCAAACCCAGATACGAAAGTTTCCGCAACAAAAATGCTTCGCGAGAATAAATATACCGCCGATATTTATGCACTCACCATGCGGGATGAAGAACATCAGGCATTGAAAGAGGCAGGTGCAAATGCGGTGTGTTTACCTTTGATCCAGGCTGGAAGAAAACTTGCTGAGATCAGTATCAGTGAAAAAATCGATGGTTCAATGTCTCTGGATCTTGATATGCAGGAAGCCATATTGGATTAATTGAAATAGAAATCAACCAAATTGAATAAAAGCCTTACTTTTACCTTCCCTCTATCCCCTCCTGATTCAGGAGCGGAGGCACTATTTACTAGTTCCGAACAATTTCAAAATCAGGAGAGGTTAAAACCAGGATTTTTGTAAAGAACCCTGACGATGAACACTATTTATACATCTATTCAAAACAAAATTACAGTCATCCAGAGTGGAATGATGGATCCACACATTTTTGATGCAGCTCAATTTATGACTGGGTGGACTCATCGCTACCGCCTGTCTTTTTAAAATGCCCGATTACAGCTTACATATCAGAAACGAAGAACACCGGAAAGGAAATCCCTCTTCGCAAAACATTCTCATTGAATACGGCGATTACGAATGCCCTTTTAGCAGGCTGGGTTACAGGTTTGCTCAAAAATTCCTCAAAGACGATCCGAACCTGCAATTTGTATTTCGCCATTTCCCCATTAAAAAGAAACATCCTAATGCCGAGATATGTGCAGAAGCTGCTCTTTGTGCCGGAGATCAGGACAGATTCTGGGAAATGCATGATCTGCTTTTTGAAAACAACCAAAACCTGAACAGAGAGCTGCTGGATGATTTTGCACAAACACTTAATCTGGATTTCAGAAAGTTTTCTGTCGATCTGGAAGCTCATTCTTTTTTAAAATGGGTTCAGCATGATTTCAGAAGCGGTGTGAAACACGGAGTAAATGATACCCCTACTTTTTTTATGAACGAAAAGAAGTACAAAGGTGATTTAAGTTATAATGCTATCAAAGAATTTATCCGAGAAAATAAAATATAGGAATTATGCCCTGCGAACATGAAAACATGATCGAAGTTTTGGAACCCGAATTTCACGAATGTGAAACATGTGTTCAGCAGGGCCATGCCTGGGTTCATTTACGAATGTGCATGACCTGCGGGTATGTGGGCTGCTGCGATTCATCAAAGAATAAACACGCCCGAAAACATTACATGAGAAACGATCATCCCATTATTCGCTCTGTTGAACCCGGAGAAGATTGGCGCTACTGTTACATCCACAATGAAATGCTATGAGTACTACCGTTCAGGAATATGCTGTTCAAACCCTTAAGAGTTTCTCTCAATTCGAGAATGTGCCTCTAGATCAACTGGCTTGGCTGGTGGAGAATTCAGAAATCTGCACCTATGCACCCGATGAAAAAATCATAGAACCAGGAGTAGAGATCACAAAAATGTTCATCATACTGGATGGCCTTATTCGTATTCAACTTCCTCGCGGCAATTCGTTCACAAATGTTGGTGATTTTGGCACCGGCGATATATCAGGCAGGCTTCCTTTTTCAAGAATGCAATCCACACTGGCACATTTAATAGTGATGGAAGACGCTACCATACTCGAAACCCATGAAAGCCTGTTTGTTGAAATCACCAAACACTATGAATTAATCGAGGCATTGGTACATAACCTTTCAGATCGAATAAGAAGTTTTACTTCTCAACAGCAGCAAAACGAAAAACTGGTTGCCCTAGGAAAGCTTTCTGCCGGATTAGCACATGAGTTAAATAACCCGGCTTCGGCAATGGTTCGAGGTGCTACAGAATTAAAGAACCGGCTTTCTCAAACACCCGATAAGTTCAAAGCTGTAATGAACGTGCGGCTGACTAACGAACAGGTAGATGCCGTAAACGACCTTGTATTTAAAAAAGCCAACAAAGGATCTTCCAATCAGCAATCTTTAATGGAACGAACAGTACTTGAAGATGAACTTACTGATTGGATGGAAGACCACGGGGTAGAAAATGGTTTTGAATATTCTGAAACATTCGCCGAATTTTGTTTTGATACAGATGATCTGGAATTTGTAAGAGAAAATGTCTCAGATGAATATCTGCCTCCGGTTTTAGGATGGATTGAAGATGTGCTAACTACTGAAAAAATGGTAGAAGAAATTGAAGACTCTGCCCGGCGTATTTCTGATTTGGTTTCTTCTGTGAAAACATATTCGCATATGGATCGCGGCACCGATAAAGAAATCGTGGATTTGAAGAAACTTCTAAAAAGTACCATTACAATGCTCAATCATAAAGCCAAAAAAAAGCAGGTTACTATTGATCTTCAGATTCCTTCTGATTTACCCGAATTCTGTGGATATGTAAGCGAGTTAAACCAGGTATGGACCAATATACTTGATAATGCCATCGATGCCGTCGAGGAATCAGGAGAAATTAACGTACGTGCTGAATCAAAAAATGGGGACCTGTTTCTTTATTTTCAGGACAATGGTGCCGGAATCCCTGAAGATGTTATCCCCAAAATCTTTGATCCTTTTTTCACAACAAAAGATGTGGGAGAAGGCACCGGATTAGGGTTGGATGTAGTTCACAAGATTGTCGAAAAACATGGCGGAAGAATTGATGTTAAATCAGAACCAGGAAAAACAGTTTTTGAGCTATGTTTTCCACTCAAATAATTTTTAAATGTTGAACTCTTAGTGCTAAGTGAGAGCAAGCCACTTAACACTAATCATTAATCACTCAACAATAATAATGAACAAACCAATAATATTCGCAATTGATGATGATGCCCAGGTACTTCGGGCAATAAACCGGGATTTACGAAGCAATTACCGGCAGGATTACCGTGTAATGAGCACCCAGTCCCCCAAAGAAGCGTTAGAAAGTTTACCGGAGCTAAAGAAAAAAGGGGAAACCGTAGCCCTGTTTTTATCTGATCAACGCATGCCTGAGATGATTGGAGTTGAGTTTTTAGAGCAAGCAAGAAAAATATTTCCTGAAGCAAAACGGGTGCTTCTAACCGCCTACTCTGATACAGATGCTGCGATTCGTGCCATTAATGAAGTTCAACTCGACTATTACTTGTTAAAACCTTGGGATCCTCCAACGGAGAAGTTATATCCTATCCTGGATGACTTACTGGATGAGTGGCAGGCTGGCTTTAAACCGGAATTCACAGGAATCAAATTGGCTGGGTATCAGTATTCGCCAAAATCACATGTGGTTAAAGACTATCTGTCCGGGAACCTGATTCCTTTCAGATGGCTGGACATAGAAGAAAGTGAAAAAGCAAGCGAGCTTCTTCAGGATTCAGGAATAGATCAAAAAGATCTCCCTGCTATTTTCTTCGAAGATGGAGAACATATATGCAACCCTACTCCCATTCAGATTGCTAAAAAATTAGGGCGCAGCCCTTCGGCTTCAGAAAATGTGTATGATGTCGCTATCATAGGTGCTGGTCCTGCCGGGTTAGCTGCTGCTGTTTATGGTGGATCTGAAGGTTTAAAAACATTATTGATTGAAAAAAGAGCTCCCGGTGGACAAGCAGGTACAAGTTCACGAATCGAAAATTATTTAGGCTTCCCGAAAGGATTGAGTGGTTCCGATCTGGCCCGAAGAGCCATCACACAGGCCACTCGTTTTGGTGTAGAGTTTTTATCCCCGCAAGAAGTAGTTGATATCAAACTTAACGACCAGTACAAAACGGTTTGCATGGCAGATGGAAGTGAAATTAATGCTAAAGCTGTAGTAGTTACCACCGGAGTGAATTACCGGAAGCTGGAAAGCAGGGGCATTTCTGATTACACCGGAGCAGGCATCTATTATGGCGCCGCAATGACGGAAGCTCATGCCTTTAAAGACAAACAGGTTTATGTTGTAGGTGGAGGTAATTCGGCAGGGCAGGCAGCCATGTATCTCTCCACATTTGCTAAAAATGTGTATATCACCATCCGAAGAAATTCTTTGGTTTCAAGCATGTCATCGTACCTGATTGATCAGATTAAGGGTGCCGAAAATATTGAAGTAATTGGGCATAGAGAAATAGCAGGGGCGAACGGAAATGGTCACTTAGAAGGGTTAACCTTATTTGATAATCAATCTGATACCGAATACGATGTAGAAGCAGATGGTTTGTTCATTTTTATAGGAGCCCGGCCTTATACCGATTGGATTCACGATAATGTGATCAAGAATGATCGTGGATTTATTGAGACCGGCCGTGATCTGCAGAAGTACGATAAATACTCCAAAGTGTGGAAGCTGGAACGTCAACCTTATTTACTTGAATCTTGTGCGCCCGGAGTTTTTGCAGCAGGAGACGTTCGTGCCGGGGCCATGAACCGGGTTGCCTCTGCCGTAGGCGAAGGAGCCATGAGCATTAAGTATGTGCACGAATACTTAGCCGATTCAAATTTGTGATATGAATGTCTGGAAAATTCAAAAACAAATACCGCACTGAAACATCCCGGTTGAAGTCCTGGAACTATAGTTGGAATGGCGCCTATTTTGTAACTATTTGTACCCAAAACCGGAAACCTTTCTTTGGGGAAATTTCCGATCAAAAAATGATTTTTTCGGATATAGGAAAAATTGTAAATCGATGTTGGAACGAAATCCCGGATCATTTTCCATTTGTTCAGTTGGGCGAATTCATTGTTATGCCAAATCATGTTCATGGAATTGTTTTGATTGATAAATCAAATGATGAATCCGTAGAGGCGCAACATTTTGCGTCTCAAAATGACGATATAATTAAAACCCCTAGGGAGGCGCAAGGTATTGCGCCTCTACGCAATTCAAAACAAAAATCACAAAATCAATTTGGCCCGCAATCAAACAACCTGGCATCAATTGTCAGGGGATTTAAAATTGGGGTAACCAAAAACGCACGAAAGATCCGTCGCGATTTTCGATGGCAACCCAGATTTTATGATCATATCATCCGAGACCAAGGGTCTTATCAGAGAATATCAGAATACATCCAAACCAATCCCAAAAATTGGGATCAAGATAAATTCTACCTTAAATAATTATCCAACTCTTCACTTCTCACATCTTTCCCAATCACCACACCAGCACTATCAATCAAAAAAGTAGCCGGGGTGGCATACACCCCGTATTCAGTAGCAACAGGTGATTCGGTTCCTTGTAAATCCGAAAGCTGCACCCAGGCTACTCCATCTTTTTCCACAGCTTTTTCCCAATTGGTTTTACTGCGATCCAAGGAAATGCCAACTATTTCAAAACCCTGATCTTTGTATTCAGGATAAAGCCCGGTAAGCTCTTTATTTTCTCCGCGACAAGTTGGACACCACGATGCCCAAAACATCAGTAACACGGTTTTCCCTTCAAAATCTGATAAAGAAACTTTCTTGCCATTCATACCAGACAAAATAAAATCAGGAGCCAGGCTACCCAAAGTTACTGCCTTATAATTCTCTTGTAATTTCTCTTTATTACCATCAATCGCCTGATGCTCTAATGTGCCATTAAATACAGAATACACTGTAAAGAACATTGGGTATTCAGGGTTTCTGAAAAAGAATGGAAACACAATTGCGTACACTGCAAGTAATCCGAAAGGAATAAACCACCACTTAAATTTCATAACCTTTTTTGTTTGATGATAAAGGTCTGCAAACTACAGTCTCATCACAAATCCATAAAAACAAAACATCTTTATAATTTCTAAAGATTAAATATTTATAAATACTTAACAATGTAATCCACATTTTTTCTGTGGATAACTTTACTTGATTTTACATTTACTTGGTTCTATTATTTTATGACCCACTTGTGTAATCCTTGAAATTTGGGTCAAGGAGTATCCACCCGCCAACCGAAATTGGCTGTCACCACTCGCAGGTCGCCCTATTTCCAATTCTTAACTAATTAATTTTGGAGGCGATATGCGTTTATCCGCTATTTCTCTTAGAAAATATCTGAGTACTTCTGCTCTGTTTATATTTCTACTCTCTTCGTTTGCATTTGCACAGGATGTTAACTTCCGTGTGATGACCTATAATGGATTAAAGCTGGACGGAACCGACACAGACCGTCAGGCTGCATTCCAAACTGTACTACAAGCAGCAAACCCTGACATTCTTTTAATGCAGGAAATTGTTGACGCTGCCGGAGCCGATCTTATTTTATCTGCTTTAAATGCCGGAGGAAATCAATATTCCCGTGCCACATTTGTTAATGGCACCGACACCGATAACATGTTATTCTACAGAACATCCATCGGAACGTTAACTTCTCAGAATGAAATTCCAACCGCTTTACGGGAATTTTCTGAATACGTAATGCAAATTGGTGCTAACGAAATCCGGTTTTATAGTGCACACTTAAAAGCCAGCTCAGGTTCTACAAACGAGCAAAAAAGATTAGATGAAGTAACCATTCTAAGAAATCACCTGAACAACCTTCCTGCGGGAACTGAATTCATTATAGTTGGTGATTTTAATATGTATGACAGTAATGAACCTGCTTATCAAAAATTCATTGCAAATGAATCAGATAATGATGGACGGGCAGAAGACCCATTGGCATCATCAGGCGGAGTTGGTGACTGGCATATAAACCCTGCTTTTGCAAGTGTACATACGCAGAGTCCGAGAACTACTCAATTCGGAGGTGGAGCTACAGGTGGATTAGACGACCGCTTTGATTTTATTCTTACCTCTTTTGGAATCAACGATAACTCAAAAGTTGATATGGTTTCGGGAACTTATACTGCTTTCGGTAACGATGGCAATCACTTTGACACTTCTATTCTAAATGGCACAAAT
Source organism: Balneola sp. (assembly GCA_028284195.1). GTDB lineage: Bacteria > Bacteroidota > Rhodothermia > Balneolales > Balneolaceae > Balneola. The sequence goes on along the minus strand of JANQSE010000002.1, from coordinate 203,006 downwards.
ACCGCAGTATCCGCGACTGTGGCTCAGGCGCTTCATGATGCCTCTGATCACCTTCCGGTATATGCCGACTTTGTTAGTTTAAACGGCAGCGGCGGAGGAAACACCCCACCATTGGCAGAAGCTAATGGGCCATATAACGGATCTACCACAAGCGCGATAACTTTCAGCAGTTCAGGCTCAAGCGACAGTGATGGAACTGTTGTTTCCTATAATTGGGATTTTGGTGATGGAAATACCAGTAGCCAGGCTAATCCTTCATACACCTATGCAGCAGATGGTTCTTATACAGCAAGCTTAACAATAACCGATGATGATGGAGCCACGAATACAGATTTTGCGTCAGTTACTATCTCCACTGGAACAGGTTCAGGCACCGGAGTAATTTTCAGTGAAATCTTTTATGATACGCCCGGTACTGACTCTCAGGAAGAATGGATTGAAATCTATAACGGTACTTCCTCATTAGTAGATTTATCAGGATGGACAATCACTGATAATAATGGATCAGGCTCTTCTTTTACTATTCCTAATGGTACAGATATTAAAGCCGGAACGTATTTAACTATCGCAAAAAACAGCACTGGCTTTAATGCCCTTTACGCGTATGATGCAGATGTTTACGGTTCTATTCCTGCACTAAATAATGGGGGCGACGCTCTGCTGCTTTTGGATAATACCAGCACATTAATTGATGCTGTGGCATGGGAAGGTGGCGCATCTGCTGGAGTGCCAAGTGGTTGGGGAAGCACGTCTGCTCCTTCAGCTTCAACTGGGAACAGCATAGTAAGAGCCAGCATTACTACAGATACAGATTCTTTCTCTGACTGGAATACCGCTTCAGGTAATGGAAATCCACAAACTCAACCTACCAATACACCACCTGTTGCTGTGGCTAATGGTCCATATTCGGGCAATACCGGAACCGGAATTCAATTCAGCAGTGCGGGGTCTTCTGACAGTGACGGAACTATTGCCACATATAGCTGGAACTTTGGTGATGGAAATACCAGCAGCCAGGCTAACCCTTCGCATACTTATAATGCTGCGGGATCATATACTGCTCAACTAACAATTACTGATAATCTCGGTGCGACAGATATGGCAACAGCTTCAGTCACAGTAACAAACGTAGCAGGAGCTGGAGTACTATTCAGCGAAATATTTTATGACACTCCCGGAACAGATTCCCAGGAAGAATGGATCGAAATTTATAACAGCACAGGAGCTGATGTTGATGTTTCGGGCTGGACTATCACCGATAATAACGGTACGGGATCTACTTATACTTTCCCTTCGAATACTGTAGTTCTTAATGGTACTTATTTAACCGTAGCTGTTAATAGTACAGGCTTCAATGCTTTGTATTCTTATGACGCGGATGTTTACGGCTCTGTTCCTGCATTAAACAATTCAGGTGATGCACTGATTTTGAAAAATGCTGCTGCTCAGACAGTAGATGAAGTTGCCTGGGAAGGCGGTGCTTCTTCAGGTATTCCAAGTGGATGGGGAAGTACTTCTGCGCCGACAGCTTCAACCGGAAGCTCTATCTATCGGACCAATCCTGCAACAGATAGTGATACCTTTTCAGATTGGTCTGTTGCTGCGGGAAATGGAAACCCGCAAACACAACCTGCGCCAAATGTACCACCAGTTGCTGTAATAAATGGCACTTATACCGGAACTGAAAGCTCTCCTGTTACTTTTAGCAGTTCAGGCTCAAGCGATAGTGATGGAACTATTGCCTCTTATAGCTGGGATTTTGGTGATGGGAATACAAGCACACAAGCCAATCCCACTCATACGTACAGCACATCGGGCAGCTATACTGTATCACTTACTGTAACCGATAATGATGGTGCTACAAATACAGTCCAAACCACTGCAACTATTGATCCCGTTACAAACACATCTGCTATTAAATTTGCACAAGGTGTAATAACAGGAGTAAGCTCTTCATGGCAAACTGTAACTTTAAGTGATACCTATACTTCTATGGTGGTTATTGCTACACCGCTATATGACAATGGAGACAATCCGGCAGTAACAAGAATCCGTAATGCTTCCGGTAATAGTTTCGAGCTACGGGTTCAAAATCCAGGTAATACCTCACTTAGCGGTTATACTGTACACTATGTTGCATTGGAAGAAGGTGTTTACACTGACGCTTCTGATGGAGTGAAGATGGAAGCCGTTAAAGTCAATTCTACAACCACCGATTACAAAGGTTCATGGAATGCACAAACTCAATCTTACACCAACAGCTATTCTTCACCGGTTGTTTTAGGCCAGGTAATGACTGCCAATGACTCTGATTGGTCCGTTTTCTGGGCTCGTGGAGGATCAAGAACTTCAGCTCCCAATTCATCGAACTTAAAAATAGGAAAGCATGTAGGTGAAGATTCAGATAAAACCAGAGCTAATGAAACCATTGGATATTTGGTAATAGAAGCAGGATCAGGGTCTATTGATAACACTCCTTATTCGGCTGCTTTGGGAGCTGATATTGTAAAATCCGTGACTAATGCACCGCCTTATAACTATTCAGTTTCAGGGTTAAGCTCTTCTGAAGGAGCAATTGTAAGTGCTGCCGCTATGGATGGCAATGATGGCGGCTGGCCGTTACTATATGGAACTTCGGCTGTTTCTTCCTCAAATCTGAGTGTAGCATTTGATGAAGATCAGATCTCTAACAGTGAAAGAAGCCATACTACAGAACAAGTTGCTTATATGGTATTTGGCACTCAAAGCTCAGCTAAAGTTGTAGCCTCATCCGAAAATCTCTTTGATGAACTACCCGAGCAGACTGATCTGTTACAGAATTATCCCAACCCGTTTAACCCTTCAACAAACATTCGTTATGAACTTAAAGAAACAGCGAATGTAACCATCTCGGTGTACAATATGCTGGGGCAAGAAGTGGCCAGGTTAGTAGATGGACAACGATCAGCCGGAATACATACGGTTACTTTCGATGCATCTAATCTATCTACCGGTTTGTATATTTACAGATTAAATGTAGCTGGTAAACTGTATTCGAAAAAAATGTTACTGGCCAAATAACTTTATATCTGTCTTTAAAAAGGCCATGTTATTCATGGCCTTTTTTGTTTACAGTGTTTCAACGACAAGTAGTATTCTTGCACCGTGAATTTTGATCTTTTTCAGCGCCTTCCGAGTGAAGAGCCTTTCATAAAAATCTAAAACCCAATCTTATCTTTCAGTTTATTTTTTAATGCGTCTTCAAGCTCTTTCTTTTTCTTTTCTAACTCTTTCTTCTTGCTCTCTGCCTTTTTTGCTACATCGTTAACACGGTTTTCAAGCTGCTCACTTTTTTTTCTTATCTCTGCTTCTTTTTCTTTTTTGAAAACAAGTAGCTCTTCTTTTCGGTTGCCAATACGGTTTTGAACTTCTGATTCAATTTTTTGGCGAGCCTGATCAACTTCTTTACTAACTGTACCTTTTAAAGCATTTACGAAAAGATCGTCCAGATTAGAGCGTATCTTTACGTCAAGCGGGCCGTTCACATTATCAATCAAAGCACTAACATCTATTTGACTGGCATCCGAAACTGCATCTCTAATCAACTGCTGAACTTGCCCTTGAGGCAGGTTTTCTCCAAAATTAAAGCTCAACCCTTTCATTGAATAATCAATCTCACTATCGAATCGTTTATCTACAATTGATACAGATGCAGATACTTCTCCTGCCCCTTCGTTTAATGGATATGGAAGTAATTCGGACGGTGAAATTTTTGTACCTGCTAAACTAAAGCCATTATAACTGAAGTTAATAGCCTCGGTTGGTTCTTCCCCCAGGTAATTAAATTCTCCGGTTAATTTCATTTCTCTGTTACCATCATCTTTACCACCAATATTAAACTTAATGGGTTCTTTAGTTTTCTTTTGATCGCTGCTGATGTTCGTTATTTGCCCCGCTATTTTAATAGCTGTTTTTGTTTCACCGGAAAGGTTAATGTTTTGGATCCAAAGTTTTGGCCAATCATATTTATCACTGAATTTATAATCCTTGCCTTCATAGCGTTCAATTTTTTCTTCGTCTTCTCCATTAGTACGTTGGCTTCCATATTTTCTGGCAATGGCTACATATTCCATATAACCGGCATAATCTGCTACCAGGTTTTTGCCAAAAATGGATTGTGCAATATTTCCCGCATCTATTGTAGGTAGTTTTGCCATATCCATAGCCTGCCTGTAGTCTTCTTCAATCCACTTGTCAATATTTCCAGTACTGAATTTTGCACTACTAAGATCTTCCTGAAAGCCTTTCTTTATTCCCTCCGCATTAGCTTTTAACGAATCAACTTGCTTAGCCATTTTTTGAACATCTTTGATCGCAGCAATTGCCTTTTTCGGATCTTTCATGCTTTTCACATCAATAGCATTAATGGCTTTCTCGATGGAAGCAATTTCTTTATCAATCCCTGTATTGGCAAAGGTACTATCCCACTTTTGGTAATTTTGCTCTATTCCGTTTTTCAGAGAATCAATCTTTTCGGGTGCCCGCAAATCTAGTTCAGCCATAAGGCTATCGACATTTAAATCTGTTTTGATATCTGTAAATTGCATTTTTGCATTTTGAGATATTTCTGAAGTTACATCCCCAATTACTTCTGCAACAAAACCGGCTTCTGCATCTGGATCTTCTTCTCCTTCAGGAATTTCAAAATACCCATCTGTTTCACGCTCTGTATCCATCTTAAGGCCTTTTAATACCACATCCTCTACTATAACACGCTCCCACCAGGTTGGCCAAAACAAAAAATCCAATTCCATTTCTCCGGTTTCAAAAGTGTTGGACATTGTATTTTCAGGATTAGTCACCTGCAGCTTATCCCAACGAACTTTCAAATCAATGATGTCAATATCCAACCCATCAATCTCAACTAAAGCACCGTTAGCTATGCTTGCCTGATATTCAATCTCTTCCTCTATCATAGAATCAACACTTATCCAGCTTATCAAAAAAACAAGTACTGCAACAATCAATAAAAACACGATCCCTTTAACTCTCATAATTATTTACCCCTCACTTTATTTACAGTTTGATAAATAGAGTACAGCTTACTTCCTTTTAACGCTTTCACCAACTTCGTTTTCATCACCCTTTCGTGAATATGCTTTCTGTACTGAATCACCCCAACTCTAGTTAGCGGGAAACCGGGTAAACATAAAATGACTGCTGTAATTAAACTACCAAGCACTACTGTATTATAGAATTTAGTTGTTGCCCAAAATTCGTTGTTATACATATTTGTCCAGATTGTTTGCATACTTTCCATTTCGAGCAGCCAACCTCCAAAGCTGTGAAATAAAGGATCTGCTAAATATGCAATCCCGCTAAATACTAAAAAAGCAAGAATCACCATCCCAATATTCACTTTCAGAATAATTACTAATACCAGAATCACCAGGTTATGGATGGACATTACCGGAGTCATGCCAATAATCATTCCTAAAATAAAACCACCTGCTAGTTGATTAGGAGAAGCTTCTGAAGCAAGGGCCTTCAGTAATTTTGCGATGTATTTGAGTATAAGCAACATAATGTATGAATAATTTGTAGCGGCTAACGTTCCAAATATAATTTAAATTTGTTAGTTAGGTTAATGAATTCGTATTAAATTAACTTTGTGCTTATAAAAAATTGAATACTATGAAAAAAAGCCTCTCATTTATTCTTCTTTCATGCTCCTTGCTGAGTTGTACCACCAATTCATCAGATCCTGAGGAAGACCCGGTTACTCTTCCGCCTGCACCGGCAGGGAAAGAATGTACAGATGGTTTAGCCATGGGAATTTACCCCTGCAATAATGTGGATGTATATGCTATACTAACCCCACAGGAACTTCGTGGAACCCAATTGAATGATATCTGGGGTTGGACGGATCCGGAAACTGAAAAAGATTATGCACTGGTGGGGTTAACAGATGGTATAACTTTTGTTGATGTAACCAAACCGGATGAACCAATTGTAGTTGGTAAGCTTGATGAAAGTAACTTGAACGCAAAATATAAAACCCTTACTGACCCAAATTATGAAGCATGCACCATTGGCATAGGTGATACCGGATATGCTAAGTCGCTAACTCAAGGAACTGCCTGGCGGGATCATAAGGTATATAACAATCATCTTTTTATTGGAAGCGATGCCCAGGCACATGGCGTTCAGGTTTTTGACCTGACAAAGCTCAGGGATTATAATGGTGAGTTTTTAACCTTTCAACATGATGCACTATATACCCGGTTGGCAAACTCTCATAACATTGTAATTAATGAAGAAACCGGATTTGCTTATGTTGTAGGTGCAACAAACGCTGAAGTCTGTAATACTGCCGGGCTGCACATTATTGATGTAAATGATCCAAAAAATCCTGTTTTTGCAGGCTGCTATGAAGATACAACCCCGCCTCGAAGAAGAGCTAATTCGGCTTATATTCACGATGCACAATGTATTATTTACGCCGGCCCGGACCCTGATTATCAAGGGAAAGAAATATGCTTTAATGCAGCAGAAATGTCTTTAGTCATTGCTGATGTAACAGATAAAGACAGCATAGTAACTCTTGGCTTTGCTACCGAACCCAATATGCATTATGCCCATCAGGGATGGTTAACCGAAGATAAGTCCTACTTTGTGATGAATGACGAGCTTGATGAAGTAAATCTTGGAAGAGCTACAAAGACCTATATCTTTGATGTACGTGATTTGGATAACCCACAATTTGTGGATTATTACACACACAATTCATTTTCCATCGATCACAATTTATATATAAAAGGAGATCACATTTTTGCAACCAACTATAATTCGGGGCTTCGCATTTTAAAAATGGATGATATCAGCTCGGCAAACCTTTCACTTGCTGCTTTTTTTGATACTCAGCCAAATTCTGATGCTAATTCCTTCTCGGGCACGTGGAGTAATTACCCTTACTTTAGAAATAATGTAATAGTAGTTAGTGATATCAGCGATGGGTTATTTATTCTAAAGCCGAACTTGAACTAAAAAACCGTACCCGGATTCAACCAGGTGCGGTTATGATATGATTTTGCTTCTTATTGGAATTTTAATACTCGGTAACCATTACCTGATTTAGTGCTTGTTGCCTGTTCATAGAACCTTTGTCAACCTGATCAAGCACTGATCTTTTTACCTGGAAATCAACCCGGTCAGGAATGTCTTCAAATCTTCCTGAGATATTCACCGTAACTAATAAATGTTGATTTTGCTTTACAGAGCTCAATGTTCTTCCATAATCAATAATAAACTCTTTCATTCTGCTAATAAGCTTGTCGTATTCAGCCTGCACAGTTTTATTCATTTCTTCTTCTTGTTCCTTTAATCGCTGGCTAACTTCAGCAATATCGTTTCTTGATTGAGAAGAAATAGTACCTACTAACTGAGTGTTTCTTCCATGCCCCTTATGAACAGTGAGTGTATAAATAGCACCGAAGTTTTCCAGGTATAAATAGCTTAAAGAGTTTCTGTTAACTAAATGAAACTCGTTGCCTTCTCCTTCGCCAAGTGCTGTCTCAAAAATATTGCCTAACACTTTTAAGTCCAGGTATTCTTTCTTTGCATTTTTAGCAACAGAGATACGGCTATTAAGGTTGCTTTCAGAAAGTTTTCCTGACCGGTAATCACTCAACTGCTTTTTGTCAACTACTACTGAAAGTATCGGTATCTTCTCTTCCTTGTCAGAATTTTTGATTCCCAGATCAAAAGAAACATAGAAATTGTTGCTTCTGTTTCCCGATGCTCCATAAACAATCATTATCTTCTCATTTGGCTTTAGCTGGCCTATGGTCGGGGCATAATCACGAAGAAATTCTTTTGATCGAAGTATGATGTTCTCTTCGTTTACCTCACTCTTGTCCTCATCTCCATAATAAAAGGTTATGTCAACTTGGTCATTGTTATAGTTTGTCCTTAATAGTCGATGCGAACCTACTCTTGGCACCATAAAAATCACTCCATAGTCAGGTAAGTATGCCCCCTTCACATTAGTGGATGATCCTGAAACATAAATTCGGGAATTGGATGAATTTAACATGTCCACTTTAAAAAGTTCGCTGAGCACATTTTCGAGAATGGTTATGTCTCTGTTCATTCGGTCTGCATCAAAGTTTTGTGCAAACATAGCTGGAGAAGCCAGTAGTATAAGTAATAGTGTGAGTATGATTTTTTGTAGTCGTTTCATGATGATGTGTCCTTGTTTTAATTTCTGTAACTAACAGTTTCTATTATTTCGCCTAATACCTGTTCGTTTTGTCTAAACCGGTTATAAGTATTTTCCTGAAGGCTGGTTAAACCAGTATTTATAAGTTTAAGATCTGTGGTTCTTTGGTCTTCTACATAGCTGGCAAAGGCTGCAAAAGAGTCTTGTAATTGTATGTTTTGCTGCTCTTGTGCATCTGCAACTACCTGCTGTACCAATGCGATATTATCACGTTGAACCTGTTGTACAATTTGCTCCACCTGGGCAGCGGTGAATGTAGGCTCAACCTGAGGTTGTTCGCCAAAACCAAGTTGAACTCCGGAATCACTATACGTTACATTCAATCCGGTAAGTGCTCCGGTTACTACAAACACAAATGCGAGTACCGCTATCCCAAACCCGGTTTGGGTAAATGCGTTTTTAGGGATTAAAGCCTGGAGCAATAATTGCCAAATGCCTTCCGGTGATTTAGTTTTGGAGGGCTCCATAATCACAATCTGTTCAGCAGGGCTCTGAACCGGCAGATGATGAAGCACAGATTTAGCTTCAGTTAATTCTTCGAATTCTTGTTTCAGATCTTCATGCTGGTTGATGAACGCAAGCAACTCTTGCTGCCTGGTATCATCCAATTCGCCATACATGTAATCCATGAGTAATAATCGAGCTTGTTCCTTATTCATAATTAAAAACCTCTTTATTGATATTCCATGAATCAAAAGTCTTTTTGAGGGCTCTCAATCCATAATACATTCTTGACTTTACGGTGTTTATAGGTTCGTTTAATATTTCTGCTATTTCGGGAAACGTGAGTCCTTCGTATTCTTTCATTATCACTACTACCCGTTGTTCGTTTGGTAGTTGAAGTAATGCTTTATGCAAAAGAACTAACCCTTCGTTTCGCAACAACTTTTCGTCAGCGGCTGAAGCCGTTTTGGTTTGCGGGGCAACTTTAAGTGCTTCGTACGAAATTGCTCTTTTCCGACCTACCCGCTTCAACTCATCTAAACAAAGATTGTTTGCAATTCGATAAATCCAGGAGCTGAATTTATGAACATCGTCCAACGTATCCAGCTTTTGATATGCTTTAATAAACGTTTTTTGAGTGATCTCAGCGGCATCATCACTACTGGCGAAATATCGGTATGCAAAGTGGTGTATTTTACTTTGCCACCGATTAACCAGCGTATTAAATGCCTGGTGATTTCCACCCAAAAAATCCTGTACTAGTCGTGCATCTTCCATTTTATCGTTTTGCAATTCCAATCCCGAAGTTGTTTTCGGCTATAAGACGAGAAAGATTGAAAAATAGTTTTATTCAATAAACAGGTTTATTTGAATCTTTTCCTTTATGATTAGCCAAATAACAACTACTATTACTTTAGGAAAGAGAAACTGAATCAAATGTTAGACTTTTATTGAATTCTAACTCTAACTGTTCGTAATAATGCTCTTCGGTTAAATCCAGATTGGAAAGTGAAATGCCCAACAACCGAACTTTTCGGTTTCCGGCATCAGTGCTTTCTAAAAGCTGACGCGCCATTGCTGATATTTGATGATAATCATTGGTGTAGTTTACCAGAGATTGGCTACGGGTTACCGTATCAAAGTTTTTGTAACGTACTTTTAGAGTAACTGTTTTTCCCTTTGCATTTATTTTCTTCATTCCATCAGATATAGACCCAGCCAATTCATCCAAAAAAGTATTGATCCAGGCAAGGTCTTTTTTATCATCAGAAAAGGTTCGTTCTTTACCGTACGATTTTCTTATCCGATGAGGTTTTACTTCCCTGTTATCAATTCCTCTGCAAATTTTATAGTAATACCGGCCGGACTTCCCAAATGCTTTTACCAGATCAATTTCACTCCATGCTTTCAAATCGGCGCCGGTTTTTATTCCTAATGCGTGCATTTTTTTCTGGGTGGCTTTCCCAACACCAAAGAATTTTTTTATGTCCATTTCTTCTAAAAAAGCTTCCGCTTCTTCAGGTGGTATCAATGTTAAGCCATTTGGCTTATTAACGTCTGATGCAACTTTTGCAATAAACTTACAGTACGAAACCCCTGCCGAAGCAGTTAATTGAGTTTTTTCCCGGATCTTCTCTAAAATTTCTTTTGCAACCAACGTGGCCGATCTCATCCCTTTGTGATTTTCTGTTACATCTAAAAATGCTTCATCTAACGAAAGCGGTTCTACCAAATAAGTGTATTCAAAAAATATTTCCCTGACCTGCTTAGAGGCCTCTTTATAAGCATCAAACCGGCCTTTAACAAAAATTGCATGTGGGCATAACCTCGCCGCTTGCGAGCATGGCATTGCAGAGTGTACACCATATTTTCGAGCTTCGTAACTGGCGGTAGAAACCACTCCGCGGCCATTGGGCGATCCGCCAACAATAACCGCCTTGCCGCGTAACCCAGGGTTATCTCTTTGTTCAACCGCAGCATAGAAAGCATCCATATCAATATGGATGATTTTCCTGATATATTCTTGTTCAATCATAACATGTATTATACATATTATGTCAAAGAATAAGAACAAAACGATTATAAACTATGTATCTATTTCAATTGGCTGGTATTTTCTCCTGAAGCTTTCATGAAGTGTCAATCTTCCATTATTCTGCTTTTTTACGTACACAAGAATCAACACTAAAATTAGCAGCATTGCTAAAATTCCCAGCATGCCGGCTTCCGGGCCAAATCTGCCCCCAGTCCAAAAATCGGGACCTGTTTCTATTGTTTGAAGTAGCGAACGCCTGCCATCCAAACCGCTTACAGGTAGTCCATAAATTCCCCCCATCACCCAATTCCATGAAAAGTGAATGCCTATTGAAAATGCTAGCCTTCCTGTTAACAAAATGGGTACCGATAGCATCAAACCTGCCAACACAATATTAAATGTGGAAATAAAATTGGCATTCGGGTTTGAGGCATGAGCTACGCCAAAAAGAACAGAGGTAAGTATTGACGCAAACCAGGCAGCTTTTTCAGGGGTAATATTACCAACAGTAAAACCTTCAGTTAAATTTATTAACGGATACCCCCGAAAAAGCAGTTCTTCGTAAAAACCCACTGAAAGCATCATTAGAAAGTAGCCTGCAAACGACCTTAACCAATACTCTGAGCCCGTTCTTTCCCAGCCAAAACCATTTATTTCTAACCAGCCGAAACCAACTTCGGTGCTAAAAATAAATGTCTGAGCAATAAATGCTAGCAGAATTCCAAGCCCAAGCTCAATAAACCACTGCTTATTTACCAGCAAACCGATATCCGAAAGATTTCGCTTGTCTAATCCTTTAATAGCAAGAAATGCGACGAAAAAGCATCCTAAAGAAAGCAATAAATAAGAAACCCATCTTTGATCAACCAATGAAGAAGGTATCACAAACAATATGAACAGAAGAATGAAAACCGTAATTCGAACACCTGCACGAAATCGATTTTCTTCTGTATTAAATAGAATATTCATAGATATTGACGTTTTACAAAACAGCGGGTAATATAGCTTTCAAAACTAATTTCATCACTATGAAAAGATACGCTTTACATGCAGAAAAGGAGACCGTGGAGAAAATGTTTGGGGTAGAATCTACTTCCCAATCCTTATTTGATCCTTCTTATAATATCTTTCCGGGTTCTGCTGTACCAATTATATATAAGAATGATAAAATCGAAATTTCATCTGCTATCTGGGGAATTAATGACAAACAGAAGATTGTTAATTTTGCATTTGAGGATGTATTAGAAAACTCGCCCGTTGTTAAAGACTTAGAACTTTTGCCTTGTGTAATACCTGCCAGCGGGTTCTATTTATGGAAACAATCAGTGGAAGATCAATATCCATTTTACATTCGCATGTTATCAAGAAGGGTTTTGGGAATTGCCGGGCTTTACCGTAGGGTAACTTCAAAAAAAAGAGGCACTGTACTGGAATTTGCTTCTATCATAAAAACAGCAAATGTATTACTTCAGCCTTTAGAGCCTTTTATGCCGTGTATTTTAGATCCGGAAAATTTTAATCAATGGATACTGAACGGCGAAAAAAACATACTCCAATCTCAATTTAAAACCACAGAATTGATCCCCGATTTAGCTGTATACCGGGTACCCGAATTAGTAAACGATCCTGCTCAAAACTCTAAAGAGCTTATCCAGGCCATCCCAAAGTTACGTGAAGAGGACGATTAAGCCTCGGCCTTAGGCTTGGTTCCTTCTTTACCCTCTTTCGGATTATTGAACACACGGATAGTAGGGTATGCCAAATCAATAGCATCATGGTTCGCAAACTCATCTAACGCACGTTCCCAAATTGCCTGAGCCGTACCTCTGCGCCTTCTTGGGTCTGTGAGATACCGGATGGATAACATTACACCACTATCTTTTACATCGGTATAAACGATAGGTGTTAGGTATCGGTACTCAATTAAGTATGATTTGGCTGCATTTTTAATCTGTTGCTTCGCCCGTTCTATAAAGTCCTTTGATTCATCATGTGCTATTTCATCCAAAATCTCTTTTGCTTTTTTCCAATCACTCTCAAAAGTTACCATAATTCCAATCTCGTTCCATATAAACTCAAAATCACTAGTGTAATTGGCCATGTGCTCAGAAAATACTTTGTGATTGGGAATGTGTATTACACGGCCGGTGCTTTGATCTGCATCAACCCAATTGCCAATTTCCAGAATAGTGAACTTAAATGGACGTATGTCAATCACATCCCCCTTGGATTGTCCCAGCTCAATTCTGTCTCCTACATCAAACGGCTTTCTCCAAATAATGAACAACCAGGCTACAAGGTCTGTAATCGGATCTTTTAGTGCAATGGCAATACCTGCTGATAATAACCCAAAGTAGGTAGATAGATTATCTAAAGCACTAAACCATATTTGAGAGACAAGAATAATCCCTAAAACTGCCGTAACATACGTTAGATTCTTCCGCCATTTATAAACTGTTTTTTTGCTTTCAACCTTTTTGTTGACAATTCTGAGCGTGAGTGATCTAATAATCCATAAAACCAGAATTATAACTAGTGTTTTAATGATCTGAATAGCAAGTTCAGGAGAGCTTTGCAAAAATTCTGCTACACTGTTAAAAAAATCTTCCATAAACCAATAATAACCTTCTGCGATGACATTTACATAGTTGGGATAATACTGAAATATGAATATCTTTGACGTTCCGAAAAAATCAAACGTTCATCATGCTTTTATATAATATTTTAGTGGTAGTTATTACCATAATTTGTGCGCTGCTTATTTTAGTAGTGCTTTTACAAAGTGGTCAAGGATCAGGTTTATCGGGAATTAGTGGTGGTGGAGGCGGGGCCTTGGCGGGAAATTCCGGATTAGGTGCACGCAGAACTGCCGATTTACTTTCTAAAGCTACTGGTATTTTTGGTGGAGCTTTTTTAGTACTGTGCATTTTAGCAAATTTTGCTATTGATAGAACCGGAAGTTCCCCTCAACGAAGTATTTTACAGGATGGTGGTGCGCCTATTCAGGATTTAAATACTCCATCCCAAACTCAATCAGCTGTTCCAATTCAGGGTAATAATAATGACACTGGTTCAGGGTCTGATGATTCTGGAGAAGAAAACAACAACTGATCTTTAGATAATTGAACTGAAAATACCTGAAAGCCCAATTCAAAAGAATTGGGCTTTTTTATTTCCCAATACAAAACCGGGAAAAAATAGAGTCAAGGATATGTTCATTTGTAATTTCTCCGGTAACTGCCCCTAGTTCATTCAGTGCCGCGCGCAGGTCGATAGCGAGGAAGTCTCCAGTAATATTTTGTTCCAATCCATTTAGTGCCGCCTGTACATGCTCTTGTGCTTTTTGGAGTACATCTCTATGACGAGATGAGGTAACCAAGAGGCTGGAGGCATCATAATGTTTATTTTCTAAAGCCCGATTTTTTAGAAGTTCTTTCAGGGCGGATATGTTCTCATTTTCTGCAGCTGAGATTTTCAGGTCAAATTCAATTCTCCATTCCTTTTTTGCTTCTATATCAACTTTTGTACCAATCAAAGTAAAAGGTGTATCTCCTGCTTGTTTCTGAAAATGTGCAATCTTTTTTCGTTCTTCTTCATCAAATGCCTGAGAAAGATCCTTCAAATAAACAATAAGGTCAGCTTGCTGAAAAGCTTTTTGCGACCGCTTTACTCCTTCAGCTTCCACTATGTCCTGTGTTTCTCTTAGCCCTGCTGTGTCAATGAGTTTGAATAATAATCCGTTATAATTCCAGTCTACATCAATTGTATCCCGTGTTGTACCAGCAATATCAGTAACAATAGCTCTTTCAATTCCCACCAACGTATTTAGTAGTGTCGATTTACCTGCGTTTGGTTTGCCAATCAAAACGGTTTTTATTCCGTCTTTTATAAGCCTGCCCGTTTCGTACGTATCAAGTAAATTTGAAAGTTCTTGGTTTACATTCTTTAAAAGCTTCTGCAGCTGCTCTTTGTTTGCGAACTCCACATCTTCTTCTGTAAAATCGAGTTCAAGTTCGACCATAGCGGTAGCATCAATAATCTGCTGGCGGAACTTTTGCACATGTTCACCTAATTTCCCTTCCAGTTGCTGATGCGCCGCATCTATTGCCTTTATACTTTTTGCATGAATGATGTCAGCTACTGCTTCTGCCTGATCTAATCCTAGCTTGCCATTCAAAAAAGCACGCTGAGTAAATTCTCCTGCTTCAGCTGCTTTAATTCCTAATGCTAAAATAGTTTCCAGTACTTTTTGAGTTATCAATACCCCGCCATGGCAGGAAATTTCAATAGCCTCTTCTCCTGTATAAGATTTCGGGGAGTGAAATACAGATATCAAAACTTCATCAACGGGTAAACCTTCTTTGTCTATAATTTTTCCGAAATGAATAGTATGAGAATCCTGCTTCGCAAGGTCCTTACCTCGAAAAGCGTTGTTCATGATGGCAATGGAATTTTTCCCCGAAACTCTGATTACAGCGATTCCACCTTCACCAATGGGAGTAGCAATAGCGGCAATGGGAGGTTTCTGTTGAATATTTGACATAGCAAAAGATACTCATGGTTTAATCAAACAAAAAAAGCTTCTTCCTGAAAAGAAAGAAGCTTTTGGGCTTGTGATTATAGACTTTGCTAGTGCACGTTGCCCATCATTCTTTTTAATAGAGGTGATAACAGAAACACTATTATAGAAGCTCCAAGTGCATATTTTGCAATAAGGTCGAAGCCACCAAGATATACATCAAGTGTTTGAAGCCCACCGACATTTGTATCTGTACTTTCGATGGCTAATTGTTTCCCAATAAATCCTACTACCTGAAACGCATAGGCCGAGGACAGGAACCAAATACCCATCATAAATGCGACAATCCTTTTGGGAGACAAGTCTGTGATTTTGGATAAGCCAACCGGAGACATAAACAACTCCCCAACCGAAAGAAGGAAGTACATAATCATTAAGTATGAGA
Source organism: Balneola sp. (assembly GCA_028284195.1). Taxonomy (GTDB): domain Bacteria; phylum Bacteroidota; class Rhodothermia; order Balneolales; family Balneolaceae; genus Balneola. The sequence continues at coordinate 187,303 of JANQSE010000002.1, read as the reverse complement.
AGGGAACCATTCCGTTTTCATCGACACTGTTTCCACTTAATGCCAGTACATAAAAACTTATTCCGGCCAAAGCTAAACCCGTTGCAAACTTATAAGGAGTTCTGGGGTTCTTATTTTTTCGGGAAAGATAACCCCATAGCATAGAGACGGGTATGGAGAGAATAATAATCCACATGGAATTTAATGCATTGGTTTGAGCAGCATCAATCCAAACAAGGTTGACATTTCTTGCAGCAAACAACGTAATTACACTTCCTGAAAGCTCATGAAATCCCCAGAATATGGTCATGAAAAGTGTAATAAAAATAGCAACAATTAACTTTTTTCGTTCGTCGGGAGTAGATTGATAAATGATGTAACCAAGATAAAGCAGTATCCCAACGCCAATAACTTTAAAAAGAAGATTTACAATGTTTTGTTCACCCAGGAAAGTAGTTCCTCCTCCAATATCCTGGTAAGCCGAAAGCAAATAGGCAATTACCGGAGCAGAAAGAAAGGCCAAAATGGGAACAAAGTACTTTTGTGGGATCCCCAATACTTTCTTCTCGTAAACTTCCATATCTGGGGGGAGCCCGTTATCTCCAAATACGCTTTTCTTAATACCGCTCCAAAAGAAGGCTAAACCGGTTAACATCCCAATTCCTGCCAAACCGAAACCATAATGCCAGCCATATTCACGTCCCAACCAGCCACATAATAAAGGAGCAACAAAACCACCAATATTTATACCCATATAGAAAATGGTAAATCCCGAATCTTTTTTAGGATCGCCATCTTTATATAAGGAACCAACAAATGTTGAAATATTAGGTTTGAAAAACCCGTTTCCAACTACGATGAAGGCAAGTGCCAGGAAAAAGGTAATATTACCGGGTATTGCAAGAACAAAATGACCCAATGCCATAAGAATCCCGCCTAAGAAAATCGATTGACGCATACCAAGAATGGTATCAGAAACACGGCCACCAATTACTGTAGAAGCATACACTAAAGAACCATAAGATGCGTACACAGCAGCAGCGGCAATATCTCTTGTTGCCAAAGCTTCAAACACTTCATTAACCATATAGAGAGTTAATAAAGCACGCATTCCGTAAAAACTGAATCGCTCCCACAACTCAGCAAAGAATAAATAAAAGAGTCCTTTAGGATGTCCGAATCGTAATTCTTCGGTGTTTTCTACTACATTCGACATAAAGAAAGATTTAATTAATGTGGTTTTTAAAAAAATAATTGAAGATGATAGCCAAACCCTCTCATTGGTGCAACAACTGATTGATTGCTCAGTTTGTAACCAAAAGCACTTTATTGCGTGTACTGCATCAGCTCACAAACTAAGTAACTTATGGAAGTACTATTTATTAGCCTTGGTGTAATTTTAATTTTAGTTGGATTGGCAGGGGCATTTCTGCCTGTAATTCCAGGGCTTCCTTTTAGTTATGCAGCACTTTGGGTTCTTCAGCTAAGTGGAGTGGCTCAATTTTCTACCTTCTTTTTGGTGGCCTGGGGTATCGTAGTACTTACCATTTTAATTCTCGAGAATGCACTCCCGGCTTATACCACTAAAAAATTTGGTGGGAGTGTATATGGAGTTACTGGCAGTACCATCGGGATGGTTTTGGGAATGTTGTTCTTTCCACCACTTGGGTTTTTCTTAGGGACACTTGTTGGAGCATTTATAGGAGAACTTCTTTTTAAGGCTGATATTAAAACGGCAGCAAAGTCTGCTTTTGGTTCTTTTGTTGGGTTTTTAACTGGAACTATGATAAAGGTAACTGTAGCAGCAATGATTGCGTTCTCTTTTGTTAAAGCAGTTATTTAAACAAAAAAGCCTTCTAAAAAGAAGGCTCTAAATAATTTAGTTTTCAATACTCATGGCATTGATTTGAAGTTCGGTATCAGGGCGTTCTTTTTTGCCTTTCAAATACTGATTAAACCACCGCATCATACGAAGATTGAAATCAAACCGTGCTGTTGCTTTTCTGTTACCATGGCCTTCTCCCGGGTAAAGCACCAATCGAACAGGTGTTTCAGTTCGGGTTTTGATGTGGCGATATAACTCGTAAGACTGGCCAGGATCAACACGGGTATCTTCTTTGCCATGCATAATTAACAATGGGGTTTTTGCATTGTCAACATGATAGATCGGGCTGCGCTTCAGGTATCCCTGATAGTCATCCCAGATGCGTTTTCGGGCGTGTACATGATACAACTCTTCGGGAATATCACTGGTTCCCCATTTCGAAATGTTGTTGCTTATTCCAACAGACATCACCCCTGCTGCAAAACGATTGCTGTAGCGGGTACTCATCCAGGCAGTAGCGTAGCCGCCATAAGAACCTCCGGTAACACCTACTTTTTCTCCATCAACCAAGCCAGTCTCTATCAGATAATCCACACCTTCCACGATATCGTCAAACTCGGCTCCGGCTAAATCACCCTGGCTGCTCATGGCAAATTCCAATCCTCTGCCGGTGCTTCCACGATAATTGGGGTAAAAAACTGCAAAGCCTTGAGCAGTGGCTACCTGTCCTGCCATAGAATAGGTTGTTAACCAGCCATTATCATAATGCGATTCTGGTCCACCATGTATCACATTTATTAATGGATATCGGGTTCCTTCTTTGTAACCCAGCGGGTACATCAATACTCCCTGTACTTCTTTCCCATCTTTAGTGGTGTAAGTAACTACTTCCTGCTTGCCAAGCTTTACATTATCCAACCAGGAATTGCTGTTGGTAAGCCGCTTTAGCTTATTCATGTTTTTACTCATACTATAAACTTCATCAGGGTGTGCCGAAGTTTCTGCATCAAGCAACGTTGTTCCATTAGAAGCCATAGCAAACGCATTGATGATTACATCTTCAGAATTGTTCAATACCTTCATATTTCCATCGTTCACATGTACAGTGCCAAATTCTGATTGTACTCCTTTGCTGGAAAGGAAATACACTTCATTTTTGTTCTTCCAAGAAAGCTGATGAAACATTCCGGGATAATCTTCCTGAAGCAATTTGGTATTCCCGGTTTTGGTATCTGCTATTTTGATACGGCCTGCGATTGGGTCATTAATCGTAGCCGCTGCTACCAGAGCTAGTTTAGTTCCATCGGGGCTCCAGGTATATGAATCCAGTTTTCCTGTGTGGTCTATTTCTGCTAATACATCTCTTGTTTTATGATCTACAATAATAATTTTCTGTTCCATAAAAGAATCATCCACCAATGGAGAAGGTGCTACTGCCAGCGCGATCTTAGATCGATCAGGGCTCCAGAATGCGGAATACACCGTTCCTTCCAGCGGAATCTTATGAGGCATATGGCCTTTTTTGGCCACGTTCTGTATGTATGCCCAGGTGTTGGTCAGGTTTTCTTCATAGATCTCAGGGGCATAAGGAAGTGGAGAGTTACTTTCTGCTTTTGGCTCTCTTGCTCTGAACACGATATGATCTCCATCGCTTGCCCAGCTATACCCTGAAATTGACTGCTCAAAATCGAACAGTTTTGTGTGCGAATTTTCTTTCGCTGAATATTCATACAGATCTCCGCCACTTAGGTAAATAAGTGTATTCTTTTTTGGCCTGAATGAAACACCACTTACGCTTTTATCTGTAATGAGAGCAATGGATTCTTTTGAGCCGATATTTAGCCAGTACAAATGTGTGCTGGCAGTAACATTCTCTTTGAAAGGGTCGGCCGGAACCGAAAGTGTGTAAGCAGCTGATCTCCCGTCATCAGAAATATATACCGAGCCTACCGTTTTAATTTTTGAAAGCTGAACAGGCGTTAGGCCGTTTTGTGCTTGTACTGTTGCCAAAAGTAGTAAGGCAGTAAGTACAGAAAGCAGCCCTTTTATCTTCTTCATGATTACTATTAATTTGAGTTGTCAGGTTAAAACTTCACAATACAGAACGTACCAAATGTTTATGAATTTTTCTTGAAGAAGCTTCGTTTTTGATTCCATACTAAATCGAGCAAACCAGGTTCTAAGGTGCTTGATTTCCAAAAAATTTTCTCAAGCTAATAACTATGCATTATTCTTATTCAAGTACTATGTTTTGGTATGCTAAACCCAATTACAACTACTAAGGCTTCTTCAGGTTCTGATCTTTCGGTTTTCCCTATTCTATTAGTCAATTTTATAGGTACACTGGGTTTTAGTGTAGTGCTTCCATTCCTTGTTGTATTGGTTCTGGATCTTGGAGGAAACGAAGTAATTTATGGATTACTGGGTGCTACCTATTCCTTTTTTCAACTTATAGGTGCACCAATTCTTGGTCGTTGGTCGGATGTTTTTGGAAGAAAAAAAATACTACTGTTAAGTCAGGTGGGCACTTTTGCAGCCTGGATACTTTTTTTTGTGGCTTTAGTGATTCCACAAACCAAAATTATGGAGTTTGATTCCAGCAGGCTGGGAACATTTATTATGACTATTCCACTGGTACTTCTTTTTGTTGCCCGTGCTCTTGATGGTATTACGGGCGGCAATATATCGGTTGCTAATGCATATTTATCAGACATAAGTACGGATGAGACTCGTAAATCTAATTTCGGAAAAATGTCTGCCTCAGCTAATCTTGGCTTCATTATAGGCCCGGCTTTGGCAGGAGTATTAGGAGCCACCATTTTAGGCGAGTTATTACCGGTGCTGGCAACAATGGGAATTTCATTAATTGCGATACTGGTTATTCAATTCGTACTTAAAGAATCTGTTCCATGCGCCATTGAAGATCAAACCCAAAAAGAAAGCCTCAAGAAAATTCTGGGCCAGGAACAAAAAGATTGCTTTATTGACGAGGGTTCAAAACAAATTTCTTTTCGTGAAATACTAAAATTGGATAGGGTTGGATTTATGATTGGCCTCTACTTTCTCATTTTTCTGTCTTTCAATTTTTTTTATGTCGCATTTCCAATTCATGCAGTACAATCATTAGAGTGGGAATTGTTTGAACTGGGCGTATTTTTCTCTGTTATGGGTGGTTTGATGGTTCTTGTTCAGGGGCCAGTACTCACCTGGATTGGAAACCGTGTTTCCGGCTCATTGCTTGTAATTCTGGGAAGCTTCATCTTAGCCGGCAGTTTCTATCTTTTCAGTGTTAGTGAGGGGTGGGTAATTTACCTCGCAGTTACATTTTTTGCTGTTGGTAACGGCATTATGTGGCCTTCTTTTCTTTCTATCCTTTCAGGCATTGCAGGGAAAAAATTCCAGGGTGCTATCCAGGGTTACGCAGGCAGTAGTGGCAGCCTTGCCAGTATAGTTGGTCTTATCGCCGGTGGATTTTTGTATAGCTTAATAGGCTCTTTGATCTTTGTTATCCCTTCCGTAGTTATGATTGTAATCGGCTTTCTTTCATTCCAATTGTTCTCTGTAAAAAATAAGGAGGCAAATGATTAACTCAGAAAAAGAAAAACTTAAAGTTATTATCTCTCAAAAAATTTCAGTACTGAAAGAAGAAATAGCAGAGCTGATTGAACTCACCAAACCTATTCCCCTTGATGCCGCTATTGGCCGAGTTTCACGCATGGATGCCATCAATAACAAAACCATTAATGAGGCATCACTCCGGGAAAAGAAGAAAATTCTTCAACGATTAGAGAAGGCTATGGAACGATCAGAGAAAAAAGACTTTGGGCACTGCCAAAAATGTGGAAATGAAATACCGTTCGGTAGGTTGGAGTATATGCCCCATTCCACTCGTTGTGTGAATTGTGTTGGATAGTTCTGGCCTATTTAACTTTTCTACTCACCGGAAAACTACAATTACTTCCTTTCTAAATTTCAACAACATTGTTACCATGTTTTAGATACTTATGCCTATTGCTTAATGGGTAATTACTTTCACTTTTTGGTGAGCATACGTCCTTTACCTGAACAAAAAAAATTATACGAATCAAGAAATCTGAAAACCAAGCAACTTAGAAGTCCTTCCAAACATTTATCAAATTTCTTCAGTTCTTATACGCAATCAATTAACAAACAAAATGGGAGAAGAGAGAGTCTATTTCAAAAAAACTTCAAAAGAAAAGAAATAGACTCGGAAGAATATTTCAGAAAACTGGTTATCTATATTCATCAAAACCCGGTACTCCACGGATTCACAAATTCTTACAAAGAATATCCATACTCTTCATTTTCTCATTACTTACATTCGGGCTCTGAATCTTTTTTAAACTGCAATAAAGTTTTGAAACTATTTGGAGGAATCGAAAACTTCAATACTGCCCATGAAGAAAACATCCCGGCTATTGAATACTTCTAACACCAAGAAGTTACTATGAAAAACGCATTTCTGTTTATCACACCTGTGCTGATCTGGGGCTCTACCTGGTACGTAATCAAATTTCAGGTAGGGGATGTAGATCCGATGCTATCGGTATCTTACAGGTTTGGAATTGCAGGGATATTAATGTTGATTATCTGCAGGTTGTGGGGGATGAAAATGGATTTTACCCACAAGGAACACGGCTTTATTCTACTGCAGGGATTACTGCTATTCGGTTTTAACTATTGGATTATCTACATGTCGGAATTGTACCTGACCAGTGGGTTGGTAGGGCTTATTTTCTCTTTACTGGTTTTTATGAATATCCTGAATGGACGCTTGTTTATGAAAACCCCATTCGAAACCAAAGTGATTATAGGCGGATTCCTTGGTTTAGTTGGAACTGGATTCGTATTTAAAGAAGATCTTGCCGGGTTTTCATTATCTGATGGAAAAATTATTGGATTGATTTTCGCAATAACAGCCACCTATATCGCTTCGCTTGGAAATATCACTTCCGCTCGAAATCAAAAAGCCGGGATTCCGGTGATACAGTCAAATGCTTATGGAATGTTTTACGGAGCCGTTGCGATGTTTTTGATTGCTCTTATAAGTGGAAAAGAGATATCATTTGATCCATCATTGAGTTACACTATATCTCTTTTTTACCTGGCAATTTTGGGCTCGGTAGTTGCCTTTGGAGCTTACCTTACATTGGTTGGTAATATCGGAGCAAGTAAAGCAGCCTATGTTTCTTTGGTGGCACCGATCATTGCGTTAACTATTTCTACTTTTCTGGAAGATTATACCTGGACCGCATTTAGTTTATCGGGTGCGGCTATGATCTTAGCAGGAAATGTGATCGCATTACGATCTAAAAAACCCGCGCCAGAGGTTAAGAAAGAAGGTTAGATAACGGGTTCGTATATGAGCAATAGAAGATTAAATGTGTCGGCTTTTATTTCTTTTTCTTTGATTACACCAATGGATTAAAGTCTAATGCCAGTTGGACCCAGGCAGCCAGGCCTTCATCCAGGTCAAACCCGCCGGGAGTTACGAAAATATATCCCCTCATTGGCCTTCCCGTAAAATCCATTGGAAGGCACTCCGGTTTTTGAATGTGTTTGTGGTATGCTTCCTCTCCAATTCTTGCCATTAGCAAACTATCTCCGAACTTTTTGTCAATATGAATACCGCAAAGCATTTTGTCATCGACCATAAACACCAATCCGCCCATCATTTTCTTGTCCCTGAAAGCGACTTTTTTATCAGCCAGCACACGCCTTATCCGATCAGCTAAATATTCATCGTATGCCATATCTATTGGTTTCGTTCTATGTGTTCTTTCAATCCCGCCATAAATAGTTTTATTCCCTTGTCCGATTGCTTTTTAACCATCAGTGCATCCATTATTTTTCCAAGAAGGCCGAATTTCATTTGATAGCACATTACCTGTTTGATCTTTACCTGCCCGCCATTCTCTTCAAAACTGTACGAATGGTTGAGAGAGTGGACCGGAAAAGAACAGGCTGTCAATTCAAACTTCAGGGCTTTGTTCGGTTCTGAAATGGTGCATGTTTCTTCAAACCAGTTTTTGCCGTCTTTCATTTCAACTTTCCGGCTTGCGCCCAATCCGGTTTTAGTTTTTGAAGTGGCAACTGATTTTTTTACCGTAGGGTCGTACTGGTCTAAAACATCAACAGTATTAAGAGTTTCCCATATATCCTCAATACTCCCGTTGATTATAATTTCGTTGTTTAATTCTGTCATTGGATAAGGATTTTAGTTCAAAATTATTAACTTGCAAATTGAAAGTAATGCAAATATATTAAATCACTTGCAAAAAACAAGCATTAAAATGAAGGAAATTTCAAGAAGATCGGATTGTCCGATCAGTTACGCCCTGGATTTTTTTGGGGATAAATGGTCGTTTTTGATTGTTCGTGACCTGGCTTTTAAGGGCCAGAAATTCTATAAAGACTTTTTGAACGCAGAAGAGGGAATAGCAACCAATATCTTATCCGACCGGCTAAAGAGGTTAGAGTCCATTGGCGTAATTAAGTCAAAAGTTTTTGAGCAACTCAAAACTCAAAAAGAGTATTCTTTAACTGAGAAAGGCAAGGATTTGATTCCGATTTTAGTGGAAGTCATTTTATGGTCGGCCAAATACGATTCGGATTCGGCCGTATCGGCTGATTTTGTGAGACAGGCTAAGTCCGACAAAGCGAAATTGATTTCCAGCATTTATGCCGGTTTGGATTGATTTTTTAGCTTGCAGCCACTGAAGGTTTCTAATGACTAAAGCTGGACAGATCCTCCACCGGCCCTATACCTGTCGGAATCTAGATGATAAAGAAGCTACCCAACCAATCGGCTAAACAAACTTCCAGCCAGTTTTGCGGTTTGATTGTCAGTGTCGTATTCAGGATTTAATTCACACATATCAGTGGAGAGTAACTTACGAGAATCTTTTACAAGATCGATGACGTTTAACGCATGAATTAAATCGATTCCATTCCATGCAGGTGCACTTACTCCGGGGGCAACAGAGGCTTTAAACACGTCCAGGCAAATGGTGAGATAAATGTGAGTTCTGGATTGAATGAAGCTATCAACACTTTTCAAGCATTCTGATTCTGAATTCATGATATGAATGTTTTCACAAAACTCAGCTTCCAGCTGTTTCGCAGTATTAAACAAAGAAGGCGTGTTATTATCCTGATTGATTCCATACACAAAGTATTTCAGATTCAAATCATGGTCTTTTGCATACTCATGGGCTTGTAAAAAAGGAGATCCGGAGTGAGCAACTCCGTTATGCGGACGCAAGTCGAAATGAGCATCTATATTCAGAATACCCAATTTGGCGTCGGGTTGGGTTTCATTAAGAAAAGAAGCAACTCCAAGAAAGTGTCCGAAAGCTGTTTCGTGTCCGCCACCAATGATGACAGGTTTGTTTCCTGTACGTAGAAGAAGATGAACTGTACTGCCCAATTCTTGTTGTGCTGTTTCCAGATCGCCATCTATTGGGGAAATGTTGCCAGCATCACAAAAGCCTTCATCCCTATGCCAGCAAAGAGAGCCAATCGATGAACGGAAATAATCCGGTCCCTGGGCAGCTCCTGTTCTGCCTCCGTTTCGCTTTACTCCAACATCGCTCGCAAACCCAAGTAGTGTAGGTTTATTTGCGGGAGTAGAAGAAGTTAGGTCTACTGTTTCAACAACCTGATGATACCGGAATTGGCGGGGGTCGGTTTCCGAGTCAATGCGTCCGTTCCACAAAGAAGCATCCGGAGCCTTGTAATGATCGGATCTAAAACTCAAAGCATTCCTCCTTAATTACAGTTGCCACAGGTTTCAACTGACCTTGTTGATAGAAGATGTCCCTGAAGTCATTGGTTTCGAAAATGGTAAATGCGGCCGGTCGATCTTTTCTTAGAATCCCGGCTTCAATTCTTAGTGCATGTGCTGCCCTGTATGTAATAGCAGCCAGAGTTTCGGTGATAGTAAGTTTTTCGGAAGCTCCCAGAATCGCAGCCTGAGTTATCAAGTCGCCCATGGGCCCTGAGCCTGGGTTCCAGTCAGTGGCAATGGCCAGGCAAGCGTTATTATCCAACAGTTTTCGACAAGGAGTGAATTGCATCCCCAAGCCAAGTGATGCACCGGGAAGGGCAACGGCGACTGTATTGGATTTTCTAAACAATGCACATGATTCATCATCCGTAAATTCCAGATGATCTGCAGAAACACACCCTTCTTCAATGGCCAGTCGGGAACCTCCGGGATGAAACTGATCCACATGCATGGTTACATCAAAACCTTTTAGCTTTAACTGCTTTGCATAAATTCTGGACTCCTCAATCCCAAAAGCACCTTCTTCCACAAAAATATCAGCACGGGATGCCAGGTTTTCTTCCACAACAACCGGTACTACTTCTTCTAGCAAAAACTCCAGGTATCCGGCATGATTTCCGTCAAAATCTTTTGGCTTGATATGAGCTCCTAGAAACGTAGGAATTAAAGTTGCCGGAGTTCTTTCGTTCGCTTCTTTAATAGCACGAAGCATTTTCAGTTCGTCTTCAAGGTTCAATCCATAGCCGGATTTGATTTCAATAGTAGAAATTCCTCTTTGAATATGGGCATGTACTCTTTTCAGAATCAGCTCAACCAAGTTATCCTGCGAAGCAAAGCGGGTATGTTTTACGGTATCAGAAATTCCGCCTCCAGCTGCAGCAATTTCCAGATACGTTTTTCCAGCAACACGAAGTGCGTAATCATTGATCCGGTTTCCTCCCCAACAAATATGAGTATGGCAATCCACAAAAGCAGGGAGAGCAACCAGATTTTTTGTATCATTTATTTTTTTCTGAGTGTCGCTGTAACTCTTCTCCAATTCGGAATACACTCCAATTTCTAAAACACAGCCATTTTCAACGACCATCCCTCCGGAAGAAATGATTTCCAACTGATCATCTTTGATGGGCCCATGAAGAGGTAATCCGTTCATAGGAATGAGCTGGGTAAAAGGGCCGTAGATTTTTTTTGTATTCATAATATCCTTTCTGGTCATCCTGAGGCTGCCGCCGAAGGATCTGCAAGGTTATTCAATTATGCAGATTCTTCTCCCGACTGCTGTCGGGATCTGAATGACATCAATTCAGATTATCAATTGATGTTTATTACCCACTTCGGTTGCTTCATCATACCCTGCATCATGATGGCGGAAAATTCCCATTGCAGGATCATTATACAATACGCGCCGAATACATGCTTCGGCACGGTCGGTTCCATCGGCAAGAACGACCATTCCTGCGTGCTGGCTGAATCCCATTCCTACTCCGCCTCCATGATGAAAGCTGATCCAGGTTGCACCACCGGTTGCGTTGCTCATCAGGTTTAATAACGGCCAATCGCTAACGGCATCCGTTCCGTCTTTCATAGCTTCCGTTTCTCTGTTCGGGGATGCAACCGAGCCACAATCCAGATGGTCTCGCCCAATAACAATCGGCGCTTTTACTTTTCCGGTTCTCACAAGGTCATTAAAAATGAGCCCGGCTTTTTCACGTTCACCCATTCCCAGCCAGCAAATGCGGCAGGGTAATCCCTGAAAAGCAATTTTTTCTTTGGCTTCATTCAGCCAGTGAATTAAATGTTTGTTCTCAGGAAACGCTTCTTTCAAAGCCTGATCGGTTACATAGATATCTTCCGGATCACCTGATAAAGCTGCCCAACGAAACGGGCCTTTCCCTTCGCAAAATAGTGGGCGAATATATGCGGGAACAAAGCCCGGGAAATTGAACGCATTTTTTACGCCCCCTTTTTGAGCATAGGCACGAAGATTGTTTCCATAATCGAATGTGATCGCTCCCCGCTCCTGAAGAGTAAGCATATGGCGAACGTGACGACCCATGCTTTCTATGGATTTTGTTTCATAAGTTTTCGGATCAGATTTTCTTAGTGTGGCTGCTTCTTCCAAAGAAATGCTATGAGGCACATAGCCATTGATAGGATCATGAGCGGAGGTTTGATCGGTTAAAATATCCGGAGTGATACCGTCTTTAATCAGTTGTTCCAATACATCACCTATATCGCCCACCAAGCCTACAGAAAGATTTTCTTTGTTGGCTTTGGCATCCATCACCCATTTAATAGCTTCCTCATAGGAATGGGTCATTTTGTCGATGTAGCGGGTTTTGATTCTTTTCTCAATTCGGGTAGGGTCAACATCCACGCCCAGGAAAGTGGCTCCGGCTAAGGTAGCAGCAAGTGGCTGAGCTCCGCCCATTCCTCCAAGTCCACCGGTAACCAGGAGCCTGCCTCTCAAATCACCATCAAAATGCTTTTCACCACAGGCAACAAAGGTTTCGTAGGTTCCCTGAAGGATTCCCTGTGTTCCGATGTAGATCCACGAGCCCGCTGTCATTTGTCCGTACATCATCAGGCCTCGATCTTTCAACTCATTAAAGTGATCCCAACTTGCCCATTCGGGAACAAGATTGCTGTTAGCGATCAATACTCTCGGAGCTTGCGGGTGCGTGCGGACAATTCCAACTGGTTTTCCAGATTGTACCAATAAACTATGATCTTCATCCAATTCAAGCAGGCATTCAATGATTTTTTCTAACGATTTTCGATCTCTTGCTGCCTGACCATTTCCACCATATACAATTAAATCTTCGGGAGCTTCGGCTACCTCTTCGTTCAGGTTGTTCAATAACATTCGGAGCGGAGCTTCTGTCTGCCAGGATTTAGCGTTTAACTTAGACCCCGTTGGAGTTTTGTAATTGGGGTGTTGTACATACTCTTTAAGAAAGTCTGAATAGTTCATCATAAGGTCCGTTTAGGTCAAGATTTAATTCTGCAGCAATTTCTTCTGCTTTATGTGTGATTTGATGAGATTGGATAAGCCCCAAAGCCTTGCCAATATCACTGGCAAAAACCCGGTCTTCATCAGCATGATCGATATGATTACGAACAAGTTCGTGGCAGGCATCTAATATTGGGCCGGATTTCATTGGTTTTCGAAAATCAAATGCCTGGGCAGCACTTACTAATTCTACTGCCAGGATTTTTTCCACGTTACTGATCACCTGGTTTAATTTTCGTGAACTGATGGAGCCCATACTTACATGATCTTCTTGTCCGAGGGATGTAGGAACACTATCTGCAGATGGAGGAAAGCAAAGCGCTTTGTTTTCGCTAACTAAAGCAGCGGAGGTGTATTGAGGGATCATAAAGCCGGAATTCAAACCTATATCATTCATTAACAATTTTGGCAAACCGGGATGACCGCCTTCAAGTAACAAATAAGATCGGCGATCAGAAATATTGCCAACCTCATGAGCGGCAAGAGTCAAATAATCGCACGGAAGTGCCAAAGGCTGACCATGAAAGTTTCCCCCGCTTATAGCTTCTTCATCAGAAAGAATAATAGGGTTATCAGTCACCGAGTTTATTTCAATATCAAGCATTTGCTTAACATGCAGCCAGGCATTTCTGCTGGTTCCGTGAACTTGTGGCATACACCGGATAGAATAGGGATCCTGGACGCGACCACAATCTTCATGGGATTCTACCATTTCAGAATCTTTCAGTAATGCACGAAGGCGATGTGCTACAAAACAGGTTCCGTCAAATGGGCGGGTTTCATGAAGGCGGGAATCAAAAGGGCTGGTACTTCCCAGCACTCCTTCTAAGCTCATTGCTCCAATTATATCTGAGGTATTCAGACAATGGTGAAGATTATAAACCCCCCATACCGCATGGGCAGCAATAAACTGTGTACCATTAATAAGAGCTAAGCCTTCTTTTGCTCCAAGGGAAATGGGCTTAAGTCCGAGCTCATTCAAAACCTCTGCAGTATCCTTCCAACTTCCTTTGTAATGAACCCTCCCCAATCCAATCAGAGGGAGAAACAGATGTGCAAGGGGAGCCAGATCACCTGATGCTCCAACAGAGCCTTGTTCCGGTACCTCTGGAATAATATCGTTTTCAACAAAAAAGATGATTCTTTCTAAAGTCTCGGGCTTAATTCCTGAAAACCCAAAGCTCAGGTTATGAGTTTTTAATACCAGCATTGCTTTGGCAATTTTCAAATCGATTGCATTACCAACCCCTACGCTATGGCTTCGAAGTAAATTATCCTGAAGCTTTGCTGTATTTTCTTTAGAGATGACAGTATTACAAAGCGGACCGAAACCGGTATTTACTCCATAAACCACTTCCCCGTTTTCAACAATTTGAGCTACGTTCTCAGCGCTCTTTTTCACTTTTGAAGTAGCCTCATCATTAAGAGCTACCGTAAGGTTGCCCTCACAAATATCAATAACCTTTTGAACAGTAAGTATATCAGCACCAAGATTAAACATGCACAACAAGCTTTATTTGAATAGAAAATAAATCAAGCCACTAATGTTTTGAAATACTTTATATGTATATATTGATGCTTATGAGTAATCAGATTGAATTCAGGCATCTTCACTACTTCAAAGTAGTGGCTAACGAGCTTCACTTCAGAAAAGCGGCAGAAAAGCTGTTTATCACTCAACCGGCACTAAGCAGGCAAATTCAACAACTTGAAGAATATATTGGCGCAGAATTATTGATCAGGGATAAAAGAAATGTTTCCCTGACCAAAGCTGGAGAATATTTGTTAGATGAAGCAGACTATCTATTTAACCATTTTGAGTTTATAAAAGAAAACATCCGGCTGTTAAGAAAAGGAGAAACCGGAGAAATAAGGATTGGTTTTGTTGGCTCGGCCATGCAGAGTGTAATACCAGAACTTTTAAAAAAGATGGACAAAGTATCGCCCGGTATTCACTCTGTTCTTACTGAACTTCCTAACCAGGAACAGGTGGACAAAATCCGCAATGATCAACTTGATCTTGGATTTATCCGAACCATGCGCCTTCCGGAAGGGTTAAAAAAACTGGACGTGTATGAAGAAACATTTTGCCTGGTACTCCCTGAATCGCATTCTATTTCGCAGCGCAACTTTAAAACCGTTAAAGATTTTGAGCAGGAAAATTTTATTCTGTTTTCCAGTCAATACAGCCATGGCTATTACGAAAAGATCATGAGTATTTTTGAAGATCAGGGATTTACCCCAAGAGTTACTCACGAATCTGTTCATGCTAATACCATTTTTCGTTTAGTGGAAAATGAATTGGGAATAGGTATTGTGCCCAGTTCTTTAAAGCATGGCTTTGATTTGAAAATCAAATTCATTGACCTGAAAAATATTCCTCAAAGAACTACACTTTCCGCTATATGGAAAACAGAAAGCAGAAATCCGGCTCTGGGAAAAGTGATTAATTTTTTGACATGACTCTTAAAGGACAAGAATGCCATTCTCAACCAAGCTGTAAAGCAGCATTATGAAAACAGCAGAGCCTGCAAAAAACAGAACACCGGTATTTTTGGTATCTCCGTGAAACTCTATACTAAGTGCAGGTTTTTTACCCAATACCAAATCGGTATTTAAAAATGGAAAAAGGTTTATTGAGAAACCTATTATCAGGCTGCTTAGAAAAATAAATGGTGAGAGAGTATTAAATACAGATTTCAAGCTTTTATTACTCTTGAAAACATCAAATGGATCAGGGATGAATTCAAAACCAAGATTGTATCTCAAAACATTTATTAGAACAAACAGCAAAGGAACTGTGATGAGGCTTGCTCCGATAATTGCCATTACTTTTTTCCACATTGGCAAGCGATCTTTGAACCAACCTCTGAAAGAAAGCTGAACCCCTCTTAAAAATTTAACTGAAATAACCGATGTGTTGCTTTCGATACTCTGATCAACGATTTCAGTAAGAAGTGTAACATCTACGTCAAAAGCACTGGCCACCGACAAAAGAGTTTCTGCAGATCCATTTCCCTCTTTTTCTAATCGTTGTATGGTTCGCAAACTTAATCCCGATGATTGAGCAAGTAACGATTGCGTCCATGAACGCTGCTCTCGGAGTTGCTTAACTTTTTTACCTAGTTCTTTTTGAATCATATCCTAAAATAGTTTTAAGCATACCGACAATGCAACGAAATGTACATGACAGTTTTGCGACAATGAAGCCGATAGCTACTATCTATTATTTCAATGTTGCAACATTAAAGTTTAGACTTTAAATTTGTCGCGAATTAAATTTTCAATCAAAAAAACGATAACTATTATGAAAACTTTTGAAGTACCAACCAGAGATCAGGTAGCACAGGCAAACCAGGAAACCTTTGATAACCTGGAAAAACAAATCGGTTTTGTGCCAAACCTGTATGCTACATACGCAAAAAATGATACTGCACTTAACGATTATCTGGCATTGCAAAACAGAAAAAGTACCTTAAGTGCTAAGGAAAGAGAAATTGTGAATCTTGTAGTCAGCCAGGTTAACAAATGCTACTATTGCTTATCTGCCCATACCGCTATTGGAAAAATGAATGGCTTTAGCGATGCTCAAATTATCGAAATCAGAAATGCTGAGATTAGTTTTGATGAAAAATATAATGCACTTGCTAAGTTTGTAAAGGACGCTGTTATCAATCGGAGCAAGCCTTCTCGTGAAGCGGTAGATACTCTTTTTGAGGTTGGCTACACCGAAGCTAATCTAATCGACATCATCATGGTAATTGGTGATAAGATGATCAGCAATTTTATTCATGGAACTACTCAAATTCCGATTGACTTCCCAGAAGCGCAACCACTGGAAGAGTTAGTAGAGGCATAAGATCAAATTACTCGATGTTTAAACATTGTTAATTCGGTATATTGGCTGGGTAATTCTACCCGGCCTTTTTTATTTGGAGAAAAACCTATGAACGAATTCGTAGAAGACCACATCAAACAGAAGACATTTAACAGTGAGTGGCAGCGGTTAAAAGTGAATCTTTTATTAACCTCAGGGTGGCTCAAAAATGAAATAAAGCTATTCCTGGATCAATTTGGCGTTACACAACAGCAATTTAATATACTCCGGATTTTACGAGGCGCTAAAGGCGACCCTTTATCTACCAATGAGATTTGCGAACGAATGATCGAAAAGATGTCGGATACATCGAGAATTGTAGATCGATTGGTTGCCAAAAATCTTGCCACCAAACAACCGTGTCCGCACGATGGACGAAAGGTTCAGGTATTTATAAGCAACGATGGCATGTATTTGCTCTCAACTATTGATACGAAAATGAAAAACCTGGACGCCATTTTTAGCAATCTCACCGAAGAAGAGGCCAGGCAACTTAACATGTTACTGGAAAAAATCTCTTCCTGAAACTCTCATCGCAAAATTATCGCTTTTCCATTAAAGCTGCTGTTATACCAGGGAGCATTTACTTTGTGGCAGGAAATTATTTCTTTATGAGCTGATACTTCCAGGTTGGAAGAGATGAATGTTTAGATACACAAAAAACTAAATGAGGAGATGACAATGAGCGAACAAAAAAATATGATTGCATGGTTCGAAATTCCTGTAGATGATATTTCCAGAGCAAAAAAATTCTATGAAACCATTTTTGATGTTGAGATGGTGACCATGGATATGGGAGATGAGTTTAAAATGGAAGTGTTTCCAGGTGATCAAAACTCGGTGAGCGGGGCTTTAGTTTACAACACAGAATGGTACAGTCCCAGTAATACACATGGCCCGCTTGTCTATTTGAATGGCAACCCTGATTTACAAACAGTGCAAGATAAAATTGAAGCGGCAGGGGGAAAGATTATTATCCCAAAACGGCAAATTTCTCCCGAATATGGATATATGGCCGTGTTTGAAGACACCGAAGGAAATAGGATTGCACTGCATTCGAATAATTAGCATTATTAAAAGTAAGAGGCTTTGCCTTGTTCAAAAGAACCACTCAAAAGAAAAGATTAGAATAAATCACGGTTAGCGTTTTTGAAGGCATAATAACCAGCACCAACAATACTGGCATCATTCTTAAAATGGGCCGATTTAAGCCGGGTATTGATCTTGATAAAAGGCATAGTTTTTTCCGGCTTTTTACTAACCTGTCCGCCCAAGATAAACATATCAGGGTGAACCACTTTTTCGTAGTGCTCAAGTATTTTCTGGAGGCGCTTTCCCCAATCTTTCCGTTTAATCCCTTCGTCTTTACGAACCTTGTTGGATGCATAATCCTCAATAGGAATCCCTTTCAGCAGCATTTGCCCTAATTCTGTGTTGGGAAGTAAAACACCGTCCCTAAAAATGGAGGAGCCAACACCAGTTCCAACAGTAAGTATAACAACAGTACCTTGCATATTTTTACCGGATCCAAAAGTCATTTCTGCGATACCTGTGGCATCTGTATCGTTAATTACAGAAACAGGGCAGCCTGTAATTTCAGAAAAAAGATGATCCGCATCGGCATCAACCCAGGCTTCATCAATTCTTGCAGCAGATCGTACTATGCCTTTTGCGATAGGAGCGGGAAATGCACAGCCAATTGGCCCTTTCCATTCAAACTCTTTTACAATTTTGTGCATTTTGGCGATGAGCTTGTGCGGGCGGGTATCCAGCAGCTTATCGGTGGTTCGTTTTTTCGAAATAATTTCCCCAAGATTAGTATCAACAATAGCACCTTTTATTCCAAAACTACCTATGTCAATTCCTAAAACTTCCACAGTGTTTCCGGTTTTTTGGGTTATCACTTTTCCACCATTACCCAGCCTTGGCTCTCTACCATATCTTTACCGTACTTCCACTTAATCTCTTTCACTTCTCCGGTGTTCATATTTTGAATAGTAACACGGTCGTTTCTACCGGGTTCATTTTCAACCACTACCGGTTTACGTTTTACATTCGGTCCCATTGGGCGTTGTTGATTACCATTCTGCTGTGGCTGCCCGCCACCTTGAAGCCCCATGTTGGTGGCATCTGCCTGGCTTGCCTGCATTCTGGAAGTATCGAATCTCGACTTTTGCTGTTGAGCCTGCTGTAGCCCATCATTAGCAGCTTGTGCTTCAGGAACCATTTTCCAGATGGTACTAATAACTTCTGTGTTAATCATACCCAGAAGCTGTTTAAACATGTCAAAAGCTTCCCGCTTGTATTCTAATAGCGGATCTTTCTGCCCGTAAGCCCTTAAACCAATACCTTCTTTTACAGAATCCAACTCCCGAAGATGCTGCATCCATTTATCATCAATGGTTGCAAGTACGGCCGTTCGTTCCAAAGCTCGTGCAACTTCACGACCTTCATTCTCAAGCGCAGCATCCACATCAACAACCACTCTCATCCGTTTGATGCCGTCCGTAAAAATAATCTGTACTCTTTCAGGGCGATTATCAGGGTCTGTTTTTGATATTCTCTTCATTACTTCATAAAGAGGCTTCGCCATTTGCTCTTCTTTTCGGCGATATACCTCAAGTGCCCGGTCAATGATTTTATCAGCCAATTCTTCCGGGTTCATTTTGCGCCACTCTTCTTCGTCAAAATCCACATCAGTGGCAAGGTTTATAAGAATCTCCTCATGCAGCCCTGCATAATCCCCGGCAGCAACATGCTCTTCTACTAAATCTTCTACAAAGTCCTCAAGCATATCCATGATGTCAGAAATCAACTGATCTCCCAACAAGGCATGGCGGCGGCGAGCATAAATCACATTTCTTTGATTGTTCAGCACATCATCATACTCAAGCTGTCTTTTTCTAATACTGAAATTGTTTTGCTCCACTTTTGATTGGGCTCGCTCCAAAGATTTAGTCATCCACGGATGTGTAATCACTTCTCCTTCTTCGAAATTCAGGCGATCCATGACGTTGGCAACCCGATCGGAACCAAACATGGCCATCAGGTTATCTTCCAGAGATACATAAAACTGAGATTCACCCGGATCTCCCTGACGGCCGGAACGCCCGCGTAACTGCAAATCAATCCGGCGGGATTCGTGCCGTTCTGTACCTAAAATTGCCAGGCCGCCTTTTTCTTTAATTCCCGGTGCAAGTTTAATATCTGTACCACGGCCTGCCATATTAGTTGCTACAGTAACTGCGCCTGTTTGCCCTGCCTGCTTTACGATTTCACTTTCACGCTCGTGCTGTTTTGCATTCAATACATTATGAGGTATTCCAGCACGTTTCAACATCCGGCTCATCGTTTCGGAAACATCCACGCTGGTAGTACCAACCAACACAGGCTGGCCCGATTTATGGTATTCCTGAATTTTCTGGATAGCTGCGTTAAACTTTTCGCGCTTTGTTTTAAAGATCAGGTCTTCTTTGTCATCACGCTGAATAGGACGGTTAGTAGGAATTACCACCACATCCAAATCATAAATTTCATTGAATTCGCCTTCTTCCGTTTCGGCAGTACCGGTCATACCGGATAGCTTGTGATACATCCGGAAATAATTCTGAAGGGTAATGGTTGCATATGTTTGCGTGGAAGCTTCAATCTTAACCTGCTCTTTCGCCTCAATAGCCTGATGCAGCCCATCCGAATAACGCCGGCCAGAAAGTACCCGCCCTGTGTGCTCATCTACAATCTGAACTTTCCCATCCTGAACGATATACTCTTCTTCACGTTCGAAAAGTGTATATGCTTTTAACAACTGGTTAACCGTGTGAATCCGATCTCCCCGTTCAGCAAAAAGCCTGTAAAGCTCCGCAAATTGCCGCTCTCTTTCTTTACGGACTTCCTGTTTTGCATTCTGAATTTTTTCTTCCTTATAACTATCACTGAGATCCATTTTTTCAACCTCAGCAATACGCTCTTTTTCTAAACCTTCTATTTCCTGTTCTATTACTGAAGTTTCCGTTCCCAAATCCGGGATCACGAAAAAGTCAGGGTCTTCTCCTTTTTTGGTGATGAACTCGCGGCCTTTCTCTGTCATTTCGATGGAGTTCAACTTCATATCTACTGCATAAAACAAATACTCATCTACTTCAGGCATATTCTTGGCATTATCCTGTAAGTAAAAAGCTTCTGTTTTCTGAATCATCTTTTGAATGCTTGGTTCCTGAAGCATTTTGCGGAACCGCGAATTTTTGGGGAAACCTCTTTGGGCACGAAACAATGCCAGTCCGGCTTTTTCCTCGTCTCCTTTTTCCAGGTGTGCCTGCCCTTCTTTTACCAACTCCGAAACCAGTTTCTTCTGAGCATCAACCAAAGAAGCCATCCGGGGCTTCATTTCTTCGTATTTGTCTGACTTATTATCGTTAGGTACGGGGCCGGAAATAATCAAAGGGGTTCTGGCTTCATCAATTAAAATAGAATCAACCTCATCAATAATTGCATAATGATGTGCTCTTTGAACCAATTGCTCTTTTTCAATCACCATGTTATCGCGCAGATAATCAAAGCCAAATTCATTATTTGTTCCGTAGGTGATGTCTGCCCGATATGCTTTTCGGCGGCCTTCTGAGTTTGGCTCGTAATTATCGATGCATGCGACAGTAAGCCCATGGAAGTTGAAAATGGGTTCGTTCCATTCAGCATCACGTTTTGCAAGATAATTGTTCACAGTAATTACATGCACCCCGCGCCCTGCAAGTGCATTTAGATAGGCCGGAAAGATTGCCATCAACGTTTTTCCTTCACCGGTTTTCATTTCACCGATCATCCCTTTGTGAAGCGTGACAGCACCAACGAGCTGAACATCGTATGGAATCATGTTCCATTCCACCTCATCACCGGCCACCTTCCAGCTTTTACCGACAAATCGGCGGCAGGTATCTTTAAGTACGGCATATGCTTCGGGCAATATGTCATTCAGGGTGGCTTCAAGTTGCTCCAGCCACTTATCCTCAAGAGCTTCCAACTCATCTGCCAGCTGCCGGCTTTCTCCCTGAGAAAGATTTTCAAGATCATCCATTTTAGTTTTTACTTCCTCAATTCTTATGGAAGTTTCTGCCGTGGCATCATGTATCTTTTGCTTAAACTCCTCAGTTTTTTCTTTAAGCTGATTATCACTCAGCTTTTCCATTTCAGGCCCTAATGCTTTGATTTCATCTATAATGGGTTGAATGGCTTTAATGTCCTTTTCACTCTTCGAACCAAATATTTTGGTAATAACCTTTCCGACCTTGTCTATCATAAATTCTTTAATACGTTTTTATAAAAAAAGAAAGCATCGCTTTAAAAATGCGAAGCGAATAAAATTACGCAATTATTATACCAATTTTTGCTGCTTTACTTCTGTTGCACAAAAAAACAGAATGCTTCTTTCTCTTATCCCGTGTCATCATGGAGAGAGCTCTTTCACTTGGTTCAGCAAACAGAGATACACACCTGTTTTTAAAGCCAGCTTCATGTAATCCATACTGAATGTCATCAAGTCCTTTCCTCTACGAGGGGAGGGAGGCTCATCAAAATAGCCCCCCTCTGCTTAATAAACCCTGTCAGAGTTGGGAGAAGGCAGGCTCGAAAATCGGGATAGAACCCCGGTACAACGGGAGTAGGGAGTAGAAAAGGAAAAACTAGTCATTGCTAGAAGCCTGGATTGTACTAAGGCACTAATAACATACGACGCGGCAACCTCCATTAATTCAGTAGTGCGTTATTGAAAAAATTTCTCATTTCTATTTTGAAATATTGTTGTATATAGATCTCAAAAATATTTATTCAGATTTTAGGATTTAATCCATATATTTGAGGCCTTTTTCGGATACGAAATGAACGTTTAAAACATCCTGATCTAATGAAGAGAACATTTCAACCAAGTAATAGAAAGCGCAAAAACAAGCACGGTTTTCGTGAGCGTATGTCCACAAAGAATGGACGTAAAGTGATTGCGGGTCGCCGTGCTAAAGGGCGCGCCAAGCTTAGTGTTAGTGATGAGCGAAAAGGAGCAAAGTAACATACCTGTTGCTACTCGCAGATTTACCTTGCCTAAATCTCGAGTTTTACGCGGCAGGCGAAACTTTCAAAATCTTTTCTCTGATTCAAAGCTCATCAAATCACCTTCGGTAAATCTTCGCTTTATCGTGTTGCCCGATTCTCAAAATGAATTTAAAATTGGATTCATTGCCCCTAAAAAAACAGGAACAGCAGTTCAGCGTAACAAAGCAAAAAGACTTATGCGCGAAGCTTTCAGGCTGCATCAACACATTATTCTTGAAGCGGTGAAACAAAGTGCCGTTAGCGTTCATTGTGTGCTTGTTTCCCGAAAAGCCGGCCTTTCCTTCAAATCTGTTGAAGAAAATGTGGTAACTATGCTGAACGAGCTTCGTACCCGGCTGTTTTCTATCAATCAAACTACTTAATACACAAACTTTTGGATAAGAATACCGCAACCGGACTGGGATTAATTTTTTTACTAATGGTAGCCTGGTTCGTAGTTACTATGCCGAGTGAAGAAGAAAGAGCCAGACAGCTGGCTGAAAGAGCTCGCCAGGATAGTTTGGCCCAGGTTGAGGTACCGCAAAATCCGGTTGCGCAAGCTCCGCTTGTAACTCAACAACGTGAGGCAACTATTTCTGAACAAGCAGAAAGTGAAGTAGCAACACCTGCAACCGGCTTATTTTCGACCTCAACAGAAACGGAGGTTTTTGAAACCACAGTTACTACTCCTTTATATACTGCTGTTTTTTCAAATAAAGGTGCGGGGCCTGTTTCTATTACATTCAGTAATTACAATTCCTGGGACGGGGAACCTCATCAGCTAATTTCGGATAGTTCAAAGTCGGCATATAATATGGGGTTCTTAACCACAGAAAACTATAATGTTGACACTCAGAATCTTTTGTTTACTCCGGTTTCGGGTACTGCGGATGTTGCTTTAAATAATGGAGAAACCAAAGAACTTCAGTATGCCCTTCGCTTAAATGATGGCCGCCAGATTGTATTTACTTATACCTTTATTGGTGATAGCTACGAAATTGACTTTGAAGCTCAGTTTATTGGGGTGAGCGATTACATTGTAGGCAGGGCAGTGGATTTTGGGTGGACATCCAAACTTAACTCATCAGAAAAGGACCGAACGCAGGATAACCTTGAAACGGCCGCTTATGTGTATTTGGGGGATGAACTGGAAAAGTTTAAGGTAGATGATGTCGGAAGAGAGGAAGACACGTTCAACGGAAACGTACAGTGGGCTGCTACTAAAACCAAGTTCTTTACTCAGTTTATTAAGCCTCTCCACCAAACAGAAGCAGCTATTTTAACGGGCGAAATGTCCGGCGATGCGGATGATCCTCTTACTCAAAACAAGTACACATCAGCAATAACATCCGGCATTCCCGCAAATGGTATTTTGTCTTACCAGTTGTTTGTGGGGCCTTTGAAGTATTATGACATCAAACGAGTTGATGAGCATGCTTACGACATGGTTGAAGTGGGTTATAGCTGGCTGCGTTGGTTTTCTGATCCTTTTGTCCGATTTATCGTCATTCCTTTTTTCTCTTTCTTTAGCGGATTTATAAGTAATTACGGGGTTCTCGTAATCATTTTTGCGGCATCCGTTAAACTGATCTTATCTCCACTCACTTTCAAAAGCTATAAAAGTATGGCTGCTATGAGGGAACTCCAGCCTCAGCTCAAGGAGATCCAGGAGAAATACAAAGACAATCCCCAAAAGCAGCAGCAGGAAACTATGAGGGTGTATAAGAAGAATAAAGTAAACCCGCTTGGTGGCTGTTTACCAAATCTTCTTCAGTTTCCAATTCTAATCACACTTTGGAGATTTTTCCAGAACTCCATCATATTACGTCAAAAAGAATTTCTGTGGGCTAGTGATCTTTCTGCGCCAGATTTCATTATAAACCTCCCTTTTTCTATCCCTTTCTTGGGAAATGCTATAGGTGGATTTGTACTGCTGATGTCTATTGCCATGGTTTTCCAGAGCAAGCTTACCGGAGGAATGAGCGGAGGAGGAGGGGGCGGCAACCCTATGGCTCAACAGATGAAAGTGCTGCAATACATTTTCCCGGTAATGTTGCTATTCATCTTCAACAACTTCGCATCTGGGTTAAGCTTGTACTACCTTATCTTCAATGTACTTTCTATTGTTCAGCAGCTATACATCAACAAAACGTTGAACAAAGGCAAAGAAACGGAAGTAGCTAAAGCTTGATTGCGTTTTATTACTTCTAGCAAAAGTGAGAAATCTATAATAATAACATTGATTTTAGGTTCCTCAGTCGCTAAGCTTCTTCTTCCAAAATAGTTCCTATGGAGGAAACAACAGGTAAAAATTTAGAAACGTGCAAAGTGTAGTGCTCCATCATTATCCAGGGTTTGTGTTCAGAGATGGTGAGAAAAAATTATGGAATCCAATTCTGAAAAAAGCATATAAAAACCGCCCGGAAGAACGGGTTCGCCTTCAG
Source organism: Balneola sp. (assembly GCA_028284195.1). Classification (GTDB taxonomy): domain Bacteria; phylum Bacteroidota; class Rhodothermia; order Balneolales; family Balneolaceae; genus Balneola. The sequence continues at coordinate 162,280 of JANQSE010000002.1, read as the reverse complement.
TGTGTAGAATATCTGATCAGAGAAGCCGGCTTTTCTGCTTCCAAAATTTCGTTTGAATCCCCCGTAAACCTGGCTAATGACAAAACAAAATCCCGTACCGACATTATTTACTTCAATAGAGAATTCAAACCTGTATTACTAATTGAGTGCAAAGCTCCTGAAATACCGTTGACTGAAAACACTTCTATCCAAATTGCTCGGTATAACCAACAAGTAAACGCCCCTTTTCTTTTGATCACAAATGGCATCGAAGATCATTGGTATAAAACTGATAGAAGAGAAGTTTTTTCACTGAATGAAATTCCCGAAGAATTTGCTGTAAAAAACAGCATCACTTTAGATTTCGATTACTGGAATAGCAGAGGCTTTGCCGGGCCAAAATCACACCCAGCTACCAGAAAATGGATTACCAATTCCTGTAAATTCTTGTATAATTCTCCGCAAGAAACACCTGTACGGTACTTTAAATTTGAAGGAGGCCCAAAAGAATTTTACCTGCCAAACTATTATCGCATATTCAACAGGGATAATAAAACCAGACTGGCCCTGGCTTTAACGGCAACGCCATTCGGTGCTACTAAACTAAACGCAATCCTTAACCTGAATGGCGATAATGTTGCTCTTCTCTCTGCTTCTTTAGACATGATTGCATCCGAAGAAGCTAAAAACACTATCATACAATCCAAAAATGGAGAACAAACCAAAGACATTTCAAACATTCTCGATGCCTCCTTTTCAGTGGAGCTTCAAAAGCTGACTGAACCGATCATAGACTTACTGTTTCCTTATTAACATATGAACGATTGATACTCAAAATATCGTTAGCTCCATTCAAACAATTCATCAATCACTAATTACATGATAGAGACAGGGGAAAAAATACGAACAGATTTTAGCTTGAAGATTCTAAAAAAAGGAGAAGAAAGAGAGCTCCCATTTTCAGATATATTAGATCAAAAAACGATTGTATCGGTGTACATGAAGAATAACACGTCAAGTTGCGATCGGCAAACTACCGATCTTGCAATACATGCTGATTGGTTTGAAAAGAAAGGCTATAATATTCTCGCCATTAGTAAAGATAGCTGCCGATCACACATAAAATATGCAGAAAAGCTTGGGATTAGTTATATGTTGGCTTCCGATCCGGATTATAAATTTGCAAAAGCAGCAGATTCCATCATAGAGAAAAAGATGTATGGTAAAACCTTTACAGGACCATCCCGATCGGCTTTTGTTATTGATACAGATGGTACTATCTTGGCAACCATCAAAAAAATTGACACCAAAGCACACGCTGAAGAGCTGAAAGCCCTGATTGAAAGTTTGTAAATATATTAGAAGAGTATGAAAAGCCTGGTAATTGTAGAATCACCTACAAAAACAAAAACCATCAGTAAATATCTTCCAAAAGGATATGAAGTAGATTCTTCAATGGGCCACATTCGTGATTTGCCGTCATCTGCAAAGTTGATTCCTGCCAAATATAAAAAGGAAAGCTGGGCTACGTTGGGTATTAACCCTGATGACAGATACTTTGCTATTTATGTAACCCCGCCAGATAAAAAGAAAATTGTAAAGCGCCTGAAAGACAAGCTAAAGGATGCGGATGAACTTATTCTTGCTACTGATGAAGACCGTGAAGGTGAGGCTATTTCCTGGCATTTGCTGGAAGTGCTAAAACCAAAAATTCCGGTAAAGCGCATGGCCTTTCGGGAAATTACAAGAGAAGCTGTATTGAATGCTCTCGAAAACACCCGTGATATTGACATGAAATTGGTACATGCTCAGGAAACACGACGTATTCTGGATCGTTTAGCAGGCTATACCGTTTCCCCTCTGTTGTGGAAGAAAATTTCACCAGGCCTTTCTGCAGGACGTGTCCAATCTGTAGCTGTTGAAATGCTCGTTGAACGTGAGCGCGAGCGTATGAAATTTAAAAGTGGTACATACTATGATCTTTCAGCAGTACTTCAAAAAAAGGGAGAGAATGATAAGTTCAATGCTGATCTTACCCATTTAAATGACAAACGTTTAGCAAGTGGAAAGGATTTTGACGAAAATACCGGAAAGCTCAAAAAACCAGATTCGGTTGTTTTACTGGATGAAGCAACAGCCAAAGATCTGGTTGAACAACTTAAATCTGCAAACTGGGAAGTAACCGATGTTGATGTAAAAACCCAAAAACGTAACCCGGCCCCTCCTTTTATAACATCTACTCTACAGCAGGAAGCAAACAGAAAATTCAACTTCTCTGCACGAGACACCATGAGTGTGGCTCAAAAATTATATGAAAAAGGTTTTATCACCTATATGAGAACCGATTCTACAAGGCTTTCATCTCAGGCAATTGATGCCGCACGAGAAGGGATCATGGATCAATATGGTGAAGAGTATCTATTTGAACGAGTGCGAAATTATACACAAAAAGGTAAATCTGCACAGGAAGCGCACGAAGCCATTCGTCCATCAGGTTCGAAATTTATTTTACCTGAAAAGTCAGGATTAAAAGATCGGGAGCTTAAGTTATACGACTTAATCTGGAAACGAACCATTGCCACCCAAATGGCAGAAGCTGAACTGGAATTCACCAACGTAACCATCACTGCAAAAAACAATGGTACTTCTGCCGATTTTAAAGCTGGTGGAAAGAAAATTTTATTCCCCGGTTTTTTTAGAGCTTACGTTGAAGGCAGCGATGATCCTGAAGCGGCTCTTGATTCGCAGGAGAAGTTTTTACCCGCCATGAAAATCGGCGACCGCACTGATCTTCAGGATCTGAACTTTAATTCACATGAAACGAAGCCCCCGGCCCGATACACCGAAGCCACACTGGTAAGAGAGTTAGAAAAGCGCGGTATTGGCCGGCCTAGTACTTACGCTACTGTAATTAGCACTATTCAGGATCGTGGTTACGCTAAGAACGAAAGTAAAATGCTTATTCCTTCTTTTACTGCCTTTGCAGTTACATCTTTATTAGAACAGCATTTTCCGGATTTAGTCGATAGCGACTTCACATCTAATCTTGAAGATAAGCTGGATGAAGTTGCGAATGGAACCCAGGATCCGGTTAAATATTTGGATGATTATTACAAAGGCGAGAACGGCCTTAAAGCCAAGGTTGATAAACAAGAAGATAAAATTGACTCTCAAAAAGCCAAACTTCTGGACCTGCCTCTTGACGGATTGGAAGATATCCAGGTTGCCGTTGGACGATTTGGCCCCTATGCAAAATTGAAAAAGGATGGAGAAGAAGTTTCCACTTCTCTTCCACAGGATTTGAACCCAAGCGATGTTACGGTTGAAAAGCTAGAGCAGTTAATCAAATTATCGGAAGAAGAAGACAAACCGATTGGACTGCATCCTGAAGAAGGGCTTCCTGTATTTTTACTAACCGGACGATTTGGTCCTTATGTACAGTTAGGGGAAGTAACCGAAGAAAATAAAAAACCAAAGCGGGTATCTCTGTTGAAAGGAATGGTACCAGAAGATGTGGATTTTGATCTTGCTCTCAAACTTCTCGAATTACCACGAACTCTGGGCGAGCACCCTGAAGATGGAAAAGTAGTTAAAGCCGGGGTTGGAAGATATGGGCCGTATGTTGTACATGATGGAAAATTCAAATCTCTCCCAAAAGATGATAGCGTTCTTGATGTACAATTAGATCGTGCTGTAGAGCTACTTAAGCAGAAATCCGCGCCAAGAAAAAGTTCCGAACTAAAAGATTTGGGAGTACATCCTGAAACCGAAAATCCTATCAAAGTAATGGATGGGCGTTATGGCCCCTATATTAAACACGGCAAAAAAAATATAGGGCTTCCAAAAGGAACAGATCCTGAAAAGTTTACAAGAGAAGACGCAATTTCTCTAATCACTGAAAAAGGATAAACCAGCTGAGTTTTATTCGTACCTCACCGCATTAGCAGGCTGAACTTCCGAAGCTTTGGTTGCAGGAAACCAGCTTGCTGCAATGCATAAGAACAGGCTTCCCAGAAGAATCAAAGCCACATCAAGTATCTGTATTTGAACCGGGTAAGCATCAATCAAAAACGCGGTTGAAAGTTTTATTATCTGAAACTTGATTTGCAGCCAACACAACAAAAGGCCAAACAGCCCTCCAAAAACGCATCCAATTATTCCTATATATAACCCCTGTTTTCTAAAAATGGTTTTAATAGCCGACTTAGTATATCCCATAGAAATAAGAATGCCAATGTCTCTCCTCTTTTGAATTACGATCATAGTTAATGAGCCGATTATGTTCAATACTGCAACAATAATGATTATCATCAAAATGATATAGGCTCCCCACTTTTCCAGATACATTACATCATAAAGAGGCTTTTGAAGATCGTACCACGTAGAAACTTTGTATCCGCTGCCCAAACTTGATTGAACACCCGGTTTTACGTCTTCAGCAAGTTCGCTGTCAGTAAGTTTAATATCAATGCCGGATATATTGTTTCTGACTCTGAATAATCTTTGTGCCGCAGCTATATCAATAAAAGCCTGTGCTCCTTCTCCAATGTGCTCAAGTGTATATGTACCTCTAACTTCAAAACGGTATAATCTGGGAACTGTTATATGTGTAAGTGTTCTTCTCATTCCCGAAGCACTTAATAGTGCCACCTCATCACCAAGGCTCAAATCCAGTTCCTGCCTTAGTAATTCACTTATTACTAATCCCGGCTTTCCATTTCTCACGCTTAAATCAAAAATACCGGCATCTATACTATTTTCTATCTCAATAAACTTAACAAACGTGTTGTTTTCAACCCCGCGAATCTCAATTACCTTACTTTCCTCATTATTATTAGTTAGTAGTGCCTTCCCTTCTACATAAGGTGATAAAAGAGTGACTTCCGGCAATGCACTTATTCTTGATAGTACCTCTTCGTTCTGTTTAAAAGTAGCAGATGCAGAAGCTTCTAATCTCAAGTCGGGATCATATGAAAGAAGAAAACCCTTTACTACTTCAAAAAAACCATTTAACACAGACAAAACAACTATAAGTAAAGCTGTTCCTATAGTAACCCCTATAATACTTATAAATGTAAGTGTAGAGATTAACGAAATGTGCTTTTTAGAAAAAAGATAGCGTTGTGCTATCTGGCTGGTATAATGCATAAACAAAAATAGAAAATGAATGAATGGAAAGCATCTTGATTACTACGAAAGATTTAGCTCAAAATTACTATCTTTTTGCCCTTAAGAATACAGAGGGGTAATGCGCTCAACAATTGGTAAAGAAACTATAGCCTCCATTTCTAATGGGGCACATGGAGATCCATTTTCAATACTGGGCTTACACACCATTTCTGAAAAGGGCAAAGAAAAGTTGGTGGTGCGGGCTTTCCGTCCGGAAGCTAAAAAGCTGGAAATTTTAATAGGCAAATCGAAACCCCTTGAGCTCGAAAAAATTTCTGACGAAGGGCTGTTCGAAATAATTATCCCAAAAAGAAAGAAAAAATTCTCTTATAAATTGAAAGTAACCCCTTATGAAGGAAAGAAATTTGATATCAGCGATGCCTATAGTTTTGATTCGCTATTAACTGATTTTGATCTGCAGCTTTGGGGCGAAGGAAACCACCAAAAAGCCTATGAATTTATGGGAGCTCATCCCAAAAAAGTAGATGGCATCAAGGGAACATACTTTGTAGTAAGTGCCCCGGCAGCATATAGAGTAAGCGTGGTTGGCTCTTTTAACAACTGGGATGGAAGGGTACACTCGATGAGGAAATTTCATGATCAGGGATTATGGGAAATGTTTATTCCACATGCTGCTTCCGGCGATTTATACAAATTCGAGATAAAAACTCCAGCTCAGGATGCTCCTTTTATAAAGGCAGACCCTTATGCCTTTAACGCTCAAATTCGGCCCGACACCTCTTCAGTAATTACTGAACTGAACGATTATAAATGGGGGGACGAAAAGTGGATAAAATCACGAAATCAATATCAAAAAGAAGATCAGCCCATTTCTATTTACGAACTCCATATCGGGTCCTGGCGTAGAAAAACAGAACAAGAAAATGGCTTTTTGAGCTACCGAGAACTGGCTAAAGAACTTATTCCTTATGTTAAAGAAATGGGTTTTACTCATATAGAACTACTACCCATCGCTGAGCATCCATACGATCCTTCTTGGGGATATCAGATTACAGGGTATTTTGCCCCAACAAGCCGGTTTGGCTGCCCAACCGATTTCATGTTCTTTGTTGATGAATGCCATAAAGCCGGAATCGGAGTAATTCTTGATTGGGTTCCTGCACACTTCGCAAAAGATGAGCATGGCCTGCGCCGTTTCGATGGAACAGGGTTATACGAGCATGAGGATCCCCGGCAAGGCGAACACCGAGACTGGGGAACCTGTATTTTCAACTATGGACGTACCGAGGTTCAAAACTTTTTAATTTCGAATGCCGTGTATTGGTGTGATAAATTCCATATTGATGGACTTCGTGTGGATGCAGTAGCTTCTATGCTTTATCTGGACTATTCAAGAAAAGAAGGCGAATGGATTCCTAACAAATATGGCAGCCGTGAAAATATTGAAGCCATAGATTTTCTCAGAAAATTCAATGATGTATTGCATTCGGAATTTCCGGGAGTGTTAACATTCGCAGAAGAATCCACTTCATGGGGCGGAGTTTCGAGGCCTACCGAAACCGGCGGTTTAGGCTTCGATTACAAATGGAATATGGGATGGATGAATGATACACTTGCATATATAGAAAAAGATCCTGTCCACCGAAAGTACCACCAGGATCAACTTACTTTCTCTATGATATATGCTTTCTCAGAGCATTTTACTTTGCCATTTTCTCACGATGAAGTGGTACACATGAAAAAGTCTATGCTCTCAAAAATGCCCGGAGATGATTGGCAAAAATTTGCTAATCTCAGATTACTTTATTTATACATGTATACTCATCCCGGTAAAAATTTACTGTTTATGGGAGGCGAATTCGGGCAATGGTCTGAGTGGAATCATGACAATTCTTTAGATTGGCACCTGTTAGAATGGAGTAAACACCAAGGCCTTCAACAGCTCGTGAAAGACCTTAATAAAGTTTCAAAAAAAGAAACGGCTCTCCATCAAATAGATTCGGACTGGAGAGGCTTTAAATGGATTGATGTAAGCGATGCTGATCACAGTTTAATTTCATTCATTAGAAGGGGTAAAAATAGAAATGACTTTTTGGTCGTAATATTGAACTTTACTCCTACTGTTCATTACGGCTATCAGATTGGGGTTCCTACAGATGGTACATTCCAAGTGTTGATGAATACAGATTCAGAGTATTACGGTGGCAGCAACGCTGGAGACTCAACTGTTCAAGCAAAATGGGGAGATTGGCACGATCAACCTGCATACATAAACATTACTATACCTCCCTTGGCGGGTTTAATACTAAAACCAAAGAACACGAAATGAGATTTCCCCGATCTTGTGGTACACTTGTTCATCCTACATCATTTCCGGGCAAATACGGAATTGGCGATTTTGGAAATGAAGCAAGAAAATTCATCGATTTCCTGGAAAATACAGGCCAAACCATCTGGCAGATATTGCCTCTAACACCTACCGGTTATGGCAATTCCCCTTATGCAAGTTATTCTGCCTTTGCAGGAAATCCATATTTGATTGCACCTGACATTCTGGTAGAAAAAGGATTACTGACTAAAAAAGAAACAGCTAAAGCAGAACTCCCATCTACCACTCTGGTCAACTATGAAACGTCCTTCGAAAACAAAGATCAGCTTTTTCAAATTGCAGCCGATCGCTTTTATAAGAATAGTACAGAAAAACAGAAAACAGAATTAAAAGCGTTCAAAAGAAAAAATAAAAGCTGGCTTGATAATTACTCTTTATTTATGGCCTGTGGGCTTAACCAAAAAATGCAGCCATGGAATACCTGGAATCAGAAGCTTACGCAAAGAAAGCCCGAAGCTGTTAAAACCGCAAAGAAAAAGTTCAAAAAAGAAATTGAATATCAGGTTTGGCTGCAATTTGAGTTCTTCTCCCAGTGGATGGATCTCAAAAAATATGCAAATAATAAAGCTATACGAATTATTGGAGATATCCCCATTTTCGTAGATCATAATAGTGCTGATGTGTGGTCCAACTCACAATTTTTTGAAGTAGATAAAAAGGGAAATAGAACACTGGTAGCAGGTGTACCGCCTGATTATTTCAGTAAAACCGGCCAACTGTGGGGAAACCCTCTTTACAGATGGAAAGAGCTGGAAAAAGATAATTTCTCGTGGTGGATAGATCGTTTCAAGCATATGTTTAACATGTACGACGCCATACGTGTGGATCACTTCAGAGGTTTTGATGCTTACTGGGAAATAAAAGCTTCAGAAAAAACAGCAGAAAACGGACGGTGGGTTAAAGGCCCAGGAGAAAAGCTCTTCGATACAATTTTAGAGGCTTGCGGAGAACTCCCGATTCTGGCAGAAGATTTGGGATTTGTTACTGAGGGTGTCGAGAAACTAAGAGATAAATATAATTTCCCCGGAATGAAGATTATTCAATTTGCTTTCGACTCTAATTCATCCAATAGCTTTCTTCCACACAATTACCCTCAAAACTGTGTGGCATATTCCGGCACTCACGATAATGATACAAGCATTGGCTGGTATAACTCCGCTCCTGAGATTGAAAAACACAAAGCAAGAATATATACGCGATCAAACGGGAACGATATACACTGGGAATTTATCAGGCTTGGCATGTTTTCAGTTGCCGATCAGGCCATCTTTCCTCTGCAGGATTTTATAGGGCTAGATGAAAAACACCGAATAAATATCCCCGGCACATCTTCCGGCAATTGGGTATGGAGATATACAGAGGAGATGTTTGCAACAATTGACCGCCAAAGAATTCTGGATTTAGCAGACAAGAGCAATCGCAAATAAATAAAAAACGCGTTCTTTAATACCATTCATAGAATGAGTATATTTAGGGCTTTGAATTTTAAGATAGAAATGCCGTTTACATTAAATAATTTGCCAATTCGATCTCAAAAGCCTCGCACAAATGGTATGACCTTTGTATTAGATAAAGGGTATAGCGTAAGGCAATGCGAAGATTTTTGCGATGTATGTTCCGATTCTGTCGATGTTGTTAAGCTAGGATGGGGAACTGCACTTGTCACTCAAAAACTAGAAGAAAAGCTCGCTGTTTATGCAGATGCAGGAATTCCGGTTTATTTTGGAGGCACCTTATTTGAAGCTTACTTAATGCGAGGCCAGTTAGATGCATATGTAAAACTTTTGTATAAACACCACATTAATACAGTTGAAGTTTCAAACGGTTCCATTTGGCTTTCGGATGAAAAAAAGCAATCTATTATCAAAGAATTGAGTCAAGACTTTATAGTCTATTCAGAAGTTGGAAGTAAAAATCCAAATGAAGTAATTCCTCCTTATAAATGGGTACGCGTTATCGAACAAGAACTTGAAGCGGGATCCCAAAAGGTAATATGTGAAGCCAGAGAAAGTGGTACCGTTGGTGTTTTCAGGCCTAATGGTGAAATCCGATCCGGACTTATAGAAGAAATTACCGATCAGATTTCAGTAGAGAAACTTATTTTTGAAGCACCAAAAAAAGAACAACAGGTTTGGTTCATTAAAAAATATGGCAGCAATGTAAATCTTGGAAATATCCCCCCAAATGAAGTGATTTCGCTCGAAACAATACGGCAAGGTTTACGGGGCGATACACTAATGGATTTTGTATCAATTGAAAATCCATATTTAAAAGAAATAACCGAAGACCACTCAATTTCAAATAAAGAGAACTAGGATTCTATGAAAATTTTATACGCAGCAGCAGAAATTTCCCCATTCGCCAGAATGACTTACACAGCCGATTTACTGCGGTTTTTGCCTGCTTCATTACAGGATAAAGGGTTTGAAATACGAGTTCTTCTTCCCAAGTATGGAACAATAAACGACAGAAGAAATCGCTTACATGAAGTTATCAGGTTATCAGGAATAGAAGTTGAAGTTGGTGAGAATGTAGAAAGTATGAAGATTAAGGTAGCAAGTATCCCAAATGCAAAGCTACAGGTCTATTTTTTGGATAACGATACTTATTTTAAAAGAAAAGGGCTATTTAAGAAGCCTAATACAGAAGAGTTTTATGAAGATAACGCAGAACGTATAGCCTTCTACAATAAAGGAGTACTTGAAACTGTTATGAAACTTGGTTGGGAACCTGACATTATCCATTGCCATGATTGGCCGGCAGGCTTAATTCCGTTACTGGTGAAAACAAAGTATAAAGATGAGGCAATCTTTAAAAAGACACAGATTGTTTACAATTTGCACCACCCCGAGAATGAAGGCCATGCCGACACAGCAAAAATTTTGGAATTACTTGGGTTGCCAGAAGATATAAACATAAACGAACTTACTGATAACGGAAAAGTTGATTTATTGAGATTGGGTTTACAGTACAGCGATCATGTTGTAACCGGAAATTACCTCAATAATGAATTTGACGATACCTTTAAAGAGCTAAACGTTAAGCCTCTTAAAATTCAAGGTGCACCTGAAGATGTTTCAGATAAGTTCGCTGAGTACTACAATAAAATTGCTAAGTAATAAACATAACTACTTTATTGATGCATACAAGCGTTTTTAAAGCCGCACTAACAAGACGGCTTATTTTACCTTTGTTAATTATTGGAAGCTTTGTTGGCTGTGCAGATCCAAATTCTGTTGGGGGAGGAATAATTGATGCTCCTGAGGTTATTTTTGATACTGTTTTTGTAAGCGGGTTTGAACAACAAAGTTTGGATATTTTTTCTGGACGATTGAACACACTGCCAATGGGAAGCTACAATGATCCATTATTTGGCACAATCGAGTCAATTGCATATTTAAAACCAATTGGAACCAATCTTAATTTCGATAATAGAATAAATGATGATTATAATTTCGAACTAAAACTTACATGGAATGTTAATTCCGCTTATGGAGATACAAGCTCATCAACAAATTTCAATATCTATAAGGTTGATGAATTTTGGCGGGGACATAGTATTTTATCTAACGACCAAATAAATTTTGATGAATCTAATGTTTTAGCTTCTTTTACATATTCTCAAGAAGATTCTTCAATTATCAGACTTCCCGAATCCCTTTTACTTGAATATGCAGGATTCGTTAATAGCTTTGATGAAAATATCGACTCACTATACAATAATCAGTTCTTTGGTATTGCCATAGTTCCCGATCAAAGCTCTCAAAGCAAAATATCTTATCCTTTAATCGATGAAATAGAATTTCTTTTAACTGATCCTGGAAAAGACAGTTTGCGTGTTAGATTGCTTGATTATGCGTTTATAGTTAATAAAACAAATTCCCCTATTATTAATAATCGACTAGTTCTTACTAGTATTTTCGATTCTTATTACAAGGTTAGCTTTGAAGATGCCATTAATGGGTACGAACCAAAGAATCTTCTTAAAGCAGAACTAGTACTTTATGAAGATAATGATCAACTAGAAATAAGCCTTCCAAGTAATAATCACTTTAGGCCAGATATACCTCTTATAGATTTAAAGTTTGGTGCAAATACTAACCTTAGATATGAACTACAGTTCACTAATACGGATTTTTTTGGTTTAAAAGATGACGCTTCAAATAGCTTTAGGTTTGATATTACAAACCATATCAACCAATACTTTTTTAGCCAACCTGGTGATAGGATACTTTATCTAAATCTCAATCCAGAAATTGGGCAACTCAATTCTACAATTATCTTTGATGAAACAGTTTCTTTAGCTTTGAGACCAAAAATAGTTTTTACAATAGTCAAATAATGTTAATCAAAAAAATCTTTCTATTTTTTATAATTTTATTCGCTTTTGCAAAAGAAATTTCGGCTCAAAATGATGAGTTAAAAAACGGATCTGCTTATTCTATTTATGGAACTGGTCTTCCAATTTTGCAAAGTTCAGCACAAATAAAAGGAATGGGAATATTAGGAGTTTCTTTTAATGATGTTCAAAGCCCAAATCTCTTTAACCCCGCATTTTGGGGTAATGGCAGCTTCTCAAGAGCTTCTATCAATTTAGATTATACCAATTATTCCATTTCTGATTCAGCTGCAACTGGCATTAATTCTTTATTTAAAATCGGGAATTTTCATGTTGTTTTTCCCCTTAGCAAAAATAAGTTAGGACTCTCTGTCGCTCTTTATCCAGAGACAAGATCTTCATATAGCATTTCTTCAACTACACAAATTGCTTTAGGGAATGGAACCATTCAAAATTACCCTTATAATAACTTTGGTTCAGGTGGCATCACAAAGTTTGAAATAGGATTAGGATACAAAATTAACAATAACTTATCTGTTGGTTATGCCCCTTCTTATTCTTTTCTAACAGAACAAAATACAGAAGTGTTAGCTATTACTAGTAATAGTAATTCCATAAACAGAATTGAGAATCGAATAAATGGAACTGCCTTTTCACAAAGATTAGGTTTATTATTTAGCGCAAAGAATTCGATACGAAGAAACGACATCATACAATTGGGAGTTTCCTTTACACTTCCCTTGCAAATTGACTCTGAAAAAACAACAGAAAAAAAACAAATCGTAGATGACGAAGAACAAATCGTTCAAATTGGTGCTACAGAAAATGGAACAATTACGCTTCCTCTAAAAGTTGCCGGAGGAATTACCTATTTCCCAAGCCCAAAATTTAATGCTTCTATAGAGGCTCAATTTGAAAATTGGAAAAAGTCTAAATACGAATTTAACATACGAGATGAACAAGCTTTTGATAATAGATTCATTGTTGGGGCCGGAATACAATATCATCCGTATAGAACGAGATCAAAACGTTTTTTGTCTAACTTTCGATATGGTGCAGGGGTTCAATATGATCAGGGACATTTAAATATTGAAGGCTCTGATATTAGTACTTTGTGGTTTTCAACTGGTATTGGCTTGATATCTCCTACGTTCAGATCTAACTCATCATTTGATCTTAGTCTGCAATATGGGATAAGAGGAACAAAAGCCAACAATTTGATTAAAGAAAATATATGGGCAATCAATTTTTCTGTTAACTTAACAGAGTTAATGTTTTTCAGAAGAAAGCTTAATTAATTTTAAGGTAATATTAGTATTATCTGCCCTGTTTATATAAAACACGATAACTACATGAAAGAATAATGAAAAAATTAACACTAATTATTGGATTCTTATTCGTTAGTTCAACAATGGTTACTGCCCAGGCAGAGTGTACAGAAACTCCGCCTGATGGTTTAAAACCCATTGCTGCATTCTCAATTTTTCAGTCAAATTTTCGAAACAAAGATTATCCTTTTGCACTTAAATTTGGGCGTTGGATTTTATGTTCAAAGCCTAAAACTATTGAAGGGCACCCTAGCTTTAATCTTTCCAGACAACTAGATCATTTTGCCACTATTTACTCTGAAATAGCAAAAGGCGAAACAGATCCTGCTATTAAGGCTTCATATCTAGATTCTGCTATTATGGTTTATGATGATAAACTAGAACTTTATAAAGATGATGCAGATTTGATCTACCAAACACATCAACGTAAAGGACGTTTTTATCTGGAAAACTATTCTTACATAAACGATGGATTAGCTAAAGCGTATGAAGAATTTCAGCTTATGTTTGATATAAATCCTGAAAAAACTACAACCATAGCTCAGGGGTATTATGTTAAAACATTGATCCCTAACTATATTAATAAAGGGCAAAGAGAAAAAGCCCAAGCTGTAATTAGCGAAGCTTCTAAATATGCAACCGGTTCATTAGCTAACGATCTCAATAAGTTTCAAAAAGATTTATTTGAAAACCCTGATGATGTACTTGAGTATTATTTACCGATTTTGGAAAAGAAGCCTCACGACTTAGAAGCGTTAAAAGCAGTTGAAACTGCTTATAAACAACTTGATAATCAAGATGAATTGATAAAAATACAAAGAACGCTTCATGAAACTGAACCAACTTATAAGAGTGCTATGGCCTTGGCTGAATCTGAAAAAGGAAACGCCCGGTATGCAAATGCTATTGAATTATACAAAGAAGCACTAGGCATGGCAGATGATAATGATCAGAAAAAACAAATCAATCTTGATATTGCTAATGCTTATATCGGTATGGAACAAATTAAAACTGCTGATAGCTATATTGATACCGCTTTAGATATCGATCCGAACTTTGGACGAGCTTACATCGCCAAATCACGTGTATATTCACAAGCTATATCGAGTTGCACTGCTGACAGAAAACTGGAAGCTAAAGACCGTATGGTATATTGGTTGGTTATCGATTATTTGAATACCGCTAAACAAAAAGACCCATCTGTTACCAATACGGTTAACGCACAACTTCCAAACTATGAAGCAGTAGTACCTACTGGAGAAGATAAATTTTTAAGATTGGATGACCTTAAAAATGGACAAAAAGTTAAAATTGATGGCTCTGTTGCCCCATGCTATAGCTGGATAAACAAAACCACGACTGTAAGATAGTAGCGTAGTTTGTTTGCTATCAATTAAAACATTTGTATCTTTTCTCATCAAATTTAGGCGGCACTCTGATCTGAGTGCCGTTATTTTTTCTAGCTCTCCTTTGCATTTCCAACATTTACTGAAATCATTACTTCACTGCTGAAGAGGAGACCAATTAATATTTATGTATGGCACGGAAAAGAAAAAATTATAAAAACCGTAACAATAAAAATCGAAATAATAAGAATAGAAATAAGGGCGGCAATGTTTTCATCCCCAAGTTCTATTGGAAAGAAAACCTGGGCGTTTCAGGAAGATACGCTGGTGTACTTGAAATAAATGCCAAAGGGTGGGGTTTAATTAGAAAACTCGATTATGAATTCAGTTATAGCCCGCAAGATCCTTTTCTAAAGCCCGAAGAAGTAAAAACACTTGATCTTCGGCCTGGCCTTATCCTCGAAGGAGAATTTGAAGAAGATAAAAGAGGAAACAAGCATGTTTGCTCTGTTGACAGAATTAACAGAAAAGAAAAAGAGGCTTGGACTAAATCAAGCCGGTTTGAACGTCAAACACCTATTATGCCTGTTGAATGGATTAAAATGGGCGAACCGGCAGATAATGTCGAAATGAGAGTAATCGATCTTGTAGCCCCAATCGGTAAAGGGCAAAGAGCATTAATTGTGGCTCCACCCAGAACAGGAAAAACAGTAATGCTTAAACAGATTGCAAAGACTATTACTGAAAACCACCCTGATATTCATTTAAGTGTATTGCTTGTTGATGAACGCCCCGAAGAAGTAACCGATTTTATCCGTTCTACTGATGCAGAAGTTTTTGCTTCTTCAAATGACAAAAAAACCCACAGTCATATACGCATTACCGAAATGGCTCTTGGTTATGCAAAACGTAAAGCAGAAATGGGAGAAGATGCCGTTCTCCTTATCGATTCACTAACTCGTTTAGGGCGTGCTTACAATGCAGTTCAAACTAATAGTGGCAGAACGCTTTCGGGAGGTTTGGACATTAGAGCCCTTGAAATCCCAAAAAAGATTTTCGGTTCTGCGCGAAAGATTGAAGGCGGCGGTTCATTAACGATTATTGCGACCTGCCTGATTGAAACCAACTCAAGAATGGACGACCTGATTTTTGAAGAATTTAAAGGAACAGGTAATATGGAACTTGTTCTGGATCGTGAGCTGGCTAATGACCGTATTTACCCCGCAATAAACATAACAGCTTCCGGTACACGTAACGAAGATAAGTTTATCACCGATTCGCTGGAAGAACGAAATATGGTACGCCGTTATCTGCTCAAAAAATCCCCCAAAGAATCTATGTTAGGCTTGCTAAAAGTGCTCAAAAATACCGAAAGTAACGAGGAATTACTGAACCAGATTGCGGCGATTGCCTAAATCTAACTTAGAAAGCTAGGCAACCGGCATTGACGGATCAATTTCTTTGCTCCAGGCCGTAATCCCGCCTTTCAAGTTGTGTACATTCGAAAAACCCTCACTTTCCAATAACTCGACGGCTTTTCCGCTTCTTCCTCCTGAGCGGCACATCACAACTACTTCAGCATCTTTGTGGTTTTTAATTTCATCAATGCGGCCCGGGAGATCACCCAGAGGAATGTGTTCGCCTTCTAAGTTGGAAACCTGGTATTCGAAATCTTCTCTCACATCCAGCAAGAAAAAATCCTCCCCATTTTCTTTTTTTGTTTGCAAACCTTGTACTGTTATTTCTTTCATGATTTTTATTAATTATTCGTGTATCGGTCCAGTTTAAATTGTTCACCAAGATATAGCTTTCTTGCCTCTTCGTTTTCAGCTAAGGTATCCGCAGTGCCTTCCATCAGAATGTTGCCTTCAAACATTAAATATGCTCTGTCTGTAATAGCCAGAGTTTCATGAACATTATGATCTGTGATTAAAATTCCAATGTTTTGTTTGGTGAGTTGAGCCACAATTTTCTGAATATCTTCTACTGCAATAGGGTCAACTCCGGCAAAAGGCTCATCTAATAAAATAAATTTTGGTTCTGTTACCAAAGCGCGGGCAATTTCGGTTCGCCGGCGTTCCCCTCCCGATAATGAGTACCCTTTGCTATGTACAACTTTTTGGAGGCTAAACTCTTCAATAAGTTTATCGACCCGGTCATCGATCTCTTTTTTTGAAAGGGAGAAAAATTGAAGAATAGATTCGAGGTTTTGCCGGACAGTTAAGTTTCGAAATACGCTGGCTTCTTGGGCCAAATACCCAACTCCCATTCTGGCCCGTTTGTACATGGGCTTTTTTGTAATCTCAGCATCGTTTAGGAAAATCTTGCCGGAATTTGGAGTTACCAAACCTACCATCATATAAAAAGTGGTTGTTTTTCCGGCACCGTTCGGGCCAAGTAACCCAACAATTTCTCCCTGCCTTACATTAATGGAAACCTCATTAACGACTGTTCTTTTGCGATATCGTTTTACAAGTTTCTTGCTGTGTAATGTAAGGTCTGTTTGTGTGTGATCATTCATGATTCAGAAAAGGTACTAAATCTTAAACTACCGACAAGGAATTAAGGATCGAATCAAATATATGTTTACCATCGTTCGAACCCAGTAATTTTTCCATAGCCCGCTCAGGGTGGGGCATCATCCCAAGTACATTTCTCCCTGAATTTGTGATTCCCGCAATATGGTCAATAGAGCCGTTAAAATTGGCTTGTTTCGTCAGATTGCCTTCAGAATCAGAATACCTGAACAAAATCTGATTATTATCCTGCAAAGATTTTAAACCCGATTGATTGATGTGGTAATTGCCTTCTCCATGAGATACCGGGATGTCGAAAACCTGCCCCTTTTTCAGTGTACTTGTAAATAATGAATCTGTTGTCTCACACCGGATAAATACATTTTTGCATACAAACCGAAGTTGTTGGTTGTGCATCATGGCACCGGGAATCAATCCTGCTTCCAACAAAATCTGAAACCCATTACATATCCCAAGAACAGGGCCGCCTTTTTCAGCAAACTTTACTACTTCCTGCATAATAGGAGAAAAACGCGCGATAGCCCCGGAACGAAGATAATCCCCATAAGAAAACCCTCCCGGAACAATCAAAAAATCTATGCCAGAAAGATCCATGTCTTTATGCCACAAAAACTTTACATCGCTGTTCATAATATGCTTCATTGCATGATATGCATCATGATCGCAGTTAGAGCCGGGAAATACTATTACACCAAATGTTGCCAAATTAACCTCTTATTTCGGTTACAAGTTGAATTTCTTTTAACACTCCTTCCATTTTCAAGCAATCTAAAAATTCCCCTTCGTGAATAATTGCCTTCCCATTATTATGCACCTGAAATGTTAAATCCTGAGCGACATTATAACTACATCCTTTTGCTTTCATAATTTGCTCTATCACTTCATCAAAGGTGTGTATGTCATCGTCAAATAGGAGCAAACGCCAGGGAGTTTCGATTATCTCTTCAAGTTGCTCTTCTGTTTTTGTCAGCTCTTCAACATCAGCAAACGCTATGCTTGGTTTGATATAAAAAGCTGAGTTTATCATCAATCTTCGAACACAATCTCGTAATCTTCCATCACTTCATTCGCTAACAACTTTGTACAAGCTGCTTCCACAATTTCATTTGCAGCATCTTTGCTGTCTGCTTCTACATCTAATTCAATAAACTTTCCAATCCGAACCTGTTTAACATTATTCAGACCCAGATTATGAAGTGCGTGATGAGCTGCTTTTCCCTTTGGATCCAAAATGGACGGGCGAAGCGTTACGTTAACTTTTGCTTTGTACATGATTGAGCTGGATTTTTAAATGAGCTCAAATTTACGGCTTATGTTACTTAGCTGCTAAACGTGAAAGCATGATTTCTTTAAGTTCTGCTGTCTTTTTCTCCTCCGCCGGCAGCCATTCTATAAAATCCCAGCGCCGGAACCAGGTTAACTGCCTTTTGGCATAGCGGCGTGTCTGTGTTTTAATTTTTGACACCGCTGATTCCAGATCTGTTTTCTGATCCAAAAAGGAAATAATTTCACGATAACCTACTGCATTTAGGGGTTGAATGTCTTTTGAATAGCCCATTTCCAGAATTTGCTGCGTCTCGGCGATAAGGCCGCCTTCAATCATAGTATCCACTCGCTGATTAATTCGATCATAAAGATCCTGTCTGGTACGCTCCAATCCAAATACCAGTGTATTTTTTGGAAGTGAAAATTCTTTGTTGGAATGATAACTACTGAAGGGTTTGCCGGTTTGCATCCAAACATCCAACGCACGAATAATACGCTGCCGATTCATCCCGTCCATCGCTTTTGTATATGCAGGGTCAACCGATTTCAGCCTTGTATAAAGAAGTTCAATCCCTGATTTGTCAATTTCTGATTCAAGCTGCTTAATATTTTCAGCATTTGCAGACGGAATTTCATCTACCGGGCGTATTAAACTTTGAAGATGCAGCGTGCTGCCTCCAACAAAAAAGCAGTGAGGATGGGCTTTCAGAATCTCTTTTTCCCATTTTTTTGCCCGCACTGAGAATGATTGAACGGAATCTGTCTCCTCTAATTCAAGATTCGAGATATTGTAATGTTTTACTCTGTTTAGTTCTTCTGGTGTTGGTTTTGCAGTTCCAATATCTAAATATTTGTAACACTGGCGGGAATCTGCAGAAATAATAGCAATACCGAGTTCCTCAGCAACCTGAAGAGACAATTCAGTTTTTCCGGAAGCAGTAGGGCCGAGGAGAATTATTTGCACTTTTTAATAAGAAGGTAAAGAGAATAAAGAAGAGTTTTAATAAAGACAGTGGAGTGATGGATCCACATATTATTGATCTATCTCTATTTTTGGTTTGGGTGGGCTTTTCGTCCCGACAGCAGTCGGGATAACCGATGAACCCACACAATTTTGTGCTATATAATCTAGTAAAACGGGTGCAGGAAACAGAACAAATAAGAAAACCCGTTATTCGTTTTTCAGGAACCTGTATTGCAATGAAATCCTATGCGTATATCCCAAATTACTTGATGTGCCTGCAAAGCTTGCGAATCCGTAATCGAGATTGAAATTAAGGAAGTGAACTCCAAGCCCTAAGGTTGGTGAAGCCGAAAATCCACCTTCCGGGTCGGTAATAAAATCCGTTAATCCTGTGCGAAAACTGATCACATCCTTGTATGTAAGTTCTGTTCCGACATGCGGCTCAATACTCATCTTGCCAACATTGATATAATAGGCCTGGCGGTTTTCGAAGAGCAAATCAGTATCTATTGCCGCAATTAAATCAAAATCAGAAAATTTAAAATACCTTGAGGCTCCAAGTGTTATAGATGGCAGCACATATTCGTTATGTCCACTTGGTATGGAATCGTCAAATACTTCCTGAAACCCTGCGAACTCGTCTTCATTAACATCCCACATTTTTTGCATGGTGGTTATATCCCGAACAGAAATTCCCAGATCAGCAAAACCGGTAGAAAACTTTGCTCCTACATCCAGGCTGTATCCCCAGGCTTCAGCAAAAGGGCCTAACCGTTGATTTATAATTTTGGCGGTAGCCCCGTAAGAAAGCTTGCCAGAACTTTGCTTAGCTACAGAAAAGAACAATGCTAAGTCAGCCGCACTAAACCGTGTGATATAATCTTCTGCATTCTCGCGAGGTTGATTTCTGTCTGCATCCCAAGCATTTAGTGTGTTTGCAATGTTATCCACTCCCTGCCGGAAAAAACTAATAGCAAATACTGCATTTTTTGATTGAAGCGGCAAAGCCACTGCACCATAATCGTATCCTACAATCCCATCAAACCGCTCGGAGTGCATGTACATTGCCTGAATATCAGATACTTTAGAAAGTCCCGCCACATTCCAGTAAGCAGCCGTAACATCATTCGCAAAAGAGGCTCCGGTTCCTCCCATTCCCAATGCGCGCGCGCCGGCACCGGTGGAAAGAAAGTCATTTCCATACTTAGCCAATGATGATTGCGCGTATGCAGAGAAACTAAAAATTATTATTAAAAGCAGTGCCTGAAAAAGTCTTTTCATCAATTATGTAGCAGGTACTTTGGGATTTACAGTAGCACTTTAACGATATATTTTTGCACTTATTTGATGGGTTTTTAAGTAGCTCTACATGTTGCGGAGGGAGCCAGTATTTCTTAGTATAAGCACACATTTTAGAAAGGGCAACATCGGGTTAAAAATTGTCCTGAATAACTCTAATTACGTTTTCATGAAATTTTCTATATCAAGTAACGAACTCAACAAAGGGCTTTCGGCCGTTATTGGAGCTGTGCCATCAAAAGCAACCTTACCAATTTTAGAAACCATCCTTTTTGAATGTGAAGAAGGAAAACTGAAACTTTCTGCAACTGATCTTGAAATAGCCATTGTTGAATACCTTGAAGCAGATATTGAAGAAGAAGGTGCTGTTGCCATACCGGCCCGCCGTTTACTTGAAACGCTTCGTCAATTGCCAAACATCACTGTTTTCTTTACGGTAGATGAACGCAAGAATATCAACTTCCGCACCGATAAGGGTAATTATAAGCTGGTTGGTGATGACGCCGATGAGTTTCCGGAAATTCCTACGCTTGATGGAGGTGTTGAGATCAAGGCATCTACCGAAAACATTAACAAAGCAATTGCTAAAACACTGTTTGCCGTTTCAAGTGATGACCTCCGCCCTGCGATGATGGGTGTCTATTTTAAAATTGGTACAGACGAAAGCAAGTTCGTGGCAACGGATGGATATCGTTTGGTTGAATATGCTAACAAAGAAATTACCGGAAGCGGCGAAACAGAATTTATTGTTCCCGATAAAGCATTAGGTTTAGTTCAAAAAACAACGGGAGATGAGAATTGCGAAGTTACAGTTACAAACGACCACGCCCGCTTTAAAAGTGGAAGCACCATTGTAATTACCCGGTTAATCAACGAACAGTATCCCAACTATGATTCGGTAATTCCACGCGACAACAACAAGTTCTTAACCATTGCAAAAGATCAAATGCTGGCAACAGTTCGTCGTGTAGCTATTTTTTCAAGCTCAACAACCCGGCAAATTCGCCTTCAACTGGAAACGGACAAGCTTACCATTCGCGCCGAAGATTTAGATATGAGCAGTGAAGCAAAAGAAACTATTGTCTGTGAATATTCCAACGATGAATTAGAAATCGGATTCAACGCAAAGTACTTAGGAGATGTACTAAGTAACATTGATGATGAAAATGTTAGCTTTGAATTTTCATCGCCCAACAGAGCGGGAATTGTTCGACCCTCTGAAAAGAGCGACCATGAAGAAATACTTATGGTTGTAATGCCTGTGATGTTGAATAATTATTCTGGATGAGCCAAATAATTACACTTACTTCCGATTTTGGGCTCCAAGATCAATATGTAAGTGCAATGAAGGCAGTAATTCTTGGGCTTGCCCCGGATGTTCGCCTTGTTGACATTTCTCATGACATTCCCGCTCAGGATATTATGGCGGGAGCATGGGTAATTCGAAACTCAGCTTTTCTTTTCCCAAAAAATACAGTGCACTTAGTTGTGGTTGACCCTGGTGTTGGAACCGACCGCAGCCCAATTGTTCTAAAAATTAATGACCAATATTTCGTTGGCCCAGACAATGGAATTTTTTCATTGTTCTATGACGAATTCGACTATAAGGCCATAAAACTAAACAAAGAAAAGTATTGGCGAAAAGAACGCTCCCGAACATTTCATGGAAGGGACATTTTTGCCCCTGTGGCGGCACACTTAAGTAATGGTGTAAAGTTAAAAGACCTTGGTGACCCCATTAAAGATCTGGTTACTTATCACTGGGCAGTTCCTATCGGAGATAAAGACGGGCTGCAAGGCTGGGTGGTACACATTGACCGTTTTGGCAACCTGATTACCAATATCTCTGAAACATTAATGGAAGATATGATCGGGCGGCGCAAAGTTCGGATTTATGTGGGAAATACCATCATTGATCACATGGTAAATACTTTTGGCGATGTTGAAGACGGAGACCCGGCAGCATTTATAGGCAGCTCCGGAATGCTGGAAATTGGCATTAATAAAGGAAATGCCGCAGAACTTTTAAGTGTTGATAAAGGCGCACAGGTATCATTGGTGCTTCAAAAATGATCCCGTAACACAAAGGCATCAATCACGTACGGCTGGCACAAGCAAATAAGCCATTATGAGTTTAGAATTAAAATCTCCTGAAAATGAACGAGCAGCTATTCAGGTGCCGGAAGAAATTTCGAATTTGAGCACACCTTTTAATGGCACGCTTTCTTCACAAGATGGGGATGAATACGATGTAAAAAATAACATCATCGATATTCTGGGAAAGCAACCCCATTTTTCGAGTGTAGCTTCTTATACCAATCACTGGAAATTAACTGCCACTATCTATGAAGAGATCTGGCGAAAACGTTCTCTCACCCTCTTCACCGGAGAAGATTTTCCCATCGAAAAAGAACATGAACTCTTGATAGAATGGACGGAACCTAAAGAAGGTTGCTTATATTTGGATGTAGGCTGCTCTACCGCACTATATGGCCGAGCATTAAAAGCCGCCCAACAAAAAGCTGATATCATTGGGCTGGATTTTTCGATGCAAATGCTGGAAGAAGCCCGTATTAAAGCAGAAGCTGATGAAACAAATATGTTCTTTGTTCGCGCCGATGGAAAACACATGCCTTTCTTCAGCAAAACTTTTGACGGCATTGTAATGGGAGGAACACTAAACGAACTCACCGAAGAGGCCCGGGTTTTGAGTGAAGCTCGTAGAGTTCTAAAAGAAAACGGTGTTTTTTTTATGATGCATCTGATTAAAAGCGATGCATGGTATGGCCGCTTGCTTCAGGAATCTATGGGTATTGGTGGAATTAAATTCTGGACAAAAAACGAAAGTAATAAGCTATTCAATCAAGCAGGCTTCAAAGTAGAAAAACAAATCATACGCGGTATTGTTTGCTTCTCAAAATTAAAACCTTCCTAGAGTTATCTTTCGATTTTGTATGTTCTTTGTAGTCGGTATTTTCTAGTTATACATTAATGCAGATATACGAATGACCCGTACAGAATCACTAAACCATGTTAGAGATTTTAACGGCTATTGGGATGTACTCATCATTGGTGGGGGAGCAACCGGGTTAGGCTGCGCAGTGGATTCAGCCAATCGGGGCTATAAGACATTGCTTCTGGATATGGCTGATTTTGCCAAGGGAACTTCCAGCCGGAGTACAAAACTGGTTCATGGTGGAGTTCGTTATCTGCAGCAAGGCGATATTTCTCTGGTAATTGAAGCACTGCATGAGCGCGGACTGCTAATTCAAAACGCGCCTCATCTTGTCAGCCATCAATCATTTATAGTGCCAAGTTACGAATGGTGGAATGGCCCTTTTTATGGCGCAGGCATGAAAGTGTACGATGCTTTAGCGGGTAAGCTTGGCATTAAGAAATCAAAAATACTTTCGAAAGAAGAAGTACTTGAAAAAATTCCCACCCTGGAACCGGAAGGACTTCGTGGTGGAGTTATTTATTATGACGGGCAGTTTGACGATGCAAGGCTCGCCATTAATTTAGCACAAACAGCTTCGGATCTTGGAGCAACTCCGATTAATTACATGAAAGTTACAGAATTGATCAAAAATGGATCAGGTTTTATTGAAGGGGTAATGGTCAGAGATCATATTAACGGAGAAGAATTCGAAGTAAATGCCCGTGTGGTTATTAATGCTACGGGTGTTTTCTCAGATTCTATTTTGAGTATGGATAACCCCGGGCATAAAGATATGATACAATGTTCTCAGGGAACTCATCTTGTCTTGGACAAAGAGTTTCTTCCTGGTGATGCGGCCATTATGGTTCCACACACTGATGATGGAAGAGTATTGTTTGCAGTACCCTGGCGTGGCAAAGCTATTATTGGAACTACAGATACCCCAATTGAAAAGCCAGACATAGAGCCCGTAGCGCTTGAGGAAGAAGTTGAGTTTGTACTTCGTCATGCCAAAAAGTATTTAACGAAAGACCCAACACGAAAAGACGTAAAAAGTATTTTTGCAGGATTAAGGCCCCTGGTAAAACCTGAGGATATGAAGGACACATCAGAAATATCAAGAAGCCATCACCTGCAGGTTTCTGAATCCGGATTAGTTACTATTGCTGGTGGAAAGTGGACGACTTACCGAAAAATGGCCGAAGATACCATCGATAAAGCAAGCTGGGTGGCAGGCCTGGATTTCAAAAAAGCTGAAACCAAGAATCTGAGAATCCATGGCTGGTTGAACAATGTAGATGAAAACGACCCGCTTCATATGTATGGCTCTGATAAAGTAGGTATTGAAAAACTTTATAAAGAAGCCCCATCTTTAAAAGAGAAGCTACATCCAGGTTTGCCTTATATAAAGGCAGAAGTAATTTGGGCGATTAGAAATGAATGGGCACAGACTATAGAGGATATTCTTTCCAGAAGAATGCGAGCCCTTTTGCTTGATGCAGAGGCATGCGTGAAAGCAGCTCCCCTAGTGGCAGAAATCATGGCAAAAGAATGGGAGAAAGATGAAGAATGGAAAGAAAGAGAGCTCAAGGAATTCTATGAACTGGCAAAAAACTATATCATTAATTAATGAACTACCAACAAACTCTAAATGAAATAAATACCGGCTTAGACTGCGCGAAGTTTGGGGGAAAAGTAGCCAATTATATTCCGGAACTGGCGAATATTGATCCGAATAAATTTGGAATACATTTATGTTGTATCCAAAAAGGAAATTACAGCATTGGAGATAATGAGGAAAAATTTTCGATTCAAAGTATCAGTAAAGTGTTCGCACTCGCTATGGCATATCCAATGCTGGGAGAAAAATTGTGGAAAAGAGTTGGGGTTGAGCCCTCAGGAAATCCATTCAATTCATTGGTTCAGCTGGAATATGAGTCTGGTATTCCTCGTAATCCATTGATAAATGCCGGGGCGTTGGTAATTTGTGACATACTGATTTCGAAACTCAAAAGTCCCAAAGAAGATTTTCTTAACTACGTAAGAGGGTTAGCGGGGAACGAAGACATTTATTTTAATGAAAAAGTAGCCGAGTCAGAAAAAAATTCAGGCTACAGAAATGTAGCATTAGCGAATTTGATGAAGTCGTTCGGAAATATTGAAAACCTGGTAGAAGATGTTGTCGATTTTTACTTCTATATGTGTTCCATTGAAATGAGCTGTAAAGAACTTGCCCAAACATTCTTAGTGTTTGCAAACCATGGGGCACATTTTGTAACCGGAGAAAAAATCTTGTCAGAGTCACAATCTAAGCGGCTTAGCGCAATCATGCTTACCTGTGGTTTTTATGATCAGGCTGGAGAGTTTACTTTTAAAGTTGGTCTTCCTGGAAAAAGCGGAGTGGGTGGAGGGATAGCAGCTATATTTCCTGAACACTATAGCGTTGCCATTTGGAGCCCAAAACTCAACAAAGCAGGAAATTCTGTTCTAGGTATGGAAGTACTTGAACGTTTAACCACTGAAACCAAGTTATCAATCTTTTAAAGCTTTAAATGTTGCTTTGTATCTTTTAATCCGCTTTGCATTAACGCCCAGATCTCCTCTCCCTATTCTAGACTTCGATCTGATATCAATAATGCTTCCGGTTGATGTGGTATCTACCCGAATTACCACATCATCAATAAACCCAAACCAGGCCAATTTTTCATAGGCTTCGATTCTACCTTCTTCTTTACTCTCTGATATAATTTGCCACGGCATTTTTTCTGCGTTTGCTAATGCCTGGTTGAAGGCCTCGTCGTAATTAAGTTGAAGCTGAATTGGACCGAGCCCGGAATAAAACTCTTTTTGGGCCTTTGCCACTTCCTCTCCCTGGTATTCTGCAGGGTTCGGCGCATCTGATCTTAATTCTATGATGTCCACAAACATCGGTGGATTTTCCATATCAGTTGTGATATCGTGAATGAGAGGGTACCCTTTGTTTATTTCTATCCGCCAGTAAACAATGTTAAAAATAGCCGCTAATGAGAGCGCAATACCAACGCAGCCAATGATAGTATGCACCGCCGTTTTTCTATACAGTCCGATAAAACCTATTGTTGTAATAATACCTGCCAGCACAACACCCCCTGTTGCCCAGGGAATTATTCTGAAACCGATTCTATAATGCCACCAACCCCATTGGTATCCATAACCGGCTAAAAAAACTCCCAGTGCCCCGATTAAAGCTAGTGTAATTCCTGCTTTTAGTAATGTAGTTCCGCGTTTACTTTCTGCGTTCATTGGTAGTTAGTTATTTGTTTAGCAAAAGTATATTAAACCAATGTTACTGAACATTTTGACAAGTTGCCCCGTGCTGTTAATTTCTTTTACACTTGTGTTTTTAAATGGCAAAAATTACAGATGGGAAGATTTCTTGAACAGAAAATATTGGCCAACCCGTCTTTACGAGCCCACCTAGCCTCGAATCGAAAGGGTGCTTAGTTGTGCAGATCCTTCAGTCGTTGCAAAGCAACTCCTTCTGGATGACTAATTAAGAAAAGTTTTCAGCCATTCAAAGTGGAATCAACGAATCACAAAGGCTTTCGAGGCTAGGCCCAGATGGCTTTTTAATTTGGCGGCGGGTTATTTTAAAGAGCTCCCCTCTCTTTCGAAGGGGAGGGGTCAAAAAAATAGACAATCCTCTTAAACAAAGAAGATTGGCCAAATATATAATACCCGGCTTTTGAGTTTAGTGTAGCGAAGAAGTTATCCGGTCAAAAATCTCTTCCACAGTACCGATGCCATTAATTTCTTTCTCAACACCTTTGGCTTTATAATAATTTTGAACAGGTTCGGTTTCGCTTCTGTAAACCTCTAAACGGGTTTTGATTTTCTCCTCTGTATCGTCCGCCCTTCCTTGCCCGCGGGAAAGAATTCTGGAAACCAGTTCTTTTTCAGGCACAGTAAGTACTACAAAAGCATCAACCGCTTTGTTTTGATTGGCAGCGATCTCATTAAAAGCTTCGGCCTGGGGAACCGTTCGGGGAAAACCATCAAGAATAAACCCATTGTCGTACTTTGGGGCTTTCAATTCTTCGGCAACCAAATCAACCACTGTTTCATCGGGTACCAGCTGGCCTGAATCAAGAATCGATTTTACCTTTACCCCAAGCGGGGTTTCATTCTTAATAGCTGTGCGGAAGATGTCTCCCGTAGAAAGATGGGGAATGGCGTATTTATCCTGAAGCAATTTTGCCTGGGTGCCTTTACCTGCACCCGGGGGACCAAAAAGAATAATATTCATTGAAACTATGTTTAGTTTTTTAAAAGTAAGCCCGGATTGGTGTTTTTTCCAGAATCCGGTTCATTGTTTAAATGAAAATATTACTTCTTTTCGCTTTTTGAGTCACGTTCCTGAATACGGGCTGCTTTCCCAGTACGGCTACGCAGATAGAATAATTTAGAACGTCTTACTTTGCCGCGCCTCTTCACTTCAATCTTAGCAATAAAAGGAGAGTACAGAGGAAAGATTCTTTCCACCCCAACATTACTGCTCATTTTACGAACGGTAAACGTTTTGTTAGCTCCGCTTCCTCTTTCACTAATAACAACACCTTCGTATTGCTGGATTCTTTCTTTTTCTCCTTCGCGAACACGGTAGTGAATATTCACTGTGTCACCAGCGGTAAATTCAGGAATATCATCGTTTACAATAGTTTGTTCTACAAGTTTTAGCTTATCCATGATTCTTTTTGTTTGCTGACGAATCAGCTGTTAATGATCTTTTTTAAATTTTTCGTACAAATCTTTTCTACGTTCTTTGGTCTTTTTCAGAGACTGCTCTGTTTTCCAGGTTTCAATCTTTTGGTGGTTACCGGATGTTAACACATCAGGAACGGCCATGCCTTTGAAGTTTGCCGGCCTGGTATAAACCGGAGCTTCAAGCAGCCCATCCTGAAAGGAATCACTTAAAGCACTTTCTGCATCTCCGATTACACCAGGAAGCAGCCTTACAACAGCATCAACAATAGCCATTGCGGGGAGTTCGCCGCCTGAAAGCACAAAATCACCAATAGCATATTCTTTGGTAATCAAAGCATCTCTTACACGCTGATCTACACCTTTGTAATGGCCGCACAAAATGATAATGCTTTTTTTGAGTGATAAACCGTTTGCTTCAACCTGGTTAAACTGTTCTCCATCCGGTGCTGTAAAAATGATCTCATCATACGTTCTTTGTGAAGTAAGATGTTCAATACAGCTAAAGACCGGCTGGGGTGTTAATACCATCCCTGCATCACCGCCGTAAGAATAGTCATCAATCTTTTTGTGTTTATCTTCGGTGTAGTCCCGAAGATCATGAATAAAGATCTCGACCAGCCTTTTTTCTTTAGCACGCTGCACAATGCTGTGATCGAGCGGGCCTTGAAGTAAATCAGGAACGGCAGATATGACGTCAATTCTCATCCTACAACCCTTCCAATTCATCGAGATTCCGGCAGGTAATTGACTTTACTGCTTCGTCTGTTTCAATCACAAAATGATTAACGAAAGGAATGAGCAGGCTCCCTTTTTCAGACGAAACGTTCAGAATGGTCTGAGCAGGATTTTCCATGACATCCATCACCGTGCCAACATGCAGGCCTTCAGAGTTATACACATCGTAATGAAGAAAACTGTGTTCTTCTTGTGATGAAAGAATTGCCTTTGCTTTATCTGTTTCGATAAATACGGCTTTTCCTTTTAGCTCTTCTGCCGAAGTGCGATCAGCGATATGTTCAAATTGTACAAAGAACGAAATTGTTTTTCCTTTTTCCTGAACCCGGGTTTTCGAAATCCGGACAGGAAAATAATCGCCCCTTTCATTCCGCAAATACAAAACAGTTAATTCATCAAGGATCTCTGGTGCATCAAAATCAAATAAGATCTTAAATTCTCCATGCAATCCGTGCGACCGGTCAACCCGGCCGATAGAAGTAAAGAGTTTTGTATTGGCTTCCCGATTCATAGGAGCCGGATTTTTTATTATCCTTCAGATTGTTTTTTCTCCCAGGCTGCAAGTACCGTTTTACGAGACTCAGCATTGGTAACAAAACCTTTCAATGCGGCCAAATCATTGTTCTTGATATGATCGATCGCACCTTTAGCACTCATAGCATCAGAAGTTTCGGTTGATGAAGCTGCCGGCTCTTCTGCTTTTTCTTCTTCGGCAGGTGCTTCATCCTTAGTTTCTTCAACAACGTCTTCTACAGGTGTTTCCTCAGCTACTTCCTCTGCGGTTTCAACTGCAGCTTCTGCTTCAGTCTCCGAAGCCTCTGGCGCGGGAGACTCTTCTTCGGCTTCAGTTTCTTCAACAGCTGGTTCTTCTTCGCTTGTTTCGTCAGTTGCTGCTTCCACTTCAGGAGCTTCTTCTTCTACCCCTTCCGTCTCAGCCACCTCTTCTTCAGCAGGAGCCTCATCGGTAGTTTCTTCGACTGCTTCTTCCTGAACAAGCTCTTCAGAAGTAGTTTCTTCTACTTTTTCCTCTGGTGCTGGTGATTCTTCAACAACAGCTTCCTCAGTAACTTCTTCAGCGGTTGCATCGGCTTCTAATTCCTTAGCAGCTTCTTTAGATTTTTTCTGTACCAGATTTTTGAATTCTTTTTCTTCTGCGGCCAGTACGCTCTTGTACTTGTCTTTTCTTGAAGTACTGGCTTCTTCTTTCGACTCGCGATAAGACCTCCATTCTGCTAAAGCAACCTCGATCTCTTCTTCGCTTTTACCCCACATCATTAAATGGCGTTTGTACAGCAAACCTTCGTTTCGCAAAATTTTGCGAACGGTATCAGAAGGTTGAGCTCCGGTTTCTAGCCAGTAAAGAATGCGGTCTTCATTCAAAACCACTTCTTTTTTTTCGGTTACGTTATCATAGCGGCCAACCTGCTCAATGATTCGTCCATCGCGCGGGCTTCGGCTGTCAGCAACTACTAAATGATAAATCGGTCGTTTTTTACGGCCTTTTCTTTGAAGTCTGATTCTAATCAATGTTGTTCTCCAGTGAGTTGTGTATATAAAGTGTTTATCTGCCTATAGGCAGGTTTTTAAGTCCTTGAAGAGCCCGCCCCATTTTTCCCATTTTGGACATGGTCTTCATCATTTTTTTCATCTGTTCGAACTGCTTAATGAGATCGTTGATCTCACGCACAGTAGTGCCGGAACCTGCTGCAATTCTTCTGCGGCGACTTCCATTTAGGACGTTTGGGTTCCGACGCTCCTCCGGCGTCATTGAATAGATTATCGCTTCGATGGGTTTAAAGGCATCTTCATCGACATCTGCATTTTCCAATGCTTTGCTGGCGCCGGGGATCATAGAAACAAGATCGGTGAAATCACCCATCTTCTTGATCTTTTGAATTTGTTCGAGGAAATCATCCAGGTCAAACTTATCTGAACTGATACGCTTTTGAAGACGCCTGGCTTCTTCCTCATCAAATTCTTTTTGAGCTTTTTCTACAAGCGAAACCACATCTCCCATTCCAAGAATACGCTGAGCCATACGGTCTGGATGGAATGGAGAAAGAGCATCCAGCTTTTCGCCGGTACTTACAAATTTGATGGGCTTGTTTACAACAGTTTTAATGGAAAGTGCTGCACCACCACGGGTGTCGCCATCCAGCTTAGTTAAAACCACGCCGTTATAATCAATGCGCTCGTTAAACTCTTTTGCTGTGTTAACTGCGTCCTGTCCGGTCATTGAATCAACAACAAACAAAATTTCGTGAGGATTAACGGCTTTTTTAATTTCCGCAACCTCATTCATCATCTCCTCATCTACATGTAAGCGCCCGGCCGTATCAATAATCACGGTATCCATGGCCAGGCTTTTTGCCATTGCAACGGCTTCTTTGGCCACGCGTACGGCATCCTGTTGTTCAATGGAATACACCGGAACTTCGATTTGTTCGGCAAGGGTCTTAAGTTGGTTTACGGCAGCAGGGCGATAAACATCGGCGGCAGCAAGAAGAGGATTCCTTTTATGCTCCTGCTTGAGGTAACGGGCTAACTTTCCTGTAAAGGTGGTTTTACCCGAACCCTGTAAACCTGCAATAAGAATTACAGTAGGAGGGGTGTGCGCTGTGGCTATATCAGATTTTTCTCCACCAAAGGTTTCAACAAGTTCATCAAAAACAATTTTGGTAAACTGTTGTCCCGGATTAACGGAGGTTAGTACATCTGAGCCAAGTGCTTTTTCCTGAATATCTTTTGTGAACTGGCGGGCAACCTCATAGTTAACATCAGCATCCAACAAAGCACGACGGATCTCACGTATCGTTTCTGCGATGTTAACATCGGTGATACGCGCTTCACCTTTCAGGCTTTGAAAGGCTTTGTCTAGTTTTGAGGATAAATTATCAAACATGGATTGTAAAAAACACTGTTTTGAACAGGGTAGCCCATTTCATTCAGAGCCAATAAAAGTACGGGATTAAGAGAGGCTTATCAACAGCTATGTGGATAAAGTTTGGGGGATATTAAATGATGAACATCGAACAAAGAAACGTAGAATGTTGAAGTATTGATTGGATATTTAAGTGCGATTACGATGCGTTCTGCATACAAACTTTTTATTTTCTTATACAACTTTAAAAGCTTTATTTGTAATCCGAACCTGGGGTATTGGTAAAATCCGGCTCTCGCCAATCAAGGTAGCTGTGTTTCAGCAGAAAAAGAAAAACCCCCAGATTAAGTAAAGCAATTAACGGAAGAATAATTGCAATTAACTCTCCTCTGAACACAAAATATCCTAGCACAAAAGGAAGAAGCACAAATAAAGCAAAAGAAATCAACCAGCCAAACTTTTTGAGTTTAAATAAAAGCCACAATATATATGGTGTGGAAGCAATAGAAACCAAAATCCATGAGCGGGCTAAGCCATCTGGGTTTAAGTAAACAATAGACGGAGCTCTTGCAGATACATCTGTATTCATCAGTTTATCCAGCTTTTCTAAATAATAGTTTCTTTTAAATTTTATAGGCATAATTTATGATAGTAAAAACAATCTTAGTTTTTCAACTGTTCGTTATCCATTTCCCCTTTCATTTTAATTCAAGCACATTTACAGCCAATGAACCTTGCCTGAAGATCTACAGTGAATGAGTATCTTCCTAATGTGTTAATTGATGTGCCCAAAATGGTATCAGAAATGCGTACATTCACTCCAGATACGGGCTTTGCACAAGGTAAACTGGTAGGCGGGCCTTGCGAAGGATGTGAAGCTGTGCTCGAACCAAATGGAAAATACTATTACATCGAAAGTTTCTTGTTTGAAGGAGGTAAATTTCTAACCAAAGAAAAAATCGAAAATGTCAATCCCAGAGGAGGGACAAACGGCATTATCAGGCTTAAAAAATAACAAGGAATATTTACCGGCACCCGAGATATTATACTTGGCAAAAACATCCCAAATTATAATTAATCTCTTTTGATGGACTGCCCTTCTTTAATCAGTATAAAATGCTCGCTGGTAATCGCTTTCTCGAAATCATTGATCGGATCCATTTCTCCATCATCCGCCAAGGGAAAGGTTCCGTAATGCATTCCAATGCTGAGTTCGGCCCCAACCTCTCTATGAATTTGTAGTGCCTGGGCCGGATCTACATGAACGGGGCTCATAAACCACCTTGGTATATAGGCACCAATTGGTATTAAAGCTGTTTTTATGGGGCCATACTCATTTCCAATCTTTTTAAAGAAATTGTTGTATCCGGTATCTCCTGCAAAGTACATGTTTCCATTAGGGGATTCTATTACAAATCCGGCCCACAAGGTCTTGTCACGATCAAACATCCCCCTACTTGAAAAATGCTGTGCTTCCACCGCCGATATAGAAACCACATTATTTACAGAATAACTCTGCCACCAGTCCAGGCTGGCTGTTTTTGTAATTCCTTTTTTATGTAAGTATAAATCAACGCCAAGAGGGGTAATAAAGAGCGGATCGTCTCTTTTATGGATCTTTTTTAGTGTTTCAATATCAAGATGGTCGTAGTGGTTGTGGCTTATTAATACGACATCGGTTTTAGGAAGGTCGCCAAAGCGGATTCCCGGCGGGCGCATTCGTTTTGGCCCCATAAAACTAAACGGAGAAACCCTTTTAGAATATACCGGATCGGTTAACATGTTCAGTCCATCCGTTTGAATTAAAAAAGTAGAGTGATTGATATAGGTAATTACCTGTGTAGAATCTGAAATCGAATCAGCAGGTTTTTCCCCATATTCTATCTCTGATTCGGTTTTTTCAGTCCACGTTCCGGGTTTTCGGATAAGCATCCATTTTAGTAAGTCGGCAAAGCCTTTATCCTCATAGCCTTCTCGGTTAATAAATTTTTTACCATCAAAGTGGTCGGTTTCAGAGCCTGAATAGCCCGGCGCTGAAATGGAATAACCAATAATTCCAAAAAGAATAATAATTGTTGCAAGGGTGATAAATACAACCATGGAAATTTTAATAGCAGCATTTTTCATTAAAGCTTCTGCGTATAGTTTTGGGCGCCTAAATTATGTGTATTAAGCAGTAAATCCTACAATAATACAATTGTTATTATGGCTGTAATGAGTATCAGAATTCCGGAAGAAAAGAGAAAAAAGCTCAAGGCTATTGCGTCTCTAGAAGGCAAATCCATGACGAATATTGTAAGTGAATTAATTGAAGAATATGTTGCTGAAGCCCAGGAACGCCTGGAAGAAAGAAAAGAACTTCAGGAGATTATGAAGGCAAGTGAAAAAGCTTTCAGCGGATGGGATAATGAAATAGACGAGATTTGCAATGACATGTAAACAATGGGATGTTATACTTTTACCATTCCCATATACCGATTTAAGCTCGGCTAAAAAGAGACCGGCAGTTATAATATCTCCTTTACAATACAACAAAGGGTTAGATACCGTTTTTATGTATTTAACCAGTAAAATTTCGAAAAGGGACGAAAAAGGAAGTCATGAACTACTAAAATGGAAAGAGGCCGGGCTGCCGCTACCATCTATGACAAAGATGAAATTTATGGCCCTGGATAAAAACTTAATTGTAAAGAAAATTGGAGAGATTCAGGACGCTGATAAAACTATCATAAAACAAAAGCTAAAACTCTTCTTTGCTCTTTAAATTGCCGCAGGCAAACACACTTATCAACTATTCATCAGCTTCTCAATCTCATCTACCTGTTTGGGTACATTGGTCATGTTTTCGATACCGTTTTCCGTGATAATGATATCATCTTCGATTCTTACGCCGCCAAAGCTTAGCAACGATTCTACTTTCTCAGAGTTCAGGAATTGATTTTTTTCGGGGTTCTGCAACGCGGGATTCAACACTGCAGGAACAAAGTATATACCGGGTTCGATAGTTACTACCATGCCCGGCTGTAATTCTCTTCGGGCTCTTAGAAACTTAATGCCCGGGCGGTCAATCCTGTCCACACCTTTTGGGTAGCCGCCTACATCATGCGTATCTAATCCCAAAAAATGCCCCAAGCCATGAGGGAAAAAAAGTGCAAAAATATTCTCATTCATAAGATCATCAATAGCCCCCTTAACAATATTTAGATCTTTTAGCCCTTCCATCATTGTTTGGGCGGCCAGCATATGAAGGTCTTCCATTTTTTTCCCGGGGCCAGCCTCGCTCAACACTACAGTCATTCCGGCCAACACAGAATTATAAATGCCTTTCTGTATGTCAGTGTATTTCCCGTTTGCAGGAAATGTGCGGGTATAATCAGCTGCATAGCCATTGCATTCGAATCCGGCATCCATCAAAAATAAATCTCCATCTTTAATCTGGCTGTTATTTACCACATAATGGAGAATAGATGCATTTACTCCCGATGCAAAAATTCCGTTGTATGCATCCTGCAGTAATCCGTTTTCTATTTGAACCTTATTAAAGATGGCTTTCATCTCATATTCATACATCCCCGGTTTTATGGATTTCATTACCTCCAGATAAGCCAGGTCATTAACCCGGCAAGCTTCCCTCATTTGATCCAGCTCCCAATCTGTTTTCAATACTCTACAATAGGTGAGTGCATCTACCAAAGCCTCCGTTTCTACATTGAAGCCTCTGTCCAGATCCTCAATAAATTCTGCCTGCTCATCGTCAATGCAAAACACTGTTTCGGGTTTTAATTCATTCAACACTGTTAGCAAATCGTTTCCGTAATGAAGATGATCGGAGAGATACTCTTGCTGATATTGCTCTTTCGTTTTCACATAGCCGTGCCACACCGCATATTGTGCATCACGCTCGGGTACAAACAGGTGGTATTCTTCCTTTTTAAGATCCAGAACCAATGCACAATCGGCTTCATTTACCCCGGTGAGATACCAAAAATTCGACTCCTGCCGAAATGGAAATTCATAATCTGTGGCATAGCGGTACATGGTTTCCGCTCCCTGGATAAAAACAACGCCGTTTTGGTTATCATCAAATAATGAAAAAAGTTTTTCTCTGTGTTGATTGTGCATAATAGTTCTTTTTAGTTCATTCAATATCAAAACTGTTTGCTGGTCATTCCTGCGCAGGCAGTAACGACTCTTTAAAAGTTATTAATGAGGATAGGGATTTGTAAAACCAATTTCGAATGATTGGTTTTGGAAAACCAACTAATAATAGTCACCCTGAGCAAAACGAAGAGTCTGCACAATCAAAAATTTGTCAACAATAAGCCGTAAAGGTCCATCGTCAGTTCACTCTGGACAACTTTTTGATTTATTCTTTCTCATGCCCGGCTAAACAAAGCATTTCGGATTATGTTTGATTTTAAAGTTACAAGAGTTTGCAATAAAGCACTTTTCATTGGCTTGCTTATGAAGTGAACTGGCTTTTTCAATCATTGATTGATCACTGACTTTTACCGCTGGATGAAGTACAACCTCCGTGAATCGACCGCTTCCATCATTATCTTCTTCCATAGTTCCGGTTGCCTCATCTTCATATTCCAATACAACAATCTTGTTAACCGAGCAAAGGTGCAAATACCACAGCATATGGCAAGATGAAATGGACACCAGAAATAATTCTTCCGGATTGTGCTTGGTTGCATCCCCTCTGAATGCCGGATCGGAAGACCCGTCAAGAACAGCCTTACCTTTTATTTTGATAGTATAACTTCTCTCGTAAGAAGAGTAGCCTTCTGTTCCTCTTCCGGTATTTCCAGTCCAGTTTAAAGTAGATTTGTAGATGTGTTCTTTCATAATCGATTCTAAGAGCTTTGTTTGCTCAATAAATACTTCGCTACTGCGGCAACCACTAATGAGTGATGCACTCCTCCGTTTGCAACCAGTTTCAGAAAATCATCCAACGGCATCACGTGCACATTAATACGCTCATTTCCATCCAGCTCTTGATCCGAGACTTTTTTGCAGCCTTTGATAAGATAGGTATGAGTATAATTATTCATCATTGCCGGATTAGAGCTAACCTTTCCAAGGTTGACGATTTCATTGCCTTCATATCCGGTTTCTTCTTTCAGCTCTCTGATGGACGCTTCTCTGGGATGCTCCCCTTCATCCACAACACCGCCTGGTAATTCCAAAGTTGGCTTTTCAATTCCATACCTATATTGCTCAACAAGAACAATTTCATTTTCATCGGTCAGAGCAATCACATTTATCCATTCCGGAGCTTTTATGATAGAAAATGCAGCCTGATGATTTTCTGATTCTATCCTCATTTCCGTCTTAAAAACCTTGAAGATATTCGTTGTATATTCAACTTGTTCTTTGGTTTTTACCCAGGGTTCAATTATAAAACTAAATGGTTTGCTCATGTCAAATTCACTTCTGTTATCACACGCTCAATTCTCTGATGCTAAAAAGCTGGATGAAGCTACGGAAAATGCCTGCGACCTGATGGAGAAAATTTATGCCTCAGGAAAATATCCTAAACTTTTTGTGGAGCGTGCCTGGTCAGAACACAATCCTATTATTAAAGGAGAAATAGCACAACCAAAAGCTTTAAGATGGTA
The DNA here is from genome assembly GCA_028284195.1 of Balneola sp. Lineage (GTDB taxonomy): Bacteria > Bacteroidota > Rhodothermia > Balneolales > Balneolaceae > Balneola. The sequence continues at coordinate 124,782 of JANQSE010000002.1, read as the reverse complement.
TTTAAAAAGGGAATTGGTTAGGCTTTTAAAAAAAGCAGCAGATATAAAAATTGAGCCTTCCCGGGAAATAATGAAACTGAATGATCCGGTATTGCTTGATCATGTTGATGAAAGCGATTGGGATATCACTAATAAAAAATTGTTTCTCTTCAGCCCCGAGAGAACAGATATTTCACTAGCTAGGCTGCAGCATTATACCGGAACGGATGCTTGCGATTTTCAGCGTTACATCTTGTTTACCAACTACGATATGCACGTTGAGGTATTTAGAGAAAAATTTCCTGATTGTATAAAGCCCGGTCGAGACGGCGTTCAAATGCCTGCTTTCCATCATAAGCTAGATGACCACAAAGGCATTACATTAATCAATATTGGAGTTGGGCCTTCAAACGCCAAAACCATTACCGATCACGTTTCTGTACTCCGGCCCGATGCTATGATGATGGTTGGCCATTGCGGTGGGTTGCGAAACCACCAGAAAATCGGCGATTTTGTTCTTGCAAGCGGATATATGCGGGACGATCGTTTACTGGATGATCTTTTTCCTATTGGAATTCCAGTAATCCCAAATTACCTATTGAATCTGTACCTGAAACAAGCTCTTGATAACGCAGGCTTAAATTACCGGGTCGGAACGGTATTTACCACCGCAAATCGCAACTGGGAATTCTCCAAGAAAAATACCATTGAAAAAATTCACCAAAGCAGAAGCCTGGCTGTTGACATGGAATCAGCCACGGTTGCAACCAATGGATTCCGGTACCGGGTTCCTCATGCTACTTTACTTTGTGTGAGCGACAAACCCCTTCATGGCAAACCCAAACTCTCTGATGCTGCACAAGCTTTCTATCAAAACTCAAAAGAGAAACATCTGGAAATTGTGATCGAAACCATCAACATGATCAAAGCCAATTACCCAAATGGCTTACCTAATTCCAGCATTCGGGCTTTTAATGAACCATTGATGGGTAGTGGAGAGTGACTATTTGCTCATCCCTTGAGCTTTTTGGCTAACATGTATAAATAATTTGTAAGGAATAGCTCCTTAACCCGTCTTACTTGGCTAAAAACTATTAGCCATGAATTCTCTTAATATCGAATCCTTTTCAGCAGACGACTTCTTAAACCGCAGCGTAAAAGACATGCGCCCCGATGAACAACCCCGGGAAAAACTAATGAAGCATGGAGCTGGTTCCCTTTCTGATGCGGAGCTTCTCGCCATTCTGCTGCGTACCGGAACCAAAAAACTGAATGTGATTGAAACCTCAAGAGCTTTGCTCAATCATTTTAACGGATTGCATACTCTTATTAAAAAAGAATGGAATGAATTGCGGGTAATTCCCGGTATCGCAAAAGTAAAGGCAATTACATTAGAAGCAGCTTTTGAACTAGCACGGCGCATTCAGGTTGCGGGTTTAGGTGAAGAAATACAGATTACTTCTCCGGAAGATGCCGTTGCTTATTTCGGCCCGAAAATCCGTCATTTAGCGAAAGAGGTTTTCCTGGTTGGGTTCCTAAACAACCGAAAGGTACTAACAGGCTTCCAACAGATAAGTTCGGGAGGGAGTAACGCTACTGTTGTAGAACCTGCAGAAGTGATGCGGCAGGCAATTCTTCATCAGGCAAATTCTGTTATTCTATTCCACAATCACCCTTCTGGGAATACGAGCGCATCTACAGCCGATATCCAATTAACAAAACGTATTGCAGAATCCGGAAAATTGCTTGGCATCCCTGTTGATGACCACATTATTATTGCCGGATATAATTTCGTGAGTTTGCGCGGCAATGGAGCTTTTCAATAATCAACATCTAATAACCAATAAAAAATATTCAAGTATGAAAAATTCCAAATTTGATCTTCAAAATCGTTTAATAAAATTCTCTTTGCTAATAATGAAAATTACGGACGAGCTACCTAATACATATACCGGCCAACATTTTGCAAAACAATTAGTCCGTTCAGGAACTTCACCATCCTTCCAATACGGAGAAGCTCAAGCTGCAGAATCACGAAAAGATTTTATACATAAACTCAAAATTGGCCAAAAAGAGCTTCGGGAAACGTTTATATGCCTGACCATTATCAAAAATCATCCTCTATCAACTTCAGAAAAATTAGATATCGCTTTGAAAGAATGTGACGAACTAATTGCGATTTTCCATAAAAGTATTACAACTGCTAAACAGAATTTAAAGTTACTTGGAAATTGATCATTCCTTGATGAATATTGGATACTGAAAAAGCCTAGCAAATATTTCTAATTCTCTTATTCCTAATAAGAATTCCTTTATCTTTAAAGAGAACTAAGAACCCGATTTCATAATGAACGACTACCTCCAGCAAATACTCGCTGACGCTTTACAACAATTTGATTTAAAAAAGCACCCGGAAATTCAAATAGAGGCTCCAAAAGCAACCGGCCATGGAGATGCTTCCACCAACGTAGCGATGCTGCTTGCCAAACCTCTCCGAAATAACCCAAGAGCAATTGCCCAGCAAGTAGTTAATGGTTTGAAATATGATGAGAAGAAAATCTCTGCGGTTGAGATTGCAGGGCCCGGATTCATCAATTTTCGTTTTGCAGAAGACTACCTGCTCAACGAGCTGCAATCCATCCTGGATAAAGAAAAAAATTATGGGAAAACATCAGAACACTCTGGGAAAAAAATTCTTGTAGAATTTGTAAGTGCCAACCCAACCGGCCCACTAACTGTTGGCCATGGCAGAAATGCTGTTTTAGGTGACACGGTAGCCCGCCTGTTTGAATGGACCGGAGCCGATGTTGATCGTGAGTATTATTTCAACGATGCCGGGCGACAAATGCGCATACTCGGCCAAAGCGTACAGGCCAGGTATCTGGAAGAACTTGGGCATGACTTCAATTTCCCGGAAGGCGGATACGAAGGCGAGTACATTCGGGATATTGCTCATGAGTTAGTTAATGAAAACCCGGAGCTATCCGGTAATCCTGATGATTGGAAACCTTTCAAAGAAAAAGCAGAGGAAGCCATTTTTGCTGATATAAGTGCTACGCTTGAAAGAATGGGGATTCATATGGATTCGTTTTTCAATGAGCACAGTTTGTATTCTGATGGTGCAATTGATGCAACGGTTAAAAAACTGCGCGAACTTAGCCTGGTGTATGATAAAGACGGAGCTGTATGGTTTAAAACTTCTGAGTTTGGTAAAGAGCAGGATACCGTTCTTATTAAAAGTACCGGAGAACCCACTTACAGACTTCCGGACATCGCCTATCATGCGAACAAATTAGATCGAGGCTATGATTTGTGTGTAGATGTATTTGGAGCAGACCATATTGCCACCTATCCGGATGTACTTTCAGGCATTTCAGCAATGGGTTATGATCCTGAAAAAATTGATGTGGTTATTTATCAATTTGTTACCATTGTGAAAGATGGTCAGCCATTTAAAATGAGCACGCGTAAAGCAAACTTTATAACATTGGATGAATTAATGGATGAGGTTGGCTCTGATGTAACCCGGTTTTTCTTTTTGATGCGTTCGCCAAATACTCATCTCGAATTTGATATTGCTCAAGCTAAAGAAGCCGGAGACAAAAACCCCGTGTTTTACCTGCAATATGCTCACGCACGAATCGCAAGCATTCTTCGCAAAGTTGCTGAGCAATATTCTTTCAATACAAAAGCAGATCTTAGTTTACTAACCCATAACTCAGAAAAAGCACTCGTTAAGGTATTGCTGAAATTTCCGGAAATGATTGCAAGTGCAGCAAACGCCCGTGAACCGCATCGCCTTATCAACTACCTGAATGATGTGGCATCAGCATTCACGAGTTTTTATCATGATTGTAGAATTATTGGCGTAAATGAGAAACTTGCCCAGGCACGTATAGAGCTCTGTAAGGCAACTTCCCAAGTACTTAAAAACGGGTTAACTATTCTGGGAATTTCAGCTCCAGAGCATATGTAATTATTGCTAATTCTTTGGTATTGTGTTAAACATTCATCCTCGCATTTTGTACATTCCCTGCGTTAGCAACGTTTGATTTTAGGAATGTCAGAAAACTACCGCGCCCTTACCCGTAAATACCGCCCACAAAATTTTGAGGATATTGTTTCTCAGGAGCATGTGAGCAGTACGTTAATGAACGCCATCAAGCAAAACAGGCTTTCTCATGCCTACATGTTTTGTGGCCCAAGAGGTGTAGGCAAAACAACCATGGCCCGGGTTCTCGCAAGAACTATCAACGAAATTGATAGCAGCATCGATGGAGAGTCGCTAAATCAAACACTCAACATTGTTGAGATGGATGCCGCATCCAATAATAAAGTAGATGATGTTCATCACCTTCGTGAGAGTGTTCGGATTCCACCACAAAATGGGAAATACAAAGTATTTATTGTGGATGAGGTTCACATGCTTTCAAAAGCGGCATTTAATGCCTTGCTTAAAACGCTGGAAGAACCGCCCGAACACGCCATTTTTATTTTTGCTACAACCGAGCCACATAAAGTTCTCCCTACTATTTTATCCCGTGTACAACGTTTCGATTTTAAGCGGATCTCTGTAGAAGAGATTGTTCATCGGCTAAGAAAAATTTCGGTTGATGAGAACATCGCAATTGATGAAGAATCATTGCATGTAATTGCAAAAAAGGCAGATGGTGCTCTCCGCGATGCTTTGGGCTTGATGGATCAGGCCATTGCGTTTTGTGGTGATGCCATCACGCACAATGAGTTACTGCTTGCGCTGAATGTTGTTGGTGCCGACCGTTTGTTCCAGTTTATGGAATGTGTGAAGGAACATGCCGCTGATAAAGGGTTAGAGCTTATCAATACTTTGCTGCAGGAAGGCTACGACATCCAGGAATTTTTAATAGGGCTTACAGAGCACCTTCGGAATTTATACATCGCCCATCATTCAGATCAGCTATATCTTGTAGAAGCTTCAGAAGAAACCAAAGCAAAATACAAGCAGTCAGCACCTGATTTTTCCAGTGATGATTTGATGCGGATGCTCCACATAGTTTCGGAAGCTCAGATCAAGATCAAAGATGCAAGCCAGCCAAGAATTCAGTTTGAAATTACTCTTCTGAAATTGATACATATGGAACGGTCTGAAAACCTCAGGAAGTTGCTGGCCGATTTGGAAGAAGTAAAAAAAAACTCTAAAAATCTCGTAGCTGTTTCTCTTGAAAATTCTGAACCGGCTAAAGGATTCGAAAAGGATCCGGTTCATGAAAAAGAAACAGAGCAAAACGCACAATCCATAATTCAAAAACAAATACAAAGCGAAAAGCCTGAAGAAGTTGATGATGAGTTTGATTTAGGCCCTCCGGCTCTTTCAACAAAATTTTCCCGAAAAGAAACTACTGCAGCTAAACAGGAGCTGCAAGTAACACAACAAAGCATTACCATTTCGGAAACCAGAAAAGCCGTTCGATTTGATGAAGTTCAGTCTGCCTGGCCAACATTCATAAACTCTTTAAATGGTGGATTTCCTCTGGTTCTAAAATTACAGGTAGAACGTACCAAACCAATTGAATTAAGGGGAACTGAACTTACTATTGAGTGTGACAATCCGTTAGGGAAAAAGATGCTTGATGAACAGGCAAAAGAACTGGCAGGAAAATTGCAGGAATGTATTGGAGTGATGCTTCGTTTTAAGATCGAAGTTTCACAAAAGAATGGAGAAGAAAAAAAGGTTCAAAATCCATACGAACGTTTTAAAGAAATCCAGCAAAAAGACCCGATAGTAAGGGAGCTGGTTGAACGTTTTGGAGCTGAGTTGGAATATTAATAAAAAGATTATGAGCGATTTTAACATGGCCGATATGTTCGGCAAAATTCAGGAAATGCAAACCAAGATGCAGGAAAGCCAGGCAAAACTAGCTGAAGTTGTGGTTGAAGCGGAAGCTGGAGGCGGCATGGTAAAAGTAACTGCAAACGGGTTACGGCAAATACTTTCCATTAAATTTGACGAGGATGTAATTGACCCAAGCGACAAGGAAATGCTTGAAGACTTAGTTGTGGCCGGAGTTAACAAAGCTCTGGAGCAAGCTGATGAAGCAGCAAAAGCCCAAATGCAGGAAGCTTATAAAGGTATGATACCAGGCGGGCTTCCCGGAATGGACCTCTCCAAGTTTGGGCTATAAGTAGATGCAATTAACATCAGAGTACTTAGAGCGGGCAATTGAGCAACTTGCCAAACTGCCAGGTACGGGTAGAAAATCTGCTCAACGCATAGCCATTCATCTACTAAAGCAAAATGATGAGTATGCTCTCAATCTTGCTAACGCTATTGTTGATCTCAAAAACAAAGTTACACGCTGCTTGGTTTGTGGAAATGTAAGCGATACGGAACTATGTTCGATTTGTGAAAACGCGAAGCGGCAAAATGGGATTATCTGTGTGGTCGAAGAATTCAATGATGTATATATCATCGAAAAGACCAACGAATTCCGGGGGCGTTACCATGTGCTTGGCGGGGTTATATCTCCTATGGATAACATTGGCCCGGACAACCTTCGAATTAAAGAGTTGTTACAAAGAGCTGGTGGTACAGAAGAGATAGAAGAGGTTATTCTTGCTCTTAATCCTGATGCTGAAGGCGAAGCCACTTCTTACTACATCAACAAATTGTTACAGCCATATGAAGTTAAGGTAACCCGCATCGCCTACGGAATACCAATGGGTACCGAGCTGGAGTTTATTGATGAAGCCACATTAAGCAGAGCGTTTTTAAGCCGGAACTCTTTTTAGTTGTAATGCCTAACCTTCAAACGCTCGCAAAGGGGATTATTGAAGCTCAATCTATTGAGATTTAGACTTACATCTTTATGGCACAATTTTTAACATATTTAAAATTATCAGAGTGTAAATTAGAGCTGCTGATAAACGTTATCATCAATCTTTAGAAAAATAGTTTTAGACGAGCTGTAAATAACCTTTAACAAAAACTCTGCGGAGCTTACTTTTCTCTGCAGTTTAAATTCGAAAGCATGAAAAAATCATTTTCAATTTTACTAATTACTCTATTCACTTATTCAGTAACAAACGCTCAGCGAACATACTGGCAGCAGGCAGCAAATTACACCATGGAAATTGATGTAGATGTTGATAAGCATCAATACACAGGTGTTCAAAAGATAGAATACACAAATAATTCTCCGGATGAATTGACAAGGGTTTATTACCACTTATACTTCAATGCTTTTCAGCCAGGCAGCATGATGGATGTTCGTTCCAGAACTATTGCCGACCCGGACAGACGGGTAGGAGATCGTATTTCAAAGCTATCTGAAGATGAGGTTGGATATCAACGGGTTCGTTCTCTTAAACAAAATGGCAAAGATGTTAAATTTACAACAGAAGGTACCATACTGGTGGTAGAGCTAAATGACCCGATTAAACCAGGAAAAAAATCAACTTTTGAAATGGAATGGGATGCTCAGGTTCCTCTTCAAATCAGGAGATCTGGGCGGGATAACGCTGAGGGGGTTGAGTTTTCAATGAGCCAGTGGTACCCAAAAATGGCAGAATATGATTACATGGGTTGGCATCCAAATCCATACATTGGTCGAGAGTTTCATGGCATTTGGGGTGATTTTGACGTGAAGATCTCAATTCATCAAGATTATGTTGTAGGTGGAACCGGTGTTCTTCAAAATCCAAATGAAGTTGGGCATGGATACGAAAAACCAGGAACAAAGCTAAACAGAAGAAGGCCCGGTAAAATCACGTACCATTTCGTTGCAGAAAATGTAATCGATTTTTTCTGGGGTGCCGATCCTGATTTTATTCACACAACCGCTCAGGTTCCTAACGGGCCAAAGCTTCATTTTTTCTACCAGGATAAAGTAAGCGAACGAGCTACTGATGAAGAAAATGCGAAATACAAACAATATTGGGAACAGTTGCCAGAACTAACTGTAAAGGGCTTTCAATATGCGAACGAGCGATTTGGGAAATATCCGTATCCACAGTTTTCTACCGTACAAGGTGGTGACGGCGGCATGGAATATCCGATGGGCACGCTTATTACCGGTGCAAGATCTCTCGGAAGCCTGGTTGGCGTAACAGTACATGAATTTTATCATAGCTGGTTTCAGGGTGTATTAGCCACAAACGAAGCACTTTATGCATGGATGGACGAAGGCTTTACCAGCTTTGCCTCTGCTGAAACGATGAATCATATTTTTGACAGGCAATCTGATATGCCGTACATGGGTTCTTACAGAGGTTATTATAGCATCGTTCGCTCAGGCCTCGAAGAGCCCTTAACAACTCATGCCGATCACTTTAATACCAACAGAGCGTATGGCTCAGCTTCGTATTCCAAAGGTTCTGTATACCTGGCACAGCTCAGTTACATTATAGGCGATAAAACTTTTAGAAAGGGAATGCTTACTTACTTTGATACCTGGAAAATGAAGCACCCTACTTCCAATGATTTTCTTCGCATTATGGAAAAAGAATCAGGCATGGTGCTGGATTGGTATAATGAGTATTTTGTAAACACTACCAAAACGATTGATTATGGAATTAAGGCTTTGGTTGGTGATAACAACAAAACGGTAATTGAGCTTGAAAGAATTGGGCTAATGCCAATGCCTATAGATGTGGCCGTAGAGTATAAAGACGGAACAAGCGAGTTATTCTATATACCTCTTCGAATTATGCGTGGAGAAAAACCGGCCGAAGGTGATATGAAACGAACCGTTCTGGATGATTGGCACTGGGTAAACCCAACGTACACATTTGATATTTCGGCTGCAGCATCTTCCATAAAAACTATTTCAATTGATCCTAGCCAACGATTGGCTGATGTTGAGTATTCCAACAATTCTTTCGATGTTGCAGAAATGATGAAAAAATAAATTGTATTTTACGGAACAGGCATCAAACAAATTGTTTGATGCCTTTTTTATTTAACGAACTAAAACTATGGCGGGAAAAAACTACGCAGCACTTTCGATAGAAGCGCATAAAAAAGTAAAGGGTAAAATTTCAGTAGAATCTAAGTTGCCTTTAAACACTAAGGATGATTTAAGCATTGCATATACTCCTGGTGTTGCGGAACCCTGTAATGAAATCGCAGATGATGTAACCAAGGCTTACGATTATACCGCTAAAGGAAATCTTGTAGCTGTAGTAAGTGATGGCTCAGCCGTTCTTGGGCTCGGCAATATCGGCCCTGAAGCAGCACTTCCTGTTATGGAAGGTAAAGCCGTTCTTTTTAAGAAGTTCGCACATGTTGATGCTGTTCCAATTGTACTTAATACACAGGATACGGAAGAAATTATTACCACCGTAAAAATGATCGCCCCTACATTTGGTGGAATTAACCTGGAAGATATCTCTGCGCCACGATGTTTTGAGATTGAAGAGCGGCTTAAAAAAGAACTTAATATTCCGGTTTTTCATGACGACCAACATGGCACGGCTATAGTTACACTGGCTGGCATGTTAAATGCATGTAAGCTAACTGGAAGAAAACTTAAAGATCTTAAAGTAGTAATTAATGGAGCCGGAGCGGCCGGTGTTGCGATTGTACATTTACTGTTTGAAGCTGGCGTAAAAGAAGTGATTATGTGTGACAGCCGTGGAATTATTCATAAAGACAGAAAAGATCTTAATAATATTAAACAGAGGATGTCTAATCTCACCAATAAATCAAATGTTACAGGAAGTCTTGAAGATGCTGTAAAAGAATCTGATGTATTTATTGGCGTTTCTGCGCCGGAGGTTCTAAGCAAAAACATGATAAAAACCATGACGAAAGATCCAATCATTTTTGCCATGGCTAATCCTACTCCTGAAATAATGCCCGATGAAGCCACAGAGGCAGGTGCAGGAATTGTTGCTACAGGACGCTCCGATTTTGCCAACCAGATAAACAACGTACTTGCCTTTCCAGGATTATTCAGAGGAGCGTTGGATGCAAGAACAAATAATCTTACTTCGGCCATGTTCATAGAAGTAGCCAAGGCAATAGCAGATAGTGTTGAAGACTTAAATCCTGAAAAGATTATCCCAAGCCCATTTGATGAGCGTGTACCAGGAAGAGTAGCTGATGCGGTGAGAAATTTTAAAGCATAAAGCTTTTTGAATAATTAATCCCTCTCAAAAGTTAGATTTCTCAGTCATTTTATTCCTTCGAAATGACAAAATTATGGAGATCGGGATAGCGTAAAATTTCTATCCATTTAATAAATCCGAATTCCCACCTTCGTAGGAATGACCTTCTTCTAAAACAAGCTTTTCTGTTCCTGATCTTTCTTTTGAGCTCTTTCTATGGTGGGGTCTTCTCTAATTTCGAAGTTGTTGAGCATTTCGGGCATAAAGCGTTTTTCGTAAATACGACGGGCGATTCCATGTAGTGCTTTCTCTCCACGTGGAGTAATAGTTAAAAAACCACCATCATCTTCCAGAATAAATCCAAAAGAACGCAAATCATTAACAATGAGATAAGCGAGTTTTTCGGCAACCCCTGAGCTTTTTTCAATTATTTCCCGATGAGGAGCTTCATCCTGAGCCATATACAACTTCCCTAGAACATTGAGTTCTGCCTCTGTTAATGGAAACCCTTCACTGCCCTTGGTTAACATATTATCCCATGTTTTTTGAGAATAGTGTAATCCAAACCAGTGTTTCCCTTCTTTAAGGAGTTCATGTGTTACAGCGCATGCAAAATATTGCCCTGAAGGTGCTTTTTGTGGTTCACCCCTGGTTCGGAACATATTCACCATTGTAGCTAAATCCAGTTCCTGGATATTTAATGGATACCTAAAATGAAAACTGCTTCTTTTTTGCATGGCACTATGCCGGGTTGTGCTTCAGTTTTGACCAACAGAATATGCTGAAATTAAACCAGCTTGACCAATAAAATTTAACGTTCCTTTTTATTCATTGTAAACATCTGGGAGATCATTCTCATATAGTACTACATCTCCGGGTTGTACAAAATCTCGCATCAACTCATTAGCCTCGAATAGACTCCTAACAACTTCTACTTTTTCTTCCTGACCCTGAACAGACTGAATTCCTTCTATAATCGGTTTTGCTCGTTCTTCTCCAACCAAAATAATTTTATCCAGATTACCCATTCCAATCGCTTCTCCAAACCTTCGGTTTTCTTCATATTCAATTTCCCCTAGTTCTACCATACCGGGTGTTACTATAATTTTTCTACCTGAGTTGAACTGGCTTAGAATCTCCACGGCATTTTTTGCCCCTACCGGATTTGAATTAAACGCATCATCAATAATGTAAAATTCCCCTGCTTTTTTAAGCTCAAGCCGGTGTTCAATCGGTTCAATGTTTTTTGCACCAATCGCCATAGTTTTTGGACGAATCCCAAATTGAAGAGCCGTTCCGATTGCAAACATCATATTTTGAATGTTATGCGCCCCAAGTAATTTTGTTTTGAATACTGTTTTATCGTTGCCAAAATCAACTTTAAACGTTGATCCCTCTATGCTATATGCAGTATTTTCTGCCTTAGTTTCTCCGTTCTTAAGCCCCACTAGCATCCGTTTTATATCATTGCGGTTTTCTCCCATTTTTGCTACCCGCTCATCATCAGCATTTAAAACAGCAATTCCTCCATCCGGTAAATTATCCACTAACGTTCCTTTTTCTCTTGCAATCACATCTTGTGATCCAAATGTTTCAAGATGGGCAACACCCACGTTAGTTACTATAGAAATGTCGGGTTGAGCAATATTGCAAAGCTCCTGAATATTACCGGCATAACGGGCACCCATCTCCAGGATCAAGATTTGGTGATGAGATTGCAGGTCATTATTAATAACCTTACAAATTCCCATAGGGGTATTGTAACTGCCCGGAGTTGAACACACACTAAATCTTTCTTTTAACAAATCACGAACCATGAACTTAGTACTGGTTTTGCCATAGCTCCCGGTAATAGCAATAATTTTTAAGTGTGGCATTGAAGCCAGTTTTTTCCTGGCCTGCTTTTTAAACCCTTCCTGGATATTTTTTTCGATCGGCTTTGTAAACCAGTTTGCAATAAAAATATTAAACGGAATAAGTATAGCTCCAAATACCCATCCAAAAACCAGCAAAATAGCATCGAACCAAAGAAACTCCTCTGCATAAGAGGTATCCAAAAAATCGATTTTAGCAAAAGCTACGTAAGCAAAAAACGCAGGAATTATAACCCCCAAAATACTCACAGAAACCAGCAATCTTTTTATACGACTGGTAATAACCAGCGGTTTTTTAACTTTCTCCTGCTTGTATTTTTTTACTGAAGCTAACCAGAAAACGGCATATACAAAGAAGACTAAAGACGTTGCAGACGGGGTAAACTTTATAGATGTCCATCCCTCCAGAATAATGGCAATAAATATAAAAATATTAAATATGCCCAGATCAATTGGAATCACTTTTTGATCCCAATTGTGCCTTAACCAAACCCAAAACTCCTTATTTTTGTAACCAACCTGCTGCAAGGTGTGAATAAAAAAACGAGTACGATACCAATGATACCGAAAAAGAAATGCACAGAATACAATGGAGAATAAGTTGAGAAAACCGAAATACCAGTTCAAGCCGCAGGTTGTTAAAAAGTGATGTTTCGCAGGAGTATTTTAAGCATCTCGAATTTGTAAGAGATCGCCCGTATATTCACCGCACATTTAAAACAAAGTTTCGAATCGGAGACAAATATATGAAATTAATTATCCCAATGGCGGGCCGCGGAACCCGTGTTCGTCCACATTCTCATACTATTCCAAAACCATTGTTACCTGTGGCCGGAACTATGATTATAGAGCGATTAGTGGAAACTTTTATTCGAACTTTGGATCGTAAGATCGAAGAGATCGTTTACATACTGGGGCCCGATTTTGGACAGGATATTAAAGATCAGCTTACCGCTATGAGCGACCGCCATAATGCAAAAGCTGTTTTTCGGGTCCAATTTCCGGCACTGGGAACCGCTCATGCAGTAGCATGTACTAATGAAGACCTGGAGGGAGAAGTAATAGTTGCTTTTGCAGATACCTTGTTCGATAGCAAAGAGAAATTTAATCTGGATGGTGCCGACAGTGTGATTTGGTTAAAACGTGTGGAAGATCCTTCACGATTTGGAGTAGCTGTTCATGAAGGAGAAACGATCACGAGCTTTGTTGAAAAACCCAAAGAATTTATTTCTGACCTTGCCATAATCGGGGTGTACTATTTCAAAGATGGAGAAGAACTGAAGCGACAGGTTAATCGTGTGATGGAAGAAGATTTGAAAGGGCCGGGCGGAGAATACTTCCTCACAGAAGCATTAGATAATATGATTAATGAAGGGAAAATCTTTAAAATTGCTACTGTGGATCAGTGGCTTGATTGTGGAACGCTTACCGCATGGCTGGAAACCACAGGGGAAATTATAGCTAAAGAAAATCCTGAGTTTGATACTTCAAGATTTCCGGGATGCACCATTCATACTCCCGTTTTTATTGCAGAAGGCGTTTCTATCCAAAACAGTACTATCGGTCCTAACGTGAGTATTGAAACAGGTACATCAATAAAGAATTCAAAGATTGAAAACACCATCATCAGAGATAACGCCCATCTTGAAGATGTAGAAACATCCGGCTCCACCATTGGTGCACATACTGCGCTCAAAAATGTGAAAGGTAAAGTGGATGTGGGAGATCATTCGAGTTTGGAGATATCTTAATCAACCGATTGAAGCAGCTTACGTAATTGAAGAAAGCAGCAAAGTTGTACTTATTACTTTTAATGGTGATTTAATTTAGTAGTCGATTCAAAATAAATAATCAAGTATCTTGTTTATACATTGTTATAACAAAATTATGTTTTCATGATTAAGAAACTTCAAAATATTGGAAATAGCCGGGGCATTATTCTTGAAAAGGCATTGCTAAAGCTCATAAAAGTAGAAAAAGATGATCAGGTTGAAATTATTCCTCAGCCCGATGGGCTCCTTATAAAAAAAGTGGATGTAAAAACAGCTTATCACAAAATCAGTGACAAACACAGAAAATCATTAGATAAGCTTGGACAGTAATGATTTCTCGAATTTTTCTCAGCCTTGATGACATACTTTTTATGCATGAGCAAGAAATAAAAACTGCTGGCGGAGAACCTAGCATAAGAGATTTAGAAGCGGTAAAAGCCTGTATTGAAGCACCAAAAGCAACCTTTGGTGGAAATTTTCTGCTCGATCTTTTTGGCATGGCTGCTTCTTATATTTCGTGTTTTGTGTTTAGGCATCCTTTTGTAGATGGCAATAAACGCACAGCATTGGCTTCTGCACTTACTTTTCTGTATTTGAATGGATATGAAGTTAATGAGTCTTATGAGGAAGAATTAGCAGACTTAGTTCTTTCCCTGGTGACAAAGAAACAAACCAAAGAAGGGGTAGCTGAGTTTCTAAGGCAAAACTCTTTCTCACTCTAACTCAGGTTACTTCACAACCGTTACCACTCCATTAAACTTATCAATAATGTAATTACTGATTCCCCCTGGTTTGCCATCGTTCACATCCCATTTAAAATCAGCCCCTCCTATCAAAATTTGATCACAACCCAGCTCCTCTGCAACTTTAACAACCGTTTTTCCCGGCTCGCCTACTTCAACCTTTAAATCCGGATCCATTTCAGGGCCGCTATTTTCCTCAAACAGAAACTTAGCCATTTCAACAACTCCTTTGGCGATATCTTCGCTTTCTTTGTCGTTAGCAACCACTAAAATGGTTACACTTGGTTTGTTTTTCAGTAGAGAGCTGAGTATCCCTGCGTACTTTACCGCTTCGCTTGCATACTTACTCCCATTTGTAGCTATTAACCAGTTTGACGGAAATTCCATTATTTATTGTACTTGTTTTGTTTAGTGTTATTGTTCCATATAAAATCAAAAACTACGACTGAAAGCAAGTATTAAGATTGGTATCTTTTCACCAATGATTTTTATTGATCAAATACCTGCTCTTCATAGGTCCGTTTTTGAAACGATAAGTAAAGCTGCAACAGCAATCAACCAGCCTGTTTATGTTGTTGGCGGATATGTGCGCGATTTTTACTTAAACCGGCTTACACAAACAAAACCTGATCTTGACTTTGTTACACTTGGTTCTGGAATTTTGTTAGCTGAGCAGGTTCATAAAGCTTTAGAAGGTTCCCACTTATCCGTTTTTAAGCAGTTTGGAACGGCTTTAGTTAAAACTAATGAATTAGAGCTAGAGTTTGTTGGTGCCCGCAAAGAAAGCTATCGTAAAAACTCGCGTAAACCCATTGTTGAGGATGGAACACTTGAAGATGATCAGCTTCGCAGAGACCTTACCATCAACGCTATTTCCTGGAGTTTAAACCAAGATGACTTTGGAACGCTTATCGACCCCTTTGGTGGAATACAGGATTTAAAGAATAAGATTATTCGTACTCCCATCAACCCAAAGCAAACATTTGATGATGATCCGCTTCGAATGCTCCGGGCCGTCAGGTTTGCTACACAACTTGGTTTTGATATTGATGAAAAAACATATAGCGCAATTTGCGAAATGGCACAGCGTCTGGAGATTATTTCAAAAGAGCGGATTATTAGCGAGTTGAACAAAATAGTTTTAGCTGATACACCTTCGGCTGGTTTTTCTCATTTATTTCATACCGGATTGTTGAAACAGTTTTTTCCGCAAATGCACAACCTTCAGGGCGTTAAAGAAGTTAATGACCAAACCCACAAAGATAATTTCTGGCATACCCTGCAAGTGTTAGACAACGTTGCTGAATATGGTGGAAATCTTTGGCTACGATGGGCCGCTATTTTGCATGATATTGCCAAACCACCCACTCAACGATTCGATGAAAATACCGGATGGACTTTCCATGGCCACGATGCACTTGGTGCAAAATGGACAAAAGGAATTTTTCGCCAGTTGGGGCTGCCTCTGGATGAACGAATGCGATACGTTCGAAAACTGGTTCGTTTACATCTTCGCCCAATCGCTCTTGTATCCGAAGAGGTTAGCGATTCTGCAATACGCAGGCTTATTTTTGAAGCCGGCGACGATATTGACGATCTGATGACCCTTTGCCGGGCTGATATCACCAGCAAAAACGAACACAAAGTAGAGCGCTTTCAGGAAAACTTTAACAAGGTGGAGATAAAGATCAGAGAAGTAGAGAAAAAAGACCGGATCAGAAATTGGAAGAATCCGGTTTCCGGAGAAGAAATAATGAAAGCACTGAACATTGGGCCTGGTAAAACAGTCGGGGATATTAAAGACGCAATAAAAGAAGCCATTTTGAATGGGGATATATCTAACGATCACAATGCGGCTTTTAAATTTATGATAGAAAACAAAGGCCGGTTTTTAAAATGAAAGAATGTTGGATATCCAATTCTTATGCAAAGATAAACCTTGGTTTAAATGTACTGGAACGCCTGGATTCGGGATATCACGTTATTGAAACCGGGTTTTGTTTTATAGAATGGATAGACCGTTTTGAGATAATCCCATCGAGCCGGAACAGTTTGGTGATGAGCGATGAATCTATTCCTGTTGATGATTCAAACCTTATAGTCAAAGCTATTCAGCTATTAGAAAAAGAAGCCGGACTGAAAGATTTCTTTCATATCAATGTTCAAAAGAATATTCCTGCCGGGGCGGGTTTAGGCGGTGGAAGCAGTAACGCTGCTACAACTCTTAGAATGATCAATAAGATCGCAAACCTCGGCCTTCAGAAAGCTGAACTTACAGATATGGGAAAACAACTTGGAGCAGATGTTCCATTTTTTATCCGGGGGGAAACCGGATTTGCCACAGGTTTAGGAACCGAGATCGAACCCATAGAAATACAACCCGATGGATGGATTGTTACCATTTTTCCGGGAGAACATAGCAGCACTCCGGATGCATATCAACATGCAACACCCAACCCGATCCCTGAATTTTCTCTTAAAAAAGTGCTTCAGGAAGAACCTGTTGAAGAGTGGCGATACCTGGTAATGAACGAGCTTGAAGCGGCGGTTTTTCCAAGATTAGAAATTGTTGGCAATATCAAAGATCAGTGTTATGAATTTGGAGCAAGCTATGCAGCTATGAGCGGAAGCGGTTCCAGTGTTTATGGGATTTTTGAGCAAGATTTTGTTGCAATTCATGCATATGAGTCGTTTCATAGGCTTGGTTTTGCAGCCAACCTGAGCCGGCCTCTTTTTAAACCGGATTTGGGGATTTATAAAAAACAAACAAACTAACTTTTACTACTTTCAGGGCTTTAACAATTCATCAAGATGGCTGAGAAAAAAAACGCACCCGCACCTGACTTAAGATCCGGAATGGATAAAGATTCGCTTCGCGAAGATATTAAGATGCACCTTAAACATACGCTGGCAAAAGACGAATTCTCAAAAACCAATTGGGATAATTACCGCAGTGTTGTACTTACGTTAATGGACCGGTTAAATGAACGCTGGTTAACTACTCAACAACATTATCATAATTCCGGGGCAAAAAGAGTGTATTACCTCTCAATGGAATATTTGATTGGGAGCCTTTTGGAAAACATGATCGTAAACCTTGACATTAAACAAGAGATCATGGATGCGCTGGATGATGTTGGCCTGAATTACGATGACATTCGAAATGCAGAATGGGATGCGGGGCTTGGCAACGGTGGCCTTGGAAGACTTGCCGCCTGTTTCCTCGACTCGATGGCCACACTTGGGATACCGGCAATTGGTTATGGGCTCAGATATGATTATGGCATTTTCTACCAAACCATGGAAAATGGGTTCCAGGTTGAGAAGCCAGATCTTTGGTTGAGATATGGAAACCCATGGGATATTGTACGACCTAAAGTTCAATATCCTGTTGAGTTTTATGGCCGCCAGGGAGCTGTAAAAAACGGAGACGATGGGTTTTATTATTCTTGGGAGGATACTAAAAAAGTACAGGCTGTTGCCTACGATACTCCCATTCCGGGATATGATAATGGAATCGTAAACAACCTTCGCCTTTGGAAAGCCGAATCAGATACCACGTTGGATCTAAAAAGTTTTAACCAGGGCCAATACATTGATGCTGTAAAAGACAACCAGTTAGAACAGAATATAACACGGGTCCTTTATCCAAACGACAAGGTATTTGTTGGGCAGGAACTTCGGTTAAAGCAAGAATATTTTTTGGTATCGGCTTCTATGCAGGACATTCTACGCCGCTTCAAACACGGGAATAAAGACTGGACAAAACTACCGGAAAAAGTAGCCATACAGTGCAACGATACACACCCAAACCTTGCCATTCCCGAGTTAATGCGGGTTTTATTGGATGATGTGAAAATGCCCTGGGAAAAAGCATGGGAAATTACTTCTAAAACCATGGCCTATACCAACCATACCTTGCTTCCTGAAGCACTGGAAAAATGGCCAGTATCTTTGGTAAGAAATCTTTTGCCAAGACACCTGAATATTATTTACGAGATTAATCGGCGTTTTATGGACACCATAAAGGCAAAACACGGTAATGACACAGGAAAAATGCAAAGGATGAGTATTGTTAGTGAAGGGGAAAATCCTATAGTACACATGGCACATCTGGGTATTGTAGGTTCGCGTAAAGTAAACGGTGTTGCTGCCTTACATTCAAGGTTGGTTAAAGAAACTATGTTCAATGAGTTTGATGAGATCTACCCGGATAAATTCACTAACAAAACCAATGGCATTACTCCAAGAAGATGGTTAAAACAATGCAACCCTGAACTTGCCAGCCTGATTTCTGGTACTATCGGAAATGACTGGGTTACCAATTTGGATGAGCTTAAGAAGTTGGTTCCACTTGCAAAAAAAGAGGCATTTCAGAATAAATTTTCTGAGATCAAGCTTAATAACAAGAAAAAGCTGGCTAACTACATTAAAGAAACCCGCGGCATTGAGGTAGATCCGAAATCAATATTCGATATTCAGATCAAACGAATCCACGAATATAAACGCCAACTAATGGCCGCACTGCATGTAGCAACCCTGTATAATCGATTGAAAGCAAACCCCGGTTTAGACATTGTTCCCCGAACAGTAATATTTGGTGGTAAAGCTGCTCCGGGTTATGCCATGGCTAAGCTTCACATCAAGTTAATTAACAGTATTGGCGAAAAGGTAAATAACGACCCTGATGTTAGTGATAAGCTAAAATGTATTTTCCTTGAGAATTACAGGGTAACTTTAGCTGAAATGATGATCCCGGCTGCAGATCTTTCTGAGCAGATATCTACTGCAGGGATGGAAGCCTCTGGCACCGGTAATATGAAGTTTGCCTTAAACGGTGCCCTTACCATTGGAACATTAGACGGAGCGAATGTAGAAATAAAAGAAGAAGTGGGCGATGATAATATCTTCATTTTCGGCCTTACCGTTGAACAGGTTGATGATCTTAGAAAACAAGGATACAATCCGAGGGATTACTACAACGCTAACAGCGAACTAAAACAGGTTATCGATCAAATAAAAACCGGTTTCTTCTGCCCGGAAGATCCCGCTCTTTTTGAACCCGTTATAGACGCTTTGCTTCAAAAAGGAGATTACTTTATGGTGATGGCCGATTACGAAACGTATGTAAGTGCTCAGGCTAAGGTTGAGCAGGAATACAGAAACCAACCGGAATGGAATCGTAAAGCAATTCTTAATGTCGCTAATATCGGAAAGTTTTCGAGTGATCGTACTATTATGGATTACGCAGATGAGATCTGGCAGACCAAACCTATAGAATTGAAGAAGAAGTAAGCTAACCCACCAAAAGAAATCCTTCCAATCCTCGCCTAACTTGTTAAATTAGTTATTGTGGAAGAACGGCTATTTATACAAAAACTTCGGGAAGGAGACCGGGTTGCTTTCGAGCAATTGGTACTGAAATACAAAGATCCTATCCTGAATATTTGCTATGGATACCTGAAAAACAAAGATGATGCTGAAGATCTTACCCAGGAAGTTTTTGTTGAAGTGTATAGGACAATATCGAATTTCAAAGAAGAATCGGCTTTATACACCTGGATGTATCGAATTGCTGTTTCCAGATCTTTGGATGAATTGAAAAAACAAAGAAGCCTGAAACGTGCTGCTTTTTTTGAGAAAAGAGTCCGGTCGGATGATGCCGATCTTGAAATGATGCAAACTCCAAACGATTCACTTAATCCCGAAGAATGTCTTACCCAGAAACAACAACAGCACTTTATCAAAGTTTGCCTCAATCAACTTCCTAATACACAAAGAACTGCTTTTGTACTAAGCCAACAGGATGGATTGAGTTATAAAGAAATATCTGAAGTTATGGAGAAAAGCATTTCTTCCATCGAATCTTTAATACATCGCAGTAAGCAAAACCTTAGAAAAATTATGGAGACTGATTATGAAAAATATTTTTGAGTACACAAGTTTTTACACACTATATCGCCTAACAAATTAATCCAATTGTTATGAGTTCGAAAAAAGACATACAAAACCACATAAATCAATTGATGAACGAGGCAGAAAAACCTGAAAAGCTTGTTACTTCTTCTTCATTCATGGATGATTTGAATGCTGAGCTAGACAGGATTGATGCAGCAACTTCAACAAAACAGGCTGCTATTTTCAGTTTCGTTGAAATACGGAAGTATGCCGCAGTGGTTCTTATCCTTATTTTAAATGCAGTAGTGATATTATCTTTTGGAAATAGTGATCAAACTCAGCAGGAACCTGAATTCAGTGAATATGCTGATGAGTACTTTCCTAACTATGCAACACTAACTTTGTTGGAGCAGCCATGAGTTTTTTTGAAAATAGACGCTTTGTAATTTTTACTATTTCGGTGTTGGTGCTTATAAACCTGGCATTAATTGCTACTTTTGCAGGCCCTTCGGTTTTTAAAAAAGATTGGGACTTCAGAAAAAAAGAACACCGAAAAAGTTATGTGGCAAAAAAGATAGGGTTCAGCGAGCAGCAAAAACTTGCTTATGATTCTTTGAATACCACGCACCGGTCAAAGGTGCAGAAACTTCAAAAACAGATCAACGAGAACCGCAGAGAGGTTTACAGGCTCTCCCGAACGCAAAGTGTGTCAGCAGATTCTGTAAAAGCACTTACTGAACATATTGGTATTCTTGTTGGTGAAATAGAATTTGTAACTTTTGAACATATTTCCAATATCCGTGCAATTTGTACTCCTGAACAACTTGTAACACTGGATTCACTTTTCCAGAAAATGATCCGGTATCGTGGAAATCGTGCCCCTGATCGTAACGGGCCTCCTTCTCTCCCAAGAGGAAAGAACTAGAGTGGTGAGATTGTATCAGATTTGATTATTTTCTTTTGAAACACAAAGAAGTATGCAAGCTGATTCTACCTCAACTACTCCTATTTTAGAAAGCCTTACTCCCTCAGAAATATTTAACTACATCGGAGATCTTTTAAACACAACATTATTCAGTTTAAAAGAAACGCCGGTTACCCTGCTTTCTATCTTTATTTTTATTCTTTTCATTATAGGTTTTTCTCACCTGGGGTCTTTTGTAAAAAAGTTGCTCCACAAAAAAGTACTCCCGCGGTTTATTAAAGATGGAGGGTTACGATTTACACTTGCCAGAATGACTCAATATGTAGTGATGATAATTGGGTTGTTAGTTTCCTTTCAATTTATCGGGATAGACCTTACCGGGTTAGCCGTTATTTTTGGTTTCCTTTCTGTGGGTATTGGTTTTGGTTTACAGAACATTACCTCAAATTTTATTTCAGGCCTTATCGTATTGTTTGAACGCCCGATTAGCATAGGAGATAGGGTTCTTGTTAATGGTATCGAAGGCGATGTTCAGGAAATCAATATTCGATCTACAACAGTACGTTCCCTGAACAATATCTCCATCATTGTACCGAACTCGGAATTTATCTCAAAGGATGTGGTGAATTATTCGTACGGTGATCCTACCTATCGCCTGGCTATTGATGTGGGTGTATCTTATAACTCAGATCTGGACCTGGTGATTAAAGCACTTAACGAAGTGGCCGAAGAATCTGATTCCATCATGAAAACTCCAAAACACAATGTACATCTGCGTTCTTTTGGAGATTCTGCCTGGAATATGAAGCTCCTGGTTTGGGTGAGCAATGTGAAAGAACACTATACTATTTTGAATGAATTGAACCAGGCTATTGTGAGAAAATTCAGGGAATACGATATCGAAATCCCGTTCCCACAAAGGGATATTAATTTTAGAAATGACTTATCTAAAGAGACTTATTCTAACAAGAATGTTAAGCAAGACAATTAAAGTGACAACCGAGCTGCTCACTTTTTCTTTTTCCTTTACGATTAATACATTTAGCCACAATTCAAAAAAGCTACTCATGAAAACACTTAGAAGCACCTTTGTTCTTCTTCTGCTATTAATTTTAGGAACCGACTTCTCTTATACACAGGACAACATTAAGATTATTCATGCAGGAACATTGCTGGCCGTGCCGGGAGAAAAACCCCTCAGGAATCAAACCATCATCATTAAAAACGGGAAGATTGAAGGAGTACAATCAGGGTTTATTTCCGCATCAGATCTTGGCTTTGACAATGCCGAAGTGACCGATCTTAAAAATAAATTCGTACTTCCCGGACTTATTGATATGCACACCCATGTTACCGGAGAAAGAAATCCCAAAGCGAATCCTCATGAGTGGACTACTCAAAACGATCAAGATATTGCATTCAAATCTATTCCTTATTTGAAGCGAACATTACATGCCGGATTTACAACCGTACGAAATCTCGGCGCAGATGCAGAATTGATCGGAGCTATTCAAAGAGCAATTGACAAAGAACTCCTCGAAGGCCCGAGAATCATCTATTCGGGAGGTGCTATTTCTGCGACCGGAGGGCATGGCGATTCTCACGGATACCGAACAGATATTCTGGAGTTAAATGATAATCCCGGTATTTGTGATGGTGCAGATGATTGTCGCCGCGCTGTTCGGGCAAGGGTAAAACAAGGTGCAGGAGTCATTAAAATAACAGCAACCGGGGGCGTGTTAAGCAATACAGCAGCCGGGCTTAGCCAGCAATTAACAGACGCTGAAATGAAAGCCATTGTAGATGCTGCAAATAGCCTGGGAAGGAAGGTAGCAGCGCATGCACATGCCGCTGATGGAATTAACGCTGCACTCAGGGCCGGAGTAAGTTCTATCGACCATGGCTCATACCTTAATGATGAATCTGTGAAGTTATTTCTGGAAAAAGACGCCTGGTTGGTACCCACATTGCTGGCCGGTGTTTCCGTAAGAGATGAAGTTTTGATTAACGATCAAATTCCACCTGCGATAGTAGATAAAATAAATACCGTAGTTCCTGTAGTAGAGGCCTCCTTTAAGCGGGCATTAAAAGGTGGGGTAAAAATTGCATTTGGCACAGATTCGGGAGTAAGTAAACATGGAGAAAATGCCCGCGAGTTTGAAATTATGGTAGATTATGGAATGGATGAAGCACACGCTATAAAAACTGCCACTTTAAATGCCGCAGAACTTCTGGGGATGAAAAATCAGATCGGTTCTATTGAAAAGGGAAAGCTTGCTGATATTGTTGCTGTGGACAGCGATCCTTTAAAAGATATCAGCGAACTAAAGAACATCACTTTTGTAATGAAAGGTGGAAAAATTCATAAAAAATAAAAAGGTGAAGGCTATCCACCTACACCTTTTATAACTAACAATAAGGATTATTAAAGCCCCTTAGAGGTAATTAAGACGAACGGAACCGCCAGAAGTTCTTGCCTTAATGCGGATTCCTCCTCCGTTTAATGATCCTCTTACTTCGTCTCTTTCAATTTCTCCATCAAAGTTCCTTAAATCTGCTCTTACACGGTTTCCATCCAAATCCAGATCATACCCTCTGTCCCTTGGAACTTCGATAGTAATGCTGCCTCCTGATGTGCGAAGGTTTATAAAGTCGCTTGGTTCTGGTATGCTTGCTCTTATTGAACCACCACTTGTACTCGCCTCTACGCTTCCTTCAACACTTTCCAAAGAAATACTTCCTCCTGAAGTTCTTACATCTATATCTCCGGATACATTTTCAACGCTAATTCGTCCACCACTTGTGTTCGCATCAACATCTCCCTGAACATCATTAATTGTTATACTTCCACCCGATGTCTTAAGGTTAATATCTCCCTTGATACCTTCTGCCCGGACTGAACCGCCACTTGTTCTTGCAGATTGCTCTCCAATCAGGTTTTCTAATTCGATGCTTCCGCCAGAGGTTCTTAAATTGCTAACCGATTCTTTTGGCGCATACACCACAAACGAAATAGAAACACTATTTCTATTCCAGTTCCAACCCTTGTTTTTCTCTCTTTTTGCGTGTGCATTAACGGTATTTCCATCTTTAGATATGTCTATTTCCCATTCGCTCAAGTCTGCGTCTCCCTTATCTATATACCTGCCTTTTCGGCGCACATACATTTCAACCGTAACTTCATCGGTATTTTTACCGATTACATCTATGCTCCCCCCTGATGTTAGTACATCTATATTAACTCCGTCGCTCACTCCAAATCTTTCAACCTGGTAGGCATCACTTGTAGATTGTGCCCATCCCATTTTTACAGCTGTCAACATCACTACTAATGTGAAAACAAATGACACTGCCATCTGAAATTTAAACCTGTTTGCTTTACTCATTGTATTTCTCCGTTTTAATTCCCGTGTTCCGTACGGTGGTCTCCTTTTGATGTTTCAACCACCGCAAACGTTACACTTTGTATTATTCAAAAAGTTACAGCAGTACTTCGGTTGAATTGTTATTATTTCCTGGATGAGAAATTTTCGATTACATATTACGCTGCCACTTTTTATTGGCGTACTTATGCTATTATTTCCGCTTTTGCGGGATTTTCATTTTGAGTCTGCTTTTGTTGCCAGTATTGTCGGTTGCTTTTGGGGAGCTGTTACCGCTATAAAACGAACTTCATCCGGAGATTTCTCCCCAACTGTAAAAATTGTATGTTATACATTATTAATAGGACTGCCACCTTTTCTTTTTTCATTATTCGCTGGGTGTCTCACTTTTGATGGATTCGGTTTTTGGGTTTTGCTTCCTGTTCCAAGTGTGTTTTTCGGTACCGGGATTGCCCGGTTGGTCCGGGAGTTGTCTTTTCCAAAGCCTCTCATTTTTTCAATCACATTATTACTCATCTTAAGTGTGGTTGGTTGGCTGGTTGAATTTTTTACGCTGCCCCAGGTTTACTTTTTCAATCATGTTTGGGGAACATGGCCGGGGCCAATCTATGACGAAACCTTAAAAGTAACCGACAGCCTGCTTTTTTTTCGGTGGATTACAACTCTATGGATAGTTTTACTATGGGTATTACCGAACTGGAATAGCTCAATCCAAAATAAGATGATCACTTTTCTGGCATTGGCATCTTTGCTGTTCTGTTATTTAAACCTGGACGAAATGGGAGTGATTACTTCCCGTGAAACATTAAAAGAACGGCTGGCAATACATCAAAAAACCCAACACTTCGATCTATACTTTGATGAAAGCAGTTTTAATGAAGAAGAGACTGAGTATTGGTCAGCCAAACATGAGTTCCATTTTCAGCAAATTGTTGAAGAACTGAACATTGATTGGCCCAAAAACCGTAAGATCGAAAGTTTTATCTATGCAAATGCCTGGCAAAAAAAGAAACTGGTTGGTGCTAAATTTACAAGCTATGTGCCTATCTGGCTGGAACAGGATCAGCTCCATATCGCAAAACAACAATTGGATGGTGTATTAAAGCATGAACTGGTTCACGCCATTTCAAAGCAATTTGGAAATAACCTGTTTAATGGCAGCTGGAGCATCGGAATGATAGAAGGCGTAGCCGAAGCAATTGCAGCAGATGCTTCCCGGGAATCAACACTAGATCAGATCATAGCAGCAGAGGATTCGTATCCTACCCCTGACCAAATGAAAACAGCTTTGTCTAATGCGGGATTTTATAGCTCTGCATCTTCCATTAGCTATACAACTGCTGGCTCCTTTGTACGATATTTATTGAATAATTACCCCGTTGATAACTTTAAGAGAGCTTATCCAAATAATAATTTTGAATCTGCTTACCCTGTTTCTTTCGACACTTTGGTAGAAGAATGGCATAAACAACTTGACTCTGTAAAAGTTGATTCCATAGACCAGCAAATCTCTGAATTCATTTTCAGCCGCCGCTCTTTGTTTCAGAAAAAATGCCCGCATGCTGTTTCTAAAGAAGCCGCATTATGGGATAAGTATAACTTCCACATGGCGAACCGGGATTCTGCTGGCGCGTTGCAAACCATCAACGAACTTTTTGAAACCAACCCTGATAATCAGTTAGTAAAGCGGGACTGGATTCAGCAACAATTACAAAACAAGAAGTATGCCACAGCACTATATGCATTTAACGAAACGGACTCATTACTCACTCTTGAGTTACTCCACGCTGATGCTCTTTTTCTTTCAGGAGATTACTCCTCAGCCCAAAAGTTTATGGAAGCCCTTACGCCAAAATTAGCTTTATCGAATGCCCGTAATTTTAAATACTCACATTCATTGAGATCCGATTCGCTGAATTGGTCTGCTTTTTTGCAATCCAGATATAACAACATTCATCCTGAGCCAGAGCTATTTGCCCTTCTGAATTATCCTGTTCAGTTGGTTACAACTTCAAAAGCAGCAGAATTTCATCACAGTAAGTTTCTGCCTGATTACTCTGCAACTTTAAAAAAACACTCGTTACATTCGGATTGGTTTGATATCTATGAGCAATTTGTAGATCAACTGATTTTTCACGACTATTTAAACATTGCAGATAAGTGGCTGGCTCAACTTTCCGAATTAACACTTAGGCAACGCCACAAAGAACGTTTGGAAGAACTTTACAAATGGAAAATTTTTATCGCACAAACAAATTGATCAAAATGAAAATCCTTTCTCTTTTATCACTACTCTCTCTTTTTATTGTAACTTCGTCAGCCGCTCAGAAAACAGACACAACTGCTGCAAAGCTTCCTGAAACTTTTGAATATAATTGGGAGGGAACCGATTATACGATGCAAAAATACTTCATCGTTTTTTTGAAAGAAGGCCCGAACCGAGATCAGAATAAAGAAGAGGCAGCCAAAATTCAGAGAGAACATCTTGCTTACCTCGCAAACTTATATAAACAGGAAATTATAGTACTTAATGGGCCTGGCGGGGATGGCGGAGCGATAAAGGGTTTTTCTTTATATGCCGTTGCTACAAAAAAAGAAGCCCTGGCATATGCAAGCAAAGACCCAGCGGTAAAAACCGGAAGGCTTATAATTGAAGCTCTTCCATGGTGGCTTGCAAAAGGAAGTATTGTTAAATAAAACTTTTTCTATTTTTATTTTAAATAGCAAGACAGAAACACCTCTTAAAATTAACTATTACTTAATGACTGATTATACCTTCATTCCTCACCATGCCTATAAAGAATATCCCGTTGAGGAAATGAAAAAACGTGCAGAAAACTTTTATGAAGATTTAAAACGAAGAAGAACCGTACGCGAATTTTCGCCTCGTCCTGTTCCAAGAGAAATTATTGAAAAGTGCATACTAGCTGCAGGCACAGCTCCAAATGGCGCCAATAAACAACCCTGGCATTTTGCCGTTGTTGAAAGTGCTGATATAAAAAAGAAACTGAGAGAAGCAGCCGAAGATGAAGAACATGAGTTTTATCATCGCCGGGCACCACAGGATTGGTTAGATGATCTGCTGCCTTTTGGAACCAACGAACACAAACCATTTCTTGAAAAAGCACCTTACTTGATCGGCATTTTTGCCGAAAGTTACGCCCTTGATGAGGAAGGAAATCGCATTAAAAACTACTATGTTAAAGAATCGGTAGGTATTGCTACCGGGATGTTAATTACTGCCCTGCATAATGCAGGACTGGCTACGCTCACCCATACCCCAAGCCCAATGGGGTTCTTAAACCAGGTAATGAAACGGCCTGACAATGAAAAGCCTTTCCTGCTTTTGGTAGTTGGTTATCCTGAAGAGGGAGTACAAGTTCCTGATATAGAAAAGAAACCACTGAATGAAATCACCTCCTTCATTTAAACAAAACCGCTAAAATATTAAAGCTTTCAAATTCCCGGTAAGGAACATAATCTGTACTTTTTAGTTATAGAACATAACTAAATTAACCAGTGGGACATGAAGTATAAGATACTGTTCACCTTTTTTGGGGTTTTATTATCCTTTCAAGGAGTTTTTGCTCAAACCTCTGCCAATAAAACCTGGTTATCTGTAGCTATAGGTAGCCACAAATATGATGGCGACTTTGATAACGAAATGCCCCTGCCTAACCCGTTAGATGATATCTCCACAGGGTTTGGGGTTCACCGCTTTCTGAACAACTCTTTCGATCTGAGTTTTCTTTCAAGTTTCGGATCTCTGGATACCGACTTTAACGGGGCCGGCTTCAACAAGTATTTTATTAATACTAATCTCATACTCAGTTTTAACTTTGCTAACGATGTGATTTTAAGTGAAGACGCTTTCATTCAACCGTTTATTGGTACCGGAGCAGGAGCTACATATATGTTTGGTGAAGACAAGGGAATCAAGAACAATATCTACCCTCATATTCCCATTACAGCAGGTTTAGATATTCCTATTTCTAAGGGAGCTGTTTTACAGTTGAAATCAACGTATAGCAGAACTTTTTCTGATCGCATTGATGGCAACAACTCCATAGATAACCGGGATCACGATGATTACCTCATACATTCTGTAGGACTAAGGTTCCGGCTTTCCGGCTCAAAAAATAAAGATACTGATGGAGATGGTATTAAAGACAAAATGGATGCCTGCCCGGATATCCGCGGAACAGAAGCGGCAAATGGCTGCCCGGATAATGATGAGGACGGAATTATTAACTCAAAAGATTTATGCCCCGATACTCCCGGAGCATCCGCAAACCGCGGCTGCCCTGATAGTGACAACGATGGCATCGTAGATTTTGAGGATGCATGCCCAAACATAGCCGGGACAACAGAATTTAAAGGGTGTGCTGATTCAGACGGAGATAACATCCCGGACACACAAGATACATGCCCAAACGAAAAAGGAACCCCGGAAACTGAAGGATGCCCGGATGACGACGGTGACGGTATAAAAAATTCCGCAGACCTCTGCCCGGCTTTTGCAGGAACAACTAAATTTGACGGCTGCCCCGATAGTGATAACGACGGCATTATCGATAAAGAAGATGACTGCCCTGCACTAAAAGGATTTAAGCCGAACAAAGGCTGCCCGGAAGTACATGCAGAAGTTCGCAGAAAGCTGGATTTAATTTTTAACAATCTGTTATTTGCAACAAACTCAGCCACCATTGATGCCACCTCTTTGGATGATCTTGATGAATTAGTAAAAATTATGAACTCTGATAAAAACCTTCGGTTAAGTATTGAAGGCCATACCGATAATCGTGGAGACAGCGCATCTAACCTTAAATTATCCCGCTTAAGAGCAGAAGCCGTAAAAAAGCACTTAGTAAATAGGGGTATAAACGCTGATAGAATTCGGGCCGATGGCTATGGAGAAACCCGTCCTGTTACAACAAATGACACTGCGCAAGGTCGAATTAAGAATAGCAGGGTAGAACTAACCCTCTCCTACAAATAATACTTTTTCACTATGTTTAGCCTGGTCATATAAAATGATCGGGCTTTTTTATTGGAATGAGGTGAAAAAAGAAAAACAGAAAACTAAATCGTTTAAAAGAGAATTAGCAGAATGGGCTCTCCTCCTGGGCACTATTGCTGTTCTTTATGCAACCGGATTACATGTACCTGTAATTGGAAACCTGCAACGGGTTTTACTCTGGACAGGATTAATAACACCCGAGACTAATCTCGAAAACGTGAAAAAAGCCAGTTATACTCTTCCACTTTTAAGTATGGATGAGAATACCACGCTCACCCTTAAAGAATTTGAGAATAAAACCATTTTTCTGAATTTCTGGGCAACCTGGTGCCCTCCATGTATTGCCGAAATGCCGAACATCCATGCTCTTTACCAAGATGTTGCCAACGACAGTATTCAATTTGTGATGGTTTCTCTGGATGAAGATTTTAACAAAGCCCGCTCATATATAAATCGCAAAGGCTATACTTTTCCTGTTTATTTTTTGAACGGAAGAAAACCTGCCACCTATAATTCAACGGTAGTACCAACAACCTATGTGATTTCTCCAGAGGGTAATATTGTTTCTGAAAGAAAAGGAATGGCTAATTATAACACTTCAAAGTTCAAAGAATTTCTTCGTAGTTTCTAGGCTAAAACTCACCTTTTTTTGATGGAAAAAGTAATTTCAGGAATTCAGCAAATTGGAATCGGTAACCCTGATGTTTACGAGGCCACCGAATGGTATCGCAACTATTTTGGAATGGATATCAAAGTTTTTGAAGATTCTGCTACTGCGAATTTGATGCTGCCATATACAGGAGGAAAACCACATGACCGTACAGCTATTTTAACCATGAGCATGCGCGGCGGTGGTGGGTTTGAAATTTGGCAATACACCAGCCGGAAACCTGTAGCTGCCGGGTTTGAACTCCAAATTGGAGATCTGGGAATAAATTGTGCTAAAATAAAATCCTGGGATGTTGCCAAGTCGTACGAAGAATTTGTTACCGCAGGGTTGAATGTAATAACACCTTTAAGAAAAAACCCCGACGGCGACCTTAACTTTTTTGTTAAAGACCTGAATGGAAATATCTTCCAGGTAGTAAAAGGGTTGGGCTGGTTTAAAACCAAGGAAAAACGCTTAACAGGAGGTGTTTCAGGGGCAGTAATTGGCTCTGCAGATATTGATAAAGCCCGAACTCTTTATTCGGATGTTTTAGGCTATGATGAAATTATATACGATCAAACAGATATCTTCGAGGATTTTGAAGGCCTTCCTTCCGGCAAAAGAAAATACCGAAGAGTCTTACTAAGGCATTCACAACCAAGACAAGGAGGATTCAGTAAACTATTCGGCCCTACAGAAATTGAATTAGTAAGTGCCATTGGGCGGGAACCCAATAAAATATTTGAAAACCGGTATTGGGGAGATCTCGGCTTTATTCATCTTTGTTTTGATATACAAGGAATGGATGCCTTAAAAAGAGAATGCGTTGCTAAAGGCTTTCCCTTTACTGTTGATAGTGCTGATAGTTTTGATATGGGAGAAGCTGCCGGACGTTTTACTTATATCGAAGATCCGGATGGAACATTGATTGAGTTTGTGGAAACCCATAAGGTACCTATTATGAAAAAGCTTGGTTGGTTTGTTGATATGACTAAACGCAACCCTAAGAAGAATCTTCCAAATTGGATGATCTCAGCCTTAAAATTCAGCCGAATGAAAGAATAAAAATCAGCTAATTAACTTCGCACCCTTATCTAACAACTATTTGATAAGCATCATTTTTTTGGTTTGAATAAAATTACCCGCCTTTAACGTATAAACATACGCGCCGCTTGCTAATCCACTTGCATCAAATTGAAGAGATTGTGCACCTGCTGTCATTCTTCCATCAACTAACGTTGCCACCTCTTGCCCTAACATATTGAAAACTTTTAATGATACTTCTGACGCTTCAGGAAGTACAAAGTTGATTGTAGTACTTGGATTAAAAGGATTTGGATAATTCTGCTTCAACTGGAAAGAAGAAGCAACATCCTCATCGTCTTCATTTGAAACAATATTGCTCACATTTAGCTCGATTGGAACTTCAAACTTATTTACTCCATCATTATTTGTAGTAACAGTCATTAAGCCAAAGTAACTGTCTGACAACACACCTACTGTATTAAAAGATAAAATCACATTCCCCGTAGAGTTAGGCCCAATCGATCCAGAAGGTTCTTCTACAATTAACCATGGGTAAGGGTTACCGTATTTTATTACTGTGAATTCATCGATGTCTATATACGCTTCTGCCATGCTATTTGCATGTACCACTAGCAACTCTGATGGAATATTATCTGATTTTGCAAATGGCACTTCATCAATAAATACAGAATCAATTAAATATTTAACAACACCTTTGTTTGCCTCGTACTCGATTCCAATATTATGATAATCTCCCGCTTGTACTGCTACCGCAGTTGAAACGTATTGTTCATTGCCAACTTCATCTTTATCTCGAATAAAAAATTGTCCTTGATCTATGATTATACCTGCGCTAGCAGTGCCAGCGTTTCCGTATAAAATTAAATCAAATTGTTCATTTTCAATTCCAGTAATATCCGGAATTCGAATATTATAGGATACTTTATATGAGCCGAATGTAAGTCCTGCTAAAAAAGGACTATATAAAAACTTTGCATTTCCTGATCCCGAACCTGTAAAACGTATATGATTAGTCCCATCTGTTGCAGTATCATTTTCGATATAAAATACTGCATCGTCAGAAAATGACCGCCAGGAATTAATAGCAGAGTACGATGCAGTGCTAAAATTTTCTTCTGATTCGAAACTTGTTGCAATTAGGGTATCAGCTAATGCTGAGTCAGTAAAAACTAAGTTCTGTTTGTTTTTTAAAACAAGATTATTAGGCAACTCAAAATCAATAGAGTAATCTAAATTGGAGGCTCCTGAATTTTGAATATCAAAAGAAACATTAAAATTTTCTTCCCTATTCATGTTTACCGTAATGTTGTTAGTAGAAACTTCTGGAATAGGAGAATCTGTTTTTGTTGATCTGTAAGAAGCAATTACATTTTTGATTTTTTTAATACTAAGTGCAGCATTGGTAATCCCAGTCGAACTAGGTGATCCTGAGGGGCTACCCTGCCAAAGCAAGTCTGGATCAGAAAAAACTGGAACCCTTGTTAAACCTGGTGCGCTATACGCCATTACGGTATGAGTACCCGCAAGAAAATTTTGGTAACCTACTGATTCATGAAATACTCCTCCAGTAGCAGCTGCTGTTTGAACACTTTGTGTCCTAGAATGTGCATTACCCATATTATGCCCAAACTCATGTACTACTGTATAACCACTTGAAACTTGTTGAACCCTGTTAAGAGAAAAGCCAAATGAGGGGTTCCCTGTTCTATTTGATAATCTCCAAGCAATACCCCCTGTGTCATCAACTTGAGCAAATAACGTAACCAAATCAGCTCCGTATTGATCTCTTAACTGATGAAGCTCATCCATTTTTCCATCTGTAATTCCAAAAGGATTGAAACTTGGAGATGCTGTAAGTACTCGAAGTCTTTCACCGGAGCTTGCGTTCGAAGATTCATCATAATCGACTTTCTCTATATGCACTACTCTTAAAGTAACAGGAATATTGCTGTTGTCTAATGCTGTTTGTGATAAATTCATAGCTTGAGCTATCTCACCATTTATATCTACATAATCTCCATTTAAGACAGCCCATAACTCAGCATTATTTGTATAAGCTATTAAAATATCCACAGTAGTATTATTTTCTAAATTAACTCCTAGTGTGCCATTGTTTGAACTTTCTGATTTTTTCTTACTACCAACCGAAATTCTTTGTTCGGAGAGCTTAGACATAGAAACAAATTCTTCTTCCGATATTTCTAAAGAACACGCTAACTCTTCTTCCTTCTGTTTTGTGATGTAGTTGCTTTTTTTCTTAGAATTGAAACGGAAAAAATGGGCTTCTTCATGCGATTCGTGATAAATGCCCTTTAAAATACCTTTATGGTAAGTAAAACTGAACACTTTACTCTCATCCTGATCTGATACTGCTCTCATTGATATGGTCCCTGGAATAAACTCAGATATACGTGAGATCCGCAAAACTTCTTTTCCGGATAACGTTTCTATTTCGATAACATCTCCGGTATTTAAATTCTTATTCTCGAATATCGAGTCATTCAATTCGTAATTGATAAGATTTGCACCGGCTTTTGCTTTAACCAATTCTGATTTATTAATTGTATTAAACCTTATAACATCTGATTTCTGAGCATTGATGAAACCAGAAAAAACCAGAATAGTGAACAGGGTTAGTTTAATCTTCATGAGTATAAATTATTTGTCAGTAAATAAAATTTAGTATCATTTCTGCTGTTTCTAAACAACAGAATTCTCTTTAAGTCTATTGCTTTTTCATTTTACATTAAAGTGAATATAAAGCAATGTACAAAATTCAAACTACGAAATTGTCACAGAATTGTATTTCCTTTTTCCAGCTAAAAAAGAAAAATGCCGTAAAATCATGTTCTCTTTAAAGAGTTTGTGTAAACTCTCTAAAATATTAATCTGGCATTTCTTGCTTAACTAATAACCTTTCAAATTTTTGATTATGAATTTACAACTTACCGGAAAAGTAGTACAAATTTTGAATGAACAATCAGGAGAAGGGAAAAACGGACCCTGGAAAAAACGAGATTTTATTCTTGAAATTCCCGGAAAATACCCCAGGAAAGTATGTATTACCCAATGGGGTGATTCTATTGATACACAACCTGTTCAGGAAGGATCAGACGTAACCGTTTCTATAGATATTCAAAGCCGTGAATACAAGGGAAACTGGTACACTGATGTTAAAGCCTGGAAAGTAGAAGCTGGAAGCAGCCAGCAA
The DNA here is from genome assembly GCA_028284195.1 of Balneola sp. Taxonomy (GTDB): domain Bacteria; phylum Bacteroidota; class Rhodothermia; order Balneolales; family Balneolaceae; genus Balneola. The sequence continues at coordinate 90,195 of JANQSE010000002.1, read as the reverse complement.
AATGCCCCAGAGCTGTCGTCCCCAGGCTCTGAAGACTTCACCGTTGACACAAACGAATTTGATGATCTGGATGATGATTTACCTTTCTGACAGCTTGAGATGAAAACTTGTTTCTATACCTTAACTGTTATAGCAGCCTTATGTACTTGCACCAACAAAAAAGCAGAAATTACCTGTTCTGATTATGGAATTGCAGAAATCGAAAAGCTAATTCAACCACACTTAAGCGACACTCTTTATACCGCCTTTGTAATGCAGGAACAAAATTCTGGCTATAATATGTCAACCATTGCTGCACAGGCTTTAGAAATGGATACAACATATCCCGATTCTGTTACATCACTTTTGAAAAAAATAGCCGGATCAATTTGCGAGGAGGCTTCATAGCCTTCGCATTCTATAGTTTTATACTTTACAAATAACGAAACCTACTTCTTCTTCTCAAAATCTGTTTTAAAAATCTTATCCCAAAACGGAAAACTCACTCCATATCCTTTATGCTCATCTTTATAATGATGGAGCATGTGATGCCTTTTTATCTTGAGCCAAAACCTGTTTCTAATATTAAAATGGTGCATAGCATAATGCCCGATATCGTATATCAAATACCCGAATATGAACCCTGCATAAAATGAATGCATCCATTCCAGCCCAAAAATCGATTTATAGATGAAATAAAAAACCACGAACAGGGTAAGACTAACTATGGGAGGCATCACTAATCTCATAGAGTCGTTTGGATAATCGTGATGCACACCGTGGAATATAAAATGCACCCTTTTTCCAAACTTGCTTTTAGGTTCATAATGAAAAATGTATCGATGCAGTATATACTCGAACACCGACCAGAAAAAAAATCCCGCCAAAAAAAGCCCTGTAATAATCAGAACGCTCTTCTCATAAGTTGTTGCCGATAGGAATATAAAGTATCCGATAATCGGGACATACAATATGAGTGGAACAGAAAAGTGAATCTTTGTTAATGACTCCAGAAAATCATTTTCAAACATCCGTACTGTTTCGTCTTTATTTGAGACAAATTTTTTTGACATCAGAAGCCCCGACCTTATTTTTTCTCTTAAAATATAAATTTGATAAGAGAGATGATATTAACAGATTGTTTATTCATTCTTTTAACCTGATTTTGGGTTACTTCATTCAAAAAAAATCCAATGCTTATGCGCCAGCTGGTAAACACCAAAACCGGAAGTTATAATGTACTTGAAATACAGGAAGCTCCCGATCTTTCTCCGAAAGCAGATGAACTTATTGTTGAGGTAAAAGCGGCGGGGCTGAACTTCGCAGACATTCTTGCCCGCAAGGGTCTGTACCCCGATGGACCCAAAACCCCTTGCGTAATGGGTTATGAAGTTTCGGGAATTGTGAAAGAAGCCGGGTCAAAAATTGATGCTTCCTGGGTGGGTAAAGAAGTAATCGGATTGTGCAGATTTAAAGGACAGGCAGAACAGGTAGCCTTAAAACAAAATCAGGTATATGAAAAACCGGAAACACTTTCCTTTGAGGAAGCCGCCTCCATTCCGGTAACCTATTTAACTGCGTGGGTATTGTTGGTAGTCATGGGCGGGTTAAGAAAAGGGGAATCCGTTCTCATTCACAATACCGGAGGAGGTGTTGGGCTTGCTCAACTGGACATTGCAAAGCATATTGGTGCTGCCACCTATGGAACGGCCAGTGAGCAAAAACATGAGTTTTTGAAAGAGCGAGGGCTAGATTATGCTATTGATTACCGTAATAAAGATTGGCTCGATGAGCTAATGAAGCTCACTAACAACCGGGGAGTTGAGTTAGTTACCGACCCGCTGGGAGGAAAGGAATGGAAGAAAAGCTACAAAGCACTTCGGGCAACCGGCAAGCTGGGAATGTTTGGTATTTCTGTAGCAAGCAAAAATTCGTCAGGTGGATTGGCTGCTAAATTGGAACTCATAAAAACTGTTTTAGCGATGCCTACCTACAAACCTCTTTCACTGTTGGATAAAAACCGCGGAGTATATGGAGTAAACCTGGGGCATCTCTGGCACGAACCTGAAAAAGCCGCCGCCTGGATGAATGCTATTCTTCAGGGAGTAAAAGACGGATGGGTTCGCCATCATGTGGATAAAACCTTTCCCCTCGAAAAAGCCGGAGAAGCTCACCGTTACATCGAAGACAGAAGAAATATTGGGAAGGTGGTTTTGATACCATAATATTCCAATAATGAAGTTAAAATGGGAACAAAAGAAGGGAGATTGGTATAAGCATTCACAACTGTATATAAAATTCTATTTACTATCAGATGAATCGAAAAGACCGAAACATTCACCATTTTTTGCTCGCATTTTTGATTGTGGTTGGTGGTTATATGGCTGTTTCATCAGGTTTGGATTTGGCCGCTGCAAATCAAAAAGACTTATTTTCTATTGATAACCAGGATATCCCGGTATTCATGTACATCTCTCAACTGTTAATTGGTTTTGTGAGTTTGTTCTCAGGTTTTATGCTTTGGTTAAGAACGCCACGGGCTTTTTCATTTTCTCTTTTCAATGCAGGATTATTGATGGCTTTTCATTTAAATAATTTGGGAAGGGCTATTTATGAAAATCCCACCGAAGCAATTTTTATGGCTGTTATACTAATTATAACGTTACAAAGCCTGCCATTCCTGATCCGGCAAAATCAGCGGGGATGATGTAGCGCAACATGAGCAATACATGCTCGTGTAAGGCGCATGGAACGCGTTTCGGAAAAAGATATAGAATGGCTGCTTCAGCCAAATCAGGAGTTTGATTATCTTTCACAGCCTTCTAGTGAAGAAAAAGTAAAACCACTTTCCTTCAAAAGAAAACTTATTCACTTTGGGTTGTGGCTGTTATTAGTAACCACTCTTACTATTCTCCCGTTTTTCCTTCTTATAAGAACGTCTGTTTTTCTGAATGTAGAACAAGGTTGGAACGGTTGGCTTTCTTTAGCAGGCGGCATCGGCACAACTGTTCTTCTTTTGCTTGCCTATATAATTATTCTGTTCAGGAAGGTTCAAAACAAAAAACTGTTAATGCGATTTAGCTTAGGAGGCACCGGGGCCCTAGTAGGAGGTTTTTGCCTGTACGGACTGCTGTATCTTTCAAGTGTAAACGCCAAAACAGAATCTGTTCGTGAGGTTTACCGATCGCTTCATCCTATTCTAAGAGTTGCTGTGGCAACTACCACTTTAGCTGAAGCAGATCTCGTTATCACAGACATCAAAAGAACAGAACAAGATTATGCAAAAATGGGGCTTCCATTGCATCAAAGTTCCCTTCATTTTCCCCAAAAAGACGGCTATGTACATGCCATTGATCTAAGAACCAAAGGCCATTCCGAGTTCCGGAATATTGTACTAAACACTTCTATTCGGTTAATGGGTTTACATACCATCCGTCATGTAGGCACAGCCGATCACTTACATATTTCGTTACCTGTTTCCAAAAATTGAGCGTTGCTTTTTCTTGTTTATAAATGATATTATTGCGACCATCCTTTTGCACAACAAGCATTAACAAAAATTCAACATGTCGCACTATAAATTCTACGAACAGGTAAATAAAAATTTCGATAAGGCCGCAAAATATACTCGTTTTGATCAAGGACTTTTAGACCAAATTAAAGTTTGTAACACCGTTTATCATGTTGCTTTTCCCATTCGCAGGGATAACGGAGATGTTGAGGTAATTGAGGGTTGGAGAGTAGAACACAGTCATCATAAAACACCAACGAAAGGTGGAATCCGCTACAGCCATAAAGTGGATGAAGATGAAACGATGGCACTTGCTGCTCTTATGACGTATAAATGCGCCATTGTGGATGTTCCGTTTGGTGGAGCAAAAGGCGGCGTTAAAATAAGCACCCGGGAGTACTCCGTGAGCGAGTTGGAAAGAATTACCCGGCGTTATACTTATGAGCTGGTTAGAAAAGGATTCATTGGTGCCGGAGTTGATGTGCCGGCTCCCGATTATGGTACCGGAGCGCGCGAAATGGGATGGATTCTGGATACATACCGCCAAATGAGCGACGATCTTAATGCTGAGGCTTGTGTAACCGGTAAGCCCATTCAACAAGGCGGTATTCGCGGCAGAACAGAAGCCACCGGACGTGGGGTATTTTTTGGAATTCGTGAAGCTTGTAACGTAAAAAAGGATATGGATGCTTTGGGGCTGCCTGTTGGGGTTGACGGCAAAACCTTTGTTGTGCAAGGGCTCGGTAATGTGGGGTATCACGCATCTCTTTATATGGCTGAAGCCGGGGCCAAATTGATTGGCGTAGCAGAAATGGAAGGAGCTATCTATGATCCGAATGGAATCGATTTTAAAAAGCTGGTCGAGTTCCGTAAAGAAACCGGAAGCATTATTGGTTTTGAAGGAACCAAAGAGCTTGCAAATAATAAAGATGCCCTCGAACTGGAGTGCGATATCTTAATTCCTGCTGCTCTTGAAAGTCAGATTACCGGAGAGAATGCTCCAAATGTAAAAGCAAAAATCATTGCTGAAGCAGCTAATGGGCCAACTACTGCTGATGCACACGAAATGCTGAAAGAGCGCGGAGCTTTGATTCTTCCTGATGCATATTTGAATGCGGGCGGTGTTGTAGTGTCTTATTTCGAGTGGTTAAAAAATATACAGCACGTTCGTTATGGAAGAATGAACAAACGATTTAATGAAGAAAGCCTGACCCGAATTGTTCAGGAAATAGAAAAAATCTCCGGCAAAAAGTTTTCTGAAAACGAAATGGACAGATTGGCACATGGTGCTTCAGAATATGACCTCGTAGATTCGGGGCTTCAGGAAACAATGATTACTGCTTACGACCAATTAACCGAACTAAGAGAGGAGCATAATCTTACCGATTTAAGAACCGCTTCGTTTATAAGTGCTATCAATAAAATTGGTATCATGTATGAGCAAATGGGTATCTTCCCGTGATTTCGTTAATGGTTATTTGAAAATCAGGGTTACACCCAACAACAAATAACTATTAACTAATGAACGAATCTCAGGTTTTTGAGTTAGCCGTTGACCAATATGCGATCTACGCATTCATAGGTTATCTTGTTCTTCTTATAGGTATTGGACTTTATTCAGCTCGCTTTTCTTCTTCGGGAATTAGCGAGTTTTTTATTGGTGGAAGAAAAATGAACAAAATGGTCATTGCTCTTTCCGCTGTTGTGTCAGGAAGAAGTGCCTGGCTTTTGCTTGGTGTAACAGGGTTGGTTTATACCCGCGGGCTTTCAGCGATATGGGCCGTGGTTGGATATACTGTTGTTGAACTCATTCTTTTTCTCACTTATGCAAAAAAGCTCCGTGAATTTTCAGAAGAAAATGACTGTATCACGGTTCCGGATTTTTTTGCTGAACGGTTTGGGGATAAATCAGGTACACTTCGATCTATTCTTCTGTTTACGTTTTTGATTTTCATGGTAAGCTATGTTTCTGCACAGTTCGTTGCCGGAGGAAAAGCGTTTTCTTCCAGTTTTGGTATTGAACAAGATACCGGGGTGTTACTTTCAGCAGCAATCATTTTGGCCTATACCGTACTTGGCGGGTTTCTCGCGGTAAGCCTCACAGATGCATTTCAGGCTTTCTTTATGATCTTTGCGTTGGTGCTTCTTCCTGTAATCGCTATTCAGGATTTGGGTGGATGGGAAGCAATGATCAATCAACTCAGTATCCAGGACTCAGCTCTAATTGACCCTTTTTCATTTTCTGTGGGAGCTTTTATTGGATTTGTTGGCATTGGATTGGGTTCACCGGGAAATCCACATATACTTTCCCGGTACATGGCCATTGACGATCCAAAGAATCTGAAGTTCGCTGCTGCGGTTGGAACATTCTGGAATATAGTAATGGCTGGCGGAGCGGTTTTAATTGGGCTGGTTGGACGAGCGTATTTTTCTTCCGTTGAATCTCTTCCTGCTGCCGATCCTGAAAACCTGTATCCGTTTTTGGCCCAGATTCATTTGCATCCGATCCTGTTTGGAATTGTAATTGCATCTATCTTTGCGGCAATTATGTCCACTGCTGATTCGCAGTTACTCGTAGCAGCTTCCAGTGTAGTTCGGGATTGGTATCAGAAAATCATTAAGAAAAACGAAGAAATTCCTCAAAAAAAACTGGTTCTCTATAGCCGCTTGGTAGTGGTTGGGTTAGTAATTATTGCCCTCCTTTTCGGCTTGATTGCTGAAGACTTGGTGTACTGGCTGGTGCTATTTGCCTGGGCGGGGTTAGGAGCTGCCCTTGGGCCGACTTCTATTTTAGCACTTTACTGGAAAGCGACTACCAAAGAAGGAGTAATTGCCGGAATCCTAACCGGAACAGCCGTAACCATTATCTGGTACTTCATTCCGGTTTTAAAAAGCAATATGTATGAATTGGTGCCGGCTTTTATTGCTGGAGGGCTGGCAACTATTTTGGTGAGTAAATTGACTCAAAAATAGCTTTCAGTTGTTCTTGTAGCTGTAAGAGAACCTGTCTTTAGGAGACTAGCTTCCTGCTCCCGATTCCGAGAGTTTTCGAGGCTGGATTCGGCAAAGACAAGCAGAGCGAAGCAATCTCTTGATTGTGAAGATCCATCGCTCCGCTCTGGATGACTTTTTAATTTGGCAGCTGGCATCCCTTGGGAGGCAATATTGATTCAGAATCTTTTACGACCAGGTATTATTCACTTACCAATTTGCCACCCCTAACTGTTGCCCCTAATACTAAGCCCGCACTTACCAGTACCAAATTCTTTACGATATACTGCCCCTCCAGGGTAAGCCCAAATGGAAATGAAGTCCAGACTACCTCAGGGAGAATGAAAACAGGCAAGAGGGTTCCAGGCATTTGCAAAAATAGTAAGAGTAAAGTAATCCGCATAAGCTTTCCTGCAATTAACCCAATGCCGATAAGCACTTCCCATGCAGCAAGAACTGGGATAAAAAATTCCGGTTCGACAAAGAAAACTGTATTGCGAACCAATTCTTCGGCCGGGCTTAGTCCCGGAAAAAACTTCAATGTTCCAAACCACAAAAAGATAATTCCAAGTCCAATCCGAAGTGTATTAATTCCGTGTTCAGCCATCCAATGGGTAATGGCGTAATCAACCTTGTTAAAATATCTTTCAAACATGATGAAGAGTCTTGGTTGAAAAAAATGTAGTGTTGAAATGTGAAGATGCTGTGAAGTTAAACCTTCATCTTTGGGAGTTGAAGATCCAACTTGATAGCAGCAATTCGAATACTGATTATGACTCCCGTGGTAATGAAATAGTTCAAGGTTTCGGGAACCTCAAATAAGATTCCAAGATAAAAAACCAATGCGCCCATCAAACAAGCCGTAGCATAAATTTCTTTTCTGAAGATCAATGGTACTTCCCGGCAAAGCACATCCCGGATAATTCCACCAACAACTGCTGAAGTCATTCCCATTATTCCCGCCATAAAAGGATTCAGCCCCAGGCTTAAAGCCTTTTCCATTCCGCTTATAGTAAATAAGGCAATCCCGATTGTATCAAACAAAAAGAGTGGTTTATTGATGTCATTCAACCGGTTCCGGATCAGATATGTAAACGGGATAGCAGATAAAATTACGATTGGGTAGGTAATATCTGAAATCCAGGTAATGGGTTGGGCTCCCAATAAAATATCTCTGGTTGTACCCCCGCCAATTGCCGTTGCAAAACCAATTACTGCCGCTCCAAAAATATCCAGTTCTTTTCTTCCAGCCATTCGTATCCCGCTAATGGCAAATACAAAAGTACCAACTAAATCAAGGAGAGAAACTATGCTCACGGCCGGAATTTTATCTCCACTTTTTGAGTATTGCCGATTTCTTCAGCTCGTAATTCAAGCTGCTGTTTCATTGCTTCAGTTGCCTGAATTAATGCCTGAGCGGCAGGAGTTGCATCATCTGCCAGTACAATAGGGGTTCCGTTATCGCCGGCTTCCCGAACAGGTTGTTCCAAAGGCACTTCTCCCAGTACAGGTACATTCAATTCCTGTGCAAGATGTTTAGCTCCGCCTTCTCCAAAAATGTGGTATTTCTTTTCCGGCATATCCGGTGGAGTGAAATACGCCATGTTTTCAATCACGCCAAGCACAGGAACGTTTACTTTTTGGAACATAGCCACACCTTTGCGAACATCGTCTAAAGCAACGGTTTGCGGCGTGGAAACAATCACTGCTCCGCTAAGCGGAACAGTTTGCACAATGGTAAGCTGAATGTCTCCGGTTCCGGGAGGAAGGTCCATGATCAGATAGTCAAGTTCACCCCATTCTACCTCTGTCATAAATTGTTTGACGGCACTTGTTGCCATCGGTCCACGCCAAACCATGGCCTGATTCACATCTACCAAAAAACCCATCGACACCATTTTGATTCCATGCTTTTCAATAGGAATCAGTTTTTTTTGTGTAGTGATGTTTGGGCGATCAAAGATATTAAACATAGTAGGAATACTTGGCCCGTAAATGTCTGTATCCATCAAGCCAACAGAAGCTCCGTTTTTTGCCAGTGCTGATGCAATATTTACCGCAACAGTAGATTTACCCACTCCACCTTTCCCGGATGCCACTGCAATAATGTGTTTTACTCCCGGCAGTATGTTCTGCTGCTGAGGTTGGGTAGTCTGCCCGGGTTGCTGCTTTCTTTTCGAAACATTAATACCAACCTGTATATCCACCACGGCATCTTTGTCGATAAAATTATGGATTACTTCTTCGCACTTTAACTGAATGTGCTGAGCCAATGCTTCATTCTTTTCCGGCATTTCGAGCGTAAACGAAATGTATTTGTCCTGCACAATGATGTCCTGGATCATATTCAGGGAAACAAGGTCTTGCTTTTCTTCGGGATGCAGAACATGAGCGAGTGCAGTCTTAATTTGCTCTTTTTGAATTGCCATAACTTTAGTGCGATCGTTTTTCTTTCAGTATCAAAAAAACAAAGATAGGGAGAATTCAATTCAGTGTTATAGCAATTAAGTTTGCCCTTTTAAATATTTTATTTTTTAGTTCCTCCTGAAGTAACAGATACAACTCTATTGCAACATTTGCGCTGACCAAGATTGTCTCCTGCTTTACTTGGGCAGTGCCAGTATATGAGGAAGCAGTTGAAGCCGTGTAAGCACGTTCTCGCATTGTTATTAGAAACTGAGGGATTATCAAGGAATTTTTGGGTTCAATATTATTCCAGATATCGTTTCAAAAAGCCTGGCTTACCCTTGAGTTATCAAAACTTTATTGAAGACATGACATAACTAACTTATTTAATGCTTACACCATTAAAACGGCATTCAACCTGAGTATTAGGCTTATTGTTTACGTTCCATTCACAATTTTTTTTTGCTTGTGAAAATGTATAAAAAACAGCTTCAACACCATTCACTTTACGACCATTAAAAAACAGTTCATACCCTTTTCCATCTTCTTGTGAAATGGGCCCGATAAAATCAGTCATGCGGCCTAAATAACAACTTTCTATTGAATTAAGATTTTTTCCGCCTGGATTATGCAAGGCTGGATTGAATTGAAAATCCGGGAAAGCCATTACATTTTGGGAAAGAATAAACAATTCTTCCGGATTAAATTGCAGATCAACATCAGCTAATTCCGAACCATTTGAATGATGATCCAAATTATATGACATTACTGACGGATTTGTAGACATATCATAGCCCAAACAATCAACATGGCTTAAACCAAACCCATGGCCTAATTCATGAATTAAAGTAGATAAAAAGGGATAAGGCTGATCATTAACTAGAGACGAATATTCCATCAGAACAATAGCTCCACCACTGCCAGGCTGGCCATTAAATGTTCTGCCACCACCCACTTTTGCTAAATTATTGTCATGCTGATTTACAACAATCACCAGATATAGTTTATTCGACAACATACGATCATCATTTTGCCATTCGAATAACTCTTTGACGATTCGATGAGCAATGTCGGGATTTGTTTGTTGATAATCGGCGTAAGATTGTTGAGCTGAATATATTTCTATCCCTGAATCCGATATAAGAAATGATCGATCAATATTTAAAAGCTCTTTGTATGTTTGCCGGGCAATATTAAGCATAGTTTTAAGTCTGTGCTTCGCATCACTCAGGGAATGAATGTCAACCGCTTCATTTTGTGGTAAAAAGATGACAGGTAAAACCTCCAATTCTTCTATTGCCAATTCAGTATGATTGTTAAAATAACCAGGAGAACTCCCTTTGGGCATAGCCTTACTACAGGCCATAATAATGCAGCATAAAGCAAGATAAAGTAAAACTGCTTTAGTATTGAGCAACTTCATCTTGCTTCGTAAATAACCACTTCAGGTAAAGAAAATGAATTGAAATCAGTTTCATCATCTCCAATAATTGCAAAGAAATTTTGACTGGCACTCATATAGCGCCCCTTAAAAGAATTATCATACATTAGCTCACCGTTAGAAGTATTAATTAAAACGGTATTAGGCTTTATATCTGTCTCAGTTTCAGAAGCATCTTTATTTTTTATAAACTCTTTTAGCGATTGATTTGTCAATTGGGTACCAAACTGAACTATTGAAAACCCATTTCTATATTCTTGTATCGGTAAAAGAAAGTTAAAGATTTCTCCTCCCCCAGACCCAAACCTTATGCCTACAGTTGGGGATTTAATATCCAGTTCTTCTATTGCCGGATATTTAAAATTTTCAATTTTTGAAGTCCACTTTAACTCTCCAGATGATCCGTAACCAAAAAAATAAGCGAAGTGCTTAAGTGCTGTTACAATAGTATCTGTATCTTCATTACAACTTAAAAAGGTGCTTGAGAGCATTGCATCAAGAGGAGGGGCACCTGAATAAGAAGTGTATAGTTGACCAAAAGAATTATTGATTTCTTGTGTATTTATATCAATTTCGTGAACAGATTTTGTTGTCTTAACGTGAGAAAACACTCCCTTTTTTAATGAATTTGAATCCGTAGCAACATATTTAAATCCTTGAACAAATAATCTATCATTAAGCGTACATAAATCATGTGACATACTAAGATTATGAATTAATGTTTTATCAGGCTCAAATTTATTTTTTTTAGACATTTTAAAAATTTCTATCTCATTTCTATCAAGAACATACAACGTTGAAAAATCTGAATTAAATTCGAACGTTCTTATCTCTAAAAACTCACCTGGTCCACTCCCCCCTCTGCCAATTTTATATATAAACTCTCCCATACTATTATATACAAGAATAGAATTTAGTTGATCTTTTGTCAGGTATATATTTCCAAAATCATCAACCTCTAATTCCTTTACTCCAAAAATCTGAGTATATAAAGAATCTGTTTTCTTTGATCTAATCTTAGCTTTAATCGAACTATCATTCAAACTAGCAAGCAAGTCTTTTACTTCTGATTCGGCACTTATGTCCAAAAAAAAGTCTATCGGCTCAAATTTAGAAAGCTTTTGTAGAGATGGGTGAATCTTCTTTTCTGAATTACCTAAGCAACCAAAAAAAACTAAGCTCAACACAAAAAGCTTAAAGAAATTTTTTAAAAATTGCCCATTCTTCATTTTAATTTTCCACATCAAAAAACACCGCAGACAAATGTAACACACCCATTATCTTCAACTCCTCTATCATGAACACAGCTAACATGCTCTTCGTCTGGGTACGCATATAAATTATAGTACTCTGGATACCACCAGGGGCCAAAACAAACAACCATGTTTGTACAGATGCCTCCATTGCACGCTGATATTGATGCCTCGGCAATATAAATGAAACTATGTGCATGCAATCTTTTTTTAGTATTCATAAGAATAATCTTAACTTTTCATTTTAGAGTTTAAAAAGTATTTAATTAAAGATGTCAAAAAAAACCCCGTTTCATTCCATTCATCAAAAAGAAGGTGGAAAGCTTGTTGAATTTGCCGGATTCGAAATGCCCGTGCAGTACAAAGGCATTAAAACTGAACATGAAGCGATTCGTAACGATGTGGGAGTTTTTGATGTGTCGCATATGGGTGAGTTTTTTATTTCAGGAGAATACGCTCTTGATCTGATTCAAAAAGTGACGGTGAACGACGCTTCAAAGTTAGTTCCCGGCAAAGCCCAATATTCTTGCATGTGCTACGAAGATGGTGGTATTGTTGATGATTTGATCGTTTATATGCTGACTGAAAATGAATACATGCTGGTGGTAAACGGAGCAAATGTTGACAAAGATTTTGATTGGGTCAGTTCTCAGAATACTATGAATGCTGAATTGGTTAACCGCTCGGATGATTATGCCTTACTCGCAGTTCAGGGGCCTAAATCTGCGCAGGCGTTACAAAAGCTTACAGATGTTGATATGGCTGGTATTGGGTTTTATGCCTTTACAACCGGAAAGCTGGCTGGCATTGATATGATTATATCCGGAACAGGCTATACCGGAGAAAAAGGCTTTGAGCTTTATTTTAAAACCGAGGGTGTGGACGTAGAAACTGTGTGGAACACAATTTTTGAAGCCGGTGAGGAATTCGGAATAGAGCCTTGCGGGCTGGGTGCCCGTGATACCCTTCGCCTTGAAATGGGCTTTGCCCTGTATGGAAATGACATCACTAAAAACACCCACCCATTAGAGGCACGATTAGGCTGGATCACCAAATTCGAGAAAGGTGATTTTGTTGGAAGAGAAGCCTTACTAAAAAAGAAAGAAGAAGGCAATGCCCGGCAATTGGTCGGCTTTGTAATGAACGATGAGCGCAACATTCCAAGGCATGGATATGAAATTGTGGATGAAAGCGGCAACATAATCGGGGAAGTTGCCAGTGGAACAATGTCTATTACTTTGGGTAAAGGAATTGGGATGGGATATGTGAAAAAAGAATTTGCTGTTGAAGGCAATACCATTCACATTGCCATCCGAAAGAAAACCGGAGAGGCAACAATAACACGCCCTCCTTTTATCAAAAAATAAAGAGAGATTTACTTAATAATTTACGATGGCAAGACTAGATTATATGGATGTGTATTTTTCTGTTCAGTCCTTCCAGGAAGAAGAACTGAGAGGAAAATCTGCAATAATTATTGATGTGTTGAGAGCGGCATCTTCGATGGTAACAGCACTTAGTAACGGCGCAAAAAAAATTATCCCCGTAGGTGCTATGGAAGACGCCGTACGTATTGCTCAAACTATGGATAGTAATGACTATCTACTTTGTGGTGAGCAAAATGGATACAAAATTGAAGGATTCCATTTGGGGAACTCACCGTTGGAATACACCAAAGATACAGTAACTAATAAAACACTTATCATTAATACAACGAATGGAACCAAGGCAATAAAAAAAGCTTCATTGGCAAACCGGTTATATGTAGGATGTTTTTTAAACCAGAAAAGTATTTTAAAGGTACTTGATGAGCACGACGATGATGTGGTTCTGGTTTGCTCGGGGTGGCAAGGAAAAATGTCTTTAGAGGACACTCTTTTTGCCGGTTCTGTTATTTATAAAATGTGTAAAGGAAGATTACCTAAGAACACCAAAGACGGTGTAAAGATCGCATTCAGCTTATATCAGAAATACAAAGATGAACTTGAAGATGCCATTAACGGAAGTAACCACGCCATGCGCCTGAAAGAACTTGTACCCGAAGGCGATATTTCTTTTGTTTGTAAGGTTGATAAATTTGATGTGCTACCAGGCATGAAAGATGGTATCTTAGTAAATGTAAATGGCTAAAAAGAAGCTAAATACCGCAGGCAGCTCAAAAGCAGGTATAGATGACAACCGAAAGGTTGAGATCATTGGGGTCATTATTATCGCAATCGCTGTGCTGCTTGGGTTAAGTATTGTGTCCTATACATCCGAAGACTACCAATACGCCCGTACACTTTCCTTTCCCGATCTTTTTAATACCGATGCCTCTTCCCGTCTGGTGCAAAACTGGCTGGGGCCGGTTGGGGCATATCTCTCCCATTTTGTAGTTCATCAGATGTTCGGGTACACAAGTTTTATTTTATCCATACTCATCTTTTTCCAAGGCTGGCATATTTTTCGGAGGCGCAGCTATAAAGAACTCGGCTGGATTACAATTCTCGGCATCTGGAGTATGCTGCTGCTTTCAACCATTTTGGGGTGGACAAATGCCAACGCTGATTTCCCTTCCGATTCAGTATGGAGCGGAGGTGCAGGAGTTGTTATTTCAAAAGTACTTCAAAACTTTACCAGCAGTATTGGTTCCGGAATAATTCTTTTCTTACTTGCCATAGTTACACTACTGTTACTATGGGACAGAGACCTTCAGAAATCTATTGATAACCTGAAGCTCTGGATCGAAAACATTCAGCATAAATTAGAAGACACCCGAATAGCCCGCGAAGAAAAAAAAGAAATCAGAGCTCAAGAACGTGAAGACCGCCTTGCTGCAAAACGAGCTGAAAGGGACGCAGCTAAAAAAGAGAAAGAGAACAAAAAAGCCAAAGCAATCCAAATTGAAGAGGCAAAAGGATCTTCAGAACCTGCCCCAAGTATCGAAGATATCGTGGCTAAATCTCAGGAAGAAGATCTCGAGCGCATTGAAAGTGAAAAGCATAACGTGCAAAACCTGGATACCCGCCCGAAGGCGGTAATGGAAAAAACCCTTGAAGAAAAAGAGGTGCTTGACGATGATGAAGATGATCTTGAAGTAGCCGTTTTCAAAGGTGAAGGCGACGAACAAGCAGACGAAAGGGAGCTGGATAAGATCAACCAGGACAAGGCTAAAGAAGTACCTATAATTCGGTACAAGTTCCCCACTATGGATTTGCTGGACACGCCTTCAGATGATCGTGCAGAAGTTGATCTTGAGGAAATACGTGAGAACAAACGCATTATTCTTGATAAACTGAAAAGACACCGTATAGAGATAGTGGGAATAAACGCCATAGTGGGGCCAACAGTAACCTTATATGAATTAGAGCCAGCTCCGGATGTAAAAATCAGCAAGATTGAAAGCTATTCGAATGATTTAAAAATGGCGATGGCGGTGAAAGGCCTTCGTATGCTTACGCCCATTCCGGGGAAATCTGCGGTAGGAATTGAAGTACCAAACAGTACACGGGAAACAGTGTACATCAAACAGGTCATCAACACAAAGAAATTTGTGGAAACCGACATGACACTTCCGGTTGCCTTTGGTAAAACCATCGAAAACGAAGTATTCATGATTGATCTGGCAAAGATGCCCCACTTATTAATGGCAGGTGCAACAGGCTCAGGTAAATCGGTAGGGGTTAACACAATCATCACTTGCCTCTTGTACAAATGCGACCCCGAGAACCTCAAGTTTGTGATGATTGACCCGAAGAAAATAGAATTGGCTCTCTATCGAAATATCCAGAACCATTTTTTGGCTATGCTGCCTAATGCAGACGAACCCATTGTAACGGATACTTCCAAGGCATTAGAAACCTTAAATAGTGTTTGTAAAGAAATGGATGATCGTTACGACCTGTTGAAAATGGCGTTAGTACGCGACATCAAGGCCTATAATAAAAAGTTTAAAGCCGGAGAGCTGGATGAAGAATTGGGACACCGCCATCTCCCTTACATTGTAGTAATTATTGATGAGCTTGCGGATTTGATGATGACCGCCGGAAAGCAGATCGAAGAGCCTATAGCACGGCTTGCTCAGTTAGCACGGGCAATTGGAATTCATTTAGTGGTGGCAACACAACGGCCTTCGGTAAACGTAATTACCGGAACGATAAAAGCTAACTTCCCGGCCCGAATTGCCTATCAGGTTGCCTCAAAAGTAGATTCAAGAACCATTTTAGATGTGGGAGGCGCGGATCAATTAGTAGGTGCCGGAGATATGTTATTTACTAATGGCGCAGGCATGACCCGGCTCCAAAACGCATTTGTATCCACAGAAGAAGTAGAAAGCATAAATTCATTCATCGGCCAACAGGCGGGTTATAAAGAACCTTTCCATCTACCAATTATTCAGGAGGACAATGCAGGCATACCCGATCCGTTAGAAGACATGGATGAAATGTTCCAGGCTGCGGCAAAAGTAGTAATGCTTCATCAGCAGGGATCGGTTTCGCTATTGCAAAGAAAATTAAAAATCGGTTATAACAGAGCCGGAAGAATTATTGATCAATTATTTAATGCAGGGATTGTTGGCCCATATCAGGGAAGTACCGCGCGAGATGTTCTCGTTCAGGACGAAGAAGAACTTCAGGAAATACTTGATGGACTTGAAGATCTGTAAACTACTTTTTGTGATGCTGTTTGTTGGAATAAAAGGCATTTCAGCTCAGCAAACAGCTTTTCAAAAACTGCGATCAAACTTTGAGAATAACAAAGTATTCGCAGCAGACTTCAAACACACCTATATAGATTCTTACACAAACGAGTCGCTTACCAGCGATGGGAAGATCTGGGTCGCATCGGATAAATACCGACTGGACAGCGAAGAGCAGTTACTGATTGTGGATGGAACAACTTCTAAAGTGTATGATGAGAACAGGAATCGTGTCATCATCAGTGATTATGCAGAAGAAGATGACGACTTTGCTCCATCCAGAATGTTAAACGGAGTGGATTCGACCTACACTATTACAGAAGAAGCATCCGCTAAAGGAACAACCAAAATCACGATGACAACCGGGGATGACTTCGCAACCTTTGTAAAAGTAGAAATTGTTGTGGATAGTAAATCAAATCCGGTAAGCATAACGGCTTATGATTTTTCCGAAAATGTGATTATCACCACCTTTAAAAACGGCGCCTTTCTTCCTAAAAATGAGGAGCTATTTATATTGAGCTACCCACAGGATGCTGAAATTGTAGATACCAGGTACTGATTATTGAAAACAACTCTTAAAGTACTTGCCGGAATACTCATAGCAGCTGTGTTTCTCTGGATTGCATTTAAAGAAGTAGAAATTGAGCAGGTTCTAGAAGCATCCAAAAACATGAGTTATGGATGGATACTTCCCTTTTTTCTTGCAACACTAGTATCACATTTCATCCGTGCCGAACGATGGAGCCTTTTGTTCAGCAATGAAGAAAAAACTCCGCACCGGATTACTCTGTTTACCGGAGTAATGATTGGTTATTTATCGAACATCCCTTTTGCCCGGTTGGGAGAAATTACGCGCCCCGTTTATGTTGCCCGCCAGGTTGATGAAAGCAACAGTAAACTTATTGGCACCATTGTTCTGGAGCGCATCATTGACATGCTCAGCCTGATATTACTTATGACTTCTGTAGTAATTTTTATGGTGTCTGACCCGGAAATACTCAATAACTTGTTTGGCATTGATATCACTGATTCTGGGGTGTTATTATCCTTTGCCCTACTCATTGCCAAATATCTGGCCATCGGAGCTATTGCAATCGGCGTTATCTATTTTGTACTAAGAGCTCTTAGCAGCAAAATTGAGATCATATCAACCGGTTTTGAAAAGCTCAAAGAGATCAGCAAAACATTTGTTGATGGCGTACTCGCTATAAAAGAATTAAAAAACTGGCCACTGTTTATTTTGTACACCGCCTTAATATGGGCATGTTACATTAGCATGACCTACATCCCGTTTTGGATGTTTGATCTCCAAACAGTATATGAGCTGTCTTACGCTGATGCTTTAATTCTCACTATGGTATCGGCTGTTGGAATTATTATCCCCACTCCGGGTGGTGTGGGTACGTATCATTTATTTGTTACTAAAGCGTTGCTCCTTTTGTATGCAGTACCTGAGGCAACAGGCCTCGCATATGGTACCATAACGCACGCATCAACATTGGCGGTTATAATAATCAGTACGCCGGTATTATTGGCAATAGACAAATATATAGTACTAAAACATTCTGCCAATACAGGGGAGCAAGCCTGAACTGGCTCAGTACATCTTTTAGCGTTACAAGGTTAACCTTGCTTTAAAAATTTAGTACATTCCCAAAACTTTTATCAAGCGATGAAAAGATCTCTACTTGTATTCATCTTATTACTCTTTTGCCCGGTTGGGCCTGCTTTTGCCCAAAGTGGAAATACCCAAAACTCCCTTCTTCCCGAAATAGACCCCCAAGACATTGAAATCAGAAGTGAATTTCGTGCAAGATTTCCCGGAATACGCAGACAACCAATTCTAGGATTTAATCCAAAACCACGCATCTTCAGGATAGACCCTAATAGAACACCTTTTATGGAATCGGATAAAGATGCCGTTGCAAGTATAGTGCTTACTCAGCTAGACAGGCCAACTCCGCCTCAAAAAATAATCCTGCAAAAGCCCCCAAGAACCCGTGCCTTCATTAAAGCCGGATTTGGAACCTTTATAACTCCCGAAATAGAAGCTTATGCACTTCATCGGTTACATGAAAACAGCATAGCTTCGGCAAATCTGGATTTTAGCAGTTCGGATGGGCATCTAAACAACCAGGATTCGGGCTTTCGATTCCTGAACATTGATGGCGTTTATGGTACCAGGCTAAATAACGGTGCTAAATTTTCGGTAAAAGCCAGTGCTTTTAGTGACTTCAATCATTTGTTCGATCTTTCTGCCAACGTTCCAAACGATAATTCGGGTACGGCTAAAAAAGAATATCAGGGTGCAAGCGCCGGGTTTATTCTCGAAAATAATAGCAATGCGCTTGAAGGTTGGGAGTTTTATCTAAACGGAACACTAATCGGTATCGATTTGAAGGCCCCAAACACAGCTCTAAGAGGAAACCAGTCGGAGCAGTTTGTGCAATCCGGGTTTAAAAAAACCTGGGCAGGGTCAGATATATATGATGTATTCACAGCAACAATAAATGTAAAAGGAGGCAATTACTCCGCCGGGGGGGCCGGAGATACCCAATGGATAAACTCTTCTGCTACATTCGGGTATAGCTCTTTGTTTAACTACGTAACTAAAATAAAGCTCGAAGGCGGTATTGGTTTTTTATCTGATGGTTTCAGAAGTAAACCCTTGTTTATTTCTGAAGCAAGTATGAATCATGGCATACAGGATAACATAAACCTGATCGGCTCTGTATATACACGCCCTGAAATAAAATCAATGTCGCAGCACCATCAAACCAACCGATTTTTGAATGCGAACTCTCAGACCCGGTACCAGTACGTGTTTGGTATCGACGCAGGATTGGAATTCAGTCCAATTCCATCCACTATGCTCTTTGGCTCATTCTCATTTCAGTCCACTGATAATTATGCATTTTATGCAAGAACAACCCAGACTTTTGGAGCAAATCAGGAACAAACTTTCTATGGCATCAATTATGCAACAGTATCAACGTTCAGAGTGGAAATGGGAGTTACTCAAAAACTCGTAAATAACAAAATTTGGTTTGATGGATTGCTTTATGCTCAAAGACCTGAACTGAAAACAGGCGGGGATGTTCCTTTCGAAGAACGTTTAGGGGCAGAAGGAGCATTTAACATCAGAATAGCAGACCCTCTTATTATATCAAGCTGGGCTCAATTTAAAGGAGAAAGAGAAAACCCTGCAAACACATCAAATTTAAATGGATATATTCTGGTAAATGGAGAGCTGAATTATAAGATCAACGAAAAATTTGGCGTTTACTTTAAAGTGTTGAATATTCTGGGGGAAAAATATGAACTTTGGGAAGGATATGAAGAACGTCCTTTCCAGGTTTTTGGAGGTATAAAACTAACGTTATAAGCTATGACTAAAGATTTTTTAAAAGCATTCGGGCTTACAATCCGCGATCAGATCATAATGAAAAACTCAGTAGAGATAAAGGGGTTGGGAACATTTAAAGCTGAGCATACCAGCCAGGAACAAACCAAAAAGGCAGATGGCACTACAGTTATGCACCCCCCAAAAGATAGCATTGAATTTAAAGCAGACCTGGAGGGTTAAGCCATGTTATTAGATCATGATAAGTTTATTGGGTTACTTGTTGAAAATTCCGGAATCGAGAAAGAAAAAATCGAAAAAAACCTTGCCGATTTGATATCTGATATCAAAGCAACACTAGCTAAAGAAGGAACCTACGAAATCGATGGCTTTGGTGTTTTTAACAAGCTTGGAAACAACATACTTTTTATGCCTTCAGAGGAATTAGAAACAGAAATCAACTACAAATACGTAGGCATGGAGCCTATAGAGTTGCCAAACGAAGCTTCCGAAGAAACAGCGGCAGACACGAGCGAAAAAAATCCAATTCAGGAAGTTCTGGTTGAAGAAGAACCAAAAGAAGACAGTTTTGAGGATCCTTTTGCAGAAGCATTAGATGAGGGCAAAGAAGAAGACAATGAAAACCAAACAGAAGCCCCCCTTGTTAATGAAGCAGAAATAGAAGCTGCAGTAGAAGAAGAGATCGAAAACGAAACAGTAGAAGATATTTTCAACGAGTTATCTGATGAGCAGGAAAAAACAGAACCAGTTGATGAAGTGCCTTCCAATGAAAGTGATGAAGAACAAGAAGACGCTCCCGGCCCGGATGAATGGGGTATCGATGCTCATAAACAAGAGCACCAGGAAAGTGCTTTTGCAGGACTTTTAGGAAGCACTGAAGCTGAAAATGCTGAAGAGGGAGTAATCCCTGAAACAGATGAGATTGAAGAAAGTACTGCAGATAACGAGGATCTGGATTTTTCGGCTTTAGAAAATACAACAGATGATGAAGACTTTGATGATCCTTTTGCTAGCCTTGAAGATGAAGCGGAAGAAAACGACGAAAGCGATGATGAAGATTTTGTGCCGGTAGTAACCAACGTGCCATCAGATCAAACGGAAACGAAAGAAGAGCCGGAGGAGAAACAAGAAATGGAAGAAGAAAAGCCTGAAAAAGAAAAGAAATCAAAATCCCGAAATCACAGAGCCAGGCAGCAAGGTTCACCGGTTTTCTTATACATGATTTTGGCATTGGTAGTTCTTGCCGGAACAGGGTACATACTGGCATATTTTGGAATAGTAAATATTGAAGGCATTACCCCTTCGAAATACAACCCTCAAGTGGCACAAAATACTGCACCTGCTCAGGTTCAAACAACTCCTCCGGCTCAGGATCCTACCCAACAAACTGACGAAAACACAGACGTGCCTGATCAAACTAATTCGGAAAATACTGAAGATCAGGCAATTGAAACCTCAAACCCTCCAACGCCTACCCCCCGGCCGGAAGAATTGCCGGAAATGTTAAATGATCCGGTTAATAATTCGGAAACGCCATCATCGAATGAACGACCGTTACGGGCGGATGAAAAATCTCCCGGGGAAGGCGGAATAATTTCTCCGGTAAATATTCAGGATAACTCAGAACCTTATGGATTAACAGGAACCGCCACACAGCAAGGGAACAATGGCTACACAATCGTATTATATACCCTAAGCAGAAAGCAGGGAGCAGACGCTCAGTTTGAAAAGCTTTCAAAAGATGGTTACCGGGTACTTATCAAAGAAAAATCATCAAGCAAATATGGAGTACTTTACCAGGTAAGCATTGGGCAATTTAAATCACTGGTTGATGCAGCAATTGCGGCCGAAAGAGCTGACCCTGAAATACTTGGGAATTATATCATCACAAAAATTTAAACGAATTACATACATGCACAGCCTTCTTTTATTACTCCAAGACTCAACAGCAGCAGCCGATTCCATGGCGCTTTCTTTAAAGGAAGAAACCATTACACTTTTTGATTTAATAATTGAAGGCGGGGTTTTAATGATCCCTATCTTTATTCTTTTCATGATTTCGATGTATGTAATTGTAGAACGCTGGAGAGCACTAAACAGATCTCATACCGATACTGACAAATTCCTTAATTCTGTGAAAGGAATGCTTAAATCAGGAAAACAAACTGATGCCATTACGTATTGCGATGATTTCGATAAACCCCTTGCCCGAATTATTAAAGCAGGAATTAAACGGCTCGGCCGGCCGATCCGGGATATTGAAGATGCCATTGACAATGCGGGTAAAAAGGAAATTTTTTTCCTGGAAAAGCGAATGAACTGGCTGGCAACTATTGCCGGTGTAGCCCCTTTAATCGGGTTTACCGGAACAGTAACAGGTATGATAGAAGCTTTCATGGATATCCAGTCACTTCAGGGAAATGTAAACCCAAGTGAGCTGGCCGGGGGAATTTGGGAAGCATTAATCACCACCGCTGCAGGATTAATTGTAGGATTAATTGCCTTTGGGTTTTACAACTTTCTGCTTGGCAAAATAAACCGCTCCATTTTTGAACTTGAGAACGCCTCCGCCGATTTTATGGATCTTCTTCAATCACCCGCACCTAAAAAACAGGCATAACAATGGCTCGTGATTTCAGAAGAGGAGATAAACGCTTAACACCCCTTTCACTCTTTTCCCAGTCATCGCTGACAGATATTGTGCTTTTGCTGTTGATTTTTTTTCTGCTCACCTCATCATTCGTTACTAACTTTGGGATTAAAGTGAACATTCCAAAAGCAGAGTCAGGGTCCACCACTCAGAATGAATTTATTTCGGTAGCTATTACAAAAGATGGAGAATTTTATGTAAACGGTGACCTTACAGAACGCGCATCTCTTGCCATTACCATTCGCGCCGCACGCAATAATAACCAAAGTAGTACGATAGTATTGCGGGCAGATAAAGATGCAAAAGTAGATGATGCCGTTCGTGTAATGAATATTGGAAAGCTACTGGATCTTAACTTACTGATGGCTACAGAACAAAGCTCTTTTTAACAACTATGAAAAATTCCCGCTTTAATAAAGATGATGGATTTGCGCTAACGGTAACGCTGAGTGTTAGTATTGCCCTTGTACTGTTTTCATTGTGGTACACATTAGACATGAATCAGAATTTCCGCCCATCGTTTATTGAAGTAGAATTTGGGGAGTTCCAATCAGGTAGTTTGGCAGAATTTTCTGAGGTAAAAGAAGAAGAAGTAGCACAACGCCCTAATCCTTCAAAAACAGAACCACAAGAACCTGTAGAGGAAACTCCAAAACCAGAGGAAGTTCCCCAAAACCCAACCGAAGAAATTACCAAAGAAGTAGACCTTCCGGATCAGACAGAGCAAATTAAAGAAGAAAAGGTGGAAACACCTGATACTGAAGTGGTGGATCCAACTAAGCAAAATACAGAGGAAGCAAAAAAAGAGGTTGAAATTCCACCGCAGGCAAAAGAAAATCTTGAAACCAGTGAAGGAGCTAAGGAAAGTGGAGACGTTAAAGGAAATACCGGAGAAACAAATGTAGATGCAGGTACAGAAGCCGATGATGAAAAATCTGCGCCGTACGAATTAAAATGGGAAGGCAATATAGAAAGAGACCCAATGGTTCAGCCGCTTCCCCAAAATACTGCAAATACAGAAGCCAAGATCACCGTCCGCTTCCAGGTAAAACCAAACGGTTCGGTTGGGTTGATTATTCCCCTCAAGAAAATGAATCCCGAATTAGAGAAAGAAGTACAGCGAACATTAAGAAGCTGGAAATTCTCACGCCTGCCAAGCGGTGTTCCTCAACAGGCACAATGGGGAACCATTACTTTCCGTTTCGTATTCAGATAGAACGTTTATTTTTTAACAACGGGCAACTCTGCATCAGTGAGCGAACTTCTTATAAATGGATTGATTCCTCATATGAATGTGGTTCAGATCGGGGGGTCAGCATTTGGCAAACTCTATGGCTCTTTTGTACTTACAGAGGGTTCTGCTTTACCCCCCCTAACAATTATGCCATCGTTCCCGTGTCTTTAAAATACTCAAATTCTATTGGCACTACTGATTTCCGAGATGACTTAACGCCCGATCATGAAGTTGAAGAAAACCTGTTACAACCGGTTCCCATAGGAGATTTGAATGATCCCTTGCTGGCTAAAGCCGTTGAGTTAATTACCGGACAGGCTGCCAATCCAGCAAAAGCTGCCCCACGCCCATATCAAAACCTGGCTGATGAAAGAGCTTTAAAGTTGGAAAATATTTTAAAGGAAGTTAACAACCAAAACTAACCCTGGCTTCACAACTTTTTACCCATTGCTTGCTTCTCTTGCGATACATTCAGTTATTCAAATTCTGTAATAACTAACTAAACAATGTATAGGTCTGCCATGAAAACATGCAAGAAATTCACCTTCGCATCATTCACTATAATCCTTTCTGTTTTATTGATGGACATTTCAACCGCTCAGATTTTTGGACATGGTTCAGAAACAGATTCCCCTGCTTATAAAAAAGAATTATTCAAAGATCTGAAATACCGAAACATTGGGCCGTACCGGGGAGGCCGTTCAGTTGCTGTTTCCGGGCATGATTCTCAACCATATACTTTTTATACAGGATTCGCAGGTGGTGGTGTCTATAAAACTACTGATGGAGGAAGTTCATGGATTAACGTGTCAGACGGATTCTTTAAAACGGGATCTGTTGGAGCTATTACTGTAGCCCCTTCTGATCCAAACGTAATTTATGCTGGGATGGGAGAAACCGACATCCGTGGAAATATGAGTGCAGGAGATGGCATGTATAAATCTACCGATGCAGGAAAAACCTGGAAACACATTGGGTTGGAGCAAAGCCAGTTTATTGGCGATATAGAAGTACACCCGGCAAACGATGATGTAGTTTGGGTAGCCGCAATGGGGCAACTCTTTGGAATAGAAGGCAGTGATGAACGAGGAGTTTATAAGTCAACCGATGGAGGCACCACGTGGAAGAAAGTACTTTCCAGAAACTCAAAAACCGGAGCAGTTGATATAGCTGTTGACCCAAACAATCCAAGAATTTTATTTGCAGCACTTTGGGAAGCTTATAGAAACCCATGGGAAATGAGTAGCGGCGGGGAAGGAAGCGGCTTGTTTCGTAGTAAAGATGGTGGTGAAACATGGGAAGAAATATCAAAGTATCCCGGGATGCCTAAAGGGTTGCTGGGTAAAATCGGTGTGGCAGTTTCCCCTGCTAATTCAAATCGTGTATGGGCAATTGTAGAAAACGAAAAAGGCGGAGGGTTGTTCCGATCTGAAAATGGCGGAGATACATGGAAAAGAATAAGTGCGGACAGAAACCTTCGCCAGCGAGCATGGTACTATTCTAAAGTAATTGCCGATCCCAAAAACGAAAATGGAGTGTACGTTCTTAATGTTGGTTTTTGGAAATCAACAGATGGAGGAAGCAAATTCAGCCGAATTGGAACACCACATGGCGACCATCACGATTTATGGATAGCACCAAGTGATCCTCAACGTATGATAATTGGTGATGATGGTGGTGGACAGGTTACCTATAATGGCGGCCAGGGGTGGTCATCGTACTACACCTCTGCAACGGCTCAGATCTATCAGGTTACGGTTGATAACCAATTTCCTTATTTAGTGTATGGAGCTCAACAGGATAACAGCACATTTGCGATCAAGAACAGAACGAATGGTTTTGGAATCACTGAAAACGATTGGTGGAGAGTCGCTGGTGGAGAAAGCGGTTATATCGCTCCTGACCCGGAAAATCCAAATGTAACTTATGGAGGAAGTTATGGTGGATATCTGAACAAATACGATGCAGAGCTTGGGTTAAGCGATCGTATCGATGTTTGGCCGGATAACCCAATGGGAGCCGGAGCAGAGGATTTGAAATACCGTTTCCAATGGACATTTCCGATTGTGATATCTCCGCACAATCCAAATATTCTTTATGCTACCTCGCAACATGTACACCGTTCCACAGATGAAGGAATGAGCTGGGAAGTTATCAGCGATGATCTGACCCGCGATGATAAGGAAAAACAAAAAGAGTCCGGTGGGCCTATCACTAAAGATGATACCTCTGTAGAGTATTACAATACTATTTTCACTTTTGTCGAGTCTCCTATCGAACCCGGCCTGCTTTGGGCTGGTTCTGATGACGGGTTGATTCACATCAGCAGAGATAATGGACAAACCTGGAAAAACGTAACCCCAAAAGGATTACCTGAAACGATGATAAGTATTCTGGATGCTTCCCATCATGATGCCGGTACAGCTTATTTTGCTGCAACGCGATATAAGTTCAACGACTTCCAACCCATGATCTACAAAACCACTAACTATGGTAAAAGCTGGAAAAAAATCACCAACGGTATCCCTGATATGGACTTTACCCGGGCAGTTCGTGAAGACCCAAATAAAGCTGGTTTATTGTATGCAGGAACAGAGACTGGTATGTATGTTTCTTTTGATGCGGGCGAAAACTGGCAGGATTTGCAATTAAATCTTCCGGCGGTACCAATCACCGATCTCGCCATCCATAAGCGGGATAAAGATTTAGTCGTAGCCACTCAAGGGCGCTCGTTCTGGATATTGGACGATTTACCAGTACTTCATCAAATGAGCGAGCAAATTGCAAAGGCAGAGAATCACCTCTTCCAGCCAGAGAAAACATACTTATTTGGTGGCCCAAGTTTCACCAGTCCCGGTTCAACAAACGGACAAAACCCAGAACGTGGTGCTGTAATTTTCTATACGCTCCGGAATGAAGTGGATGAAGAAATTAAATTGGAATTTATCGACCCAAGCGGAAATACAATCCGAACTTATTCCAGCACAAAAGATGCAAACGACAGGCCGGTACGGGAATCAAGTACATTCTATGAAGATGAAAACAAAACTCGTCCAAGTGTGGTAACAAATCAAAAAGGATTGAACAAATTTGTATGGAACCTTCAATATCCTTCGGTAACCCGGTTAAAAGGAACTCAGATTCTTTGGGCAGGGAATACTTCCGGCCCAACAGCCATTCCCGGAACGTACACCGTTCGTATGCATATTGGTGAAAACGTTGTTGGCGAACGAACATTTGATGTGGTCAAAGATCCACGTTTAACGGAGGTATCTCAGGATGATTTCATCGCCCAGTTTGAGCTGGTAAAAACCATAAAAGCGAAACTGGATACCACTCATAAAACAATCAACCGCATTCGGGAAGTTCGTAATGAAATCAACGAAATGATGGCAGAAGCTAAGGATAACAAAGAACTACAAGACAAAGCGAAAGCCATGCTAAAAGCAATGTCTGAAGTGGAAAACGAATTGATGCAAACCAAAGCAGAAGCCACACAGGATGTACTGAACTTCAAGATAAAACTGAATAACAAACTGGCCGCATTAGCAAGCACTGTAGCTACAGGTTACGGAAGACCAACCAAACAACAGTATGAAGTGCATGAAGACCTCGCGGCAAAAGTGGATGTTCAGTTTGCAAAGCTGCAAAAGGTATGGGATGGCAAATACGAAACCATCATCCAGGAATTTGAAGCTCAAAGTGGAAAAATTCAGAATTGACGGGGGGTTATCCCAGACTTAGTCTAGGATGTGTTTATTGTAGCATTAAACTAATGGTTAATCGTTAATGGGGCTGCGGTTAACCATTTTTTTGCAGAAGAAAATCTATGGTCAAAAACTTTTGCTCATAATTTTATCAGAACAAAAATGATAAAGCATTATATTCAGGGTTCGATATAAACGGAGAATATGTCCCCAAAAGAAACGGCTACAATTGAAGCGAAAGAGGAAGTGCTGGAACGCCCGATAATTATAAAGGGTGCCAGAACACACAACCTCAAAAATGTTGATGTAGAAATTCCAAGAAACAAGCTTACCGTTGTAACCGGGGTTTCGGGGTCAGGAAAGTCCAGCTTGGCGTTCGATACTATTTATGCAGAGGGGCAGCGCCGTTATGTGGAAAGCCTTTCCAGTTATGCACGCCAATTCTTAGAACGAATGGACAAACCCGATGTGGATTTTATGCAGGGTATTTCGCCGGCAATGGCCATCCAACAAAAAACCACATCAAACAATCCAAGATCAACCGTTGGCACCACCACCGAGATCTATGATTATCTTCGGCTTTTATTTGCCCGAATTGGAAAAACCATTTCTCCGATCTCAGGCAGGCAGGTAAAAAAGGATACTCCAAAGATCGTAATTGAAGAGCTGTACAAATCTCAGGAAGAAGGCACTCGGTTTTATATTCTGTTTCCTGTTCCTCAACATGAGAAGAAGAAACTCCCCGAAGAGCTGAAAGTTTTAAAGGAGAAAGGATTTACCCGCCTTGTTAATTTAAAAGATGAAAGTATTACAGATCTCACAGATCAAGACCTGGATCCAAAAAAAATTACGCCCGATAATTTCAGAGTATTGGTAGATCGTTTGGTTTTGAAAGACGATGAAGCTACTATAACAAGGATTGCAGGATCCTTAGAAACAGCATTTCAAAACGGCAGTGGCAGGCTTTCCATCAAAATCAGAAACGGAGAGGAACTTCCGTTTAGCGAGCGTTTTGAATTAGACGGGATAGAGTTTGTTGAACCAACGCCGCAAATGTTCTCTTTTAATAACCCCTTTGGTGCGTGCCCAAAATGTGAGGGGTTTGGAAGGGTCGCAGGCATTGATGAGGATTTGGTAATTCCGGATCACGAAAAAACCATTCGCGACGGAGCCATTGCTCCTTTTACTACTCAAAAGTTTAGCATGCACCTTCGGGATTTGATCAAAGTGGCTGCTGAAGAAAAATATTCTATCGACACTCCATACTCTGAGCTTCCTAAAGAGTTTAAAAGCATTATCTGGAAAGGAAAAAGAGACTACGTTGGTATTTGGAAATTCTTTGATATGGTAAAAGATCAGGCATATAAAGTACATATGCGTGTATTGTATTCCAGGTACCGGGGGTACAGCCGCTGCCCGGAATGCGAAGGGTACCGGATCCGAAAGGATGCTCAGTACATAAAAGTTGGAGCTATGCATGCGGGCGAAGTATCTGAGTTAACCATTGGACATGCCAGAGAATACTTTGATGGATTAGAACTTACTGAATTCGAGCAGGGAGTGGCAGGGCAGATTCTTTATGAAATACGAAAGAGATTAAAATATCTGGATGAAGTAGGCCTTGACTATTTGACTCTGGACAGACTTGCAAACACGCTAAGCGGAGGGGAATCTCAACGGATAAGTCTGGCAAACGCATTAGGAAGCTCATTGATTGGCAGCATGTATGTGCTTGACGAACCAACCATTGGCTTGCATCCAAGAGATAACGACCGCCTTATCAAAATCCTGGAATCGCTTCGGGATATTGGTAACACCGTGCTGGTGGTAGAGCACGACCCGGAAATGATGAAAGCAGCTGATAACGTAATCGACATCGGCCCTTTTGCGGGTGTGCATGGCGGCGAAATTGTGTTTGAAGGGGAATTTAAAAAACTCCTGGCATCAGACACATTAACCGGAAAGTTTTTGAGTGGAAGAAAGCAGATTGAAGTTCCTGCAAAGCGGCGAAAGGGAAATGGCCGGTCTGTTACATTAGAGGGAGCAAGCGAACACAATCTTAAAAACGTGAATGTTGAGTTCCCACTGGGTAAAATGGTTGTTGTAACCGGGGTTTCAGGTTCGGGCAAATCAACGTTGGTTCATGACACACTATACGCGGGTATTCAAAAGCATATTGGTTCTTACAATCAAAAAGTGGGGCGTTTTAAAGATCTTTCGGGAATGGCCAGCGTCCACAGCCTGGAAATGGTAGATCAAAGCCCGATTGGGCGCTCATCCCGTTCAAACCCGGCAACCTACACCAAAGCGTTTGATGGAATTCGGGATGTGTTTGCCGGAACCCGCCAGGCAAAAATTATGGGATACACCCCGGGGCACTTCTCATTTAATGTTCCGGGAGGAAGATGCGAAACCTGCCAGGGTGAGGGGGTTCAAAAAATAGAAATGCAGTTTATGGCTGATATTGAACTTACCTGTGAAGTTTGTAACGGCACCCGGTTCCGAAAAGATGTGCTCTCCATAAAATACCGGGGAAAGAGCATTCATGATGTGCTGGAAATGCCTGTTTCTGAGGCTATTGACTTTTTTGTGGATGAGTCTGCGATAACCAAAAAACTTCAGCCTTTAGAAGATGTGGGGTTAGGATATTTAAACCTCGGCCAAAGTGCTACAACCCTTTCAGGGGGAGAAGCTCAACGGGTTAAACTGGCAAGGTTCCTCACCAAACAAAACTCAGAACACACCATTTACTTTTTTGATGAACCCACAACAGGGCTCCATTTCGAAGATGTAGCCAAACTTTTGGCTGCTTTTAATGAATTGGTAAATGCCGGACATTCCGTAATTATTATTGAGCATAACCTGGATATAATAAAATGCGCCGACTGGATTATTGACGTTGGCCCGGAAGGCGGATTCGGAGGCGGACAAATTGTTGCTGAAGGAACACCCGAGGAAATAGTTAAGGTAAAAGAAAGCTATACCGGACAGTATTTGAAAGAGTATCTTTCAACTTAGCCTATAAAAATAAGCCAGGCATAAATATTTAAGTATTCTAATTGGGTTCAATTTTTATTTTTAATTAGTTACAACCTGATATTTTAATCCGCTACAAAATCATTATTTTGCGTAAATGTTTGGCAGGCTATTAGCTCTTAACTGGAAAATATTCGTATCTAATCTCAACAAGTTCCAGCTGTTGTTACTGATAGGTTATATCATGTTTCTTGGCATTATGACCGTGAATTTAGTAGGTACAGCAGTAGTGGTTTTACTTTTGGATAGTGAGCCATGGATGAAAATGCAGCTCCCTTGGTTAACCCCTGAAATCTATAGTTTTTTATTGCTCGTATTCGCCAACACCTATTGGCTAATGCACTTTTCATTTACCAATCTCAGATTGTTGAATATCGCTGAAAACAGAAAGTTACTGGGTTTTGGTTTTCCTTTAAAGAAGCTTTCCAAATATCTGATGATCATTGGCTTTTGCCATCCCGTTAATATTATCTACAACTTTACCTGGATCGTGTTTTTAATGATACAAGTCTCAAACTTCTATCAGGTATTGGTTGGCATTGCTGCCATCGTTTTCAACTATGTACTTATCTATTCTATAAAGCATCGGTTCATAAAAATCATTGAGCGAAGGTTTATTGCTGTTGTTGCGGGCTTCCTGTTTCTAATATTTGGCCTCTTCCAGGCAGTTTCTTTATTCGCCGAAAACTCGCAGCAAATCTTTTATCATATCATCCCAAGGGTAGATACACTGAACAACTTTCTATCATGGAGCCCGGGCGGTTTACTAACACAAACAGTAACGGAGGAATATGGCTGGTTGAATGCAGCCATTATTTTCGGTTTTTTGTGTTTGTTAATAGGATTAATTGTCGTCGATCATTTTCATAAAACCTGTGAGGGATTAAATAACCCAACCATAAAAAAAGAAGAGCAGCAAACCAGTAAGCTTTGGTCATTTTTAAGAAAAGTGATGGGCAAAAATGCAGGTAAGTATTACTATTATGTAATGATCCATCCTTATAACAAACTCCAATTGCTTACACTGGCTATAGTTCCGGTAGTATATGTTCCGTTATTGCTGCAGGTAAAATACGAAGCTGCCCAAACCATTCTGATCCCCACAATTCTTGCAGGTATTCCGGTGGCATTATTAGCTATGGGTATGGCAAACATGTATGGATATGAAAACCGTGAGTTACTCATGCATCTTCAGTTTCCGGTAAAACTCGAAAAACAATTAAAAGAGCGGTTTCTGGGCGTAATTATTTTGCCGCTCATGGTCTTTTATCTTATCACCATTTTTGAGCTTCTGGTAATTCCTCAGATCGTAGGGGTGTTCAAGATTTTTGTAGCTAATACCTTCTTCTTTCTTTGTTTTATGGTTCTGTTTATTTGGAGCTCCTATTATCAGTACCAGAAAGCTACGTACACATCTTTTAGCTATAAGCATCCTATCATTCCACAAAAAGTTACTTTTGTAATTTCATTTGCCATTTTTACTATGGGCTACTTCATATTTGTTCCAATACCGGGGTTAGAATGGTACAGAATTACTATTATGAGCGTGGTTATTGTAGTGATAGCCGTTTACCTTTGGAGGCATGTGGGATTTCTTGTGAACCTATTCAAAAAACAAATATTAACCCGGCTCTGGACGGAATAAAAACTTCTCAAATTTATGCTGCCTATTCATCTTGATCTTGGATTTACTCAGATCTATTTCTATGAGGGAATTTACTTCCTCATCTCCATTGTGCTTGGCGTTTGGTGGGCAAAAGTACGGGTAGAGAAATATGGAGGGAAGGTTGAAAAATTTGAAGGACTAATTGTTTGGTCCATCGTGGGGGCATTAATCGGTGCCAGGCTTTCTCACTATGTATTTTGGCAATCGGATGTTTTCTTCGAAAATCCCGGGGTAATTTTTAGCCCGACGGGTGCAGGTAATAGTATTACGGGAGGTTTAGCCGGCGGCATGCTTGGGGGATACTTTTATGTAAAACGCAATGGCATGAATTACTGGGAATACTTTTCGTTGTTATCGCCGGGGGTTTTACTTGGCCAGGCAGCAGGCAGAATTGGCTGCTTTCTTAACGGCGATGCATATGGCACCGCAACAGATTCCTTTCTTGGGGTTCAATTTCCAAGATATGCGACGACTCTTTTCTCATTCGAAACAGAATACAGACTGTCGAGTCCGGCCTGGAGCTCCACTACGGGCTTGCCCGGACAAACCGATACATTAAGTGCGCCGGTACACCCTACCCAGCTATACGAAATGTTTGGAGACGTGGTCTTAATATTGATTGTATTATGGGTGTTCAAGAAGATCTGGGATACAGACAAAATTTCTCCACTCATTTTCTTTATTCATACAGGTGGCTATGCTTTACTGCGTTGGGGCTTAGAATACATCCGGGCTGATAAAGAAGGGATAACAGCATTGGGTATGAGTAACCTGCAGATAGCTCTTTTACTCTATGGAATTTTTACCATAGGTTACGCAGCAAACTACTATTTAAAAAAGAAATCAAAATCTACAGCAACGACAGGATGAGCGAAGCAATATCAATAAAAGGTTTGATCAAAAGCTACGATGAACACATCGTGCTAAAAGAACTTGATTTGAGTATTCCTAAAGGCTCTATCTTTGGGTTAATTGGGCCCAATGGAGCTGGTAAAAGTACGCTGATTGGGGTATTGACCGGATTGCTCTCTTTTGATGATGGCTATATACACATCAACGAAAAGCATTTTATTGATGAAAATGAGGCTGAGATCAAAAGAGATGTCGCATCAGTGCTGCAGCCACCCCTTTTGTTTGAACAGTTCACAAGCATTGAATTTGTAGAGTATGTATGTGATATCTATGAAATAGAAAAACAAGGACTGCTTGAGAAGGCATATTCGTTAATGGATTTTTTTGAGATCAAAGACTTTGCGAAAACGAAAATCCATAAGCTCTCATCAGGCAGTCGTAAGAAACTTGCGTTTGTAACCGCAGTACTTACAGAACCAAAAATCCTTTTACTTGATGAACCATTCGAGGCGGTAGATGTAATATCAATTGATCGAATGAAAACTGTACTCCGTAGATTGAAAGAAAAAGGAGTAACCATGATAATTACCAGTCATATTCTGGAAGTGGTAGAAAATCTCTGTGATGATATTGCAATCCTTCACCAAGGGGGAATCATTGCATATCTGGACTCTGTAAGCCGAAAAAACCTTCAGGAAAACTCCAGCCTCCACGAAATATTCTCTGAATATGTAAAAGTAGAAGGCAAAGATGATGTTGTTGACTGGCTTTAATCTGGTTTAATTTTTTTGTTAATAATATTAGATTAGATCGCAACAGTAATAAACCATGGATTGCAATTATGAAAAAGTTATCAGGGATTAGTTGTTTGCTGCTTTTTTTAAGCAGTGCAGTTTTTGCACAGAAAGGGCCGGATGGAAGTAAACCACAAGGAGAAAACCTGAAGGTTCCTGAAGGATGGGAATGGAGATTTGATCGGCCAAACCCCGAAATAAAAGTAGGTTCGGATCCAGAATCAGCGGATATCTTTTTTGTAAATATGACTCCCGGCTGGCATCTTACCTCAGGTCCGGCGGGGATTTACTACCATCCGGACAATAAAGCAGAAGGGGATTTCACATTATCATCTACTATCTATTTATTTGACACCAAAGGAAGAAACAGAGAGGCGTTTGGGTTATTTATTGGTGGCAACGATTTGAAAGAAGACGATCAAACATACATCTACTTTCTTATAAGAAATACCGGAGAGTTTTTGATTAAAAGAAGAACAGGCTCAGAAACCTCAAACATTCAACAATGGACAAAGTCTGATGCTATTAATTTATTTACAGACGAAACGGAATCTTCGGCTCAAAATGATTTTGAAGTGAAAGTATCTGATGATGAACTGGTATTTTCAATAAACGGCAGCAAACTGGCCTCTATAAACAAAGGAGAGTTTGATACCGATGGCCATTATGGCTTTAGGGTAAATCATAGTATCAATCTTCATATCTCAAATTTAACAAAGACAAAATAAAAGACGGGTAAAAAGGTTAGTTTCTGAAACCAATAGAATGCCTCATGAGAAAGACTCTGTTTATACTTTTTATTAGTGTTTTGTTTATTTCGTGCTCTTTGTTTACAAAAGAAAATGATGGGTATGAGGAAGCTCTTGCAACATGGACCGAACAAAAGCAAAATAACTATGCGTTTCAATATGATATGCGTTGTTTTTGTGCTTTAGCTCCCTCAGCAGAAATAATAGTTCGCTCCGATTCTGTATATCAAATTCTTAATCCTGAAACCGGAGATTCATTATTTTTTCAAACATCCGAAAATATGTTTCAATATGTCGGCGATGTGTACCCTGACCTTTATTACACTATAGACGGCTTTTTTGACATCATAAATAGAGCCAGAAAAGAAGCAGACAACGTGGAAGTAAACTATAATGATGAAATAGGTTTCCCGGAATCAATACAGATAGACTATGACAAAAATGCCATTGATGATGAAGTGGGGCACTCTATTTCTAATTACCGGCCACTTGCCGGGGATTTTTTTACTGAGAGAAATTAAACCCCCAGCTCACTCTTAATTGATTCCAGCTTAGATTGCTCAGCATCAGATATTTTTCCATCACAGGCAGCAATGGCTTCCAGTAAAGAGTAAATAAGTTGTCTTCTGTCATCAGAAAAGCTTCGTTTTATATGGTCGATTGCCTGCTCTACCATTTCTTTAACATGCTCGGTGGACATTGCCCCAATCTGGCTTAACGTTTGGTGATATGTGGTCATATCGTACTGCATGTTATCGAGAATTCTTTTAATGGTAACCTCTTCATAGTAAGAGATGCTCCCGTCAGAGCTTTCGATCCAAAAAATTAACGTGTCGATAGAGGTTTCGTCCGTAAGTGCGTATGTACTCATAGTGGTTTAAAATTCGTTGGATAGTAAAATGCAGATTTCTTCTAAAAGTTCTTTCTTTTCTTCAGAAATAGAGTTCTTGACTTTTGAATCAATATCGATTTGAGCGACAAAATTTCCATCCTTCAGAATAGGAACTACAATCTCCGATTTAACAGAGGGACTGCATGAAAGGTAATTTTCTTCTGAGGCGACATCCTGAGAAACAAATGTTTTGTGAGATAAGGCCACTTGTCCACAAATTCCCTTTCCATAAGGAATGATGGTGTGATTTGTTGGTTCGCCCACAAAAGGCCCTAATTTGAGCTGTTGTTCCACTTCAGGGTCGGCAATATAAAAGCCGACCCAATCAAAATGTTCAACATTATCCTGCAAAGTTTCGCATATCGCAAAAAGCTTTTCATTAAGAGATACTTTATTCTCTAGAATGCGCTCAACTTTAGGCAGCACGTTTTCCTGTAGCGATGTTAGTTCTGTAGCAGTCATGAATTTTTTTATGATTGAATCAGAAAATAAAAGAATAACAGCGATAATAAAGTTAAGCTTTGATAAAAGCTCACATCATTCATAAAAAATTTCAAAAAAAGGTGCGTATCTTTTAACCCATGGAAGAGTTTTTTAAAGATATAATTCCCTTTTCTACTGAAGTGATGGGAGCCGGGGCCCTGTTAATTGCCAGTTTCACTTCTTTATTCTCGGTGGTAAATCCATTTACTACAATGCCGGTTTTTCTTTCTTTAACAGAAGGCGACTCCGAAAAGGAAATGATGCGAACTGCCCGTAAAGCTACCATCTATATGTTTATAGTATTAATCACTTTTCTTTTTATAGGAACATATATTCTCAGTTTTTTTGGGATTTCGTTACCCGGAATAAGAATAGCCGGCGGAATTATTATTATGCGAACAGCTTTTTCGATGATGAACCCTGATAAGGGAGGCCGCAAGCTTTCTGCTGAAGACCAGGAGGCGGCCATGGAAAAAGAAGATGTAAGCTTTAGCCCTTTAGCTATGCCGTTACTATCAGGCCCGGGCAGTATAGCTGTTGTAATTGGTTTTGGATCACAGGCTTCGGGTGTTTTTGATTACATAGTAAATGGAATGGCTGTTTTTCTTACTGCTTTTGTGGCTTGGGGTATTTTAAGAGTCGCTCCCTGGTTAAATAAAGTAATTGGAAAAACCGGGATGTCTGTTGTTACCCGTTTAATGGGTTTTATTGCGCTGGCAATCGGCGTCCAGTTTATTATTAATGGGATTGCCAATTTTTATGGGATCTAAAAACCTGCTGGTTGCTTATCACTTTTAATTTCTCTGTTTTTAGCTTTACTACATATGTATTGGCAGACACGCCCACCTCTCCATCTAAATGAATGTGTTGATTTGCTTCAAGGCTGATTTTGGCTGTTTTAAACGGAATTATTGTACTATATGAGTTCGAAAGCGGTTTTCTCAAACTAAGCATAATAAAAGCCAAGCCTAGTTTTAACCGACTGTAAGCCGGAACAATTACGAGTTCCAGCTTGCCATCATCATTCAAGGACTCGGGAGAGATTGTGTACTTACCGCCTTCAGTAGCCCCATTAGCGATAGCTACCAGCCATACTTTTTGGTGCAAACTCTTTCTATCAACGGCTCCTTTAATAGCAAACGGTTTTGCTGCAAAAAAAGCTTTTATGCCTGCAATAGTGTACCTGGCTATACCTGTAAGCCCGGTAAATTGTGATGCGTAATAGTTGGTCAATCCATCAAATCCAATTCCAACCGTATTTATAAATATTCGATTGTTGATGGTGGGTACATCAATATTTTTAACACCGTTATTTTTGATGATGCCAAGATAGTATTCCATACTTTGCTTCAATTTTAACCCAACCGATTTGGCAAAATCATTACCACTGCCAATGGGAATAACCCCCATTTTAGCATCCGTTCCGTAAAGCCCTCTTGCAATGCTTTGAATGGTGCCATCTCCGCCACAAGCAACAACAACCTCCGACAACTCAGCAGCTTTTTCCGCTTCTGCCTGTAATACCGAAGGGTCAGATATATATAAGATCTCGCAATCGTCAAGTAACTCTTCGATTTTTTTCTCTGATGAAAGCATAAAATTCTTTGCTTTCGAAGAATTAGACCTGGTATTTATAATAAATGTGTATGCTGCCAATGAAAGTACGTTTGTATTGATTGAGAGAATATAATCTTTAACATATCATTATTGCGATTTCTAAGTTACATTCACAGCTTTAATATTTTATCAACCAACCTTACAGCACTCTGGAAACCATAGATCAAATTTTAGCCGAATTTTCATCCTTCATGTGGGGAACACCACTTGTAATACTTTTAGTAGGAGGTGGGTTATTTTTTCTTATTTACTCCCGTTTTATCCCCTACAGGTATTTCCTTCACTCAATAAATATTTTGCGCGGTAAATATGATGACCCGAACGACCCCGGAGATATCAGCCACTTTGAAGCTTTGGCCAGTGCGCTGGCGGCCACCGTTGGTTTAGGAAATATCAGTGGTGTGGCCGTTGCTATTGCTATTGGCGGGCCCGGTGCTGTATTCTGGATGTGGGTGAGTGCAGTTGTAGGTATGGCAACAAAATTCTTTACCTGTACACTCTCTATCATGTATCGTGGGAAAGACTCCAACGGAGACATCCAGGGCGGTACCATGTACATGATCGTTGAAGGGCTTGGAAAGAAATGGAAACCATTAGCTGTTCTTTTTGCTGTTGCGGGATTATTTGGGCCGCTCCCAATTTTTCAGGCAAACCAGGTTACCCAGATCATTCGGGATTTTGTGCTGGTTCCAAATGGAATTACTGACGCAGCCAATCATTTTACCAGTGACTTCATTAGCGGATTAGTAATCTTAGCTATCGTTTCTTTAGTAATTTTTGGAGGAATAAAGCGTGTCGGAAAAGTTGCCTCCAAAATGGTACCAGCTATGGTTTTGATTTATGTTTCGTGTGTATTCGTAATCATTGGAATCAATATTGAAGCACTAGGCAGTACCATTGCACTAATATTTACAGACGCTTTTACCGCTGAATCTGCGATGGGCGGTGCTTTGGGAGCATTGATCATTACCGGAGTTCGGAGAGCGGCGTTCTCGAACGAAGCAGGAATTGGTACAGCTACACTTGCACATGGCGCAGCCAAAACCAAAGAGCCTGTTCGGGAAGGGTTAGTTGCTATGATGGGCCCGTTCATTGATACGATTGTTGTATGTACCATGACAGCACTCGCAATTCTTGTAACAGGTGTTTGGCAATCTGGCGAAGAAAACGGAATCACATTAACGGCTTCCGCGTTTGAAGCAGCAATTGGCCCGGCCGGCGTGTATTTGTTAATTGTTTGTGTACTGATATTTGGATTTAGCTCGCTCTTTACATATTCCTACTACAGTACGAAATGCCTTGGTTTCTTGATCGGTGCAGACAAGCAGAAGTACTTCAATTTCTTTTATGCAGCAGCAATTTTGTTCGGATCAGTTGCAACAATCAATGCTGTGTTGAACTTCACCGATGGAATGTTTGCATTAATGGCTATTCCAACCATGACTGTGGCTATTCTGCTTTCTCCCAAAGTAATGGAAGCTGCGCATGATTATTTTGCCAGAATGAAAAACAAAGAGGTTTTGTAGGTGTAAAACCTTTATACACCATTTCAAATCCTTACAAAAAGCATTTACTTTGTAGTTTGATTATTAATCTAATTGCAAAATAATGAAGCGATTCTCTGTGCTGTTCCTTTTTGTAGCTGTTTCTATTTCAGCAATAGCCCAAATCCCATCCATCAAGGAAAAAACAAAAAACTTGTCCGTTACAAAAGGATATTTCGATTACTACTACGATCAGGATAACGACAAGCTGTGGCTTAAAATTGATAAGCTGAACAACGAGTTTTTGTACGCCAACTATTTGGCCGCAGGTGTTGGTTCTAATGATATCGGGCTTGACCGAAGCCAACAGGGCGGGCAGCGTGTCGTTTATTTTGAGAAGCGAGGGCCAAAGTTAATGCTGATACAACCCAACCTGGGTTACATAGCCAAGTCGGATAATGAGTTAGAGAAAAAATCGGTAAGAGAGGCTTTTGCATCGTCTATCCTGCATGGCTTTAAAATTGAAGCGGAAGAAAATGGCTCATACCTGATCGATCTTACCCCGTTTCTTATCAGGGATTCCCACGGAGTTTCAGGAAGGCTGCGTGGAATGGGTGAAGGTTCATATAATCTGGATAAGAACAGATCATCACTGTATGCAGAAGGAACGTTCAACTTCCCAAAAAATACCGAGTTTGAAGCAATGCTTACATTTGCCGGAAATCCAACCGGCAGATATCTACGAACAGTTGCTCCCAATGCACGTGCAATTACCGTTCGAACACATCACTCATTTGTAGAGCTTCCCGATGATAATTACAAGCCAAGAGCATTCGATCCAAGGGGCGGTTTTTATGCAACAAGTTATCAGGACTATGCAATTCCGATTGACGAGCCGATCGTAAAACGTTTTATAAACAGGCATCGCCTAGAAAAGAAAAATCCTGGTGCCACTGTAAGCGAAGCTGTTGAACCAATTGTTTATTACTTGGACAATGGGACACCGGAGCCGGTAAGAAGTGCATTGCTTGATGGTGCGAGATGGTGGAATCAGGCTTTTGAAGCAGCCGGTTATAAAAATGCCTTTCAAGTAAAAGTACTTCCTGACGATGCACATCCACTCGACATCCGGTACAATGTAATCAATTGGGTGCATCGCTCAACGCGCGGCTGGTCATATGGAGGGTCTGTAGTTGATCCGCGAACGGGCGAAATCATAAAAGGAAATGTACTTCTTGGTTCGCTTCGTGTTCGGCAGGATTATATGATCGCTCAGGGCTTACTCGCCCCTTTTAAAGAGGGAAATGAAGACGACCCCCGAATGCAGGAAATGGCACTGGCGAGAATCCGGCAGCTTTCGGCACACGAAATTGGCCACACCTTAGGCATCTTCCATAATTTTGCGGCTAGTGTAAACGGCAGGGCATCTGTGATGGATTATCCGCATCCAAAAGTGGATATCAAAAGCAGAGCATTGGACTTAAGTGATGCGTACGATGTTGGTATTGGTGATTGGGATAAGGTAACTATCAAGTTCGGCTATCAGGATTTTCCGGAAGGAACTAACGAAAAGGAAGCATTAAACGAAATTCTTGAAGAAGCTCACCGAAACGGATTGAAGTACATTTCAGACAGTGATGCCCGCCCTCAGGGTGGTGCGCACCCTTATGCACATTTGTGGGAATATGGAGCTAACCCTGCAAGCCAGCTTTCTCACATTATGGAAGTACGCAAAATTGCTTTGAATAATTTTGGGGAAGCAAATATCCGACCGGGAACATCAATGTCGGAGCTTGAGGATGTACTGGTTCCTATCTATTTATTCCATCGCTATCAGGTAGAGGCAACCGTTAAGCTGATCGGAGGCCTTGATTATTACTACAAGCTTCGTGGTGATAATCAGCCAAATCCGGAAATCGTGGACGCCGGTACACAACGAAAAGCACTTAAAGAAATGATGCTGGCTATTGATCCTAAAGCTCTCGCCGTTCCTGAAAATTTACTCGACTTAATTCCTACTCGGCCTGCAGGCATTTCTTCCACTCGTGAACTCTTTCGTGGTAATACCGGGCCAAGCCTGGATGCTCTGGGCATAGCTGAAACAGCAGCAAATTTACCCATCAGCCTTATTCTGAATCCTCAAAGAGCAAACCGGTTAGTTGAATACGGCGCAAGAGATAATAATCTGAGCCTCCGTGAGGTAATTGATGAGTTGATTGATAACAGTTGGAAAAAAAGAAAGCCGAATGGTTATTTAGGAGCAGTTCAGGATGTTGTGAACCATGTAGTAATAAAAAACCTGATTGCCCTTCATGCATCAAACCAAACGAACCCGGTTACAAAAGCAATTGTGGCGGCGAAACTGATGGAGCTTAATGAAATGCTTTTTGAAAAGCCGGACGCAGTGGCTATGCAATCCGTGAGGATGATAGAGAGCTATCTGGATGATCCGGAAGAATTTGAAATACCAAGAACACTATCTGCTCCTCCGGGATCTCCAATCGGTTCGGGCGGTATGTTCTATTGCGATTTTTGAAACAGACATTAGTGTATTCAGTACTTGGTATTGAGGAAATCGTCTCAATACCAAGTACTCACATCTAAAACCCGGACATGTGAAAATAATCCCGCCCGAAATACTGCTCAAAGGATATGCTCAGGGAATTTTCCCTATGGCAGATTCAGGAAAGCCGGAGAGTGTGGAGTGGTACTCGGCAGGTAAAAGGGGAATTATTCCTATAGATGAGTTTCATGTTTCAAAGAATGTTCAGCGGCGTATCCGCCGGAAAGAGTTTCTTGTAAAGGTAAATTCCAACTTTCGGAGTGTTGTACAAGCCTGCGCCAAAAGGCCTGAAACCTGGATAAATGACCTGATCATTAACTCGTATGATGTTCTGCATCAAGCCGGCCAAGCCCATTCGGTAGAAATATATTCTAAGCAGCAACACTTAATAGGCGGTTTATATGGTGTTTCGTTAGGTGCAGCTTTCTTTGGTGAAAGTATGTTCAAAAAGCAGAAGGAGATGGATAAAGTTGCGTTGTACTACTGCCATCAGATATTAAAATCGAGAGGTTTTATTTTATGGGACACCCAGTTTTATACTAATCATCTTGCACAATTTGGTTGTACCGAGATAACAGCAGAAGCTTATCAAACATTGCTAAAAAAAGCTTTAGGAAAAGAAGCGCAGTTTTTAATGTGCATATGAACAACGAAAATTCTTTGACTTTTACTTAATTCTATACTTTTTGAGTTAGGCACGAATTTCCGTACCTTTTTGCCGTTTTTTACATTTAGAATATGTTCGGTAAAACCGGGCAAAATTATCCTACTTAAACTTTTATATGGATTTATTTGATAAGCTTGAGGGCAGGCCAAGCCCGTTAGGCCCATTTACATCAGCCGGCTACGGATATTACACCTTTCCTAAACTGGAGGGGCCACTGGGTCCGGAAATGAAGTTCAATGGCAAAGATATGATTGTTTGGAGTATCAATGATTATCTTGGAATTGGAAGCAACCCGGAAGTAAAGAAAATTGACACCAAAGCAACCGCAGAGTATTCTTTAAGCTCACCAATGGGTGCCCGGTTAATGACCGGAAACTCAACTCAACACGAATTACTTGAGCAAGAACTTGCTGAATTCACTAAAAAACCCGCCGCCCAATTATTGAATTACGGTTACCAAGGCATAATGAGCGTAATTCACGCGTTAACCGACCGTAATGATTTTTTGATTTATGACGAGCTAAGCCATGCTTGCATTGTAGATGGGAAGCAGCTTTCTATGGCTGATAAATCGGTATTCAAGCACAATGACATTGAAAGCTTTAAAAAACAGTTGTACAGAGCCGCATCAAAAAAGAAAGACAATTCCTCTATTCTGGTTGTTACTGAAGGTGTTTTCGGGATGACGGGGGATCTTGGAATTCTGAATGAAATTATCGAGCTAAAGAAAGAGGTTCCCTTCCGCTTGTTAATTGATGATGCACATGGTTTTGGAACGCTTGGTAATGATGGATCAGGAACAGGAACCCAGTTAGGCTGTCAAGATGGTATTGACATTTACTTTGGAACTTTTGCAAAAGCAGTAGCTCTTATTGGAGCCTTTGTTTCTTCAGAAGAAAGGGTGATTGAGTTTTTAAAAGCGAATGTGCGAAGCCAGATTTTTGCGAAGTCAGTTCCAATGCCGATTGTAATTACAGCACGTGAACGGCTAAAAATGATTCAACAAAACCCGCAGTGGAGAGAAAAGCTTTGGAAAAACACGCTTCGGCTTCGTAAAGGATTGAAAGATATTGGTTATACAGTGCTGCCATCAGAAAGCCCGGTAACACCAGTACTTACCCAAGGTAGCACCGATCTCTGCCAGGACATTATGCGCATGTTGCGGGAACAGCATGGAGTATTTGTGAGCGGAGTTGCTTA
This sequence comes from Balneola sp., assembly GCA_028284195.1. Classification (GTDB taxonomy): domain Bacteria; phylum Bacteroidota; class Rhodothermia; order Balneolales; family Balneolaceae; genus Balneola. The sequence continues at coordinate 46,975 of JANQSE010000002.1, read as the reverse complement.
TCCAGTTGTACCAAAAGGAACCGTGCTTATAAGATTAATACCTACTGCCGCACATACCAATGAGCACATTGATAAAACGCTTGATGCATTCAGCTCGATTAAAGAGTTTGTTTTTGAATCCGCTGCTAAAGTGGCCGTTTAATTCACATTAAAATTAGTGGAATACGAAAAAGCCTTTCTGACAATGAAAGGCTTTTTCTTTTTTGCTGATTAACGATGTAAATAAATTCAATCAAACAGCTTTTTCATCCAACCAAATACGCTGCCAGAACGGCTCCCTTCTCTGCCGCCGGAAAGCCCATCGTAACTTGGCCGGGGAAGTCCGTTTGTTGTAGAGCTTTTCCCGGAAGGTTTTCTCTTGTGTTTAGAGTTTTTGTGTTTTTGGCTTTTATTTGATCCTCGATGGCTGTGGTTCTTATTTTTATCCGGGGCTTTGCGCTGTTTTTTTTCCTTTATCTCTTCAGGAAGCGTAATTTCTTCCGGTGCATAACCGGCCTCTTCAGTAATCCGCTTAATGTCTTCCCGATCCATTGTAGAAACTAATGAGATCATTTGAGCCGCTCTTCCGGAGTCAACCAGCTCAGCTCTATAACGATATTCGTCAATATCACTTGGTACATCATAATTAATAACCTGGGTAATCTCATCAAGCTCAATCTCTTTCGCCGAGATTCCACCCACCACAAGTATTTTCATTTCGTTGGAAGTGAACTTCTGTAAGCGTTCGTTATATATACTTTCATCCAGGTTTTCGTGTACGCTAACAACTCCCCAGTTCTTTTTTAGAATTATTTTAAAAAGCCTGTCTGAAGTTCGCTTAGAGGCAGTAAAAATCACAATCCGTTTAACCTGGCTATTTTCAAGGTGAGCCATCAATGTTGAGATTTTCATGCGTAGTGGCACATTGATGTAAGCATGCTCCAAACCTTGAGGAATAAATGAAGGAGCTTCTTCATCCTCTTTTTCAGGATTCAACACCACTTTTACTGATGCCTTTTCAAGTTTGGCTTTCACCGCTTCAAGGTCAGCATTGGAATCTTCTACCGGTTTATCATCATCAGTTTGCTGGCTGCGCGTTTTCTCATCATCAAACATATTTTCCGATGATTCCGAATTCAATACCACCTTAACTGATGCTTTTTGGAGTTTTTCCCGGACGACCTCTTCGTTTATTTCTATAGCTTCGGAAGCTTTACTTTCAAGATCACCTTCCTGGAAACCAATGAGTTCAGGATTATTTAATGCATCCTTCGCTAATTGCTTGGTAGCATTATTCATAGTACCCGAAAATATGAGCACCTGTGGCTGGTTTTCAATAAAGCCTAAGATAGATTTTATCCTGCCTACCAGGCTAAAATTTTCCATGTTATGTGCTTCATCAATCACTACACTTTCAAGGTCTTTAAAAGTAACCTTGGTTTTTTCCAGTATGTCAACTAATCGTCTCGGATTTGCAACAATCACAGGTGCTCCATCCAATACGGCTTGCTCTTGATCTGATTTGTCTCCTTTCATGGATAGGGATGCACTACTTATTTGTGCATGATATCCCATCGCCCAGATTAGTTCATCAATTGCTTTTGCTCTTTCTACAGATGGTGTTAAAATTAATATTCGCGTGCCTTGTGCCTCTCCATTTGCGATCAATTTCTGCAATACAGGGATTAAAAATGCTCCGTTATCCTCATTTTCATTTTTAATTAGCAAATGTTTGCCTTCCAGTGCCTGAGGGATAACTTCTTGTTGGAGAGGTGTTGGCTTTTCAATTCTCGTATCGACCAGTCCGTTCAATAAATCAGGACTCAGGTCATATTGTTCAAAAGACAATGTTCCACCTCTTTTGTTTGGCGTTATAGTTCAATTTTCAAATAACAAATGCCCTGCTATTTGCAAGGCATCCAAATATACAAAAGTTGAGCACTAAGCTCATGTGCCATTTTATGGGCAAAAGAAAAGAGAATTTACTTATGGCTTTGAATTTCTCTCGCTACTTTTTGTACTTCATCCAATACACGAAGTAAATTGCCGCTCCATATTTTTTCAATTTGTTCTTCTGTATATCCACGTTTAACCAATTCTATGGTAACATTTAGTGTTTCGGATGCGTCCATCCAGCCTTCAACACCACCGCCGCCGTCAAAATCAGAGCTAATTCCAACATGATCTATACCAATTAAATCTACCATATAATCTATGTGATCTACAAAATCTTCCACATTCACTGAAGGTGCCGCTTCAGAAACTTCTGCTTTAATTCTTGGCTCGGCTTTCTTGCTCATTTTCTGATACAGCGCAAAATATTGTTCGCGAGTATCGGCACTCATTGCCCGGACAGAATCTCTGGGTACTATTTCAAAACCCATTTCTCTAGCTATTTCTTCTTCTATTTTAGCTGACGCTTCACGGAATTTTTCATGCTTCTCTGAATCCACAAAAGCACGTAATGCTACGGTCTGCACAACTCCGCCATTTTCTTTCAAAGCCATAAGCTCTTCATCATCTAAATTTCGGCTTACGGTTAGGTCTAATGCTCTTGCTGAAGAGTGAGAGGCAATAACCGGTGCTTTAGAAAGTGCTATTGTTTCCAGGTTTGCTTTTTTAGAAGGATGTGAGAGATCCAGCATTATTCCCCATTTGTTAGCCTCTGCAATCACCTCCTTACCAAAATCACTCACACCATCATGAAGCCATTCATTATCACTTTCCCCAGTATTGGAATCACTTAATTGGTTGTGTCCGTTATGTGCAAGCGACATGTACCGCGCGCCTCGCTCATAAAATTCTTTCACCCGCTCAATTTCCATTCCAAGCGGGTAGGCATTTTCAACACCTATCATCGCTACTTTTTTGCCTTCAGCATGAATGCGGCGAACATCGTCTGATGTCAATGCTAATTCAATCCGGTCAGGAGCAATCTCTTTGGTTAAGCGATGAATAGCATCAAATTTAGAAGTAGCATTTTCATAAGCTGCATCAAAACCTTCTTGGGTTAATTCTCCCTGACCCGTATATACAATCAACCATGCTACATCCAGTCCGCCAGCTTCCATTTTAGGAAGATCGACCTGAGTATCCAGATTCATGGTGTAATTCTTTTCTTCGGTAAAGTTCGCCACGTTAATATCCACATGAGTGTCGAGTGTAATTACATTTTCGTGAATTTCCTGTGCTTTCGCGATTGTTTTGGGATCGATTGTACCAGATGAACTGCATCCGGCAATTAATACAATAGACAACAAACAAAGTAAAAGAAGAATTTTCATAGCATAAGTTAGTTTGAATTTGAGTCATGAATATAAAGCCGAATGCTCCAAGAAACGTAAAATCTTTTTCTTATATCTTTCCTTTCTTTTAGCCATATAAAATGCAAAAACTCAATTATCAAGAACATACCTGCCTAAATCAAACTCATCCATTTCTGAATCTTTTCTTAAGTACAAAGGATGATGCGGGTGACCTGCTTTAGAGATGTTTCCTCGCGAAAAATATCTGCAGTTGGTAACAGAAAGTTCTTCGTAAATATCTTTCAGGCAGCGGGACAAATACGAGCGCTTCTCAATCAATGTTCCCCATGCACACCAAACATCTAAAGGTTGCTTATATTTTTTAATCAGCTCAGAAATCACAGAAACGTTTTTCTCATGAATTTTTTTCTGAAAGAGCTTATGCATTTCATCAGGGTTGGTTGCCCGCTGTGGGTACAGATTAAACATCAGCCAGCCATCATAGCCTTGTTCAACAGCAAAGCGAGCTACCGATGCTACTGTCGGATCCAGGTTGCCCGGAACAGCCGTACTTGGATTGACCCCGAAACAAACCAACGGATTTTCCCCCGCCTGGCCAAGTGAATAGCGGGTTAAAGGCTCATCGTGGTGGTAAATCCAGGGTTTGTTTTTGAACATTCCTTTTCATGACTATTAATGTGATATTTTTGAGCTATTTCTAGTGAGGGAGTTAGAGCCTTATTATCTTTTTTGACATTGGAATCTGGCAAAAGTACCACATGAAAATTATTTGGAATTATTAACTCAATAAGACTTTCCGGAAGTATCCTTTCTTCCAAAGTGTTTGCATAGCTCAAGATCGTACAAGAATTTAAGCAAATCTATCTGCCAAACGATTTATCAAATACCCTGACTCATTAAGAGCCTGAGTTGCGAATCTTCCAAAAAAATCCGTTACCCCTTCAAATTCTTTTATGAATCCTTCCCGATCGTTGGCTTTGACCATTTCTGCTAGTTTTTGATGGTGGCTAAAAAATTTGAGCAGCAGATCGCGCCGCTCTTCATTAGCAAAAACAATATCCGCGTAGAGTTCTGCACTTTGGGCAAATATTCGCCCGGTCATCATCATTTCTGCCCGGTAAATTGGGCTGGAATATTCCAGCATATCGCTTGGTTTCAGGTCATATTCTTCCATAAAAGAGCCGTGTAGCAGTGCTACAAAATGGCGCAGCCCCTGTACCATATGCATTACATGATCATGTTTATCCTGATCCGCCTGGATAACACGCATCCCCCAAAGCTCGCATTGCTCTACAAACCATTGTGCTTTTTCTGCTTCTCTTCCAGGACAAAACACCATCAGCTGCTTAGACAGGTTTTGAACATCAGGGCCATGCATAGGGTGCAAACCAACTACCGGGCCTTCATGGGCTTCAAGCATTTTCTGTATTGGAGCAGACTTGTTACTCGTAAAATCTGCCAGTATGGTTTCTCGTTTTAATCTTCCCTTCAAACGCCCGATCACTTGTTCGGTAATCTGGATAGGAACTGTAACAATTACCATGTCCAGATTAGGGGCCAACTCTTCCAGCTGGTACCAGTTAGATTTGTCAATGGAATAAGCAATGTGCCCTGTTTGTTCAGTGATTTTTTTGTATAACTTACCCATTCCACCTTCACCGCCTATATATAAAATATGCCTGGGTTCAGTCGTGGCTGTCGGAAATTTTTCCTGAGATTGTTTATCCCTGGAAGAAGTCATTATCATTCTTAAAAAATCTTCCGCCCACTCAGGATCAATCCCTTTTTCTTTCGCTAATTTTTTAAACGACTCCGATTTTTCTTCTTCGCGCTTGGGAACAAAAACGGGAAGCTGATTTTCTACCTTAGTTTTAATCACATTTTTCACTACACCTGCTCTTTCGGCAAGTAAATCTAAAATCTGCTCATCAATCTCGTCAATTCGTTTTCGAGAACCTTCCAGGGCTTTATGTTTATCCGGCATGTTAATGGCTTATAAAATTCTCGTCAAATATAATGGTAGCGTCGTTGTTTATCGAACTTTATTTATTTCACTTTAGGGCTTTGCCGTTTTTGGCTTGCCTAATTCTTTTTCATATCGTTCTTTTGATATAGATTCTCCTGTTACGTTAGGAAAGGAAAGAAAGCTTTCCCTTTTTGTGTAACTTTCCTGTTTCTAGGTTTTATCAAATCACTTATGTCTGAATTCAATTTACAGTCTCCTTTTAGCCCTGCGGGCGACCAGCCTAATGCTATTAAAGAACTAACGGAAGGAATAAATGCCGGAGACCGATTTCAGACTTTGCTTGGTATCACCGGCTCGGGAAAAACAAGAACTGTTGCCAGCGTAATTGAAAATGTACAGCGGCCCACTTTGGTAATGAGCCACAACAAAACCCTTGCAGCTCAACTGTATCGAGAGCTAAGCGATTTCTTCCCTGAAAACAGGGTAGAGTTTTTTATTTCCTATTACGATTACTACCAACCAGAGGCTTATATATCTGCTCAGGATAAGTATATTGAGAAAGATCTTTCTATTAATGAAGAAATTCAGCGTCTTCGATTACGTGCAACCAGTTCCCTTCTTTCAGGAAGAAGAGACGTGATCATCGTTTCTTCTGTCAGTTGTATTTATGGTATAGGCTCTCCATCAGAGTACGCCAAACTAATTATTTCTTTAAAAACAGGAATGGAAATCCCCAGAAACACCCTGCTTTATGATTTGGTTGATTTGCATTATAACCGAAATGACCTGGAATTTCGAAGAGGAACATTCCGCGTCCGGGGAGATGTTGTGGATGTGCATCCCGCTTATTCTGATGAAGGCTTGCGGATTTCCATGTGGGGAGATGAAATTGAGTCGCTCCAGCTTTTTGATGCGGACACCGGAAATGTAAAAGAAACTGTTGATGAGTTTACAATTTACCCGGCCTCTCACTATGTAACTACTAAGGCCCGCCTTGAAGAATCTACCCAGCAAATAAGAGAAGAGCTTAAATGGAGGACTAAAGTCCTGATTGATGAAGAAAAGTTTCTCGAAGCTAAACGTATTGAGCAGCGAACATTATTTGATATTGAAATGATCCAGGAAATTGGCTACTGCTCAGGAATTGAGAATTATTCGAGATATCTCAGTGCCCGAAAACCGGGAGAGCGGCCATTTTGTTTACTGGATTATTTCCCCGATGATTTTCTAACCGTTGTTGACGAGAGCCACCAAACTATCCCTCAAATTTCTGCCATGTATGGGGGAGATCGCTCCCGAAAAATTCAGCTTGTAGATCATGGTTTTCGCTTACCTTCTGCTCTTGATAACCGTCCACTCACATTTGATGAGTGGGAGTCTATTGTTAACCAGGTGATTTTTGTGAGCGCAACGCCCAGTGATTATGAACTGGAACAAAGTGGTGGAGTATATACAGAGCAGCTAATCCGGCCCACAGGGTTGATGGAACCTGAGCTTGAAGTACGGCCGCTGGCTAATCAGGTCGATGATTTGATGGAGGAAATCAGAAAACGAGTTGAAAAGAAAGAACGCGTTCTTGTTATTACGCTAACTAAACGCTTGAGCGAGGAACTTAGCGAATATTTAAAAAATGTAGGCGTTTCTGCTGCTTACATGCATAGCGAGCTGGATGCCCTGGAAAGAATTGAGGTATTGTACAAATATCGCCGGGGTGACTTTGATGTTCTGGTGGGAATCAATCTTTTACGTGAAGGAATTGATATTCCCGAACTGAGTCTTGTCGCAATCATGGATGCCGATAAAGAGGGCTTTCTTCGTTCGGAAACTTCACTGTTTCAAATTGTTGGTAGAGCTGCAAGAAATGTAGGCGGTAAAGCAATAATGTATGCTGATAAGATTACGGACAGCATGAGAAAAGTACTGGACGAAACAGAACGTCGCCGCCTGATTCAGGAGGAATATAATAGAGATCATGGGATTGACCCCCAGACAATAGCCAAAGAACTAAAGCCATTAGTTGATCCCTCTCTTATTTCAAACAGACGGCTAGATTTTAGTAAAGAAGCAGAAGAAGCTGCTGCTCAGGATTACCTGGAATCCATAAAAGTTGCTGAAGATGGCATTCAATATAAAGCCAGCCCGGCAATGAATGAGGTAACTTTTGAAAACAAAGAAAAACTTATTGAGCATCTACGCACGACGATGCTTCATGCGGCTAAAAATATGGAGTTCGAAGAAGCCGCAAGGATCCGGGATCAAATAGCTCAGCTGGAAGAAGAATTGTAACAAGTATGAGTTAAAGATACATTCAGATCCTGACACGGCAGTCGGGAGATGAAGCTACACAACTTGAGTTTGGCTAGATTTGCATATTTACAGACTCTTCGCTACGCTTTGAGTGACTACGATAATAAATCTAAGCTCTAACAACGGCTCTTCTAATCAGAGCTACATAACCACTTCCCGAACACCTTTAACTCTGTAATAAAAAAGGGAGCAAGCTGTTCAAACTTACTCCCTGAGGGATTTATGGAGTTTCAATAGTAAACCTCATAACGACCCGACTTCTTTTTTCATTCCCAATTTTTTGCAAATTTTGCTCAATTCTTCTTTTTCATTTTCATCCAAAACAGAAAACTCTTCGCTTATCCTTTTAACATGCTTTGGAAAGAAATCTTCAATAAAACTTTTACCCTGAACCGTCAGACTCACGATTAATGCTCTTCTGTCATTTGGGTCTTTTTTTCTTGAAACTAATCCACCTTTTTCAAGGTTATCTATCACCATTGTAATATTGCCACCGCTTTTCAATAACTTTTGTCCAATCTCTTTCTGGTTTTGCGAACCAAGATGAAGCAACGCTTCTAACACCCCAAACTGACTGATTGTTAAGCCTGCCTCAGCAAGGTGCTTACACAGCCTCTGATTCAGGCTTTCTGTCGCCCGCATCAATTTGATAAAAGTATTTAAGGTAGATTGTTCTTCTTTTGTTCCCTGGAAATTAGTCGGCATAATCACACATTAAATTATTTAACGTGTTGCTAATGTATCGAACTTTAAACACGAATAAAAGCGTTTTTTCAATCAAATATCGTAACTAATCGTTACGGGAGCATGATCGGAAATGTCCCATTTCTTTTCTATTTCGGATGAAACAGCTTTTTTGTTCAGCGCGGCCGTTGCAAAATGGTAATCAATCCTCCAACCCTTATTTCTTTGCTTCGATGCCGCTCTGTAGCTCCACCAACTATAAAGATCCGGAACGTCATGGTTTAGGTATCTGAACACATCTTCATACCCCAGGCTTAAAAAATCCGAAATCCATTTTCTTTCGTCAGGTAAAAACCCTGACGTATTATGCTGTTGATGCGGATTATGAATATCAATTTCTTTATGGCAAATATTAAAATCCCCACAAAAAATGATCTCTTTTTCGAGTTCCAATTTTTCTTTCCCGAAAAGATAGAAATCGTCCAGAAATTTATATTTCATGTCTTGGCGAATATCACCTGTTGTACCACTTGGGGCATAAACCGAACAAACAAAAAATGAATTATATTCGGCAACTATCACCCTGCCTTCTCCATCAATCCATTTAGTTCCAATTCCTTTTTTTATGGATATTGGTTTTTCTTTACTAAGAATTGCCACTCCTGAATAACCCTTTTTTTCGGCAATGTGAATATTTATATGATATCCCAGCTCTCTAACCTGTATAGGAATTTGGCTCTCATCTGCCCGTAGCTCCTGAATGCAAATAATGTCCGGATTAGATTCTTTAACCCAATCAAGAAAACCTTTTCTGTGGGCCGCTCTGATTCCATTAACATTGTAGGAACTTATTTTAACCAACTAACTTCCTTTCAGAACACCAAATTTACGCTTGCCAACTTTTAATACCTTTTCTTCTCCTTTAGTAAGCTGCACCATATAGTTCATGTCCAGGATTCTTTCGTCGTCAAGACTTATTCCTCCCTGTTTTATCATACGTTTTGTTTCTCCATTACTTGGCGAAAACCTCGTTTCATTGATTATGTCCAAAAGCCGGTGATCGATACCTGATTTAAATTCAAATACAGGAGCATCATCCGGGGCTTTTTTATTAATCACTGTTTTTTCGAAGTGGTTCCTGGCTGATTTAGCTTTATCCTCTCCATGATACATTCTCACTATTGTATAAGCCAGGTCATGCTTAGCGTTTCGGGGATCTTTTTCCACTTTTTCTTTTACTGCAGGAAGTTCTTCTGTTTGTAGATCCGTTACCAATTCAAAATAGGTATAAATCAAATCATCAGGCACTGATAGTGTTTTGCCGTACATGTCGTTAGGAGCTTCGTCAATCCCAATATAATTGTTGTAGGATTTCGACATTTTTGCGGTGCCGTCTGTCCCTACCAATAGCGGCATCATCAAACAAACCTGTTGATCCTGACCATTGTCTTTCTGTAGTTGACGCCCTACTAATAAATTAAATTTTTGATCTGTTCCGCCGAGTTCTATGTCCGATCTTAAATAAACAGAGTCCTGCCCCTGAGCAAGTGGATATAAAAACTCATGCAAAGAAATCGGCTCATTATTTTCGAACCTTTTTGAAAAATCATCTCTCTCTATCATTCTTGCTACAGTCAATTTGGATGAAAGCCTCACTACATCCATAAAGCCCATAGTGCTTAACCAGTCGTTGTTATTTGTAAGGGTGAGTTTATTTTTATCAAGAATTTTCTTTGCCTGATCGATATAGGTTCGGGCATTTTCGTTTACTTCTTCAATAGTTAGAGGGGGGCGGGTTTTATTTTGCCCCGTAGGGTCGCCAATCATTGCCGTAAATCCTCCAATAATCAGAATAACTTCATGGCCAAGATCCTGGAACTGCCTCATTTTTCTGAGAATTACAGAATGCCCAAGGTGCAGATCCGGGCGAGTGGGATCAACGCCGAGTTTTACTTTAAGCGGCTTATTTTCCTTTATAGATTTCTTGAGTTTAGAAACCAGCTCTTCTTCGGGAACAATTTCTACAGCTCCTCTTTTTATAATTGCGAGCTGCTCTTTAACTGATGGAAATGGCATTTACTTGTTGTTTAAAATTGGTAAATCGGTAGCCGGGTTATATCTGCTTATGTTTTTTTGGATAGTTTCGGAAAATCCCTCAGCCCCAGGATAAACAGCCGCAATTGTTTCATAGGCCAAAGGCCCCACCTGTAGCACGTATTCGTAAAATATAGATTCATTTCTGATTTCTTCGGCAGGAAAATTAAACCCAGAAAAAAGAAGCAGAACTGTACTTACTAAAAGCGCTGCTTTTAGCGCGCCAAATAATGCGCCAAAAACCCGATTTACTGTTCCAAGTTTAACAGCTTCTAATAATTTTTTTGCAAATGCCGCAATAATGGCAACTGAAATGAGAGTTCCGAGAAAAAGTATTACACCAGATGCAAAAGGTATATAAGCTTCATTTCCTTCAAAAAAAGGTTTAATGAGGCCTCCAAAAGCATCCATATTTTTGAAAGTCAAAAAAACTGCCAGAGTAATGCCGACAATGTTCAGTACTTCTTTAACAAAACCATTAGTGGCTCCTTTGTATCCAAAGTAAAGGATAGGAAGTCCAATAATGATGTCTAGTATATACATTATTTATTGAGTTCTTCTTTTACGATTCTACTTACAAGCCCACCATCGGCTTTTCCTTTCAATAATCCCATAACAGGTCCCATCACTTTACCCATTTCTTGCGGCCCGGTTACATCTAAAGCAGAAATTTTTTCTGAGACTATTTTTCTAACTTCTTCTTCGCCCATCATTTTAGGAAGGTACTCCTCTATAATCAGCAGCTCCTGCTTTTCATTTTCGGCAAGATCATTTCGCCCGCCTTGCTCAAATTGAGCGATGGATTCTTTCCTTTGTTTTGCTGCTTTCATTAAAACCTGAATAGATTGCTCATCAGAGAGTGTTGCTTCTCCATCTTTTCTTTCAGCAATTTCTTTTTCCTGAAGCTTTGCTTTCAATGAACGTAACACTTGAAGACGGGTTTTATTCTTTGCCTTCATTGCAGTTTTTAAATCTTCTAAAATTTGATCTTTTAAAGCCATGCTTAAATCTATTGGTTTAAAATTATGCAAAAAAAAAGGTTACACAACAAAATGCGTAACCCCTTTAAACTTTTTGATAAATGTAATTACACTTTGTTCTTTTGGATAAAGTCTTTCACATTATCCTGATCTACCATCGTTTCGCGATAAGAGTATTTGCCACTTTCGTTTTTGGTAGAAATAATAACTTTTGCCATACGCCTTTGCGACGCTTTAGCAGCCAGTGCATCTGAACCGAATGTTTGTTTCTTAGCCATATCCTCAGATTATTTAATTTCTTTATGGACTGTATGCTTTCGCAATACAGGATTATACTTTTTAAGCTCCATGCGCTCTGTTTGTGTACGACGATTTTTAGTGGTTACATATCTTGATGAACCCGGCTTTTCAGTACATTCTAAAATCACTTGAACTCTGTTGTCTTTTGCCATTGTTTTATACCTCTTTTAACAGGGTTCCTTTTCGGCGGGCATCTTTCAAAACCTCAGTAATCCCTTTCTTATTGATAGTTCTCAAAGTTTTAGCAGACACTTTAAGTGTAACCCATCTATCTTCCTCAGGAATGTAGAAGCGTCTTTTTTGTAAGTTTAAATGAAAGCGATGTTTGGTTTTATTATTCGATTTAGAAGAACGGTATCCGTTCATCGCCTTTTTACCAGTAATATCGTCTCTTCGCGACATTGTTTTAACAATTAATTTTTCTTTGGAAAACAGACGCCAAAGATAGAGGTATTATTTCCAAACATCAACGCCGTGGGCGCCGTTTTTTCCCAAAAAGGCAATTTATTCACATTTTCCTAAGATTATCCACATTAAACCCGAGCTGTAAAAGTGTTAAATTTCCCGTCAGAATTTTTATCTCTATTTTTTTTGATATAACCTCTCCCTTTTTTTGATTTTGCTCGTTTAAGCTCTATTTTCGGGCATCAAATTACACATCTAAATAAGCTATCACCCCTAACTTATGGCAAATAAAAAATCTACTGACTACAAGGCTTCGAATATACAGGTTTTGGAGGGTCTTGAAGCAGTAAGAAAAAGGCCTGCTATGTACATTGGCGACACGGGCCAGCGAGGGTTACATCACCTCATTAATGAAGTTGTAGATAACTCGATTGACGAAGCGCTTGCAGGCCATTGCGACCATATCATAGTTCAAATAAATACAGACGGTTCCATGACTATTGAAGATAATGGCCGCGGCATTCCCGTTGATAAACATCCCAAGCTAGGCATTCCTGCAGTAGAGGTTGTACTTACAAAACTTCATGCCGGTGGTAAGTTTGATAAAGATACCTATAAAGTATCAGGAGGGTTACACGGTGTGGGGGTAAGCTGTGTAAATGCATTAGCATCTATTTTTAAGGCTGAGATTCACCGTGCCGGGAAAATACATAAAATGGAATTTGAGAAAGGCATTACCACTAAAAAGCTTACTGTTGAAGGTAAAACGGATAAAACCGGAACTATTATCAACTTTTTGCCGGACCCAACCATCTTCACTCAAACACTAGAGTTCAAGTTCAATATTATTGCTGACCGCATGCGAGAACTTGCTTTTCTTAACCCGCAGGTTACTATCGAACTGATTGATGAACGTGAAGAAGACGAAGAACTTGGAAAAGAAGTGTATCACTTTGAAGGCGGAGTAAGTGATTTTGTTATTTACCTGGATGAGGCTCGCGAATCGCACATGGCCAAGCCCATATATATAGAAGGAGAAGTGGAGGGCGTACCAGTTGAACTGGCTATGCAATACAATAGCTCTTACGCAGAAAATGTACACTCTTATGTAAATAATATTAACACCAGAGAGGGCGGCTCGCATGTTTCAGGTTTTAGAAGAGCCCTAACACGTTCTTTGAAAAACTATGCTGAGAAGAATAATATTATAAAATCCAATAGTAAAGTTTCCATTTCCGGAGAAGACTTTCGGGAAGGATTAACCGCTGTGCTTAGTGTTAAGGTGGCTGAGCCTCAGTTTGAAGGCCAAACTAAAACAAAACTTGGCAATTCTGAGGTACAAAGCGCAGTTGAAGTTACCGTTTACGATCAATTGAATGAGTATCTGGAACAAAATCCAAAGACAGCAAAAAAGATTATAGAAAAAGTTGTGTTGGCCGCTGAGGCCCGCGAAGCAGCAAGAAAAGCCCGCCAGCTTGTACAGCGCAAAAGTGTAATGAGTGGTGGTGGCTTACCCGGCAAGCTTGCTGATTGTTCTATTAATGACCCAGAGCATTGCGAAGTATATCTTGTGGAGGGTGATTCCGCGGGTGGATCGGCAAAAATGGGTAGAGACAGAAGAAACCAGGCCATTCTCCCCTTACGTGGAAAAATTCTGAATGTAGAGAAAGCCAAAATCAACAAAATTCTTGAGAACAAAGAAATCCAAGCAATGATTACAGCTCTTGGTACCGGCGTTGGCCATGGAGACGAAGATTTTGAAGTTGAAAAACTCCGATATCACAAAATTATCATTATGACGGATGCCGATGTTGATGGTTCACACATTCGTACTCTTTTGCTCACTTTCTTCTATCGATATATGCGCCCGCTCATTGATAATGGCCATATGTACATTGCTACCCCTCCACTATACAGAATTACTGCGGGCAAAAATATAGAATATGCCTGGGATGATGAAACCCGAGACAAACTTGTTAAAGAATTAAAGAAAGGCCGCCGCAAATTTGATGTTTCCCGATATAAAGGCCTCGGCGAAATGAACCCCGAACAGCTTTGGGAAACAACCATGGATCCAGAAACGAGGACACTACAGCAGGTTACAGTAGAAAGTGCTGCTGCTGCTGATAAAATGTTCTCAACGTTAATGGGCGATGATGTAGCTCCTCGTCGGGAGTTTATTGAAAGAAATGCCCGTTATGCAAAAATTGATATTTAATAAGCCGATACACAACTAAAAGGATATACGATTTAAATTATGGCTAGAGAAAAAATTATACCAATTACTATCGAAGACGAAATGGAATCGTCTTACATCGATTATTCGATGTCCGTTATTGTCTCCAGGGCTCTTCCTGATGTTCGAGATGGTTTAAAGCCAGTTCACAGGCGTGCACTATTTGGAATGAGCGATCTCGGAATGCTTCATAACCGGGGTTATAAAAAGAGTGCACGTATTGTTGGAGAAGTTTTGGGTAAATACCATCCGCATGGCGATACTGCCGTTTATGATACCATCGTCCGCATGGTACAGGATTTCTCTCTGAGATACCCTTTAGTGGATGGGCAAGGAAACTTTGGATCTATTGATGGTGATTCCGCTGCTGCAATGCGTTATACAGAAGTTCGCATGGATCGTATTGCAGAAGAGCTTCTCACAGACCTGAACAAAGAAACTGTCGATTTTCAACCAAATTTTGACGACACTCTCCAGGAACCAACCGTTATGCCGGGGGCGCTTCCTAATCTATTGGTTAACGGGTCATCTGGTATTGCCGTTGGCATGGCCACTAATATGGCTCCTCACAATTTGAGCGAAGTTGTTGATGGTATTACCGCTTATATAGAGAACCAAGATATTGAAACAAAGGAGTTAATGGAGCACATTACAGCTCCTGATTTTCCTACTGCAGGCATTATTTATGGATATGAGGGAGTAAAAGAAGCTTACGAAACCGGCCGTGGTAAAATTACATTACGCGCCCGCGCAAACACAGAGGAGCTTCGCGGTGGCAGAGAACAAATAGTAATTACTGAAATTCCTTACCAGGTTAACAAGAGTACGTTAATTCAAAAGATTGCGGAGCTTGTTAATAATGAGAAGATAACGGAGATCTCTGAAGTACGAGACGAATCCGACCGGGAGGGAATGCGGGTTGTTATCATTCTAAAAAGGTCCGCAAATGCCGGGGTAGTGCTTAATCAACTATATAAATACACCCAAATGCAAACCACTTTTGGGGTTATTAATCTTGCACTAGTGAAAGGCCGCCCAAAAATAATGGGCCTAAAGGAGTTAATTCACCATTATGTTGA
Source organism: Balneola sp. (assembly GCA_028284195.1). Lineage (GTDB taxonomy): Bacteria > Bacteroidota > Rhodothermia > Balneolales > Balneolaceae > Balneola. The sequence goes on along the minus strand of JANQSE010000002.1, from coordinate 31,679 downwards.
GCACCGTGTTGATGTTGTTATTCGTCGAACTATTTATGACCTGGACCAAGCTGAAGCACGCGCGCACATTCTTGAGGGCCTAAAAATTGCATTAGATAATCTTGACGAGGTAATTAAAATAATTCGTGCATCTAAAAACCCACAAGTTGCGAATATCGAGCTTAGAAAGAAGTTTGCCCTTACCGATATCCAGGCAAAAGCAATTCTTGAAATGCGCCTGCAAAAACTTACGGGACTTGAGCGCGATAAAATTGATACTGAATACAAAGAGATTGTTGACAAAATTGAGGAATACAGAAAAATTCTTTCAAATAGAGACATCCAATATGACATTATAAAAGAAGAACTTGCGGACATTAAAGAACGGTATGGTGATGAAAGGCGTACTCAAGTAGTTTATTCTGCAGAGGATTTCAATGTTGAGGACATGATTGCCGATGAAGATGTTGTTGTTACCATTTCTAACAAAGGCTTTATTAAGCGCATGCCCGTTAGTGGTTACAGAAGGCAGCGCCGCGGCGGTAAAGGAATGAAAGGAACCACTACCCGGGATGAAGAGTGGGTAGAACATCTTTTTGTCGCTTCGAATCACAACTACATTCTTTTCTTTACTGAAAAAGGACAATGTTATTGGTTGAAGGTCTATGAAATTCCTGAAGGAGGGCGTCTGGCAAGGGGCCGCGCTATTGTTAATCTTATCGAGATTGATAAAGATGATCACATCAAAGCGTTTGTTCCTGTCAAAACTCTGGAAGATGAAGAATATGTGAAACAGCACTCAATTATCATGGCGACCAAAGAGGGCCAGATAAAGAAAACATCTCTCGAAGCGTACAGCAGGCCGCGCCGAGACGGTATTATTGCTATCAATATCAAAGAGGGAGACTCCTTGTTAGGAGCCGAATTAACAGATGGTGACAGCCATGTAATTCTTGCCAATAGGAATGGGCGTGCCATTCGGTTCCATGAGTCTGATGCTCGTGAAATGGGAAGAAATACTTCCGGTGTTAGAGGAATGACCTTAAATAAAGGAGATGAATTGGTTGATATGGTGGTAATCAAAAATACCCATGAAGCCACCGTCCTTGCTATCTCCGAAAACGGATATGGCAAACGCTCGCTTGTAGATGATTACCGCGAACAATCGAGAGGAGGCAAAGGAGTGATTACGCTAAAGGTTACAGCAAAAACCGGCAACTTGATTGCCCTTAAAGAAGTAACCGATCAGGATGATTTAATGATTATTACCGAAAGAGGTAAGGTTATAAGAATGGGCTGTTCTGGAATCCGCACCATGGGGAGAAATACACAAGGGGTAAGAATTATGCGCCTCGATGATGAAGGAAACATCGCTGCGGTAACCCGGGTTGCAAACGAAGACGAAGAAGACGTTTAATTTTCTTACTGGTTTGCTATCAATTTAAAGGCTCTCATTTTTGAGAGCCTTTTTTATTTCCTAACATTTCTTCCAAAAGCGCTTCTCTTTTTTTGATTAGCTCTCTCGGAGACAAAACTTCGATTTTTTTTCCAAACTGCAGTAGCCACTCATTTATAAAGTCAAGATTATCCGCAACAAAACTCACTTTAATTTTTTCTGAATTTTCATTGTTTTCCTTAAAAATTTTAGTCGGCAAATTCGCCTTAAATCGCTCATATCCTGCTTTATCAACCAACACCTCGACTTTTTGAGATGCTTCGTTATTCCTGAAAATCAGCTGCTCTATCGAAGTGTTTGCTTTATCGATAAAGTCCTCTTCTAAAATGCTAACATCCTGAGCTCTTTCTAAGATAAAATTCCTAAAATCTCCTCTTAAATGTGAAAACCCAATTACATTCCAATGATCCTGATAAAAAACGAGTAAATATGGATCTATTTTTCTAATTCTTGTTTCTCCAGATATTGATCTGTATGAAAACTGAATTCTTTTCCGTTGTGATATAGCACTACTGATCGTGTACCAATTACCGCCTTTTTTCTTTTCTGATCCAAATCTCAAGTATGGATCTACCACTGTTTTTTCCTGAAGCGACACCATAAAATCTCTAAGTTCGCCAGGAAGCACATTTTTAATCTTTACCTCAACCCCTTTGGCATCTTGGGCTAACCCGGCATCAACCTGAGATTTAACAAAATTAAGCCCCACAATTATCGTGGCTAATTCATGAGATGTAAACATAAGCGGCGGGATTTTAAAACCAGGCATTACACCATATCCACTGTATTTATCCCATGTAATTGGCACATTTATTTCTTGCAAGGTATTGAAATCTCTAAATATAGTTCTTTTGCTTACCCCAAAATAATCTGCTATTTCCTGAACTGTTTTTCTCTCTCCTTTTTGCTGAAGCATCAGCATTAGTTTTAGTCTTCGTTCAGAACTTTTCATCAAAAATCTCTCTTAAGTTCTACAACTGACTTACCCAAATAAAAATCATTCATAAATGCTGAGTCTAATCTAATAATATTGAGTTCAGCTTTAAGTTTAGCTTTTTCAAATTCATCTATCGCCTCCTGATGCCCTTTAAGAAAAACTATACTTGCCCAATTTTGTCCATTCAAAAGGGCTGAAAGCTCATCCATTTTGAATGCGTGTTTTGTTATAATCAGGTCAAAGCCTGAAATAACCTGTTCGGAAATATTCCCAAATATTCCTCTGGCTTCGTTTCTCAGATTAAGGTTTTGAATCATATCGTTAATTGCGAAAACTTTTTTTGACACAATATCATTAATACCAAAGTTTTTTTCTGGAAAACAAATTGCTAAAGGGATACCGGGAAGCCCGCCACCTGAGCCGGCATCAATTATCTTTTTTGCTTTTTGGAAACCAGAACTGATTGATATAAACAAACTATGCTTTACGTGTTCAACAATTGTTTCACGTGAAACTTCCCTGCTAACAAGATTAACTCTCTGATTCCACCATAGCAAAAGATCTATGTATTCTTCTAGCTTATCTACGTTTTTCTCATACAACTCCTCAACTACATTAAATTGATCTTTGCTAAGCATCTGTATTCTATGTTCCACGTGAAACCTAGCTCTTTAGATAAACCATCAGAACTGAGACATCGCTAGCAGAAACGCCACTGATTCTACTTGCCTGCCCAATCGTCTCAGGCCTGATTTTTGACATTTTCTGCAACCCCTCTGAAGAGAGGCTTTTGATTTTGGAATAATCTAAAGACTCAGGAATTCGTGTGTTTTCTTTCTGGGCCAGCTCCTCTACCATTTCAAACTCTTTTTGAATGTACCCGGAGTACTTGACTTGTATCTCTGCTTGTTCCAAAACATATTTATTTTTCGTAATGCTTTCCACTTCCTTTCTAAATTCATCGTCAGCCTCAATCATTCTGAAAAGAGAAACCTGTGGTCGAGATAAGATGGACTCTGCTTTTACTGGCTGGCTTAATCCCGATGTGTTTAGCTCATTCAAAAGAGGGTTTAGTACTTCGGGGCGAACTGTTTTTTTGGAAAGTAAATCAAGAAGCAAATGAAGCTCTTCTCTCTTTTGAACCACTTTTTCGTGCCTTTCTTTTTTGGCTAAGCCTATTTTGTAACCTATCTCTGTAAGGCGAAGATCTGCATTATCCTGTCTCAGCAAGATTCGGTGTTCCGCCCTGGAAGTAAACATTCGATAGGGCTCTTCTGTACCTTTATTGATAAGATCATCTATAAGAACGCCAATATATGCCTCAGACCGTTTAAGAATTAGAGGTTCTTTTCCGCCAACCTTGAGGGCGGCATTAATTCCCGCCATTAAACCTTGACAAGCGGCTTCTTCATATCCAGTTGTTCCATTTATTTGACCAGCAAAATACAGCCCATCTATTAACTTTGTTTCTAACGTTCTCTTTATTTGGTGTGGAGGAAAATAATCATATTCAATTGCATATCCGGGCCTAAGCATTATCACATTCTCAAAACCGGGGATAGTCCTCAAAGCCTCATATTGAACTTCTTCGGGCAGGGAAGTGGAAAATCCATTTAAATACATTTCATAAGTATTCCAACCTTCCGGCTCCAAAAACAATTGGTGCCTGCTCCTGTCAGCAAACCGGTTTATTTTATCTTCTATGCTTGGACAATATCTTGGGCCGGCTGATTTAATTCTTCCATTAAACATCGGGCTACGATCAAAACCCGTTTTTAGCACATCATGAACTTTATTGTTGGTATACCCAATCCAACATGTTAGTTGATCTTCTTTGTTAGGTAGTTCTTCTGTTAAAAAAGAAAAGGGCACGGGTTCTTTATCTCCTTCCTGAACCTCAAGCTTTGAGTAATCAATAGAGCGGCCGTCTACTCTTGGCGGAGTTCCTGTTTTGAGTCTTCCAACCGCAAAACCAACTTTTTCTAATGCTGCAGAAATACCTACAGAAGCCCTTTCTCCCGAACGCCCCCCTCCATAGTTATTATCACCGATATGAATCAACCCATTCAAAAAGGTTCCGCTTGTAAGTACCACACTTTTTGAGTAAAACCTCTGACCTGTTTGAGTTATAACCCCTTGTATTTTTTGATCTTGAATGATTAAATCGACTATACTATCCTGTCTGAAAAACAAGTTTTCTTTTTGCTCTAGCAACTCCCTCATTCTTTGGGCATATAACATCCGGTCGCTTTGGCAACGAGGGCTCCACATTGCCGGGCCTTTACTTTTATTCAGCATTTTGAATTGAACTCCGGAGGTATCACTTACAATTCCCGATAGCCCACCCAATGCATCAATCTCTCTTACTAGCTGACCTTTTGCTATCCCACCCATTGCCGGATTACAAGACATTTTAGCAATTGCTTCCAGATTCATTGTAATGAGCAATGTTTTCGCTCCCAGCTCTGCCGCCGCGCCAGCGGCTTCGCTTCCGGCATGTCCGGCACCAACAACAATCACATCGTATAAAGGATAAATAGAAGACATGAAAGAATTAAACCAAATTGTTTAAAAAGAAAAACCCCTTACATAAAAAATGTAAGGGGTTTGCGATCCGGAAGGGACTCGAACCCTCGACCTCCTGCGTGACAGGCAGGCGTTCTAACCAACTGAACTACCGGACCTTTTCGAGAGCCTCAAATATACGGCTGATTTAAAAACTAAATCAACTTCGAGCCAAACTTTATTTAGACAATTCAGCTTCGACAGCCGAAACCAGTTCTTTACTTTGTGGCTTCACAGAGCTTCTAAATCTTCGCTTAAGCTCTCCTTTTTTTGAAATCAAAAACTTCTCGAAGTTCCATTTAATATCCCCAGTAAAATCCGGGTTTTCTAAACCCGTTAAATACGTAAACAGTTCTGCCTGGTCATCGCCTTTTACTGACACTTTTGAAAACATAGGAAACTCTACACCATACTCAAGAGTACAAAACTGTTTGATATCTTCATCGCTTCCCGGCTCTTGTCCTTTAAAGTTATTTGCAGGAAATCCTAATATCACAAAACCTTCATCTTTATATTCTTCATAAAGAGCCTGAAGACCTTCATACTGAGGGGTATATCCACACTTGGAAGCCACATTAACGATCAAGATCGTTTTGCCCTTATATTTTTCCAGCTGTACAGGTTTGCCATCAATATTGTCCATTTTAAACTCATAAATGGATTTTGGATTATTTGCACCGAAGCCTATCATCACAATGCTTATTAAAGAGAGTACAATGAATTTCATAAAATATTACTTTGATTTAACGTTAATGATTGAATGTAGTTTTATTTAAATTAATTCTCATGCGTATTAAATATCTTTTTATAATTTTTTTTCTTGCTTCCAGCTCTGTTTCTGCTCAAATGTTCTCCGTTCGCGGCGGTACAGGTGAACCACGAATAGCTTCAAATACTTTTTTCCGCATTGGTTATGCTCCAGCTGAATTTATTTACAAAGGACAAAGAAGCCCAATAGTTGACCTCAGCCGGCTGGATTTTTCGTCACAAATACTTCTTGTTGGCCTTGAGTCTCCGGGGCTTAATGCCTCTTTAGCTTTCGCAAACAATCTATCGGGTGCTGATGATGAACGTTATCTACAGCTAGCGATTGACTATACTAACCGTATTTCGTTCGTCCGCACTAGAAGAATTCAATTAGGTGTACCCGTTAGCCTGATAACAAGTGTAACTAGTGTTCGAAACGAAACTAATAACAACGAATTCAATCAATCTGTTTTTAAAGTGGGAGGAGGGGTTTTTAGTAGTATACGGCTTGGCAATAAAATCGGGCTCGGCCTGGAGGCTCTTCCTTCTTACGGTTTTGCTAATTCCAGTGGTGGGTTATTCGGCGGAACCAATTGGGGCGCCGAAGGTAAGGGGCGCATTAATTTTCTAAACCTGTTTCCTGGCCGTACTTTAAGTATTGGCTATGATTACAAGTTTTCTTCTTTTGATGTTGATGGTGAAGAATTGGATTATGATTTATCTTACCACTTAATAACCATTGGAATTTCACTTTGAAACCAGACAAACTACTTCTTGAGCTAGAGTATTTACTGGAGCAAGCCGGTTATCAGCTGCGCAAGGAGCGTGGCTCTTTTCGGGGAAATGATTGCATGGTTGAGGGAGACAGGCTCGTAATAGTAAATAAAAATAAACCTTCTGAAGCCCAAATTGGAACAATTGCCCGGGTTTTAGGAACCGCTGATTTATCAGGTATATACATAAAGCCAGCCGTTAAAAAAGAACTTTCTTCTCTTTGGGATAAATTAGCTGTTGTTCCCCATGGCTATGGAGAAGAATTGGACTTCGAGGAATGAAACTCACGTTTCTCGGCACCGGTACATCAATGGGTGTGCCTGTTGCAGGCGGCTTTGGGTTCGATCGCCTCTCTTATGATCCAAGAAATACCCGAACACGCTGCTCTGTGTGGGTTACCTCCAAAAAAAATTCCATACTAATTGATGCAGGCCCGGAATTCAGGTTACAAAGCATACGGGCTGGTATTAAAAAAATAGATTATGTTTTGCTTACCCATGAGCATATGGATCACATTAGTGGATTAGATGATATAAGAGCTTTTAATTATGTTCAAAAAAAACCTATTCCGGTTTTTGCGTCATCGGGCTGTATAAAGTCTATACAGAACCGCTTCGATTATATGTTTGGGGAAAACAAATATCCCGGATCTACTTCATTGGCTCTTAATAAAATAACCAAATCACAAATGTTAGGGGATATCCGGGTTACTCCGCTTCCATGCAATCATGGCAATCTCGAAGTTTTGGGTTTCAAATTAAATACACTATCCTACTTAACAGATGTGAAGGAGATTCCTAACAGCACAAAAAAACTTATTAAAGATTCAAAAGTTATCGTGCTGAGCGGGCTGCGCTGGAAGCCTAATCACCCTACGCATTTAACCATTCCTGAAGCAGTAGATATTATTGAAGATTTGGGGATTCCCCGTGCCTACCTGATACACATGAACAGCTATGTTGATCACCAAAAGACCAATGCCCGTTTACCTGATCACATAAAACTTGCCTATGACCAACAGGTTATAGAATTTGATTAAAGAAACTTTTTGAAGTCTTTTGTTCCTTTAAGTTGATCTACAATCTCTTTTACCCCTTGTGCCTGGTTCAAATCGCAAATTAAAATGGCATCATCAGTTTCAACGACAGCAGTGTTTTCCATCCCCACAAGAGAAATCATTTTTCCTGAATTTGAAACCACCAGGTTTTTTTCGGATCCTGCGAACGTTGCATTAACGGCCTGAATTGCATTTCCATCTTTGTTTTTTGATGAAAGGTCATACACTGCTGTCCAACTCCCTACATCATTCCAACCGAAATCACCAGGAACAACAAATACCTGTTTTGCCCCCTCCATCACACCATAATCAATTGAGATAGATTCACAATCCATATAAAACTCGTTGATTCCTGCACTGTGCAGATCGGTATATAAATCCTGAGAAGTATCTTTCAACAAACTGTACATTTCCGGAAGCTGCTTTTTAAATTCCTTTAATACTGTTTCTGCCTTCCAAACGAACATACCGCTATTCCAGTAATAGTCGCCGGAATTCAGAAATTCCTGTGCTTTTTGAAGGGTAGGTTTTTCTTTAAACCCTCTAACTTTTTCTACATTTTTTTCATCAAGTTGCTCAGTTTCTGAGCTATCAGCATGTATATAACCAAACCCTGTTTCCGGCCTGTCTGGCTTTATACCAATGGTAACCAAGCCTTTTCCCTGTTCGGCTTTAGATATTGCTGCAGTTAAAACTCTTTTAAACTCTTCTGAATTAGTAATATGATGATCTGCCGGGAGCACAACCATCACTGCATCCGGATCTTTTTTTATTAAAAGCTCTGCTGCAATAGCTACGCATGGGGCTGTGTTTTTAGCTACGGGTTCTCCAACAATATTTCTTTCCGGAACTTTAGGAAGCTGTTCTTTTACGATGTCAACATAATCATCATTTGTTACTACAAGTATCCTTTCTTGGGGAATTATTTCTTTGATGCGTTCTGCCGTATTCTGGATCATTGTGCCTCCACCAAATAAATTAAGAAACTGCTTTGGATATTTTTTGGTGCTCTTAGGCCAGAACCTTGTTCCAGAACCGCCCGCCATTATTACTGCGTAAACCATTAAATTTTTGTGTATGTAAACTTTCTGATAAATAAAGAAGGTAGCTATTTTTCTTCTCTGAATTTATTGTGCTTTTCTAAGTGTAAATTTAAATGTCGTTCCTTCGTTAATCTTGCTGTCAAAATAAAACTGCTCACCATGAGCTTCCATAATATGTTTCACTATAGCCAGGCCCAGGCCGGTTCCACCTCTTTCTCTTGATCTGGATTTGTCAACTCTAAAAAACCGTTCTGTTACCCTGGGAAGATCTGCCTCATCAATCCCTATTCCGGTATCTTTTACAGACAAAACCACTCGGCAGTTATCTTTTTCATAGCTTTCCACATCAACAACAACTTTGCCATTGGGCACATTATATTTAACTCCGTTTTCTACAAGATTTATAAGAACCTGCTTTATCTGGTTTTTATCTGCCTTAACCTGTAGGTTTTTATCAATGTCTTTGAGTTCCAGACTGACTTTATCTTTCCCCGCTTTATAATTCAGGCTATCGATTACATCGTGTACAACCGGGTACAAATAAAATTCCTCAATATCCGATTTAAGCTCTCCGGTTTCCAGTTTAGAGATCTCCATGAGATCTTTTGTAAGGTAAATTAGCCGGTTTACATTTCTCATCGTTTTTTTTAAGAATTCCCGGTTTACTTCTTCATCTTCCAGTGCACCGTTGAGTAATGTTTCCACAAAGCCCTGAATAGCAAAAATTGGTGTTTTCAGTTCGTGGGATATATCACCAATAAATTCTTTCCTGTAATTTTCAATTCTATTCAACCGTTGAATTTCTCTTTCAACCGTTCTGCTTGATTTCACTAAATGACGAACCAGATAGTCAATCTCATCATTATACTTTGTCGTAATATCTTCGTATTCCTCGAAGCGTTTTTTAGAAATATTTCGCGATATCTGTTCCAGCGTTTCCAGGCGCCTATACTCCAGTGTATAATTAGCGTAGTATGAAACAATAAACACCCCTAAAGCAATAATCACTGAGATACCGACCGCCTGGTAGATCAATAGATTTGTAAATAAGAAGATCGCTGCAAAAGAAATGCCCGCAGAGATTATTGCGGTATAAAATGCTATTCTAAAACCCAGTTTAAATAATGGAGCCCTGTTCTTTTTTCTGGCCGTCATTCCTTAAATCTGTAGCCAACGCCTTTAACTGTTTCAATGTAGTGATCACCTAGTTTCTCTCTAATTTTGCGAACGTGCACGTCAACCGTACGATCAACAACATAAATATTATCCCCCCAAACCTTATTCAATAATGTTTGCCTATCCAATACTTTGCCTTTTCTGCCTGCCAGAAAGAACAAAAGCTCAAATTCCTTTCTTGGTAAATGGAACTCCTCTTCGTTGCGCGAAACAATATACCTGTCTTTATCGATGTAAAGATCGTGAACTTCAAGACAATTCACAGAGTCTTCTTTTTCATTAAACCTTCTGAGCACTGCCTTTATCCTGGAAATAAGTTTTATAGTACTTATCGGCTTGGTTATATAATCATCTCCACCTTTGTTAAGCCCTTCAACTTCTGTTTTCTCATCGCCACGTGCTGTTAAAAATATGACCGGGATTTTTTTCAGGTTGTCGTCTTTTCTAATTTGTTCAACAGTTTCCAGCCCATCCATTTTAGGCATCATAATATCGAGCAGGATCAAATCCGGGTCGTGCTCTTTGGCTACTTCGATTCCTTCTTCTCCATCTTCGGCTTTCAAAACTTTAAAGCCTTCCTTTTTAAGGTTGTACTCAATTAAATCAAGCAAATCTTTTTCATCATCTACAACAAGTATCGTTTGTTTGGCCACAATAAATATGTTTTGTTAGAAGGGAATTCTAAAAATAATGGTACAAATGTCTTTTATTAATATAAAATGAACAAATTGTTACCCGAATTAAATCAGCTTGTCTATTTATTCAAATAACTCAAAGCTTTCTTTATCGCTGCCGGAACTGTTTTGATTTCTTCTTCCTGAAGTGCTTTAAGTGCTGCTGTCTCAGCTTCCGTTTTTTTGAAGCCCAGTGATTCCAGCGCAGAAGCTACTTCGTCAGATGTACTTCCCCCAGAAGCCGGTACGCCCCCTGCAACACCAACCTCTTCCCCCAACTTATCTTTAAGCTCTAGAATTATTCTTTCGGCTGTTTTTTTGCCTATTCCCGGTACTTTCGATAAGCTTGCTGCATCCTTTGTAGAAATTGCCCGGACCAGATGTTCAGCAGGTAAACCCGAAACAATGGTAATTCCGGATTTAGGCCCCACACCTTTCACTGTAATTAGTTTTTCAAACAATTGCTTTTCTTGTTTTGTATAAAAACCAAACAACCGCTCATCACTATCTGTAATGTGATGGTGCACTAACAGCTTTACTTCAATTCCTTCTTTTAGTTGTGCGATTGTCTGCGAAGAAACCTCAATACCATAACCCACTCCCTGAACATCCAGATATACTTTTCCTTCTTCAATTTCTTCCACAAAACCTTTTAAAAATGCTATCATAGTCCTTTAATCCGATCCGGGTTCTGCGCTACAAAATCTGCCCAGTCTGACTTTTTATTGTTTTGATGGGTTTTCTTCGGTGCAGATCCCGGGAAACTTTTTCCTTTCATATAATGACACCAGGCTACTGCCAGAGCATCCGTTGCGTCATTCTTTAATTTTTCGTCCGGCAGCTTCACCATTTTGTTTAGCATAAATGCTACTTGTTCTTTGCTTGCATTGCCATTTCCGGTAATCGCCTTTTTCACCACTTTCGGGAAGTATTCATGCGCCGAAAGCCCGCATTGTTTAATGGCTAGAATTGCGGCGGCCTGCGCTCGTCCCAGTTTTAACATTGCCTGAGGGTCAACCCCATAAATGGGTGTTTCCACTGCGCAAGATGTTGGGTTGTTTGACTTGATAATACCCGAAACCTGATCAAAAATATACTTCAAACGGTCGGAATGATTTTCCATGTGATCCATTTTCAGCACATCGCATCGCAAAGCAATTAATGTTCCTTTTTCCTCAGAAAGTACAGCATATCCCGTATATCGGGAGCCGGGGTCTATTCCGAGGATTACTTCAGGCATGGCTTTTAGTTACCTTAGTGTTTATTGAAAATGTCATTCCACAGCGAAAGCCGGAATCTCGACTTACTTTAAAACCCAGATTCCTGCCTGCGCAGGAATCTGGGTTTTACTCAGACTCTCGCTACTTACTCATCATTAGAGTAAAGTTTTGCCAAATCATCAATCATTTCTTCTGAAATACCATTAGTTACAAAACCGCCATCATGAAACAAATTTTGCATAGTAACTTTCCGGGTAAGATCAGAAAACATAGCCACACAATAATCCGCGCAATCATCTGCTGTTGGATTACCCAATGGAGAAAGCTTTTCAGCAAACGTGTACATGCCGTCAAACCCTTTAATGCCTGAGCCGGCAGATGTTTTGGTTGGAGCCTGAGAAATCGTATTTACACGGATCCCGCGATGAGCCAACCGACTTCCATAATTACGGGCAATCGACTCTAGCAAAGCTTTCGCATCGTTCATATCAGAATACTTGCTGAAAATTCGCTGAGCACCGATATAAGAAAGAGCAATTACGCTGCCACCATCATTCAAAACACCAATCTCGTCCGCATGATGTAATACTCTGTGCAACGAAATTGCCGAAATATCCAGCGACTGTTGATACCATTTATAATTTATATCGGTGTATTCTTTTTTCTTTCTGATGTTGGGAGACATACCAATCGCGTGCAGAATAAAATCAACGCCGCCAAACTTTTCTTTTACCTGCTCCATTAAAGAAATGATCTCCTCATCGCTGGTTGCATCACAGGGAATTATTGGAGCATCCGTAGCCTCAGAAAGTGCATTAAGCGTTCCTAAACGCAGAGCGATGGGTGCATTAGATAGCACGAAATCTGCTCCTTCTTTTTTACATGCTAATGCAACACGCCATGCAATACTTCGATCATCCAGTGCTCCAAAAATGATTCCCTTTTTTCCTTTTAGTAGTCCGTAGCCTTCGCTCATTGTAATAGATTTTCTTTTGTTAATTTTAATTGTTTGCTTTTCTAAAATAATAACGCCGTCATCCTGAACTTGCTCAAGGATCTGTGTGGGCAAAAAAGTATAACCAATTCTTTACAGATCCCCGATCAAGTTCGGGATGACCAAATGAAAGGATTTTCAATTGGTCTCGGAAAATCATCATTATTAAATTAAAATGATAGTTATCAATTCTTCTAATTCTGTTTTTCTCATACCCAACCTTTACTTTTTTCTATTGCCTGGTTCCATTTCTCCATCACCTTTTCTTTTTCTAATCTATCAATACCTGGTTCGAATATCGCCTCTTCTTCCCATTGTTTTTGGAGCTCATCCGTGTTATTCCAGAAACCAATAGCAAGCCCAGCCAGGTAAGCGGCTCCTAACGCCGTAGTTTCTGTTACTTTTGCCCGAATAATCGGTATTCCCAAAATATCTGATTGGAACTGCATCAATGTTTTATTTACCGCTGCTCCTCCGTCAACTCTTAATTCATTAATCCGGATTGCCGAATCCTTCTGCATGGCAGAGACCACATCATTTACTTGGAATGCTATCCCTTCAAGTGCTGCCCGGGCAATATGGCCAGCCGTTGTTCCACGGGTTAATCCAAATATGGCTCCACGTGCTTTTTGATCCCAATGCGGTGCCCCAAGTCCGGTCAGCGCCGGAACCAGGTAAATCCCTCCATTATCTTTTTCTGATAATGCCAGCGCCTCTATATCTGCTGAGGATTTTATGATACCCAAACCATCTCTTAGCCATTGCACAATGGCGCCAGCTATAAAAACAGATCCTTCCAGCGCATAGGTAACTTCATCATTTATTTTCCAGGCAATTGTTGTGAGTAATTTATTCTTTGATTCAACGGGCTTGCTTCCTGTATTTAACATGATAAATGATCCTGTACCATAGGTGTTTTTCAGCATCCCCGGCGCAAGGCACATCTGGCCAAATAAAGCCGCTTGCTGATCTCCCGCTACACCTGCAATTGGTATTGGTTTATCGAAATAATCAAGATCTGCTTCTCCTGCTATTTCACTGCTCTGTCTTATTTCCGGCAACATGCTTTCGGGTATATTCATCAACTCAAGCAATTCTTTATCCCATTCCAGGGTATGGATATTGAAAAGCATGGTTCGGGAGGCATTACTAACATCTGTTGCGTGAACTTTTCCTTTGGTAAGGTTCCAAATCAACCAGCAATCGATAGTTCCAAAAGCCAGTATTCCTTTTTCCGCTTTTTTTCTTGCCCCTTCTACATTATCCAAAATCCATTTTATTTTTGTGCCGGAAAAGTAACTGTCTACAACCAATCCTGTTTTTTCTCTGATGGTTTGCACCCAGCCTTCTTGTTTTAGCTGATCGCAATAGCCGCTGGTTCGCTTGTCCTGCCAAACTATTGCATTATAAACCGGCTCTCCTGTTTCTTTATTCCAAACAACGGTTGTTTCTCGTTGATTGGTAATACCAATGGCCAATATTTGCCCGCTTCTTTCATCGAGTTTAGAAACGACTTCTTCAATCGTTTTAGATTGTGTTTCCCAAATTTCTTTGGGATCGTGCTCTACCCATCCATTATTTGGGAAATATTGTTTGAATTCTTTTTGAGCCGCAGTATGAATATTTCCTGTTCTATCAAAAAGAATAGTACGAGAGCTTGTTGTTCCCTGATCGATGGAGAGGATAAATTGTTTCATAGAAATTCAATTTCTGCGAATATATAAAACCAGACAGCTTTACTCTATTAACCAGCTTTTTCTACCGCTTTGTAATATGCTTTTTTTCCAATTTCTATTAGCTTTTTTGATTTGTGAAACTCAAAAGTATCGCAGGCCTGGCGTGGTATTTCTACCAGTATATCCGGTCTATAGTGTTCAATCACAAGTGAAGTAAGTCTGTCCTGAGTAAAACTGTAAGAGCTTTCCATCAATTCAAAAAGGGAAAATTCTTCTTGCTTTTTCTCTGTGCTTTTGGTGAAATCTTTTATTGAATCAGGGAGAACTCTTTCCAGCCATTCCGGTGTTTTTCTTTCCTTTTTTTCGTCTCTGGCAAGCAGTTCTTCAACCACTTTTCCAGAATTGATATCTACCGCAACAATAATGGCATCTTTTCTTTTGTTCACAAGATTGATCGGTAAAGGATTCAATACCCCTCCGTCCACTAATACTTTGTCTTCGTAGGCAACAGGGGTAAATATTCCCGGGATAGAAACAGAAGCTCGTAATGCTTTAAACAAATCCCCTTTTGAAAAATGAACCTCTTTATTAGCTTTCATGTCGGTGGCAACAGCTGTAAAAGGGATGGGAAAATCTTCGATATTTTGTTTTCCGGTTACTTCCATATGTTTGCTAAATAGCTTTTCACCCTTCACAAAACCCTGAGAGGTGAATGTAAAATCCAACAGATCAAATACTCTTTTCTTTGTTAATGTTAACAGCCAATTTTTGTATTCCGGAAGCTGGCCGGTGCAATATATCCCACCAACTACCGCCCCCATAGAACAACCTATTACTTCTATGATCTCATATCCGTTTTTTTCTAATTCTTCTATAACACCAATATGAGCAACTCCCCGTGCGCCGCCGCTCCCTAAAACAAGATGTACTTTTTTCTCTTTCAATCTCATCGTTCCTCTTAATATGATTTACATCCGGAAGTTCCTTCCGCAATTTCTACAAGTTCCCAATATGGTGGTATATATCCTTTTTCAGATCTGAATTCTTCTACTTTTTCATGAACCGATTCTTTAATCTGTTCATGTCGGTTGACGAAAGAGTTATTTTTTAATGCCTGAGTAGCGTTCATTCCTTCCGGAACCGGACCTACAGAACCAAGTCCGTTTTTCATAACACTATAAGCTTTAATTAACCTCGCAATTGGCAGCATAAACGGATTATAATCCACTTTTTCTCCCTGATCGGCACAAACAAGCATCGCATCTATCACAGCATTATACACATGATCATTAAATAAGCTTTCTTTGCTTCTCCATTCTGCTACAACCGATAACTGTGGATCATATTCCAGGTCAGAAGGCATTTGAGTAACAAAATTTTCCACTCCGAATGTATTTAGCAGACTTACGATTCCGAAAGATGAAATTGTGGACTCAGATTGCCAAAGCTGAATTCCATTGTTTTGATAGGCATATGAACCTACTTCAGAACAAAACATCGCTTTGGGATCATAAAAATCCATCTTGAAGTCATAAGGAATATGTCGCTGCTGTACTTCTTCGTACATCTCTTTTGCTGCAATATGAGGAAGCATCGGGTTTGACCTTATTTGTGGAAGGTCTGCTCTCGGTCGCATCACCATAAACCTGAGCTTTCTGTCTTTGATGTATTCTTCAAGCGTAGCTATTGCAACTCCCCGTTCAATATGAGCTTCCACCAGATATGGAATATTAGTTCCTTCCTCAATATAGATAAGAGCAACATGCGAAAAGTTTCCAGGATAATCGTTTCCTCTGGAGATCAACGCTGACACTTCTGCTCCACCACGGGAAACCAATAAATCGCCGCTATGAACTTTTATCCCAAGAATAGTTGTGGATGGTGTTTCCGAAGGTTCTTCTTTCACATACAGAACCGAATCAAATTCATTTCCTGTTTGAAGCAGCACTTCTTCCACAGCTGCCCGCATTCCATAGAGGGTTTTGTACAATACATCTCTTGTTTCCCTTTCATTTATATCCCAGCCGACTGACTCTTCTTTGATCACCCTTCTTGAACGATTGTATAACTCTGAAAACTCTTTTAGTTGCTCACCCGAAGCTGCAACTAGTGGTGCTAAATCGAACAACCTGTTCAATAAACTATCCAATAATGATTCTGAAGGTTTAAAGTTTCTGGCTTCTAATTGGTTGATCAACTCATTTATTTCAAGTGTACCATTAATGAGCTGTTCTTCTGAAACCGCAGAGCTTCTGGCTTGTGAAAATTTTGACTCCAGTGTTTCCCAGCGACTATCCTGATTCCAGATGAAAGGCTGTGAGTTACCTGCCCGTTCTATATTTATTTCTGAAGATCCCGGGATCATTAGCAGGGCATATACTACAAGAAACCCTACTAATACATATACAGTTTTATTATTCATGATCTGAATGTACTAATTGGTATCGTCATCCCGAATTTATTTCGGGATCTTTGTAAAGTTTTTAGTGTCGTTTCTTAAGATCCTGAAACAAGTTCAGGATGACTAGTTTATATACACTTCAATATCCCTTCCTTCACATCAATTAAACTCTGCACTTTATTAAAGTGATCTATTTCTTCTCCCAACACAAATAAAGGTACCTCATTTCTGGTATGAGTTTTAACCAAAAGATCTTCCAGGTTACCATGGTCACTGGTTATTACCAAAACATCCTCACTTCTCTTGTTCTTAATAATATGAAGTAAAAACTCATCCAATGGTTTAAGAACCCGTTCTGCATCTTCATCACTTTTATTATGCCCGGCTTTATCTGTCAGGTAATACTCGTACAAAACCAAATCGTAATCAGGGAGTATATTCAACAATCTTTGAGCTGCTTCAGATGCATCTATTTTTGGAATATCTATACCTAATTGTTCTCTCCATGCATTTTGCACAATCTCTGCAGTTAATGCTTTCTCATCCAGCACTTCCTGTGTTGAATTTAATCTGATCTCCGCACTTTTTGTCATTAGTGTGGTACAACTCCATCTGTTTCTTCGCTCGGAATGTTCAAAGAAGATGGGAGGGTATGCATTCATGAAGTATGGCTTTTTCCCTGATTCTTTCACCGCATGAAAAATACTCTGCTCCTGTAACAGATATTTAATTCCTGAATGCGGAAATGGCCCAAAGTGCTTCCCTATTACCTTTGAAGCATTCTCTCCAGTGAATAAAGTTGTCTGGCCTGTTCCACTCTGAGGTAAACCTTCAACATCAAGGTTTGCATCAATCGGTTTATAGATATGAGTTGTATTGTTTACTCCATCTCCATTTTTAAAGAAATTTCCTCCCGAAAGAATTTCAAAGCTCTCATAAGTTGTGGAATAAAATGGATTCTCTTTAGATGAATTCCCAATACCTACACCATCAATAAAAATGAAAATAACACCCAACCTATTTCTCCAGAATCAGAGTTACCGGTCCATCATTAACTAATTTCACATCCATCATAGCGCCGAATTTTCCTGTTTGTATATCCAGATCAGAATGTGATTTGAAATACTCGACCATTTGCTCATACATAGGTTCGGCTTTTTCCGGTCGGGCTGCTTCTATATAGCTAGGTCTGGTTCCTTTTTTTGCATCCCCGTATAAAGTAAATTGAGAGACAACAAGAATTCCTCCCTGCACATCTGTAACTGATAAATTCATTTTCTCTTCCTCATCTTCAAAAACGCGAAGCTTTAATATTTTATCACACATCCATTTCATCTGTTCTACGCTATCATCCTGATGAATACCAACAAGTAACAATAAACCATTCCTGATTGCACCTGTTATTTTATTACCAACTGTTACTGAAGCTGATTTTACGCGCTGAACTACAACTTTCATTTACAACTTTTTTGTGAATTACTATGTGGATTACTTTCCAATAAAAATTGGATAACTGAAATGACCCAAAGTTGTCAACAAGTTTCCACAATTTGTTCACCTAATCAACAACTTTATATAATAACTTTTCATGTTGAAGAGGAATTATCTGTTTATATGTATAAAAATGGTGTACATGTTAATAATAAAACATCTTCCTTCTTAAGTAACTGTTTTAATGAGTCACTTAATTAACAATGCTATCCACAAAGATGTGTCAAGTATTGTTCAGAAAAAGAATAAGTTTCTTTTCCACAAATCCACATTACCTATAACTAAATACAAAATTTAAAATCTTATTTTATTTGTCTCTTACCTGTGGATAAGAATTGGAAAAAGTACTCTCAAAAAGTTTTATAAGAGCGTATATTTATTTCAGAATTAAATGAAGAATTGATGGATAAGCGATACCCGATCGGAAATTTTGATTACGACAAAAACTTTTCTGTTTCAGAAGCTGAAGGTTTCATAAATGATATCAAAGAGCTTCCATCAAAAGTCAGAGCTTTGGTTGCACAATTATCCAAAGAACAACTCCATACTCCATACAGAGAAGGTGGCTGGACACCTTTTCAGGTAATACATCATATGGGTGATAGTCATATGAATTCGTTAATCAGATTTAAGCTTGCTCTTACTGAAGATAATCCAACAATTCGCCCATATAATGAAAGTGCCTGGACTGCTTTAGGTGATTATGATTTGATGAGTATTGAACAGGGATTGAACTTTCTGGATGCAGTGCATGCCAAATGGATTAAGATATTTGAAGTGTTTAATGAAGAAGACTGGAACAGAACGTTTCAGCATCCTGAATCCGGAATAAATTATACATTGATAAATGCACTGGCTATGTATGCCTGGCATGGAAATCATCATTTAGCACATATAGAACTGGTAAAAAATAACTCATAAAATTCATGTCTAAGAAGCAATTCACCTACAAAGACTCAGGTGTTGATATTAAAGCAGGAGAAGAATTGGTTAGTTCTATCAAAGGTGTGGTTAAAGAAACGCACAGTAAAGCGGTTCTATCCAACATAGGAGGATTTGGTGGATTCTTTAAACCGGATCTTGGAGCTTTTAAAAATCCCGTTTTTGTTAGTTCTTTGGATGGTGTTGGAACGAAGCTTATTGTAGCATTTAAGGCTGGAAAATATGATACCGTTGGCCAGGATCTGGTGAATCATTGTGTAAATGATATAGCAGTTTGCGGAGCTACCCCTTTATTCTTTCTGGATTATTTTTCTACAGGAAAGTTAGAGCAGAATGTTGGATACGGAGTGATTAAAGGATTTGCCACGGCTTGTAAAGAAAACGGAGTTGCTCTGATTGGCGGAGAGACTGCAGAGATGCCTGATATTTATGGTGAAGGAGAATTTGATCTTGCTGGAACTATTGTAGGTATTGTTGATGAGGACAAAGTTATAAATGGTGCAGGCATTGAAAAAGGTGATGTATTGGTAGGGTTTAAAAGTTCAGGTTTACATACCAACGGATATTCTTTAGCCAGAAAAGTGCTCTTTAGTGAATATGATGTGAATGACTATGTGGAAAAATTAGGATGTACTGTTGGGGAAGAATTACTTCAGGTTCATCGTTCTTATTTACCCCACATAACAGCGTTAAAGGAAATAGATGGAGTACATGGTTTTTCTCATATTACCGGAGGAGGTATGGTGGGAAATACAAAACGTATTTTACCGGAAGGGTTAACTTTGGAAATAGACTGGAAAAGCTGGGAACGTCCACCGGTGTATGATTTGATTCAGGAAATTGGAAATGTACCTGAAGAAGATATGCAGGCAACATTTAATCTTGGAATTGGTTTGGTTGCTGTGGTTTCAGAATCTGCATTAGGAGTAGTAAAAGCCAAAGTAAAAGAAATGGGAGAAGAGATTTTAGATGTTGGAAGAGTGGTTTAGGTTAAGATTGTGATTAAACATCTCCATATTTTTTAATAAACCTTTCTTCTGCTTTTGTGTCTCCAATCAGAATCAGGTCGCTGTTTTCCGGGATAGGGTGAATTGGATCGGGATTGATAACTTGCTCCCCATTTTTGGTATAAGCTATTACGCTGCATCCGGTATTGTGGCGGATGTCGGTTTCTATCATGGTTTTTCCTGCTAATTTATTTGGTGTTTTCAGGCTGAATATATTTAGCCCTTCTGCTACCATGATAATGTCGTTTTCTTCATAAATATTAAAAACAGCATTGGCACCCATAGTGGCGTAAGACATTACAAAATCGGCACCGGCGCGGTGTAATGAACTTACATTTCTTTCGAGGGTAGATCGTGCCACAATATGAATATTAGGGCGAAGGTGCCGGCAGTAAATGGTGAGGTAAATGTTTATATCGTCCTGGTTGGTGCTTATGATTACACTATGAGCGGAATCTATTCCGGCTTTTTTCAGCGTATTTAAATCGTTGGCATCACCAAGAACAAAGTTATGTTTGTTTAAAATCCGATCCGGGTTTTTGTCTATAATCTTGAATTTGATATTGCGGCGTTTTAAATGGTAGGCGGCAGCTCTGCCAACTCGTCCGCCCCCTATTATAATTACCGGCTCTTCATTTATAGCATAACTGCCAAATAATTCGTCGTACTTTCGAAGCTGAGCTACTGAGCCGGCCATCATAATTACACTGTACTCGTGAATTACTGTATCCGGATGTGAGCCGAGAAATTGGCCGCGCTCCCAAATTCCTATGATATTAATTCCTGTTTTTTCCCGGAGTTGAGATTCTCTTAATGTTTTACCAACAAGAGGAGTGTCGTAAGCAGTGGCTTCACCAATAACTATTTTACCAAGCCGGCCTATGGGATGAACGCGCGCATCCTGCCCAAGAATTCTTCTGGACAATGTTCTGCCCAAAAGGTTTCCCATATGTAGCACATGATCGCATCCTGCAAGTTTCAAAATGTCAATAGAATCATAAGAGTTAGCAGTGGCAACAATTTTAACGTCCTCGTTATTTTCCCGAATGGTATGGGCAACATTGGTATTAAACATGTCGGTACTACTGGAAACCACCAATACAGCCTGGTGTATTTGCAGCTTTTTATAGGTTTCCGGGTCATCGGCTTCCCCAAGCATTACCCGATAGCCTTCATCGTATAGATCCAGTGCAGTTGTCAAATCCTGAACCAGCAAGACATATTCTTTTTGGTATTGGGTTAGTTTTTCGATGAGGGCTTTGGTTACAGGATCGTAACTGGTAATGACTACATGGTTTTTTGTTGATGCAGGAAGTTCTCTTGGTGCCCGTGCCCGTGATTGTGCTTCCATCCACGGGGCATAGAAAAATTCAATAAAGGTAAAGGGAAGCATAATTAGCAGCACAAGAATACCCGAGCCTAGAACAACCATCGAAAAGAAACGCCCAAGATCTGAAGTAAAAGTAATATCGCCAAAACCTAAGGTGCTCATGGTTACCAGTGTCCAATAGAAACCCGTAACCCAGCTGTGTTGCTGGCCTTCCCGTTCCATAATGATATGGAAGAGAACACCGTAGATGGTTATAAGGGCAAAAAGAATACCAAGAAACTTAAGAAGTCGGGAAATATTGACCTTGGTGTTTTTGTTGGAAAGGAAATAGGAAATTTGTGAGGGGAAGAATTTCATAAACAAAGATAGTTTGCCTTAGTTAGAAAAAGACAAAAACAACTGGATTTCTAATCAAATTGATAAATAAATATGAGCAATAATTTATTGATGCCGCAGAATTTTGTCCATTTTTTTGCCCTTGGCTAATTCATCAACCAATTTGTCTAAATATCTGGTTTGTTTTGTGAGCGGGGTTTCAATTTCTTCTATTCTGTAACCGCAGATTGTACCGGTTATTAAGTGAGCATTAGGATTTAATTCGGCTTTAGCGAAAAAGTCCTTAAAAGTTGCTTTTTCACTGATCAGATCATTCAATTTGTTCTCATCAAAACCAGTAAGCCACTCTATAACCTGATGAAGCTCTTTCTTTGTTCTGCCTTTATTCTCCACTTTTGTTATATAATGTGGATACACGGATGCAAATGTCATTTTAGCTATTCTTGCATCATGTTCTGGAGTTGTTTTCATACCACATCCTTAGTCGGTGTTGAATGGATCTACATCACAGCAAAAACTACATCCGTAATATGGTCTTTTTCATCTGTTTCTTTCGGGTTGGTTATATAATGCTCGAAAGGATGAATTCCTTTTTTTCCTTTGAATTCTTTTCCCCGCTGCATGTTCATCATTGTTGTCCATGCATTTCCAAGATGATCGTATTTACCGATATGGCGAAGTGTATAAACTTTGGTTGCGGGAATTTCTCCGCTTACAAAATCTGATGGCAGGTTATCGGGAACTGAGTTTACCCCAACACACCCTGTGTATGTGGCCTGCCGTTTTACAATATCCCATTTATGATAAATGGTATAAGCCTGGCCGGTACCAATATCACTATGTTCTTTCATAAACTCTTCAATTTTACCGAAGTCTGCAGGCATTACATCTCCCATTTCATCAATACCGCAGGTGGTTTTTACCCCAATGTATTTGGTGCCGGGAAAGTCCGACTCTCCCTTCCATTCTAATTTAGATTTGATCTCGCCATCTTCAATATATTCTTTGAGCATGTTCAGGCCTCTCTCATAATCCATTCCCACAAACCCCTCCATCATTTTTTTCATCCAAAACATAAAGAAGGGAAGGGAGCTATCCATTTCCCAGGTTACTTTTGTGGAATCTCCGGTACTATCGAAAATAAAACGCACTTTTGCTTCCGATTTCCAAGGCTTTAAGAAAGTGAGGTCATAATGGATGGCTTCATTTTCTTTTTCTTCTGTAACCTTCATATTCCCTTCGCCAGTTCGGTTTCCCTTCCATTCGTAATACTTGGCATCATCAGCAACAGTTACTTTTACATCGGGCTCCATAATTAACCAAGGTGACCAGGGGATCCAGTAATTAAAATCATTAAGCTTAGAGTAAACATCTCCAACCGGAGCATTTATTGTGATAGATCGGCTTATGTTCATTGCGGGCATGGCATTACAAAGTTTTATGAGTGTTAGATTCCAAATGAAAAGAATTAGAATGGAAAAAGCAAAGAGCAGTAACCAGAATTAACAGATAAAGAGTATGGGAACTTGTGTAATAAAAATGAAAACAACGTTTGGAAATACAGTTTTTGAGACAGACTCTTTAACCAGGTTTCAACAAAACTTTTAAGCACCGGTCTTTTTCTTCATCAAAAAAGCGATAAGCTTCTACTCCTTTTGCTAAGCCAAATGTATGAGTGATCACATCCGTTACGTTAAGGTCGCCGTTTTGTATTAAAGGCATCAATTTTTCTGAATAGTAGCGGGAGGAGCAGCGTCCCGTTTTTAGAATAATATTTTTGTCGTACATATCGGGAGGCGAAAAAGGAAGCTGACCAAAAGCTTGTACACCAACCGAAGCGAGAATTCCTCCAGGCCTAAGCAGCTCAAAAGATGATTTCATGGAAGAAGAACTACCGACAGCTTCAATGATACAATCGGCTCCAACGCCACTGGTTGCTTCCCTAATAATTTCTTTAATGTTCTCTGTAGAGGAATTAACCGGTATAGCTCCATTTCTTTGAGCAAAATCTAGCCGAAATGGGATGCTATCAATGGCAAAAATAGTTTTGGCACCAAAATATTTTACTGTTTTAACAGCCATAATACCAACAGGCCCACAACCAATAATAATGCAAGTATTGGTTTCTTTTATGTTGGCCATATCAGCACCAAAATATCCGGTTGAAGCTATATCTGCTAACAAAGCTGCTTGCTCCCAGCTAATGTCATCAGGAAGGCGAACTAATGTTCCATCTGCCATTGGAACACGAACATATTCTGTATGGACACCATGCAGCCCTTTGCCATTTTCAATCCAGCCATATAAATGGCTATGTACACACCGTGCGGTTAATCCAATTTGGCAGAAGTAGCACTCTCCACAATTAATGGTAAAGGGAGAAAGAACCCGATCATTAACAGAGAAGTTTTTTACAGCCTGGCCAATTTCAATTACGGTACCTGTAAATTCATGCCCCATAATAGTTCCTGGGTCTATGCCGGTTTCCCGGCCATGATATACATGCATATCAGAACCGCAAATGGCAGCCAGCTCAACTTTTATAATAGCATCAGATTCAGAAATGATTTTGGGATCAGGAACATTAGATAAAGCAACAGACCTAATTCCTTGAAAGGTAATAGCTTTCATTATCTATCTGTCCTTAACTCTGTAAACAAATTTCAAGCCACTCCAATCCTCATCAACAGCACAAATCTTTACATCAACTAACCCGATGTTAAGCCCCAAAGTACGAACATCATTTTCGGAGAAAGTAGATTCGTAATTC
This sequence comes from Balneola sp., assembly GCA_028284195.1. Taxonomy (GTDB): domain Bacteria; phylum Bacteroidota; class Rhodothermia; order Balneolales; family Balneolaceae; genus Balneola. Next base: position 7,104 of record JANQSE010000002.1, on the reverse strand, counting down.
TTTGAAATTTTTTTGATCCAGGAAACCCAAATTAATCCATTGATATCTAATTTGTGTTTAAGCGGAGGGAATAAGTTATGTAGTTCTTCTTCGGTTTTACAAAACACATGAATAAAATTAATAGACCCGGTGAAGTTCTTATCCACAACGGCTGCCTCTTCGGGTAATTCCCCTAACATGTTGAAATAATGACTGGGCTCATTCACAGCAAGAACTTTGTAGCCGGGCTTTATACCAAGTTTTTTTAATAAAGCTGTTCCTGAATATCGCGCCATGGCTGGGGTAGTTTAATCGTATAATTCAATGGTTGAAAGCAATTGCTTTAGATCCTCGATTTTTTCAAGTTGTTCCTTTCTTTCATAGCTATGGATTAAATTTCGAAGAGTACGAATCAGGATATCCATATCAGAAGCAACCTGGAAATACTCAGGCTTTGGTTCAATATTATTTTTCTTGAGAAAGAAGTAGCACTGATCATAGGTAACCACAGCACCATTGTCATAAGGATCTATAAGATATTCCTCCCGGTCACCTATATAGGTGAGCATAAAATGAATTGGCATATTTACTCCAAAAACGGGCAGATCTAATCTTTGTGCAACAAACATGGCCACCATGCTTAAAGAAATAGGGAGGCCGACCCGCCGGTCTATAACCTGGTGCAAAAAGCAATTTTCGGGGTTATGATAATCGTTTTGGTCACCGCGAAAATTCAGATCTTCGAAAATGAACTTGAATAGCTGTTTTGCTTTCCTTTTTTCATCCAGCTTGTAGCGTATGCCCGGAGCAACCATTTCAGCAAAATGGTCAAGTTTTTTTGTATAGTGTTTGGTATCAATAGTGGGGTTTACAAATCTGGAAAGCAGAAAAATAATCGACTCAAGATCTTTTCGGTTTTTTACTCCCTGCTCCAGTGCATCAATAAAATCGGCCTGGAGTCCATCAAATGTGAGGGTGTGGATAAGCTCATTTACCCGATCCCTTTCAACACCATTTTTTAGATCAATCCGATATTGATCCAGCAGGGGCACCACATTTTCACCAAGTTCAACAAATCGGTTGTTGACAGACTTCTGTACAAACGGATCAGGGTCATCCATCAGAAACAATAAAGATTTTATTTCAGATTTTGAGATCATAAGCATTTATCTGCGGGCATTAAAATAGACAAGGCAATGGAGAAATACATTTTAAATATGGGTAAATGAACCCCTATATTTGAGCACAATTTTAGCAATAGTTTTTATGGATATTAATGTTTCTTCAGAAATAGGACACTTAAATGGTGTTATTGTGCATACACCGGGCCACGAGGTTTCTTTGGTGAATCCGGAACTTAAAGATGAGCTGCTATTCGATGATATTATTTTTGAAGATGATGCCCGCCAGGAACATTTAGATATGCTTGATGTATTCAAAACGGCGATCTCTTCTGCGGGAAAAGTGTTTGAAATAGTGGATCTGTTCAGAGAAGCAATTAAAATCGAAGATGCCCGGGCGTTTTTTATCGAGCAAATGATCCGTGAGTTTCCCGAAGAAAACCTTTCTGTTATTGAAAAAGAATTAAGAAAACTGGAACCTGAAAGCCTGCTGGAATTTAGTATACAGGGAAAACTTCCCGGCGATAATTCATTCAGCCTTTTGCCTTCACCCAATTTATTATTTACACGAGACCTTGCTGCTGTTGTAGGCGATACTATTCTGTTATCCCGGGCAGCTACAAAAACACGGCTTCGGGAATCTCTGATAATGGAAACCATTGTTCAGTATCATTCTCTTTTTGAATCAGTCAAAGAAAAGGCAATTCGCATATCGGGAAATCAATCCATAGAAGGCGGCGATGTATTAGTGGAATCTGATAAGTTGGTTTTAATCGGAATGAGTGAAAGAACATCGTTTACCGGTTTGATGAAAGCAGCTGATGGACTGTTAAACCATGGTGTAAAAACAGTACTTGCTGTTGACATACCTAAACAAAGAGCATCCATGCACCTGGATACTATATTTACATTTGCAAGCAGTAATGAATGTATCGCATTCCCTCCGGCAATTATGGAGCAGCGGGACAATGTTGTGGCACTTCAAAAGGCAAACGGAGAAATTCAGGCTAAATCGAGAGGCTCGCTTCAGGAAGCATTGAATGAGTTTTCGGATAAAAACTATACATTTATTAAATGCGGCGGCGAAGACCGAACCAATCAATTTCGGGAGCAATGGACGGACGGAGCGAATGTATTTGCATTAGCTCCAGGCGTGATTGTAGGGTATGAGCGTAATACCAATACTTTTAATGCACTGGTTGATCACGGTTATTCTTATATGAATCAGTTCGAGTTTATTGAAGAGTATGGAAAAAAGGGATTGAACCTGAATCAGGAAAATAAAATCGCCGTAAGTTTTCAGGGGCATGAACTATGCAGAGGCCGTGGCGGCGCGCGCTGTATGACGATGCCCATTTCAAGAGTAGCTGTTTAAAGAGGATATTCATTGAATAATAACCAGGAGCAACCGACAATAGAGGCAAAATCTGAAGTTTTGCCCACAAAGAAAGAGTTCAAAAATAAACCAGATACAAAAACGATTTTAAAGCATCTTGGGCTTTTTGTGCTCACATTTATTTCTGTTTCTGTAGTTGGTTCAGTATTTGTCGGCTTTGGTGATGGAACATTTATAATTGGCCCATTGATTTTACCTGGTGCAGAAGATTTACTTCGCGGGGTTTTATTCGCAACGCTGCTTCTGTCTTTCCTCACATTTCATGAATTTGGGCATTACTTTGCCGCAGTATATCACAACATCAAAGTAACATTACCCTATTACATTCCGCTGCCGGTTGGTATAGGAACGTTGGGAGCAGTCATTCGCATCAAAGAAAAGATTCACCAAACCAAAAAGTTGTTTGATATTGGTGTCGCAGGGCCGCTTGCCGGATTTATAGTTTCACTAATAATTCTGATCGTTGGTTTTGCCACACTTCCTGAGCCCAACTATGTACAAAATTTTGGTGGCCACGAAGAACTTAAAGAATATGTGGCCAGAACCGGCGAGTACCCGGAGAACGTTTTGGGAGGCGCCGAAGGAATGACGATTGTTTTTGGTAATACATTGCTGTATGGCTTCCTTGCATCCATGTTTGACAACGTGCCCCCACTTTGGGAGATGTATCATTATCCTTGGTTACTTGCAGGATGGTTTGGGTTATTTTTTACCGCCCTTAACCTGATGCCGGTAGGCCAGCTCGATGGCGGGCACATTTTGTATTCCCTGATTGGCTACAAGAAACATAAAATTGCAGCCCGAATCTTTTTCACTTTTATAACTACTCTTGCAGGAACAGAGCTTGTACCCTTTTTTCATGAACTGCTTGGCAAATACGACACCGATTTTGGAGCTCTTTCATGGGTGCTATGGGCATTGATCTTATTTTCAGTGATGCAAATTGCTTTTCATAAAGAATCGAAGTGGGTAAGCACAATGTTTGTCTCTTCAATGATTGCATCAGCAATCTATATTTACATCATCAGCGGAGCTCAGGAAGGGCAATCATCCTTGATTTGGGGAGTATGGATGTTTTTCATCACTTTTGTTGTTAAAGTTGAGCATCCTCCGGTTACATTTTATCAACCACTTTCTCCCGGAAGAAAAGTGTTAGGCTGGTTAAGTATGCTTATATTTGTACTCTGTATAAGCTTGAACCCAATATTTACACTATAAAAAAGCCATGAAAAACGTGTTTATACTTCTGTTGATTGCAGGTGCAATGGCGTGTGCCGAACCAAAAAAACAAACACCGCCGCCACAATCGCTATCTGAAAAAGTCGAATTCTTTTTAGATAATGATCAATATACTGATGCACTCACCTTGCTTGAAAGCCAGGAAAAAAGCGAAGAGGTGATGGCACTTAGAGAAAAAACACACCTGAACTACGGGCTGTTTTTAGAGTATCGCGATTCTGATGTAACCAACATGCGCGATAAAATGAACGGCGCGTTAGCACAATATATCGAAGTGCTGAAGATTAATCCGGATAACGAAAAAGCAGTCAGCGAAATCGAGCAGATTCTTGGAATCTACAGAACTTTCCCGGATCGCAGCCCGGACGCAAAAATTGTAGAGGAACTGGAAGCATTGGGTTTCGAGGTTTAGTTTTAATATAAAATCATCCTAAGGATACCCCTGAAAGATCTTAATGTTTACTTATTTGCAAAGATGAGTTGTGAAGATTTATCGCTTTCGCTCTGAATGACTCTAAAAGGAAAATGAGCAACACACCAACTATACAAAACCGGAAAGCTTTTCACGATTACCATATCGATGAGAAGTATGAAGCAGGAATTGTGCTCCAGGGCACGGAAGTAAAGTCGTTGCGGCAAGGAAAAGCATCTTTTACAGATTCTTTCGCTTACATTCAGGATCGGGAAGTGTTTCTTCGGGATTTATACATTAAGCCATATGAACATGGCTCGTACAACAACCACGACCCTCTTCGCATTCGTAAGCTGCTGCTCAGTAAAAAAGAAATCCGCGAGCTTGACAAGTATGTACAGCAAAAAGGATATACACTTATTCCGCTAAAATTGTACTTCTCTCATGGCTATGCAAAAATCCAGCTTGGTGTGGCGAAAGGCAAAAAGAGTTACGACAAAAGAGATACCATCAAAGAAAAAGATTTGAAGCGACAGATAGATCGAAATGTAAAGGGTAGCTATAAGGTTAATTTATGATTTTAAGGCTTTCTTTCATGGAATTAAAATATAAATCTCTTTGCCTTTCAAACTCATTCCGCTCTCTTTTTTGGAAACAATCTTCACAATTACTAAGAGCCTTCCGGGCATTAATTTTAAGATTAGAAATGATTTTGTTCATGTCTTTTGAACTAAAGGCCTTAGAAGAAGTCTGCATAGCTTTTGAAATGAATACAATATCTGGAAAATTATTTTTGTCCAAGATAAGTATGTATTTCTTTACCGTTAATGCTTCTTCATTTGTAAGGGGCCTTTCTTCTGAAACGGAAATTAAATCGTTTAAAGCTCTAATAGATATTTCTTGTTCTATTGAAGAAATAAATAAGTTTTCTTGTATAGAATCTTCTATTTGGACAAAATAATCATCTATCTCGAACCAGGAGCTTTTCTCAATAATAGCATTTATAATTTCATTTCTTTCCAGGCTGCTTTTTCGCCTCACTTTCATGGCTTCTTTAAACCCGGGGCTTTTTTGCTTTATTTTATTAAAGTTCAAAATTGATTTGTCGTTTTCTTGAGTACCAAACACAATGAAGCTTTTGCTACCTTGATCTAAAGAGTAATTAGAATTTTCATACTTATTGAGGGCGTTGACCGCTTGAATTTTCATATCATCTTCAATGTTTGTGTTGCATGAAATTGCGAAGATGAAACTTAAAAAAAGGATTGAGGAGCTAAATAGTTTCATAGCGGGAAAGAGCTAATTTTCGTTTTCAAAAATTTCTGAGTCGCAATAATCATATACTGATGGCCCTATGCAGCCTGTATCTTGAAATCTATATTGTTCTAAACCGCAATCTATAAATATTACGTGATAGCCATAGTTTTGAAAGAAATCCATGATACACGTGCTTGTGAAACAAAATCCAGACCACGGCTGACAATTTTGAACTATAGTTGCCGCCTCATTTTCCATTATTTTACTTTCAGCCATACCCGAAAAAAAGAAAAAAGAGCAAATAATAATTATGTTTAATCTCATTACTTTCATTTGCTTATGATTAAGAAGTGCAACCATTCTAACGAAAAGAGTTTTAAAAAGCAAACAAACCCCCGTCCGAAAGGGCGGGGGTTGATGTGATTGTGGAAAGCCTGTAAGCCGGATTCTGTACCCCACGCATAGAGCGTGGTTCGGCGATCATTTATCTGATGCGTTCCACCCGATGGCATTGCGACAAGTGGCGACTCATCTTACATGAACTTGCACCCCGCGAGGTTTACAGTGCCTCCTAAGTTACCCTTGGAGCGGTGAGCTCTTACCTCACCTTTTCACCTTTTCCTCACCGAAATGAGGTAGTTTGTTTTCTGTTGCACTTTCTGTCTCGTTAACGTCTCCATCAACGAGCCTCTGCTTCGCCCTAAGGATCGCAGAGCACGGTACTTGTTGGTGTCCGGACTTTCCTCCCCGCACAAAAAAGTATGGAGCGATCACCCAGCTTTCCGCTGGAAAGATAAAATTTTAAAAGCAAAGAGATAAACCAAACAAAAAAAGGGAGGCTACGAATAGCCTCCCTTTTAATTTCAATGTTGATGACAACGTGTTTTCAAATAGTGAGCTGCTTTTTGGCTTTATCAAAAAATGATTGATCTATAACTATACGCCCGCTGTTTTCGTCGATGATTACTTTGTTCATTCTGCGAACTTCAACCTGAGTTTGGGGAGGTAGTGCCATACCGAATGCAGCACCTCTGTCCATAGCTACAACAGCAATCCCGTTATTTAAGCCATTACGCAGGCGGTTATAGTTTCTCAGATAACGAGGATCTACTTCCTTTTCAACCTCATCTCTTTTTTTAAGAAGAACTTCTTCTTCATCTTCAGTAGACTTGGTCACGCTTTCCAGACTACTGCTTTTTTCTTCCAGCTCCGCTTTTGCAGCTTCCAGCTCAGTGCGGGCTTCTTCAATTTCCGGGCCTATTTCTTCCTGGCGTTTCGCAATTTCAGCAATACGCGCAGTAGAAGTTTCCATCACTTGCTTTTGTGCTTCAATTTCTTTGGTCAGAGCATCATACTCTCTGTTATTTCTAACAGCAAGTTGCTGGTCTTCATATTTTTTAGTTTTCTCTTCAGAACTTGCTACATCAAGCTTAAGGTTGTCATGCTCTACAATAAGATCTTTTTCTTCTTGCTCAAGCTTGGTAAGACGTGCTTCCTTTCGTGCAATATCGGTTTCAATGTCCAGAATTTCTTCGGGAAGGTCACCTCTCAATTGCTTTAGCTCGTCAATTCGGCTGTCAATGTATTGTAAATTTGCTAATTGTTGGAGTGCTTCTTTCATGGATTGCTTTTCAGCTGTTTTGGATAGATTGTGGTTTTGATTCCGATACATACGTTTGAACCGGATTGGTTACAATATT
>JANQSE010000017.1 GCA_028284195.1 Balneola sp. | reverse complement strand
AAATTCGAATGACCCCCGATACGGTAGCGGTTAATGATACTTTATTGATTGAATGTATCATTGAAGATAGCCTGGATTCGAGATTTAAGTTTCAGTGGGAGTTAAAACAAGATAGATTGCATCCTGTAGATGGTAAAACTGATGGCAAAAAGATTAAATGGGTAGCAAAGGATTTAAATTTTCAAGATGAGACACTTCGAATATCACGTACGGTAATTATAGATAATGGATCAGTTGATTCTGTAAAAGTAAGAGAAAACTTTCCAATCATAATAAAAAACAGATAAAAAGTACTATAAACATGCACATAAAATATATAACCATCGGGCTTTTTCTAATTTTCATTGCCGGTGAGACAATAAATGCTCAACAATGGAACTTACCTCCGAATAGAAAAAATACAAGACATTCTACAGATTATTTTAACACCCCACGTCCTGCTCTTTCTGTAAGAGGATTCGACAATACCGCTACTGATCAATATGTGCATCCACACAGCACGAAGACATTTGGAGTGAAACAATTATTAGAACATATTTATGGAGTAGGTCAAAGCCAGGACCTTGTTGCTCAAGATATATTTGCTGAGTTAGTTATTCGATCTGAAGAAGGTTTGGAAAGTTTTTTAGATAACAATGGTAGAGATGATAATCGAGAAATTCTTGAAGCAAGAGCATTTGTTGCACTAGTGTCATTAGTAACTGAAGCTAATCCAACCATTTTTACTTCTAATGTTTTAGCTAATGCTCAACCTTTACCAAGTCATTCTGTGGCAGTTTCAAGATTAAAAAGTGCTTTATTAGCAGGTGACAGCGAATACTTCAGGCTTGGCGTTAGCCCGGACAACGCTTTTAAAAGAGGGCCCGCACTAATGCAGGTTGCAAGAGCGTGGGATTTATATTTAGCTCTGGAAAATGCATACGAAGATTTAGGCTCCCAATTTCCAACGCTTATTAGCACCCAGAATTTACTTAATTCTACACAAAAGATAGACTGGAATCTGGCGATCAGACAAGAGCTTGGTTTCTTGTGGCACGACACTCAAAAAGATGTGGCAAATATATTAAATCTTCCCCACGATGTTCAGACACATGAAGTGCAGGCAGGCAACTGGCCATTAATTAGCTTTTTAGTAGCCGGGTATGTTACACTGGGCTTTAATGGGTATTTGTCAAATAACGATTCATATCCGAATGGGTATGGAGGGAATAGTAACTACAACGGGTTAAAAGACGATGATCATGGAAACAATGTTCAATCCAGTGATGAGATCTTAGCAAAAGCTATGAAATCGTCTGCGTTCCATTACTCCGATTCTAATAATAAGAGATATAATTACTGGTGGTTTCAAACCGCTGGAGGAAAAGAGTTCTTTGCCGAGGGGTCTTACTATTTGAATGTAGCGATGCAAGTTCATTAAATGCAAGTGGGCAGTGGAAATATTTTGATGTTAATGGAACTAATAAGCATTTGTATATGCATTTAAGTCCTGTTGAACTTGATGGTCAAAGCTATACGATTCAACAAAGCTCGGTTTCGTCAGAAGAAATTTTTCGAAACAATAAAAATATCACCAGAGCTGCTTTACTTTATCCTTACCATATTGTACATCCTTTAGCGGGATATTTTGAGAGGTTTTTTACAACAGCTTCCATTTTAATTGCAGATGACAATAGCCAGCCTTCCCCAACTCAAATTTTTGCTAATAGCTATACGGTATCAAATCCGCACCAAGGTTGGTTTTGGAGCCCAGAAAACGATGTGATTGATGTGATTGTTAAAAGGTCCAGAATAGATATGGGATCATACAATTCAAATTTACCGGTTGTTTTTACTACAAATGATGGAATTAAAACTGAACTTGAATTACCAGGAGGTAAAAACTATGGCTTCGCAAGATTAGTAAAGCAAGGAAATTTTTGGGTAATAGATAATGACTATGCAGTAAATTTGACTCAAAAAGGCCATTTCTTTTCCAATACTACAACCATTGCCTCTAATACAACATTTACAGATGACGTTTATTTCTATGGACAGCAAGACGAGTTGAAGATCCGGTCTCATGTTACGTTTGCTCCCGGTTCTACTGTCTGGGTTAAAGGAAGTAATATGAAGATTGTTGTGGAAAATGGCGGGAGAATTACGGCCAATAACGTAACTTTTAAACAAGTTTCCGGTTCGTTCCAGGGGGTGCATCTTAAAACAGCGGGCAGCGTAATTGAGTACAGCACGTTTGAAAATAGTGCTACCGGCCTGCGCATTATGAATGGGTCTAATATTTTGAGAAGAAACACATTCCGTAATAATATAATTGGGGTATATGTGTATCCGGGAACATCTGTTACCATGCAGGGAAACAGTTTTAGAAATAATGGAGACGGCATACGAAATTATGGGAGACTAACAATAGAAAAACAGGATATAACGGGGAACACATTTATTGCGTCAAGCTTTACGGACAATACCAATGGGGTAGAAAACCGTATTTCAGGAGTATTGTATGCGTACAATACCAAGTTCCGTTTTAATATCAATAGTGTAAAAGTTAAGAACAGCAGCAGGTTTATTCCGGGTACTTATGGCGGAGGAAATGCATTTTACAACGCCAGCGATCATCATATTTATAATGGCTCGAATGCTGCTGTATATGCAAATGCACAATATTGGAACAGTGGGGGCACTCCTTACTCTTTACAATTTCATGGAACGGTATATAGAAACAGTCCACAGTCTCAAGACCCAACATTATTTAATTCCGGGGATGGTGGTAATGAATGCCAGGAAGGAGATTATGAGATATGCCCGGAAGAACAGGGGCCTTGGGGTTCTGCAAAAATTATGGCATCACAAAACAACAAAAATGGTGCTACTGTAACTTCGAAGAACCACAAGAAAAGATCCCGCCAAAAAGTTCTCAAACGCCTGAACAAGTATTATAAAAAGCTAAAAAGATCTTACCATAAAAAAAGTTCTTTAAAGTACATGAACTATCTTTATGAGATCTTAGACCGGTATGAGTTTGATGGGAAACAGAACCAATACCGCCTATTCAAAGAAGAGCTGGAGGCCATTATAAACCTGTATGAACAACAGTATCTACAGGAAGAAGTAAATTTTGAAGACTTCAATGAAAAGGAAAACCGGGCCGCATTAATCAATGAAGAAACAGGTTTGAAGGCTCTTAATTATTATTTATCTGTACTGATTACTTTAGGTGATTATGAATTGGCAGTAGCAAAAGCCAATGATTTTTTGATCTTTAATTTAAGTGAACTCAAGAAGGCAGAGATGCTTTCTTATAAAATTGATGCGCTTATCCAGTCAGAGAAACTTAATCAGGCTCTTTCGGTGATTGCGGAGTTGGAGCGGTTAGAAGAACAGATCTACAACCGTTCAACGTCTGAAGATTATCAAATCTTAAAAGCTATGTTAACAGAACAGATCATTGAAAAAAATGGAACAGTAGAGGAGCCTGAAACTAAAGAAAAACCCACTGCCGACAATCAAGATAAACTACCAGATGAGTTTTCTCTTAAGAAAGCGTACCCTAATCCTTTTAACCCAACTACTGTTATACCGTTTAGCATGAAGCGCGATGGAAAAGCTCATATAACGGTATATGATGTTACCGGCAGGCTGGTTAGCGAACTGGTTAACGATAACATATCAGCGGGGCAGCACCAGGTAATATTTGATGGAGCTAACCTGTCCAGCGGTGTATATTTTATACGTGGAATTCTGGACGGCCATAATTTCACGCAAAAAATTACTTTAATAAAATAGTAACGCATTTTGCTTTAAGGAGAACCGGGGCAGTTGAAACCGGTTTCTTCTTAAAGCCCTCCATATCCCCTGCCTGTTGTAGAAGAACCTCTTTCCAGATTCTTAAGAACCGGCAGTTTCTGGAACAGGCTTTGAATCTGAGCACTGTTCAGGGTTAACCTAAAGAAATAGTATTGGTTTTCACCAAAGGGATTCATTTGAAAGCTTAAATCCCAACATTCAAGATTCCGGGTAAGGTTAAATTGAGAAGGTGTTAGTTCTTCCTGTATAAAATCGTACCCAAGCCGGGTGCTAAACTGCCACTTGGGAGTTAACCGAAATGAAATGTTATTCGCATTAATTGCCGCAGATTTAATTGGCTTTGCATTAAAACGATACCGCCACTGGTAATTAAAATTCAGAGAAAAGCTCCAGGGAGAATTAAAAGGTGTTACGGGCTCATCATTAAAGTGTGGATCTATCGGGTAAAAGCGTGATTGATTAAAAGGGTCGTACTGTCTTCTGTAAACAGGAGTATAAACTTCCAGCCCTCTTCGGCCCCCTTTAAAAGAAGTAGTAGCAGAAACCGAGAAGCTTTGTAGCTGGGCTAGTTTTCTACTGTCTGATATAAAAAACCGGTTAATTTCCCGGCCCAGGCTGTCAAATTGGTAGAAAGAAAAATTTGCCCGTGCGTTTATGTTAATGCCATTAATTGCTCTGGAATTTAAAGATGTGTTTAACCTGCCCAGGTTCAAACTATCAGCTGCAAAATTATAAGAAGTGTTAGCCGATAAATTGTCTATCAGCTTTAGCTTTTTCTCACTTATTTCGCCGGTTGTATCCCGGGTAACAATCTTTGTTTCAAAAACATTTTGAATACCAAATGAAATTACTTGCTGCTCTCCGGCACCCGGGCCATTAAATATTGCCCCTTCAAAAATAGAATAGCGTTGTTCGTTACCTAGCGTGTCAGTCTGGACAGTCCTGTAAAATCCCCACCGGTCGTCGCTAAAATCTGGCCGGTAACTATAACTTATAGTTGGACGAACGGTATGCCTGAACCCTTCAAACTTTCCTATTTTTCTATTTGAAACGCCATAAAATGTAGTACTGAAAGAAAGGCTTACATTAAAGTCACGGGCGGTTACAAAACCACGAACCGATTCTGTTTCAACTCTGTTTGAGTCTGCATTAAAGGTTCTTCTAATGGAGGATGGGAACCAATACTCGTTGTAATTTGCGCTGCCCGAAAGGTTCATGAAAGGGCTTGAAAGCAGCTTCCCTACCTGAAGGCTTGTAGTTTGCTGAAATCCATATTCGATGTAATCGTCATTTCCGGTGGCTTCTCTGTATGCAGAGGGGCTGAACAATGCCTCCAAAAACCCTGTCTCTGCTGTATCTGCATCTATGGGATTATAGCTGAATCTTGAATTAAGCTTGTTGTTATATCGCAGACTTATGCTTTCGTACCATTTAGGATCGGCACCCGGTGGTGTATTAAAAGGAGATAGCGTTTTTAAGCTAAAGGTACTGCTTGGCCCGGTTAATGTGGTTGTATTGTTGTTGAAATTCTGAGATAGTTGTGAGTTCACACTGAAATTAAAGGCCTTTTCGGGATGCCTGTAATTGTATGCAACGCGGGAGGTTGAATTCGTGCTTGCCCTGTCATCAATATCAAAAGAGTTTCGGGCAAAAAAATCAGCGGTTCTCAAATTAATCCCTGATGTAATGCTTGAATAAGGAGAAAACGTTTGGTTGTGGCTTACATTAATAGACCGTTGTACGTTTACTCCAAAACCCTGGTCTGTCTTTTCAAGTCCGCGATCTCTGGAGTAGCCTATTTGAATACTCCCATTAAAGGCATCCCTTTTGTTGTACTGTATGTTTGTATTGGTAAAAAAAGTTCCGGAAGTATATATATCGCCGCTAAACTGGCCGGTTAAATAATCACTGAAGTATTGAAACCATCCAAGATTTTGCAAGCCAATACCTCTTGATGATTGAGTTTCGAACGCGTAAGTGGGAGTTAGTAACCCTGACCTCTTTTTTTCGATATCCAAAGGGAAGTAACCAAATGGGAACACAATAGGGTATGGAATATCCAGTATGTACAACCTCGCATTAGAAAAAAATATCTCATCCTGATCAACTACTTTCATTTTTTTGGCTTTTATGTAGTAGTATAGATAATCTGGCGGGCATGTAGAGTATATACCGTCTTCAATAAATACCTCATCCTGGCTTATATTTTTTACTTTTGAACCGATAAGGTATCCATCAGGAACCTGAATTTTTGCCTGCTCAAATTTCCCTTTTTGTGTTCGGTAATTGAAAAGGATCCTGGTGCTTTTTATCTCATCAGTTTCTCTTTTTAAAACGGGATAAGATAATGTGTCGTTTTCTGATTCGGCTGTTGCTTCCACCACACTTTTCTCGATATCCATTTCTATCTCACCTGCGGTTAACTCGCCCGCTGTATGAGAAACTTTTGCAGACCCAAATAAGAAAGCTTTTTTTCCATTTCTGAGATTGATTACCAGCGAGTCATTGGATTGAAATTCAACAGCATCCTTCACATCACTTTTTTTAACTGCAGGAGCTATTTTTGGATTAATTGAACGGCTAACAGATATTGTATCTGCCCGGGTAGAATCAACAACAGTTGTTTGTTGAGCCAGCAAAACTCTAGAAGAACACAGCATATATATGCTGATACACACCAGAAAACAACCTACAAAGTTAGGTTTTTTGAAATTCATCCAAGCTGAGTTTAAGCAAAAGAATCAAAAGCCAGCCCCGCTGCGCCAAGTAAAGCACCATCGTTACCAAGGTTCTCATAGACAATCTCCAAACCTTCCCGGAATGGAAGCATCATATGCTTTTTTATAATTTCTCTTGCCGGGTTAAACAACCAATCTCCGGCTTTTGCAACGCCTCCGCTCAGTACATATTTTCGAATATCCAGAATGTGGGTGTAATTGATGATGGCATAGCCAAGCCTTTCGCCACTCTTTTTTAAAATCTCAATAGCTAGCTCATTACCCTCATTAGCAGCATTTGTTAGATCTACAGGCTCCAGTTTTTCAAGATTCTTATGAAATTTTTTATACAGGATATTTTTTGGATGCTGCATTATCAGATCTGTTGCAAATCGGCTTAAAAAACGCTGCCCTAAATAAGACTCTAAAGTTCCCCTGGTTACACTATTCGAATAAGGCCCATGGTAATCAATAATCATATGGCCAAGTTCACCGGCCATGCCTTTGCTGCCTTTATACAGCTTTTTATTTATGATGATTCCCCCGCCTACACCTGTGCCTAGTGTAATCACGACGAAGTTATCGAAGTTTCTACCTTCCCCAAAGTGTAAGGAACCGAGAGCTGCTACGTTTGCATCATTCTCTATTCTACAGGGCAAATTTGTTCTTTTCGAAATCTCTTCAGCAGCATGTACTTCTTCCCAACCGGGTAAATTGGGTGGGTTTCGTACAATAGTTTGCCCCAGGTTAACCATGCCTGGCAAACCCACACCGATGCCAATAATCTCATGCCTACCAATAAGCTCCTTAATTGTATCTCCAATTCTGTTTAGAAGATAGTCGAGTCCAAGATCAGCATTTGTAGGAGTGGAAATTTGCTCTAAAATTCCCTGTTCTTTATCTACAATAGCAGCTTTAATGTTAGTGCCGCCTAAATCTACAGCAATAGCTTTCATGCCAGTTTAATCTTTTCGGCGAACCTTATAAACAGTTTCTCCCGGTTTTCTCATACCGTATTCTTCACGAGCTATTTTTTCGAGCAGCTGGGCATCATCTTTAAGATCAGCTATTTTAACTTTAAGCTCTTCGGCCGAGGATTTAAACGTTTCGATTTTTGTTTCTAAGTCAGACTTTTTGTTTATGAGCTCAATTCTTGTGAGTAAGCTAAAACTATCAACTGCTCCAAACCAAATCAAAACAAATGCTGAAAGCAAGAGCACTAATACTGATTTTTTCCAGTGAATAGGGTTAAGAAATTCGAAGCTCATAATATGCAGGATGATATTTTGTAATGAGGTAATGCGAAAATACATTAATTTGCTTATTAATAATAATGTTAATAACAATTGATGAGGTCTTATTTAGGGTATTTAGCTGTCTGTTTAATTTTTGGTAGTACCAGCTCTTCTCTTGTGGCCCAAAATGAAGAATGGATCAAGGTATATTTCAATATGCCCGCCGACAATTCGGTAGCACTTGATGGCAATCAGAATAATTCTTCGTGGGATCTGATTTCTACACTTGAAGAACGGATCGATGCCGCATCAGCCAGTGTAGATCTTTGTATTTACGACCTGGAAGAAATGAGAATCGCAAACGCCCTTGTAAGAGCCAAACAAAGGGGGGTAAGGGTACGATTGGTAACTGATAACCATAACAGGACGGATGGTGGTTTTTTGGATGACCAAATTTGGGAGACGTTAAGAAACGGAGGCATTACTTCCATTGATGATGATGGAGATGTTTACCACCCTGATGGGCGTATTGAAGATTATGACCTGGTAAATGATGGTGCTGATATGCATAATAAATTTGCTGTTATTGATGCATTGTCAGATAACCTGAATGATGACTATGTATGGACAGGCTCAACAAACCTTACTTATACCGGAGCTTACAATACAAACAATACAATTGTTATCAAGCATCATGAAATTGCCCGGGTTTATACCGAAGAATTTGAACAAATGTGGGGTTCTGACGGAAGTAAGCCGGATCCAGACAGAGCGCGTTTCCACAAAGATAAACGAGATGTGTCTCAGCATTTTTTTGATGTGGGAGGAACCAAATTGGAAATTTATTTCGCACCTATAAACAGAGATAAGACAAAGCCTAGTGTAAGCGACAGAATTGTACAGATAATTACTGAAGAAACACAATCGGATATTCGTTTTCAGGCTTTTGCCATCACTCCTACAATTCCAATCAGCCAGGCTATATGGAATGTGAGTACTGATGCTAATATCCAGCTGGAAGGAGTAATTGACCCCGGGTTCTTTAGCCGTTACAGGAACACCGGAGCAATTTGGGGCAGTTCTGAAGCTCAGCGGGGTAATCGGATGATACTCCCTGCAAGGGAAATGAGGAAGCTGCACAGTAAGCTTATCATTATTGATGTAAATGAGGAAAGCCCGGCAGATGAAGCAGTGGTGATTGCAGGCTCCTATAACTTTTCAAATAATGCAGAGCTAAGTAATGACGAAAATACCCTGATCATATATTCCGATGAGATTGCAAATCAGTTCTATCAAAATTTTAGCGGGGTAATGAACAGAGCCAAAAATAAAAGTTATGCCCCGGCTCCGCCGGTAGATCCCGATAAATGGTATAACGTGTATGCTGTACGCGATGGTACAGAATTCGAAATTGAGATTGTTCCCGGCTTTGGCTACCCGGTTCGGTTTTTGGGGGTAGATATTCCATCCATTTACGCTGGTGAAGATTCAGCTTACTACTTTTCGGGGGCTGCTGCTGCTTATCTAAAAAATTTACTGGAAGGGAGAAAAGTCAGAGTATTCGATTACGATGGTTCCGCTCCTTATTCGGCCTATAATCGGTTTTTTGCATATGTTATGCTAGATAAAGAAGGGCAACACATATCGCTTAACAGAGAAGTCCTAATAAATGGCTTTGGCGTGTACTCTTCAAGTTTTGAGCAAAACGAGGACTCGATTACAGCATTCAGGCTATATGAACAGCAAGCAAAAGCTCAAAAGAAAGCACTATGGAAAAACCCGGATAAAATTGGAACGAAGGTTTTAAGAAGCAAAGAAATTGGCGGCAGTTCAGCATTAGAGGTTGTATATCCCATTAATATCAATACTGCAGATCAAGCTACTTTGCAGTTATTACCCGGAATCGGAAAAACGTATGCCCGCCGGATAATTGATTATCGAGCCCAAAACAAAGGTTTTTCAAGTATTGAAGAATTGCTAAAGGTTAAGGGCATTGGAGAAAAGAGACTGGCAAAAATCCGGCCTTTGATAAGTATTAATTAAGTATAAGCCGCTTCTTTCAACAAAGGTTCAAAAAAGAATTGTCCCTGGAACATAAAAAATGTTTTTAACCGATTCCTAAAGTTTTGGAGGAAATTATTATCGGGTTAACCACACATTTGCATGTCTATAAAAGAAAAAACCCCTTCCGAGATCAATCGTAAGGGGCTGGTCAAGAGAGATTCTTAAAGTCAATAAATGCGTGATCCGGGAGGGACTCGAACCCTCGACCCACGGCTTAAAAGGCAGTTGCTCTACCAACTGAGCTACCGGATCTTCCATCGCAATTGCGAAAGGCTCCAAAGATAAAGGATTTTACCTTACTTGACAATCCTAAATCACTTTGTAAAGTGATTTTCTTAGTAACTCAGCGCTTAATAATCTTCAGCAAATCTGCCTCAACACTTTCGTCAACTTCTTCAATAATACGCCCAATTTCTGAACCATTTTTATAAATTACAAGTGTCGGAGTTCTTTTTATGTTATTAGCCTTTATAATATCCTTTGGACCGCGCCTTCTGTATTCTATGCCGGTATATTTTGCTGTAATTTTTGTGTTGTTGATAGATTCCATGATCTTAAAAAGAGCAGGAATTTCCCGCTTACTATCATGGCACCATGTTCCCATAAATACGTCGATCAAAATAGAATCCTGAACCATATTTAATTCATTAATAATACTTTGGTCAGGTTCATACCTTTTTGCATACGTATCAAAAATCTTATACTCCCTTATCTGGGCTTCCGTTACCGGGCCGCTTAAATGCTTGTCCTGAGCAGTAACAGAAAGAGATATAAAAAGCATTATAAAAAGTGAAAGAGAAAATTTCATAGACGGCATTTCTTGTTTAAGTACATTACCTTCCTAAGCATACGCATTCGAACAGATAAGTAAAAGCATGGCTTCTATTTTCACAAAAATTATCACCGGGGAAATTCCCTGTTACAAAATTGCAGAAAACGAACATTACTTTTCTTTTCTGGATATAAACCCCATAGCAGAAGGGCATACACTGGTAATTCCCAAAAAAGAAGTGGACTATATTTTTGACCTGGATAACGGTAGTCTTGAAGGTTTAATGGTTTTCGCAAAAAAAATTGCCCGGGCAATTGATACTTCGCTCGGTACTATCAGAACTGGAATTATTGTAGAAGGGTTAGAAGTGCCGCATGCCCATATTCATCTTATTCCTATTTATTTTGAAGGCCAGGCCGTTAGCCTGGGCAAAAAAACAGAAGTTGATGAATCGCGAATGAAAGAAATTGCCTCTCTTATAAGTAAAGCGGTTGAACTATGAACATTTTGATAATAAACGGGCCTAACCTGAACTTACTGGGAACCCGGGATACAAGTATTTATGGAACGGGTACCCTCGAAGAGCTTTGTAAATTTATCCAGGATAGTTATCCGCAGCATAATATTACGTTCTACCAAAGCAACATAGAAGGAGAGCTGATTAACAAATTACAGCAATCATTCGATGACCAGGTGGACGGAATCATCACAAACCTGGGAGCCTATACACATACATCTGTTGCCTTACGGGATGCTTTGGAACCATTGGATGTTCCAAAAGTAGAAGTACACATTTCAAATATTCATGCGCGTGAACAGTTCAGGGAAAAATCACTTACCGGAGAAGTAATGGATGGAATTATTACCGGGTTTGGAAAGTACAGTTACCTGCTTGGAGTGCAGGCGATCGAACATCTCTCAAAAAAATAATCTTTGAAGCAGCTTAAAGAACTTTTTTCTGATACGTTGATCTATGGCGTTAGTAGCGTTGTAACACGGTTCATTAGCTATCTGCTGGTTCCCTTTTATACCGGGGTTTTTGATACCGACGAGTACGGAATTGTAAATCTGATCTATGTACTTATCGCATTCTTGAATGTGGTATTCACGTATGGAATGGAATCAACCTACTTCAGGTATGCAAAAGATCGCGACAAGGCAAAGAACATATTCAAGACCCTTCAGCTTTGTTTGTTTGGAACGACTGTTGTACTGATCGCTATTGTCTGGTTTCTAAACCCGGTCATTAATCCAATTATTGGGCTGGTTGAGCCCTTTCCTCTTTTCACTTTAATGCTTGGAATCCTCGCTTTTGATACTCTTTCCGCTGTCCCCTTTGCGGAACTGCGATTATCCCGCCAGCCGGTAAAGTTTGCGGTTATCAAAATGTTGAATGTGTTCATTAATATCGGGCTTAATTTATATCTGATTCTGCAGCTCCATTTAAGTATCGAAGCAGTTTTGATAAGTAACGTGATTGCCTCCATCATTACTGCTTTTATTGTTTGGGCGGTTACGTTTGATATGATGAAGGGGAAATGGGATGGTGATTTTCTTGGAAAAGCCATCCGGTTTGGATTGCCCTTTGTTCCTGCCGGGATCGGGTATGTAATTAATGAAATGGTTGACCGGGTTTTTCTGAAAAGAATGGATCCTGAAACGCTTACCAACCTTTATGGCCTTGCACCGGATAACTCTGCTTACAACGGAGAAGATATCGTTGGTATTTATTCTGCAAACTATAAATTAGCTGTGGTAATGCTTCTATTTGTAACGGTATTCAGGTTTGCCTGGCAGCCATTCTTTATGAGAAAATCAGATGATGCAGAAGCTCCCAGGATCTTTTCTGAGACGTTCCGATATTTCAATCTTGGAGCTGCATTTATTTTCATTTTCTTTTCGTTGTTCATCCCAAGCATTGTGCAAATCAGAATCCCTTTCACAGAAGCCACTTTAATCGGGCGCGATTACTGGCTGGGTCTGAATGTAGTTTCCCCGTTATTAATGGCGTACTGGTTCCAGGGATGGTACATTAATTTTTCGGCAGGAATTTTTATTGGAGAAAAAACCAAGGTTCTTGCTTTCATAACATTGATTGGCTCAGCTATTACAATCACCGGCAACTTCGCATTTGTACCTATGTTCGGGATGCTGGCATCGGCTTATACCACACTAGCCAGCTACGCAGTAATGGCAATGGTCATTTACTTTTATTCGAAAAAAGCTTTTGAAGTACCATATAAATTGTGGCAGGGATTTTTTGTGATAGCCATTGCAGAATTCAGCCTGGCGTTAAAACCCACTCTTTTAAATCTCATAGGTTCTGAGATAGCAGGTTCGCTGATTCTTTTTGTTTTTGCAGTGGGGGTGCTTGCTTTGATGACGGTTAAGAATTTCTTTTTGAAGGAAGCATAAAAAATCCCTCATACAAATCTGCATGAGGGATTAAATGCAAGTAGTGAAGACCTTAGTCCTCTTTTGTTTACTTATTCATTAGTTTTTTGAAGTCGTTGAGTGTGCCACGCACTGCATCAGCCGACTGATGCAAAAGATCGGTTTCTTCTTTGGTTAATTCAACCTCAATCACTTCTTTAATTCCGCCTTTGCCCAGCTTTACCGGCACGCCAATATATAAGTCATTTACACCGTACTGGCCATTAATATGAGCACACACAGGGAATATTCGATTCTGATCCAACAAAATAGCTTCGACCATTTGCGCTGCCGCAGCACCCGGCGCATACCACGCTGAAGTTCCCATCAACCCAACGATTTCTCCACCACCTTTTTTAGCTCGGTTTACGATTTCTTCTAATCGTTCATCAGAAATAAAATGAGTAATTGGCATACCCGAAAGTGTGGTAAATCGCGGAAGTGGCACCATGGTGTCTCCATGCCCCCCCATTAACAATGCCTGGATATCTTTTGGAGAAACGTTCAATTCTTCGGCAATAAAAGCACGGTAGCGGGCAGTGTCCAGAATGCCTGCCATTCCCATCACTTTTTCATAAGGCAGGCCGCTTGCATCTTTTGCAACCTGCACCATCACGTCTAAAGGATTGGAAACAACAATGATTATAGTATCCGGAGAGTGTTTTACTAATTGCTCGGTTACACTTTTAACAATATTTGCGTTGATCTCAAGCAGATCGTCACGGCTCATTCCCGGCCTGCGGGGAACTCCGGCAGTAATAACACATACATCCGATCCGGCTGTGTCTGCATAATCGGTAGTGCCTTTGATCCTGGTATCAAAAAGATGTATCGGTGACGCTTCCCACTGGTCTAATGCACGCCCCTTTGATGGATAAAATGTTTTGTCGTCAGCTTTACGCTCAAGGTCAACGGCAATTACTTCTTTTGCGAAATCTCTTTGAGCCACACTTAATGCAACGGTTGATCCTACGTTACCACCGGCTCCAACTACGGTTACTTTCATTTCTTGGTTTTAATTTTTAGTTAATTTTTCTCTGAAAATTCTGATCTGATAAAGATAAGGATTTGATCCTCTTAATTCTTGTTTCTTCTGCTGTCTTTTCCCCACATTAATTTGTTCCGCAGGGTTTCAAAATAATTGTACTTCGGAAGTTTTATGAGTTTAAATGCCCGTTCAGAAGCAATAATTTCGACTTCTAAAGGAAGCGCATCAATTTTGCAATTAATGCCATCGTAAGAAAATGCCACATCACTTTCCTGTTCTTCTACTTTGATTTTGAGTGGTTTATCGGAACGTACTACCAGTGGCCTGGTTGTTAATGTATGGGGGTTGATAGGAGTAACCAGCATTACCCCGGTACCCGGCACAACTATCGGCCCGCCAGATGAAAGATTGTATGCGGTGGATCCTGTAGAAGAAGAGATAATTAAACCATCTGCCCAATATGTATTAATCAAATTGTCATCATATTCGGCAATGATATTGATCATTGAAGTTGAGTCTTTTCTTGTGAACAAAAATTCATTCAACGCATAGTACTCTTCTCCTCCCGTTACTTTTGCATAAAGAAAATGCCGTTCGTCTAATGTATAGTTCTTGTTTTTTACTGCAGTAAGGGCTTCTTCCAACTCTTCTAACCTTGTGTCTGTCATAAAGCCCAGTCTGCCGCCATTTACTCCCAAAATTGGCTTTGAGGACTGTTGTGTTATCCGGGCGGTATAAAGAATAGTTCCATCGCCACCTATAACCACCACCACATCGCCTTGTGCAATAGAAACCTCATCGTTTTTGGTTTCTGTAATTACATCCGGGTTGTGGAAGCTTGTTAGGCGGCATGTTTCTGTTGAAATAAGAAGCATCGTATTATTGCTATGTGCCCATTCAATAATTCGTTTTAAAGCTTCTTTTACTTCAAACTTATGGGGGTTTGCAACAACAGCTAGTTTCATATTTCATATGGTTTTTAGTTTTCTATTTTCAAGCCTTCAAAAGAAATGTTCCAGGGTTCATGGGTAATAGAAATCCCTGAGATGTTCTGTTTAGAGAGTATATATACGGGAACATCCCAAAAAAACGCAGGCATTGAACCTGAAAATGGTACAGTAGAAAATGTTGTATTATCTGTTACAGCATATGTTGAGCTTAATGTAACGGATGCTCCATATCGCGTAAAATATTCGGCAAGTGTATTTATCAAAAACAAGTGTGCAGAATTTTTTGTGAATGAAATGGCATAAGAGTCGTCATTTAATTTGGGTATGGTATTTCGCTCTTCCGGAAATCGAAATTTACCTATCGCTATTTCTCTTAATACAGCCCTTGACGAGTCTGATTGCAGAAATGGTACTACATTTTCTTTTCCTGATGCAGGATTGTAATAAAAACCGATTTTATTGATTACTTCCTGCCTGTTTAAACTAAATGTTTCCTGATAAATAGGGTTCAGGTTGTCCGCATCATCAGAAACCTGCAAGATCGTTTTGGGTGCTATTTCAATTAAAGCATCCAGTTCACCTTTTGCAATATCCTGATAGACCTCTGATTCCGTCTTTTCAGATACAATATCAATTCGATCCGGGGCCGAAAACGGAGAGTAATAGCCGTTATTTGACGCAAGAATAATCTTTCCTCTTTGTTTTTGTGCAAAATAGTATGCGCCGGTTCCAATGGGGTCTTTAATCAATGTGGAATTATCTGATAAGCTTTCGTAGGCATATACTGAAGCGAAGGGATGGGCAAGTTTATTTAAAAATTTGGAATCAGATTCTACTAATAAAATTACAATTGTGGTGTCGTTTCTTACAGTGATTCCCTGAATTTCATTTAATACTCTTTTCGCAGGATTTTTAATTGCAGTTTGCTCAACATGGTATTCGTTAAATCCATAAATATTACTGAACATATAAGCAGCATGATTTGGAACATGAGCCGATGCCATTCTCTTGAACGCAAATTCAACATCTTTTGCAACAACTTTTCTTCCGGCCCCACTTGAAAAGCGGGAATTGTTATGGAAAAAAGCATCATTCCTTAATGTGAAAGTATATCGCAAAGAGTCGCGGCTTATCGTCCATTTTTCTGCAATTGCTGGTGCGGGGTTCCCATTTTCGTCCAAGCGTGTAAGCCCGTCATATAAGAGCGACACCAATCGAAGTTCACTGTTAGATTCTGCAAAAAGTGGATCCAAAGTTTCAATCGGGTTCATCTCTCCAATTGTAATGTGCATAAAATCAGCCGGTTCGCTTCGCTGACCTATCTCTGAGCTTTCTACATCACCAAAAAGCTGATCTGTTTTTGTTTCAACAATAGTTACTTCTGTGCTTTTAGCACATGCTATTATCAAAAACAGAACCGGTAAACAGAGGTTATACATTTTCATCATTTCTTTAACCCTTTAATGCCTTTGGCAGCTTTTTCATTCAATAGGTTGGTTTCATAGCTTAATATTCTTCCGTTTTTTCTTTGATGATTTAACATCGCTATTTCGATCAATTCGTTTATTAATTCGTTAAATGAAATATCCGATTTTTCCCACAGATAAAATGAGAACGATCCCGGAATAGTATTAATCTCGTTGAAATATACTTTTTTGGTATTTGCGTTCACTAAAAAATCGAGCCTGGCAACACCTGATGCACCGAATGTTTTAAAAATTCGCATAGAAAGTTCACGTATTTCTTCGGTCAGTTCTGATGAAATGTCTGCGGGGATTATACGATCTGCCGAAGCCATTCCTTTATTTGCCTCATCTCCACTTTGGTATTTATCCTGAAAAGAAAGTATTTCTGCTGAACCCAACGGCCTCTCGCACACACTAGCCCGGCACTCTTCTGTTGAACCTAATACCGAGCAGTTAATCTCCATCAGGGGATTGATGGCTTCTTCAATTAATAAATGGGCATCATAACGGAATGCCACCTCAACGGCTTCAATCAACTCATCTTTATTTGGTGCTTTAGCTACACCAATACTACTTCCCAGGCTGCATGGCTTAACAATCAACGGGTAACTCAGTGCCTCAGCTTCTTTAATAATGGCATCCTGATCTTTTTCCCAATCAGATTCATAAAAATCCACCCCCGTAGTTACCGGAATATCGTTGGCTACACATAGTTCTTTTGCTTTTACCTTGTTCATCCCTATGGATGAAGCAAGCACAGTACTGCCAGAATAAGGCACATTAAACGTTTCACAAATTCCCTGAAAAGATCCGTTTTCCCCATCGCTTCCATGAAAAGCACACAATACAGCATACACAGGATAAGATTGAGGTTTGGCAAAAAAACCTGCTTTGCTTTGCTCTTTTAGAAGGGTTCTTCCGCTGTTGTCTTTTACAAAAGCACATTGTGTTGCTTCGCTCTCCAACCTAGGTATGTCTTTATATCCTTCCAGATCAAGAAGCTTTTTGCCTGTTAACCAGTTTCCTGACTTAGTTATATATAATGGAACAAGATTAAATTCAGAATCTTCAAGACATGCAATAACCTGCATGGCACTTAGTACCGAAACTTCATGCTCCGGAGAGGTTCCGCCAAAGGCTATCACAAGATTTTGTTGCTGCATAAATATTTTTCGAATTTGACCAAGAAAATAGGGAATTGTTTATGGTTTTCATTAACAATTAATATGCTTCGTGTTTGTTCCCATTCAGGTTTTTTTTGATCTTCACAGACTATTAAGAATTTTAAGTGTTTGTAGATGAGAAAAGTTGTATCAACTGTTAGTGAGCTTGATTTCAAAGTCAGTGATTTACGCGAAATGCCGGCTCCTCAAAAAGTTTTATTGGTAAAGCCAACACATTTTGATGTAGAATATGTCATTAATCCGCACATGAAAGGTAATGAAGGGGATGTCGATAAAATTGCCGCTATGGATGAATGGGAGCATCTTAAAAGTGCTTACACAGAATTAGGGTTACAAACCCGTGTAATTGATGGTGTGCGAGGTTATCCGGATATGGTTTTTTGCGCCAATCAAAGTTTGCCTTTTATTGCTGAAGATGGGGCAAAAAAAGTATTGATGAGCATTATGCATGCTGATGAAAGAAAAGGGGAAGTACAGCATATTCAAAAGGTGTACGAAGAAAGTAATTACGAAATACATCAGCTTGATAAAAAGAAATTCCGGGATTTTGAAGGTATGGGGGATGCACTTTGGCATTTCAAAAAAGGGTTGATTTGGGGCGGATACGGATTCCGTTCTTCTTTGGAGGCCTATGAACTGATTTCCGAACAATTTGATGTGCCGGTAATAACTCTGAAATTACTTGATGAAAGCTTTTACCACCTTGATACCTGTCTTTGTATTCTAAATGAGAACACTGCCCTTATCTACTCAAAGGCTTTTACAAACGAGGGGCTTGAACTTATTCACGTTTTGTTTGAGCATGTAATAGAAGCTTCCAAATACGAAGCGGAAGAGCTTTTCGCTTGCAATGCTACCTGCCCCGATGGGAAGAATGTATTCATTCAGCAGGGCTGCACAGATGCTAATCAAAAAATGAGGAACCTGGGATTCAAAGTACACGAATTTAGTACAGCAGAATTCCTGAAAAGTGGTGGTAGTGTTTTCTGTATGAAAATGATGCTTTGGTAAAGTTGTAATTTTAAATGTTAAGTGTTAAATGTAGTGTGATTTATTTAACACTTAACATTGAGCATTAATCATTCAATGAAATTGTTAAAACCAATATTTACTTTTTTACTGCTAATCGCTTTAGTTTTTTCACTTAACACTCAATTTGGTTCAGTTCCTCCACTTGGCGAGTTCTTTGATCCTGAATCTGGTTTTTGGGCGAATGCAGAGACTTCATCGCCAACAACTAAAAAGTTGACTATCGATGGCTTTGAAGGAAATGCTACCATTTATTACGATGAACGTCGGGTCCCGCACATTTTTGCCGAAAATGAGTACAATTTATATTTCGCTCAGGGGTATGTAGTTGCAAGAGACCGCCTTTTTCAGATGGAGATTCAAACATATGATGCCGCAGGCAGGCTGTCTGAAAACCTGGGGCTAAGAACGTTGAATAGAGATCGTTCTACACGTCGTTTGGGTATGCCTTATGGAGCAGAAAAAGCACTAAAGATGATGAAAAAGGACTCAACAACCTGGGCTTCAGTTAATGCTTATACCGATGGAGTTAACGCTTACATTAATTCGTTAAGCCCGGAAGATTATCCGGTGGAATATAAAATCTTCGACTTTGCACCTGAAGAGTGGACACCAATCAAATCTGCGCATTTGTTGAAGAATATGACCCGGACATTAGCCGGAGGAAACAACGATGATCGTACGAGTAACACAAGAAAGTATTTCGGCGCGGAGTTTGTTGAAAAGTTTTTTACAGTGAAACCCGAATTGAATGACCCGATAATTCCAACATCAAGGAAATGGGATTTTGAACGAATCCCTGTTCAACGGCCGGATACTTTATTCGAACCTGCTTCAGCCGTAGAATTGGAATCGTTTGAACGGTCGGAAGGAGTGGGCAGTAATAACTGGGCAGTTTCCGGTTCCAAAACAAAGTCCGGTTACCCTATTCTGGCTAACGATCCTCATTTGAGTTTAACATTACCATCTATCTGGTATGAAGTTCAACTGAATGCTCCCGGCATTAATTCATATGGCGTTACTCTGCAGGGAATGCCGGGCATTGTTATCGGATTCAATGAAAACGTAGCATGGGGGGTAACCAACGTTGCAGCAGATGTAATGGATTGGTATGAAATTAAATTCAAAGACAGTTCAAAAAAGGAATACTGGTATGATGGGGAATGGAAACCAACTACTACCAGAATTGAGGAGATAAAAGTCAGAGGTGGTGAGACTGTTTCGGATACAATAATCTACACGCATCATGGCCCGGTAACAAAAGTAGAATCCGGAATAAATGAAAAAAGAGACCCCGTTTATCATGCTTTGCGCTGGATTGCACATGAAGGTTCTAATGAGTTGAAGACTTTTTATGAGCTTAACAGAGCGAAGAATTACGAAGATTATAAAGCAGCACTTTCTCACTTTACAGCTCCAGCTCAGAACTTTGTTTTTGCAAGTAACGAAGGCGATATAGCACTTTGGATAACAGGAAAGCTGCCCAATAAATGGGAACACCAGGGTAGAACGGTGAGTGACGGTACAGATCCGTTGTATGATTGGCAGGGCTGGGTTCCTTTTGAACATAACCCTCACATTAAAAATCCCGAAAGGGGTTTTGTAAGTTCGGCAAATCAAGAATCGGCTGCACCTGACTATCCTTATTACATTGACGATGATTTTGCCCCTTTTGAAAGGGGAAGAAGAATAAACGACCGTCTCGCGGAAATGGAAAATATTATCGTTTCTGATATGCAGAATCTTCAAATGGATAACTTTAGCTACTACGCTTATACCCTTTTGTCTGGTTTATTAGAGTGGATTGAAGAAGACAGTCTCTCAAAAGAAGAAAAGGCTTATGTAGAGCTTCTGGCGGATTGGGACTTAATGAATGAGGGCGATCTTGTAGCTCCATCTTTATTCAGGCGCTGGGCAGGAAATTTCTATGCTTCCATTTTTAATGACGAATATAGTACCACCAAAGCAAGGCTTCGGTATCCTTCCAGAGATAGAGTGGTAGAAGTTTTAAAAACAGAACCAGATTTTCCATTCATAGACAATGTAAATACCGAAGAAACAGAAACCATTGAAGAACGGGCTTTGTATTCATTTCGAAAAACTATTGAAGGAATGACTAAAGATTTTGGCGAGATGGGCGGTTCATGGAAATGGGGATATTATTCAAATAACGATATTGATCATATTTCATTTGTGCCAGGTTTTGGTGTTGAGAATGTATTTGCAAGCGGCTCATCAGAATCAGTGAATGCAACAAGAAACGGATTCGGGCCTTCCTGGAGAATGGTTGTGGAAGTAGGACCGGAAGTGAAAGGCTATGGAGTTTATCCCGGAGGGGCATCAGGAAATCCCGGCTCGCTAAACTATGATTCCATGATAGAGCCCTGGAGAACGGGTGAGCTTTTTGAACTCAACTTTTGGAAAACCCAACCAAATGAATACTTATATAAACTCGAACTTGGTTCAGGAAATTAGTTAATGATTATGATTCTACTTCTTCTTTTAATACTCACAGGTTATCTCGTAAACCTTGTCATCCCCTGGTGGGGAATAGCCATTACAGGCTTTGTGTTGGGCTTTCAGCTAAAACCGGAACCTGGCAAAGGTTTTGGGATCGGCTTTTTAGCACTGTTTTTACTTTGGGGTGGTCAGGCATTGTACATACATGTAGCAAACAATGGTATTCTCTCAACCAGGATTGCAGACATGCTTGGGGTTGGTTCTCCCTATTTAGTAATTCTGATCACTGGTATTATTGGAGGGTTGGTTAGCGGGTTGGCGGTGCTTAGTGGAACCCTTTTCATTAGAAAAGATCTGGAATAAAAAAGGCCCTGTATTTTATTCAGAGCCTTTTTTAAAAATCTAATTACTTATTAATGGGAAAACGAACGCCAGCCCCCAGAACAAATTGGTCAGCATCACCGCCTAATCCCGCAAGGCGAAATTCTCCAAAGATATTGCCAAAATCCTGGACAAATTCAATTCCTGCCCCAAGGTTTAAACCAGTTTCAGAATTAGTATTGCTATTTCCTCCTGCTTCTACTTTAACCCGTAGAATATTGATACCCGCTAAAGCATAAGCCTTAATACTTTCTTCAGAATAGAAGATATAATTACCATTGATGTTAAAACCGAAAAAGTTTACATCAATGCCGCCTTCGCTATCAGGAAAGTAATAAACAAGATCCAGGCCGGCCCTGAACTCTTCATTTATGGAATAATAGCCATCCACTTTAATACCTAGTTTCTCCACTTCGCTTCCGTAAGCAAGTCCCGGACCCACTACAATGGCTCCCTCTTGTGCAAAAAGGTTTGTCGTACTTGTCATTAAAAACAGAAATGAAGCCAGAAAACCCAACTTCAGTAAAGCATTTTTCATAGTAGTATTTATTTTTGTTAGTGTTTAAAACGCACCAATTTAACAAAAAGCAGCACTTAGAAAAATTATCATAATATAACTTTCGATTTGGAACAGCTTTACCTAAGTGCTGGTATTTTTGTTGGGATCTTCTAAAAGCTCAGGCATTACATTGAATCCAATCTCTCTCTTTCTTATCTTCATCGAACTTTAAACAAAGCTACCATACAAATAATAGTGTTAGCAATTTACAGCTTTGATGAAATGGTAATGCACATCATAAAACTTAGGTCGTGCTAATGGTGCCATTTTCTTTTTCTCATATCATTTTTAAATCCGACACGGTTTCCGTAGTCGGATTTTTTTTGACCCTAGATATAACAAATCAATTCCAATCAACGAATTATGTCTCTTCCTAACAGAAAGAAAGCCATACTTGCACTCAGCGACGGAACCATTGCCCATGGGTGGGCAGTAGGATACGAAGGTGTTACCGGAGGTGAGCTTTGCTTTAATACAAGTATGACCGGCTATCAGGAAATATTTACCGATCCGAGTTATCATGGCCAGTTAATGATGATGACCTATCCGCATATCGGGAACTATGGTACCATGGCCAGAGATGACGAAGCCCGAAAAGTGATGGTGGCAGGAATCATTGTCAGATCATTTTCTCATGAGTATAGTAATCCGATGTCAGATGAGAGCCTCCATGAATACCTGGAACGGCAGGAAGTAGTTGGCATTTCGGGAGTGGATACGAGGAAACTCGTTCGGCACATTCGGGAAAAAGGCGTAATGAATGCAGTAATTTCTTCAACCGAGCTGGATGAATCCAAACTGGTTGAGATGGCAAAGAACTGGGAAGATATGACTGGCCTGGAATTGGCTTCCAAAGTATCCAGAGAAGAAGCACAAACGGTAAATGGAGAAGGAGAATTTAAAGTAGCCGCCTTTGATTATGGCATCAAACAAAACATCATTAACAGCCTGCATGCTCGCGGTTGTACATTGCGTGTTTTCCCAGCAAAAACCTCTCTCGAGGAAATTAAAGAATGGGATGCGGATGGGTTCTTTTTCAGTAATGGCCCGGGCGATCCAAACGCAACTGTGGAATATGCACTCGAAACTGTGGAATACGCTAAATCAACAGGAAAGCCATTATTTGGAATTTGTCTTGGGCATCAATTGATGGCACTCAGTGAAGGAATTAAGGTGGGGAAAATGTTTGTAGGCCACCGCGGAGCAAATCACCCGGTTAAGAACCTGGAAACCGGATTGGTTGAAATCTCAACCCAAAACCATGGTTTTGCTGTAACCGAAGATAGTGTGACCGAGGATGTAGCAGAGGTAACACATATAAATCTGAATGACGGCACGGTTGAAGGTTTGAAATTTAAAAGCTTTCCGGGGTTTTCTGTGCAGTATCACCCTGAGGCTTCACCGGGACCACATGACTCGGCATACCTTTTTGATCAGTTTATAGATCTCATGAAGGAACATAAAGGAGTAGAAGCTTGATATTCACTAACAATGACGATTAGTTTCTTTTTTAATAATAAAAACTTAGATAGTTAATTTACATAGATAATGCCAAGACGCGACGACATACACAAAATTCTCATAATAGGTTCAGGTCCAATCGTAATTGGGCAGGCTTGCGAATTCGATTATTCCGGCTCACAAGCTTGCAGGTCTTTACAGGAAGAAGGATATGAGATTGTACTCATCAATTCGAATCCGGCAACTATAATGACAGACCCCATCATGGCGGATGCGACTTACATGCTGCCCATGACAACAGATTCCATCAGAGAGATTGTAGCCAAAGAAAAACCGGATGCAGTATTACCTACTATGGGTGGACAAACGGGGTTGAATCTCGCCCGGGATCTGGAGAAAGAGGGTTTTTGGGAAGAGCAAGGAATACAAATTATCGGTGTGGATATTGATGCCGTTGAATTAACGGAAGACCGACAGCTATTCCGCGATAAGATGGAAGAAATCGGAATTGAGCAATGTCGAAGCCGTCAGGCAGAATCGCTGTTAGACGCTAAAGAAATCAAGGAAGAGTTAGGTGGTTTGCCTATCGTAATCCGGCCATCCTTCACTATGGGTGGAGCCGGAGGAGGCATCGTCTGGAATGAAGAGGAATTCGATCAGAAAGTACTACGTGGTCTGGAGATGAGCCCGGTACACTCAGTACTTATTGAAGAGTGTATCTTCGGATGGAAAGAGTATGAGCTTGAACTACTTCGTGATTCCAATGATAATGTGGTGATTATTTGTTCTATCGAGAATATGGATCCAATGGGTGTTCATACCGGAGATTCTGTGACAGTAGCGCCTACTCAGACATTGACGGATAAGCAGCTTCAGATTCTTAGAAACGCAGCCATTAAAATGATGCGGTCTATCGGTACGTTTGCGGGGGGGTGTAATGTACAGTTTGCGATGGAGCCCGGAAGCGATCGTTTTGTTGCTATCGAAATCAACCCGAGAGTAAGTCGTTCGTCAGCGCTTGCTTCCAAGGCAACAGGATATCCGATTGCAAAAGTAGCCACCAAGCTTGCCGTGGGTTACAACCTTGATGAATTGAAGAACCAGATTACTGGAACTACTTCCGCTTGTTTTGAACCGAGTATCGATTACGTGGTTTGCAAAGTACCCCGGTTCAACTTTGATAAATTCGTTGGTGTTGATGAAGAGCTTTCTACTCAAATGAAAGCGGTTGGAGAAGTAATGAGCATAGGACGAAATTTTCCGGAGGCGATGAATAAGGCCTGGCAGTCGATGGAGATTGGAAGAGACGGCTTGGGTGCTGATGGTTATGAGGAGCTGGACAGAAAACATGTAAGCGAACGATTGATGAAACCTTACTGGGATCGCTCTCTTCAGATCAGAAATGCTTTTAAGCTTGGAGCTTCTGTAGAGGAAATAGCTGATATCACAAAAGTGGATCCATGGTTTCTGCAGCAAATCAGATATATGGTGTCTCTGGAAAACCGGACCGAAGGCCAATCTTTGGACGGCATTGATAAAGACGATATGCTTGAGTTAAAGCAAGCCGGCTTTTCGGATGTTCAGATTTCATGGTTATTAAGTAAAAGTGGAATTGAAGTTTCGGAAGATGAAATTCGGGAAAAAAGAAAGAGCCTGGGGTTGGTTCCGGCCTTTAAGCTGGTAGATACGTGTGCGGCAGAATTCCCCGCTCAAACTCCATACTACTATTCTTCTTATGAAGAGGAAAACGAAAGCGAGGTAACCGATCGCAAAAAAGTGATTATTCTTGGCAGCGGGCCAAACCGGATTGGGCAAGGAATAGAATTCGACTATTCATGCGTACATGCGGTGTTGGCAACTAAAGAAATGGGTTATGAAGCGATCATGATCAACTGTAACCCGGAGACTGTTTCTACCGATTTTGACATCGCAGACAAGCTGTACTTTGAGCCGGTGTATTGGGAGCGGGTTCTGGATATAATCGAACATGAAAAACCCGAGGGCGTGATTATTCAGGTTGGCGGTCAAACCGCACTCAAGCTTGGCAAACGTTTTGTAAAAGCCGGTATAAAGATTTTCGGAACGGATTTTAAAATGATCGATTTTGCAGAAGATCGTGGCCAGTTTTCTGATTTACTCACCAAATTAAAGATACCATTCCCGGAATATGGAACAGCTTTTGATGAGGAAGAAGCGCTGAAAATTGCCAACCGGATCGGATACCCTGTACTGATTCGCCCAAGTTATGTGCTTGGTGGGCAGGGAATGCGTATAGCTGTAAAGGAAGAAGAGTTGAAGCGATATGTTTCCAGAATTTTGAAGACGCACCCGGAAAATGCTTTTCTAATTGATAAATATCTGGAACATGCTACCGAGGTAGATGTTGATTCTGTTTACGACGGAGATCAGCTTCATATTTCAGGAATGATGCAACACATTGAACCAGCCGGAGTTCATTCCGGAGACTCAACGGCGGTTATCCCTCCTTATTCATTAAGTGATGAAGTACAAAAAATGATTGCCGAATACCAGGAGCGTATTGCAAAAGCTATGGAGATACAAGGATTCTTAAATGTGCAGTATGCAGTAAAAGATGAGAAGGTGTATGTACTGGAAGCTAATCCCCGAACAACGCGTACAGTACCATTTCTTGCCAAAGCCAATCAGGTTCCTGAAGCAGCCATTGGGGTTAAGGTGATGCTTGGCGCCAAGCTTAAAGAATTCGATCTGGAATCGAAGCTGGATTGCTGGGCGATTAAAGAGCCGGTATTCCCATTCGATAAATTCCCGGGCGTAAAAAAGGAATTAGGCCCGGAAATGAAATCGACTGGAGAAAGCATTTACTTCGCGCAGGACTTCAACGATGAGCACTTCAGAAAACCATTTGAGTTCAAGAGTCTGTATCTTAGTAAATAGCACTTCAATTTTAGAATGATAGATCAAGCACGAAGAATCCTTAAGGAAACCTTTGGATATGAGGATTTCCGGTTACAACAAGAGCAGGCAATAACTCAGGTCTTAAACCGAAAAGATGCATTAGTAATTATGCCGACTGGTGGCGGCAAGTCTTTATGCTATCAAATTCCGGCACTTATTTTTGATGGGTTGACTATTGTAATTTCTCCTCTCATTTCACTCATGAAAGATCAGGTAGAGCAGCTTCGGGAATATGGAATAGATGCCGTTTATCTGAATAGCTCACTTCGCCCGGAGGTGTATAATTTTAATGTTCGGAAAGTGCAATCCGGAAAAGTAAAAATGCTGTATGTTGCCCCCGAAACATTGATGATGGAGAAAACCCGGGAGATGCTTAAAGCATTAAACGTGGAATGTTTTACGATTGATGAAGCACATTGTATATCGGAATGGGGGCATGATTTTCGCCCGGAGTACCGGCAGATAGCCCGGCTGCGGAACGATTTTCCCAATGCAGTTTGCCTGGCATTAACAGCAACAGCAACTCCTCGTGTTCAGGACGATATCAAAACAATGCTTAAATTTGATGATTCAGAGGAGTTCATTTCCAGTTTCGATCGTGAGAACCTGTTTCTTAAAGTAGTCGATAAAAAAGATCCGCTGAATCAGCTATTGGACTTTCTGTTCACCCGCAAAAAACAATCCGGCATCATCTACTGTTTTTCCCGCCGCCAGGTCGATGAGTTAGCCGAAGCACTGGAGGATGAAGGATATTCGGTAAAGCCATACCATGCAGGCTTGAGTGATGGTATGCGTGCAGGAAATCAACGAGCATTTATCAAAGATGATGTATCTATTGTTGTAGCAACTATCGCTTTCGGGATGGGGATTAACAAACCCAATGTACGGTTTGTGGTTCATTATGATATGCCTCAAAATATCGAGTCTTATTACCAGCAAATTGGCCGTGCTGGCAGAGACGGCCTGCGTTCTGATTGCCTGCTGCTATACGGTTCATCTGACACTCAGAAAATTCAATATTTCATCAACAAGAAAAAAGACCAGGAAAAAACAGTAGCCGAAAATCATTTAAAGCAGCTCATCAAATACCTGGAGTCGCTTGAATGCCGGCGTAAACCGCTTATGAATTATTTTGGAGAAACATATCCAAAAGAGGAATGCGGAATGTGTGACAATTGCTTGTCGGTTGATGATGATGTGGAAGATTTGACGATTCAATCTCAGCAATTCTTATCTACCATTGTTAAAAGTGGGCAGAAATTCGGAGCTACACACCTTGCGGATGTTTTACGTGGATCGAAAGCAAAGAAGGTGCTAGAAAACGAGCATGAAAAACTTTCCACGTATGGAATCGGGCTTGAGTTTTCCAAAGACCAATGGATGCAGATCTCAAAAATGCTTCTTCGCCAGGGCTACATATCAAAAGGGGAATATGGGGAACTGAAGATTGAAAATTCAGCAAAAGCAGTATTGGATGGCTCTGAAAATGTGTTTGGTATCATGGACAGAAGTAAAACCTCACTTGAGGGAGAGGCGGTTGTGCGAACTTCCTCAGAAATTGAAAATGAATATGATGAAGCGCTATTTGATTTGTTGAGGCTTAAAAGAAAAGAATTGGCAGATGAGCAAGACATCCCTCCATATACCATTTTTCCTGATACCACTTTAGTAGAAATGGCATACTTCTTCCCGCAGAGTAAGGAAAACCTGGAGCTTCTATACGGAGTTGGCTCGGTGAAGAAAGAGAAGTACGGCGATACTTTTATTGGCGTAATTAAGAACTATGCCGCAGAACACGGAAAAGAAGAAAAGAAAAAATCGATCGCTGTTCAAGCCAGGAAAAAAACCGGTGGTGAAAAATTTGAAATTGTTGGGGAGGCTTTTAATAATGGGCAGTCTATTGCGTTGCTTGCAGAGGAGCATGGGGTTAAAGACATGACCATACTTAAACACTTGAAAGATTTCCTGGATGCTGGAAATGATCTTCGATTGGATGGTTTGCTTGAAGCTTCAAACTTATCGCTGCGGCAAAGAGATCAGGTAATGAAATCGTTTAAAAAGAAAAGCCCGTTGATGCTTCGCCCGGTTTATGATGATTTAAACAAAACAATTGGGTATGATGAACTGCGGGTTATGCAGTTGTATTATATGACGCAGGATAGGTAAAATTGCTTAGAGCCTGATCTTGGCAATGTTCAGTAGGTAAGAGATAGTATCCCTTGGGAATCATGGTAACATGAGTAAAGAAAAAGTAAAATCTGAGTTTGCCGAAGATAGAAGAGCTTGTGTAGTCAGAATGGCTCAGAAAGAAGTTCAATATTTTATAATTAAACATTAAAGAGATAAAGCCTAAAACCGATAACCGAGGTTTATTCCCCCAAGAATAATGGCTCCTTCACCAACATCCTCTCCTTTTGTTTGGATGTTGATTTCGTAACCGAAGGAAAGAGATGGTTTCAAAAAAAAGCGGTTGTTTAAATCTGTTACATAGGAAAGCCCAACTGTAGGTTGTAGCACTATTATTTTAGTTTTTCCACGTGGAAATATTGGGTAACATAGGCCAGGAGGAATTCCCTCGCACGCTTTTTCTATATCAACTTGGTTGTTCCAGTTTATATCTAAAAACCAAAGATCAGATCGGATGTGTAAGTTTACATTTTCGCTAAACAAACCCTTGTACTCATATCCTAAACTAAAACCAGGTCCACCACCTTCTTCATTATCGTGTTTACCCCAGTTTCTTCGGTCAGTAAAATTATATCCTATTCGTGAAGTGATGTATGAATTGTTTCCAAGTGCATAATCAAACCGTATTCCCGGAACTATACCGGCCGGATATGCTTGCGATTCAATCCCAATTATGCTTTGTGAATTCGATAACGAAGGGACAAATAGTATGGAAAGGATCGAAAGTAAAATTTTCATACAAAACTACTATTTAGCAAAAATTATCTTTTGGCATTTCTGCTTGAAGATATTTTGCCATTACTTAGAATGACAACAAAGTAAACAAATTTTGATAAGTAATATTTTCCATTCTGATCCTTTACCTGTAAACTAGATCATGCTTTTAAAACCAGATATATTATCCAGGCTTTCTTCGCTCGAACTTCGTGCCAAGAAGATTGTGGAAGGATTCATTTCCGGATTGCATAAAAGCCCGTATCACGGATTTAGTGTAGAGTTTGCCGAGCACAGGCCATACAACCCGGGCGATGATTTCAAGCATATTGATTGGAAGCAATATGGAAAGAAGGAACGTTTTTATGTGAAGCAGTATGAAGAAGAAACCAATCTTCGCTGTTATGTTCTGCTTGATACGAGTTCGTCTATGTTATTCAAGCATTTTGGAGAGTGGACGAAGCTCCGGTATGGAATTCACTATGCAGCATCTCTTTTATATTTAATGCATCGCCAACGGGATGCCTGCGGATTAATCTCCTTCTCATCCGGCATAGAATCGTTTATTCCTGCCAAA
The DNA here is from genome assembly GCA_028284195.1 of Balneola sp. Taxonomy (GTDB): domain Bacteria; phylum Bacteroidota; class Rhodothermia; order Balneolales; family Balneolaceae; genus Balneola. The sequence continues at coordinate 208,248 of JANQSE010000017.1, read as the reverse complement.
GGAACATATGCTCACTTACGGCAAATTTATCTGGAACTTGAAAAGGAATTGATGCGGGAAAATGCTGCCAGCCATCAGAAAAGAACAACAGCCACCGCTCAGGTTATTCATGAAGTTGCCGAACGGTTAAATCATAGAAGCCTGGTGGTAATAATTACCGATTTATTTGAACAAGTTGATAAGCATTATGCTCTGGTTTCAGCACTAAAACACCTCCGCCATAGAAAACACGAAGTGCTGCTTTTTAATACGTTGGAAAGAAAAAGTGAAAGGCAGCTTGACTTCTTGGATAATAAATTTGTTTTTGAAGACATGGAAACGGGCGCAGAGCTTGAAGTAATGCCGGCACAAATTAAGGAAGACTACATTTCCAAAGTCGAAGAGCATCTTAAAAAATTTAAAATGGCGTGCAGCGAATTTGAGATTGATTTTGAAGAAATGGATACCGAATCCGGATTTGATACGGCATTGCTCGCTTACCTGAACAAGAGAAGAAGATTGGGCTAAACAACCTTGCTATTTTTTAAAATCCGGTTTAAAAGTGAGGGAGAAATTCTTTTTACTAGCAATGCCAGCCGCTCTTTAAAGCTGGAAATAATAATTTCTTCTTTTTGGGAGGTAAGCTTACCCCAGATTCTTTGAACCATTTCCTCAGCATCCATAGCGCTATCATGCATGTCTCCCATTTTACCAAATGAAGAGCCGTCTCCTGTGAGTGCGTTTTTTGTAATATCAGTTTTAATGGGCCCCGGACAGATTAACGTTACGGCGATGTTATGCTCATACAGTTCCTGCCGAAGTGAATCAAAGAACCCTTGAATGGCGTGTTTACTTGCAGAGTAACCAGTTCGGTATTTGGTGCCAATTTTTCCTGCTACGCTGCTTGTTACCACTATATGGCCACTTTTTTGTTTTATCATATGTGGAACCACTTCCTTTGTAAGCCCAACAGAACCGAAGTAATTTACTTCCATAAGCATCCGGTACGTATCAAGGTTCGTTTCCTCAAAAATGGAACGCTGGCTTACTCCGCCGTTATTAACTAATACATCAATACTACCAAAAAAAGCAACGGCTTCTTCTGTTTTGGTGTGAAACGTATCAGGTTTTGTAAGATCTATGGCAAGCACTTTGATTTTTGAAGCATCATCACCAAGTGACGTTTGTACTTTTTTTAATGCTTCTTCATTTCGTGAGGATAGGATCAGGTTAGCCCCTTCTTCATGATAGGCCTTTGCCATAGCTTCACCAATTCCTGAAGAAGCCCCTGTTATCCATACTGTTTTATTGGTGTATTTCATGTGTTTACATACGAATGAAAGCTTGTTTCATCCTGTTAATTTTCTACCCACAATATTAGTAACTTTTGCTCAAGAACACAGCCAATTAAATTTTATGACTGCAAACCAAAATATACTGCTTGTTGAAGATGAGGTGGAATCGGGAGAAATGCTTTCCAATTTTCTGGAGCTTAACAAATATGGTGTTTTTTGGGCTAAAGACGGTTTAGAAGCTCTGGATACTATCGAAAACCATGCAAATGAAATTGATTTAGCTGTTTTGGACATCATGGTTCCTCATCACGATGGAAAAGAGTTATGCAAACATATTCGCGAACATCCGGTACTCTCCGATATTCCGGTATTGTTTTTAACGGCGCGGGATGAAGAAGCCGATGAAATCGAAGGTTTAAACCTGGGTGCGGATGATTACATAAAAAAGCCGGCCAGCCTTAACCTTATAAAGGCACATATTGAGTCTCAGCTTCGCAGGGTTAACCCCGAAAAAGCTCACTGGCTTAAATATGACCATGTATATCTGGACACAGAAACAAAACAAATGTTTATAAGTGAAGAGCAAATTGATTTAACTAATACCGAATACATAATTGCAGAGCTTTTTTTTAAACACCCCAAAAGAGTGTATTCACGAAAAGATATTTTGGAGCATATTACAGACGAAGAGAAGTTTATTTTTGATCGAACAGTTGATGTACATATCAAAAACCTGCGGCTAAAAATGAAAGAAGAAGGCAAGCTGATAAAAACATACCGGGGGCTTGGATACGGTTTCAATCGTAAATATCTGACCTTATGAACATTCAGTCTAAACTTGCGATTACTTACATCACTCTGTTGAGTATCGGAGTGGTTTTGATTAGTTCATATGCTATTCTCAGCATCCGTTCTTTTCTGCTTGAAGAGGGAATTCAAAACTTCAAAAATGATGCCCATACTTTTGCAGGTTCATTTCAGAACAATGTGAGGAATGAAAACCTGTACAACAAAGCAAGGTTTGTTTCTGATCTTACAGGGCTAAACATTGCATTATTTGATTCAGTCGGATATCAGTTACTCGCCTATCCCGATTCAGGATTTATTGGTGCTGAGGAATTTCTGAATTCGGAAGTGCTGCAAGCATTAGAACAAACTCAAAAGCCATACATCGTAAACCGGGAGGAACTCCAAAATCTAATTGCTTTTGAACGAATTGAACCAAATGATACAGAAGCGAGATATTTGAGAATCAGCCAGCCCAAAGCCGAACTTTATGCCGCCGAAGCCAGTATCCGCCATTTAATTTACGGGGCAATGATTGGTTCTATCCTTGTGGTAGTAGTAGTAAGCTTTTTATTTGCAAGATATCTGGCTACACCCATCACGCAACTTAAAGAAGCTGCCCTTGATATTTCGGGTGGAAATCTGGATCGCGAAATCGACCTCAAACGATCGGATGAGTTTGGTTCATTGGCTCAATCTTTAAATCAGATGGCGAATATTTTGAAATCGGATAATGAGCAGCTTAAAAAGCTCAACGAAAAACAGAGCCAGTTTTTTGCAGATATAACACACGAAGTTCGTAACCCTCTGCATTCCATTTCCGGTGCTTTAGAAATGATCGGGATCGAAAATATATCCGAAGAAAAAAGAGAGCAATATCACCAAATGGCCCGGCGACAAATTAATCGCATTACCAGATTGTTTGAAGATATTAAAGCTCTGCAACGATACGATTATGATGAAGCCTTTTTACATAAAAAGGAATTCGATCTTTCTCAGGTACTAAAACATGTAACAGAAGCTTATGCCCGGGCTGCCGAAAAAAAAGGAATTACTATTGAGTTAGACACACCTGAAGAAACGTTTGTTTATGCTGATCCGGATAAAATTGAACAGGTAGCAGAAAACCTTATCTCAAATGCTGTTAAATATACTAATGAAGGCGAAATAAGCATTCTGGTTTCGCCTCAGGAAAAGCATGTTATCGTAATGGTAAAAGATACAGGCATTGGAATAAGCACAGAACACCAGGACCGCCTTTTCGATCGGTTCTACAGAACGGATAAAGCCCGTTCGAGAGATAAAGGAGGCACTGGTTTGGGTTTATCTATAGTGAAAAGCATTCTTACCGCTCACGGTTCAGAAATTAACGTATCGAGCACAATCGGTAAAGGAAGCGAGTTTAGCTTTTCGCTCAGTCGGCATCCTGAATAAGGTGTTTATAAGCAAAAGATGCCAACACTGCCCCCAAAACAGGAGCTATAGTGTAGGTTGGGATGTCTTTAAAAGAAGCACCGCCTAAAAAGTAATCCAATATAGATGGGCCAATAGAAAGAGCAGGATTAAAAACAGACCCGGAGATATTCTCTCCCAATAAAGTAACAGCTAATAACCCAAAGCCCATTACAAAAGAGTATGTTGCAACACTTTTATTAGATGGGTTTCCAATCCAGGCCACCAGTGCCAGTAATACAAGTACAAAAGTTAGCAGTGTTTCCATCAACAGCTGCTGGTAAAATCCCGAGTTTAGCGGAGGCTCTATATAAAGTGGTAATGACGATACAAACAAAACGGTAACTGCAGCAATAAATGCACCGGCAATATGAGCAATAACATATCCTACAAGCTCCGTTCCTGAAATTTTTTTAAGTATAAAAGCACCAAGGCTTATTGCGGGGTTATAATGAGCACCTGAAATCAATGCCCCAATATAGATCAGTGCACTTAATATAAAGCCCACAGCAAGTGCCTCGCCCGAAATACCTACGGCAAGTACTAAAAAATAAGTCCCCAAAAATTCTATGAGGTATTTTTTCATGTATAACCCCAACCTAATATCTAACCATCCTTCTTATGCAGAGCCAAAACTAATTCGGGAACACTGTAATTCCAAAAAATAATCGGCAATACTTATTTACCATTTAGTTAAATTTGAATGTTAACTGGCTTTTTATTGTTGAGTTAACTGCATTCAAAAAAGCGTAAATTTTTTTTAAATGAGCATTATTGATAAGCTTAAATCTCGCTGGGGAATAGAAAGTACTTCTCAGGTTTTCATCATTTTGATTGTTTTTACATGTACGGGGTTCACTGCGTTATATGCAAAAGAATTTGTGTTCGACTGGTTGGGCGTTACTAAAGAGTTCCCATTCTGGCAGCGCGCAGTGGTGTGGTCGGTTACTATTTTACCCCTGTACAATGTTTTTTTATACATTTACGGAGTGATTTTTGGCCAAAGAAAATTCTTTACCTGGTTTTTGAAAAAAATGTTTGGAAGGTTGATACCCAAAGGTAAAACCAAGCCGGCTAAAGAAGCATAAGCTCTTCTCTGGATTTTTTTGGTAAAGAGGCGGCTACCAAGTCATAAGAATGGCGGATCAACTCTTTTATTCGCTCTTCAGGTACATCGCCACAGGTTTTTACGGAGTTCCAATGTGTTTTATTCATGTGCCATCCGGGAGAAATGCCATCATATTCTTCCCGCAAAGTAATAGCACGCTCAGGATCACATTTAAGATTTATAAACTCAAAACTATCGATATCGGTAAGCGCAAACATTTTGCCCATTACTTTAAATACAAGAACCTCCGGGCCAAAAGGCAGTTCTTCTGTTACGCCTTTTAGCTGCAGGCAAAAATCTCTGTACTCTTCAATATTCATCTAGTTTACTTGATTAAATTCATCTTTAAAGCCATTGGTTGCATCGAGCATTACATCCGGTATTTCATTTAGCCGGTCGTAAGAAACCATCCCAACATATCCTGAGTGCCAGGTGGCTGCAATGCTATCCATATTCTTTTTTAAAGTAATTTTAACAGGTTGATAAAATCGCATTTCTATGGCAAAAGGATAGATTCCATTATCATGCTGCATAATGTTTACGTGGATGTAAAAATAAGGAAGATCGAAATTCTCTCTTAGTTGGTTGTTTGAAAGAACAGAGGCTGGAATATCTGCAAAATGTTCAACGATCTTTTTTCGGATCTCAACAACATTAAGGCTGGGTTCATTAAGGCTGACAGGTTTTTCAACATTAACAACTACTCCAAACTGTTTTATTCCGGAAAGTGAGTTTCTTTCTACTTCTACTTCGTTTTGAGCGGTTAGCGAATTCATGACAATTAGTGAGAAAAGGATGGCGGGCAGTATCTTGGCTTTCATATCAAACGGATGGGTTTTGTATAAATAAAAACAAAAGCACCCAATACGTCAACCCGTTATAAAATAAGTAACCCGTTTAGGTATAGGCTTCAGCAACAATTAGAGGGCAATTCGTTTTTGGGTGAGGCACGATGCGTACAGGATGGTCAAATGCTTTATGGATGGTTTCTTCTGTAAAAACTTCAACAGGTGTTCCTTCAACAAAAGTTGTTCCTTTTTTCATTATATGAACATAATCAGCATATTGAGCCGCCAGATTTAAGTCATGGATCACGATAAAAACCCCTACGTTTTTTTTGCAAAGCTGCTTTAACAGATGCAGTATTTCATGCTGGTTGGCTACATCCAGGCTTGCGAGCGGTTCATCTAAAAAAAGGTAGCAGGGAAAATTGTCTTCCACAGCGTTCCAGATCTGGGCTAATGCTCTGGCCATATGTACTCTTTGCTGCTCTCCGCCTGAAAGTGTTATATAAGAACGATCTGACATCGTATCCATATCAACTTTTTGTAAACATAGGGTAACAATTTCATCATCGTTCTTTGAATTAAAAAAACCGGAATGTGGAGCCCGCCCCAGGCTCACCACCTCTCTTACTTTAAAGGCAAAATCCAGAGTGCTTTTCTGGCTTACAACTGCCCGCCTTTTTGCAAGGTTTTGGGAATCAAATTCAGAGCTGTGTACACCTTCAATAAAAATAGCACCGGATGAAAGCCTACTCTCTCCACAAATTGTTTTTAAAAGCGTTGATTTTCCTGCTCCGTTTTTTCCGATTACTGCGGTAAGCTGCCCCGGTGTTATGTTTATGGAAACATTCTTCAGGATATCTTTCTTCCCGGCAACCTGAAGCGATATGTTTTTTACTTCGATCACAGATAGTTGGAAATAGAGCGTTTTCTGATAAGCAGCCAAAGAAAGAAAGGGGCCCCAATGGTTGAAGTTACAATTCCAATAGGTAGCTCTGCCGGAATTACCACCATCCGTGCAAACAGGTCAGAACCGAGCAGCAGCAGTGCCCCAAGCAAAACAGAAGCCGGCATAATAAATCGATGATCCGGTCCCATCATTAGCCGCAATAAATGAGGTACTACCAAACCTACAAAGCCAATGATGCCGCTCACAGCTACTGCAGCCCCGATTCCTAACGTTGCCAGAACTATAATCAATTTCTTTATCCGTTGGGTATTCAAGCCCAGATAATGAGCTTCTTGTTCTCCAAGCAGCATTACATTCAGATGTTTTGAGAAAAACGGAAGCCCGACAATGCTTATCAAAAGAAAAGGAGTGGATTTTATAACCGTATCCCAAACAGAACCACCAAGGCTTCCCAAAGTCCAAAAAGTGAGATCACGGATTTGTATGTCTGTAGCAGTAAAAATAAGGTAGCCAATACCGGATGCAGCCAGCGCATTTATAGCAATACCTGCCAGCAGCATAGTTGCCATATTTGTTCTGCCGGATTTAGTAGAAATTGAATATACAAGCAATGTAGCACCTAATGCCCCCAGGAACGCAGCTAAAGGAAGCAAGGTAGTTTTTATGATACCAGGTATAAACGCCATGAATTGCGAACCGGTAATAATAACCAGTGCTGCCGTAAATGCAGAACCACTGGAAGCTCCAATAAGGGTAGGGTCTGCAAGTGGGTTTCTGAATAGGCCCTGGAGTGCAGCTCCGGCAACTGCGAGTGCAGCCCCTACTAAAATGGCCAGAATTACCCTGGGAAGGCGAATTCCGTAAACAATAGCAGAAGACTGGACCAGCTCATCCTCCGCAAAATGTATGAAGCCCAGTTTATTTGCCAGTATTTTAAGAACGGAGCCGGGAGCTACAGAAACCGGGCCTGTTCCAACCGAGAGAATGGCAAACAGCACCAGAAGTAAAAAAAGAAAGCCTAATATTAAACCGGTTTTGCCAACCTTGAATGTTCGTGAACTCAAAGCTTATAGTTTGATTTCCAGGCCGGGGTGGATCTGACTCATTAAATTAAGAATAGCATTTCCGAAACGGGGGCCAAAACCCAGCAGAAAATTGCCATCCATTCCGATCAGATGGTTTTTTTTAACTGCCGCTATAGTATTTATAACAGGGGTTTTCTTTAACCCGGAACTTATTTCATCATAGCGGCTTTGCATCATCAACACATAATCAGGATTTGCAGCTACTATCGATTCCAGTGTTGCCTGTTTATAACCATCAAACCCTGTTAGTGCGTTTTTGCCGCCTGCCAGTTCAATCATTGTCTGTGCACCGGTATTATTGCCCGCAACCATAAAACTACTTGAGCCACGTACAGCCAGCACAAACATAACGGCAGGTGTTTTATCTAATGTGGTGCGAACGCTTTCTGCTTTCTTATATTTCAATGTATTTTCATCAACGAGTGCCTGGGCTTCCGATTCGGCTCCCAATGCTTTGCCGATTGTTGTGATTTTCCGGTTTACCCCTTCCAGTGTTTCGTTCTCTTCGATAAGCAGCAAAGGAGTTCCGGCATCTCTTATTTGCTGTATTGCAGATGCAGGGTTTGCATCATCACTTGATAAAATAAGAGTAGGTGATAAGGATAGAATTCCTTCGGAAGTAAGATTCCTTACATAAGGAACCCGCGGCAGGCTAAATACCTCTCTTGGAAAAGTGCTGGAAGCATCGGTGGCAATTACATTCTTCCCGAATCCTAAAGCATAAACTGTTTCAGTTATTGAGCCGCCAATGGTTATAATTCTGGTAGTATTCTCTACGTTAACCGTTACTCCATCCGAACTGAGAACTGTTTTTTGTGCTGCAGCACTTTGAATTAACCCAATAAAAACCGCAAGCAAAAACAAGGAGTTTTTTCTCATGCTTCTACGCTTTCTGTTCTTAATTCCCGAACCAACTGCTTCCAGCTTTCAAGTTCGGGGTTGCCGGGTTTACGCGCGCCAAAAAAGGTGGCGATATTGTTGTTGTCCTCATCGAAGATTTCCAATGAAGTTACAATTCCGTCTTCGGTTGGTTTTTCTACTATCCAGGATTTTGCAATGTGATCTTCCCGTAAATGCAGGTTAAACTCGGGATCCAACACATTTATCCAGCTATCCATTTTCTTGATTTTCTCAATGTTACCGGAGTGGATCTGGATAACAGCACCGCTTGAAACAAAAACCATAATAGGCACTTTCAGCTCAGAAGCTTTTTGAAGCATAGCTTCGGTTGTTGAATTATCAACCCTTTGTGTAAAGCGGCCTTCCGCAACTTGTAGCGCATGCGTACGCTCTGCTTTATATTTTCGCAAAAGCGGATAAAAATCGTGAGTGTCTTTAAGCTCAGCCCATTCTTTTAAAAATGTTTCTGTGTCAAATTTCTGAACAGTTTCGTAGTCACTTTCAGGTTCAAGGGCTTCTCTCTTTACATCAGGCTCACTGGTTTGATCTTCATGTTCAAACTTAGACACCATGTTTTTATAAGCTTCCAAACCTTCTTCGTTCATCAGGTATATTTTATGAACGGCAGTTCCATGCTTGTCAAAAAACTGGATACTGTGGAGAGTTCCGCGCGGATTTTGCACCGGAACGGCGAAAGCAAAGCCGAATTTCCCGGGAAAAATCCGAAGGTCGATATTTGGATCAAGCACTAAGCCCACGTGCCCGTTAAAACTAATATTATGGTATTCGCCTTTTCTTTCGTGAACTACTGATTCGTTTCGGGTAAGTGCCATCACATATCCAAGATTTTCAACTTCTGCGAATAATCCGGGCCAATCTTCTTTTAACCGTGTTGCTTCTTCCTGTGTGGCCAAAAGCTCAACTTCGCTAACGCCTAATTGTTGAGCGGCATCTTTAATTCTTAGTTTGGGTTGGGTTTTTTTAAGCTCTGCCCAGGCTTTTTGGAGGGATGTGTTTATGGTATTCAATGGAGAACATTTGGGTTATTTAGAACAAGTCTAAATTAAAAACTTTTCGACCATAAAAAAACCCGTTTTTTCACAAACGGGTTTTTATGAGCGAAATAACAGCTCGTATTCTTTACGGGTGTTATTCTATTCGAATTTTGTAGAGCCGTCGGTCTGCACACCGTACTCGATAGTGTAGTACCTTGATGCCGGCCTGGTTCCTATGTTCATAAATGCCTGAGAAGTAACATCGGGGTTGTCCTTATAGTAACTGACAACTCTGAATTTGGCGTACAGGTCATTCGGAGTTTTAAGAACCAAAGTAATTCCATCTTTTGGAAGAATGGCATGTTTTGGGCCGCTTGGTGCTTCTCCAGTATAATTATACCAGGTTTTATTAATCGCAACATATCCTGAAGTTGGGGCTTCATCTAAATCAGCGAAAGCAATATTTAATTCCTGGATACCCCCTCCATTTCCAGTATTGGCAATAATGTCAGTTCCATTTAGCCCGATATCCCATTGGGAAGAAAGTGAGTCTTCTACCATTTCTCCGGTTTCAAAATCGAAAAATACGAAACCATCCTCATGAGTAAGCTGCGTGGTTTCGTTCGTTTGTAATGTATAATTAAATGTGAAGTGTTTACTGGCAGGGCGGGTTTGCAAGTTGGCGAATTCAGGAGAATCGGTATCAGGATTTCCTTCGTAATAGCTGAGTATTTCAACTTTTGCATAGTTTCCATCTGGTGTTTTTACAATCAGCGTTTCGTTTTCGTTAGCCAGTATTGCGTGCTTTGGCCCGCTTGGTGCTTCCCCGGTGTAGGTGTACCATGTGGCATTGTTTGCTTCGAAACCCGATTCTGGTGCGGTTTCCACATCAGCGTATGCGGTTTGAACCAATTGGACTCCGCCGCCATTGCCCGAGTTGGCAAGAATAGTTGTGCCGCCAAAAGCAATATCCCAGTCAGCTGAAAGGGTATCATCAACAACAGAGCCTGTATTCAGGTCATAAAAGGTATATCCTGATGATGCTCCCGTATCTCCTTCAAGGTTGGTTATTGGCGTTCTTGACCAGATTAGTGGATTTATGTTTGCAGCAATGTTTTCGGCTATTTTCGCCTCAACGAGTTTCGGGCCGTTGTTTCCTGTATCAGAACAGGCAGTAAAAAGCGCAAGTGTGCACGTAGCAAATAGTGTATTTAATTTAAGTTTTCTCATAGTTTAGAATAGTTTATTAGTATAGTTTGATGTTTAATTGGGTGTAAAAAGTGATTCCCGGATTAGAGGGTAGAAACTGTTCGTTCTGATAGTTTGAGATATTATTGACCCCGAATTGAAGCCGGAAACGATTTTTAAATTCTTTGGCAATAGATGTATTAATGATGGTGTGGCTTTCCGCGTATTCCCCGTCATCGATTATCTGGTTGCTGTTAATATCAGCAAAGCCGTATTTGCCCCGATATCGAATTCTTAGGTTTACATCCAACCCAAGCTTTTCCAGGGTGTAAAACACTTTGAGATTAGAGGTATGCTTTGACCGGTTAAAAAGAGAAACATATTCTGTTTTAGTAACTGAAACTACCTGGCCATTTACAACATCATCAAACTGGCGGGTAATTTCTCTTTGGGCATCCAGAAATTGATACCCCAGTGCAACGCTCAGATTTTTATCGAAAGCAGGATTGATGCGAAGTTCTGTTTCAAAGCCCTGTGTGTATATTTTATTAAGGTTGAAATAGGAAAATACCGACTGTCCGTTTGTTTTTAAGGCAATTCTTTGGGTTTCTATCAAATCGCGAACGTTGTTGCGAAAGGCATTAATTTTGATCGAAAATTGGTTTGATGGAAAAAGATCGATGCCTGCGTTGTATGCAAAAGAGCGTTCGGCTTTAATGTCTGCTATTTCATTTGGGTTGAAGTAGAGCTCCTGGATTTGATTATCTTCCTGCAGCCTTTGTACTCCTTCAACTACGGTTGATGATCCGAACACGCTATACCCCGCAACAGGGTTTGTAAAGTTTAAAAAAAGCTGCCGGAAGGCAGGGGCTTTAAAACCGCTGCCCACAGAAGCTCTTAGATGAATTTTATCAGAGGGTTTGTATAAACCCGAAAATTTTGGGCTTAGCTGAGAGGAGTATTCGCTATGTGAATCAAATCGAAAACCTCCTGTAAGGGATAACTTTTTTGAAGTATTCCACTCGTGCTGTGCAAAAGCAAAATAACTGTCAAAATATGGAACATTTGCATAGATATCGGCCGTTAGATCTTCGCGGTTCATTCCGATTCCTGAAATGGTGGTATGAATATCAGACCAGAACGTTGAACTTTTCAGCTCGTATTTGTCAAACGTTTGCTCAAAATCGTCAGCAAAATAAGGGTCGCCCGTTTCTTCAAAATCAAGATTACTTTCGCTGTTGAACTGGCTTAGAAAAACAGAGCCTTCAAAAAGCTGGATATTCCCAAGCAATAATTTTGCGGTTGAAGTAACACTAACATCTTGCTGGCTTTCGGTTCCCACCAGATTTTCAGATGTATTTAAGATTGTAACCTGATCTCTAAAATTTTGATTTTCTGAGTAGTATCTGGAGTTTATACCCAGTGAGAAATTTTTAGAAAAACGATAACCAAGTTCCCCTGTAAATGTATAGTTATCATATTCAGGAATGGTTGGTGCTAACGTGGCCTCATTAAGGTCGTAACCGGAAGAGCTATTTACATTTCCGAAAACCTGACCCGAGAAGTTTGATTTTTTTAAGGAAATGTTAGTTGCTGCATCGTAAGAATTGTTGCTTCCATAGCGCCCTGTAGCCCCCCATTCAAAAGGATGTTCTGCTTTTTCGGTAATTATGTTAATAACACCCGCTAAAGCATTACTACCCCACAGGGCCGATGATGGGCCTTTTACTATTTCAACCTGCTTTACATTTCCAACAGCTAAGCGTGTTAAATCCAAGGTGCCGGCTGTTCTGCCAATAACGGGTTGATTATCGATCAATATCAGCGTGTAATCAGGATCAAAGCCCTGAACCTGAATTCCTGTTCCATGATTGGAAACAATATTCATCCCGATCTGCTCATCGAGAATATCATTAAGTCTCAGGCTTCCGGTTTGTTCAATTTCGTTATTGCTTATTACGGTTACAGGAACACTTACGTCTTCAACATGTTTCTCTGTTCTGGATGCTGTAACAATAACCTCTGCCCCTTTAACAACTTCATCTTCCAATACAATAGTTAGCTTTTTGTTTTGATTTGGCAGAATGGTGATGTGTACGTTATGATCTTGAAAGCTAACATGCTGAACTTTTAATGTGTGGGAGCCGGGCCTGATGCCTTCAATTTTAAAACCACCTTTCGCATCTGTAATGCCCCACTTCAATGAAGAAACAAAAACGGAAGCACCTTCCAGGGGTTCACCATCTTTGGATAATACGGTACCTCGCACCAATGCAGTTTGTGCCAATGCGGGTACTGCCAATAAAAATGTGATGCTTCCGCAAAGCAAAAGCTTTTTAATAAACAATGAAGGCGCCTTTTATTTGGATTCGTTCCAAATAAACGAGAGAAATGTGAAGAGTTTATGAAGGCGAGAATTTATTTTGTTACTTCAATTCCTTTCCAAAAAGCAACTCGCTTTTCAATAGGTTTTGCCGCAGGGGATGTTTTGGGGTAATACCAGGCTGAATTCTCATTTACTTCGCCATCAACTTCAATGGTATAATAGCTTGCGGTACCTTTCCACGGGCAAACAGAATTGTATTCTGTTTTTGTGAAGTATTCTTTGGTCAGAGAATTTTCGGGGAAATAATGATTTCCTTCAACTACAACGGTATCGTCGCTTTCTGCGATTACTTTTCCATTCCAAATTGCTTTCATTATTGTACCTCTTTTTGTTTGATGATTTGTACCATTACCACTAACCATCCTAGTATAAAACAAATTCCCCCAACAGGTGTAATTGCACCAAACCAGCTAATATCTGTAAGACATAATACATAGAGGCTTCCAGAGAAAATTACTATACCTGACAGGATCAGGTTTATTGGTGTTTTCAGATCTACCTCAAAAATTTTTGATACAATTGCCAGCAACATCATACCAAGAGCATGCCACATATGATACGTGACTGCAGTTTCCCAGGTATGTAAACGTTCAGGTATTAAGACATCTTTTAACGCATGAGCACCGAAGGCTCCCAGCCCAATGGCCAGTGCAGCAAATAATGTGGCGGTTATAAAAGTTTGTCTGTTATTCATTCAGTAATAAATCCTGCCTGGCGATGTGTTCCATCGCAAAAAGGTTTATTCTTGGAAGCACCACACCGGCAAAAACTCATTCTTTTACAGGTTTTAGTGTATTGTTTTCCACCAATCACTTCATAATTACCTTCTACCACAAACGGGCCATTTTCTATCAATTTGATAACAAGTTCTCCTCCCTGAGTTTCCTGGGGTTCGAGCTCTAACCGTTCAGGATTAAAAGTTACATCTGCTTTAAAGTCAGTTTTTAGATGAGAGTTATCGCACAGCGGTTTGTTTGTGGAATTACCGCATCGGCAAAAAGCAAGGCGGGTTTCTTTTAGCAACTCGTTACCATCTTTATCTTGTACAATTAAATTTCCCTGAAGATAAAGCGGGCCGTTTTCATCAATAATAATTTTGTTTGCTGATGATGGCTGTTCGGTTTGTTCTTTAGTTTTAAAGTGATAGTGCAAAGCTCCGGTAGGGCATTTTTCTATAACTTCTGCAAGTTTTTCAGAATCGGGTTCTCTGTCAGGGTCAATCCATGGTTTTTTAGAAATATCGAATACGTTAGGTAATCCATGTACGCATTCTTTGGCGTGAATGCAGCGCTTTAAATCCCAGGTTACTTCCAGTTCTTTGTTCTCGTAAGAGAATATTTTTGATTGCATAGTGGCTCTATAATTTGATCGCAAAACTTACGAAAGGTAGAAGTACGTCAACTGTTTCAGAAGCAAAGAAGCCTAAGTCTATCGCTGTTTTTGGGCCTATAATTCTTCCTCCTATAATTGCAATTGGTTCTGCTTCTGCCACGGCCGGAAGAACAAAGCTTTCCGCTAAAAAAGCGAACCTTTGGCTAACACGAAACTGGGCACCGAAAATAAATAAGGGATCACTGGTGGCTTCATTTGTGAAGCCCCACCCAACACCGCCTGTTAAATCCAATTTCTTTTTTGAATAGGTTAAAGAACCAAACATGGTTGCTACATCGTCCTCCGAATCAAAAGCACTATAATAAGTAGCGTTTGCTGCTATTGAAAAGTCACCTAAAACAGTTCCTGCTTTAGCACCTATAAGGTATAACTGATTGCGCGCTCCTAAGCCCGGAACGGTACTAAACCCCCCGGTCATGCTAACATTTTTGGTTAATCCAAAGGAAAAGTTTGAAAAGAGGATGTATGTGTTTTGGTAATACCCGCTTCCTTTTTCCAACATTTTTCCGCTTTGTGTAATAAAAAGTTTATTTGCCGCAGGGTTTTTATACCACCCCGAAGTAGGGTCATTCGGGTTTATAATTTTAACCGATTTGATCCGGTCGTACCTAAAGTTGAAAAGGCCATCTGCTGTTTTGATGCCGGCAGATTCATCATTTACTGATTCAACGGTCCCAGAGAACACATTGCCGTTTTTTAGTGTTACTGCTACCTCTTGGTTTGTTTTTTGAGCTTCAAGAAATGTAGCTTTGAATTTTGAGGTTTGTGCATTTGCTTCAAAGCTAAAGAATGAAGCTATTATTAGTGGAACTACACATAAAACTTTTGACAGCATACTAAAATCTCCATTTAAAATTTTTTTAAAGATGAAGAATTATCAAATCAAAAAAAAAGCCGATTTTTTGTACCTTTATGTTCAATCTAAAAAGAGATATTTATGAGTAATTCAAAAATTTTGATAATTGGCCTTCTATTTACCGCAGCATTTGCAGCTTTTTTATTTTGGCCAAATAACGGTGCTGTTGATGGAATGGATCATCAGGTATTAAATACTGTTTCAGAAAAAATTGAAGTTGTAATGTACAAGAACGAAGGTTGTGGATGTTGTACGAAATGGGCAGAGCATATGGATGCGGATCAGTTCGCAGTAACTGAAAAACCCGTACCTAATTTAATGGAAATCAAAAAAGAGAAGGGCGTTCCGGAACGATTTGAGTCTTGCCATACTGCCGTTATTGGCGATTATTTTGTAGAAGGGCACGTACCTGTTGAAGATGTAAACCGCTTACTTAAAGAAAAACCAGAAGGTGTAATCGGGCTTACAGTACCAGGTATGCCAATTGGTTCTCCGGGAATGGAAATGGACGGTAGAGAAGCCGATAAGTATGATGTGTATTTAGTTAGAAAAGATGGAACTACCGAGGTTTTTGCTTCGCATTAATAAATAACCTGTTTTAAGCAGGGCTGAGTTTTAGCTACCCTTTGGGGTTGATCTTGAAGATTCCTTTTCCATCTACACCTACATAAATGAATCCATCAGGAGCTTGTTCTATACTTCTTACCCGACCGATACCACTTAATACTTCTGTTCGATTTGTTACTTCAGTGCCCTCAAACTCAACAAGTACCACATAGCCAAATTTCAGAGAGCCTACCAAAGCTTTCCCTTTCCAAGCCGGATACATATCACTTGTTACGAATGCCAAACCTGAGGGTGCAATGGATGGATCCCAATACGTTTTTGGCTGCTCCATGCCTTCTTTTTGGGTAAGGTCGGTAAATGATGTTCCGTTGTAGTTAATGCCATAACTAATTACCGGCCAACCGTAATTTTTCCCTGCTTCTATATAATTCAGTTCATCGCCGCCACGGGGACCGTGCTCGTGGGCCCAGATTTTTCCCGTTTCAGGATGAGCAGCCATTCCTTGCGGATTTCTATGCCCGTAAGAATATACTGCATCAATGGCTCCATCTTCTCCAATAAATGGATTGTCTGATGGAATCGATCCGTCATCATTAAGACGATAAACTTTACCGCCATCTTTAGAAAGATCTTGTGGTAGCACATCCCTGTTTCCCCGATCGCCTATTGAGAAATACAAATAACCATCGCCATCAAAAGCAATACGGCTGCCGTAATGCTGGCCTCGGGTAGTGTTTGGAGTTGCTTTGTAAAGTACTTCGTTTTCAACTAATGCATTGTTTTGAAGTTTTGCTCTCATAATAGCGGTGTTTGCTCCGTTTCCTCCTTCTGGAGAAGAGTAGGTAATGTAGATCCAGCCATTATTCTCATAGTTTGGATGAACTTCGATATCAAGCAAACCGCCTTGCTGGCGAGCATATACTTGGGGTAATCCCGATACTTCTGAGATTAGATTGCCATCTCTCACAAGTAAAAGTTTACCAGAACGATCTGTTACCAGCATATCTCCATTAGGCAGCCAGGTCATCCCCCAGGGAACACTTACACCATCAAATACGAGCTCCGGAGAAAGAACTTTATTTTCATCTTGCATAGTGCCATTTGTATTTGGCTTTTCTGTACATGCAATTACTACTAAAGCCGCAAAACCAAAGCTTAATGCAGATTTAAAAAGATTATTCATTGTGAGTACCTGTTTGTTGTTAAAATTCTATGACTCTGTTCGGTATAAAAATTGTCGGAGTTCATCAATGTTCATGAACCCGGTTCTTTTCTTAACCACATCACCTTCAGCAGTTAGGACCAATACCGTCGGGAAGGCAAATGCTCCTTTGCTTTGTGCAAATTCCCGGGCTTGTATTTCTCTACCGTTGAAACGAACCAGCTCCTCAGAGTTTCCATCAAGTTTTACAGGGATATAACCTTCGTCAATTACAACACGCACGGTTGTGTCAGGATATACTTCTCTTTCCATAGCCCGGCAGTATTTGCAGCCAACTTCAAATACATCTACCATAATTAATTTATTAGAACTGGCTGCTTCTTTTTGTGCCGCTTCCAGGCTTACCCAATTGGGGGCATTTTTAATTTCGACAGGCTTTACAGTTCGTAACGAGGAGTACAGAAATATTCCTATAAAAACTCCAATACCAATAAAAATAAGGGTTCTTTTTTTCATGAAGAGAATCCGTTTTGGATGACTTAAAATTAATACCTTTCAAGATCAAATAAAGTCACATTTTGAAAAAATGTATGAAGTGATAGAATCTTATAAGCTCGGTGGGGTTGAGGTAACAATCACCAAAACAGATAAACCAAATAAGCTTTTGGTAAGCTGTTTTAATGGTGAATTCAAATCAGAATTTACGGTGAGCCAATATGAATTTGAGAACTACCGCCGGTTGATGAATCAACGAATTACCCGAGCTTTTTCAGGAGAATCCGAAGCGGATTGATCAGGCGGATATATTGATGAATACAAAGATGAAACTTGCTACCGAAAGTACCAATCCCACCATAAAAATATTGTAGGCAATGCGAAGTAACCTGTATTTCTTAGCCAGTACAACGCCAAGGCCGTGCAGGTCTCTCGCCATATTATCGTAGAGTCGTTCACTATCCATCATTAACTCTTCCAGCCCTTCTACATAATCGGCGCGGGGTAAGGTGTAAAAGTTACCGAAGAATAGAATGTTTGCCCGGTTTGCTCTTACATCTTCCAGGGTTACTTTTTCTTTGCTTACTCTGGGGCGGGCAGAAAGAACAGCATAAATCATCGAACCAAGACAGGTAACAAGAAGAATAGAAGTCGGCAACAGAAGCCATGGGTTGGAATCTATTTTTGGAGAGATGGAAGCAATAACAATGGAAATAATAATACCATTAATACTAATCATGATATTCGACTTATTATCCGCAATACCGCTTAAATCCATATGGGTTCTGTATGAAGTCCGGAACATGTCGGAAATACCTCTTTTACGAGAACCTAATTTTTTTTTCTTTTCGCTTTCGCTTAGCATATGTTTTTCTTTGTTGAGCCGAATATAGATAATTTGATTATTAGCTTTATAATTTTCTTATTCAATAAAACCAATTCGTTGCAGAATCTGAGTATATCTTGGATCGGAGTGTAAACCTCGAAACGGATATAGAGTCTTGATTAAAAGAACAGCTCCCATTTTCTCATCTACTGCTTTATTCAAATACATAAAAACTTTTTCTTTTTCTTGAAGAGCAGCGTAGATAACTGCATAGTCCAGGCTTAAATTCAATTCAGGATTTTTTCTTTCTCGCTGCTTGATAAGTTCAATTTTTTCCAATGCTGTTTTGCGGTCTCCCTGGGCCGCAGCAAGATACCCCAATTGTGTTGCGCCTTTAAATTTCGGGCCAACTAAATTTATATACTGTTTGATGTATTTCAGTCCGTTTTCATAATCTTTATTAGAAATGTAAACCATTGCCTTGCCCTCCATAGCCGACCTGAACAGTGGGTCCAATTCCAGAATTTTATTAAAAAAGCTCAGAGCCTTTTCCGGCCTTTTAAGCAACCAATGAGAATATCCATGGTGCAACAAAACCGGAAGCGAAACCGGAGCTATTTTCTTTGCAATTTTGGTATGGTGAAACATCTTATCCAGATTGCCTATTATCCGATAATACAGTGCCAAACCAATTCGGGCTTCTTCGTTATTTGGCTCAAGGGTAATTGCTTTTCGAAAGTTTGCCTCTGCACGATTGAAATTCCAATTGTAGAACAAGTCCACATATCCAAGCGAGATATATGATTCACCTCTTTGGCTGTTTAACTCCAAAGATTTAAGTGCCAGTTTTTCTGCTTCAGGGAAAGCCTCGTTGCCTTGTAAATGCCCAATAGTTCCAAGAAAACTATAGCAGTTAGCAAGTGCTGAATAAGCATTTGTATATGTACCACATTTTTTAAGTGCTTTTTCGAAGCATATGATTGCTTTGCCAACTGACTCAGGGGTTCTTTTATTCCAGTAGAACAACCCTTGCAGATAATGATTGTAGGCTACTATACTTTCGGTAGAAGCTTCGTATAGCTTTTCACCGGCATCAAATTCAAAATTTCCTTCCAGTTTCTCTGCTATTTTCAAAGCTATTTCGTCCTGAACTTTGAAAATATCTTTCATTTCTCCATTAAAATTCTCTGACCATACATGAAAACCATCATCTGTATTTATAAGCTGAGCGGTAACTCGAATTTTATCCCCAAACTTGCGGACACTACCTTCCAGTATAGTGGATACATTCAACTCTTTACCAATTTCCCGGATATCTTTGTTCGTATTCTTGTAGGCAAAAACGGAGGTTCTGGATGGCACTTGTAACCCGTCAAGCTTTACCAGCGCATTAATAATTTCTTCGGTAATCCCATCACTGAAATACTCATTTTCAAGATCAGAACTAAAGCTGGCGAACGGCAATACCGCCACACTGTTTTGATGAGTACCCGTTATCTTTTTGATATAATTATGATCCGGAACTTCCAATCCATCATTTGCCAATGCAAATATACTTACCAGATTGAATACATTTTTAAGCTCATGCTCCCCAAAAGCCTTAACAATAATTCCCGGATGATTCTTTATTTCTTCAAAAACTTTTCCTGAAATCATTACCCCACCCGCAACCGACAATGATTGTACCCGGGCTGCTATATTAACCGCATCACCAAAAACGCCTTCATCATCATAAACTACATCGCCGATATGTATTCCTATCCTTAAAGGCACTTTCGGATCTTCTTGTAATTTTTCCTGAATCTCTCTGGCTGCCTCTACAGCCTTTATAGCACTGGCAAA
The DNA here is from genome assembly GCA_028284195.1 of Balneola sp. Lineage (GTDB taxonomy): Bacteria > Bacteroidota > Rhodothermia > Balneolales > Balneolaceae > Balneola. The sequence continues at coordinate 188,239 of JANQSE010000017.1, read as the reverse complement.
CATGCTTAATGTGCCATCACCATAATATTGCATTACCCGGCCATTATGAAATGCTATACACTTATCAACAATATCTCTTTGCCGGTCGCGAAGTAGTTTAGCTTGTGCTTCATCTTGTTGCATCAACTTTGTATAGCCTACCATATCTGCGAACATAATGGCAGCAAGAGATCGATGGTTTTGCTGTTTTGACATGGCTGACCCGAGCTTATTGTTGTTGATACACTTGACGGGCTTAATATATCAATAATCGGGCCATACTATATGGCTTTTAAAAGAAAAATCCCGCTTTTATTTCTATAAGTGTTCCTTCTTCAGATGCACCGACTGTTGAATTGATAAGAATCATATCAAAAACGTTGAACCACAACCCTCCGCCATACCCCTTATGCCAGGTTGAAGAGCTTTCGCCATCGGTCCACACGCGGCCGGTATCGAAAAATGCGGAAAGTCCGATTTTACCTCCCAGCAGGTATCTGTAAAAGTCGAACAGTTCTAAACGTAGTTCGGTGTTGTTATAAAAAGTACTTCTGCCTGAAAATCGCCGGCCATTATGTCCCCGCAGATTTTGCGTGCCGCCAATTGTGTTGGATTCATAAAAAGGGAACGGGCCAAAGTTATGTGAACCACCCACCCGATTAGCCACTACGATTTGTGGACTAAACCGAAGCGGATAATACATTCGAAAACTGGATTCTAATCTGGAAAAAGTGTGAGATGTATTTCGGATGCCGATGTTTAAATCTGAATACAATGAAAACCTATATCCTTGTTTGGGGTTTACCATGTTATCTACATCGGCCACGGACAGGTTCGTAAATATTGTGTTAAACCATTGATCTTCATTTGTGGTAATACTGATCCCGGTTCCTAATTCATTTAAAATATTACTTTCATCCGGGTTATCATCAATAGTTGTAATGCTTATTTTGTTTCCTATTTCAGCAGATAATACCTGGTTTATTGACTGACTCAAACTTCCGGCAAATTGGTATCGGGTAAGCCGGGCTTTGTAAAATTTATTTCCTCTTTCCTGAAGATTGGTTTCATTACCTAATCCAAAGAAATTTCTAAAACTTTTTGGAAAAAGCAGTTGAGACTCCAGGTTCAAATCCCACAAACCTACCCGTTCAAAATAGGTGCCGTTATATTTTAAGTTTGAAGCTCCTGTTTTTGGTGCATAGTTAAACCTCAAGTAATGATTTACAGCAGGAAATTTTCGAAAACCATGCCGAACTATTTTAGGGCCACCTCCCAGAAAAAGCCCGTCAAAACTGTTGTATTCAAAATAATACCCAAGAAATACTCTGTTCCACGTATAATCTGTTTCGTAATTATATGTGTTTTTAGTTGGATCGCTTGTTAAGTGCTTACGAACTTTTTTCGTGGTTATGTAATCGTTTTCCTTTTCTGTATCGAAAATTCTCAGATTATGAGAAGCCTTACGCCCCAATTCAGAAGTATTATAAATATCGCTTCCGGCACCGCCTGTAAGCAAAAGTTTAATCTTGTTATTTGCCTCGCCTTGTATTATAAATTCATCATCATCACCGAGCCCGAACAAACGGAGTTCTTTTGTTTGATTATTTTCAAAAACCCGGTCGAAATACTTTTCTCTAAGCTCTCCCTTGCCTGATAGTTTATAGACTCGAACTCTGGTTTGTTCTTTATTCAAAATATCTACTACAAAACGTTCTCTTTTATTACTAGCAGGAACAGAGACTACCTTTGAGAGCAGGTTATAGTATTTTTCGGTAACCTGAAGCAGGTTATCTCTACGGATCTTAAGATGCTTTATAGTTTCGGCACCGTATTTCTCAAAAACTTCAGGTGGGTACTTTAATACTGCTTCTTCAATTACCTGATCTGACAACTGCTCTTTCATTGTTGAAGCGATTTGTAACCACTCACTTTTTGTAACCTGATTTGTGAAACGCCTGGTTTGCTCCAAAGAATTGAAGTTTAATCCCTTAAGGTTGCCATAGCTATTCTCAAAGTTTTGATACTGAAAAAAGGGGCCAAATTTTAACAGGTTTGGTATCAACCCATTCATTGCCATAAATGCTACATCTCTGTCGCGGGGAATCGGGCGATATATTTTTCCTTTTTTATCTTCCGGTTCAAATGTTGCCCACCTCCATTGATCGCTGTGCCTGTCCCAATCACCAATCAGCATATCCAGTAACCGTGCTTTTGCAAACATTTCCTGATCTACCCGATGATCAATGTCTCCGTCTATTTCACGGATCATATCACGATAAGCCACAACTTCTTTGGAATTTCCGACACTTGATACATGCCTCATGTCGTTATCAGGCTTTTCCTCAAACAGTGCTAACTGTCCGCCAATCTGCTCAGCATATAATCCAAGTTTAGGGTCTTTTGGCACATAATAAATTTTGGGATTGGTGTGATAAACTTCAACTGCATCGGCAAGAGACGGGATAACGAGTGCCGCATAAGGATTAATGATAGAGAACTGATCCTGAGCCACATCTAGTGCAATTGTTTTCTTCAGGTTTTCACCCCAAATTTTTCCTGCCTGTTTATCTACCGATCGAAGTACGTACTCGTTTCCTTTTTTGTCTTCGAGATGCAGCGTGTTAGATTGACCTTTCCCACCCATACGAACAGGAATTAGCCCACCTTTTACTTCCGCAACATTAAACACAGGGAACTCCGATTCAACAGACCAGTACCTCCGGTTGTGCGATCCGATTAGTGCTTCAAAAATAAATCCTTTGTTGTCATAATCAGGATTTGCTGCCAATACTCTCGTGCTATCAGTATGGTCAAAATCTGGCAGCTCTTTAGGTTCGTGCAATGGATCTCCGTAAGGCGGTTTCATCTGTGTTTTGTATAATAACTTACCTGCTGGCGAGCCATCGTACGCCCAGGCTTCTAACCAAACCGAACCGTCTCCGATATATTTTAGTTTTGTAAACCCTTCTCCTGCATAGCTGAATTCTGCTCCTCTTCCACTTGCTACGTAGGATTTCTTGGTTCCGGCTCCGGTAACTACAAAATGCTGGGTTAATCGTTTGCCTGATTCTCTGAAATATTGCAAACTATGAGAGTGCCCCGAAGCGTATATCAAATGATCGTTTTGCTTCATTAATTCCCGAAATTTGGATGCCATATTACGATACTTGAAATGGTTCACGTCTTGCTCGAAACCAAAAACCCTTCGGTATAATGCATAGAGAGAGCCAAAAACAGGAGGCTTTAGATGAGTGGATGGAGGAAGGTAACCACCATGCGGGCCGTTTGTAATTAATGGATGATGAGCGGCTACTACCAAAAAATCTTTCTGTCGTTTTGTTAAAACATCTTCGAACTCATTTAGAAAATCGCCACCATCAAAAAGATGATATTCTCCTGTATCGCCATATGATTTGTCATGCTTATGAAGCCACCATTGAGTATCGAGTATGATTAGCCTGATATCATCTTTTAACAAAGGGTGATCATCATCGTCCATTAATTTAACATCAACCGGGCCGGGAAATCCATCATCGGGTAGAAACACATTTCCCCGATCAAGATAATTCTCTATAAATTCTTCTTGTCTCTTTAGTGTTTTAAGTCCGTTTTCGCCTCCATTTTCCCAATCATGATTTCCCGGAATAAAAAATACCTGCCCCTGAAAATTCTCTACGGTTTTCATCTGCTCAATAATCCTGCGTTCATAAAATTTACGATCAGGATGTGCCGCATTTGGTAACCCATAGTTATAAATGTTATCTCCCAGAAAAACTACTGCACTATTCTCAGAACTTTGATTGAGCTTATTCTGAAGAAGCTTCAGATTTGGATGCTGAACGTCTAACGAAGGGGAACCGGCATCGCCGATTAAATATATTTCGTAGATAAGCTCTTTTTCGGTATCGGCTTTTTTATCATTCCAATTTTTGGCTTCAGAGGAATAGTATACTTTTGAGCTTGAACAAGAAATGATAAGAATGGAAAACAGAAAAACTTGAAATATTCTTTTCATGCCGGAAGATAAAATAAGTACAGGCTGATTCCACATAAAAACTCTTGAATCATAGACATAAAAAAACCCTGCCTTAAATGGCCGGGCTGCTTTTTTGAATCAACTGCCACCAATATACGGCGTGAGTAAGGGGTTAACCAAATCTTTTTATAAATGTGCGAGTAATGTTAGATAATATCTAGTATATGTTTTATAATAGTTGTTCAATAGATGATAAAAACAGAATTATTTTTTTAAAATGCCTCGTAAAATTGGTTCGCTTACTCTTTATTCAATAGATGATCTTCACGAAATGCTTGGCATTTCAAAAATGACACTTCGAGCGTACCTTCGTGAAGGAAGATTAAAAGGCAGGAAATTAGGCGTGAGCTGGTTTGTTACTGAAAACGCAATTCGCGAGTATTTCGAAGAAGCTGAATTGATGCATCAGTCTTCTTCACAAAAAGGAAGAAAATATACCTACATTGTTCAGGGTATTAATGATCTTGTGAGTGAAACTGAATATTGCGAAACAGTACAAGAAGTAATCCATACTTTAAATGAGCAGGCAATAATTAGTCTCTTCCAGATTCAAAAAATTGATGCCGATACGCAGGAAGTTATAGAAATAATTAAAGCACGAGACTTTTTAGACACACATGATTCCATTCAATAAAACAGGGCTTGAAGAACTAAGCTTTGGTGAGGCAAAAGAAGACGTTTTTTATGTGCTGGTTAATAAGAATATCAGCCCAAATGGAATTGACTTTGAAAAGCTGCGCCTTGCTGATCCTCGAAATTTTGATGCAGCACTACTTAGTGCCGGTTGCCTGATTATGCTTAATGAAGCTGAGATTGATGAACTAGAAAAAAGAGGTGAGCTGGACAAAAACAAGCTTCACCAAAGCCTGTATGAGTTGGCTATAGCTGAAGGGATGATATAGCATTGCAATTGTATTGGTTTTCTCCTGACAATGAACGTAACTTTGCACATTAATTTCTGAGCATATATGCCTTGAAGAAACAACAGAACATAGACGGAAAAATAGTATCAGTATCAGGAAGGGTGTTGACTCTTTCGAACTGGATTTCTTTCTCCCGTTTTTTGGTAGCTATTCCGGTAATATATCTTCACAATCAAAACAATTACCAGGCTAATGGCCTTATTATTGGTCTGATTATATATGCTTTTATTTCTGACTATCTGGATGGTTTAGTTGCTCGAAGAACCAACACTGTTTCAGAAGTTGGTAAAATGATTGATCCGATCTCTGACAAACTTTGTGCTGCTGTACTCTTTATATATACTGTTTGGCTGGGTTGGGTTCCTATTTGGTTTTTGATTTTGAACGTAATTCGTGATTCCCTTATCATGGTTGGTTCTTCTTTTATCAAATTTACGTATGGTAAAGTGGCGATGTCTATCATGTCAGGAAAAATTGCTGTTAATGTACTGGCTCTTTACTGGATTGCTGTTTTCTTTTTCAGAGACGCAACTCAGGTTCATCAATGGTTGTTATATTCTTGTACTGCAATCATGATATATTCTTTTTTCGACTATTTTAATCGCTACCGAAAAATTATGAAGGGGTCTACATTTAATTAAGCTATGGGTTTTCTAGATAAAATTGGACTAAAGAAAAAAGAAACGCTAAACAAAGGAGTTGAAAAAAGCAGAGAAGGAATTTTAAATAAATTAGGGAAAGCTTTTGTAGGAAAAGATCATATTGATGACGAAACCCTTGATGAACTTGAAGAAATTCTGATCACTTCTGATGTAGGCGTTACAACTACCCTGGAAATCATAAAACGGATTGAAGCACGCGTTTCAAGAGATAAGTTTGTGAACCAACAGGAACTACAAACAATACTTCGAGAAGAAATTGTTGAACTATTAAAAGACAATGATACAGATAAGCTTGCCGAATTTGATGCAGAATTTCCAATTAAACCCCACGTGGTTTTGGTGGTTGGCGTAAATGGGGTGGGTAAAACAACTACGATTGGTAAATTGGCAAATCTCTATAAACAAGCAGGAAAGAATGTGTTGCTTGGTGCTGCAGATACTTTTCGTGCCGCTGCTGTTGATCAGTTAATTATCTGGAGTGAACGGGCTGGTGTGCCTATTGTGCAACAGGGCCAAAATGCAGATCCGGCCTCCGTTGCTTTTGATACGGTATCTTCTGGAAAGTCAAGAGGATCGGATATTGTTTTGGTAGATACAGCGGGCCGCTTACATAACAAAAAAGCGTTGATGGATGAGCTTACCAAAATTAAACGTGTGATGGGTAAAGTTGTGGAAGGGGCCCCTCATGAAGTAATTTTAGTATTGGATGCATCAACCGGACAAAATGCTATGCAACAAGCCAAAGCTTTTACAGAGGCTGTTGATATAACCGGCCTGGCACTCACTAAACTTGATGGCACGGCAAAAGGCGGGATTGTAATTGGAATTTCTAACGAACTGAGCGTACCTGTTAAGTACATCGGGTTAGGAGAGAAAATTGAAGATCTCCAGGTGTTTGAAAGAACTGAATTTGTAAATGCTTTATTCGGAGAATAAAAAAACCCGCTATTTATAGCGAGGTTTAATTTCATGAGTTAGTTCTGCCACCCCCGGTATCATTTCCAGAACCGCTGCCAGATCCACTTCCTGGACGATTACTACTAGGGTTTCCCCCTTCTCCATCTGGCGCACCGTATTTGGCTTGAATTTTTGAATAGTTCATTTTTGCTTCCGCTGATTTTAAATTTTAATTATACTTAATCAACAAAATTTATTTTAGTTATTCCACTAACACTTTCAAATGTTTAAACAAGTCATTTTTTCTTTATTGGTAATATTCTTTTTTACTTCTGAAATAGTGCTTGCCCAATATCCATACATTAAAGATGACTCTCTTTTAGTGCTCGGAAACAATGTCTATAGAAAGGGTAATTATATTGAAGCAGAAAAAGTATACAGAAAAGCTGAAAAACTTCATTCCAAAAATATAAACACAAAAAAATGGATTGTTGCTGCAGTAGGGCTTGGTGCTTCCATTATTGATCAAAACAGGCCATATGAAGGCTCAAAATGGATATTTAAAGCAGATTCTGTAGCAGCTAATTACCCTGATCTTGAGCTTCGTGCTTATGCTAAAAGTCATAAAGCATGGGCAATAGCATGGCTTTATAACGACACCGAAGCCATCCCTTTTTATGAAGAGGCGTTTGAGCTAGCAAAATCTTCAAATAACTCATACAGAATTGCACAAGTTTCTAATTCTCTAATGTTAGAGAATCGTTTGGTTGGTAATTATCAAAAAGCAATTGAGTATGGCAAACAAGCAGAACAGCTTATGCAAAAATACAATGATGCTTTTATGCTGCCCATCATAAAAAGCAATCTTTTTGTGGTATATAATGAACTTGGTTATACAGAAAAAGCTGAGGCTCTAGCTTTTGAATCTTTACAATTAAAAAAGAAGCTTGGAAACCTTGACCTGCTTTCCCGAGAATATGAACGGTTGGGGCTATTTTATGAAAAAAAAGGAGAATATGGTAAAGCATTACTTTATTTCAATAAACATCTTGAAACGGCTAAAGAATCTTTTGATCCAACAGAAATAATTCAGGCAAATGAAAATGTGGGCAAAATATATATGCTATTGGGGAATTATAATTCAGCTTTTAATTTTTTAGATCAGGCCCAAAATCTGTGGATTCAAAACACTAATAGATACCAAGCAGCCATTGTTTCATTAAAAACAGCTACTGCTCTTAAACGTTTAAAAAGCTATGATCAAGCACGGAATATCTATATAGCAGCGATTGATTATTTGATCGTTGGCAACCAGTTTTCCCTCTTAGCTGAAACATACATGAACTTATCTGAATTAGAACTTGCAGTTGGAAATTCAGGTAAGGCTATTTCATATTCTAATAAGGCAATAGAAATTGCTATAAATACAGAATCAAAACGGTTAAAAGCGAAAGCATTTACATCCCTTTCAAAAGTTTACTCTTCTATTGGTGAGCATATTCTCGCTTTAAGTTTTGCCAAAAAAGCTTTTTCAACAGCCTCTTTCTATAAAGGTTATCAAATCTCTGATTATTTAATCAACTTGTCCCAAAGATTTCATGATATAGGCTCGGATAGTGCTTTTTATTACGCCGATCTGGCTTTTAATGAAATTGAACGTGTTCGAAACAATCTCTATGGAGATAATTTACAATCAACACTATTTAGCAATTACTCAGAGTTTTATAATGAAGTTGCTTATTGGTATTTGTCAGAAAAAAATGACATAGAAAAAGCATTTGAAGTTGTGGAGTCTGGAAAATCAAAAGTATTGCTTCAAAGCCTTTCTTCCGAGGATATATTAAAAGCCGTTGATGAGCCAACATATCTTTCTATTCTGCAGAAAAGTAAAGCAGTTGATAAGTTGTATAGAACACTGGAAAATACTTCTGATCAGCAAAAAATCATGCTTCTGAAACAAGAAATACAGGCTGCAGAATTAGAGTACGAATCATTTACAAACGAGATAAGGATTAAGAACCCAAAGCTAAAAAGGCTGGAATCTCCTGAGATTGTTTCTATTTCTAAGCTTCAATCTTTGCTAGATTCGAATTCTGCTTTTATTGAATATGTCTTTGTAAAAAATAAACTCATCACCTTCTGGATTACGATAGAAGGGCCAGGCTATAATGTGTCTGATTTTGATTCTGCTAAAAGTGCTGATATAATATTTAAAGAACATATAGCTTCTTTCAGGGTAGCAATAGAAGAATCAAAGCCAGTAGAAGATTTAGCAGCTTATTCTTCCTTTTTATATTCACATCTTATCGAGCCCTTTAAAAATCAATTTCCTGAAATCAATAAACTGGTAATCATACCCAGCAGATCCTTATCAGTACTCCCTTTTGATGCACTAATCAATAATAACCGTTACCTGATTGAAGATTATAATATTAAACACCTTCCTTCTGCTTCAATTTACGAATATATTCAGGACTTGCACCGAAGTTATACCAAAGAACTGCTTGCTGTAGCTGGCTCAGGATTTGAATCCGGTTCTGCCACAAACCCTTCCAGATCGCAAAATAACTTTGCTTCTCTTCCTGCCTCATTAACTGAAGTAAACTCAATTTCCTCTCATTTTGATCAAGCTACCGTTCTTAAGAACGAACAAGTAACAGAATCTGCTATAAAAGCATTGGATTTATCTTCTTTCAGATACCTGCACTTTGCTACTCATGGAAGTATAAATGAAGAAAGTCCTTTACAAAGTGGTCTAATAATTTCAAAGAAAAATGAATTTGAAAATACTTTTGGGGAAGATGGATTTTTAAACAGCCTTGAGATATCGGCCTTATCACTAAACTCAGATATGGTAGTTCTAAGTGCTTGCAATACCGGAATGGGCAAGCTGGTTGCAGGAGAAGGTATTTTGGGGCTTCAGCGGTCATTCTTTAAAGCAGGGGCTTCTTCTGTGGTAGTAAGTTTGTGGAACGTATATGATAAAAGCACATCAGAGCTGATGGCCAGATTTTATGAAAAGTTAAACGACTACGAAAAAGAGGACATCGGGCTTTGGGTTAAATTCAAATTGTTCCTTAATATTTATGAAGCGCCTCTTTTTGGGTATAAAGAAAGAGCTTTAAGAGATGCTAAGCTTGCAATGCTGGAGCACCCGTATTATAACCATCCAAATCATTGGGCACCCTTTATTCTTTTTGGGAAGTAATTAGGGGATCAAAAGTACCCTGTCATTAACATATCATCGCCAATCTGTTCCCAGCTCACATCTTTTAAATTAGCAATCTCGTTCATGTTGTTGATGCCTATATTCAGAACAGACCGCGTTCCCGCGCCAAGTAGTTTAGGAGAAATAAAAACGCAAAGCTTGTCAACCAAGCTTTGTTTAATTAAGGTAGAAGAAAGCTGCTGTCCGCCTTCCACTAGGATAGATGAAATGCTTTTTTCTCCAAGTAACTTAAAAGCTTGCCGCAGATCTACATGGCCATCTGACTTTGAAACCTGAAGAATTTCACCTCTGAAATAATTTTGAGAAAGCATTTTTAACATAGGGTCGGCTTCATCTTTAGAAGCTTCTTTATTCCATGTCAGGATAATTGTTTTATCCTCATGCTTATCCGAAAATACATTCAAAGTTCTGGGAAGTTCAAAAGGGCCATCAATTATAACACGTTTAGGTTGGCGGCCTTTTATGTGCCGAACAGTCAAACTTGGGTTGTCGGCCATGGTAGTAGTTCTTCCAACTAATACGGCATCGTATTCGCTGCGCCATTGGTGCACTTTTTTGCGGGATTGTTTACCTGATATCCATTTCGAGTCTCCATCAGCAGCGGCAAGAAAACCGTCTATTGTTTGAGCAAATTTTAATGTAATGAAGGGTCTGCCAACTGTTTGATGATGAATAAAGAACTCATTCAGCTGTTCCGCTTCTTTTTCCAGAATCCCAACTTCAGTTTCTATACCGGCATTTTTCAAAATCCTAAGGCCGCTGCCATTTACTTTTGGGTTAGGATCTTTCATGGCTACAACTACTTTAGCAATGGGGAGTTTAGCTAATAGCTCGGCACAGGGAGGAGTTTTTCCATGATGAGAGCAAGGTTCAAGAGTTATATATACTGTTGCGCCTTTTAACGCTTCCTCATTTTTAACTGAATTGACCGCGTTGACCTCCGCATGTGCAGCACCAAACTTTTTATGATACCCCTGGCCAATTTTTTCTCCTTTTTTTGATACGATCACGCATCCAACCAAGGGATTGGGTGATACGTTTCCCTTGCCTTTAGAAGCCAGCGCAAGTGCTTCAAGCATCCATTTTTGATCCATATTTAAAGACTGGTTACTCATTGGGCGGGGTTATGTAAGGCAGGTAAAATTTATTAAAACTGTAAACAAAAAAGGCGAGAAGAAAACTTCTCGCCTTAACAACTAAGCAGAAGAAACCTAGCTTTGAATTAACAAATTTCTGTTGTCTATAATGTCGGCCTCTTTTTTGAGTTCTTCCAGCCAAATTGCACCGAATTTTTGATTGATTTCGCCCTCAAGCTGTGTACGTATTTGATCTTTTTCGGCATCCGTTAAATTTTCCAGGTTTGGAGTTTGTTTGGAGGTTACCTGAATTATATATACGGCGGCATTTCCTTGTATTGGGCCAGAGATATCGTTTTCTTCGAGTGTAAAAATAGCTCCAATTACTTTTGGTTCTCTTCCTGCACCATCCAGAAAAACAGCATTTGCAGCAACACTTTCCGTTGTTTGTAGTTCATAACCGGCAGCATTGGCAATTGCGGCCATATCGGTATTGGATGCTACAATATCAGCTGCTTTTTGTGCGGTAAGTTCTTTTTTCTTCTCAAGCCGCACTAGCGTTTCGATTTGAGTTTGTACCTCGTCAAAGGGGCGATATCCTTCTTTGTTTTTTTGCAGAAGTTGAACAACAACAAAATCAGTTCCCAGCTCAATTACTCTGGAAATATCACCTTCATCTGCTTTTTCGAGGAAAGAAAGTACTTGCTGGCTGTTTCCTAATCCGGAGATAAATGAATTGCCTTTTGTGGCAAAAATTTCATCCATTGTTTTTCCGGCTCGTTCAGCTTCGGTTTCGAAATCGGTTTCTTCATCAGCAAATAATTGAAAGTCGCGAGCGGCTTCGTCAGCATCTCTGATGGTGGCTGGCAGAGCCTCGATCAATCTTGAAAATACCACAAACTTAATTTCATCACCTTTTTCGTCTAGTTTTTTAATCATACTAACCTGGCTGCCGTTCAAAAATGGATTTGTGATTTCCCCGGTATTTAAATCAAGAACGGCTTTATATTCTTCACGAACATCCTCTTTGTTAACAAAAGCTGCAGAGTATGGTGTTGACGATTGCTGCCGAAGAAGAAATAGAGAATCTTCTGTTTCTGCAGCGAAATCTGGCTTTAATTCCCGTACTTCTTCGAAAATTTCGGCGGTATCTTCTGCTGTTGGCAAAAAGCTGAATGATACAATTCTAGCTCTGTAATTCTCTTCTACTTTGTATTGCTCTTTATTACTGTTGTAATAATTCCTTAAGTCTTTGTCGGTAATGGTAACTTCATCGTTGCTTATTTCACCGAAAGGAAGGCGAACGAAAGCAATATCAGCGAATGAATTTTGTTTAAAATACTCGGCTTCAATTTGCTCATCGGTAACTTGTACACCCGCAGCGATAAAATTCGTTAGTTTTTCCTGTCTTCTTTTTTGGCGAAGCTGAAGATCAAGAGCTATAGCTTGTTGAGAAAAATCGGGATTGGTTAACATCTGGTCGATGCTTGCACGATCAATAGTACCATCCTGGCGGCTGAAGTTCTGCACAATGATAGGATCGGGATTGTCTCCATAAACCATATCAAGTAACTCGCTGTCAGTAACTGTAATTCCTAGTGCATCCATTTTTTGCTCAATCAAGCGGGAATTTACCAGTTCATCCCAAACTTGTTGTTCGTACAAAGCAGAAATTTCGGGAGTCATACTACTTCCGGTTTGCTGTACATACAAATTGTTATAGTATTGAACTCTTTGGTTGTATTCTTCAAGGGTGATGTCATCACCGTTTACTTTGCCTAATTTGTTAGGCCCGGCATTCATTGCTCCAAAAAAATCCACATCGGCAAGTACCCAAATTAAACCAAACGAAACAATAAGTATGATTACAATATACTTGGTACCATTTCTAAGCCTTTCCATTAAACCCATAGCAGGTATCCTCTAAAACAGTTCTTTAAAAATTCTTGATTGACTATGAAAGATGCTTTAAGCATCAAAAAATAGCTTGCAAATATAACGCAATAACGAAGGAATTAAAAGCCTGAGTGTAGCCTGGTTCGTTAAAAGACTTCAATTAATCTCATATGCTTGAGATATTTTTTTGGGTCTTTTTGAATGTTCTTTATCAGCTCGTTAAGATTGAATGAAAGGCTGTCAAGATTATTATATAAAGACTCATCGTAAACCATTTTTCCAAGAGAGCCTTCTTTGCTGTTTATTTTGTCTAAGACTTGGTTGAATGATGTAGTGGTTTTATTAAGATTTTTACTGAGCACTTCAAGTTCTGCACTTGCTATGCTCAAATTGGTAAGCATAGAATCAATTTCGGCTTTGTTTTCTTCGGTCAAATCATCAAAGTTTTGGGTGATGTTGCTCATGCTCACAATCATAGAGTCAATATCAGCTTTACGTTTTTCAAGAAGCTGCCGGGCATCTCTGCCTATTTTCTCAAAGCTGGTAAGTGTGCTATTTATTGGATCTTTATTTTTTGAGTACAAAGAGGAATCGACTTTTACCAAAAGGCTATTTAAATCTTTCAACGATTTTGTTAGTTTATCAGCAAGTTCTTCCCCTTTATCGGCAAATGTTCCAAAGATCCCGCTATCTATTTCTCCATCAATACTTGCGCCCCACTCAATATATTCACTGTTTGTGGATTGGATAATTTCTATGGTAACTGCACCAAGTGGGCCGGGTTCTTTCAGTATTGCTTTTGAACCTTTTGGAACGTTAAAATCAGCAGTTATGCTAAGAGTAACTAAAGTACTGTCTTCTTTAAAAAGGTATTGCAGTTCTTTTACCGATCCTACTTTAAAGCCTTTTATATGAACCACATTTCCCGGAAGTAACCCGTCAACCCTGTCAAATTTTACATATAAAAACTTGGCTTGCCTAAAAAGTGGTTGGTCTCTCATAATTCGGAACCCCACAAAAGCGATAGCAATGGCTACGAGTATGGTAAGCCCGATTTTGAGTTCGTTGCTGGTACTAAATTTTTCAGAATTCAAATCTACGCCTTAATTTTATATTCACTGGCTGTTATAAATTCAACCAATGGGGGATGTTCACTTTTTTTCATTTCTTCGATATCTCCAAACCAGCTTAGTTTTTGATCATCTAAGAAAGCTACTTTTTCAGCAATAGACAACACGCTGTGCATGTCATGGGTAATTACAATAGAGGTTATATCCAGGCTGTCTGCCATATAAACAATTAATTCGTTGATTTCATCCGAAGTTTGAGGGTCCAGTCCGGATGTTGGTTCATCATAAAGTAAGTAATCTGGCTTCAAAATAATTGCTCTTGCTAAACCAACACGTTTTCTCATTCCCCCTGAAAGTGCAGATGTAGGTTTTTTTCCTGCATCTTTAAGATTTACCATTTCAAGAGCTTTTTCGACTTCCTTTTTTATATCTGATTCGTTTTTATTTGTGAAGTACCGGAGGGGGAAGGCAATATTTTCAAAAGTGTTGATAGAATCGAATAATGCCCCACCCTGAAAGAGTATTCCAAATCGTTGCCGCATAATTCTTAACTCAGAGTAATCAAGGTCAAAAACACATTGTCCGTCAATAACAACTTCACCAGAATCTGGGTATAAAAGAGCATTTAAATGTTTAAGCAAAACAGATTTTCCACATCCCGATTTTCCAATTACAGCCAGAGTTTCTCCGTCCTGAATAGTAAAACTAACATCTCTCCAAATAAGATTGTCTCCAAAGCTTTTCGTAAGGTTATTTATCTCTATCATAACTAAAGTAGTATTGCTGCCAGCACAAAGTCTGCCAGCAAAATATAGATACAGCTAAGAACCGTTGCCTGTGTAGTTGCATTCCCGACACCTTCGGCTCCGCCAAAAGCATAGTACCCTTTGAAACATGAGATGGAAGTAATTACAAAACCAAAAACGAACGATTTTAACATTCCGAAAACGACATCCTCAGGAAAAAAAAACAGGCGCCCACCCTTCATAAACTCAGCAGCCGGCAAAATGCCATCAGCTGCTCCGGCAACCAGCCCCCCAATAATTCCAAGTGTGGAAGCAATTATGTAAAGAACGGGAAACATTAGTATGCCAGCAAAAATGCGCGGGATAACCAGAAATGCCACAGAATTGAATCCCATTGATTCCAAAGCATCAATTTGTTCACTAACACGCATGGTACCTAGTTCGGTAGAAATTCTCGCCCCAACTTTTCCTGCCAGTACTAAACCGCTAATCACAGCGGCAAGCTCAATGATAATCGATTGCGCTACAATAGAACCTACTATATATGCAGGGTATAAATCGGTATCCAGTTGATAGGCAGTTTGCAGCGTTAAAACGGCTCCGGTAAAAATCCCCACCAGCATAATGATTGGAATAGATTGATAGCCAATCTTAACAAATTCACTAAACAGGTTTTGCCGATAGGTACTAAATTCAGTTACTGAACGTAAAGCCTGATACAGCAGCAGGGTATATTGACCTAATTGCTTAAGAGCGTTCATTTAGTGATTAAATATGTAATCATTTTCTTAACCATTTTGGGGCTTTGCACATTCTATTGATTATATTACAAAACATTTCAGCTAATTGTCATTTTGAAATCTGAAGATTTAAAAATTTTACTACTTGTTGTTAGTTTAAGTGCATTGCCGGGAACTGTTTTTGCTCAATCAGATACTAATACAATTTTCCGGTTTCTGGATGTTACCCCTACTGCAAGTGCATCTGCATTAGGTGGAAATCATACCGGTTTGTATAGTGGCGATTATGCCGGATTTCATATAAACCCCGCATACCTTTTTGGTGCAGAAACGGGAAGCGTTTCTGCTACATTCGTGAATCAATTAGTGGATTCAAAGATGGGCTTTACAAATGGTGCTGTTAAGCTGAATGAGAATAACTATGCGGGAATAGGAATACGGTTTGTGGGATATGGCGATTTTGAAACTATTGATGAACGTGGAAATGAACTTGGAGATTTTAATGCCACTGATATTGCTATTTCCGGTGTGTATGCTGCAAAGCTTATAAAAGGCTGGAATGGAGGGGTTGGGATAGATTTAGTCTATTCGTCATACGAGCAATATAAATCCAGTGCAGTAGCTATATCAGGGGGGGTTTATTACAAGAACACAGAACGGCATTTTAGTTTTGGAGCAGCTATTCGGCATCTTGGCACACAGCTTTCCACATATAATGGCATCCGGGAACCTATGCCTCTTGATGTATCAGTAGGTATCACCAAAAAGCCTGCAGGTTTTCCTGCTGAAGTTAGTATTACATTAAGAAGATTGAATAACTGGGATATGAAGATTGTAGGAGAGTCCGGAAAACCCGATTTTTTTGATAATGCATTTCGTCATATAATTCTTGGGGGTATGTTTGATTTGAGTGAAAACTTCCGTTTTCGAATGGGATATAACCGGTACTTGCATGAACTAAACAAGACTAAAGAAAATTTTGATTTCGCCGGGGTTGGTTTTGGTGTTGGTTTTCATGTTAGAAATTTCATCATCGATATAAGCAGAAATTCGTACAGCGAAACCGGGGCAGTGGTTCAGCTTAGTATTAAAACAACGCTTCAAAAATGACCTCACTTAAAGCTCTTTTTGAAAACCCGGGATTCAAAAACATTTCTGTTGCTACCTTTATAATGATGGTAATCTTCACCTTTGGGTCAACAGGATATCATTTTATTGAAGGAATGACCTGGTTTGAAGGTTTGTATATGACTTTCATTACCATTTCTACTATTGGCTTTACTGAGTTACATACGTTGTCGAATGAGGGTAGAGTTTTTACCATGATGATTTTTGTAATTGGAATAGGGGTTATATCCTACATTGCCTCTCAAACAACCCAATTACTTTTTGAAGGCGAACTATTTTATAAAAGAGCAATGCAAAAACGTTTAGAAAAAATGGAAAATCATTACATAATATGTGGATATGGCCGTATTGGCCATCGTATTGCTGAGGTGTTGAAAGAAGCCGGGCTGCCTCTGGTAATTGTTGAAAACAAAGCGCAAAGCATTGAAAGGCTAAAAGAACATAATTTAGCGTATGTAGAAGGAGATGCAGAAGACGAAGACACGTTGATCAAAGCTGGTGTCAAAAAAGCTAAGTCCATGATCTGTACTCTTTCAAACGATCAGGACAATGTATTTGCTACGTTACTTGCACGAGATTTAAACCCGGATTTGTTTATCCTGGTTCGCACAAATGAGCACACAAATCGCAATAGAGTGCTTCGTGCCGGAGCTGATAAGGTGATTTCTCCATACGAAATCGGGGCAGACCGAATGGCTAACGTAATTCTTCGGCCTCATGTTGATGAATTCGTAGATTCATTAACTAAAAACATGATGCAGGATCATACTTTTGATGAAACACTTATTGCTGAAGGATCCGTTTTAGATGGCAAAACACTCGCCGAAATCAATTTAAGAAGCCAATACGGAGTACTCATTATAGCGATTCTCCCTAAATCTGGAGCATTAAACTTTAACCCTGGCAGTTCTACACAAATTAATGTGGGAGATTCCTTAATTTTGCTCGGAGACTCAAATCAAATCGAAAAATTCAGAAGCGAAGTTTGTAACGACGAACGCTCACTTTCTGAACGTACCCGGAATTCTGTAAATTCATAGAATGATAAGATACTTAACAGCCGGAGAATCACATGGCCCTGCATTAACAGGTATTGTTGAAGGTATACCTGCTGGGCTGCCTTTAAAAGAAGATGAACTGGCATTGCATCTTGCCCGCAGGCAGCAAGGTTATGGACGCGGTGGGCGTATGGCGTTCGAAAAAGACCATGCCATAATCACCTCTGGTGTCCGTTTTGGAAAAACCATGGGGGGGCCAATTTCCTTAACGATGGAAAACCGGGCTTTTCAAAAAGATGAAGCAGGCTGGCCGGTAGTAATGAACAAAGAAACCGAAGCCGGAGGAATTGAAAAAATCACACTTCCGCGCCCGGGCCATGCCGACCTTGTTGGCGCACAAAAATACCGGTTCGATGATATTCGTCCGGTGATTGAACGATCCAGTGCGAGAGAAACAGCAATGCGGGTTGCCTGCTGTGGTATAGCCAGAAAGTTTTTAAAACATTTTGGTATTGAAATTGGTGGCCACGTTATCCAGATAGGGAATGTAGGTTATGCGAATTGGGATGAGATTCGAGAAAAAACAGATTCTCTTTATGAAAACGGAGCCGAGAAAATTTTCAAGACCGCAGATAAATCGGATGTTCGGTGTTTGGATGCCGAGCTTTCTGAAAAAATGAGAGAGGAAATAAAAATTCAACGAAAAACCGGATCTTCGCTAGGCGGTATTTACGAGATTATCGTTACCGGAGTACCTGTAGGGTTAGGCAGTTTTACACATTGGGACCAGAAACTAGATGGAAAAATTGCTCAGGCTATCATGGGAACCCAGGCGATGAAAGGTGTTGAAATCGGTCTTGGTTTTGAAGCCACTAAAAGAGACGGCCAAAATGTGCACGATGAAATCACTCACGATGGATCCGGTTTTGGGCGTAAAACAAATCATTACGGTGGTATTGAAGGGGGAATGAGTAATGGAATGCCGATTATTATTCGAGGGGCAATGAAACCTATTCCCACCATGTTGAAACCATTAGGCACGGTGGACATGAATACGCTGGAGCAAACAGAAACCCGGTATGAACGGTCGGATGTGTGTGCATTGCCAAGGGCAGTTGTGGTAGCAGAAAGTGTTGTGGCTCCGGTAATTGCAAATGCATTTCTGGAGAAATTTGGAGGCGATTCTATCGCCGAAATCGAGGAGCGGTTTAAAACGGGTTAATTTTGAGTACAAATATTTCAAAACTGGCTCGTCAGATAAAAAAAAATCCGGATGATTCTTTCTCGAAATTTGCACTGGCGTTGGAGCTACTGAAAATTGGTGAACAAAAAAGTGCATTACCGTTGTTTAAAAACATTGCAGCCAATGACCCGGAGTATGTTGGCGTGTATTATCATCTTGGTAAATTATATGAAGAACTAGGTGAGAACAATTTAGCTTTTGATACCTATAAGGCAGGGATAAGTGTTGCAGAACAAAACCAGGACCACCATTCAAAATCGGAATTGCAAGGTGCTTTGATTAACTTAGAAATAGAATTAGAGGATTAGTAATGAGCAAAAATAAAACCCGAAAAACCAAGGCGGTATTTACTTTATTCATCACTCTATTTTTGCTTGTTGGAGCTGCAGCGCAGGATAAAAAAATATACACCGTTAAACAGGGAGATACTTTTTACAGCATATCCAAAACCCTGGATGTTACTGTTGCTGAACTTAAGCAATGGAACGGGATTACGGGGAACAAAATATCTATCGGGCAGGAGCTGATTTACTATGCCGTTGTTGATACACTTCAAACCAATGGATCTTTAGCTAAAGAAGATACTACATCGCTTATTAGTTCTGCTTCTGTAGCTGCCAATACCTATTACCTGGTTAAAAGTGGAGATAACTTGTATAAGATTGCCCGTGAGAATGATATGACTGTTCAGCAACTCAGAGACCTGAACAATCTTACCAGCGACAATTTGAGAATTGGCCAAAAATTAGCAGTAAAATCAGTAAGTGTAGCACCTGTAGTTTCTGAGTTTTCTGAAGAATCATCTCCTCAGGGAAAGTTTGCATTATACACACTGGCAGATTCGGATAATCTGGAAGGAATTTTGGAAAAATTTAAGATGACAACCGAAGAGCTTGCAGCTCTAAATCCCGAAATAAATATAAACAATCTCCAGCTGGCAAAAAGTATTACGGTTTTGCTTCCTCCTTCAAAATCGTTTGATAATCCTTATTTAGAGAAAGCAAATTTACAGGACTTAGGATCCGTACCGGTTTCTGTTTATACAGATTCTGATAAAGGTGATATCACTACAAATGGTGAGCTCTATAACCCCGACAAACTAACAGCGGCCCACTCAAATATTTCTATTGGCTCTGTTGTATTTATCGAGAATCCGGCAAATGGCCAGGGAATTTATGTTCGTATTAATGACCGAATAACAAGCCAGGGGCTGAAACTTTCGCATACTGCTTTTCGAATATTGGGGCTCGTTCCGGATCAACCCCAGTCAGTAACCATTTACATTGATAGTTAATGGAAGCACCTCTTAAAACATATTTTTCAGATACTAAAAACCTTCTCTATAGTTTTTTAATCAGCCTTCCTCTTTTTCTTGCCTATGAATTATTGATATTAATTTCACAACCTGACGCTTCTCAAATAGTTCGCATCAGTGTAGATTCCTGGTTTAAGTCGTTATTCTATTCACTGGGTGTAAATGCCGTATCCATCACATTATTGGTAGTTGCTTTACTTGGCATAGCAATTTTGTATAAAGAGCGGGAGCAGCTAAAGAGGCTGAAATTTAAATTTTTCCCCATTATGATTGCCGAGTCCATAGTTTATGCGGGAATTGTTACTCTTATTGCCACCTTTTTTATCTCCATGATTTTTGCACTATCAGCAAGCGATCCGATCTCATCGCTTACCGGGCTGCAGAAGTTTGCGCTGTCGTTAGGAGCTGGCTTGTATGAAGAATTGTTCTTCAGAGTTATTCTGGTTTCAGTTCTTATTCTTGTGTTCAAGAAAGTCTTCAATAATAAAAGCTGGGCGGCTACTACAGCTGCTATTGTGCTATCTGCGTTTTTATTCAGTTTAGTTCACTATGTAGGTTCGATGGGGGATGTGTTTACTTTTTCTTCTTTCACCTACAGGTTTGTGTTTGGGGTCATGCTTAATGGAATTTATGTGTGGCGGGGATTTGGAATAGCAGCCTGGACTCATGCTTTATATGACCTAATGGTTCTCTTTGTGTTTTAGAGAATCTTTAACCTTTCTATCACTTTTATCTATTTAATTATAAAGCAGGGTCGTTGTATTTTAATTTTGTGTTAAACAAATAAAAAGAAGAGCATAATTCTTGTAAAAACGATGCAGGAAAATTACATTGCTTTCCAGTTAGATAGGACATTTGATGAGGGATAACAAAAAAAAGCAGCAGGATTTTAACGAAGAGATTATTCCTCATTTGGATGTGCTGTATAACTTCGCCCTTCGTTTAACCGCAGAGCCAACCGATGCAGAAGATCTTGTTCAGGACACGATAGTAAAGGCATATCGGTTTTTTAGCAGCTACGAAAAAGGAACCAATGCTAAAGCATGGTTATTCCGGATCCTTAAGAACTCTTTCATAAACAATTACAGGAAAACCTCTAAGCTGCCTCAACAAGTTGATTACGATGAGATTTCGTCTTATTACGAAACAATAAGAGCGGAGCACACGGAGACATCCGATTTAGAACGGCTCATGTTCAGAGAATTAATGGACGATGAAATGTCTACAGCTCTTTCACAACTTCCCGAAGATTTCAGAACAGTGGTACTACTTTGTGATGTGGAAGGCTATACCTATGAAGAAATAGCAAATATGTTGGACGTACCCATCGGAACTATAAGATCCCGGTTGCATCGTGGCAGAAACCTGCTTAAAACTGAACTGATCGACTATGCCAAAAAGCGGGGCTATACCGGCGATTGATCTAAAATCGGGGAGAGTTTCTCAGAGTCTTCTTTTAATTTAAGTGTTACCCGCATAGTGGTTCCTTCATTCAATTCAGAACGGAGTACATAGACCGAACCTTTATGATAATCTTCAATAATTCGCTTTGTTAAACTTAAGCCTAGTCCCCAGCCCCTCTTTTTTGTACTAAACCCAGGCCGAAAAACATTTTTAACATGCTTGATTTCCATTCCGGTTCCAGAATCTTCTATATCGATCAGAATTTCCTGGCCATCTACCATAGAAGTTACTTTTATAAAAGAATTTTTCTGTTGAGTAGATAATGCATCCATGGCATTCTTAACCAGATTTTCTATTGCCCATTGAAACAACTCGGGGTTAATCATAACCATCCCTTTGGCATTTAGATTTTTCTCAACCCTAACTGCTTTACCGATTCTCGGTACCCTCCGCTCCATATAAACCATAACCTGGTCAAGGATAGGTTCAATATCCATTAGTTTTAACTCCGGCTCCGAACCTATTTTTCCGAACCGTTCGGCTACTCCGGCCAAACGTTTTACATCATTTTCAATCTCAGTTGTGATATTAGCTGCTGTTTCATCATAACGATATTCATCCTTTAATAGCTGTATCCAACCATACAAACTTGAAATTGGTGTTCCCAATTGATGAGCGGCCTCTTTAGCCATTCCCACCCAAAGATTAGATTGTTCCGATCGGGTGATACTTCTATATGATGTGTATCCTATGCCCAAAAGTAATGCCAGGAGCAAAATTTGTATAAAGGGAAAATAGCGCAGTAACTGCACGGTGGGGCTTTCTCCATAGTACACAAATTGTTGGATCTGTGTTTTTTCGTCGCCGAATGTGATGGGGATACCCGGATTAAGGCTGCGGTATTCGCGGATTAAAAGTTCTCTTTCTCTGGGGGATGAAAGCCGTGTTGAGTCTACATTTTTTTGATGAAGAATAATGTTATCCTCACTTACAACAATAGTAGGTATTTTAAAGCGGGTAGTATCAATAATGATTTCTTCTGCAACAAAATCGAAAGAACTTTTTGCCTGCTCAGCTTCGCGAATTAAATTGATTACACTATCCGGTACTTCCGGGTATTGCTGCAGCAGCGTGATTGCCTGAAATAGTTTTGCTGTAGCTTGTTCGTTAAAAGGTAAGGTGTTAAACTCTATTCCTTTTGCCCATAACTCAACACTTGAGCGTTCCTGCTCTAGTATTCGGCTGACCAGATATTGATTATAAACAACCGACCCGGCGCCTAAAAAAACAAGCAGGAAAACCAGTACAATTTTAACTCTGTTGGAAGAAACAAAAAGCTTCATGATATAAAATGATGCTCAAAGAATGTATGAATCTTTAGAAACAAAAAAGCCCCGCACATGAGCTGTGTATGGGGCATTATCCTAAGCTGAAGCTTTCTGTTTTTCGTAAACAGGTGGGGCTTTCTTCTCAATTGTTTCTGCGGTTATTACACACTTTGTTATATCCTTCATAGATGGAAGAGTGAACATAATATCCAGCATAGCTTCTTCCATAATAGATCGTAAACCGCGAGCTCCGGTTTTTCTGGCTTTGGCTTTTTTTACGATAGCTGTAAGTGCTTCTTCTTCAAATTTCAGATCAACACCTTCCATTTTAAACAGCTTTTTATACTGTTTACAAAGTGCATTTTTTGGGTTTTGAAGAATATCGAGCATGGCCTCATCAGAGAGCTCATGAAGTCCGCAAATCATAGGTAGCCGTCCAATAAGCTCGGGTATTAGCCCAAATTTTTGAAGGTCTTCAGGTTCAACATGAGTGAAAATATCTGGCGTATTCTTATCAAACTTCACATTATCGGCGTTGTGGAACCCCATTGCCCCGGTAGAAAGCCGTCGCGAGATAATTTCTTCCAGCCCGGCAAAAGCACCTCCACAAATAAACAGAATATTGGCCGTATCCAGTTGAATAAAGCTTTGTTCCGGGTGTTTTCTTCCTCCTTTTGGTGGAATATTCGCTATGGTTCCTTCCAGAATTTTCAGAAGTGCTTGTTGAACGCCTTCTCCGCTAACATCTCTGGTAATGGATGGGTTATCACTTTTGCGAGCCACTTTATCTACTTCATCAATGTAAACGATCCCTTGCTTTGCGCGTTCTACGTCGTAATCGGCGGCCTGGAGAAGATTGCTTAAAATACTTTCCACATCTTCACCAACATATCCGGCTTCTGTTAACACGGTTGCATCGGCTATGGTAAAAGGCACATCAATAATCTTTGCCAAAGTGCGGGCAAGCAATGTTTTTCCACTACCTGTTGGCCCAAGCAAAACAATATTACTCTTCTCAATTTGAGTGTCATCTATCTCTTTGCTGCCATAGTTTATGCGTTTATAGTGGTTGTAAACTGCAACAGAAAGTGTTTTCTTTGCTTGATCCTGGCCAATTACATACTCATCAAGCTTAGTTTTAACCTCAACAGGTTTAAGTAATGGTTTAACAGATTTTTCTCTTCTCTGCGCCAGAGAAGCCAGATCGCTTTTGATAATACTGGAGGCGTCTTCAACGCACCGATCGCATACATATACGTTGGGGCCGGCAACCATACTATTTACCTCCAGGCTGGAACGCCCACAAAACGAACAATTAACGATGTCGTTATTTTCTTTTTTGTCGCTCATGGCAGATAAATCTAACTAAAAAAATGCTATTTCGCAGCTTTAGGCCTTGCAACCACATTATCAACCAAGCCATATTTTTTAGCTTCTTCTGATGTCATCCAGTTATTACGGTCAGAGTCATTCAGGATATCATCAAGTGTTTTTCCGCTATGATCTGCGATAATTTGGCTGAGTTGTTTTTTGGTTCGGAGAATTTCACGTGCTTCTATTTCAATATCACTTGCCTGGCCTTGTACGCCTCCCAAAGGTTGGTGGATCATAACACGGGCGTTAGGCAGGCAGCTTCTTTTGCCCGGTGCACCGGCTGTAAGCAATACAGCACCCATACTTGCCGCCATCCCCATGCAAGTAGTAGCAACATCACATTTAATATGCTGCATGGTGTCATAAATGGCCAGGCCGGAAGAAACAACACCGCCCGGGCTGTTTATATAAAAGTTGATGTCTTTCTCGGGGTCTTCTGATTCAAGGAACAACATTTGGGCGACCAGCGAACTTGCAACAACATCATTTACAGCACTTCCAAGAATAATGATCCGGTCTTTAAGAAGGCGGGAGTAAATATCGTAAGCCCGTTCACCCCGGCTGGTAGTTTCAACAACCATGGGCACAAGATTGTTTTGTATAGGTTCAGCGGTGCTGAATAGAGGTTGTGTTGCAATAGGTTGTTTAATCATAGCCGGTTTAAATATGTTTTATTTTTTGGATTTCTTCTCCTGCATTGTACGGTATTTCTCTTTGTCGAGCTCCGTAATTTTGACTTCATCTTCCAACTTTTCGAATACCTTGTTCTCCCGGATACTGCTTCTTAGTTGTTCAAGCATATTCGGGTTTTGAGCATAATACTGCTTTAACTGATCCGCAGATGCTCCATAACGGGCCGCTTCGATGGAAATGAACTCATCGATATCTTCGGGTTTTATTTCGATATCTTCAAATGTTTCTTGCAATTTTTGGCTGATAAAATACCATTGTGCTTCTTTCAGTCCGCGCTCTCTCATTTGTTCTTTATATAATACATCATCGAAGTTTTCCGGAAGCTTTCCACCCTGCTGTTGCTTTTGTTGTTCTACGTAAGAGTTAAGGATCTGCTCAAGAAATACTTCAGGCACATCTACTTTGTGTGCGTTCACAAGTGCATCTACTATCTCGTTTTTAATCAAGTCGTCAGAAGTTTGATCGTAGTATTTTTGCATTTGGCTTTTGATAAAGCCCCTGAACTCATCTTCGGTTTTGGCTTCGCCATTGCTGTTTTTTGAAATAAGTTCTTTGTTCAATTCTGCCTGGTGCAATTTCTGAACTTGTTTTATGGTTACCCTGAAATGGTCTTTTTCATTCCCCTTGCCAAGTTCCATATCAACTACATCGCCAATGGTTTTCCCTTTCAGAGATTTAAGGAAATCTTTTGCCCCTTCCTGCCGCAGGTCAATAACCTGGTCTTTATCTTCTTCTCCTTCAACAGGGTTTCCATCGGTATCCAAAGAAATTACATCCACGATCAACTTAGAATCTTTGGTTGCTTTTTCCTGAACGTTTTCCCAATTGCCTTCGCGTTCGAGAGTTCTGTTTATTTCTTCGGTTACCTCTTCATCGGTAACATCGTGAACCATTTTGTTCACTTTGATTTTTGAAAGGTCTTTAAGTTCTACTTCCGGCCTGGTACCGATTTTGAAGATTACTTCAAGCTCATCATTTTCCCATTTCAGATCTACCATCTCGGTTTCACCAACAGGCTTATACTCAGGTATTACATCTTTTTCAAAGATCTTTTGTACGTACTTATTTATTTCTTCGTACTCAATCTCGTTACCAAATCTTTTTTTAATCATTCCTAAGGGTACTTTACCGGGGCGAAATCCTGGCAAGGCGATTTGGCCTTTATACTTTTTATATGCTTGATCAAAGTTTTCCTGAAGATCTTCGCGCTTCGCTGTTAGGGTGAGCTCTTTATCAACTTTGGTTAATTCTTTAACAGAAATGTCCACGTTTTCTCCGCTTTTAGCTATTTGAACAGGTATTTTTTAGAAAGGAATGTACGAGAGGGGGGACTCGAACCCCCACGCCGGTTAAGGCACTAGATCCTAAATCTAGCGTGTCTACCAATTCCACCACTCTCGCAAAATTCAGAGCCCGCAAAGATAGGAGTAATCAAAAATAAAGTCCAGTTTTTGAGAGCCTGAATGTTACATGTCTGGTGTAGGATCTGATTTTTTTATTCAAAATGATTTGGGTTTTCGAAGTGCTTTAAAGAACTTAATTGCACCATGTACAAAAACCTGACACTCGTTTATATAACTACGGAATCCGAAGAAGAAGCATCCAGGATTGGTAAGGCAATTGTTGAGCAAAAATTGGCTGCTTGTGTAAATATTATTCCGGGTATGCAATCAATATATCGATGGAAGGGAGAAATCGAAGAGGCAAGCGAAACGGTTTTGATTGCGAAAACACATACTTCAAGAATTAAAGAGCTAACAAAACTGGTAAAAGATATGCACAATTACGAATGCCCTTGTATAGTTGCATTTCCTCTTTCTGAAGACAAAGGGAATTCTGAATATCTTGAGTGGTTGTTTCAGGAATCAAAAGGTGCAGGATGATAGTAGAACAAGTATCTGAACATATTCTCTGGGCAAAAATAGACCGGCCCCAGGCTAGAAATGCAGTCAATTTTGAAATGATCGATAACCTGGAAAAGCTTGTATCTGATATTGAATCAAATAAGCAGGTTCGGGTATTTATTTTTTCAGGAACGGGAACACAGAGTTTTATTGCCGGCGGTGATTTGAAAGAGTTTCATACTATTACCGAAAAGGAAGAAGCGATTAAAATGTCGGAGCGGATGCAAGCTCTTTTTAACCGAATTGAACAATTGCCTTGTTGGAATATAGCGTTTGTAAATGGTGATGCTTATGGCGGAGGAGTTGAACTGATGATGGCGTTCGATTTTATCCTCTCGGCACCACACTCAAAATTTGGCTTTACTCAAGGTAAATTTTATTTGACACCTGGTTGGGGAGGCTTAACCCGGTTAGTTGAAAGAGCAGGCAGAAGCAAAGCTCTTGAGTGGCAAGGAAAAGCAGAAATAAAGTCAGTAAAAGAAATGCTTTCTGAAGGATTCATCAATCATATAGTTGAAGAAAAAGATGTGTTGGATTGGGCAGAAAAACTCACAAGAAATGACAGGGATTTTATCCTGACTCTTAAACAAAGTGCCAGCGGTGTTTCAGGGCACAGGTACGAAGCAATGAAAGCAGAAATAGAGCCCTTTTCTAAGTTGTGGGTGCACAGCGAGCACGCCTCTCGTGTGGAAAAATTTATGAACAAGAACAAATAGAACTATTATGAAGAAACTATGCTTAACCATGTTGCTCACAGGTTTGATGGGTGCTTATCTGTCGGCGCAAAACGATTATACCGTTACGTTACTTAGGGCTGCGCCAGGAGAGCTCCAGCCGTTAATTGAAGAAGCAAAATCCCAAAAGGAACAAGTAAATGGAGAAATGATAATTATGCGCCACAGCCAGGGCGATCATTGGGATTTAATGCTGCTTTCTCCATTTAAGAGTTTGGAAATGTACAACTACTCAGAATGGGTGGATTTTCAGCATGATTTTTTGGTTACCTCTGAAGTGAGTTGGAAAGAACTTATGGAGCAGGATAAAGATGCGGGTTTGTACCATATTGAAATGTTTAATGCAGCTCGTGGTTTGCATGATGAACTACTTAAGCAAAGGGCGATGGAAAACATCTACTACAATGAAACAGAACGGGCGGGAAATGTGATCTTCGAAACCAAGTTCGGCAGCGATGTAGATAACTTCACACTTGGTTTTTATAAGAGCATGGTCGATTTTGCAACCGATCCCGATTTAACCGATAAACAATTCGAAGACGCTGCAAAGAAAGCCGGCTTTGAATCCCGTTCAACAATTGGGTTTTATCTGCGCCGATTCCTGGTGGGACATAATGATACAATTGCTACAAAGGTAAGGTAAGTTGCATCACTTATTTAAGGAGTATAGAGTATAAATTTAATAGAAGGATTAATTCCCTTTTACTCTTTTTCTAAGCTTCATTACTGCTTCGTACTGATTTTGCCCGCGGACAAGCTGTATGGCCATGTCATCTCCCTCTTCAAATTCACGCATTAAAGCCCAGGCATGCATTTCGCTGCTAACTTTTTCGCGGCCAATTTTTACAATGATATCTCCCGGCATGATGCCGCAATCATAAGCGGGGCCATTTTTATTTACGCTTGTTACAAATAATCCATGAATGGACGGAACTCCATATTGGTAAACAATCTGAGTTGTCATTCTTGTAAACTCCATGCCGGGGTCAAAATCCAACGCAACCTCCCCCGATTCTTCCAGCTGCTTTATGATTTTTTTAACCCGGTTTGATGGGATAGCGAATCCTAATCCCACAAATCCACTACTTGTTCCGCCTGTAAAAATAAATGTATTTACGCCAATTACTTCGCCATCACTGTTTACCAAAGGCCCGCCGGAATTTCCACGATTAATAGCTGCGTCGGTCTGGATCATATCGGTGTACACGCGAGGGTCTTTAGGATCAGGACGAAAATCTCTTTTGGTAGCACTAATCACACCAACGGTTACCGAGGCCTGCCCATCGTTAAACAGCCCAAACGGATTGCCCATTGCAATTGCCCATTCCCCAACCATGGCAGTTTCAGAGTTGCTAAATTCAACATACGGAAGTTTCTTTTTGGGAGACTTGATCTTAAGTAATGCTAAGTCTGCTAATTCATCCGAACCCAATAACTCTGCCTCATACGTATCTCCATTTGAAAGAGCCACCATAATTTTTCGGGCACTCTTACTCGCCACATGTTCATTAGTAACGATTAGCCCATCTTCGCTAATAATAAACCCCGAACCAATACTTTGCACTTCTCTTTCTCTGGGCATTTGAAAAAAACGTGAGAAAAAGGGGTCAATAGATCGGGAATATCCCCGCTCTACTTCGGTAACAGTGATGCTTACGATGGCCGGGCTGGCTTTTTCCACTGCTTTTGTGATAGCATTGGTTCTGCTTTCAGAAATACTCTCCTGAGCAGAAGTATCATCAGCGTTCACGTATTCAACAGGACCGGGGGTTTTTGCGGGAGATGATTCATACTCCAAAGCCGTAATTACAGGAACTTCCATTGGCTTTTCTTCTGCACATCCTATATAAGAGATAAGTATGATAAGTAAAGAAATTGTAGCGGTTAATCTCATATTAATCGGTTAATCCATTGTTCTTGTCCAATTTTGATTACATCTGTAATCGCATGTTCGATGCTTCCCTGATACCAGGCACCGGCAGCTTTTTTGTGGCCCCCGCCGTTGAGTTTTCGAGCCCATTCGTTCACGTCAATATCACTTTGCGAGCGTAAACTCAATTTGATTTTGCCTGCTCTATCCTCTCTGAAAAAAACGCAGGCTTTTACGCCTTCTATGCTTAACGGGTATGCCACAAAACCTTCGGTGTCTTCGTTACTTGTTCCGGTTTCCTGAAACATGGATTGTGTAACGTACATAGTGGCGATTTGTTGGTTTTCGTGTAAAGAAATGGTTTCCAATGCCATTCCCAGCAATTTGATCTGTTTTTCAGGTTTTGAGGAATATACTTTTTGGGTGATTTCGTGGGGAGAGAAGTTGCCTTTTTCTAACAGCATTGCGGCGGCCCGCATGGTTTCAGGGCTTACACTGTCAAACTGGAAGGAACCGGTATCAGTAACTAAGCCCACATACATAGCTTTTGCAGATTGTTCATTTACCTGGTTGATATCATGTTCTTTGTACAGGCGATACATTAGCTCGCAGGTAGATGAAGCATTAGTATCTGAAACAAACTCCTCAAAAACATCTTCAGGCTGGGGATGATGATCGATCATGTAAAGCGGTTTGCCCAACGTAACAAGTTTTTCTGCTGTCTCTCCAAATCGATGAAGGGCATTTCCGTCAACAAAAGCAAAAGCATCAAAACTGTCCAAATCAGAAGAACCTGGTTTTTCTATGGATTTGAAATAAGTCAGCCATTCCAGGTTTTTGTTTACATCATCTTCATTAAAAGCAGCCGATTCAATACCGTTAGCTTGCAGCCATAAACAAAGAGCTACTTGTGAGCCCAGACAATCTCCATCCGGGCTGATGTGTGAAAAAACACCAATCTTTTTGTGGGATAACAGCCGTGGGATCAGTTTTTCGAACATAGAATTCTTTTGCCCGCAAAAATAGGCGTATCCATGTACAATTCCATTTCTTTTTGGGATGATTTTTTTCGAGTTTCGAACTAAAAAAGTATGCACGCGTTGATCGTTTGTGGCGGCACACCGCCTAACAAACTACTTCTTGAAAACCATATGGCGAAGGCCGATTTAAAAATAGGTGCGGATAGCGGCGGCCATGTTTTTTTAGGATTTGGTTTTACACCAGATATTGTATTGGGCGATCTCGATAGCTTTAAATACACTAACCATGAGAATGTGCATGTGCTGAAACTTGAGGATCAGGATTCTACAGATTTAGATAAAGCTTTGAATTACGCTTTAGAACAGGGTGCTAAAACATGTTCTGTACTAGGAGCTTTTGGCAAGCGGATCGATCATCAGCAAAAAAATCTTTCGTCGCTGGTTGAGTTTCATCCGCAATTTGATGCGTTGGTTTTTTATGATAATTACGGAGAGACATTTATGGTGGAATCTCCTTATGAAATTGAATTGCCGATACATACTGTGATTTCTTTTTTTCCGCTATCAGGCCTGGTGAAAGGTTTTACTTCTTCAGGGGTTTTGTATCCGCTTGCAAATAAAGTACTGGAACCGGGAGTTCAGGACGGAACATCCAATACTGTTACAGAAAAAAGAGTACGTGTGGAGTTTACTTCGGGAAAACTGGGAATTTTTATTGTGACAGGAAAGAAGCTTTAAATTTATTGTTTGAGATTTTTCAGAGTTACTCCTGTAGATGTTATGTATTTCTTTTCTTGCTTCGTCTAGTTTTTACCTGCCCCAAACTTAGTTCAAGCCTCCTCGCAAAGACGGTTTTTTTGCAATGATTGATAGAGCCGGGTAATCCTGAAAATCCAGACAAAGTCTTGGTAAAGCGGGAGCAGGGAATAGAATAATAAAATGACCCAAGTCATTACTGTAGAAGTCAGAAAACTTTTTTTCAGGTATGTTGATTCAAAGAATTCTCATACGATTTTTTCCAGGCCAGATATCCCATAAAAGCAAGAATGGTGAAAACCAGAAATTGAAAACTGGTAAGCACCAGGCCTTTGTAGAAGTAGAGCGGAATAGAAATTAAATCTGTAATGATCCAGGCAATCCAGTTTTCCAGTTTTTTGCGAGCCATTAACCACATGCCTAAAATAGCAAAAGCGGTGGTTGAAGCGTCCCAAACAGGCACATCGCTATCAGTAAAATTCATCAAAACAAAAACCAACACACCGAAACTTCCCAAAAGAATAATTATTGAATAGAAATACTCCTGGATTGAATTTTTTGTTACCGGAATTTGTGGTTTGTCATCTTTTGTATTTGTCCAGTAGTACCATCCGTACACACTCATCACAAAGTAGTAGCCATTTACGCCCATATCTGCATACAACTTGTATTGGAAAGCGAGGTACACATAAATTAGCACACTGATGATGCCGACCGGGTACACGAGAATGTTCTCTCTCATTGAGTAAATAACGCTGGCTATACCGCAGATTACTGCAACCCATTCCAGAAAAGAAGTTTGAATTACCCCGGTAAAAATGCTGTCAATGATTGTTTCCAATTACCGGGCCTTCAGCACTCTGGAGAGGTTTAGCTTGTGGATAGGGATGAGGTAACTGGAAAGCAGCTCGTCTTTGTGAATTCCCATTAAACCAGTTCCCCTGAAATCAACGACACATACTTTTTCTTCAAGCTGTACTACTTCTCCTATTCCATAATATTCAGGGCTGGGTCCATAATACACCAAATCTCCTTTTTTCAAGTCATTCTGAGCTCTTCGGTGAAAAGGAAGAATTACCGGTAAAAGATCTAAACGATATGAAAGCCTGCGCCTTTTTGTGAACGACATGGTTTAAAATAGAAATATTCGCTTAGAATCGCCTTTATGTTTGATCTTAATCTTGATGGAATCTTCAGGGATCAGGTTTTTTATTTTCGAAGGCCATTCAATAATTGAAACGCCATCTCCGAATAAATATTCCTCAGCACCAATCTCCAATGCTTCTTGTTCCGATTTTAATCGGTAACAATCAAAATGGTAAACCGAGATTTTTCCATGATATTCATTGATGAGTGTAAAAGTAGGTGAGTTCACGGTACTTTTATCTATCCCAAAATAAGAAGCAACTCCTTTAACAAAATGTGTTTTGCCTGCTCCGAGATCGCCCTCCAAACAAACGATATCTCCTGAATTAAGTTTTTCAGCAAACTGCTTTCCAAAGGCAATGGTATCTGATACGGAGTTACTTTCGAAGACCATATGTTACTTGGGAGTCATTGTGGCTATGGGCAAAATCATTTCTTCCATAGAAGCACCACCATGTTGAAAGGTATCTTTGTACCGGTTCTGGAATTTGTTGTAATTGGTTGGATACACAAAGAAATAATCTTCTTTCGCAATAATGTAGTTATTAATCCCTGTTACTGCGGGAAGCTTAAACCCTTCGGGATCATCCATAAAGAACACGGCATTCTGTTCATCTGCTTTAAGATTTCGGCCATATTTATAGCGGAGGTTTTTGGCAGTAGCCTTGTCTCCAAAAACTTTGGTGTCTCGAAGTGCACGAACCGAGCCATGATCGGTAGTTACTATTACGGTTACATCTTCTTCTGCCAGGGTCTTGAACATTTGGAGCAAGTTGGAGTGCATAAACCAGGCCTCTGTAATAGATCGAAATGCAGATTCATCGGGAGCGAGTTCTTTAATTACAGCAGAATCTGACCGGGAATGAACAAGGGTATCTACAAAATTATATACAAATGCTGCTAAACGAGATTGGGTATAGTTCTGCATTTTATCAGCGATTTTTTTCCCTTCCTGAGCATTTAATACTTTTTCATATTTGAAATTGATATTAATTCCGGCTCGATCCAGCTGACGTTTAAGCAACTCCTCCTCATGGCGGTTTAAAGAAGTTTCATCCTGCCCCTGCTGCCACAGATCGGGATACAAACGCTCAATATCTGATGGATACAACCCGGCAAAAATGGCATTGCGGGAATATGGTGTAGCAGTAGGTAAGATCGAATAATAGAAATCAGTTTCAATGTTATAATGCTCTGCCAGCACGGCTTCAAAAGTCAACCATTGATCGTAGCGCATACAATCAATTAGAAAGAACATAACCTTTTTGTCATCCTCTAAATGAGGTTGCACATAGTTTGAAATTATTTCCGGAGAAAGAATTGGTGTGTCATTTTCAATGTGTAGCCAATTTTTGTATTCACTCTCAACAAACTTGCCAAACTCTTTATTTGCTTCCTGCAATTGATCATCCAATACATGGATCAGATTTTCATCACCTGATTCCAAATCCATTTTCCATTTCGAAAGTTCTTTGTAGATATTTATCCATTCCCTCCATCCAGTTTTAGGATGTATTCTGGATGAAAGTTCTCCAAACTGCTTCAGATAGGATTGTGCCGATTTTTCGTTTTGCAGCCGGGAGCGTTCCAAAATTCTTTTGGTGGTAAGCAGAATTTGATTTGGATTGACAGGTTTAATGAGGTAATCCGATATTTTCCCTCCAATAGCATCTTCCATAATGGACTCTTCTTCGCTTTTTGTAATCATTACAACCGGAAGCTGAGGCTGCATATTCTTGATTTGCTCCAGGGTTTCGATACCACCCATTCCTGGCATTTGTTCATCCAAAAAAACGATATCAAAGGCTTTGTCACGGATTATGGTTACAGCATCTTCTCCATTGGCAACCGGCTCAATATTAAATCCTTTTTTTTCTAAAAAGATGATATGAGATCGTAACTCATCAATTTGGTCATCTACCCATAAAATATCTGCCATGCTGTTCCTTATTAATCTCTTATTGTTACAAATTTTTCGATTTGTTCTAATCTTTTTTTGCCAATCCCTCGAACATTTAATAAATCTTCGACCGTAGTAAATTCGCCGTTTTCTGTACGGTAATCAACAATTCGTTGAGCGTAAGTTTTTCCAATCCCGTTTAGTTTTTGGAGCTCGTCAACGCCGGCGGTATTTATGTTAATCAGATTCGGGCTAAGGGTTACAGGGTCATTTTTTTCGGCTTTACGTTCATTATTTTGGCCAGAATATTTAGCTAAATCTTTTTCTTGTTCTTTTCGAATAGCAGCACTTTTTTTCTCGAATTCAGCCAGAATGGCGTCATACTCTTCCTGGCTGTAATTATATTTTTGTTGAAGAAACGCAGTCAATACTGTCATCAGTACAACAATAACCAGCAAACTCGAAATTACAACACGTTCTTTACGTGTAATTTGTAACCGCTCGATCCAGAAAAAGAAATCTCGTCTAAGTTTTTTCATAGCTATAAATATCGGCAATAAGGGAACAAAATATCAGCAAGTCAACTTGTTTTCAATGTGCTTAAATGAGATGTTTATGATGAACTATGACAGACACCAAAAATTTTAATTACAAAGGCCAATCAATTGCTTTTGAGCAATTAGGTGAAGGTAAACCGCTGGTTATTCTTCATGGTTGGGGAAGCAGCAAAAGAGTGATGATACCCATTGCCAAACAATTAGCTGGTATTCGAACTTCTTATGTGCTGGATCTTCCTGGTTTCGGTGATTCGCCTGAGCCTTCTGCTTCCTGGAGTATTGATGATTATGGCGATGCTGTTCAGGAATTTATATCAAACAAAT
The DNA here is from genome assembly GCA_028284195.1 of Balneola sp. GTDB lineage: Bacteria > Bacteroidota > Rhodothermia > Balneolales > Balneolaceae > Balneola. The sequence goes on along the minus strand of JANQSE010000017.1, from coordinate 153,328 downwards.
TTGATGAACCGGTTGATGTTCTTGTGCATTCTTTCGGTGGCAGAGTTATACTAAAACTATGCTCCAGGGAATTTGGGAAAAAACACATCCAAAAGGTGTTGATAACTGGCGGTGCCGGGATGAAGCCCAGGCGTTCGCTCAAGTTTTACTACAAAAAATACCTGGCAAAAATGTTAAAGGCACCATTCTTTATTCTTCCAGAGGAACGAAGAGAGAAAGCATTATCGAAACTCAGGAAAACGGCTCTGTGGAAGCATCTGGGTTCGGGTGAATACAATCAATTATCAGGAGTTATGCGCGAAACGTTTGTAAAGTCAGTTACTGAGTATCTTGAGCCATGCCTGCCGCAAATTCCTCACGATGCTCTGCTTTTATGGGGAAGAAATGATGATGCTACCCCAATTTACCAGGCAGAAAGAATGGAGAAGGGTATAGATAATGCAGCATTGGTTGTAATTGAAGACGCCGGGCATTATGCCTTTCTTGACAAACCAAAGCAATTTACTGCAATAGCCGAGGCTTTTTTTAAAGGATAATACTAAACGGAGTTTTTTTGGAGATTTTGTTTTTTATAGTTGGAATTCCGGTTTTTGGATCAGGTGTTCTTATTTTTTTTGATCATTTATTATTTGTAAAAAGGGCAACAGTCACCACTGGAATTATCAAAGGATATAAAAAAGTAAAAGGCAGTAAAGGTTCTTTTTATTACTACCCAATTGTGCAGGTTTATACAATACCGGATGGAGAGTTTACTTCAAGTTATGGAAGTAGTGCCTTACAATATAAACTTGGTGAAGAAGTAAAAGTGCTGTATCAAGAGGAAAAGGAGCCAAGAATTAAATCAAGAGTTCCTTATGTAATAGGAAGTGTAATAATGATAATAGGAGGCATATTTATTGGCGTATTCTGGCATTTGTTCCAGTTTAATATGTGGTCTGTTTCAATTGCTACAATAATAATTGGTTATGGGGCTTTTAAGCTATTTAGAATGTTGGGAAAAGCAGGCATTCAAAATGTCGATGACATTAAAGAAAAATACAGAGAACTAAAGTCTTATAAAGAAAGTGGAATATCATTTCATTCTCGATCTGCCGGTCCTGAAAATAATGAAGGAGAACTAATTTCTACTCCGGAGCAGATCGATCAAGAAACGGCTGTATATCGCAAGTCAAATAAAGTAGCGGCCCCACTTTGTACTTTAATTGGAATTGCTGCAGTAGCAGGAGCTATTTATCTCGGAATGGAAAAATATGAGTTTTTGCAAGTTGCACAACCGGCTCAGGGCGAGGTTGTGGATTTGGAATCTCAATCTTCTGATGGTGGATATGTGTATTACCCGATTGTAGAATATTCTCCGCAAAGTTCTTATGACGTAATCCGCTTCAAGCATGACTCGGGAAGCAGCCCGCCAGGTTATTCCGTAGGAGAACGGGTAGATGTTTTATATCATCCAAAGGATTTAGAAAATGCAATTATTGATTCCGGTATTTTTATTTGGTTAGCACCGGCATTGTTAGGCTTTATTGGGATGCTATTTGGAGGGGTTGGTGTAAGTATGTTAACGGCTATAATCAGACGTGTCTAATTCCAAAATTCAGTTAGTATGAGAATCATTGCCATTGAAAAAGAAGCACCGGGTTTAACAGCCAGAGATTTTGTGCCTTACCTGAGAGATGAAGCCCGTTCCGGGTGGGAGCTTTATAAAAAAGGGATTATAAGGGAAATGTACTTCAGGGATGACAAACCCGAAGCAGTGCTTATTCTCGAATGCAATGATCTCAAATCGGCGGAAGAACATCTGGCAACCTTACCACTGGTTGAAAAAGGCCTTATTTCCTTTGAGCTCATCCCCTTAAAACCTTATCACGGATATGAGAGGCTTTTTTATAAATAGGTTTGTAATTGAATTACCTGAGTGATATTGTTGAGCCAAAAGTAGAGTAAATAGTATCATATCACTCGATGAGTTCTAACTTCTTCACAAACAGCAACGAGAACACGTTATTCAATAAGTTTTCGGGCATTTTTGAACACATGAAAGATGTTTATGCCTTTCATGTCGTTGTTGGGTATTTCCGGTCTTCTGGATATTTCGCGCTCCAACCTTATTTAGAAAATATCTTGGATGTAAAGATCTTGGTAGGAATCAATGTCGATCAAATGTTTGCGGAAGCACAAAGAAAAGGGTTGCTCTATTTTGGAGATGAAGAAAAAACCAAGGATGAATTTCTAAAATGGTTTATCCAAGACCTCAAAGAAGCAAAGTATTCTGAGGATGTTGAAAATGGGATACTAGATTTTATTGATGACTTGATTGAAGGTAAGATTGAGGTAAGGGCGCATAACTCAAAAGCCATACACGCAAAATTTTACTTATTCCTTCCAGAGGTGCATACTGAACACTCAGACGGATGGGTGATTATGGGCTCTTCTAACCTAACAGAAGCAGGGTTAGGAATTAAACAATCTCCAAATTATGAACTTAATATTGCTTTAAAAGATTTTGATGATGTAAACTTTGCAAAGAAGGAATTTGAACAACTTTGGGCAGAGTCTACTCCGATTTTACCTACAGATATTCAGGCCTTCAAAAAGAAAACCCACATAGGCCAGAATTTCACCCCTTTTGAGATCTACATTAAACTACTCATCGAGTATTTTGGTAATAACATTGATTACGATCCGGATACGGTTGGAGATCTTCCAAAAAGCTATAAAAAATTGAGCTATCAGGTAGATGCTGTAAACCAAGGATTCCAGATGTTAATGGAACATAATGGGTTTTTCCTATCGGATGTGGTGGGTCTGGGTAAGACCGTTGTTGCATCCATGATAGCCAAACGATTTTTGATTGCCAACGGCTCATTGAACACTAAGATTCTGGTTGTGTACCCTCCGGCATTAGAAAAGAACTGGAAGAATACGTTTCGTCTTTTTGGAATAGATCGCCATACAAAGTTTATTACCAATGGTAGACTCGAAAAGATACTGAAGGGTGATGATCTCAATTATTGGGCTAAAGAGGATTATGACCTGGTCCTGGTAGATGAGGCCCATAAGTACAGGAATCATACTTCAACCATGTTTGGGAATTTGCAGCGCATATGTAAAGCTCCAAGAAACGGTGATGGACTAATTTCGGGTAAAAAAAAGAAGGTGATCCTGATATCAGCTACTCCATTGAATAATCGACCACAGGATTTGTACTATCAATTATTACTTTTTCAAGATTCAAGAAGAAGTACCCTTTCAGAAACCAATTTGCAGTCCTTCTTTGGTCCAATTATTAGGGAATATCGCGAAATCATAAAAAGCAAAGACCCGGATATAAGTCGAATTCGGGAGCTTTATACCATTATCAGGGAGAAGATCATTTCTCAGATTACAGTTCGACGGACCCGGAAGGATTTAAGAAATTATCCTAAATACATTGATGACTTAGAAAGTCAGGGTATCAATTTTCCGGAACCAGCGCTTCCGAGAGCTGTACGTTACGATCTTAATGCCAAACTGAGTAAGCTGTTCTATAAAACAGTGTTTTATCTTACTGACGATGATAAGATTGGATATTATCGTTACCAGGCCATTCGGTTTTTAATTGAAGAAAAAAGAGAGGCATACTACGATCAAGCCATATTAGTCTCCAAGGCTTTGGCCGGAATCATGAAAACCATGATGATTAAAAGGCTAGAAAGCAGCTTTTATGCATTCGGTATTACTTTAAACAACTTACTTCGATCTACTGAGCGGATGATCGAAATGTTCGAAAATGACAAAGTGTTCATCGCGCCGGATTTAAATGTGAATGAGCTAATCGAAAAGGGCTTCAGTATGGAAGAAGTAGAAGAGTTGATCCTTGAGCTTAGTATTGAAAGCCCCAAAAACAATATTTTTGCTTCCGAAGATTTTGAAGAAGAATTTATTAAAGGATTGGCTAAGGACAGAGACTTACTAAAAGAGCTGTCGGAGGAATGGGGTAAAATAGAAGAGGATCCTAAACTGGATACTTTCTTCGAAACCCTTGAATCAGAGTTTTTGGACAAGGAGATTAATCCTACCAGCCAACTAATCATTTTTTCAGAAAGCAATGATACCGCCAGTTATCTTGCCGAAAAGATCGAATCACAAACAGATCACACAGTTCTAAAGATATCTTCTAAAAACAGAAAGAAGATATTCGATGTTATTCAGCAAAATTTTGATGCCAATTATATAGGCACTCAAAAGAATGACTATGATATTCTTATTACAACAGATGTACTTGCTGAAGGGGTAAACCTTCATCGTGCCAACGTAGTTATCAACTATGACACGCCCTGGAATGCTACCCGATTGATGCAAAGAATAGGAAGGGTAAACCGGATTGGAAGCGTATCAGATACCATTTATAATTATAACTTCTACCCCTCCCAACAAGGAGACGAGGAGATCAAGTTATACAATAATGCTCTGATCAAGCTTCAGGGGTTTCACACGGCTTTTGGAGAAGATGCTCAGATTTATTCACATGAAGAAATGTTGGAACAATTCGAGCTTTTCAAGGAGGGAATGCCAAACGAGGAAGATAAGAGACTAATATATCTCAGGTTTATAAGAGAGTTCAAGGATAATAATCCGAACGAATTCAAAAGAATAAAAAAGTTTCCACTCAAAGCGAGAACAGCTAGAAAGAATGACTTTGCTAATGATGAGTCGGTAAAAGATGGCTCACTTATCTTCTTAAAGTCTCCTTACAAGATGGAGTTCTATAAGGTGAGTTCTGAAAAAGATGTTTCTACTCTAACCTTCATTGAAGCTGCAGAGCTGTTCAAAGCAGAAGTGAACGAACAAGGGCTGGATATCCCCTCGGAGCATTACGCACATGTTCAGGCTGCGCTGGATGACTTCGATAAAGACTTTTTAGGGTCAACAACGGAAGCTGTAACTACCGCAGATAAAGCAGATGCAATTTCTGCTCAGGCAAAAAAGTTTCTTCGGGATTTTAAAGGGTTTACCAAAAAAGGAAAGACAAAAAAGGCGTGTGAAGCATTATTAGATTTGGTTGATAAAGGTACTTATACACCATTACCTAATGAGGTCAGGCAGTTAAGGAGAAAACTTGAAAAGAAAACGATTACCTATGGACAAGCAGACAACTTAATACTTGCATTAGCAGCCAAATATGATGCAATGGCTCAGGAAGCTGATGAAGAAATGAAAACGGAGATAGAAGTAAATATTACTCCTGAGATAGTAATTACTGAGACATTTAGGAATGGATAAAAAGCAACTACAAGAAATATTAACTCAACCATTCAACTCCCAAAGCTGGTTGGATCTTGTAAAGTCTGTTTTTGGCGCCAGACAATTATTGGCGCAACCGAAAGAAATAATTCTTCCAAAAAATGATAAAGCGGATACAGCTTATGAATTAGGGAGTTTTACTACATCTGATGACAGGGTAATAGGTTTATACAAAGTAAATGTTAGTTCGGATGTATGGTTGGACCGAAATAAAGTGGGCCTGAGGGAACTACTTAGGAATGTATATAAATATGATGTTGATGGAGCTCTTATCGTATTTGAGCAGGATGAAAAATGGCGGCTTTCCTTTGTATCTGAAATAAAGGTTCTGAATGAAGAGGGAGAAGTAATTAAGCGAGCAACTGAGCCAAAAAGATATACCTATTTGCTTGGGGTAGGCGAAAAAGTATTGACCCCTTCAATTCAGTTAAGCCGGCTTGTACGTAAATCTTTATCGTTAGAGGATATAAGGGAGGCATTCAGCGTTGAGGCTTTGAATGAGGAGTTTTATAAAATTATATCAGATCAGTTTTATAAGCTTGTAGGAGGAAATGTTAGAAGAGGAAGCAAGTCAAAGAAGTATGAGGCTATTTTAAAGTTGCCAGGATTAAGTCCGAATCAGAATAGAAGGATTTACCAAGAATTTGCAGTGAGACTTATTGGTAGAATTGTTTTTTGCTGGTTTTTAAAAATGAAAAAATCTGAGGAAGGAAAGGCTCTACTTCCAGAAGAACTGCTATCCTCAAGTGCGGTAAAGAAATATCACAATTATTACCACTCTATCCTTGAAAAAATATTCTTTCAAATTTTAAATACTCCGATTCCAGATAGAGTCGATGGTCTCCCAGGTGAAGCAAATGATATTCCTTTTCTAAACGGAGGTTTATTTGAACCCGATGTGGAAGATTACTACAAGGCAAATTCAGTTACTGGGCTTTCAGAACATCTGAATACGTTAAAAATTGAAGATCATTGGTTTTTGGAATTTTTCGGGGAGCTAGAGAAATACAACTTCACGATAGATGAAAACTCAATAACCGAAGTAGAGGTAAGTATTGATCCAGAAATGTTGGGTCGAATATTCGAAAATTTGTTAGCTGAAATTGACCCTGATACTGGTGAATCAGCTCGAAAAGCAACGGGAAGTTTTTATACACCACGTGAAGTAGTGGCTTATATGGCTACTGAAAGCTTGGTACAATATCTACACAATAAGAGTGGCTTTGATAAAGATCAGCTACGTCTATTATTCAGGATGACAGAAGAAGAAGTATCTTTTTTTTCTGTTGGAGAAAAAGAGAAGATACTAGAGGCCTTAAATCAAGTAAGAATTTTGGATCCAGCCTGTGGTTCTGGAGCATTTCCAATGGGCGTATTACAAAAAATTGTGATAGCACTACAGAAAATTGATCCACAAGCAGCTTGGTGGAAGGCTCGTCAAATAGAGAAAATAGACAATGCCTATATCCGGCAGCAGATTAAATCTAAAATGGATCAGGCAAGCATAGAATATGCTCGCAAGATAGGAATTATTCAAAACTCACTTTATGGCGTAGATATTCAACCAATTGCTGCTGAAATATCTAAGCTCCGTTGTTTTCTTACGTTAGTTGTGGATGAAAATATAGATGAATCTAAGCCTAACAGAGGGGTGGAACCTCTTCCAAACTTAGAATTTAAATTTGTCACTGCTGATACACTACTAAGCTTGCCAAAAGAAGAAAATTTTGGGGGGCTTTTTAATTCTAATGATGACTTAGAAAAGCTAAAAAAACTGAGAATTGACTACTTACAAAGCTTTGGAGACGAAAAAAAACATATAAAATCCAGATTTAAAGCAATTCAGGATAAGATTATTAAGTCTCAATTTGAGTTAGGAAAAAATTTAGATGTAACAAGTCGTGCTTACTTAATAAGTAGCTGGGACCCTTTTAGTCATGATTTATCAAGCTGGTTTGATCCTGAATGGATGTTTGGTGTGAAAGGTTTCGATTTGATAATAGGCAACCCTCCTTATGTTCAATTGCAAAAAGACGGAGGAGCGCTAGCAAAAAAGTATTTTTCTCAAAGTTTTCAGACTTTTGAACGGATGGGAGATATCTATTCCCTTTTTTATGAAAAAGGGAATCAATTATTGAAGAAAGAAGGAGTTTTATGCTTTATTACCTCTAATAAGTGGATGAGAGCTGGATATGGTGCTTCAACGAGGAATTTTTTTGTTAAAGAAACAAACCCAATTTTGTTAATAGATTTTGCTGGTCAGAAAGTGTTTAAATCGGCAACAGTTGACACTAACATTCTCTTATTTAGCAAAGGATTAAGCGAAACGACGACTGAAGCATGTGTCATAAAGGAAAAATCAATACCGAACTTGGGTGTTTATATTTCTAAGCATAGGACAAAAATAGAATTTAATAATGGTGATAGTTGGGTTGTACTATCATCAATTGAACAAGGAATAAAAGATAAGATTGAAAAAATAGGAAAGCCTCTTAAAGATTGGGATGTCCAAATAAATTATGGCATCAAAACAGGTTATAATGAGGCATTTATTATAAGTGGTGAAAAGAAAAATGAGCTCATAGCTAAGGACCCAAAATCTGCCGAAATTATAAGACCGATTTTGAGAGGACGGGATATTAAACGTTATCACTACCAATTTGCTGACTTATGGCTGATTGCTACATTTCCAAGTATGAATTACGATATTGAACAATACCCAGCTATAAAAGAGCATCTATTGTCGTTTGGATATGATCGACTCAAACAAACCGGCGAACGAGGTTCCAGAAAAAAAACTAATAATGAATGGTTCGAAACACAGGATAGTATAAATTATTGGGAGGATTTTTTTAGACCGAAAATTGTATGGGGAGAGATATCTGATAACGCCAATTTTGTATTGGATGAGTCCGGCAAATATTTCATTAATAATAAATGCTACTTATTGTCGGGTAGTAAGTTAGAATATTTAGTCTGCTTCTTGAATTCCCCATTATCAGAACATTTGTTTTCCAAAATTGCAACTACAACAGGTGTGGGAACCCTCCAATGGTCAAAGTTTACTATTGGACAACTATTTGTCCCTACCATCACAGATAAACAAGAAAAAGAGTTTTTGCTCTCTTTATCAGAATTGAAGGCAAAAAAAATAGATATCACCAGCATCAACTCCCAAATCTATAGAATCTGCGGATTGTCACACGATGAGATTGTTTTTATCGAAAGTTTGAGATAACAAGTTATTTTTGTAAAGACTTACATATTGAATTTCTTCAGCACTTAAATCAATAATATCATACCAAGCAGAATCCATTTCTCGATTTTTATCTTTTTGATTTTTTATCCTTTTTAAAATATTTCGTAAAGTTTCAATTTCCTTGTCATCTGGCTTGGGAACAAATGTTTCATCTAAGTAGGCTTTTTTATATCGAAATCCTGTTGCATCAAATTGTGGTCCTGTATAAAATTTTGAAAAAGTAAAGAACCCCAAATCGGATGTAAGAAATGAATAAATTATATCGATATTTTGCCCTGTCATCATAAAATTCGTTGCTTCAATGTAGAAACTTTCTTTATCCAAATAGAAATAAGGATACTCTCCAAGCTTCTCAAATTTTCGTGGCATACGCATAATATCCGGATAGATTATTTTCGGTCTAAAAAAATCCTCCATATAAGCACAGTTTCTAAGATTATAGGCGGTAACTCCTTTATCAGTCCTACATTTCAGTTTGTCATAATACTGATCCAGATGTTCTTTAATTGCCGGAAAATCTTCAATTTTTACAGGCTCAATGCCACTTTCTCTACTTCCATTATGAGTGTTTATTAACCATCGATCACCAAAGTTATACCCATATCTGCGAATATCCCTGCCGCGTAAAATCGGTGGTTTTCTTTATACTATTTTTTTAACCAAAAAATAGTATAAAAATGATATATGGATATATTCGAGTAAGTACAGATAAGCAGACTGTGGAGAACCAGAGATTTGAAATCAACCGATTTTGTGAAGAAAAAGAACTGCTGGTTGATAAATGGATAGAAGAAACTATTTCAGGAACAAAGGAAATGGAGCGTAGGAAGCTGGGGAGGCTCTTAAAAAAAATGAAGCAAGATGATATTTTGATTTGTACTGAACTCTCTCGTCTTGGTCGAAGTCTACTGATGATTATGGGAATTCTAAATGATTGTATGAAAAGAGATGTCCATGTTTGGACAATCAAAGATAATTATCGTTTGGGAAATGATATTAATTCAAAAGTATTAGCATTTGCTTTTGGTTTGGCAGCTGAGATAGAGAGAAATCTAATTTCTCAACGTACGAAAGAAGCATTAGCTCGAAAGAGAGCGGAGGGAGTTGTGCTTGGTAGGCCAAAAGGAAGGAAGTCATCAAGAACTAAGTTAACCGGTCAAGAGAAAAGGATTCAGGAACTTTTAGAAAAAAAAGTATCGTTCAGTGCCATTGCACGGATACTAGGAGTACATCGTTTAACGGTAGCTTCTTTCGCAAAAAAGCATAAACTGTACAAGCAGGAATAGAGATTTGTGTATGTTTGCTCCAGTTATATGTATCGAAGTTGAATTTAATTTAGAAGCAAAGGCCTCTAATTCACCTCGTACAAATGATGAATCAGGAAGAATGTTTTCTTAATCATCTCTGTAGATGTTTCTCGATTAGCAGTCTCTTCACCATGAATGATTGAATTTCCTAATTCACGAACATCATCCATATCTGGCTTATATAGAGCAAATTTGGGTAAGTAGCTCAATTTTTCCATTCTTTGAAAAAGCGTTAACCGTTTACCTCCGCTCAAATTATTGCTTTGGAAAAGATCCTTCACAGCAATTTCTAAGATGGTTCTGCATAGTACAGTAGCTGCTATATATTGTTGGAAATTGTAACAATCCTGTATTTCGGTTACAAAAGCTTTGAAGTGTTCAGGTAATCGCTCAGTTTGAAGAAAAAGAATCTGACTTCTAAGCTTATTTTCGACATAATCCTCACCACAGAACCATGAGTAGAAGTGGTCTGAAGCAATCTTACTTAGCTCGTCAAATGAGAACTCGGGATCTAATAAATCTTTAAATATTTTCAGTGTCTTGTTTAAACTTTCATCATCAAATGATCTATCCGGAATAAAGGGGTCACCATTTAGGGTAAGTCGCTGGAGTCTTTTGCGGACATCAGCAAAGTATTTCGAATCGGTTGTCTGTATGGGTTTATCAAAAAGATAAAGCAAGAGTTCCTTTTTAGTTTCCTTGTATTCATGAACTGCCTCTTTATCCATTTCGCCATCGAAAGTACTGGTAAGTATTCTGTTATACAGTTCTTCCATTCTGCTGATGATTCGGGAAATTTTAATGACATCTAAGTGCATACATGATTGAATTTTAGCTGAGTATTCCTTTATCACCTTTCAACTCAAAATGGAGTGTATGATTTCCAGAAGTAAATTGTATGCCTTTTCCTTTCAACTTCAGGTGTTGTGGCCAATCATAAGTCCAACCTGGAGAATAGGCGACAAAATGCTCATTCTTCTTTTTTAGATAGCCACAGAGGGGGCCCTTGAAATATCCAATCCATTCAATGTTATCAGAATGAACTACTTCAGTCGGAGAACTACTATAAGTTGGCCGTCCAGGATAAAAATAAAGTTCGACATCACCTTTCTTAATCTCTCCATTCATACGATGCCAATTACGGACAGCATATTCAGGGATAGAAAAATCGACTCGTTTTCCCTTTAACATCTCTTTAGCCAAGGCATACTTCTCCAGACTTTTCAAAAGCTTCTGATCTATATCCTTAGGGCTGAATTCTATAGTAGGCGTATATACACGTGTCATATCTGACCAATCATGATGTTCAATTACTTTGAACAATTCTTTACTGGAGGAGTTAAGTGCATATAAGATTCTTGTTCCTGCTCCAGAACCAAAGGAGTTTTCTATAAATAGAATAAAATGGCTTCCTATTTTTTGTAGATCAATAATTTCAAAATCTTCGGTAAAGCTCATTAATTCTTGGTCCCATTCTCTAATAAATGTACTACCGACTTTTTTAAGTAGAATTAGCTTAAAAAAATACTCCTCCTTCTTCTCTTTTGCTTTTGCAATAATGTAGATATTACCATTTGAAAAATTTCTAAAAGACTGAATTTCAACTATGCTCCCTGAGAGTAATCCATAAGCATATTCCATCGCTTCTTCATTTGTGTATGGCTTAGAGCGTTTGAATAAGTTATTCCAAACATATTGTGTGTATGTCCACGCTCGATTAAGAAGAGGACCAATTTTATCTGAGAATATGGTTAGCAGATATTCCATTCTTAAAAGTAAAGGTTGAGCATTAAATCGAAAAGAATTAATTATATTGGGTAGCAATTGATTAATCCTTAAAATATGTCAGACATTAAACTTTTTCGAACGAGTAACAATCAGGTAACCGAGCTTTCTGGGGGAACAGCTAATATTGAAAAAAGCCTGCAATCCCAGATAGAAAAAAACCTGGAAACCTATCTAGGAGTACGTTTCCTGGAAACAGAATATTCCACCGGAGCTAGTCATGGTGGGCGCATTGACACACTGGGTATTGATGAAAATGGTAGTCCGGTTATCATTGAATACAAACGCCATCGGGACGAAAATGTGATTAACCAGGGGTTGTTTTACCTGGACTGGTTAATGGATCACAAAGCTGAATTTGAGCTCTTAGTGCTTAAAAAGTATGGAAAGGAGCACTCTAATAGTATCGAATGGAATAACCCCCGATTATTATGCATTGCAGGAGCATTTACAAAATTCGATGAACATGCCGTAAAACAAATGAACCGGAATATCGAGCTTATACGCTATATCAAGTTTGAAGAAGATCTTTTACTACTGGAGTTGGTAAATGTAGCAGAAGCCAAAGGGACACTGGAAAGTAAGCCTGGTACTTCAAAAGCAAACTATAAAGGCTTCAAGGATCACTTTGAATCAGCTGGAGCAGAATTAGTTCAGCTTTATGAATCGGTACGGGATTATATGCTTTCGCTTGGAGATGATGTCCAGGAAAAACATCTTAAATACTATGTAGCCTTTAAACGAATTAAGAATTTTGCTTGCATTGAAATTTATACACAAAGCAACAAGCTTCTTTTAAATGTCAAAGTTAATCCTGATGAAATACAACTTGAAGAAGGATTCACAAGGGATGTGCGCTCTATTGGTCATCTCGGAACTGGTGACCTTGAAATAACGATCCGTTCTGAAGAGGATCTGAGAAAAGCAGAAGACTTAATTCTTATGAGTTACAATAAAAGTTAATCCCAATCTATTCGGTTTTTCTATATATAAATTGAAAGGAGCTATTCTCCAAAAAACCCCAAACTTTTTTATTAAGATTTTCTAATGTTTGCCGATAATCCTGTTAACCTCTCTTTTCAGAGGCTAATTAAAAGGTTCAGGCTATGAAAAAAGTAATTTTATTAGAGGACGACCCCTTGCTTGTTTTAGTACAAAAGAAAATGCTTAAAGTATTAGGCTACGATGTTATTGAAACAGCGGCTTCAGGTGAAGATGGATTAGAGAAAATCAAAGCTTTAAATCCTGATATCATTGTTTGCGATCAAAACTTACTTGGCGATATGAAGGGTTTAGATGTAGTTGCCGCCCTTCGCGAAATGAACAACGAGGTTCCGGCACTCATTCTTTCCGGTGATACTACCTTTGAGCATCTGCAAAAAGCTTCGGTTCATAGCAATGTGCAACCACTGGCAAAGCCTGTGAAGGTTGAAGATCTTCGTAAATCTATGGAATGCGCTGCTGCTTTCTAAGCCGGGTTAACTATGAGAATGTTGTACCACCACTCTCCCTGTTTGCTTTCCTGAAAGAATGCGTTCAATTTCGGAAGGCAATTCCATTAGTGATACTTTCCGGTATGCACGTTCAGGAAATCCTGTTCCGAGTTTTTCAAGCGTTTCCCACACGTTAAGCCGGAACGGCATTTTAGTAATACCGGAATCAATACCGAGTAAACTTACCCCCCGAAGTATAAACGGATATACATTCGTATTGAGTTCATATCCTAAAATATTTCCGCAGCAGGCAATGGCTCCGTCCTGTTTCATTTGGGGAATCAGTGCTTCGAGCATGGCTCCGCCCACGGTATCAATAGCAGCGGTATATATTCCTTTGTTTAGTAATCGTTTCTTTTCCGGATAAATCTCATCTCTGTGAATAACACGATGTGCTCCTATCTCTTTCAGTAAGTCAGTTGCCCCCGGTTTGCCCGTGGCTGCTATTACTTTGTAGCCCATTTTATTCAGTAAAAAAACAGAGAAACTTCCCACACCTCCTGTTGCTCCTGTGACGAGTACTTCTCCACTTTCAGGTGTAATGAGTTCTCGTTGCAACCGAATGACTCCGTAGGCTGCGGTATATCCTGCAGTTCCTATGATCATACTTTCCAGTAAAGAAAGTTGTTTGGGCAAAGGAACTACCCAGCTTGCCGGTACACAAATGTATTCACCAAAACCGCCAAAGGTGTTCATGCCAAGATCGTAGCCGGTTACTATTACTTTATCGCCCGGTTTAAAAGTGTCTGATTTATCTTCCATAACCTCTCCTGAAGCATCAATTCCCGGCACAAATGGATAGGTTTTGGTTACGCCTTTATTCCCGGAAGCTGATAATGCGTCTTTATAATTCAGGGAGGAATAATGCACTTTGATGAGCACTTCGTTTTCCGGAAGTACAGAGAATGGAACCTTTTTTACTTCTGAAGTAAATGCGCCGTTTTCCTGTTCGGTGACCCAAAAGGCGTTGAAGGTTTTGTTCATGGTTGGTGGTTTAGTTGTCTGCGGAGAAAGTAAGAAAAGTTCGGGTAATGGGTTTATAGATGAGCAACCCTATAGCTTTGGGGTTTTTCTTCATACTTTTGACTGGTCAAAAGTATCAAAAGCCACCGGAAAACATGTAGATATCCACGATCAGACACCCATTTTTTTCTTGCTTACGATCCTTTCTTTTCGTTGATGTAATTAGTCCCCATGTTTCCCGGAGTTTTTTGGAGGCACACACAAGAAATTTGAAAGCGACCAGTCAAAAGTATATAAACCATTTTAAAGTATCTCACTTTTGGCTTGACCCAAAAGTGAGCAAAAGGTCAATAAGATTCCAAACTCCTCTCATCATAATCTACTTATCGGCTTTGATAGATAACCAGCCTGATGGTTCGTCAGACAAGGAATCTTAAGGTTCTAGGATTGCCTCTTAGTAAAGCCCAAAGTCAACATAAAGTTATATTTGTTGTATGTTAGGTTGTGTGCTACAACTCTTTACTTCAAAACCTTCTTCACCAGATTAAGCTTTAGATCATCGTAAGGAGCATAACGAATGGGTACATCCGGCCAGAATGGCTTTTTCATCACACTTTTTTGATGTGAGAAACAATCGAAGCTTGCTTTGCCATGATAAGACCCAAATCCGCTGGCCCCTACTCCGCCAAAACTTAAATGATGATTTCCAAGCTGAGCAATAGTGTCGTTAACGGCTCCGCCTCCGAAAGAAATAAATTTCATAATGTGATTTTCGATTTCCTGATCGGAAGTGAACACATACAATGCCAATGGTCTGGGGCGGTCGTTAATGATACTCACACACTCATCAATGGATTCATATCCGAGCACAGGAAGAATAGGTCCAAAAATCTCATCTTCCATAACGGGATCATCAAGTGAAATTTCATCAATTACAGTTGGGGCAATGTAGCGTGTTTGTGGGTTCGTTTGTCCTCCGGTGATAATTTTTCCTTCCCCCAGCAAACCTGAAAGCCGTTCAAAATGGGCATCGCTGATAATGCGTGGAAAATCGGGGCTTTGTTCGGGTTCATCTCCATACAATTGAATGATTGATGCTTTGATACATTCCAAAAATTCTTTTTTTACAGATTTTTCAACCAACACATAATCGGGAGCTACACAGGTTTGTCCCCCATTTACGAATTTCCCCCAGGCAATTCGTTTTGCAGAAACTTCAAGATTGGCCGATTTGTCAACTATGCAGGGACTTTTTCCTCCCAGTTCCAGAGTTAACGGAGTAAGTCGCTCAGCGGCATCTCGCATAATGATTTTCCCCACTCTTGTACTTCCGGTGAAGAAAATGAAATCAAAATCCATTTTCACCAAAGCCGAAGCTTCTTCTGCACTGCCTAAAATCACTTTCAGGAATTCTTCATCAAAAGAGTCAGAAATCAATTGTTCTAAAGCGGCTGAAGTATTCGGGGTAAGTTCGGATGGTTTGAGGATGGCAGTATTTCCGGCCGCAATGGCTCCTACCAGAGGTTGAAGCGCGAGTAAGATCGGATAATTCCAGGGAGCAATAATCAGTGCATTTCCGTAGGGCTCAGTGATGATAAAATTTTTAGAAGGAAAGTTAACAATAGGCGTTGATACGGGTTTTTGCTTTGCCCACGATTCCACATTTTTGATTGCAAAATTAATGTCTGTAATAACAAGCCCGATCTCGGTTACATAAGTTTCAAAAGCAGATTTTCTGAAGTCTTTGTGTACCTCGTCAATCAAGAGCTGCTCATTATCTACCAGAATTTTTTTGAGCTTTTTGAGCTGCCTGATCCGGTAGTCTATACTTTTAGTTTTTCCGGCTCTGAAAAAAGCTCGCTGTTTGTTTAAATATGCCTGTAAGTCAATCATTGTTGTTTTCCTTTCTTCCGGTAAATGTATCCATTGAGCTATATACTTTCAGCACTTTTCCTGCTATAAAATCATATATGCGGGTTGGTAAAACTCCTTTTATAAACGGGGAGCATTTAATAATGAACGGCTCACGTAAATGTATCTTTTCTTTCTCAACCGCATTCAGAATTTTGGCACTTATTTTTTCTGCATCCAAAAGTGGAATTAATTGCGGGGCTTTCACTCCATCAAACATTCCGGTGTTAATGTAGCTGGGCATAACAGTAAGTACTTTAATCTCCTTGTGATGTTTTTCCATTTCGAGCCGGAGAGAGTCTGACCAGCCAACAGCCGCCCATTTACTGGCGGCATACACCGTCATTCCGGGATTGGGAGACAAACCTGCGGCCGAGGCTATATTCACTATCCTGCCAAAACCATGATTAATCATAGAGCTGATGAATGCCCGGGCAACATACATTAATCCGGCTGAGTTTACTGCCAATGTGTTTTCTATGTCTTCGTAGCTATGATCTTTGAACGATTTTCCTACAATAATTCCAGCGTTATTAAATAGCATATCTACTTTGTCGATTTCTTTCAATACTTGATCTGCTGTTTCCTGAATCTGTTTATAATCCCGAACATCCACTACATTAGTAGAAACACTGTATCCCGATGATTGAAGTTCTTTGGCTGCTTTTTGAAGTGCATCGGGGTTTATGTCCCACAGCACTAAATGGTGAACACCTCTCTGCAAAGCCATTCTTCCCATAATAAAGCCAATTCCACTGGCTCCGCCTGTAATAAGGACGTTTTTGCTATTGAATGAAGTCATCAATTATCTGCTTTTATTGAAGAATGTAGTTAATGAAATTCCTAAAAGTGCCGAAAAGTATTTATACTCGTCGAAAGAAAAATAATCAACGAGTAAACCGAATGAAAAAACTATCTATCGTATTAATCGCCGCACTAGGTTTCGCTTGCTCTTCTTCAGGAGTAAAAGATGCAGCTAACTCAATCACTAAAGAAAGCCTGATGACGCACATTGAAGAGCTTTCTTCTGATGAATATTTAGGCAGGAGCACCGGAACCAAAGGTGAAGACATGACAGTGGATTACCTTGTCAAGGAATTTAAAGCAATGGGCGCTTCATCGGGTGTTGAAGATGGAAGTTATATTCAGCCTTTTCCTCTTTTAGGACAGAAAACAATGAATCACAGCATGAAGATTCACCGCCCAATGAAAAATAGTTCTATTCACGACTATACATTCTTTGACGATTTTGTAGCGTGGCCGGCTAATCAAAGCGAGCGTGTGGACATTAAAAATGCTGAACTTGTTTATGTAGGCTATGGGATTCAAGCTCCTGAGGAAAACTGGGATGATTTTAAAGGTGCAGATGTGAAGGGAAAAATCATTGTGATCAAAAACAATGACCCGGAGTACGACGAAAACCTGTTCGGTGGAAAGACACGACTTTATTACGGTCGTTATACCTATAAATATGAAAAGGCACAAGAAATGGGTGCGGTTGGTGCTATTATCATTCACACTACACCAACTGCTGGTTACGGTTGGGGAGTAGTGTCAAACGGCTGGAGCCGTGAGCGTTTTTATGTGAAGAGTGAAGGTGAATTTGCAGCGGGTTCAACCGAAATGAATGGTTGGGTTACTTACGATGCTGCTAAGAAATTATTCAGCTCTGCCGGACTTGATGTGGATGAAATGCTGACAGCTGCTGACAGCCCTGATTTCGAACCTGTATTATTAAAAAATACTACTCTTTCCGTTCAGATTGATGCTGAGTACAGGGATATAAATTCCAAAAATGTAATTGCAAAAATTGAAGGAAATGATCCTGAGCTGAACAATGAATACTTAGTTCTTACTGCTCATTATGATCATCTGGGAATAACAAATGCGATTGATGGCGATGAAATTAATAATGGTGCCGAAGACAATGCCGCTGGAGTAAGTGCAGTATTAGAATCTATGAAAGCATATAAATCTATCCAGCCTGAATTGAAGCGAAGTGTTTTGGCGGTAGTAGTAGGAGCAGAAGAAGTAGGATTGTTAGGTTCTCAGTATTGGGGGCAAAACCCAACAGTACATCCGGGAAAGGTAACCGGAAACATCAATCTGGATGGTATGAATGTATATGGCGAAACTAATGACATAGTCATTATTGGGTATGGTAGAAATACACTGGCTGATTTAGTGGTGAAAGTAGCCGAAGAAGAAGGAAGAACCGTAAAACCGGATGCCAATCCCGAACAAGGTATTTTCTACAGATCTGATCATTTTAATATGGCAAAGGTTGGGATTCCGGCTATTTTCCCAAATCCGGGAAATGAGTTTGTACACAAACCAGCAAGGTATGCCGAAACAGTGGATAGTGTATCGGCAGCAAACTACCATTCTGTAAATGATGAGATCAATGAATATTGGGATCTGGCTGGGGCAGTAAAAGATACGCGCTTATTTTTTGAAGTTGGTTTTCGTGCTTTAAATGCCTCAACGCTTCAATCATGGAAAGCAGGAGATGAGTTTGAGGCAACCCGGCTAAAAATGTTGGAGGACAGTAAGTAAGTTGAGCCTGCCTCCTCAACATAGAAAAGAAATACCAAAGTCCAGCTGGGTGTGGGATATTGCATCAGGGGAACTGAGCCTTGGGCTTACTTTTTTACAGCTTTTTGGAAAACAAGCACGGCGCGTTCCGGATGAGCTCAAGGCCAGTGTTATAAAAGTTTTCACTAGTGCTGAAATTAGTGAAGATATTCTGTTTTTCAGGCGCACGAAGCATACTATTAGCGGGAAAGATTACTACGTAGAATGGGTGGGAGAACCTATTGAACGATGTGATGAAGGCAACATAAGCAAGATGGCCGGGTTTGCAGAGCTCGGTTCTTTAAGAGATGATTTTACACTCTCTTTAAATCAGGAGGCATTATTTTTTTCCCGGTTGATGGATAATTTGCGAGAAAGTGTGTACTTCAAAGACCTGGAAGGCCGGTTCATAAAGGCGAACAAGGCTTGCGCCAAAAAGCACGGGTTAAACGACCCCGCCGATCTTGTAGGCAAATCTGACTTTGATCTTTTTGAAGATGAATATGCCCAACTCTCTCATGATGACGAGCAGGAAATCATCAGGACGAAAAAACCCATTTTTAATAAAGTAGAAAAGGAAATTTTTTCTGATGGGCAAGAGAGTGTAAAGTGGGCTTCCACCAGTAAAATGCCATTGTACGATGATAATGGAGTATTAATTGGCACATACGGCATTACGCGCGATATAACTGCAGAGATGAAGGCTGAGGAAAGGCTGAAGCAAGGCTACGAGATGCTGCACAACCTTTCGAGCCATGTACCCGGGTTTTTCTATATGTACACATACAATAAAAACGGAACGGCCGGTTTCCCATATGCAAGCGATGGAATTCGGTCAGTGTATGAACTAGAGCCCGAAGATGTTAAGCATGATATGTCTGCTATAAGCGACAGAATTCATCCTGAGGACCGGCAAACGGTAATAGATTCTTTGAAGCATTCTTCAAAAACATTAGAAGATTGGTTTTGCGACTATAGGGTGCTTTTGCCGAAACGAGGCGAGCGTTGGTTAAGAGGCCAGGCTTCTGTCGAAGAACAGCCGGCTGGTAGCATAATTGGATACGGGTATATTTGGGATGTAACTGAACGGCGTAAGATCTATAATGCCAATATGCAGCTAAAAAGTCAGTTTCAGGCAATTTTTGACAGTGTTCCGAATCTGATTTTTGTAAAAGATTTTAATGGCAGGTTTTTAATGGCTAACCAGGCAGCATGTAAGTTTTTTGGGAAAGCCAAAGAAGAAATTATCGGGCTTAAAGACGAAGACCTTGGAGTTTCATCCGAAATGGCTGTCAAGTACCGCGAAGATGATTTAAAAGTAATCAGATTCGGTGAGGTTGAATTCATTCCCGAGATGAAATCGAAGAATAATTCCGGACAAACAGTTTACCATCAAACAATCAAAGTACCTTTTGTCCAGCAAGGTTCTGAGAAAAATGCGTCGTTAGCGATAGTAACCGATATTACCTACCAAAAGCAGATTGAGAAAGAACTAAGCAAGAGAGATGTATTGTTTTCCAAGCTTTCGCAGCAGGCGCCTGGGTTTTTATATCTACACAATGTAGATAAGGATGGCAATGTGAGTTTCCCGTTTGTGAGTGATGGTATTGTTGATGTACTGGAGTTGGAAAAGAAAGAGTTGAATAATAGTATCAAACCGTTGATGAGAAGAGTTCATCGCGAGGACCTGATAAGGGTTATGAAATCTATTGAGCATTCGGTAAAAACACAGGAAGAATGGGATTGTGAATACAGAGTTGTTTTGCCAAACAAGGGAACCAGATGGGTTAAGGGCAGAGCTAAACCCGAACTGCAGGAAGATGGTTCGGTGCTTTCATCGGGCTACTTATCCGACATTACTCTAATAAAAGAAAAGGAATACGAGCTTAATGAAACGCTTGATATAGTAGGCGATCAAAATAAAAGACTGCTAAATTTTGCTCATATTGTTTCTCATAATCTGAGAAATCATGCAGGAAATATCTCCATGTTGATCTCGCTTTTTGATATGGAAGAGTCGGAAGAAGAGAAAAAAGAATTACTGAAATATTTGAAAACAGCTTCTGAGCGATTGAATATTTCTATTGAGGATTTGAATGAGATCATAGACAAACAATATAAAACGCAAAACGATCTTAAAGAGCTGAAGCCTGCTGAGATGATCGAAAAGGTTAAGCAGATTTTGGTTTCCGATATTCTCTCTTACAATGTCAAGTTCGAGGATAGCATTGATGAAGAGCTTACTATTGAATACAATCCTGCATACTTAGAAAGCATTATGCTGAACCTATTGTCGAATGCAATTAAGTATCGCGATCCTGATCGCAAGCCTGCTATCCATATCAATTTGTATAAAAAAGAAGGCCACGTGTATTTTGAAGTGGCGGATAATGGTTTAGGCATAGATATGGAAAAACATGGCGACAAGTTATTTGGGATGTATAGCACATTTCATGGAAATGAAAACTCAAAAGGAATCGGGCTATTTATAACCAAGAACCAGATTGAATCGCTGGGGGGGTCAATAACTGTAGAAAGTGAGCTTGGTAAAGGCACAACATTTAAAATAAAGCTAACATGAAAGAGATGAAGAGCATCTGTATTATAGACGATGACAAAGTGTACACATATGGGGTCAAAAAAATCATAAAGTCACTTACTCCGGAAGGGAACATAACCACTTTCGAAAATGGCAGGAAAGCAATTGAAGGTATTAAAAAGATGATGGAGCAAGAACACGATCTTCCGGATTTAATACTCCTTGATATCGACATGCCGGAAATGAATGGCTGGGATTTTCTTAATGAATTTGAGTCCATTCGTTTTGAAATAAAAAAGGCGGTAGAAGTTTTTGTGATAAGCTCCAGGATAGACACCAAGAAGCAAGAACTTTATCAAGTTGAATGGGATGAGAAGGTTTCTGATTTCATTAAAAAACCTGTACAAACGGAAACTTTAAAAGCCTTATTGAACTAACTATTTTTTTAGCCCGGTTTTAAAATAATTTTCAGCATCAGAAAATAGATTTTAGTTTCTTTAAAAAAACAAACAACCTGGCCAACATGAAGCTCACACATTTAGCAGGCTCGATATTTGTCTTTGCGATTATTTTTGCAGGCTGTACAACACAAAATTACAATTCAAATAAAGCAGGTTATGTTACTCTTTTGGGTAACGATACGCTTGCAGTAGAATTTTTTGAGAAAACGGAAAATGGATTAACAGCTAAAGTGGTATTGAGAAGCCCGAGAACCACACTTACTTCTTATGGTATTACTTTGGATGAAAATGGTGGTATTTCAGAAATGTATATGAACCGGCATAGTCCTGATTCGGGTTTTTCAGGTTCAGGGAGTATTATTCGATCGTATGCAAAAACAGGAGACAGTCTTACCACCCAAGTACGCACAAACGATGGTACATTCCGGACGCTAACATCTTTATATGAAGAAGGCATTCTTCCTTTTATTGATATGGTTCACTGGCCGTTTGAGCTGGCTTTTAACAATGCGGTGAAAACAGATGCAGACAGTATTAACCAGCGATTGCTAACAGGTTCGAGAGCGGCCACATTTATAATCGCGAAGATCGAAAAGGATTCCATGACCATTCGCCATCCCTCGCGCGGTGTTATGGGAGTACATGTTTCTTCATTCGGCGACATCATCAAACTGGATGCTTCCCAAACAACCCGTAAGCTTACTGTGAACCGGGTTCCTAACGTTGATATTGATGTGATAGCGGCAAAATTTGCAAAGTCGGATAAAAACGGAAGCCCTTTTGGGTCGTTATCGGGAGCTGTAGAAGAATCGTTTAGCTTTAATGGAGCAGTTTTTGACGTGTCTTATGGGTCACCTCAAAAAAGGGGAAGAAAGTTATTTGGTGGAATTGTGCCTTATGGCCAGCGGTGGAGGACCGGCGCAAACCGTGCAGCTCATTTTAAAACATCAAAGAGTTTATCTGTTGGAGATCTCCATGTACCTGCGGGTGAATATACGTTGTTTACTATTCCGGAAGCAGATGGAGGTACGCTAATCATCAACAAACAAACCGGACAAAATGGAAGAACTTATGATGAAGCCAGAGATTTAGGCCGGGTACCAATGAGTGTTTCTGAGCAAGGCGAATCTATTGAAGGTTTTACCATTTTGGTTGAAGAAACAAAAGCAGGTGGTGTTTTAAAATTGATATGGGGAAACACCGTTTATTCGGTGGATTTTAATATTAAGTAAATCGTATGACGTTAGATTTATTTGAACCTGCTTCTGAAACCCAAAAAGATCGAGTTAACACGGCGATTGGGGAAATTCCGCCACACGAACCTGGTGTTTATACCATGTATGGCAGAAAAGATGATGTACTGTATGTAGGTAAAGCCAAAGATCTGTTCAAAAGAGTAACATCTTACCGGTATTCAAAGTCGAGAAAAGTACAGAGCCTGATTGCACAGACAGAACGAATTGGCTTTGAGGTATGTAAAACCGAAGTGGATGCCGTATTACTCGAAAACCTTTTGATCAGATCGCTGCGCCCGCCATTTAACCACGCCAATAAAAAACCGGAAACCTATTATTACATCTCAACACGGCGCAGGGGCAATAAGAGAGAGTTCAGGTTGTCAATGCGGGTTCCTGAAGATTATCCAAAGGTATATGGCTGTTTTAAAGGTCATGGGAAGACACGAAAGGGATTGGGTGCTTTACTCAAAATGCTTTATCTGAGCCGGAACGAATTGATTAATGCCTGCTACCTGCCGAAACAATTGCTGGGAAGGTTAACCCCAATGAGGTATGAAATTGATATTGATCCCGATGTTGAGGCGATGGCTCATCAAGTGTTAGAGGGTACATCAGGCGA
Organism: Balneola sp.; assembly: GCA_028284195.1. GTDB lineage: Bacteria > Bacteroidota > Rhodothermia > Balneolales > Balneolaceae > Balneola. Next base: position 129,896 of record JANQSE010000017.1, on the reverse strand, counting down.
ACTGATCGGTGAGTTTCAACGCATGATAGAGAGGTCAGATTTTAGTGATAAGTTTACAACCAATTACTTCAACAATGAAATAGAGCAATTGAAGATATTTTATGCAACAGGCCCACAGAGAAATAAGCAAATCATGGATGAGATGAATCTGGATTCTCCTATTATCAGGCAGGATCAGTTGGATGACTTTTATGCGTTAACCACACATGGCTGACAAAACTACTTGGAGAACTAGGATTGTCAACACAGTTAAGAATTGCGATGAGGAGGAGCTACACTTCCAATTATCAACCAGCCGATTTAAAATCAATATTAGTTATAATATTTGAGCTATTATATCTAATGGTCATTATCAAGTTAGTATCAGCAAACCACACGGTAATCCAGCCATTTGATCTGTTATTGTATGAAGCAGAAAATTTGTTTGCCAATACGTTAATGTTGTTCCCTGATAGTACATTGTAAAATTCGATGTACTTATGTAATAATACAACAACTTATCCTGGTAAAAATGAAACTCTGTTGCCCCATAAATTTTGCGAAGTATGGTTATATCTGAGAATTCATCAACAAAACTTGATGTTGAAGTTGGGTTGCCAATTGCATTTAAAAACTGGGATGAGGTTGAATTATATCCAACCTGATTATTGATTTTTAAATCTTCAAGTACCGCTATGGTTTGTGCCTTTGAAGGAGTGCATGAAAAAACAAATATTCCAAAGAAAAGTAATGTTAATGTTTTTATAATCTTATTGATTACAAGCTTGAGTGGCATTTCCATTATTGTCGATTTGTGCAGCTATATAGTTTGCAGGGTTTACCATTGTTCCACTAATAAGATCTTGAGTTTTTAGGGTGAATGTGGTGCCGTTACCTGTGTTCTTACTGTTCCAATTAGACTGGTCAAATAAGAGATCAACTTACACAACCTAATCACTAATACTGGTTTTATATAAAATAATTCTGAGTGATTCGGCATTCATAAGGGAAAGCCTGGAGCTTGTAATAGAGGTAATTTCATTACAAATATCATCTTCATAAACCATGTATGTACCGGATGTATTTTGCCCTACACTATTGGGTTTATACACACAGTTATCCGCAAAATGATATTTGTATTTGTATAATAATTTGCCGTCCCTATATAAGTAATGATAGGTATTATCAAAAACCGTATATCGATTTATATTTTCAATCTCTCCCGAAGGCCCATCATAGGTAAACCAATTTTTGTTTTTAAGTAAGTTAAAATAATTGGTTGGTTGTGGTGGGTGGGCAGCATCGTTTATACCCTGATTTTTTTCAACGGATGTACCGCCAACAGTGAATACCACTATTGCACCCGTAACTATTAGTACACTAAAAAGGATATATACTTTTGAGTTTTTCATTTTCTTAAATCCTTAGTTTTGACTTTCACTTTCGCAGTTTATATTGGTTTGGGCCTGGTTAAATTTGGCTTCTCTATCATCTAAACCAGTATCACCACCATTTATTTTTCTTGTCACTGTTTCAGGGTTTAGTTGATTGTCAGATAATGTATTTAAAACTCGCGTTTTAAAATACCAAAGTCCGCTAATTATGGAAATGGTGGCGTTGGAAGAAATAATATCAGGGTTCGATACAAAATCTGTTGTGCTCCCATATTCCTGCTGGTAGAACGTGGTAAAGTCCCGGTAATTATTCTTACCTGACAACTGAAATGCCCCCCGGCCTCGATATTTCCAGCCATCTCCGCTGGCCTCATTACCGTTGCCGCCTCGGTTGGCATATGTGTGATTGGCTAATCCCTGGGGGTTATTTACGTAAGGGGTGGGATCCGTTTTACTTGGATCAGTTAAAGAGTATCGGCCAGGCCAGGTATCAACGATTCGTTGAGGGGTTGTGTAAGTTAAATTTTCACTTGTATTAACGGTGGATAAACCACCTGTTTCATGAGCAGCCTGCGACAGGAAATGTTGTAGCTTTGCACTGTTATTAATCCCAAACCTGGATGCCTGCTGTTCAATAACGGTTTCTAAGGTTGAGGCGGTTTGACTGGTTACCGTTGAATACGCATTCTTAATTTCGTTGGCCTTAACGTCACAAGGCCGTTCACACTCAATGGGTTGTCCGCCACTGGCGGTCTCTTGGCATGGGTCTTCTTGCGAACCACCGGGATCGCAGTTTGTACATGGAGTTCGCCCGCTATTATCATTTCCATTGTTAGGAGGCCCATTGTTGCCATCCGGCGGCGGCGGCGGGGTGTCCCATCCGCCACCCGGGTCGCCTTCATTTCCTTGCTCAGCGTCCACTACGATCTCTGGTAAGGAATACCCGTAATCGAAATGATAGCAAATGGTTCTGCTTTCATCTGTCCACACATATCCTTCCGGGCAGCAAAATCCATCAGCATTACAAAAGCGTGTACTACTGCTTAAGGCTAATGCTTTTTCCGCTCTTACCTGGTCGGCGTAGGAGGCTTTAAACACCTGGTTAAACAGATCAGCGGCCTCACGAGATGCCGGTATCCAGCAATTAGCCAATCGCCGGATCACTCCGTCATTATCCCGGTCGCGGTATTTGATCTTAACTTTGTGGCCGTTGCCTGTTTGGGCTACACCTTCCGGAAAGTGTAGATAAATACTCCAATAATCATACGTGCCTGCCTGGTTCCGAACTGAAACAAAACAGGCATATTCAGAAGTGTTCTCGACATTTTTTGCTTTTGCCCCGCCAGGGTTCATGTAAGAGAATGTAATGGTGTTTTCATTGTCTGATTCGCTGGGAGGCAGATCACAAAACGAAAACCCAATAAGCAACAGAAGCCCGGCGATTACTTTAACTGTTATGTGTTTCATCAAGGATACATTATTTTAGTAGAGTTCAGGATAAAACTTGAATAAAAGCAATTTACGTGAACGTACAAAAAAAACATTCTATCACAAACAGTAGATCTCAATATAACTAATAAAAAAGTGCCAGTAATCCAGCTTCACTATCAAATATGACTAACTCAGGCTTTATTTCTCCAACTCCCAGATAGATGTTGTTTTAGGGGGTACTTTGAAATTCCTCCGAACATTGATGGCCTCTTTGGTGAGGATATTTTTTCCCGAGGTGAAGCCATCCAGAATTTCAGCAAACCGATCTCTGCCGATCGTTCTGGCCTCTGCATTATTATTCATTATTACCATTACCGTTTGCTGCTCATGAATTCGGAAATAAACGTATATATCCTCTTCAGGTACAAAATGAAGAAACTTTCCTTTTTGTGCTGCTTTGGAGGTATTTCTCCATTTAGTTAGTGTTTTAACATATTCGAAAGTTTCATTTTCCTGGGTAGTTCTTCCTTCTTTTGTAAATATACTTCTTGTATCATCAGGCCAGCCGCCTGGCATGGTTTGCCGCCAGCCTTCGTCATCTCCTCCCCGGTTTTCGTGTTCCATCATAAGTTCTGTACCATAGTAAACCTGAGGGATTCCTCTGGCTGTCATTAAAAAAGCATAGGTCATTTTAAAATGCTCTTTATTTTTACCGAGTGTTTCGAAGATGCGACCCATATCGTGATTATCCAGAAAGATTACATTGAGCATCGGGTTTTCATAGACAGCATCCTGGGCAAAAAGATAATAAAGACTCCTTAAGCCCTGGGTCCATCCAAAGTTTTGATTGAAGGCACTTCTTACTGTATTGGCAAATGGAAAATCGGTAACACTTGGCAGATTCGATTGATACCCGTCAGATGCTCCTTCGTCATCATATTGCCAGAATCCAGACATCTGAACTGTGTTTACCCAGGCTTCTCCCACAATATTCAGCGTAGGGTAGGCATCTAAAACCTGCTTTGCCCAGCGAGCCATAAATTCTTTGTCGGGATATACATAGGTATCCATTCTGATGCCATCAATTCCCGAATACTCAATCCACCAAAGTGTATTTTGAATAAGATAATCTCCCAATAATTCATTGTTCTGGTTTAAATCCGGCATTTCCGGAACAAACCAGCCTTTTGTGAGCTTATTTATATCATAATTTGAAGCGTAAGGATCGGATGCTACAGATCCTCTGAAGCTTGTTGTACCAAACTTTTCTATATCATTAACCCAATCTTTAGTGGGCAGGTCTTTCATCCACCAATGTTGATCTCCAATATGATTATTAATCATATCCATAATTACTTTCATCCCGCGCCGGTGAACCTCATCAATCAGCGCTTTGTATTCTTCATTACTTCCATAGCGCCGATCTACCTTGTACAAGTTGGTTGCGGCATATCCGTGATAGGCGCCGTATTCGGGTTTCATATCATTTTCAATAATGGGAGTAAACCAAATAGCAGTCATTCCTATTTCCTGAATGTAATCAAGGTGATCCCGTACTCCCTGGATGTCTCCGCCCTGCCTTTTTGTAGGATCCTGCCGGTTTGCTTTTTCCAGCATTCCTTTAATAGAATCATTATCCGGATTACCATTTGCAAAACGATCCGGCATCATTAAATAAATTACATCTTTTGAATCGAACCCCTGATAACGCCCTTGGCTGCTTTCTCTTTGCAGTAATTGGTAAGGAACATCTATTTTGTTTCCATCCCTCGTTAATTTGATGTTTAGCTGCCCGGGCTTTGCGTGTTTGGAAATATCAAGGTAAATGAACAGATAGTTTGGGGAATCAACGGCAATTTGGCGAATGATCTCAATGCCTTCATAATCAACAGATGCCCTGTAGTACCCAAGCTCTTCGCCATAAAGCTGAATCTGAAGTTCAGCTACTGGCATGTCTGCCCACCAAAAGGGAGGGTCAATCACTGTTACTTGCTGAGCAGAAAGAATAACTGTTAGAAATAGAAATGGGAGTATTAGAGGCAGAACGTTTTTCATGAGTACATTTAATATTTATGAGCCAAATAATAATGAACCGTGTTCTCATATTCTTATGTAAATGCTTACATAAAATTATTTTGCGACTTTAGTTGATTGGTTCACGTCTTATGGCTGATTGCGCGCAAACATGAATTCCTAAAAACATTCTGTGTCAAACTCTGAATTTACCGGTTTACTGAAACCACACTACAATGATGTAGTAAATTACTGCCGGGCATTATGCTCAGGGTCATCAAAAGCGGAAGCTGAAGATGTAATGCAGCAGGCATTACTCAAGGCTTTTGAAAAATTTGACTCGCTTCGGGATAAAAACCGGTTCAGAAGCTGGTTGTTTCAGATCATTACCAGGTGTTTTTATGATTCGGTTCGCAAGCCATTTTGGAGCAGGTTTGTTTCGCTGCATTCCGAGGAAGGCCAAGCTGCTTTCCAGGTTTTTGAGGATGATTATTTCGATGACAACCAATGGTTGGTTGGGGCACTATCAAAACTCAACAAAAAGGAACGGGCTGCCATACTGCTTTTTGAAATTGGTGGATTTTCGATTGAAGAGATCACCAATATTCAGAACGAGAAAAGTGAATCGACCGTAAAGTCACGGTTAAGTCGATCCAGAAAAAAATTGAAGGAATTCATGGTGCAGCTTGATGTGAAGTCAGAACAAAGTTCAAAACCAATCAAGCTTAATGATATAAAGACGCAAAATATTGCGTGTCAACGATCAAATAAAAACTTATACCATGAAACCTCTCACGTTATCAAAGAAATCAAATCCATTGGGTAACAGTATGAGCCTGCCGGACGCTTTTGCAAAACTAAAAAACACGAAGCACGATTCTTCTTTCAAGAACCTGGGTGATTGGTTAAACAACAGCAATTCAAAACCCGGAAAAATGAAATCTATGTATAAAATCGCAGCCTCATTTGTATTAACGGCTTTAATCTTTATCGCTTGCTCTATTCCTGTTCAGCACGAAGAAGAGATCGGATATATGATTATTGGTATGGCCGAAACTGAAGGAGTAGACATTACAGCAAAACTAAAGGAATCAGAAAATACAGATCTGAATCAAGTGATAGTAAATGATGTAATTTTCGAGCAAGAAAGTGGAGGTTATCAATCAAAATATGCCAACGAGAAAAGTAAAGGACTAAAAGAAATAGTTCTTGTACTTCCCACTTCTGATTATAACGCAGCCGTAGAAAAGAAAACCCGGCTAGAGTCAATATTCACCTTTCAAAACATTGATATTCTTCCAATCGAAGAAAAAGTGGAGCGACCATTTTATGAAGTGGCTTTACATTCTTTTGATGTTAAAGTAGGGAAAGATATTGCGGATGAGGTAGTTGAAGAAAGAATTAATGCATTTTTGCATGAAAACAGCCAGACAAAGGGCGATGCGAAAATTACTATTAATGAACATGGAAATCGAGTAGTTGAAGTAGCGGTTAATCTTGGTGGAGATAATTACGAGATCAAACGAAGTGTTGAAGGCTTGTATAATGACCTTGCCGGTAAAAAAAGTCAGCTCGAACACATGACGAAGGAAGAGAAGATTAAGCTGAAAGAAAGAGAAATAGAAAAGATGAATGCTGCTGAAAAAGCTAAGCAAAAGCAGCAGCAATAAGCTTTGATTTAACTCTTCCAGAGTTGAAGAATAATGCACATTTTGAAACTGAATTTCGACAACTATGGAAGAGTTCTAAGAAAAGAAATCAATTCTTATTTGAAGGTTTTTCTTCAGAATCTGATTGCCCAAAGCTTAGTTGAGGTAAAAGCAGGAGAAGCAGTGACGCTGTTAGTGATTTCATGAATGTAATGCGGTTGTTTGTTATTAGCTTTGTACAAGACCTAAGTAAATAAGAGGCTAAAACCTGATTAAATTCCCCAAAGGCAATTCTTTTTTTTTGCTGCTTACCAGTCCTAAAGTTGTGCACTCAAATTTTTTGGAGAACCCTTTCATATTCAAAAGTATTGCTTTCAAATTACTAAGGGGAAGTTGAGGTGAGTACGTGTTCAGAATAAAAAACCGATGCTCTGGGTCCAGAATCTTCATTGCATTCTCAATCAGCCTTGGCAGATTGTGGTTTAGTTTCCAACGGCTGCCTTTTGGTCCTAATCCAAATACGGGTGGGTCCATAATAATTCCGTGATATGTATTACCTCGCCGAATTTCTTTTTCTACAAAAGCCGGAGCATCTTCCACAATCCAGCGAATTGTATCAATCTCATTCAACCCGGCATTTTCTTTTGCCCAGGCAACTACACTTTTAGATGAATCAATATGGGTTACTTCTGCACCCGAAAGATTTGCAGCCAGGCTTGCCCCGCCGGTGTATGCAAAAAGGTTAAGAACCTTAGGAACGATCCCGGCAGATCGAATCTCCTCGCATTTACCTTTGATAAATTCCCAGTTTGCAGCCTGCTCAGGAAAAACGCCCGGATGCTTGAACGTTCCTTGCTTAAGTTTGAATATTAGCTTGGAATCACCAAACGGATATGACATCTGCCAATCATCAATTAGTTTGTTCCAGTTGCCTGTTTGGTTTTCTTGTTCGGTGAAAACCGCATCTGCCTTTTCCCATTCTGAATTGGGAAGAGATTTTACCCAAATAGCGGAAGGTTCTGGCCGGTCTAAAAGTATATTCCCAAACTGTTCCAGCTTTCGGCTGTTTCCATGATCAAGCAGCTCATAACCTGTCCACTTTGTAGGATAGACCATATTCTCAATTCAGAAACACATCTGCAATTCTGAAATGTAGTCCCTCAAAATCTGCTTTTTGTATCGCTTTACTATAATCCTGGGGGAAAACAAAGGTGCTTTGAACAAATAGTAAGGCAAGCAGGGCATACTTTTTCATGATTATATAATTTTAATGGCCTGTTTGATTTATATAATCAAATACCAAATTAACCATAGCTCTTACACCAAGTTTCATTCCGGCTTCATCAATATAAAAGTCGGGGGTATGATGTCCTGCAGCAACTCCGCCTTTTGGTAGTCCACCAATGAAGAAATACAGTCCAGGAACTTCTTCCTGAAAGAAGGAAAAATCCTCAGCTCCGGTGATAGCGTTAATCAGTTTTACATTGTTTTTACCAGCTACACGTTCTAAAGTCGGTAACATTTGAGCCGTTAGTTCCGGATCATTATATGTGATCGGATACCCTTTATTGATAGTTAGTTCAGCTATTGCGCCATTACTTTCTGCGGTACTTTTTACAATTGTTTCTAGGCGTTTAAAAATGTGTTGACGCATTTCCTCATTCAAAGCGCGAATAGTTCCCTGCATGGTTACTTCTTCCGGAATAATATTATTGCGAACACCGCCATTAATCACCCCAACAGTTACAACTGCTGCCTGACGAGTTAAAGGCATGCTCCGGCTAACTATAGTCTGGATGTTATTTATAATTTGAGCAGATGTTACGATTGGGTCAATCCCATTCCAGGGAGCAGAACCGTGAGCTTGCTTTCCGGTTACTTTAATGTCGAAACTGTTAACACTAGCCATGATTCCATGAGGCCGATATTCAATTTCTCCAACCGGGGTATCATCAGAAATATGAAGTCCGAAAACGGCGTCCACATCCGGGTTTTTTAACACCCCTTCTTTAACCATCAGTTCTGCTCCACCTTCTTCACCTTTTGGTGCACCTTCTTCTGCCGGTTGAAAGATAAACTTCACTGTTCCTTGTAAGTCGCTTTTCATTTCTGTCAGTATTTGAGCAACACCCATTAAAATGGCAATATGAGTGTCATGGCCACAGGCATGCATTACACCAACTTCTTTACCCTGATATTCTCCAAGTGCTGTGGATTTAAATGGAACATCGGTTCTTTCAACAACTGGTAGTGCATCAATATCGGCTCGTAAAGCAACAACTGGCCCCTGTTTTCCACCTCTAAGAATTCCGACAACTCCTGTATGAGCTATTTCGGTTTGTACTTCAAGTCCTAAGTCATTTAAATGCTTAGCAATTTTTTTTGCTGTATTAAATTCTCTATTTGAAAGCTCCGGGTTTTCATGAAAATATCTTCTCCATTCAATGACTTGTTCTTCAATTTCAGAAGAGCGTTTATCAATTATTTCTCTGAGATTGGAAGATTGTGCGAAAGTAGATGTCGAGACAAGTAAAAAAAATAAGAGTGAGGAAAGTATTTTCATATTGGTAATAGATAGGTTGATTTTTGAACAGAAAATGTAGAAGAAAAGTGGGTGCTTTACAATTTAAAGATCGCTGTCCTCAATGCCTGGGCCATTCCTGTATTCAACTCGATTTCGAAATGAGGAATGGGTTCGATCTCATTTCCAACAATAGCCCGGATTTTTGGAACCACGGAGGATAACCGATTATAAAATTCTACAATCTCCGGGTCTTTAGCGAGCGTTGTTACATAAGTAAGCCATTCATAAATATCTTCTGACTCTTCGAAATGTGTAACCTCATCCAGTATCATGTTTAAAAATACTGCAGGATTATTTAACTCAACATCTTCGTATTCATTATCAACAGGTACAATAAACTCCTGATCCTGATAAATCATTTTTACTTCTTCATCATAAATGATATCGGAAGAAATCCGGCACGGTGTAATAACTTCGAACTTCAAATCGTACTTTTTAATACAATTAATTAAAGTCTGAACCTGAGGGTATTTCTGCTCACTCATAGCAGTAATTTAATTTCCTGGCCTTCAAAAATGGTTTGTTCGGGCTTTGTATTAACCCCTTTGATCATTGCTTTAGCTACTGTTTCCGCTTTGATAGGATGATATTTCTTTAAGCCCGGAAGCTTGCAAAGTACATTTGCTACTGCAATTCCGATTCGTTCACCCAACCTGAATTCCTTTCTATTCCCATCCAAAAAAGATGGCCGAAGGATCAGGGTGTTATTAAAGCTAAGTTGTTGTACCGCTTCATCCAACTCTCCTTTAATTTTTGGATAAAACGATCCCGAATTTTGATTAGCACCCAATGAGGAAACAAGGGCATATCCGTTAACATTATTCTTGGATGCAGCTTTTGCCGCTTCAAACTGATAGATATAATCAATCTTATACTGAGCCTCTTTACTTCCCGCTTTCTTAATAGTGGTACCCATTGCCGAGAACAGATGGTTGCCTGTAACTAAGCCGCTCCAGCTTTCGGGTTGATCAAAATCTATGACATGTTCTTCTAATTTGGGATGTGAAACTCCGGTAATTCTTCGGTGCAGAACTTTTACAGAATTGTATCTGTCATCCTCTAACAGAAGTTGAAGCAAATGAGAGCCCACCAGCCCGGTGGCTCCTATCAAAACAGCGGATAGCTGGTTCACAATACTGTCATTGATTTTTTTTGTTCCATCTTTTACGCTCCCTTCGGCTCATTTCTTGTGTTATAATATCGCTAGGGTGAAATGAAGTGTAATCTTTTCCTAACTCGAGCTGAATAGATTTTTCTTTTAAAGTGCGGAATTTAGGAATCACATAACGCCTAGCGTTTGTTGAGTTACCTCGTAGAAAATCAGGATTAGTATATAGTACCATAAAAGCTAGTTTTCCATTTTTTGGTTTGTTTTTGGAATCTAGAAGAGCAATTGGATCTCCGGCATTTACTTTATCTCCTTCTTTTACTAAAAAAGACCCTTTTTTAAGGTTCGAATAAAAACCAAAAGTACAATCATCATGTAATACTTGGACTAAGTTTTTCTCTTTTGAATAAAATTTGTCAGGTCCGGTTTGTTCATATTCATCTACGATGGTTGAAATGATTCCCCGTCTAGCGGCAAAAACAGTATCTAAATGATTCAAAGAAAATCCCAAAACGTAAAAATCTTCTGGCCCCTCCTGATTTACCACCTCTCCTACATAATAATAATTTGATATTTTAGTAGTTTTATTTTCCCGAATTGGAAGCAGATACTCTATATCATCTTTTACTTTAGTTTTGTGACATCCTCGTGAATAACTCCAAGTAAATTGATACGTAACATTTCCTGTTGTTGCACCGCTTCTAGCAAGAGTTAAGATTTTCTTTTTTCCTGGTTTTGCTGTGTATAAATATGGACTGGGGCTTGGTTGTATAGTATTTCTCACGCTAGTAAAAGAAAGAACTAAGGCATAAGGTATTTTAGTTCTGTTGTAAGAATAAAAAGTAGGTTCTTGGTCATTGTTATACTCAACAGATATTGTTACAAGTTTCGAAGTATCCTGTGCATTTAAGCCAAAGGTGGCGAGAAGAAAACCGAAAAGAGGGATTCTTATTTTACTGTTTATGTTTAATATTTGATACCGCATAGTAATTAATTTTTCATAGCCTTTAAAACCCTGCTCACAATACCATCCATAGCAGAGCGTCTGATCCATCTCGCAACAATTACCAGGTCGTCCTCCTGATCAACATAAACCATATTGGTTCCTGCGCCTAAATGAAAAAAAGCAGACTCTGGCGCACTGGGCAAACGTTCCTGATCGGTATTCAGAAACCAGTTCATATATCCGTATTTGTCATTTGCTGTTCCCGGAGTTTGAGCCATCTTATTCCATTTTTCTGAAACCAGCTGTTCTCCATCCCAATTTCCATTGTTCAGGGTCAATAAACCAAACCGGGCCTGGTCTCTGGCTGAAATGAACATTCCGCCTCCCCAGTGTCCACCACCGCTTACTGCCTGCATCTGCTGCCCGTCAATTGCCACCCAGGAATTTTCATAGCCTTGCCAGCGCCAGGTTGGTGATGCATCAATTTTATCCATAATGTGTTTTCGCAGAACTTTTGGAAGAGGTTCCCTCAAAACATTCATTGCAGCTAAGGCAAGAAGATTCACTCGAACATCATTGTATTCATACACTGATCCCGGTTCATGTCGATCTCTTTTTCCCCATTGAGAACGGTCTCTGCCCGGGCGGTCAGCCCAGTCTGGTTTTCCCCAAAGCGTACCTTCCCAATCGCTGGTTTGGCGAAGCAAATGATTCCAGGTTATTTTTGAATTATGCTCACTTTTAAAAGGCTCTATTATTTTTTGGGAACCATAATGATCGGCTTTGTTTCTGTTATCATCCCAATTCATAACTAAGATTGGTGCCATATATTGATCGACTTTATCATTCACATCTCTGATCAATCCTTTATCATAAGCAATCCCAACTGTATAGGTAAGAAAACTTTTAGTAACACTGTGCGTCATATCCACTCGAAAAGGCTCACCCCATTCTGCGATGATATAACCGTTTTTGATGATAATTCCTGTTTGAGCTCCACGATCTTTGAATGGCCCAATTCCATATCCGAAAGGTTCTCTTCCAAAAGTACCATAGTGATTTTCTTCCATATTTCGGGGATTAGTTGACTCCATTCGTTGAGCATATTGGATGGCTGAATCAATCCAAGCTGAACTCATGCCAAGCTCTTCCGGATTTTTCTTTTCCCAGTCTCCCCATTTACCGGGGAAATAAGACTGAGCAAGAATATTTGTTTTAAGAACTAGAGCAAAAACAAGAAAGAAATATCTCTTTGAATTCATGAACATGATTGGTTAAAAATATTTGTGAATAGAATCAAAATTGGTCAATAATTCAAGTTTAAAACCAAGCCGAAGTAAACGGAGCGTAGTTGAAAGGGCTCGGCTTCATAGGAAGTATAATCCCGGTTATAATTAAGAATCTGCTCATTGTGAGTATTTAATAAGTTGTTAACCGACAAAAAAGCGATAATGCTATTGTCTCTAAAAGGTATAATTTTATTCAGGGAGAAATTCAGAATATTGTATTCAGAATACGAAAGATTGTTAATTACAGAGCTGAATTCGGGCTTATAGAAATCTGTGTTGGGGTCATAATTTGCAGATGTTATTTCTGTGTAATGCGTTCCGGGCCTTGTAATAAACGAAAATGATATTCCAACAACATTCGGATTATTGTAAGAAATAGAAGATTTCACAAAGTAATCCAGATCTTTGGTTCCCTGGTATATTTCTCCGGATATTTTTTCTTTTTGATCCAGAAAGCTGAAAGAAGTATAGAATTTTATCCAGTTCCCAAATATGCGGTCATAAGCAATTTCAAGTCCGCTGCTTTGTAAGAAATTTCTTGTTCCTAAATTTTGGATGTCGGAATTGTCATTTTCTTTTTTATAAAATAAAGCGACATAAAAATTATGAGCACTTCCCCGCCAGGTGTAATCTAAAGCTGCCTGGTAGCTGCTCTGTAGAAAGTATTCGGTATTAAAGGAATTGGGAGTATTGTAGTTGTGATATTTTCCTCCGCTTAATAAAAAAGAATGTTCATTATTCAGATAATAGCGTATGCCCAACTGGGAAGTCCAGTATGTATTGGTATCATTATAAAGTGCATTTGTTCTAATTCCTGATGATAAAATCCAGCTTTCTGAAAGTTTTTGGGTAACGTGAAAAAATGATTCCAAGCTATTTCTACGAGGATTGGAAGACACAGAATCTATCGGAGATGATGGAGATGCCGCGTAAAAGAATTCTGAAGTTTGGTCATCAATAGTTATGTGATTATGATTGTGATTTAATCCGGTTTCGATGGTATTGGCACCAAGGCTTACCTGATAATTGAGAGACGAATAAGTAGTAAACCGGTGGTTATCCGAATCAATATTTCCGAGCCGAAAGTTTTCCTGCCGGATATCGTAGCTCCCGTTAAAACTTATTATGGAGTTGCTATGAATATATCGGGCATTCAGAATAGAGAAATTACGCTTTGTCTGTGCTATAGCCTTTCCCGGGTAAGTAAAAATCTGGGCATTAATATTAAAATCTTCCTTTACTGTATAAGTAAAAAAATTAATAGAGAGGTTTTTTGATACATCTGAATGAATATTAAATCCAACATCCTGAGTGCCAAAAGAATTGAGATGATCGGCATTAGGGCTGTTTAGATCTATAAAAGCTTTAGAAAACTGATTGTTGCCATATAGCTGAAAAAAAGTTTTTTCTGAAATTCCTTGAGACAGAAAAGCACCTGTTGAGGCTAAAGAGGTTGATATTTGGAGTTGGTTAAACGTCAGTTTATCGATAGTGCTAACTTGAACTAAACCCGCACTGGAATTACCCAGAGAGACCGGAGGGTTACTTGCATAAACGTACTGCTCTTTAATGATCTCGGGATTTAAAACACTAAAGTAACCCGTACCATTTATCTGGCTAAACCGCACCGGCTCGTATATAGGAACCCCATTTAAAACAACCCGGCTCCTGTCTCCATCACTTCCTCTTAAGGACGGATTTGCAGACTCATCCGTATTAGTAGAGGCGGGTAAAATAGTAATGGCTTTTAGGGGATCCGCTTGTGCCAGCGGTTCTGTGTATATGTCCAGCTTCTCAATCTTTTTCACACTAAAATTTTCCGCTATCGGATCTCTTGCAACTACCTGAATATCAGAAAGTGATTGTGTATTTATTTTTAGGGTGATGCTCAAAGCCTGCTCAATAGTTGCTATAGGGATTCTTATGGTTTCAAATCCGATATACGAAATTATCAGTGTATCATTTTTAAATGCACTGTTAAGTTCAAGAGTAAATGCTCCATCCAGATCTGAAATCACACCTTTCAATGGGTTTCCGGACGGGTAGATGTTAGCTCCGTATATTGGTTGCTCATCCTTATCCATAACAGTGCCCGTAATCGTAATTGATTGCGGAAAAGCCATGGCTGAATACAAAGCCGTTGTAACAAATAGTGAGATAATGGTTTTCATTTTATGCGCTCTCCCATTCTCTCTATGTTGTAATTTTCAGGATATTTTGTACTTGCTTCAGAATATATTTTTAAAGCTTTTTCTTTCATGCCTTCTCTTATGTAATACCTCAGGAGCATTTCATAAGCTTCTTCATGCCCCCAGGAAGGAAGTGTAGCGTTGCTAATTTTTTGAGCTGGCAATGCTAATGCTTTTGTAAGCAGCTCTTCCGTTTTTTTTCCTCCTCCAAAAGTTTTCGGAGTGTAGAAATCACTGCTTGCTTTAACATAAAACACCCTTGGGTTTTCGGGATCAAGCTCGGTTGCTTTTTTCAAATCACTCGCAGCTTTACTGGAAATAAAGGGAGCGCGAATAAATGATTTAAACTGAATAGAAAATCCCCTGATAAGTGCGAGCAGGGCATAATCCTCCGCTGTTTTATTCTCTATGGTTTCGAGACTTTTAATGTACTCATCCACAAGAGCTTCGGATTCTTTTTCCTGTTTGTTCGCATAAAAATAAATTGCTTTGTAATACCCCCAATATGCCTTCCAATAAGTAAGAATGCGAAGGTTTCTTTTTTGAGAAAGTGCATCCAGGTTATTTTTAATTTTATCCAGCCCGGAAGGATCTTTTTCTGCGAATGCAAGGTCAAAAGCTTTTGAAATGGAATCTTGAATTCCATTTAAAGGGAATTCCTGCTGTTGAACTTCTTGAAGTTGAGGTGTAGAAGCTTGGCTAACCAGTGAAAAATTTGGTGCAGATAATTTAAATAGCAGAGATAGTAGTACGATTGTTTTCATAATAAATTAGTTTATTTTATAAAGTAAATAGAGAAAATTTTTTACGGTTTTATATACCCTTTCAAAGCTTCTACATAGGCTTCAAAAGCGTCAATACCTTTTTTTGTTATTGTTATTGCGGTATGTTGATAGTTGTTCTTGAATCCTTTTTTAATTACTAGATATCCGGCTTCTTCAAGCTTTTTTAATTGCACACTCAGGTTTCCCGAAGTAGCATCTGTGATCTCTTTAAGTTGATTAAAGTCAGATTCTGTGTTCGAGATCAGATACGATATCACGGAAAGCCGCAATTGAGAATGCAAAAGTGGATTTAGATCCTTAAAGCTCATGGTGGGTTATTTTTTCTTATTCAGAATAATACCGGGAATAAGAGTAAAAAAGAATCCGGCTGCTGCGATTATCAATGAGTGATAAGCATAATCGATAAAGAAACAAAGCAGCCCCATTACATTAATGGAAAGCCCGGAAAGTAGTAACATGTTTTCCTTCAATGCTGTGCCGGATGCGAGTGTGCCAATTCCAATAAGTAATAGAATGATGGGGGTAAGGCTATTCCCAAGTTGTGTGGCAAACACAAATCCCAAAATTAAAATATTTATTAATACAGCGGTCCATATTCGTCCAACGAGTGTACTGATAATGTTGGAGCCTCTACGCTTTTTTTTTGTATAGTAAACTATCGAAATAATACCACCAACCGGCATTACGAAATAAGGAAAGTAGCTAATTGAATGCTGCTCAAAATGCAAAAGCAAGAACTGCCCTGCTCCGGCAAGCGTTATAAGTATCCCCCACATGATATAAATGATGCCGTTATCTTTAAAGCTATTACGTGCATCTGTAATTACTTTTGATATCAGGTCAAGGCTTTCTTGCGGAGATAGAGATTTTGAGTCCATATTTAAAATTTTTGTAAAAAAATAAACTACTTTACGATATAAACAAAAAAGATTTCACAATTGTTTAGCATAAATCATGTACAAAAATAATGGCGTTATGATTGGGGCTGTAAAAACCGAATTCATTGGTTCCCCAGGGTGTATTATCTCTGCGCTTTATTTCAAAACCCTTTTCTTCGAATTCTGTTTGAAGTGCATCTAAATCCTCTACCCAAATCTTGATTTGCTGGGTGGCATTCCGAGGCGGCATATCTTTTCCGTACTGAAATTGAATGTGGATGTTCTGCCCATCCCGATGCATTACCGCATAATCGAGTTTGCCAGAATAATTCAGAGAATCATATACATTGGTGAATCCAAGCTTTTCAAAGAATTCAATTTCTACTTCTACATTATTTGCTGGTAATACAGGTGATATGTTTTTGAAATTACTCATAGTTGATCTGTGGAGCCAGAGAGCCTATTCCCATAAATGTAATTACATCCTCGGTGGTAAGTCGCTGCTCTTCTTTGCCCATTACATAATCAATATCTATTGAGTAAGAAACAAGATTAAGCTCTTCCAGCAATTCATCGTAGTCATTGATGTGTGTCGGATCCTGTTCTAATTTGTCGATTAATACCGGCCAGCGATTTTGTAATACTACCCATCGAAACAGTTTTAAAGGATCTACTTTGTTTTGTTCAATAAGTACCAGGTTACGATAAACAGTATATTGGTTTGCCAAACGTTTTACAGCGCGGGGATTATTACCCAAAAGCTCATGATGCTCCATCAGTAAGTGCTCGATATCTTCTGTGGTTTCATTTACAGTTTCGAGCATTATACTCTGGGCATCTTCAATAGTAGTATTGTATTCTTCAGCGAGTTCCTCAAGATCGGTTTCTCCGGAAAGCACAGCTTCCTGGCCTGTTTCCTTAAGTTTCTCTTTAAGACCTTCTTTATCTTCATTTTCTCTGGTTTGGTTGTCCGTTCTGTGTTTCAGGATATGCCCCCAGTAACGACTTATTTGACTTTTAGAAGGATTAGGCAATCGGATCGAAAGCTGAAAGTTTTTTTCGATGAAGGAATACCCTAGCTTGGTTCCGGTTTTTACAGTATCTGTGTACTCTGAATATATATTTTCGAAGCTTTTAGCTACCCAGTGTTTATCTGCCGCCACCAGGTAAAACACCTTTTGCTCATTGAACATGGTCTGTATTCCTTCAAGTAATGATACCACAAACTTTCCATCACACCGGTCCAGGTCGTCAATAAACACAGCGATATGATGGTCAGGTCCTCCTTTTTTATGTTTTGTTTGAAGGTCTTTGACCAATCCCTCGAAATGCTGCTTGATATAAGCAGAGGGGTTTTCTGTCCGCCTCATGAACAGTTTTGCATTCTCAGGCGTATCGAGGATAAAAAACTTACTCCAGGCCTGGCCAATGGCAAATACAGTTCCGGCCAAAGTAATAATCGATAGAATGGTTTTGGTGTCGGTTTCAAGCTGAAAATCTATCTCAAGCAGGTTGTAGAAAGAGAGTACCAGATAAATTGCAAAAGCAGCTATAGACAACCCAAGCAAAACACCGCTGTTTAAGCGCCGTATGTTTTCATTGATTTTAATTTTCCTGCGATATTTTTTCCCGGCTATTTTTGAAATTTGTTTATTTCCCTGCTTATAAATGGCATCCAGAAAAGTCCACCAGGGTGGATCTACGCCTTGGTTTTTCCATGCATTGTAATGGACCACTATCCAGCAATTATTTCCGGCATCCTGCAACCCTTCTTCCAGGAACTTCATGAAAGAGGACTTACCTTCTCCCCAGCGCCCTTGCAGATGAGCCATAAATGCGTGACATTTTTCATTCCCGAAAATATCATCGTTAATGAGCTTAGCCAGACTATTGGCTATCGGTTTTCTCCCCAGTTTATCCTCAAGCGCCGGATCATCAAGGTGAAAGTCTATTTTATCTTGAGGAGATTTTTGTACACTGTGTTCTTCTTCATGGGTTAAAAGTTCCTTCCAACCTTCGCTCAAGTCTTTAAATAGTCGGCGCTCTGCTGAAGAAGGATAAGGTAGTGTATATGATAGCGGACTTGATTCAGATAGTCCTACTTCTTCTATAAAGTGGAGAGGAGAATATCTTAATTCATCAGGTGTATTTGATAAGGAATAATAAAGAGAAGAGTCATAAATGGAACTTAATTCGATTTTATAAAACCGTTGTAAGCTGGAAGTTAGCTCACGAATAAAATCACTGGAGATGGAGTTAATTTCTTCCTCAGGGCGAAAACTAATTAGACCGATAATTCTCTGTTGTGAGAGCTGGAAAAAACTGTAATTAGAATATTCAAAATCGGCTTCCATTCTGTGAAAGTAATCTTCCTCGATATTTAAATGAGTGATAAGTCTTCGATAATATGACTGATAAGAAATGGGAGTTTTATCACTAGTCGAAATTAGTATAAGTTGCTCATCTGAAGGTAAAAGCTCGGGGCCAAGTTCTAAGGTCAATACACCTCTTCTATATTTACCTTCTATACCACCAGTGGTTATTTCCTCCTGTTGAGATTCTGAAAATTGTTCAGGAGCTCCTTCCTGAGCCAAGACGGGTTCACTTTCTGAAAACTCTTCAGAACCAGCCTTCTTTGTTGCTGTTTTTCTTTTTGGTTCTTCTCTTCTTGCTGCCATACTATACCCGGTTTATTTCCCCTTAAAGAACAAAAGAATCAGGAAGAAAAAAAGAATTACCTGTTTATGCAGACTTATAATTGAATTTTTACCCCTTCAAAAGCTACTTTATATCCAAGAGCTTCAACTTGCTTTCTTTCTGGTG
Organism: Balneola sp.; assembly: GCA_028284195.1. GTDB lineage: Bacteria > Bacteroidota > Rhodothermia > Balneolales > Balneolaceae > Balneola. Next base: position 110,828 of record JANQSE010000017.1, on the reverse strand, counting down.
AATCCAGAATCAAAGGATTAGTATGATTAAAGTGAATGAAATGGATTTTGGCCTTTTCAGATTCAGGCAGATTTTTAAACAACTCTATGCTTTCTTCCACAAAAGGATGGGGGATTTCACTCATGTCTCTGCCCGGTAATTCATTGGCATCGAAAAAAGTGGCATCCAGAAAAGCGTAGTCAACGTTCGAGATCTCCTCGACAATCGAGCGGTTCCAAATACCCCATTTGTTGATATCAGGAATGAAAAGTACTGATTTATCATCAGTTTCAATTTTATAGCCAACGGTTTCAGAATACTCATCACGATGTGGAACCAGGAATGGAGTTACCCGAATATTTGCTGAAATATTTATGGCAGAATCGGCAGTTAATTTTTGAAGCTTGATATTTTGAAGCCGAACCAATTGCTCCCAGGGACCATTATTTTCCAAATAAGATTTCATTTTTGGCATAGCGAATACCGGCATCTGATTTGTTCCCATTACCTCTCGCCCAAGATGCATTAGCCCGGTATAGTGCCCGATATGAGCGTGAGTTAGAAAAATACCGCCCAGTTGATGATCTATTCCGGATTCCGTTTTCAAATGATGGAGTTGCACTTTGAAATCAGGAGTGGCTTCAAACATCCACTGCTGCCCGGTTTTCTCATCAACTAAACCTAAACTGGTAGCATGTCGTCTTTGCTCTTTTCCTTCCCAAAATAAGGTGCAATTTTCTTTTTCACATCCAGCCTGGAGGAAACCGGCATCCTGTGCGATTCCTAAAACAACAATGTATATACCCGAAGAAACATTAACGTCTTTTTTGTCAAGAGTGGTACAATTCAGTAATAAAACTAAAAAAAAGGGGAATAAAACTTTCATTTCTGAAGGAATGGAAATCTGTTATATAATGAAAGTGATAGAAGGGAAATGTTATTCTGAGTCTGCCTGCTTCCGAACGCTTTCGGGATTCGGCAGGCGAGAACGAAGAATCTAACTGGATATCTAGCAAGATTCTTCGAAGACGTCCTCAGAATGACTTTCTAAAAGGTTTTTTTACATACCGCGGGTATCGTAATAGAACCGGATGTGCTTAATTTTCCCATCTACCCATGTTTGCACTTCTGCTTCTTGTATTTTTACACGGTTTCCGTCTTTAAAAGTGAGGTCCACCCAAGACTCCGCAAAAACGTGGCCTGTTTCAGCATTTTCAGCAATTGCTATCAGGCCTCCATCATGAACCTGTTCAATGCTTTCCAGCCACTGTTTATGAAATTCACGGTTTGCAGCAAGGCCTTCTGTTACTTCCCCGGTTCCTTCCACTTTTACAGAATCTTCGTGGTAGTATTTTTCAAGGGCTTCCATTAACTGGCCTTCATTGCTCATTTTTATGATATCTAATGCTCGATCTAAATTTGTCATAATAGTTTTGTTTTAAGGTTTATTTTGACCAACTATATACATGACTAATAAAGCAAGAAAACGGGAACAATGAAAATCAGGAAATGATTAATTCAATAGGGCTCATTTCAACTTCTTTCCAACATTCTTTCTAAAGACAGAACGGCATACTTGGTTACTTCTTCCGGGACTGTAATTTGATTTACTACTTCTCCGGATTCCAGTTTCTCTAAGCTCCAAAGTAAATGCGGAAGGTCAATGCGATTCATGGTAAGACAAGGGCACATAAACGGGTTCAGAGAAACAATCTTTTTATCAGGATGGTCATCAATAATTCGATTCACTAAATTCATCTCTGTACCAATTGCCCATTTTGATCCTTCCGGGGCATTCTTAATGGTTTCAATAATGTAATTGGTGGAACCCGCATAATCTGAAGCCTGAACTACGTCGAAGATACACTCAGGATGAACGATGATGTTTATTTCAGGGTCTTGTTTTCGAAGGTTTTCTACATGTTGTATGTTAAACTTTTCATGAACGGAGCAATGGCCTTTCCAAAGAATAACCTTTACATCTTTCCATTCGCCATCATACTCAAAAGAATGAGTGTGTGGTGCATAAACGGCCATTTCTTCAAGTTTGATGCCCAGATCATACGCAGTATTTCTGCCCAAATGCTGATCCGGTAAAAAGAGAATTCGTTCTTTTTGAGTAAATGCCCACTCCAGCATTTTCTTTACGTTGCCCGAAGTAACACATGCCCCGCCATGCTTCCCCACAAATCCTTTAATAGCTGCAGTCGAGTTCACGTAGGTAAGTGGCAAAATAGTGTCGCCCCAAATCTTTTGCATCTTCTCCCATCCACGCTCCGTTTGATCGATATTCGCCATATCGGCCATAGAACAACCGGCCCGTAAATCCGGCAGGATAATTTTTTGATCAGGGCGGGTAAGCATATCTGCTGTTTCTGCCATAAAGTGGACTCCACAAAATGCGATGTATTCTGCCTGGTTCATGGTGGCACAGACTTGTGCAAGCTTTAGAGAATCGCCACGTGCATCTGCAAACTGGATTACTTCATCTTTTTGGTAGTGATGTCCCGGGATAAATAAGCGGTCTCCAAAGTTTGCTTTAATTTCCTGAACACGATTTTCCATTTCTTCTATAGAAAGCTCACGATATCGTTTTGGAAGCGATACTTCTGATTCAATATCTAAAAGGTCTAATACATCCATTAGTATGGGGCCACTAAATCACAAACACACAAAATTATTTTAGTGATTTGGTATTTCTGTGGCAAATTTATTATTTCAAATTAAAACTTATGTCTAATGCTTTTACAGAATGTGTTAACCAACCTAACGAAATTACATCTACGCCGCATCCTTTGTAGTCGGCAATATTTTCGGGTGTAATTCCACCTGAAACCTCAGTAATAATTTCATCAGGGATTACCGGCACCAGGTGCTTCACTTCTTCGGGTGTTCGGTTATCCAGCATCACAACGTCTGCACCCGACTGCACTGCCTCTAACACCTGTTCCCTGGTTTCCGTTTCTATTTCAACCTTAACCATGTGTCCAATTCCGGTACGCACTTTTTCAATAGCTTTTTGAATGCTTCCAGCTGCTTTAATATGATTATCCTTAATCATTACAGCATCATCCAATCGAAAACGATGATTACTACCTCCGCCACACACAACTGCATATTTTTGAACGGCACGAAGTCCCGGGAGCGTTTTTCTTGTATCGGTTATTTTTATTGAAGGGTCATCAAGCAGTTCAACTACTTTGTTTGTAGTGGATGCGATACCTCCAAGGTGCTGGATGATATTCAGGATCACGCGTTCCGCAGAAAGTAATATTTGAGTTGGCCCTTTCACCTCAGCAATAGTTTCTCCTTTAGAAACCTGATCGCCGTCCGATTTAAGCAGCGCAACTTCGGTGTTGGTTCCAAGTGCTTCATATGCAAGGGCAATGGTTTCCAATCCCGACAAAACCCCATCTGCCTTTGCCTTAAATGCACCTTTAGAAATATGACTACTGTCAAAAATTGAACCCGAAGTAAGATCGCCCATTCCAATATCTTCCTTCAAGGCAGAGTTAATAATTTCTTTCAGATGAATAGCGATCATGGGCTGTTAAAGCCTTAGGATTTTAGGTAATTTAAAGCCGTGAAAGATACAGTATTTCTTTAAAAAGTACGACGTATGATTTATCTGGATAACGCCGCCACAACACCTATCAGTGACATTGCACTGGAAACCTATGTACATGTTGCAAAGCATTACTTCGGTAACCCCAACAGCCATCATGATATTGGCTCGGAAGCGAAGCAATTGCTGGATGCATCGCGCCGAACAATCGCAACTATTTTAGGTGCTGAACAGGATGAAATTGTATTTACAAGCGGGGGCTCAGAATCGAACCAGCTTGCTATTAAAGCGCTACTGAGTGCTTCTGATGAATCAAAAGATCATATCATAGCTACTGATACCGAACATTCTTCGATCAGGAATTTTATCAACAAAATTGAGCGGCAGGGATACAAGGTTTCCCGTTTAAGAGGGGATGAACATGGAATGACTTCCTTCTCAGAATTGGAGAAACTAATCACACCGGATACAGCAGTGGTGTCCATTCAACATGCAAACTCTGAAACCGGAGTGATTCATGATGTCGAAAAGATGGGAAAAGTATGTAGGCAGCGTGGAGTTTTATTTCACTCTGATTGCGTACAAACCTTCTGTAAAGTTGGTGTTAATGCCAAATGGTTTGATGCTCTTTCGGTTTCTTCCCATAAGATATATGGCCCAAAGGGGGTCGGTGCTGTTTATCTTAATAAAAAAGTAGATGCGAAGCCTGATGTGCCGGGTACTTCTCAGGAATTTGGTTTTAAAGCAGGAACACAAGATGTGCCAGGCATCGCAGCTTTTGCCGCAGCGGCAAAACAACTTAATACAGATAAAGAGCGACAGTTTTTGGAAGCGGAGGAGTTGAGGTCATTAATGATAAAAGGATTGCAACAGAATGAAATTGATTTTACTCTGGAAGGAAGCCCCAAAAATTACTTACCCAATATTTTAGGTATGAGGTTTCACGGAATGGAAGGACAATTTTTAATGCTGGAATGCAGTCAGGCTGGAGTTGCAATCTCAACAGGAAGTGCCTGCCAGGTTGGGGAAGACAAACCAAACCGAACGTTAAAAGCAATGGGAAGAACAGATGAAGAAGCACGGGAGTTTGTACGATTATCGTTAGGAAAAAATAATACCAAAGAAGAAATAGACCTGACTATTCAAAAAATCTCTGCTATCTTAAAGCGGCATTTACAAAAAGTGAAATTTTAAAAGAAAAGCTGCGTTAGCAGAAAGCTAATTTCAAAATAAGATAACTATGAAAAGAGGAATATTTTTAACGTTGTTATTTGGTTTTTTTGCTTTTGGGTTTTCCAATGCTCAGGAGATGAAAAAAGTAGTAGAAATTACCAAATTCAGTGACTACCAGTGTCCGGCTTGTAAGTACTATGGAGCTATTTTAGATCAGGCAAAGGAAGAATATGGTAATCAAATTAAAGTAACCTATAAAAACTACCCGCTGCGAATTCATCAATATGCTGAGCTCGCTGCACGTGCTGCAATGGCGGCAAAACAGCAGGAAAAATTCATGGAAATGCATGAAATGCTTTTTACAGGCCAGGAGCAATGGAGTAAAGGAAATGCTGAGGCTATTTTTATAGGATATGCCCAAAGCTTAAAACTGAATATGGAGCAGTTTAACAAAGACCTTAATTCAGCCAGAATGAACCGGCTGGTACTTGCTGATAAGAGAGAAGGTGGTGCACTTGGCGTAAACTCTACACCAACTTTTTATATTAATGGAAGAAAAATCGAACGCCTTCCAAGAACGTATGAAGGTTTCAAGGTGCTGATTGATGCTCAGTTGAAGTAATTAGCACGTAGGCTTTGTGTTTAAAGGTTTCGGTGGATACCATCGAAACCTTTTTTATTTTGTTGAATGATTCATACAGAAGAGAAGCATTTGAAGAAAAGTGGTGGAAAGTCATCCTTAAATCATTCGCTATTCTTGTAGTTTATGTGGTTATCTTTGCATTAATTAAAATTCTATGATTTACGAATTTCTTAAACGAACCCCGCAATTTGACGAAACCGTTTTTGTAGCACCAAGTGCTGATATCATTGGTGATGTAAGACTGGGAAAAGAATCGAGCGTTTGGTTTAATGTTACTATCCGCGGCGACGTGAATTTTATTGAGATTGGCGATCAAAGTAATGTGCAGGATAATGTATGTATTCATGTAATGAATCAAACAGGCCCTACCAAAATTGGCAATCAGGTAACCATTGGCCATGGGGCTGTTGTTCACGGATGTACTATTAAAGATCGGGTGCTAATTGGAATTAATGCAACCATATTGGATGAAGTAGTAATAGAACCTGACGTAATTGTTGCAGCAGGTACGCTGGTGCCTCCCGGCAAAACATTGGAAAGTGGATATATGTACATGGGTTCTCCGGCAAAAGCAGTTCGTAAACTCACCGATGAAGAGATTAAATCCATTCCAAAATATGCTTCAAATTACGTGAAGTACATCCGGGCATATCAACAAAAGGACACCTACGACGACAACCCGTTTTATGATGCTTCGGGACGTTGATCTGTATTTCTGCGCATGTCCGGAATATATATTCATATCCCTTTCTGCAAGCAGGCTTGCTCGTATTGCGATTTTTATTTTGTAACCAAAAAGAACAATAGAGAGGCTTTCGTTAGTAAGTTGATCGAAGAAATTCAATCAAAAGCGGATTCTGTTTTTACACAAGAACCAGTAGAAACCATTTACTTTGGTGGAGGTACACCATCGTTACTGAAACCCAAAGAGATTCAATCTATTTTTGATGCTATTCATCAGATTTTTGATTTAGAACTAAAAGAATTTACAGTAGAGGTAAACCCGGATGATGTAAGTGCAGAATACCTTGCAGATTTGGCTAAGGTTGGGGTTGATCGAGTGAGCATGGGTGTACAATCCTTCGATGAGGACTTACTTCGTTTCATGAACAGAGCGCACAATACGAACGAAGCTATGCAATGTCTTGAACTGCTAAAAAACTCTCCGATCGAAAAATTCACAGCAGATTTGATCTATGGGAATCCAAATCAAACAGTAGGGATGCTTGAGAAAGATCTGAACATTCTTGCAGGTTTCAATCCCCCTCATATTTCTGCATACTCGCTAACCATAGAACCCAAAACGAGATTAGGCAAACAATTAGAGCTAGGAAGGCTTCTTCCGGCAGAAGATGAAGAAGTTGCCCGCCATTTTGAAGTAGTTGAGGACCTATTACTTGAGCATGGCATTTTCAGGTACGAAGTAAGCAATTTTGCAAAACCAGGGTTTGAGGCGGTTCATAATTCTAATTATTGGTCACACAAAAACTATCTCGGCTTTGGCCCGGGCGCACATTCTTTTTGGTGGGATGAAGATTTAAAAAAGGCAAAAAGGTGGGAAAATGAAGCAGATTTAAAGATGTATCTGAGCAAGAAAAACTTTTCACCAACCGGGTTTGAACATCTGGATTTAAACACACTTGCAGAAGAACGCATAATGCTTGCACTCCGAACTAAAAAAGGAATTAGTTTTGCAGAGTTAGAAACACGATACAGTTATACATTTTCGGAAAAACAAAGGGAATTTATTGGTGTTTGCGAAAAAGAAGGAAAACTTATTTCTACCGCTCAATTGTTAAAGCTTACAAAAGAAGGTTTAAAAATAGCTGACGCCATCACCTTAAACTTACTTAGTTAATGTGAATTTGGCTTCTACAAGAATTCATATTAGTTGGTTTTCTGTTTGATTCTTTAGCGCCACAAGTATACCGATACAAAATCTCTTTTTACTTTCCCCATCCCGGCTTTACCGGTGATTACGAGGAGGTCGGTAATTATTTGAGGTTGAGGTCTTTATCGACGAAGTAATCTCCATAATGAAGGTAGTTAGTAAAGCAGAGGAGATTGCTTCGTCGAATTCTATTGGCGTCTTTGGTACGATCTAAGCTCCTCGCAAAGACCTCTCCTCATAATGCCTGGCTCTGCGAAGGAAAGCAATCTCCCAATGCAGAGCTGTGTACCCCTTTATTTTTTACGAATTACGACACATCCTTTACCATAAATTTGGTATAATTCGTTGAAAGAAACAGAATTAAAACTGCTACATAACGAGCCGAACCATTGGTTAAAAAAAGCCTGCTTCCCTTTCTTGATGGTGTTATTGATTATGCAGGATTATATCCACCTGCTAAACTGAGCCTGCCCGATGCCTTCCAGGAATTTGTTGGGCATAGCAAGTCTGAGCAATCGTGGATGCTCTCGAAATTCGTAATCGGTTCGGATTTATTGGGCCAGCTGGGAAAGCTTTACAATGAAAGCAAAAAAGCACCAATACCACTGGATTTGACCATTGTAAGTAAACAGACCGGAGAGCTCGGCGAATTCAAAAAAGAAATCACCAATGTGGTAAAAAACATCGCTGATTTCTACAAAAATACGATCAAAGAAGTGAGATTGAGTTCGCTGGAGGTTAAGCTTCCTTCCGAAGTGCTGTATTCAAATAAACGGTCTGACTTAATTGAAGCTATTGATTATTGCGTTCGGGTGATGAGTAAGTCCAAGGCGCTTCCTCATCAGGTTTTCTTTGAAATTCCAGGTTTTGATTTCGACCCTAAGCTGGCTGAAGTTGTACTTCAGGTAATTTCGGCGCACAATTTGAGCATACAGAACGAGCAGTTGCCACATTATACGTTTTCGGGCTTTAAAATAAGATGCGGAGGGGTTGAAGCACATCAGTTTCCTCCAGCGCACTATGTTGCAGCAGTGCTGATTGCGGCCAGAGAAGAAAATGTACCCCTCAAATTTACTGCCGGGCTACATCATCCGGTTCGGCATTACAATAAAAGTGTTCAAACCAAAATGCACGGGTTTTTAAATGTATTTGGTGCCTCCATACTTAGTTATACACAGGATCTTTCAGAAGACGAAATAAATCTGATTTTGAACGATGAGGATGCAGGCAATTTTTTGTTCACCGATGATTATTTTGCGTGGAAAGATCTTGCTGCTCCGCTTTTAGAAATTAAAATGCTCAGAATGCTGTCAGCCACTTCGTTTGGTAGCTGCAGTTTTGACGAACCGGTTGAAGATTTGCAATCGCTTAAACTTTTGAACTAAAGAACTATGTTGAACTCATTTATTCCTGTCGAAAAAAACTCTCACTTCCCAATTCAGAATTTACCCTATGGTGCGTTTATAACAGAAGGAGGAGAAATCCATCTTTGTTCGGCAATTGGGGAATACGTGGTTGACCTTTGTGTTCTGGACGAAGCAGGATTATTTGATGGAGAACTTCTGGCGGATCGCTTTGTGTTTCAGGACTCCACGCTGAACTATTTTATGAGCCTCGGTAAAGCCGCCTGGCAGGAAGCAAGGAATACACTTACCAATTTATTGAGAGATGATAATCCTGTTTTACGGGATGACGACCTGTTAAGAGCACGTGTTTTTGTGCCGATGGAAGATGCAGAGATGGTACTGCCCGTAGAGATCGGGGATTACACCGACTTTTATTCCTCCGAACAGCACGCCTACAATGTAGGGTGTATGTTCCGGGATCCTGAAAATGCGCTAATGCCAAACTGGAAACACCTGCCTGTAGGCTACCATGGAAGGGCAAGCTCTATTGTAATTAGCGGAACCGATATACATCGCCCCCAAGGGCAAACCATCCCCGCTGATTCTGATCAACCCGTTTTTGGAGATAGCAGATTGGTAGATTTTGAGCTGGAAGTCGGTTTTTTTACAGGTCCTGGGAATGAGCTTGGAGAACCGGTTTCTGTTGATAATGCTGAAGAGCATATTTTTGGAATGGTGCTGGTAAACGATTGGAGCGCGCGTGATATTCAGAAATGGGAGTACCAGCCACTAGGCCCGTTTTTGGCTAAAAACTGGGCGACCAGTATCTCGCCGTGGATTGTAACGCTCGAAGCACTTGCTCCCTTTCGTATAGATATGCTGGTGCAAGACCCGGAAGTACTTCCATACTTAAATCAAAAAAACAGAAGCACATTCGATATAAACCTCGAAGTGTATCTTGATGCTGACGGTCTGGAAGAACCCCATAGGCTTGCCACTTCTAATTACAAATACATGTACTGGAGTATGGCTCAACAATTAGCACACCAAACTATTACGGGTTGCAATGTAAAACCAGGTGATATGTATGCTTCAGGAACCATTAGTGGAAATGATGAAAGTGCCTATGGAAGTATGCTCGAACTTACATGGAAAGGAACAAATCCCGTGCAGTTGGCAAATGGAGAAGAGAGAACATTCATCAAAGACGGTGACAATATAATCATGACCGGCTACGCAGAAAATAAAGACTATCGTATCGGTTTTGGAGTTGTTGAAGGCAAAATTTTGCCTTCAAAATGACTCTAAAAATAAAGCGTCCACTTAGGGGCTCAATAATGGCTATTACTCATTGTTCATTCAGGTTTGTAACTTGAGTGTAAATGCCAGAGAAGTCTCCTGACTTCCATTTTCAAAAATCTTATCTATTTCAATGAATCCTGCTTTACCTTCATACCTGTGCTCCTGTTTGATTGACATTGGGAGACTCTTCGCTCCGCTCTGAGCAACCTCCTGTATTATTCCAGTACCCGGGATTTTGAGTAACGGTACAAACAAAAAAACCCAGCTTAATAAGCCGGGTTTTTTGTTAACACATGAAATGTGAAAGAACACTCTAAACCGTAGCTGGTTCCAGTTTTTCAGGTTCGCTGTTACCGTTTAGCTCGCTTTGATCTTTAATGATGCCAGGCTCTTCTTTACCAAACATTACTTTGTTTAATCCGCGGCGACTGCGTTCGATCAAACTGTATAGTACAGGTACCAAGATGAGCGTAAGTGCCGTGGCAAATAACAATCCTACGATTACGGCAATGGCCATTGGACCCCACCATGCAGCTTGTTCGCCGCCCATATATACATACGAACTTAAGTTGGAGAGAAATTCAAGAGGGTGGGCTACCAATACAATAAAGTCGAAGTTGAAGCCGATTGCCAATGGCACCAAACCAAGAGTAGTTGTAATGGCAGTTAGAATTACAGGACGAAAGCGAACTCTTCCTGCCTGAATGAGTGCACTTCGTAAATCCATACCATCTCTTTCGCGGAGTATGTCCACATAATCGATTAATACGATCGCGTTGTTTACCACAATTCCGGCCAGCGAGATAATTCCGAGGAATGCCATCAAACCAAATGCCATCTGGAAGGTTACTAATCCATAGAACACACCTGCCATCGACATAATCACCGAACTTAAAATAATGATTGGTTTAGCTATCGAGTTAAACTGCGACACCAGAATGAATGAGATCAGGAATACAGCGATCATGAATGCAATTCCCAGAAACTCAAACGATTCATCCTGCTCTTGCTGCTGCCCGGTCCAGCTATGGCTATAACCAGCGGGCAGATTCTCAAGATAATTTGCAAGTACGCCTTGAACTTCAGCAAGTACAGCATTTGCCTGATAATCAGAACGGACATCAGCACTGACGGTAATCACCCGTTCCGAGTCTTTGTGGTTGATTCCGCCCAAACCATCTTTTACTTCCCAGGTTGCCACTTCTGATAATGGAATCTGGTTTCCTTCATGAAAGATAGTAAGATCGGCGAGCGTACTCAGATCATCACGATATTCATCATTCAATCGAACAATGATGTCGTATTCATCTTTACCATCACGAAACTTAGAAGCTTCTACCCCGTTGATTGCCTGACGAATGGTCATCCCGATCACATTGGTATTCAGTTCATAGAGTGCGGCTTTTTCGCGATCGACTTCTACACGAACTTCAGGTCGTGCTTCAGGCAGGTTAGACTCAAGTCCATCCATTTTAGCGAACACCGAATCTGCCTCCAGGATCTTAAGAACGTTATTTGAGATCTGAGTAAGCTGTTCCATATCAGAACCTGAAATTTCCAGATTGATCGGTTTACCGGTCGGGGGGCCGCTTGGCGGTTGTTCAACAGTAATTTTGGCACCTACAATGTTATCGCTCATATGATTTCTGAGAAATTCCATGGCTTCGAACACATCTCCTTCCCGCTCCTGAAAGTCCACAAAGTTCAACGCAACGGTTCCTTTGTTTGGTGTATTTCCTCCGCCCCCTGAACCAGGATCAGCAGTGATACTCGCACCTGATGTTGCAAGCACACTGTTTACATCGTCAAGCTGCGGCATATTCGGAATCCTTTCTTTCACATCATCAATAATCGCTTTAGTGAACGTAACATCAGAACCAATCGGGGTTTCTACCTGAACATATACATCACGGGGAGGAATGTCTTCCGGGAAGAATTCTGTACCGGGATTGAAAGCTCCTAATGCCACAAAGCTAAGAACCAATACTAATACTGAAATCCCGAGCACTTTAAATCGATTATTAAGCGACCAGGTGAGCGTGCTTTCATAATTGTCAATCACTCTGTTCAAACCATCCCTTTGCCACCATCTGCCGATAGGCTCAAGAACATATTTATTAATCAGCCATAAAATAACTCCAATTGCAATTAACATAATCCATGTAATGAAGCTGGAGGCAAGAAAAATCAGTAAGAAAAATCCAACTACTCCAAATAGAATGCGTTTTCCGTTTCTGGTGAGTTTTGCTCTTCCTTCTTTTCCTTCAACGGTCATAAACAGTGCACAAATCACCGGATTGATCACAAGTCCCACAAAGAGCGAACTTGCCAGTGTGATGATTAATGTTTTTGGAAGATAGCTCATGAACTGGCCAACTATACCCGGCCAGAACACCATAGGCGCGAAGGCTGCAATCGTAGTCATGGTTCCTGCAATAATCGGTACTGCAACTTCGCCCGTTCCTTTTTTGGCAGCTTCAAAATTATCATAGCCTTCTTCGAGGTAGCGGTAGATATTCTCCACCACCACAATGGCATTATCTACCAGCATCCCTAAAGAAAGAATGAGGGAGAACAAAACCACCATGTTCATGGTGATACCAACTGCTCCCAGAATGATGAACGACAGAAACATCGAAAGCGGAATGGAAATCCCGACAAATGAAGAGTTTCGAACACCAAGAAAGAAAAGAAGTACCCCAACCACAAGTATCAGGCCGGAGATAATGTTGTTTTCCAGGTTACTTACCATATTTACTACATCCACGCTTTGGTCGTTGGTGATGGAATAGGTTGTAGTTGGCGGAAGGAGTGGCAACTCTTCATCAAGAATTGCTTTTACCCGATTACCGGTGTCAAGAATGTTTTCGCCGGTGCGCTTTTTAACACCCAGCGTAATTACCGGTGCACCTCCAAGTTCTGAATATGTTTCGCGTTCTTTAAAACCAAAGGTTACGCTTGCCACATCCCGCACATAAATCGGGCGTTGGTTTTCACCTTTCACAACAATGTCTTCAAGAAGCTTGGTATCCTGATATTGCCCTGGAACACGGAGTAGGAATTTTTTTGTACCTACAGAAATATCTCCCCCGGGAATAGTAACATTCTCGTTGGCAATAGCCTGAATTACATCACCAAAAGTAATACCATAATATTTCATCTTGGCAAGATCCACATCTACCTGAACTTCCCGCTCAAGCCCGCCGGTGAGATCAACTCCCAGTACAGAGGGGATGGCTTCAATTTTATCCTGAAGATCTTCTGCAATCTCTTTAAGAATTACCTCATCATATTGCCCTGACAGATTCACATTCATGATCGGGAATTCTGCAAAGTTGATTTCCTGAACAGCCGGCTCTTCCGCATCCTCGGGTAATTCAGGTTTAGCGAGATCTACCTTTTCTCTAACTTTTTGCAGTGCATCTTCGATATCTACATTAGGATCAAACTCAAGATTGATGTTTGAATATCCTTCCGCAGAGGAAGAGGTCATTTTTTTGATGTCAGAGATGTTGCCGAGTTCATCTTCCAGTTTTCGGGTTACCAGGCTTTCCATATCCTCCGGCGATACCCCCGGGTAAATAGTAACCACAAAAATGTTAGGTACGTTAATACTTGGGAAGCTCTCTTTCGGAATGGTCAGGTACGACACAATCCCCATTATCGCCACTAAAGTTAGCAGCACTAATACACTGATCCGGTTGTTAATGGAAAAGGAGGATATCCAAAACTCTTTGCGGTTGTCTTCGTCCTGCAAAGAGGCTCCGTTTGTTAAATTTGCGTTTTTGTTGTTATCGGTACTCATAATAGTTTCCGATTTTGGATTAATTAGCTGCTAATGTATTGCCGGTTTGTTCTTTAACTGTTACCCGCATTCCATCGTCAAGAAATGCAGAACCCAGAGTGATGAGCTCATCTCCTGTTAGAAGGCCGTTTTCAACCACAACATCTGTTTGATAAGAAAGCCCCAGTTCTACCACACGTTCTTCTGCTATGGCATTGCCTTGCTCATTTTGTGAAAGTACATACACCACATAGTGGTCCTCTTTCGAGTACACAAACTCCTCACTTATCACCAAAACACCTTCCTGCTCCACTGTTTGCAGACGAAGGTTGGCGATCATATCTACCTTGTAGTTTTTATCTCCGGGAAGAACCGTTTCAATCCGGAATGTTCTGTTTTGCGGATTGATGCTGCCCCCTACAAAGTTGATGGTTCCATGTAAAGTATCGGCTGACTGGGTGTCGAACCAGATATCGATTTTGTCTCCTGTTTGTACAGCATCAGAATAACGGGCGGGCACACCTGCTACTATTTTAAAAGCATCGGAGCCAATGAGGCGTACTACAGGGGCTCCGGGGCTTACCATTTCCCCTTGCTCCACCATTTTAGACTCAACCATTCCATTGAATGGAGCTTTAATGCTGGTATTTCCTAAATCCACTTTAATGGATTCTAAGGCGGAATTGCTTTGTTCATAGGCATATTTGGCATTCAGATAATCCAATTCAGAACCGATTCCGTCTTCCTCATACACTCTTTTAAGACGCTCGTAATTTTCTTTGGCCTGAGAGGTGATTGCTTCAAGACGGGCCTTTTCCTGTTTTAGTTTGGAGTCGTCAATCCGGACAATGGTTTGCCCTTTACGAACCTGGTCGCCTTCCTGCACCTGGTATGCAGCTACTTTACCACTTACTTCTGCTGATATCATAATGTCATTAGAAGTTTCAACATTGCCAACTACCCGTACATAGCTGAAAAAGGTTGAAGGTGTAATAGCTGTTGTAGTTACATTTACTGTTTTAACCAGCTCTTCAGGGGCTTCAGTTTGTTCTGCCTGCCCACCACATCCCAGTATAAGCGCACCAGCTAAAAGAATTAATATTTGTTTGTTGGGTTTCATTTTTTTGAATTTTGGTAGTTAAATGATTTCGTTACTTGTCTGTGTCAACAAAAGGCACCATACCGGTAGCAAGATCATATTGCGCCTTCGCTGTTAAATAATTGAATACCATGAGCGCATAATTTACTTCTGCTTCTCTCACCTGAATTTCTGCTTCGGTCAATTCAAGTTGAGAGCCTAATCCATTTTCAAGTCTCTTTTTGGCTCGTTCGTATCCTTCATTCGCCTGATCCAAAGCCTGTTGACGAGCATTAGCTGTTTCAAAGATTTTATCAAGTTCTTCACTTGCACTGGCTACTTCATTTTGAGCCATTAAAATTGCCATGCGCTTTTGTTCTTCAACGTCTTTGTATTGAATTTTTGCCCGGTCAAGTTCCGCCACCCGCGAAAAACCTTTAAAAATTGGAAGGCTCAAACTTATTCCCAAGGTTTGAAATCTGCTGTTGTTGTCGAAGAATGTAGGTTCATCCGGCTCTGCTGCATTCCATTGCAAATTATACGAAGCCGTCAGCGTGGGTAAAAACCTGCTTCTGACCCCCAGAATTTCCTTTTCTTTAAGCCTGAGATTTGCTTCTGCAATTCGAATGTCACCGCGGTTTTCGGTAAGTAAAACCGAATCTATCATCTCTGAATTAAAATTATAGGGATTCATTTTGTCTATCTTTTTCAGGTGTGCATTTTCATCGCTTATGGCATCCTGAGCCAGAATGTCGAATGTATTAAGATTCCCTTTTACAGCGATATCAAAACTTACCGGAAGCCCGATAGCAATTTTTAGGTTTCGGTATGCTTCATCTACCGCATATTTAGCTTCAATTTGCTGCGGGCGTTGATTGCTGAGTTGTACCCTTATTCGTAGTACATCATAATCATCCACAATACCAGCTTTGGCGCGTGCCTCATTTTCCTGAAGACTTGTTTCTAATCTCTGGATTTGTGCATCCTGCAAGCGTAGCTGTTCCCGGGCTGCAAGCACGGCATAGTAAGCAACTCTTGTTTGAGTAATAATTTGCTGGCTTGTTGAACGGAGGTTTTCTTCCTGAACTTTACGAAATACCGCTGAGCTTTTTAACGCTACAAGCGCTTCTCCTTTAAAAAGATTTTGAGCTACAGTAAACCCTCCCTGCCAGTTATTATCGGTACCAAAAGAAACCGGAACCAGAGTGCCGGGCTGTCCCCCAAAAAACTCTGCAGGCAAAAACTGAACAGGTATTTCAATATTCCTGGTATAGTTAATAGAGGATGTAATGTCGGGGAACACTTCAGCATAGGCCATACGAACCAGTTCATCAGCATCATCAACAGCAAGTAAGGCTCTGTTGATTTGAGGGCTGTTTGCTAAAGCCATTTCAATGGCTTGTTCCAGTGTTACCTGCTTCCCTGTATTTGTTTGAGCGGTTGCGCTTGCAGTCAGAAATAAAAACACTGCTGCTAAAACGCTTAATCGTTTACTCATTATTTTGTTTTTGATGTTAACTATTCGTTTAAATTTCTCGATTGCCTGGCTACCTCAGGCATTTCCATTTTTTTCGAAAAATGACTGTGAGTCATAATTCTTTTTCTGTTCATCAGTGGCTATTCCGCAGCCAATTAATTTCATGTATCCTTCAAACATAGATTTGAGGTTAATGCCCAGGTCATCCAACAAATTAAAATGCTGCGCATTTTGGTGTTGATATGCCATGTTTACCATTCCGTGAGATGTAGCCCAAAGTAAAATGGCTAACTCTTTTGGGTTGTAACTAGAATTTATACTACCATCCTGCATCCCGATCTGTATGGCCCGCACCATGCAGGTAAAAGCATTTTCCATGTTATCACGACAAGAGTGATGGTATGTACTGTCTTCTAATTGTGCGGTCTCTTTTAGATTATCGTGAAACCGCATAGCCCTGAAATATTCAGGATGTTCGGATACAAAGCTCATAAAAGTAGCTCCTATCATATGTACCAAATCAATCCCGGGAAGATCTTTCGTAAGCACTTTTTGGATATCTTCGTTAAGCAACAGAGTTGCCTTATTGCAGATACCTAAAACAAGATCATTCTTATTGTTGAAGTATTGATACAGTGACCCTTTACTCACTTCTGCTTTTAATGCAACTTCATCCATATTCAGGCTGTCTAAACCTTTTTCGAGAATTACCTCTTCAGCAGCTTCAAGCATCAGCGATTTCTTAAATTCTTTTTCTCTTTCTTTTCTTTCTGTTACTCCCATAACTGACTAATGGTCATTTTTTGAATGCGGGTCAAAATGTACGGTTATAGAAATTGAAATCCAATCATTATTTTGTCAATATTAGGTAAACAAACTTGGGTTAATATGAGCATGAAAAAGAGGGTTCAAAAAATAGAGACCATTGCTATTCACGGATCCATGGAAAAACGGTTTGGTTCAAAATCGGTAGTTCCGCCAATCGAGGTTTCCACCAACTATGAACATTCTGATAAAGGGCATCAGAAAGGTGACTTACTCTATACACGCCATGAAAATCCAAACCGCTTACAGCTGGAAAGTGTACTTGCAAATTTAGAAGGTGGTAAAGCGTGTGCAGCATTTTCATCAGGTATGGCTGCTATTACCACAATTTTTCAGTCGCTGGAAAAAGGTTCACACATTATTTTACCTGATGATGTATATCATGGAACACGATCCACGCTAAACAATTTTGCTGAAAAATGGGGCTTAGAGTTCAGTATCACTGATATGACCGATTTAGATCAGGTTCAGCGAAATATTCAAAAGAACACCCATCTGATTCATGTCGAAACCCCATCAAACCCATTAATGAAAATTACCGATTTAGAAAAGGTTTGCCATATTGCAAAAACCAAAGGTGCAAGAGTTAGCGTAGATAATACCTGGCCTACTCCTTTAAATCTGAATCCTATTGAATTCGGTGCGGATTTAGTAATGCATTCCACTACAAAATATTTGGCCGGACACAGTGATATTCTGGGTGGTGCCATTGTAACTTCCAAAGAAGATGAACAATTTGAAATGATCCGAAGTATTCAACAAGGGCAAGGCGCAGTTCCCTCGCCAAGTGATTGTTGGTTACTATGCCGAAGTATCCGAAGTTTTCCTTACCGGATGAGAGCACATAACCAAAATGCCGAAATACTCGCAGAGTTTTTATCAGCACATCCAAAAGTAGAAGATGTTTTTTATCCAGGATTGGAATCGCACAAAGGCCATGAGATTGCAAAATCTCAGATGCATGGTTTTGGCGGGATGATCTCATTCTTATTCAATGGGAATGAATCAAAAACATTAAAAGCAGTGGCCGGCTCAGAACTTATCAGGCGTGCAACCAGCCTGGGGGGAATTGAAAGCACCTGGGAACATCGGTGCTCCAGTGAGGGAGAGCATTCCAACTCGCCAGGGAATCTAATCAGATTGAGTGTAGGGTTGGAACACCCTGATGATTTGATTGCAGATTTGGAGGAAGCTTTAGGTTAATTTTGTAGGCTGCAAATGGAACTATCTGTATTTTGAACTAATTAGAATAATGCGGAACTTTGCAGTCCTTTACGGAACAGCTAAAAACGCCGTTGCGGCATCAAAACAAAGATTTTTATGGCTAAGGTAGAAGTAGTAATGCCCCAGATGGGGGAATCGGTAATGGAAGGAACAGTAATCGAATGGAGTAAATCTGTTGGAGATGCTGTGGAGGTCGACGAAACGCTGCTTGAAATTGCTACAGATAAAGTAGATAGCGAAGTACCTTCTCCCGAAGCCGGAACACTTGTTGAGATTTTAGTAGAAGAAGGTGACACCATCGAAGTAGGTAAGCCGATAGCTATTATTGAAACAGATGCCGCCGCTGCAGGAGAAACAGTTTCTACCCCCGAACCAGAAGCGAAAGAAGAACCCCAAAAAGAAGTTGTTGAAGAAAACCAAGACGAACCCGTTGAGCAAAGTTCTGTAAGTGAAGATTCAGGCTCAGGCGGAAGTGGTGATGGAGGAGAACGTATTGAAGTAGTAATGCCCCAAATGGGCGAGTCGGTTGTGGAAGCTACAGTTATTGGCTGGTCTAAATCGATTGGTGATGAAGTTGAGGAAGACGAAACCTTGTTAGAGATCTCAACCGATAAAGTAGATAGTGAAGTGCCGTCTCCATCAGCCGGAACTTTAGTAGAAATTTTAGCTGAAGAAAACGATACCATCGAAGTTGGCCAGCCTATTGCTATAATTGCTACAAGTAAGGGTGCAAGTTCAGGATCGTCTGCTCCGGTCTCAAAATCCAACTCAGGTTCAGCAAAAAAAGAAGAAAGTTCGGCAACACTAACCAAAGAAGAAGTTGCTGCAATTACACCCGACCAGTTGATGAAGAGTAATGGTACTCCTCAGCCTGTTTTAGGTGGAACTGAACCCCAAAGAATAGGAAGCGATGGGCGCTTTTTTTCTCCGCTTGTTCGTTCTATTGCTAAGGAAGAAGGAATTAGCCAGGAAGAACTGGAAAGTATTGCAGGTTCCGGACAAGGCGGCCGGGTTTCTAAAAAAGATATTCTTGGGTATGTAGAAGACAAGAAAAACGGAAAAGTTTCTGCTCCTGCTAAAACACCGATTACAGCCAAATCAAGTGATGGGTCAATTTCGGCCGGGCAATTAGATATCAAATCACCATCCGGTGATGTGGAAGTAATAAAGATGGACCGCATGCGCAAGATGATTGCTGAGCACATGGTTAAATCGGTTCAGACATCTGCTCATGTTACCACATTTGCAGAAGTTGATGTAACCAATATGGTGAAATGGAGAAATGCGAATAAGAACGTGTTTCAGCAGAAAACAGGTCATAAGCTAACTTTTACTCCATTGTTTGTTGAAGCAATTATCAAAGCAATGCTGGAATTTCCTTTATTGAATAGTTCGGTTGACGGCGATACTATTCTTGTTAAGAAAGACATCAACTTTGGGCTGGCTGTTGCACTTGGCCAGGGTGGTGAAGGTGGCTTGATTGTTCCTGTGATTAAAAAAGCCCAGCAAATGAATTTAGTTGGCCTTGCAGAAGCAGTTAACGAGCTGGCGGTTAAAGCAAGAAGCAAGCAATTAAGTCCGGATGATCTGGTTGGTGGTACCATTACACTAACAAATTACGGAAGCGTAGGTAACATTATGGGAACCCCGATCATCAATCAGCCTCAGGTTGCAATTATCGGAACTGGTGCTATCGAAAAACGCCCTGTTGTTCTTGAAACAACCGATGGTGATGTAATTGCCATTCGCCAAATGATGTACCTTTCCATGAGCTACGATCACAGAATTATTGATGGTGCGCATGGCGGCGCATTCCTGAACAGGATCAAGCAAATACTTCAGGGCTTTGACATGAATCGTGCGGTTTAATATTAAAAGTCATCCTGAGGATACTTCCTGCCAAAGGCATCCCTTTGGGAGAAGGATCTTCACAATTAATCAGATGTGCAGATTTTTCGTTTTTGTCTGTCTTTGTACAACCCCGAGCGCTTTTAGGAGCAGGCAGGCTCAAAATGATAGGGTGAAATTATAAGAGGTGCTTTTTGGCGTCTCTTTCTACGTAAAAAATGAAAACAGCAGAAACCATATCGGAAATCAGAGCACAGGTTCGTGCCCTTAAAAAATCAGGCAAAAAAGTCGCTTTTGTGCCTACTATGGGTGCTCTTCATGGCGGGCATCTTTCGCTGGTAAAAATGGCTCATGAATTTGCTGATGCGATTGTGGTTTCTATATATGTGAACCCGGAACAATTCGCTCCACACGAAGATTTTGGCACTTATCCAAGAACTATTGAGGCAGACCTCGAACTCTGCAAAAAAGAAAATGTGGATGTGGTTTTTATGCCCGATACCGAAACCATGTATGGCTTGGATAAAAAATACTTCAGCATAGAAATTGAAGAGTTGAACACTCATTTGGATGGAGGCAGCCGCTCGGGTTATTTCCAGGGAATAGCCCTGGTGGTAAATAAATTATTCAATATCGTAGAGCCCGACATTGCTGTATTTGGGCAAAAAGATTACCAGCAATACCGTATCATCGAACAAATGGTAAAGGAGTTTAATCATGATATTGAACTGTTAATGGCACCTGTTGGCAGAGCTGATGATGGCTTGGCATTAAGCAGCCGCAACGTCTATTTATCTAAGGAAGAAAGATCAATTGCTCCCAAACTATACCAGGCATTAACTTATGTTGAGCAGCAGATAAAAAATGGAGTAAAGCAACCAAAATTATTACTTCAACATCAACAAGAAGAGCTGGAAGCAAAAGGCTTCAAAAATGATTACCTTTCTGTGTATTCATTAGATACTTTACAGCCTGTTGAGCAGTTATCACCGGGCAACAAATATGTACTTGCTATAGCAGCATATTTGGGTAAAACCAGATTGATAGACAACCTTATATTTGAAATTTGAGGTTATAAGCGATGCAAATAACCATGTTTAAATCGAAACTGCACCAAATGGTGGTTACAGAGGCAAACCTCATGTATGAGGGAAGCATTACCATTGATCAGGACTTATTGGATGCCGCAAATTTACTTCCCTACGAAAAAGTTCAGGTTGTTAATATAACCAACGGTTCCCGATTAGAGACTTATACCATTCCCGGAAAACGTGGAAGCCGTGTTTGCTGCATGAATGGCGCTGCTGCAAGGCTAACCCAGGTTGGAGATCGCATCATAGTAATCAGCTATGCTGAAATGACCCCCGAGGAAGCAAAATCTCACAAGCCAAAAGTGGTTATTGTGGACGAGAATAACGAACCAAAGCAAATCATCGATGAAACCAAATATGCTTCCGAATACAACCTCAAATCAGGTATCTTAGAAGATTCCTCTCAGTAAGATTATCCTTCTTACAATCATGCTCCAAAGATTGAATTTCTTGAAAGTGGCCAGGCTCGATCAATTCTGATGAAAATCCCTTTCACTAAACAACCCCCAGAAGAGAAAAGTGTAATTCCTGAGGTTAAAGACGGTTTAGGTACTTTTGGAGGTGTGTTCACCCCTTCCATTCTAACCATACTTGGGGTTATTATGTATCTTCGTTTTGGATGGGTTGTAGGTAATGTTGGTTTATTAGGCACCCTGCTTATTGTAACTCTTTCAACAGCGATTACTTTTCTCACTGCTCTTTCAATTGCTTCTATTGCTACCGATCAGCGTGTTCGGGGAGGCGGTGCTTATTATATGATAAGCCGGTCTTTGGGAATTGAATCTGGCGGGGCGATTGGTATTCCATTGTATTTAGCTCAGGCACTTTCTGTAGCCTTATATACAGTTGGTTTTGCAGAAAGTGTAGTGGAAGTTTTCCCGGAGTTAAATTTTAAGCTGGTAGGTTTTGTTACTACAATTTTGGTAACCATGCTCGCTCTTTTATCGGCAAAAACGGCGATAAAAGCCCAATACTTTATCATGTTTGGGATAGGGCTTTCGTTACTCTCATTGCTTTTTGGCAAGCCGATGGAACCAACCGATATAGAGCTATGGGGTACATCTCAAAGAAATTCCGAGCCTTTTTGGGTGGTATTTGCTGTATTCTTTCCTGCTGTAACCGGAATTATGGCCGGAGTAAATATGAGTGGCGATCTCAGGGATCCTGGAAGGTCTATTCCATTGGGAACGTTTGCTGCAGTAGGTGCGGGTTATATTATATATATGGGCTTGCCTATTATTCTTGCCATGAGAGCAGACTCCTCAACCTTGATCGCTGACCCGCTTATCATGCGTAAAATTTCTTATTGGGGAGATGCGATACTTATTGGTGTTTGGGGAGCTACTCTTTCCAGTGCACTTGGAAGTATTTTGGGGGCTCCAAGAGTTTTACAAGCATTAGCGCGCGACCGGGTTTTACCCAAATGGATGAATGCTTTAGGAAAAGGTTCGGGAGAGGATGATACTCCACGTGTTGGGACCATTGTTACACTTGGGTTAGCATTGGCGGCGGTATATTTTGGAAACCTTAACCTGATTGCCCCTGTACTCACCATGTTTTTTCTTACCACATACGGTGTGTTAAATATTACGGCAGGAATTGAGCGGTTGCTGGGCAGTCCATCCTTTCGGCCAAAGTTTAAAGTACATTGGTTTTTTTCTATCGTTGGGGCATTAGGGTGTATTGCCGTTATGTTCTTAATAAATACAACTGCAACCATCGTGGCTTTTGTGTTTGTTCTCATTATTTATTTTTGGTTGGAACGCCGCGAATTAGAATCTACCTGGGGTGATGTAAGAAGAGGCATTTGGATGGCCATTACCCGTGCGGGATTATTGAGAATCAGAATGGAGGAAGATTCTAAAACATGGAGGCCTAATCCGCTCGTACTTTCCGGTGCTCCTACTAAACGCTGGCACTTAATTGATCTGGCTTCTTCTATAACTCATAATCGGGGGCTTTTAACCGTATCGACTGTTTTAACGAAGAATCGTATTTCTAATGAACATCAAAATGATATAGAAGACAACATCCGGGAATTCTTAGCAAAGCGTGGTGTTCAGGGATTGGTGAAGGTTATTACTGCCGATGACCCATTTGAAGGCGGGGAGCGATTGGTTGAAGCTTATGGGTTGGGGGCTCTGGTTCCTAATACCATTATTTTGGGAGACAGTGAAAACGACGATATACGGGAAGATTATTGTCAGATGATATCAACTTTCCACCGATTGCAGCGGAATGTATTGATTGTACATGACGATAAAGAAAAAGGGTTTGGGAAAAGGAAACGAATCGACATTTGGTGGGGCGGCTTAAAAGGCAATGGCGGTTTAATGATGATTCTGGGATATCTGTTGCAAAGCAGCCGAAGCTGGTACGGTGCCGAAGTATATCTTAAAATGGTAGTTAGCTCAGAAAAGGGAGCAAAAGATGCGCAAAAAAACCTGGAAGACCTGAGTAAAAAACTCAGAACTGGTGCGAAAGCGGAAGTTATAGTGGCTAATGGTAGGTCATTTGATGAAATACTTCATGAGTCATCAGAGGAAACAGATCTGATATTTATGGGAATGGCCGAGCCTGGCGACAATTTTTTAGAGTATTATGGAAGTGTTCAAGAGAGGCTTAGAGAGTTGCCAACTACTATTCTTGTTTTAGCAGCCGAAGAAATCTCTTATGGCGAAGTACTTTACCAGCAAGATGAGTTTCAGGAGAATTGAAAATAGGTGTAAAAAAACCACCCATTGTAAAACTTTATTGCCAGTTAATGTGTCTTAGCCATAATCATTATCATTGAGGAAAACTAAAAGCGAAAACCTATGCAGAAAAAATTTATAATTCCAATAGGGCTTGTGGTTTCGGTAATAACCATTTGGGTAGTATTTGGAGGAAGTTCAGACGAAACCAGTGAACTATACACTTCGCCCAGAAAGGGAGAGTTTATTGTTGAAGTAGTAAGCACGGGGGAACTTAGAGCAAAAAATTCCACAGAGATCAGGGGTCCACAAGGCGTAAGAGATTTCCGGATCAATAACATGAAGATACAGAGGATTATCCCGGAAGGTACAGTAGTTGAGAAGGGAGATTTTGTAGCCGAACTGGACCGTTCTCAAATCCTGGCAAAGATGCAGGATGCGCAGTTAGAAGTGCAGCAGGCTCAATCTCAGGTTACACAGGCTCAACTAGACAGTACGCTTACACTCTCTCAGGCAAGAGACAATTTGATTAATCTTGAGTATGCATTGGAGGAAAGGCAAATTGCTTTAGATCAATCTAAATATGAGTCTCCGGCAGTTCAACGCCAGGCAGAAATAGATTTGGATAAAGCCAAGCGAACTTTGTCTCAGGAAAAAAAGAATTATGACACAAAAGTTAAGCAAGCCATAGCCAAAATAAGCGAAATTGAAGCCGAGTTGTCAAAAAAGCAAAACGAGCTGAATAAGATACGAGGCTTGATGGGAAAGTTTACAGTATATGCCCCTGATAAGGGAATGCTGATCTATAAAAGAAGCTGGAACGGCAATAAAATAACAGTAGGTGAAGAAATTAGTGCATGGAATCCTATTGTAGCAGAACTACCTGATTTTACCGTGATGGAATCTTTGACCTATGTGAATGAAATAGACATTCAAAAAGTAAAAGAAGGCCAGGAGGTGCTTATAAAACTGGATGCCGTACAAGGAAAAGAGCTTACAGGGAAAGTAACCAGCGTAGCTAATATTGGGGAGCAACGGCCAAATTCAGACTCGAAAGTATATGAAGTGGTTATTGAAATTTCAGAAACGGATAGCCTGTTACGTCCAGCGATGACAACCAGTAACCAAATATTGGTTGATAAAATAGAAGAAACCATTTCTGTTCCGCTGGAAACCATTCACGCTCAAGATTCTTTGAGCTTTGTATTTTTAAAGGACGGATTAGGGGCTAAGATGCAGCAGGTGGAGCTGGGCTTGATCAATGAGAATGAGGCAGTAGTGCATCGCGGCGTTTCATTGGAAGACAGGCTGTTTTTATCTATGCCGGAAGATACTTCTGGAATAAAGAAAATGTATTTGAAAGAAGACATCACTTCTAACTAAAGAACCGTGTTTCAAAAACTACTTTACAATTTTGATATAGCTGTTGAAGCTATAAGAAGGAACAAATTGCGTGCATTTCTTACTTCGTTAGGAATAATTTTTGGTGTTGGTTCTGTAATTGCAATGCTTGCTATTGGTACAGGTGCACAGCAGGAAGTGCTTGCCCAAATGCAGCTTTTAGGCACTAATAATGTAATTATTCAGCCTGTAATTGAGCAGGAAGAAGGGGCTGTAGAGGACGACCAGAACAAAGAAGAAGCTAAAAAGTTTTCTCCGGGACTTACGTTAGAAGATTTAAAAAGCATCCAGGAAGTGCTTCCTGAAATTGAATATGTAAGCCCGGAAATAGTATATGAGACCAATTTTATAAGAAATGCCAGAATGCGAACAGGAAAGCTGGTTGGTGTTAATGATGACTATTTTGGAATAAACAACTTCGATATTGTAAACGGCTCAAATTTTTCGGATGCACAAATCGAAAACTCAGCACCGGTTTGCATAATTGGGTACGATGTACGCTCGAGGTTCTTTGCCGGAGAAAACCCAATTGGCAAAAAAATAAAGGTTGGCCATTTGTGGCTTACGGTGGTTGGTGTTCTAAAAAAGAGAGACCTGACTACGGAGAATATTGAGAGCCTGGGAATCAGAAATTATAATTTAGATATTTTTTCTCCTGCCACAACAGTTCTGCTTCGGTTTAAAAATCGCGCACTGGTTACGAAGAAAGATCTTAGTGGAAATCGTAGAACTGTTTTCTTTGGCGGCGGAGTGATGGTAAGCAGCAGTTCCAGTGGAAAAGGCGGGGATTCAAACTATAATCAATTAGACAAATTAATAGTACAGGTAAGCGATACCCGGTTCAGTGTGTCTATTGCCGAGGTTCTTTCCCGTATGCTAAAACGCCGGCATAACGATGTTGTTGACTTCGAGATCATTGTTCCTGAGCAACTCCTCCAACAAGAGCAGCGGACCAAGCGAATATTTAATATAGTTCTTTCTTCCATAGCGTCTATTTCTCTCATTGTTGGTGGTATTGGCATTATGAATATCATGCTCGCATCGGTTGTGGAGCGTTACCGCGAAATTGGAGTGCGAATGGCAGTAGGGGCTCAAAAAAAGGATATTGAACTGCAATTTCTTACCGAAGCTTTAACGATTAGTATAACCGGTGGAATTCTCGGGATTATTTTGGGAATGGTTTTTAGTACGGCCATAGAGGCCGTTGCTGATATAGCAACCATTGTTACTCCTGTTTCAATATTTATTTCTTTCGGAGTTGCACTATTAATTGGTGTTGTCTTCGGATTTTTTCCGGCAAAGAGAGCCGCTCAACAAGACCCAGTACACGCACTACGTCATGAGTAAAAAAATATCACTACTTGCATTAGTATTCATTTTAATGGCGGGGGTAAACCTCAAAGCTCAGAATGTTCGAACGCTAACATTAGATGAAAGCATAGCAATTGCTAAAGATAACAGCCCGCTTTCCAGAGCGGCTAAATTTGAACTGGTTGCAGCAAAATGGAGTTACAAATCATTTAGGGCAGACCTGCTTCCAAGCCTGGTTGCAGATGGGAATATTCCGAATTATCTATTGGGAAGCCGAAGTGTTTCAACTCAGAACGGTATTTCATTTGTTGACTTCAACCAATCTGATGCAAATCTGGATTTATCTGTTAATCAGGCAATACTTCCCACAGGCGGTAATTTGTCCATTTCATCCGGGCTTGGAAGATTGGGAATATTCAGAGGAGAAAATAATTACGCATGGCAAAGTACACCGCTACTTGTAACTCTAAGGCAGCCATTATTTCAATTCAATTCGTTGAAATGGAGAAACCGTACAGAGCCTTTGCGTTATAAAATTGCCCAAAAGCAATTTGTAGAAGACATGGAAGACCTGGCATTTACGGTAACTCAAAGTTTCTTTGATGTATTGCTTGCAAAAATTAATGTTGAAGTATCTGAGTTTAACGTAACTGTGAATGATTCTATCTATAACATCTCTAAAGGCCGTTTTGAGGTAGGCAATATTGCCGAGAACGATTTACTTCAAAGTGAACTGGCATATAGAAATGCAGAAACATCACTCACTAATGCCAGACTAAGTTATCAGAGAGCAGAAGAGAATTTTAAAGCACTTCTCGGGCTTGATGACAACGTAGTACTGGAAGTTGTTGCACCGGATGCGCCTTCTGATGTAGAGATTGATGAAGATAAAGCGCAGGCACTGGCCAGAGAAAACAACAGTACTTCGCTGCAATTTGAGTTAAGTGAAATACAAGCTGATCAACAATATGATGCTGCCAAAAAAGGGAGTGGTTTCTCCGCATCGTTACAGGCAAGTTATGGACTCAATAGAACGGCTCAGGACTTTGGAGATCTTTATGAGGATACGGATAACCGGCAGTTTTTTACGGTTGGTTTTCAAATCCCGATCTTTAATTGGGGTAAACAACAAGCCGAGATAAAAGCAGCCCGAAACCAGCAGCAAGCCACTGCAAACACCATAGCTTATCAAAGGCTACAGTTCGAGTTAAGCGTACGAAGCACGGTAAGAGAGTTTAGCTTACTAAAAGGGCAGGTTGATATCGCTCAAATTTCAGATGATATTGCTGAGCGCAGGTATGATGTAGCCAAGAATCGATACCTGATCGGTAAAATTGATGTTACCAATCTTTTCATCGCCCAAAATGAAAAAGACAGTGCCCGAAGAGGTTACATTCAGGCATTACGTTCTTATTGGTCGGGTTATTACAATTTACGGCGCTTAACCCTTTACGACTTTGAAAGAAACCTACCAATTGTGCACGAAATAGAGTTTTAGTTTTCTGCTAGCAACTCAAAGAATTTTGCAGATGTCTTTATTCCCCTATGGAAATCTTTTAAAGAGAAATTTTCATTTGGGGAATGGATAGCATTACTGGTTAGCCCAAAGCCCATCAATATTGATTCTACACCTAGTACCCGTTTAAAATCTGCAACAATAGGGATAGAACCACCTTCTCTGGCAAACAGAGGTTCTTTGCCATACACTTCTTTAAAGGCTTTGGCGGCAGCTTTCAATCCATAAAAAGAAAGATCGGTTACTGATGGATGCCCGCCGTGATGTTCGGTTACTGTTACTTTAACAGTATCCGGAGCGATTGAGTTAAAATATGAACTGAATAGCTTGGCAATTTCTTTGGGATGTTGGTCAGGAACTAACCGCATACTAATTTTTGCATTGGCTTTAGATGGGAGCACAGTTTTGGCTCCTTCACCAGTATAGCCGCCCCAAATTCCGTTTACGTCTAAGGTTGGTCGTGCAGAAGCCCGTTCAAGTGTGGTGTATCCCTTCTCGCCATGTACGGCATCAATGTCGAGTGATTTTTTATACTTTTCTTCGTCAAAAGGAAGTTCCGCAGATGCTTTGCGATCTGCTTCTGTTAACGGAACAACATTGTCATAAAAACCGGGAATCTGAATCACTCCATCTTCGTTTTTCAACTTAGCGATCATTTCGCATAGTACGTTCAAAGGATTTTCAACCGCTCCACCATATACACCGGAATGCAGATCGCGGTTAGGTCCAACCACTTCAACTTCCATGTAAGCAAGCCCACGTAAACCGTAGGTGATGGAAGGGATATCCTCTCCAAACATAGCGGTATCAGAAATAAGCACCATATCGCATTGTAGCATTTCTTTGTGCTCTTCAATAAAAGGAACAAGATTTGGAGAACCGATTTCTTCTTCGCCTTCCAAAATGAATTTCACATTTACAGGAATTGGATTTCCCGTACGCACATAGGATTCTATGGCCTTTACGTGAGTATAGGCTTGTCCCTTGTCATCACTGGCACCGCGTGCATAAACATTTCCATCCTTAATAATGGGTTCAAATGCAGGCGAATTCCAAAGCTCATCTGGGTCGGAGGGCTGAACATCGTAATGGCCGTAAACAAGTACAGTTGGTTTATCAGGATGCGGACAGTGCTCTGCATATACAATCGGGTTACCCGGTGTTTCAAAAAGTTCTGTTTTTTGCAGATCGAAGGAATTGAATTGATCTAAAAGAAAGTTGGCGGCTTGTTGAATGGCTTCTTTCTTTGATGAATCTGTACTGACGCTTGGTATGCGCAGCAACTCAAAAAGTTCTTCAACAAATGTATCTTTATTACTGTCTATATATTCTTGTGGGGTGCTCATAGTATTCTATAAAATTTTAATTCCTTTTGATTTGATCCAACCGTACTGTCCATTCCCAAGCCTGATATAAAACCAGTTGTTATTTCCAGAGCTGATTTTATGATCGATAGTTACTTCATATCCTTCGTACGCCATGCTTATTAAAGTAGCATTTTCCTGAGGATTTTCTGAAACAACAACCTCTTCATCTATTAAAACAGCTTCATCATATCGTCGGTCAACATAATCGACATAATAAGCCAGTGATATTATAAGTACTGACAGAGTAAAGCATGCAATGGTACTGTTTGTATGTTTTGGTATGTTAACAATGTTGAACCATTTAAAAATTAAAAACAAAAGAGCCAGGCAAAGAAAAAGGTACCCTGTTACAAATAATCCAAAAGTACCCGGAGTTACTTTAAGCATGTCAACAGCTCTGTCCCACGGAAGCTTGGGAAGCATAGCAGATTGCCTGCTGAATTGAGAGTTTACAAAATCAAGAGCGATATGTGCCCTTTGCTGTACAGTTTCAAAATTAGCTGCTTTCTTAAAATAATACTTGCCCAACCCCATCGAATCCATTTGAACAGCAGCAATACCCATATTCAAAAATAAAGGGCCAGACATAGCTCCTTGCTGCTCTATTCTCCGATACAATTCCATAGATTGTTGATAACTTCCTTCTTCCAACAAAACATTGGCTTCATCAAATTTTATTTGCGGAGATGTTTGTGCATGCACTATTTCTCCTATCCATAAAAAAGTGATCGCCAGAACAAGAAACCTCACAGAATTTTCCCCAATTCTTTAATCAATTCTTTGGCCCGGCTGATATCATTTTCTAACCCCTTTTGTGTAACATTCGGAGCAAAGGCTATGGTTTCACACTTGTCCAGGATCAACTTTAGTTCGGATGTAAGAGAAGAGCCGGGCGATTTTTGATCTACCTCTTTAACTAGCTTGCCTGAAGAAACCCCGGCCTCCGGTAAATTAAGCTTGTCGGTTATGAATTGGCTCACCGCTTTTTGCACGAGATGGTATCCCTCTTTGATATCTAATGCTCTCTGAGCCTCATCCAGCGTAGAATGTGCTTTTTGTTTTGCTTTGTTAGAGCGTGCAAAACCCGAATCATTATTCAACTTATCGTAATAATTCTTATATCCATAAGCTCCAATAAACAACAGAAAGGGAACCAGGATCATAACCCATATCGACTTTTTAGAGCTCAGTGATTCTTTCTGTATCGTTTTCCAGTTTGCGAGGCCAATTACAGGATCAATATCTAACCGCATATCCTCAAGAGAAGTAACTACAGCGTTTGGATCCAGATCAGCTTTAAAAACTATAGAAGGTAGTGTTGAATAATCGAATGTATTTTTTGCAGGATTGTATATGGCAACCCTTTTTTCAGGTATTGTATATGTGCCGCTGTTTCTCGCAATTACAATGTCGGTAAAAACTCTGTTTCCTGCTATTTGCCGATTATTTCGTGTAATGGTGGTGTTTTCCTGGGGGTTATAAAGTTCAAGCGATTCCGGGAACTCATATTCAGGTTTATTCAACAAAGGAACGTTACCTGAACCAGAAATTTCTGTAATAATCTCAACACTCTCTCCAACGTAGGCAGATTCTGGCTTGATGCTTCTTTTAATGGTAAAATTGCCCACAGCCCCAAAGTACTCTGCGTTTTGAGCTTCCGGAAGCCGGTTAACATTTATTGTTACGGGCAGCGATTGGAGTTCCTTGTTTTCCTGGTTAAACCCAAAGCTAAATACACTTCTGTTATTTCTACCGTTGCGAATTCTTACCGAAAGGTTGTATGGGCTAAGCGTTAACTTTCCGGCTTTAGTTGGAAAAAGCGCATATTGCAATAGACGTGCTCTTTTAAAGCGTGTTCCATTAATGATAGTAGATGTGGAACGGGCTTGTGCAGGATTATTGAGTTCTTCTTTCCAAAACCCTTCGGCTTTCCAGCCAGGTACCGTTTGGTAGTTTGATACCTCGATATCATTTTTGAAATATAATACTACATCAATAATTACCTGCTGGCCTACAACCGGGTTGCTGATAGTTGGTTCAAGCCGCACATAAATATCAGGAACCCTTTCTGCATTACCTTTATCGATTGTTTTAGGATCAAGAACTTTAAAAGATATTGCTTTAGTAGTGTATTCCTTATTATTCACACTGATTTTAACTGGAGGAACAGAATAATTTCCCGGTTTCTGTGCTATAAACCTGAAACCAAAAGTTTGTGTAAGAGAAGGTTTGCCGTTTTTATAACTGTAGTTACTGCCCGTAAACGTTTGATTTGGTAAAAACCGAAGCCCGGGAATATCTGGGATCTGTGGCCGCTCCAGTGAACTTAACGAAGATCCTGTAACAGCTATGTCGAGCTGTATCGATTCGCCTTCAAAAATGTTTGTTTCGGTGAGTGTAGCTTCAACGGTTACATCCTGTGCTATTAACTGATGATTAAAGGCTGCAATAAGTAAAAAAACTCCAATCGCAATAAATATCTTACCAGTCTTTATCATGCTTTGCACTGTCTTTTGATTTCTTCTTCTTGAAGTCTTTAAGCAATTCTTTCTCTTTCTGGGCCAGAGCTTTTAAGATCTTTTCGGCATCTTCCTTACTTATTTCCTTAGAATCGAGAGGCTTGCCTTCTTCGGGTTTTGGCTCGTTTTCCTCACTGCCCTCACCTTCCTGCTGGTCTTGTTTTTCTTCCTGGTTCTGCTCCTGATTTTCTTGTTGTTGATCCTGGTTTTGTTCCTGCTGTTGTTGATCTTGTTCTTGCTGTTCCTGGTTCTGGTTCTGGTTTTGTTGGCTTTGCTGCTGTTGCTGTTTTTCTTTTTCTTCTTCCAGTTTTTTCTTCAGGGCGTTAAGTTTGGCATCGTTAGGATATTGAAACAACCCTTCTTCAACAATTTGTATTGCTTGTTGTAATTGGGCATTAATGTACGAGTTGGCCCCCCGATGGAAAAAACTATCGGCATCTTGCGCTTGCGCCGAAATGCCAAAAATGAAGGCAAAGAATAATGCGGTTAATACTCTCATAGCTAATTATTTATTTGGCTTACGTTGTTTATTCTCTCAATAAAGTCGTTAAAATTCTGAACGGTTTCGTCGATCGCTAAAGCATCCTGCATTAAATTATAAGCATCGTTATAGCGTTCTTCATCAACCAGCTGCTCTGCTCTTTTTTTCATTGCTTTTGCGTATTCAGAAGGTTCCTTCTGTTCCTGGTTTTGTTGCTGATCCTGGTTTTGCTCATTTTCTTCATTCTCGGCATTTTTGGCGGCCAACTCATAATTATGTTTTGCTTCTGTGTCAACAGGGTTTAATTTCAGTGATTCTTTAAAATGATGTGCAGCCGGCTTCCATTCTTTCTTTTCTGCTAATAACGTTCCAATGTTATATTGAGCTAGTGCACGGTCTTGCGTTGTTTCTGCATATTCCTGAGAGTTCAGATATGCTTCAATCGCTTCTTCTACTTTACCTTGTTTTGCCAACGCATTTCCAAGATTAAAATAAAGCTTTGGGTTCTCAGGATCATGTTCGAGTGCCAGCCTGTACAACGAATCGGCAAGAGCATAATCACCTTTTTCATAAGCAGCATTTCCTTTTCGGGCATCGCCGGAGGCAGCAAAAATAAAAAGAAGTACTATGTATATAATTAATTTGATCATTCAATTACAATTGCTCAGCTACTCCCACCGTTTCTTCATCCATAAGTATATTTGTAAACACATTGGTTACGTCATCGTTCTCTTCAAACTTTTCCATCATCCGGAAATTTGAAAGTGCTGTGTCAGCATCTACTTTAGTCTCTGTTGTTGCTTCCCTAATCAATTCAGCGGATTCAATATTATGGCCACTTTCTTCCAAAGCTTTGCGCACATTAAACAGATCTTCGCGTGCAGTATAAACAACGAAAAAATCTTCTTCTGATTGTACGTCATCTGCGCCTGCATCTATAGCTTCCAGCATAAATTCTTCTTCGTCTTTTTTTTCTGAGGCTATTCGGATCATACCTTTCTGTTCAAAGAGAAATCCTACTGATCCATTGGTTCCCATGTTGCCGCCGTGCTTTGTAAAAATATGGCGTACTTCGGCTACGGTTCGTGTGTTGTTATCGGTAGTAGCTTCGATAAAATATGCAATTCCTCCAGGGCCGTATCCTTCAAAAGTAACTTCTTCGTATGTGGCTGTTTCATCACCTTCTCCCGTGCCGCGTTTAATGGCGCGTTCCATGGTATCTTTAGGAAGATTTACCGACTTGGCATTATCAATAGCTAATGATAAACGGGGATTTCCCGCAGGATCGCCGCCGCTCTCACGAGCTGCAACAGTTAATTCTTTGATGATCTTTGTAAAGACTTTAGACCGCTTAGAATCTTCTTTGGCTTTTTTGTGGCGAATGTTCGCCCATTTGGAATGTCCTGCCATGCAGAAATTAATGTTTAATTAGCTGATTTAAGGTTTTGAATATACATAATACCTGAAATTCATTATACATTTTTTTGGAAACCAAACTGTTAAAGGTTGTGTTAGCGATACTTAAATAACCTTGTATTAGTTACCTTTGGTAAAAGCAAAGAGATCTGTTTAATGAATATTGGAATTGTATGTTATCCCACCTATGGTGGAAGCGGTGTTGTAGCTACCGAACTGGCAAAAGTATTAGCTGCAAAAGGGCATAAAATACACGTGCTAAGCTACGCTAAACCTGCCAGGTTAGAAGCTATTGATCCAAATATCTTTTACCACGAGGTTGCTATAAATGCATATCCATTATTTGAGTACCCACCCTATGCGCTTGCGCTTGCTTCACAAATGGTAAACCTTATTGAATACGAAGACCTTGACCTTTTACATGTGCATTATGCACTCCCCCATGCGACCAGTGCTTATTTGGCAAAGCAGATTATGGAAGAAAAGGGGATTAACGTTCCTGTAGTGACCACGCTGCACGGTACAGATATTACTTTAGTAGGAAGCGATCCCAGCTACAAAAATGTGGTGGAATTTTCTATCAATAAAAGTGATGGAGTAACTGCTGTTTCGAAGTATTTGAAAGAAGAAACAGAACAACGGTTTGATATAAAAAATGATATTTGTGTGATCCCGAACTTTATTGACCTTGAGCGGTTCCAAAAATCAAATAAAAGCCACTTTAAAAAGGCCATTTGTCCTGATGATGAGAAAGTTGTAGTGCACGTTTCTAATTTTAGAAAAGTAAAGCGTGTGCCGGAAGTTGTTTCTGTTTTTGATAGAATTTTAAAACATGGCATAGAAGCAAAGCTCCTTTTGGTGGGAGATGGCCCTGATCGCCAACGAACGGAACAGCAATGCCGCGATCTTGGAATTTGTGAACATGTCCGGTTTTTGGGTAAGCTGGATGAAGTAGAAGAAGTGCTTTCAGTTGCCGATCTTTTTCTTATTCCATCAGGTTCCGAAACCTTTGGTTTGGCAGCGTTAGAAGCAATGAGTTGCTCGGTTCCTGTGATAAGTTCTAATATTGGCGGGCTTCCTGAAGTAAACATTCATGGAGAGACCGGCTTTCTTTGCGACTTAGACGACATTGGTTGTATGGCTGAAAATGCCGTGGAGATACTTACCAATCCCGAACTGCATGCCCGGATGAGCAAGGCAGCTCGTAAACAGGCTGAGAGGTTCAATCAAGATCTGGTTGTGAATGAATATGAAAGCTATTACAAGGAAGTAAGTGCAGAACTGGTTGAAGCTGATTAAGAGCTTTTAACCAACTTCACTTCCACAACCAAATTGATGTTCAGAGTTTTTAGAAAATTTTACCCTTGTAATCGTAGTTCTACTTTGAAGTTAACTCCGTATGAGCTGCATTCAGACATCGGCTAAGAGGCAGCCCCCAACCGGGTGCTTTAAACACTTCAAAACCAGGAATGATTTCGGCTTTAACAATTTCTTCCTTGCTTTTACCGGCATTAATTTGCTTTTGGGTATATTCAAGCAAAGCTTCCAGAAAGTTACTTTTTAAGATAAGATCGTCTTTATTTCCTGTTATTCCGTAGTCCGCATTTCCATGGCCATATATGTAAATGGTATCATCTTCCAGCTCATCTACGGTTTTTTGAAGTACTTGAACCCAGTTTTCAATGTTGGCTCCCCCGTTGATGTCTATAAAAGGATAGGCACGGTTAAACATTAAATCTCCCATATGGGCTACGTTCGCCTTTTCAAAATAAACCACAGAATCACCCCCTGTGTGAGCCGGGCCAAAGTGCATAAGATGAACGGTTTCATCACCAATATCTTTTTCCCAGGACCCAGAATATGTAGTGTCGGCATACACCTGAGCATCTACTGCTTCTTGACCCCGGCTTTCTGCAGATTTTTTTTGGAGCCCGGGGACATTTTCATGAGCAACGATGTTTTTCGCATAATCTTTAAATACCGGGTTTCCAGCTGTATGATCGCCATGATGATGTGTATTGATTAAATAATCCATCATTCGATCGGTTTTCTCCTTCAATCCATCAACGCAGGTTTGTGCTGAGTTTGGAAATTGTGAATCAACAGCAACAAGAGCATCATTAGTTGCCAGCCAGCCAATGGTTCCTCCACGCCCGACAAAAGTACCTACATTTCTTCGAATTGTGGTAAACGGTGATTGAAATAGAGAGCTTAATTTATGGACGGGTAACATAGAAGCTGCACTAAAAGCAGCAGAGCGAATAAGAAATTGTTTACGATTCATAATAAAATGGATTGAAATTAATCTAAAACCAGGTATCGGCCTTTCCGGTGATTAACTGCCAAAATAAGATTTAGAAATACCGAACCCAATACAGAATAAACAATCGCCATCACATCCACCACAAAAATTGCTCCAACAATTATTAAAATATCTACCACCATTTGAAACCGCCCGGCATTCACACCATGAAATTTCTGAAGGTAAATAGAAACGATATTGAGCCCTCCCAGGCTGGCTTTATGCCGGAATAGCATTAACAAGCCTGTGCCAATTAAGAAGCCTCCAAGTGCCGCGGCGTAAACCGGATTTACCTCGCCGAAGGTAAAAACGGAGGGTACATAATCTGAGCAAAAAGAAACAAGTAGCACGGTAATAAAGGTTTTGAAGGTGAAGATCCATCCCAGCTTCCAAAGGGCAAGCGCATAAAACGGAATATTTATTGCAAAGAAAACTTCCCCAAAAGTAAACTCTGAAGCATACTGGGCCAGGAAAGCAACACCTGCAGTTCCTCCTATCAAAAAATTTTGCTGAGAGAACAAAGCAATTCCGAAAGAAAGCAATACAGAAGCTACAGAGATAGCCATGATATCTTCATATAGCGTGTGCTCTCTTATAGAAGGATCGATGCCTTCTTCAATAAGCTGTTCGGTAATTTTGTCGTCTGGTGGAGGCATTCCGGGCTTTCTTAAAAATGCTGCAATAAAGATAAGGCGAATGAAAATTAAGAGCGGCTTTAAACAAGAAGTTTTTGGCTATAAAAAGAATAAGATTATTCGATTAAATATTTTCAGCTTCGTCTCTGATTAACAATAATATCGCAGAATGAGGAACGATCAAATACTTCTCGTTTTCAAACTCAATTTCGTGTGCTCTGCTTTTCAGGAAAATAGCCAAATCGCCAGCTGTAGCCTGCATACCGATGTATTTAGTATCATCAGCGGCCTTCCAACTTTCTTCAAAATCATTATTGGGTATGGGATAACCTGGGCCTGTTTTAACAATATAGCCACTTTGAATTTCTTCTTTCTCTTTAACCGATGCTGGCAGCACCAACCCGCTTCGGGTGTGGGTTTCCATATCCCGGGGCTTTATGAGAACCCGGTCGCCAACTACAATAAACTTATCAACTGAATTAAGATATTCCTGGATCATGAGTTTTAATTTTTAGAAAAGTAAGGAATTCTGAACCTTTGAGTTTAGATTACCGTGTAGAATTTTTATTTATCGGATATACTATGGATATGACTAATAAATTGTGTGTAATTACCGGGGCCAATTCAGGCATCGGGTTCGAAACAGCAGCATCTTTGGCAGCAAAGGGAGCTTATATTGTAATGGTTTGCCGCAATGAAGACAAAGCGATACAAGCGAAAAAAGAAATTCAACATTCAGTTGATAGTGCCGGGGTAGATATTATTTTGTGTGATTTTTCCATTCAAAAAGAAATTCGTTTAGCTGCAGAACAGATTAAATCAAATTATGATAAAATTGATGTACTGATAAACAATCATGGCT
Source organism: Balneola sp. (assembly GCA_028284195.1). GTDB lineage: Bacteria > Bacteroidota > Rhodothermia > Balneolales > Balneolaceae > Balneola. The sequence goes on along the minus strand of JANQSE010000017.1, from coordinate 73,099 downwards.
TTATTTCATCGAAACGATGGGAAACAGTGGACGGATTAGAAGCTACTTTTGCAGTTAACCACATCGGGTACTTTTTATTTACCAATCTGCTGCTAGAAAATATTAAAGCGGCAGGGAATGCCCGGATTGTTAATGTAGCGTCCGATGCGCACCGGGCAGGAGAGTTTGATCCAGAAAACCTTCAACTCCATGAGGGATTCAGTCCAATGAAGGCTTACGGAAACTCAAAATTATTTAACATTCTGTTCACTAAAGAGCTCGCTGATCGATTGAAGGACACTGATGTAACAACCAATTGCCTGCATCCGGGTGTGGTACGTTCCAATTTTGGAAATAATGGGGGTTTAATGATGAAATTATTCTGGAAGATCGGAGCTCCCTTCATGATCTCGAATAAAAAAGGAGCCGAGACATCCGTTTATCTTGCCGGCTCGGATGAGGTTGCACACGTAAATGGAGCATATTTTAAAAATAAAAAAGTGGCTGCTCCCCGAAAACAAGCCCGGGATATGGATGCTGCTAAAAAACTCTGGAAGATAAGCGAAGAAATTTGTGGGTTACATGTGCATAAACCGGAGATCGAATTATGAGTACAAAGCTTTCGCATTTTGCTGCAATTAAAAAGATGCCATTCTTCTAAATTTCGTTTCTTAATTGATGATGTTTTTGTGATGAACTGATTACAACAAAGCAAGATTATAGGTTATAGTTAATGAAAAGATTACTTGCTGAATTCGATCAAATAGCGTTCTTTAAAGAAAAATTTTCAAAATGGCTGAACTGATCGTAATAATTATTTTTATTTATTTAGGGTTGGGATTTATTGCCGGATTTGTCATCACTTTTTTTGGTGTTAAGAAATTGGACCCTGCTGCAAAAGAAGGAACCATTGGGTTCAAACTGCTGATCGTCCCAGGATTGGCGGTATTTTGGCCGCTGTTTGTAATGCGATGGATCAAAGGATCAAAAGAACCTCCTCTTGAAACCAATGCTCATCGGGAAGCAGCAATGGAGGGAAAACAATGATCGCAAAACTACGGCGCAGGCACAGAGTTACGTTTCCAATCCTGGGATTATTGATCGCAGTAATTACCGTTTTTGCGTTGCAGCAAAAGCCAGATGTAAGTAATAATACACTGCCGGGCTATTCTAAAACCATCCCAACTGACTTAATAGAAAGCTCTGGCATAACTGTTACCTGGGATAATGAGCCGATGAAGTCAATTGTTTTATATAGCGCATCAGAGCAGGCTTACTATATAAAATTTTTGTCCTATGAAGAAGTGTCCGGGCCGGACCTTCTTTTGTATGTAAATGAACATTCTTCAAAAGAAATTTCTGATTCTTCGAAGCTTGTAGGCCGTTTTATTTTTGATAATCCTGCTTATTACAAACTTCTGGTAAGTCCGGAAAATGCTTCTGTAATTTTGTACAGCCTACCTAAAAAAGAGGTATTGGCCGCAGGAACGATGTCAGTCAGGGAGGATTCAAAATGAGCCACTCCTACCAGGCTGTTGGCTGGAATCGCCAAAAGAAAATTTACGACTTGGTTATCCTGATAGGGGTATTTCTTTACATCGGGATTTTTATGGGAATCGGATCCACGTTATTTCCCAATGCAACTGCAGAAACTTTGATGATAAGGGCATTCGGCACCGGGGCTTTTGTGTTACTTCATATTATTCTGTTGATAGGCCCGCTTTCAAGAAGGTTTCCATCTTTGTTTCCATTGCTTTATAATCGCCGCCATTTAGGGGTTACCATGTTTTTGATGGCATTAGTACATGGAGCTTTTTCCATTATTCAGTTCCATGCTTTTGGTGATTTGAACCCGATTATAAGTGTGTTTGTAAGTAATGGAGAGTATAACAGCCTAACCCAGTTTCCATTTCAGGCTTTAGGCTTTCTGGCACTTATGATCTTGTTTGTGATGGCAGCCACCAGCCATGATTTTTGGCTGGCCAATCTTACAGCTCCGGTTTGGAAGGCATTGCACATGTTGGTATATGTAGCGTACGCTTTGATTTGCATTCATGTAGTTTTAGGGGTTTTTCAATCGGGTGTATCAAGTGTGTATCATGCAATGCTTGGTGTTGGGTTCGCGATGATAGTTGGAAGCCACATTATTGCCGGCTTACAGGAAAAAGAAAAAGACAAAGAATTGAACTCAGATAAAAATGAGGAAGGGTACATTAAAGTATGCAAGGTTTCAGAAATCCCGGAAAAATGTGCCCATATTGCAACTTTGACCGGAGAGCGTGTAGCCGTGTTCAACTTTGATGGAAAAATTGCGGCACTTTCGAATGTGTGCCAACACCAAAACGGGCCGCTTGGCGAGGGAAAAATTGTAGATGGTTACGTAACGTGCCCTTGGCATGGTTTTCAATACCGCCCGGAAGATGGAGCCTCTCCGGAACCATTCACCGAGAAAGTACCTACATTTAAAGTAAAAGTAATTGATGATGTGGTTTGGGTTCATCCAACCCCGAATCCACCGGGTACGCACCAGGAACCTGTTGTTGTGGAGAAAAAGTGAACAAAAAAGAATTCTATATCGGCTATCTCCCCAATGCACCAAAAGGCATCGGCAAAACAATGAAGTGGGTATCTGTTCTTTTGTTAATTTTGATAAGCAGCTTTTCATTTCTGATGATCTCAAATGAAAAAGAATTCGATAATTCCACTTTTGAATTTGGCGAATACTGCACTTATGAAGGAATCATCATGGAAAACCCTTACCCCCGGATTTTGATTGAACGCCCGGGAGATACAGGCTCCCTTCCAAAATATTCACAGTACTACCTTACCCAATTTGGAAAGTTTGGTGGCGGGGAAATGGTAAAAGGGCTGGATGGTAAAAAGGTAAGCTTAGAAGGAGCACTAATTTATCGCGACGACCAAACCATGATCGAAATAAAAAACAATTCTGTTAATCACGATCATACTTCTGAAAATGAGCGGGTTTTTAATTTTGATTCCGCTCTGCCGAAGAAAAGTTTGGGCATACACACCTTAAAAGGTGAGATTGTGGATAGTAAGTGCTTTTACGGAGTAATGAATCCCGGGAATTTGAAAGTTCATAAAGCGTGTGCTATTAATTGCATTCGTGGAGGGATGCCCCCGGTATTTGTGGTGAAAGATCAGCAGGGAAACATCGGGTATTATCTTCTTCAGGATGAAGAGGGCGGAGCGGTCAATAAAAATATACTCGATAAAATCGCAGAGCCTCTCGAAATAAAAGGAGAGGTGGTTAAGCAGGGAAACATCCTGATTTTGAAAGCAAATCCAACATCATACAGGAATATCTAACACCTAAGAATATGAGCGACACAAAAAATTTGAATTGGACAAAGGTACTGGGAAAATCAGAATTGCCTGATGGACGGGTAAAACCGGTAACCTGCCAGCACACTACCGTTTGTATGACACACTACAAAGGAGAGTACGCCGCTTTGGATAATAAATGCCCTCATCAAGGTGGGCCGTTAGGAGAAGGCTCCATCGAAAATGGAATGCTGCGGTGCCCATGGCATGGCTGGGATTACGACCCCTTAACGGGTAACGCTCCCGGAGGCTATGATGATGGTGTGGAAACATATCCGGTAGAAGTTCGGGATGATGGAATTTATGTAGGTTTCCCGGAAGAAGAACCACATGTACGTACATCTTCTGATGTAATGGTAGAAACCATGGTGAATTGGGGGATCAGGCATGTATTTGGGATGGTAGGGCATTCTAATTTAGGGCTGGCAGATGCCATCCGTATCCAGGAAGAGCAAGGGAATATCAGTTTTTATGGGATCAGGCATGAGGGTGCTGCTTCGTTTGCCGCCTCGGCTTACGGGAAACTAACCGGAAGATTGGCGGCATGCTTTGCAATTGCCGGCCCGGGGGCAACCAATTTACTAACGGGACTTTGGGACGCTCATGTTGACCGGTCTCCTGTTCTGGCTTTAACAGGCCAGGTAAATACACAGGTTTTAGGGCCCGGTGCTTTTCAGGAAATTGATCAACAAGCGGCTTTTGGAGGCGTAGCCGTTTGGAGCCAAACAGTTTTACAAAACAGTAAATTTGCTGAATTGGTTAACCTGGCGGGTAAACATGCCTTATTGAAGCGAGGTGTTTCTCATCTGATCTTTCCGGATGAGGTTCAAAACATTGAAGTAGGAGAAGGCCTTGAAGCAGGAAGCCCGGAAGGCCGCATGATGCCGCAGACTATTTCGCCTCCGGCAAAAAGCCTGGAAAAAGCCGTGAACCTGATTAAAAAAGCCAAACGCCCGGTTATTATTGTTGGGCATGGAGCGCGGTATAACATGGATTCGATAACAGAGTTTGCAGAACTGCTAGACTGCCCTGTGCTTACCACGTTCAAAGGCAAAGGGTTAATTTCAGACACTCATCCGCTAGGCTGTGGTGTGCTGGGAAGAAGTGGAACCCCGATAGCAAGTTGGTTTATGAACGAAAGTGATGTGTTGATTGTGCTGGGTTCCAGTTTCAGCAACCATACCGGTATTACCGAAAAGAAACCAACCATCCAGGTAGATTTTGACCCAATGATGCTTGGAAAGTTTCATGCGGTAGATATTCCTGTTTTAGGTGAAATAGGTGTAACCGTGGAATTATTTAAAGAACATTTGAAAAACGATAATTCCGCTGATAGCCAAAGAGAAGAAATAGCAAAACGCTGGAAAATATGGAGAGAAGAAAAAGAAAAGCGCCGCGGCGACAATCAGGATCAGGGCGTGAATTCTGCAGCAATCTTTAAAACACTATCAGATGTGGTTCCTGGTAATGCGATTATTGCCGTAGATGTAGGAAACAATACCTATTCTTTTGGCCGCTACTTTGAATGCAAGGAGCAGGCGGTGTTGATGTCTGGCTATCTGGGTTCTATCGGATATTCGTTCCCAGCTGCAATGGGAGCCTGGACAGCAACTCAGGAAGAAGATCCTTTGTACAAAGGCCGCCCTGTTATTTCCATTTCAGGAGATGGAGGCTTTGGGCAATACCTCACGGAATTTAATACTGCGGTAAAATATGGGATGAACATCACTCATATTCTCTTAAACAACAGTGAACTTGGAAAAATATCGAAAGAGCAGAGATCAGGAGATTGGGATGTGTGGCAAACGTCGTTGACTAATCCAAATTTTGCCGAATACGCCGAAAATTGTGGTGGAAAAGGAATCCGGGTTACTGATAAAGATCAACTTGAATCAGCAATTAAAGAAGCATTAAAATATGCCGGCCCCGTACTTATTGATATCGTTTCTGATGTGGAGCTAATATGAAAAAGTATATTGGTTGGGGTAGGTTTGGCTTGGTCTATTCAGTTTTGGGCAGGCTCTTGTTCCAGATCCAGCTTTAATCATTCATACATCCATTACACTAATTGTAAAGTACGTATTGCTATTGGGGGTAGAGGAATACATTCCAAATTCTTAGTTTCCTCATGTCAAAATAAACTAATCATTATACTATATGAACAATTACAAGAGGTCTTTTTTAATCATTTTATCTGTAGCATTTATTTTTGCCGGGGCTTGTGGCGGCAATTCTACAGAAGACATGCCACCAAGTATCCCGGATCTGTCTCAGGCCCGCCCTTCTTTTGAGTTTTTTAAAGGGAAAGTGATTGGCTCTGCACCGGATGATAATTACCAGCTTGCCCGAAGTTTAACTGTTGCTATGGAAGCGGTAATTACTGGTTTCAGCAGTTTGCCGGATGGATTTTTATCAAGTGCTGAAAACGAAAACGCATCTTTTAACAACGGAGTGTGGACCTGGGAATATTCTGCATCAGGAGGAGGGGAATCTATTTCAATACGGTTAACGGCTGAAGAAACTAATTCTCAGGTAAACTGGGCAATGTATTTGAGCCTGAGTACCCCGGAAATAAGTTTTGAGAACTATAAATTTCTTGACGGAAACGTAAAGGATGATGGTAATGAAGGTGAGTGGAATTTTTACCCCTTCCAACAAGAAAGCACAAATCCTGTGATGACGTACGATTGGGATATTGCCAGCGAGACTGAAGCCACCTTCACAATTACGTTTAGCGATGCCTCTTTTTCGTCAATTGAATATGCAAAAAATTCACCTGATAACACGCTTACTATCACAGATGCAAACCATACTACGGTTATCTATTGGAATGAAACCACTGGCGAAGGTTATTACGATGTTACAGGAGGAAATCGCGTTTGCTGGGATTCAAATTCTCAGAACGTAGCTTGTATAGGCGTGTAATGCTTTTAAAATGTTTGTTTAAAGCCGGTTAATAGCCGGCTTTTTTTATTTTTGTAGGTTTTGGGTAAGCAGCTCACTCATATAATCGAAGTAAGGCCTTATAACAAGAAACGATTGTACTACTTCGAATACAAAACCATCAGCAAGAACTTCCTTATCTGAGAATTTGTGAGACACATGAAATTGTTTGAATCGGATCAGGTCTAAATCGGGGTGTTCTTTATCGAAACCTCTTGGGGTTGTTTTAACAGCTTCGCCTTCAAATTCGCCCCATACTTTTTTAAAATCTGCATCCGCTAAAATAGCCCGAAGGGGTTTGGCATCGTGCGCAATGTCTTCCCGGATTAATTTCAGATCTGCTGAATTTGGATTAAAAAATCCCCCGGCTATAAAACAATTTTTGGGTTCTATATGAATGTAATACCCGCCTCGCAGCCATTGTGTAGCACGCCTCATGTACCCGCCAAAGTGGGTTTTGTATGGAGATTTATCTTTCGAAAAACGAACGTCTCTGTAAATTCTGAACAGGGATTTTTTCCCGGACTCATTTTCAATGTTATCTACTTTGTTCATTTCTGCAATCAGGCTGTCCATAAAACCGATCACATTTTCGTGAGCCAGGCGATAGTCGGTTTTATTCGCCTCAAACCATTCACGGTTATTATTGCTTTTCAGGTTTGTGAGAAAATCGAATGTGGATTTTTGAAGTGAGCTACTCATTCTTTTTTTCCTCCGATAAAGTTCTTCTGTTATCGTTTGAATCTGTATCGATCAATTTGTTGTAAGGATCAATTCCCACTGATGCCGGCTCTTCGTTCACTGTAATTGTGATTGTGTTTTTGATGCCGGTGATTTTATGCTTTTGCAGATACAGTACTTTTTCTTTGCCATTCTCATCGGTACCAAATACGCCAACATCAATCCAGTCAGCTAGTGGAAGAGACCTGATCGGCCTTCTCCTTCCTTCAACTTCTAAAGAATCTGTTACTCCTGCTGCATTCTCAAAAATGCGTTTTCCTTTTTCGCTGGTTCTGTATTTTGCTGAGTAGAATTCCAGTTTTACCTGATAGGTGTTGTCTTCAAGTTCTTTGTATGTTGCTTCTCTCACACTATTATCATACAGCGTGATGGTTTCGAACATATCGTAGAGTAAATATTGCAGCGAGTCGGGAGTTGCTTCACGCAAGAAGCTTAAAAATTCAAGCGAAGTTGTGTATGGTGCTTCCTGAAAAGCGACTTCATCAATATACCTGTTTAATGCAGCATTCATTGTTTCTTCACCGATATAATCGCTTAACGCATACAGCACTAACGAGCCTTTATTGTAGTGGATGTAAGCTTGATTTTCGTTGTACAACAATGCTTTTTCTTTGGTGGATTCAACCGTTCTGCCAAGTAAATAACTATCGAGTGCATCTTTCAGAAAAATTCTCATTTTATCGGAGCCGTACTCCTTTTCCAGTACTTTTAACGAGCTGTATTCCGACATACTTTCGCTCATCAGCGTAGCTCCCTGAACGTTTGCCCCAATTACCTGATGCGCCCACCATTGATGAGCAACCTCATGCGCGGTAATACTGAACGGGTAATCTACTCCGTCCTCATCTTCATCATCTACCGCAGCAATAAAGCCAACCGCCTCTGAGTAAGGAATGGTATTCGCAAATGACTGTGCAAAGCCGCCGCCGGTTCTTGGAAATTCTATAATCCGAACCTGCTTATGCTGATAAGGGCTGAATTCTTTGGTGTAATAATCCAACGACCTCTTCACACTTTTTACCATACGGTCCACATTGTAGTCGTGATCTTTATGGTGATAAACCTCAATGTTTACATTATTCCAGGTGTCTTTTTCTACTTCAAAATCGGCAGAAATAAACGAATAGAAATTCAGCATTTTGCTGTCCATCTTGTAATGGAAATAACGGCGGCCGTCTTCTTCCCATTCTTTTTGGAGATAACCGGGGGCAATGGCAATTTGATTGAGAGAGGTGCTGATGGTTGTCTCAAAATCTATCCAGTCTGCATCGTAAGCAATGTATGTATTTTGTAATGCTGAAGAATCGGTTGGTGCGGGCATCCTTTCTTTAGGCGGCAACCCGAATTTTTCCCTGGATTCCACTCCTTGCAGTTCGCTCGACTCATTGTATCCTATTCTTGGGAATAAGCCATTATTGATGAAGGTACCGTTTTTCCTTATTGGTGAATTGTTCCTGAATATTTCATTCGGTTTGTTTGAAATAGTAAAAGTAAATACCACAGAATCTCCGGGCTGAAGTGGATTCTGAAGCCGATAAATGTCGTAGTTCATGGTATCGTCTTCCATTATCAGTTCGTATTCAGCATCAAAGCCGAATGTGCTTATATAGTTGTTGTGATCTATGTGAATGGAGTCGATTGCCAGGTCCGTCTTATTTTTAAGGATGTATGTTCCCCTGGCTTCAAAGTCTCTTGATTCGGGATAGATATCCAGATTAACTTTTACATCTACAATTCTTGGCTGCGGGATGTTGTGATATTTTCCATAGTTCTTTTCCCAATCAGCCAGTCTTTTTTCCAGCTCTTTTGAAGACAGATTTTCGTGTTTCACATTGTTTACATAATAAATCCAGCTTCCCATACCAACAAACCCCGTTAATGAAATCGAGAAAATAATCGCCATTAATGGGGTGAATTCTTTGCGGGCATTTCGGAACCGTTCTTTTATGGAATCGGGCATCCCACGGCGGTAAAAAATTATAGACAATACGTAGAACGCAGTACCCAGCAGTAGCCAATAAAACTTATAAATGAAATATGGAGCCAGGAAGGAACCATATCCGTTCATATCAGAATAAGCAACTCCTGGTGCTCCATTGAATTTGAAAATCAATTGTTCGATGCCAATCTGGTTGATGAAATTTAACCCAATGGAAATCAATAGCAGCAGAAAAAAGCCAATGTAGTAGTTCTTAAACCAGGTATGAACAAATATGGCAAGAAGCCCCCAAATCAGAACATGAATTAATTCCACGCCAAACAGATCGAACAGATACTGCCCAATTTCGAAATTGAAATATCCGTTATAGATCTGAACCGACATTCCCAATCCCATTATTGTGAGAAGCAGCACTGATTGCATTAATACTAAGGCCAGAAATTTGGAAAGCAGCAACGCCCAGTTTGGAATTGGGGCAGTATGTACTAACTGATCTATATTATCAGTTCTGGAACGATGAATAATTATCCCCGCATACAGAAATGTGAGTAAATTGATAAAAAGACTCAAGAACAGCCCGGGCAGCTCAAGCATCTGCCAGGTAACCGGTAAGGTATCGGTTCCATAAATTTGACCACCGACTGAAATAGCAGTAAGGCCAAGTAACAACCCCAGCGCAGTAATAATGATAAATGCCCAGCCTTTTATGATATATTTAAAATCTGAAACAGATAGCGACCATGCTAATTTCAGATTTTGAACGAATGAGAAGTCGAGATTAACTTTAGGAAGTTTAACAGAAGCAATACTTCCAAAATTTCTCTTGGTAATTGTCTGGCCAATTTTCTTTTTGAAGAAGCTGAAGGAAAATGCTTCCTGATCGAATCGGAACGTGCGGAATACAAATCCACACACCAACAAACTCACACTCAACCAAATCAACCGGTTGTATAAAATATATTCTTTAAAGGGCAGAGGGTTTTCATTCCGCTCGTAAATAGTCCAGTATTGAGTGTAGTAAGAATTAGCCTCTGCTCCGAGCGGGTCGAGCAAGGCTGCCAAAATTTTGTTATCGCTATCTTGTGTGAGAAGCGAAGCAAAAATTTGAATGATAATCAGCGCAAGTACGGTAATAAAACCAACGCTTACACTTCGTGTAAAGGTAACTACGGCAAATACGATGGCTCCGTAAAATATCAAATTAGGTATGATGTAATACAAAAACGATTGTATATAGTTCATCAGTTTGAACGGGCCAAGTAATTCGGTGTTTGTCCCGGGCATCACACTTCCAAGCATAATCCCAAGAGCCGCCATCAGCATTATTGCGATAGTAATAGTTAAACCACTAAGAAATTTCGCTAATAAGTATTCCCATTTCTTAAATGGATAGGAAAAGGTTACGGAATGAACTTCATTCTCAAAATCTTTATAAATGGTGGCACCTATAATAGATGGTATCAGAAAATAAACGATCAGGTTCATTTCGTTCAGCAAACCATTTATAGCCAGGGCTGAATTAACTATGGTTACTGAATTTATAGTTGCCGTAATTCCTTCAAAAATGCCTGCTGCAGCGGCCATTATAAATGTGGAAAGAAAGAACAGAATACCGGCATAAATGTAGAACAGAGGCTTGCGAAGCCAGTATCTGATTTCAAATAAATAGATAGATAAAAACATATTTGCGGCCTTTTACACAGCTACTGCCTGGCTGTCGTTGCGCAGAGCCACGAAGTACACATCTTCTAACTCAGGTTTTGTTTGTTCGAAACTTTCGTCGGGTTTTATTTCATTGTGCACTCGAATATTCAAAGAGTTATCCTGATTAAAGTTGGATGAAATCACATTAAATCTGGTTTCATGCTCTTCCAGGTCTTCTCTTTGAATGCTTTTTGTCCAGATCTGATTTTCCAGTTGATTAACCCCTTCTTTTGGGGTGTGATGGCTCAGAATTTTTCCACCGTTCATAATGGCCATATCTGTGCAAAGTTCTTTTACATCATCAACAATATGTGTGGAAAAAATTACAATGTTATTGGTACCGATCTCGCGAAGCACATTCAAAAAGCGGTGGCGCTCCGCCGGGTCTAAACCTGCTGTTGGCTCATCTACAATAATTAACTTCGGATTATTGAGTAGCAGCTGAGCGATGCCAAAACGCTGTTTCATTCCGCCGGAATACCCCTTCACATTTTTCTTTCTTACTTCCCAAAGATTGGTTATTTCGAGTGCCGTTTGTACAATTTCCTGCTGCTCTTTTTTATCTGCAATGCCCTTTAACTTTGCGAAATAAATCAACAAGTCTTCAGCACTCATTTTAGGATATACACCAAAAGATTGTGGTAAATATCCCAGTTGTTTTCTCAGGCTGATTTTGTTCTCCAGTATATTAATTCCATTGAAAACCGCTGTTCCCGAGTCAGGTTCCTGCAGGGTTGCAACCGTTCGCATCAGAGTTGATTTACCTGCACCATTTGGCCCAAGCAAACCAAACATGCCTGCTTTAATATCAATGCTCACGTTATCAAGGGCTTTAACACCGTTTTTATAGGTTTTTGAAATGTTGGAGAGGGATAGTTCCATAATCTGTTTTGGGTGAATAAATTCCGGTGATAATAACGAATACTGAGTTAGTAGTAAAAGATTTGATATGCATTACAATCAATCATGAGAACATAGTGCGTTAGGTTGACTGGAAATGTATCAAGATGAACGGATGTACAATTTCATTTTCTTATAAGAAGCTATTTAAGAATTCAGTTCCACTATTCGAACTTCAATCTAAAATCCCTTACCTTTGCAACCTTGGCAAAATTACTTTTCTTTTCTCGAAACCGTGATCAGAAAATTAATTAGCCACGAAAGCACGGAGGCACAAAAATGTATTTTCATTCGTGATTTAGTGGCGAAATCATTTGAATCTTGAAATAACTATTAAAAGGAAATAATGGCAAAAGAATTTGATGTATGTGTAATCGGGTCGGGTCCCGGCGGATATGTAGCTGCAATCCGTGCATCACAACTTGGATTTAAAACAGCAATTGTAGAAAAAAGACATTTAGGCGGTGTGTGCTTAAACATCGGATGTATTCCAACAAAAGCTTTGTTACGCTCAGCAGAAGTTATGGAATCCATACAGCATGCCGGTGATTATGGTATTTCTGTAAAAGATGTGAAGGCCGATTTTAGTGGCATGGTAAAACGAAGCCGCAATGTTGCCAATAAAATGAGCAAAGGTGTTCAATTTTTGATGAAGGCAAACAAGATCGAAGTGTTCATGGGAACTGGAGTTTTTAAATCAAAAAGTGAGCTTGCCGTAAATGAAGAAAGTGGTAAAGAAACGGAAAGTATTAAAGCAAAGAATTTCATTATTGCTACGGGTGCCCGCCCGCGTCAGCTTCCAAGCTTAGAGATTGACGGTAAAATGATCATCGATTCTGAAAAGGCGATGACCATGGAAAAACAGCCAAAGAAAATGATAATTATTGGAGCAGGTGCCATTGGTGTTGAGTTTGCCTACTTCTACCATACTTTGGGAACTGAGGTGACTATTGTGGAACTTCAAAAAACATTGGTTCCTGTTGAAGATCAGGACGTTGGAAGGGAGCTCGGTAAGATATACAAGAAAAAAGGCATGAACCTGCTTCTTGAAAGCACGGTAGAGAAAGTTGAGAAGAAAGGACAGGGCGTTAAGGTTACCGTTAAAACTAAAAAAGGAACAGAGGAGATCGAAGCAGATGTGGTTCTTTCTGCAGTTGGTGTAACTGGTAATGTGGAAGGCCTTGGGCTTGAAAATATTGGTGTAAAAGTTGACCGTGGCGCTATTCAGGTTGATAAATCAACCTATTCAACAGGTGTTGATGGCATTTATGCTATTGGAGATATTATTGGTGCTCCCTGGTTAGCTCATAAAGCTTCTCATGAAGCAGTTGTTCTTGCAGAACAGCTTGCCGGAATGAATCCAAAACCAATCAACTATGGAAATATTCCAGGCTGTACATATTGTGAACCACAGGTTGCTTCTGTTGGATTAACCGAAGCTGCCGCCAAAGAAGAAGGCTATGATGTGAAAGTTGGGAAATTCCCGCTTTCTGCAAGCGGTAAAGCAACAGCTTTAGGCCATGAAGAAGGCTTCATAAAAGTGGTATTCGACGCTAAGTATGGCGAGTGGTTGGGTTGCCACATGATTGGGTTCGGTGTAACTGAAATGGTTGCAGAAGCGGTTGTTGCCCGTGATCTGGAAACAACCGGGCATGAGATCATCAGTGCGGTACACCCGCATCCAACACTTTCAGAGGCGGTAATGGAAGCTGTGGCCGAGGCGTATAACGAAGGCGTTCATTTAGGAACTCCTGTAAAAAAGAAGTAATACTAAACTAAGGTCATGCTGAACTTGATTCTCCGAAGGAGCCCTTTGGACAGGATCTGTAAAAACCCTGAAATTAATTCAGAATGATATCAATTTTGGCTCCCCCGGTGGAGCCATTTTTGTCTTTCAGAATGACAAAGAAATAGAATGAAAAAAACCATCGAACTTTACGATCTCGGTTTTAAATCCTATCAACCTGTTTGGGATTTACAGCATAAGGTTCAGCAGCGAATCATTGATGAGAAAAAGCTGGATAGAATTGGTGAGTTTGAAGGAACACGCAAAAATGATATGCTTCTTTTCGTGGAACATCCACACGTATATACGCTCGGCAAAAGTGGTGATGAAGAAAATATGCTTCGCTCTGTGCTTGAGCTAAAAGAACTGGAAGCAGAGTATGTAAAAACAAATCGTGGAGGAGACATCACGTACCACGGCCCAGGTCAGGTTGTTGGTTATCCCATTTTAGATTTAGATCGTCATTTCACAGATATCCATAAATACCTGAGGTATCTTGAAAAAGTAATCATCAAAGTTTGTGCAGATTATGGTTTCGAAGCTGGAAGAATCGAAGGGCTAACCGGCGTTTGGATTAATGAACAAAAGATATGTGCGTTAGGGATACGCTGCTCTCGTTGGGTAACCATGCATGGGTTTGCGCTCAATGTGAATACAAATCTGGAATACTTCAATCATATTGTACCCTGTGGAATTGAAAACAAAGCAGTAACAAGCCTTCATGCGCTTTTAGGAAAAAAGATGGATATACAAGAAGTAAAAGACCGGATCGTTTTTCATTTCGAAAAGGTTTTCAATACAAGTATAAAACGGAGCGGCACACAAAAAGAACTAGAACATAATTTTTTGTAACTTTTGAAATGTCATTCTGATCCCGATCACTGTCGGGAGAAGAATCTTCACAACTACTTATACTTGTTAGTAATTTTGAAGACCTTTCTCCCGCCTTCCATAGTATAAATGTAGTGGACAGGTTTCAGGATGGCGCATAAGAACTAATATTCCCATGATTAAAGAACTCCAGGTAGTAGAAAAAAAATCAGCACAGCGACGCCCTGAATGGCTTCGGGTTAAGCTTCCATCGGGTGGTAAGTTCAAAGAAGTTCTGGATACGATTAATGAGAATAAACTGAATACCGTTTGTTCAGAAGCTCGCTGTCCAAATATGGGGGAATGTTGGGGTGCAGGCACTGCTACTTTTATGCTTCTCGGAGATGTATGCACCCGATCGTGTGCTTTTTGTGCCATCAAAACCGGAAGGCCTCCGGCAGAACTGGATTGGGATGAGCCAGCGCGAGTTGCAGATGCTGCTGCTAAAATGAAATTAAAGCATGTTGTATTAACCTCCATCAACAGAGACGACAGAAAAGATGGAGGGGCTCCGATTTTTGCTGCTACTCATACGGCAATTCGTGAAGCAATTCGGGGAGTAACTATTGAATCTTTGATCCCGGATTTCAGAGGGGTTTGGGATGCACTTCAGATTGTCATTGATACCCCACCTGATGTATTGAGCCATAATCTTGAAACTGTGCCCCGAAAATACAGACGAGTCCGGCCTCAGGCAAAGTACGAACGTTCGCTGGAGCTACTACTGAGAGTAAAAGAAGAAGGCATTAAATCGAAAACGGGAATTATGGTTGGGCTTGGAGAAACTCGTGAAGAAGTAATTGAATTGATGCAGGATTGTGTTGACCATAAAGTGGATGTATTAACTATAGGGCAATACATGCAGCCTACCAAAATGCACCACCCGGTTATGGATTGGGTTCATCCCGATCAATTTGCCGAATATAAAGAAATTGGAGAGCAGCTTGGAATTGGGCATGTGGAAAGTGGCCCGTTAGTTCGTTCATCCTATCACGCCGAAAGGCACGTTTAGTTTTTTTCTTACACTACAGATAGTATCTTGGTGTAAATTATACAGACATGCTAGCAACACTTACCGTATTAGGAATTAGTTTCGTATTGGGGTCCATTCCTTCCGCCATTTGGGTAGGAAAGATTTTCAAAGGAGTGGATGTTCGTGAGCATGGCAGTGGAAATGCGGGAACAACCAATACATTTCGTGTTTTAGGATGGCCCGCCGGGGTCGCCGTATTTACTCTGGACTTTATGAAAGGCTTTGCGGCTTCTTTTTGGGTAAGTGCTCTGGCCTGGGATATGTTTGTTGGCCCTTTATCTCCCCCGAACTGGGAAGTAGATGCATTCTTAAAAATTAGCTGTGGACTCTTTGCTGTACTTGGGCACATGTTTCCATTGTTTGCTGGTTTTAAAGGTGGGAAAGGAGCTGCTACCGCTTGTGGAATGCTCTTTGGTATCGAACCAATATCGATCGGAATTTCAGCAATTGTTTTTGTAACCACCATTTTACTTACCCGGTATGTTTCTTTGGCTTCAATTTTGGGATCGTTCTTGTACCCAATCAGTTTGCTGATAATGAGATATGGTTTCGGGATGGAAAAATTAGTGGATGGCAGCATGATTATTTTTGGGGCCATTATTGCAACAGGAATTATTGTGAAGCACAAAGAAAATATTAAGAGGTTACTAGCCGGAACGGAGAGTAAAGTGGGTGCTTCAAGTAAAAAGGAAGTTGTTGTTGAACAAACCACCCAGCCCGAACCTGAACAGGTGGAAGCATGAGAAATGTAACCATACTCGGAGCCGGGAGTTTTGGGACTGCACTTGCTACCGTTTTAGATACTGCGGGAAATAATGTACAGATTTGGGCTCGCGAAAAAGAAGTTGTAGAAAGTATCAATAATCATCATGTAAACCCATCCTATATATCAGATATAAAATTACCAGAATCAATAAAAGCATATGATGATCTTGAGCAGTGTCTTAGAGATCAGGACATGGTTGTTTTTGCTACTCCATCCCATGCTCTTCGGGAAATAGCCGCTAAAATAAAACCTTGTTTGGATGGACATGAGATTCTGGTTACTGTTTCCAAAGGGATCGAAAATGATACCTTCAAAACAATGTCTCAGGTTTTGATTGAAGTGATGGAAGGAGTTACACTCGAAGACAACATCGGTGTTCTTTATGGCCCAAGCCATGCGGAAGAAGTCTCTCATCTTAAACCAACAACAGTTGTGGCCGCTGCTTATTCAACACGTACAGCCCGGTTGATCCAGGAAGCGTTTCTTACCCCAATGTTCAGGGTGTACTTGAATAACGACATTATAGGAGTTGAGATCGGCGGTTCAGTTAAAAACATAATGGCAATAGCTGCAGGAGTTATTGATGGAGCAGAACTTGGTGATAATGCAAAAGCTGCTTTAATAACGCGTGGGCTTCACGAAATGAAGCGAATGGGCATGATGATGGGTGCACATTCTGATACATTTTCAGGGCTAACAGGTATGGGAGATCTCATTGTAACCTGTACATCAAAGCATAGCCGAAACCGGTATGTGGGTAACCAGATCGGGCTTGGCAAAAAACTGGATGAGATTATTCAAAGCATGAATATGGTAGCTGAAGGTATTAAGACAGCAAAATCTGTGTATAATTGGGCGAACCGGAATAATGTGGATATGCCTATTACCGCTGCGGTATATCGGGTTTTATTTGAAGATCAAGACCCTAAAGACGCGCTAAATGCGTTGATGACAAGAGACCCCAAAGACGAAGTTTCTATTTAATTACTGACAGCTTTTAAAATAGATTTCCAATCATGGAAAACAAATACGATCTATATCTGCAGAATCAAGAATCAGTTACTGTTTCTGAGATGTCGTTACAAGACCTAAAGAATTTGATTGCAACCGGAGAGAGTTCCTTTCTCGAATTCAAGCACAAAGTAGCTACTCCCGAAAAGATCGCTAAAGAAATGGCTGCCTTTGCCAACACAAAAGGAGGGAAGATTTTAATTGGTGTTGAAGATAATGGTGATATAGTTGGTATTGAGAGCTATTACGAAGAAGAATTTTGGCTTAACCAGGCTGCACAAGAAGTGTGTATTCCATCTGTAGATATAAAATTAGAACTGGTACATACCGGAAAAAAGGATGTATTAATTGTGGAAGTTCCGGAAGCTGAAAAAAAGCCTGTTGCAATAAAAGGAAAAAAGAGGAGAAAAGTTTATATCCGCCAGGGTGATGAAAACATTGAGGCCACAGATGATCGCATCGAAATTCTCCGGAATAAAACTTCAACCGAAGGGGTTACTTTTGAATACGGTGAAAGGGAACAGCAACTGTTCAGGTTTTTAAATGAGTATGGAGATATAACTATTGAACGGTTTTCGATTATATCAAATATTACAACCTATCGTGCCGAGAAAATCTTAGTGAATATGGCAAGTGCAGGTGTGCTTGATACCTTCGAGCAAAAGGGCGTAGTGCATTACACATTTTCGAATAAAAATCCTTAATTTTGACTTGTTCTAAATAAGGAGAACAATGGCACAGCACGACGACAACTTAGATGATATTATTGCATCACTGATTGATGTAGATGAGGAACCATCAACCCGGCAAGAAGAAAAAAAAGAGCTGACCGGGGAATCTATTACTCTTACAGAGAGAGCCTCAAAACAAGTAAAAACGATTATTAAAAAAGAAGGATTGGACGAAAACCTGTATTTGCGGATAGCCGTTGAAGGTGGAGGCTGTTCGGGCTTGAGCTACAAACTTGGCTTGGATTATCGAACGGAAGAAGATCAGATATTTGAAAGTTACGGAGTAGAAATAATTGTGGACCCAAAGCACCTAATGTACTTGGAAGGAATTGAAATCGATTATCCGGACGGATTAGATGCCCGGGGGTTTACTTTCGATAACCCTAATTCAGTTGAAGACTGCGGTTGCGGAACCAGCTTTTCTATATAGTATCAGGAAGAAGTTTTTTCTTTTGAGCTTTCCTTAATTTCAATCTCATCAAACCCATCATATTCATTTTCCGGAATTGAAATGGTGCTTTCAGGTTCAGTAGTCATGTTTACTTTTTGGCGGCGCTCTAAAATTTGTTGCAGCCGTTCAACCAATTCTGCCAGTCGAGCTTTTCTTTTCTTTTTTCTTTTATTAATGAACCGTGTATATAGAACACTAACACCAAGAAAAAAAGCCGAGCCAATTAAAAACCCTTCATTATCGCTTCCTCCCTGCTCAAATACAGCAGCAGCAAACATCATAACGCTTGTGAAAATACCTGCCAAAGCCGGAAGATAGAACTTGTTTGCTGTTTTCATACTTTGGGAAGCTGTTATTTTTAACCCCGCTCCCGAGCTCTCCATTATAACCTCCGACGAATTTTGTGAAGCAATAAACCTGGAAAGTCCGGTAGGTTTAACCTTCCACCGGGTTTTATTTTTCCGATGCTTAATTTCCCCTATAGTATTAAAATGATATTCGATCTGTCCCCGTAACTCCCGAAGTGTATCTGGTGTAAGCTCGCCTGAAGAAAAACCAAGAACTTCGGCTTTATTAAATCCTGCATCTAAAGTAATAGGTTCCTCAACGGGTACACCATGATATTCAAGCAGTGCTTCGGTTACAAATCCACGATCCAGTTTCAACGAATCGGTTATTTCGAAAAGATGAGCATATTCCCGTTCAAATTTTTTTGAAGGTTGCTGCACAGAAGAACCATAGAACTTCTGGAACATTGTTGCCCTGTTAACAATATGTCGTACTTCTTCTTCCTTAAGATTTCCCATAATCAATTCATTTTTGCCTGAGCAGCAGTTATTAAGTTAGCGATTTCATCCTTCGAAATATGCTCTTTATTGTTGCAATATTGGCAAACGATTTCCTGTGATTCTCCCTCCATTTCTTTAAGATCGCCAAAGCTTAACATAGAAAGAGCGTTTAAAAAGCGATCTTTGTTACACCGGCAAAAGAAATCTACCAATTGCCGGGAAAGCTCTTTTACCTGAATTGGAGATAGTACTTTATGTATCACATCATCGATGTACTGCTCGTCTTCAAAAAAAGTATGAATGGCCGGGAAGGAGCTCAAACGTTCCTGAAGCATGTCAATTTGCCCTTCAGGCGCACCAGGCAGTTTTTGTATAAGTAAACCACCTGCTTCTGTGATTTTTCCCTCATCATCGAACCCAACATCCAGCATCAAAGCAGAAGGAATTTGCTCAGATTGTGTCAGGTAATGTGCGATATCAGAAGTTACGTCTCCATTCATTATCTGGATTGTACTTGTTCTTGGCTCGGCTTCATTGTAAAGCGTTTTCTGAAAGGTAAGTAAACCGAGCCCGAGTCCATCTCCTAACTTCGCTTTTTGATTGGTATAATCAAGTTCAGCTGTTGGGTTGCCAACATAGCCGCGCACCTCTCCCAAACTATTTGCTTCTGCTACTAAAAAACCAATAGGCCCGTCTCCCTCCATTCGTAATCGAATGCGTTCTTCTCCTTTTAGTTCAGAAGCGAGTAACATAGTAGCAGTAAGTGCTCGGCCCAGTATGGTCGTGCCCAAAAGAGAAAGCTTGTGTCTTTGTTGGGCTTCTTTCACCATATCAGAAGTTTTTACAACAGAAATTCTAAAATTCCCATCTTTCGTGATTCCCTTGATGAGACGGTCTTTAAATTCGAATTCTTTTTTGTTCATAAAGTATCTTTTACAAATAAAGAAGCCCTGCAGAAATATTCACTAACAGGGCTTTATGAAATATGGAATTATTAGCGTCTGTCGGTGAGGTATGTTTCCCCGGCGCGGCCTGAAAAATGTCCTTTGGAAGAATAAATCTTATGGGTTTTACCTACCTGTGCGATTCGTTGCTCGGCCAAAATGTTGGAGGCAACGTGCGTAGGGATGTTATTGTCTTCTGAGTAATTTAGAATATCCAGGATGGTATCATAAATTTTACCGGCTTTTTGCAGGCAGCGCTCCTCATTGTATCCTTCCAGTTCTCCGGCAACATTAATTAAGCCGCCTGCATTAATTACATAATCAGGGGCGTAAATAATGCCTTTATCCATGAGTTGTTTCCCATGAATATTTTCGACATCCAGTACGTTGTTGGCACCACCGGCAATAATGTCGCACTTCAGTTGATCCATAGTGTCGTCATTAATAATGCCACCAAGTGCACATGGTGTAAAAATATCCACGTCTAATCCATATATTTTATCCGGAGGGACTAGCGTTCCGCCTACTTCTTCAGTCAAGGCTTTAGCCTTTTCTTGGTAGATATCAGAAATAAACAGTTTGGCACCTTCTTTAGCGGCATGCCGTGCAAAAGTAGAAGCTACATTACCAGCTCCTTGCAAAGCAATTTTTTTCCCTTCCAGAGAATCGCTTCCATAAGCTTTTTGGGCGCATGCTTTGGCACCCATATACACACCAAACGCCGTTACCGGAGAAGGATTACCGCTGCCACCTAAGGCTTTTGGTATTCCAGTAACATACTTAGTTTCCGAATACACCCATTCCATATCCTGCTCACTCATTCCAACATCTTCGGCAGTTATATAACGCCCGCCAAGCCCATCTACAAAACGGCCGAAAGCACGGAATAAAATCTCAGTCTTGTCTTTATGAGGATCTCCAATGATCACGGCTTTACCACCACCAAGATTCAGCCCGGAAATCGCAGCTTTATAGGTCATTCCCCGGGAAAGACGAAGCACATCGCGCAGTGCTGCTTCTTCGGTTTCGTAATTCCACATTCTGGTACCGCCAAGTGCAGGGCCAAGCGTTGTATCATGGATAGCTATGATAGCTTTCAAGCCGGATTCAGGATCCGAACAAATTACTATTTGCTCATGATCGTGAGATTGTAAAGCATTAAAGACTGGGAAACTGGGATTAGCTTTTTTGTTTTTCACGGGGTCATGGATTGGTGTTTCAGTCATGGTAAAAGTCTTAATATTAATGGTATATCGTATGGGTGTACCTTCACAATATCTCTCTGTTCTTTGTACTCTCCTGATATTTTTGAATTTTGCGAAAGCCCCTAAATATAGAAAAAAAGAGGATTTTTTTGGGAACTGATTACACAATTTATTCTAAAAAAAGGAATTAGAAAGGTGTTAAAAAGCAAAAAAGATAGTTTATTTAAACTTGTTACAGCATTGAGTATTTAACACACGATATTGTATTTTAATGCAATTATGCACTTAGTGCATTGGCTTGCTGGTTTGATCGCCATCCTGCCTTTATGTATAAAAAAATAAATAAAACAAACCATGTCATTCCGCTGGGTATTCGCACAGCCGGAAGAGGGCACCCGTGCATCTGTCTTAAAGCAGAAACTGGGGGTTCCGGCCAAAATAGCCGAATTGCTGGCTATACGCGGTATAGAAACATATGATGATGCAAAACTCTTTTTCAGACCTACGATAGACAGATTACATGATCCATTCTTGATGAAGGATATGGATCAGGGTGCAGAACGGCTCGCATTAGCCATTCGTAACAGCGAAAAAGTCCTTGTTTACGGCGATTACGACGTGGATGGCACTACTGCTACGTCTTGTTTGCTTCTGTTCTTAAAACAGTTTGGTGTAGATGTGGATTTTTATATCCCTCATCGGTTTAAAGAAGGATATGGTATAAATCCGGAAGGAATTAAATACGCAGAAGACATTGGTACCAACCTTATCGTATCGGTAGATTGTGGAATCACTGCTATCAACGAGGCTTTAGCTGCCAAAGAAAAGGGAATTGACCTTATTATCTGCGACCATCATACAGTTGGAAATGAAATACCTGATGCATTAGCGGTACTCGATCCTAAGAGGCCTGATTGTATGTATCCCTTTGATGGGCTATCGGGTGCAGGGGTTGGATTTAAGTTGATACAGGCGACGATAATTAAGTTGGGCTTACCCAAAAAAGTGGCCTATCAGTTTCTGGATCTTGTAGCTATTTCTATCGCTTCTGATATAGTTCCTATCGTGGATGAAAACCGCATCCTAATGAAAGAAGGTCTGCAAATGATCCGGAAAAAGCCCCGCATTGGTATTAAAGCATTGCTGGATCTGATTAAGATGCCAAAAGAAGATATTAATACTACCAAGATTGTGTTTTCTGTAGGGCCCAGGATAAATGCCGCAGGCAGAATGGGAGATGCAACTACTGCCATTAAATTGATGATCTCTGAAACCGAAGCCGAAGGAAAAGCATGTGCATATGAGTTGGAATCTATAAATATGCGCCGCCGTGATACCGACAGCAAAACCATGGAAGAAGCTCTGTCTATTATTGATGAAGAACTGGATATGGACCAGACATCTATTATGGTGCTATATAAAGAAGACTGGCACCTGGGCGTGATTGGTATTGTGGCTTCCCGGCTGGTAGATTTATATCATCGCCCGGCCATTATGCTAAGCAATGTGGATGGAGTTATAAAAGGATCAGGGCGCAGTGTAAAAGGCTTTAACATTTACAACGCCATGAAAAAATGCGAAGACCTGCTGGAACAATACGGCGGCCATGAATTTGCTGCGGGATTAACAGTAAAAGAAGGAAAATTATCTGAATTCAGGTGGAGAATGAGCGAGATTGCGTACCTGGATTTATCAGAAACCAGTTTTGAGCCGGAACTACAAATTGACGCTGAACTAAGCTTTTCAGATATAGACATGAAATTCTGGAAGCTGCTGAACCAGTTTGAACCGTTTGGCCCTCATAACCTTAGGCCGGTATTTGTAAGCAAGAATGTTCAGGCGGTGGGGGTTCCGAATATTGTAGGTAATGGCCATTTAAAAATGAGAGTAAAGCAGGAAAATTCAGGAGTTTTTGATGCTATTGGATTTAACATGCACGAATATCTTCCCTTTGTAAGAAGCGGCACATTTGATGTAGCTTATGTGGTAGAAGAAAATAATTGGAACGGCAGGCGAACCCTGCAAATGCGGATCAAAGATATCCACCATAACTAACCTTAATAAGAGGCCATCTTGAGTATACTTGCGAAAGATTTTTCCATACAAGGTCATTCCGGACTTTGCCAAAGGCAGTTCTTTGAAAAGATCGGGAATCTGTAACAGCACAGTACTCTGAAAAGGAAGCAAGCCCAATTTCATATTGCTGTTAGAAAATAATCCTACTATCTTTGTCGCCCTTCCAATGACGCTGTATAACAGTTTTGTTTAGCAAGCTCCGGGACTGTAGCTCAGTTGGTAGAGCAACGGACTGAAAATCCGTGTGTCGGCGGTTCAATTCCGCCCGGTCCCACTTTAGAGGCCTCTGATGCATTTTGTGTGAGAGGCTTTTTTGTTTTTCTGCCATTCCAAGCCATATGTTTGATTTTGCCTAAGGCATCTTTTATCCCTTCGGGGCTTCGATATTGTTTCAGAGTCTTAGTACTAACCTTTCAGGAAACAATGGATGTTAATTGTTAACTGAGTCAAAGTAGTTAAAGAAAAAGTCTTTAGTTTTACTGAACCAGTTACTGGTTAAAAAAAACACGAAAATTTTAATTAACAGAATTATTAGTTAAATTATCTCGCATAAATTTAACTAAGAGTGTAATAAGTAAAAAAGCCATGAAAAATTTTAATTCTGGTACTTATATAAAACAAGGCAGTTATAAAAGCTTTCAGCCAGAGAAGCTGAACCGTCCATGGATTATTGACGATATGGAAGTGTTAGAGCTGCTCGGTAAAGCCGACCGCCACTTAGGAAGATTAGATATGTACTCTGAATATATCCCGAATATTGATCTGTTTATAAACATGCATGTGTTCAAAGAAGCCA
The DNA here is from genome assembly GCA_028284195.1 of Balneola sp. Lineage (GTDB taxonomy): Bacteria > Bacteroidota > Rhodothermia > Balneolales > Balneolaceae > Balneola. The sequence goes on along the minus strand of JANQSE010000017.1, from coordinate 49,091 downwards.
CCCAAAGTAGTAAAATTGAGGGCACGCAAACCAATATTGAAGAAGCTCTACTGAATGAGGAAGATGTACCCGTAGAAAAAAGAGACGATTGGAAAGAAGTAAGAAACTATACCGAAGCCATGAACAGTGCCATCAATTATCTGAAAGAATTGCCTTTCTCAAGCAGGTTGATTAAAGAAACCCACCGAATATTATTACAAGGAACACGGGGCGAACATAAGCAACCAGGAGAATTCAGAACCAGCCAAAACTGGATAGGTGGTCTAAATATAAATAATGCAGTATTTGTACCTCCGGTACATGGTGATATTTCCGGATTAATGGGAGACCTGGAAACTTTTGCCCACAATACAGAACTACATTATCCTGAACTGTTGAGGATCGCTCTTATTCATTATCAGTTCGAAACCATTCACCCGTTTCTGGATGGTAATGGCCGGGTCGGGCGGCTGATGATTACGTTGTTTTTGGTGGAGCGGGAAATTCTGAAAAAACCATTACTCTACCTCTCCGATTATTTAGAGAAGCACCGTTCCGGTTATTATGATAATCTGATGCGGGTACGTACCGACAATGATATTTCCCGGTGGTTTAAGTTTTTTCTCACCGGTATTATTGAAACAGCAAAGAACGGGGTAGAAACCTTTGATAAAATCCTACAACTGCAAAAAGAAGTAACTGAAAAGTTGAAAACCTTAGGTAGCCGTTCAGTGAATGCGCAGAAGGTAGTGGATGAATTGTATAAAAACCCGATCACAAATGCTGTACATGTACAGCAAATAACCGGGCTTACCAAGCCCAGCGTTTATACCCTGATTAAAGAGATGGAAAAACTGGGTATTCTTAAAGAAGTAACCGGTGCAAAACGCGGTTGGGTATATATCTTTAACCGGTATTTAAATCTTTTCCGATAATGATGGTAATGAGCGATTAAGGCAGATATTATTGCTGCCTGGTTCTGATAGACAAATCAAATATGAAGAGTATCGGTGATGCATTAGAGTACTGAAAATCTGTATGTCGGCGGTTCAATTCCGCCCGGTCCCACGTTAAACCTCAGGTTGTTAAGTCATTCTGAGGTTTTTTTTATATCTTGGATTCATTGAACCGTGTGGCGTATGTATCTTTGCAGGTATTTTCATGTTGACCCCCAATCTTTCAATTATTAGTTCGGTACTAACCAAACTAATCCCAACGTTCTGAGCCTTTTTGCTGGTTTTGTTTCCTTTGAGTCCATAGATCGGGTCGTCAATAACCGGATGGCCCCAGTATTCTAAATGCAGTCGTATTTGGTGGGTTCGGCCTGTTTTAGGCTCGCATTGTATAATGGCTGAACTTTTCTTTCGTTCAAGAACAGTAAAAATGGTTTCGGCGGGTTTCGCATTTTCCAGCCCATTTCTGCTTTCAAACACAAACCCGTTTTTTCTTTTTATTGGCGCGGTTATGGTGATGGAATTTTCATCCGGAATACCAGACACTTCTGCTATGTAAGTTTTTAGTACTCTTCCTTCTGAAAACTCTGTCATTGCTTTTTGAGCGAATTCCTTTGTTTTGGAAAAAAGTACAATTCCGGAAGTTACTGCATCCAGTCGGTGTATAATTTTCAAATCTTTGTGCCCCATTTCTTCGAGTATTGCAGTGAGCGTATTTTTATAGTACCGTCCGCCAGGATGCATGGGCAGCGGTGCGGGTTTAAAAACTGCTATCCATTTTTTTGTTTCCTCCAGAATTTCTACTTCATTCGGTACGCTGGGCTCAATCACATTTGGGTTATGATGAAAAACCGTGTTTTCTTTTTTTAGAATATAATTTGGTGTAACAGGTTCATCGTTAATTCCAACGCGTTTCTGTTCTATTCTTTGCTTCCATTCATTTTTGCTTCGGAATGGGAAACGAATTGTCATCATTTCCGCTAATGTTTTTCCTATAAACTCATCCTGTACCGAGAAACGATGTGTAATCGGATACGGGGAAACCAGTCTGACTTTTCGGTTAGTTTTGTTTTGCAGCAGCATGACGCTCTTTGAAGTCGTCTCCGAAGTAATTATACCATTTCCTAAACGGCTTAAAAGCATTCTCAGGATCGAAAGGCCGGCGGTATTCGTTGTGCTTACATTCTTCGCTGCAACAACCTTCCATTAAATGCGCGCCTTCTTCAGAGCAAACAAACAGTTTATTACATTCCATGTTTGCGCAGTTCACATAAGTATCAGCTGGCTCGCCTGTAATTTCACAATGGGCTATTGGTTTCAGGTTCTGGGGGTCAACAGGTACTACTAACCGATCGTCAAATACGAAGCATTTTCCTTCAAAATGTTTGCCTTTTTCTTCTTTGGCATATCGTAAAATTCCACCATGTAATTGATTTACGTCATCCCATCCTTGTTCTTTCATCAATACCGAAAATTTTTCGCACCTAATTCCTCCGGTACAATACATCAGTACTTTTTTACTTTTAGGTATGTTTGCTTCCTCCAGCCATTGCGGGAAATCGTAAAAATTCTCCAGATTAGGAGTAAGAGCACCTTTGAAATGACCGACCTTGGATTCATAATTATTTCGAACATCGATCATCACGTAATCTTCATCCGATTCCATCACTTTTTTCCATTCAGAGGGGGAAAGATGATTTCCTCCATCTTTTGGATCTACCCCATCTATGTGCAGGGAAACTATTTCTTCTCTAACTTTACAAATCAGCTTAGCAAACGGGATGTAATCGGATGTATCTGTTTTAAACTCAGTACCTTCAAAGCCGGGGGTAGAGCGTAAATGATTCTTATATTGTTTTATTTGCTCTTTAGTACCGGCGATTGTACCGTTAATTCCTTCTGATGAGATGTAGACACGCCCTTTTATTCCAAGTTCCTTACAAAACCGTTTATGGTTTTTGGTAAATACTTCAGGGTTTTCAATTGGGTTGAAGTAATAATAGAGAATAACTTCGTACATAATATTTAGGGTAATTCTCGTTTAAACTATTATCTTTTAGCTTGATATATATGCAGTAACAAAAGTTACGGATTTTCTATTTAATAATTGATGTATAGGGTCATGAAGTATTTGGTATTTGGAGCAGCTTTTACTTTGTCTTTAGTGAATGTACAGGCACAGGATAAGAACATTTCTGTGTATGATATCATCACCGAGCATAAAGCAGGAGAAATAAACGCAGGCCAGGCGTACAGGCAGATGCTTTCTTTATTTAATGATGGAAACATCCATAAGTGTGCGGCACCCATCCATATGTTTGCCCACAAGCATAAACATGAAATTTCTGTTCCTGTTTTTTCCGACCCGGCTGAGGTAAAGAATCGAGCTGCTCGGGCAACATATACTAGTCCATCCGGAAAATTTGAATTTACCTACCAAACAACAGGGGCAGATGCTGTTCCTATGGCAGACTTGAATACAAATGGTGTCCCTGATTATGTGGAAGCGGCGGCTGAAGCAGCTGATTCATCGTATCGCCACCAGGTAGAGCGATTGGGTTTCGCTGATCCCATACCAAATGGGACCACATACAAAATTGCTTTTGAAGATATTAGCTTCTACGGTTTTACCGAACCAGATAATAGTGGAGGCGGAGGTCCTAGAACCCGCATTGTAGTAGAAAATGATTTTTCAGGTTTTCCTGCTAATGATGATCCCGATGGAGATCAATTGGGAGCACTTAAAGTTACAGTTGCTCATGAGTTTAAACACGCCATTCAATTTGTTCAAAATGGGTGGGCTGGTGATTCGGACGCTTGGGCAGAAATGGATGCTACACTAATGGAAGAAGTAACCTATGATGTAGTAAATGACTATTACAACTATTTGCAGGGTTCAGGAACAGTGTTCAGCAATCCGGGAGATAAAGTAATTCCCGGTTCATATGAGGATATTACCTGGGCATTATTTTTTCATGAAAGGTTTGGAGCAGATTTTTGGCCAGCCGTTTGGGCACGTATAGAAAACAGCGTTCCTGATCTTCCACTTCTAGATGCCATTGATCAGGAATTGCAAAGCTTAGGGCAGAGCTATACGTTTGCATTATTGGAGTTGTATTCATGGCATTTTGCATCCGGTGTATACAGTACTCCTAACTTTGGGTTTGATGAAAGCTCAGAATACCCATCTCCAAATGCTCAGCGGACTCTCACCGAGATTGATGATACATTTTCGGGACCTCTTACAGTTAATGCGTTTTCAACTTATTTCACATATGTGGATCCTCCTGAAACCCAAACTGGAACTGTTTCTGTTTTGGTTGATACAGATGATGCAGATATAAGCTTTGCTGTGGTTACTTTTTTTGATGACAATACAATAGAATTTACCATTGCAGAGCAGGATGTTGATTTTTTATTAGTAGATGAAGGATGGAACTGGAATGAGATTAATCAACTGGGAATTGTGGTAGTAAACAAGAATACAAGTACCAGTGGAACATTTGAACTTCGGGTTTCAGATTCATTTATCAATTCGACAAAAGTAGATGACGAGATACCAAATACCATTGCTCTCAGGCAAAATTATCCCAATCCATTCAATCCTTCTACGGTAATTCCGCTAAGTATTGTTGGTTTTCAAAAAGTTCGGATTGATATCTATGATGTTACCGGTCGTCTGCTACAAACAGCCTTTAACGGATCTTTAAGTACTGGTAACCATGAAATATCGGTAAACCTTCAGCAGTATTCATCAGGGGTTTATATCTATCAGTTGACAACCGATCAGGCTGTACTTACCAAGAGAATGACATTGATTAAGTAGCTCTTTTTCAACCGATGCATTTCAATGTATAGCACAGTATCTTTGGTTGTTTCTGAATCATCAAACTTACTTCAAAACCTGTGATACAACGACCACAGTCTATTTTTTTGACACTAGCAGCACTTTCAAGTCTTGGGGTGTACTTCACTCCGGTGTACGATAAAGCCATGCAAGACCCCCAACTTTGGGTGGGTTATGGCTTGGCGATCAGCCTTTTGCTTGCTATAGTGCTTAGTATCTTTTGCATATTCCTGTACAACGATCGCAAAAACCAAACGTTCTGGATAAAACGAACAATGCTTTTCCAGTTAATTGGGGCAGGCTTTGCAGTAGGCGTTCTGTTTTCGCTGGGTGGTATTGGGCGATATTTATGGGATGAAGCGATCGGCACAGGGTTAACATTACTGGCACTGCTTTTTCATGGCCTGGCGTTACGGTTCATAAAAAAAGATGAAGATCTTGTTCGCTCCATCGATCGTATTCGATGAAAGCTGCAGCTGCAGAAGTATATTCCAAAGCTAAAGTATATGGCTTCTTATTTCTGGGGCTTACTTCCTTTAGTCTGGCGCCCATTCTTGTTCGGTTTGCAGGTGACTATTCGGCTCTTCTGGTGGCCGCTGTTCGTACTGTTATTGCTGTAGGCATTTTGCTGCCGGTTTTTATTCAAAAAAAAGGGGCAGGTAGCTTTAACCCTAAAAAACTGAGCAAAGAACATTGGTGGGTATTATTTGCCGGGGTGAGCCTGGGTCTGCATTTCATTTTCTGGATTGCTTCAGTGTATTACACATCCGTGGCTTCGGCTTCAGTACTGGTGTGCATTCATCCTATTATTTTGATCGTCGCCGAGCGGTGGTTATTCAAGGTAAAGTTCCGGGCAATAGTTTGGGCGGGGGTTGTGATTGCGTTTATCGGAACCATGTTTCTGGGATATTTTGATATGGCAGAGGGGAGTACATCTCCTAACGCTTTTCTGGGAAATAGCTTTGCGGTAACTGCAGCGTTTATTTTTGCTGTTTATTTTTTGATTGGGAGAAAAGTTCGCCAAAAAAGAGATTGGATCAGTTATGTATTTCCGGTTTATGGGTATGCCGCCGCCACCTGCGTAATTGTGTTATTCAGTATCGAAGGGTTCCGCCACCAATTGGATCAAACCGTACTGTTGGTAGGCCTGGGATTGGCCGTTGGGCCTCAGATCTTAGGGCATGGATCGCTGAATTATGCGGTGAAATTTGTTTCTCCGACATTGCTTTCCACACTGATCTTGATGGAGCCTTTGTTCGCTTCTATCATCGCATTCTTTTTGTTTAAGGAACTTCCGGTTATTGGGTCAATCATAGCCATGGCGGTTATCCTGTTAGGAATAAGCCTTACCTGGAAGAGAAAGAAGACATAGAAGTTTTGTTTACAGCATCTACTGAATGAATTCACATAACAAGCTGTTATTTTAGCAGCTGTAAAGTTTACAAGTGATAGATTTGGCTAACTTTGCCGCATGTATCACCAGTTTATTGTAATTTGTGGAAGGCATAGTTTTCTCCGTACCCAAAGGCGACACTATGAAAAGTAAAAAAAGTACATATAACCGATCTTTCTGGATTATTGCAGTACTGGTTTCCATATCAGGTATCAGTTGTTCCGATAACACTGAAATAAAACCTGCAAATCCCCAAACAGATATCGCTGCCCTTGCGAATATAAAAGAACCGGTTTATCGGGATTTTGCCGAGATCAAGAGGTCGGGTGTTTTAAGAATGATTACAAGCTATGGTTCCGGCACCTATTTTCTTCATCGTGGTATCCAGGCTGGTTTCGAGTATGAGTTGATCAGGGATTTTTGCAAAGAAAATGATCTTGCCCTGGAAGTGATTATTATTGGAGAGGGCGAAAACCCATACGACCTTTTAAACTCCGGCGCAGGAGACTTAATTGCGGCGAGCTATACCATTACCAAAGAGCGTGAAGAGGTGGTAGATTTTACCCGGCCCTACAACATGGCAGATCAGCTTATAGTACTATCAGAGGGGCTTGGATTAGAACCTGAAAGTATTACAGAATTAAGCGGCATTCCCATATCGGTTCGCAGAAACAGCTCTTACTATGTGAAGTTGAGCCAGCTTCAGGAAGAGGGTTTCGATATTCAGATTAATCTTGTAGCTGATGATATGGATACCGAAGCGTTATTATTCCAGGTGGCAAATGGTGTTTACGGTGCTACAGTTGCCGATAATAATTTTTATGAAGCCAGTAATAAGTATATGGATGGCCTTGTAAAAGGACCTGTTATTGCAGAAAACGATACCATAGCTTGGGCAGTTCGGGAAAATGCACCTGATCTGAAAAACAACCTCAACAAGTATTTATACAAACATTTTCGTTTCGATGAACGAGGAATTCCTAAAAGATCTGCGTTCCTGAATGTACTGCGGAAAAAATACTATCAGGGAAGTACACCGGTAGAAGATTATTTTAGCCCGGCTGTGGAAACCCGAAAATTCGGAGGAATCTCCCCTTACGATAGTTTGCTACAAGTGGTGGCTAACGAGTTTGACTTGGATTGGGTAATGCTAACGTCTATTGCAGCTCAGGAATCTAAATTCAACCCAAACTCTGAAAGTTGGGCAGGGGCTGTGGGTATTATGCAGGTATTACCCCGTTTTTCTGAGATTCCAATCGAATCCTTATTCGATCCGGAAATCAATATTCGCGAAGGAGCAAGGATATTGAAAGAGCAAATGGATCATTACTCCTATATGGACTCAATATCTCAATGGCAGTTTACCTTGGCTACATACAATGCCGGCCCCGGCCATGTAGCTGATGCGCGACGACTGGCAATGGACCATAATGATGATCCGAATGATTGGGAAAGCGTTTCAAAAGCCTTATTGAAACTAATGCAGAGAAAATACTACCAACATGCACGGTACGGGTTTTGTCGTGGTATCGAAACGGTACGCTATGTAAGTGAAATAACGAACCGAACCAATACCTATGAAGCGATACTCGCCCTTTCACAAAATGGCTCGGATGGATTCCCCGGGGTATTGGGAATTAAGACGATTAATTGAATTAAGCTACTTTCATCACAATAATTGTGATATCATCGTACTGGATGTTGTTGGAAAACTCGTTGATGTCGTCGATAATTGCCTGCTGAATATCTTCAGAGCTTTTGTCTCTGTTTTTGCGGATACATTCGGTGAGGCGTTCTTCTTCATACTCCTCAGTTTGTTCAGGGTTCATGGCTTCTGTTACGCCATCGGTAAAAAATACGATCAGATCGCCGCTTTGCAGTTCGATATCGGATGCTTCATACGGCATAAGGGTAGGCATAGCTCCCAGAATTACTCCTCCCGCTTCCAAAAGCTCCGGCTCATCACTGCCTTTTCTGAACATGATAGGTGGGTTATGCCCGGCATTTACATACCGGAGTCTTTTCCCATCCGGAAAAATTTTCCCCCAAAAAAATGTGATGAATTTATCAGCGGGAGTATTTTTATGAATGATGTCATTAATGCTGCCCGAAGCTTCGTTCAAAGTTACATCAATGGGTGCAAGCGCGTGCAGCATAGACTGGAGGTTTGCCATTAAAAGTGAAGCCGGTACTCCTTTCCCGGTTACATCTGCAATCGCAAGCAAATGGCCTCCATCAGGAGTATTAATGAAATCAAAATAATCGCCGCCAACTTGCCTGGATGAAATATTGATTGCTGCAAGATCAAACCCTGTAATTGTTGGTAAAGGATCGGGAAGTAATCCTCGCTGAATATTTTTGGCGAGATTCAGTTCTTCATCAAGGCGTTGCTTTTCAAGCCGTTCTTCCAGTAATAAAGATTTTTGGATGGTAAGCAGGGCAAGGTTTCCTAACGATTGTAGAAAATTTACTTCTTCAGGGCCATATTCTTGTTGGTTGCCTCTCGCTCCCACACCTACTACACCAATTTTTTCTCCCTGAAAATTCAGCCCAATTACCAGTTTGATGTTATTTTCATTCAGAAAATCGCATTCAGCCTGCTCAGCCACATGGGTAACCGCTTCTAATTCAAAAAGTTTGTCAAGGTCATCTGTTGTGGGTTCATCATTAATACCGCTTATGGAAACGATCGACTTTTCACCATCCACATCAAGAGCAAAAAAGAAAGTTCTGATGAGCATTTGCCCTAACATGGCGAATTTAAATATGCGCGCAATTTCATCTCGGTCAACCATCAGGTTAAAATCTTTACTGAGCTCAAGCAGTGTATTCAAATCGTGTACTTTACGGTCTAATCTGCGATTGATGCGCCGCATTTCTTTGAACATTCTTGAATTGGCAATAGCCACAGATGAGATAATGGTGAGGCTTTCTATGAATTCAATTTCATTTTCGGTAATTGGCTGTTTATTTCCTTTAGGCCCCAGGCATAAAAAACCTATGTGATGGTTACTGGTTTTAAGATTAAAAAGAATGCTTTCTTGCTCAATCCCGATTTGATTGAACAATTCTTCACACCCTGCTCCATGAAGTACAGATGCTTCAAGCAAATCATCTGAAATATCAATGCTGATCTCGTCATTTTCATTTAACCAGCCACGACCCTTAGCTCTTGTGGCATAATAGGTATTTTCTCCGGGTTTAAAGATCAGGATCATGCCTTTGGTTACTAATAACTTTCCCATGGTTATCAATAACAAATTATTCAGAACAAAATCGGGATCCTGAGATTCAATTAGCAGCCGGCTTGTTTCCAGAAGGGTTCGTAGTTCAAATCGGCTGTGCCGTTCTTCAAGGTTGGTTGATGGGCTCACGATACTACAAATGTTTTACCATTCGAATTTCGTTTGTCTTTCCAATACGGTTATAATCTACGTTATCCATCAGCTTGCGAATAAGGTAAACTCCCATACCTCCACGCTGTTTGTTTTTTATTCTTTGTTTTAGGTCTGGTTCGCTGTAAGAAGCTGGATCAAAGCTTTCTCCTTCATCTTTTATCGATATCCATAATTGTGAAGAATCTGAACCAAGTTCAATCTTAACAGGTTTAGACGGGATATTTTTGTAGGCATGCTTGATGATATTAGTGTAGGCTTCATCAACAGCCAGGCGGATATTTCCAATTTCTTTTTCTGATAAGCCTAAGCTTTCTGCATGTTCGGCTACAAAATCACGCACCGTTGCCAGTTGAGAGGTGGAAGCCTCAACAGAAATAGAGTGTATGTTATTTGTAGTTGCCAACGTGTTACTTATCGAAACCTGTTAATGCTTCGCTTTCATCGTCATGGATATCATACAACGTAGGAAAACCAAGCAAGTCAAAAACATTATATACCCGTTCGTTCATATTGGTGAGCTTAATATCGCCACCCATGCCGCGAACATCTTCGATGTAAGCCATAAAAACTCCCAGCCCGGCACTTGCTATATAGTCTAACCCTTTGCAGTTAACAATAATGCAAATATGGTTGTGGTCGATGAGAGATTTTAATGAGTTTTCGAGCTGAGATGCGGTATGGGCGTCAAGTTCGCCACTAATATCAAGTACACGAATGTTGTCAACTTCCCGTATAGAAATACCAAAGTTTTTCATTCTTATTGATTTAAAAAGTTATTGAGAATTAATTGCGTTCCAATAATAGCGTAAACTTGAGAATATGAAAAATAAAACAAGGTGATCAGCGTACGAAAAAGTTTTGGGTTGGTTACAAAAAAATAGCCCATCACAATTTTCGGTTGTAATGGGCTGACTATTCATCAAGAGAGACGCTACTTGAGCGTGCCATAATTACGTAAATGCCTGAGAGATATACAACTAAAATCTCCAGGTTGATATGAGGTTATTTTACCTTAGAAACCCAGTACCCGGAATTAATTTCAGCAGCTAGTTCAGCACCAAGTTTTTCAGCAGCTTCTTTCGAATCAAAAAAGCCAACCCTTACACGGAACCATACATCGCCGTATTCTTCTTCTCCTACTTTAACAGTGTATGCATTTGGGTAATTTCGGTCAGACCACTTAGCAATATACCCCTCGGCTTTTTCCTCGCTTCTGAAGGCCCCTACCTGCACCGCATATTCCCCGTTTTGTGCAAAGGTATATCCTTCACTTTCGCTGGTCATTTCTTCCTGTCCCTGGGTTTCTTCAGAAGTAAGGTTTTCTGCATTTTGCTGCTGAAGCCGGGCCGTTTCTTCAGCAATCTGTTGCTGCTGTACTTTAAGTAAAGAGTCCATTCTTGCTTGTTCCTTTGCTCTTTTTTCTTCTTCAGTAGGGCCGCAAGCCTGAACCACAAAAAGTACAAGTACGATCAGCGGTAGTTTAATTCTGATATTTTTCATGATGTAGATGGTTTTTTTAAAATGCAATCCTAATTAATTGGAACTTACGTTTTAGCTGCTTGTTTCCCAAATAGGGAATAGAAAAACGTGCTCTTAAAAATTGATAAAAGCTGTATCTTATTCAGAATGAATCTAATTAATGAGTATTCTGTTTCGTAACCCATGAGCCATTCAATGGTACATATTCAAGATCTTAGCAAAGCTTTCGATGAAAGCGGTTGTGTTGTTGATGGTGTTTCTTTTGAGGTAAAGCAAAACGAGATATTTGCACTATTGGGGCCCAGTGGATGCGGCAAAACTACCACACTTCGGCTTATTGCGGGTTTTGAATATTCTGATAATGGGGAAATTTCGATTCAGGGTAAGTTAGTTGAAGCTCATAGAGTGCATGTACCTCCCCAAGACCGGGGAGTTGGTTTTGTTTTTCAGGACTATGCGCTTTTCCCTCATATGACTGCCTTAGAAAATGTTGCTTTTGGATTGAAGGACATTCCCAGGAAAAAAAGGCTGGTATTTGCTGAAGAAGTTCTTTGCCGCACAGGGATGGAGCAATATAAACACCGCACTCCTGATGAGCTTTCGGGCGGGCAGCAGCAGCGCGTTGCTTTAGCTCGTGCTATTGCTCCTAAGCCCAAATTGGTGTTAATGGACGAACCATTTTCAGGGTTGGATGCAATGCTTCGTGATTCTATGAGGAAGGAAGTGCGGGAGATTTTAAAAAAATCCGGAATGAGTGCAATTCTGGTTACCCACGACCAGGAAGAAGCACTTTCTTTTGCTGATCGTGTTGCTGTAATGAACAATGGTAAAATCGAACAAATTGGCACACCTGAAGACGTGTATTACAAACCAAAGACTCAGTTTGTGGCTCAGTTTCTGGGCAGAACCAACTTATTCAGAGCTTATGCTGACGGAAAAGAACTGGTTGACACTCACTTTGGAGAAGTACGATTAGATGAACAGGCAGAAGGGTTGATCCTTTGTTCCATTCGCCCGGAACACTTGGGCATTGATAAGGCGATACATGGGCAAGAGAACGCTATAATAGTGGGGAGAGAATTTCGCGGCCATGATATAACATATCATGTATTGTTTAAAGGCGATCGTTATATCGTACATACCGACAACAGGAAACTCTTCGAAGTTGATGAGAAAGTAATTATGAAACCTTTGGAACCTGCTGTTGTTCTGCAACAAAGTAAAACAGCGAAAATAGATTAACCATAGGATTTTTGATTATCTGATAATAGCCGCTATATGTGAATATTTTTTGTGGAAACTATCCCAATAGGTTAAGCCTGAAAAAACGAGTGCGGCTACAGATATAATTATTGCATATTCCATATATACTTATGTACTAAAGACTTTGTGACCCCGCCGGGACTCGAACCCAGATCTAGAGCTTAGGAGGCTCCTATTCTATCCAGTTGAACTACGGGGTCGGATAATAAGCAGTGTAAAGATACGTATTGGATGAAACTTTGCATTACGATTTCGTATCGGGGTGCCTCATTTCTTAAATATCAAGTACAAAGATAGATGAACAAATTTTTAGGGATAGTACTGATCGTAGCCTTTTCAACGTTCAATGTATTCTCACAAAAAAAGATATCGGGCAAAATTGCTGACTCAAAAACCGGAGAAGGGCTGCCTGCCGCTCATGTAATTATCAAAGATACCTATACGGGAACAATCGCTAATGAAGATGGCGAGTACAGCCTGGTGGTAAAATCATTTCCGGCTACAATTGTAGTAAGATATATCGGGTTTGAAACTCAGGAAAAAACCATTGATGAGGATTTTGATGGATATTTAGACTTTTTATTGGAAGAATCTGTGGCACAAATGGAAGAACTTGTGGTTACTACAGAAGATCCTGCAATCAGGATTATGAAGGAAGTAATTGCCAGGAAAAAAGTATGGAGGGCAAAACTAGAAACGTACGCAGCAGAAGGATATTCAAGGCAGCAACTGTTAAACGATACAACGATTGTATCTATTTCAGAAAGTGCTTCTGAACTGTTCTGGCATAAAGAAAAAGGCCCCAGAGAAGTTTTAAAATCAAGAAGGCAAACGGCAAATATCGAAGGGGCAAATAATTTTGCAGGGGTAAGCTACCTGCCAAATTTTTACGATGATGAGCTGGAGATAGCAGGTTTTGATGTTGTTGGAATTACAGACGAACGTGCATTAAAATACTATACATTTAAATTGGTAGAGTTTACCAGTATTGATGATAGGATTGTATTTGAGATTAGCGTAGCACCAAAGAGGAAGCTGCAACCCCTTTTCGAAGGCACTATTTTTGTGCTGGATGAAGAATTTGCACTGCTTTCTGTAAAGCTAAAGCCTAATAATGTAATTGTATTCCCGCCGCCCGTACAGGATTTTAACTTATACTACGAACAACAGTTCAGTAATTTTGGAGGCGATTTTTGGCTTCCGGTGGACGTCCGGATCAATGGCTTGGTAAAGGTAGGAATTGTAGGGTTAAGGTTTCCCCCGATTGGTTTCCACCAGGTTTCAAAAATAAATAACTACCAGGTAAATGTAGAGCTGCCGGATACTTTATACAAAAGAAGAAGCTGGATATCTGTTGATTCAACAACCATAGATAAATCAGATTCGCTATTTGCTACTTCAATAGATCCCGTTCCACTTTCAGAGAAAGAAGAAGAAGCTTATACCGAATTAGACAGTACTGCTACGCTACAAAAGGCATTTGAACCAAAAGGCTTTTTATCAAAATTTATCAAACTTGATGATGGTGATGATAATAGCGAAAGTGCGGTTCAGGCTGGTTCTGGTAATAGCGCAGCCCGTGCTTCAGCAAAAAGAGGTTCACAAAACCGGTCGGTAATTAGAAAGTTTGTTTCAAATTTATCTCCGATAGGCAGATTTAACAGAGTGGATGTATTTCAATTTGGGTTAAAGCACAATAAAACATATTACAATAGAAGATTAAGTTCTGAGGTTAAGTTTGGTTACAGTACCGGGTACGAAGAGTTTACTTACGGAGGCAGGTTAAATTGGTGGCCGCTTAAAAAAACCAGACGATTTGTTGTTTCAGCCAACTATGCTGCTGATACACGAACGAGCTATGATTCTGAGCTTTATAATCCGTTCATTGCCAGCTTTTTGCCTTTGCTGGGATACGACGATTATTTTAACTATTACCGAAATGAAGGCGGGAGCCTGAGCTTTGGCTATCGCCCTAGGAGATCGCGTTTTACCTACCGATTGTTTTATACGCTGGAGAAGCATGAGTCGATAAATTTTAAAACCAGCTACGATATTATTGGAAGGGATTTTATTCAAAGAATTAATCCGGGAATTGAGGATGGTACATTAAGCTCAATTCGTTTTCAGATTTCTACGGGAGACAATGCTAATAATTTTGGTGCTGTTGAAATGAACGGGGCCCGCTTAAGCGTAGAGCAATCAGCTAAGGCAATTGGAAGTGATTGGAATTTCACCAGGCTTGAATTTAATATGTTTAAGCGCTTCAACACATTTTATAAAAAACGTTTTTTCCCCAATGCGCTTGATGTAAGGGTTAATGCCGGAACATACCTGGGAGATTTGCCTGTACAAGAAAACGGAGCCCTGGATGCTTCTTTTGGGTATTTAACTCCATTCGGCGGCTTTAGATCAAAACGATATATACCATATCAGGGGGCCAGCTATTTTGCAGTAAATGCAGAACATAATTTCAGAAGCGTACCTTTTGAAATGCTTGGTTGGAGAAAAGCACCTCAAACAGGTTTATCGTTAATAGCCTTTGGAGGTATAGGCAAAACATGGAATCCAAACGAGAACATAAATCAGTTTAATATTCTTGGGTCAGATGACCTTCATATCGAGGTTGGGGGATCACTTAGTAATATTTTCAGTTTATTCAGGATAGACGTTGCTGTTCGGTTGGATGATCCCGGCATTTATCCCGGCATTAGTATTGCCCGTTTTTTCTAAAGTAACCTGAAATAAAAAAGGCGAACCAAATTGGCTCGCCTTTAATCATCCCTTTTAATAAAGAGTGAAATTTAATTTTTAGGAGCGTACTTAAGTGTACTTAATGGTTTTGATTCAGCTCTTCTGTTCTTTTCACACCCACCATTACCTTCTTTTTCTGATTCAGAACATTCTACAGGGGCTTTACCCAATCCTTGAGATTCAATTCTGTCAGCAGAAATACCATTGCTGGTATAGAAGTCAACCACGGCTTTAGCTCTGCGCAAGCTTAAACGCAGGTTATACTGATCGCCGCCAACGTGGTCGGTGTAAGCGTTAACCTGAACTCTAAATGCCGGGGCATTTTCAAGCATTTCAACATTGTCAGCTAATTTAGCAGCCGCATCATCGCTTAAGTTAGATTTGTCGAATGCAAAATTTACAGTTTCGAATGCGCTTGCATCAATATATACAGGATCAGATCCATTAGTTGGGTTTGTACCCATTTCTAACTCCTGGCCGTCGGTGAAACCGTCTCCATCAGAATCAGGGTTGTTAGGATCAGTTCCATGGGTCATTATCTCATCCACATCAGAAACACCATCTCCATCAGCATCGCCGTTGGCATCGTTCGGATCTGTTTTATACTTGTTGATTTCGTCTCCGTCACTGATACCATCCCCATCAGAATCAGGGTTTTTAGGATCAGTGTTGTAAGAATTAATTTCGTCCGCATCGGTTAGTCCATCTCCATCAGCATCGCCATTGGCATCGTTAGGATCGGTTCCATATTTGATGACTTCGTCTCCGTCAGTTAGTCCGTCGTCGTCTGTGTCAACGTCCAGTGGATTTGTATCATGCTCATACATTTCAGAATAGTCTTTTAAACTATCTGCATCCGAATCCATGGTACGGAGAGTTTCTTCGTCTAGTGATTGAAGATATTCAAGTGTTCTGTCTCCGGGGGGAAGAAGTTCTTTAGAACCAGAACAAGCTATTAATGTCGAGAAAACCAGAATAGAAGAGAGGAGTAATGTTAGTCTTGAGTTTTTCATCATTATTGATTTCGTTGGAATTAAATTGTTTGAATTAAAATTTTTAACCTATCCTGTTGGCACACAGCGATTATTCGAACGCCAAAGGTAAGAAAATTTCAAGTTCTTTAAAATGAAGTACACAATTGTCTGCAAAATATTTATTTTTTCATCTGAATGTTTTTAAAAGGGGCTATAGCTCAGCTGGCTAGAGCGTCGCGCTGGCAGCGCGAAGGTCCAGGGTTCGAATCCCTGTAGCTCCACATCTATTTCCATAATCTTTAGATATTTGCCAAAATTGGTTCGGAGTTTCCTTGTAGGCATTCTTGCAGAAAAACCTTTTTAGCTTTGCTTTTTGGTGTAAATACTTTTTTTTCATTGTTTTATTCCATGTGTTGCAATTATTAGAACCAGCCTTATATTTGCAAATTTGAGTGGAAAGCTGGTTGAGATTTATTATAATGGGTTTCGTTAATAACAAGGGATGGATTTATGAAAAAAGTAATTGCGAGCAAAATAGCTCTTATTTGTTTGACACTCGTTATAATCACTTTTGTTCCAAATAAAGTGGTAAATGCCCAAGACCCTGTGCTTAGCCTCGAGATTGAGGTTTCTGATCTTCTTCGTAATTCACAATTAATTGGGCTTACTAATCTTGGGTTAGATAGTGAAGGAAGAGGCCCGGTGGTAGTTTCAGGTTTTATGCAAAATCTTACCAATGAAGTTTTGAATGACCTTTTTATAGAAGTAAGAGTGAATGCCGGTAAAATCGGAGAAATACTAAATGTGAAAAGCAGGCCAGGATTCCCTTTCTCGTTAGATCCGATGCAGTCAGTGTATATTACCAACAATACATTGTCATCAGATGAGTTTCCAGGCATTGAAGAGAGAGTTAAGTTTGATGGTGGGTTAACAAATCTTGGAGATGAATTTATAGAAAGTCTGGATGGTTCCACAACATTACCCGCGGACACATACTCTATCGAAGTAATAATTTTCCAGGTAACCAATGAGAATGGAAGAGTAGATCTTGCATCGGTGCAGGAAGAAATAGGTGGGAGTGTACCTTTAGCCGAGGCAAGGGATATTTTTCTAAGAACCCCGGGAGATGTGATAGATGCCAATGTGGAAATAACTAATCCGTTCCCTCAGTTTAACTGGGATGAAGAGCAGGGAATTAAGTATCGTTTGCTTGTTGTTAAAGGCAGTGCCAGCGACAGCCCCGAAACGTTATTGCAAAGTGCCAGAAGTTCAGCTCCGATTGCGGAAGGGGGTTCGTTTTTGCAGTATGAAAATCTCGATGTTAAAGTTACAGGCGGCTCTTTTCAATTTCCATCTTCTGGTGCACAACCATTAGAACCCGGGCAAATTTATTACTGGCAGATTAGCACCGAAATACAGTCTGGTGTAAATGTGGAAGAAAGAACCTCTGAGATATGGAGTTTTAAATTAGCTGAGCCCAGCCAGGCTGAAGCTCCGGTTATTATTACAGAAGAAACCAAAGAGGTTTTAAAGAGGCTTGTAGGTAATGCAACATTCGAGCAACTAGCCTCTTCAGGATTCACACTGCAAAGTTTTGAGATTAACGGTGTTACCTATTCAGGTAACCAGGCGGCTATTATACTAGCTGAAATTCTTCGAAAAATTGAGGATGGAGATATAGTTTTATCAGGAGGGAATTAAGATGAAAGCTTTAAGAATGGCACGGGTATTAGTTGCGATACTATCGCTCATTGTGTTGGTTGGTGCAATACACAATGAACTGGAAAAAGGAAATGAAAGGCCTTTGGCTTTCGTGAAGCGATTTAAACCAAATGTTAATATCGACAACAGAGCGGCTGATAAATCGAAAACTCTGGACCTGGATAATGATAAAGGTGAGCAGCTTTTTGACGGGGATACTTTAAGAACGGATAAAGATGGGTATGCTTTGGTCGTTTTTATGGATAAAAGCATTGCAAAGGTAAAACCCCGTTCCCTGCTGGTTGTGAGGGGGGAAACAGAAAAAACCTCAAAAAGATCGAATACCAGGATAGATTTAAGTCTTGGCGAAATATTTTTGAATGTAGAGCCACAAGGCAATAATGATTTTGAAGTATCAACATCCCGTTCATTAGCATCTGTTAAAGGAACGGAATTTGGAAGTACATCAGATGGTTATGTTTGGGTAAAAGAAGGTCAGGTTGACGTAACCGCTCTTCAATCGGGCGAGACTATTTCGCTTTTTGAGAAAATGTACGCTCAGGTTAATGAACAAGGTGATGGTATAGATTCTGGTGCCCTTTCGGATGATGATATCGAGGGCTTAGAAGATGATTATGATGATCTGGATGAAGATCTTGTTAAAAAGCAGATCAAGTTCAGGTTCAGGGATGCCAACGGGCAAATTAGAGAAATAACCATTGATTATTACGAAAAAGGAAACTGATAGGTAGATTTCGTGGGTAAATAAGGAGTAAGCAATGCTAAGCAGGGTACTTAGAATCGTCTCAGTTTGTGCGTGCAGTATATTTTTTATACAAGCAGCAAACGCTCAATTTACGGTACAGCACCAGGCACCAACAGCAATTATTCGGGGCGAGGTTAATACGCTGGAATTTATAGTAACGGGTGTTACACAAAACGATGTTCAGGAAGCACTTCTTTTTTATAACTATGATGAAAGTGTTGGCTTTCAACAGCAGGAAATACAATTTCGAAATGGTTCTTTTGTTGTGGATTTTGAGGTTGATGACGCTAGTGCTGCTGTGGTAGAATACTACTTCCAGCTAAATTTACGATCAGGCTCCCAGGTTTTTTTTCCTGAAAACTCCCCTTCCGAAAACCCCGTTCGGGTAAACATTGTAAGCGGCAATGAAGAGATCACTAGAACAGAAAAACGTAATCAAAATATAGACTATACCATTCTGTCGCCGGAGCCGGGAGAGGCATTGATATTTGATGATATTGTAATAGCGATTGCTCTTTTCTATGACATAGCTGTTTTAGAACCGGGAACATTTGAGCTTTATCTAGACAACAGAAATGTAACACAGCTGGCGGATACAAGTGCATACTTCATTTCTTATGCACCCAAAGGGTTAACTAACGGAACCTATACCGTGCGGTTAGAATATAAAACAGACTCAGAAAAATATCTGGTAGAAGAGTGGAATTTTGAAGTTATAGACCCTTCCCGGGCTCGTTTTACAGACCTGGAAGGCCGTCCGGCGCACAGGCCCATTGGGCGTATAGAACTGGGAGCAAGGAATCAGGAAATCGGAGAAAACTCCAATGATGCCTATACAGCTCGCACAAATATTTCGGGGAATTATGGATTGTTAAGGTATTCGCTGAATGGATTTTTTACCTCGCAGGAATCGAACAGGCTGCAGCCTCAGAACAGGTTTGGGGCAAATCTGGAACTTGGTAAATGGCTGACATTTCAGGCCGGGCATGTCTACCCGAATATGGGAAGGTTTACCATTTCAGGAAGAAGAGTATTCGGGATCCATTCAAAGCTGAATGTATTGCGGGATAATTTTAATGTGCAATTTGTGCATGGAGAGCTCAATAGAAAAGTTACAAACTTGTACGATGAACTTTTAATAGAAGAGGTTCAACCTGATTTCAATCAGCCGCCCGTTGACACAACCTATACACTAACATATCAAAACCAGGGTAAAGGAACCTTCAGCAGAAAAATTACTGCTGGACGTGTGGCTTTTGGTAATGAGCGGAAATTCCAGTTTGGTTTACAGGCTATGAAGGTAGAAGATGACACCACATCAATTTTTAATGTTCAGGATTTTAATTCACTCTTTAACGGGCCAACTACTTTACGCAGTAATTTAACTCCCGGGGATATTAACAAACTACAAGAGAATCCTGAATTACTTGAAATACAAACCGGGAACGTACGCCCTCAGGGTAATTTTGTAGCAGGTGCCGATTTTAGGATGGGTTTTGCGAAAAACAGAATACAACTCAGAAACGAAACAATGGTTAGTGCGCTTAACAACGAAATTTACGGCGGCCCGCTTACCGTAGCAGGTGCTGATGAACTGGGTTTTGAAATAGATCAATCTGATGCGGATTTGCTGGATGTACTATCCCGTTTCATCATCATTAATGAGAATATGAACGTTCTGCCCCTGAGAATAAAAGATATTGATTCTGATAGTGCCGAAGCAGAGCCATTTTTTCCAACAAGTATTATTGGTTCTAATACCGAGTTGTCAATCAATTATCCAAAGAATAATTTTAAGCTCCAATACAGGTGGGTAGGGCCAAACTTTAGTTCTTTGGCAAACTCCACCATTCGTAAAGACATTGCAGGATATACAGCCACCGATCGGTTCAGGATGTTTAAGAACAGATTGTATGTAACGCTGGGTTATGAAGCTTTGGAAGACAATGTTACTAACGACAAAGCTGCAACTACAGAATCTAAAACATACCGCACAAACCTTAGCTGGTATCCGGTATCCAGAGAACTGCCCAGAATAAGCTTTGGCCTCCGCCTGCGAAACCGGGATAATGCCGTGGTACGGTTCAATCCAAATGTTCAGGACGAATTTGAAAAAGCCTCTGTACAAAATTTCGAAATAAATGGTATAGATACACTATTAACTCCGATTCCAAAAGAAAGTATCACGTTTAACCTCAATGGATCAATTACCCAGCAATTCGAGCTGTTGGAAATTCTGCATGATGCATCTTTAAGCTTCAACAATCTAAGAACCACCGATGAAGTATTTGCATTTGGCGATGTAAAAAGTTCGGCAATCACACTTAATCTTACCAGCAGATTTACTGATATCAGATTGAGAACTCAGTTTGGGATGACTTTTAATAACACAGAAACCGGAAGCGGGCAAACCGATATAAACATTTTTGGGATGTATGCAGGTGGTAGTTACTTTCTTATGGATGGGAAGCTTAATGTAAATGGCCGGCTGGCAATAACCAGCAATAAATCCAAAGTTCGCCCTCTTGTTGTTGAACCAACGGTGGCATCAGATGATGACCCAACCAACGATTATTTCATTCTCGATTCAACGGTAAATGAATCAACATTTGGAACATTTGTAATTCAAGCAGGTGCTCAATACGACATCAATGAATATCACTCTTTTATTTTTGATGCGAATTTTACTAACGTATCGGGAGCAGGAAATACGAGTGATAGTATCGTTTCTCTTAGGTACTTGTTTAATTTCTAGAATGAATGTCATCTAAAAAAAACCGGAAAAAGCCGCTTGGTATTTACCTCGTAATTGCGGGTTTGGCTTTTTTATTTTCTGTGCTACTTTCAAATATCCCTACTATTCGTTCAGTAGAACTGGATTTTCGTGATCTTCTGTTTGAAATACGCGGCCCGCTTTCTGTAGAAAACTCTCCAATAGTATTGGTGGCAATGAGCGATGAATCTGATTTTGATATCCCTGAAAAATTCCCGTGGCCAACCAATGTGTATGCAAAGTTGATCGAAAACCTGAATAAGGCAGGAGCTAAGCAGATCGTTTTTGATGTGATATTTGATCAGCCCGACCAGTACGATCTTAGAAACGACACGCTTTTTGCTGAAGCGATAAGAAAGTATGGAAATGTGATTTTGGCCGGAGATTTCCGGGATGAAAACATAAACTTGAGCGATCAGCAAACACCTTTGTTTCCCCGAAAAATATTTACCGACAGCAATCCAAACCCCGTTGCACTGGTAGATGTTAACCCTGACATTGACGGAGCAATTCGAACATATTCCTTTGGTACTTACTACAGCGATTCCACCTATTACAAACTGGGTATTGAAACATTAATACAATATCAAAATCTGCCCAGGGGCGAAGTAAGTTCAATTCAAAATAACCGCTCTTCTTTTTTTGAGTTAGGCAAATATAGAATTCGAAAAGATGCCCTTAATTCATTTATCATTAATTACTATGGAGAGGAAGCCCACTTTCCAACCTTCGATTTTTCCAAAGTGATTGATGATACCTCTTACACAACTGTGTTTGAAAAAGAAGCGGGCTTTCCAGTAGATACTTTTGAAGATCCTGACCTGGAAGCAGGATTACTCTATGATGGTGTGTTCAAAGACAAAATAGTGATAGTAGGTGCTACCATGCCGATACTCAGGGATTTCTACAAAACACCTCTTCTTAGAATGGATGCAAATTCACTTGGTGAAACAAAAGAGTTGTATCGCCCCGGTTATGAAATACATGCCCATGCCATACAAACAATGCTGGATGGCAGCTATATAGCCAGGCAGTCTGCAGTCAGTGTTTTATTTGCCATGGCATTTGCCGGTTTATTACTCGTGCTATTTAACAGATTTTTGGGTGCGCGCTGGGGCTTGTTAGCAATGGTAGTGGTGATTTCTGGATATGCATTTGTCGCCATCCAGGTATTTTTGAAGTATGCTATTTTCTTGAATCTTACTTCGGTGGTATTAGTTTTGTTTTTAACACAGGTGAGTGTAGTAGGCTATCAGTACTTTATAGAAGAAAAAGAGAAACGAAGAATTCAGGGAATGTTTTCGACGTTTGTTTCTCCGGCACTTGTGCAGCAAATGGTAGAATCGGGAATCGATCCACAATTGGGGGGTGAGGAAACTTACATGACGGCTTTCTTCAGCGATATTGAGGCTTTTTCCTCTTTCTCTGAGGATATGGAGCCCAGGCAATTAGTTACTCTGATCAATGAATACCTAACCGCGATGACAGATATTCTGACAGAAAAAGGAGGAACACTGGACAAATTCATTGGTGATGCTATTGTTGCTTTTTTTGGTGCTCCGCTTCCGTTTGAGGATCATGCTTATCGGGCGTGTGTATCATCGCAACTAATGCAAAAAGAACTTATCAGGTTAAGGCAAAAATGGGCAAAAGATGGCTGGCCTGAAATTGTTGCTAATATGAAAAACCGAATGGGGATGAATACCGGCACCATGATTACGGGAAACATGGGTTCGAACCGCCGGTTTAATTATACCATGATGGGAGATAATGTTAATCTTGCAGCACGGTGCGAAAGTGGTGCAAAGGCTTTTGGTGTATATACAATGGTAACAGAAGCTACAAAAACCGAAGCCGAAAAATTTGGTGATGACTGTGTATTCAGGTTTCTGGATAACATTGTGGTGATAGGTAGAACACAACCCGTAAAAATGTTCCAGGTTGCAGATTTGAAAAATGACGCAAACCAGATGTTATTTGATTGTATTGGTTTGTATGAACAAGGAATGGAGGCATATCTGAGCCAAAACTGGGACAAAGCTATCGGCTTATTTAAACAATCTCTTGCTTTGGAAATTCATAAATCAAACCCTTCAAAAATAATGATAAATCGCTCCAGGGTGCTCAAGAAAAACCCGCCCGGCGAACGTTGGGATGGAGTATTTGTGATGGAGAGTAAGTAATATTTAGACTTTTAGTATCGAGTATTTAGTACTTAGAAAAGCTCTTACACGTCCTTTCTAAGTACTAAAATCTAACTTCTAAATACTGTTTACTCTTCTCCTTCATTTCCCGTATCTTCATCGTCCTTTTGGGCAAGTCCTATACAGCCAGCTCCCTTAGAACTCCGTCAGGGCAGGAATGCAGCAGCGGTAATTTGGTCGTAGCGGTGTGATATAGATCGCTTGCCCTTTTTGTTTTAGAGATTTTGCTCTATATGTTCTGCAATCTGGTCGGCGTGAACTCTCGAATTTTCAATAAACAATCGGCTGGTGTCTAATCCTCCGCATACAACCCCGGCTACATATACACCCTTGCGTTTAGTTTCAAGGCTGTTTTCTTCATATACAGGCATGCACTTTTCATCATCGGTAAGCTCAATTTGTAAGTGTTCCATTAAGGGATAGTTAGGGTGGTAGCCAGTCATAGCCAGAACAAAATCGTTCTCTATGATTTTTTCGCCGGCCGTAGTATCAAGTACAACTTCTTTTTTTCGAATTTCTTTTACTGTTGTGTTGAAGTAACCGGTTATTTCATCATTTTTTATCCTGTTTTCAATATCCGGCTTAACCCAGTATTTAACAGATGGTTTTATAGTGTTGTATTTAACAGCCATGGTAACATCCGCACCTGCACGGTAGCATTCCAGTGCGGCATCTACTGCAGAATTACCGCCGCCTACTACCAATACTTTTTGCCACGCATAAGGGTGGGGCTCATCATAATAGTGCTTTACTTTCGATAGTTCTTCACCAGGGATGTTCATCATATTTGCACTGCCATAAAATCCCGTAGCTACCACAACTTTTTCTGCTTTATAAACATTTTTATCCGTTGTAATAGTAAAATTTCCGTTTTCACCTTCTAATGATGTTACTTCTTCGTATAGATTTATGGGAAGCTCAAAACTTTCTGCTACACGGCGATAATATTCCAACGCTTCGCTTCGGGTAGGCTTGGGGCCGTGAGAAATGAAAGGTACATCTCCTATTTCTAATCGATCAGATGTAGAGAAAAAAGTCATATTGGTGGGGTAGTTAAAAATAGAGCTAACCAAACAACCCTTCTCTATAATCTGGAATGGGATGTTTCTACGCTTTAATTGAATTCCGGTAGCAAGCCCAATAGGCCCTGCTCCAATAATTATAACCATGTATTTTCTTTTTTAAATGAAGTTGTACAAACAGCGATAAGATACGAATCGTTTTAAGCTTTCAGCCAATCAATTATGGTGCGGTTCAACCATCCTCTGGGCGAGCTAATAAAACCAACATGTCCTCCGGCCTCAGTAAATAGTGTGTGAATATGATTATTCGAATTCAGGTCATCTAACGGAGCATACCGGAGCGGGCATAAAGAATCTGTCTTTGAATGAATGATGAGTAAGGGCTTTTGAATGTATTTATAGAACTGTCCTGAGGAGCATTTTTTGTAATAGTCATCTGCACCAGTAAACCCGTGAACAGGTGCGGTAACCTGGTCATCAAATTCATACACACTCGTTCCGGTAAATACCGGGTATTCCGGAAATTGGTTTTGTTTTAATTTCGACTTTTCTGAGAGCGTATTCAAAAAGCGTTTTTGATATACTTTATTGAATCCTTTATCCATATTTATGGAGCCTTTCTTCAGATCGTAAGGAGGTGAAACAGCAACAGCTTTTGAAACAGGATGATCCTGGCCGAGTTCCCCTAACGATTTTACCAACGCATTACCCCCCAGCGAAAATCCAACAGCAAAAATCTGTGGCTGCTGAAAATAATCGTTAACCCATTCGAAAACGGTTTTATAATCTTCGGTTTCTCCTGAATGGTATAATCTGCGTTGTCGGTTTATTTTGTATCCACATCCCCGAAAATTGACTCCGACAGAAGAAAAACCTTTGCTGCGTAAATCAAACATCAGGTTTCGGATGTAATGCCGTTCACTGGAACCTTCCAACCCATGAAATAAAACAACAACCAGGTTTCGATTATCTAAATCAACTACATCCAATTCCAGAAAATCATCATCGGGAGTCGGTATTTCAATCCTTTTCGGGTCAGGGTTATTGATTTTCGAAAAAGAGGCTATTACTGTTTGGGTGTGTACATCGGGAGCCCACCAAACGGCATTAAACGATTCGAACTTAAAATCCTCCGGTATTTTCATGCAACTAAATTACCAAATCTTTGATCTTTTCTGTATGATGTTGCCAAATTAATACAAGGGTAATTCGTGGTAATTAGCAGTAGGCAAAATGGAGAAACGGTTCCGATAAAAAGAATAGCGGCTATCGATCTGGGTACAAACTCATTTCATGCTATTATTGTAGATCTGTACTCTGACGGTAGTTTTAGAAAAGTAGATGATCTTAAAGAAATGGTACAGCTTGCCAAAGGCGGGCTTGGCAAGCGGCTCACTGACTCTGCTTTTGCCAGGGGATTGCGGGCTTTAAAAAGTATTAAGGTTCTTTGCGATAGCTATAACACCGAAAAGATACTGGCATACGCTACCAGTGCTATTCGTGAGGCAGAAAATGGCGGGGAGTTTATACAGGAAAGTATCGACCGGTATGGGATTAAAATTAATGCAATACCCGGTTATGTTGAAGCGGAGCTAATCGGGTATGCTGTTCAGCATGGGATGAAGCTTGGCCAGGACCCTGTGCTTATGGTAGATATAGGAGGCGGAAGTGTGGAGTTTATTTTGGGGAATGTCAAAAAGTTTCATTATCTCACCAGTAGAAAAATTGGTGTTTCCAGGATGACGGATATTTTTAAGCCATCTGATCCAATTTCGCCCGAAGATATTACAAAGCTTGAAACCCACTACAAGAAACAAGTCGAAGGTGTGTCGAAGGCACTTGTTCAAAATCCTACAGATACCATTATCAGTTCTTCGGGCACCATGCAAAATATTGGAGCAATGATAGCTGCACGAAAAGGTTTGACGGTGGATGTTACCCTTAATGAAATGGAGTATTCATCGAAGGATTTCTTTGCCTTTTATAAAGACTTTATAAAACTGGACCGTGCAGGAAGAAAAAAGGTAAGCGGCCTCGATTCCAAACGTCTGGATTTTATTAATACCGGTGTGATATTGATGAATTTTTTACTGAAAGAGTTTGGCATTAAACGGGTTAAAATTTCAACTCAGGCACTTCGTGAAGGTATCATTATCAGATATCTCAAAAAGGATATGATTGGGCTTCCCTGGAGTGGAGAAATGGCAGATCCCAGGCGCCGAAGTGTATTCGAGCTTTTAAGAAAATGCCGCTGGCACGAAACTCATTCAACACATGTGGCAAATATGGCTCTAAAGATTTTTGATGCACTTGGTTCTGATCTTGAATTAAACGACAACGACCGGGAGCTTTTGGAATATGCCTCCTATATGCACGATATCGGGTATCATATAGCACATTCAGGGCATCATAAACATGCACTATACATTATCCGGAATGCTGAGCTGAAAGGGTTCCGGGAGGATGAGATCGAGATTATGGCAAACGTTGCCCGTTATCATCGCCGATCTACTCCAAAAAAACGGCACTATGAATATTGGAAGTTAAAGCCGGAGCTCAGAAAGCGGATCAAGAGGCTTTCGGCTATTTTGAGGGTTGCCGATGGGTTGGATAGAAGCCATTATCAAAACGTTCAGAAATTTGATCTTGAGATTACCAAAAATGAACTCATTTTTCATTTGTATGTGCAGTCCGACCCTCAACTTGAGATTTGGGGAGCCGGCCGAAAATCTCATTTGCTTCGGGAAGTAACCGGCAAGAAAATAAAATTTGAAGTGGTGAGTGAGTTTATAATCGGGTAAAGAAAAAGAAGATATTCTCTGCAACGGATAAGCAGGTTAAATGCAGAGCCTTTAACCACTCAGATATAATCATCGGCATACCTATGAAATTTCTTTCCCGTTAGCTAAATTAAGGTTGTCAAAAAATCTATAAACCATGATTACAAAAGAGAAAATAAAAAAGGAAATAGACCGGCTGCCTGATACAGAACTGAAAAAGGTGTACTTGTATTTGTCTTCTCTTAATAAGGCAAAGAAAATAAAACCGAATATTCGTTCTTTAAAGCTTGGAGGAAAGCTTGATGATCAGGATTTACGATCTGTAGTTTATGAATAGGATACTTATTGACACCAATGTTTTTGTATATGGCATTGATAGGGATTCAAAGTATTACAGGCAAGCGAAAAATATAATAGATCAAAGAGAGAGGTCTCTCGTAACCACATCAAAAAATTTAACGGAGTTTTTAACAGTTGTAACTAAACCCTCAGGATATAATCTAAGCCCGGAACTTGCTTTAGAGATTGTTGAGGAAATAATTCAGGGTATAGAAGTTATTTATCCAACCCAGGAATCAATGGCAATTTTACTGGAATTGGTAAATCGTTATTCTCCTTCAGGCCTTAAAATTCATGATTTTGAAATTATAAGCATTGGCCTGGCACATGGAATTCAGGATGTAGCCACTTTTAATATCGAGGATTTTAAATTGGTTAAAGAAATTTCACTTTTAAAGCTCTGATTTTAAGGATCGGTTGTTCAAAAAAAGCCAATCACGAAAAAATCACTCCCCAAAACTTCCGGCTACGCCTGGAAATACAACCGGGCTTTCGAAACCTTCCTTTGAAACAGAAGCCACGCCGAACAGGTAATTATCGATCACAATGTTCTCCAAAGTGTGTTCGGTAGTTCCGGCAGAAACGAATACACTTTTTTCCCATTGGTTGGAGTCGGTAAGCCTCCAGTAGATTTTATACCCGGCAAGTTGTGGGTTCTGTTTGGCATTTAGGGCATCCCATTTTAATGTGGTGCTTGGCCGAACCGCACCTTGAATCTGCACATTAACAGGTGTATTCGGGGCCCAGGCCATAGCAGCCATTGTTACTGCATTTAAACCTGTGAGCTTTGCTGCATAGTCAAAATCAACGCCGTCAATAGTATCGCCGTATTTAATTCCGTTTTCTGTTCTCAAATCCTGGTGCTGCATTACATAATTTTCGTTGGTTTCCATAATTCGAACACCGGGAATGCCTGCATCATTAAAAGGGCGGTGATGGCCTCCGCGTCCAAAACGGTCTAACCGATAAATCATCATTACATTCAGGTTAGGGATGTACATATCTGCCATTTTATCTACATAACGAGCTACATTCCGGGATGGTGAATCTACTTCGCCACCGGTAAATCTTCTCATCCGTGCTTCTCGCTCAGTTTCTACGGCCCGGGTTCCTTCCGAAAACACTCTGGCAGTTGTATTATTTATTACACCGTTAATGCCTTTTATATTTCCGATCATATCATTGTTGAGAACGGCTTTGATTCTCCAGCCTTTATCCAAAGCATATTTGGCGAGAATCTGGCCACCAAACAATCCTTGTTCTTCTCCTGATAATCCAACATACATGATAGAGCCGGGGAACGTGTATTTGGTAAGTACCCGTGCAGATTCAATTACACCAGCCATTCCGGATGCGTTATCATTCGCTCCGGGAGAATCAGAAACTCCATCCAAAGGGTCGGAAACACGCGAATCAATATCTCCACTCATCATTACAAAGCGGTTTGGGTCAGCCGTTCCGCGCTGTATAGCCACTACGTTTACAATGTTTACCGGGTCGGGAATTCTGCGTTGACCGGAAATCACATCACTTACATAAAATACTTCCAGGCAGCCTCCGCAGTTGGCAGAAATACGCTCAAACTCGGCTTTTATCCATCGCCGGGCCGCTCCAATTCCTCTTGTGCTTGAAACCGTATCTGAAAGAGTATGCCGGGTCCCAAAATCAACAAGGGTTTGAATGTCGTTTTGAATTCGGTCAGCCGATGGCGCAATTCCGATTTTATGGAGTTCATCGGGCGTTATGGTTTGGGAAAGGATACTACCGGTAGTAATAAAAAAAGCAAAGCCTGTTATTAGTAGAAATTTAAGTGGTTTCATGAGGGTTAGTTTTTAATTAGAAGATTCATTTTTTTTCAATGTTACCGGGTTCTTCGTGTAACCGCCGGTCTTGCTCAAAATAAGCGCGCAGGTTTTTTTGAAAGATGATTTGAGCTTTTAAACCAAGCTTGTGCCCGAAATAGGCCCCGGTTGTGCATGCAGCCAATAGCATTGGGACATATACAGCAGGTGAAGTAGCAGTACCACTCTCATAAATGTACACCCAAACAGCGGGGGGAAGGAGTATAAGGATTGCAAATACATATGGTGCCGGTGTAGGGCCTTCCAATCTCCGCATAAATCTTCGGCTTGCTACAACCACCATGTTCATATATGTGAGGCCAAACGCAAAGAAAAGGACCGTACCTAGTACTGTACCATCATTCACTTTTGTTAAGAGGTCGGTGGTTACAAGTGTGAATGCCGAAGAGATAACAAGAAGTCCGGAAACGTAGAAAAAGAAACGGGGAAGGTTATCCACTGTTGTTAGTTATTTGATATTCAGAATCATCAGAGAGTACAGAATTATAGACGAAAAATCTATTTTTGAAGCCAGATTAAAGGGTCCTGGTAGTCTTTATGGCGAACGGCGAAGAAGAGGTTTTCACTTAACGGCGATTGTTCCACACCTGAAAGGCCGATCCGGTCTCCTGCATTCAGGATCTGGTTTTTTTGAACATCAATGCGACTGAGGTTACCATAGAAGGTATAATAGTTTCCATGTTTAACCACCACTACATCCCCATATCCTGTAATAGAAGTTACCTGAAATACATAGCCGTCAGCCACAGACTTAACATCGGCAGCAGGGTCAGCAACAATATTAATTCCCAGATATTCAGTTACTGTACTGTATAGTGGATTTCTGGTTCGTCCAAATCTTTTAGAAATAGTTTTACTATTTACCGGCCAGGGTAAAGCTCCTTTCGAGCTGGCAAAAATACGTTCATTACTGGCAAGTATTTCATTACTTACTCCGGAACTGGTTGTAATTGGTTTAGAGTACTTGGCTACTTCGCGGTTTCGAAGATTTTCATCAGCAATTTGCCGTGCTCGGGCAAGTTTTACCAATCGTTCATTATTTAGCCGTTCTATTTCTTTTTCTTCAGCAATGAAACCATCAAAAGCACTTTGGAGAGCTTCTTTTTGTTCCCTGCTTTTGGTAAGCTCTGTAGCTAAGTTAGTGGCCTGACTCCGGATTTGATCTACTGTTTTCTTTTGCTCGAATCGCTGCCCGTTTAGTATTTCTTTCTCCTGTTGGATTTCCTGAAGAACAATCTGATTTCTGTTAAGGCTTTGTTTCAGGTCAATATTAATTTGATCCAGCTCGTTTCTTCTTCTTCGAATCTGCTCAGCTTGTTTCGCTTTTTGTTCCTCAAACTTCTTCAGGTATTTAGACCGAATCAGCATTTGATTGAAGGAGTTTGCTGTGAGAAGTAACTCAAGGTTTGAGGAGCGGCTGTTTTTATATGCAAAAAGCAGAATCCTCTTATAATTTTCAATCAACACCTTTAGTTCTTCTTTACGGGCATCAATTTCTGATTGGGTAAGGGTGATTTCTTCTGCAATTTGTTCCTGTTCGGTAGTCAGGTTGCCAATTTTGTCATCCTGCAGCGCAATCAGGCTGTTCAGATTTTCAAATTTTTTATAAGATTTGTTGAATTCTTCTTCTGCTTTAGCAACTTTTTGTTGGTAGGATTTAATCCGGGCATCAAGTACGTTGATTTCTGCCCGTGTGCTATTTTGTTTTTCGAGGATTTTCTTGCGCTTCTCTTCATAAGTTTGGGCAGAAAGTACCTGAGATAATCCCAGCAGGATAATAAAGCAGGAAGCGATAACTATGTTAGCATGAAATCTCATATTCTTTCTATGGGAATATCTTCAGGAATATTAAGCGTAAGATCCAGTTTTGAAGGATTAACTTTTAATGAACGAACCTGGAAAACCACTTTTGATTCTCTGTCGGTACTGAATATGGTGATTTTTCGCGGCAATGTGTAACCATTTATGGTTCCATAACCTTCATAATTGATGGATGAGTAAGGGAGCCCCGAAGAACGAACCTGTTCCACAAAGCTTACGGTTCCATCTTTTTTATTGATACGCGCTATACCCTTATTATAAAAACCAAGTACGTACTCTTTATCGGATTGCAGGATGTGTTCTATATCAGATGCTTTAATTTTAAAATTCATCAGGTCCAGCAAGTTTACGGAAGCAAGTTCGTTTAAAGAGGTCATTCTTCCATTGTTTACAGAAACTTTTTGGGCATATTTATCAATACGATTATAAATAAGGATAGAGTCAGCATCAACCAACATGCCCCCGCCATTTATACCTATCCGATTCTTAAAAGTAAGCAGGCTTAATGCAGTGTCTGTTTCAAAATCTACTGTTATGCGATCACTGTTACCAGGTTCGCTTACTATGGCGCGGCCTTTTCCTTTAGCGGATAACAAAGAACCTGAGTAATTGGGTATTTTCTTAATGACTTCAGAAAGCGGGATTTGTACCCTGTATAGCTGTTCTTTTTCTGTAGAAATACTTCTGGTGGTTTTACAGCTATAAAGTGAAACACAAACCAGAATCAGAACAGGTATGTTGCTTCTGAGGTTCAAGACTGAATTTTTTCTTTTAGATATGATCTCTTACTATCCTTTTCCAAAGCTTGTTTCCACCATTTTTTTGCTTCTTTTACGTTGCCTAGTTTTTCATATACATCTCCCAGATGTTCTAACACTTCGGCACTGGTATCTTTGCCATCAATATCTACAGAAGCTTTAATGAATCGTTTGGCCTTTTCATAATTTCCGAGTTTAAAAAATACCCATCCCATTGTATCAAGATAGGCTGCATTCTCAGCATCCAGTTCCAGGGCCCTTAAAGCCAGCTCTTTTGCGCGCTCCAGGTTTTCTCCCCGAACTGATAAATTGTATGCGTAATTATTCATGGCATTATGATTCTCAGGGTCGTATCGTAGTGCCAGTTCATATACCCGATCAGCTTCTTCAGAATTACCAAGGTTGCTGTAGGCATTGCCAAGAGTGGAAAACACAACTGATTTAAAAGGTTTGCGAGCAGGTGCACGGGAGGCTTGTTCTAACCAGGTAACTGCTTCTTCATTTCGATCATCCAGCATATAAGCTGACCCCAAAAAGAACTGGATAAAAGAATCTTCAGGAACATTTTTATCAGCTTTTTGCCCAACTTCGATGGCTTCTTCTAATCGGTTTTCGCTAAGCAGCAACTGCAATCGCAGTCGCCAGGCAATATCGTCTTCCGGAAGTAATTCGGTTCCTTTTTCCAGGTTTTCAAGAGCTTTATCGACTTCATTTATTTGAGCAAAATATTGCCCCGAAAGTGTAAATGCCGGGCCGTATTCTACAGAGGACTTTGTATAAGCCTCTAACGCTAATCCTGTTTGTTTTTTGAGTTGGGTATTTAAAGGGGCTTCTTGCTGCTTAGTAACCATGTATTGGGCAACCATCAGTTTTTGTTCCGGTAAAATCACTTTATCTGAGAGAAAAGCACTGATTAATATTCCGGCACTGTCCCATTTTTGCTCCTGAATATATATACCTGCCAGATTCATGAGCGATTGCGGATCCCGGGCGTTTCTTTCCAGTGCTTCTGATAATACATCTTTTGCATTTTCTTCTTTGCCTGTGCTAGCGTAATACTCGCTCAATAGATTGAGGGTATTCAGATTGTCAGGATCAGCATCACGCAGGTTTTCTAGTTGCACAATGGCAGAATCCCGGATACCTAACGCTTCAAAATTTCGAAACTTTAACAGATAAATAGACACCTCAGGTCCGGTTAGTTTCAAAGCCTGGTCAAGTATTTCATTTGATTTAAGATATTCTCCGTAATCACGGTAGGTATCTGCAAGCATAAATAAGGCATCGTAATCATTGGGGTAATATTCCAGTAATGTGTTTAGCTCATTAAGTGTTGCCTGGTTTTCTCCTGCATTTCGATAGATTTGTGCCAGTTTAAACCGGTACCATTTGTTTGCAGGTGCTTGCTCTACTGCCTGCTTACCATATAAAGCGGCATTAGGGATATCTTCCATGGCAAAGTAAGTATCAGCAAGTGCATAATTTAACCCCGATGCAGAACCCAGTTGTGATGAAGCTTCCAGTAAAAACTCAAGAGAACGTTCGTATTCATTGTTTTCAAATGCTTCCAGGCCTTTTACAAAAGCTTTAGTACCCGATACTGTTTTTTTGCTTTGCACCTGAGCCCAAAGCGGGGAAGATGCAACAAAACACAGAACCGAAAGAAGTAATATGTGCAGATTTTTTTTCATAGTTATCGCAACGTGAAGTATAACAGGAAAGTGCGAGTTTTGCCTGTTCGGTTACGAACTTTTAGATTTAATTATTTTCCCTTCGGATGGTAGGGAACCATTTCATCCAACAGGAAAGCTTCATTAACAATTTCCTGCATGGCGGTTTCAGGGATCTCGTCAACAGTGGCAAATTCAGCACTCATAACCTGTTTTCTTCCTTTGCTTTCCAGTAATCCCTGTTCGTTCGACATTTCGTACCCTCTTAAAAAACAGATGGCGATTTTATTGGGTTTTACGGGGTTCAGATAGCAAACCCACGTTTTTTGATAATAGAATGGAATTTTAAAACGGATCTTACAGGTTACACCTGGCATTTCCATCAACATATCGTGGAAAAAAATAAGAACTTCTTTTTCTTTTCCCTGGTAATCAAAAATATAATCTTCAACCGTTTTCATATGGGATTGTAAAGAAAGTTTGATCCAAAAAAAATGGCTTCCAGTTTAACACCGAAAGCCACTCTCTTGATGAATAGGCCTCTCTTAACCAAAAACTTAGTTCTTTTTTACCTCTCCTTCACCAATAATGTCAGTGTAGATAAACGGATCACTTTTGTAGTTAATTATTCCGCTGCCTTTAATTTTTCCGTAAAGGAATTTTTTAGCATCAAGGCTGATAACTCCGCCATCTTCAATAGAGGCGAACATGGTGTCTGCGCTTACAGTAGTAAGGTTAACGATACCTCCATTTTTTACATTAATATCTTTTATAACAGGGGCACCGATTATTATTTCAGATTTACAGCTTTCAAATCCTTTTGGGGTTGAAAGGTGGAGTTTATTGTCTGATACGTAAGCTTTAATGCTTTCCACGCATTGGCCTTCGCCATTTATCTGAAGGGTATTTTTCTCGTTATATAAAACCACAATATTATTTGCAGTTTCAATAGTAAGATCTTCGAATGCTTCTACAGGAACTTGCCTGGTAATCCATTCAGTTGGGTTATTGTTTAAAGGAGCTAATGGAACCAGCGCCGATAACAGGATTAGTATTGTAATTTTCATGATTGTACTCTCTATTAATTTGAACATGATGATAGTTTCGCCACTAAGACGAGTGTATTCTCACTTAGTTTCGAAGAAAGATGTTAAATAAATGTTAAAAGAGAGCAAGAAGAGAATTCCATAAAAAAACTCCGCACGTATCAACGTGCGGAGTTCAAAATCAGGTCAGATTTTTCTAGCTGCCACCACAGCAATCGCAGTTACAGGGGGTAACAACGCAGTCGCATTCGGTGCAGGTACATTCAGTTAAATTTTTCATTGGTTTGGGGTTGGATTAATATTTTCTGCTATAAATAGCAGGTTTTACAGGTAAGACGAAAGTTTTTTAAATGGACGCAGATTTTATTTGCAGGTGCATGCGTAACTGTCTTTATGAATACATTCGCTTTCTCCATACTCATTTTTATGAAGGCAGCATTTCTTAAAGTATTCATTAAGCTGTACCCTTCCACGCTGAACCCGTGATTTTACCCCTGAATGTGAAAGGCCGATTTTTACTGCATATTCTTTTTGAGATAACTCACCAAGATCGGTTGCGAGTATAGCATCGCGATATTTTTGAGGAAGATCTGCTATAAAAAGATGCAGACAAGCTTCGCAGCATTGTGAGAGCTCTTCATCCTCAAATAATGGAAGATTGTCCTTTAATTCCTGGTTTTCTTTTCGGGCTTTTTGGGACTTGCGATAATAATCGGTAATAGTATTCCGGGTAATGCTGAACAACCAGCCTGATAAAGCCTCGTCATTGTTGAGAGTATCCAACTTAGTATGGATTTTGAGGAAAACATCCTGCAAGATGTCATTAGCCAGATCTCTGTCTTTTACCTTAGACAGTATAAAGGCATAAATACGATCGCTGAACTCTTCCCAAATATGTATTGTGCTCATAGTATATTAAAGACGATGAGTTTGATAAAAGACGCACACTTCAATATAAAAAGCACAAACTTATAAACACCGAAAGTTTTGTTTCGCAGTTAATCAACGTGCAATTCTAAATTCCAGTCAGGACGAAAGATGAGATAAAATCTGATAGGATTAACCGGTATTATCTACGGTAGTTCTCCATGTATTCAGTTCCTTACATGCGTTAATCATGCCCGAACCATACCAGCTAAACCATTCGCCATTGATGAGTTGAATTTCAGCATCGGGGCAAACTTTTTTGATTTCTTGCATATGTTTTTCTTTAAAAGGGTAAGGTTCACTGCTTAGTAAAACCAATTCCGGAGATCTTTGAGTTAACTCATCAAGCGAGATTTCAGGATATCTGGTTTTGTCAGAAAAAATGTTTTGCAGGTTGTAATGTTGAAGAACAGAATCTATATAGGTTTTCTTTGCGGCAACCATCCAGGGGTCTTTCCAGATAAAGTAAGCAACCGTTTTAGGTTTGGTTTGGAGTGGTATTGAAAGAAGAGATGTAATTTCCTTAACAATTTCTAAGGCCCTTTTCTCTGCATCAAAATCGTTTCCAAGTTCTTTAATTACTCCCAGTGCATCTTCAATGGTGTTTATATTTGTGAGGTTAACGTTGTAGTTATTGTGCAATAATTCGACATCTTTTTTTCTGTTTTCTTCGAGATTTGCAATGATGTAATCAGGCTGCAATTGCCCGATCTTTTTATGGTTTAGATTCTTGGTACCACCAATGATAGGAATGTCTTCTACCAATCCTTTTGGATGGATACAGAACCGGGTTCTGCCAACTAGCCTGTCTTTTAAACCCAGGTCAATTACTAACTCCGTCAGGCTGGGGACAAGGCTTACAATTCTTTGATGGGACATTAGGATTTTGAATTATCTTTCAATTTTTAGTGTAAAGTAATCAATTAACTTATCTGTTCACCAACCTGTAACTTCCCGATATGGAATTAGGCATATTTACTTTTGTTGATAACACAATAAACCCGGAAACAGGAAAAAGGCTGCATCCGGCTGAACGACTTCAAAACCTGATGGAAGAAATAATACTGGCAGATGAAGCCGGGCTGGATGTGTTTGGGATAGGGGAGCATCACCGGGACGAATATGTGGCTTCTTCTCCATCCACCATTTTGGCTGCTGCTGCTGCGGTTACTAAAAATATAAAACTAACCAGTACCGTAACGGTGTTGGGCTCAGAAGATCCTGTTCGTGTGTACCAACAATTTTCTACTGTTGATCTGCTTTCAAAAGGCCGTGCTGAAATTATGGTTGGCCGTGGATCTTTTATCGAATCATTTCCACTTTTTGGATACGATCTTAAAGACTATGAAGAACTTTTTGAAGAGAAGCTGGAACTGCTTTTAACGTTGAGGGAAGAAGAAATTATTACATGGAACGGCAAATATCGTGCTTCTATTAAAGCCAGAGGGATTTACCCTCAGCCTTTTCAGGAAAAAATCCCGATCTGGAGAGCAGTGGGTGGAACGCCAAAATCAGCGTATGTAACCGGTGCTTTGGGCCTTCCATTAGCACTGGCAATAATCGGAGGCCAGCCGGCAAGATTTAAGCAGTTTGCAGATATCCATGCCAGGGGAGCAAGTGAGAATAATCATCCCAAACAAAAACTTAGTATCAATTCACATGGCTTTATCGCTGAAACTTCCCGGGCAGCCAAAGACAGCGCCTTTCCTGCATTTAAACAAACGATGGACAAACTTGGCAGAGAAAGAGGATGGCCGCCAATGAGCCGTGAGCAATTTGAAGATTCAACCACTTTGGAAGGTGCTAACTTTGTGGGGAGTCCGCAGGAGGTGATCGATAAAATTATGTATCAATATGAGATTTTTAACCATGACCGGTTTTTAATGCAAATGAGCGTAGGAAGTATTACTCATAAAAAGATGATGAAATCGATAGAGCTTTTTGCCACAGAAGTTGCGCCTGTAATCAGGAAATATACTTCAGAATAGTTGTTGAGGCACTTTGCCAGTAATTTCCGCCAAAAAGAACAGCATGGACTAAAACAGGGTATAAATTGCATAAAGATAATCGTTCTTCAAATCCATCCTCTAAAGGATACTCTGCCTCGTATCCTTTATAAAATTGCAGGTTAAAACCGCCGAATAATCTGGTCATTGCAAGGTCCATTTCCCTATGCCCATAATATACAGCAGGGTCGTAGATACTTGCTTTACCTTTGGCTGTAAACATGTAGTTTCCACTCCAAAGATCACCGTGAATTAAAGAAGGTGGTTCTATCGGGAAAAGATTTTCGGTTATTTTTGTAAGCAGATCAATGTTAGAGGAGAACTTTTTATTTAGCTTTCCAGAATCAATACCTAGTTTTAACAACGGCTCAATTCGTTCGGCAATAAAAAACTCCGGCCATGAATTATGTTTGGTATTGCGCTGAGGTAATTTTCCAATATAGTTATGATGATCCAAACCGAATTGAGAAGAAGTACTTTTATGTATGTTAGCTAACGCCCGCCCAAAATTGAAGGAACTGTCTTGCAAGGCAGGTTCTTCTTTTACAAAATCCATCAGCAAAAAATCATTGCCAACCCAGATTATATTTGGGATTGTTAGGCCGGTTTTACCTGAGCGCAATAAATCTAATCCTTTTGCCTCTGCTTCAAACATCTTGGCAGGAGCTGATGTATTCCATTTCAGGAACAATTCGGTTTTATCACCGAAGATTAGTTTAACAGAGTGGTTTATATCTCCACCATGTTGTGGAACTATTGAAGTGATTTTTCCCTGTACTATTCTCTCTATTTCTTTTTTAATTCGTTTCGGTATCATTCAACGATGTGTTCTTTCAGTTCATTAAGTAAGGTTTCACAACTTCTATTCAGGATTTGAAAGACATTTTCGAACCCCTCTTGCCCACCATAATACGGGTCGGGAACACTGCCATCTTCTGGTTTTGGGTCAAAATCACGCATCATTTTAATTTTGTCGGTGAATCGCCCGCTGGTGTCCAGATGTCTCAGATTCAAAAAATTCTCT
This sequence comes from Balneola sp., assembly GCA_028284195.1. Taxonomy (GTDB): domain Bacteria; phylum Bacteroidota; class Rhodothermia; order Balneolales; family Balneolaceae; genus Balneola. The sequence goes on along the minus strand of JANQSE010000017.1, from coordinate 10,355 downwards.
GAATCCATAGCTAAAACGAGATCAAATTCTTCCAGATCAACATATTCAAATCTTCGGGCTTTAGACGGGAGGTAGATACCATGTTTATTTGCGGTAGTCTGGCTTTTACTGTTTGCAGGTTCCCCAACATGATAGGCAGCTGTGCCGGCAGAGTCGATGTAAAAGAAGTTCTCAAGACCTGCTTCTTTAACTTTATGAATAAATAGTCCTTCGGCAGTTGGGCTTCGGCAAATATTTCCTAAACAGACAAAACAAAGTTTAAAAGGTTCTTCTTTAGTGATAGTTCTTAAATAGGAATTCATAAATCTAATGTTTGCAAAAGATGGTTTTCAAATAGGTAAATACAAAATTTTCAGTTTATTTGGGCAGTACATACAAAACAACGAGGACTATCACAATGCCTGTTTTAAGTAAGTTTTTGTATATTTGGAGCTTAAAATTACTTGTGGGACAACATATTTTATATGTCAAAAAAGTTTGAAGAAATAAAGCAGCTCGATTATCCAACAACAGAGGTTGAGATATTAAACTGGTGGAAGGACAACCAGATTTTTACTAAAAGTTTGGAGACCCGGGAAGATGGCATTCCATATACTTTTTTTGAAGGGCCGCCTACTGCAAACGGTAAACCCGGTATTCATCATGTAATGGCCCGAACGGTAAAAGACATGTTTTGCCGGTACAAAGCTCTTAAAGGCTTTAATGTAGAAAGAAAAGCAGGCTGGGATACACATGGGCTGCCTGTAGAAATTGAAGTGGAAAAAGCACTGGGTCTGGAGGGCCGGTCTCAGGTAGAGGAGTATGGAATAGCAGAATACAATGCCAAGTGTAAAGAAAGTGTACTCCAGTACAAAGATCTTTGGGACGATCTTACTTCAAGAATGGGATATTGGGTAGATCAGGAAAATCCATACATAACTTTTGAGAATAAATACATCGAATCGGTTTGGTGGGCATTTCATACCCTCTTTGAAAAAGGCTTGGTGTACAAAGGGTATAAGATTCAGTGGTACTCACCTGGGTCGGGAACGGTGCTTTCATCTCATGAGGTAAGCCTTGGTTATAAAGAAACTCAGGATCCATCAGTTTATGTGAAATTTAAAGCTGACGGAGAAGATAACACATACTATCTGGCCTGGACAACCACTCCATGGACTACGATTTCAAATATGGCCCTTACTATTAACCAGAATCTTACTTATGCCAGGGTTGAATTTGATGGTGAGCGATATATTATTGCCAAAGATTGTGTGGAGCAGGTATTTGGGGAAGGATTCCAAATTTTGGAAGAGATTCCCGGTTCCAGCCTTTTAGGAAAGACATACGAACCTATTTTTGCTTTTGCCTCTGAAAAGTTTGACAGATCTGAAGCCTGGAGAATTATTGAAGCTGAGTACGTAACCACTGATGAAGGAACTGGGGTAGTACACACTGCTCCGGCATATGGAGCTGATGATTATGAATCCTGCCAAAAAGCAAGAATTCCAATGTTCAATCCAATTGATGCAGAAGGAAAGTTCACCAATGAAGTTCCGGATTTTGAAGGACAGTGGTTCAAAGAAGCTGATAAAGAAATTGCGCGGACGATCAAAGAAAAGGGTTTGATGTTTAGGCATGAAACATGCGTGCATAACTACCCTTTTGATTGGAGAAAAGGAACTCCGTTAATGAGCTATCCGGTAGAATCCTGGTTCATAAAAACAACCAGTGTAAAAGACCGGATGGTTGAGCTTAACAAAAAAATAAACTGGAAGCCCGAAAATACCGGAACCGGGCGTTTTGGAACATGGCTCGAAAACAACGTGGACTGGGCAGTATCCCGGCAAAGATATTGGGGAACGCCTATTCCAATCTGGGTAAGTGATAAAGACCCTGAATATGTAGAATGTATAGGAAGCATGCAGGAACTACGAGAAAAGGCAGGGCTTTCTAAAGAAACAGAAATAGATCTTCACAGGCCATTTATTGATGAGCTTACCTGGGATGCTCCCGATGGAGGAACCATGCGAAGAATACCGGATTTATTGGATGTATGGTTTGATTCGGGTGCCATGCCTTTTGCGCAATGGCATTATCCATTTGATAACGACCATGAATTCAGTTACAATTACCCGGCCGATTTTATCGCTGAAGGCGTGGATCAAACCAGAGGATGGTTCTATACGCTTCATGCTTTGGGAACTATGCTTTTTAATGAAGAGGCATACAGGAATGTAATTTCCAATGGTCTTGTATTGGATGCGGCCGGCGAGAAAATGAGCAAATCGAAAGGCAATACCGTTGATCCGTTCGAAATAATAAATGAGTACGGCGCTGATACTGTTCGCTGGTATATGATGAGTAATTCTTCGCCCTGGGAAAACCTCAAATTCAACGAGGAAGGCCTCAAAGAAGTTCAAAGAAAATTCTTCAATACGTTGGTGAATACATACTCCTTCTTTTCATTATATGCGAATATTGATGAGTTTACCTATTCGGGTTCACAAATTCCAACAATGGAACGCCCGGAAATTGACCAATGGGTAACTTCAAGATTAAACACTACCATTAAGAATGTAGAGGAATTTCTGGAGGGTTACGAGCCCACCAAAGCAGCCCGCGAAATTGAAAGCTTTGTTGAGGAACTAAGTAATTGGTATGTACGAAGAAACCGCCGTCGGTTCTGGAAAGATGGAAATACGCAGGACAAAACAGCCGCTTACCAAACGCTGTATGAGTGTTTAGTAAATGTTGCTAAGATGATTAGCCCGATTGCACCTTTTACGGGTGAGTGGTTATACCAGAACCTGAATAACGTTACCGGATTTGAAGAACAATCAGTTCATCTGGCTTTTTTCCCTGCGGTTGAAGAGACTGCAATATTCAAGAATTTGGAACATAAAATGGATATGGCCCGGCTTATCTCTGCCATTGTTTTGCGGATAAGAAACCAGATCGAAATGAATGTTCGGCAGCCTTTATCCAGAATTATTCTGCCAATTAAAGATGAAGCAGAACGTTCTGCCATAGAATCTGTAAAAGACATCATTCTGGAAGAAGTGAACGTGAAAGATATTCAGTTTGTAGATGATGATTCCGGAATTGTGCACAAAGAAGCTAAAGCAAATTTCCCTGCGTTAGGAAAAAAGCTTGGCCCAAAGATGAAAGCTGTAGCAGCTAAAATCGGCGAGCTTAGTACGGATGAGATCACAGAATTCGAAAAAAACGAGTTCATTGATATTGTTTTAAACGATGGGGAAACCATACGAATTGATGAAGAAGGCTTGGAAATAGTTAGAACCGGATTAGAAGGCTGGCAAGTAGAAACTGAGCGCGGATTAAGTGTCGCAGTCGATACGGAATTATCTCATGAATTAAAACTTGAAGGTTTAGCCAGAGAATTCGTAAATAGAGTACAGAATATGCGGAAAGAAGCAGATTTTGCAGTTGTTGACAGAATAATTGTTGGCTTCGATGGTTCTGAAGAGTTAAAAGAAGCGGTAACCGCAATGAATGATTATATAAAGCAGGAAGTTTTAGCTGAAGAAATTAAATATGAAAACTTAGATGTTTCTGGCTTTTTGAAAAAGTGGGAAATAGGCGATACTGATTGTGAAATATCGGTGCGCAGAACTATAAATTCGTGAGGAATTAATTATGGCTGAGAATACAAATACAGAAGAAAGAATATCTCCATACAGTGATAAAGAACTGGAATACTTCAGAGGAATTATTCAAAAGAAACTGGCGGAGTCTGAAGAAGAATTGAATACATTGCAGAAATCGCTTCGGGAAAGCATGGAAAACTCATCAGATGAATCGGCATATTCATTCCATATGGCAGATGCAGGAACCGATGCACAGGAACGCGAGAAAACCTATGTGCTTTTAAACCGCACCCGAAAATTCATCAAATATCTTGACGATGCCATGAAACGCATCGACAATAAAACATACGGTGTATGCAAAGTAACGGGTAAGAAAATTGCCAAAGGCCGGTTAGAGGCAGTGCCGCATACGCAGTTAAGTATTGATGCAAAATTGAAGCGAAGGTAAATTAGTGGATAAGAAAAAACTTCTTGCCCTGGCTATACCGGCAGTTGTAGTTGTTGTACTCGATCAGATAACCAAATACATTATTCGCACCACTCCGGAGCTGCAGAATAAAATTCTTATTGATGGCTGGCTTCAGTTTTATTACACAAAAAACCCGGGCATGGCAATGGGAATCGACTGGCTGCCAACTCCGGTAATAAGTGCTATTGCAATAATTGCAACCATTGGCATTTTTGTGTATCTGCTTAGGTCTTTATCAGAAGCCGGAATTGGATACCTGATATTTATGGGGATAATTTTAGGCGGTGCCTTGGGAAATATCTCGGATCGTATTTTTATGGGGTATGTGTATGGAAACGGCGGAGTTCTGGAAGGGCATGTTGTCGATTTTATCTATTTTAGCCTGCAGATAAAAGGCTGGACAGTATTCCCCTATATTTTTAATGTAGCTGATATCGGGATATCCGTATCCATTATTTCATTATTAGTATTTGGTAAAAAATTACTTCCACAGAAAGAAGAAAAAACAGAGAACCCTGCATCCGGTACAGAGAAAGAAACGCACTTAGAAGAGATAGTTTCTCCGAATAGCTCAGAGCTTGCCAAAGATTAGTTCAATCTTTTTTTAAAGTCTTATTAAGAAAGTCGATACTCGTGTCAATTGGAATTTGATCCACGATTTCGAGGCCGAAACTTTTAATCCCAATTCTTTTAACCGGATTATTTGAAAGAAGACGAAGTTTTGTAATCCCTAACGATTTTAAGATCTGGGCTCCGATTCCGTAGTCCCTGGAATCACTTTTTTGGAGATTATCGCCATCTTCTACACCAGAACCTTTTTCCTGAAGTGCCTTAAGCGTTCGAAGTTGATTTACCAGCACCGAACCACGTTGATTGCGATTCATGTATAAAACCACTCCTTTGCCTTCCCGCTCAACCTGAAGCATGGCCTGCTGCAGAAGTTCGCTGGTATCATTTAACCGGCTTCCAAAAATATCCCCGATCAGGTCTGATGAGTGTACTCGTGTAAGTACAGGTTCGTCTTTATTCCAGGTTCCTTTTGTTAAGGCAAAGTGGATATCTCCGGTAAGGTTTTCTTTGAATGCCCGAAGCGTAAAATCTCCATACATCGTAGGCATACTAATGTCCATCACTTCGTGCACCAGAGATTCGTTTTTGTTCCGGTAAGCAATCAAATCCTTAATAGTGATGAATTTCATGGAATATTTTTCGGCAATCTTAGCAAGATCAGGTACCCGCGCCATTTCTCCGTTCTCTTTCATGATCTCGCAAATAATACCAACCGGTTTTAATCCCGCAAGCTTTGCTAAATCAATAGCTGCTTCAGTATGCCCGGCTCTTCTTAAAACACCTCCATCTATAGCAAGCAAAGGGAATACATGCCCCGGCCTTCTGAAATCTCCCGCCTTTGCATTATCATCAGCAACCTGCATAATGGTATTTGCTCTGTCGGCAGCCGAAATCCCCGTGGTAGTAAGGCGTTTATGATCGATAGAAATGGTGAAGTTTGCTTCATCCGGATCGGCACCTTCTGTAACCATATAGGTTAAATTCAGTTTTTCGGCATGTGTTTTAGTTATAGGGGTACAAACCAATCCGCGCCCATGAGTAACCATAAAGTTGATGGCTTCGGTAGAAACTTTTTCCGCTGCCATCAAAAAATCGCCTTCGTTTTCGCGATCTTCATCATCTACAACTATAACCATTTTGCCATTTTTTATGTCTTCAATAGCTTCGGGGATGGTATTAAAAGTAATTTGATTACTCATTAATAAAGATTATTTCTTGTCTGATTTTTGAGGCTTGTTTGGATTCACATCATTAATAGCCGTTTTAAGAAACCGGATTTTGGTATTGTTGCCTACTTCTATCAAAACAGTATCATCTTCAATAGAACTTAAAACCCCAATCATGCCGGAGGAGGTTACTACCTTATCTCCCTTTTTCATTTCAGAAACTTTTTGCTGGATCTCCTTTTGCTTTTTGCTTTGCGGGCGGATGATGAAGAGATAGAAAACAACAAAAATAGCACCCATAAATATAAGGCTGGTATATGGGCTTCCTTCACCATCGGCAGGTGGGGCCATCAATAAAAACGTGTATAAATTCATTGGTAAAAAATGTGTATTTGATCTTTTTTAAGGCGCAAAAGATACAGTTTTTTTCGCTTCAATGGTGGTTATTGTTTACTGGTTTCTCTTAATTTCCACAATAACGGCTTTAGGGCGGTGTGCAGAAAAATAGCCTACCCCGTTGTTTTTTACATCCACCCTAAAAGGAGCGGCCCGGTTATAAAAGTTATAAGCACCAATATGCCATTCTCCCCCAAATCGGCGATTACCCCTTGGCCTTAAGATAAAACTGATATCCAGTCGATGAGAGGAACCCAACTGAGTTCCATTTCTGTCTCCATAAATAGGAATGATCTCAACTTCAGTCAAAGATGCATTAGGCATCAGGAACTGTCCGGTTTGGGGAGTAAACCACGCTCCGGATTGAAATGTCTACACCGCAGAAAAAGAAATCCTGGGGTTTAATTCCATCATAGCAACTGTAGTGGTAACATGGCATCTATTACGATACTTTGAGCTTCTCCTTTTATTGATGCTAAAAGCAAATAAGGCTGTTATTAGTAGTCGTTTTATCAATATGCCTGTGTATTTCGAAGAAAACTAAAAAAAGGACGGCATTAAAAAAATTGACTAATAAAATAGGGTGTTATTTTTTGCTTTATCAACCAAAATTTGAGCCGGTTTAAAACGAGGTCCGAATCTTTCAGAAAAATCATGCAGCTTTTCTACTACATTTTGTACTCCTGATTGATCTATATATCTGAAAGGCCCGCCAGTAAATGGAGGAAAGCCTAATCCAAGAATAGCACCTAAATCTCCATCCTGGGGACTTTTGATAATTCCTTCCTGCAAACACCATGCAGCTTCGTTTATCATCATGAGAGCCATACGATGCTGAACAATTTCCATTTCAGGATTCTTTCGGTTCATGCCTCCGAAATGAGTATAGATTTCCCGATTGATGTCCTTTTGTTTACCTGAATAGGAATACATTCCTTTGCCATTCTTTCTGCCCAGAAAACCGGAATCAATCAGTTCCTGCGCTTTTGAAGAAGACTTGGCTCCACGCCCGTCAAACATTGGCTTCATAGTTTCTCCTACATGAGCTCCAACGTCAAAGCCAACCTCATCAAGCAAGGCCATAGGGCCGACAGGATACCCGAACTGTTTCATCGCTTTATCCAGGAATTCGATAGATGCACCTTCTTCGAGCAACAAAAGTGCTTCGTTCATAAATGGTGCGAGTATTCGGGTGGTGTAGAAGCCGGGGCCGTCATTAACCACAATTACCGTTTTTCCCTGCTTTACACCAACATCGTATGCAGTGGCAGTTACCCAATCTGCTGTTTGTTTTGTTACAATAATTTCCAGCAGTGGCATTTTTTGAACTGGAGAAAAGTAGTGCATGCCGATTACCTGTTCAGGTCGGGAAGAAACTTTGGCAATATCAGTGATTGGAAGCGATGAAGTGTTGGAAGCAAAGATGGTATGATCCGGTATTATTTCTTCAACCTCTTTAATTATTTGGTGTTTTAGTTCCAGATTTTCGAACACAGCCTCAATTACAAGGTCAATACTTTCAAATCCTTCGTATGAGTCAACGCCTGTAATTCTGCTTGCTGCTATATCGCGGTCAAATGTTGTGATAATCCGTTTTTTTGATTTTTTATCAAGATCATTCCAGATCTTTTGCTCTCCTTTAGCCGTTGATTCCAGATCACGATCTTTTAGCAAGATTGAGTAACTTCCTTTGTTTATACTTACATCAGCGATTCCGGCCCCCATCAAACCAGCACCCAATATTCCGATTTTGTTAATCGGTTTTATCAATTCCTGATGAGGGTTTTTCTTGGCATTGGTCATGGCAAAGAACAGGTTTACCAAAGCCCGGGACTCTTTTGTGGCTCCTAGTTCACCAAACAAACGGGCTTCGTTCAATAAGCCTTTTTCTTTTCCTTTTTTATATCCGAATTTTACTGCTTCAATTATTTGTTCGGGAGCGGGATAATTTCCTTTGGTTTGTGCAAATATCTGTTTTCGGGCCTGAGAAAAAATGATGCTTCTACCCAAGGCATTGCCTTCTATCATCTTTTCCATCGAAGATCGTTTATCTTCTCGTTTAAACGTACCTGCGTCCACTTTATGAACAGCTTTGATAGCGGCTTCTCGCAAAGCGTCTTTATGAACGAGTTCATCCACCAAGCCCATTTTATATGCCTGACGTGCAAAGATATTCTTTCCGGTAAGTATATAATTCAGCGATTTCTGAATTCCGATCAATCTTGGCAAACGTTGAGTACCGCCTGTTCCCGGGAGGATTCCCAGCTTTACTTCGGGTAATGCGAGCACGGTTTTGGAATGGCTGGAAGCAGTCCTGTAATGACATGCCAAAGACAATTCTAACCCGCCGCCCATGCAGCTTCCATGAATAGCTACTACTATGGGTTTTATAGATTCTTCAATTCTATTTAAGATTCGGTGGCCGCTCAGGCTGAGTTGCTCAATCTCATCCGCAGTTTCGCGGGCTTTGAACATTTCGATGTCTGCTCCTGCAATAAAATTATTCTCCTTTCCGCTGATGAGAACGGCACCCTTAAGCGAATCATTAGACTCTAGTTCATCAAGAAAGGCAGAAAACTCTTCCATCATTGTTTCGTTAAGGGTATTTACTTTCTCGGATGGATTATCGATAGCCAGTACTGCTACTTCTTTGCTAATATCAATATTCAGATTGCTCATGACTCATACCTCTCCAGAATGATTGCATGTCCCTGTCCTCCGGCTGCACATGCGGTAACCAATGCATATTTCCCATCTTCATTAATTAAACGATTCGCAGCAGTTGTAACCAATCGGGTTCCGGTCGCTCCAAACGGATGCCCCAGAGATAACGATCCGCCCATCGTATTCAGTTTTTCCATGGGTATTTGCCCGACTTTAGAATCTCTTTGGAGAGATTTTTTTGCAAACTTATCAGAATCCAGGGCGGCAAGTACAGAAAGTACCTGTCCGGCAAAAGCCTCATGGAGTTCGAATACATCAATATCTGCAAGTGTAAGATCCATTTGATCCAGTACCTTGGGGGTGGCATAAGCCGGGCCGAGAAGTAATTCTTCCTTCGGGTCTTGAGACACAAAATTGTACTCCCTGAGATAAGCTTTAGGTTGTAAACCTAATTTAAGAGCGGTTTGCTCTTCCATAATAAAGCAGGCAGAAGCTCCATCGGTTAAAAATGAAGCATTTCCGGCGGTAATAGTTCCATGAGGTTTTATGAATGCGGGTTTAAGTTTTGCCAGTTTTTCCATAGTGGTATCAGCGCGAAAACCATTGTCGTGTTTTACCACATTAAATTTGGGCGGGGTCTTTACCGGAAAAAGTTCTTCATCAAGCAATCCTTCCTCAGTAGCTTTAGCAGCAAGGTGATGAGAGCGCATAGCAAATTCATCCTGATCGTTTCTTGAAACTGCAAACCGGGCAGCCATCCGGTCGGCACTTTTGCCCATGGTTTCTCCGGTAGAAAACTCTGCAATGGCAGGCAGTTCCGGCAATAAATCTTTGAATCCCAATCCTTTTATAAATTTCAGAAAATCGAGAGGAGATTTATACTTCCTGGCTTCCAGTACTTTCTGCCGGAATTTCTTTTTAAAACGAACAGGAATGTCCGACATGGTTTCTGTTCCACCTGCAAGAATTATCCTGGCCTGGCCTGAGCGTATTGAATCCACTCCGCTGGCAATGGCCTGGTTAGAAGAAATACATGCCAGTGCTACAGTAAAAGCCGGAACGGAATCTGGGATGCCTGCCCCTAAAGCACTTTCCCGTGCTACATTGCTGGTTCGTACTTCCTGGATTACATTGCCGATAATAACCCGGTCGATAGTTTTAGGGTCAACAGCATTTCTGGCTAGTAAGCCTTGAATAGCATAACGGCCTAGGTCATAGGCCATCAGATCATTATATTTTGTTCCTGATCTCAGAAAAGGGGTTCGAATGCCATCAACAAGTACAGCTGTAAAGGGATACTCTTTCAAATTTTAATCATTGAGTTTGAATGAAAGACATAAGTTAACAGTGTTAACTAAATAATCAAGAATAACCCAGAAATTTCTTTGTCTGGATTTGAAATGTTGGTATATTTGTCGCCCTTCTAAGGGCGATTAGCTCAGTTGGTTTAGAGCACCTCGTTTACACCGAGGGGGTCGGGGGTTCGAGTCCCTCATCGCCCAC
>JANQSE010000005.1 GCA_028284195.1 Balneola sp. | reverse complement strand
ATACTCTGTGAGCCGACCCCTGCATCCCATCATTCAAAAGAATAACTTCATCCAAACTCGCACAAACAATCTGTCTTATGCTTCAATATTTTAAAGAACAATATCACAAAAATAATTTCTGCGACAGAAACCAAAGATAAGGGTTGTTAAAGTTTGATGCCAACATTATTTAGAAAATTATTTTCTTTTTTAGCACCGTATGTTGCCTTATCTAAAAATCAACACATAAAAAAAAGAAGCGTATGAAAACACACGCTTCTTTTTATAAATCGAAAGAAGATTATTTCTGTTTTTCTTTGACTTCTTCAGCAGGTTCTTTCGCTACAGGATCATCAGATCCAGATTCAGCAGCAATCTCTTCATCCGTTTCAACCTCCACCTCTTCGGTTTCTTCAGCCTCACTAACTTTTTCGATTGCTTCATTAGGAACTACTTCTTCTGTTTCAACAGCTTCATTCATAGTTTCTTCTGCATCATCTGCTGTTTCAACTTCAGCCACTTTCTCTTCTACTTCTTCGGCCTTTGTTTCTTCGACAGAAGTACTGGTAGTAGGAGCACTAGATTTACCTGCTCTTCGGGTTCTCTTTTTCTTAGTAGTTTTGCCTTCCGGAGCAATATCATTGAAATCAACCAATTCAATAACTGCCATTTCAGCGCCATCTCCTTGTCTGAATCCGGTTTTTATTACACGAGTATATCCACCAGGGCGTTCCCCTACTTTTGGGCCTACTTCACCGAAAAGTAATTTCACAGTCTCTTTATTTTGAACTGAGGAAAAAACTTCTTTGCGGTTATGATGACTATCTTCTTTAGCTCTTGTAATTAAAGGCTCAACAAATCTTCTTAGTTCTTTCGCTTTTGCTACAGTAGTAGTAATTCTATGCTCTCTTACCAGAGCCATAGTAAGCGCACGCATCGTAGCTTTTCTATGAGCTGCTGTACGACTTAACTTTCTACCTTTTACTTTATGGCGCATTTTTTAATCCTCGGATAACTAGTCTAGAAATTTTGATACATCCATTCCAAACTCAAGGTTTTTTTCTTCTATCACTTCCTGAAGCTCAGTTAGTGATTTTTTACCAAAGTTTCGGAATTTCAAAAGTTCGCCTTCATCTCTTGCAACCAATTCACCGATTGAATTGATGTTTGCTGATTTCAGGCAGTTGTAAGCACGAACACTTAAGTTGAGATCTTCGATACTGGTGCGAAGCAAGTTTGCGATTCTCTGCTTTTCTGCATCCACCTCTTCTTCTTCCTGAGTGAATTGTTCTTCAATTTTTTCAGTGATGAACTTCTCGATGTGCTCTTTAAGAATCTTACCTGCAATGGTAAGTGCTTCTTTAGCATTTACCGATCCGTCGGTTTCAACATCCATTACCAATTTTTCGTAATCGGTTCTTTGCCCTACACGAACGTTCTCTACATCAAACTTTACTGACTTAATTGGAGTAAAGATCGCATCAATAGGAATTAGATTTACATCGTCTTCTTCTACCGACATTTCTTCAGCAGGAACATACCCTCTTCCGCGCCCTACACGAAGCTCAATTTCAAGCTCAGCGTCACCAGCCAGATTTGCAATTACCAATTCAGGGTTAAGAATTTCATACTCTGCAGTTGCATCAGCAATATCTTTTGCTGTAAGTGTAGTTCCACTCTTTTTAGAAAGGTGAATTACACCGCTGCTTTGTTCTACCTGCTTGAAACGAACCTGTTTAAAATTAAGGATAATTTCATATACGTCCTCCTTAACACCTTTAATGCTGGAATATTCATGATCTACACCATTAATTTTTACTGCTGTAATCGCAATACCAGGGAGCGATGAAAGAAGAACTCTTCTAAAAGAGTTTCCTATTGTTACACCAAACCCTCTTTCCAGTGGTTGAAGTACGAATGTGCCAAAACTGTCGTCATCTTTAACAACATCTAAACTGTCTGGCATTTGAATGCTATAGTTACTCATATCAAATAAAAAGTTTTAAAATTACTTAGAATAAAGCTCAACAATAAGCTGAACATTTATGTTTTCAGGTATTTCTTCCATTGTAGGAACGTATAACATCTTACCTGTTCTGGATTTCACGTCTGTTTCAACCCATTTGTATTTATTTCTTGATGAACCGCTCAAGGCATCATCAACTACTTCCAGATTTCTGGATTTTGGCCTTAGTGAGATTACATCATTTGGTTTTACAGCGTATGATGGAATATTTACAACCCCACCATTTACAACAATGTGTTTATGAGTTACCAATTGACGAGCCTGACGCCTTGTTTTAGCAAACCCCATTCTAAATACGGTGTTATCTAATCTTCCTTCCAATAGCTGAAGCAGAATCTCACCTGTTACACCTTCTTTGGCACTGGCAGCTTCATACAAATTACGAAATTGCTTCTCTAACAAACCGTATGTGTATTTTGCTTTTTGTTTTTCTTCCAACTGAATAGCGTACTCAGACTTACGATTGAAACGAGATCTGCCGTGTTGTCCGGGACCGTATGGTTTACGCTCTAATGCTTTACTTGGTCCAAAGATTGCTTCTTTGAAACGTCTGGCTTTTTTCTGTTTTGGGCCTCTATATCTTGCCATTATAAATAGACTTTCTAATTAAACTCTTCTGCGTTTTGGGGGGCGACATCCATTGTGTGGAATCGGCGTTCTGTCTTTGATTGATGAAATATCCAACCCGGCACTTGCCATAGCTCTAACTGCGGCTTCGCGTCCCGAACCAGGGCCTTTCACAAATACTTCAACTTTTCTTAACCCCATTTCATAAGCCGCTTTTGCAGCTGTTTCAGCACTCAACTGAGCAGCATACGGGGTATTTTTCCTGGAACCTTTAAAACCTTCTCTTCCTGCCGAAGACCATGCTAACACATTTCCATCAGCATCAGAAATAGTAACAATTACATTATTGAAAGTAGCTTTTACAAAAGCCATTCCATTTGGGTCAGTTACCTGCTTCTTCTTTTTTCTCTTAGAAGCAGCTGCTGAAGTTTTTGATTGATTCTTTGCCATAATTAAACTCTGTTATTACTTCGTTACTTTCTTCTTACCAGCTACTGTGCGCTTCTTGCCTTTGCGGGTACGAGCATTTGTTTGCGTTCTTTGCCCTCTTACCGGCAGCCCTTTGCGATGACGAACACCCCGGTAGCTTCCAATCTCAATTAATCTTCGGATGTTGCCATTCACTTCACTACGGAGTGCACCTTCAACCTTAAACTCTTCGTCCAGAATTTTACGAAGCTCAACAACCTGAGCTTCATCCCAATCCTGAACTTTGGTATCAGGATTTATTCCAACTCGCTCAAGAAGTTGTTGAGAAGTTGTTAACCCGATTCCATGAATATAAGTAAGAGCGATTACGCCTCTTTTTTGTTTTGGTAAGTCAATTCCAGCAATTCGTGCCATATATAAATGCTATAATATTAACCCTGACGCTGCTTATGGCGTGGGTTTTTCTTGTTGATTACGTACAAACGACCTTTTCTGCGAACGATCTTGTCGTCTGAGCTTCTTTTCTTTACTGAAGATCTTGTTTTCATATCTACCTTATTTATACCGGTATGTGATTCTACCTTTGCTTAGATCGTATGGCGACATTTCTACCGCAACGCGATCACCAGGTAATATTTTGATGTAATACATTCTCATCTTTCCGGAAACATGTGCAAGTAACTCATGTCCATTCTCCAACTCTACCCTGAATTGGGCATTTGGTAATGCTTCTAAAATTACTCCATCTTGTTTAATGGGCTCTTGTTTAGCCATTTATCAATATATTTTCATGTTTCTGCGATAGCTCAGCAATATAATCAAAAGTACTGAGAATTTCAGCCTTACCTTCCCGAACAACAATGTCGTGTTCGAAGTGGGCTGCCAAACTCCCATCGGCCGTAACTACTGTCCAGCCATCATCCAAAGTTTTTACTCTCCAAGAACCCATAGTAATCATAGGCTCAACAGCGAGCGTCATTCCTTCTCTTAGTCGTTCACCTTTTCCTTTTCTGCCAAAATTTGGCACCGAGGGATCTTCATGAAGGGATTTCCCAATCCCATGCCCAACTAAATCTTTCACTACTCCAAATCCATTACTTTCGTTATGAACCTGAATTGCATTAGCAACATCACCCATTTTATTGCCGTGAGTTGCCTGTTCAATTCCTTTATAAAGCGATTCAAGTGTAATTCTCAATAATCGAATCGCTTCATCATCACAATCACCAACTGCAAATGTAAACGCATGGTCGCCGAAGTATCCATTCATTTCAACTCCGCAATCAATAGAAACTATATCGCCTTCTTCAAGCTTTCTGTTTCCCGGAATCCCATGAACAACTTCGTCATTTACAGAGATGCAGAGTGTTCCAGGAAATTCATTTCCTTTCGGGCCGTATCCTTTAAAGGCTGGCCTTGCATTGTGCTGAGTGATATACTCTTCCGCAATTAAATCCAGCTTTCCGGTTTCAACACCTGGTTCAATATGTTTACCTACTTCAGCAAGTGTCCGTGAAACTAGTAATGCACTTTCGCGCATTTTGTCTATCTCATTTTCACTTTTCAGGTAAATCATGTTATGCTCTTCTTCGGCCTTTTATTTTTCCGGTCTTCATAAAGCCATCATAATGACGCATCATCAGGTGACTCTCAATTTGTTGAAGTGTATCAAGTGCTACACCCACAATAATCAAAAGGCTGGTTCCGCCATAGAACAATGCAAACCCAGGAGTAACCCCAAGAAGGTTAGTTGCTATCGCAGGAAGAATTGCTACCAATGATAGAAAAATAGATCCAGGTAAAGTGATCTTTGTCAATATATTATCAATGAACTCTACAGTAGCTTTACCAGGACGCACACCAGGGATAAAGCCACCTTGTCTTTTCATAGTATCTGCCATCTCTTTTGGATTGATGGCGATAGCTGTATAGAAAAATGTGAAAAACACACAGATAAAAAAGAAAATGATCGAATACGTCCAACCAGTAAAATCAGCTGACCATGCAGTTAAAAATTGTACCGTTTCATTTTCTGGGAAAAACTGACCTATCGTGCTTGGAATAAACATAATAGATTGGGCAAAGATGATAGGCATTACACCTGCGGCGTTCACTTTAAGTGGTAAATACTGAGTAGTTCCACCATAAACCTTACGTCCAACAACTCTCTTCGCATACTGTACGGGAATTTTTCTAACTCCCTGGGTAAGCATCACTACTGCTGCAATAACAACAATCAATGCAGCTAATTCAATAATCACTAATATTGCATTGCTCTTTGTAGTAATCTCATTGTAGAAGTTGGCTGGCAATATGGCAATGATACCAATCATGATAATTAGCGAAATACCATTTCCAATACCGCGGTCGGTAATACGTTCACCCAGCCACATTACAAAAACAGTTCCTGCAGTAAGCACGATCATAGCCGTAATGGTGAAAGCAAATTCGTTTACTACAATTGCCTGTGGCGCAGTTGCAATTAAATTGATTGAAAACGCAATTGCCTGAAATGCTGTAATTACCACAGTACCATAACGTGTAAGCTGTGTGATTTTACGCCGGCCTTCTTCTCCTTCGCGCTGTAACTTCTGGAAGTAAGGTACTATAGCTCCTGCAAGCTGAATAATAATCGAAGCTGTAATGTATGGCATAATTCCCAATGCAAATACGCCCGCTCTTGAGAACGCTCCTCCCACAAATAAATCAAATAAACCAAGTAAGCTTGAAGCATCTCCGGCACCGGCAATTAAAGCAGAAGCATCAACGCCTGGCAGTGTGATATAACTACCCACCCGGTAAATCATCAGTATACCTACCGTGTAAAGGATCCGGTTTTTCAGATCCTCGATTTTAAAAATATTGCGGAAGTTTTCTATAAGACTCATTAGCCCTTAGGTCCGATAATTAGTTTTCAATTAAGTTTACTTTTCCACCTGCCTTTTCAACCAACCCGATTGCTGATTTACTTGCCGCATGTACTTCAATCTCAACTTTAGCTGAAATTTCGCCTCTACCAAGTAGTTTTACCCGGTCATTTTTATGAGCTAAGCCTGCTGCAACCAAATCAGCGATAGTAATTGTAGTGCTTAGTTTTTCGGCTTCAACAAACTCATTCACTTTCTGCACATTCAATGGGCGGGTTTCCACCCGGTTTGGGTTTTTAAAGCCAAACTTTGGAATTCTGCGTTGCAATGGCATTTGACCACCCTCAAACCAGGGACGTCTCTTATACCCTGAACGCGATTTTGCACCATTGTGCCCGCGGCCTGATTGTTCACCATGACCAGAACCTTCGCCACGGCCTACGCGCTTTCTGTTCTTATTATTTGGAGCCGGAGCTTTTAAATTATGTAGATCCATGATCGAAATTAGTTAGGTATTAACCTTCAAATACTTTGTTTAATGAAACACCTCTTCTCTGGGCTACTTCCACAGGATCGGTTAATTCGCCAAGTGCTTTGAAAGCAGCTTTAACCATATTATGTGGATTTGATGACCCCTGAGATTTAGACAAGATGTTGTGAACACCTGCAACGTCAAGCAAGTTCTTTACAGCACCACCGGCAATTACACCGGTACCTTCTGATGCAGGACGAAGCAGCACTTTACCAGCACCTGCTTTACCAACAACCGGGTGATAAATACTTTTGGTTTTGGTAAGCGGAACCCGAATTAAATTCTTCTTCGCATTCTCAAAACCTTTTTGGATAGCGTCAGAAACTTCATTCGCTTTACCAAGGCCGTGGCCGCACACTCCATTACCATCGCCAACTACAACGATAGCGTTAAAACTAAATCTACGCCCACCTTTCACTACTTTAGCTACACGGTTTACGTGTACTAATTTTTCTTCAAGGTTAAGATTCGCAGCTGGTACAGATTGTTTTCTTCTTACTTTAGGCATTGCTTAAACCATTCAATTAAAACTGTAAACCACCTTCGCGAGCACCTTCGGCAGCCGCTTTGATGATTCCGTGATAGTTGTATCCGCTTCTGTCGAACACAACGGTAGTAATTCCTTTTTCCTGAGCGAGTTTTGCTAAATCTTCGCCCGCTTTTTTTGCATGCTCAACACCTTTTGGTGCCTTGCTCGATACTAGCGTTACTCCTTCCATATCATTAACGATCTGCAAGTAAGTGTTTGCGTTACTCTTGTACACGCATAGCCTTGGACGTTCCGCAGTTCCACGAATAGTAGAACTAATCCTTTTCCTGATCTTATTTCTGCGTGCAGTTTTCTTAATTGTCTTTTTCATATCAACATTCCTTATTTAGCAGCTGATTTACCGGCTTTACGTCTTATCTGCTCACCTACATACCGGATACCTTTCCCTTTGTATGGCTCCGGCTTTCTGAATGAGCGAATTTTCGCGGCAACCTGGCCAACCAATTCTTTATCAATTCCTGAAACAATCAATATTGGTTGTTTGCTTGATTTAGTATCCACCTCAATTTTAATGCCTTCTGGTGGTACAAAGAAAATCGGATGAGAGTAACCAAGATTTAGTTCCAGAATATCACCACTCACTGCAACTTTGAAACCTACTCCAAAAATCTCCAGTTTTTTCACAAAACCATCGGTAACTCCAACTACCATGTTGTTGATGAGCGCACGATACAATCCATGAAGTGCTCTGTCTTCTTTCATGTCACTTGCTCTTTTAACAACTACTTCGTTTTCATTTTTCTCAACCGAGATGCTTGGATGAATCTTCAACGTGCTGGTTCCCTTATCACCTTTTACAGTGATCAGGTTATCAGCGCCAATGCTGAAATCAACTTTATCGGTTATTGGTACAGGTAATTTTCCTATTCGAGACATAATCTAAACTCAATTTTAGTAAATGGTGCAAAGTATCTCGCCGCCTACATTAAGCTTACGAGCTTCTTTATCGGTCATTACACCTTTCGAAGTAGAAAGTATCACTACTCCTAATCCGTTTTGAGCGCGCGGCACATCATCGGCACCTTTATACACTCTTAAACCTGGTTTTGAAAAGCGTGTTAAATCTTTGATTACAGGATGCCCATATGAATCGTACTTAAGGAACATTCTGATAACACCTTGCTTTCCATCTTCAATGTTGATGAATTTTGAGATGAACCCTTTATCAACTAAGATCTTGGCCATCGCACGCTTCAGCTTTGAAGCCGGAACATCAACTTTTCTATGCCCGGCAGTTTGAGCATTTCGAATTCGTGTTAAAAAATCTGCTATCGGATCAGTCATTTCTTTCAGATATAATGTTTACCAGCTTGCTTTTCTTACGCCGGGAATCTTTCCGGCTAAAGCCAATTCACGGAATTTAATTCTTGACACTCCGTAACGGCCTACATAGCCACGGCTGCGCCCCGTAATGCTGCAACGGTTTCTTACGCGGGTAGGGCTTGCATTACGCGGAAGCTTTTGAAGGCCTTCATAGTCCCCGGCTTCTTTTAACGCAGCTCTTTTCTCGGCGTATTTTTCTACCGTTCTTTTTCTTTTTTCGTTACGTGCTATCCAAGCTTTTTTAGCCATAATAGAGTATCTCTTAGTTTCTTTTTTTGAATGGCATACCAAAGTGCTTTAGCAAAGCGTATGCTTCTTCGTCTGTTTCAGCTGAAGTAACAAAACTAACATCCATACCATGCAGCTTTGAAACTTTATCAGTATCAATTTCAGGGAAAATAGTGTGTTCTTTAATTCCCATAGTATAGTTACCACGTCCGTCAAAACTCTTGTCAGGTACTCCCTGAAAGTCACGGGTTCTTGGTAATGCAAGGTTAACCAAGCGGTCCAGGAACTCAAACATGATGCGCCCGCGTAGTGTAACTTTACATCCAATAGGCATTCCTTCTCTTAGCTTAAAGTTAGAGATGGATTTCTTAGCCTTGGTTTTTACAGGCATTTGCCCGGTAATTTGTGCAATGTTTTCTACAACCGTATCAAGAACTTTTTTGTCCTGGATGGCTTCTCCTACTCCAACATTGATTACGATTTTTTGAAGTTTGGGAACGCTCATTTTGTTCTCATAACCAAACTCTTCGATCAATTTCGAAGTAATTTCTTCTTTGTATTGTGTGTATAGTCTTGCTTCAGCCATTTTATTTCACACTCACTTATTTGTCCAAAATTTCGCCACTGGTCTTCGCATAGCGAACCCAACGGCCACCGCCATTTTCTTCAATTCGCTTGCGGCCAATTCGTGTTGGTTCGTTTGTACTCGGGTCAATTACCTGTACATTAGATATATGTACCGGAGATTCCCTTTTCAGGCGTCCGCCTTGTTGGTTTTCCTGAGATGGCTTGTCGTGATGTGTTTTCATGTTAATACCTTCAACAAGAACTCTTTCTTTGCTTGGGTACACTACCAACACACGCCCGGTTTCGCCTATATCTTTACCTGCAAGGATCTTAACCTGATCGCCCTTTTTAACGTGTAATTTTTTTTGTTTGTTAAACCTTCGTGGCATTACTCTAACCTCTTTAAAGTACTTCCGGAGCCAGTGATACGATTTTCATAAAGCTTTTTTCCCGCAATTCGCGGGCAACTGGCCCAAAAATACGTGTACCTACCGGCTCTTGGTCTTTGTTAATTATTACCGCAGCATTTTCATCAAAACGGATGTAACTACCATCCCTTCTGCGATATTCTTTTTTAGTTCTAACGATTACGGCTTTAACAACGTCACCTTTTTTAACGTTACCACCAGGAATCGCGGTTTTAACAGAAGCAGAGATTAAATCTCCAACTCGTGCATAGCGGCGTCGGGAATCTCCCAGCACTTTAATGCACATCACTTTTTTTGCTCCGCTGTTGTCTGCTACTTGTAATACTGTTTGCGTTTGTACCATCGTTTTCTAAATCCTTATTTAGCTTTTTCTACGATTGATACCAGGCGCCAGCTTTTGCGCTTGGAAAGAGGCCGGGTCGACATAATGTGAACCGTGTCTCCGATATTCGCTTCGTTGTTTTCGTCGTGCGCCATGTATTTAGTAGTCTTGGTAATAAACTTCCCATAAATTGGATGCTTTACCTGCCTATCTACTGCAACCGTAATGCTTTTATCCATTTTGTTGCTAACGACACGACCTGTTCGTTCTCTTCGCTGTGCTCTTTCTAATTCTGCCATAATGATCTTAACGCTTATTCAGCACTATTTTTTTCATTAATAATGGTTTTCAAACGGGCAACCTCACGTCTGTGATTGGTGATGCGGGCAGGATTTTCTAACTGTCCGGTTACTGATTTTGAAAACTTTAATTTCTGTAGTGCTTCTTTTTCGTCTTTTAAACGTGCACTCAATTCTGTCATAGATAATTCTCTTAATTCATGCGCTTTCATATCGCTGCCTCCTTATTTACCGGCGTAGTCTCTGCGAACTACGAACTTGGTTTTAATTGGAAGCTTATGAGATGCACGACGCATCGCCTCACGAGCTCTTTCTTCGGTTACACCAGCAATCTCAAATAAGATCCTGCCTGGCTTTACTACCGCTATCCAGTGATCCAAAGCACCTTTACCTTTACCCATTCGGGTTTCAGCAGGTTTGCTTGTCATTGGCCGGTCTGGGAAAATCCTGATGAATGTTTGCCCATCACGCTGTAAAGAACGCGCAATTGCAATACGGCAGGCCTCAATTTGTCGGGACGTGATAAACTTAGGCTCTAATGCTTTAAGTGCGAAATCACCAAAGTTGATCTGGTGCCCGCGGTTTGCATTTCCTTTCAGCTTATCGCGATGTACCCGGCGGCGTTTTACTCTTTTTGGCTCTAACATCGTTATCTATTCGCTAATTAATTGTTCTGTCTGTTTCGGCTTCTGTTATTACGACGACGGTTGTTTCTGCGTCCACGGTCGTCTCCACCTCTTCGGCCTCGTTTTGATTCTGCTTCCTGAGCTGCTTTTGCTCCCGGAGTTAAATCAACATCACCGATAATTTCACCTTTGAATATCCAAACACTCACACCAATAGAACCATAAATAGTGTTTGCAGTGGTGTTGGAGTAATCAATATCTGCACGGAGTGTATGTAAAGGTATCTGGCCTTCTTTATACTGCTCGGTACGTGCCATTTCAGCTCCGCCCAAACGTCCTGCACATCGTACTTTAATTCCTTTAGCTCCCATTCGCATTGCAGAAGCAATGGCAGTTTTCATTGCTCTACGGAAAGAAACACGGCTTCTTAACTGCTGGGCAATATTCTGAGCTACTAAACTGGCATCAAGTTCAGGTCTCTTAATCTCACTTACATTAATCTGAACTTCTTTACTCGTAATCTTTTTAAGCTCTTCCCGAAGCAGTTCGATCTGCTCTCCACCTTTTCCAATAATCACACCAGGACGGCTGGTTCTAAGTGTTAAAAGAATTCTTTTTGGAGTTCTTTCAATTACAACATTAGATAGCCCACCATTATGAAGACGAGCACGTAAATACTCACGAAGCTTTTCATCTTCTATGATAAGATTTGGCTGATTGTCTTCTGAGTACCAGTTCGAATCCCATCCTTTAATGATGCCTAATCTAAAGCCGGTTGGATTTGTTTTTTGTCCCAAATTACTGCCCGTTTAGTTGTTTACAGTTTCTTCTTCACGCTTTGCCACTACTACAGTAATGTGGCAACTGCGCTTATTAATTCGATGAGCACGACCCATTGGCGCAGGTTGAATCCTCTTCAACGTAACACCCTCATCCACATAAATGGTTTTAACAACCAAATTCTCATCATCAAAACGTTCTTCCTGAAATTTATCACGCAGGTTAGCAGCGGCTGATTTAATAACCTTTGCAACTTCGTTTGCAGAGCCTTTCTTTGTGAATGAAAGTCTTTTCAGAGCTTTGTCAACCTGCTCTCCTCGCACGGCGTCAGCAACCAATCTTACCTTGCGGGGAGCTCTTCTTAAATGTCTTTGCACTGCACGTGCTTCTAAAACTGGTGTATCCATTCTGAATTACCTATTTAGCTTTTTTCATTGGATGACCGCGAAATGTTCGCGTTGGTGCAAATTCACCAAGCTTATGTCCTACCATATCGTCTGTAATAAACACTGGGATATGCTGCTTTCCGTTGTGAACCGCAATTGTTAAACCGATGAAATCCGGAGTAATTAAAGAAGATCGAGACCATGTCTTGATCAATTTCTTGCTTCCACTTTCTTTCGCTGCATCGATTTTACGTTGCAGCTTGTAGCTGATAAAAGGTCCTTTTTTTAGTGAACGTGGCATACTTTCTATCGTTATTTCTTAGCGTTTCTTCTTCGAATAATGTACTTAGAAGAAAGCTTTTTACGGTTTCTTGTTTTCTTACCTTTGGCCATTTGTCCCCAGGGCGAACGTGGATGCCCACCTGAAGATTTACCTTCACCACCACCCATGGGGTGATCTACCGGGTTCATTGCAACACCACGAGTTTGCGGCCGACGACCTAACCAGCGGCTACGCCCTGCTTTACCAATCGTAGTGTTCATGTGATCCGGGTTGCTTGTAGTACCAACAGTTGCCATACAAGTACCAAGAATCAATCTAACTTCGCCTGATGGAAGTTTTACACTTACATATTTATCCTGCTTACCCAGTAACTGAGCTACGGTACCTGCTCCACGGCAAAGAATACCGCCCTGCCCGGGAACTAATTCAATATTGTGGATAAAAGTACCTGGTGGCATGTGCCGTAGCTGAAGCGCATTCCCCATATCCGGTTCTACCCTTTCACCAGAGATAAGCGTATCGCCAACTTTTAAACCATTTGGTGCGATAATGTATCTTTTCTCACCATCAGCATAAGCAAGTAATGCAATTCTTGCCGTTCTGTTCGGATCATATTCGATCGTTTGAACTTTTGCCGGTATATCGAATTTGTTTCTCTTAAAATCGATGATGCGGTACTTACGCTTGTGCCCCCCGCCTCTGTGACGGGAAGTTTTACGGCCATGATGATTTCGCCCGCCTGATTGATGCTTACCAACAGTTAAGCTCTTCTGTGGAGATGAAGTCGTAATGTCATCAAATACAGGAGCAATTCTGTGCCGGGTACCTGGAGTTGTTGGTTTTAATTTCCTTGTTGCCATAACTATTCAGATCTATACTTCTTCAAAGAAGTCGATTTCGCCTTCTCTTAATGTT
>JANQSE010000004.1 GCA_028284195.1 Balneola sp. | reverse complement strand
ATACTCTGTGAGCCGACCCCTGCATCCCATCATTCAAAAGAATAACTTCATCCAAACTCGCACAAACAATCTGTCTTATGCTTCAATATTTTAAAGAACGACTTTCGGAGATAAAAAAAGCCGATCTAAACATGTTGTTGGACCAGCATTTTGTTTCCTCGAAAGGATTACAAAGGTACAGCATTTATATCCTTTTGAGCAAGTTTAATTTGAGAAAATTTTCTCTTTTTTTGCTATAAAATTTCACTACTTCGTTTAAGCTCAATAAAGGCTATTTCTCTCTGGATCTTCATCAAATCTTTGAAAAATCTTAACCCCCAAATAGAATAATGGCGTATCAAAAAGGGCGAAGAAAAATTTGAACAGGTAGGAGTTGAGAATAAGAATAATCACTGCGCCGATAGTATTCACATTCTCTCCCAGATTTCCCGCAAAATAAAGAATCAATAGTATGGCTGTTGAGTCTACTAACTGACTAAACATAGTAGAACCATTATTGCGCAACCATAAATGTTTCCCTTTGGTTTTCTTTTTCCAAAAATGGAACAACCGTACGTCTACGGTTTGAGCTGTGAGGTAAGCAATCATGCTGGCAATAGTATTCCCGATCATAAACTCATACACACCTTCAAATAAATCTAGTCCACCACTTACTCCATATGTATTGGGTAACCAATGATTGATTGTCATTAAAAAGAGCATAAAGAAGTTCATAAAGAAACCAACCCAAACTACCAACTGAGCTTTCTTTCTTCCAAAGAGTTCTGAAATTAAATCAGTAGCTAAAAAGGTAAATGGGTAAGCAATCACTCCTGCTGGTACACTCATGGTATATATGCTACCATCCCGAACCAACGAAGGAGTAATGGATTGGAGCCAACCAGGCATATCAAAACTAAAGATAGTTACGAACTTAGTAGTACCGATCACATTCCCAAGCACCAACGCCGTAAGAAAAATCCCGGAAAGAGCGAGGAACAGTACATCTCTTTGGTGGCTGTGATTCATAACACATTCATTTAAGCGAATAAGAAAAGGAAGATCGTTAACATTTGCTGAAATAATTCGTAATTGACTGAACTGTTTAAATTACCAAACAGTTTACCATGTATATCTATATTCAGCGTAATGACTGCCGAACAATTCAATGACAAAACAGAGCTCTGTGAAGCTGCTATCGATCTTCGATTAAGTGAAGGAGATTTCACCATTTCCAAACTTGGTGAAATAACCGGCAAATCTGCTTCGCAAATCTACTCCCTGTTCCCCAACAAGAAATCGATCCTTGAATTTTATTATCCCTCATTGGTTATTCGTTACTCAGCGATGATTGAAGAAATTGAAGACTTTGAGTCATATACTATCAGTGAAAAACTTTCGAATTTTATTTTCACCTCTTTTGATATGATGGCAGACCGCCAGGAATTTGTGGAAGATACTTTTGGTGAAGTTATTTTTGATAAAGGCTGTCAATCGAAATTCCATTCTGAAGTGGCAGCACTCTTTAACCATTTTTTCACTAGCGATGGAAGAATTGCTGTTAGCGCCGGATTTTTAATGAAAGATTATTTCTACGACTTTATTGCAAAGGAGTATCTACATATTGTGAAATTCTGGCTGACAGATGATAGTGAAGACAAAGAGCGAAGTTTCGCATTGACAGATAAACTCACCGGGTTTCTTGAAGAGATTGTATATAATAAGGCTATTGATAAAGGATTTGATCTTGCAAAGTACTTAATCAGTCATGCCGGACTGGCTAGCAATATTCCTCTTGTGGGAGAATGGATCACAAACTTATTCACTGAAGAAAAGGAACAAACTGATGAGTGACTTCCCCTCCTCAAAATTTGAACGTGGAACTATCATTGCAAAAACCAGCATAAAAGTTGGAACGAATTATGCCCAGCGCTATCTGAAGAATAAAATCACCAGGAAAAAGGAAAACGATGGTTCATTCCATTCCGAAAATGCCAAGGAAGTTTTCAAGGAATTTACCAGGTTAAGGGGAACAGCTCTCAAAATTGCTCAAGGAATGAGCATGGATCAAGGCTTCTTGCCCGAAGAATTTGCAGAGGTAATGAGCCAGGCTCAATATTCAGTTCCTCCAATAAATAAAGCACTGGTTCGCTCTATTATTAAGCGGGAACTGGGTAGTTATCCTGAACAGCTTTTTACCAAGTTTGAATCGGAAGCATTTGCAGCGGCTTCAATCGGACAAGTTCACAAAGCCGAGTTGAAAGATGGAAGAAAAGTTGCTATCAAAATTCAGTACCCAAACGTTCGGGAAACCATTGGCTCTGATCTGGCAATGGGTAAAACAATTGCAAAAAGATTCATCAAGAAAGGAGCTAATATTGACCCTTATTTTGATGAAATTAAGAACACGCTTTTGCTGGAAACAGATTATAAGCACGAAGGTGAACAGATAGATTTATTCCACAAACGGTTTTCTGAACTCGGGATTGTTATCCCGGAATGGATTCAGGAATATTCTACGGATAAAATTCTCTGCATGACTTTCCTCAAAGGAAGACATTTAGGTGATTTCCTGAAAGAAAATCCTTCTCAAAAAAAGTGCGATCATTTCGGGCAGTTACTTTGGGATTTCTTTCATGAACAAATTAAAGACAACGACTATATCCACGCAGATACTCATCCCGGAAACTTTTTGTTTACTAAAGATGGCAAACTTGGAGTGGTTGATTTTGGATGCGTAAAGAAATTTCCTTCCGATTTTTTCTCAGACTACCTGAAATTACTTCCCACTCATTTGAATGAGGACGAAAATGAAATACGGGCTTTATTTGAAAAATTAGAAGTATTGAAACCCAACTCTAAAGATGGAGATAAAGAGCAGGAGTATTTTGATTTCGCCAAGAATTACGGAATCACTTTCGCCAAACCTTATAAAAAAGACATGTTTGATTTTGGCGATCTGGAATATGACAAAGCCATTCGCCACTTTACCAAAGAAGCTCCAATGTCTAACGAGCCTCGCGGAAACAAACACTTTATATATACTACTAAAGTGCATGTAGGGCTTTATAATATTCTCATAAAACTAAAAGCCCGAATCAATACTACCAAAAGCAAAGAGATATTAAGAAGGGTATTAAATGATTCTTTCTAATAGCTGTTCATCTTAATCTTCCAACTCTCTTAGTTTCATTTCAGAAAGTTCAAGATTTACTTTCGAAGAAATATTTGCAGCAATCTCTTTATCCTTTTTTTTCACTTTAAGTGTTCGAGAAACCAACTCATTTCCGGGAATATCTTTCAAAGCTCGCGCATTTGACGCATGAAGAATTAATTTCGTTGAGAAAAGTCCTTTTTTAAACTCCACCATTTGTAAATCAGTAAACGGTATTTCAACCGTCATTAAATCAGATTTATACACTTCGAGAACAGTGTCTTTTTTTTGAAATTCAAAGGTCAAAGTACTCCCTTTCACTCTCAAAATTCCCTCCACTAACATAAAACCACCGTTCAAATTATCAATAACAAATGGAAGGTTTCTCATGATTGCTGTTGTTTTTTAAAGAGTTGTGATTGAGAAAAAAATTTAAAAAAAAGTACAAAAAATCTGTAAGGAGTTCCTCATGAAACTGTCTTACTTGCCAGTTAAGAGAACATAGCAAATAACCACTTAAAATTGGGGAAGCATACAATCCTCAATGTCCTTCCAGGGGCAAGAGATGGAATATTTCTTTTGTCCTGTTTTTTTACTTTAGCAGTATTTTCTTTAGAGTTGATTCAATTCTTTAGCTGAGTTATTCTCGTATATGGATTTTAAACTGCATATAGTTTTCATGTTCTCGATTTTGCCTATGCTTGTTGTTGGGCAAAGTTCAAATTTTGAAGACGATTTTACTGATCAGAATATTTCTGATTGGGATGGCAATAATTCAGACTTTGTTTTTGTAACAGAATCTGGGAATGTACTTCTGCAACAAAACGCCGTTACCGCTGGAACTTCTCAATTAAGTATTGCATCTGCCAATGTAGTCGGGTTTTGGGAATTCTTTATTCGGTTAGATTTCAATCCCTCTGATGGGAACAAAGCAGAGTTTTATCTGATGAGCGATTCTGCGAATTTCGATCAGGCACTAAACGGATATATGCTCCAGGCGGGAGAAAACGGAAGCGGTGATATATTCCGATTGTTCCGCATTACCGCAGGTGCTAAAGACGGTGAAGTACTAACCGGCACAACTGATATTTCCGGCGGCGGAAATTTTCGGGTAAAAGTGATCCGTGATGCATCCGGAAACTGGAGCCTGGAAGTAGCCAGCTCCTATTCCGGTGCAACCATGCAGGAAGCAACCGGTACAGATAACACCTATACCTCTGCTAGCTACTTTGGTTTTAAAACTACATATACGGCCACTCGGACTGATAAATTTTTCTTCGATTTCAAGATTGACATTCCACCTATTCAGGTTACGAATGTTTCTATTCCAAACCCAACAACCATCTCCATAGATTTTAGCAAAGACTACGATCCGGCAACGTTGCAAACTTCTGACTTTACTGTTAATCCCGGTGGGTTAAACCCCGTTGGCGTTACTCAAACTTCCTCATCTTCTATTGGGCTAAATTTTAACACCACATTACCCAGCGGTACTTCCAGTTTATTTGTTACTGAAATTGACGATTCCAACAATGCCACTACTCTTGCAGATACCACTATTACCCTATTCAGGTTTGATGAATATCAGGACGGAGATATCATCATCAATGAATTTTTGAAAGACCCTCCCGGCGGGCTGGCAGAATATGTAGAGCTGAGAAATACATCTTCTCGCTTGATAAACCTCAAAGGTTGGGAAGTGGGAGACAATAACTCATTAACTACTATTGTAAATCAGGATTTTGCTTTGCTGCCAGATAGTTTTGTGGTTGTAAGCTCAGATACATCGGCTCTAAAAGCTGTATTTGGGAATATCTACATGATCGAGGCTTCGCTGCCTGCATTCAACAATACGACCGATCAGGTTCGCTTATATGATGAGCATGGAACTAACATCGACTCTCTAGAATACACTCCGGAATGGGGCGGTGATAATGTTGCGCTGGAGCGTAGAAGTGCTGCAACTTCTGCCATATTCAGAGAAAACTGGGAAGATTCACCCAATATTTTGGGTGGAACTGCTGGAAAAGAAAATGAGGTTCTTAAGGATATTAGCCACCCTGTAATCACGAATACTTCTATAGTTTCAAATGACACTATCAAAATATTCTTTAACGAAACCCTCGACATTTCAAATGCAGAATCTCAGGTCAATTATTCTGGTTCACCCTCAATATCTATTTCTTCCATTACTGCAAATGGTAACAATGTAACTTTGGTACTAAGCAGTGTTCTGCAAGATGGAATAACATATGAGATCACAGTTAGAAACCAACAGGATGTATTTGGTAATACTCAACCAGACACCACCTTTTCTATCCGGTATGTAGAGTTTTCTCCTTCCACTGCTAACGACGTTGTGATTAACGAAATCTTATACCGCAAAGCAAATGAAGACGCACCTGAGTTTGTAGAACTATTTAACCGGGCGGGCAGCCATTTCAATCTGAGTGGATGGGAACTTTCTGATGCCGCAGGTAACACTGCAGCTATTCCGGATGGGACCTCCCTGGAATCCGGAAATTATATCGTACTAACCAATCAGCAGGCTTTTGCAAATTCAATCCCCAATGGAATTGCTTTATCCGGATTTCCTTCTCTCAACGACAGTGGTGATGCCATCATTATAAAAAACGAAAATGGCCATATAATCGACAGCCTGTTTTATGATGAGCGTTTTGGCGGAAATAACCAAGGGGTTTCTGCTGAAAGGAAAGATCCGAATGGAGCTTCGAACGATGCGAACAACTGGGCAAGTAATACTTCGCAAACCGGAACAAGCGCCGGGATTCCAAACCAAAATTTTGCACCGGATATTATTTCGCCGGAGATCATTTTCTCCAAATTACAGGCAGATGGAAATGTGTTTATTGCGTTTTCTGAGTTTGTAGATTTAAGTAACAGTTCCATACATGTTGCCAGCCAACAGAGAACCATTCTCAGTTTTGATCAAAACCGGGCTAACCGGGTAGTAGTAGATGGGAGCGGAATTGATGCTAATACCAGCTTTGAAGCAAGCATCACTAACCTGGAAGATATTGTTGGGAATGTTACTGCATTGTCTTCTGCTCAGGTTTCGCTCCCCATTTCAAAAGGTTCGGTAATTATTAATGAAATCCTATTCGATCCACTTGCAAACAGCGACGATAACCTGCCGGACCAAACTGAATACATTGAATTGTATAACACTCAGGATTATGCCATTTCGCTGGAGGGTGTTTTTCTGCATGATGCACCGGATGAGAATAACGAGATAAACAAACTTATTCCGGTATCTACGTCCTTTAAATGGATTCAGCCCGGCGGATATTTTTTGATCTTTTCAGAAGATGAAGCTCCGGGTTTCTCAGAAAGTCAGCTTGCAGAGTATTTTGAAATTGAGAATGAGCCTGACCAATTTACGATACAAATCAACCGGTCCAGCCTTAGTTTATCCGCCTCAGGCGATGCTATCTTCATATCGGATAGTACCGGTGCAACTATCGATTCTGTGTTTTATAATGAAAGCTGGCACAACCCAAACCGGATTAGTACCAAAGGGGTATCGTTGGAGAAGATTAACCCTGCAGGACCAGGCAACGAATCTTCCAACTGGAGCTCCAGCACAGAAATAAGTGGCGGAACCCCAAATGTTGAAAATTCCATTTTTCAGGAAGAAGCACCTTCTCCTGCAAACAGTGGTATTGCATTCTCACCAAATCCGTTTTCACCAGATGGAGATGGTTTCGAAGACTTTCTTTCTATCAGCTACACACTGGATGAAGCTGATTATTTGCTCCGTGTTCGAATCTATGACCGGTACGGCCGTGAAGTTCGTGAACTGGTTGATGGACAGCCTGCGGGGTTTAACGGCAACCTGACCTGGGACGGGTTGACTGATGATAGAAAAAAGAACCGGGTTGGTATCTACATTGTGCTATTCGAAGCATACAACAGCGCTGAAGGAAGAGACCGTACGTTTAAAGAGACGGTTGTATTGGCAAGGATGTTTTAGTATTAGTCAATTTATCGAATAATTAATCTTCACCCCGCCAAACCAGTTAATACCGGGGGCAGGTTGGTAGAAACGATTTCCAAAAGCATTAATATCATAGCCAAGGCTGTATTGCTCGTCCAGCAGGTTATCCACTCCAGCGTACACATCTAACCTAAAATTTTCTCCCAATAACTTTTTGAAACCCAACCTGCCTTTCACTAAATGGTAAGGTTCGGAATACACCGTATTTCCATCAGTGAGAGGAATTCCGTCAGTGAAATTGTAAGACAACCGGGCGTAAATTCCCGGATCAGTTTCAGCGGTTACAGAACTAAAAATAGTATGCGGGGCAACTCCGGTTAACCGGTTTCCGGAAAAATCTTCGCCTGCTTTTATATAATCTCCAAACTTGAAGTAATGAAAAGTATATGATGTCTGAACTTCAAAGGTATTCAGAAGCCGGTTTTTGTTTTTTATTGGAATCCAATTAGTGGTAAGTTCAAATCCAAGCTGTTCCGTTTCTCCTGCATTGGCAAAAGCCAGCGTTCCATCACGTTGAGATTCAGTAAGTACAATACTTTCAGTCAGCTTAAAGAAGAAAGCAGCCGCATCGTATGAAAAGCTCTCATTTCGGGTATTTCCTCTAACCCCGATTTCATAATTAATCCCTTTTTCAGGTTCCAGGTTTTCGTTCAGTTCACCATCATTTGTCCTAAACTCCTCTAGGGTTGGGGGAGAAAACCCGGCACTTATACTAGCATGAATCGTAGTTAAATTGCTCAATCTTTTGGCTACAGCAATTCTTGGCAAAACAGCGGGTTCAAAATCTTTTGCAACTAACGTTGGGTTAACTCCTGCTTGTTTTGTTGCTACCCTTTTTACATCATATTTAACAGAATTATAGCTGAGACCCACATTAATAAAAACATCATTGGATAAATCGATTTCAGTAACCAGATAAAAACTACTGTTCCTGATCTCAATTTCATCATCAAAATTTAGTGTATCCCTTACACCTCCGTTATTTTGAAAATTTCGGGCATTGATGATTCCCATTTGTGTCTCAGAACCACCGTTTATTTTTAAACCGGTTTCACCAAACCTGTTTTTGTATTGAAACCAGGGCCGACCTCCCCAGCTTTTTCTGCTCTCGCTTTTAAAGTCGAAGTTAAAGGGATTTTCAAATTTCCCCACGATACCAAAAAGGTTTGTCCCTCCCGACCAATGCTCTGACCAGTCGCTATCCACGCTTGCTCCAATAATAAAATCTTCCTGGTTAACAGAAGCATTTTGTGCCACACTACCTGCTCTTGCCTGGGTAGGATCATCATTAAACTGCTGGAGATTCAGCCCGCCTGGAATACCATAATTGAGACTGGAATGCAATGTTGAAATTGTTACCAAAACATTTGAAGGAGTAAACACTTTAACTCCAGTTTCAAAAGTTTGGCGCTCAAAAAAGGATTGATCTCTGAAGCCATCCGAAGTTTGAGAAGCGTACTTGTACTGCGCAATCATGTACTCTTTTCGAGAAGTATATTCCCCTCCATATTTTACAAGCCCGAAATCCCCAACCGATACATCAACTATACGTTCTGTCTTTGGTTTTTTCGGAAAACTATTCAACAGTAGAACACCCCCCGTTCCTGCTCCATATAAACTCCCGGCCGGTCCTTTAATAACCTCTGCCTGTTTTATGTTTTGATTGTTCAGCAGGTTCAGTGGTGTACTCCCCGATGGCAGCGTAAGTGGAAAATCATTCCAATATACCTTCACATTTCGAACTCCAAAAGGTGAACGAATAGCACTACCGCGGATGGCAAGCCGATAACTCCCGGGAGCTCGTTCTTCCATCTTTACTCCAGGTATAGTATTTAGCCCATACACTAACGATTGATTGCTTAATCCATTGATGCGGGCATTGGAGATGTAGGAAACAGAACCTGGTGTTTCCATGATACTTCGATTCCCAGCAAAGCCCACAACGGTAATTTCATCCAGGCTGGCTTTTAATGTATCCTGTACATTCTGGCTGATTGCCGAAGTAGATATTACACCCAGCAAAAGCAGAGATAAAACGTAACGATGATTTTTTCTTAACAAAAACTTCTGATTTGATATTACTGGAACAATTTAAAACGAATGAAGATAGATGGAGTTAACCGAAAACTCTATTACATTTCTATCACATCTGATAATAACTTTTGAAATATTTTTGTGAGCTCAAACAAACAAGCATCCATTGGTATTTTTGATTCTGGAATCGGCGGATTAACGGTAGCCAAAGCCGTAATTGACGCTTTACCAAATGAAAACATCATTTATTTCGGCGATACTGCCCGGGTTCCTTATGGCATTAAATCGGAAGAAACCATTCGGGAATATGCTCTGGAAATTACCGATTTCCTCCTCTCAAAAGGTGTAAAAATGATCCTGATTGCCTGCAACACAGTTTCTGCATCTGCAAAGAATGATGCTCTGGAGAAGGCAGGAAATATTCCCGTACTGGATGTAATCACTTCCGGTACTAAAACGGCTTTGGCTCATAAATCAAATAGCCATATTGGTGTTATAGGCACACTTGCCACTGTAAACTCTAAAGCGTACGAAAAATCCATACATGCAATAACACCAGAAACCAAGGTTACCCAGCAAGCCTGCCCTTTGCTTGTTCCCTTAGCCGAAGAAGGATGGATTGATAACGACATTGCGACCAAAACTTTGGGAAACTATCTCTCAGTCTTCGAACATGTTGATATTGACTCACTAATTCTTGGGTGTACGCATTATCCATTATTCAAAGACGTGATACCGGGTGTGCTCAATTCTGGTTCTGTTGAAATTATCGATTCTGCTGAATCGATTGCTGAAACAGCCAAAAATACATTGAAGGAGCTTGGCCTTCTTAACGAGAATGGCGGGAGTTTCAGTTGCTTTGTTACTGACCGCCCCCAGCGCTTCCAGCAGCTTGCCGAACGATTTTTAGGCCGAAAAGTATCCGATGTGGTGATTACGCATTTGTGATTTTTGTTACAAAAACACCAAAAAAGAATTTACGCCATTCAAAACCTTCCTTCACAAAGGCTGATTTTTGTAATTACTTTTCTCGGAGTCATTACGAGGAGACTGGGATTTCTATAAGAGTAGCACGACGCCTGTCCGCCAAAAGCAGTTCTGCCTACAGGCAGGATTTTCTCGCTTTGTAGTGCTTCATGTTTCGGCAAAACGGGATAGCAAAAAGTATTCCGCCCTATGATTCCAAAACCATTTACGCATTTTGACGGCAACTTTATTCAGAACTCTTATATTTGATGCGCTAACAATTGCGTTACCAAACGTATTCTAAAAATTAATTCAATGTTCTTATGAAACGAATATTCCAATCTTTTCTAACGCTGCTTATCGCAGCTTCCCTTTCCGGAGCAGCTTTATCTCAGGCTGTTGGCCTGGAGCTCTACGCTAAAATGGGAGAGCGGGGCTTTGTCAACTTTGATGGTACAAACATAAGTTGGCTGCCTGAAAATATGGGCTACTTGGAAACTGAAAAAGATGATGATGGCTTCACTGTTTTTTATAAAGTAGATCCTAAATCAGAAAAAAGAAGTCTTCTATTCGATAAAAAAACTTCCGATGCACTAATTAGCCAGTACAACGATGTTTCTAACGAAAACGTAACCGGGCTCCCTTTTGATCGATTTAACTTTGTGATAGATAACAAAGCGATTTTCTTTACCAAAGATAAAACCGACTATGTGTTTAATCTGAAAGACAAAAAACTTAGAAAACTATACAAGCCTGAGGTTGAGCGGCCGCTTTACACAGATGAACTAATGAGAGGAATGAGCCGAAGCCAGCTCTGGAATGGCACTTATTCGCATGATTACTCCAAATTTGCCTACATCAAAGAATACGATATTTATGTAGTTGATACAGCCACCAAAGAAGAGAAAAGGCTTACTTATGGTAGCGAGGAAAAAATGAACGGGCGCCCAAGCTGGGTATATCCGGAAGAATTTGGCGAAAGAGATGCGTATTGGTTTTCGCCGGATAATTCAAAAATCTCGTACCTGCAATACCAGGAAAAAGATGTGCATCAATTCCCAATTGTACATGAATTAACATTCGAAGCAGGCCTTGAGCAAATGCGGTATCCAAAAGCCGGAGAAACAAACCCAACGGTTAACCTTTTTATTGTCGATATCGAATCAGGCGAAATTGAGCAGGTTCCAACCAACAGTAATCCTGATACATATATCGTTCGTCCAATTTGGCGCAATGATGGAACCGAATTAACATTCCGAAGACTAAACAGAAAACAAG
Source organism: Balneola sp. (assembly GCA_028284195.1). Lineage (GTDB taxonomy): Bacteria > Bacteroidota > Rhodothermia > Balneolales > Balneolaceae > Balneola. The sequence continues at coordinate 107,128 of JANQSE010000004.1, read as the reverse complement.
ATCATCTTGAACTCCTTGCTTACGATATAGAAAAGAAAACCGTACGCACCATTTTAGAAGAGCGTGAAGAAACGTACATCAACCTGCACGATGATTTCATTCAACTGGATGATAACAAAACGTTCATCTGGACTTCTGAACGAAGCGGGTATAACCATGTTTATCACTACGATTTCAGCGGAAAGTTGATCAGTCAAATCACAGAGGGAGATTTCCCGGTCGGACAACTGGTAAATGTAGATCAGAAAAGAAAGAAAATATATTTCACGGCATTTCAAAACATGGGATTAGACAGCTACTTCTACTCTATTGATATGAATGGAAAAAATATGAAGAAGCTATCCAAAGGTGAAGGAAGGCACAGGGTAAGTATGAATGAAGCTGCAGAATATTACGTAAGTACACATTCTTCTTTCGATTCACCACCGGAAGCAAATCTGTATTCATCGAATGGCAAGATGATCCGAAACGTAATGAAAGCAGACATAAGTAATGTAGAACAGCAAGGATTAGAAAAACCGGAATTTGCTATAATGAAAGCTGCTGATGGAACCACAGACCTTCCGGTGCTTATCTACAAACCAAAACATTTTGATCCAAACAAAAAGTACCCGGTTGTTCTTCCACTGTATGGGGGGCCGAGCTACCAGGATGTATCCAATACATTCAAAAACTATGACGGATTCCAGCGCCTGGCACAGCTTGGATTTATCGTGGTTCGTGCTAATTATCGAGGCTCTGGCAACAGGGGCAAAGCCTTTCAGGATCTTCACTACGGGCGTTTAGGAACACTTGAAATTGATGACTACGCCGCAGTTATTGAGCAGGTAACCGAAAGAGAGTATGCCGATGGAGACCGCGTTGGAGTTTATGGGCACTCCTATGGTGGTTATGCAACCGCGTTGTTAATGCTTCGCTATCCAAACATATTCCATGTTGGTATTTCAGGAGCACCAGTTACCGACTGGAGAAGTTATGATACCATTTATACTGAGCGCTATATGAACACCCCACAAGCCAATAAAGAAGGTTATGATGTTGGTTCTGCGATGAAATATGCCAGCCAATTGAAAGGAGAGCTATTGCTAATACACGGTTCTATCGATAATAATGTGCACCCTGCAAATACTATTATGTTGGTTGATGCACTTATAAAAGCTGACAAAGATTTTGATCTGATGATGTATCCGGGAAACCGGCATGGCATTAGAGGGGCACATGGGCGTCATTACAGCAAACTACGATTGCAGCACTTAATCGAGAATCTAAATCCTGAAATTGTTGGAGCAGGTGAAACAGATTTTGATTTGATTTGGTCAAACTAACTCTTATCAATCATCTTTAATACTATGCAAGGGATTTTGTACAGCACAAAATCCCTTGTTTTATTTTGATATCTTGCTTCTTGTGAAAAGTAAAATTCTTCCATACCAAAAAAACTTGATTGAGAAGGCAGAGGAGAGGGTTAATGGCTGATCAAACCCAATCCCATAAATCAGGTTATGTAGCCATCGTTGGAAAACCAAACGCCGGTAAATCTACCCTTATGAATCAGATTTTGGGGACTAAGCTTTCTATTGCCACACATAAACCTCAAACAACAAGGCATCAGATTATCGGAATACATTCTGAAGAAAATGCTCAATTCATTTTTCTGGATACTCCCGGCATTATCCATCCAAAATACGAACTGCAAAAGGCCATGATGCGCTTTGTAGAAAAAGCAGAAAAGGAAGCAGATATTATCTTATTTATTGTTGAAGCCAATGAGAATAATATGCCTGAATACGCATTTGATTCTTTAAAGCAGATGAATAAGCCTGTGGTTTTGGTAATCAACAAGATTGATGAGTCGAACAAGAAACAGATTGATAAACTATCTGAGAATTTGAATGAATACTTTAATTTTAATTCAACGATATCCATTTCTGCACTAACAGGTGATGGAATCTCCGGGCTTATATCAGAGATTTTGGAATTACTCCCTTCCGGCCCTCCCTTTTATCCCAAAGATGAACTCAGTGAACATCCCGTCAGGTTCTTTGCTGCAGAGCTAATCCGGGAACAGGTATTTCTGCAATATCATGAAGAAATTCCTTATTCAGTAACAGTAGATGTAATTATTTATGAAGAAAGAGAAGAGCTCGATTATATAAATGCTGAAGTGATCGTAAACAGAAATTCACAGAAAGGCATGATTATTGGCAAAGGAGGAAAAGCTATTAAAAAACTTGGAATAGAGGCTCGAAAGTCGATTGAAGAGTTTACAGGCAGAAAGGTTTACCTGGACCTGCATGTAAAAGTGAGAGACAAGTGGAGAGAGAATGAAGGAATGGTTCGTAATTTCGGATATAACTGATTTTTTGGATAACAAAATTCTTCTTGCTTTATAAAACTACTCGCCGTAACCTTGCAGCAATGAAATTAGCAAAACAATATATCGCCCGTGATTTGATGTGTATGATGTGCAAAATGAGCACATAACACGAGGGCTTTATATTTATAAAAGAAATTACAAAGTCCTTTAGTGTGCAAAACCTGAAGGACTTTTTTATTGCTTGTTAGTTTTATTTGTTCTTTTACAAAATGAATTCTCATCAAGAAAGGTGGAGGGATCAGGTCCTATGAAGCCTTGGCAACCGCTGAGCATATAAATTATGTACTCAGAAAGGTGCTACATCCTGTCCCGTACTTAAAGTTTTTAAGTGCGAGGAAAAGATGAGTGCGAACAGTCGGTATTTGTATGCCCCTTTCGGACTCATCCCCGAAAGGGGCTTTTTTAATTATAAATCAAAAAATACAAATACAATGAGTACACATAAATTCGAAACACTTCAACTCCACGCAGGACAGGAAACTGATCCTACCACAGGTTCAAGAGCTGTTCCAATCTATCAAACCACGTCCTTTAATTTCAAAAACTCAGAACATGCTGCCAATCTGTTTGGGCTCCGTGAATTCGGCAATATCTATACCCGAATCATGAATCCAACCACAGATGTTTTTGAAAAAAGAGTAGCTGCTTTAGAAGGCGGAGTAGCTGCAGTAGCTACGAGCTCCGGTCAAGCCGCTCAGTTTTTGGCCATCACCAATCTTGCCCAAAAGGGAGATAATATCGTCTCCACACAATTTCTGTATGGCGGCACATACAACCAATTCAAAGTCACCATACCTCGGCTTGGAATTGATGTACGCTTCGCGGAAGAAGATACTGTTGCAGCATTTGAGGCGCTCATCGATGAAAATACAAAAGCTATTTATGTTGAGTCTATTGGCAATCCGAGAGGTAATGTCGCTGACTTTGAAGGTCTCTCTGCGTTAGCCAAAAAATATGATATCGCATTAGTTGTCGATAATACTTTTGGTGCAGGAGGCGCTCTGGTACAACCCATAAAATTTGGTGCAAATGTAGTTACCGCTTCTGCAACCAAATGGATCGGAGGTCATGGAACCTCAATCGGTGGTGTTATTGTGGATGGTGGAAACTTTAATTGGGGAAATGGTAAATATCCCCTTTTCAGCGAGCCATCTCCTGGTTATCATGGATTAAACTTCTGGGAAGTTTTTGGCGAAGATGGCCCTTTTGGAAACATTGCGTTTGCAATACGTGCAAGAGTTGAAGGACTGAGAGACTTCGGTTCTTCACAATCTCCGTTCAATAGCTTTCAACTTATCCAGGGGCTTGAAACATTATCACTCAGGGTTGAACGCCATAATGAAAATGCAAAGAAACTTTCTGAATGGTTATCACAACATGAGCTCACCGACTGGGTAAACTATACCGGATTCGCAGATCATGAATATCATGAAAAAGCTAAAAAATATCTGAAAAACGGGTATTTCGGATCAGTGTTCACCTTCGGTGTAAAAGGTGGTTTTGATTCCGCCCGGGCATTTATTGATAATGTTGAATTAGCCAGCCATCTTGCCAATGTTGGTGATGCAAAAACACTCGTGATACACCCAGCCTCTACCACTCACCAGCAATTAGCGGAGCATGAACAAGCTGCCTCCGGCGTGAAAGGAGATCTGATAAGAGTTTCTGTAGGCATTGAGCATATTGACGATATAATTGCTGATTTCGAACAGGCTTTAGTTAAATCTCAGGAATTGGCACTGGTTTAATAAAGCCTTCTTCATTAAAGAAAAACCAATTCGAAAATAAATGAGCATTAACCCAAACATCACAACCATTTCTCAAACCTGGACTACCGAATCCGGGTTTGAGTTTTCTTCTGTTGACATAGCCTGGAACAGTTGGGGAGAACTCAACGCAAAACGTGACAATGTTATTCTGATTTGTCACGCACTAACCGGGCATTCTGATGCTAAAGAATGGTTCAGTGGCTTGTTTGTTGATGGAGGTATTGTTGATCCTGCAAAGCATTTCGTTCTTTGTATTAACAATATTGGAAGTTGTTATGGATCAACGGGACCAACTTCTATTTATCCATTCTCTGGTAAACCTTACCAAGCTGATTTTCCTCAAATCACCATCCGGGATATGGTCAGGTTTCAACAACTTTTACTTGATGACTTAGGCATTACCAATATTGAGTTGGCCATAGGTGGTTCAATGGGTGGTATGATTGCTTTGGAATTCGCTCTAATGGATCAAAGGGTCCAATCCATAGCGTTGATGGCAATGGGAATGGCTCATTCTCCCTGGGCAATAGGGATAAGTCATGCTCAGCGACAGGCAATTTTTGCTGATAAAAACTGGAATAACGGATTCTTTGACGAAGCCCATTCACCTGAACAGGGACTTGCTGCTGCGCGCGCTTTAGCCATGATTACTTATCGATCCTCCAACGATTACGAATCGAAATTTGGAAGGTCTTTACAACCTGAAAAAGACTCTTTTCAGGTGGAATCGTATCTGGAATATCAAGGGAAAAAACTTTCTCAGCGATTTGATGCTAATTCCTACGTAAGACTTTCTCAGGCGATGGATAGTCATGATGTCTCCCGAAACAGAGATTCTTATCAGACAGTACTTGGAAATCAGACTAAGCCAGCTTTGGTGCTCGGAATAGATTCTGACCTGCTATATCCGATTCATGAACAAAAAGAGCTCGCTGATTTAATGCCGAATAGCTCTTTCGAAACAATATACTCTCAAAAAGGACATGATGCCTTCCTCATAGAGTTCGATCAAATCAATACACATCTTTCAACTTTTTTTAACACCCTCTCAAAACTATGAGCGTACTCATTCATACATCAAGAAAAAATATCCGTATTACAAAAAAGTCTGTTAAACATATCAATGTTTTTATAGCGGGAACCGGAGCTGTCGGAGGAGAGCTCTTAAAGCAAATTCAAAATCTGAATAACTCACAAGTCAATATCCGTTTAACAGGATTATGTAACAGTAAAAATGTAATCTGGAATCCGAATGTATCAGCTCTGTATGCTGATTTGCTTTTATCTAATACAAAAACAAATTGGGCTGAGATCACTGATCGTATTGTTAAAGAAAAAGAAAAACCGTTGGTTTTTGTAGATGCAACGGGAAGTTCTGATGTGGCCAAGCATTATAAAAAACTACTTTCCAATGGAGTACATGTTACTACCCCTAGTAAAATAGCTAACACATCAGATCAAAAATATTATCAGGAACTGATCGACTTTAATACAAGAGGAATCGCTTCTTATAAATTTGAAACAACAGTAGGTGCAGGCTTGCCCGTTATCAAAACAATTCAAAACCTGATTAACAGCGGTGATTCTGTTACAGAAATATCCGGTGTAGTATCCGGTACTATGATCTATATATTTAATCAACTTCAAAAGGGAACCGATTTTAGTAAAATTATCAAAACAGCTAAGGAGGAAGGATATTCAGAGCCCGATCCAAGAGATGATTTATCCGGAGAAGATGTTGCCCGCAAATTTCTGATCCTTGCTAGAACCTGTGGATGGGAAATAGAACGCGATCAAATTGAAGTTCAATCTTTAATACCTGATGAATACTTCAATCTTACAAAAGAAGAATTCTTCGAAGCTCTGCCTCAACTTAATCAGTATTGGAAACAACAACAGGCAATTGCCCTTTCCGAAAACAAGCGCATCCGTTATGTAGGATCTTTTAAAGATGGACAAATAAAAGTAGGTATTCAGTTTGTTCCTACAGATTCACCCTTAGGAAGCTTAAAGGGAACGGATAACCTGATTCAGGTTTTTACCCGCTACTACAACTCATCCCCGATTGTTATCCAGGGGCCCGGAGCAGGAAAAACGGTGACTGCTGCCGGTGTGCTGAGCGACATTATTGAGATTAGCAGGAATATTTAATTAAGCTTATGCCCGGAAACAGATCCCAAACCTTTTTGGGTGATCATAATTCGGAGTATCTTAATGGCAACTAAAAACCGGGTTGGACATGAAGAAACAAACAGCACTTGTTACAGGAGCCTATCGCGGCCTCGGATTAGAAACTGCCAAGCAGCTTGCTGAAAAAGGATACTCAGTAGTTCTTACCGGAAGAAATACTGAAAAGGGAAAATTAGCTGCACAAAAAATGCAAAGTCAAAATCTTGATGTGCATTTCCATTTTATGGATGTCAACAATCTCGGAAGTATAGAAACGGTAAAAGATTTTATTGAAAAGAAATTTGGCAAACTTGATGTTTTAGTAAACAATGCTGGTATTCATTATGATCAGGGACATAAGGCTACCAAACCAAACTGGAAAATTATTTCCGAAGCAACCAATACCAATTTCTTAGGTGCCTGGAAGGTTGTAGCCACATTACTGGAGCTTATCCAAAAAAGTGAGCATGGCAGAATTGTGAATGTAAGTAGCGGAGCGGGATCGTTACAAGATATGACTCCGGGAACGCCAGCTTATTCAGCCAGCAAAGCAGCAATGAATGTTCTTACCATACAATTAGCCTCTGAACTTAAACAAGAGGGTATTCTTGTAAACTCTGTTTGCCCTGGTTGGGTTCGTACAGACATGGGTGGAGGAGCTGCTCCCAGATCTGTAGAGGAAGGAGCATCCGGAATTGTTTGGGCTGCTACTTTAGAAGATGATGGCCCAACCGGTGGATTTTTCAGAGATGGGAAAGAGATTAAGTGGTGATAGATTATTTATTTATCATCCCTTGTAATAACTCCAATGCTTTTTCTCCCTTTCCTGTTTCCTTTACGTAGTGAAAGAAATGCTCATAATCTTTTTTTGCTAATGCAATATCCTCTTTCCCAAAGAAATTTATCAAGCACAAAATTAAGTACACCCGGCTATCTTTAGAGCTTTCAAGAAACCAAATACAAAACTCTTCAATTTGCTCTATTGCAGCTATTTCTATTTTTAAGAAATTATTTGATTCATACAGTTCAATAGCCTTTTCAAAATTATTGACTAACACATAACAAAAAGCAAGATTAAGCCTTGGCAAACCAGTTTGCTTGCTGTATGGAGTCAACAATTTGATTGCTTTTTTTGGAGCATTATTTTTAACTATTTCATAAATAGCAATGAAATTTACGAGCCCCGAAGATGAATTCAAGGTTAATGCTTTTTTTGCTGTAGCAAAAACTTCATCTAATAATTCAATATTTCTTGTGCTTCTCCACTTTCCATAAAGTATGTTAATTTTATTTTCATAGGCCTCAAGAAGTCTTGCTTTTAGTTTGGATTTAATTCTAATGATTGAGCCATTTTTATTACTTGCATAATCTATTGTCTGACCTAGCTTTGGAATCTCAGTTATTGAGTAGTTATAATCCCCATCTAGATTAGCAGCTATTATCAATAAGTAGCGAGAATAAATATTTATCCATTCAGCAATTTTCTGCGTTTCTAAATATTCATTATTTACATTAAGGAATATCTGACCATTTGCACCTGTATTAACCATCTCTTCTTTCAATCTCTCGCTTAGGTTTTCGTCTATTGGTGTATGCCTCAAACCTGATTTCAGATTCAGTACAATATTTTCCACATCTTTTACATTCCTTTTTTTAATGCTTCCCCACAAAACAAAATCGCATTTAGTTTTTTTAGAAAATTTTAGCCAATTAGAACTGTTTGCTTTTTTCGCATAGTAGTTTGGCAATTGGACCAACTCAATTTTTACATCTTCTGTCATGAAAAATTCTTTGAAATCAGAGAAGAAATTTGTTTGGTCATCCTTATCCTCAGACTTAATAGCAATTAATATTGCTTTCCCTTTTTTTGCCTTTGGCAAACTTCTACCAAAAGACCAAATTATGAATATGAGCATTGCTGAGACACCGCATAAACTTAATTTTAATGAATCATCTTCCACAATACTCAGAAGAAGTAAGCAAACAGAAATAGAAGCAATTATTGGTGTACTTATTCTATATCGGTTTTCAATTAAGAAATCCCAAAATTCAGCTGGATCTTTAAAGTTACTCATATGCCTATAAATGTAGTAAAAGCCAAAATAAATAATTTGTTAGACTAAGCTCTACTTTGGAAAAGAGGATTTTATCTATTCTTCCCCCACCCTCTCCCACAATCCTGAAATCTATCCTTATTTAACGCATTCAAATCTTTTTTGAATTTGTTCAACAAAAATCTTGACTGATATCATATTTTTAGGGTACATTATGGAGTGATGTGGTAGATCGTGGGGATTTTCTACATCCAATCAAATTTAGCAATCTTAATACCTCTGAGGGAACTTGTGCCTGGTTTTAAAGGACAATACGAGCATTCTATAGACGATAAAGGTCGTGTAGCCTTCCCTGCCAAACTGCGCAAAAGCCTCAGTCCCCACGCTCAGGAACGATTCACTATCGTTCGCGGACAATCCGAAGAATGTCTCTACCTCTACCCTGAAAATGAATGGCAGCATGTAGAGGAGCGACTATCAAAGATCAATTCTTTCAGCAAAAACGGCCGGATTGTTAAACGCTACTTGTTGCGATACGCCGAAGATGTTTCCCTCGACAAACAACACCGTATTGCTATCCCCACCGACCATATCAGTTATTCAGCCATAGAATCAAAAGTGGTATTTATTGGTATGGGTGAACACATTGAGGTTTGGTCTCCTCAAAAACTACAAGCTGCTGACTCTAAAGTAAGCCAGGAATCCATCGAAAGCATTTTTGAACAAGTGCTAGGAGGAGATTTAGAAATCGATGGTGATTGAGATGGCTACATATCATGAGCATATTCCTGTAATGCTCCATGAATGTATGGAGGCTCTTATTACAGACCCCGATGCTATATATATAGACGGAACTCTTGGTGGCGGAGGTCATTCCAGGGGAATTTTGTCTCGTTTAAGCGATAAAGGGCAACTCTATGCAATTGATCAGGATGATGAAGCAATAGCTGCAGCTACGGCCAGAATCGGAAAAGATGATCGTTTTAACGTTTTGAAAGGTAATTTCGGCTATCTGACAACATTTCTACCTCCCCAAGTAAAAGGTCAGGTAGCCGGAATACTTCTTGATCTCGGTGTTTCAACACATCAGATTAAGGAAGCGGAACGTGGTTTTAGTTTTCAGGAAGACGGCCCGCTTGATATGAGAATGGGCAATCTATCCGGTGTTTCGGCTTATCAGGTAGTGAATAATTACGATTATGAATCTCTTCGCGATATCATTTTTCATTATGGCGAGGAGCGTGCCAGCCGACAAATTGCCCATGAGATTATAAATAATCGTCCGATTGAGACTACCGGAGAACTTGCTGCTATCATAAAAGAGCTTGTACCAGCTAAGTTTGCCGTAAAATCTCTTGCGAGAGTATTTCAGGGAATACGTATTGAAGTTAACCGCGAGTTGGACGCACTGAAAGATGTTCTTACCCAATCGGTAGAATTATTAAAACCGGGCGGAAGAATTGTGGCCATGTCATATCATTCGCTTGAAGATCGTATTCTTAAAAAATTTTTTAAAGCCGGAAATCACGATGGAGAAATCCAAAAAGATTTCTACGGTAATGTTCTTTCCCCACTAGCACCTGTGAACAGACAGGTGATAACCCCTTCGCCCGAAGAGGTTGCTAAAAATCCAGCTGCCCGAAGTGCTAAACTCCGGATAGCGGAAAAAACAGAAGGAGGAAGTCAATGATCGTGCAATCCCCACTCAAGCAGCGCGAAACCCGACCTAACCTTCGTAAAGTGCCTTTACCTGACATAGCATCTCCATCTTTACCTCCAAAAGAGAAAAGAGCTGCAGGTAACAAGGCATCTAAGTCGGTAAAGAAAACTATTCAGGGAATAAAACCCTGGAAAATCATTCTGGCAACAATCGCAATTGGCGCATTCGGCTTTCTTTACCTTACCCATGTTTTTGCCACGCAAGAACTATTGGAGGAAGTTCAAAAATTGGAAAGCGAATACAACAAGGTACGCAGCCAGCATGATGTGCTTAAACTCCAGTACGATCGCATGATTGGCCCGGCTGAGATATACAATAAAGCGGAAGCTGCCGGTTTTGTAAATGGCGGCCCGGCAGATAAAGTAATCGAGATCGAGAAGTAGATGACGGAACGAACTGCCATATTGAGCCGTATGTTCCTGGTTTTCGGATTACTGCTTTTAATCCCCTGTGTACTGGCTTTTCAGTTAATCAGGATTAATTACATAGAAGGTGAGGAGCTCCGTGAACTCTGGAGCCAACAAGCTGTAGATTCTATTGCGATACCTGCGCAAAGAGGTAGTATTTATGATTCGAACGGTACTCTGCTGGCTACTAACGCCGCTAATTACCTAATAGCACTTGATCCCAAGTTCAAAGACCTGGATGGAAATACGGTAACCCCACAGCAGATAAATGATCTTGCAAAGGTACTAGCTAAGGAAACCGAGCTTCCGGCAGCTTACTATAAAGAAAAGATTGCGAATGCCCCTTCTAACTCGCAATACATTGTTCTGGCAAAAAACCTGAACACAATTTCCAGAGATGAAGTTAAAGCACTTGGGATTAAAGGAGTAATTGTTGAAGAAAGTTTTAAACGCAGATATACCTTTGGTTCACTTGCTTCCCATTCCTTGGGGTTTGTGGATCATCAGATGGATGGTAAAACCGGCCTGGAAGCTTACTATGATAAACACCTTAAAGGCGAAGATGGAATTCAACAGGTACGCCGAGATCGCCGGGACAAAATTTCGGCTTATGTAGGTGCTCCAAAAAAGCTTCCTGAAAACGGCAAATCCATTCATACAACTATTGATTCATACATTCAGGCAATTCTTGAAGATGAGTTGAAGAAAGGCGTAGAAAAGCACCTGGCAGAATATGGAACTGGGATCATTATAGACCCAAAAACGGGTGCTATAAAAGCAATGGCCAATTATCCTACTTACGATCCCAACTTTCCTGGCAAAACGGAAAATGAAAACCGAAGAAACTTCGCCATTTCTGATATGCTGGAACCCGGATCAACTTTTAAACTTGTAACCGCTATAGCTGCCGTAGAACAAAACGCCGTTAACTTCAACGAAATTTTCGAAACCCCGAAATCAGGAGAGGTAGTAATTCATGGATTGACCCTTCGGGATCATGACCCGCTGGGAAATATGACTTTCCAGGAAGTGATCATGAAATCCTCGAACATTGCAACTGCACAAATAGCAATGCGGCTCAATAAAAAAGTATTCTATCAATATGCCCGAAATCTGGGCTTTGGTTCAGAAACCAATATTGATCTTTCAGGAGAAGCAGCGGGCATTTTAAACAAACCTTACGACTGGAGTTTGGTTAGCCTTCCATGGATGAGCCACGGCTACGAAATACTAGCCACTCCCCTTCAGGTTGCTCAGGCTTATGCTGCTTTTGCAAATGGTGGAATATTAATGCGCCCTTACCTGGTAGATAGAATTGAAGATCAACATGGAAATACTGTCCTAAAAAATAAGCCAACAGAGATCCGAAGGGTAGCCAACAAAAAAACTATAGATAGATTAATGCCTGTATTTGAAAGTGTGATCACTGATTCAGGAACAGGAGATTGGGCTCAAATTGACGGCTTACGTATTGCCGGAAAAACCGGAACAGCCAAAAAGGTATATCAGGGACGATATTCTAATAAATATCTGGCTTCATTCGTGGGTTTCTTCCCGGTTGAAGATCCTAAGTATGTATGCCTGATTGTACTTAACGAACCCAAAACGAGTGGATATGGCGGCTACACTGCCGGGCCTATTTTCAAAGAGACTGCAAAAAGAATTGCCGGCTTAGACAGTGATATTCAAAGAAGTATGAAACCCGAGCAAGAAATTGAATTTATCACAAAAGCTCCTTCCTTGATCGGTGTCGGCCGGGATGCGTCTGAAAAAATGCTTACAAGATTGCGTTTTCCTTATAAATTTGAAGGAAAGTCAGGATATGTAACAGCCCAAAGTGTAGAGGCCGGAATCCCGCTTCCTGCTGGAGAAGAAATTATTCTCACACTTTCGGAAACCTATTCACCAATTGATAGTTCGACCATAAAAGAAGGCTTTACGAAAGTGCCTGAGTTGAGAGGGATGAGCATGAGAAACGCATCCACACTGTTAACAGAACTAGGTTTAAAATCCGAAATATACCGCTCGGGTACTGTAGAACGTCAGTTCCCAAAGGCCGGAGAAATGATGCGTATCGGTAGTACAGTTACGATCCGCGGCAAAGCCAGGTCTCTGGAACTTTTAACTAAAGAGGAAAATTAGTTGACCACTCCTGAACTCATAGAGTTTATCAATCCTTTAAATACTTCCCACTGTAAACCGGAAGGCGAGATTGGTCCGCTTGTTCAGGATTCCCGACAAGTTATCGAAGGCTCCGTTTTTATCGCGATCGAAGGCACAGAAGTTGACGGACATATGTTTTTGGATGACGCTGTACATCAAGGGGCAAAAGTAATTATCTGTGAAGAAAGCTATTACACCGATGCAGAAGTTTGTGTGATTGAAGTGGAAAATACCCGAATATTAGTTGGGCCTCTTGCACAAAAGTTTGCCGAAAACCCTGCTAAGCAAATGACGATAGTAGGAGTTACGGGAACTAACGGCAAAACTACCACAGCAACACTAGTGTATCAGGTATTATGCGCCTGCGGGAAAAAAACTTCCCTTTTGGGTACTGTAGCTAAAAGAATTTTAACAGAATCATTCGATAGCAAACTCACCACTGCCGATCCGATTGAACTGGCTGATGACATGAGAAAAATGATAGAAGCCGGATCAGAATATTTGGTTATGGAAGTTTCTTCTCACGCTTTAGACCAAGCCAGAGTTGGTGGCATCGAATTTTCAGTAGCTGCATTTACCAACCTTTCTCATGATCATCTGGATTACCATAATACCGTAGAAGAATATGCCTCCGCAAAAAAAATACTTTTTGATTCGCTTCCTGAAGAGGCTTCTGCAATTATTAATATGGATGATGAGCAAGGCACCCATATGATTGGCAATACAAAAGCCAAGATCGTGGAACTGTCATTCAACAAGAATGCAAACATTCTGGAAAACACCCCAAACGGACTTAAAATAGAAGTAGATGGCAACGTGATTTCATCTCCATTGGTTGGTGATTTTAACGCATACAATATTGCTGAAGCTTTTTTAATCTGCAAAGAACTCGGGATTGATGAACAAAAAACCCTTTTGGCATTGGCTAAAGCTAAAGGTGCTGCCGGACGGATGGAACAAGTGGTTCTTGATAATTCATCTCCTCAACCAACCGTAATTGTAGATTATGCACACACTCCGGATGCTTTGTACAATGTTCTGAAAACCCTCGCAGGAATGAAATCAGAGAAACAATTCATCTACTGTGTTTTTGGAGCCGGTGGTGACCGGGATGCTGCCAAACGGCCGGAAATGGCAAAAGCTGCGGCTGCCTTTGCTGATGAGATCATTGTTACGAGCGACAATCCAAGAACGGAAAATCCCGATCTTATCATTGCTGATATTTTGCAAGGGTTCGAATCCACAGAAAATGTAACAAGCCTCACTTCACGTAAAGATGCCATTTTCAAAGCGGTAGAAGCAGCCTCTGTACACGATATAATTTTGATTGCCGGCAAAGGGCATGAAGACTATCAGGAAATTAATGGTGAAAAACACCCGTTCGACGACCGGATAACTGCCAGAGAAGCACTTGAACTTAAAGCCAAAGGAGAACTCTGATGTTATACGAGTTATTTACCTGGCTGGATACTTTCGATTTCCCCGGTGCGGGAGCTATACAATACATTTCTACACGTACAGGCCTGGCTGCTGTTACTTCTGTGATCATTAGCTTAATTATAGGCCACCGGATTATTAAATGGCTAAAAGGCATGCAGCTAAAAGAAGTTATTCGTGATGATGTAGGCTTAGACCATCACAAAGCAAAAGCCGGAACGCCTTCAATGGGAGGAGTTATTATTCTGCTGGCAGTTATCATTCCTTCTGTGCTGTTTATGAAAATGGACAGCATTTATGCCTGGCTGATCGTATTCGTTGTTATAGCACTTGGATTGGTTGGGTTTATTGATGACTACATAAAAGTAGTTCGTAAAAATAAAAGCGGTTTAGCGGGCAGGTTCAAAATTATAGGTCAGGTTGTTGTTGGTTCTGTAGTAGGAGCCGTGCTGTACTTTCACCCCAGTTTTGCTGATGTAAACACATTATCAACTGTTCCGTTTCTTAAAAGTGTAAATATAGATTATGCGTTTTTTGGCGATGAAATTGGCTGGTTGATCTACATCCCCGTAGCCATCTTTGTAATTACTGCAGTAAGTAACGCCACTAACTTAACCGATGGATTAGACGGGCTTGCATCAGGAGTTTCAGCCATCTGCGGTTTTGTATTTGCGATTTTCTCATATGTATCAGGACGAACCGACCTATCCGAATACCTTGATATTATGTATCTGCCCGGTGCAGGTGAACTCACCATTTTTTGTGCCGCTTTAATTGGTGGCTGTATGGGGTTCTTATGGTATAACACTAATCCGGCTTCTGTATTTATGGGTGATACAGGATCTCTTGCGCTTGGCGGAGCTTTTGGTGCTTTAGGGCTTATGCTTCACAAAGAGCTGTTACTCCCATTCATCTGCGGTGTATTCTTCTTCGAAACTCTTTCGGTGATAATCCAAACCTCCTACTTCAGGTACACAAAAAAGAAATACGGCGAAGGAAAACGTGTATTCCTGATGACACCCATTCATCATCATTTTGAAAAACAGGGCTGGTCAGAACAAAAGATAGTTGTTCGATTTTGGATCATCACGGTGATGATGGGAATTTTAAGCCTCTTAACCCTGAAGATCAGATAATGAGCGTTCAGGGAAAACATATCGTGGTGATTGGTGCTGCTAAAAGTGGAATTGCTGCCGCTTTGCTTCTCAAAAGAAAAGGAGCCGAAGTTTTTGTGTCTGATTTTGGAGTAATTAAAAACGATTGGAAGCAACAACTAATTAATGCCCAGATCAGCTTCGAAGAAAGTGGCCATTCAGAAAAAGCACAATCAGGGGAGTTTGCCGTAGTAAGCCCGGGCGTACCAACCGAAGCTCCAATTGTTCAATACTATCTGAACTCGGGTAAAAAAGTCTTTTCTGAAATTGAAGCGGCAAGCTGGTTTACAAACCAAAAGATTATTGCCACTACCGGCAGCAACGGCAAAACCACCGTTACCAACTGGATAGATCATATGTGGAAATCGGCAAAGAAAGAACATACTGTTTCTGGTAACATTGGTATTGCTTTTTCGGATGTTGTTGATCGTACTCCGGCACATCACATACTTGAGGTAAGTAGCTTTCAACTCGATCATATTGAAAGCTTCAGAGCCAATATCAGTCTATTGCTCAACATCACACCTGACCATTTAAACAGATACGGAAACAATGTGGAAGCTTACGCTGCTTCAAAATTTCGGATCACAGAAAACCAGACGGAAAAGGATTGGTTCATTTTTAATTACGATGACCCAATCATAAAAAACCATGTGGAGTCTCTTCAGCAAAAAGAAAAGTCACCACAGCTTTGGGCTTTTTCATATCTCAACGAAGTACCCGAAGGAGCCTTTGTACGCAACGAACATATCATCTTCAAATTCAACAATAAGGAAGAAACACTCATGCCAGTATATGAAGTAGGCCTCAGTGGAAATCACAACCTGAATAATGGATTGGCAACGGCTTTGGCAGCAAGAGCCGCCGAAATTAAAAATGATGCCATCCGCGAAAGCTTAAAATCATTCATGGGGGTTGAACACCGGCTTGAAAAAGTAAAAGAAGTTGACGGGGTTAAATACATCAACGATAGCAAAGCAACCAATGTAAATGCAGTATGGTTTGCGCTGGATAGTTTTCACGTACCTATTACGCTGATTTTAGGCGGACGAGACAAAGGAAACGATTACAGCGAGATTGAGGACCAAATCAAAGAAAAGGCTCACACTATTATTGCAATTGGTGAATCTCAAGATAAAATCCAGAAACAACTTGGCAAAGCCGTTCCAAACTTTGTTAAGGCAGACAGCATGATGCGTGCAGTACGAACAGCAAAAAAAGTAGCCAAAAGAGGCGAAATTGTACTATTAAGCCCTGCATGTGCATCCTTCGATATGTTTGAAAGCTACGAACACCGGGGAAAAGTATTCAAAGAAGAAGTGTACAAGCTCTAACCATTGATTTATACCAGCCCACATAGCAACCTTTCCAATATCATCGGCACCAGCCCCGAAGATATCGATACGCGTACACAAGGCAGTGATCGATTCTTACTGGTAGCTGTTATTGCGCTTATGATGTTTGGAGTATTGGCAGTGTATTCATCTATCGCGTACTTCGCAGAATCTAAATCAACAACAGCTTTTACGCTTGTTACAGGCCATATTATGAAATTGGCTATTGCTTTCATAGTAATGCTGATTGCCTCAAAGATCAATTATCATACCTTAGCCAAATTCAGCATGCTTGGAATAGTGATAAGTTGGGTGCTACTAGCCGCCGTATTAATGTTTGGGATTGAACAATTTGGTGCAAAAAGATGGCTAAATGTAGCCGGGTTTACTTTCCAGCCTTCAACAGTTGCAACGGCTGCCCTTTTACTTCATGTATGTGTCCTCCTGTCTGAAAAGCAGGAATACATAAAAGATTTTAAGCGGAGTTTCATCCCAATCATGGTTTGGGTAAGTATCACCTGTGCCTTGATTGGTGTTCAGGATTTTAGCAGTGCGGGTATCCTTTTTGGAATTTGTTTGATTGTAATGTTTGTCGGAAGGGCAAGTACCCTCCAAATAGGAGTACTTATTGCGATCGGAGTTTTTGGAGGCCTGCTGCTTATCAACCAATCAGAAAACCGACAAAGCAGAATTGATGATTACATTGCACAGGTAAAAAACATTGAAAGTGGAGAATTACTTCAGGGTTCCGGATATCAGGCTCAACAAGCTCATATAGCTATTGCAAAAGGCGAAATGTTTGGGGTTGGAATTGGGAAAAGCAGCCAGCGTGATTTTCTCCCAGCTCCTTATAATGATTTCATTTTTGCTATCATAACAGAAGAATACGGGATTTTTGGAGCAATGAGCCTCATCCTAATTTTTACTTTGATCCTGTTCCGGGGGGTAGTATTTATTTCAAAAAACGCCGAAGATACTTTAGGCTCTCTACTTGCCATTGGCTGTACACTTACCATTGTGCTGTATGGATTTGTAAACGCTGCCGTAGCAAGCGGGCTTCTTCCTGTAACCGGGCTCCCGATGCCATTTGTAAGCTATGGTGGAACCAGCATGCTTTTTTCAGGATTAATGGCGGGCATTCTGTTGAACATTTCAAAACATCATAAAGACCGGAGGACTATGTACTATGGGTAATCCGAGAATTTTAATTGCAGCAGGTGGAACAGGCGGCCATGTTTATCCTGCCATTGCTATCGCTGATGCATTGAAGATTGAAAACACAGCTACTGAAATTTTGTTTGTTGGTACCAAAAACAAAATGGAATGGAATGCTGTACCAAAAGCAGGATACGTCATAAAGAATGTTTGGATAAGCGGGTTCCATAGAAGATTAACCCTAAAGAATCTTTCATTTCCTTTCAAACTGGTAACAAGCCTTATACAAAGCCTTTCAATTATAAAAGGTTTCAGGCCGGATGTAATGGTTTCTTGCGGTGGGTATGTTGCAGGCCCCACTGGCTGGGTTGCCGGAAAACGCGGAATAAAGATTGTAATTCAGGAGCAAAACAGCTTTCCGGGTGTTACTAACAGGATGCTTGCAAAATTTGCTTCAAAAATATTTACAGCGTTCAAAGAAGCTGAACGATTCTTACCAAAAGAAAAAATTGTAGAAGCAGGAAATCCCACAAGAAATACCCTTACTACGGTTAACAAAGAAACAGGATTAAAATCATTTGGATTTGCCGCAGACAAACCAGTATTAATGATTATGGGTGGAAGTGGCGGAGCCAAAACCATAAACGAAGCCGTCAAAAAAAATCTGGATAAACTGGATGGCCTTCAGGTAATCTGGCAGTGTGGCAGTAGATATGTAGATGCTTTGTTGGAAGAAGTGGATCTAAACAAATATGAGAATGTTCACCTTACTGCCTTTATCGATAATATGCCCGAGGCTTATGCCGCTTCTGATTTGATTGTAAGCCGTGCCGGGGCCAGTTCTTGCTCAGAATTTATGGCCACAGGCAAACCAAGCTTGTTGATCCCATCTCCTAATGTAGCCGGAGATCATCAAACCCAAAATGCACAATCAATGGTGAATGCGGGAGCTTCTGCCCTGCTAAAGGACAATGAAGCTGTAGATGCGCTGCCAAAACTGGTACATGACTTAATTCATGACCAAAAAAAATTAAAAGCGATGAACGAAGCTGCTTTAAAACTGGCAAAGCCAGATGCAGCCAATTTCATTGCACAGGAAATTTTAACCCTCGCTAAGACAAATCAGCGTTAATGGAAAACAGAATTCAAACACAACCTGTATTTGGGCGAACCAAACATATTCATATGGTTGGTATTGGCGGCATTGGTATGAGCGGGATGGCCGAGATTCTGATTCAACGAGGATACAAAGTTACCGGCTCTGACGGGGCTTCCAACGAAACTACAGATCGTTTGAAAGAACTGGGGGCCACCATCTATCAAGGCCATGCAGCTGAAAATATTGAAGGAGCCGATGTTGTGGTTTATACCAGTGCAGTGAAAGCCGAAGAAAATAAAGAAACAAAAGCCGCCCTTGAAAACCGCATCCCAACCATAAAACGTGCCGAAATGCTTGCTGAGCTGATGAAGATGAAGTTTGGTATTGGCGTGGCAGGTACACACGGTAAAACCACTACCACTACTATGATTGGGCATGTTACCCAGGATGGAAATTATGATCCAACCATTATGGTAGGCGGCAAAGTGCATAGCTTTGATAAGACCAACGCTGTTGTTGGTAAAGGCGATGTTATTGTGGTTGAAGCAGATGAATTCGACCGCACATTCCTTCGCCTTACGCCTTCTATTGCCATTATCACAAATATTGAAGCCGAGCACTTAGATATTTATGATGATCTGGAAGATGTAAAAAGTGCCTTCATCGACTATGCGAATAAAGTTCCCTTCTATGGAGCGGTAATTGTTTGTCTTGATGACCCAAACGTACAAAGCATTCTTCCCGATCTTGAGCGGCGAATTATTTCCTACGGATTGAACCCACAGGCACAAGTAAGAGCGGTTGACCTTCAGATAAACCAGTTTACCAGCACATTTACCGTAATGAATAATGATGAAAAACTGGGCGTAATTACGTTGAAAACCCCTGGTGAACATAATGTGAAAAATGCTCTTGCTGCCGTTGCAACCGGAATTGAACTCAATATTGACTTCAAACTCATCAAACAGGGATTAGAACGTTATCAAGGGGTTTTCAGAAGGTTCCAGAAAAAAGCAGAAGAACAAGGAGTGATGGTAATTGATGACTATGCTCATCACCCAACCGAAGTAGCTGCAACCTTAAATGCCGCCCGCACCGGATGGCCAGATCGTAGAATAGTTGCTGTTTTCCAGCCGCATTTGTATTCACGCACTCAGGATTTGTACAAGGAGTTTGGTCTTTCATTCTCAGATGCAGAAGTACTTGTAATCACCGATGTGTATCCATCCCGCGAAAAACCCATCGAAGGTGTAACCGGAAAACTGATTGCAGATACTGCTGAAAAATATGGCCACAAAAATGTGATCTATGTAGAGAACAAAGCAGATGTAACCGAAAAACTAAAAGAAATTTCAAACACTGGAGATATCATCATTACGATGGGTGCAGGAGATATTTACAAGTTTGGTGAAGAGTTCGCAGATGAACTTACAAGTGGAAATTATACACCTGTTAATACTAATTAATGGCAAAAACAGACAAACATAGCACAGCTAAAAAAGGAAGTTTACTTCCCTGGGCTACCGCCATTATGCTGGTAACCGGGGTTGCTGTACTTGCCGCCATTTACTGGAACAAAAACGTAACGGTTAATAACGTTGTGTTCTCCGGCAATGAACTTATAGAAACCGAGCAACTCCTAAGGGCAGCTGATGTGCCATTTGGCATAAACCCTGACAGCCTCGATATATCAATTATTGCAGAACGTATTGAACAGATAGACTATGTAAAAGATGCAATTCTCTACATCGAACCCAGTGGGGATTTGAACATCAATATTGTAGAAAGAGCACCTTTAGCTGTACTTATTGAAGGACAACACAAAATATATGTGGATGAAGAAGGAGTAAAACTTCCCATTCTTCAAGGAAAGGCATTCAACCTGCCAATTGTATATGGATTTGAGGCATCGGATACCAGGGATACACTTTCGAGTACTGCATTCAGACAAATAAGCAGGTTTTTATCTAATGCAAAAGAACATGGTTTTGGGTGGGCAACCATCAGCGAAGTAGCTTACAACAACGAACATGGAGTCGTTGCTTTGAGCCATGAAAACGGAGTAAAGCTGTTGTTTGGAAATAATGAATTCAAAACAAAGCTCGAAAACTGGGAGGCTTTTTATGTAGAAGTAATTCGCACTAAAGGCATCCGGGCAATGCAACAAGTAGATCTGAGATTTACTAACCAAGTGGTTACAAAAGAAATTTAGCAATCAACAAAAACATCGGTATCAATAATGTCTGAATCAGAAAACATCATGGTAGGCCTCGATATTGGGACTACAAAAATTTGTGCAATCGTAGCTTCTATCGAGCAGGAGCGAATTAATATTCTTGGAGTTGGCAAGGCTCCCAGCGATGGATTAAACCGAGGCGTTGTCGTAAACATCGACAAAACAGTGAACGCCATAAAAGACGCCATCGCACAGGCCGAACTCGCCTCCGGTATCCAGGTAAACTCAGTAAATGTGGGTATAGCCGGTGACCACATCCGAAGTATGCGAAGCAAAGGCGTAATTACCATCAACAATAAAGACAATGAAATTACCGCAAATGATGTGGAACGCCTTCTGGAGGATTGCCAGCGTATTATGCTACCAACTGATCAACAGATTCTTCATGTAATTCCACAGGAATTTGTGGTAGATGGGCAGGATGGAATCAGCGACCCTGTTGGAATGAGCGGAATGCGAATGGAGGCCGAAGTTCACATTATTACCGGTTTGGTTTCAGCAGCAAAAAATATTTACCGATGTGTGGAACGCGCCGGATACCAGGTAGCGGATATTATTCTTGAACCTCTCGCCTCTTCATACTCTGTACTGGACCAGGAAGAAAAGGAAGCAGGTGTTGTACTTGTTGATATTGGAGGAGGCACAACCGATGTAGCCATTTTCCAGGATAATACAATTCGCCATACAGCTGTAATCGCTATAGCAGGGCAAAAAGTAACCGACGACATTCGGCTTGGGCTTAGCGTATTAGATGACCAGGCAGAAACACTCAAGCGCAAACATGGTGAAAGCTATGCAGATCTGATCCAGGAAGATGAGGTAATTACTGTTCCGGGAATTGCAGGCCGCCCGCCCAAAGAAATTACAAAGAGTATCCTGGCTAAAATCATCCAGGCCAGAATGGAAGAAATCATGGAAATAGTAGGTATTGAAATAAAGCGCAGTGGATACTCTGAAGCACTGAGTGCCGGGATAGTACTAACCGGTGGTGGATCTTTGATTAAAAATATCTGCCCCCTTGCCAATGAAATTTTAGGAATTGACGCAAAAATCGGTATGCCTTTAGGGATTACCGGAGGCTTGGTAGAAGAAGTGAAAAGCCCGATTTATGCAACCGGTGTGGGTTTAGTGGTTCATGCGCTAAAAACCGGGATGACCAACAATCAAACAATGATGCCATCTTCGCAGAAAGGCGGCAAAAATATGGAACAGGTGATGAACAAAATCGCCGATCGTATGAAAAGTTGGTTCAAAGAACTTTAGATAACAGCAATCATCTACAAGAAACAATCCAGTAAATAAAAACAAAAAAAGGAGTAATCATGGCTAACCATAATACTCGATTCTTTTTCGACGAGCAAAGCCAGGAAAACGCAAAGATCAAAGTGGTCGGCGTTGGCGGCGGCGGCGGAAACGCAATCAACAATATGATAAATATGGGCCTCGACAGTGTAGAATATATTGCACTTAATACCGATGCCCAGGCACTAAAAAACAGTCAGGCTGATGTTAAAATTCAGGTTGGAACTTCATTGACCAATGGCCTTGGTGCAGGAGCACGCCCGGAAGTTGGACGGGAAGCGGTTGAAGAAAACCGTCATGACATTGAAGAAGCCATCGAAACCGCAGATATGGTTTTCGTAACCGCAGGAATGGGTGGTGGAACCGGAACCGGAGGAGCACCCGTAGTTGCCGGAATGGCAAAACGAAAAGGTATTCTTACAGTTGGAATTATTACCACCCCGTTTGAATGCGAAGGTAAGATCCGTAAGAAATTCGCTCTGGAAGGTATCACAGAACTCAAGAAAAATTGCGATACCGTTATTGTAATTCCTAATGAGCGGCTTCTCGATATCGCAGACGAAAGTACAACACTGATGGAAGCTTTTGCCCTGGCAAACGAAGTACTTTACAATGCAACCCGCGGCATAAGCGATCTGATCCTGATGCCAGGCCTTATAAACCTTGATTTTGCTGATGTAAGAACCACTATGACCGATGGTGGTGCTGCCATTATGGGTTCTGCAACTGCAGAAGGGCCGGACAGAGCCGAGATCGCAGCCCGTTCAGCAATCAATTCCCCGCTATTAGATGGTGTAAGCATCCGGGGAGCCCGAAGCGTGCTGGTAAATATCAGTGCCGGCTCTGCACTTGGTATGCGCGAAACCACCACAGCAACCAGCATTGTACAGCAGGAAGCTGGCGAAAATGCAGAGATTATTCTTGGTACTGTACTTGACGAAACCTTCAGCGATGAGATCAGAGTTACTGTAATTGCTACCGGTTTCGAGCTTGCTGAAGACAGAACAACCGCAAAAGTTGCACCAAAGAATGCATCACCACTAAATGTAGTGGCTGAGAATGTAACCCGTACGCAAACAGCAAAGCCGCAAGGTGTGCCAAGCCGGTTTGCACGCACTCCCAGCGATTACTACAAAGGCGAAGGAAATCTAAAGAAGCTAGATACACCTTCTTATTTGAGACGAGACCTTTCTGTTCGTCAGGATGAAATAGAAATGGAAACTGAACAGGAAGAACATCGGGATGAGGTTCAGAAACCTGCACAAAGCAAGGATGATATCGCTCCATTCCAAAGCAGAACGGAACGTATTCAAAAAGACGATTCAGATCAGCCGGCTTTCCTCCGAAAGATCATGGATTAAGCTCTT
Organism: Balneola sp.; assembly: GCA_028284195.1. Classification (GTDB taxonomy): domain Bacteria; phylum Bacteroidota; class Rhodothermia; order Balneolales; family Balneolaceae; genus Balneola. The sequence goes on along the minus strand of JANQSE010000004.1, from coordinate 83,385 downwards.
TTTGAGCATTTGATTCAACAGAATGCCTTGGGAAAGGTGTCTCTGAGAATCGCAAAGTTTTACTGGATATATAGCTACCGTTCGCATTAGCGAGCTGGCTATAGATTGCTAACAACAAAAGAAGCCTCTGGATAAGGGGCTTCTTTTTTTATGTGTCTTATGTTAGAATGATTTATTAGTTTTTTGCTACTGTAGTATTCACGAGCTATGATACCTTGAAGATTGAAGTGCCAACAGAAGAAGAATATAGAGAAGAGAAAAAAAGAAAGAGGCGTCATCTGATTGGAGGCTTGCTTTTTGGCCTTTTCCTTTTTGGGCTTATAGGACTACGGATTTTTTTAAGGTATGGTATTGATCAGGTAGCGTATTATATCTGGGTTGCTTTGGGGCTGGGAGTAATACTTTTGGGTTTTCTTGCTTACAAGTTTGACAGCCTTTTCTGGTCTATATTTAAAAGGTAATCGATGTTTGAGTGCACAGGAATTTAAAACATAGATGCCTCATCTCTGTTCTGCATGACGAACTTTAAAAAGCAATAGATCCCTTCTCATCGAACCTGCTTGCCGACAAGCAGGTTATCTGATTTCTGTAATTTCTACCACAGGCATCCTTTATCTCTTCGGAACTGGGTTTAAATGACGGAGAAAGTCGCCAAAAAAAGTCTTTGCGAGGAGGCTGGATTACACCAAATACATCATTAAAATCCGACGAAGCAATCTCTTGGAATTTGGTACCATGACTTAGGAGATTACTTCGTCGATGAATACCTCAATCTTAAATAATTACTAGCCTCCTCGTAAAGACCGGAAAAAGTCATCACGAGGAATATGGAAACAAGTATAGGGAGAAGTAATTAAAGACGAAGCGATCCCCAGGAACAGAGTCTGGAACCAGAAGATCACTTCACTCCCTACAATTGCCGGGATGGAATTCAGAATGACTAGGCCAAACTCATCCCCTTGGCTAAGGGGACGTATTAACCAGATCGTTCATTGTTTAAGAGTCTCCCTCCCTGATCTTAGGGAGGGAACAAGGGTGGGTCAGAGAAAAGGAATACTTAAATATAAAGGATATATGTACCAGGCGGGACTCAAGTCCCTGGACTTGCTTACTTTCTTTGCCCTGTTTCGTCCATAAGCAAGAAAGGGATTTATCCCTTGATAAAAAGCGTTTTTTGCATCTAAATTCAAAAAGTAGTTTCTTCACGAACATTGAATGTTATGGAACAGTTTGAATTTAAAATAGACACCTCCACCATCTGGATAAAAGCAATACGTGCCTTAGGGTTTTTGGCAATTGGCTTCACCATCGGAGCAATAAGCTTTACTTATAAATATGGTGAACCAATTAATTGGGTGGGTGTTTTTATACTGATGGGATGCGGGCTCAATTTTGCTTTCTTCCCAGGATTTGGCAAGCAGCCTTCTTTGATCTTTAGTGAGAACGGCATCACTTTTCAAGACAGCCAATATCCTTACGAAACAAATAAGGAAATCGCTTGGGAAAAAATTTCTGAAATCCGGATTGACCGGACTCAGGTTTACATCAAAAAAACCATAGGTTCTTCTGAACAGATCAAACTTCCACTCTACACAAAAGATCAGATCGCAGGATTAAAATCTTACCTGAAAGAAATTACCTCCGCCAAAGAAGTAACGTATTTGGGGTAAACCACTGTCATTTCTCTTGGCTGCCTCTCTGAATATTTCTTCCTGCCTGATGTATTCTTACGTTCTGTTTTCGATCCTCTTCGAACTTATTTATCACATCATAAATATGATCGACATGCCCGACCGGGAGATTTTGATTAGTGGAAGTAATATATCCCTCAGTTTTGATATTAATCATTTTCGATGATAATTATTAGACCAGCATCATCCTGACAACTTGCTGTACCAACGGCGGGGTAAAACTTGCTTAACTTTCAATCTTTGTCATCGAATTATTCCATGCCCTCAACTACTTCTCTTAGTTTTTCTGCCCAGCTTTTCCAGTTCATATTCTCCTTAAAATATGCACGGGCTTTTTGGCTCATTGCTTTATATAGCTCTTTGTCTTCCCAGGTTTTCACAATCGCTTTCGCAATCTTATTCGGTATAGATTCACTGCCAAAAACGTATCCTGTTTCTCCATCTATTACCGCTTCTGGTACTCCACCTACATCAGAACCAATAGAAGGTAAACCATACGAAGCAGCCTCGATAAAAGACATTCCTACACATTCCGCTTTTGTAGGCAGTAAAAAGAAACTCGCTTCTTTATATAGGGTAATCAGCTTTTCTAAATCACTATTACTTCCCTTATCCAAAAATCCAAGAACTTTAACATCTTCATCCTCAATTACAGGACTACAGCCAACAATGGTTAGTGAAGAACTTATGCCCATTCGTTTCAATGCTTGTAAAACCTGCACTGCTTTTGGCCCTCCTTTTTCTTCCCAATTAATTCCTACAAAAAATAGTTTTAGTTCTCTCGATTTCTGACGGCCATATATCATTTGTTGAACTTCTTCAGAGTCAGAAACAGTTTCAATATTAGCTCCATAAGGAATAACTTCGATCTTATTCTTGTCAATTCTATAATCATTAATCGCAGAATCTTTCAACCATTCTAAAGGCAGAATCAGTTTTTTTGCCTTACTAAATGCGTGTTCTTCGAGCTTTAAAGCATTTTCAAAGCTTTCTTGGTACAAATTTCTGTGGCTTTTATGCAACAGATTCAGCCTCGGAAATGTAGCGTCTGTAGTTAGGTATAAAGGAATTTCGCTTTTTAAATATGCCACTTCGGGGCTTACGAGAGAACCCAGAAGCACATCCGGTCTTTCCCTTTTAATCCGCTTATCTAAAATGGCGGCGTGTTTTTTTGCCAGATTTATGTCGTATTGATATTTAAAAACCTTATCCGAACCAAAAGTTTTTAATTTTCCTTTAAGCTTAGCAAAATATTTGTACCAGTGATCAAGAGGGCCTAAAGGGGTTATTTCTTCAAACTCTTTTTTGAGAGCCTGAAACATAGCATAATGAGTTCCTGAATATGCCTTGATGTCGTTAGGATCTTCCTTTGTAATAAATCCAACCTTCATAGTATCGATTTTAAAGTATACTCCAGATCAACCGCCCGGCCATAAACACGGCAAGCACGGCAAACCCCCATTGGAGCAGCTCGCGACGAATTTTTTGATTTAAGAATGCACCACCAAAACCGCCTGTCAACCCGCCAATAGAGAGAGGCAAAGAAGCCCCAAAATCAACATAGCCGATAGTATATTCTGTTATGCCGGGACCGGTGGAAGCAATCCAGGCTAACTGAACCCAACCAAAGCACACCATAATAACCATACCAAGCTGCGAAACGCTTACCGTTTTCTTGAATGGCTGCTTAAAAAACAGATTCAGAATAGGAACCATAATAGCCCCACCTCCTACCCCTGCAAGGGCAGCAATAAATCCCCCAATACCTCCGGTTACAAAAGCAGCTTTTATCCCAACCGGGTTAAACTCTCTCTCATATTCATCTTGCTTATCCGACCCTCTTTTAAACAGCATAAATGCTGCATATAACAGCATAAAACTAAAAAAGATCACAAATTGCTCTCTTTGGTAGTATTCGGAAGTAACTATCAGCTTGCCCAGGTAAATTCCGGTCATCCCTAAAACACCAAGCAAAATCCCTTCTTTTGCAAAGAAGTTATTTTGAATATACTGCCGGATCGCACCTCCGGATGCCGCAATAAAAGTGCAGAACAACCCGGAACCTATCGTCCAAAGAACCGGATTATCAACTCCTGCTTCATCAAACAAAAAATAAAGTACAGGTGTAAAAATGATTCCTCCGCCAACACCCATCAACCCGGCCACAAGCCCGGCAATTAACCCGATCAATAAAAGCAGTTCAAAACTCATCAGATAGTAAACTCTCCAGTCATATATGTAACCGCCTTACCCAGAATTTCGGTACGGGTGCCTTTGTATCTGCATGTTAGATTTCCCACTCTTTGTGAGATCTGACGAGCTTCCATTTCTTTCTTGCCTAACCGTTTTGCCCAATATGGTGTCAGTTTTGTGTGAGCAGAACCGGTTACCGGGTCTTCATCAATACCTGCACCAGGAGCAAAAAACCTGGACACAAAATCAACCTCATCCCCCGGAGCAGTTACTATTACCCCTCTCGTATCTATTTCAGAAAGTATTCTGAAATTGGGATCAAGGTTCTTTACCTGTGATTCATTTTCCAGCACAACCATATAATCATCAGTGGCAAAAACCAGATCAGAACGAATACCAAGTGCCTGAAATAATACTGCAGGCGGTTCAACCTTTGGCATATCATCCGTTGGGAAATCCATCCTCAACCGGTCCCCCTCTTTCTGTACAATCAAAATTCCGCTTTTGGTTTCAAAATGAATTTTGGTTTTATCGTATGCTAAATGCTCGAATAACACATGTGCCGCTGCAAGGGTGGCATGACCGCAAAGATCTACTTCCACTTCAGGAGTAAACCAACGAAGTTCAAATACTTCCCCTTTTTCAACAAAAAAAGCCGTTTCTGAAAGGTTATTCTCTGCCGCCAGTTTTTGCATGGTTTCATCATCCAGCCAATTATCCAGCGGGCAAACTGCTGCCGGATTGCCACCGAAAATATGATCTGTAAACGCATCAACCTGGAAAATAGAGCATTTCATACCGTACCGAATTAGAGTTATCTTTGGTGCCTGAACCTAAGGTAAATTTCCCAAATTTGCGATGAAGCTTTACCCGTCATCATTGTTAGAAAAACTTGGCTACGAACAGCTTCGGGAAGCTGCTATTGCTGAAGCCCAGTCTGACTTGGGCATGGAAATGCTGCAAGAGCTGCAACCGGTAAGTCATCCGCAAACGGTCCAAAAACTGCTGCACCAAACAGATGAAATGATGAAGATCCTTCTCGACCCTGATCCTTTTCCTCTTGGAGAAATGCCTGCAGTATATGAATACCTTTCGCAGGCGAAAGCTGAGGGCAGCATCATTCCCTTGTTTGCTTTTAATGACATTTTGAAACTCAGCCAGACTGCCAGACTAGTTAAGAAGTTCATCAGCAAGCGTAAAGAAGAAAGCCCTGAACTTACGGTGTTGAGTGAAGAGCTTATTCCCTTAAAGGATTTAGAGGATGCAATTAAAGGACAAATTACTGAATCAGGAGATTTAAAAGACGATGCAAGCCCTGAATTGAAAGCAATTCGGAAGCGATTAAACTCCAAAAAGAACGACCTTCGTTCAGCCATAAACCGGCTGATGAAAAAAGCTGCTAAAGATGGAATGAGCTCGGATGAGGGAGCAACCATCCGTAACGGGCGTATGGTAATACCCATTCAGGCAGAGTATAAGCGGCAAATTCAGGGTTTTATCCATGATGTTTCTGCTACGGGACAAACGGTGTATCTGGAGCCTGTGGAAGCACTGCATCTCAACAATGAGATCAGGCAGTTTGAGATCGAAGAACAACGGGAAATTGAACGGATTCTCAGAGAGCTTACCAATCATATTCGCCAACATTCAGAGTTTATCCGGCAGAATGCTAAAGGCCTGGCTGTTATTGATGTGATTGCAGCCAAGGCAAAAATTTCGATCCGGTTGGAAGGTGAGATCCCCATTGTTTCTGAAAACTTCAATTTAAAGTTGAAGCAGGCTTTTAACGCCAATCTGCTGCTCAAAAACCTGAAGCTTAAAAAAGAAGAACGGGAAACCATTATCCCGTTACATCTTGAACTATCTCCAAAAGAACTTTGCCTGATGATTACCGGGCCAAATGCCGGGGGTAAATCTGTGGCAATGAAAACGCTCGGTATTTCTTCTTTAATGATGCAATCAGGATTTGCTATCCCGGCCGACCCAATATCCGAACTTCCCATTTTTAGTGGTTTTTTTGTTGATCTGGGAGATGACCAATCTATCGAAAATGATTTGAGCACCTTTTCCTCTCGTTTGAAATGGATGCAGCAGACACTCGATAATTTTGCGCCCGGAAGTTTAGTATTAATTGATGAAGCCGCTGCCGGAACTGATCCTGAAGAAGGCGGAGCACTATTTCAGGCATTTATTGAGCATCTTTTGCGCAGCAAATGCAAAGTAATTGTAACCACTCATCACGGCTCTTTAAAGGTGTTTGCTCATGAACATGAGAACGCAGTAAATGGATCTATGGAGTTTGATCAGGCTACGCTATCCCCTACCTACAAATTTAAAAAAGGAATTCCCGGTAGTAGTTACGCTTTTGAGATCGCACAACGGATGAATATTAAACAAGATGTTTTAAAACGGTCAAAGGTGTTGCTAGGCGAAGCCAAAGACAACATGGAATCTTTGATCTCTGAGTTGGAAACCAAAACCCAACAAGCCGAAGAGCTTAAAGAAAAATTTGAGAACCTGAAGTCAAAAGCGGAAACAGACCGGAATCGGTACCTGAATAAACTGGATGGTATTAATAAAGAGAAAGATAAAATTCGCCAGAAAGCCCTAACCGAAGCAAAGTCCATTATGGACCAGGCAAACAGGAAGGTGGAACAGGCCGTTGAAAAAATTGTTGAAGAAAAGAAGGTTGGGAAAAATGATATAAAATCTATCCGTTCTGATATTGAGAAAGAAAAGGCAGAGATAGAACAATCGCTGGATGAGGTTAAAGAAAAGCGCGAAGCCCGGTACAGAACATCGGAAAAACCACCTTCTACCGGTGATTATGTCAGATTTTTAGATGGAAACACCACTGGCGAATTACTAGAAGTAAAAGGAAATAACGCCGTGGTACAGGCCGATGGATTGAGGTTGAAAACCAAATACAAGAACCTTGTTAAAGTTGAAGTTCAAAAAAAGAAAAACCGAAAAGCCCGAAGTGGCGGGGTAATTCAGGCAGATTCTTCCCTCAAAGAAACAGTAAAACCATCCATCGACCTCCGTGGTTATCGCGCCGATAAAGCTATTGACGAAGTGATGCACTATATTGACCGGGCTCTTTTCCGCGGGTTACATCAGGTCGAAATTGTACACGGTAAGGGAAATGGGATACTGAGAAAGCAAATCCACTCTTACCTGAATGAGAGAAAAGAAGTAAAAAGCTTCAATCTCGCTAATGAAGATTTTGGCGGGGCCGGGTGTACGATTGTTAAACTGAAGTAAAACCCCCTTCCTCTTCTAACATCTCAATCGTTTCAACAGCTCTGCGTAAATGAGGAATCACAATACTGCCACCTACAATCAATGCAACGTTCATCGCATCAATAATTTCTTCTTTGGTTGAACCCGTTTTGGCACATTGTTCCAGGTGATAATCAATACAATCATTACAACGCAAAACAGCAGAAGCTACCAGCCCCAGCAGTTCTTTAGTTTTGGAATCAAGGGTTCCATCTTTATATGTGTTGGAATCCATGTTAAAGAACCGCTTGATTCCCAAATGTCCCAACCCCAGTGTTTTTTCATTTAGCTTTTCACGTTCTGCACGGAATTTCTGTAATCTGTTTTCCTTCATTTCTTTATCTATTTGTGTTGGCCACGAAAACACAGAAACCTCGGCTTTCGTGAATTTGAATGAACTCATTCAAAAGTACATGGTTTATTCTTTTTGTGCTTTCGCGTTTTTGTGGTAAAAGAAATTTTGTGATTTCGGGTTTTTATGGCAATTTCTCACCGCTATGTTCAGAAAGAAAAACAATAAACATAAACTCGTTGTAATTGGAGACAGTCTCTCGCAAGGCTTTAACAATGGAGGCATCTATCGTACTGATATCAACTTTCCCTCTTTCCTTGCAGATTGCTTTGATCCAAAACCAACATTCGATCAACCCAATTTTACCGCTCAGGCGGGCATACCCATAAACCTTGAGGTTTTGATAAGAGGTTTACAGGATGAATTCGGAGACTCTATCGAATGGACAGAATATGTACCCGTTGCTTCCCATACATTTAAAACCCTGAAGCGGATTAAAAAATATTGGGAAGGGAGAATGAAAGACCTAAGTGTGGAGCGATCAGCTCCTTTTCATAACCAGGCAGTATGGGGATTTGCCATCAACGATTCGTGGATTGTAACCGAGCGAAAAAGCCGGGAGTACATCAAACAAAACAAAGAAGATTTTTCTGTATTCGGAGTACTGCCTGAAAACGCAAAATATACCACCTCCCGATTAGTACTAAATCCTACGCTTGGCAATGAGTTCCAGGAAAACAGCCAAATTGATAATGCTAAAATTTTACAGGAAGATGGCGGAATAGAAAACCTGATTGTATGCCTTGGCCATAATAATGCCCTGGGTGCTGTTGTAAATCTGGATCTGGTATGGTCAGAACCGAAGGACCTTGTTTCATTTACCCCGCATCGAAATCATACCATTTACCGGCCTGAACATTTTGAGTGTGAATACAAGGAACTTGCCGAACGAATTTCCAAAATAGGAGCACAGCGGGTTTTTGTACCAACTATTCCTTACCCGACTATTCCTCCTGTTATTCGTGGTGTAAACTCTGATCTTTCCAAAAAGAGTTTTGGCTATTTTGATTACTACACCCGCTTCTGGATCTGGGATGAGGATTTCGATCCCGACAAACACCCTTTTCTTACTCAAGATGAAGCCATTCAAATTGATATGGCAGTGGATGAATTCAATTCCATTATCAGAAAAATTGCCCGAGAATATGGATGGAATGTTGTGCCTATGGCTAAAAATGTGGCAGGGATGGCCAACCGACGACTAGGCGGCGAATTACTGCGTGGTTACCCTAAAGAATTTGTTGAAGCCTTGAAAAGAAACCCGGACACCTCACACCTGGTAAATAATCGTGATGAAGCGATGATATCTACCGAATTTCTTCGCCTGAACAAAAATAAGAAAATATACAAAGGCGGCATCTTCAGCCTTGATGGTTTACACCCAACAACTATCGGTTATGGTTTAATGGCTAATGTGTATTACCTAACTATGATGCAGGCCGGAGTAAAATTTCAAAAGCGGCTCAACTGGGATCGCATTATTGCTGAAGATTCCTTAATCACAGATCCACCTGTTTATCTCAGTGAGTTACGATCAGTTTTAGGGTTTCTTGCATTGGGTAATCAAGAACGTTTTTTTAAACTGGGAAAAAATATACTAACCCAGGTACTTGAGAAAATTTCTACAGCAACTATAAAAAACCACAACTAAGTTCTTTCACCATTATCTAAAACTCTTCATACAATCTTCATATATATGCGTTATGATTGAAGCTGAATTTTTATCAATCCGGACTATGAAACTAACTACCTTTTCTCTTGCGGGTATTTTATTAATTAGCTGCGCTGGTAAGCAGAGGGACCCTCTTAAATACGAGCAAGAAGTACATCTGAAAAACATCAAGCAACTTACCTTTGGCGGGGATAATGCTGAAGCCTATTGGAGTTTTGATAATTCAAAGCTGGTATTTCAGGCTAATAACCCGGAATGGGGCACCGAATGTGATCAGATCTATTACATGGATGCCAAAGAAAATGAGCCCGGATTTGAAGCCCCCATCATCAGCACCGGACTTGGACGCACTACATGTTCCTACTTCTTACCAGATAAAACCATTATATATGGCTCTACTCATCTTGATGATACAGCCTGCCCCGAGGTTCCTGAAAGAGGCCCGGGCGGTGCGTACGTTTGGCCAATCTATGAAGGCTATGATATTTTCAGAGCGAATCTTGATGGCGAGATTATAGATACTCTTACTAACACTCCCGGATATGATGCCGAAGCAACTGTATCTCCGGACGGAAACAAGATTGTTTTTACTTCAATGAGAACCGGAGATCTTGAATTGTTCATCATGGATGTAGACGGCTCTAATCTAGTTCAGGTTACCGACGAACTGGGTTATGATGGAGGGGCATTTTTCTCTCCGGATGGCAAACAGCTCATTTTCAGGGCATCCCGGCCAAAAACCGATGAAGAAGTTGAAAAATATACTTCGCTCCTGAAAGAAGGATTGGTTGAGCCAACCAATATGGAGCTTTTTCTGGTAAATATAGACGGAACAAATATGCGACAAATTACCGATTTGGGAAATGCAAATTGGGCTCCGTTCTTCCATCCTTCAGGAGAAAAGATCATCTTTTCCTCAAACCACAACTCAACAAGAGGTTTCCCATTCAATCTGTTTATGATTAACCCCGATGGAACCGGTTTAAAGCAGATTACTTTTGATGATACTTTCGATTCGTTTCCCATGTTCTCACATGATGGAAAAAGACTGGTATTCTCATCAAACAGAAATAATGGTGGTACACGAGCAACCAATGTATTTATAGCTGATTGGGTAAAATAGGTTATAATAGAATCTTGTAATTACTCGTGCTCTAAACGTACTACCAAGCATTATGTAACTCAAAATGCCGGGCATACACATGAAATAGCTATTTTGGATAGTTGTGTTTTATCTTAAGCGCATTTTAAACATTATATCTCTCAGGGTCTTTTATTTTATTTTTCTGTGATAACTTTCCGGTAGGTTATGCTCATATTTTGAGAAAAAAAGGAGCACATGAAATACCTATTAATATTTTCTTTTTTATTAGGAAGCACATTTAGTGCCAACAACGAAATACCTAATTTCCGATTAAAAAATCTGGATAATCGCACAGTTAGCTTCAATCAAATTAAAGGTGAAAATCTTACCGTGATCGACTTTTGGGCAACATGGTGCAAGCCCTGTGTAAAATCAATTCCTGAATTCGTTAAAATGGATGAAGAGTTTGATGATGACGATGTTAAATTTATAGGTATCTCTATTGATGGCCCTAGAAATGAAGCAAAAGTGAAACCTTTTATTAAATCGCTTGGTGTAAAATATCCCGTGCTTCGTGATTCCGACAGCTCGGTAATGGCCCGCCTCCGCGTTACCGCAGTTCCTACCCTTCTAATTGTAAACTCAGATAATGAAGTGCTGTATTTCCATGAAGGGTATAAATCAGGAGAAGAGGTTGAAATCAAAGAAAAGATTAAAGAGCTGCTCGAAGAATGAAATATATAGCAAGATTTTTTGTATTCGCCATCATTTTTGGGTTTTGTGGCCGCCCGGTATTAGCCCAAATCTATGGCACTAATACTTTTGAGTTTCAATTTGGCAACCTTCCATTCGAAGAAGATACCGACTTAACCACTTCCTACAATCAGCTAAACTTGTATTACGATTCGGACAAGATCAGTTTATTCGGAAAGTTTGAACAGTTTTTTACTCCTTTCAAAAGCCGCAACTACTTTGATGTAACACAAAAACGTTTTCAGTTTCAGGATGATAATTTAAGGATCAGAATCGGGAATTTTTATGAAACCATTGGTTCAGGATTATTACTTAGAAGCTACGATATCCCCGGATCGGTGTTTGAAAGTGATTTTTACCGCACCCGTTACGCTTTTTTCAGAGACCTGGAAGGCATAGCATTTGATGCGGATTTAGACTGGGCAGAAATTAAAGCGGTTCGAGCAGAACCTCTGCAAAACGACCTTCCTCCAAATTTTGAACCAGATTCAGTGCGCAGGCCTGACCTGGTAGAAGCGTTGCAGGCTACTTTTTTCCCAACAGACGATCTAAGTGTTGGAGCTGCTTTCATGAGGGTGAACACTCCTTTTTCTTCCGATTATTCAGAATTCGTCTCGTTGATTAGCAGTGTACAGCTACCGGCAAGTTTTCAGGTTTTTAGTGAATATGCTTTCAATACCTCATCAGATATTTTTTCATTCTCCCGAAACCAAAGCTATGCCTTGTATGCTGGTTTAAACTACTATAAAGGCTCTTTCGGGGGAAGTTTCGAGTATAAAAACTATAACAATTTCCGGCTTGGTTCATCAGGTTTTAATGATCCGCCTTCCCTTATTAAAGAACATACTCATCCGGTACTGAACCGAAGCACACATGTTCCTAATACCGCTAATGAACGTGGTATCCAAGTCGAGGCATTTTATTCATTTGATGGCGGCCACTCTTTGGTGGCAAACTACGCTTCAACCATCAATAATGTAGCACGTCGCAGCAGATTTTTTGAATATTTTCTGGAAGGAACTTATAAGGTAAATGACAACCTCACGCTAAAATCCTTTGCAGATTATGCTAAAGATGACCCAAAAGGCCAGGACAACAGAATTTCGCTTGGCCTGATTGCCGACAAGGGATTTCAGAATTCAAAAAACATTATCCTTGATGTGCAATATCAAAATTTTGATGAACTTGGCCAATCTGATAAAAGCGAAAATGTATTCGCTTCTCTGTCATTTGGTTTTAGCTCTGGTTTATCTGTGAGTGCGGTATTTGAATCGACCACAGAACCGGGGCTTACCGACAACCCTAATACATTTCCTGAAATTGAAACCGACCCTAGAACATGGTTTGGACTCAATTCACTATACAAGATTAATGCATCTAATTCCGTTGCCTTATTTATAGGTACACGCAGAGGTGGTCCGGCTTGTACTTCTGGTATTTGCTATGAAATCCTCGATTTTGAAGGTGCAGAATTAAGAATAACCACTCGATTTTAAAATACCCTTTGTCATGAAACAATTTTTATACATACTGCCTCTATTTTTATTATTAGCATTAGCAAGCTGCTCGGATGAAGCACCTTCTGCCCCTGAGGATACAAATAATGGGCTGGTGGGACAAGCAGCTCCCAACTTTACTTATACCTCGTTAGGCAATGAACAATTTACTCTTTCTCAGCTGCAGGGAAATGTAGTATATATCTTTTTCTTTGGAGCGAACTGTCCACATTGCAGAGATAACGGCCCGGTTACTGAAAACACGATTTACCAACGGTTTAAAAACGACTCAAATTTTGTAGCACTTGGGCTTGATACCTGGAATACATCTGCTGGCTCTGTTAGCAACTTTAAAGATGTAACTGGTATTAGCTACCCACTACTTTTAAATGCACGCCAAAGCCTCATAGACTATTATGGGAATACCTCAGATTATGATCGATCTGTCGTAATTGCAGCTGATGGAACAGTTGCTTACCAAGGTACTCGATTTGTAAATCGTGATGCGAACACTGTAGTAGATATAATTGAAGAGGAGCTTGCTAAATAAAAAGTGTTCTCATGAAAATTTTATTACAATCTCTTTTAATACTTACCTTCGTATCAACAATTACATTGGCTCAAAAAAATGTTGGCGATGACGCACCCGATTTCACTTATACTTCGTTAGCTAACCAGCAATTCAAGTTATCTGAGATGGAAGGTAAAGTAGTGTATATTTTCTTTTTTGGTGCCAACTGTCCACATTGCCGGTCTAACGGCCCCGTTACAGAAAATGAGATTTATCAAAAATTCAAAAATGAGGAGAACTTTGTTGCAGTTGGGATAGATACTTGGAATACATCGGCCAGTGCAGTGGCTGGTTTTAAAAATGTAACAGGCATAAGCTATGCACTGTTATTACAGGGGCAGAAAAGCCTGGTCGATTACTATGGTAACACTTCTTCATACGACCGTTCTGTAGTTATTTCTGCAACTGGAAAAATAGCATATAAGGGAACAGGGTTTGTTAATTCTGATTTTAAAGAGGTTAACGAAGCTATAAACGAGCAACTATCACTTGCCACATCCAACGAAAATGATGTTGATCTACCAGGTTCTGTTTTTCTTGACCAAAACTTTCCCAACCCATTCAATCCCTCCACTACTATTTCATACACTCTTGATAAAAGCAATGAGGTTTCTTTGAAGGTGTATAATATGCTTGGTTCAGAAATAGTAACCCTGGAAAACGGATTTAAGAATTCCGGAGAACACACTGTTACTTTTGATGCTTCTGGATTTAGCTCGGGAATTTATATTTACAGGTTAACTACAGGAAGTATATCACTAACTAAACGCATGACTTTGCTGAAATAGAACTAAGTTTCATTTCAACACTATCTCTAGGATCTTATTCAGCTTTTCTGCGTCGTTGTAACCTGTAATGTGTGCCATGTATTCTCCATCAGAATTCAGAAAAATTATTCCGGGCACAACATCTACTTTAAGTTTTTGCGCTAATCTTAATGGGGTATAAGAATTTTTCTTATATCTTTTTTTCGTTTCATTATCATCTCTGTTGATGCGCGTTAGTACAAAACTTTTTGCAATTTTATCCTTTAGTTCGGGATACACCTCTTCTCTCATTTTTTTGCACCAACCGCACCAGGGAGCCCAAACATCAATCATCACCGGTTTTTTTGTTTCTTTGGCAATTTCCAACGCTTCCTCAAAAGATTTCCATTTTAACTGGTTTTCTTGAGCAGAAACTCGTTTGGCCCCAAAGGTGATTATTAGGACTAAAAAAATTGATTTTAATAGCATTTTATGTGATGGTACAATCAAAAACATTTACCTGAGATTTAGCCTGGCTCCTAAAGAAAATGTTCTTCCAATAATTGGGCCCCACGTATAAATGGTATCAAAATCTGGACCAAAAGGGTTAGCAGCATCTACCAAAGGGCTGTCCTGTTTGTAGTTGAATATATTTTCTACAGATGCAAAAACTTCAAATCCAATACCGTTTTGGCTATTTACATTAGTAAACTCTTTGGTAATTTTTAAATCGTGAGTAGAATAAGCAGGAGATTCCCTTCTCCGCCCAAAATCATCTACGTAATTATCAGGCATTCTCTTAGGCCCGGTTAAGTTCCCGTTATAACCTAATGATACACCCATTGAACGAATAGTATAATTTGCACCAAATGCGCCCATAAAATCAGGAGCATAAGCCAGTGCTTGTCTTTGGCCATTTTCATTAGTGTAAACATCCAATAATGTAAAGCTGACATTGTAGCTGAAAGAAAATAACGTAATACTTTGTTGAATATCTAAAGAAACTCCTCGTGTTACGGAAAATCCGTCTAGATTTTCATAAACAATTAAATTTGGATCCTGATCATAATCGGGGATTATTTGATTTGAAAAGTGCGTATAAAATCCATCTAAGCTTACAGTCATTGGGTTTACGCCAAACGAGATTATTTGCTCTAAACTTGCCGTAATACTTCGGGATTCTTCCGGTTCAAGATCTTCAGTAAAAACTACTTCTCTCGATCCCGTTAGTGCAGCATGATCTTCCGTAAAAACATTTACGAGCCGAAATCCCGTACCTGCACTTAACCGGAAAGTAGTAAAGAACCCAGGGCTGTACTTAGCAGATAACCGCGGAGCCGTTACCAAACCATGTTCCAAGTGATGATCAAATCTCAATCCCCCCAATACATTGAAGGAATTTTTAACAAATTCGACCTGAGAAAACACACCAGGTATAAACCTTTGATTGGTTCCATTTGAAGTGGCTGGTGTATTATCATTGTACGTTTCATATCGCAATGTGGTACCTGAAAGCACGTTGAAATAATCCCCTAAGGATTGATCCCATGTTACCTGGCCGAATAAAATTCCTTGTTGAGCATCGTACCAATCGGTTCCGTAATAACTGTCCTGATCGTGATAAGTAATAGCTCCGCTAACCCTGAGTTTTTCATTAAAACCAGCCGGAAGATAATCTGTTAAAAACTCAACCCGATTTGTATAAATTGATTCTCCATACACTTGATTAGATCCTCTTTGACTATCGCTGAAGGATTCGGTACCTCCGGTTCTGTTCTCTGTGTAAATTTTAGCAGCTACATCTAATCTTTTTTCCCCATTTCTTCCCAGAAAAGTACCTTTGCCAAATAAAGCCAGTCTTGTCTGCTTTACTAAATCATTAAAACTGTCGCCGTTGTTATCAATATAATTTTCAAGACGAACTAAATTTCCACTTAAAAAGCCTTCGAATCTTTTTGATTTTGGAGAATAAGCCACGTTAAGGTTACTCTCCAGTGTGTTTTTTGTGTATATATCTGCAGAAAATGAAGGTGTGGTTTCCGGGTTTTTAGTTATGATGTTAACCACTCCACCCAAAGCCTGTGTTCCATATAATGTAGACTGCGGCCCTTTGATTACCTCTACTCTGTCAATGATTGAGGGGTTAATTCCATTTAAGCCATAAACAGAGGCTAACGCTCCCATAATTGGCATACCATCTATTAATACTGCTGTATTTGGCCCTTCTACACCGTTAATTCTGATAGCATTAGTCCCGCAAACTCCGCAATTCAATTGGGTGGACAATCCATTTACACTGCTGATCAAATCCATAATATTTGAACTGGTTTTTCCCTGCTGAAGCTGTTCGGATTTTATCAGGTTAACTTTTACCGGTGAATCTTTTACATAAGTTTTACGCATGGTTCCGGTAACAACAATTTCATTTCCATATAAGCTAGAAGACTCAAGCTCAACATTCACCGTTTCAGCCTTTCCAGATACAATTGTTATGTGTTTTTCAAAAGTTTTAAAACCTACATACGAGATTCTTAATATGTGTTCACCTGCACGAACATTTTCGATTTCGAATTTGCCATGTTGATCGGTAATTGCTCCTTTATCTGAACCTTTAAGATATACATTTACGAATTCAATAGGCTTTTGCTCGGCAGTAACCATTCCCGAGATTGAGCCTGTTTGTGCAAATAAAAAAGTCGTAAATAAAATATTAATAGTAACTACTCGGATGAAGGTCATTTATCAAGAATTAATTTTTAGCCATACCTAAAAATATAGTTTTTTGCTGCTAAAAATCAATTCTTGTTCTCTTAAAATAATTCCTGATTAATTTATCAAGGAAGCCTTAGTTACAACCTGAAATAAAATAACTTAATTGATACTTTTAAAAGACAAGCCGGATCTACAACCAATAATCTAAATCTCCTAAAGATATCCTGATCATCACTAATGAATCCGGAATTACTCCTGACATTAAAGTCAATGAAAATGCTATTGACATGGTGTTAAAGAAGTTAAGAAAGAAGTGAGGTTTATTACACAACCCTAATACCTGAAGTAACTGTTACAGCCTTCATAATCGATTGTACTATTGATCGTTTTGAGGTATTGAATAAGTGATTCAGCTGTTGTAAGATCCCTTACTTCAGCGCTGGAAAAAGGGAAATAGTTTTCGTACAAAGCGGGGATGAAATCATTAATTCCAATTGTTAATGTAGTATTATCATCAATTTCTATCCCATTTTCATCATACATAATGATATCGTCACCCGATCTCACCAGAGTAATTCCGGCTACATAGAACCCTCTACCCGAATTAATGAAAAAGTCCTTCATCTCCGCAGAAGTCATGGTGAATACCACACTACCATTATTAAATGGATCCATACTAAATATTTCGAATGAAGTGACATCACCTTCATCGATATCCGCTCTTATTCCTCCACTATTCTGAAAGGAAACATCCACCTGCATGTAATCCTTCAATGCTGATGTATAAAAACAACCCAATTCTACTCTGTCATGATAAGAATTTGAAAAACCCACAACCTCAGAAAACTCAGGCGTGTTATTATACTCTTCGATGACAGCCGCAAGGCCTTCATCTTCTTCCTCATAGGTATCCAGGGGAATCAGTGTTACATCATAGTTAACAATTTTTCTGTCTGCAATCGTCAATTCAATTTTTCCTAAATGAGACAGGTTGAATCCGGCCATTAGAACAGGAATTCCATTGACGGCACTTTGGTTCAGGTCGTTGGAATGTCCACCAATTATCAGGTCAAACCAGGGGAAATTATTCGCCATCGAAAATTCAGAATTGGAGCCTAAATGTGTCAAAGCCATTAATAAATCAGCATCTTCCTGTTCTTTCAAACCTTCAAACTGAGGAAGGGTATTTGTATGTTCCTGAAATGTAAGATCAGCAACTCTCCATGGGTGAGTTGACGGAATAACATCATCAGGTCTGCCATTGGTTTCTACAAGCCCTAAAATGGTTAGTGTCAAATCTCCAATACTCAGGGTAATATAGGGATCCGGCTGTTCCAGCACACTCGAGCTTGCATTGACATTGGCACACACCCATTCAAAATCAGCCTGACTCAATCTGTTGTTTAGGGTTTCAACCCCATAATCAAATTCATGATTTCCGATCACCGACACGTCATATCCTGTCCTATTCATAATATCTATTATAGGGTAACCCTTGTCCTCATACTGATCTACAACAGGATTTCCTGAAAAGATGTCTCCCCCACTTACCAACAATACATCGGTTAACTCTTTTTCCTTATCAACAATGTGTTTGATTTTGGCAAAATTATCCAATTGACCATGCATATCGTTTGTGAAAAAAATGGTCAATTCATGCTCTCCGGGTTGAACTACCTCAACCGTGTCGTCCTTACCGCATGAAACCAGAAAGGTTATAAGAAGGATTGAAAAAAGGAACCGAATGGATGAAAGTAGCTGCTTCATAGCATGGTGAGTTAGTATTATCAATCTCTGATTCAGATTCAAAGTTAACATCCCTCTCCCATAATACTAATTTTGCTATTTTAACCAAAATATGAATTCAGGGATGAGAAGTATCTTTCTTTGTTCTCTCTGGTTAGGGATAAGCCTGCTGGGCGGAGGATGCACAAAAAATTATTATCCTTCGGCTCCATCTGGTTTTCTTCAATCAACAGAAGTTACTTCTCACCCATTTCAGATACTGCATGCGAGTGAAGCTAAACTATCCCTTTCCTCATCTGAATCTCTCGGATTGGTCCCGCTCCTTGACACTATAATGCTTCCAAAAAATGGCCATATAATTCTGGTTCATCATTCAGGCCTCTTCATCGAATTTGAAAACGATACCACAATTGCTGTTGCAGACCTGGCGATCAGGATTGTCAATAAATTGAATACCACCTCCAATGAAATCAGGTACAGGCCGGATATCGGGTTCCTGCTAAAAACTGAAAGGAAAAATCAAGATAATGATACCATTTTACGAGATTCATGGGGATCTGGCATCCAATTTCTATTTCCTATAGAAAACGGAACAGTGCAAGTATCATCACAAGACCCGTCTGTTTGCCTCTCCTGGGTGGATGGAAAGTCAAATTATGCTTCTACTTATATGGTCAAAATTGTTAACATATTCGATGAGACCATTGATGAAATTTTTGTGTCAGGCCAACAACTTCTGCTGAACCTTTCTGGCTATCAAAGTAAGGAAGATCTTTACATTGTCAGTATTCAGAATGTGGAAAACGAAGAATTCAGCCCTCAGATTGGAATCAGTGTTGGCGACCAGTTATTCAGAGAGCCAAATACCTGTGAGCCTGCTGGTGCAATCCAGGCATTAGAAATGGCATTCTACCTTGAAAGTAGAGGAAACTTTGATGAAAGCCTTGATTTTTTAAGCTGGCTACTGAATTATCACCTCAACCGATTTACAAAGAACTTCAGAGCGTATTAATTCTGGATTTGCCAATGGTGAATTGTTGAAGTCAAAGCTGGAAAAGTATCCTGAGATCACGAATGTGGCGATGGGCTCGCACATGTTTGGTACAGGTGGATGGGCCAATCTGGCCTACAATGATGATCAGGATATCTTTAGGATCTATACTTCCACCAAAAAAACGTCTTTGGCTACAGAGTTGCCAATGGTGGTTTCTTTATCCTCAAGCTTTATTTTTACCGGGCCGTCGAATGGGGTTTTTTCCAAAACTGTGAGTTTTACTCCGGGGATAATTCCATTTTTTTCGAGGTACCGGAGTAATTCAGGGTCTTGATCTTTAACACGGCCTATTAAATACGGCTGGTTCTCTTTTGCATCTGTGATTGCTAGTGACGCCATTTTGGGTACTACTCCATCTTTAGAAGGAATGGGATCGCCGTGAGGGTCATGAGTAGGATCATTCAGTAGCTCAGCAATCTTATCTTCGAACTGCTCCGAAATATGGTGTTCCAGCTTTTCTGCTTCCTCGTGCACTTCATCCCAGGAATAGCCCATCACTTCTTTAAGGTATAGCTCCAGTAAACGATGGTGGCGAATGATTTCGAGTGCAATTTTTTCGCCAGCCTTTGTTAGTTCAGCACCCCGATAGGATTTGTGGTTGATTAATTTAAGCTTTGCAAGCTTCTTTAACATATTAGTTACCGATGCTGAAGAAACTGAAAGTGCATCCGCAATATTATTAGTGCTCGCACTTTCGCCTTCGGTTTCCAATATATAAATGGCTTTCAGATAGTCCTCTACAGATTGGCTGAGGCTTAATGTCATATCAATTTTATTCGATTACGATCCCCTTTCCCTCCAGATATTCAAGGAACGGAACTTTTCCAAACTTATCTTCAGAAACATAATCCATTAATGGAGAAAAAACATCTGCTGGTAAAAAACCGGGTTGAGCCCCTATAATTTTTCCTTCCGAATCCAGAAAATAGTGAGTAGGAAAAGAGCTAAGCCTCAAATATCTTGCAAGCTCATAAGATTTATATTTTTTTCCATTAAACACTACTTCTTCTTCAGATTCAGCGTTAATTTGAACAGGAATAAAACCTTCATCCAGCGACTCTTTCACTTTTTCGGTTGGATATGTCTCCTTCCTCATTTTTCGGCAATATGTGCACCAATCAGCATACCCAAAAATGAGCACTTTCTTGCCGGTTTCTTTCGCTTTTTTTTGAGCTTCCTCCAACGACTGCCATTCCACACCTGAGTTTATTGTGGTTTCTTGCGCCAAAGCACTGGCAGAAAAGAAAAGTATTAGTAAAGGCAGAGCAAGTCTTAAATTTTTCATGGGGAAATATACAAACTATTTGTTTACTGACGAATCAGCTTTTATAACAACTACTGTCATATCATCGTGTTGTTTTGCTACACCTTTAAACTCCAATACATCGCCTATTATTATTTCAAGAATCTTACTTGAGGTGCCTTTTCTAATACCTTTTACCAATCGCTCTAATCGATCTTCTCCATAAAACTGATTACTGATGTTCATCATCTCAGTAACACCATCAGTGTACAAAACGGCAACATCTCCTTCTTTCAATTTCAGCTCAACTTCTTCTGTTACCCTCCCGAACATCGAACTTTCTGCAACTCCAATTCCAACTCCTTTTGATTGAATCCACTCAACATCGCCATTTGCTTTCACCAATAACATAGGATTATGGCCTGCCCTTGCAAAAGTAAATGTTCTTTTTTCTGCTTCTAATATGCCATAAATCATGGTTATAAATGTTCCACGGGTGGCATTTTCTTTAAAAAGCCTGTTTAACTGGTTCAGCAATTCCAATGGAGAAAGTATCAATGCACTTAAACTATGCAGTACACCTTTTACAAAGGTCATATAAAATGCCGCTTGTATTCCTTTACCACTTACATCACCAATAGCAATGGCAGTCCTATTCTTTCCAATTGAGATCATGTCGTAATAATCGCCGCCGGTTTCCTGGGCAGGATCACAAATGCCGGCAATATCAATTCCGGGTAGCTGCACTTCCCGGGAAGGCAAAAATGTTTGTTGAACAATACGAGCTATTTTCAGCTCCTGGTTAATTCGCTCTCCCCTTGCTTGCTGTTCTATATATTCCGGCACATAGTCTGGTAGGTCTTTCTTTTCGCTGCCTGTTCGTATAAAGTAAATACCAAATGCTGCCATACTCACTAAGATTGCTGCAAAAACATAAAATGTGAGAGCATCCGGTGAATTAGAAAACACCCATCCGTTTTTTGTAGAAAAAATACCTGCTATGCTAAATAAACCAAGTACCATGGTTAAAAATCCAAATTGGATATAGAATAGCCCAATAACAACACCCATTATAAAATTTATGATTAACGAGTAGTTGTAAGGATGTACATCAATTGATATGAAAGGGTCAAGAAAAACCGATAACAACAGGCCGCTAAGAATTGGAATTGGCCATTTTCGAGAGGTTAAAGAATATGCCTGGTTGCCTAAAATCATAAATACCACAGTCACCAATAAAATGCTTGCCAGTAAATTCTGCAGAATTACAGCAACAGAAGGGAAAACATATTCTGTGGACATTAAATGAACAACCGGATCAATATGGATACCTGGAATTATTTGAACCAGCATGGTCCATATCCCAACAGAAATTCCCGCCATACATATAGCAAGAATTAACGTTCTGCCAATTGGTTTGTTTTTAAAGAAGCCTCTTCTTGCTAAATCCCAGGATTTCAATTTTTCGGGCCAGTGTTGCCTGGAAATAGAATCGCTTACAGAAGTAAGAACGAAAAAAATTACTGCTGCCACCGCACCCACCAAACCAAGAACAAAAAACTCCCCTGCCAAGTTTATGTTTTTGAAATATTCAAAATTGAATTCAATGTCTGAAAAACGGTTGAGTGCTTGTGATGCAGAAAGCAAAAAACCGGCTAATACAGCAATTACAAAAGCAGGTTGAGTATCAATAGCTCTTGCTTTAATACGTAAATAAAAAACGGAGACTAACCAAATTCCAAAGCATAGAAAAAAGAATAAAGCTACAGGTTCAAGAATATCTGAAAAACGCTGAGGAGAAATATTCATAGTTTTTATACCCGGCCTTATAGCTCTAACGCCACCTGCAGGTAAAAGATCTAGCTGCAAAGTCGGATAAAAATCAAAAATGGAATTTTGAGCTGTAAGATGCAGCCTCGCATAACGAATGCCGTCTCCTTCTTTAAACTCCATAGAATCTCTGCTGAATTCAAAACGATTCCAATAGGTGTCTTCCAAAAGCTCGGCGGCACTTTCCCATATTCCATTGTAGGAGAAAACATCTTGCAAATCTAAATTCTCAGACCCGCCCAACCGCTTAATCATATCCGGAACACCATCAAGCTCCGAGTTGTCATTGAACTCCATAGATTGAAACGCCAAAAGCTTGGAAATCAAAGAATCCCTTAATGCAAGTTTTTGTGATGTACTCTCAAAATCCAATCCAAAAACATAATTCATATTCCTAATATTATGAGGCTTGAACTCCTTAATTACTCTGTCTCGAATCGAAAAAGAAAATACCTCGCCTGATGTAGTAACATTTGCCTGTATAGCATAATCCCCATCTATATAAAATTGTTCTTGCTCGTACTTCTGGATATCCCAATAAAAGATTGGAAACTGTTTATTTTGTGAACTCTTTATCTCCGAGAAAAAGCCATCAATCCCATCTATTTTCTGAATTGAATCAGCCAACCCACGATACGATTCCATTTTAGCTCTCTGTTTAAGAGAAGGTGGGAGCATTTGCCATACATCCAGAGTGGAATCTGTTTTTGCAAAGATACGCTCTTTTGATGCCGCATTCTGAAGAGACGCAACCGGATCTAACTTCTGATAACTGAAGTAGAACCAAAAAATACCTGCCACCCCGGCTACTATTAACCCTATCTCCCTAAAGCGATTTTCTGAGTCTAAAAACATTTGGTGCTATACGCAAAATCGTGATTTGGTTGCGGGAATATGCTTAGATTCATCCGATTTATAAAACCGAATTTATCATTTAAGTAAGTATGTGCTTAATCGCCTTTTCTTATAAAACACATCCCGTATATAAGTTGATAGTAGCTGCAAACCGGGACGAAGCATACAAACGTCCTACAAGAAAAGCACAGTTTTGGCACGAAGAAGGCTTAGGCCATATTCTTGCGGGAAAAGACTTGAAAGCAAATGGAACATGGATGGGAATTTCTAAACATGGGAAATGGGGTGCACTTACTAATTACCGGGATCCAAAAAATATAAGAGATAACGCACCCACCAGAGGTACTTTGGTGCTGGATTTTCTTAAATCCGGGCAACCAGCAAATGATTATTTGAAGCAAATAAGGGCAAGTGATGCAACCTATAATGGGTTTAACCTTTTACTAGGAGAAAGCGATTCTCTTTTTCATTATTCCAACCACACCAACCAAATAACAGAAGTTGAACCTGGAATACACGGGCTTAGCAATGCCTTGCTGGATACTCCATGGCCGAAACTCAATACGGCAAAAAGCAACCTGCAAACTGTTACAGAGCGTCAAAACTTTGAAAAAGAAGAATTATTCGAGCTTCTTTTAAATCCCAAAAAAGCACCGGATAAAGAACTGCCTTCTACCGGAGTCCCTTATGAATGGGAAAAAGCAGTTTCTTCCGTATTCATTAAAACAGAAAATTATGGCACACTCTGTTCCACACTCTTGCTGATAGATTATGATGGAAAGGCAGAGTTTACCGAACGGAGATACGCAGTCGGTTCCAGCAAAATTATTGAGGAGAATACTTTTAAACTGGTTTTTAGTTAAAAAACAGCGTTTATTCACACCACTTTATTATTTACTCCGTTGAGGATTTAACTCTTAGCAGCCCATTATGACGTATAAATACGAAAAGCCTACACTTTTACAGTCCTTCATACCAATCATTTTTTTGATAATTGCATTGTTTATAAATGTCAGGATCTATGGCGATGCGTCTTTAGATGGATCAAATCAAATAATATTGATGCTTTCAGCAGGAGTTGCTTCTTTAGTTGCATTAAGGCTTGGGATTAAATGGGCGGAAATCCGCCAGGGAATTGTAGATAGTATAAGTTCAGCAATGTCTTCTATGATTATTTTACTCTTGATAGGAACACTAGCAGGAACCTGGTTATTAAGCGGTATTGTGCCCGCAATGATCTACTATGGACTTCAGGTTTTGAATCCTACCATCTTTTTAGTTGCTGCTTGTATTGTATGTTCTATTGTTTCTGTTGCTACAGGCTCATCTTGGACCACCTCAGCAACGGTAGGTATTGCTTTGGTAGGTATTGGCAAAGCTTTGGGGCTCCCTGTTGGAATGATTGCAGGAGCTATAATATCCGGTGCTTATTTCGGAGACAAGATGTCTCCGCTTTCTGATACAACCAACCTTGCCCCTGCTATGGCCGGCACCGACCTGTTTACCCATATCAAATATATGGCATATACCACCGTGCCTTCTATCTCTTTAGCCCTTGTTATCTTTCTTGTTTTAGGTTTTGTAAAAGGTGGCTCTGCTGAAATTACCGAAACTCAAGTTATACTGGATGCGATAGACAGCAAATACACCATAAACTTTTGGTTATTTCTTGTTCCGATAATTATGGTAATTCTAATTTCAAAAAAAATGCCCGCGATCCCGGCAATAACCATAGGAGCTCTTTTGGGTGCTGTATTTGCATTGATCTTTCAACCACATTTAGTACAGGAAGTTGCACAATTCGGTGATAATGTTTGGGAAAAAGGTTTTGTAGGCATTATGACTTCCATGTACGGAGAGATCAGCATAACAACAGGTAATGGTATTGTAGATGAACTGATGACTTCGGGAGGGATGTTTGGTATGCTTGGTACTGTTTGGTTAATTCTTTCAGCAATGATCTTTGGCGGAGTTATGGAAAGAAGCGGCATGCTTAAACGCATAGCTGAAGGTGTTATCAGTGGTATTAACTCAGCTGGCGCATTGGTATCAACCACAGCAGGAACATGTATCTTCTTTAACCTAACAGCATCTGATCAATATCTTGCAATCGTAGTTCCGGGACGTATGTATGCCGATATATACAAAGAAAAAGGATTAGCACCGGAAAATTTAAGCCGTACCCTAGAGGATTCCGGAACCGTAACATCTGCATTGATCCCATGGAATACGTGTGGAGCATATCATTCCACAGTACTTGGTGTAAGTACATTTACCTATTTGCCTTTTGCATTCTTCAATTTGATCAGCCCGTTTATGACTATCATTTTTGCGGTGTTTAAGATCAAGATCAGAATGTTGAAAGAGGCTAAAAAAGAGCTTCAGTGAAAAACCCGTACTAATTCTCTATCGAATTCAGATACTTATAAAACTCGCTATCGGTGGAAATAATCAGTGAGGTTTCACTGTCAATGGTTCTGCCATATGCTTCCATACTCTTAAGGAATGCGTACAACTCCCGGGCTTGTGCGTTTTTATTATAGGCCGCATTGTAAATTGCAGCAGCCCGCGCATCTGCTCTACCACGAATGGTCTCCGCTTCCTGGAAAGCCTCAGATTGAATCCTTAACAATTCGCGTTCCTTCTCACCATTAATTCTTGAAGCTTCTCCCTGCCCTTCCGAGCGGAATTTATCTGCAATTCGGTTACGCTCCGAAATCATCCGGTCATATACTGTCCTGCGAACTTCTTCAGCATAATTAATTCGCTTAAAACGGAAGTCCAAAACTGCAATCCCCAGGTCTTTGGCTCTTTCGTTTGCCAGTTGTTGTATTTGCTCCTGAATTTTATCTCTACCAACATTTATTGCCTGGAGGGAATCATTCACAATATCAGCTATGTCTTCCTGCTGAACCGGCTCCCTATTTGTACTTCTGATCAGTTCTACGAGATCATGGCCTGCAACAGCATTTCGAGCTTCCCCGTCAAGAATATCGTCGAGCCGGGCCTGGGCTCCCTGCTCATCTCCTAATGTTTGAAAATACTTTAACGGGTCTGTTATCTGCCAGCGGGCATAGGTATCAACAAAGATAAATACTTTGTCTTTGGTTGGAACCTGATTTGGATCTCCATCCCATTCCAAATACCGTTTTTCAAAATAATTTGCCTTATGAAGAAACGGAACTTTAATCTGCAATCCCGGTTCAGTAATTGCTTCCCCAATTGGCTCACCAAACTGAGTAATTATAACTTGTTCTTTTTCGCTTACAACATATAATGCCTGAGAAGCTACTACGGCTATAATTCCAAGTACTACTGCCAGGGCTATTCCTGATAACTTTTTCATTGGTTCCCTCCATTATCGTTTTTCCTGATTTTTGCTCCGTTCATCTGGAGTTGAAGTAATGGGATCACACTGTTTCCTTTGTCATCCGTAATGATTTTTTGACCCATTTTCGGAAGAATATCTTCCATCGTTTCCAGGAAAATTCTGGTTTTGGTTACTTCAGGAGCTTTTATGTACTCCAAATACAGATCATTGAATCGCGACACTTCACCCTCAGACGTATTTACACGATTAAGTGCGTATCCTTCGGCCTGCTGTATTGTTTGTTCTGCCTCCCCCGCAGCTCTTGGTATCACCCTGTTGTACTCAGCTCTTGCCTGGTTGATAAGTGTTTCACGCTGCTGCTGAGCCTGATTTACCCCATTGAAAGAGGGCTTTACAGGGTCCGGTGGGTTTACATCCTGAAGCACTAATTGCTCGATTTTAATTCCCAAATCATATTCATCGCAAATTTTCTGGATTATCAATTCGGCTTCTGATGCTACCTCAGCACGGCCAATTGTGATCACTTCATCCACTGTGCGGTCTCCTACAATCTGTCTCATCGCTGTCTCAGAAATATCTCTGAGCGTTTCATCCGGATTCCGAACCTTAAATAAGTAATTGTATGGATCATCAATCCGATATTGAACGACCCACTCTACATCGGCAAGATTTAAATCTCCGGTAAGCATTAGTGATTCTCCACCATATCCGGCTTTTCGGTATGTAGAGTTCACTCCGGCAGATGTTGTTCTGTAACCAAATTCATCCTTAAGCTGTCTTCGGACAGGCACGTATTGAACTTTATCGATAAACGGAATCTTAAAATTTAATCCGGGCTGTGCTTTAGAAATATACTTTCCAAACCGGGTTATTATTCCCACCTCTTCTGTCTCTACCGTATAGAAAGATGAAAATATTACCAGTACCGCTATTACACCGACAACAATCGATCGAATATTTTGCGTGATTTTCTCAAACTCCGGCGGCACGTTGAATGAGAAGTCTGTTTGCTGAGCCATAATCTTAGGCTTTAATTTTTAGTTAAACTTTTAAACAAATAACAGTGGTATCATCAGCAAGTTGGTAATTACTGAATTTTTGTATCGTTCGCTTTATTTCCTGTGCTATTTCATTAGCAGAAAGGTTTTCTGTATCAATCCGTTCCACAAGAGCCGGAACTTCTTCGAATCCAAACCATTCACCTTCTTCGTTGGCAGCTTCAGGTAACCCATCAGAGTATAACAAGAAAAAGTCACCTTTCTTAAGCTTGAATTCTAAATTTTGATATTCTACATCCGGTTTTACTCCTAAGGGTAATTTCGGATCGGGAGTTTGGATAAAATCTGCTTTTCCATTGCGCTTTAATACAGGTTTACAGTGCCCTGCATTCGAAACTGTAAGAGTTTTATCAGCCAGGTTATAGCGCGCTATTACACAAGTAATAAAAGTTCGTTTATCCGTTCTGCTAAAAATCGGTTCTGCAACTTCTGATAGTATTTGAGCCGGAGAATCTTCTTTTAATCTCGAAAGAATGAGGCCGCTGGTAAAGATTGCAGGCATCGCTGCCCTCATTGCCTTGCCGGAAACATCAACCACTACCATATTTAATGCTTTAGGAGAACCGTTCCCATTATAACTGAGTACATAGTCAAAGTAATCGCCCCCCACTTCGAAAGACGGCAAAAAGAAACCATGAACATCCAAACCATCTGCCTGGGGAGGCTTAACTGGCATTAATTTGTACTGGCTTTCACGGGCAATTTCAATTTCACGTTCAACCCTAAGGTGCTGCGCCATTCGTTCTTCGTATTCGGGAACGTATGTTCCAATCTCAGAAAGGGGTACTCCGTACTTATAAGAAATCAAGCCATAAATTAAAGGGCCGGCTATAATAAAAGCCTGGCTCCAGCTAACATAGGCTACTTCAATACTTGGCGAATTCCAGTATGGAGTGATTGAATATATCATGATAAATACCCACCAAGCTGTACATACAGTAAGTACTCCATAACTTCTATAAGCAATAACAGTAATGAGCGATACACCCAAAAAGATCAGGTAATTTTCAAAAAAATCGCCGCTGGTACCAACCATACGCCCCAGGGATGAGACAAGCACCGCACTTGTAAGAATACTTATAATTAATGCCACCCACTTGTTCGATATCCAATGGTGAACCAATCCATAAACAAATCCAATTTGAGCAAATACCACCAGCCAGGTTACGGTCCATCCACTCATATTCATAGTTAGTAGCTGGATTTTACTCCCCGCTTCTGCAAAACCAAATTGGCTGTCGTTTTGGGAATAAAATAAACCTAACGCAAAAATTACAAAGGCAAAAATGCCGATCATTAGTCCGCTTATGGCAAAGCCATGTACCAGGCCCGATCCTGTTTCGCGCACAAAAAACTTCTTCTGCCATAAAGCATCTACTACATCGAGTTGGCTATGATTTTGAGAGCGGGCCAACGCTTCCCAGGCTACATACGCCAAAGCCATATAAATACCTACAACCACTCCAAAAATGAGGTTGTTCACGGCAGTAATTATAAGAATTGTATGGTCAAAAAAAGGAATGAACGAACTCATATAAAATAAAGCCTGCCATCCGTACACTCCTAAACCCACGGCAGTAAACATAACCAGTGCCCGCTTCCATTCAACTTTTCCTTTAAAAAGATTCTTAATACCTACTATAAATATGGCAATTACAAGCAGTATTAAGCCTCCAAGAAATGCGAATGTAGATATGTTTAATTGTGGTGCAGACTGAGAAGTATTTTGAAGATTATTTGGTTCTAATTCATCTTTTGCAACGAATGAATTAATCGTGTAGCCAAAATCTGTGCGGAATATCCCTGCTTCTTCTATCTCTTTCACTTCGGGTTCCAATACAATCGAAAGAAATGAAGGCCTGGAAAAATCCTCTTCTTTTATCTTCCATTTAAATTCCAATCCCGATGGGGTTTCGATACTTTCATCTGTATTTATTACCCCTTCTATAACCTGGCCTTCGGAGTTTATACCATTACTATCTGCATTCTGGGGATCAAATTCATAGGCAGTAAGATCATAGCCAAATACTTCGCCTATAACTTCTTCTGCAATTTCTTTTGGTGAATCTCCATGCACAAACGTTGGGTTTGGTTTATCCGGATTTGGGAAAAGCCGGATTAAATTTCCCTGATTCGAAAAAAGGACTTTAAGAAGCCCATAACTTTCAAACATATCCGTACTACCCACAACAGCCTCGCTTGAGGTACCTTTCCTGCCAACCATGCTTTCCCAAGATTGGAGGTGCCTTTTCTTTTGGTTCATTTCCAGGGGAGTAATGGTACGATTCAACGTATCCTCAAGCTGGCTAAAATAGCTTAAATGCTGCTTACGGGACGTATATACAGCCATAGTGTCCATAGAGAAACCAAGAGCAGGAGCAAGTGTACTTAGCTTGTTTTCTACCTGTTGCCGGCTTTCTGAGATCGGTGAGTCTGCATAATAATCCGAGTATGACCGTAGAAAAATAAAAGCTGCAAAGCCCAGTATACCAAGTAGTATAATTATGTAAGAGTTTTTATTAAGCACTCTTTAGCTGCCCTTGTATTACTTTATATTGATTCCCCGACAAGCTACGGTTTTTTCTTTTTTTTGTTGCCGCTTTTCTTTTTTTCTTTGGCTTTTAATGCCTGATAAACATGCTTAATTTTGAATAGAATTAACTACGATCTTACGTGATATGAAAATCCCGCATAAATTTTTCTTTTTATTTACCATTATTATTTGCAGCACCTCAACTGCTGTTGTCAGTTTTCAAGGCAACCTTTCAACGCCTCAAAAAGCTGTTCATACTTTCCTGCATTGGCAACAAAAAGGACATCAGAATTTTGACAAAGTAGCTTCTACCATGAAGTTACACGATGGAACAAAACAAGAACAAATAGATTTAGCTGTTGAACTCCGCAAGG
Source organism: Balneola sp. (assembly GCA_028284195.1). Lineage (GTDB taxonomy): Bacteria > Bacteroidota > Rhodothermia > Balneolales > Balneolaceae > Balneola. The sequence goes on along the minus strand of JANQSE010000004.1, from coordinate 52,809 downwards.
TATTAGATGCAAAAGGACTCCTTGTTCAATATGACCGGATCCCTAATAACCCAAATTATTCAGATAGCTTATCCGGATTGCAACAGTACATTTTATTCGATGAACTGCCTGAAGTTTACCTAACCAAGAGCGGGGATGAATGGCTGTTTTCTAAATCAACGATCGAACAAATTCCGCTGCTTTATCAGGATACTTTTTCATCATTGATTGAAGCTTTGCTTAACAAGCTTCCCGAATGGGCCAAAACTGAATGGCTGGGACTAGAAACATGGCAGTATATTGCTGTTTTTTGCTGGTTGTTGCTGGGATTTGTTTTGAGGAAAGCCTTTGAATATATCCTGGATAATTACATTCGCAGGTTTGCTCAAAAAACCTCTTTTACATGGGATGATGACCTGGTTGACGGAATAGAGCGTCCTGCAGGTTTTATTTTTATGCTGTTCTTCTGGCTGGCCACGTTCACCAATCTGCAGCTATCGGTTACCGTTAATTTTTACCTTTCTAACGGTTTCGAAATAGGATTATCAGTCGGGTTTATCTGGTTGTTTTATAATCTGTCCGATGTGTTTTCTAAATACCTGGGAGTGCTTACTTCAAAAACAGAGAGCAAGCTGGATGATCAATTAGTACCATTAATCCGAAAAACTCTTCGTTTTTTTGTAATTGTTATGGGGATTATTCTAATCCTTCAAAACAACGGATATAATGTAGCATCACTAATTGCCGGTTTGGGAATTGGAGGTTTAGCTGTTGCACTGGCAGCCCGCGATACCCTTGCAAATTTCTTTGGCTCTATCACTATTTTTGTAGATAAACCTTTTCGAATTGGCGACTGGATTAAAGTGAACTCCATAGAAGGAACGGTTGAAGAAGTAGGTTTCCGTTCTACACGAATCCGTACTTTTTATAACTCTCTGGTTAGTGTTCCAAACTCTATTGTTTCCACTAATGATATTGACAACCTCGGAATGCGGGAATACCGTCGCCTGAAAACAGTTCTAAATCTTACCTACTCAACCTCCCCGAAGCAAATGGAAGCATTTGTAGAAGGAATAAAAGCTATTGTAAAATCAAACGGCCATTTCCGGCAAGATTTTTATGAAGTTCACTTTAATTCTTTTGGTGCACACTCTTTGGATGTGCTGGTTTATGTTTTCTTTAAAGTACCTGACTGGAGTACCGAACTGCAGCAACGGCATAATTTTCTGCTCGAAGTTTTAAAACTCGCAAGAGAAGTTGGTGTTGAGTTTGCATTCCCGACTCAAACACTTCATGTTGATTCATTTCATAAAGAAGAACCCCGCCAGGTTGGTGAAACAAAAACAGAAGAGGAACTCGCATCTGCAGTAATTGAGTTTGGGCCAAAAGGTACTAAAAGTAACCCCAATGGATTGCGGATTTTTAAAGACGGAAAAGAAATAGATTTTGGAGCCGGAAAGTAAGCTAAATAATTCTCCGCTGGTCTATGCCCGATAACATCAGGTTATCTTCTGCAACAATTGCTTTTTAATTATCGCAGGTTTTCAATTGTTCGTGCATAAAAAACCATGTATGTACAGGTTTAACAGAGAGTAAAAACACGAGGATTACTTTTCTTCTTTTTCCTTTCCGAATGCTTCAAACACCATTTGGAGATCATTGGCTACGTCCTCACGGCTGCGACCTTCAATTCTGTGCCTTGGGATCATTGCTTTAATTTCCCCATCCACAAAATAAGCGAATGCTGGCGATGATGGCGGATACTCACTAAAGTAAGCCCGGGCATGCGCCGTTGCTTCTTTGTCCTGCCCTGCAAACACAGTAACCATATGGTCTGGTTTGGCTTTCGAATTTTCCAAAGCAATTCCCAGTCCGGGGCGGGCATTACCCGCCGCACAACCACAAACAGAATTTATGGCCATCAGCATAGTGCCTTTATACTCTTTCATGGCCCGATCTACATCCTCAGGAGTTGTAAGTTCTTCTACACCAAACTGTGTAAGCTCTTCTCTCATCCAGGCTGTGTCGGGGCCTATTCCAAATCCAAATTGCATAACGATCCGTTTTTTCTTTGTTAGATTAATTTCATTTCGTGTTCGCGTAATTTGCGTTTACAGCATCCCAGTTTATTACGTTCCAGAACGCTGCAATATAATCAGGCCGGCGATTTTGATAATTCAGGTAATAAGCATGTTCCCAAACATCTAAACCTAGAATTGGTGTTAAACCATCCATAACTGGGCTATCCTGATTGGCTGTAGAATGTACTTTCAGGTTTCCGCTTGCATCAACAGAAAGCCAGGCCCATCCTGAACCAAATTGAGTAGCAGCTGCATTGCTGAACTCATCCTTAAAATTATCAAAACTACCGAATGCTTCATTAATGGCTGCTGCTATATCTCCATCCGGATTTCCTCCACCATTTGGAGACAACACTTCCCAGAATAATTTGTGGTTTGCATAACCACCGCCATTGTTAATTACACCTTGCCTGATACCTTCCGGTACTTCATTTATTCTACCCAGTACTTCTTCAATCTCAAGATCTGCAAATGCGTGCCCTTCCAAAGCAGCATTAACTTTACTGGCATATCCCTGATGGTGTTTTGAATGGTGGATTTCCATTGTTCTGGCATCAAAATGTGGTTCCAGTGCATCATATGAGTACTGTAGTTCAGGTAATTCGTAAGCCATATTTCCTCTTTGTTAATTAGTTAATTAAAATTCTTTTTTGCATCAGTAACGTGGATGTTTTAAGCGTCTTTAAAATAAGCATTGCTTCCATCAAATTCGTTCCTCTTAACATCTAAAAATATCTATGTTTGCAATTTGTTTACATTATCCATGGAATATGGGTCTGATTTAGGCTGTAAAATCAGCTATCTTCAAAACTCAATTTATTTAACCGATCTATGAAGTACGATTACGATGTAATTATTTTGGGAAGTGGCCCTGCCGGATTTTCCTGCGCCATGCAAAGTTCTAAATTTGGCAAAAAGGTGCTGGTTGTTGAGGCAAATGAAAATCACCTGGGCGGAGCGTGGATTAATTCCGGTACCGTTCCCAGTAAAGCACTTCGTGAAACTGCCCGAATTATCCAGCGATTTCAAAACCAATTCCCGGAAGAAGCTAAAGAAAAGCCGTATTCCAAATATTTGATGGGAGATCTTCTTTCTTACAAAGACCAGATCCTGCAAAGTAAAAACGAAAAGGTTCAAAACGATCTGCAAAAAAATGAGGTAGATACTTACCGCGGCTATGGTACACTAATAGATAAAAACACCATAGAGGTAAAGAACTGGAACGGAGATGTAAAGCAATTCACAACCAAATTTGTACTGCTTGCAACCGGTACCTCAACCATCCCCCCAAACGGATTTAATGTTGACAACAACATCGTACTCGATTACAACTCAATTTTGTCTTTAACTCATATTCCAAGAAGACTTGTAATTCTGGGAAGTGGTATTAATGCCATTGAGTATGCAACTACATTTTCATCCTTAGGTACCCGTGTTACTATTCTAAGTGATTCGGATGAGTTTTTACCTTTTCTGGACAACGATATTGCAGAAGAGCTTGCCGTCTGTTTAAAAAAAAGCGCTATAGAAATTGTGAAGTCTGCTAATAATATTTCAGTTTCTGTAAACGATCTGCGTGGTAGTGTCGAAGTAATGCACCAAATAAGCAATGATAAAGAAAAAGGAAGAAAGTATGTATTGGAAACAGAGCATGTACTTTATCTGGGGCCAAAAAAACCAAATAGTACCAAGCTCGGGTTAGAAAAAATTGGGGTAAAACTGGATAAAGATGGCTTCATTAAAACGAATGCGACTTTTCAAACTTCTGTAGAAAATATATTTGCAGCTGGAGATGTTGCAGGTTTTCCCAGGCTGGCCTCTGCTTCTTTTTCGCAGGGCAGAATTGCTTCCTGCAAGATGTTTTCCAGCGATCCACACTCTATGCCGGAACAAATACCTTTTGCAATTTATTCTATTCCTGAAATATCAAACATCGGACTTACCCAAAAAGAAGCCACCGAAAAAGGATATAACGTAGCGGTAGGCCGGGCTTACTACAAAAACATTACCCAAGGCGATGTGAGTAACCAACAAACAGGTTTGTTAAAGATCGTTTTCGATCAGGATTCTCTCAAAATCCTGGGAATACATATAATAGGTGAACGAGCCAGCGACCTTATTCACCTGGGCCAGTCAGTAATGAATCTGGGGGGCGATATTCGATATTTTGTTGACCATGTAATGAATTATCCTGCCTATAGTGAAGCTTATCGGATTGCTGCTTTTAATGGAATTAATTTTGTACATAAAGCGGGCGTTAAGTACAAGAAAATCCTGAAGTGAGTTTTAGTGTTGGGTGCAAGCCCTTAACTCAGCGTTAAAAAACCAACAATTTCTTAAACGAAATGATAGGCTTTTGGTAATCCCATAGAATCTTTATGAATTTCTTTGGGAATAGTTTTTAGCTCTTTCTGCTCCGACCATTTCGCAAATAGTGCTAGTATCATAACATCTACAATATCATCTTCGCCAACATCACTGCGACGGTATTCTTCCTTTATCTCTCTGAAAAAATCCTCTGCAACCGGTTCCTCTTCCCTAATTAATTCCAGGCGGTGTTTTATCCCTTTTTTCAGGTTTTTCTTTTGAAAGATCAATCCTCCATTCAGTATTTGAAATAAGTGTTCAGGATGGGCTTCCAGTACTTTTTCTTCGAGGCCATTATCTTTGGTTAGCAGCTCATCAATCAGTTGAATCTTTGGAGTGATATTCCAGGACTGAAGTGACAGTTTTTTCCCGGTGTATTCGAAACTAATCATATTCGCCTCTGCATAGCTTGGTGCTGCAAGTGCCGGCCTTATGGGCGGAGAAAAAACGCTTGGCGCATAATCACTGCCAATTTCTTTACGCATTAACACATCGCATTCCCTGTTATATTCTTCGTCTTCTAAGCCAATTGGCATATCGACGAATATCCGGCCTGATTCGAGAAGAAGTTGTTCTAATCTTTCTCTCGATTCAATTACCTCATAACGCTCATTCCCTTCTTCAAAAGAAACGAATAACCACCCAAGTTTACACCCATCAATACCCCCTGTTTTCATCAACTTAATTTTTTCTTTAGTTGAATATGTAGTTCGTCCAACTGCTCTTTATCTACTTCAGAAGGGCTACTGTCCATCATACTTTGTGCTTTTTGATTTTTTGGGAATGCTATTACATCTCTCAGGCTTCTGGACCCTGTTAAGATCATCGCAAGCCGATCGACACCAAACGCTATACCACCATGAGGAGGTGCCCCATATTTAAAAGCATCGAGTAAAAAGCCGAATTTCTCTTCTGCTTCCTCCTGCCCTATTCCAAGTGTTTTAAACATGGTCTCCTGAACTTTTCGGTCATGAATTCTGATAGAACCTCCGCCAATTTCAAATCCGTTCAGTACCAAATCATAAGCACGAGCTTTTACAGATGCCGGATCGGAACCAAGCTTCTCAAGATCTTCTTGCTTTGGAGAAGTGAATGGATGGTGCATGGCATGGTAACGGCGAGACTCTTCATCCCATTCCACTAATGGAAAATCTGTAACCCAAACCAATTTATAGACATCCTCATCAATCAGATTAAACTCTTTGCCAACCATCAGGCGAAGTGCTCCCAATTGCTCAAGCACATCAGGCTTAGGCCCGGCCAAAATAAATACTAAATCACCTGTTTTTGCTCCGGAAGCAGATATCATTTGCTGCTGAATATCAGCATTCAGAAATTTTGCAACACTACAAAGCGGACCTTCTTCCAGCATTTTAATGTAAATCAAACCACCGGCTCCGGTTTCTTTACGCACACGATCCGTCCAGCGATCAATAGCTCCCCTGCCCATTTCTCCCTGGCCAGGAATGGTGATACCTACAACCGCTCCCCCATTTTCTACAGTAGATGAAAACACTTTGAATTCTGCATCTTTTACAATGTCAGAATAATCGACAAACTCCATCCCAAACCGGATATCTGGTTTATCTGTACCATACGTACTCATTGCCTGATCGTACGTCATTCTTGGAAAAGGCAATTGCAGATCAACTCCAACTGTTTCGGTAAAAATTTCTTTCAGCAGGCCTTCGTGCATTTCAAATACTGCCTCTTCATCAACAAAGCTCATCTCAACATCAATTTGAGTGAACTCAGGCTGGCGGTCGGCCCTTAAATCCTCATCCCGGAAACATTTTACTATTTGAAAGTAGCGATCGTATCCCGAGACCATGAGCAGTTGCTTGTAAGTTTGCGGACTTTGGGGGAGAGCAAAGAACTTACCTTCATTCACCCGGCTTGGCACCAGGTAATCGCGGGCACCTTCCGGGGTGCTTCTCATCAGCATTGGGGTCTCTACTTCTGCAAAATTATGGTAATGGTAATAATTCCTGATCGCCTGATACATTTTTGAACGCACCATCATTTTTTTTTGCATTTCCGGGCGACGTAAATCCAGATAACGATATTTAAGCCTGGTATCTTCGTTCGTGGAAATCCCGTCTTTAATTTCAAATGGTGGAGTTTGTGCTTCTGAATAGAAAACAAGCTCAGCAGCTTCCACCTCAATTTCTCCCGTAACCAAATTCGGATTTAAGTTTTCCTCTCCCCGGCTTATTACTTTTCCTTTCACACCAATCACATATTCCGCGCGTAATTCTTCTGCTTTAGAGTGCAAACTTTCATCCGTTTCTGTAAAAACAACCTGCGTAATTCCATAACGATCGCGCAAGTCTATAAAAATTACGCCTCCTAAATCACGACGGGGGCCAACCCATCCATTTAAAATTACTTCTTCTCCAATGTTCCTGGTTGTCAGTTCTCCGCAGGTGTGTGTTCGTTTAAGTGTCATTATGTTTTAAGTGAATCGTAGAATAAAAACTTTGGTTATTAAGGAGGTTAAAAATAAGCAATGCCATAACGAATAGCTTGGTTTTGATTGCTATCGAATCCACTTTTTTAAAGGAGGGAAGGTCAATACAAATAATTCTCGATAAAGAACTTTTTTATTTTTACTTAAAGACATTTCTACAGAAAAAACGACAATCTTATACATTGAGCAAAAAAAAGCTTGCCTAACCGATTATTTTAATTAAATTATCCATCCATTTGTAAACCAATGGGCCTGGGGAGGTCTCATGGGTAAAATAACTGCGATAGTTGCAGACGGCAACGAAATATTCAGACATGGATTAGTGTCTATTCTTAACGGGGCTGGTTTTGATGTCCTGAGTGAAATAGACAATGGCGCTCTCATACTCACTGCATATGAAAGTGTATTACCTGATGTATGTGTACTTTCTTTCGAGATGCCGGAAATTGATGGAATAGAATTGGCAAACAGAATCGCCAAAAAGTTCCCGGCTGCAAATCTGTTGGTGTTAGCTGAGCTTGCTTCTGAAGAAATATTAAACGAATTCCTGGATTCAGGAGCTTCCGGTTTGGTTTTAAAATCTGTTGATAAAATCGAATTCGTTGATGCTGCTCAAAAAATTGCAAATGGTGAAACCCACCTGGGTAAGCAGTTCTCAAAAATGATGACCAGAGAATACTTGCGGCTGTCACGATTAAAAAAAGGAATTAAATCTTCCATCACCCCGCGAGAAAAAGAAGTACTTTCTTATTTAGTGAAGGGAATGACCAGTTCAGAAATTGGTACCAAGCTATTCATTAGCTCCCGCACTGTTGATAAACACCGCACCAATCTTCTTAAAAAACTTGGATTAAAAAATACCGCTAGCCTGGTGCGTTATGCTTTAAGTAATAAAGTAGATTAGTACGTGATCTTTGTACTTTCGTGATATTGCAGCAAAAATTCTTTATACGCAAAATTATGTAGATAAATTACGCAAATCCTACCATTGAGCAACCGGGCTATTTCGTTTATGTTTTAACTGCAAATGGGGTAATAGCCGTCTGTAGATGATATTAGCCGTCCTACATTGATTTGGGGACGGCTTTTTTATTTTCTAAAATATAAAAAAGCCCGACTCATTTCTGAACTGGGCTTTGTCTTGTAGCGTGGGGCGGAATTGAACCGCCGACCTCACGATTATGAGTCGTGCGCTCTAACCATCTGAGCTACCACGCCATTTTTATCTACCACGGAACCACTAAAGTTAAATACATTTTAGCGATTTAGAGTTTTTGCGACATTCCTTTTAAAAAGGATGCCAAATATAAGCACTTCCTATGTTAACCGTAAACAAATTTTAAGGGAATTCATCTAAATGTGATTTCTACATTTGTTACCTTTCATTCCGCCCTAAACCTGACAGGGTTAGCAACCAAAAAATTAAAAACTCAGAACAACCCTGCCAGGGTTGCTAGGCATATGGCACAAAAAATAACAAAGCGCGAACAAGATTATTCCAGATGGTACCTTGATGTAATCAGGGAAGCCAAATTAGCCGATAACTCTCCGGTAAGAGGCTGTATGGTTATCCGTCCTAATGGAATGGCCTTATGGGAAAACATGAAGGCCGGCATGGACGCCAAGTTCAAGGAAACGGGCCACGAAAACGCCTATTTCCCGCTTTTTATTCCAAAGTCTTTTTTATCGAAAGAAGCACAGCACGTAGAAGGATTTGCTAAAGAATGTGCTGTTATTACGCATAGCCGGTTAAAAGCAGTAGACGGCGGAGTAGAAGTAGACCCTGAGTCTCAACTTGAAGAAGAATTGATCGTCCGACCTACTTCCGAGACCATTATTTGGGACACTTACAGAGATTGGATTCAATCATACAGAGACCTCCCCATTTTAATTAACCAATGGGCTAATGTTGTTCGCTGGGAAATGCGCACGAGACTTTTCCTTCGCACCATGGAGTTTTTATGGCAGGAAGGGCATACCGCTCATGCAACTGAGCAAGAAGCCGTTGATGAAACCCTGCAAATGTTAGAAGTATATCGCTCGTTTGCAGAAGACTTGATGGCTATGCCTGTTATTATTGGCGTGAAAACGGAAAGCGAACGATTCGCCGGTGCTGTTGATACCTATTGTATAGAAGCGCTTATGCAGGATGGAAAAGCCTTACAAGCAGGCACTTCTCATTTTCTGGGACAGAACTTTGCTAAAGCATTTGATGTGAAATTTCAGGATAAAGATGGCGAACATAAACTGGTTTGGGCTACCAGCTGGGGAACATCGACAAGGCTTATTGGCGGGCTAATCATGACGCATTCCGATAATAACGGATTAGTGCTGCCCCCTCGCATCGCTCCTGTTCAAGTTGTTATTGTGCCTATTTATAGAAGTGATGAAGAACGAGCTGCCGTACTTGAATATGGAGATGGTATTTTTGATGAGCTCAAAACCCTGGGTATTCGAGTAAAGCTTGATAGTCGTGACAACCTCAAACCAGGTTTTAAATTCGCCGAACATGAAGCTCAGGGAACTCCTTTACGTATAGCGATTGGGCCACGTGATATTCAAAATGGTAATATCGAGCTGGCCAGAAGAGATACGTTAGAGAAGAGTATACAGTCCAGAGATGGTATTGGTGAAATGATCAATAACTTGCTACCAACCATCCAAAATGACCTTTTTGAAGCTGCAAAAAAACGTCGAGATGATGCGACTTCGACGGCAAACACCTACGACGAATTTAAGAAGGTCATCGAAACAAAAGGTGGATTTGTATATGCCCACTGGGATGGCACCAATGAAACGGAAGAGCTCATCAAAAAAGAAACCAAAGCTACTATTCGTTGTATCCCACTCGCTGATGGAGAACCTGGTGTATGCATGGTAACAGGTAAGCCATCTAACAAGCGTGTGCTTTTTGCCAAGGCGTACTAACCCACTTTGCTATGAGTCGCGACCTGGTTCCTCATACCTTCTATATTTGCACTACCGATGAGTGCAGAAAAATGGATGAGCGTACAATTCATGAATTTGGTATAGATGGATTCACGTTGATGGAAGTAGCCGGGAATAAGGCCGCTGATTTTATCCATTCCAAATTTCCTGATGGGGGTCATGGAATCATATTGTGCGGAAAAGGTAATAATGCCGGAGATGCACTTGTTGTAGCACGTGTACTCGCTCAATACCAATTCCAGCTTACATTAATCTTTGTTGAAGGAACAGAAAACCTAAGCCCGGATGCTTCACGCAATTTTGACCTTCTGTGCAAACTGGATAGTCCTATTACCATTCATAGTACATTTGACCCATCAAGCTTACATTTCGCATGTGACTTCATTGTAGATGGCCTCTTGGGCACAGGTCTTTCTTCAAATCTTAGAGAGGTATATGCAGACGCTGTTGATTGGATAAACCAACAAACGGCACCAACATGTGCTCTCGATATTCCTTCAGGTTTACACGGAGATACCGGAGAGGTAATGGGAGTTGCAGTTACAGCTGATTACACGTTGACGTTTGGAGCATACAAACCCGGATTTTTCTTAAACAATGGTCCAACGCATTCAAGAGAAATCATACTTTGCGATCTTCCTTTTCCTAATCACCTAAAAGATGTCTCGCATTTTCTAATGGATGAGCAATGGGTTAAACGATATAAATCTGGCAAAACAAGAAAGCATAAATATGCGGATGGAATGCTCTATATCGTAGCTGGCTCCGAAGGCTTAACGGGTGCAGCCATATTAGCTGCTCAAAGTGCATGGGCCTCAGGAATAGGAGCCGTAACACTAATTACACCAAAAGGCCTGCTGGACATTTATGAAAAGAATCTGGTAGAAATTATCAAGAAGCCTGTCGGTAATTCAGCTGATGTTTCGTTTGCGCTCAGTCATTTGAAAGATGTACAGGCAATCCTCCAGGAAAAGCCCGGAGTTTTACTTATAGGCCCGGGTTTGGGTAGAAATAAAGACACTATTGCTTTTACCCGGCAGCTACTTGCCACATATGAAGGAAACGCAGTTATTGATGCTGATGCACTTTTTGCTCTAGCTCAGTTGCCGGTTATACAAAAGCCCGCACCATCTAACTGGATATTAACGCCCCATCCGGGAGAGTTAGCTGCACTTACTAATTCTACTATAAGCAGCGATCAAGAACGAATATCAAAAGCCTCTATTATGGCAGGCAATTTATCTGCCACTATAGTTTCTAAAGGTTCTCCGACAGTTATTGGAACTCCTGACGGAAATAGGTATATAACCGGATATCAAACAAACATCTTTTCAAGAGCGGGTTTTGGTGATGTATTAGCCGGTAAAATCGCTGCACGTAGCTTGATCGATGAGCATACGACATTAGCTATTTGCTCCGCATTACTCGATGGAAAAAAGAAAGCGGATACATTTATTGAAAAAAACGACGGTGACTATCTTGCTCCATTAGACATATTATGAACGAACAGAATTATACTTCAAGGTTAGCCAAATATAAAAAAGCAGTACCTGCATTGTTTGTCATCGTTACCATTCTAACGCTGGTAGGAACGCTATTTCCTTCTAATTATAATCTCCCGAGTACATTCTGGCAGCAAGATAAACTTGGGCACTTTATCATTTTCCTGGCTTGGACCATCTTATTTGGCGGCGTCTTAACCATCAAACAAAAAAAGAAACCCAAACTACCCTATGTATTATTGTGTTCAGCCTTGTTCGGTATAGCGATAGAAATGCTTCAGTTGTTCATTCCTACGGGTCGTAATGCCGAACTGTATGACTTTATAGCCGACCTTCTTGGTTCACTTGCCGCTTTGGGTATACTTACCATCGTATTTAAGAAAATATTTCCAGAACCTTCAGAGCCCGAAAGTAACTAACCTCCCTTATGGAAGGCCAGTTTGCCGACAACATCAGCATGTGTAATGTTGTTACCATATAATCTATCTTCTAACAAGCACATACAATAAATCCAAGGGTCATTAACGTATAAATTTACTGCAGAAGTTTAGAGTGGAAAATTTGTGAGGGTAAAAAAGGTGTGAAACGTGTATTTCAAATTAAATAGATAGTATTTGCAGAATATTTACATAGTAAAGTCGTTTTTCGGTCAAAACCTTTAAAAAAGGACTTGCAGTCAAACTGAATTATCAGTTTCTTTAACGTTCAAGAATTTACTAGGAATAAACATTATGATTAATAAAAGAAAAGTTCCGAAAGCAGATTTGAAGCGTTCATATAACGTGTATTTGCAAACAGGTTTAATCATAGCACTCGTTTTTATGATTGCTGCCGTAAGAATTAACCTGTACAGCCCTCCACCTGAACCACCACCCATTGAAGACCAAGAAGAAGTAATGATGGAGGACGTTATTCAGACAAAACAGATTGAGACACCTCCACCTCCTCCTCGACCACAAGTACCGGTTGAAGTTCCTAACGAAGAAATCATTGAAGATGAAATTCTTGATATAGCAGAATTTGATTTAGACGGGCCAATGGACCTTCCACCACCACCACCACCCGCTGACGAAGAAGAAGATGAGATCTTTATTGTAGTAGAAAACATGCCTGAACTTCCTGGTGGTTTAAAAAAACTACAAAGCCGCATCAAATACCCAGACGTTGCGGTAAGAGCAGGTATTGAAGGACGTGTTACTGTTCAATTTGTTGTAAATGAAAAAGGTAATGTTGAAAATCCTAAAGTAATTCGTGGAATCGGAGGTGGTTGTGATGAAGAAGCTCTTAGAGTGATTAGAACTGCCAAATTTAAACCAGGAAGCCAGCGTGGACGACCTGTCCGAGTTCAGATGAGTTTACCAATTATATTTAGACTCTCGAACTAACTAGTTTATCTTTTAAACCTTAAAGGCATGAAGTTTCTTTCATGCCTTTTTTATTTTAGGAAGTTTTTGCTCAAAATTCTCTAAAACCGACACAAGGTTTTCATATCCAACCTTTGAAATAGCAGTTTCTAACTGTTTCCATTCTACTTTTTCGATCCCTTCACTTGTTTGTGGAACGAAAATTCGATCTTCTTCGAATTGCATGGAATACCAATAAGTAATCTTAACGTATTTTTTCCTTTTCTGCATGTAAGAGTGCTTCGTTGTTACTAATTCTTTCACAATCAGCGGCAACTCACCTGATCCAACTTCCTCCATTACCTCACGGGCGGCACATTCTCTTCTAGTTTCATTTTTCCCCCTCTTGCCCTTTGGCAAATCCCAAACGCTATTTCTAAAAATCAGCAGTACTTCGGTTTTTCCTTCAGAACTTATTCTGAAAACCACCCCGCCCCCTGCCTCTATTTCCTTAGTCTTCACTTTCAGCGGCTGAAGAATCTCCATCTCCTTTCTTTATTTCATCAGCGTAATTCAAACGAAGGTTTGTGAGTGTTTGATCCAAGAATCCTTTTAATTCTTGAGGAAGATTGCCTTTGGTATATTTCTCAAACATATTCAAAGTATCTATCGCATATTTAGCTGACGCAAGCTCGCGCTCGATTTTGTCTGTGGCAGGATTTTTTAATTTTCCCATTCCCATCATAGCTATTTGCTGATGCTGTTGAATAAGCATCATACATAAAAGTTGATCTTGCTGGTCTGGGTTCAAACTATCTGTATTCATAAATCTCTTTTCTTTTAAGGTTTTCATAAAAATAAGGTCTTTTAAGATAAATAAAGTTCATTTTTAGGTACCTTTGCTTTCCACAAAAATTCAGATAAAAAAATGGCAATCGTTAAATCTTTCAAAGCATGGCGGCCAAAGCCTGAAACCGCTGAACAAATCATCAGCGTACCGTATGATGTAATTAATACAGAAGAAGCAAAAACAATGGCTGAAGGTAAACTTCAAAGCTTTCTTCATGTTATCAGGCCAGAAATAGATCTGTCTGGCGATGTTGACATCCATGCAGCAGAAGTTTATGAAAAAGGGGCCGAAAATTTAAAAACCCTTCTCGCATCCAAAAATTATGTACAAGAGAGCAGCGAAGCACTTTATCTATATAAGTTGAATTGGAGAGGCCGATCTCAATCAGGTATTTACGGTTGTGTAAGTACACAGGAATACGATGATGAAATTATTTTAAAGCATGAACTCACCCGGCCTGATAAGGAAGACGATCGAACAAAACATATAATAACTCAACAGGCTCATGCTGAACCTGTGATGATCACATTTGATGACCAGGTTGGCATTTCTGAAATGATGAAATCTGTTGAAAAAAACGAACCACTTTATCAGGTCACCACAGGTGATATTGAGCATATTATCTGGAAAATTGAAGATACCAGAAATTTTGATGATGCTTTTGCCAGCGTTAAAAATCTATATATAGCGGATGGCCACCACCGGTGTGCAAGTGCTTCCAGAGCGGCCAAAGAAATGAAAAATCAGAATCCAGATCATACCGGCCGGGAAGAATACAATTTTTTCCCTGCTGTAGTTTTTCCTATGCAACAAATGGAAATTCTTTCTTACAACAGAATTGTATATAACCTCCCGGATGATTTTTTCTCAAAACTGGAAACAAAATTCAATCTGGCAAAAACAGATAATCCCGAACCACAAACAAAAGGAAATATTTGTCTCTACATAAAAGGTGAGTGGTATTCGCTTACTCTCCCAGACAGTTCAAAATCTGACGTAGCTTCAACATTGGATGTAGCTCGTTTACAGGAGCATATTTTAGAACCTTTTTTGGGAATCACTAATCAACGAACTGATAAAAACCTGTTTTTTGTAGGGGGAATAAGAGGAACTGAAGAGCTTGAAAAACTGGTGAACTCGGGAAAAGCCGAATTGGCAATTAGTATATATCCTACAAACATTCAGGAACTGGTTGATGTTTCTGATGCCGGGTTGCTAATGCCGCCGAAATCAACGTGGTTTGAGCCTAAACTTCGTTCGGGCTTTCTGGTTCATACCTTTTAAATCAAAGTCTAATCAACATTTAAAATCCACTCTTATGAAACGTGTTCATAATTTTAGTGCAGGCCCGGCTGCTTTACCTCTGGAGGTGTTAGAGCAAGCACAATCAGAATTAACAAACTATCAGGGAACTGGTTCTTCCATTATGGAAATGAGTCATCGTGGACCGGAATACACTAAGATTGATGCAGATGCCCGTCAAAGCCTTATTGACATCCTTGGGTTAGATGATGATTATGAAGTAATGTTTCTGCAAGGTGGTGCCAGCCTTCAGTTTGTACAAGCGGCTATGAATTTTCTTGGGGAAGGAGAAACTGCTGATTATATCAATACAGGTACATGGTCAACCAAAGCCATTAAAGAGGCTAAAGTTTTTGGTAATGTACATGTTGCCTATACCAGCGAGGGCTCTAACTTTAATCGTGTTCCAACTTCTGAAGAACTTTCTCTCTCCGGGAATGCAAATTATGTTCATTTTACTTCCAATAACACCATTTTTGGAACTCAGTTTGCAACAGAGCCTGAAACTAATGGTGTGCCCTTGATTTGTGACGCCTCCTCAGATTTTTTATCACGCCCCATTGATATTCGAAAACATGGGATGATTTATGCCGGTGCCCAGAAAAATATCGGGCCTTCGGGTGTTGCGGTAGTCATCATCAAAAAAGATTTCCTGGCCAGAATCAATAACTCCAACATTCCAACCATGCTTGATTATCGAACTCATGTTGCTAAAATGTTCCATACACCACCAACATTTACCGTGTACTTAATAAGCTTAGTTTTAAAATGGGTGGAAAACAAAGGAGGGCTCTCCTACTTCGAAAAACTAAACCAGCAAAAAGCAGACATGCTTTATGGCGAAATTGATATGGACAACTTTTACACAGGAACTGCAGAAAAAGCTTCTCGTTCTAACATGAATGTAACGTTCCGTTTACCATCCGAAGAACTGGAACAAACCTTTATTTCTGAAGCTAAATCTCATGATCTGGTTGCTTTGAAAGGCCATCGAAGTGTGGGTGGAATACGGGCCAGCATCTACAATGCGTGTGGATTAGAAAGTGTAGAAGCACTTACCAATTTCATGAAAGAATTCAGAGCTAAAAATGGGTAATAGATGTAAGATTTAAGATGTGAGACATGAGATTTTCAACAGTTTTCTTACATCTTTTATCTTGTATCTTACTTCTAAATTAGCCCTAGCATTGTTAAAACATGATCGAGTGCAAAGGGCACAAAAATGAGCATGTAAATAATCCCCCAGGCTGCCCCAGCTATATGCGCCTCATGGTTGATCTTACCTTCTTTCTTGCTGGCATAAATGCTGTAACCAACGAACAGAGCTCCAAAAATCACAGACGGTATCCCAATTGGAATGAACATCAAATAGATCGGCTCCATTGGGAAAAGCAGGATAAATGCAAAGAGTACTGCTTCTACTGCTCCTGAAGCACCAAGTGTGGCGTATTCCGGATTGTCTTTATGCTTGATTAGTGATGGAATGGAAGAGGCAATCAAGCCTGTAAAATAAAGCCCTAAGAACGGAACCTCACCTATTTGTATCTCCATAATTGGCCCGAAAAAGAATAATGTAAACATGTTGAACAACAGGTGAGTAAAATTTGCATGCACAAAACCAGAAGTAATAACTTCATACCAGGTTTTATTTCTGATAGTTCGGTATGGCATCAACATACCTGTTTCTATCACTTTTGAAGAACCATAAAAACCAGCGAAGGAAACCAGTACATTCGCTGCGATGATGTAATAAGTAATGAAAAAAGATTCTGACCCCATAGAAATACTAAAAAGTTTCGGATGATAGTTGTTTGAATGGGTTTCACCAAACGATTTAATTATCTTTTAAACATAATTTCATCATCTACACATATGCAGTGTACGTTTAGACTTTTACCCGTACTCTTTATTGCCATATTTTTACTTTCATGCGGTGTAACGCGAAAGGGTACTAATTTTGAAGGCAAAGAAATCTCTTCATCAAATAAAAAAGGAAACCTTATAGAGACCGGAGTGGCAAGCTGGTATGGGCCACATTTTAATGGGCGGCTCACCGCCAATGGCGAAACTTTTGATATGAATGGAGTTTCAGCTGCACACCGCACACTCCCTTTCAATACCGAAGTAATCGTGGAAAATCAGGATAATGGAAAGTCGATCAGGGTTCGCATCAACGATCGCGGCCCTTATGCCAAAGACAGAATTATCGATCTCTCGAAGGGAGCAGCCGAAGCTATTGAAATGATCGGGCCCGGAACAGCAAACGTTAAACTCTATCTTGTTAAAGGAGATCTAAAAAATTCACGGGTTACAGATCTCAAAGTTCCCACCTATACTGTTCAGCTTGGTTCTTATAATGATATTTTGTCTGCTGAGAAAAGATCTAAAGAAATAAAAGGCAGCCGAGTAGAAACACTTAAACTAAACGGGAGTACTGTTTACCGGGTTTATTTCGGCATTTATAAAGACAAGGATAAAGCAAAGAAAGAACAAGAACGCTTTAAGAAGAGGGGTTTCAACGGGTTTGTGAAGCAGATTGAAAACGATTGAACTCTACGGGATTGATTACCTTCTGTTTTCGGTTACTGATGTGAATTTTGAAATCGAAATCACATGAAGAAAAAAATTATTGTTATCGGAAGTGGATTCGGGGGTCTTGGCGCCGCTTCCCGTTTATTATCGAACGGGCATGATGTAACTATCCTTGAAAAAAGAGATAAGCTGGGCGGCCGGGCTTACGTGTATGAACAAAATGGCTTTAAATTTGATGGCGGTCCGACTGTAATTACTGCTCCATTTATGTTCGATGATATCTGGAAAGCAGCCGGCAAGAAGAGAGAAGATTATGTAACATTTGTGCCATGTAATCCCTTTTACAGGATCTTTGATCATGAGGGTAAAAAATTTGATTACAATAATGACCATGAATTTACGATCAAAGAAATCGAGAAAAGAAGTCCGGGAGATGTTACCGGTTATGAGAAGTTCCTTAGCACAACAAAAGCCATTTTCGATAAAGGCTTTGTTGATTTAGCTGACCAGCCTTTTTTGAAATTTACCGATATGCTGAAGGTTGCTCCTGATTTGATCAAGCTGCAATCATACAAAACAGTGTATAAATATGTTGCTCAGTTTATCAAAGATGATTTCCTCAGGCAATGTTTCTCCTTTCACCCACTACTGGTTGGCGGTAATCCATTTGACACTACATCCATTTATGCAATGATTCATTATCTGGAAAGAGAATGGGGCGTTCATTATGCGATGGGTGGAACGGGTGCCATTGTACATGCTTTTGAAAAATTAATTTCTGAACAAGGTGGTACATTTCATCTGGAGGCCGAAGTGGATGAAATCCTGGTAAAAAATGGAAAGGCCACAGGGGTACGATTACAAAACGGAGAAACCCTCGAAGCTGATATTGTGGTATCTAATGCAGATGTTGGCTTTACATATAAAAATCTGATTAATCCAAAGCATCGTAAAAAATACACGGATCATAAAATTGACCGCACCAGGTACAGTATGTCACTTTTCGTGATCTATTTCGGAACCAAGAAACGATATTTGGACTCAGGTCTGGCTCATCACAATATTATTCTTGGCAAACGCTATAAAGGGTTACTGGATGATATCTTCCATAATAAAAAAGTTGCTGAGGATTTCTCTTTGTATCTGCATATGCCAACGATTACGGATTCCAGTATTGCCCCGGAAGGACACGAAGGTTTTTATGTACTTTCGCCGGTTCCGCATTTAGACAGTGGCACGGACTGGAATGAATTTGCTCCCAGGTATCGCGATGCTATTATGAACTTCCTTGAAGAGAACTATTTGCCGGATCTTCAGGAAAACCTGGTTGCAGAATATTATATCAATCCGCTACACTTTAGGGATGTACTTAACAGTCATAAAGGTTCTGCTTTTTCTGTTGAGCCGATTCTGACTCAATCGGCATGGTTCCGGCCACACAATAAATCAGAGGATGTGGATGGATTATATTTTGTTGGAGCAGGAACCCATCCCGGAGCAGGGTTACCCGGAGTACTTTCATCCAGTATTATTGCTCAGGATTTGATTGGAAAGGCATAACAGTATGTATGATTATTCAGAATTAGCCCTCTCAATTTTGCAGGCTTAAATCTGGGTTTTTTTCTGTCTAATAAAAAAGAACAAAAAAATATGTTTTTTAAACTCGCATCTTTTTTGCCAGAATATTATTGATTGCATAGTACTTTTCACCCTGCTTTAAAATCCCGGTTTCAAATTACTGATAGCATGTAAAGAACGAAATGATTTTTTCTGCCATAAAGGATGGCAAAGTACTACACCATCAGGATTTTGCTGACTACCACACTTGAAACCGACAATATGTAGCCCAGCTAAACAAGCTCGAAATAAGTAAAGAAGCTTGAGCAAAGCGTTATTTTATCAAAACCATTCTTTTGCTGGTGCTAAATTCCCCAGTTTGTAATCTGTAAATGTAAACTCCGCTTGCCAGGTTACCTGCGTTAAAATTTACCGCGTACGTACCGGCCGTTTGCCTTTTGTTAACAAGTTCAGAAATTTTTCGGCCGGTGATGTCAAATACTACCAGGCTCACACGCTGGGTAGAAGAAAGCTCGTACGAAATGTTTGTACCGGGGTTAAATGGATTTGGATAATTTTGATGTAACCGGAATGATTTTACTTCAGAAATATCCTCCTCATTTGAAACAGACATTGGCAGTTCCGGATTGAGAAGTTTCCAGGCAATATTGTTATCCTCGTGCACTTCTGCGATCTCATTATTCTCATCAATACTCACATAGATAAAAGTGTCGCCGCCCACATTATCCGGGATAACCCAGTCTTCCAGCGTTGCAACCCGCGATTCGCGGGCATTCGTTGCGGCAATTTCCACCATACTCTGCGAGTGCCGATTTACGATCAGGGTTCCACCATTTCGGGGATCGCCTATATAGAAGCGGATTTTTGTTGGAGATGTATTATTGGTTAAACTAAAGTTCTGAATTCTCGCCTTAATACTAACAGTGTCACCGGGTTGTGGTTTATCTTTAGAGAAAAGAACATCTCTGGTTTCTTCGCTCTGCAGGTCTGCATTGGTGCTTCCCAGCCCTTTTTCTTCATCATATTTCCATGGAAGTATCATCGTCATATCGGGATTCGAGCCATATCGCTCTTCCCACCAGGAAGGCACTCCGGCACTAACATCAGGATTTACAGCATAATCTAATACCAATGCGCCGTTCGATCCCCAATACACAAAAGGTGAAACCGTGTAGGTTTTAGAGCCTAAAATGGAGCCGTCAATTTGGCCAAACTGAACCTGCAGGGCACTTTCTTGCTGAACAGTAGTTTTATGGGTAGATATTTGGGTGCTTGTGTAAGTACTGGAAGTGGATGCCGTAACACTTGCCTGAACAGGACCAAATTCAACCCCGCCTGAAACACTGGCAGAACTGCCCACGGTTTGGAACGCTCCCTGCGTTCGTTGAGAAATACTTTCTGAGCTAAACCTTAATTCCCACGTTTGCCCGGCAGAATTAGACAATTCCCAGGTATCTCCCCCGCCGCCTTGGATGCCGCCGCTGCCAAAAAAAGTAGCTCCAAATGGTAAATCTACCGTACCTGGATAGGAAAGAATATTACCAACCTCATGATGATTGATATAGTCTCCGGCTAAACCACTTTTACTTCCAAACCAGGTATTTTGTAATCCATCTAATCCAATAAACTTTGGATTTACTACAATTACGCTTCCTGTTTGATTGCCATCAGCATATACCGGGTACTCAAAAATGTCGTAATTGGAAACAGTAGCATAAATTCGATCATCATCAACTGCATCGGATGTTACTTTTACCGTTACTTTTTGTGAGCTTCCATCTACTTTGCCAAAACCTTCTCCGTAGCCTCTTGTTAAACTGCCGCTAACTGATGCCTGAACTGGGCCTAAAGCCACACCTGCCTCCCCTTCGATAGATTCGGATACTCCCCAATCGGCAGATATCTCGGTGGCTACCTCAAATTCCTGGCTGGTTGCATTTTCGTAAATAGCACGATGATTACAATTGATATCAGGATTATCATTAAAGCATTTGTTTATATCGAAATTCTCTCCATTAAAAACATCAAAGTGAATGGGAGGCGCATTAAGTATAATCAGGGGTTGAACAATATCTGTTACTGTTTGAACTGTTGGAGCTCCCAGGCGCACGGCATCTCCGTCAAAGTCACCCGTTGCAATAGCAATACCGGTAAAGCCTGCTTCTGCATCGAATGTATTTGTGGCGGTAGAAAACTGAATTCCTTCATTTCCAAAGTCATCTTCGGGAGTGTTTTGCCAAACCCGTATTCCGTTGTTATCAAGAGTAACCAATTCAAGCCGTAAAGAATCGCTTTCTGTGATATCCAGATCTGAAATGGCAATTGTTCTGTGAAAACGCTGCTCTCTTGTTGTAGATAAAGAAACCCCGCCCACAGATTGGAGCTGCAATTGAGAATCTGCGAGATATGTATTCATTCCTGTTCTGGAAGCAAAAAGTATATTCTCTGCTCCATCAAAATTTACATCTGAGGTAATGATCGACATTGGCCACCCTTTATTTCCGTTGTTAGTACCAATAAAAACCTGATCCATTTCAGTCAAACCGGATAGATCCTGCTCCACTTTGTACACAAATAAATCGGTTCGCATACTTTGTGCATTATTTGGGCTTTCTCCATAACCGAACGCCAGTTCGTCTATTCTATCGCCATTAAAATCGCCGGCGGCTAGTGCCATTCTCATAATATGTTCGTTGGCATTCCCTGGTTCTTCAAATGGCAACGTTGTTATCGTCCCGATTTTTTCCAGCTCCCCATTGGTTACATCATAAGTGGTTGCTACAAGCTTCCAACCTAAATTAGGGCTTCCTCCCCCAGTTGTTCCGGGAATTACGCTAAATAACACGAGTTCTTCTGTTTCGTCTCCATCAAAATCTCCTGCAGCTACTTCAAATTTTGTACTTCTTCTAAGATTTCCCCCGGCATTATTAATATTTGGTGTAAGGCTTTCGGTTGAAATGGATGTGGCTACCTGAAGAACTGCTCCGCCATCATTATCAAAAAGTATGATCTGTATAGGCCCTCCGGTTCCGTCTTCATATCCCCAATATGCAAGAATAAACTCCGGCTCGGGATCATTATCAGCCTGCATTTTTTCTAACCGGATGACAGGCTTGATGTCAAACTCATTAATCTGAAATAACTTTGTGAACCCTAATGCCTGTACAGAAACCGGGGTTGGGTTCTCGAGTTCAAACGTAGTTGGGTTTACCTTCGAATAATACAACGTAACTGTGCTATCCGGGCCTGGCCATGCTCCTACAAATTCATCGTAGCCGTCTCCATCAAAATCTCCGGTTAATAGATCAATGTCCACATCAGCGGAATCGCCAACAATTCCCCACGGGGCCTGAATTACTAATGAGCTTACTTCTGTAATTCCGGAAGTAAGGATATCTCCCCCCGCATCAAATATTTTTACAACTGTTGTATCTCCTCCTCCATTTATAGCAATGATTTCAGAGTTTGCACCTAACGTATAATTGTTGAAAAAAGGGTCTTGTTCATTAATCTGTGCAAAAAGAGACGCTGGAAAAGTGATAAAAGCCAGAATTAAACATGCTTTTTTATTCATTTTCATTGATAGAGACGAATACCACATAGCACTAAATTGGTTTGGTTTTTAAGAATCTAATATAATCCCGGCTATTAAAGAAATGACCACACACAAATTATTACATGTTCTCAGATTACTTCTGAAACGATTTTAGTTATCCGTAACGGCTAGAAGCTATACTTTAAATAACAAACAACTATTAATCGTTAGCATTCTCGTTCTTCATAATCCATCAACTAAACCGTATATTCAAAAGCTTTTTTAAAGAATAATCAAACTAAGAAAAACAACTATGGCCACCGGATTTTTTAATGTCCCTCCAGCAATAAACGAACCTATTTTAAGCTATGCACCAGGCTCACCTGAACGCAAAGAGCTGCAAGCTGCTTTAAAAGAGGCCCGATCAAAAGAAATTGATGTACCTATGTACATCGGAGACAAGCTGGTTACTACTAACAATAAAAAACCAATGTCTCCTCCTCACGATCACAAGCATGTTCTGGGATATTTTTCTGAAGGCGATGCTTCCCATGTTGAGCAGGCCATCGATGCTGCAATGGCTGCAAAAGCTGACTGGGCGAATATGGGTTGGGAGCACAGGGCTAGTATCTTCTTAAAGGCTGCAGAGCTTATTGCCGGCCCATACCGGGCAAAATTAAATGCGGCTACCATGTTAGGCCAGTCAAAGAATGCTTTCCAGGCTGAGATCGACTCCGCTTGCGAGATTATTGACTTCCTGAGATTCAATGTAGAATACATGACTCAAATCTATGCTCAGCAACCGGAGTCTTCTGAGGGAATCTGGAACCGGGTTGAGCAACGTCCGCTTGAAGGATTTGTATTTGCTTTGACTCCGTTCAACTTCACCGCTATTGCCGGAAACCTCCCAACTTCTGCTGCTATGATGGGTAACACGATTGTCTGGAAACCTGCTTTTACCCAGATCTACTCCGCCAATGTATTGATGGAAGTATTCCGTGAGGCAGGTGTACCCGACGGAGTAATCAATCTTATTTACGTAGATGGCCCGACAGCCGGAGATGTGATTTTCTCTCATAAGGATTTTGGCGGTATTCACTTTACCGGAAGTACCGGGGTATTTCAGCATATCTGGAGAACCATTGGTGAGAATATCAAAAACTATAAATCTTACCCGCGCATTGTAGGTGAAACCGGTGGAAAGGATTTCATCATGGTCCACAAATCTTCAAATGCTAAAGAAGTGGCTACTGCAATCAGCCGGGGGGCGTTTGAGTACCAGGGACAAAAATGTTCAGCCGCATCACGTGCGTATATTCCTTCTAATCTTTGGGAAGATGTGAAGAATTATGTGGTTGAAGACCTGAAGACTTTCAAAATGGGCGGAACGGAAGATTTTACCAACTTCATCAATGCAGTGATTGATGAAAAGTCCTTCAATAATATTGCACAATATATCGACAACGCAAAAGCCAGCCCTGATGTAGAGGTAATTGCCGGTGGTAACTATGATAAATCAAAAGGATATTTCGTGGAGCCAACCGTTTTGCTTTCAAAAGATCCGAAGTACACCACCATGTGCGAAGAGATCTTCGGGCCGGTGATCACCATTTATGTGTATGATGAAAACAAGTTCGAAGAAACCCTTGAATTGGTTGATAATACCTCCCCTTATTCTTTAACGGGTTCTATTTTTGGAAAAGATCGATACGCTGTTGAACTGGCAACAAAGAAACTGGAGCAATCTGCCGGAAACTTCTACATTAATGATAAGCCGACAGGCGCGGTAGTTGGCCAGCAACCATTTGGTGGAGCAAGAGGTTCGGGAACCAATGACAAAGCAGGATCGATGATTAACCTGTTGCGCTGGGTTTCTCCACGAACCATTAAAGAAACTTTTGTGCCTCCAACGGATTACAGATATCCATTTTTAGGAGAGGACAAATAATAGTTGAATGGATGAAGCCCTCTTTCGAGGACTTCATATTTTAAAAAGTTTATGAAGAAAATCGCCGGATATGAAGCCTCTTTATTTTATCTATCTATTAGCCTCGGTATAATTTATGGGTTATTTGCTAGATTTCTATTCGGTTTAGGTGCTTTATCTGAGCTATTTGAAATAATGAGCCTTTCCTTCATTTTCTTTATTCCTGTCGTAGTGGGTTTCATAACTGTTTTTATCCTCTCTGGCAAATACGATATATCTATTTCAGGTTGGATTTTTCAACCTTGGTCTACATCACTGCTAACAATTGCCTCTTCTTTGGTACTTGCCTGGGAAGGAATAATATGTGCCGTTGTTTGGGTTCCAATCTTTTTAATTATGTCTTCAATAGGAGGGATAATCGCTGGTATATTTCAAAAATTTAGGTTGTCTCAAAAGTCAAAAACTTTTGTTCTAACTTCTTTTATAATTTTCCCATTCTTGATCTCACCTTTAGAACAGCAAATTGAGCCATTAGAGAAGAATAGCATTGCAAAAACTCAAATCTTGATTAACGCTAATGCCCAATCAATTTGGAAGCATATTAAAGAAGTCCCAAAAATATCTGAAGATGAATTAGAAAATTCTTTCTCTTATCAATTAGGATTCCCAAAACCAGTTGAAGCAAAACTTATAGGTGAAGGCGTAGGCTCTATAAGAGAGGCTATTTTTAAAGGCGACGTTTTATTTATTGAAGAAGTGACGGAATGGATTCCTTACAAAAAAATTTCTTTCTCAATTACCCCAGCACCGGATATACCTCCAACCACTTTCGATCAACATGTGGTCGTGGGCGGAAAATATTTTGATGTACTACAAGGAACCTATGAGCTTGAAAGAATTTCTGAGAGTAAATTCATACTGCACTTGTCTAGTGAGCATAAGCTTTCTACTAGATTTAATTGGTACACTCAAATCTGGACAAATTTTTTCATGAACGATATTCAGAATAACATACTCAAAGTGGTAAAAAAGAGAGCTGAGTCTGAATGATTTTTTCGTTCCGACCTTACAATTCGAAAACTTAGCAGAAACTCTGCTTCAATATATGATTTAGTTTATCACATCCATAAGATCCTTCGGAAGTATCCTCGGGATGACTACGGGAAAATGGCTTTTGGAGCAGAATGACAAAACACTCAATATTGAATATTCCCTATTGGATATTCAGCATTCGTTACTCCTTTCTCTTTCCCGGTCTATAGGTTTCCTCAGCTCTGGCTTCTACATCTTCTCTGTAGTATGGAACATCTTTGAATTCCACATCAATATATCGCTGAGCCTGATCATAGAAATGGGGTGAATCAGGATCTCCGCTTTGTCCCCCGGCAAGCATACTCTTTGCTTTTACTTTATCGCCGAACTCAACTACTGCCACAAAGCTGTTTCCGGAAGTCCCGTAGATTTTTTTGGTATCGTATGAACGAGCACCATATGAAGCCAATGCTCCCCATCGACCTGAAGCAAGCCCAACCGGTAAACTTGGCTGGTCATCATCAAAATTAGGAGCGATACTTCCATCCAATCGCTGGAACCGGTTTACTTCTCCCCATGCAATATTCCAGGTTCCGAAGTCTTCTTCAAGCTGATTAAGTGTGGCTTTCAGAATTTCCAATCTCTCTTTTAACGGGGATTTAGTTCCGTAATGTGAGAATCGCTCCATAAAACTTAAACCATCAGGGCGTTCGCCATTTCTCATATAATTCAATCCGTAAAAATGAGCAATGGACATGGCAACCGATTCTGCATCAGTTTTGAAATCCCAGTCTCTCAACACATCAATTACTTCTTTTGGAACTCCATATTTGTTGGATGACCGGTCATATGCTCGTACTACTCCCGGAATTAATTCTTCAAATGCCGGCACTCTTGGATCGTATGCTAATTCTATCAACTTATCCAACGTCAGGTTGTCCGCCCTTGATAATAAGTCGATTGCATGTATTCCCCGAAAATTCTCCGGAATCCTCGACATATAGCTTGGGTAGTCTTCCTTTTTCGGGCTGAATTCAGCTGCCGCTGTAAAAGGGGTAGAGTTGCAATTCTGAATCCATCCATTGCCGGGATTCAAGAGAGTTATTGCTTCATCAACCGGATGCAAACCCTGCCAGTCGGTTGCAGGATCGCTTCCGTCCACCGGACGTGTATAATCAAACTGATCGTCTCTGACCGGAATAAAATTCCCATGGTAATAAGCGATATTTCCTTCAGCATCTGCAAACACCGTGTTGTTCGATGAATTCGTTTTGATTTTCATCATCTCATTGAACTCGGTATGATTGAATTTCTTAGTTCTGGTGTAAGACTGTTCTAAAGCCTTAACCGGCTCCCACATCATCGCTGTTGCCACCCATTGATCGTCAACCATATGAGTGATTGGCCCGTGATGAGTACGATACATCGGGAATGTTTTTTCTTTCAGTTCATTGCCTTCTTTGTATTTGAGGGTTACTTCTTTGGTTACTACCTCTCTCCATTCTTCACCATACTTATACATCAGTTTTCCATCCCGTTCTTCGATCACCTGCTTGAACTCATCGATCACATCTGTGTAGGTGGACGTATGCATCCAGCCTGTTTTTTCATTAAACCCCTGATAGATAAAAAACTGCCCCCAGGTAACTGCACCATATGCATTCAACCCCTCTTCGCTAACAGCATGAACTTCTCCCCTGAAATAAAATGAAGTATGCGGATTAATAAGCAACATGGCATTTCCTGATTCAGTCAAATCACCCGAAATAGCAAATCCATTTGAACCTTTAGGTTCATCATAAGGGTCAAGAACTGTTAATCCATTTCCAAATTCATTAAGAGATAAAGAGGCTTTATCCTCATAAAAGGCTTTGATTCTTCTTGTAGAAACCCGTTCAATATCTCCGCCAATTGACCCTTCACTAAAGTACATAGGCATCCAAGGCTCAAACTTTGTAAGTAATTTTGGCTCAACTTCGGGATGGGTGGCAAGATAGTAGTTTAGTCCATTTGCCCAGGCATCACAGAGTGCTTTTAACCATTTTGGGGCATTTTCGTAATTAGCAATCGCCTCTTCTTTCGTCATGAATAAACGAGCCCGAAGATCACTGTATAACTGACTCTCACCTTCCACTTCTGCTAATCGACCGATTGCCCAGATGTAATTTCGCTCTATTCTCGGAAAGTCATCTTCGGCCTGAGCATACATCAGTCCAAAAACCGCATCAGCATCAGTTTTTCCATACACATGTGGAACTCCAAAATCATCCCGTATGATGGTTACGTTGTCGGCTTGTTGTTTAAGTCGGTTTAGCTCAGCATCACAAGCTGTGAATACAAAAAAAAAGATGAATAATGGAAAGAAGAGTTTTTTCATAGCAGCTGTTTAGTTAGTTATAAGCAGAAAGTAGGCAGCCATTTCAAGAAATAAAAAAAGCGAACATTTTTTAATGCCCGCCTTTGCTCATGTTACTTCAAACTCTCCTGAAGTTTTTCCCAGTCATCCAAAAACCTTGCCAACCCACTATCAGTAAGAGGATGCTTCAATAATCCCATAATTACATTCAATGGCATAGTACCCACATCGGCACCGGCTTTGGCACATTCTACCACATGCATTGGGTGGCGGATGCTTGCTGCAAGAACCTCGGTGGCAAAACCGTAATTCATGTAGATCTGCACAATATCTTCAATCAGCTTCATCCCATCACTGGAAATGTCGTCCAATCTCCCCATGAATGGAGAGATGTACGTAGCACCCGCTTTGGCAGCGATCAACGCCTGAGTTGGTGAAAAACAAAGCGTGCAATTAGTTTTGATTCCTTCATCAGAAAAAGTCTTGATGGCTTTAATTCCATCTTTAATTAAAGGAATTTTTACCACTACGTTATCCGCTATCTTAGCAATCTTTCTGCCTTCTTCTACCATTTCATTATAAGTGGTTGATACCACTTCTGCTGAAACATCACCTTCTACAATATCACATATTTTTTTGATGTGCCCTTCAAAATCTCTTACCCCTATTTTTGCGCATAAACTTGGATTCGTTGTAACCCCGTCTAATACTCCAAGATCATTGGCTTCTTGTATTTCTTCCAGGTTGGCAGTGTCGATAAAAAATTTCATTGAATAGTGAAGGTTTATTGAAGTTTTGTCGCCCAAACATACGCAATCAATTAATGCCATTCACCATTATGTAAAACAATATTTTTGTTGCTTCTTTTTACATGGAACACAACATAGAGGTGAATTAAATACCGAACTTTATTGTCTTATACATCACTAATTAACAAATATACGGACGTGATCAAATTAAATTTAACAGCCCTTACTCTTGCTCTTTTAATAACAGGATGTGGAGGCGGTAACGAAAACGGGAACCGCACTCAAAATTCAAGATTTTCAGGTTTTGGAGGAAGTGGATTTGGAGGAAGAACAACCAGTGTTGAAACTTTGCCCGTTACCAGACAACCTATTGCCGACCAGGTCCGCTCTTTCGGAACAGTAAAAGCCCAGGATATTGTAGCAATCACTCCTCAGGTTAGTAATCGAATTACCAAACTTTATGTAGATTTAGGAGATACTGTACGTCAGGGACAGATTTTAGCAAAAATATTCGATGCTACTTTTAAAGATCAGTTAAACCAGGCAAAAGCTCAGTTAGCACAGAGTAAAATTGCCATACAGAGAGACAGTACCCAATTTGCCCGGCAAAAAAAATTACTAGAAAGCAGTGCGGTAAGCCAGGCTGAATATGACAATGCTTTTGCCACTTACCAAAACAGCTTATCTCAGTATCAATCTGCTGTGGCATCAGTCACCCAGGCTCAGGAAAATTTTAACAATACCGAAGTTCGTTCTCCTGTAAGAGGCGTTGTGGTATCAAGAACCGGAGCTGAAGGTGATGTTGCCGGTGCAGGGCAGGCACTGTTTGAGATCGCTAACCTTGTTGGGTATGAAACAAGGATCTATCTTCCTGTTCAGGATTGGAAGGCTGTCAAAATCGGACAACCTGTAAATCTCAGAGTATCTAATGAAGGCGAGCAATCTGCAAAAGGTGTTGTTTCCAGAAAAAGCCCTCAATTAGATGCTACTACCGGATTAGGCGAAATCGTAATTACGCTTACTGAAATCGGTTCTTCCATTTACCCCGGCGTGCTTACTGAAAATGTGATCGATATCGTAAATAAACCCAGGGCTATTGTTGTACCACGGGGGGCTCTGGTTGAAAAAGTAGAAACAGTTATCGAGCCCGAATCAAATACCATTCAGCTCGATCGTACATATTCTGTTTTTGTTTCACAGGGAGATTCTGCCGTAGAGCTGCGGCAGCTGGAGCTTGGTATTGAGCAAGGTGATAAAATAGAGGTTGTTTCGGGATTACAGCCCGGAGAAAGTATTGTCATTACCGGGCAACAAGGTTTACAGGATGGAAGCCGGATCCGGGTTGCTTCCGGTTCTAATTTTCAGGCACCCGAAGGCCAAACCGTTGACCGGGGAAATAGAGGCAATCGCCCCGGCGGAGGCCAGGCAGCCCAACAAGCCGGTAACCGGCAGCGGCGCGGTGGTTTTGGCAATATGAGTGAAGAAGACCGGGCCAAACTTCGGCAGCGAATGCAAAACATGAGCCAGGAAGAACGCCGGGCTCTTATGGACAGTGTAAGAACTGCAAACGCTTCAGGAAATTAAGATGGGCGGTTTATCCAAACTGGCTGTTGATCGGCCAATTACCTTTTTAATGACGAGTTTAATCCTGATCGGGTTCGGGATTTTTGGAGTGATTCAACTCCGGCTAGACCTTTACCCGGATGTAAGTTTTCCAACCATCACCGTTTACACCAGTTATGAAGGTGTAGCGCCGGAAGATATGGAGGCTTTAGTAACCCGCCCTATCGAAGAACAGGTTGGGAGTATTAGCGGCATCCGAAGAGTACGTTCACTTTCAAGCCAGGGTGCCTCGGTAGTTAAACTGAATTTTAATTGGGGAACCGATCTTTATGAAGCCGAAAATGATGTTCGTAAGCAACTGGGCTTTGTGTCAAGAGCCATTCCACGGGATGCAGAAACTCCTTTAGTATTCAGTTACGATCCAAATCAGGAACCGATTGTTGTACTGGCAGTTACTTCCGGTGCAAGAAGCTCCCGGGACCTGAGAACCTATGCCACTCAAGTTCTGGAACAACGCATTGAGCGGGTTAATGGAATTGCTTCTGCGGAAACATCGGGTGGGCTTGAGCGGCAAATTAATGTAACGATCGACAATCAAAAAATGAGATTGTATAACCTTACTATTGCTCAGATCTCAAGCCGATTGAGTGCCGAAAACATCCAGGTACCAGCCGGGCAGCTGATTGAAGGAAACACTGTGTATTCGCTTCGCACCATGGGCGAGCTCAAAAGCGTGGAGCAAATCAAAAATGTTATAGTAGCCACACGTAACGGGCAGTCGCTCTTCTTAAAAGATGTAGCTGATGTACAGGATGGAATTGCACAACCAATCGGTAATGTACGGGTAGATGGTGAGGATGGAGTAATCCTGAATATATATCGCCAAAGTGATGCTAATGTAGTGGTGGCTGCCGATGCTGTTATCGAAGGACTGGAAGAAATCAAAAAAAGCCTTCCGGCCGATGTTAATGTGGAAGTACTTACCAACAAAGCTGAATTCATTAAACTATCGATCCAGAATTTACTGCTAACCGGGCTTCAGGCTGTAATTCTTGTAATCCTGATCTTGCTGGCATTTTTAAGAAGCGGGCGTTCTGCGTTAATTATCGCTATCTCAATTCCGGTATCCATCGTTACTACGTTTGCGGTAATGAATTTTGCAGACCTCAGTTTAAACATTATTTCGCTTTCAGGCCTTACACTTGCTGTAGGCTTGGTAGTTGATGATGCTGTTGTGGTACTCGAAAACATCTTCCGCTTCAGAGAAGAAGGCAAAGGCCGAAAAGAGGCTGCAACCATGGGCGCAAAAGAAGTAGCTGTTCCGGTTGTTATTTCTACATTAACAACGCTGGTTGTATTTCTTCCCATCCTGTTTGTACCCGGTATTGCAGGGTTCCTCTTCAGAGATTTAGCACTCACCATCTCCTTCTCCCTTTCGGTGTCTTCCCTGGTGGCGTTAACGCTCATCCCCATGATGACCTCTCAGTTTTACAAGGATGGTGAACTGTCGATTGAAGCAACCAATAAAGTAGCCAACTTCTTTAGTAATGCACTGGAAAAACTGGAAAACTGGTACTCTGCAAAACTGGATAAAGCTCTTCATAAAAGCGGGCTGGTAATATTAGCTGCGGTACTATTCTTTGCAGCATCTCTTCCCATCTTTTATACACTTGGCGGAGAGTTCTTTCCTCGTGTGGATGAAAATGCATTTACATTAGAAGTTACCCGCGAAGCCGGTGTAAGCCTTCTGGAACTAGAGCGTTCTATCGCACAGGTAGAAAGTATAATTAAACAAGGAGTACCTGAAGCCCGGATTATCGTTTCCGATTACGGAGATAAAGAAGGCATAGAAGGCGCAGATAATCCAGGTGGATTTACCGGATCGGTCAGAGTTGAATTGGTTCCAAAGAATGACCGGAATCGATCTCAATTCCAAATTGTAAGCGAATTATTGGATGAACTACTAATTGTTCCGGGAGTTGATATCCAGGAAACCATACAGGACCCGCTAAGCCCTGATGGCGAAAACGGATTGATTGTTCAGATTTTTGGGTATGATCCGGAAGTAAAGAAGCAGCTATCGGATGGTGTAAAAGAACGCATCACTCAAATTGATGGAGTTGTAAGTGCGTATAGTACTGCCGATCAGGGAAGACCTGAACTTCGGTTAGTTCTGGATCGAGAGCGAATATCTCTGGTTGGGCTGAACACCAATCAAGTGGCTACTACTATCAGCGATGCCGTACAGGGAAATGTTGCAACCAGTTTTGTTGACCAGGGAGTTGAATTTGAAGTGAAAGTAGAACTTGATCCAAGGCAAAAAGCCCAGTCCAACGATCTGGATAATATCCAAATACAAACCGCTGGGGGCGAATGGATGCCGCTTCGTAACCTTGCCAGGATTGAACGTTATACAGGGCCAACCAATGTAACCCGTATTAACCAGGAACGCGTGATTGAAATTCTGACCGAACTGGATGGGGTTGATCTTAAAACCGCTACAAATGATGCCAGGGCAATATTAGATCAAATTGAATGGCCGGATGGTTATCGCTATGCAT
The DNA here is from genome assembly GCA_028284195.1 of Balneola sp. GTDB lineage: Bacteria > Bacteroidota > Rhodothermia > Balneolales > Balneolaceae > Balneola. Next base: position 20,133 of record JANQSE010000004.1, on the reverse strand, counting down.
TAGCAGGTTCTGCTGAGGAACAAGCCGAATCGTTCAATTTCTTGTTAATCGCTTTCGCTATTGCCGGAATTTTAACTTATATGGTTATGGCCTCTCAATTTGAAAGCCTGGTGGAGCCATTCATAATCATTTTCACAATTCCGCTGGCTTTATCCGGGGTGCTCATCATATTAGGGCTAACCGGAACTTCTATTAGTGTTACTTCCATGGTAGGACTGATCCTTCTATCCGGTATTGTAGTAAACAATGGAATTGTGATGATCGATTATATTAAAATTTTGCAAAGCCGGGGGTTAAATCGCCATCAAGCCATTGTTGAGGGTGCAAAACGAAGGTTACGCCCGATACTAATGACTGCCCTAACCACTATTCTGTCTATGGTTCCTCTGGCACTTGAGCTTGGCTCAGGATCGGAGACGTGGAGCCCAATGGCCAGAACAGTAATCGGCGGTTTAACAATGTCCACAATCTTAATGCTTTTTGTAGTTCCGGGTATTTATAACCTTATTAACAAAGGGGTAGAGAAAATGGGCTTTGATGCTATACATAAAGTTGACCCGTTGGCGCAAAATAGTGAGGAGACAGTATGATTAATCTTTCCTCCAATCAACATTCTGTGAACCCACTCCTCTATCCCCTCCGTGGAACGGGAAGCTCGTTGTTCAGTATCTTCCCAAGCCCCCTATTGAGAGAGGATTTAGGGATGCATCATAGAGAAAGTTCTTTTTTACAATCTCAATCAATTGAGGCAAAATCATGAAAAAATTCACGCTTACTGATGGAATTTTAAGAAGGCCGATTACAGTGATTATGGTTACTATAATTGCAATTGGTTTTGGTGTATTTGCTCTTACGAACCTCCGGGTAACCCTTAATCCTGAAATTAATATTCCTATTCTGGCTGTATCCACAGGGTACAATAATGTAGCCCCAGAAGATATTAACACTTTATTAGCCGAACCAATTGAAGGTGCAATTTCTTCTATCGAAGGAATTGAGTCTCTGGAAGCCCGGATAAGCCGCGGCCGTGTATTTGTAATTTTGCGGCTGTTTGAAGGCACCGACATCCGAAAAACAGAACTTAAAGTTCAAAAAGCAATAGATCAGATCAGAGATCAGCTTCCTGAACAAGCTACGCCGCCGACTATTTTCCAGTTTGATCCGGACAATCGCCCAATTATGCAATTGAGCATCAACTCAGACATTCGGGGGTTAGACGAGCTCAGAAACCTGGCTGTTGAAACGGTAGAGCCAAGGCTAGAAAGAATAGTCGGGCTTGCCTCAGCCGATACCCGTGGCGGACTTGAACGCCAGGTGTATGTTGATGTAACCCCAATGCAATTAGCTCAACATAACCTGGTTCCCGATGATATTGAAAACGCCATCCGATCAAATAACTCGCAACTCCCTCTTGGCAATGTAGTCGCTCAGAATATCAGTTATAATGTACGGGCCGAATCGATGTATGAAAGTGTAGAGCAGATTGCCAACACTATTGTTAAAGTATCAGAAAACGGGATCCCGATCCGTGTAAAAGATGTAGCCACTGTAACCGACGGCTTTACAGAAGTAACAAACTTTGTTACTGTAAATGGCCGGCAAAGCGTTTCTATTGAAGTTCAAAAAAACTCTGATGCAAATACGCTTGATGTAGTAAATGCAGTTAAAAACGCCGTTCCCGAAATCAATGAAATACTGCCTCCCGGGGTTGAACTCAGAGTACTTTCCGATCAGGGAAGAGTGATTGATGAGTCTATTAGCAATCTTTCCCAATCTGCCTTAGGCGCATTGGTAGTTGTAGTTTTAGTTATCATTATTTTCATGGGTGGATGGAGAATTTCTTTGATCGTAGCCGTTACTATTCCTGTATCTATTGCTGCGAGCTTTGCAGCCATGTTTGCTATCGATCTTTCTTTAAATACACTCACTATTTCTGCTTTAGCCTTAGCTATCGGACTATTGGTGGACAATGCCATAGTGGTTACTGAGAGTATAGCACGAAAGCTGGAAGAAGGACTGACCAGATACGAATCAGCACTAAAAGGGACCAATGAAGTAATTGGTGCATTGCTTGGATCAACATTAACCACATTGGGTGTTTTTATTCCGATCATTATGATGACCGGATTCACCGCAAGTTTTCTGAAAGAATTTGCCCTTACCATCTGCTTTGCTATTGGGATGTCATTTATTTCGTCTATTGTTATTGTACCTGTACTATCTGTGCTTGTTTTAGACGGTAAACAATTCAACCGCCGAAATTTCATGTTCAAAGCCATTCATAAACTTGAAAGAGGATACTCTGTTATTTTAAACTGGCTTCTTCATCATAAATGGGTTCCATCTTTAGTGCTGTCAGGTTTATTAACTGGAACAGTTATCATGTTTTCTTCTATTGATAAGGAAGGGTTTCCTGAAACCGATTCGGGAGAAATTGATGTCAGGATTTCCCTCCCTGAAGGCAGTAAGCTTCAAAACACGGTCCAGGTAATGGACGGGTTTTATGAGATAATAAAAGACAAACCAGAAATAGAAACCATTGTCTCTTCGATTGGAAGAAGCCGCTGGGTAGCACAAAGTAACCGGGGTAGCATCAGCCTGAGTTTAGTTCCTGAAGAACAAAGAGAAACTTCTACTATTGAAGTTGCTGCAAATCTTCGCCAGGAATTAACATCGCCGGGGGTTAGGGTAAATGTTTCTGTTGAAGGCGGTGGCGGTGGATTTAGTGGGCGAGGATTCCGGGGGGGCAATAATTCCATCAGGTTAACACTTGTTGGCCCCGAAATTTCTGTGCTATCTCAAATATCTGACGAAATTGAAGCCAAATTTCTGGAAGACCCAACGGTGGTTTCTGTTGATAACGGAAGAGCAGACCCAACGCCGGAACTTCAATTTGTATTAGACAGGGAGCGGATCAACCTGCTTGGCACAAACATCAGATCTGTTGCAAACGCGTTGAGAACTCAAACCCTGGGCAACCAGGCCGGTTTCTACAGAGTAGAAGGCCGTGAAATCCCCATCGAAGTTCGCACATCTAAAGAAACTCTAAAATCCCGCGAGGATTTGTTTGATCTGGAAGTTGCCCAATTTGAAGACCAGCGCATCCCTGTTGTTGCTGTTGGGGAATTCCAGCCTATGCAGGGGATTGATTCCTTCAACAAAAGAAACCGGGAAATTCTTCTGGATGTAAACATTCAAATTAATGGAAGTGCTGCTGAATACAGAGAAAAAATAGTTGAATTTCTGGAAACCGAAATCATCCTTCCGGACGGATACCGCTATGACTTTACCGGAGCTACCAGCTTTTTCCGGCAGGATTTTTCCCAGTTTGGATGGGCTGGTGCTGCAGCTTTAGTACTCATGTTTATGATTATGGCCTCTCTTTTCGAAAACTTCAGAGACCCATTTGTAATCTGGTTATGTATTCCAATGGCACTGTTTGGAGCTCTCGCTTCATTAATGATGCTTGGCACTGCTTTAAGTACAACTGCTCAGGTTGGCATGTTTATGCTCGTTGGTATTATTGTGAACAATGGAATTGTGCTGGTAGATTACATGCATATTTACACCCGGGGGATGACATTCGATCTAAACAAAAACTCAGAATTTATGGTTGGTGTCCTGGAAGCATGCACCCGCAGAATGCGCCCCATTTTACTTACTGCTATTACAACTATTTGTTCTATGATCCCTCTTTCACTGGAACTCGGTGCAGGTTCAGAAATATGGTCTCCATTGGCTAAAACAGTAATCGGTGGGTTAGCCTTCGGCGTGCTTTTCACGTTATTTATTACCCCGGCCATTTCAGTAGGCTTTAAACAGGTTATTAACTGGATAAGCTCTTTTTTCAAAAAGAAAGAAAAAGCCCCTAAAGCAACACTTGTTTTGGGAAATGAATAAAATTTACCTGAAACAATAGGTTTTGAAACTACGAATAGCTATTCTTGTTGTAGCAAAAAATCAAGAACCATTTTAAAAAATTTATTATGAGCAAGTCAGGAAATTTTATAGCAGGCATTTTAACAGGGGCACTCGCGGGCACTGTTCTCGCTTTACTTTATGCTCCCGATACTGGTAAAAACACAAGAGACCGGCTCTCTTACAGACTAAGTAGCTACCGCGATGAGCTGATCGATTTAATCGAACAGCTACGCGAAGAAAAAGAGCACCTTATTTCTGAAGCAAAAGATAAAGGTGATAAAGTAGTTCAATCAGCAAAGCAAAAAGCGGATGATCTTATTAAAGAGGCAGAAAACCTGCTCGAAAGTATTGATAATGTAAAGGAGGGATAATTCCATTCTTCTTTTTCAGGGAACTATACAAGGATGCTATGTAACATAGCATCCTTTTTTTATTTTCCGCAACATGTTAACCCATATTCTTTATGAAAAACCTTTTTTATGCTTTCTTTCCAATTCTGATTTTAAACTGTTCTTCGAACAAAGAGTTCGACATTGTCAGACATGAGATAGAAGGCATAAGTATTCGTGCCATTGAAGCTATTGATGGAAGTACCATGTGGTTTGCCGGGTCGAACGGGCAAGTTGGAAAAGCGACCTACAAGAATGGGAATTTCAACATCGAAATGGACACCATCCGGTTTGATACACTAAGCCCTGAGTTTCGCTCAATCGCTGTTACTAATCATGGAGTTTTTATCCTGAGTATTGCTTCACCGGCTCTCTTGTATAAATCTGAAGATAAAGGCAAAAGCTGGAAGATTGTTTATAAAGAAGACAACCCGGCTGCTTTTTATAATGCTATGGCCATTTCAAATAATGGTTTTGGAGCAGCAGTTGGTGACCCTGTTGAAGAATGCCTCTCCGTTCTGATTACTGAAAACGGAGGAAATAACTGGACAAAACTTTCTTGTGATGTACTTCCTCTTATAGTAAATGGTGAGGCAGGTTTTGCTGCCAGTAATTCTAATGTGAATATTGTAGGAAATAATGTTTGGCTGGTTTCTGGTGGAAGCCGTGCCCGTATATTCCATTCTGCCAACAGAGGAAGAACCTGGAGAGTGTATGATACGCCCATTGTTGAAGGCGGACAAATGACCGGAATATTCTCCAGCCATTTTTATGATACAGAGCATGGAATCATTATAGGTGGAGATTGGAATGAAAAAGATAGAAACACAAGTAATAAGGCTGTTACTTCAGATGGTGGAAAAACATGGAATCTTATTGCTGACGGACAAGGGCCTTCTTACCGTTCATCAGTCAGGTACATTCCCGGCTCACATGGGCAAAAACTGATTGCGGTGGGAATTCCCGGTATCTCCTATTCAAAGGATGGAGGGCAAACCTGGAAGAAGATCAGTAAAGAATCATTTTACACCATTCGCTTTGCAAAAGACGGGAAATCTGCATGGATGGCCGGAGCGAATAAGGTTGCTAAATTGGTGTGGTAAACTTATTCCTTACCCGGAATATCTTTGTTCTGATATTTGTCTCGCTCTTTCTGTAAAGTAGCTAGCCAGTCCAGGTACATCTCTTCGGGCATTTGGCGGTAGCCTAGCTGATGGATGTTGATATAGATGCTTTGCATTTCTAGAAACAAATTGCGGTACTCTTCGCTTTGTTCAATCAGCGTATTGGGATTGTCTATGCTCCTGAGAAGCATTTCGTTTTCAAAGAGTTTCTTTTGAGTTTCGGCTTTGAGAAGCAGAGCGTTAATGAAATTAGGATCAACTTCTAAGGCTTTGTTGGCTGCTTTCAGGATGAATGAACCATCCAGTACACCGAACTTGCGCTCATAGCCTTTAGCTAAATCTACAAGCGTTAAAGCCAAACTCTCTTTTTGGCTCAAAGTATCCATATACACCCCGTTCCGAATAGCATCTAAATGAATATAGCCCGATGCCATGAGCCAGGCATCAATCGGAAAACTGGCACTGGTAAGCTCAGTGTTGTACCAGCCCGTTTTCTTACTATAATGCTTAATGTAAATGTGATTTGGTGCTAAAGCCAGGTGGGCAGTTTCTCCAAGCTCTTCGGCTAAAATTTTATAGAGATAGGGAAGCGAATGACAATTTCCTTTTTTTGTCGCTAATAGCTTGGTTACAAACATATTTGACCAGTCTTTTGTACCAAATACATCTTCAAAATCATAGGTATATGGTTTGGAAATAAAAACCTGATTCGAAATAATAAAACTCAATGTATCAGTAATGGTTTTAAAAATTGCAGCATAGGTTTTTACAGATTCAATATCACTTTCATTATAGTTTAATAGATCTTGACTCCTAACCGATCTCGAAATGCTTATCAGATAGTCTAAGTCTTGCAAGAATCTGTCGTAGTTTTTGGTATTATTATGCCATGCATTTTCAGTTAAAAAGACAGCTCTTTTAAAATCATATAATGTACTTCCATCTATCATAGATGTTATTTCATTAAATGCGTTTTGATACATTCTTTGCTCATAACTAGAAAGCTGAGCTAAGGACTCTGAATGGAAAGAGATTGCAAATAGAAATAATAGGAAGCTATTACTTAATTGAATTTTCATATAAAACTTAATAGTAAGCTTTAGTAATGTCACCTGAAATTTTCCATTTATCATTTATTTTTTCCATCCGAACAGTGGCATCAAATCCCGAATAACCACCCTTAAGATTTGAGATTTCAAGCCATGCTTTTGTACTGTCTTCAGAATATCCAATAGAAGAGATTTTAATAATACCTGATGAATTTGGATATTTGTCATAAAAATTATCCCACATTTTCTGTGAGCTTGATTTGAGGGTTTCCACAAATTCATCATAGGATAAAATGATAACCTCCTTTTCAGAAAACATTTTTGTATTTATTGAAATAGGTCTTTTTTGTTTGGCTTTTACGAGAAAATCATAGTATTCGTAATCGCCATCTTTGTAACTTTCATATGCTTGCGATGTATCTATTAAAGTACTGTCAATAATGATAAGCTGACTATGATCTTTGAATAAGGTCTCTATCGCTATCTGGTAAATTGTATGATCCTGACTGCTCATTTCTGATTGAGCACAAGAGACAGTTGAAATCGCTAAAATGAATAATAGAATTAGCTTATGTTTTAAATACTTAATCATTGTCTATTCCCTCATATTCTCTAAGTCTATTATCATGCTCTTTTAGGAGTTGATCTTTTAGATCATCCGATACATTGAGTTGGTTTACGAATGTTTTAAAGTCGCTAAAATCTCCACCACCTAGCAGATATTTAACATGATCATTTCCTAACGCAGATGTGAAAGCATTTGTTATACTTTTGACATCTCCGGATTGGATAGCCTCAACCAAGCCGACTAAGCTTTGAGTGGCATGCATAAATGCTTCGTGTCCCATTGTGAGAGCAAGGCTTGCCACATCTCCACCCTCTCCAAGCGAATTAAACTCTCCTGCATAAGCTGTATTTAACATAATATCTAATGTAAGTTTACCTTTGCCTGAGGTTCTGCTACCTGCAATTCCATTTTCAAATTTTCTGGCATCAAAGTTTTGACCATTCTCATCTTTAAAAATATAAGTTGTTCTACCATTCGCTACACCATAGCTATTAATATCTCTGAGATTTAATGTATGGCTTGAAAAAACGCCAGCATTTTCAAAGGTAACACCACCAACTGTTTGGCCTGCACCTGCAAACATTCCTAAAAAACCTCTGCCAATATCAGTATTTGCAAATGCAACTAATGCCTTTTTAGATTTGGCATATTTCAGCCCATCAACAATATCTTTTCCATTAGGATCTATAAGTCTTATTGGGTTATTAGCTACATAAGCATAAGGTGAAAGATTAGGATATTGAGCCGCATGAGGGTCAGGAGAAAGAAATCGGCTGGATACTTCCGGTTCTAAGGTGGCTTCCGAATAGCTGGTATCAACCACAACAAAACTTGATATGCGATTATTGCGGGTATCTAAGATAATTGAACCGATACGCACAAGACTATCATTGGTAAAGAACTCATTGTACTTGCCCTTACTAAGGGTGAGTGGCTCTACATCGATCCCGAATTTTTTATAGGGGTTTTGTGCTTGAACATTGAGGCTTCCAAAAAGGAAAGCGATACATAAAAAAGGTAAGAGTGTTCGTTTCATAGTTAGTTCTTTTTCAGGGTGCGCTCCATAGTTAATATCTGTTTGCGGCTCTCTTGTTCAGCTTTATAATTGTCCAAAGATTTGAGCCAGGCTTCATAAGCTTCAGGTGGCATTGTTTGATAACCCAATTGATCTATTCGGCTGTAAAACTCATTGCGTTTGTGGAATACTTCCATTGCTCTCAAATCCTGCTGAAAAGCCTGGGTATTTCTTCCTTTCAGCGCATAAATGTAGTCCGTTTGGACAGTATAATAATTGGCTTTAAGCATGAGGCCGCTTGGATTGACGGGGTGGGCTTGTAATGCTTTATCGAGCATCTTCACCATAATGGGATCATAACCGTACTTGTACCCATACCCGTAAGCCAGATCGACCAGCTTGCTGGCAATGGTTTCTTTCATGCTGAGAGTATCCATGTACATTCCGCTCTGAATGGTTTCTGCATTCACATAGCCGGACGCCATCAAAAAACTTTCGCTGGCAAGATGCCCATTGGTGAGTTCCAGATTATGCCAGTTGTTATTGCCATCTTTGAATTTAATAAAGGAGTGTTGAGGGGCATAAGTAAGCCAAGCTTGTCCGCCTAATTCTTCGGCCAAGATTAAATAGAGCTGAGGCATGGAGTAGCATTGTCCTGTTCCTGTTGCCAATAACTTAGAAACAAAAAGCTTGGTTAGATCTTCAATGCCTCTATAGTCTTCAGCATCGTAAGTAATGGGATAATGGATAAGGTTATCTTCGGTGCCTCTACCTTCGATCATCACCGTATCGGCAAACATTTTATGCAAGGCAACCAGTGGGGTCATGGGGTCGTTAATATCCCAACCTTGTTGGGTAATAAACTGTTTGGTCAGATCAGCAAAGTTATGAATCTGTTGTTCGAAGTCTTGGTAGGTTCCTTGATTATTGAAGTAGGCATTCTCAACCAGGAATACAGCCCGTTTGAGATCAAGTTGGCGTTTGCCATCAAGCATTGAGCTTAATTCATCAAAAGCCTGCATGTAGCTTTGCGTACCTTCACGATGTCCTAACTTGGAAGGAAAATCATAAAGAGCGCCCAACTCAGCAAGCTCGCGGTTTAACTGCTCAAGGTAAGCTCTTTGTTGTGCCATACGTTGTTGATCGGCACGCCAGACGGCTAGGGCATCATTTGTTCTGTTGGTTTGATTGTATGGGCTAGCCATTCCTGGAAAGGTAAATCCAACAATCGGGACTTGGCCTAACGTTGCAGGTTTGGGGATTTCAAGTTTGGGACGTTCGATCCCAATATCTTGCCCATAGCTTGGTTGGCAGATTATAAAAATTGCGAGTAAAGCAGCTCCATAAATTTTAACTCTCTCCATCATGAGTGAAATCAAATTTTCTGATGAGTAAGTAGAGAAATTCAGCACACTTAATCAAAAAAATAATTGTTAAGGCACTAAACTTTTAACCTGTACAGATAAGACAGTTTCAAAACCAATTCCTTACAAAATAAATTGTAAAAATATAACAAATAAAAAAAGCCCCTCCGTTATCGAAGGGGCTTTTCTTTTAATCTTATCGTTGGTGAGATTAAGCTTCGGCAGCTTCCTCATCGCTTCCACCCAGAGCTTCAAATACCTCTGCAACTTCAGCATCACCTTCATCAAGATCTGTGTTTGAACCAACGATGATATCGTTATACTCACGCAGTCCCGTACCAGCTGGTACTTTGTGCCCAACCACTACGTTTTCTTTCAGTCCACGCAGGAAGTCTTTTTTAGCTTCGATAGAAGCCTGGGTAAGTACCTTGGTAGTTTCCTGGAACGACGCTGCAGACAACCAGCTTTCCGTAGAAAGTGCTGCTCTTGTAATACCAAGAAGGATCGGACGAGAAATTGCTGGTTCTGCTTCACGAGTCTGGATTTCTTCTTTACCGTCTTTAATCAACTGGTTGTTGATGTCTCTTACCTGACGACGGTCAAGGATCTTTCCTTTCTTAAGCTCACTGCCACCTTCTTCAGTAACAACAAACTTACCAATCAACTCATCATTTCGTTTGTTCACTTCAAAACGATCTACTTTGTCACCTTCAAGGAACATCGTGTCGCCTGAATCAGTAATCTCAACTTTTTGCATCATTGTGCTTACAATCACCTCGATATGCTTATCGTTGATCTTTACACCCTGCAGGCGGTAAACTTCCTGTATCTCGTTTACCAGGTACGACTGTACTGCGTATGGCCCGAGAATGTTCAGAATATCCTGTGCAGGAATGGTTCCGTCAGAAAGTGGCTGCCCTGCTTTCACAAAGTCGTTGGTTTGTACAAGAATGTGCTTGCTTAACGATATCAGGTACTTTTTCTCATCGGTACCATCTTTCGATTTCACAAATACTTCCTGAGAACCACGCTTACGGCCGCCCATTTCAACAATACCGTCAATCTCAGAAACAATGGCAGGCTCGCTTGGCGAACGCGCTTCGAAAAGCTCAGTTACACGAGGAAGGCCTGCGGTAATGTCTTTCGATTTTGAAGCCGCTCTTGGAATTTTAGCGATTACCTGGCCTGCAAACACTTTCTCACCATCATCAACGGCAATATGTGTATCTACGGGTAGCGTACTTTCCCTTACGATATCTTTTGCCCCCTTCACTACTAATGTTGGAACAAGTGCACGGTCTTTAGAATCAGTGATTACTTTTTCACGGTGGCCAGTTTGGGCATCGGTATCTTCCATGGAAGTAACTCCATCGATGATATCTTTGTACTCAACCTTACCATCAATTTCGGAGAAGATAAGAGCGTTGTACGGATCCCACTTACAAAGCTGAGCTCCTTTTGGAACCATATCGCCTTCTTCAACCATCATTTCAGAACCGTAAGGTACATTGTAGTTGATAAGCGTTTGGCCTTCTTCGTTCACAATTTTTATCTCACCTGCACGGCTCAATACAATGTTGTGCTCTTCTTCGCCATCATCATAAACTACAACACGGATGTTTTCGAATTCAACTTTACCATCAAATTTCGATTTGTGTTGCGAATCTGCCTCAAGACGGGAAGCTGTACCACCCACATGGAACGTTCGAAGTGTAAGCTGCGTACCCGGCTCACCAATACTTTGAGCTGCGATAACACCTACTGCTTCACCTTTTTCTACTACAGTTCCACGAGCTAAATCACGGCCATAGCATTTAGCACATACACCTCGTCCGGTTTCACAGGTAAGTACGGAACGTATGTCTACTTCTTCGATAGATGTTTCAGCAATTTTCTTAGCTACAGATTCATCGATCATCTGGTTAGCTTCACAGATAAGATCGTCCGTGATCGGATCATGAACATCATGCAGAGAGAAACGGCCAATAATTCGGTCTTCCAATCTTTCAATGATGTCTTCATTATCTTTAAGAGCCGCCATTTTGATACCGCGAAGTGTACCGCAATCGTCTTCAGTAATAATTACATCTTGAGATACATCCACTAACCGGCGGGTAAGGTAACCTGCATCGGCAGTTTTAAGTGCGGTATCAGCAAGACCTTTACGGGCACCGTGCGTAGAAATAAAGTATTCAAGTACCGATAATCCTTCTTTGAAAGAAGAAAGAATCGGATTTTCAATCACCTCATTACCTTGCTGCATAGAGCTCTTTTGCGGTTTTGCCATCAAACCACGCATACCACCCAGCTGACGGATCTGCTCTTTAGAACCACGGGCTCCGGAGTCAGCCATCATAAATACCGGGTTAAAACCGTCTCTGTCTTCAGCCAATGCTGTAAAAAGTGTTTCAGAAACACGGTTTGTGGTACTTGTCCACTTGTCAATTACCTGGTTGTAGCGTTCATTATCAGTAATGAAACCCATCTCATAACGGCCCTGAATGTCGGTTACTTCGTCTTTGGCTCCATCAATTAATTTAGCCTTTTCATCAGGGATGATGATATCATCAAGGCTGAACGAGAGACCACCTAATGTGGCATTCTCGTACCCTAATTTTTTCATCTCATCAAGGAATGCAGCCGTACGGGATGTACCTACAATTCCGTGAATGTCGCCGATTAAGCCTCTCAACTCTTTTTTTCCAAGAGTCTTATTCATGAAGCCTAATTCTTCCGGCACAATCTGATTGAAGATCACTCGTCCGGTAGAAGTTTTAACCACTTCTTTTACCAGCTCGCCTTCTTCATTAATCACATCCACACGAACGTTGATTTTTGCATGCAGATCAAGCTGGCCTTGATCAAATGCAACCAATACTTCGTCCATGTTTGCGAAGGTCTTGCCTTCCCCTTTTTTGTTGTTTGCAGGTTTTGTGAGATAGTAAAGACCCAGGATCATATCCTGAGAAGGAACTGCAATCGGGCCGCCACTTGCAGGGCTCATAATGTTATGAGAGCCAAGCATCAATACAGACGCTTCGAGAACCGCATCGTGGCTTAAAGGTAAGTGAACAGCCATCTGGTCACCATCAAAGTCAGCGTTAAATGCTGTACACGCCAATGGGTGAAGCCGGATTGCTTTCTCTTCAATAAGAACAGGTTGGAATGCCTGGATCCCCAAACGGTGAAGCGTTGGGGCACGGTTAAGCATCACCGGGTGTCCATCAATTACATTTTCGAGGACTTCCCAAACTACCTGATCTCTGCGGTCAACTACTTTCTTTGCACTCTTTACCGTTTTCACATATCCGCGCTCAATCAGGCGGCGAATAATAAATGGTTTGTAAAGCTCAACGGCCATTTCTTTTGGAAGGCCACATTCGTGCATTTTAAGCTCCGGGCCAACAACAATTACAGAACGGCCTGAATAATCAACACGCTTACCTAGTAGGTTTTGACGAAAACGCCCGCTTTTCCCTTTTAACATGTCGCTAAGCGATTTTAGCGGACGATTGTTGTTTCTTACAGCGTTTGATTTTCTGGAGTTGTCATACAGAGAATCAACTGCTTCCTGAAGCATGCGCTTCTCGTTTCGAAGAATAACATCAGGAGCTTTAATGTCCATTAATCTCTTCAAACGGTTGTTTCTGATGATTACTCTGCGGTAAAGATCATTAAGATCAGACGTTGCAAAACGACCGCCTTCAAGAGGTACAAGCGGGCGTAGTTCTGGTGGAATTACCGGAATTACACTCTGGCACATCCACTCCGGCTTATTTTCGGTGTGCTCTGCTGCCGCACGGAAAGACTCGATTACCTGAAGACGCTTTAGCTTCTTTTTCTTACGCATCTGCGAAGTTTCGTGCTTTACTTCGTAACGTAATTGATAAGCAAGTTCATCCAGGTCAAGGCCTGCCAGCATAGCTTCCAGTGCATCAGCACCTTCCTTAACTATGAACTTGTCCTCATCATCGTCATCAAGTTCGAAATTATCTTCCGGAAGCTGATCAAAAATGTCGTACTTCTCTTCTTCCGAGATCATATCGCCTTTTGCGTAACCCAGATCACGGGCAACACCAGGGTTAATAATCACGAATGTTTCGTAATAAACAATACGATCAAGATTTTTAGAAGACAGCCCTAATAAATAGGCAATTTTGTTTGGCAAGGATTTAAAGTACCAAATGTGTACAACTGGTACAGTAAGGGTAATATGCCCCATCCGCTCACGCCGAACAGCTTTTCTTGTTACTTCAACACCGCAACGATCGCAAATGATGCCTTTGTAGCGAATACGTTTGTACTTACCGCAATGGCATTCGTAATCTTTTACCGGACCAAAGATCTTTTCACAGAAAAGGCCGTCCATCTCCGGTTTAAAGGTACGATAGTTAATTGTTTCGGGTGTTAATACTTCGCCGTGTGAACGTGACAAAATTGTTTCAGCTGAAGCAAGTGATACTCCGATGCTGTCAAAATCGTTCGTTACTGTTAATGTTTTCGTTATTGGCAAGGGTGTTCCTCCATTAAATAATTAACAGTGATTATTGAATATGTATTTCAAGTCCAAGACCCATAAGCTCCCGGAGTAATACTTTGAATGATTCCGGTACGTCCCCATCAGGAAGGTTTTCACCTTTTACAATGGCTTCATAAACTTTGGAACGTCCTTTTACATCATCACTTTTTACAGTGAGCATTTCTTTCAGGATGCTGGAAGCACCATAAGCATATAGTGCCCAAACCTCCATTTCTCCCAGCCGCTGGCCACCAAACTGAGCTTTACCACCCAATGGCTGCTGCGTAATTAACGAGTATGGCCCGATTGAACGAGAGTGCATCTTATCCTGTACCAAGTGGTTTAACTTGATCATGTAGATGTAACCTACTGTCGTTTTCTGAGAGAATGGCTCTCCGGTACGGCCGTCGTAAAGATTTACCCGTCCGTCTTCCGGTAGCTCTGCTTCTTTTAATTGCGCTTTTACATCATCCATGCTTGCACCATCAAAAATCGGCGAAGCAAATGTTACGCCAAGCTTCTTAGCAGCCCATCCAAGAATGGTTTCATAGATCTGGCCAAGGTTCATACGGGATGGTACACCAAGTGGGTTAAGACAGATGTCAACAGGAGTACCGTCTGCCATAAATGGCATGTCTTCCTGAGGTACAATCTTGGCAACAACACCTTTGTTACCATGTCGCCCAGCCATTTTATCACCTACCTGGAGCTTACGTTTTTTGGCGATGTAGATTTTCGCCTTTTGGATGATTCCAGGAGGCAGTTCGTCTCCTACCTGTATTGCAAACGTTCGTCGTTTTGCTTCGCTGTCAATCTTACGGCGAAGGTCACGATAGTTCGCAAATAGTAGTTTTACTTTTTCTACCAGTTCCTGATCAGTAGCCCAGTCAATATTCTCATTGATATTAACCGGATCAATTTCTTCAAATACTGATTTCTTGTATTTCTCGCCTTTTGGTATCATTTCTACATTACTGTAGTTCAATACTCCCGGAGAAGTTTTATCTCTTAGCAGAGCATACATCTTATCAGCCCATTGCTGATTCAGTTCTGCAAGCTGCTGAGCATGCCTTTCCTGCTCTTGTTCAACCCGCTTTTTCTCTTCCTTTCTGGAAACCAACTCATCACGCTTGCGACTGAATAGTTTCGTGTTAATTACTGTACCTGATACACCAGGAGGTGTTTTCAGAGAAGCGTCTTTCACATCACCGGCTTTATCACCGAAGATTGCACGAAGTAATTTTTCTTCCGGAGTTGGATCTGTTTCACCTTTGGGTGTAATCTTACCAACAAGAATATCTCCCGGATTTATTTTTGCTCCGACACGTATGATTCCTTTTTCATTCAGGTTGCGGGTTGCTTCTTCGCTTACGTTAGGAATTTCTCGGGTTAGCTCTTCCTCGCCACGCTTTGTATCACGAACCTGCTGCTCGAATTCAGTAATGTGGATTGAAGTGTAAATGTCGTCTTGTACAATACGCTCACTTACTACAATGGCATCCTCAAAATTGTACCCTCTCCACGGCATGAACGCCACAAGCAGGTTACGCCCTAGTGCAAGTTCTCCGCCATCTGTTGAACATCCGTCAGCAATAGCCTGTCCTTTCTTAACCTTGTCACCTACTTTCACGATAGCACGCTGGTTAGTACAAGTATCCTGGTTTGTTCTGGTGAATTTCTCAAGCTCGTACGTTTTAATACCGCCATCAAAATAACAATGTTGGTCCAGCTCAGATCTGTCATACTTGATACGGATCTCAGTTGAGCTTACATATACTACTTCTCCGTTTGCATCAGCAGTAATAATAGCACGGGAATCACGAGCAGCTCTGTGCTCTAGCCCTGTACCAACAACCGGTGCTTCCGGCCTTAATAACGGAACAGCCTGACGCTGCATGTTCGAGCCCATCAATGCACGGTTTGCATCATCATGCTCAATAAATGGAATCAGCGCAGCTGCCAAAGAAGTAATTTGATTAGTAGCAACGTCCATATATTCGATCTCATCCGCTTTGGCAAGCATGTAATTACCTTCACGCATTCGGGAGAATACCGATTCATTCACAAAGCTGTTTTTGTCGTCAAGTTCAGCATTTGCCTGTGCAATCACTGTCTCGTCTTCCTGCTCTGCAGCAAGGTATTCCACACTCTTAGAAATTTTCTTGTCCTTAACCTTTCGGTAAGGTGTTTCAATAAATCCGAAATCGTTCACTTTTGCATGGATACAAAGCGACGAGATCAAGCCAATGTTCGGGCCTTCGGGAGTTTCAATCGGGCAAAGACGGCCATAGTGCGTGTAGTGTACGTCACGAACCTCAAACCCTGCACGCTCACGGGTAAGGCCACCTGGCCCAAGCGCAGACATACGGCGTTTGTGTGTCAATTCTGCCAGTGGATTGGTTTGATCCATAAACTGAGAAAGCTGGTTTGTACCAAAGAATGTGTTGATTACACTCGAAATGGTACGGGCATTCACAAGGTCTTGCGGAGTTAATTGCTCTGCATCACGGGAGTTCATTCTTTCGCGGATGGTACGAGCCATTCTTGCCAAACCAATGGCAAATTGCTGCCCAAGCTGCTCACCAACTGTTCTTACACGGCGGTTACTTAAATGGTCAATATCATCCACCTGCGATTTAAGGCTCTTAAGGCGAATTACTTCTTTGATGATCGCAACAATATCTTCTTTTAGCAGGTATTGGACATCTTCGTTACCGTCAAGACGAAGTCGTTTGTTTAACCTGTATCGTCCTACCTCACCAAGATCATATTTCTTATCGCTGAAGAATAATCTTTCCAGGATAGATCGTGCTGTTTCAGGATCAGGCATTTCACCAGAGCGAATCTGCTGATATACTTCTCCAAGAGCTGAAGTTTCGTCCCAGGTTGGGTCTTTTCTCAGTGTATTCATCATTACCGAACGCTCAGACTCTTCAGAAGTAATTTTCTGAACAAGAACTGTTTTCTGGTCAACCTCAGCGAACATACCGTAATCATCTTCGGTTAATTCATGATCGCGCTCGAAAATAACTTTACGATTTAGTGCCTCGGTAACTTCTCCGGTTTCATCGTCAACAACTTCTTCCACCTCTTCAACGATGATGTTTTGAGCAAGTCGCTTTCCAACAAGTTTTTTATTGAAGTTTGCCTTGGTTCCAACCTTTTCTTCATCAGACAATTCGAATAATGACAAAAGATCAAGATCGGTAGAATACCCAAGCGCACGAAGTAATGTGGTAGCAGGGATCTTTTTCTTACGGTCGATATACGCCCATAATACATCGCGAATATCGGTTGTAAATTCAATCCATGATCCTTTGAAAGGAATTACACGTGCAGAATAAAGTTGAGTACCATTTGGGTGAACAGACTGGCCAAAGAACACACCAGGTGACCGGTGTAACTGAGATACGATCACACGTTCTGCACCATTGATAATAAAAGTACCTCTGTCAGTCATCCAGGGCAAGTCGCCTAAAAACACTTCCTGTTCAATGGTTTCACTGGCTTCATCGCTGTCATCCACTGATGATAAACGAAGCTTTGCTTTTAACGGAACAGAGTAGGTTAGCCCACGATCCTGACATTCCTTAATGGTGTATCTTGGTACGTCAACATTGTAGTATAAAAATTCTAGTATATGAGTTTCACGGGTATCCTGAATTGGAAAATTCTCAAGGAAAATTCGCTGTAAGCCTTGATTGGCACGTTCATTCGGTGCAATATCAAGTTGTACGAATTTCTCGAACGATTCTAATTGAATATCCAGAAAGTCTGGGTAGTCTAATACTTGTTTAGTTCGCCCAAAAGATCGGCGATCCGTATTCGGAATAGTTTGCATCTTCTTGCTCAAAAGGAACCTCTCCTTTTTATTGAAGGTAAATTAAACGGTAAAAACCCCATGTTAACCGGGGTTAAATATTATAGACGCCAATAGCCAATACCGTTTTATCGATATTGGCTACGTGCGAAATTGTAAGTAAGCTTATTTAAGCTCTACTGTAGCTCCAGCTTCTTCAAGCTTGCCTTTGATCTCTTCAGCTTCGTCCTTAGCAACACCTTCTTTGATGGTGTTAGGAGCGCCATCAACTAGTTCTTTAGCTTCTTTAAGCCCAAGACCAGTGATACCACGAACTTCTTTGATCACAGCAATTTTCTTAGCTCCAGCAGATTCAAGAACGATATCGTACTCTGATTTTTCTTCTCCGCTACCAGCAGCATCTCCGCCGCCAGCAGGGCCGGCTACAGCAACTGCCGCTGCCGCAGGTTTGATATCGTATTCTTCTTCAAGAACTTTTGCTAGTTCGTTTGCTTCTTTGATAGTTAGGTTGACAAGCTCTTCAGCTAGTTTATTAACGTCAGCCATTTTTATCTCCAGTTGTTTTTAAAAGTAAAATTTTTGTTTGCCTTTCGGCATGTTGTATAAGGGTTATTCTTCGCCTTTTTCGGCAATAGTTTTAACAGCACCAACAAGGTTTGAACCTTGGGCAGTAAGTGCACTTACTACGTTTTTCGCAGGTGACATTAACAGACCAAGTATATCGCCAATAACTTCGCCTTTAGACTTCATTGCGGCGAGAGCTTCCAATTTGTCAGCAGTGTAGAATTCACCGTCAATAAATGCGGCTTTAAATTCTGGTTTGCTTCTTTCTTTGGTAAACTCTTTTAATACTTTTGCTGGTGCAGATAATTCATCTTCTACAAAAGCGAATGCGTTTTGCTCTACAAGAGAAGGAAGCACAGCATCGTAACCTCCTACTTCTTCCATTGCAAGTTTCATCAACTTATTTTTGTAAACCTTGAAGAAGATATTTCCCTTACGGAATGCTCCACGCAGCTCATTGGCTTCATCAACAGACATGCCGGTGTACTTGGTAATGTAAATACCGTTAGCACTGTTCAGCTTTTCTGTAATTTCGTCAAGAACTGCTCTTTTTTCTGCAGTAGGCATAATTCTTAATTCCTCCTAATTTATAGGGATGTAACTGCGGATCGACTAAGTGGTATGCTTGGCCCCATGGTGCTGCTCATGAAAACCGATTTCACATACAGCCCTTTTGAGGAAGCTGGTTTTAAACGCATAACTGTAGAAAGAAATGCTTCTGCATTATCCTTAATCTTAGTTGCGTCAAAACTTGTTTTACCGATGGATGTATGCAGAATTCCGAATTTATCAACACGGAAATCGATCTGCCCGGCTTTTACTGTTTTAACAGCATCGGCCACATCCATAGTAACAGTTCCACTTTTTGGGTTTGGCATTAATCCTCTTGGTCCCAGGAATCTTCCCAGTTTACCGAGTTTTCCCATTGCATCAGGCGTAGCGATGATCACGTCGATCTCCGCCCAACCTTCTTCAATTTTTTTGATGTAATCATCCATACCAACATGGTCGGCACCTGCTTCTCTGGCTTCATCTTGTTTAGCTTCGTTTACCAAAGCCAAAACACGGACATCTTTACCGGTTCCGTGAGGCAAACTCACAGTACCACGCACCATTTGGTCTGCATGTCGCGGATCAACACCCAAACGGATATCGATATCGACAGAGGCATCAAAATTCGTGCTCGATGTCTTTTTAACCAGATCACATGCTTCTTCCAGAGAATATTCCATCTCCGGATTAACTAGTGCCACAGCTTGTTCGTATTTTTTTCCTCTTTTTGCCATGATCACAATTCCTTATATATCGCGATTTACTCTAAGACCCATACTCCGAGCCGTACCTGCAATCATTTCCGCTCCAGCTTCAATGTCAAACGCATTAAGGTCTTCCATTTTTTCTTGAGCGATTTCTTTGCATTGGCTCCAGGTAACGGTTCCTACCTTTTTCAAGTTAGGCTCACCTGATCCGGACTTTATCCTCGCTGCTTTTTTGAGAAGCACAGGCGCAGGCGGGGTTTTCGTTTTGAAGCTAAACGATTTATCCGCATACACTGTGATCTCTACAGGGATTACAGTACCGGCTTTTTCCTGAGTCTTAGCATTAAAGGCTTTGCAAAACTCCATAATGTTAATTCCAGCCTGGCCGAGAGCCGGCCCAACCGGGGGAGCAGGATTTGCCTGTCCGCCAACAATCTGGAGCTTCAGGATTCTTTCAACTTTTTTAGCCATGGATTCTCAGGATCCTAATGATTAGTAACTTCTGTTTGGTTGCGTAATAGCTAGCATCAACTAGTTTCTT
>JANQSE010000010.1 GCA_028284195.1 Balneola sp. | reverse complement strand
TCAACGTGGCTGGGCTAAGTACAAAGTTGCGTAGCAACTCATCCCAACTTGGACTAAATTCAATGGTGAAACCACTGTACTTAGCCCAGCCACGTTAGCGGTAATTGAACGTAGAGTCAAAAATCGAAATAGATTATGAATCAGATAATTAAAAACAATCCATACAAGACCTACATTGCATTATGGGGTATCGGACTAACTTTTGTATTTTTTGTTGCTTCGACAATACAATCTTGGTCTAAGTTTTTGGAAATATTTGAAGTAGATAAATTACATTTTTTCTTGTCACTGACTTTAGCAATAGTTTGTTTTATATTACTAATCATTTATTCTATCGAAACCTATAAAGAATTAAATCTACTGAATGATTTTTTGGATGGGAAACGTGCTTCTAGAGTGCAATCAAAAACGTATTTGACAGTTATAGCTATTGCAATCTTTTTTGGAGCATTAATATCAATTACACATATGATAATTGTATTCTCAATTGTAATCGTTTTTTATAACTTATTTGATATTTGGGGTGGTTGGCAAGTTGATAAGAATATTCGTCCATTAATCGAATCAAAACTAAAAGAAAAAAATGAACAAGAAGTAGAAAATATTGTAATTGCGATTAAGAATTTTTACTTCAAAAATCCAACTATGCAAAGAGATATAACCATAATGTTTGTCAATTGGATTGCCATTTCATTCTCAATAGTTTTCTATTTTACAAGTGAGAACATGTACAGAAATATTGCATACACTATAATCATTACTAATATTATTATTGGAGAAATTATAATTTATTATTGGAGAAGGAAAAGAGATAAGATTATATATAAAAACGAATCAATTCTAAAGGAAAAATAAACAACATACCGCCAACAAAAAATATAGTGCATTTGGCAGATAGTTCTATAATTGAAGATGATAGCAATTAAGAAATATAGTAGTAAACTGAAAGTTTGGAGCGTTGAAATGTCAAACGCACCATATTCAAACCGTTGAAGATGAAGAGCGGAGCGAATTCATCTTCAACGTGGCTGGGCTAAGTACAAAATTGCGTAGCAACTCATCCCAACTTGAACTAAATTCAATAGGTGAAACCACTGTACTTAACCCAGCCACGTTGTATTGCATTTGAAAAGAATCGAAAATGAGTGAAATAGTTTTAAAAGGAATACCGACTTTTAGAATTCTTGATTATAAAGAAGCGGTGGAATTTTATATTGATGGACTTGGATTCAATATCGATTGGCAACATCAATTTGGACCAAATGAACCTGTATATATGCAAATATCACGGAATGGGCTGACTCTTCACCTATCTGAAAATAAAAGATTTGATACTGGCGTGATTGTTTTTGTCGATTGCAAAGAATTAAACGAATTCTATTCGGAATTGAATAGTAGAACATCTGAAATCGAACTATCCAAACCTGAAAATACCAATTGGCAAACCATACAAATGGAAATTGAAGACCCTTTTGGAAATTTATTGCGATTTAATGAACCAATAATTGAATGAAAACGCACTACAACAATGGCTATAATTCAGCGTGGCGACAGTGCAAAAAGCAAAAGAGAACATAAAGCCGGCCTGATTTCTATGCGGAACAGTCCTGGGGATGATTCCACGCCGAGATCGTTGTGTGCAATCAAAAACAAAACTCACAAAAGACAGAATACATGGAACAAACTTTTAAAAACTGCCAAAGTTGCGAAATGCCTCTGAAAAAATCCCGATTGGACGGTCAACCAAATGCAAGATTTTGTGAAAGGAAAAATGAAAGAAATGGGATTTTTTATGTCTCTTTTTGCAAATTCATTCGCTAAAAAAATTCCCAATCTCGAAAGATGGAAAACAAAATAAGTGTTATTGACAAATTAGCCTCTTCGCTTGACCGAAGAGATGAAGTGCCTAATCAGGAACTTGCCAAAGAAATTGTACTTACAAGAGACAAAAAAGCGGTTAAAGAATTAGTTGACAACTTGTCCAATAAAAAAGCCATTCAAAACGACTGTATAAAAGTGCTTTACGAAATTGGCGAACAGGAACCAAAGCTCATTGCCGACTATATCAACGAATTTATTGCTCATTTAGACAGTAAAAACAACCGACTGCAATGGGGAGCAATGACAGCACTCGGAACAATTACCAACGAACGACCACAAGAAATACATACCGTTTTGACAACTATTGTTTCAGCAGCAGACAGAGGTTCGGTTATTACCAAAGACCACGCTGTTAATATTTTGATCAAGCTGTGTGCGATTGAAAAATATTCAGACAGTACTTTTGCATTACTCATAGAACAACTACTAAAAAGTCCGACAAACCAGCTTCCGATGTATGCTGAAAGAGCATTACCCATTGTCAATGACAAAAACAAAGATCTGTTTGTAAAGACACTGACCTCAAGGCTTGACGACATTGAAAAGGAAACAAAAAGAAAGCGGGTGGAGAAAGTAATAAAAAAACTCAAATGACAACAATGGCTATGAATAAAACAAAGAATAAAGTATGAAAAAGATAATAATAGGTCTCCTAGTAACAACAGTATTGTTTTTCGTGAGTTGTGATTCAGAAGACAACAAACTAACCAATCAAGTCAATATAAATTTCGATCTTTCTGATGCTCAAGCAGTTTTGCTTCAAGAAGCAGCCTCTCCAAAAAGGCGAACTGCTAACAACGAGAACACTAACTTATTTAAAATTGATAGCGATGGAAACATAAGCCCATTAATTGACAATGTTACCGTGACTTTTGTGAGAACCTTCTCTCAAGGTTTATATGTAGAAATCTCAGATGAGCAAACATTTAATCTTAGACGATTTTATGTTAGGTTAGATAATTCCCACTTTGAAATTGAAGAGGAAATCGGAATATACAAAGGAGAAAATGAAGATGGCGATTTGATATTCTCGGATTTATCAATTCTACGTGCAAACACAGTTACTGTTGATAAGCTACAAACAACGCTAGATGCTCCTACAGTTCAGTCGATTTCAGGAAACTTGGCAGTCATAACTGGTAATTCTGTTTTTCAAGTTTTCAATACAGTAACAAATTTAAGGTATAATGTACAAGGATGTAATGGGCCACGAATGGAGGCATTTAGTGGTAGCTTAAAAGCCATAATAGATGACTGTTCAAATCAAATATTATTGGACATGAGTAATGGAAATAGAACAGAAACTGGCATTAGTGGCTGGAATCACGAGTCTTTAAGAGTAAGTGACGGTATTATTATTCTAAGTCAAGGAATTGCTAATGAAGGGAATCTCAACAATTACGCATTGGGTCATATTAATCAAGATGGAAACTTTACTGTATTAACAGGTAATATTTTTCAGCCCGGTTCTTCTTCTTGCATCAATTGCGGAGCTCCAAACACTGTACTTTACGGGGTTGGTCAATTGTTGATAATAAAAGGGTTAAACAAAATTTCTGTAGTTGATCGATCCAATGGTAATTCAGTGCGCTCAATTTTAGACGGTTTTAATGTCACAAAAATTAGTACTACAGATAATACTATTTACTTTTTGGCAGAAGATAATCTTGGAAATCCAATTACGGGTACCTACAGTTTATTAAATAATGAGAATCAAGTAATTGATAATCAAACTATGTTTAACGACATTCAAACTTTCTAAAAATATTTATAACATGATCGGGCTAAGTACAGTGATTTTGCCATTGAATTTAGTCCAGCCACACTACACGCTACCCAACCCTGAACTTCAATTCTTCAATGGTAGTAAGAATTTCGTTTCGATCCATTTCGCGGTAGCGTTCGGGCAGCAGGTCTTTAGAAGTACATTCAATTACCGCATTCAGTGTTTGCAACTCTACTTCTTCAGGATAGGTTGGTGGAATAAAATCGGCTAATGCCGCATCCAGAATTTCCGGAGTAACTTTTTTTCTGCCTTCTGCCGCTGCGCGGAACTTGGATCGTGTTAATGCCGCTTCCATATCAGCACCGGAAAAGGTTTTTAAGCCTTGTTCAATCATCGGTGGTATATACTCTTCGGTAAGCTTAAGCCCGGTTTTCTTAGCCATGGCTGTAAACAGTTCAATGCGTTCTTCTTTGGTTACCGGAGGGAATAATGCCAAATGCTCTTCTGCCCTGCCCTGCCGTTTTAAATCGATCGGCATTAAATCAGGCCGGGCTGTCATAAGAAACCAAACAATTTTACCACGATTAGTAGTATCGCTCATAAAAGTTGCGATCTGAGAAAATACCCGGCTGGAAACCCCACTGTCCCCACCTGCATTTCTGTCTCCCAAATAAGCATCTGCTTCATCAATCATAACCGCTACGGGAGACATTGCTTTAAGAAGAGAGAGGATCTTTTCCAGATTCCCTTCGGTAACTCCCTGCCACTGGCTTCGGAAGTTTTTGAGTTTCACCATTGGAATTCCTACTTCACTGGCAAAACAAGTTACCAAAAACGTTTTACCAGTTCCCACGGGGCCGCACACCAAATAACCCATCGGCATTACGTCTTGCCGACCGGCTTTTAGTGCTTTAACTGCCTGCCGAAGATGCTCTTTTACATGCTTGTGGCCTGCAACATTATCTAACGAGTATGGAGTTTCTACAAACTCTAGCAAGCCGTATGCTTCGGCTTCGATCAGATCTTTTTTGTTTTCAGAAAGCCCGTCAAAAGTAATTATCTCTTCATTCTCACGCGCATTAGAAAGTACGCTGCGCATGTTCACATAATTCAAACCAGCTGTTTGCTGCGCGATAATCTCAGGCGTAACTTCCGAAAGCTTTTTAAAATCATCCTCCCTGGTCTCAAATTTTATGAACTCAAGACGTTCTTCTTCTCCCGGAATTGTGATCTTGATCTCGGTTGTATAAGGATTCTGGACAATGGTTTTGTTCAGGTCAGCGAGGTTTTCTGTAATCATCACACAGGTAAAATCAGAAGCCAGAAACATGGGATCGTGCGCCCATCGCGATAAGTACACCTGCGAAGTTCGGTCTTCATTACCTGTTGAGCCTGCATCACTCATCGGTACAATCGTTTCTGCATAATCAACAATTAACGCTATACTTTTCTTTTGATCCAGCCGAAGCCTGAAATACTGTTCCAGCAGCGACATCACCCGAACCGGATCTTTCGGCATTTTTTTGGCGTATTCGGTGCCTACTAAACTATCACGGCCGGCAATGGCCTGGTTAAAATCCTGCTGAGATTCTTTATCCCGGAAATAGATCCCTGAAGCGCGGTCATAAAAAACCACAAAATCACGCGCACCAAAAAATTCGTCCGAAAGAAACGTCTTTAGTCGATTAAATTCGGTACCCTCATCCGTTTTTAAAGCTACCAGATCGTGCACATTGCCATGCAGCAAAAAAGTATTGATGGTTCTGCTTAGATATTTTCTCGCAAATTCCTGCGACCATGCTGGATAATGATCAAACATAATGCCCTACTCAATAATAGTTAGTCTTATTGTTTCAATTCGGCTTTGGGTCGCCTTGCTGATGATGAATTTTTTGCCCTCAATAAGAACCTCTTCATTCACTTTCGGAATGCGCCCCAAATGATTGATAATGTAACCCGCTACGGTATCATATTGAGAAGGTTCCAGAGGAATTTCAATTTCTTCGAATGCTTCCATCAACTCATCAATCTCCACATTTCCACTTACTACAAAATTGTTTGGGGAAATCCGTTTCATAAGTTCGTCATCGGTATCGTATTCATCCTGAATGTCTCCCACAACCTCTTCGAGAAGATCTTCAATGGTTACCATTCCTGCAGTACCGCCATATTCGTCCAGCACAACGGCAACCGACATGTTTGACTGTCTAAACTCTGTCATCAGGTCTTTAGATTTCTTACTGGACGGAACAAGCTTGATCGGCCGAATGATCTCATGAAGCGATTTTGGGTTTTTGAAAAAATCATGAGCAAATACCACTCCAATCACATCATCAATACTCTCGCGAAAAACCGGGAGTTTAGAATGCCCCGATCCTATCATGGTGTTCAGCACATCTTCAATTGGTGTTGATTTGTCCACTGCTTCGATCTCAATTCGAGGGATCATCGATTCTTTTACCCTTTTGTTAGAAAGCTCCAGCACATTATGCAGAATTTCGGAATCGTCTTCATCAATATCTTCGCTGCCTCCGCTTTCACGCAACTCTTTTACGATCAATTCCACATCCTGGCGCCGGTAAAACTGTTCAGCCTTTTCAGCATCGGATACCAGCCACTTAATGAGTATATTGGACGAGCCATTTGCAAGAGCAATGAGCGGGCGAAGCAGCCAATAAAACAACCTTAGTGGCAATGCAATAATGTTCACCATAACATCAGCCTGGGCTCTGAAAATAGCTTTTGGTAAGATCTCACCAAACAGCATAATCACAAGCGAAGCAATAACGGTTTGGATGAATAAAATTTGAAATGCTGATGGGATCAGCCCAAACCATTGATCAAAATAAAAAGTGATCGGTTCCACCAGAAAAATGGCCATTAGCGTGGCATAGATCACATTTACAATATTATTGCCAACCAGTGTGGTGGTTAAAAAAGTATCCGGATTTTTTGAGAAGAATCCGATAGAACCTGAGACAAGGCTGTTTTTTCTGGAAGCAACTTCCAATTTAAGCTTATTCGCAGTTACAAAGGCGATCTCAGAACCCGAAAAGAATCCGCTCATTAAAATGGTACCAACAATCAGGAGCCATTCCATGCTTATGAAGCTCCTTTTGGATTAAGATGTGATATAAAACTCGATGGAGGTTCGTCGCTCATTAACGAGAAGTTGGTTCCTATTTACCGGTAAAAATGGGTTTTCTTTTCTCAAGAAACGCACTTGTACCTTCTTTAAAATCAGCAGTGTTATACAAATCTCCAAATAGATCTGCTTCTGATCCGTACCCCGAATCTTTCCCTGCTTCTTTAATTGCTAAGATAACATTTTTTAAAGCAAGAGGGCCTTGCTTTATCATGCTTTTCATCATTTCTTTTGCAGCGTCTAATGCCGAGCCTTCAGCAACCTGATTTACTAACCCGGTTTCTTTGGCTTCCTCTGCTTTTACAAACCTTCCGGAAAGTGTTAACTCTAAAGCTTTGGCATCTCCAACTAATTTTGGAAGCCGTTGTGTACCGCCATAACCAGGGATCAATCCCAGGCTTACTTCCGGTAACCCAAGCATTGCATTTGCTGAAGCCACCCGGATATGGCAGGCCATTGCCAGTTCACATCCTCCACCCAAAGCATATCCATTTACAGCTGCAATCACAGGAATTGTCAGATCTTCCAGTTTTTGGAATACTCTTTGGCCTCTTAATGAGAGCTTTACAGCTTGCGAATCATCTAAGGTATTCAATTCTTCGATGTCAGCTCCCGCAACAAATGCTTTATCTCCGGCTCCTGTTACAATCAATCCTTTGATGCCCGAGTTTTCGATGATATGATCCAGTGCTGCATCCAGTTCTTCGAACACCTGGTTATTTAATGCGTTCATTTTATCCGGACGATTGATAGTAAGCGTGCATACCCCTGAATCATCAACTTCAAGAAGCAGCGTTTCGAAAGACTGGCTCATAAATTATTCTTTAACTTGTTTTTTTGTACTACTGATGTTGGACACATCATCTGAAAGTTCATCCAAAATGGAATCAAAATCCAGTTCAGTTTCCCATTCAGTGGTGTACTCAGGCAAAATATCCTGATCCAAATCATCAATCAATTGTGAAGTTTCGTCAACTTCGGTTAACAAGTTATCAAGTTGGAACCCTATTTCTTCAGGATTGCTCATGGTCATCGACTGCTCATAAATGTAGCGAACAGCGTCTTCGATGGTTTCGAGGTGGGTTTCGCACACCAAATATTTTTCCTTTGCGATCTTAAACTTCTGCAAACGCTTTTGCATAATGGCAACACGACGTGCCTTCGTACGCTTTAATTTTTCTGATTCTATGCTTTTTATCTCTTCGATCTGGCGAACCACTTCTTCTTTCAGATTATTTTCAAGAGTAGTATTTAGATACACTTCGTATCGTTTAATAAGATCAAGCAGCGTAAGGTAGTTCCCCAGCAGTTCTTCGATCTTCTTACCAATGTTATCGAGTAATCCCTGAGAACTGTATGGAAGTTTTTCGAAATTCTCCTGAACTAACTTTGCCAGGTGCTTTAATACTAAAAACCTTTTTTGACTGGCTGAATCCAGCGATTGGAAAAGATCTTTTTCATTGCTGGAAGCATGGCGCTCTTTAATCTTTTTGAGCTCTGTTTTTTTCCGAAACCTTGGAAGCTTTGGCACAATACCGAGGTACATAAGCTCAAGCCCAAAAACTGTAGTAAGCATCACACTCGATGCATCCCCAAAATTGCTTATAAAAAACGCTGTAAGTGTTGCGATCAATAATCCACCCAGGTTAATGGGGTTCATGAACGCTTCCCGCGTGTAATTAATATTTAATTCGTCTGCTGACATTAAGCCTGTTCTGTATCTGTATTATTACCTGATGATTTGTCTTCAGCTTCTTTGTTCTTTTTAGTTCCGATCGTTTTTTCCGTTTTAATTTCTTCGGCGGTTTTTTCGATCTCAGAGTACAGCATACCCATTTCTGCTTTTACTTGCCGCAAGGTCTGTTTTGCTTTCTGTTTTTTAAGTTCTGCCTCATGCTGTTCGTTTTTAACCTGCTGTTCAAGATCAGAATCTTCTCCCATGCTATCCATTGCCACATCCAGCTTGGCTTCTACATGAGTTACTTTATCCCGGACTTTACCCAAGAACTCATCAACAGATTCCAGAATTGCATCTGGGTTCATATTGTTTACCGCCTGAGCAATCTTGCCCTTTTGCTCGGCTCTTTTGCCCTGCTCCTTTAGTTCTTTAATACGCCGATAGTGATCTTTGTATTCCTGCTTGAGACGTTCCCGTTCTTGTTCGCTTTTACTACTCATAGTAAAATCCGTTAGTTTTTCTCCTTATTACCGACCGATTTCTTAGGAGCTTTTTCTTCTTCAGCCGGAGCTTCATCAATATTAATTGAGCCTGAAGCTTCTCCCATTTCCATCTTAAACTGCTCAACAAGCGATCGCGCCCGAATCTTCTCCGCATTCGCTTCAATTTCCATGGTTTCTGTATCAATGCCATCCAAAGCAATTTCCATACGAGCTTCATTTTTAGCAGTTTGCTCGTTCAAGCGGTTGATCATTTCATCGTGAGTCTGATCTAAGCCACCCACTTCAAACTGCTCCAGTGTATCTGCAATTTTTGATTGCCATTCGGCACGTTCGCTGGCCCGAAGTGCTTCTTTCGCTTCCTGAATCTTTCGATCCTTTTCACGCATAAATACTTTTTTCACTTTCAAAGCTTTGTCATATGCTTTTTCAGCAAACACCAGTTGATCTTTTGTGTGCGCAAAATTTTCTTTTGCTTTCTCTAACTGAAGTGCATACCCCTCAGCAATATCATCACGATTTGCCTGAATAGCGGACTTGATTTTAGAAGTAAGTTCCCCGATTAATTTCTCATTTCGTGCTGCTTCTTTTTGAAGCATTAACAAATTTGCCTTAACTGTGGCAATATTTTCGTTCATCTGCGGGATCTGATCGTTCAGGTCACGGATGTTTTGCTCCAGGATCAATTTAGGATCTTCCATGGAGCTTATAACGCCGCCAAACATTGATTTTAATGCACGTATGAATCGTTTAAACATGATTTTTTCCTTTTGTTTAATGCCCTATGTTTAACAGACACAAATTAACTGATTATTATCGTAATTCAACATTTTAAAGCCGGAAATCCTGTACGCCCTTTTTGTCTATCACTTTTGTAACCATCAATTCCTTTTCGGGTTTTGTATCTGAGATCGAAACAGCACTGTACAATTGTTCGGTAGCTGGCTCAATCGTGGTCGGCTTGTTCGTGTATGCTGTCAAAATTGTTTCACCTTTTGAAATTTTATCTCCCACTTTCTTTTTCAGAATAATTCCTGCCTGTGCGTCCACCTGGTCTTCTTTAACTTTGCGGCCTGCGCCAAGCTCAACCGAAGCTGTCCCAATCTCAAACGCATCCAATTCACTTATGTATCCATCCCGGGGTGATTTCAGTTCAAACTCGAATTTAGCAACAGGGTATTTTTTTGGATTCTTGATGCAGGAAGGATCTCCACCCTGCTCTTTCACAATATCGATCCATTTTTGAAAAGCCTGCCCGTTTTCGATTTGCTGCTTACTGATCTCAATACCTTCTTGCACCGAACTTGCTTTATCTCCCAGATAGATCATTGTGCCTGAAAGCAAGTGAGAGAGACTTGTTACATCTTCAGGTCCCTCGCCTTTTAATACCTCAATAGATTCTTCAATTTCAAACCAGTTCCCAATCTTATAGCCTAGTGGCTGCTTCATACTGGTGAGATAGGCGATAGTTTTTTTGTTGAATTGCTCGCCAATCGCCACTAAGGCCTGTGCAAGTTTAGTGGCATCCTGTTCTGTTTTCATAAAAGCGCCGGAACCAAATTTCACATCCAGTACCAAAGCGTCAATTCCTTCGGCCAGTTTTTTACTCATAATACTTCCTGCAATAAGCGGGATCGATTCTACCGTAGCGGTAACATCCCGAAGTGCATACAAACGTTTATCCGCCGGGGCTATTTCTTCGGTTTGGCCAACCAGCACCAGGTTTTGCTTTTCAAGTATCTCTTTATACCTGGCTAAATCCACATCTACGGTAAAGCCGGGAATAGACTCCAGCTTATCGAGAGTTCCACCTGTGTGCCCTAATCCCCGGCCTGAAATCATTGGAACCGGAACTCCTGCACTTGCTACGATTGGAGCTAAAATCAGGGAAAGTTTATCCCCGACCCCGCCTGTTGAGTGTTTATCCACTTTTTTGCCCGGAACGCCAGAAAGATCCACTATAATTCCGGAATACAGCATAGATTCGGTAAGTGCTGCCGATTCTTCATCACTCAACCCATTGAGGTATGCCGCCATTAAAAAAGAGCTGATCTGGTAATCCGGAACTTCGTCTGCCGTATAGGAATCGATCAAAAACCGGATCTCTTCTTTAGAAAGAACTTCTCCATCGCGTTTTTTGCGAATTAAGGAAACTATGTTGAACTTTGAACTCATGCTCAAGTATAGCTTTTTGAGTTATTATTTTCTCAATTTTGAAGGAGTTTCTTGATTAAAGTTCTGGCTGACGAAAACATGTATAAATTGGATCAATTTCTTCCGAATGAGATTGAGTTAAACACCTTTGATCCAAATAATGGATTGCCAGAATTAGATGGTTATGAAGCTTTATTTGTAAGAACGGTTACCCCGCTTAATCCGCAGTTTATCCCAAAAATCCCGGACTCCCTCAAGCTTATTGGAACCGGCTCTTCGGGAAGCGATCATATTGACAAAGCATACTTCGAATCACATGGAGTAAAAATGATTGATGCAAAGGGTTGTAATGCAAATGCTGTAAGTGAATATGTGATGACAGCGTTATTGCTCTGGAGCATCAAAAAAAGAAAAAAGCTGCAAACCCTGGCCGTTGGAATTGTCGGGTTTGGTGCCACAGGAACTGCAGTTGCAAAACAGCTCACTAAATTTAAAATACCGTTTACCTGCTACGACCCGCCAAAAGAACAGCAAGACACTGAGTTTAAATCCTCTTCATTGGAAGAAGTTTTAGGATGTGATGTGCTCACTTTTCATGTGCCTTTATCTAAAACAGGAAATTACCCAACCTTTCATTGGTTGGATGAGGAAAAACTTTCGGGCAACGAATTTGAGTTAATAATTAACACTGCGCGAGGCGGGGTTGTTGATGAGAAAATATTGCTCAAGAACTTATCACATGGCTCTGTTAAAGATGCAATTATTGATGTATGGAAAAACGAGCCGGATTTTAACCCAGAATTAGTAGAAAGGGCTTTTATCGCTACTCCTCATATTGCCGGGTATTCTGAGCAGGCTAAATTAAATGCTTCTAAATTCCTGGCAGAAAAAATTGCTACCTGTTTTGATTTGGAACTTCCCAATACTAGCCACCTTTATGGTTCTATAAATGTGGAACTTGCTGATTTAGCATATTCGCTTTATGAACTCCTGTTGCGGTTTCATCCCATGCGGGAGTATGATGCCCATATACGGGATATTGCACACCGTGCAGACAAGCAAATTTTATTTAAGAAACTCAGAACCGAACAGCCCTACCGGTTTGAGTTCCCATATCTTAGATTGAAAAAAGATCTATATGCCTCTTTCCCTGAGTTAAAAAAACTTTCGGCTACTTTCTAAATTGAACGCATCGAATAACAAAAGGCCATTTAAACTAAAGGCATAAAAGTTACTTAACAAACTTATACCCAAAACCATGCACAGTTAAAATGTGTTTTGGATACCGGCTGTCTTTTTCCAGTTTTTGCCGAAGCCATGCTATATGCACATCTACCGTTCGGGTTGATGGAAGCGCATCGTATCCCCAAACCTCATTTAACAGTTGATCGCGCGACAAAATCATTCCTTCGTTTTCTACCATAAACCTGAGCAACTGAAATTCTTTGGAAGATAAACTTATAACCTCTCCCCCTTTTTTAACTTCTATGTTGTTGAAGTCGATGGTTAATTCTCCTATTTCGAGTGCAGAGTTACCGAGTAAGCTTTTAGGCTGTGTTTTTTTACGCAACTGAACTTCTATCCTGGCCAACAATTCCATCATTTCAAACGGTTTTTGCATGTAATCGTTGGCACCAAGTTTCAACCCCAAAACTTTATCAATAACCTGTCCTTTCGCGGTTAACATAATTATAGGTGTCTCTACCCCAGCCTGTCTTAAATCACGGCAAACATCAAGCCCGCCTTTTTTAGGCAGCATTAAGTCAAGGATTATAACATCAAATGAGCCTGAAGCTGCCTTTTCAAGTCCTAATTGCCCGTCTGACGCTATTTCTACTTTATACCCTTCATCAGCCAACCTATCCTGAAGTGTCATTACTAAACCCTCTTCATCTTCCACTAAAAGTATGTTAG
Source organism: Balneola sp. (assembly GCA_028284195.1). GTDB lineage: Bacteria > Bacteroidota > Rhodothermia > Balneolales > Balneolaceae > Balneola. The sequence goes on along the minus strand of JANQSE010000010.1, from coordinate 82,421 downwards.
CCATTACCGGATCCCTCCCCGATAGGAATAGTCAAAAGAAAGGAGGATCCTCTTCTTTCCTCACTTTTTACTTTTATCTCGCCTTTATGAGCTTCCACCACTTTTTGAACCAGACTCAATCCAATTCCATTACCCTTTACTTGTTCTTCTACGGAGTGCTTTCCTCTAAAAAAGGGCTCAAAGATATGGGCTCGTTCTTCTTCGGGAATTCCAATTCCGTTGTCTTTTATTTCAAACTGTGCCGCTGCGCCCGATTTATATTCCACTATATCAGCTTTTAAAGAAATGAGCGGACTTCCATTACTGAATTTAATTGCGTTTTGAATGAGATTGCTCAACGCCAAAAACAGCGCATCCCGGTCGGCATACATTTCTTTGTGCTGAATATTGGTGGAGAGTTCCAGTGCCATTCCCTGTTCTTCCAGATGAATCCTGTATTCTTCACTGAGTTCATTAATTAACTCCTGTATTTCAAATTTGCTGAACTGATACACTTTTTTTCCTGATTGAATACCAGAAAATTCCATGATCTGATCAACCATTTCGCTTAGCCTTCTGCCTTCTTTAAGCATTAAAGAAGCGTATTCGTTTTTCCGGCCTTCATCCTGCACTAGGCCTTCTTTAAGGTTTTCTGCAGCCGACCTGATAACCGTAAGAGGTGTTCGTAATTCATGTGATACACCGGCTACGAACAACATTTGTTTTTCAGCAAGGTCGCGCGAGCGTTGAGAAAACAGTACCACCATCCCCACGCTAAATCCCAAAATCAAAAGTATGCCAAAGCTGATGGCAAGATTCCTGTTTTTTGTTTTGTTTACAATTTGATCGAGCGAGCCTTCCTTAAAACTGAGCCAAAACTCCCAATCAGGTATATTAAAAGCAGCCGCTAAAAAAGAGGTGCTAATATCAATAGTAGTATCACTTTCAACTACAATCCGTTCATTGAAGTTTGCCAGGCTTTCAGTTTTTACTGTGGTATAACCATGTACCATGCTCTCGAACCGTTGCGAATTTTTGTCGTGAATTCGAATACTTTTGATACTGGTTTTTGATGAATCCAGGCGGTCAAAAAAATCAGACCCACTGCTGCTTTTATTGGAACTCCAATTAGTAGAAAGCAAAAATACACTTGAAACATCTTTAGCCTGTAATGATTTTTTGATATCAGGTTCCGGAATTTCAGCCTTAGAAGATGTCATATATATATTCTGCCCATCTGCAATATTCTGGAGAATACTTATATGATATTGGTCGTCGTAAGATTCTGAGAAATAGCTTTTAGCAATGTCAGGAATCATCTCTTCTTTTATAACATCGTCATTTAGTTGAAGAAGCACTACATGATCTGCTTGGTCTATATTCAAACTTACCTGAAGATTCGAACCCGCGTTAGGATTTTCCATTGTTACTAAATCAAACAATTGCACAGGCACAGATATAAGAGAAGGATCTCCCAACATTGGGAATTGCATAACATCAACCTTGCCAGCAGGGCTTTTGCCAGGTTCTCTTTGCCGGCTTATCCAATCCGCTACGTGGCCGAGCATTCTAATATCTCTTAACCGTATCGGGTCCGTTTCAAACAGCTTAACTTCAACTTCGCTGGTGGAGATGTTTTTAATATAGAATACAGAATCAACAAGATTGGGATAACGGCTTGTAGATATCCAGGTAAGGTAGGAATCTCCAAGTATGTCTCTTATCTCTCTTTCATCAGGAGTAATCTGGATCTTAAAAACCTGACGGAGTTGTAAAAAATTACGATTTAAATCAGCAACAAAATTCGTGGACGAAGCTTCCAGATTTTCTTCCAGCCTTTTTTTTTCGGCGTTACTAATACTGCCCAGCCAATGATATTGCAAAACAGCTAATGTAACCAAGGCTGCAGCCATCAAGCTAAGAAAACCATATGTAACCCATTTATTATGCATGACCGAAATTAGGGGCTTTTACTGTTTTTTGGAAAGTTTTAACACCGATTTAACATCCTTAACAAAGTTTTTGCTTGAACTAGTTGATGATCCTGCCGTTGTTAAAGAATTAAAATTGGTAGTAGATTTCTTACTTCAACAAGATCGAGATAAAGATTTCATGTTTGCAGAGTTGTTTCACGATAATGCACAATGTAAAAACTCTTTAAGAGCGAAAAATTAATTTCACTCTTGGTGTGGATGTCGAGATAGATACCAGGTACTGGAGTTAATTTTAACACGTCTGTAAAAGTTGATAAAAAAAAGAGATGATATGCTACAAATATTTCAACCAAGAAATATCTTTTATTTTATAAGCGGGCTGGATGACGGACAAAGAATCCGCAATGGATTCACCGTCAAGAGTGCTGATAAATTACGATGGTATTTCCAAGAGCAAAGAATAAATCAAAATTAAAGTGATAAAATCTCTGAATTACTTGCTAATCAGAAGCACGATACTTACGCTTCTGATTATATTAATGTCATATAACCAAGCAAAATCTCAATCTCGTTATGTATCATTTTCTCTAGAGCCCACGCATTTAAACACAGACTTTGATCACTGGTTCAATGCATTGGGTTTTAAATTTGGCTACGGCTACCAATTCAAAGACGGCTCTCTCATTTTCGCGGAACTAGGCGTAACTTCTTCATTCGATAATGATGACAATAATATTTCTGCATCTGAAGACCCTCTCACAAAAGCAATTAACAGAAGAACTTTCAACTACAGAATATTAAGAGTTAATACTTTTTTGAATCTTGTAAAAGTTCGAAGATCTGCTTTGTTCGTTAACCTAGCTGTGTCAGTCCGACACGTTAATGAAGTATTCAGTGAAATAGCAGTAGGTACAGGACAAGAAACAAAAACCAGTGAAGTTCTAACGGGCACAATCTTTGAGGAAAGATTGGATTTTGGTACAACCTTTGGCCTTTCTTATCAATACAGTTTAACAAAACCTATCGACATTAATTTTTTCTCAGAAGCGGATATATATGGAGAACATACTTCATCGATAACCAGCGGAATTAGAATACTATTTAAACTTCAATAATATGAACAAACGAATCCTCATCCTCACTTTGACATTCTCTACTTTTTTTGCAAGTCATGTATTTGCCCAAGCAGAAATATCTAAAACAATTAAACTAAGTACAGGCTTTGGGTACTATAACCCGGGCAGAACTGGGGAAACGGGAAATCTCTTTTTTTCAAAGATTCTATTCAAACTCCCTTCGGGTATATTTATTGGAGGAGAATTCGCAACAAGCCTTGTTTTCAATACGCTCGATGTCAATGTTCCTACACTTGCCAATCAAAGGAGCTACGATAACTTTTACCTATATAGTTTACATGTTGAAAAACCCTTCCTATTAGGTAAAAAGAAAAACCAAGAATTAGCCATTGCCTCTGGACTTATATATGAAAGCATCAGGTTTGCCCGCATCGACTTTGTCTCATCGCTAGAAAACCCTGGTACTCTAGTACCTGTAATAAACCGAAGTGATTCTATGCAAGATGAAGCCGGTTCTTTCATCGAACTCAATTATCACTATAATTTCTCCAAGCTGAGTGTCGGACTCAAAGCACGTACGCATTTATTACTAAACATTGGCATATCAGAATTAATATTAGCACCTACTATATCTTTGAGCCTTTAGTATTGGTCCAACCTCATGGTCGTTTTATAAAAAATTTAGCCTCGATTTAACATCCTTAACAAAGTTTTTGCCCTCTCTTAACAACTGCCTGCTTCTCGTTTCGAATATTGAGCTGTCAACAAAAAATCAATCTCAATGTAATGAAACGACTCTCTATTTTATTTCTTTTTATCGAGCTTTTTGCCGTTTCATCTCAACTGCAAGCACAGCAAACCTTACAGTTTGACTCAAACAGTTCCATGTTATTCCGCGAATTTAAAGCGCTTGTACAAGAAAGTGATGGTGAAGTAAAAGTACGTATGCGACTCGGATCATCAAGTCAAGGCTCGACAGATGAATTGCAAGCAGGAGACATTATCATCATGATGGATAGTAAGCGTATTAAAACAATTCAAGAGCTCAAGGATCAATATGCGGCGGCTGAAGATGATGCAGAAATGCGCATTGGGGTCCGTAGAAATGACGAACGTTTTATACTAAGAGCAACCAAAGGAGATGTTCCTGAATCTTCACCCGGAACACAAGTAGTACGTTCAACAGGCTCTAATCAAGTTTCTACATCTGGAACAGGCTTTACAACATCCTCATCAACAGTAGGGCTCCCTGAAGGATCGCTGGTAATAACTGAATTGGGTCTCATACTATCAACAGAAGGTGAGAGTGTTAAGATATCTCAGCTCCTTGATATCATTACTCCTCAAGAAGTCAAAGATTTGGGTATCGCAAAAGATACGATCATAAAGAAAGTAAATGGTAAAGCTATAACCAGTGCTAATGAGGTTCGTGACCTTTTTTCGGAAGTAAATACAGGCGACGAATTTACCATGGAATTTGAAATTGATGGGAAAGTCCGCACCCTAAAGATGAACAAACCAAAGACTAACGCTACAGTACAACGTCGGAATTAATATAGTAGCACCCATTTATCTCTATTTCTTATGTATATGAATTTTAAAACTATCTACAAAGGCTTAATATTCGGGTTAGTTCTCGCAGCTTTGGGAATAGGATCGGCGCTTGCGCAAAGCCCATTTCCCAATGCTCGAGACGATAGCTATCCCTTATTAGGTTTGAAACGAGCGAAAAGCACATACGAACGTGCACAAAGTGAGCTAAGCAGAATCGAAGAACTTTATAAAAAGGATTTGGTATCTCTGCAAGATTATGAAAATGCCAAAAACACATTTGCTGATGCTGAAGTAAACTATCAACAATCTTTATTGGTACTGCTGTTTGAGCAACAGTTTGTTAGCATCTCTAATGCCGTTAAGAACCAGGATGAATCAGGCAGAAAGACTGTAAAGGTGACATTAGCAAATACATCCAGCGCTACTGCCGAATTTGCCCAGATTATAGATTCTGAGGACGATATCTTTCGATCGCTTCAACCTGATGTCATCAATAATATTTACGTTTCTCTCAGTAACGATGATGGCGCTATCATTAGCAGTCCTTACGAAGTAAAACTACAGTCTCTAGTTACAGGAGAACCCAAGTCTGTAGATTTTGAATTACTCCAAGATGTTGACGAAGTAACGGTAAATATAATTTACGGTAACGGAGCTTCCAGAAGCCCAAAAGTATTTTTGCGTAAAGATGCTTCAGCTAACAAAGTATTAATCCAATCAGAGCAGTTTTCCCAAGAACTCGAATTAGGTTCTTCGGCAACATTTGGTTTAAGTCTTGAACTATTTAGCGGCGTCGATAATACTTATAAACTGGAAACCGTAAATCTTCCTCAATCTGTTACCCGATACTTTAATGAATCAGGCGGCCAAGCCAGATTAAGCCAAATCCGCTTTACAGAAAGCACGAATACAAGAGATGCCAACTTACAGATATCATTACCAGATCGTCCGACTGACGACGTGCTGATGGATGCACCCATCAGCTTCTTTGTGCTGGCCATTCCAAGGGACAGGCTCGAAGAATTCAATACGCGACGTAATGAAACCTGGTCTCATGAAGAGATCGAAGCTTTGAATGTTGGATATGCACGACTTGAGCTTATTCCAAGAGGCGTAGGTCGATTGGTGGTAAAAGCCCCGCAACTATACAACAACACTCTTGCCAATCAACCTGTTGAATTTACATTCCAAGTTGTAAACGAAGGCTCTCGTAGATTAGATAATATTGAATTTGAAATCGACACCCCATTTGAATGGGAAAAGAATATCGAACCTGCCATTATATCTGAACTTGATATCAGGGAAGAACAAACGGTTAAGATAACGCTTACCCCTCCTGCCGATATTTCTGTAGGACGCTATGAAACACGCATGCGATCTACATCCCTTTCAGATAGCCAGCCCGTAAATGGAGAAGACAAATCTTTTACAGTAGAAATCACAGCGGAAGCAAGTTTCTTTGGTACCGCCATCATCCTGTTGTTGATCCTCGGACTCGTATCAGGGCTTGTGTACTTCGGTGTAAAATTATCTCGCAAATAAAAACAATTAACCAGAATGAACATGGAAGCAATAAATCAAACTCCTTTAATGGAAGCGCGAAATCTCAGCAAGGTTTACGAGGATGGTGTTCGTGCTCTTGATGAACTGAATTTAATCGTTAAACCTGGCGAGATATTCTCTATGCTGGGAGGCAATGGTGCAGGTAAAACCACTACCATTAATATCTTTTTAGACTTTATTCAACCTAGCAGCGGAAATGCATTTATCAACGGTATTGATGCTAATGAACAACCACTCGAAGCTAAGAAGCACGTAGCCTTTGTATCGGAAAACGTACAGCTGTACCCAAACTTTACAGCTATGCAAAATATCGATTTCTTTACGCGGCTTGGAGGCAGAAGCGATTATAATCGCAACGATTATGAAGCAGCGTTAACGCGTGTAGGCCTTCAAAGCTCGGCATTTGATAAAAAGCTTAAAGATTTTTCAAAGGGGATGCGACAAAAGTGTGGAATTGCCATAGCTATCCTTAAAGACTCACCCGCTATCCTACTCGATGAGCCTACATCGGGTTTGGATCCAAAAGCAGGGCGAGAGTTTACCAAGTTAATTGGAGAATTACGCGATGAAGGAAAAGGTATTCTAATGTCTACGCATGATGTATTTAGAGCAAAAGAAATATCTGATCACGTAGGTATTCTTAACAATGGAGTTCTTGTAACACACAGAACTCGATCTGAGTTAACCGGTGTAAACCTCGAAGAACTTTACGTAGAGTACATGGCCGGTTACATGGATGAAAGCACAGCAACATTAACCAACGATCTGGATCATGTTTAGTATTATTTTCTTAAAAGAACTAAAAGAAATCATACAGTCCAGCCGCTTTACAATAAGCTTTGCTGTATGCTCTGTACTCATTATCCTGTCTTTTGTAATGGGTGCGCAAAATTACCTATCGAGTAAAGCTCAGTACGAGGCTGCGCTCCAGGAGAATCGTAATCAGATCGCCGCCAACACAAACTGGATCAGCGTAAATCATACGATCATGCTACCTCCCCAACCCCTTATGGCGTTGGTATCAGGAGTATCTAATGATGTGGGCAGAGATATAGAAATGCGAGGCAGAGGTGAATTACGAGCGGATAATACGCGCTTCAATGATGAACCCATTTTTGCCATTTTTCGGTTTATGGATCTTGAGTTCATTTTTGGGGTAATTTTGTCGTTATTCGCCATTATTTTCGCTTACGATGCCATTAACGGGGAAAAAATAAGAGGAACATTAAAACTCTGTTTTTCCAATTCATTACCCAGAGCATCCTATATAGGAGGTAAACTAGCCGGCTCATTTGTCGGGCTTAGTATAGCGCTAATGATCCCAATACTCATCGGATGTTTATTGCTTCCGGTTCTAGGGGTAAACTTAACATCAGAAGAATGGGGAAAGCTATCGCTTATTCTACTCTCCGGGTTAGCATACTTCGGGGTCTTTCTAGGCATTGCAATGACTATTTCTGCAACGACCAAACTCCCTTCCTCTTCTTTTCTTATCTGTCTTGTAATATGGATAGCGGGAGTACTTATTGTACCCAGGGCTTCGGTGCTTGTGTCTGGGCGCCTGGTAGAAGTTCCTAATGTAGATGAAATAGCGGCACAAAAAAGCCGCTATAGAGCACAGTTATGGACAGAAGACCAACCAAAACTATCCAACTTTTCGGTTCCTGAAGGCACTCCTATGCAGGAGGTATTTCCTAAGTTTAATGCATTCATGTCTGAATTATCTGATGAACGTCAAAAAAAGATTGACGCTTTCGAGCAACGCTTAAACGAGGATTATCAGAACAAAAACCTGAGCAGACAAAGACTTGCATTAGGCATATCACGTATCTCACCTACATCACTGTTTACACTAGCTATTACCAATCTTTCAGGTACCTCATTAGAGTTGGAAAATCGATACAAAGAAGAATCAGCAAAATATCAGACTACCTACGCATCTTTCATGGAGGAAAAAACAGGGCAAAGCGGAGGTGGAGGTATTCGCATGGTGTTTAGGACAAACGATGACAATCAGGAACCACCACCAACCTTAGATCCAAATGAGATGCCCGCTTTCGAGTTTGAATCAGCTTCATTAGCAGAAGGATTATCTGGCTCTATGCTCGATCTCGGACTTCTCTTTTTACTCAATATCATATTCTTTGGAACAGCCTTCTCTGCTTTCCTTAGATACGATTTAAGATAACACATGCTAACTCTATAATAATTAATATTATGTTATCTCTATTTATACAAAAAGAACTTAAGAATATCATTCAAAGCCCAAAGTTTACAGCTACATTTGTAGTATGCACCATACTGATACTTACCAGTGTATTCATTGGTATAAAAGAATATCAGAACTCTGTCATTCAGTATGAAGCCAACCGCCAGATTGTACAAGAAGATGCAAGGCAAGCAACGGGCTGGAATAATGTTAGAAATATTTCTCATCGTACACCTACTCCTATGCAGATCTTTGTATCCGGGCTTCATTTTGATGTAGGCCGTTTGTCGCGCATCTCTACATTTGACGATGTAAAACTAACACGAAGCCCCTATTCGGACGAACCTATTTTTGCCATCTTCCGCTTCATTGATTTCGCTTTTATAGTACAGATTGTGCTTTCCCTATTTGCCATTCTGTTCACATATGATGCAATCAATGGTGAGCGGGAGAGTGGCACTCTAAAGTTAGCTTTTGCCAATTCCGTTTCCCGGATTGATTATCTAATGGGTAAATTCATTGGCATTTGGGCTGGACTCGTTATCCCATTACTCATACCAGTATTATTAGGCTTGCTTTTAGTAATGGTTTTCAAGATTGAACTTACTCCCGATGACTGGGCAAGCATAAGCAGCTTAATTGGCTTATCTGTTTTATACATAACGTTCTTTATAGGATTAGGGCTACTAGTTTCATCACTCACGAGAAACTCCGCTCTCTCTTTCCTCCTATTACTAGTAATATGGATAAGTTCTGTGATGATAATCCCACGCGCCGGAGTAATAGCTGCCGGACAAATTGTACCTATTGAATCTGTAGCTCAATTAGAAGCTAAGCAAGCAGCGTTTCAAAAAGCGAGATGGGATGAATGGAGTGAACAAAGCAGCGAACGCTGGAGAGAACGTTCTGCTCAAATGGAAGGCATGACTGATGAAGAAAGACAAGAATTTCGTGATAATAAAGAATGGGAATGGCTTGAAGAAGACGATGCCGATCGCAAACAAGTTCAGCAAGACATCACCGATAATAATCGCCGATTACTCGAAGACACCATGAATAAGAAAAAAGAACAAGAACGCATCGCATTCTCATTTGCGCGTGTATCTCCTGCATCTTCTTTCCGACTAGCTGCGATGACTCTTGCAGGTACAGATATCAACCTGAAGAATAGATATGAAGAATCTATGAGAGAGTACCGTGATGAATTCTCCAGCTTCATCCAGAAGAAACAGGCTGAATCAGGAAATCGTGGCGGGTTCAGAATTTCTATTGTAAATGGAAATGTTTCTATGGATACAGGAAGAGAAAATTCTGCCATTGATACGAGTGAAATTCCTCAATACACAGCACCTGTTGTAACAGCTAATGCATCATTGGGAAGTAGCATTTTTGATTTCGGAATGCTTGGAATCTTCATCATACTAACATTTGGAGGCACCTTTGTTTCTTTTTTGAAATACGATATGAGATAAAACAAAATCCCGTATACCTTAAAAGTGCTTTTTGATTAAGGCACTTTTATTTTCGTCGAACTTATTCCACCCTGAAGGTGTCATGTATTTGGTCAATATTCTTTGTTCAAGGAGATCGCCACGATAATGAACTGGATCAGGATTGTGCGGATCCATCGCTCCGCTCTGGATGACTTTTTAATCTATTTACACGTTAAGGAGTTCCCCGCCCCTTTGGCAGGGTACATACCTTCTGCAAATCTTACTTCTTCTTTTTAAAGTAATTTTGTTTATTGGATAAGCAGTGGATATAGCTCTGAGATTAAAATAGATTTGTGCTCACAGGGATATTTCAACTATGTCAGCGATCACGATATGACTGTAAGCGGAGCCGGAGTATCCGGTTATAATACATCTGACAAAGCTGGCGCAGGTACATGGACGATCGATATTGATAAAGAAAGGGCTCCTGTCTTAAAGCTTAATTTTTATAATGAAGAGGTTTATGCTTACCAACTCACCTATCATGACCAAAAAACATATCTGAATGGAGACAGATATTTTAGGACAACTCAAGGGAGGTATGCTCCAAATTGTAATTAGTATCTTCTGAAAATTGTGGTAAAACGAATAGAGAAATAAAAGAAGAAGGAGATCATAATATTTGGCTAATTCTAGGACGTGGATTTGCAAGTATTTCCAAACAAAAAAACCTCTCATCTCTGCAAATTCTAACAATATTTCTTCCAAAGCACAGAGTGTATTTACTATCCAGACCATTAGTCGATTCATCTATCTAATGCAGCTTATGCCAAGTTGAGATACTCTAAGCATAATTATTGGGATTTGTCCTTAATTGTATGCTATAATATATTGCTATTAAAATGGAGAACAGTTATGAACATACAGAAAAATATAAGATTGATACTTTTTTGGGTAGTTTTAGTTGGGGGATTTGGCTCTCTTCCTGGTTGTAAAGTTACCGATCAACCTGATTCAGAAGGTGACTCTGGTAACTCATCGATTTCTCCATCTTTAGTCGCTGCAACACACTCCGGGCCAGCTCCTTTAGCCGTTAACTTTGATGCAACGGGTTCTTCTTCAACAAATTCCGATATTAATTCTTTTAAAGACCTTGGCTACTCTTTTAATTTTGGTGATTCTGATTCTGAGACATGGGCTTACTCTGGAGCCAGTAAAAATACTCAGGTAGGCGGGCCAATGGCCTTTCACCTTTACGAAACTCCGGGTATTTATCAAGCCACGGTTACTGTTTTTGATAAAAATGGTGACTCATCTCAGGCGACAGTGCAGATTGAAGTTCTTGAGCCTTCTTCTTACTACTCAAGTACAGTTTGTTTGGTCATTACTCCAATAAGCACAAATTGCCCGAATAGTGGCACAACTTCAGTAGTGACCAATCAATGGCCACAAATTTCTGATGGCACAAATGTCTTTTTAGCAGCGGGACAAGATTTTCGATCGTTAGGCAATCTCAACCTGACTTGTAGTAATTGTTCCATCAGCTCTTTTGGAGATAACGAGCGTCCATTGGTGAGCGGGGTTGGTCTTGGCTCCCTTCACAATCATGCAAATGGTATCATTGTTAGTCATCTTAACTCTTCCCATATATCCATAGGTTTTGCAGACAATAGTTTGGTATTCAATAATTATATTTCTGATTTCTATGGTAGCAACAGCAATCTTGGAATTAGTATGGGAACGGTTGCCTCTTGGTATTATGATAATCCTCCGAACGGGTTTGATAGAAACACAATTAAATGGCCGAGTAATAATGCTGTTATTGAAAATGAAGTTGTAACTATTAATGAAATGATTGATTATGATTTTTATGGCCTTGGAATACTGTTTTCAATAGTTGGTAATCATTTTGTGAATCCAGGGCAACACAACATTAGAATCCCGTTTGGTTATAAAGCTTTTATTGGCCATAATTCTCTTAAAGAGCCCGGAACAGGAAAACTTCAGATTAAATTTCATTCAAGTGGGACTTCAGCTTACAGTGGCCCTCTTGTTCAAGACACAAATAATCCTAGTAGCCGCTACGTTGTCATTTCACAAAACCGTATTGGCGTTGAAGAGGGAGATTTAAACAGTTGGCAAATTGTTGTGGCTCCTGAAAATGGAGATTCAGCTCAAGGAGTTGAGGATGCTATTGTTGAAGACAACCAATTTATCAGGCATCAAGCAAGCCCTGAGTGGCAAAGACAAGTCATATTTGTTGGGCGCAGACTCACAGAAAGAGGTAATCACTTTATAAATTCGACTCATCCTATAGGAGCATCACCAGGGAGCGATTTCCATGCTTTGCCGATAGAGTGGCAGTCCCCCCTTTACTTTAACGAAACAAGTGTCAGCCTCTGGTAAGGGTATAATGCCTTCAAACTGAGATTTATGATTATGGGATAAATTTGAATCTGAGAAGTTTGGGTGTTGGAATATCGTATAAGTTCTGATTAAACCAATTTCTCTACTTCTCTATCCTTCAGATCCTTCCCAGCTGGGAAAATCGGCGTTTCACTTATATACTCCTCCAAAGTAAACTCATCTACCTGGATGGCATCATTTCGTACAGCTTCTGCATTCTGTACTGCATCTGCTTCTTCTTTGGTAATAATGCTTTTCTCTACGGCCGGCACTAGCAAATTCAAAAAAGAGTCTTTTGGTAGTTCTTTCTTCTTCATAGCTATATAGAGTTTTCTATAAACAGGGCCCGCAAGAGTAATCAGGTTTAGCGCGTTTTCATACCGCCCTACTGCCTGGGCCGGATCAGACGGAATATAAATTCCATCTGTTATTCTATCCCGTAATTCGCCCGGCTGCTGCATTGCCTGTGCAACTCTGTGCCCAAGATCATCGGATGGATATGTTCCGATAGGGTTTAATCTGGACCACATGCCTGCCAAACGAAATACCCAACTTAACCCCGGAACCCGGATCTCGCTGAGGATGCCTTCAAAAGCAACCTGTATGCGATAAAAAGTGTAATCCATTGCCCACCGGAAAAAATCCAGGTCTTCTTTTCTTTGTCCTTCAGCTGTAAATCGTTTAAGAGTTGCGGAACCCAGATACATATAACTTAGAATATCCGCATAGCGGCCTGCGATTTTCTCCTTCATTTTTAAACCGCCGCCATAAGAACCAAGCGCAATATCAGCAAAAAAAGCAAACGAGGCAGAAGCCCAGGCCATTTTTCTGAAGTATTTAGCAGCCGGACCGCTTATAGGAGATCCAGCCAGATAACCACGGGTTAAACTGAGCATGAATGCCCGGGCTTTATTTCTCCCCACATGGCCTACGTGCGCCCAAAAATTATTGTCAAAGGCTTTTGCATCCCTATCCATCAATGCATTTATCTCATTCAGAGCGTATGGGTGGCAGCGAATAGCTCCCTGCCCAAAAATCATTAATGTGCGGGTTAGAATGTTCGCCCCTTCTACCGTAATGGCAATAGGAAGAGAAATATATCCATGAGCAAATACATTTCGGGGGCCGCGTGAAATTCCGGCACCACCAACTATATCCATAGCATCGTTGATAATTTCTCGAGTTAGCTCTGTGAAATTATATTTAGCAATAGCAGTAACCACAGCAGGTTTTGCTCCTTTATCTAAACCGCCTGTTGTGTATTTTCTTGCTGCTTCCATCAAATAGGTGTAGCCGCCAATTCGAGCCATTGGCTCTTCAATCCCTTCGAACTTTCCAATGTTTAACCCAAATTGTTTGCGGATAGCTGCATAAGCACCAACAACCCTGGAAGAAAGCTTTGCACCTGCAAGGCTGGATGCAGGAAGAGAAATTCCTCTTCCAACCGCTAACGACTCCATTAACATTCGCCAGCCATTACCCGCACCTTCTTTACCTCCAATAATCGCATCAATGGGTACAACCACATCTTTACCGCGGGTTGGGCAATTGTAGAACGGAACCCCCAGAGGATCGTGGCGTTTGCCAAGTACAACGCCTGCCGTATCTGATGGGATTAGAGCACAAGTGATACCGAGGTCTTCTCCTTTACCGAGCAAATTATCGGGATCTTGAAGTTTAAACGCCAGCCCAAGCACTGTAGAAATGGCTGCAAGGGTTATGTATCGCTTATTCCAGTTAAGTTTGATATATAATTCTCCATCTTCGCCTTTAAATACTTCTCCGTGAGAAGTCATACCCCCCGCATCAGACCCGGCGTTGGGCTCGGTAAGTGCAAAGCAAGGCATTTCCACACCTGCAGCTAATCGTGGCAGATAGTAATCTTTCTGTTCTTGAGTACCATAATGAACTAACAGTTCGGCAGGCCCAAGAGAATTCGGAACCATAACGGTCGTGCCTAGCGGGCCGCATCTTGATGAAAGCTTTGCTACAACCGCTGAATGTGCCGTAGCAGAAAACTCCAGCCCCCCATATTTTTTTGGAATAATCAAGCCAAAGAATCCTTCTTTCCGGAGATAATCCCAGGCTTCCTGTTCGAAATCTTTTTTGACAAAAACATCCCAATCGTTCACCATTTCACAAATCTTCTCAACCGGGCCATCCAGAAAAGCCTGCTCATCTTCCGTTAGATCAGGGTATGACTCGTCCAAAATTCTTTTAAAATCTGGTTTACCTGAAAACAGTTCCCCTTCAACCCAAACAGTTCCTGCATCTATGGCCGTTTTCTCTGTTTCTGAAATAGTGGGAAGAAAGTTCAGAGCATCCATTAATTTCATAATGGGGCTGCTTATCAGTGTTCTTCGAATTGGTTTTATATTGAACAGGATTACAAATGCTGTATATACCATAAAAACCCAATCTGCGGCACTAAGGCCAATCAGTGCGGCATACCCTGCAATAGCCCACAACCATAGCGGTGCTCCTTTATAGGCAAAAATTAATGCTAATATTACCGCTGAAATAACAGAAGCCCAAACCGGCACTTCACTAAAAAATCCAAATAGTTCTAACATAGTATCCATGATATTCTCCAAATAATTAAGAAACGTGAGTTCGTATCAAAAAACCTTCCGTAATATGGTGTATAGATTTTTTGATAAAATGACTTTTATTAATTCTACTATCTAATCGTTGATTAAGTACTACCGAAATAACCCCATGCAACTGTGCCCATATTGAATAGGCAGCTGTTACAGGGTCATCCTCTTCCATTAACCCTTGCCGAACTCCCTGCTCAATTACTTTTACCAAAAGTTCGTAACAACGCCGTGCTTTGCGAAACTTTTCTCTGGGATACCTCGCCATAGCCTCGGGCTGAACCAGGTAAATGATCTGATATTTTTCCGGATGGGAAAGCGCAAATTCAGTGTACGTTTGGATAATAGATTCAAACTGAGCAACCACATCTTGCTGGTCATCTACTTTTTCTTCAATGGCCCTGCTTAGCTCTTCCACCGATTCTTCAATCAATGTATGCAGCAAGTGATCCTTATTATTGAAATGCAGGTATATACTGGTTGCAGAAACACCTACCTGTTTGGCAATGCTTCGCATTGATAGTGAAGTATGGCCTTCTGAATACAGCATATGCCTGCTTATATCAAGAATTTTTTCTCTTAGGTCGATTGCTTGCTCACTCATTTAGTAATGCTTGGTTAACAGTGTTAACTAAACGAAGTTAATCAATATGATTGGAAAGTCAAGAGTGATTAGCATAACTTTTGAAACAAAGCTGCTTTGCACTAATTATTTTTTCATCATTAAAAAACTACCATGAACTTTGGATTTCGATCTTTATTCATTTTTTTGATTTTTTTCTGTTTTGCACAAAAAGCTGAAACCCATCCCTGGGGTGGACTTGCCATAGACTCCGATGGCAATCTGTATTTCACATTTATATGTCCATTGGTTGATGAAGATCATTACGCTTGTGTGATGAAAATCGATTCATTTTCCGTGCTTAGCGAAGTTCTTAAATCCAGCAGGTCACCCAGTGATATTGTTTTAGAACGCACTCCAAACCACACAATTTATGCCGCTGAACGAACCGGTTCGCAGTCCAGCTACCGAAACACTCTCTGGAAATTGAATAGCGATACATTTGAACAAGCCTTATCGACCATAAACCAGAGTATGTTCCATATCCAGGCGTATGCTTTGGACAATGAAGGAAGAATTTACTTTTCAAAAGAGAATCAAATTTTGGTTAAAGAGAATTTAAGTGCCACTCCAAAGCTTTTAATTGAATCTGATGAGCGAATTAGTTTGATAGAATGGGGACCTTCTGAGGTATTGTATTTTATGGCAAGAGGTAACATCTATAAATATCAAAATCAAAAAAAGCAGTTGATCGTAGAAAATCTTAGGAAGCCTGATCCTGATAATCTTCCCTTTCAGGGCGCAAATATATTCTTTGATATGGTTGTGGATGAAAATGAAAATATCTACCTCGCATATTATGGAAACCGGGAAATACTTAAAGTTGATACAGCAGGTAAAGTAACTTCTATTCTTTCTTCAGAAGCTCCCTGGTCACCGCATGGCATCGACATCTACAATGGAGAAATCTACGTGTTGGAATCAACCATTGGTGATGGAAAATGGTGGAAATTCTGGAAAGAAGATGTTGAAATTACCCCGCGAGTGAGAAAACTGGATTCTAAAGGGCGGGTTTCTACTATCTATTCTTACCATGCACAATAACTTATAAAGTGAAAGAAAGAAACTTAATTTTCTTCCCTTTTTTCAAGTGTATCTGCTCGTAATACGTTTTAATGGACAGTTCAGGATCATTTGAGCATTCTTTATAAATATCACTCACATCACGAAGTACTGTTAACCCTTCTTCTTCTATTACCTCTTTTGTGAATTGATATAATTCCGGGCTGTCTGTTTTCAAATTGATGGTTGCACCTGCTTTTAGAAGAGGTTTGTACAAGTTCAAAAACTTTGGTGAGGTAAGTTTTTTCCGGTCTTTTTTTAGCTGAGGATCAGGGAAAATGATCCAAATCTCAGAAACTTCTTTTTCAGCAAAAAACTGATTTAAATGATCGATATATGCCCTGAAAAACCGAACATTCCTCATTCCCTGAGCTAATGCGTTCTGTGCACCTACCCACAACCGGTTTCCTTTTATATCGAATCCAACAAAGTTTTTTTCGGGATATAACTTTCCTAATCCAACTGAATACTCTCCTTTCCCGCATGCCAGCTCCAACACAATTGGATTATTGTTTTTAAATACTTCACTGTTCCAATTCCCTTTCGGGAACGGGTTTGAACTATTATAATCATACCAATCAAATGTGTTATCAAATGACCGGATTTCTTCCATCCGCTGTTCTTTGATCTTAGGCATCTTAGGGTGAAAGACGTTTTATAGTCCAGTTTCCTTCTGATAATTCATATTTAATACGGTCGTGAAGGCGGCTTCTTCTCCCCTGCCAAAACTCGAAGGATTCTGGTAAAATTCTATATCCACCCCAGCTTTCCGGCTTGGGAACTTCACTCTCGCTATACTTCTGTTCCAGTTCTCTGAAAGTGTTCTCAAGAAATTCTCTATCCGGCACTTTTTTGCTTTGTTCAGATGCTAATGCCCCGATCTGACTTTTAAATGGACGCACTTTAAAATAAGCTTCGCTCTCTTGACTTGAAGTTTTCTGCGCCGTTCCTTCAATCCTCACTTGTCTTTCCAATTCAATCCAGAAAAAGCAAAGTGCCACATTGGGATTTGCTTTAATCTCTTCGCCCTTATCGCTGGCTTGATTGGTGTAGAATACAAAACCGCTTTCATCAAAGCCTTTAAGCAGTACAATCCTGGAATGCGGCTTACTTTCCGAATCAACCGTAGATAAAGTCATGGCATTAGGCTCAGGTACTTCAGCATCTATCGCCTCCTTAAACCAGACTGAAAATTGGTTAAACGGATTGTTATCCACTTCTTTCTCATCAAGAGCATGCTTCGAGTATTCTTCTCTCAGGTTTTGCAGGTCTTCAGAATTCATACGCCGTAGTATTCGGGTTCATTTCCAGGCTTCCATTTTATATTACACCCCACACTTGGAATTTGATCTTTAACAGGTTCTTCTGCCTTCAATAAAGCATCTGCTGCATTTTTGAGATCAACTCCGGTTACGGGTTTCCCGCTCCCCGGGCGGCTGTCATCAAACCGGCCACGATAAAATAGCTTCAAGTTCTCATCAAATAAAAAGAAATCGGGAGTGCAAGCCGCTTTGTAAGCTTTTGCAGTTTCCTGTGTTTCATCATATAAGTACGGAAACGGAAAGCCCTCTTTCTCAGCAACTTCCTTCATCAAACCGGGTGCATCCTGAGGATAGTTGACTATATCGTTTGAGCTGATTGCAACACACCGGATGCCCTTGCTTTGATAGTTATTTGCAAACCCAACAATAGCATTGTTTAAGTGCTTTACATACGGGCAATGATTGCAAATAAACATTACGAGTAATCCTTTCTCAATTTCGAGGAAATCGATTGAAACCCGCTCTCCTTTAACATCAGGCAAGTTGAATTCTGGTGCCCTCGTTCCTATTTCCAACATTGTCGATAACGTTACTGCCATGTTTAAATACGGTTGATTACCTTTGTTTTGAAGTTTTATCTATGCAAAGCATCACAAAGATATTAAATGACAGAGACAAAATTTTGCTTGAGAAAGCAATTAAGTTCTATTTCTTTGCCCGCCAGATTGATGCCAAACGATTACAAAAAGAAGTTTATGAGCGATTATATTATGCGGGATCGGTAGCCTATTCACTCATCATCACCTTTGTAAAAACCGATTCATTGAACATCGAATACATGGATTTTCTTAATAAAGAACTAAAGCACATGCTTTCTGTGCCAAATGAAATTTATGACCACCTTCAAATAAAACCAGGAGAGATTGACGAAATAGAGCTTATGAGAGAAACCTTACTTTCGTTTTATGATGAGGATGAGCAGGTAAATATAAGACTGATTTATCGCCCTGAAAGCAATCAACTTGAACTCCAAAACTCTCGGGCATAAAAAACCCGATATCCTGGTTTTTTGGAAAGGTTGCTACTATGTTTAAAAGGCTACTCTCTATAGTTAGGATATCGGGAAAGCTACTGGTGATTTAGACGATTCAAATCTGATATAGTTTCTAATTAGTTACTGATTTTTATTAAGATTATGTAAATAATTGCAATTGATCCCCTGAACACCTTTCAAAATGCTTTGTTGTTAGTTTTCGTGCTGGTTTATTAAGCCCCAACCGCTTGGTATGTACTGCAAATAAATCCTTGATCTGAGTTGCAAAATTTCCCTGCCCCTTCATTCTCTTGCCAAACTTTGCATCGTATAACTTTCCACCTCTCATATCTTTGATCTTATTCAACACTTTTTCCTTACGTTCTGGGAAATTCTGCTCCAGCCAATCTTCAAACAAATCAGATACTTTAAATGGTAAACGAACTACAATAAAGTTTGCCCGCGTTGCGCCTGCATCAGCAGCAGATTTTAATATATCAACACATTCATGATCGGTTAATCCGGGAATAACAGGAGCAACATTAACTCCAACCGGAATTCCTGCTTTTGCTAATTTTTCAATGGCCTTTAATCTGCGGTATGGCCTGGAGGTTCGGGGCTCCATTACTTCTGTTATTTTATTATCCAGAGATGTTACCGAAATTGTTGTACTCACACAGCTGTATTCATTCAGTTCTTTGAGCAAATCAACATCCCGGGTTATTAAATGGTTTTTGGTAATTATGCCCACAGGATTTCTAAACTCGGCCAACACTTCCAGGCATTTTCTTGTTATCATCAATCTCTTTTCTATGGGTTGATAACAATCAGTAATTGCACTCATTGCTATTATTTGAGGTTTCCACTTTTGGGATTGTAGCGTTTTTCTAAGCAGCTTTGGAGCTTCATACTTTACCATTATTTTGGTTTCAAAATCTAAACCGGCTGAAAACCCCAAATACTCATGAAAGGGCCGGGCGTAACAATAAATGCAGCCATGCTCGCATCCCCGGTACACATTTAACCCGGCATTAAATGGTATATCCGGACTTTTGTTATATGAGATGATCTCTTTTGCATGATCTGCATACAGTTTTGTATTTGGGTTCGATTTTTCTCCTGTCTCTTCATCAAGGTCGTAATCGATATAGTTTCCCTCAAAACGATTTACGGGATTATCGGAAGAGCCTCTTCCTTTTATTTTTTGGTGAACTTGTTTCATATTAAATACACATATTTTATACATATTCAATGTATATCAACTTTCTACTAAGCACAAATAAAAAAAGCCCTCAAATTGAGAGCTTAAATAAAACAAACAAGCAATACTGATCTAATCTTTGCTAAAAACTTTTTTACCGGCAACCCAGGTTTCCAAAACTGTAAGTTTCCATATCTCGCCGCCAGCTACTTCAAAGTAATCTCTGTCAATTAAAATAAAATCTGCCCACTTTCCCTGTTCTATACTTCCCAAAATATTTTCCTGATGAGCGGCGTATGCCGCATCCAGCGTAAATGCTCTTAATGCTTCTTCCCGAGTCATAGCTTCATTTGGGTACCAACCGCCCTCGGGTTCTCCATCATGCCCCATTCTGGTTACTGCCGAATACA
Organism: Balneola sp.; assembly: GCA_028284195.1. Taxonomy (GTDB): domain Bacteria; phylum Bacteroidota; class Rhodothermia; order Balneolales; family Balneolaceae; genus Balneola. The sequence goes on along the minus strand of JANQSE010000010.1, from coordinate 62,080 downwards.
ATCCAAAAAAAGGATTTGAGTGCTCTACGGGAAAATCCGAGCCTGCTGCAACTACAGTACCTTGCTTAAGAAAAGTTTTCCAGGCATATCCTCCTTTTATTCTTTGCGGGCCAACCCGGTCTTCTGCCATATTCTTGTCGCTGGTGGCATGTGTAGGCTGCATAGAAGCAATTACATCTAATTCTTTAAATCTTGGGATGTCTTCTAAAGACACAATCTGAGCGTGCTCAACTCTGTTTCTTAGTGCTCGTTCGTTATGTTCGTCCTGGGCTTTTTCAATCGCATTTAGTACCTGCCTATTGCCTTTATCTCCAATGGCATGGACATTTGCCTGATATCCTTTACCAATTACTTTAGAAACCATAGCATCCATTTCTTCCTGCTCTACAAACAACAATCCTGTATTTCCCGGATCATCTGAATATGGTTCAATCATCGCAGCTCCCCGGCTCCCAAGTGCACCATCCGAATATAGTTTCACACTTCGAAGTGCCAGCATATCATCTGCATAAGATTCTATCGGGCCACTTTCTGATAACGCATCAAATGTTTCACCTGCGCCACTTATCATTCCATAAATGCGGGTTTTTGCTTTCCTTGCATCCGCAAATTTTTTGTAGAGATTCCAGGCTGAGATACCAACACCTGCATCATGAACGGAGGTAATTCCCATTTTGGCCATTTGTTCAAAGGCTTTTTCCAATGCTAATTCTTGTTCCTTTTTGGTTGGGGCCGGAACTTTAGATTGAATGTATCCTTCAGCCGCATCTATAAACACTCCAGTGGCATTTCCCTTAGAATCTCTAATGATTTTTCCACCTTGAGGATCCGGGGTATCCTGGCTAATTCCCGCTATTTGCATTGCCATAGTATTCCCCCATCCGGCATGTCCATCAACCCTGCTTAACCACACCGGCCTATCTGAAATTACTTTGTCTATATCCTTTGCTATTGGAAATCTGTTTTCCGGCCAAAGTGTTTGGTTCCATCCTCTACCCTGTATCCATTCCAAATCAGGATTTGCTTCTGCATAGCTTTTCAAAGTATCCAGTGTGGCTTCTAACGAATTAATGCCCATCAAATCCACATTCAATTGCTGAAATCCCAGCCCCATCACATGGCCATGAGCATCAATTAATCCTGGCAGCATCGTTCTGCCATTTCCATCAATTACTTTTGCATTGGGGTAGGAGTCTAAAAGTTCTGCCCCACCTGTTTCAAGAAATTTTCCATTGGCTATTGCTACTGCAGAAAATTGTATCAGCTTGTCCCCAACTATGGAATAACCTGATACATTATTTATTACGGTGGTTTTAGAGGGTTGCGTACAAGAAATGGCAATCGCAATAATCAAAAAAAGGTACTTCAGAGATTTCATAGTGTTAGTTATTCTTTGATGTGATATAGAAAAACCAATATAAAGAAAGCCCTTACAATGCGTAATTGTGTAAAGGCTTTTTACAAAAAGTTTGAGTTCAATCTGGCTGCATTGCCATTATCCCAGAAATCTTTTTTAAAATACTCCGGAACTATACGATGACCCGGCAATTCGGCTATCGGAATAAACATTATTTCTTTTAATATCTGATCATCATCATTGTATTCAGGATCACTCCCGAGCCGCAACTTTCCGCTAATTTTGGTAACTCTAAAATAAAACTCAATGGCTTGTATTCTACTCTCAACCAATTCATTAATGTAAACTAAATGATCTACCTCAATTTCCAGTCCGGTTTCTTCTTCGAACTCTCTTTTCAATGCCTCTTGGATGGTTTCACCCAATCGCACACCACCACCCGGCGGCATCCAGATAAGCTGATTGGAAATAGGAGATCGAAGCTGGACTAAAAGAACAGCCTCATTCTCTACAAGTACACCACAAGAGCGAATTCTCAGCTTTCCCTGACAGGTAAACAAATTACTTTGCCACTTTCTTTTTTGCAGTACTTTTTAAGGGCTTATACTGGTCAGTAGATTTTGCGTGCTTTAAGCTGGCTTTGACAAAATCCACAAAAAGAGGCTGAGGATTATTCACTGTGCTTTTTAATTCGGGATGAAACTGTACTCCTACAAACCAGGGATGCTCAGGAATTTCGACAATCTCCACTAAATCTCTTTCCGGGTTCATACCCACTAAAGAAAGCCCACCCTCTACTAATTTGTAGCGCAAATTATTATTTACTTCGTAGCGATGGCGATGGCGTTCATAAACCAGTTTTTCTCCATAAGCAAGATGAGAATACGAACCTTCCTGAAGTTGACAGGCATATTTTCCTAATCTCATAGTTCCGCCCATATTTTCAATATCTTTTTGATCTGGCATAATATCGATAATAGGATACTCACTATCACTTTGAAACTCGGTACTATTTGCTTCTTTCCAGCCACAAACATTTCTTGCATATTCAATTACAGCACATTGCATACCCAGGCAAATTCCAAAAAATGGCACCCCGTTAACTCTGGCATATTCTACAGCAGAAAGCTTGCCTTCAATACCTCTTCCCCCAAAACCGGGGGCAACCAACACACCTGAAACACCTTCCAGTTTAGAGGCTGCATTTTCTTTTGTTATGTCATCGGATTGAACCCATCTTACTTTTACCTTGCAATCATTTACAGCACCGGCGTGGATAAAAGCTTCCACAATTGATTTGTATGAGTCATGATGCTCTACATACTTACCCACCAAGGCAACTTCTATTTCACCAGAAGGATCACATACCGCCTCAACAAAGCCAATCCAGTTATCCAGATTATATTCTTTTGTTTCAAGATCAAGTTTTTCGATAACCCTTTTATCCAGCCCTTCTTCTTTCATTAACAGAGGAACTTCGTAAATGCTTTTTGCATCTAAAGAAGCTATTACATCTTCAAGATCTACATTACAAAAACGTGCAACTTTGTTTCTGATAGAATTGTCAAGCTCGCGCTCTGATCTGCAAACGATAATATCTGGCTGGAGTCCACTTTCAGATAATGTTTTCACAGAATGTTGTGTAGGTTTTGTTTTTAGCTCTCCTGCAGCTGCTAAATATGGAACTAAAGTAAGATGAATGGAAAGCGTATTTTTTCGACCTACATTATATCGTAATTGGCGAACTGCTTCTATGTATGGTAAGCTTTCAATGTCGCCTACGGTGCCTCCTATCTCAACAATCACAATATCGTATTCACCTGAATTTCCCAGTTCCAATACATGAGATTGGATTTCGTCTGTAATGTGGGGAATTACCTGAACAGTTTTGCCCAAATAGGCTCCTTGCCGTTCTTTGGTGATTACATCGTAGTAAATTCTTCCTGTAGTAACGTTATTAGTTTGAGAAGTTTGAATATCAAGAAACCGCTCGTAGTGCCCTAAATCCAGATCTGTTTCAGCTCCATCATCAGTTACATACACTTCTCCATGTTCGTATGGGTTCATAGTTCCCGGATCAACATTTATATATGGATCCAGTTTCTGAATAGTTACTTTTAAACCCTGTGCTACTAACAAACGACCTAATGATGCACAAATAATTCCCTTGCCCAGAGAAGATGCTACCCCACCGGTAACAAAAATATACTTTGTTGACATGTATTGATGAGTGAAGTTGATGGATGGAAAAGATAGTATTCTAACTCACCCTATTCAATGAAACTTTAAAGCTATTTGGGAATTATCTCCATTTTTTTCGAAGAACTTCGTCAGCTATCCTATAAAGTACATCAGGCTTATCGGTAAAAATTCCTCTGGCTCCTGATCTAATAACGGATTCCATTAGGTCTTCTTTATTTATGGTATATATAAAGAAAGGAATTTTGGCATCATTAAGTTGTGCAATCCAGTTTCCTGCCAGCTCATTAGAACTGAAATTAAAAGCATCAGCTTTGTATTCTTTAACTAATGTTACAGGATTTCTTCCATAAGACTGTTGTCGCTCGTAAAGCATAGCAATCATTATTTTACTTTCAGCAGCCTTCAGCCGTTCAATAACGCGATAATCAAAACTAGATACTATAACCTGGTCTGCCATACCAAGTTCATCAATTAATTTGAGTACCCGTTCAACAATGCCACCCTCTTTATTTTCTGTAACAGCTTCTGTTTTTATCTCGATATTAACCGGAATCTTATTTCTAGCATAGTCTAATACTTCGCGTAAAGTAGGAATTCTTTCCTCTTTAAATTTTTCATCGAACCAAGAACCTGCATCTAGCTCCTTTAATTCTGATAAAGTGTAATCTGCGACAGACCCTTTTCCATTTGTTTTGTATTCGAGCACATCATCATGAAATACAACGGGTATGTTATCTTTCGACATCATTACATCAAGTTCTATCATATCCGCCTTCATCTCAACAGCGGCTTTGAAAGCAGCCATTGTATTTTCCGGGTAGTATGCACTCGCACCTCTGTGTGCAATAACCAAAAATTCCTTTTGCTTAAAATCCATAAAAGATGATTCTGATGTTTTGATTTTAAAGTCAGAAACAGGTTGTTGTGCTATTGTGATTGTAGCACATAGCAAAAGTAATATGTTCGTAATTAAAATTCTCTTTAGTCCCTTCATTACCACAAGTATTTATACGGACTCTTAGGATATGCTGTATTAAGTCCTTGCTGTTTTATATTACTAACACAAAACTAAGAAGTTATTGCATTTATTGCACCAATTAATTTCTAGTTTTGAAAAGTAATCACACGCTTAATCGCCTTGTTGATCAACGAATCAAAATTACTTCCCTTTGAAAAAACTGAATAGAAAAAAAACAAGCCAAAAATGGTTGATATACTGCCCAGTGTCATAAGTATACCAGCTAACCAGCCTGGCTGTATCAATTTCAGAATTGATAGGGTCGTAACCACAGTTCCTAAAAAAACCTGTAGTAATGCCGCCATTAAATAAATGCCGTTTACACTACCTAATTCTATCTCTGATCCTGGAACTGTATTTTTGTGCCGGAAACTCTTTTTTTGAGAGAATACATTTAATCCTTCAAAGGAATAATCCTTTTCTTTTTCTTGCTCATTCATGTCCTTACCTTCTAATAGCTAACCCACTCTGCCTCTATAATAATAAAATGCAATTAACAATAAAATAACAATGAGCAGATCAGATAATATTTTTATTTATGGCCGAAATCCTATTGTAGAAGCCTTATCTCATCGACCCAGTGAAGTCGAAAAAATATTTCTACGAAATAATCTACAATTAAATACTGTTGAGGAGCTGCAAAAAATGGCTACAAAACATTCCATTCCGGTTTCTAAAGTCCCTCAACAGAAAATTCAACGCCTAGTAGGAAGAGTAAACGATCAAGGTATTGTTGCATTACTAAGCAAAATAAAATACACCGATTATTTTGAGTGGATCCAAAATATAGACATTTCTTCGGCTCCCGCAGTTTTACTTTTAGACGGTATAGAAGACCCATACAATTTTGGGGCAATATTAAGAACTGCGAGTGCTGCTGGTATGTCGGCTGTTATAGTTCCAACACAAAAACAAGCTCCTGTTAATGCTGCTGTATTTAAAACGTCTGCCGGTACTGCAGGGAGAATACCCATTATCAGAGTTCATGATGTTAACCAGGGAATCAAAGATCTGAGGAATACAGGTTTTGAAATTGTTGCTCTGCATGGTAATGCTGCATCTGATTTATGGGAAGTGGATATGAGCACACCAACTGCTTTTTTAATTGGAAACGAAGGCAATGGATTGGATCAAAAAATAATCCAAAAAAGCACAAAATCGATCCGAATTCCTATGCAAAACCAGGTTGAGTCTTTAAATGCTTCTGTATCAGCCGGGTTGGTTTGTTATGAATGGATGAGAAGAAAGAACGAACTCAAATAAAAGGGCCATCATAACTTGATGAACCCTTTTTTATAAACCAGTTAATCAGAACTATTTGCCACAACATCTGATTGAGCAAAAAAATAAGCAGCTTCAATTTTTCCATTTTCCACCGAATCGGAACCGTGAATAATATTCTCACCGACGCTATCGGCAAAATCAGCCCGAATAGTTCCTTGTTCAGCTTCACCTGGATTGGTAGCACCTATCAAGGTTCTGAAATCGGCAACCGCATTTTCTTTTTCAAGGATCATTGGAACACAAGCACCACTGCTCATAAACTCGCAAAGTTCTCCATAAAATGGACGCTCTTTATGAACAGCATAGAATCCCCCTGCTGTACTCATTGTTAATCTTGTCATTTTCATTGCAAGAATTTTAAAACCTGCTTCCTGAATTCTTTTTGTTACTTCACCGATAAGCCCCTTACGAACACAATCGGGTTTTAGAATAGTCAATGTAGTTTCTACAGCCATCTTTCGTTTTTTTTGATTTTTTTTGTAACAACCTGCTTGAGATACTCTCTTCAAATTGGTGTTTGAAGATACAATTTCACACATTAATTATCGAACCTTTGACGCTCTATGAGAATAAAAAATATGCAGTCAGATAATAGTTACAATTTTAAGTGGCGGTTCAGCTTAATGGCAAAACCGGAAAAACTGTGGCCGTTTATTTCTGATACAAATAAACTTTATAAACATGCAGGCCAATTTTCTATAACCAAAGAGGCATTCTCAAGAAATAATGTGAAAGGGTTTTTGGAACTGGCATCTACCAAACTAAGTGGTAACCAGGCCTGGATAGAAGAACCCTACTATTGGGAAAAACCATACCGATTTGGAACATCCAGATTTTATAAAATTGGAGTACTTAAACAGCTTACCATTTCTGTTAACCTGATTCCTGATGAAAAAGAAACCCGGTTAATTACCAACCTTACTGTTTCAACTAATTATAGATTTCTCAAATATTTTGTCAACAAATACATAGAGCATGTTATAAAAAGAAAATTTGCCAGATTTGTATTCGACTGTGACCGGGCTGCCTCTACCAATACACTTCATTACGAGCATGCCCCAAAAGCCACATTAATGAAAGGAGCAAACAAAAAAATTAAAGAAATAGAGAAAAAACTTCTTGAATACACCCGCCGGCAGCGCATTATTCGTCATTTAAAAAAATACTTACTCCATGCTGCTGATGAAGAACTAAAAACCATACATCCGTACCGCCTGGCAGAATACTGGGGCGAAAAAAAATACTCGGTATTAAATGTTTTTTTGAATGCGGCAAAACTAGGATTACTGGACTTTAGATGGGATGTTTTCTGCCCAAGCTGTAAAAGTACCCATAAAGTTTTTAGAAGAATGCGCGACATACATTCAGATTTACATTGCGAAGAATGTGACTGTAGTTATTCTATAGATTTTAATGAAAACCTGCATTTGGTTTTTAGTCCAAACCCTTTAATTCGTAAAATTTCGTACAGCTCTTACTGCTTTGGAGGCCCTCAAAACACCCCACAGAGGGTAACTCAACATTATATAAAACCAAACCAGAAAAAATATCTCAATGTTAAACTAGAAGAAGGTACCTATCTTTTTAAAACTACCGAAAACCAAGGGTATTTGCGGCTACACGTACGAAATACTGCTGATGATACCACTACCATTTTTATTACAAACGATGATTTTGATGGCCAAGAAGCAACCATATCAACCATGCCTAACCTTACCATAGCAAACAAATCTGGAAAAGAACTGGTGTGTTATCTGGAAAAAGAGAATTGGCGCGAAGAAGCTATTTATGCAACAGAGGTTACTTCATCACACGATTTTAGAACTCTCTTTGCACAAGAAACATTAAGAGATGGCAAAAAAGTAGAAGCGAGCAACCTAACTGTTCTGTTTACCGACCTTATGAATTCTACTAATCTGTATTTACAGGAAGGTGATGAGTTTGCCATTGGCCAGTTGATGAGCCATTTCAAAATCATACAACAAATTGTTGCAGAAGAACGCGGTGGAATCGTAAAGACCATAGGAGATTCTGTAATGGCCGTATTCAAAGAACCAGTATCAGCATTAAAAGCTGTAGAACGTATCCAACAAATATTTTCATCTTCAACAGCGATGGGAGATTCTTTTAAACTGAAAGCAGGCATCCATTTGGGAGATTGTACTGCCGTAAATCTAAATGACCGTATTGACTATTTTGGAACAACAGTTAACATCGCATCCCGCCTTGTAGACATTGCCCAGGAAAAAGAAATAGTGGTTTCGGAGGCATTCTATAATTTTGGAGATACAGACCTTTATCTTTCAAATAACCGAAAAACTTTAATCATCAAAACAGGAGAAAAAGAATTAAAGGGTTTTGATAAAGAAGTTTTTAAAGTGAAACAGATTAGAATGGAGCGCACCTCTTTGAGACTGGTTATTTAGCCCGTTTTTGTATAATTGACCACTGCCTTGCTTACCTTTAATAAAAATCTATTCCTTACACTCTGATTTGAACCGACTGCAACACGAAAAAAGCCCATATTTACTCCAACACAAAAATAATCCTGTTGATTGGTATCCCTGGGGCAAGGAAGCTTTTCAAGAAGCAAAAAAACTAAACAAACCCATTTTTCTTTCCATAGGATATGCCACCTGCCATTGGTGCCACGTAATGGAACATGAGAGTTTTGAAGACAAAGAAATAGCTAAATTACTAAATGATACTTTCATCAATATAAAAGTTGACCGGGAAGAACGCCCCGATATTGACTCTACCTATATGACCGTATGCCAGATGGTAACAGGACATGGAGGCTGGCCGCTTACCATCATAATGACTCCAGAAAAAAAACCTTTTTTTGCAGGCACTTATATACCAAAAGAGGCACGGTTTCAACGTATTGGGCTAAGACAGTTAATACCCGGCATTGCCGGAATGTGGCAGCATGAACCAGAAAAAGTCATCAAAGCCGTACAAAGCATACAGGATGGTTTTAATAAATCTTTGGAGTTTGAATCCGGAATATTTCCCGGCTCTGAGGCTGTTGATTATGCTGCGGAGCAACTAATTGCACGGTATGATGAAGAACATGGCGGATTTGGATCTGCGCCCAAATTCCCATCTCCTCACAATCTTGGTTTTTTGCTCCGCCAATGGCATTTAACCAGCGAAGAAAGGTTTAAAAGTGCTGTTGAACAAACACTCATAAAAATGAGGTTAGGCGGGTTGTGGGATCATATTGGCTACGGGTTTCATCGATACTCAACCGATAAAGAATGGCTTCTCCCACATTTCGAAAAAATGCTTTACGATCAGGCCCTGCTTATGCTTGCTTATACCGAGGGATGGCAAGTTTCTCAAAACCCGCTTTTCAAACAAACTGTCTTCGAAATAGCCAATTATGTGGAGTGTGAGTTAACCCATCCGGACGGATTTTTTTACTCTGCGCAGGATGCAGACACCGATGGCGAAGAAGGAAAGTTTTATGTATGGTCGCAAAAAGAAATAGAAGACTTGTTGACGAAAGAAGAATCCGAATTTTTTCTAAAAACATTTAACTTTTATAAAGAAGGTAACTTCAAAGATGAAGCCACCAAACAGTTTACCGGAAAGAATATTCCTCATCTCGCCTCAGAACTCTCAAAAACCGAAGAAGAGAAGTTCAACATCATTAGACAAAAGCTGTTTAAAGGGCGAACTAGCAGAACATCTCCACTACTTGATGATAAAACCCTGACTGACTGGAATGCTTTAATGATTGCAGCATTGGCAAAAGCCGGAACTGTTTTTGGGAACCAGAGATTTATTGATTCATCTCAAAAGGCATTCCGGTTCATAATTGAAAATTGCCTGATTAACGGCCAGTTAATGCACCGTTTTAAAGAAGCCGAAGCATCCATACATGCATTTGCTGATGATTATTTGTTTTTGATGTGGGCTGCCCTAGAACTATATGACGCTACTTTTGATACGGGTTATCTACAAGAAGCTGAAAAATTAGGCAGCCAGGTAATCGATCTTTTTTGGGATAAAGAACAGGGTGGTTTCTTTTTTACCACATATAATTCCGAAAAGCTTTTGGGCCGGCAGAAACAGATCTATGATGGTGCTATCCCATCTTCAAACTCGGTAGCGATGCTTAATTTTTTGAGATTGAGCAGACTAACAGGCAATACCAAACTGGAACAATATGTTGATGAAATTGGCAAGTATTTCTCAACAGATTTCATCCGATCCGGTTCCAGCATTACGCACGGGTTGCAAGCTATCCAGTTTTTAAATAACAGCCCTAAAGAATTAGTAATCGTTGAAGGAGATGAGTCTTTTGCAAAACCAGTTGAAATTATGCAGACAACATTTACGCCTTTTATGGTAACATTAGTAAAAAAGAGTTCTGACAACAAAGGCACCTATCCTCCCTTTGCACAAGAAATGAAACCAATAGATGGTAAAACAACTTTTTATGTTTGCACCAATTTTTCTTGTGAGAAACCTTTTACTGAGGCAGAACGGCTTCAAAATCTCTTAAAACCGGGTAAGAGCCTGTAATTTGTCTGTGTAGCTTTTTTACTTAACCAACACCATTTTCTTAGTTACAACATCACCGTTTCCGGTTTTTAACCGGTAAATATATACTCCTGATGATAATGCACCCGCATTAAAAGTAACACTCTTTGTACCGACAGGTTGAAGCTCATTTAACAGTGTAGCCACTTTTCTTCCTGCAATATCGAACACTTCTAAGTTCACTTTCGAAGCTGAATTCAACGTAAAACTGATAACCGTACTCGGATTAAAAGGATTTGGATAATTCTGCTTTAGATGTACAGAAAGCGGAGCATCCGACTCTTCATCATTACTTGTAATAATACCAAATTTAAATCGTGTCCAAATCGGATAATGATCGGATGTTGTACTCAAATAACTTCCTATATATGATGGGTTTTCAACACGCTCTGTACCTGTAAAGTAATCATCACTCAATTCTGAAGTGATGGTGATATGGTCTAAAAAAGAACCGCTTGACTGGGAACCAAAACCTTGTTCTTCGAGAACTTTTGTAATAATGGTGTATTCCGAATCTATATCGAAATTGTTATATGGAGAAGTATTTCCGCCAAATGTTGAACTTCCGATCTCGTCATTATAATCACCAAGTATGAGTACATTATCATTGGACCTGTCACGATCAAGAAACTCCTTTAATTCCATTGATGCTGCCACCCGTTGGTCGTATGATCCCTGATCACCAAACGCTTTCGCATGGATGTTGTAAGCATAGATCTCCTGTTGTTCTCCATTTATAACCGCATTGAAATGAAAAGCCAGGGGATATCTGCCATTGGCCCAATTCGATTGTGTAAAGCCATCGCCCGAGCTTAGCGTTGCACTGCTTAGAGAATCAATAGTTGCCCTCTTAAACAAAAAGGCTGTTTTCTGTGTTTGTGAAAAACCAGCCAGAAATCCACCGTATCCATCCAAACTATCTAATAATTGAGCAAAATGAGAAGAACTTGAAATCTCCTGAAGTGCATAGATATCTGCATCTATGGTTTCAACAACAGTTACTACATTTCTAAGCTGCAGGTTTACATCTGCAGGGCCGTTTCCGGCATCGCCAAACCATTCTACATTCCAGGTTACAACATCCAGGGTTTGATCTTTGGATACATCATCACCCGGAAAAATAACTTCTTCTACTCCTAAATCTTCCACAAAACGAGGCAGAATCTGAACAGTGCCGCCGAACTTTCCGGCTACACCAACAACATTAACAGCTCCTTGTGGAGATTGCACTCCAATCAGGTTGGTGGTGTTGTCAATTCTCATATCCGCAGTTCCGGTTGCGTCAGTTAATGGGTAATTATCCTGCTGAAAAGCCCCGTTAAAATCTATTGTAGCATTTTGAATAAGTACTAACTGCCCTTGATAATCATCAGTGTTTAACTGCTGTACGGTAATTACTTTTGGCAGCACTTTTTTATTTGGCACATCAAATTTTTCGAATACGATATTATCGGTGTTTGTGCCGGAAATCTGGAGAAGAAAATCTGCATCGTTTCCTGCAATGGGCTTAAATACGGTTAGCGGCCCTGATATCTTCACAGAATCACCGATAGAAACGGTTGTGTGTAATGGTTCCCAAAAAACAGCAATACCGGCAGTAGTATCCTGCATGTACAGCGGGCCCCCAAATTCATTTGCTACCGTTACCCTACCTGCTACCGTTACTCTGGTACCAAGTTGTAATTGCCGGGCATTTGCAATGGCAATTACATCTCCATCAGCAAAACTCTCTCCTGATATGTTTAATGAAAAGGATGAATCGTTTGTAGCATTGCTCATAATTGTAAAAACCTCTTGAAACTGACCCTCGGTATCAGGCTCAAAGGTTAGAGTCAACTCCGTACTCTCATTAAAAGAAAGGGTGTCATCTTGTATTGCCGAAACTGAGAAGCCTTGCCCCGTAACAGATGCATCTGTAATTATCAGATCGGGGTTCCCTGTATTTTTAATCTTAACCGTTTTTGCAACAGCGGTATTTTGAAGCGCAGAACCAAATTCAATACTTCCGGAATTATTTACATCCATATTATCAACCGTTACATTGATGGTAGGTTCATTTGATGGAGTAACGAAATCAGTGATGCGGATATCATCAATATTCATTCGGTCCGTTCCACCGGATTGTATAAACTTGAATCTGATATTGCCATCAATTTGTACAGGAATGGTTGCTTCCTGCAATGTGCCTGATGCCGTAAGTTCATCGCCTATATTCACCCATGTACTTCCTTGATCGGTAGAATATTGAACCTGTAACTTATTACCCGAACTACTCCCATAGTTAGCAAAAACGAAGGAAACCTCATCAACACCTCCTGTTTTATCAAAAAGCATATAGATGTTACCTGTTCTCCCATTTCTTCTGTCCATACGCACACTTTGTGAGCCATTGAATTTGTCGTTGCTCAAACTCCCTAATAACGCATCATCCAAAAACCAATTACCGGTTGACAGTGTTACCGAGGCTCCGGTGTATCCACTTTTAGCTCCACTGTCAAAATTTTCGAAAAGCTGGGCTTGAAGGGAAAAACTAACAATGAATGAAAGAAAAAAAGTTGGAGCAATAATCTTGCGAAGAGTCATAATGGATAAAAATTTTAAGATGTCGGTAAAGATACAAACATCACATTAACTGTGTGCAATTAATATCAACTTTGATTACTTATTTCAGAGGAAAAAAGTATTCGTAAGACCTTTTAGTTCATAAAATCATACATTCCATTATGAATAAACTCACTATTCTTTTTTTACTGCCTCTGCTTTCCTGCAAGGAAAAACCTGCTGTACCGGATTATCTGCTCGGTTCTTTTTCTGATGACTATGCTATTGAATATGAGATCACTGAAAATCAATTTCTGCAAAAACCGAATATTCGTTACCATATTATAGAGTGGAATATCGAAAATCAGTTTTTGATTGCTAAAAATGATACCGCTAATACATTTGATGGCGGGCTATATTCCAGAATTGATTGGATGAAGCTGCCAAACATGGAGCCTTATACATGGGCATTTTGTCTTAGCAGCTATAATGCACCAACTGCCGATTCAGCAAAAAAGGTTACTATAGCAAACAGAAAAAATCCAAAAAAGGGATGTAATGGCTATCCTTTCTCAAGAATGGAACCTTTTAAACAATGAAAAAAATATTTTTTCTCTTGATTCTACTCTTTATTTCTGTATTGGCAAGTGCTCAGCCTTCAACCGAGGTGTATTTGTTTAACATTGAAAAAACTGAATCAGGTTTTGTGTTAAGCAGCCCGATAAATATTTCTAATAATGAAGGCTATGACAATCAACCTTCATTTACCAAAAACGGAAAAGCTATTCTTTTTGCATCTACAAGAAACGGGCAAACAGATATTTTGAAATATGATATAGAATCAGGTTCTAAAACATGGCTTTCTGATACTCCGGGAGGCGAGTATTCTCCTGTCCACATGTCAAATGGCAATTTTGTATCGGCTGTGCGATTAGATCCGGATGGATTACAGCGACTTTATAAATATCCTTTTAATGGTGGAGAACCAGCTGTATTGGTAAAAGATCTTATTATCGGTTACTACACTTTTTTTCAGGAGAATACAATCATCGCTTTTGTTTTAGACGAGCCTCAAACACTTCAGGAAATAAATCTCTCCAATGGGGATTCAAAGATTATGTATAATAATCCTGGGAGATCAATACACTATATCCCGGAATCGAATAGGTATAGCTTTATTGATAAATCTGATCCTGATGAATGGAAAATCATGTCGGCCATTCCAAATAATCCTGAATCGACTAAATCAATTACAACTACCCTGCCGGGAGTTGAAGATATGGCATGGTTTAATGGTAATACTATTCTGATAGGAAAAGAAAGTACACTCTATTTTTTTAATACAAACGAAGAAGACGGAAACTGGAAATTGTTAGCTGATTTATCTGAATTCAATTTAACAGGCATTTCGAGACTGGCTATAAAAGAAAACTATCTGGCCGTAGTTGTAGAAGGCAAATAATTTCTAAACGTTTTTTTACTCTTTTATACATGCTGTTTTTAGCGTAAGCATTGCTAAACATATATATTAAGCCAACTTAAAAAACTAACTCAATTATACAGAATGAAATTTTTGCGAAAACTATTGTTTCGCCTCCTGTTCATACTTCCGTTAGTTGGCCTTTCTCTTAATGCATTCGCCCAAAGCGACCCAACAGGCGAATCCCCCGCAACACGTACTTATGCAATTACCAATGCTACTATTGTGCAAGCTCCGGGTACCGTTATGGAACAAGCCACTCTTATCATAAAAAATGGATTGATCAGTGAGGTTGGAAAAAACTTAAAGGTTCCTGAATATGCTGAGGAAATAGATGGTACCGATATGTACGTTTATCCCGGCTTTATTGATGGAATGTCGTACACGGGGGCGAAACGGCCAAAAGCTATGGAACGCCCAAATAATCTCTTCACACCCGATCCTCCTAATGATTATGCAGGCATAACACCTCAGCATAAAGTTGTAGAACAGGTTCAGTTGGATGAAAGCAGCATCGAAGGATTGAGAAAAGTTGGATTTACAATATCTCACACTGTCCCTTATGGAAGAATGCTCCCGGGATCAGGTGCTTTGCTGCTACTAAGAGATGCTACCCACCCAGATGAAATGATATTAAGCGAGGATGTATCAATGTACACTCAGTTTGTAGGTGCCCCGGGGGCATATCCTGGAAACACGCTCGGCATTATGGCCAAGTGGAGAAACCTCTTTAAAAATGCTGCCAATTCTAAAAATCACGCAGAACTGCACGCAAAAAATCCAAGAGGCGTTGAGCGTCCTCACAGAGACAGAGTATTAGAAGCGTTTTTCCCTGTAGTGGCTAAAGAACAACCCGTTTTTTACAATTCTACCAATGCCCTTGAAGCCCGGCGTGCCATGAGGCTGCAAAATGAACTTAACTTTGAACTAGCACTTGGTAATTTAAAACAAGCATGGGATTTAACAGATGCCATAAAGCAGCACAATGCTAAAGTTTTTATGTCTATTAATCTGCCTAAAGAACCTAAGAATAGTAAGGAAGAAGATAAATCTGACGAAGTAAAAACTCTTGAAGAACGCAGAATGGAATTTTATAAGCAGTATTTATCTCAATATGCATCTTTAAAAGAGCAAGGCATTAAGTTTGGTGTCTCAACAATGGGAACCTCAGGCAGTAAAGTTAAAACAAACATGATGACGATCATAGAAAACGGCCTGAGCGAGGATGATGCCTTAGCCGCACTTACAACAGATGCAGCTGAATTACTGGGCATTAGTGAAATTGCAGGTACGTTAGAATCCGGAAAACTTGGAAATGCTATTGTAACCACCGGGCCGTACTTCGATAAAGATTCGCAAGTAAAAATGGTATTTGTTGACGGCGATAAATACGAGTATGAAGTCAAAGACAAATCAAAGAAAAAAGCCACCGCAGATACAGGCGAATCCAATACCGAAGGCGATGCCATTCTCCTTGGCTCCTGGAGCTACAGTTTTACAACGCCAGAGGGTGAACAAACCGGAAAAATGATCTTTAAAAGAGAAAATGGTGAACTTACCGGTGTTATGACAAGTGATGACGGAACTCCCGATGTGGATATGAGCAACATCTCATTTCTTAACAACGAGTTGAGTTTCGACTTTACGGTAGATGCCGGTGGGCAGTCTATTGAAATTGTAGTAACAGGAACAGTAAATGGGAAAGAATATGAAGCAGACGCCAGCGTGGCTGCATTTAACTTCAACTTCCCGATTACTGCCACTAAAGATGACGATGAGAGGTAACAATGAATTTATTTAAAAAAATTACAGGACTTTTCTTTTTTGTTTTTGTTCTCGTAACTGCATCCATTCAGGCACAAACAAAGAAAGGCGATGTATTAATTAAAAACGGTACTGTTATAACCATCACCGATGGTACACTCGAAAATACCGATGTATTAGTTAAAAACGGTAAAATTGACCGTATTGGTAAAAATCTAAAAGCACCAAGAGGAGCTGAAGAAGTTAATGCTACCGGCATGTTTGTAATGCCAGGCATTATTGACGCACACTCCCACATTGCGGGAACCTCAATTAATGAAGGAACCAGCCAGGTTACTGCCGAAGTAAGTATGGAAGATGTGGTTAATCCTATAGACGTTTCCATTTATCGTGCTTTAGCCGGTGGTGTTACTTCCATCCACTTAATGCACGGTTCTGCAAATGTAATAGGCGGGCAAAACGAAACACTTAAACTACGCTGGGGAACCACTGATCCGGATGACCTGAGATTTGAGGGAGCTCCAAGAACCATTAAGTTTGCATTAGGTGAAAACCCAACCCGTGGAGCCCGTCGCAGGGGAATACAGCCGCAAAGCCGTATGGGTGTGGAAGCTATGCTTCGAAATACCTTTAACGATGCGTTGAAGTACAAGAAAGCCTGGGAGGATTACAGAGCCAATCGCAGTTCTAACAAAGTTGCCCCGGAATACAGCCTCAGAATGGAAACTATGGTTGACATTCTTGAAGGTGAAATTCTTGTGCATTGTCATTCGTACCGTGCAGATGAGATCTACATGCTTATGAAAGTATTTTCCGACTTTGGTATTGAAAGATTAACCTTCCAGCATGCAAATGAAGCCTACAAAGTAGCTCCTGAACTTGCCGAGTTTGGTGCATCTGCTTCTGTATTTTCGGACTGGTGGGCTTACAAGTTAGAAGTGTATTACTCAACGGCGTATAATGCTGCCATTCTTACCAAAAACGGAGTTACTACCTCTATCAATTCAGATTCAGGTGAATTAATCCGGCATCTTTTCCATGAAGCCGCAAAAACTCAAAAATATGGAGATCTTTCAGACAATGAAGCTTTAGCTTTGATTACATTAAACCCTGCTAAGCAACTTGGAATAGATAACAGAGTTGGTTCTCTTGAAAAAGGCAAAGATGGCGATATCGCCATTTTTGATAAGCATCCACTTTCTATTTATGCCATACCACAAATGACCTTTGTGGATGGTGTTAAATACTTTGATATAAATACCGATAAAGCAGATCAAAGAATTTATATTGATCCTGAATCAAGTATTTCTGATGTACAAATCTTCCACGCTGAAAATCAACACAGATGCATGGAAGGTGCCGATATTGTGAATTTATACGACCTCTTAAACTCAAATGAGGAATAAAATGAAAAGAATACTATCAATGCTCTCATTACTGATTCTTCCTGCATGTTTATATGCTCAGGTTAATAGCAGTGATATAATCAGGGCAGAAACTTCTAAGTATGCGTTAACCAACGCTAAAATCTACACTGTTACCAATGGCGTAATCGAAAAAGGTACCATCATCATCAATAATGGCATTATTGAGGCTGTTGGAGCCAACGTACAAATTCCCGGTGATGCACAGGTAATCGATTATAGCGGACAGGAAATTTATCCGGGAATGATTGATTCGGGAACAAGGCTCGGTTTGAACGAAATTAACAGTATAGCAGAAGCAAATGATTTCAGAGAGTTTGGAAAAATCACACCACAAATGCAGGCATTAACTGCCGTTAACCCAAATGCAGTGGCAATTCCCGTTACGCGTGTAAGCGGCGTTACAACCACCTTAACTATGCCGGCAGGCGGCCCTCTTCCCGGTACTGCGGCCACTATTAATCTGTTTGGTTACACTCCCGATCAAATGTATGCGGGTTCAAAAGGTGTAGTTATGAACTTTCCTTCTACCGCTCAGCGCAGATGGAGACCAAGAACTCCTGAGCAAATCGAAAAGGATCGCGAAAAAGCTCAGAAGGTTATAAACGATGCCTGGGACAAGGCTGAACTTTATAACAAAATAAAAGGAACCGAAGAAGCCCGTTATTATCCTGAGATGGAAGCCCTTACCGGGGTTATTAATGGTGAGACCATCCTATACATTGAAGTTAATGGTGCAAAGGATATCCTCAGTGCTATTGATTGGGTTAAAGACAGAGGATACCAAAAAGTAGTTCTTACCGGTGTTTCCGAAGGTTGGAGGGTAGCCGATTCTTTAGCAGCGTCAGGTATCCCTGTAATCACAGGCCCTGTTCTTTCTACGCCAACAAGAAATTCAGATTCTTTTGATGCAGCTTATAAAAACCCAGGTACCATGCAAAAAGCGGGAGTTAAAGTTGCACTAAGAACAATGGATACAGAAAATTCAAGAAACCTTCCTTACAATGCCGGCTTTGCTGCTGCATACGGCATGGGGCGTGAAGAAGCCTTAAAAGCCATCACCATTAACGCCGCCGAAATTATGGGGGTTGGTGACGAATTAGGATCAATTGAAGTCGGGAAAAAAGCGAATATTTTTATTTCGACTGGTGATCCGTTTCTAACTTCTTCTAAAATATTAGATGTATTTATTGATGGATACAAAGTGCCAATGACAAGCCGCCAAATTGAACTTTATGACGAGTTCCTTGACAGGAAGCCGGGCTTAAAAAAGCACGAAACTAAAACTGATGGGTGATAATTTTATCATCCTATAAAAAGGCAACTCGGTTGAGCTGCCTTTTTTATTTATTCAATCTTTAACGGATCTATCTGAGCCCGTTTGGCAGCCCTTTACATATTCTGCTTACTGCATCGTGGCTATGCAGGCTTTCCAGATGAGCACAACGCACTACAAAATCTCTGATGCTGTTGTAACTGTCCAGCTCTTCATATAAAAGCCGGGCGGCATCTTCCACAAACTTTTGATAAGCCCCGTTCAGTTCTGCAAATGCCTGCTCGTCTTCTCTTTTAACCATTACCTGAGTTTCTGTTTTAAGTGCATTTCTGCAAACCTGAACAAGATCTTCTACTAAAAACTCATCCCGCAAGGCAACAGTAACTTCTGCTATGCTACGCTGGCTATGTGGAATAGCTGCTACTCCCCGCTCTGTTCGTGCATGCTCTGCCAGTTCATATGAGCATGGACATGCACTGCTGTATTCAAAATTCAATGTCATGTGTTTAAAGAACCGATCATAGCTATCCAGGCGACCTTCAAAACAAACACTGTAATATTGGTAGCCTTTCATATCAGAGCGCAGGCTGTCTTTCAGCATAGGATAACTAAATGATAGTCTTAAGAACGATTCCCGACTCTCAAGATCCTCTTTGTAGGCTTTCAATATATCTTCTAATACATCAATCGAGAAAATCCTGTCACGGAACTTGTAGAATGTCCGCATGATACGGCTCATATTAATTCCTTTTTTCCCAGCATCAAGACTTACATAACCATCCACCGAAGTTTCCAACATAATTGGATTGCCTTCTCTGGTTTTGAATTGTAATGGAAGCTTGAAGTTTGAAATACCTACTTGTTGTATTGGTACGTTGGCACCTTCTATTAATGAAGAGGGCCCATTCTGAAGATCGGGCAACGCTGCTTTATACTCTTCACTCACTGTAAAATTTGGGTCGTAGAATCTTTTTGTTTGATCTGTAAGCATAATCTTTCTTGATAAATAATTTTCAAATCGTTTTGTAAGGACAATATTCAGCAATATTCCGTTCTGTCTCGAATAATTTTACTGAATAGAGGACGCTTCCTTTTGGGGAAGCGGCTTCAACATCATCTTTAAGCTGCTTAAAAAATGCTTTAACCAAATTTTCTGATGTAGGAATTATCCCTTCAAGAAAAGGGACATCTGTGTTCAGGTTCCTGTGATCGCATGGATTCAATATCTTTTTTTTGACAATTTTTTTAAGCCTACTGAGATCGATTACAAAGCCTGTTTCAGGATCGGGCTCTCCTGCAACCGTAACTTCCAGTGTATAATTATGGCCATGCCAATTGGGGTAATTGCACTTTCCATAGATGTCATTATTCCACTGCTCATCCTTGTTAGGGTTATTTAAACGATGGGCCGCATTAAAGTGAGATTTGCGTGTTACAAAAACCAAAGTACTTCCATTGAGTTATTATTCGAATTATAACAACCTATTGATTCTCAGAACGGTTCCCAAAAAAAAGAGAGTTTCAGCTCCCTGAAACTCTCTTGTGATCAGCACACCTCACAAATCTTGTGAGACGTAATTGGATTAGATGAGTCAATCTACTTGATTAATTATCATTCCAGCGTACCCAAGCACCGGTTGCCCAATTAACAGAACCAAAAGCCCCAACATGGGTTGCGGCCATATTAAAAAAACCATCGCTTGGAGGAGTTTTACCTGTTACAGGCTGTGCCACTGAAAAGTCGAACATAGCTGCATTTGTAAAACCAGGATCCTGAGCTGTAGTAACAGCACCGAAATCAGTAGAATCTGCAGCATTGTTGAATCCATCGTTGTTGAACAAGATGGTATTATCAATAGTTAATGTAGTGCCAAACCCGGTTCTGGTATCATCTTCAACCTTGAATGCAAAACCATCAAAATCTGTGATTACAAAGTTTTCCAATTCACCGGCAAATTCTTCTCTTAAACGCATTCCGTAGTTCTTGTCTTCAGCATCTTTGGTTGAACCGTCTTGCTTCAGGCCAACTAATGTTACATTGTAGAGTGTTGGATTGGTTGCATTGCCGGAACCTAACGTCTTTCTTCCGTCAGATTCAAAACCATTATCAGCTCCGGCTGTTTGAACGGCTAACCAGTACTGGCCCTTTCCATTCCAGCCTTCGTCCATATCGAACGAATCATCATCGTTAAACGACGAGATAAGATATTTTGCATTTACTGATCCCCCAAACCACTCGAAACCATCATCCGTACACTTATATACCTGGATGTATTCAAGTGTGGTTTGTGATCCTACAGAGTAAAGGCTAAGGCCATTTAGCTCCGATCCTTCTACAAAAGAGAAACCTACGTATTCAATTCTTACATAACGAAGAGACCCGCTATTGTCGGCATTATTGTTACCCCCATATTGAATAGCATCAGGAAGGCCTTCTACTTCGCCTTTTCCTCCTTCAATATTGTTAATACCTTCTCCGGCCAATACAATGCCTCCCCAATCGCCAGCTTGCCTGGTTGTTCTTGCAGAAGTAAATACAATCGGGTTGTTTGCCGTACCTTCAGCTATAAGTTTTCCGCTTGCCCTTGGGGTATCAAAATTGGTTCCATCTGCGGGAAGAGTAATAATAGCTCCTACATCATCAATATCATTGTTGTGGTAAGTAAAGCTTACAGTTACACCTGCTTCAATGGTTAGCGTTACACCAGGAAGTACGTAGTATTGACCTGTTAATGTTCTATCAGAGTCCCATACTTCATCTTCAGTTATTACTGTTCCGGGAAGAGAGGCATATATATCAGGAAGTTCTCCCGTCCCCCCTCCTTTATCATCCTTACAGGATGTAAGTGATACTGAACATGCTAAAGCGAAAAGAGCCAAAAGCCTGACGTTATTTTTCATGATTTTTTTGTGTTTTGATGTTTAATTATTAGTTGAATGAATAGCTAAATCCTACAGTAAAAGTGGTGCCAACAGCGTATCTATTGGTTATGATGTCACCTTGTTTATACACTACATCATCACTTAGTATGTTCTCGATACTGGCGTTGAATGCAGCATTTCCTAATCTTTTTGTAACGCTTAAGTCTAATTTGTTGAACGGCTGCTCAAACTCGTCATCGGGTTGTTCGTTATTACCCACTGCAGAAATTCTTTTTCCGAATGTGTTGAATGACAAAGTCAGTTCCGAATCGATCTTGGGCATCAGGTAAAAAGCATTTACGTTAAGAGTATATGGAGACTGCCCGAACATCGCCCGTTCTGAGTTTGCCTGACGCCCTACTGAGGCTCCATCAGCATAACTTACATCAGATATTATATATGAGAAGTTTCCACTTAGCCGAAGTTGTTCTGTTACATCTTTTCGGACTTCTACTTCTGCTCCCAAAAGTGTCGCTGAATCTATATTGTCGTACCGAACTTCGTTATTCTGAGTTATTCGATAGAAGATCTCAATCGGATTTTCAAATTCTTTGTAGAATACACTAAAAGCCAGCAGTTCACCTGAATTTGGATATGCTTCCACTCTTAAATCATAGTTATAGATTTTGGTACGCTCAAGATTTGGATTTCCATATACCGTTCTGCCACCTACAAAATCCTGAAAATTGAAGTTTGATAACTCTCTGAATTCCGGCCGGGCAAGTGTAACAGAAAATGCCCCACGAACATTTGTTCTTTCGGTTGGGCGATAAGTGACATTAAATGCCGGAAGAATATCTAACTCATCAATAAGTGCATCGTCGTCAATAAATTGAGCAGAATTTTCTGCACGCAAACCTGTAACAAAATTCCATTTTTCTTTGGATGACCAATTAAATGAAACATATCCTGCAAATAATTCCTGCTCCCCAATGTAGGAATCTCGGGAACTTGAGCTCTCTATTATATCAAGATTACCGTTACTTATATTTTCCGGGGTAAAAATTTCTTCCGGAGTAAGCGATTTGTCTGATTGAGGAAAGTTATTACCCAGGTCTTGATACACTAATTTGAAGGACTCAAATTCACGATCTTTGTAAAGCCCAAAACCTCCAATCTTAACAGTCAATCCATCAACAGGTTTTAAGCTGTAATCTATTTTTGCAGAGTAGTTGTTATCATTTTGCAATGAGAAAAAGTGCGTATTTCCTCTAAATGGAAAAATAACTTCAAGGCTTCCTGCATCCGTTCGCGCATATTGCGTGGTTCTTCTATCGGGTAAATCTCTAACAGCTTTAGAATATGAAAGAACCCCCTCAAGGCTGGATTCCATAAAATTCTTAAAGTACGTTTCAAAACTTAGCGAAGATGAATAGATGGCTCTTCTGTCAAATTCTGCAACTGTCTGCCTGTTGTCATTATCAAAATTGTAATAACTACCCTCTATTGATGAGAAAGTATTATCCGATGAATTCGAATAAAGGCTCTTAAGGCCTATTTTGGTTACATCGCTTGGCTTTGCAAAAATATTTAACATTGCACTTAAGCTTGTGGATTCTACTCCCGTATTTTTTATGTAATCGGAACCAAGTAATACCTCTCCTGTATTTTCATTGTAATTATTGATATATCTGAATGTCTCATTAGAAGTAGAGTTTGTCTCGTACTTATAGCTCAGGTTAGACACAACCCCAATGGGCATTTTGTCTTGATTAAATTGATCAGAATAACTGATGCTTATCTTTTGGCTAGGAAGAGAGTTTATATTTTTTGCAGACCAAGAATTATTTAAACTTCTAACTATGTCAGCTCCTTCAGCATCAGATGTGATCTCGCCATCTTTTACTTCTTTGGGAAGGGATCTAAAACCATCGTCGTAACCTAAAAAGTCAGAACCTCCTCCATTATATCCAAGATAGTTTTGAAAAGTAGCTTGTGTATTGTAAGCCGTGGAATAAGAAAAACTAAAATTTGGATCGTTCGGGAATTCTTTTGTTACAATTTGAACAGACCCACCTGAAAACTCGCCCGACTGATCGGGAGTGTACGTTTTTTGAACGATGATATTGTCAACAATACCACTTGACAAGATATCTACCGGTGCTTCTTTTTTATTCGGATTTGTTGACGGAATTGGAGAACCGTTCAATTGAACATTGCTGTATCTGTTTCCTAACCCGCGAACATAAACATCCTTACCGCCTACAACAGATACTCCGGATACTCTTTTCATAGCTGAGCCAACATTCCCGTCCGTGCTTTTTGATATCTCTTCCGAAGAAATTCCATCTTGTACCGGAACAGCCTTTCTTTGAATAGATAAAAGCCCGGCTTCTCCACTCTTAATGGCTTCGGCAGTAACAACTATTTCATCAAGGTTTGCTATCTCGGTTTGCAGTGCTACGTCAATAACTGTAGTAATGCCTGCAGTTACCTCAATTTCAATAATAGTTTGAGAAGTATAAGAAATGTATGAAACCGTTAATGAATAAACTCCCGGTTCAAGATTACGTATAGAGTATTTCCCATCCAGGTCGGTAGCATCCCCTTTAGTGCTACCTATTATTCCGACACTGGCTCCAATTATTGTTTCTCCGGTCTCTGCATCAATAACAGTTCCGGCTATTTGTCCTGTGTTTTGCGCAACTACTGTTAAAGGAAAGAAGAGTAACAGTATTGCTAGTAGGTTTAGATCTTTTTTCACTTGTGTGCTGATATTTTTTGGTCACATTTCATTTATGACCAAAAATATCCACCAAGTTTTGCGGTACTGTTACGAAGAGTTTATGCTTTGATTATCTGTTTATTACGGAAATGTTATCAACAACTCTAGGCCGTAAATAAGACTATTTTTTGCCCTCTGGTTGTTCTTTTTCGACTTTAGAATCTGATCCTTTTTTAGGCTCTTCCGGTTTTTCCTTCTCTTTTATTTCTTCGTCTGATCCTTGTTTACCATTTGTATAAGCTTCATACTCGGTTTGATTTTCGAAAGGCCGTTTTCCAATTAATCGCTCAAGATCGTATTGGTACAGTATTTCTTTTTCGAGCAGTTCTTTTGCCAGTATCTCAAGTTCTTTTTTCTTCTCTTTTAAAAGCTTTTTTGTACGCGTGTATGCTTCATCAATGATCTTTTTTACTTCTTCATCGATAATTTTAGCTGTTGCTTCAGAGTATGGCTTTTGGAAGTTATAATCCCCTTGTTTTGAATCGTAGAATGATATGTTGCCAATTTTGTCATTCATACCGTAGATCGTTACGATACTATATGCCATCTTGGTGATTCTCTCCAAATCACTTAATGCTCCGGTCGAAATTTTTCCGAATATGATCTCCTCTGCAGCTCGGCCGCCCAAAGTCATGCACATTTCATCCATCAGCTGCTCGGTTTGATGCAGAAATTGTTCCTTAGGTAAGTATTGTGCATACCCAAGTGCAGCCAATCCCCGCGGCACAATAGAAACTTTTACTAACGGATTAGCATGTTCCAAAAACCAACCTGCAATGGCATGGCCCGCTTCATGATATGCTACTATCTCTTTTTCTTCCGGAGAAATGATTTTGTTCTTTTTCTCCAAACCACCAATTACACGATCGATAGCATCCTGAAAATCATCCAGATCAACTGCTTTTTTGTTTCTTCTTGCTGCAATCAAGGCTGCTTCATTACAAACATTAGCAATTTCAGCACCTGCGAAACCTGGCGTTTGCGCCGACAGTTTTTTAGGATCTACATCTTTTTTCAGCTTTAATGGTTTTAAATGAACCTTGAAAATAGCTTCCCTTCCGTTCTTGTCAGGCTTGTCGATACTTATTTGCCGGTCAAAACGTCCCGGACGAAGAAGTGCATTATCCAATACATCCGGCCGGTTTGTTGCTGCCAAAATTATAACACCCGAATCGGTTGCAAATCCATCCATTTCCACAAGTAATGAATTTAGTGTATTTTCGCGCTCATCATTAGAGCCTGGCATTTGGCCTTTCCCACGAGACCTCCCGATTGCATCTATCTCATCAATAAATACAATACAGGGTGCTTTTTCTTTTGCCTGTTTAAAAAGATCCCGAACACGTGCAGCACCCACACCTACAAACATCTCTACAAAATCCGATCCGGATAATGAGAAAAATGGAACTTCAGCTTCGCCAGCTACGGCTTTTGCCAGCAGTGTTTTACCCGTTCCGGGAGAACCAACCAAGAGCGCTCCTTTAGGAATTTTGCCTCCTAGCTTTGTGTATTTAGCCGGACTTTTCAGAAAATCTACAATTTCTTTTACTTCTTCTTTAGCTTCATCTAAACCAGCCACATCCTTAAACGTAGTTTTGGTATCTGTCTGCTGATCGTAAAGTGATGCTTTGTTCTTACCAATGTTAAGCACTTGCTGTCCCGGATTCATTCTCCTTAAGATCAACACCCAAAAACCTATTGCCAAGCCAATCATAATCAGCCATACAAAAACACCGCTAAACCAGTCTTCTTCGATAGTGATTTCATATTCCACATCGTTGGCATCCAAAACAGGCCGAATATCGTCTCCCCTTAGCATGGTGGTTCTGAATAATAAATGAGAGTCGTTATTTCCACTTAAACTAAAACTTCTATCGTCACTCTGTGAAGGAGGATTAACAATCCCATCCGAAACTGCCTTGCTGGTATATTTGCCTTCTATAAATGAGCCGTTTTTTATAATGATTTCATCTACATAGCCATTCTCAACATGGTCCAGAAAAACACTGTACTTTATATTATTTGATACTTGTACACCTGTATATAGAAATTGTGCTATAAGCAGTACCAGAAAAATCACCAAGAATCCCCAGGTTGGGAATTTTGGTGATTTATTCCCGTTTTTTGAATCCGGTTTTCTTTCAGGGATCTTTATTCTCTTTTTTGGAGCTGATTTTTTATCGGCCATTTATTTGCTATAAACTGATAATAGGTTTTGAATATACATATAAAAATCTTCTTTACGGGAAGCCTTTACTAAACATGCAAAAGTCAAAAAACGTGCCACATATTTCTTTATGACAAATCATCAAAAGAAATTACATCACCCTCAGCAGTCTGCATTTTCATCCCGTCTTTTTCAGGCACCATTCTACCAACTACAGAAAAGTCTTTAAACTGTTCTACAAATTTTTCCACATCAGTTTCGGAAAGTGTAAACACCATTTCTAAATCTTCACCCCCGAATAACGCATACCTGTCCACGTCTTCTTCCATTTCATCCGCTACATGCCTTGTTTCTACAGCAACTGGTATAGCCGCCTGGTATAAGTAAGCCCCCAATCCTGATGAACCAGCCAGTTGGCTTACTTCATGAATAAGCCCCTGTGTAACATCAATCATTGAAGAAGGAACAAGTTCGTTTTTCTTTAATGCCTGAATTAAATTTTTACGCGCTGTGGGTACCAGCTGCCTTTTCACAACAAATTCATACTCCGAAAGATCCGGCTGGGCGTTTTCATTGCCATGTTCTTCCCAGAACTTTTTCTCTCTCATAAGTATCCTGAGACCTGCCAACGCAGCACCTAAATCACCGGTAACACATATTGCATCACCTTGTTTTGCGCCCGATCGGTACGTAACATCTTTACTGTTCACCTCACCATACACTGCTGCACTTACTACCATATTTGAATGATTGGCTGTGATATCACCTCCTACCACTTCAACTTCGTAATCAAACCCCGCAGAATAAATACCCTTATACAAATCATCAATCATTTGAACAGATTGACGATTTGGTACTGCCAGGTTTATCAGAATAGAAGCTGGCATTCCATTCATAGCATAAATATCGCTTACAACAGCACTCACAATCTTATACCCCAAATGATGAAGAGGAGTATATGTAATGTCAAAATGCACTCCCTCTACAAAGGTATCAGATGACAAAAGTACGTGCTTTTTACCATCTGTTTTAATCACCGCAGCATCATCTCCTATTCCCTTTATCGTAGATTGATTTGTGTGAGATTCATATTCAGAGATCTGTTTAAGCAAACCTGCCCTTCCCACGCTTTGAATAGATTTAAATTCGTTGCTCATATTTTTTTAATCTATAAATAAAAAAAGGCAACCATGCCGTGCATGGATGCCTTAATGTTCTTAAACGAATAACTTAATTCTCGTTTTTGGTAGAATAGTTAACCCTGAGGGTTCCTGCCTGTTTCAGTTCTTCCTGAACATCAGTTAATACACCGAATTCAGAGTTTTCATCTACACGCAGAGAAACAATTAACCGCTGCTCTTCCAATAGCTTGTCATACATAATAGTTCGGATGGCACCAATATCTTCTTGAATGGAATCATCAATTTGAACTTTGTCGTTACCAAACTTATTTCCTGGCAGCCGTTCCGGACCTATATATATATAAGACACTAACCGTTTTTCTTCGATTTTCTCAATGTTGGATGCTTTTGTAAGATCAACTTTTACCTTAAGGGTAACTTCTCTCAATACGGTTGTTACCATAAAGAAAAAGAGAAGCATAAAAACCACATCAGGCATTGCAGAAGTTGGTACTTCCTGCTTTGTTCCAGCTTGTTTTTTCTTAAAATTAGCCATGCTTATTCCGGATCTGGTTCTGCGATTGAAATTTTCTTAGGGTAAATCTTATTTACCGCATCTCTTTGTTCTTTATTAAGAGACCCATATTCTCTCCCATAATTTGCAAGAGCAGCTTCGTTTCTTAACAAAGCATATGCCCCAATAACTTCATCCAACATGTCAATGTAGATCCTGTAAGGAGTTTGCCTTACTGTTTTAATGGAAACAATTGCCTTCAAAGGATCTTCTGCCAATTCTTCACTGCCTTCAGGGTTTTTGATGAAATCAATCAGTTTAGTTTGCACATCATTAATATTCGTGCGTACATCATCCATCACAATTATACCTTGCTCGTTAACCAGAATGTTCATCAAGTTACGCTGGTGTACAGGAGGCGGCTCCACTTCGGGATCTAACGGCGGAGGTAATACCATCCCTATACCTGTATCTACATTGATTGTGGTAGTAACCAAGAAAAAGATGAGCAGGAGGAAGGCAATATCTGCCATTGACGAACCATTGATCTCAGCACTTTCTCTTTGGCGTTTTTTTAATAGCATAATTGCTTTTGTTAAAACCTGAATGTTCCTTTAAGACCGGTAAATACGATCCCTATAGCCATACCTGCCATCATAATTCCGGCAGTCATTACTGCAGCTTTTGGCAGGTCTTGCCCCAAAGCAAAGTAAGTGATTCCAAATACAATGAATGGTACTAACATCATTGCAATTCTTTTAAAGTCTTGCTTACCCTGAGCTACACTTCTAATCCCGGATATAAGCATAGCCAGTATGCCACCCACAATTAAAAGGCCTGCTAAACCAACACTTAATCCTACAATATTCATAATAATCTCCTTTTTAACTTTTTGAATTCGGGATTATTATTCTGAATCTGTGCTGTCATCAACTGAAGGAGCAACCAGCGGTTTGCCTTCTTTAAGTAGAATGATAGAATCGATTAGTGTGATTGAACTTTCTTCCATCTCTGCGATCAACCGGTCAATTTTTGACACACAGTAGTTGTAACCAATTTGAAGAATAATACCTGCAATTAAACCACCTGCAGTTGTAAGAAGGGCCGTTTTAATACCACCTGCTACAATACTTGGAGAGATATCTGCTGCAGCTTCGATATCATCAAATGCCGCAATCATACCTACTACCGTTCCAAGGAATCCAAATAGCGGTGCAATAGCAATGAACAATGACAACCATACCAAACCTCTTTCAAGAAAGCTCATTTCAATAGAGCCGTATGCCGCAATGGCTTTTTCGGCGGCATCAATACCTTCGTTCGAACGCATCAGACCAGCCTGGAAAACTGAAGCTACAGGCCCACGTGTTTGAGCACATAGTTCTTCGGCTGCTTCTATACCGCCTTCCTGTAATGCTTCCTGAACATTAACAATGAATTTTCTGGTATTGATATCTGCGAGGTTTAGCGTAATAATTCTTTCGAGGAAAATTGCCAGACCAAGAATAAGGGTAACCAATACAGGCCACATCCATCCGCCATCATTTCCTTCGTTAAATTTTTCAACAATTACGTTGAAGAAGCCGCCCGAGTCGGCTTGTAGCAAAAATAGAGCAATCGACGATGTCATGTCCACTCCGATTATTAATTTAAAAGTTATTGTCTAAGTTTAATGAGGCAAAAGAATAGTTCATTTTAAATTAAATGTCAAAGCAATGAGGTGCAGAAAAAATATCTTTACGTAAACAAAAAGCACTTTTTAGGTTGCTTTTTAATTCATGTTTTAAATAAGCGAAATTTAAAATACTGCTTTAATAGTAAGCTTAGCAGTATGTATAGTTGGCCGGTCTTTTACTGTTCTTCCATCATACACCAGATTTATCCTTACCAAATTACTGGCTCTATAACTGCTTTGCAGAGACCAAAGTACATTTAACCCTTCTCCCACACCTTCCGTAAGCTCAAAATTTCCAATGGCATTTGGCATCCCTGTTACTGATACATTCCTGAACTCTAATGAAGATCCTGCCTGTACTTTTCTCCATAAAAAGAACCGATTTGTATTGCGAATTTTTATAATCCTTGATGCAGCTTGCACTGAACTCTGCACTTTATCTTCTTTCTTAACTAAAGAAAATATCATATTGGTCCTCCAGGATCTGTTTATAGTAGCACCAACATTTTGTTCAAAACTTTTTGAGAGAATATTGAAGTTTCTGCTGCTAATAGAATTGCTGTTCACTTTATTTTTTCCAAAAACGATTTTACTGCTCCCATCTATAACTGCTGTCAGGTCATAAGAATAATCAACAGCAAAGGCATCGGTAAAGAAAGACTGAGTTTCGCTACTTCTCCTGCTTAAGCTTCGGGTTTGATTGTAGCGCACATCCAATTGCATTCCATCAATTTCGGGTAGAACACTTAAGGATTTTTCAAATGCCAGGCGACCCTGAATGGTGTTTAATGAATCGCGAAAAGTGTTCAGTTTTAGCAGATAAATATTTGAGAGTTCATCGGTAGTTGAATTTTCGAGTACATCAATCCTTGACCTAAAAACCATCTGCTTTAAAAAAGAACCGAACTCACCCACATTTTTCAAAAAACCAAAAGGATGTAACTGGTTTCTAAATCGTGCCTTTAAATCTATAACCGGAAATAGCTCATCTGATGGCAAAAACTGGCGGATATAAGTTCCCTCATTAGGGGTTAGTTCCAAAAAGAATTCATCAAGCTGCTCTACCCCATCACCATTCAAATCATCCCATACGTATTGTCCTATCTCCGGCCCTACCTCTATAAATGTTTCCTGCAGCAATGCCTGGCGTTCTGTATTCACTTCATACAAAAAACTACCCTTCCAGTTATCTGAGGGAATGGCATAACTTGTATTTGAGCGAATAAGAAGCCCATTTTTATTGAAATTACCAGATCCGGAAAAAGCTGGTTCAAAATCTTTTGATCGAACTGTAATCCTGTTTTCTGTATTAAAATAACTGCCTGGCAAAAAGTTAACTTGTACAGAATGTTGAAGTGCTATCGACTCCTTTTCGAATGTATTATCCAAAACCCTAAAATCATTACGAAAGCCAAAAGAATAATCAAATACCCATTTCGGGTATGTAAGAGAAATACCGGGGCCAGCTTCATAAAACAAAAGTGACTGGTTATTTAATGAATCTGTTACCTGATTTCTCTGAATTCTTTGTTCATGTTCGAACTTCAGATATGGCGTTATTGATCGTTCTGAAGATCCTTTTTTGAATTGCTTTGATATGAATGCTATCTGCCTGAACCAGTTGCCGTCAATATTGGTTGTATTGTCTTCGCTTTTAATCCACTGTTGGTTGTAATCGGTTTTCCATCCGTTACCTGTATTAACCATTAGTTCAGATGCCTGGCGTTCACCAGTAAAATTGAGCCGCTCAATAAACCCATATTCTCCTTTTATGTAACCCGCTTCACTAAGCTCATACGTAGCCTCAATTTCGTTTGTTGTTTCTCCGGACTGATCCAAATTTGTAATGTTCCATTTCCGGTCAAACTCGATTTCCCGTGTTCGTTCAAAGAATCGAAAATCGGAACCGATGAATCTTCGTTCTCCTTTAATGCTGAACAACCCCCGGCCAGCTTTTATTTTAGCAGCTTCAAATCCACCCAAGTAAGATTGATCTACATTGTCATCATCATCAATAGATGAAAAACGGTTTTGATCAAAATCACTTACCGCCCATTCTCCAAACAAAGAAAAATGATCCGAAATTTTATATGACCCAGTAAATGCAGCCATTTGTTGTTCAACAGGGGCGGGCAGTGTTCGAAAAGGTTCGTACTGTCCCTGATTTGGACCAACCCATTCAAAAAGCAGGCCGTTAATTGAGTCCCCAATTCGACGGTAGCTACCTTGCCCTTCTCCAACATTCGAAAACCTAACCCTAAAAATAGCATCGTCAGAGCCCGGTTTGTTTTTAAAGATGGTAAACGTTTGCCCGTTTACAACGGTATCAATTTCAGCATATAATACGTTCGCATCTTCTTCATCATGGCTAACTCTCTCTGCTCCTGAAACTATTGCCAGGCTCCTGTCATCACCTGCCTGGCGTAGAACATCAATATCACTTTCTGTCAGTGTTCGCTGAGAAAGCAGGTTATTTCCATCAGCCTGACGAATAACTGTAGCTCCAAAAATAAACCGGCCATCCAAAAATTTTGCCTCACCTTCGGCACCTGCTAATGTCCGGTTAAAATTCTGGTCAATATATTCGTACTCTATCACAATCCGGGTTTCGCCTTTCATTAAAAGATTATTTGTGAAGTGTACTTCTCCCAATCCGTAATCAATAATATATTCTCGTTCTTCTCCCCGGTGTACTAATTGGCCGTTTACATAAACACGTTCGGTTCCTGCAAGAATGATCACAAATTCTTCATTTTCGTTTCCGGTTAACCGGTACGGACCTTGAACTCCTTCAAGCCCATTAAAGCTTACGCTTTTAAAAACTCCCCGTGCCACCGAAACTGCTCCCACAAATTCACCAAATTTAGAAGTATTGTATCCGGCTGCTCCCTGCAGCCTTCGATTCAGTTTAGCGAACGTACTTTTCTGAAAACTCACATCCACATCTCCCATTTCAATTTTTGTAGATAGAGCTTGTATTTTAATGAATACACGGTCGAATTCCTTCAGGTTCTGTGTAGCTCCATCAGGTTGTATTGGAATACTTCGATCTGTTAATATGGCACTGATGGTAACATTATCTGTAAGCTTACCGGACAACTCAAAATCAAGCCCGCTTTCTAATGCAAAATCCTGGTTAGTACCAACAATAATTCCGCGGCTTAAACTCCCCCGCTGCCGAAGATCTGAGTTATAGCCTCTTTCGTTTTGAGCAGCTAAGAATGCCTGATTACCAGGTTGCCCTCCCAATAAAGATGAATCCAACGGCTGAACAGCCAAATCGTTATAAAACCTTCTTAGTTTATATGGATAAAACTGAAAACTGACTATTAACCCGTTACCATCGTTAAAAGAAAACGAAGAAGAGTTCCGAAAAGAAAGCATTCCCCGAACAGGGTCGTACAACCAATTTTGGATGGGAATCTCCTGATTATTTAACGCCCTTACAGAAATCGATTCCTCAATTACCCATTCACCTATATAGTAAGACGAGTCTGTTTTGACCGGGCTGAGTTCTATTTGCCTGTCCAAAGTGGTTTGAGCAAAAGAAACACAGGGGCATACAACAATTACACTTACAATGGTAAATGCAATGAGTGCTATTTTTCTGAAGTTAAATGCCGCCAGTTCGCCCGTGTTACTTGGTATTTACTATAAGTTCGATATAAAACGAATCAATTATAAAATAAAAAGGCCATTCCACGGCGTACGCCTAAATATCGATCCAGCTATAACAAGATATTGAGATTTTAAAGTACAATGCAGGTTCCTGCCTTCGCGGGGATGACCTAAAATTACTCTAGCTGTTATTGAAAAAGGCCTTTCTGTCTTAACCAGCATTTCACAAAGGCTAAAGGTTTCCCTGCTCAGGGTCAACTTCTATCTGGATTTGAACTCATTCAGCCCTTTCTCTAAAAAGGACGTGAATTTGTCGTCTTTAGTATATCCTAACACCTGATCTATTACCGTTTCAGAAACCGGATCGTAAATCACATAAGTTGGTAAAGCAATATTCCCTGTCAATTCAAACTGGATCATTTGGTTTTGTTTGGCATCCTTGCCGCCATCTGTATAAAGCTTTACCAATTCCATTTGCCCAAAAGCCTGCTGAACGGCATCAAGTGGAAATACATTGGTTTCCATTGCACGGCAATTGGTACAGGTGTACCCAGTAAAATCAATAAAAATGGGTTTTCCTTCGGCCCTGGCATTTGCTTTAGAAGCTTCAAAATCCTTACTCCATCCCTCATCGGCCGAAACAGTACCTGCCCCTCCACCTGCTCCTATCGAAGCGACCAAGCTTACATCAGTAGGTTGTTTTGGTGGAAGAAATGCATCCCATATTCCAAGCGATGAACCCATTAATCCGGGAATCAGATAAAAACTGAACATCAGGAATGGCATAGCAAGCAGCATGCGCCCTGTTGAAATCTGTTCGGGTTTAGTTTCATGTTTAAGGGTGATGAAACCCAGCACATAAAATCCTGCCATCAGGAAGATAACGATCCAGAATGCAATAGTTAGCGGACGTGAAACAACTCCCCATTCCCAAACAAGGTCTGCATTCGATAAAAATTTAAATGCAGCTGCCAGTTCAATAAAACCGAGTAGTACTTTAACGATGTTCATCCATGATCCGCTTTTTGGCAGAGATTCCAACCATTTCGGGAACATGGCAAATAATACAAACGGGCTGGCAAATGCAGCTGAAAAACCGATCATTCCCAAAATAGGATAAAACCATTCTCCACCTACTGTGGCAGTAAATACCGCCCCTACAAAAGGTGCTGTGCAAGAAAATGAAACGGCACTTATAGTCATCGCCATAAAAAGAATGCCAAGCAAACCTGAGCTTTCGTTACTCTTTTTGTTCAGGAAATTGGTGAACTGGTGTGGAAGCTGAAGCTCATACATCCCCAACAGACTTAAAGCAAATCCAACCAGTACCAATGCAATAAAAAGATTTACAACAGGGTTTGACGCAAAATTTTGTGCCCCGGAAGCACCAAGCAGGGCAGCGAGTATCACACCAAGTATGGTAAAAGTAGCCACAATAGCTACTCCAAAGATCAATGCAGAACCTACCCCTTTACCGGAATCTTCCTGCTTCGAAAAGTACGAAACGGTTAGCGGAATCATCGGGAATACACAAGGTGTAAGTAGCGCAGCAAAACCAGCAACAATTGCAATCCACAAAAACGAGAAAATGCCATCACCGGAAAGGCTTCCTTTCTTGGTTGAGGATACAGATGAGCTTTCTTCGCCTATTCCTCCAACGGCACCTTCATATACTTCATCGGCTACCCCGGAAACTTCAACTGCTGCAATTATTGATTTTCTTGTAGGCGGCAAGCAAACACGATCGTCACACACCTGATAAAAAACTTCAATATCCAGGGTCTGCTTTCCCTGCAATTCTGATTTAATAGCTACAGGAATTGAGAAATTTGCATATGAACTGTGCCACCCAAGCTCTGCTTCAAAGTTCGGATCGAATTCAATATCTGCTTTTGACTCTTCTACCTCTCCGGCAATTACAAAATTTTGGGATTTAGCAGAAAATTCGGTTGGGTAAGGCCCTGCATCCGGGTCATTTAATACAGAATATAAATGCCATTCTCCTTCGATTGAAGCCTCTATAGTTATTTCAAAAACTTCTCCAGCTTTAACCGTTTCAGGAATTTCAGACACCGAGTATTTAACAGGGTCAGGTATCTGAGCGTATATAAAAAATGGGGATAACACCGCAAAAATGATCCCCATTAAAATTGGTTTCGTAAATTTCATTCCGGTTGCTTGTCTGTTACTTATTTGAAAAACAATATAACCTTTAAAGAAGCACTTAGTTATCAAAAAAGTTTAACAACGAAGAAATGAAACCGCCTATTCTGCTTTAACCACCCAGAATTTTACTTTTGGATTCAGGTCTCCAACCAAACTTACAGTAGCCGTGTACTCTCCAAGAGTTTTCACATCATCATCAATAGAGATGTTTCTTCTGTCAACAACGATTTCTTTTTCGGCCAGAGCATCTGCAATATGAACATTAGTAACGGTTCCGTGAATTTTATCGTCTTCTCCGGTGGTAACAGAAATTGTAACCGAAGTAGTTTCTAATAGTTTAGCAAGCTCTTTTGCCTCCTGAACTGTTAACTCTGCCCGGGCTTCTGCTTGTTTCATTCTCAATTCAAGCTCAGCGATAGCACCTTTAGTAGCCAAAACTGCCTTTGCCTGGGGAATAAGGTAATTACGGCCATATCCATCTTTAACATCTACAAGCTCGCCGGCCTGCCCTAATTTTTCTACGTCTTCTCTAAGGATAACTTTCATGGTTCTGTAATTTCTTATCTAAGGTTTTCGGCTACATATGGCATCAAGCTTAAAAAACGAGCTCTTTTAATTGCCCGGTTAAGCTGCCGCTGATGTTTTGCGCTTGTTCCTGTTACACGACGCGGAAGGATTTTCCCCTGGTCGTTCGTAAATCGTTGTAGCGTTTCTACATCTTTGTAGTCGATGTATTCTACTCCGGCTTTGGTAAACTTACATTGCTTTACCTTGCGGACACTTTTCTTTGGGTGTGAAGGATTCTTAATCATGATATATATTCTTTAGTTGATGAGGGTTTAATCTTCTTCTACTGCTTCAACTTCTTCCTCTTCTTCTACTCCGAAGACATTAGGAACAGCATTTTTCTTTTGCAGCTCACGATGCCTTAGCATTTTAGCATCGTATTTAAGTGTTAGGAACCGAAGTACGTCGTCATCAATTCTAAGGATACGCTCGATTTTAGCGATTGCATCCACAGGAGCTGTAAAGTACATGTTCACATAGAAGCCGCTGCGCTTTTTGTCGATTTCGTAGGCAAACTGCCGTAAGCCCCATTCATCAACTTCATCAACTTTTCCGCCGTTTTTCTTGATCAGGTCATTCACTTTATCAACAACAGCGGAAAACTTGTCCTCGTCTAAAACGGGATTAATGATATAAGTGAATTCGTAATAATTCGTATTCATTTATGTATGTTTTGTCTTTGGATGTTTTCGGATCGAAAACAGCTATCCCGGCACTTTACCCGAATAGCAGAGGGCAGCAAATATAAAGCTTTGTTGATTTGATTACAATGATTGGCTTTGAGAAAATTCTGAAGCAAACCTCAAATTTAAGCTGTGGACTGAAGTCCTTTCCTGCCTGTGCCAAAGCTTCACGCAAACAGTGTCCCCTCCGATCTTTTAAGTCCTGAGCGAAAGCGATGATTTAAAAGCATTCATATTACACTTCGATAACTCATTCATATCAAAATTTCACCCCGCGCAGGCCACAGGTGTGGCTACTTGTTTCCGTAAATATCTCTACGATGACCGATCCGAACAACCAGAATGAGAATGCGCTCATCTTGTATCTGGCTAATGATCCGGTATTCCCCAACCCGATACCGCCACAACCCTTTCATGTGTCCCTTTAGAGGTTTACCTACTCTTCTTGGGTCTTTTTCGGTGGCCAGGCTTTCTCGCAGCCATTTCAGAATACGGTCTTGGGTTTGTTTGTCGAGCTTACGCAATTCCTTACGTGCCCGGTTATCAAATTCAACCTTCCAGATCATCGCCCTGCTCTAACTGCTCCAGGCTCCAGCGTTGTTCTGGTTGTTCAAGCCGTTGTTCGGCCACATACAAATCTTCCAACTCGTCCAGTTTTTCTTCCAAGGCCTGACGGATGTAGTAGGTTTTGGTGCGTCCGGTGAGTTTGGCAAGCTCATCCAACCGCTTTTCTACGGAGTCTCCTAAGCGTACAGTAATGGGCATAATTCAGGGATTTGGTTAGCTTGTCATACAAGTACGACAAAGATACATTTTTCGTATGCAAGAAAAATTAAAATCTTGTTGGTGAGGATGAAATGTATCTATAACCGCTTCAATTAACTCATTCATATTAACATTTCATCCACTCTGATCAGGCCTGTCTTAATCTTTATAGCAACCCTTGCTTGCAATGCAAGTTACAAACTTGCTTTACTCTCACTCTTAAGCTGCAGACTTGAGATATCTTAAGGAAACTGCCTTCAGTAAACAAAAATGACACTACATACTTTAGATCACTTGATCAGCAATTAAAAAGAAGAAAGAATATCCATCAACCCGGTGGTTGGCAAAACCGGCTCAATTCCATAATACACGGTAAGTACAGCAAGGATAATCAAAGCTCCTTTATACAAAAGGGCTGGATCGAAGAGTTCGATTTCTTTGTAAGCCTCGCGGAAGTACAGATACACCATCACTCTGAGGTAGTAATACACACTGGCTGCACTTGCAAGCACACCCGCAATAGCGAGTGGAATCATGTTTGCGTTAATGGCTGCTGCGAATACATAGTATTTTCCCACAAACCCCACGAATGGCGGAATGCCTGCCAGCGAGAATAAGAACAGCGACATCATTACTCCCATAAGCGGCTTTTGGAAACCAAGCCCGGCAAGATTTGTTACATCCGAAAAATCTAAGCCTTTATTTCTCTCATAATATGCTACAACACCAAATGCCCCAACATTCATAATTGTGTAAGCAAACAAATAAAATGCTACTGAGCTGTACCCTTCTGGTGTTCCGGCAGATAACCCAACCAATGCATACCCGGCATGTGCAATACTTGAGTAGGCAAGCATTCGCTTGATGTTATCCTGAACCAATGCAATGATGTTTCCAAAGATCATCGTGATGATTGCTACAATCGATAATACCACTTGCCAATCTAACCCTTCCACAGCAGGAAGTGCACGGGAAAGAACCAGGATCATCGCCATAAACGTAGCCGCTTTTGAAGCCGTTGCCATATAGGCCGTAAGTGTGGTTGGCGTAGCCTGATATACATCCGGTGTCCACATATGGAAAGGAACTGCTGATATCTTGAACAAGAATCCAATTAATAGTAATGCAGCTCCGGCTACAAAAAGAAGATCACTACTCGCAGCGGCTCCTATTCCCAGAATACTCGTGGTTCCGGTTGCTCCGTAGAGCAATGCTGCCCCATACAATAAAAACCCGGTAGAGAATGCACCAAGTAAAAAATATTTTAATGCTCCTTCTGCTCCTTCTTTTTCATTTTTGATTAAGCCTGCCAGCACATATAAACAAATAGACATGGTTTCCAGCCCAAGAAACAGAGAGATCAGATCATTAGCACCTGCAAGGCAAAGCATACCCGAAGTAGCAAACAGCATCATGGCATATACTTCGCTGTAATTATGCTCAATCCTTTCTAAGTAATCGCTAGACAAAAACACACAGAAAAGCGTACCAACAAGAATAATTACATTCCCGAAAGCAGCCGTGCCACCATACACCAACATCCCTGAAAAAGCTTCCTTCATCGGCATTCCTAAATCCTGAATAGCAAAAAATGATGCTGCTAATACCGAAAGTGCCGTAATCCAGAATACCGATTTGTGGCCGCTTTTCAGTGCTTCAATAGTAATTACAAGAAGCCCCGCTGCTGCAGTGATAACGCCGGGTAAAAATGCTTGTAAATCGCCTAAATAATCCATGTTCGTTTTTTAAATAATAGCTTCAATCGCCTTTGCAAGATCAATATCATTTTGCGTGACTTTGTTTCCTGCATCGTGTGTTTGCAGGCCAATCGTTACCGTATTGTACACATTAAAAATTCTTGGATGGTGTGTTTGCAGTTCTGCTTCCACGCCAACCCGAACAATAAATGCTAATGCTTCTTTAAAATCCCCAAACTGAAATTCTTTCCACAGCTTGTCATCATCAAACCCCCATCCACTTAAGGATGTTAACGCAGAATGTATTTCCTGTTCCGAAAGTGGTTCCATACTACTTAGTTGAAACCATTAAAGATCCTGATTTTTCTGCTTCATTTAATCCATAGAAAAAAGATGCCCATTCCGGCAAGTCTTCAGTCTTCGATGTTTCCAGCACAGCTATGCCTTTTTCTTTGGAGGTAATAATCAACTCGGTAACCTGATTTTCAGAATACTTGGTAAAATCTACCGGGTGAACTCCAATCCAGAACATGAAGATCATCAATGGAACCAAAAGGCCGATCTCGCGGGCATTCAGGTCAACAAGTTTTTTATTCTCTTCATTTTCGAGCGGGCCAAACATTACCCGTTGGAACATCCATAGCATATAAACCGCCGCAAGAATCACACCAGAAGCAGCAAGAATAGCGAATATCTTATTGTCATAAAGTTCGGAGAAAAACGAACCGTTCAGGATCAAAAACTCGCCTACAAAACCATTCAACCCCGGCAGCCCAATAGAAGCCAGCGTGGCAATCATAAACATTACTGTAAAGATCGGAAGCTGCTTTGCAATTCCACCAAAGTCTTTGATCATCCTGGTATGGCGGCGGTCGTAAATCATTCCAACAATAAGGAATAACGCTCCGGTTGATAATCCGTGATTTACCATTTGGATTATTGCACCCTGAACAGCTACCGTATTTAAAGCAAAAATTCCCAGCACTACAAAACCGAGGTGACTTACTGAAGAATACGCCACCAGCTTTTTCACATCTTTCTGAACCATAGCAACCAATGCCCCATAAATAATTCCAATTACAGCAAGCGTTGCCATATACGGAGCGAATTCCATAAATGCGTTCGGGAATAACGGCATACAAACCCTTAACAACCCATACGTTCCCATCTTCAACATAATAGCAGCAAGAACCACAGAACCTGCGGTTGGTGCCTCGGTATGCGCATAAGGCAGCCATGTATGGAATGGGAATAGTGGCACTTTTATGCAGAACGCCAGCGCAAATGCCATAAAAAGATATGTTTGCTCAACCAATCCGATCTGATAAGCTTCGCTTGATAAAAATCTCCAGTCAAGTGTAAAGCTGGTTCCGGGCATCATCGATCCGGCATCGTATCCAACATAAATTAAGCCAACCAACATGATGAGTGAACCAACCAAGGTGTAGATAAAAAACTTGATGGTTGCCCGAATTCGATCCGATCCTCCCCAGATTCCGATAAGGAAATACATAGGAATTAGCGAAAGTTCAAAGAACACGTAAAACACCAGCAGGTCAAGCGATGCGAACACTCCCAAAGAAGCTGTTTGAAGAAGAAGCAACATCGACAGATAGCCGCTTAAATGCTTTGCAACCGAGTTCCACGAAGAAATGATTACTATCGGAGCCATAAAAGTAGTTAGCATAAAAAGCAGCAAACTTAACCCATCAAGGCCTACCAGGTATTTGATATCAAGATTGTCTGTAATTCTGCCACCTTCTGTGAGATACTGGGCCGCTCCGGAATTGATCACATCGAAATTAAACATGAGAGGAAGAGAGAGCAGAAATGTGGCC
Source organism: Balneola sp. (assembly GCA_028284195.1). GTDB lineage: Bacteria > Bacteroidota > Rhodothermia > Balneolales > Balneolaceae > Balneola. Next base: position 20,725 of record JANQSE010000010.1, on the reverse strand, counting down.
ACAGTAACAATCAGGGCAATCCACTTCTTCATGTTCTCATTCTTTGACAGCAAAATAAGAGGGATGCCTAGAAGTGGAAGATAAATGGTGATATTTAAAAGTGTTTCCATCAAGCTAACCGAACAATTACATAATCATTAAATACAGGATGATTACCACCCCAATTACAAAAGCGAGTGCATAGCTCGAAACCACACCGGTTTGTAAATACCTGAACAGGCTTCCAAACAACTTCACTGTTCCAGCAATTGTGTTTACAAATCCATCCACTACTTTCATATCAAATACAGCCAATACTCTATCTGAAAAGCGAACAGTAGGATTGGCTACCAAACCTTCATACACATCGTCCAGGTTGTACTTGTCTTTCCAGGTGGCATAAAGCCCGCCAAAACGTTCAGCAATGTTAGCATCCGATTCTTCCTGCTGATCGTTGTTGTACATTCGGAACGCAAGCCAAACACCGGAAGCTGCTATCAATATTGAAACTGCCATTAACCCCCATTCCAAAGCATGGCTCATAACAATACTATAATCCGCATTTACTTTGTACAGCCAATTATGCAGCAAATTAATGTGCGCCGGTTCGTGAGTAAATGTTTCTACAATGAAGTTCGGAACTCCAAGGAATCCACCAACTACTGCAAGAACTGCCAATACCCAAAGCGGAGTGGTCATATTCCACGGGTTCTCATGAAGAAATTTCTCAGCTCCCACTGCTTCTTTAATCTTGGATGGTAGTTTAAACGACCCATGAAAAGTTGTCAATGTTAACCGGAACATGTAGAATGCCGTCAGGAATGCGGTGATAATTCCAACTCCCCATAGCATTATATAAATCCAGCTTCCTCCTTCAACAAAACCGGCGTTCATAGTCATCGCGAGAACTTCATCTTTAGAAAAGAAACCAGCCAATGGCGGAATACCTGCAATAGCTACCGTTGCGATCAAAAATGTTTTATATGTGGAAGGCATGTATTTCTTCAATCCGCCCATAAACCGCATATCCTGAGGATCAAAGTGAACATCTTTCCCTTCTTTATGCAGCCCATGCTCCACATGCTCCATGGCATGGATTACTGATCCGGAACCAAGGAATAAACAAGCTTTGAAAAACGCATGAGTTACCACATGGAACATAGCAGCGGTAAAGCCACCTGCGCCCAAAGCCAAAAACATATAGCCAAGCTGCGAAACCGTGGAGTAAGCAAGCACGCCTTTGATGTCGTTCTGAGTAATCGCAATAGTTGCGGCAACAATTGCCGTAAGAGCTCCAATTACTGAAATCACAATCATTACTTCAGGAACCATTACATACATCGGCGACATTCTTGAGATCAGGTAAATCCCTGAGGTTACCATGGTTGCCGCATGGATAAGTGCAGAAACCGGGGTTGGGCCGGCCATCGCATCAGGTAACCAAACAAATAGCGGAATTTGAGCACTTTTACCTGTGGCCCCCACAAACATCAATAAACCAATGGCTACCTTATAGCCTTCAGGGATTGCAGTAAGGTTTCCTAAAATTACATCAAAATTTAAACTGCCCACACTCTCGAAGATCATGAACATGGCAATCAAAAACGCAAAATCACCAATCCGGTTGTAAATAAAAGCTTTTTTGGCAGCATCTGATTTTGCCATATCTGTGTACCAGAAACCGATCAACAAATACGAACAAACACCTACCCCTTCCCAGCCCAGGAACAGCAAAAGAAGATTGTTTCCAAGAACAAGGTTCAGCATCGCAAAGATGAACAAATTCAGGTAAGCAAAGAATTTCCAGTACCCCCCATCGTGAGACATGTACCCCATTGAGTAAAGATGGATAAGGAAACCAACTCCTGTTACCACCATTGTCATCATGATGGAAAGCTGGTCAACCCGGTAAGCAATATCCACGCTAAAAGTCCCCGCTTTAATCCAGGTAAAGAACTTGAATACCAGTGCATCAGAGCCCGCATTCATATTTATGAAAAAATAAACCGCAATCACAAATGGAATGAACACCATTGTGTTTGCAATTATACCGATGAGTTGTTTTTTATTTCGGTAGCTCTCTATAAATAAACCAGCCAATCCATTAATGAGAAAACCCAAAAGAGGGAGAGCAATAATGAGAGAAAACAACGCCGCAGCGGATTCCATTTAACTTATTTTAAAATTAACACCCAAAAGACCGTAGTTAGCAAAAACGGTTGGCAAAGATACAAAAAAGTACAGGAAGGTAAAGTGTATTTTCGGGTAAAATCTGCATCATTCTGCAAGGTGCTTTACAATATTTTAACACAGATTTTTTGAATAAGAATTAGTTATTCTTTTGAAGTGTTCTATCATCTTTTATTTTGGCACCATAAAATTTCAAAACAAATTATTGCTCGTGAACTTAAAAAACGTACTGAAAAAAGCTAAATACCTGGCGGCTCCCCTTTTTGTTCTTCTTTTCTCCTCTCTCACATTTGCCGCTGAGGGCGCAGGCCATGGAATCGATGGCAGTAACTTAAGCCTGTTATGGACCATCCCCTTTGCCGGCATTTTGCTTTCCATTGCACTTTTTCCTCTTTTTGCAGAAGATTTCTGGCACCATCATTTTGGAAAGATATCGGCAGTATGGGCTTTTTGTCTGCTAGTTCCAATGATTATTACATTCGGGTTCAATGCTACTTTGTATGAAGTGCTTCATGCTTATCTGTTGGAGTATTTTCCATTCATTATTTTGTTGTTAGCATTATTCACAGTTTCCGGCGGCGTTCGGATCAAAGGATATCTAAAAGGAACGCCGGAAGTTAATACAGGATTGCTGCTTCTTGGAACTATTTTGGCTAGCTGGATGGGAACTACCGGCGCTGCCATGCTTTTAATACGGCCAATGCTGCGTGCCAATGCCTGGAGAGAGAGAAAAGTACATATGGTGGTATTCTTTATTTTTCTTGTTGCCAATGTTGGTGGTTCATTAACACCTCTGGGCGATCCGCCGCTTTTTCTTGGGTTCTTACAAGGTGTTGATTTCTTCTGGACCACTACAAATTTGTTCTGGGAAATGGCCTTTGTAGCTGCAATCCTTTTAGTGCTTTACTATTTCTGGGATAAAGCTCTGTATAAAAAAGAAACCAATACCCCTCCACAGGATGACGGCTCTGAACCACTTGGTATAGAAGGCGGGTTTAACCTGCTGTTGCTTTTAGGCGTTGTTGGAGCCGTTCTGTTCTCCGGCCTGGTACATATTGGTGAGCTTGAGATCTTTCACGTGCATGTTACGTACGAAAATCTAATTCGTGATGTCGCTCTGTTATTACTTGCATGGGCAAGTTGGCATTTCACTTCCAAAGAAAGCCGGGCGGCCAACGGGTTTAACTGGTTCCCGATCCAGGAAGTAGGAAAGCTATTCGCGGGAATCTTTATCACCATCATTGCTCCAATTGCTATGCTTAAAGCCGCTAATAATGGCGAAGGTGCATTACAATTCGTAAATGATGCCGTATTTGGTGAGAATGGTGATCCAATTAACGAAATGTTTTTCTGGATTACAGGTATGCTTTCTGCGTTCCTGGATAATGCTCCAACTTACCTGGTATTCTTTAATGCCGCCGGTGGAAATGCCGAAGTACTTATGACAGAGATGAGCTCAACATTAATCGCCATTTCTTCGGGTGCTGTATTCTTTGGAGCACTCACCTATATTGGTAACGCACCTAACTTTATGGTAAAATCCATTGCAGAACAAAGCGGTGTAGATATGCCAAGCTTTGGTGCTTATATATTATGGTCGTTTGGTATATTAGTACCAATTTATTTACTCGTTACCTTTATATTTATTTAAGTGATCAGGAGTTTTTTAAACATTTTTAAAGGAGCGGTTGTACTGCTCCTTTTTTTTTCGAATGCTGTTGCTTCACAGAATGTGGTAGTTACTGATTCCATTAAAACAGCATTTCTTCCTGCACTTTCATTCAATTCTGATTTTGGCTTCCTGGCTGGTGGGCTGCTTCAAAAATTTCATTACAAACAACATACCCAACCTTTTTACTCCTTTACCCGGATAGCAGCTATCGCCTCTACCAAAGGGCTTGCTTCTGCTCTCATAGAACATGACAAACCCTATGCTTTTGGGCGAGGCCTACGATTTAAAAATCAATTCTATATCTCCCGGTTTTTTCAAGATTCTTTTTATGGAGTTGGCTCATATGGAAAGATCAATGATTCTTTTAATGCATCTACAGATCTGTTCACATTTCAGTCTTTTTCGTTTGGCCTTAACTCTGAACTTCGAATCCCAGTGCGGGCAGGCCATAAAAATTCTTTGGATATACTCGCTATATTAAATTTCGACTATGAAACCCCATGGGATAATGATGCTAACAGCCTAATATCTCAACAAGAACCACTAGGCGAACAAGGCGGCAGAACTGTTCATATAGGAACGGGTTTTATCTGGGAAAACCGTAACAGCGAATTTCGCCCCACCAGAGGGAACTATGCAGAAAGCTCTATCGAAATCGGGCAAACCTGGTATGGAAGTAGTTACAACACACTCGTGTTTAAAGCAGAAGCACGGCAGTATCTTTCCTTCTTTTTGATCCGGGAGATTACATGGGCAAACCGGGTTTTTGCCAAAAATACTTCGGGAGAGGTTCCTTACTGGAAACTGGCCCATGCCGGAGATGAAGAATCTCTGCGTGGTTATCCTTCGCGGCGATTTATGGACGACAATGTAATTCTACTTAACACAGAATTACGAACCTGGTTATTTAAGATCAAACCTATCAAAGGCGAATTTGGAGGCACTTTATTTTTTGATGTAGGCCGCACCTATTCCAATGGCGATTCATTTAACACTGTTTTCAATGATCTGAAGTATTCTGGTGGACTTGGTGGAACCAGTTCTTTTTTTACTTCCGATTTCATCATGCGGATTGACGTGGGCTTCTCGGAAGAAGGAACGGGAGTTTATTTTACAGCCGGGTATATGTTTTAAACCAAAGCAAAGCTTTGGAATTAAGAATTAATCTATTCCTAATTCTTTTATCCCATTAAGCAAAACTTCTAATGATTTCGATCATTTCTATATGTTGGGATTCATTTATATGGAATTTAATCCAATTTCCATCAGTTCCTTCTTGTGAAATAAAAACGGCATTTCCCCTCATAATTAGATCTCCATCAGGAAGTAATTTTTTAAACTCAGACAAACTCATATTGGGATAGACTTTTTTACCACTGATTTGTATGAAATGCTCTTCTTGTGTTAGATAAACATTCGTTAATGATAAGTCTCCTGGATAGTTGGTATAAAGTAGTTTTATTCCATTTATTAAAACAGTCCTGGTAATCTCAATAAGTGAAGTATCCAATCGAGTGCTATCCGGAATTCCTAATCGTTTAACTGGCTCTTCCAAGTAAAACAATTCATTGATACTTACTTTTCCATTGATGGATATCTCAGAATATGCGTTAGTAGAGATAACATAAGATGCTCGATTATCATTAAGTATTCTTTTCGATATAATTTCTGAATCTTGCGCAGCACAAAATTTAGTAAATAAGAAAAGTATTATGAAAACAACACGCATATTTAACAACTTAAATGCTGCAACTATCATTATTAATCGGGTTCCCATTAACATCAAATTTCGTTCCTAAATAAGGTTCGGGGTCATGTGTGTCCCAATCATTAAAAACTTTATTAGGTACAGCCGTTCTAACTTGAATATGAACATGGGGCACAGAACCAACAGCGTTGCCTGTATTACCGGTTAACCCGAGTTGCCCGCCTTGTCCTACCCAACTGCCATTAAAAACATTTACACTTTGCAAGTGACCATACAATATATAAATAGATTCCCCATTTACGCTACTACGTATAATCACATAATTACCTAGAGTTGAACTTATGCCCGAAGAATATACCAAGCCTGCATGCATAGAATATAAAGGAGAAGAGAGAGGGCTTTTTATATCCAAGCCGTTATGAAATTTAGGTGACCCATTTTCAAATCTTGTATACCCATATCGTCCTCCATTAATTCCTGCAATTTCAGTAGGTGCGATCTCAGGATTTTGAACAGGATTTCCTGGGCAAGGCTTGTCTGGTGTACATGGATTATTTGAACCAGCAGTATCACAATTATTGTTTGGAGTTCCTTGGCAACCCCCTACACATGCTGATCCACTTCCACCACCTCCTTCACCCCAATCATAACCTTCTTCTAATTCAATAGGATCATGAGAAGATTCACAAATCCATTCAACAGTTGGAGGCGTGTACCATCTATAATCTTCAAAAATTACCCGTTCGTCGAGCTCAACAATCCCCGATTTCGATACATAATGTCTTTGGTCTTCTCTTTCAGCAGTTCGGCTGCATCCATCAACATTGCTTCACTATTTGGAAACTGGGTTCTGTCTATCCGGATCTTCTTTTTCGACTCCTCACTTAAAGCTCTCTCATCTCCTGAAAACGTAGCTGACGAATGATCAAAAAAAGCAGTTACCGAAATATCTTCTCTTTTTACTAATTGATCTGTTCTTAAATCAATGTATTCTACCACTCCGCCAACTATTACTTCTTTCTGTTGACGTGTTTCGGTGATCTCTGCTGAAATAGTGACCATATTAGGCTCGCGTATGTCATTCCCCAAAGAATCTTTCTTCACATTGCCACGCTCATCCAGCACATACTTGGTCCCGTCCTGAACTTCTTTGCTATCGGTATATTTTGCTGAAGTTTCTTTTTCCGGAGAAACCACAATGTCCCGAATATTCAATACAACAAAATAATCGTAATCAATTTCTTCATCTTCATATACACTGTATTGAATCCATTGCCCATTTAGATCTGATAAACCGATCTTTTGAAGTTCTTCATCAAAACGAATAGGAAGTACCGTTTCTGAGTTATTCTCAATCACAAATAACACCTGGTTGGTTCCCTGAAATTTTGATTCGATCAATTTTGCATTCACATCTTTATAGTTGGAATAGATGCTCTTTGCAGTACTAAATTCATGATATGCCCTGCGTGCATTATCTCTTCCACCCTGTGCTAAATAATCAAGACCATGTTGATAAGAAACCTCTGCAGCTTGTTCTTTCGAGGCAATAAGTTTGTTGTTGTAATCCACAATTTCAAACTGTCGCAGTACTGGACTAGGAAGGGTTTTAAGCGTGTTTTGCCGGTTATCCAGGCGAACATACAGATCATAAATTTCTACATAATTATCCTCTCTGCCCTCTTTTTCCAGAAAAGTAATTCTGTCTTGATCAAAGCTATTTGCTTTTCCGTACGCCTCTTTCAGTACATACAACTCTTTTTCGTTGCCCGGATCTTTACGAAGTTTTTTAACCGATCTACTAATTGCTTTTTCGTATTGTCCTTTCTGGAGATACTTCTCGGAGGAAGCACAAGCCATTAGCAGCACAAATGAAAGCAGAAATACACTCAATTTTTTTAACATAACAACATCATTAAATTAATTTTCACAAATAGCTTATCTAAACCTTATGTTCTTTGTGGTTATTAACTACCAGCGCAACAGGTTAATCTCACCTACATCAACGGTAAGGTTATTTCGGAAAATGGCAATAATGATGGCCAATCCAACAACTGCTTCTGCTGCGGCTACCGCTAGTGCAAAGAAAACCAAAATTTGCCCATCAATATTGCCATGGAAACTACTAAATGACACTAAAGAAAGATTCACTGCATTCAGCATCAGTTCTACACACATAAAAATAACAACAGCATTTCTTCTAATAAGTACTCCAATAATACCAATCGAAAACATAATAGCACTTAAACCTAAAAACCAATCGATCTCTAACATCTATTCTATCCTTTTTTAATTTTGTATTGCGCAACCATCAGTGCACCTACTACTGCTGCGGTTAGCAGAATTGCTGTCATTTCAAACGGGAGTAAATACTTCGTGAACAGCACATCACCTACGGCTTCTACTGTCCCAATCTCAGCCATATTCGCAGAAATTTCCGGAAGCACATTGGTTACTCCGGCAATGCTGTAAAAGATTTGGCCTACAACCGCCACCCCAAGAAAAAATGCCAGCAGATACTTGAATCGAAATTTGTTAAACAGCTTTTCTTCATCTTCTACATTCAGGAGCATGATTACAAAAAGGAATAACACCATGATGGCTCCGGCATACACCAGAATTTGTATTACTGCAAGAAACTGAGCATTTAACAATAAATAGATTCCTGCCAGCGAAACCATGTTTAACACCAAAAAAAGTGCACTGTTTACCACATTTTTGTTGATGATCATTGCAAGTGCCGAAGCAATGGCCAAAACTGCTAACATTATAAATAGATAAACGATCATAGAGTCTTAAAAAATTTGGTGAGCAAATGTAGCACTATTTGATTCGGGCTTCAAGATGAAAAGGGTTATTCTTCTTTAAATCGAGAAATAAATAAGTCCGGCACCACCTATTAACCAGCAATAGTAGGCGAAATAATGAAATCCTTTTTTCTTGAGGATTACGATCAGGTATTTCAAAGCATAATACCCGGAAATAAACGCTGTGAGGAAACCGACTACCAGGCTTTGAATTTGCACAGAGTCCACCCCTGCTTCCATCAAATCCAGAATCTGTAGCAACATTGCTCCCCCTATCACCGGAATTACCATTAAGAAAGAAAAATTTGCCGCTTCTTCCCTCTTCACTCCAAAATATAGTGCCGTTGAAATGGTTGATCCTGATCGGCTGATTCCCGGGATCATTGCAAAAGCCTGTGCTACACCGATAATAAAACTTCTACCCAGTGTTACCTTTCCTTCCTTTTCTTTCGCGAATTTGGTTATAAACAAAATAATGCCTGTCACAATCAGCATAACAGACACTAAGAAAGGGCTGTCGAAAACGGTTTCTACCTTATCTTTTAATGTAAAACCAACTACAGATGCCGGAATCATACTCACTAAAATAAATAGGATTGTTTTAACCTGCGGGTGATCTTTTTTTTGCTTTGGAGATGCTAAAAACCCTATTCCTGATTTGAGAATATCTGCTAACAACGTACGGTAATAAATAAGAATGCTACAAAGTGTGCCAAAATGGACAACAATTTCAAAAGTTAGCCCGGCTTCATTATTTTCTCCCAGAAAATATTTACCAAGTGCCAGGTGGCCGGAACTGCTAATGGGTAAAAACTCGGTAAGGCCCTGAAGCAATCCTAATAAAAAAGATTGTAAAATATCCATGTAGTATATTTGATGGCTTTTTGGAAGGCGAGAAATTAACCATATCATCAGGAAAATTATAACAGAATATTAGAAATATGAGTGAAGTGGCAATTGACATGAATGCACTGGGAGAAAAAATTGAAAAGAGCAGTGCTTTTATCGACGATATCCAAAAGGAATTAGACAAAGTAATTATTGGCCAACAGTATATGATCGACCGACTGCTGATTGGTTTACTCACCAATGGGCATGTACTATTGGAAGGTGTTCCCGGCCTTGCTAAAACTTTAACGGTATCTTCCCTGGCAACTGTTTTAAATACCGAGTTTCAGAGAATACAGTTTACTCCCGATCTTTTACCTGCCGACTTGATTGGTACACTTATCTACAACCAGAAAGAAGCCGAGTTTCTTGTCAAAAAAGGGCCCATTTTTGCGAATATTATTTTAGCAGATGAGATCAACCGTTCACCAGCTAAAGTACAAAGTGCTCTTCTTGAAGCGATGCAGGAAAAACAGGTTACCATCGGCGAAAATACCTTTAAGCTGGAAGAGCCATTCCTGGTACTCGCCACACAAAACCCGGTTGAACAAGAAGGAACGTATCCGCTGCCAGAAGCCCAGGTTGACCGGTTTATGCTAAAGTTAAAAATCGGCTACCCCACCGAAGTAGAAGAAATGGAAATTATGCGCCGTATGGCCAAAACAGGAGCAAAACCCCAACTAGATACAGTAGTCTCAACCAAAAAGATTATGGAAGCCCGCTCTGTGATCAACGAAATTTACATGGATGAGAAAGTGGAGAAGTATATTGTTGACCTGGTATTTGCAACCAGAAAACCTGCTAATTACGGCTTAACTGATCTTGAAGATCTTATCGGTTTTGGCGGCTCTCCGCGGGCAACCATTAATTTGAATTTGGCTTCCCGGGCACAAGCATTCATGGAACACCGGGCTTATGTTACTCCGGAAGATGTTCGAACTATCGCAATGGATGTTCTTCGACACCGAATAATTCCAACTTTCGAAGCAGAAGCCGAAGATATTAGTCCGGAGGATATCGTAGAAAAGATCATGGGAGCTGTACAGGTACCTTAGAAAATAACAGATAATCAATGAAAGAAATTGAGATTAAGCCTCCTTTTTGATTTATTGCGGTTTTCTGGTTCCCAATAACATTTCCATATAATGAACAGATTTTATTTCATCTCTATTGTAGTAATCTTGCCATTCATAAGTTGCCAAAAATATGGCAATACGAATATCCCAAAGTACCTTGTTGACAGAGTTGATAATGCTGTCTCAAAGCAAGATAACCATCGAATCGTCGATATTAAGGAAAGCAACGAAAAAGCTCCCAGCTTTACCGCAACTGGTATTGACGGCATTCCGTTTACTCTTTCTCAACAAGCAGGAAAAGTTGTCATCCTTAACTTCTGGTATACCTCTTGCGGGCCATGCATAGGTGAAATTCCACACTTCGTAAATATGCAAAAAGAACTTGGTAAGGATAAAGTCGAGTTTGTTGGCGTTGCTCCAAGCACCGACAACCTTACTCAAATTAAGGAAATAGCCAAAGAGAGGAATATTAATTATCGGATCATACAAGATGACGGAAATATCGTTAAAACATATTACCCACCTTCATGGCCAAGCACCTATATTATTGGTAAAGATGGAAAAATGAAGCACTACATAATTGGCTCAACGAATAAACAATTACTCAAACCCGTACTTGAAAAATTATTGAGACAACAAATTTAAAAACAAAAAAGGCACCCATTTCTGGATGCCTTTTTCTCAACCATAACTAAACCAACTGAATATTATTCAGCAGTACCTTCTTCTTTGGCAGTTTTCTCTTCCGCTTCCATTTTCTCTTTTAAAGCTCCAAGACCAGACATTTCACCAAGCGTTGGGGCACCAGTTTCAACATCAGCAGCTTTTGCTTTTTTCTTAGTCTTAGTTGCTTTTGCCTTTTTTTGATCTTTATCTAACTGACTAAGCGAAATGCTTTTATTTTCCTCATTAAAATCGAATACAAAAGCTTCTACCTTATCACCTTCCTTAAACTCAGGTTCTGTAGCCTTTCCATAGCTTAGAAAAGCCTCTACACCTAATTCAAGTTTAACAAAAGCACCTTTATCGGTAGCCTTTATCACTTCACCATTTACAGTAGTTCCCGGTGCGTACTCTTTAGCATATGTATCCCAGGGATTTTCCTGAACCTGTTTGTGACCAAGAGTAATTCTTCTGTTCTCGAAATCAACACCAAGAATTACTACTTCCACTTCCTGATCTTTTTTAACGATTTCGTTAGGATGCTCCACTTTCTCAGTCCAACTCAAGTCAGAAACGTGAATTAAACCATCAATGCCTGGTTCTAATTCAACGAATACACCAAAGTTGGTGAGATTTCTGATTACGCCGTTGTGCTTAGATTCAACCGGGAATCTTTCAAGAATATCAGCCCAGGGATCTTCAGTAAGCTGCTTAACGCCGAGAGATATCTTCTTCTCGTCCTCGTTAATATTAAGAACAATACACTCTACAACATCATCTTTCTGAACCAGCTGGGATGGATGCTTAATATGCTGTGTCCAGGACATTTCGCTGATGTGAATCAAGCCTTCAACTCCTTTTTCAAGCTCGATAAACGCACCATAATCGGCAATTGAAACCACACGGCCCTGAACTTTCATTCCTTCAGGATACTTCGCATGAATTTCTTCCCATGGATGCGGTTGAAGCTGTTTTAATCCAAGTGATACTCGTTTGCTTCTCTCATCAAAATCGATAACAGCAACATTCAAACGTTGATCTAACTGAACGATCTCATTCGGGTTGTCCACACGCCCCCAAGAAAGGTCGGTGATATGAAGAAGCCCGTCCACACCTCCAAGATCGATAAATACACCGAAGTCGGTAATATTTTTAACAGCACCTTCAAGCACCTGGCCTGCTTCAATTGTATCAAGAATTTGTTCTCTTTGCTCTTCAAGGTCGCTTTCAATAAGAGCACGATGAGAAACAACAACATTCTCAGCAACCATGTTTAGTTTAACCACCTGGAATTCCATGGTTCTGCCAACGTATGCATCAAAATCCCGAACAGGGCGAACGTCAATTTGCGAGCCCGGAAGGAAGGCATCGATACCAAACACATCTACAATCATACCACCTTTAATTCTACGCTTGATATAGCCTTCAATAATTTCGGCGGTCTCATGTGCAGCTTCGATTTTTTCCCAAGCCTGAAGAATATCTGCTTTACGACGAGACAGAATTAACTGTCCATCTTTGTCCTCAACACGATCAAGGAATACATCCACTTCATCGCCGGGGCCCATATTTTCAAGAATAGTTGAAGGGAATTCGTTAACTGCTATAATTCCTTCAGACTTGAAACCGATATCAATAACTACATACTTTTCATCAATGGAAGCTACCCGGCCAGTAATAATTTCTTTTTCTTCAATCTGGTTCAGAGTGTTTTCATACATCCCCATCATGTCTTTGTACTCATCATCTGTATATTCGTCAGATGGGCTTTCAAGCTGGTCGTAGGTGTACACATCTCCTTCTACGTCGCCGGTAAACACATGCGCTAAAACTTCGTCATTGTTTTCTTCTGCAAGCTTTTCAACTTCGCTCTCTTCTGCTTGAGGGGTCTCTTTCATTTCTTCAGCTACTGTTTCTTCCGCAGCATCTTCGGTAATTATTTCTTCCGTTGTTTCTTCAACAGTTTCTGTAATTTCTTCTTGTTCGGTTTCTTTATTCAGTTCTTCGGTCATTGTATTTTTTGTTAATGTTTTACCTCACAATTGGCTTTCAACTGTGGGATAAGGTTAATGGTTATTTTCCGGCAAAATTTGCCGTATTCGTTCTGCGATCTGTGATACTTGTTCTTCAAATGTCAGCTCTGAAGTATTAATCAAAATGGCGTCTTCTGCTTGTTTAAGAGGATCTGATTTCCGGTTTGAATCAGCATGGTCTCTGGCAGCAAGATTCTCTTTAATTTTTTTTAAAGAAGCTTCCAATCCCTCCTCTTTCATTTCTGCAAGCCGGCGTTTTGCTCTTTCCTCAAGATCAGCAACCATAAAAAACTTAAGGGTTGCATCAGGAAAAACTGCTGTGCCTAAATCTCTGCCATCGGCTATATAAACATCTTTTTCCACCTCGGCATGCATTAATGAATTAATGTGCGCTCTAACATCTGGATGAGATGCTACTTTGCTAACATTATTTGATACTTCCATTTTTCTGATCTCCTCAGAAACATCAACTCCATTCAAAAAAGAGTGAAATTTTTTGCTTTTGAAGTAAAATGAAATATCACTTTCTTTCAGGCGATCAAAGAACGAAGCTCTGCTATCAAGTGATTCTAGATAAACCAAGGTAGCAACCCGATACAAAGCTCCGGAATCCAAAAACTGAATTTGAAGCCGCTCGGCTATTGCCCTGGCTGTTGAACTTTTTCCTGACCCGGCAGGGCCATCTATTACCACTATCATAACAGAAACGCCAAATTAAAGTTATTCACTGAAATATTCAATCAAATGTTGAATAATGTTTTACTAACCCTTAATTTTGGTGACTAAAAATTTTTACACCAACAACGCGACTATAAGTCATGCCACAAACTAAACAAGCGATTAAACGTGTTCGCCAGGCTGAGAAGAGAAGAGAACACAACCGTACACGTAAATCCAAAATGAGAACCTTGATCAAAAATGTTCTCGCTTCTACCAATAAAACTGAAGCGGAAGGTTTATTAAAAGATGCTGTTTCTTATATCGACAAGATGAGCGGAAAAGGGATTATTCATATCAACAACGCAGCTCGCAAAAAAGCAGCTCTTACTAAGCACGTAAACAACCTTTAAGATCTTTTTTTAATGGCCAGCTCTCAATCTAAAGCACTTCTTGTAATTTTAGATGGCTTTGGGTTGGCCGAAGATCCTTCAGTCAGCGCTATTGATAAAGCTGACAAACCTTTCATAGATCATCTTTTTTCTACTTACCCGAATACTTACCTGTCTGCAAGCGGAAGCGATGTAGGTCTTCCGGATGGGCAATTTGGGAATTCTGAAGTAGGGCACTTAAACATTGGTGCAGGCAGAATAGTTTATCAGGAACTTTCACGAATTAATCTTGCTATTAAGAATGGAGATTTTTTTGCCAATGAAGTTCTTCTGCAAGCTATAAAAAAAGCCAAAGCCAAAAATAAAATTCACCTTTTTGGGCTTTTTTCGGATGGAGGAGTACATAGTCATAATGATCATCTGTTTGCTCTTTTAGAACTCTGTTACAACGAGGGCATAGAAAATGTATTTGTTCATGCTTTTACTGATGGCAGAGACACTTCACCTACCGGGGGCAAAGAATATGCCCGCGAATTCAATCAAAAAACAAAGAAGATTGGTGCTGGTAAACTGGCATCGGTAATTGGCAGATATTACGCAATGGATCGGGATAATCGTTGGGAACGAATAGAACAGGCTTATAATTTATTGGTACATGGTAAGGGCAAGTTCTACTCAACCTCGGATGAAGCTTTTGATGCCTCTTATGAAAAGAGAATAACCGACGAGTTCATAAAACCAGTTGTTCTGGATGATTCAAGTGAATCCAGAATTGAAAATGGCGACTCTGTAATCTTTTTCAATATTCGAGGAGATCGTGCCCGGGAAATCACAAGAGCACTTACAGATGCTGACTTCAGTGAGTTTGAAACTGTAAATCTGGGTCTTCACTATACCACATTTACTTCCTATGATAAAACCTTTACTCATACCCATGTTGCCTATCCTCCACAAAAACTCAAAAACACGCTCGGTGAATGGATTAGCAAGCAAGGCTTAAAGCAATTCAGAATTGCTGAAACAGAAAAGTATCCTCATGTAACATACTTTTTTAATGGAGGCGTTGAAACTCCGAATCCAGGTGAAGACAGGCTGGTAATTCCAAGCCTAAAAGTAGCTACTTATGATTTACAACCGGAGATGAGTGCTGAGCAGGTAGCTGATACACTATGTAAAAAATTGAGCACAGACAAGTATGCACTGGTAATTCTGAATTTTGCCAACCCGGATATGGTCGGCCATACAGGAAATATGGACGCAGCTATAAAAGCCGTTGAAGCTGTTGATAAAGAACTCAAAAAAGTGATTGATACTGCAAATACGCATGGCTACACATCATTAATAATTGCAGATCATGGAAATGCCGATTGCATGATTAAACCCGATGGCAGCCCACATACAGCTCACACAACTGCTTTAGTACCTGCTATTATTGCTAATCATCCTGATGCTCCAAAAATGCACCCAGGAATTCTTGCTGATGTAGCCCCTACTCTTTTAAAGGCAATGGGCATTCCACAACCAGAAGAAATGACCGGAACCCCTCTTTATTAATTTCGATGCGGGCACATTTTATTTTGCAATTAGATATATGCCCTGCTACATTCGATTAAGAATGAACTAAAGCTTGGTTTGGTACGTTTTGTACCAGATAAGTAAAACAGAGAAAACAAAATTATTTAGACAGAAGGACCTACCACCATGGAAGGTAATTTTTCAAGTAAAGTTAGAGACGTAATCCAATTCAGCAGAGAAGAAGCATTACGCTTAGGACACGACTATATAGGAACAGAGCATCTTATTTTAGGCATTGTTCGATTAGGTGACGGAGTGGCAATCCGAATTCTCAAAAACCTGGATTGCGACCTTTTTAAACTCAAAAAAACAATTGAAGATACTGTGCGAGGAACCGGCGGTTCAGTAACTGTTGGCAATATTCCTTTAACTAAACAAGCCGAAAAAGTATTACGCATCACTTACCTGGAAGCAAAATTATATAAGAGTGATACCATTGGCACAGAGCATCTTTTACTTTCCTTGCTTAGAGATGATGAAAATATAGCTGCACAGATTCTGCTTCAATTTAGCGTTTCTTATGATGCGGTTCGTGAAGAACTTGACCTGATTATTTCCGGGAAAACCAGAGAAGAAGATTTTGATGTCCCTTCTATCACATCCAGTATTTCACCTTCATCAAAAGGAGGCTCACAAGGCTCTGGCAGTTCCAGAGAAAAGAAAATGGAAAAATCAAAAACACCTGTTCTCGATAACTTCGGAAGAGATCTTACCCAAATGGCTGAAGATGGAAAACTTGATCCCATTATAGGCCGTGATAAAGAGATTGAGCGGGTTGCACAGGTTTTAAGCCGAAGAAAGAAAAATAATCCTGTTTTAATTGGTGAGCCCGGTGTAGGTAAAACGGCTATTGCAGAAGGCCTGGCAGATCGGATTGTTCAACGCAAAGTTTCCAGAGTGCTTTATGATAAACGAGTAATTGCTCTTGACCTTGCAGCACTTGTTGCCGGAACCAAATATCGCGGCCAGTTTGAAGAACGCATGAAAGCCATTATGGCTGAGCTCGAAAAAACAGATAACGTAATTCTGTTTATTGATGAGCTCCACACTATTGTAGGTGCCGGCGGCGCCAGCGGTTCTTTGGATGCGTCAAATATGTTGAAACCTGCATTAGCTCGTGGTGATATCCAGGCAATCGGTGCAACTACGTTAAATGAATACCGCCAGTTTATAGAAAAAGATGGTGCTTTGGAACGCCGCTTCCAAAAAATCATGGTTGATCCTACTTCACCAGAAGAAACTATCGAAATACTGCAGCAAATTAAACCAAAATATGAAAAACATCATGGCGTCCGCTATAAAGACGACGCCTTAGAAGCCTGTGTTTCTTTAACCGATCGTTATGTTACCGATCATTTTTTACCGGATAAAGCCATTGATGCTTTAGATGAAGCCGGAGCGAGAGTTCATCTCTCTAACATCACTGTTCCAAAACATATCATTGAACTGGAAGAACAAATCGAGACCACCAGCCATGACAAAAATACCATGGTTAAAAAACAGCGTTTCGAAGAAGCTGCAAGGTTACGTGATACGGAAAAACGATTAATCGAAGACCTGGAGGTGGCTCAGAAAGAATGGGAAAAAGAATCTGAAAGTATTTTGTACGATGTAGAAGAAGAAGATGTAGCTTCTGTGATCGCAATGATGAGCGGCGTTCCTGTAAACAAGATCAGCCAGAACGAAGGGCAAAAGCTTCTGAAAATGAAAGAACGCCTTTCTGGTAAAGTTATCGGGCAGGAAGAAGCCATCGTAAAACTTACAAAAGCTATACAACGTACGCGCGCGGGGCTAAAAGATCCTTCCAGGCCTATTGGTTCGTTCATTTTCTTAGGACCAACGGGTGTTGGTAAAACAGAAATGGCCAAAGTGCTCGCAAAGTATCTTTTTGATAAAGACGATTCTCTGATCAGAATTGATATGAGCGAGTATATGGAAAAGTTCTCTGTATCAAGATTGGTTGGAGCTCCCCCCGGCTATGTTGGGTATGAAGAAGGTGGAATTTTAACCGAGAAAGTTCGAAGAAAACCTTATAGCGTTGTACTTTTAGATGAAATTGAAAAAGCCCACCCGGATGTATTTAACATTCTACTGCAGGTATTAGACGATGGAATTTTAACCGACAGCCTTGGACGAAAAGTAGATTTCAGAAATACAATTATCATCATGACCTCCAATATCGGAGCACGCGACATTCGAAACTTAGGAAAAGGAATTGGCTTTGGCGGGCCTGATGAAGGCACTTTCGATTACGCCAAGATGAAAACCACCATTCAGGATGCACTTAAAAAAGTGTTCAATCCTGAGTTCCTGAATCGAATTGATGATGTAATTACTTTTAAGCCGTTGGAGAAAGAAGATATCTATCAGATTATCGATATCATTTCTGATGAGCTTTTTAAACGAATTGAAGATATTGGTTACATCATTGATATAACAAAAGGTGCTAAAGAGTTTATTACCGACAAGGGGTTTGATCCCAAATACGGGGCTCGCCCACTCAAAAGAGCAATACAAAAGTACATAGAAGATCCTTTAGCAGAAGAACTTCTTGAAATGAAAAAAGAAGAAGGTTCCACCATCAAAATAAAAATGAATAAATCCAGAGATGGATTGGAATTTGATTGGGCCAAACCAGACCCTAAGCTCAAAAAAAAGAACGAAAGCGAATCTTCTAAGGAGAAAGACACTTCAGAGGAAATGAAAAAAGAAGCTTAATTTAAAACTCTGCCTTCAAATTCAAATTCTTACTCATCCCAACAATGGTATAATTAAACCGGCCATTTCGGTTTAGCTTTATTCTGTCAAGATCAGAAACCTGAACCGATCCGGAATATTTTTGACTTGCAATTTTTCGGGCATCCACATTAATGATCCGTACTCCAATATTTGACAACGTATTGTCATTCAGATCTCCTGTAAGGCCGATAATTGTTTTATCAGAGCCACTGTAATTGGCAAACCGGAGAGTTCCACCTCTAAAACTACTACTGCCAATACGCTTACCATTCAACACATTATAAACCGCCACCCTTCCTGAGGAAAACACTGTAAGTGTACTTCCACTTCCATAAAGATTTAGGCCAACTATCTCTCTGTCAAAGGTTATCTTCCTTACTTCATTCCCGAATCGATCAACAACTGTTACTTCATCTTCAGTGCCTTCTTTACCGGTAGCAATAGCTACAAACTGGCCATTTTCTGACACACAAACCGTTCTTATCTCTCGTTCGTTACTGTAAAAAATGAATCGGTCAGAATCCTCTACCCCTATTACCTGAGCTCTTGAACCCAATCCTTTGCTGTTTTTAATCTCAGGATTATATAATACAATCGTTTTCCCATTCGGGTCCATCGCTAATTCAGAAATAGACTCACCATCTTTACTTTGCGAGCTATTAGAAATTGGGCGTATTACAGCACCAAAAGAATCATATAAAACGAAGTTAGCTATATTCTCCCTTATAATAAATTCTCCATTCTGTAGTGGATACACCTTGAACGATGGATCATCGCTCAAGAGATTGTATTCGGCAGAGTTAACGATAGTGCCGTTATCCTGAATTACAATTTTCCCCTCTAAATATTCATATTCCAAGTTCTTTTGACTTGACATTGCCTCATTCAATTTCAGCGACTGAGCAAGAGAAAATTGGCTTAATAGAAATAGTGCAAAAAATGTGAAAGAAAATTTCATATACCTGTTTTTATAATTAAACCAAAGAACGGGATTTTTAAAGAATATTTCTGCTTTATATTACTGCTGATTAAAACTAACCCGAAATAACTTTTACAACTGAAGCAAAAACCCACGATAGCGTTCCTTAGTGTTTTTCCACCTTTCCGGGGAGGCATTGCCAGATTCAGCAGTTACCTGTTCAAACATCTAAACAAACAAATAGCCATAAAAGCGTACAACTTTACGACTCTGTACCCGAATATACTTTTTCCCGGAACCACCCAGTTTAATGAAAAAGATACTGAGCAATATGCCACCAGGTCTCTCCATTCTTACAATCCTTTTAATTGGAAAAGATGTGGAAATCAAATTGCAGGTGATAAACCAGATATTCTTCTGCTTTCATTCTGGCATCCCTTTTTTATCCCCGCTTTCAATAAAGTCATAACAACAATCAAAAAAAGATCACCAGAAACAAAAGTAATAACTATAGCTCATAATGTACTGCCACATGAGCGGTTTCCTTTAACTGATAAACTGGTGAGGTCTTTCTTCGATAAAAACGATTTGATAATCACCTTATCAAGCCAAACCGAAGAAGAACTGGTTGGCCTCGAAATAAATACTTCTTCACAAAAACTTTTTCACCCTGTATATGAAAAGAAGAAACCGGATTCATCTAAGCTGAAATTACGCCAGAAATATGGATTCGAAAAAGAAGACAAGATCATCCTGTTCTTTGGGTTGATAAGAGAATACAAAGGCCTGGATATTTTTATTGAGGCATTAAACTCGATCAATATTTCCGGTCATAATATAAAACCTCTTATTGCCGGGGAGTTTTATGATGAAAAAGAAAAGTATTTGAAGCTCGTTACCCCTTCCCACAAAAACGACTATCAAATAATTGACCGCTTTGTGGATGATTCTGAAAGTGTAGAAATTCTATCACTATCTGATGTACTTGTTCTCCCTTACAAAACAGCGAGCCAAAGCGGTGTTTTAGCTGATGCATTGAATGTTGATCTGCCCGTAATAGTCTCTAATCATCCCGGATTAACGGAGTATATAGAACACAACGAAAACGGGATGATCTTCGAAAATGAAAACACTGAACAATTAGCGTCGCAAATCACAAACTTCTTTTCTGATATTTC
The DNA here is from genome assembly GCA_028284195.1 of Balneola sp. Taxonomy (GTDB): domain Bacteria; phylum Bacteroidota; class Rhodothermia; order Balneolales; family Balneolaceae; genus Balneola. The sequence continues at coordinate 249 of JANQSE010000010.1, read as the reverse complement.
TTTTCAAAAGAAAATCAGGTCAAACATATCTGAACTTAAACATCAACTTTCCTGGAAGAATTTTTCAGCTCAATTACTCAATAACATGTAAATGTTCAGAAAATAAAGTTCAGTTTTTGGTGGTAACCATAAACAGAAACTCTTATATTTGTCGTCTTTCCAAATTTGGAAAATCGGGGAGTGGCGCAGCCCGGTAGCGCATTCGCTTTGGGAGCGAAGGGTCGCAGGTTCAAATCCTGTCTCCCCGAC
>JANQSE010000014.1 GCA_028284195.1 Balneola sp. | reverse complement strand
GAAATAGATGAGATATTGATATAAACTTCGAAAACGGAAGTCAGGAGACTTCCAGGGCATTTGTATTCAAGTTACAAACTTGAATGATCGATGGGGAATAAACCTAATCCTCAGCAAGGTTATGGTTAATAATCCCAAAGACAGTTTATTTTCGGTCTTTCCAGATTTTTGGATCTTTTGCGGTATTAAAAACAGCATGAACAATCACTTTTTGATTCTTTTCGTCAATAGTAAAGTGAATCATATATGGAAACTTTTTCAAGGGTAAGCAGCGGGTTTTATCGTAGCGTATTTGGAAAAAAGGACTGGTTGTTAATTTCTTTAGATGAGCTTTTACAACTGTGTGAAATATTCGGCCTAATCCGGCTTCCTTTTCGTTATACCAATCAATACCCTCTTGAATATCAAGCTGCACCTCAGGTTCAATTTTAATTATAAATGCCATTAATCAAATTTGAAAGAGTCCTTAACTTCTTCCCAATCCAAAAGTCGCTCTGGGTTTTCATTAGATAATCGAATCCGCTCTCTGACAATCGCTTTATGTTCTTCGGGAATCTCTTGAAATTCAGAAGTGGTTTCTAATCCCAATTGTTCGATAAGCTGTAATACAAAATCTACTTTTTGGTCAGGGACTTTTAATGTAATCTCTTTCATGGCTTTAAATATTAATTGAAGCGTTGTTAATTATAACGAATAAACGTCAAACTGAACACACTTAGTTTTTCAAAGATCTCTTAAGTCTGTGACTTGTCCCAAAGGGATTCCCATGGAAAGAATGAGGGTAAAGCAAGTTTGTAACTTGCATTCCAGTTGCCTGGGAATTGGAGAAACGAATTTACTCAACCTAAAAGCCTATTTGACCGACAGGCTTTTTTAGTTTAACATCAATGCGAATATAAACTAAACGAAATGCAGAATGTGGCTGAATATCAAATCGTTCGATGAGTACAAAAAAACATTTAAAGAAAGCGAAAAAGACCGCCTGGCTTTTTGGGAGCATGAAGCAGGAACTTTTTACTGGAGAAAGCGATGGGATAAAGTTCAGTCCGGTGGATTTGAAACGGCCGACATCAAATGGTTTGAGGGCGGCAAACTTAATATTACCGAAAATGCGTTAGACCGCCACCTGAATACCATAGGCAATAAAACCGCATTTATTTTCGAACCGAACCATCCGGACTCTTTTCGGAGAACAATCACATTTAAACAGCTTCATGAAGATGTGTGCCGGTTCAGCAATGTGCTGGAAGCTAAAGGAATTAAAAAAGGAGACCGGGTTTGTATTTATATGGCAATGACTCCGGAATTGGTGATTGCTGCCTTGGCCTGCGCACGAATAGGTGCTGTGCATTCCATTGTATTTGCAGGATTCTCAGCTCAGTCATTAAGTGAGCGCATTAATGATTGCGATGCAAAAATGTTGATTACTAATGACGGCCTCCGAAGAGGAGATAAGCACGTTCCGTTAAAGGATATTTCGGATGAAGCCTTGAAGTCCAGCCCTTCGGTAGAAAGTGTAATCGTTTGCCAGCGAACAAACCGTGATATCGATTGGGTGGAAGGCAGGGATGAATGGTGGCATAACCTGATCCGAAATGCTTCTAAGCACCACGAAGCAGTGGAAATGGATGCTGAAGACCCTCTTTTCATTCTATATACCTCCGGTTCAACCGGAAAACCAAAAGGTGTTGTGCATACCTGCGGTGGGTATATGGTGTACACCAGCTACTCGTTCCGGAATGTATTTCAGGTTGGGGCTGATGATGTGTATTGGTGTACAGCAGATGCAGGCTGGATAACCGGGCACAGCTATATTATTTATGGTCCGCTTTTTACCGGAACCACAGGAATCATTTTTGAAGGAACTCCGACGTATCCTGATGCCGGAAGATTCTGGGAAGTCGTCGAGAAGTACAAGGTTACACATTTTTATACAGCCCCGACAGCAATCCGGGCATTGATGTCCTTTGATCTGGATTTTGTCAAGAAGTACGATTTAAGCTCGTTGAAAGTGTTGGGTTCGGTAGGCGAGCCTATTAATGAGGAAGCCTGGCACTGGTATGACGAGCATGTTGGCGGCAACAGGTGTTCTATTGTGGATACCTGGTGGCAAACCGAAACGGGCGGAATTATGATTTCCCCGTTGGGAGGGATCACCCCAACCAAACCCGGTTTTGCAACACTTCCGCTTCCGGGAATTTTTCCTGTATTGATGGATGAAAACGGAAATGAAATTGAAGGCAATGGAGTGGAAGGAAACCTCTGTATTAAGCATCCATGGCCCTCGATTGCACGAACAGTATATGGCGATCATGAACGATACAAACAAACCTATCTCTCTGCCTACAAAGGCTATTACTTTACCGGAGACGGCTGCCGGCGGGATGAAGACGGATATTACCGCATTACCGGCCGTGTGGATGATGTTTTGAATGTTTCGGGGCACAGGTTGGGTACGGCAGAAATTGAAAATGCATTGGATGAACATGATAAAGTGGTGGAAACAGCTGTGGTTGGTTATCCTCATGATATAAAGGGGCAGGGTGTTTATGCTTTCATGATCTGTGATGGTGAAATTGCAGATACAGATTCTTTCAAAAAAGAACTACTGGATTTGGTGGTAAAAATTATTGGCCCCATTGCCAAGCCGGATAAAATTCAGATTGTACCCGGGCTGCCAAAAACCCGGTCAGGGAAAATCATGCGACGTATTCTGCGAAAGATCGCTGCGAATGATTTAGAAAATGTCGGAGATACTTCGACGCTACTCGATCCAAGCGTAGTTGAGGCAATTAAAAATGGAGAGGCTATTTAGATTTTTTTTGTAGATATAAGGTGGGATTTGCCACAGGTCTTCCTATGCCAAATCCCGAAAGCGTTTGAGAGCAGGCAGAGGTTTCTTGCACAACTAACCAGCCAGTCATTCTGAAGAAGATTAGCGAATGGCTAATGAGCTAATCGTACTGAAGAATCTACCCAGCATCGAGGAGGCTTTAAAGCATTAGGCAGATTCTTCTCTCCCGACAGCGGTCGGGATGGGATTTAGAATGACTCTAACCTGGCTTAACGAGTCCCCCTCTGATTTTGGAGAGGGAGCAAGGGAGGGTCAGGGAAAGAAGAATCCTCTTAAACAGGCAATATTAGCCAAACATATGATACCCTGTTTTTTTATTTCTCTGCACGTGTTACCAAGATTCCCAAGGGATTTTCCATGTATTCTTTCAGTTACATCTCAACCTACAAACCTAAAAAATACCCAACAGGCAAAAAGATCAAACTTACAATCAGTAGTATCATCCGGAAACGGGTAGAAACCAGCACAGGGTGAAAAAAAAGCCCGTAGGTAAATGCGTGTTCATTCAACCAATCATAATAATGCCGGCGATGCCCGGAACCTAAGGCCATGGTTACATGCCCGTGTAAAATGGTGATCATAAATGGAAGTGCAAACATAAATGCTCCGATATACCGGAAGCTTTCATCCATTCCCAGCAGCTTAGCTGCATAATAATAGGGCCAGGCAAAAAGCACTACCATGGGTACACTCAATAACCAATTAATGATTACGATGCGCTTATAATTAGATTCGGAGAGTTCGGACATTGAGGAATTATAAATCATTCACAATTATATCTTAGAAGCGATAAGCATTTCAATTTCCCGGTAATCCATGTTAAACATTGTTGCCAGTGATTTTTTTGTAAGATGCTTTTTATAAGAATATGTACCGTTGCGTAAAGCTGTATTATTCCACAGGCATTCTTTTACTCCACCGGAATCACCAATGGAAAGGATGTAAGGAACCAACACATTATTCAAAGCATAAGTTGCTGTACGAGCCACATCGGCGGGCATATTGGGTACGCAGTAATGGGTTACATCGAATGCCTTGTATATTGGATTGGAATGTGTAGTAGCCTGGCTGGTAGCGATACAGCCACCCTGATCAATTACCGTGTCAACAATTACGCTTCCCGGTTTCATTCCGGCAACCATCTCTTCTGTAACCCAGCAGGGAGAGCGGTCGCCCTCTGCCATTGCAGCACCAATAATTACATCTGCAAATTTTAAGGCTGAGCTCAGGTATTGCTCATTCGCTACTGCAGTAATGATTCTTCGATCCAAAGCATTTTCCAGCCGCCGGAGAGCATTCAGGTCTGTATCCATTACAAAAACCTGGGCTCCATAGCCTAATGCCGTACGAGCAGCGTATTCTCCGGTAATTCCTGCACCAAGTATAACTACGGTAGCAGGCGGAACTCCCGAAATACCACCGAGCATAATTCCTTGCCCCAGGCTTTGGTTTTCGAGGTAATGAGCCGCTTTTTGAACGGCGATAGAACCGGTGATCTCATGCATCATGCGCACGATCGGGAATTCCTTATCGCTATCGCAGATGAACTCGTAAGCAATTCCGGTAACTGATTTTTTTAATAGTTCCTGAAAATAAGAATCCTTCTGAGTGCCAATATGCAGTGCAGAAATAATAGACTGATCGGGTTCCAGGTAAGTAAGTTCTTCATCAGATAAAGGAGCTACTTTGAGGATCAGTTCCGATTTTTTGAACACATCCTCCGGGCTGAATGTGATATCAGCTCCTGCTTCGGCATAATCCCGGTCTGAGAAATTAGCCTCTTCTCCGGCGCCTTTTTCAATATATATATCATGTCCGTTTCCCTTTAAAATGGAAACGCCACCTGGTGTTAGTGAAATGCGTTTTTCGTCGTTGGAAGATTCTTTAGGAAGGCCAATTCTTAAAGAAACCGAATTATCTGACTTGATGAGATGTTTTTCCAGGGTTTTTAAACCAATTTGCTCGGTATCTAAAGGATTGAGTTCCATTGAGGGAGAAGTTTAGTTTTTGGAATATAATGAAATAGAACTTGTCATTTCGAACGTAGTGAGAAATCTACTTTTCAAATTTTCCACTTTGCTTGATGTGACAAAGTTTTAACAGAACGATTCACTCATTAATCATCTTTAAAAAAGCATCTTCATCCAGTACCGTAATTCCTAAATCCTGAGCCTTGGTAAGTTTACTGCCGGCAGATTCTCCTGCCAGTACAAAATCAGTGTTTTTGCTTACAGAAGAAGCTGTTTTCCCCCCGTGTTTTTCAATGAGTTGCTTGGCTTCATTTCTGGATAGAGTGGGGAGAGTGCCTGTCATTACAATTTTCTTTCCTTCCAGTACATTCGAGGCAAGCTCTTTTTCCTCTGCTTTAAATTGAAGTCCCGCTGTAACCAGGCGGCCTATGATTTTTTGATTAATTTCATTTCTAAAGAAATCAATCACAGACGCAGCAATTCGCGGCCCAATAGAATCTACAGCTAATAGTTCCTCTTCGGTAGCAGATTTGAGTTTGTCCAGAGTAACAAATGCTTCAGCTAAATCTTTTGCTACTGTTTTGCCTACAAAGCGAATCCCCAGTGCATATAACACTTTTTCAAAAGGCTGTTCTTTACTTTTGTCTATTCCATCAATCAGGTTTTGAGCACTTTTCTCGGCCATTCGTTCCAGGGGAATAATTTGTTCAAGCTTCAAATCATATAGATCGGCATAGTTAGAAATCAGTCCTTCCGTCACCAATTGATCTACTACAGATTCTCCAAGCCCTTCAATATCCAAAGCATCTCGTGCAGCAAAGTGTTCGATTTTAATACGTATCTGGGGTGGGCATTCAGGGTTTACACATCTCCACGCAACCTCACCTTCGTATTTGATTAGTTCAGCATTACAAGCCGGGCATGCTTTCGGGAACTCAAACTCAGCAGATCGGTTTTTCCTATCAGGATTCACCACGCTTATAACTTGTGGAATAATTTCTCCGGCCTTTTCAACTATAACGGTATCGCCAATACGAATGTCTTTGCGGTGAATTTCATCTTCATTATGGAGGGAAGCTCTTTTTACAGTAGTTCCTGCAAGCAATACCGGTTCCAGTTCCGCAACAGGTGTTATGGTTCCTAATCGCCCAACCTGCAAGGTAATATTATTAATAGCTGTGGAAGCTTGCTCAGCTTCGAACTTATAAGCAATGGCCCATCTTGGAAACTTCGAGGTGCTGCCTAACTGTTCTCGCAAATGGGTTTGGTTGATTTTGATTACCACACCGTCGGTTTCGTATGACAGTTTGTGCCGGAGCTTATCCCATTCTTTAATTACCTCGTGTACTTCATCCATAGAACTACAAACTCTTGGATATTCATTAACAGGCAGCCCGAATTCTTTTATTAGTTCAGTTATTTTCCACTGAGTAAGCGAATTGTCTTCTTCATCAAACAGCAAATCGAAAGCAAAAAACCGAATAGGGCGTTGGGCAACCGCTTTGGGATCCTGCATTTTCAACGAGCCGGCTGTAGAGTTTCTTGGATTAGCAAAAGTTGATAACCCTTCTTCTTCTCTTTTTTGGTTCAATCTTGCAAAAGCTTCTCCTTCCATAAAGGCCTCGCCCCGAACTTCAACCACAGGAGGGAACTTACCTGTTAATTGCAGAGGTATATCCTGTATGGTTTTTACATTTTTGGTGATATCGTCTCCTTTCTGCCCATCACCACGGGTTGCACCAAGAACCAGTTCTCCGTTTTCATATCTGAGCCGCAGCGAAGCTCCGTCAAATTTCAATTCAGCCAGGTACTCGTAATCATTGTGTTCCAGGATTTTTTGAACACGTTTATCAAAATCGTTTAATTCTTCTTCGTTGTATGTATTATCGAGAGACAGAAGCGGAACCGGATGTTGAACGGTATCGAATTGTGAAGAAGTTTCTCCGCCAACCCGTTTGGTTGGAGAGTTCGGATCATGGATATTGAACTCATTTTCAAGAGCTTCGAGTTCCTTCAGTTTTTCATCGAACTCTTTATCGCTCATAAAAGGCTGAGCATTATTGTAATAAGCCTTGTTTGCCTGCTGGAGCAGATCTTTAAGCTCCTTAATTCGTTGTTGAGCCCGATCCTGATCCATTAATTCTAAAACTGAATTCGATATATAACACTGTCAGGAGGTGGAACTCCAAGCCCGGTTGGGAACTCAGCGGCAGTTGTTGCCAGGTAACGGGGATCGTTCAGAACATCCCGCGTAATAACAATAGAATTAAGTGCCGGGTCAAAATAATTTTGTCGCGGGTTATTAATTAGGTGTCCATTAAAGAAGAGCAGTAAGCGGGAATACTGGCCACGTACTATCAGGCTGTCCTTGAAATCAAAATAGTATGCTTCTCCCTGATCCATCCAAAAGGGATTGGTTCGGTTGTTGAAATCGCTGGTTACCCGAACCGGTTCAAGTTTGTCAAAAGCTGCATACAGGGCAACGGTTAACGTTTCTTCAAGTGCTATTGCTGAATTGGTTGCTGCAGGGCCCTGAAGCTGCGTAGTATCAACCAAGGCTGCAGCCGGGCCAAATTCTGAACCTGACTGATGCGTTGATGAAGTCTGTTCCTCAGCTCCATTATTGCTTATAGCAAACATTTCTTTGATTTGATCGCTGTAGAAATAGCCGGCTATTGCTAGTCCGGTAATCAATAAAATAAAAATTATAATCAGGCCTGCTTTGGATTTAGCCGGCGAAGCATACACTTTTTTGCTCATATCAGCCCAGTTAACAGAATCTACGGTAGGCTTTTTTGATGGAGCTTCTCTTTTAATTATCGGCTCCTCATGATCGGTTTCGGCTGTTTTTTCTTCGTAGGTATCAGTTTGTAAATTTTCAGGATCAACAGTGTTTAATGTATTTACCTCAACCTTATCTTTTTTAACGCTGTATGTTTCAGAAATAGAATCGGGGTTGGTAAGCCTTAGAAGAGTATCGTTATAGGTATTTTTTTCTGTGGCTTCAAGAGCTTCCAGAATATGAGCATCTTGTATTTTAAGTGCTTTTGCATACGAACGGATATAGCTTCTCAAATAAGTAGTATGTTCGCTGGAGTTTTTTAAAAGCGTATCGTTTTCAATAGATTTTAATGTATGAACAGGAATTTTTGTGGCTTCAAAAAGATCCTCCAGGCTCAAGTTTTTTTCCTTCCGTATGTGTGCTAAATCCTGACCAAGCGACATAGTAAGCAGGTTTATTAATTTACTTGTGATTTTGCCAGCAAACTAAGTAATTAATGTTGAGCGCAAAAGCAATACTTGTTAATAAAATTCAAAATTGAATCAGCCGCTAATTAAATATGTAAAAAGCTCGATTGAGGAAGTACTATTCCCCAAAGTTTGCACAATTTGTGGGATGTCGCTGGCGGATGCTCAACAATTTATTTGTAGTGATTGTGCCCAAAATAGGTTTGAAGAGGTGGGTCAATCAAAAGAGGACAAGATCAATCTTCCGGAAATTGTAACCGGCAGATATGCACTTTGGCAGTTTGATAAGGGAGGCTACCTGCAGGATTTGCTGCATAAGCTGAAATATCATCGATTAACAGGAGTGGGTGAAGATTTGGGCAGAATTTTGGGTAGCAATATTAAAAAAAGAAATACATTCGGAGGCTTAGATAAAGAAAAAACCATGATACTTCCGGTTCCGCTGCACAAAAAGAAAAGAAGAACAAGAGGTTTTAACCAGGCTTTTTATATTGCAAAAGGAATGGAAGATGTATTGCAATTCAGGATAGTAAAGAAAGGTGTGGTAGAGCGGGTAAAGAACACCAAAACGCAAACGGGTTTTTCTTTAGGGAAACGGCGGGAAAATATTGCAGATGCTTTTAAGGTGAAAATGCCTGTCCACATAAAAGGAAAAAATGTGATAATGGTAGATGATGTATTTACTACTGGCGCAACGGCGTTTGAACTTACCAAAGAACTGCAAAATGCCAAAGTAAGATCTGTTTTAATAGCTACCATTGCTCAGGCATGAATTCGGATATTGTTTCGCCTATATTTGAGTTATGAGCAGAAAAGCAGAAAAATTTGAATGGAATATGGTGGAGATGCCCAATGGAATTTCCACCTCGAACGGAAATTGGTATAATACTACTCAGGGACAGATCGAGAATTATATTCCCGGGTTATTAAAAAAAGTTTCTTTAGAAGAGATCATAAAGAATGCAGATAATTGGGTAAGCAGTACAAATGGCATGGCTTTGATTTTGTATTTGGTTCTGGCTTTGGCGGGTGGCGATCCAAGAGTGTCTTTTCTGATATCTGTTGTGTTTTTCTTTTTCTGGTATATAAACACAAGTGCTTTTGTTACTCCTGTTCTCAACCAGGCAATGAGGTTGTTTAATTTTGACGGCTTTGTTTATCTCTCAGCAGCCGGAGTTTTGATTTATTTTTCTCTGAATGATAACCAATTAGGCACCTGGCTGGGCCTTGGGCTTTTCTTCCTGTTTAAAGTTGGTTTGTTAAGTCTGGGTTTAAAATGGTTTTCTTCTAAATCAGCTAAACCAACTTTTACCAGAGAAGACCGGATCCTTAATATGCTGCTTATAAAGTATGGAATGAAAGAAGGTATGTATTCGGGCGGCATTCAGGAGATGCAGGATTCGTTATTTAAAACTATCAATTATCATAAAACAAGAAAGAAAAAGTAATTGATGAAGGCTGTTTATCTGATCCGCCATGGGGAAACTGATTACAATAAGTTAAAACGGATGCAGGGAAGGGGAATTAACGCATCCATCAACGAAAAGGGAAAGGAGCAGGCCGTAGCCGTTGCGGAATGGCTGCGGGATAAACCTGTAAACAATGTTATAACCAGCAGCCTGAAACGGGCTATTGAATCAGCAGCTCCAATATGTGAATGTAAAGAGGTTACTCACGAAAGTTATACAGAGCTTGACGAGATGAATTTTGGGGAACTGGAAGGCAAGCCATTCATGGAGGTAAAGTCGGACCTGCTTCACCTTCATGAAAACTGGAGCAATGGAAATTTAAAAGCAGCTCCGGCAAACGGTGAATATCCTATCGAAGTATTTGAACGGGCTAACGCCAAAGTAATAGAGATTCTCTATTCAAACGGATCCAACCACATAGTGTTTATGCTGCATGGTCGGTTGATACGAATACTACTTTCTGAATGGTTGGGATTAGGGTTGCAGAATATGCATCAAATAGAGCATCAAAATGGTGCAATAAATCATTTAATTTGGAGAGATGGAATATTCGAAGCTGTACGGCTTAATATTACTTCTCACTTAACTCAGGGCTTTCTGGATTAATCGGGTCTGCATATAGTCCTCTTAATCACGAGTGTCTTAAAAATCAAAGTCATATTTTTTATTTAATGACACATTCACAGAGACCAATTCGGTTACCAGTCTCAATTCTCATCATAATCTTCCGTATCTTTACTTTTTCGAAACCATGGTAAGAAAGCCTTGGTTTTTTACTAATCAAGCAAAAAGGCTATGAGCGAAAAGGTAAGATCAATGTTTGCGGATATAGCCGGTGATTATGACCGGATAAATACGGTGCTTTCATTTGGTGTGCATCATGCATGGAGGAAAAAAGCCATTATTGAAAGTGAGGCCAAGGAAGGGGATCATGTGTTAGATTGTGCCACTGGCACCGGAGATCTGGCGATAGAGTTTAAAAAGGCAGTGGGTGATTCGGGATATGTGCTGGGTACTGACTTTTGCGCACCTATGATTGAACCTGCTCCCGGCAAGGCCAAAGAAAAAGGATTGGAAATAGATTTCGAAGTGGCAGATGTGATGAATCTATCTTATGAAAGCGATCGTTTTGATATATCCAGTATCGCATTTGGTATTCGCAATGTGGATGATCCTGTGGTTGCTCTAAAAGAACTGGCTCGTGTGGTAAAACCGGGAGGAAGAGTAATAGTGTTGGAATTCGGTCAACCCAAAGGGTTGCTCAAATACCCATATAATCTGTACAGCCAGCATATTATGCCTGCGGTTGGAGGCATGTTAAGTGGTAACCGTGAGGCTTATACCTATCTGCCAAGAACAAGTGCTACGTTCCCGGCCGGCAAGAAATTCCTTAAACTAATGAAGAACGCTAACGCTTTCTCCGAAACCAAAGCTATAAAACTAACCGGCGGTATCGCCTACGTATATGTAGGAGTTGTGCAATAATTGTATATTCATCGCCTTACTAATTAATTAAACTACATGCAGATAGAAGACATTAAGAAAGTACTCCCACACCGTTATCCTTTTTTATTGGTTGATAGGGTATTGGAAGCTACGGATGAGAAAATCACAGCCATCAAAAATGTAACAGTAAACGAAGAGTTTTTTAACGGACACTTTCCCGGCCAGCCTATTATGCCGGGGGTACTTCAGGTAGAAGCATTAGCACAAGCTGGTGCCATTTTATTGATGACTAAAAAAGTAGAAGATCCCAAAAACTCATTAATGGTTTTTACAGGAATAAAGAATGCAAAATTCAGGCGGCAAGTGGTTCCCGGAGATCAGTTAAAACTGGAAGTGGAGCTAGGTTCTATGCGCAGAAATTTTGTAGTTATGACTGGGGTTGCCACAGTAGATGGCGAAGTGGCCTGCGAACTGGAAGCTTCTGCTGCTGTAGTACCAAAGCAATAATGTATGAGTACCAATACCTCTGATCGCCCCGCTAAAATTACTACTCAAACAGTAGTGGATATGAAGCGTAATGGAGAAAAAATCTCCATGCTTACCGCTTATGATTTTACAATGGCTCAGATTGTGGATCAGGCAGGTATTGATATCATTCTTGTAGGAGATTCGGCCAGCAATGTAATGGCTGGTTTTGAAACCACAGTGCCGATGACACTCGATCACATGATTTATCATACTTCATGTGTGGTGCGTGGTGTAGACCGGGCGCTGGTGATTGCGGATATGCCTTTTATGAGCTATCAGGTAACGGCAAAAGAAGCACTCATTAATGCCGGTCGGATGATGAAGGAGGCCGGAGCTCATGCTGTGAAGATGGAAGGAGGAAAATCCATTATCAAAACTGTGAAAAAGATTGTGGATGCCGGAATTCCGGTGATGGGCCACCTTGGACTGACCCCGCAGAGTATTTACAAGTTCGGAACCTATAAAGTACGTGCAACGGATGAGCAGGAAGCAGAAGCACTGATAGGAGATGCAAAGCTGCTGCAGGAGGCCGGATGTTTTTCTTTAGTGCTTGAAAAAATTCCTGCAAAACTGGCGGAAAGAGCTTCCAAAGAACTGGATATTCCAACGATTGGGATTGGAGCGGGCGCAGGTTGTGATGGACAGGTATTGGTGCTTCACGATATGCTGGGATTGAACAAAGGATTTAATCCCCGGTTCTTACGCCGGTATGCAGATTTGTACTCTACAATGACAAATGCCGTTCAGCAATATATTGATGATGTAAAGTCTCAGGATTTCCCTAACGAAGAAGAGCAGTACGGCGGATGAATTCAGAAAAAACACTCATAATGGTGTGTAACGATGATGGAATTTTCTCACCGGGAATTAAAGCTCTCGCTAAAGTAGCATCTGAATTTGGAGATGTAGTTGTTGTAGCTCCTGATCGCCAGCAAAGCGCGGTTGGTCACGCTATTACGATGTCGGTTCCGTTGAGAGCCAATGCCATGACGGTAGCCAAAAAGTATAAAGGTTTTGCAGTGAATGGAACTCCCGCTGATTGTGTGAAGCTGGCTCATGGAAATTTACTTAAAAAAAATCCCGATTTAATCCTGAGCGGTATTAACCACGGGAGTAATGCAGGCATTAATATTTTATACTCGGGAACGGTTAGTGCGGCTACAGAAGGGACCATTCTTGGATATTCGGCTATTGCCATAAGTTGCACTGCCTATCCTGAAGAGGCAGATTTGACCGGAGCGATGGAAGCCGCACGAAGAGTAGTAAAGTTTGTACTGGACAGGGGAGGGCTCCCACGAGGGGTTACCTTAAACGTAAATGCACCGGAAGGTGAGTTTAAAGGCATTGAATGGAGCCGGATGGCAGACAGTAGGTATGTGGAAGAATACGAAGACCGGGTGGACCCTTTTAACCGTGCTTATTACTGGTTAACAGGACAGTTTGAACTACTTGATGACGGCAATGATTCTGACATCCATATCCTGAACGAAGGTAAAGCTACCGTTACACCTATTCAGTATGATTTAACCGATTATTCACTGTTGAAAGAATTCGGAGAAGAGGGGTTATAGGTAATAGTAAAGTTATTCGTTTCCCAAAGGAGTCCGGGATGGGTTACTTAAGAGAGTCACTCAGAGCGGAGTGATGAGTCTTCACAAATAGAATTCAGCAAGAGCAGAGTTGGGTAGATTCTTCACTCATCCCGATAGCTGTCGGGCATGAACTTTTAGCTGATGTTATATAGCGTTTTTATTTTTTCCTTAATAAGTTTTCCCTAATTTTTTCTAAATCAATATTGTAGAAATACTGATCTAAATTTTTCATTCCTTCTAATGAGAGATTAATCAAATCCTTATTTACCTCTCCATCACTAAGAAGATATTCTTCAATAATAGTATTTTTATCTATCCCCAGTATCATCAAAATAGCCGCAATCACTATCCCAGTTCTATCTTTTCCTGATAAACAATGAATAAGAATTGGAAATTTCAAGTCCGGACTTTCTAATTCTTTTATTATTTGATTTAACCAATTCTTAACTTCTTTAAGCTTTGTATCATACTTTTCGACTTTATTAGACATCGGAAAATGAAAATAATTAGCATTAAGTCCAGCAAAGTCAGATCTATTTCTTAGATTAAAAATTGATTTAGGAAATCCAATTTCAGATTCGTCTTTAATGTAATCAACACTTCCACCTCTAAAAACAAGTTTCTCTGGTAATATTTCGTGTCCAATTATGAGATTTATATATTCTCCAACGTCTCTGAAGTTTACACATCCATCTGTATAATCAAGTCCCATTAGTTTAATTTATTCATATGCTACATAACGATTGGTATAAAGAACGCTTTAGTGTTTTTTATATAATGTTGAGAAAATTAATTTGCGTTTTCTCTATTCGCGTCAAAGTGTTTAACCTCGAGTAAGGTCCCTTTATGAGTCACTGAATTATATTGTGTGTTATTAAAGGAAATTGAATCGCCATCATTAAGTTGAGTAGAATCAATCCCTGAATTTGAAGAAGTTCCATTGTAGAAGAATTCCCAATAGTATCCTGAAGTCGGAGAATCATAAGTTCCATTTATCATTACTACCATATAGCCTAAGTGGTATCCATAAAACTGAGTTCCAAATGTTACATTATTATATGCCAATTCTAAAGCATTTTGGGCATTCATACCAGGATACCAATCGACTGATATTGGTTCTCTTCCAGAAATTGTTATTGTAATCATAATATTAAAATTTAATTGTTAGTAATTCATATTCTCATACGACTTATTGCGTGTATGCCTGTCTTGATTTATCACCTATATACATAATAATTAAGAACTATGCGAATGCATTAGATCTAGAACCCTCGATCTCTCAAATCTTTAATTATTCCGGTCCAGAAGTTATAGTATCGGGGCTTATTCTCTTTACTCACCTGAACATTAATCTGGTTCATGTGGGAAAGAGGAGCGGTTCCAAGGTGCTCACCCCACTGGGCACTTTTTACAGAAACAAAGGAATCATTGGTGCTTTCTTTTCCATAAATCTGGGTATTCTGGAATAAAAAGACCGGATTCAGAGAGTAATCGGTTCCTTTTCCAACTGCAGCACTGTACGAGAAATAAGGAAATCCTTCCAGATCAGGAGTTGATGGATTGAACTTATTCTGAATGTAGTCGCGACACAGTTGTTCTACCGAACTCAATACTTCACTCTTTTCACGCGGATATACACTGTCACCAAACCAGTCCACAACATCACTTAATTTTTCAGTAATAATCTCCGGTGTTTTCAGAATCAAATCCGCAAGAAAAGTACCATGGTGCGGAGTAGCGACTGTTGTAAGAGAGACAACACGGTTGGCAATATTCAAATGGGAGAGTGCATGACGCATATCTAAACCACCCATACTATGAGCAACCACATTGACCTTTTCATATCTATAAGTATCACAAAAGGTATTGATGAGCCGTACCCAGTTTTTTGCCCGGGTTTCTATGGAGGCATACGGCACTACATTTGGCGCAATGGCAATTACCCCATGTTCACGCATTAACATGCAAGGGTCATGCAGAGGTGAAGGTTTAACCAGTGAGCCTATGGCACCAAAGCCGTGGCAAAGAAATACCGGGTACCTGGTTTGTATAAGATTATACTGTGGAAACTCTTTAAGCCGTAATCTCTTTAGCAGGGCAGGAGTATTATTCCCCATTTTCTTCCTTTGGTTTTGGTTTGGTAGTAATTAGTCTAATGGTGCTTCTTACCGTTCCATTGTCGTAAACATAAATGTTCATATCCCGGTCAGGAAAAATCACTTTGGCTGGAGAGGTGATCTCAAACTTATTTAATGCTTGATGAAGGTGGTAATGAAACATAGTTTTGGAAAATGTAGGATGAACCGGAACACGATACACCGTTCGGGTGAATAAAGAATCCACTTCGATGTTAAAACGTCTGTAATTTATCCCGATCAAAGGTTCATTTTCAAAGGCAGAAGTGATGAGCGAATCAAGATCTTTGTTAACATCAAAATTAATACTTTTATGTACAGGAGTAGCTGCCAAAATAATCACACTAATGATACAAGAGAGGGCTAATAAAACAGTGATCAGAGGTTTATGCTTCAAGATATTCTATTCGTTTCCTGAAGCTAACAATTTACCGATAACAAAGCTTTTCTGAATATTAGATTATCCGGTCAATAAATACTGCTGCCCAAACCAATGGGAGATATGCAATGGAGGCGAACATAAGTTTCCGTGAATTTTTTGGGGTGCGTTCCTTCAGAAACTTAACACTATAGAACAGGAAACCTGTAGCAAGAATGAGGCTTAAAACCAGGAAAGGAACTCCAGCAATATCCATCATGAACATAGCAATGCTAACCGGATATAGCAAAATTGTGCAGATTAGAGCCCACGTTGCGGTCTTGAATCCTGATTCATCATTTTTTGGCAGCATTTTAAATCCGGCACCAAAATAGTCTTCTTTTAAACTCCAGGCTATAGCCATTACATGTGGTACCTGCCAGAGAAACACAATCCCGAATAATAGCCACATTCCAGGGTGATCTATAGTTCCACTTGCTGCCGCCCAACCACCAACAGGGGGTAGTGCTCCTGGAATAGCACCAATCACTATATTAAATGCAGATACTTGTTTCATCGGTGTGTATGCAATCAGGTAAATGAATGTGGTTGCAAATGAAACAGCCCCGGCAACCGGATTTACCATTACAAACAAGTAAAACAAACCGGAAAAAATCAGAATCAATGAAAAGAACATACCATTGGCTGCAGGAATTCTTTTATCTGGCAGAGGGCGTTTGGCTGTTCGTTTCATTAAGCCGTCAAGGCGGCGTTCCATAAACTGATTATATGCACCAGTTCCCGATGCAATTAAATAAGTGCCGATGAGGGCATGAATCATGAGTACAAAATTGAAGGAATTCCCACTACCCAGAACAAAACCTACCAGCATACTTGCCAAAACAGCCAGGGTAATACCTGGTTTAGTTAGCGCGTGGTAATCTGAAATTATATTAGTAAAAGAACGTTCAAAGTGAATTTTTTCTTCAAAGTGACTCATCCGCGTAAGGAAAATCTTAAAAATTTTGGCATGCAAAGTTAATCATTTTCGGGGAGTATTGTTACCTTTGGTCATGAAATTAAATGCCTATCAAAAGACCGCCATTACCACTGTTTTTGCCACTTTGTTTTTAATACTGGTTGGAGGATTGGTAAGAGCTGCTGGAGCAGGTTTAGGTTGCCCCGATTGGCCAAAATGTTTTGGAACGTGGATTCCCCCTACAAGCGCCGCAGATTTGCCTTCACAATTTGATGAAAGCCAGTTTAATGTTACAAAAACATGGATTGAGTATGTAAACAGATTAGTGGGGGTTATTATTGGATTATTGATTATTACAACTTTTGTAAGGTCTTTTAAATATCGTGTATCAGAACCGCCTGTGTTTTATAGTTCGTTGGGTGCATTTATTCTGGTGCTTTTTCAAGGCTGGCTAGGAGGGCAGGTAGTAGAAACCGGATTAAGCGAATGGCTAATTACTATTCACATGGTTCTTGCAATGGTCATTGTTACGGTATTGCTTTATGCAGCATTTAAATCTGCCAGTGAGCTTGTGCAATTCAAAATTGATCCCGTTGTTAGGAAACAAATCTGGAACATTGGATTGGCACTTTTGATTTTTTCTATCATTCAAATGATTTTGGGAACGCAAGTAAGAGAAGAGATTGATGTGATCAAAGAAGTACCGGAAGGCTTGGTACCATCCAGGTCAACATGGATTGAAAGCCTGAGCTTTGTATTCGAAATTCATCGAACGTTCTCGTGGCTGCTGGTGATTTCAGCTGTGTATTTAGGGTTTATCTTGTGGAAAGAAGAAGTAGAAGGCCAGCTCAAGAAAATCGGTATAATTAATGTAGTACTCGTTTTTTTTCAGATTTTGGTAGGGATTGGGTTAATGTATCTTGATGTTCCAAAAGTGCTGCAGGTATTGCATTTGGTTGGAATTGCCTTGATGATTTGTAGTCAGTTTTTAATGCTGTTGATGTTAAATGTTAAAGTTTCTCTAGCAAATCATTCAGAAATACCCGCACTTCAGTAAGGTCTTTTTTTACATCAACCGGGACTTTAGTTGATGGTATGTATTCCGATTCCTTGTCTTCTTGAAGCACTTTTTTAACGCCTGCGCTGGTATATTTTTTTTCTTCCAGCAACTCTTTGATCTTAAAAATGAGTTCCACTTCTGATTCTCTATATGCCCGGTTGCCGGCACTATTCTTTTTTGGATTGAGTTCAGAGTAATTTTTTTCCCAGTTTCTTAATACATGAGGAGCAAGGCCCGTAAGCCTGCTAACTTCACCCATAGAGTAATACAATTTTTTCATAGTACGTAGAAAGTGTATTTTGTCGCGTTCAATTCATAGAAGAAAATCATTTCTGAACTATTATAAAAGAGCCCGTTTTGGAAAATAACACAGAAAGCAAAGAAATTGATCTAAGTATTGTAGTTCCTTTATACAACGAAGAGGAATCATTACCCGAATTAGCCGAACAGATTAATAAAGCTATTGGCTCGTTGTATTCCTATGAAGTGATTTTTGTAGATGATGGATCAAGCGATACTTCTTTGGAAGTAATTAAAAAGCTTGGGGCCGAAGATCCAGTGATCAGAGGGATTTCCTTCAGCCATAATTTTGGAAAGAGCGTAGCACTTCAGGCAGGTTTTGAAAAAGCTTCCGGGAAATACGTAGTTACAATGGATGCTGATTTACAGGACGACCCCAATGAAGTTCCTGAAATGGTACAAATGCTGAAAGATGGCTTAGACATGGTAAGCGGATGGAAAAAAGAGCGGTTCGATCCTATATCAAAAACAGTGCCTTCAAAGTTTTTCAATTTTGTAACACGGAAAGCAGCACGCATTGAGCTTCATGATTTTAACTGCGGGCTAAAGGCTTACAAGAGGGAGGTTGTAGAAAACATTTACTTGTATGGTGAACTTCATCGCTATATCCCGATGCTTGCCAAAAAAGAAGGTTTCTCCCGGATTGGAGAGAAAGTTGTGAAGCACCATCCCAGAAAGTATGGGAAGACAAAATTTGGTCTTTCAAGATTTATTAATGGCTTTCTTGATCTTATTACCATTTTATTCATTCAACGTTATTTCCAAAAACCTATGCATTTTTTTGGGACATTCGGAATGTTGCTTCTCTTAGCAGGTTCAGGAATAAACATGTATATGGCAGTGCTTAGGCTGGTTTATAATCAGGGAATAGGCGATCGGCCGTTACTGTTTTTGGGTATTCTCCTGATGGTGTTTGGTGTTCAATTACTCTCAACAGGCTTAATTGGCGAATTAATAAACATCAATCATGTAAGAAAGCAGAAACCTAAGATACGGGAGATTATTTAGTCTACACTTTCTGATCCGAACTTTGCATACCAGCTGATATACAGGTAACACAGAATTGGGACTACAAATGCTGCCTGAAGTGTCCATGCATCAGCGAAAAAACCAAACAGAGGTGGAACAAAAGCTCCGCCAACTATAGCTGTACAAAGAATACCTGATGCCTGAGCCGTATGCTTCCCAAGCCTCTTAATCGCCAAGGTAAAGATGGTTGGAAACATTATAGAATTAAAAAGACCGATACAAAGAACGCTCCATACTGCTAAAAGCCCGGATGAATTCATTGTAATCAAAAGAAGTGCAATGTTTATCAGTCCATAAATAGACAGTAACCCGGCAGGATTTACATACAACTGAAGGCCGGATCCAACAAAACGCCCTACCATTGCTCCACCCCAATACAATGCTACAAAAGCTCCGGCAAGTTGGGCAGGCGTCGCCTGATCTATTCCAGTACCCGAAAGCAGTTCTGCCAAGCCCGACATAAAACCACTTGAGCTGACCAGCTCTACAAAGTCTAAAGTTAGAAAGTAGTTTACCATGTAGCTTCCAATGGTTACTTCTGCCCCTACATAAACAAAAATACCGATAGCTCCCAGCATTAAATGTCGGGTTTTAAGAGCGATTTTATAACTGCCGTTTTTGTCTTCATCATTTTCAAGGATTTTTGGGAGCTTTACCAAAGCAAAAATAAAGGCAAGTAAAAGTATGATTCCGGCAAGCACTAAAAACGGGCTTTGAACTGCGGCTGCCTCTGCAAGATAGTAAGCTTCCTGTTCATTTTGAGAGAGCTTAGAAACTTCTTCAGAGCTTAATACATTGCTACTCAAAATAAATGCTGCACTAACAAGAGGAGCCAGAAAAGTACCTAAAGAATTAAAAGCCTGAGAGAGATTTAATCGGCTGGATGCAGAATCAACAGGCCCTAAAGCAGCAACATAAGGATTAGCCGCTACTTGTAGAATGGTTATTCCTCCGGCTAGAACAAACATTGCAAGCAGGAATATGCCAAAGATCCTGAAATCGGCGGCGGGATAAAAAAGGAAACACCCCAATCCCATGGTTATTAACCCAACAACAACTCCTTTTTTATACCCGATTTTAGATATGATTTTTCCTCCGGGTATTGAGAAAACAGCATAAGCAGTAAAGAAAGCAAACTGAACCAACCCTGCCTCAAAATAACTTAACTCGAAAACATCCCGCAGCCTGGGGATTAAAGCATCAACCAGAACAGTTATAAAACCCCACATAAAAAAAAGAGTGGTTACAATAGCAAACGCTGATCTGTTCGTTCCTTTTTGGGCCATAAAGTGGAGATGTGTGTTGGATTAATGAGCGAGATGATAAGGAAAAAAAATGCCCATAAAAAAATCATCAATCTTAAAATGAGCGAACACTTCGTACCGCGTATGGGATCTTCCCAAGGGGATTCCTTCGGAAGAACCTGTGCTGCTATAGAGCACAAAAAAACACCAGCCCTAAAGAAAGGGCTGATGTTTATGTACTTATGTACCGCGTACGGGATTTGAACCCGTGCTACCGCCGTGAAAGGGCGGCGTCCTAGACCCCTAGACGAACGCGGCATTAAATCAATAAGGGAGCCTGATGGGAGTTGAACCCACGGCCTCTGGTGCCACAAACCAGCGCTCTAACCAACTGAGCTACAGGCTCCGTAAAGTTCAATCACTGTTTGTGATTGATGGTACCGCGTACGGGATTCGAACCCGTGCTACCGCCGTGAAAGGGCGGCGTCCTAGGCCTCTAGACGAACGCGGCATTGAGAAAAATCAATAAGTCAAAATCAGAGCAACATCCCAAGATGAGGCGACAGGCGGATTCGAACCGCCGTACGAGGTTTTGCAGACCTCTGCCTAGCCACTCGGCCATGTCGCCTTATAAAACTAGTTGTACGCCCGTCAGGACTCGAACCTGAAACCTACTGCTTAGAAGGCAGTTGCTCTATCCAGTTGAGCTACGGGCGCTCTGCAATTCATTATGTCAATAATGTTGGGGAGACAGGACTTCCCTAAGGGGGGGATTCCCTCGGAAGAACCTGCGACCCTTCGCAATCTTCAATAACTCAAGTCGGGGAGACAGGATTTGAACCTGCGACCCTTCGCTCCCAAAGCGAATGCGCTACCGGGCTGCGCCACTCCCCGATTTTCCAAATTTGGAAAGACGAC
>JANQSE010000007.1 GCA_028284195.1 Balneola sp. | reverse complement strand
TATGGCGGCCGTTAGCGTAGTCTTACCGTGATCTACGTGACCGATTGTACCCACATTTACATGCGGCTTGGTGCGTTGAAACGTCTCTTTTGCCATGTTCTTTATCTCGTTTAAATTAAATTTCTTATGATTGACTTTCGATGATTTCCTGAGCAATCTTATCAGGCACTGCTGTGTACTCTTCAAATTCCATAGAGTAAACCGCTCTACCCTGAGTCAGGGATCTTACATCTGTTGAATACCCAAACATTTCGGAAAGAGGAACATTTGCTTTAACTACAGATCCATCTTTGTTCGAGTCCATACTTTGGATGATTCCACGACGGCTGTTCAAGTCACCAATCACATCACCCATATATTCTTCCGGAGTAGTAACTTCTACTTTCATTACCGGTTCTAATAATTGCGGCTTCGCTTTTTTAGCTGATTCTCTGAAACCAAGCTTAGCTGCTAATTCGAAACTTAACTGATCTGAATCCACATCATGGTAAGAACCATCAAATAAGCGAACCCCAATATTCTGCACTGAATAACTGGCCTGAATACCATTTTCCAATGCCGCTTTAAATCCTTTTTCTACAGAAGGGATAAATTCTCTTGGAATATTGCCACCAACAATCTCGTTGATGAACATAAACCCGTCAGCTTCGCTGATTCTGTCTTTCTTTCCTTCATAATTAGCAAAGTAATCGATAGGTGCAATTTCGAATTGAATGTCAGCAAACTTACCACGTCCACCAGATTGCTTTTTATAAAGCTCTCTGTGAGTAACGGGTTGAGAAATAGTTTCTCTGTAGGATACCTGAGGAGCACCAACGTTGGCTTCTACTTTGAACTCCCGCTTCAATCGGTCAACAATAATCTCAAGGTGAAGCTCACCCATACCAGCAATGGTGGTTTGGCCGGTTTCCTCATCCGTTTTAACCTGGAATGTTGGGTCTTCTTCAGCAAGCTTTTGGAGGCCAGTTGAAAGCTTTTCACTATCGGCTTTTGTTTTTGGTTCAACAGCCAACTTAATTACCGGCTCCGGGAAAGTAATTTGCTCAAGAATCACAGGGTTATCTAAATCACAAAGTGTATCTCCTGTGTAAACTTCTTTAACACCTACTACAGCTACGATATCCCCGGCTTGAACAAACTCGAGATCTTTCTTGTCATTAGCATGCATTTCAAGAAGGCGGCCGATCCGTTCTTTTTTACCTGTCGATGCATTCAACACATAAGAACCTTTTTCTAGGCGACCAGAATAAACACGGGCAAATGTAAGCTTACCTACGTAAGGATCTGTCATAATCTTAAATGCCAAAGCAGAGAAAGGAGCATCAATATCAGCTTCTCTGATAACCTCGCCGTCAGTTTTTGGATCAATGCCTTTTACGGCTTCAACATCAAGCGGAGAGGGCATGAAAGAAATCACACGGTCTAACATTGCCTGAACACCTTTGTTCTTAAGAGCGGTACCACACATTACAGGAGTAATGTCTTTAGCGATAGTGGCTTTTCTGATAGCAGTAAGAATTTCTTCCTCAGAAATTTCTTCTTCCATCAGGTACTTTTCCATCAAAGATTCATCATGGTCAGCAATAGCTTCCAACATCTGAACTCTATATTCAGCTGCTTTATCAGCCAGATCTGCCGGAATTTCAATCTCATCGTATTTAGCACCCAAAGAAGCATCATCCCAAACAATACCACGCATATTAATAAGGTCAACAACGCCCTTGAAATTTTCTTCGGCACCAATTGGAATTTGAATCGGAATTGGATTTGCATTCAATTTCTCATCAAGCTGGCTAACTACATTATAAAAATCAGCTCCGGTACGGTCCATTTTGTTAACGAACGCCATACAAGGAACTTTGTACTTGTTAGCCTGACGCCATACAGTTTCTGATTGCGGCTGAACAGCACCAACAGAACAAAGAACGAATACTGCCCCATCAAGTACACGAAGAGAACGCTCTACCTCAACAGTAAAGTCAACGTGACCAGGAGTGTCAATAATGTTAATTCGGTGATCTTTCCAAATACAGTGAGTTGCAGCAGAGGTAATGGTAATACCTCTCTCCTGCTCTTGCTCCATCCAGTCCATGGTAGCTGCACCATCGTGCACCTCGCCAATACGGTGGCTACGACCAGTGTAAAACAAAATACGCTCGGTAACAGTGGTTTTCCCGGCGTCAATATGTGCCATGATTCCAATGTTACGGGTTCGACGCATCTGGTCAAGTACTTTGGAATTTTTTTCTTTTACTTCTGCCATTTTACTTGTGAAATACTTTTAAAATCTGAAATGTGAGAATGCCTTGTTTGCTTCTGCCATACGATGGACTTCATCTTTCTTACGAACTGCTCCACCTTCGTTGTTAGAAGCATCCATCAATTCACGAGATAGCCTCAATGACATTGACTTGTCGTTGCGGGAACGTGCTGCACGAATCAACCATCTCATACCAAGTGCTGTCCCCCGCTCCTGACGAACCTCCATCGGCACCTGATATGTAGCCCCACCAACACGACGGGATTTAACTTCCACAACAGGAGTTGCGTTTTGCATTGCTGATTTAAAAATCTCGATCCCGGTTTCTCCGGTTTTCTCTTCAATAATTGCAAATGCCTGATATACGATTTTACGGGCAACATTCTTTTTCCCATCCCTCATCAGGTTGTTTACAAAACGTGTAATTAGCTTGTCCTCAAAAATCGGATCCGGCTGTACATCTCGTTTTTCTGCTTTTCTTCTACGCATGCTCGATCAGTCTAAAATTTCTTGTTTTACCCTTTTGGGCGCTTTGTACCGTATAAACTACGGCTTTGCGTTCTGCCATCTACTCCCGCGGTATCAAGTGTACCACGAATAATATGGTAACGAACACCAGGCAAATCCTTTACTCGCCCACCACGAATCAATACAATGCTATGTTCCTGCAAGTTGTGCCCCTCACCCGGGATATAAGCTGAAACTTCAATTCCATTTGTTAAACGAACACGAGCTACTTTACGAAGAGCCGAGTTCGGTTTTTTAGGGGTGGTAGTATAAACACGAGTACAAACACCACGCTTTTGCGGACAGCTTTGCATTGCAGGCGCAGTTGTTTTGCGGGTCTTACTTTTTCTACCTTTTCGAATAAGTTGTTGTATAGTTGGCACTGTTCAAATTGTTTGGTTATTGCCATCAAATCGAGAGCTTGCAAATATAGAGGATTTTTCTGTACTTCTAAAAATTATTCTCAACATTATTTCTTAAATAATTGAAGACACTTCTCAATTGGCCAAAATTGATGAAAGAACTTTAAAAGATGAAATAATTATTTATTAATTGATATATAACATTATACCAATTGTCTATTTCAAAACTACCCGGTTTGAGCTCAAAAAAACTTGATGCATTAGCTTCAGAAGAAGTTCGGACCGAGCGAGACTTATTGAATTTCTTTCCCCGGCGATATCTCGACAGAAGTAATGTTCAAAAGATCAATCATTTGATGGGTTCAGGAGAAGAGGTAACCGTGGTTGGCAAGGTTACTAAGATCGAAGATGTGGGATTCAAAAAGAGTAAGCGATTAGAAGTATCTATTTATGATAAAACCGGAGTGGTAAAAGGAGTTTGGTTTCGGGGAGCCTCCTATTTCAAAAAAATATTCAAAGAAGGAGAACTCGTTGCTTTTTTTGGAGCAGCTAAACGCTACGGAAAATCGATAACAATAGCCCATCCCGAAGTGGACAAATTGTCTGAGGAAGGTGATGTAAGTAGCTTTTCAAAGATCGTACCTATTTATCCAGGCAATAAAGAATTCAGTAAAGCACGTCTTACCAATAAAATTATAGCTGGGTGGATCGATACACTTTTGAACCAAATCACCATAAAAGAATTCTTACCTGATGCTCTTATCAAAGAAATGAAATTTCCATCCCGGCCTGAAGCTTACCGGATGATCCATTTCCCCGAAAATCATTCCGAACATAAAAGAGCCTTAGAGCGGTTTAAATTTGAGGAGTTATTTTTGTTTGAACTCAGCATGGAAAAAATCCATCATACCGTTGAAAAAAGAAAATCGGGCCATGTATTTTCTGAAACCGGAACATACACGTCGAAATATTTTAATGAACTTCTTCCCTTTGAGTTAACGGAAGGGCAAAAATCTTCTTTGGGAGACGTTAAAAAAGATATACGATCCGGAAAACAAATGAACCGCCTTATTCAGGGAGATGTGGGTGCAGGAAAAACCATTGTAGCCATTGGTGCTTTATTGATGGCCCTGGACA
This sequence comes from Balneola sp., assembly GCA_028284195.1. Taxonomy (GTDB): domain Bacteria; phylum Bacteroidota; class Rhodothermia; order Balneolales; family Balneolaceae; genus Balneola. Next base: position 122,783 of record JANQSE010000007.1, on the reverse strand, counting down.
ATGGATTTCAGGCTGCGTTTCTCGCTCCCACAGAGATTCTTGCCGAACAACACTACCGGACACTTTCGGACCATCTGCAAGGATTGGATATCAATATTCGGTTGCTGTCAGGCGGGCAAAACTCAAAGTTACGAATGGATGTTCTCACCGATCTAGAAGGCGGCGGATGCCAGATTGTGGTTGGAACTCATGCCATTATCCAGCAGGATGTCCGGTTCCATAAATTGGGCCTTGCTGTAATTGATGAACAACATCGGTTTGGTGTAAAACAACGAGCTGAACTGCTTAACAAAGGTTTTCATCCTCACATTTTGGTAATGAGTGCTACTCCTATCCCCCGCTCTTTGGCCATGACGGTTTATGCTGACTTAGACATTTCTATCATAAAAGATCTCCCTGCCGGGCGTAAACCTGTGCGAACTGCCATCCGTGGGAACAAAAAACGTGAGGGTGTTTGGGATTTTGTGGAAAGCGAAGTTAAAAACGGCGGGCAAGTATATGTAATCTATCCATTAGTGGAAGAATCGGAAGCTCTGGACTTAAAAGATGCCACCGCAGGCTTTGAAAAGCTGAAAAAGCGATTCCCGGATTTTAAAACAGGCTTGCTTCACGGCAGAATGAAATCAGACGAGAAAGATCAGGCTATGAAAGCCTTCATCAACAATAATATCCAGATTTTGGTTTCTACGACGGTTATTGAAGTAGGTGTGGATGTCCCTAATGCATCTGTTATGATCGTTGAACACGCTGAACGATTTGGACTTTCTCAACTTCATCAGCTACGTGGAAGAATTGGCCGGGGCGAACGACAGAGTTACTGCATACTAATGCCGGATGTGAAAGTGAGCAAAGCCGGAGCATTCCGGCTCAAAACCATGGAGGAAACTAATGATGGATTCCGAATTGCAGAAGCCGACCTGAAATTACGCGGCCCCGGCGATTTTCTCGGTACCAAACAAAGCGGCTTGCCCGATTTTAAAGTAGCCGACATTGTGGAAGATCAATTTATTCTTGCCCAGGCAAAGGCAAAAGCAAAAGAACTGATTGAACGAGATTCCGGTCTGGAATTACCTGAACATCAATCTTTAAAAGAGACTTTCGAGCCATACTTTAAAGAAAAGGCTGAGTTTTATGGGATGGGTTGATCCCAATCCAACTTTCCTTATCAATCATCCAGATCCCGACAGCGGTCGGGAGAAGGATCCGCACAATTCTGATCCAACCCGTTTCTTGATTGGGCAGACTCATCGTCCCGTCTCGAATGCTTTCGAAGATTGTTTCTTTTCCTGCCCCATTTTTCTTGCGGGCAGAACTGCTTTTTCGTCAGGGAATTTTTTTTGGGAAGGCCTGGGCTTTATGAGGAGGCGACGGACTGAACTCCTTGCTTGTTTATGTACCAAATAGTGTCAATGCTATAAACAAGACAGCGACTTTAGCCTCGAAGGGAATTGGGCAGGTAGGGTAAATTCCATCATAGTTGTTTTAGTAATAAACGAAACTAACTCAACTATGAAAATTTTCACATACTCTTTAATCATTATTCCATTCATCTGGATCGGCTTTCGGGTTACATCTGCCGAAGAAACAGAAAAAAGTATTATCTCTTCTAAAAAATACAGGGTTACTTATGAATTTAATATCGAAAACTCAGAATCGGGTTACCGGGTAACTTCTTTCCTTCCTCAGAACTCGTTCAGGCAATCTGTGCAACTTCAAAAAAATGATACTCTTTCTGCGGATATTCAAACAGAAAAAATCAGAGGAAATTCATTAATAACGTGGAAAGGCAACTCTCGTAGCGATACTACAATCACTTTATCTTTTGAGGTAAAAACATCTTCTGTGAAGTATCAAATCACAGATCAATTAGCTAAACCTTCTCTGGCTGGCATCCATCCTGAATTTACCATTCCAAGCGATATCATTCAGTCAACGAGCTCGAAAATAAAGGCCTTAAACAAGGACCTCGGAATCAGCAGTGATTCTTCAGTGATGGATATTATTCGAAAGTCTTTCAACTTCGTGTTAGATATTCCATCTTCTAGTATTTCTGATCTTACCGATGCACTTACCTGCCTTCAGGATCGGGAATGTTCATGTAACGGAAAAAGCCGCTTGCTGGTAGCCATGCTGCGGCATAACAATATACCGGCTAGAATGGTTGGAGGGCTTATTTTAAACGAAGGTAGCAAAAGAACCTCTCATGCCTGGGTAGAAGCCTATATTGGCAAACAATGGGTTCCCTTCGATGCTTTAAATGATCACTTTGCATCGCTGCCTGCTTACTATTTAAAAATATATGAGGGTGACGAATTTCTGATTACCCGAAATACCGGCTATCAATTCGATTATATGTACCACATCAAGGAGATCCGAAAAAATGATTACAAATCTTCTTCGCTGCTTAACATCTGGGAGATGATTGATTCAGGAGCGGTACCAAAAAAGCCATTTTTACTACTACTTCTTTTGCCCCTTGGTGCATTAATAGTAGGTATTTTTAAAAACGTGATAGGGCTGCAAACCTATGGGGTTTTTCTGCCGGTTTTGCTCGCTTTTGCTTTTATAGAAATGGGAGCCACTCAAGGGCTGTTGTTTTTTACATCCATTGTTGTTTGTATCAGCCTTATGAGCTTTCCTCTCGACAAATGGGGAATACTTCATACTCCAAAAATGATTGTTATGCTAATTACCGTAGCCATTTACAGCCTCGTTTGTATGAATATATTCTTTAAAACCGGATGGGTCGATCCTTATTCAACACTTATGTTTCCTGTAATTATACTTACGATGATTGCAGAAAAATTCGCCCGCAAAATTGACGAAGACTCTGTAAAAGAAGCTCTGTCTATCTATGGGCAAACGCTGCTTGTAACTATGTGCTGCATGTGGATTTTATCTGCCGAGATAATTCAACACTTTTTCATCACCTTTCCGGAAATACTATGCAGCCTCGCAGGGTTTGGATTACTGTTAGGTAAGTGGATTGGCTTGAGGGTTACCGAGTATGCACGCTTCGGCAACTTTGATACTAAAAAAATCGAGGCCAGCCATGTTAAGTAAGTTCTTTTCATCCAGATTGAGTATGCCGAATGGCATTCTTGGAATCAATGAACGCAACTGCTCATTAATTTATGAGTTGAATAACCGTAAAGATTACAAATTCGCAGATGACAAATTATTGACCAAGCAAGTTCTTGAAGGCAATGGCCTGGCTTGCCCCAAAACATTTGCAGTAATCCACCATATCGGGAATATTGAACGCACGTGGGAAAGCCTTCAGGCAAATGATAGCATTGTAATTAAACCGGCAATGGGCAGCGGCGGCAATGGAATTAAAATACTGCGCCGTAAAAACAATCAATGGTTTCAGGGAAAGAATCCTGTTTCTGAAGATCAGATCTTTTCGCATATAGCCAATATCCTGTTCGGAATATACTCCTTTGGAGATACCGATAAAGCAATTATTGAAGAGCTGATTCTCCCCCACGCCACGCTTACCAATATTTATGAACATGGGGTAGCCGATATCCGCGTGATTCTCTGCAATCAAAAGCCTTTGATGGCTATGTTGCGGCTTCCTACTAGCGAATCGGACGGAAAAGCAAACCTTCACCAAGGCGGCCTGGGAGTTGGGATTGACCTGCAAACCGGAAAACTCACCCACACATACGATGGAAAAAGCTACATCGAACATCATCCCGACAGTGGGGCAAAAATCCGGGACATTCAAATTCCTGACTGGCAAGACCTGATGGAATTATCTGTTAAAGTAGCCCGGTCATTTCCACTCAACTATCTGGGTATTGATATCGTGATTGATAAAAACAAAGGGCCATTAGTACTGGAAGTGAATGTGCGTCCCGGCCTGGGTATCCAAATGGCAAACAAAAAAGGATTGAAAGCAACTCTTACTGAATTTGCTGCTTGTTGAATCAACAAGTTCTTTTCCGCCTTAGAAGGTTAAAAATATACAGGGACAAAAAAAATTTAGTGAAGGGGTAGGGTAAACTTCACTTCAGTTGTTTTAGAAATAAACAAAACAACCAAACAACTGAATCATGAATTACAAACAACCAAAAACACCTTTTTTAATACTGATAGCTTTCTTTTTGAGTATCGCTGCATTCGACACTTTTGCACTTGAATCAACAGCTAATGAACCAATTGTTGTGGAAGTCCGGCCCCAGCAGGCGCCTAACCAAAACACTTCCTCAAACACTTTTTTTGCTAATATTTTAAAATAACAGAACCATGAAAAAATTAACCATATTTACACTCGCATACTTATTTATTGCCGTTCCTGCAATCGCTCAATGGCAAGCAAAAACCGGAGTTACCAATGGCTATAAATGGAATATTTTTAAAAGCCCGGATGTATTGGTAGAAACATCGGAGACATTATCCAGAAACCAGCTGTGGCAGAACTCTGTATTCAATGGGTTCTTCATTGATACCGACTATCACAAAAAATGGGAAAACAGCCGGCTAAAGATCAGTGCTGACCTTGGCCTTAACTTATACTACCAACAAAGCCAGGCTCACAAAAACGAATACCGGCTATACGCGTCTTACCGGGCTAATTATGCCGATAACCGGTACATTGAATTTGCTCCGGAATTTAAAAGAAAGCAGCAAGACGGAGTAAATCAAAACGACCTGATATACAGCACAAGACTTTCTTACCGGCAATTCGAAGCTCCGGTTCATCTGGATTTTTATCTCGGCGACAGAGCCTGGCTGAAATTTGAAGCCAAATACCGGCTTAAAATTTATGACCAGTTTGATAATAACGAAACCAGATACTCGGCATACTATCTGGAAGCATTATATAAGAAAAAGTGGAAGAACCCCGTGGTTACTCACGAAATTTCTGCAGAAACAGAATTACAGTATCGGGATCAAAATAATATCGCCTTTACTGCACAAAACTCCCCAATAATTGCAGCTTCAAGAGCTTTTTCAAAAGTTGAGGCCGGCACTGCATACAAGTTAAAAACAAGTAACAGCCGCTTTGAAATTGAGTTTCCGGTAACAGCCACATTGGTCGGTGATTATCCATCAGGGAACCTTAATTACAATGAAATAGAATTTGGAACGGATGTTCAGTTTTACATCGCTGAAACCAGGATCAAGCTTGGGGCAGAGCGTACACTCAGGAACTTCAGTAATTTTAAAACCCAAAGTGGAAGGTCACTTAATCACCAATTCTGGGATTTTTCTTTCGGGCTGAAAGCCCCACTTACAACTCGTTTAGCATTAACCACCAAGGCTTCTTTTGTAACACGGAATTCGAACAGAGAACGAACTAATACCTTTGCTTACAGAGAATACACTACATCGTATTTTCAAACAGGAATAGAGGTTAAGTTTTAAAACATCAATGAATGCGGCAGTACAAATATCTTTGATTTCCAGAATTGATAAAATGAACCTTTTGCCCGCTCTGAAAAGTTATCAATCTCTAAATAATCTATTATCTTGGATGGCAATGGCAAATATTTGTGAAGATAAAACAATAGAGAAATTGTATCGGAAACATTCCGTACAGCTAAGAAATTACTTGTACTACCGATGCAAAAACCTGGAACGCTCTAACGATCTGGTTCAGGAAGCTTTCTCTAAACTTTGGGAAAAGTGTAAAGATATTGTACCTGAAGCAGCCAAAAGCTTTTTGTTTACCGTTGCACGAAATACCATGCTAAACCTGATTAAGCACGACAGAGTAAGAATGGAATTTCAAACCAATTCGGAGCAATCGTTCGAATATGAAACTCCCGAATTCAAACTCGAATATGATGAGTTTAAGAACAGTGTAGAAACCATTATCAGTGATTTACCGGATGGGCAAAGGGAAGCTTTTTTACTAAACCGGATCGACAAACTCTCTTATAAAGAAATTGCTGAACGGCTTGGCATCAGCCAGAAAGCAGTTGAAAAAAGAATGAGCAAAGCACTTGGAACATTGAGAGAAAAATTGAACGAATACGCAGACAGAATTTAGTTATGAACTCCTGGAAAGATGACGATACTTTTTTAGCTAAATGGCTTGCCAGCGGGCTTTCCAAAGAAGAACTACGTGAATTTGAAAGCTCTAAGGAATTTAATGAGTTCGAACAAATTGCCCGGTTAACCGAAGGCTTTGAGGTTCCGGAATTTAATATTGATGCCGGGTTTGCAGATCTGAAATCGCGCCGCCGCAATTCAGCCTCCAAAGCTCCGAAAAAAGCTGTTGTGCATACACTCAACAAAGTAAAAATATGGACGGTTGCTGCCGCTGTTCTGATTGTAGGTTTAGTTGGAGTTTATTTTTATCAAACCAACCAAACAGGCCTTATAGAGTATCAAACTGCTTTTGCTGAACAAAAGAACATTCAATTACCCGACGGATCTGAAATTATTTTAAATGCAAATTCATCTCTCTCCTACCACACCGAGAACTGGGAAAACAACCGCCGGCTCACTTTAAACGGAGAAGCTTTTTTTGACGTAAAAACAGGGAGTACTTTTTCTGTTAACACCGATTTTGGCTCAGTAACTGTACTTGGAACCCGTTTCAACGTAAAAAGCCGCAATGGTTTCTTTGATGCTTCTGTGTATGAAGGACGGATCAGGGTAGAAATAGATACTATTTCCAGAGAATTGGATCCCGGTGAGGAAATCAGATATGAACCCGGTAAACCCGTACAGAAATTAAATTTTGAAATTTCTGAATCCCCAAGCTGGACATCAGGAATTATTTCACTGAACAATGTACCGTTAAACCTGGCCATACAGGAGCTTCAAAGCCAGTTTGGAATACGGGTATCAGGGGCAGCCATTCCTGATTCGCTAATCTACACCGGTAATTTTTCTATCCGGGATGCCGGTAATGCCGTTATGTTAGTTCTCGATCCTTTTGGTATTGAGTATTCCTATAACGAACATACGAAAGAGCTAACCGTTTTTAACTAATCCAGCCATGCGCCCGATTTTACTTGCAATATTTTTATTGATGAGTATTTCCAAAGCTGTAAACGCTCAAAGTATCACCTATTCGGCGGAGCAAAAAAGCATGATCTCTATTCTGAATGAAATCTCAGCCCGGTACAACCTGCTTTTCTCTTATTCCAATAACAATATGCCATCGGCATTAATCAGTATCTCATCCGAAAATGAAGGAATTGATGTTTTTTTAAATAAACTCCTGAAACCTTACCGGCTTGGGTTTCAATTTGTGGAAGGAAATTTCATTACCATTAAATCTATTGAAGATATTGGTGTTCAGCTTACCCTCACCATTATTGCTGCTGATGACGGACTGCCTCTTGGCTATGCTCAGCTAAAAGAAACAGACGCTTTTAAAGGAACACATGCTAATCTGGATGGCTCTATTGATTATTACATCAAAAAACCCGGAAATAAAACAGTGGAAATTTCTTACATAGGCTTCGACACTTTCAAGGCCTTGGCTGTTGACTTATATGTGAACGAGATTGACACTATTTTTCTTCAACCAAATCAGATTTTATTAGAAGGAATTACAGTAACTGAGTACCTGAATTCAGGAATTACAGTAAGCGAAAATGGCTCTCAACTTAGTATGTACCCCGGCGATTCGAATATAATTCCAGGATTATCGGAACCTGATGCGTTGTATTCTTTACAGCAAATCCCGGGAATTTCTTCTGCAAATGAATCTGCTTCTGATCTGAATGTTCGTGGAAGCCATAGCGATCAGGTAGCCATTTACTGGGACGACATTCCCGTGTACCATAGTGCTCATTATTTTGGATTGGTATCTTCTTTTGTGCCCTCCTCAGTTTCAAGAATGAACATTTACCGAAATGCCATCCCCACGCAATATGGCGGAAGTGCTGCAGGCTTAATCGATCTGGATGCCCCCTACTATATACCAGCGAAAGCCCGCTACCAATTCGATTCAAACATGACGCATTTTAACGGCTCTGCCATGATCCCCACAAAAAATGAGCAGTTATCCGTCTATCTATCCACAAGAAGATCCCTCAATGATTATTATACCACCCCAACATATACCGCTTATGATGACAAACTGTTTAACGGAAGCCGTTTAAATGAAAGCCGCAATATAGTATTAGAAGAAGAGTTTGATGCTGATAATGAAATCAGGTTCTGGGATATAAATTCAAAAGTGATTTATAATCCTTCGCTGGACCAGAGTTTTTCGGCCAGCTTTTTCGCCGGTACCAATATTTTGAATTTCCAATCGGTAAATCAAAATCGGGAAACAGCAGATTTCCAGAAACATGATGTGGGGCATTATGGAATCAACACAACATGGAATGCCAACTGGGGCGATATTTGGTCTACTACAGCCACGGCCTCGTACTCTCAGTACAAACTTGATTATCAGTTTTTATTTCAGCGTGAAATTAACGGGCTTGATGACACTCCAAAACAAATTGCTAAATACGCTTCTTATAACGATGACGATCCGGATGATGACCTGGATGACCCAAATAAGGATGATGATGAGTTTGAAGATGAATTTGTAAATGCCCCCGATTCACTTTCAGATCGTGGTTTAAGAAAAAACGATCTTCAAAATCTGGAGCTTAAACTCATCCACTCAGTTGCACTTAAAACCGGATTGCTGAAATTCGGTACGCAGTTCAATCGAATTAACATCAGCTATGCTTTGAGAGAAGAAAACAGCTTTACACCTGATGTTATCGAAAGTTTTAATGAGCAGGGGAATAGTTTCGGGCTTTTTGGCAATTACATTTACAAACCTGATTTTGGTTTTTTAGTTGATGTTGGTTTCCGGTACAATTTCTTTGAATATGCAGGCGTACACACGCTGGATCCTCAACTTTCAGCCTCCTATTCTCCCACCAACTGGCTTACGCTAAAATCCTCCGCAACCAGCCATCATCAAATTTTCCGGACTCTCACCAATTTTGAGAACACTATATCCAACAGTTCAGAAGAAATATGGTTCACAGCCAATATTACTGAATTTCCGATTATCCATAATCTTCAGGCTAATGCAGGATTTATTATACAGGGCAAAGGTTGGTTATTTGATGTAGAAGGGTATTCGAAAAAGCTTACCGGCCTTACATCAGCGAATTACAATTTTGGCGGAAATACCGGCAATGAGTTTATTACCGGCGAAGAATATATTCGTGGAGTGGATATTCTGCTAAGAAAGAGATTTAAAAGATACCGTACCTGGATCAGCTATTCTTACAGTGAAGCAGAAAGCTTTTTTGGTGAGTTGAATAATAATCGATTTACTTCTTCTCTCGACCGGCCACATACCATTTCCATTTCTCAGTCTTTAACGCTCAACAAAATCGAGTTTTCTCTCAGATGGACTTACAAAACCGGGCTGCCATATACTATGCCAACTTCTGACATTGCTTTAAGAAACGAAGCCGCAGATGATAATGATACAGATACCAACCCCGAAATTTTTTACACCATAGAATACGGTAATATTAACACAGAAAGGCTCCCCGATTATCACAGGCTGGATGCATCAGTATGGTATTATTTTTCGGGCAGGCAGCGTTCAAACTGGACGGGTAAAATCGGCCTTTCTGCATTGAACCTGTATAACCAAAGAAACATTTTCAACCGGTTTTTTGAACCTGACAGATCTGATTTAAACGAAACAGAGGTAGAGATTTTTCAAGAAGACCGATTTTTGTTGGGCTTTACCCCAAATGTGAGTTTCAGCATCTCGTTTTGAAAGGGTAAACCGGCAGGTTTTTATTCCTGAACAAAACGAGATGATTAAACAGACTCATCCTATGTCATCCAGAGCGGAGCGATGGATCTGCACCATTCTCATCTAACCCGTTTCTTGGTTGGGCAGACTCATCGTCCCGAATGTTCGGGTCTCTGAGTGACTTTTCTTGTCATCCAGAAGGAGTATCCAATTAACTTGGGGTAAGGTATTCATCGACGATGCCTGCTTATACCGAAGCTTCGCGCAGGCAGGTCTGTCTGCCGTACAAGTATTCTGGAAGGCGGGTAATCTCATGATAAAGGTTGGTTCAGGAAGATTGCTTCGTCGACTAATACATGAACTTTATTTATATAAATGGCTCCTCGCAATGACTAAATAAAAAAAGATGATCGAACAAAAGAATATCCAATATCCATATAAGGTTTCTAAACAAATTATAAATTCAATGCCAGCTTCCTTTTTCTAAACCTGCTGCTCAGGAAATAAGTAAGGCAGATAGAAGTTACTATATCTATACACTTAATTGATTGCAATGCTATCATTGATTACTTTGAAGTCAAAATGAACACAAAACTATGGCCAGTATAACTATTCGAAATTTGGATGAAAGAGATAAGACAAAACTCAGAGTTCAGGCCGCAAAAAATGGACGATCTATGGAAGAGGAAGTCCGGAATATTTTAAGATCGGCACTAGCAAAGGAATCGCAGCCTGCGGTAAATCTTGCTAAATCTATCCAAAAAAGGTTTCACAAAACCGGAGGTATCGAATTACCGGAAATACCGCGAGAACCTATTCGGGAACCATTAAATTTTCAAAATGATCCTTCTTGATACCAATGTGATATCTGAACTTATGAAACCCGAGCCTTCTTCACATGTAGTGAGCTGGGTATCGGCTAAAAATCCGGATTTATTATTTACCTCTGCAATAACTCAGGCCGAGATTTTATATGGAATAGCTTTACTCTCAAATGGAAAAAGAAAATCTGCATTAATCAAAAGTGCACTTGCCATGTTTGAGGAAGATTTTAAAGGTAGAGTTTTATCTTTCGATTCTGAAGCAAGTATAGCATACGCTCAAATAACTTCATCAAGAAGAAAATCCGGAAAGCCTATCAGTCAATACGATGCTCAAATATCTGCAATCGCCAAATCAAGAGGGTTGCAGGTTGCTACAAGAAACACGCAGGATTTTGAAGAATGTGGAGTTGATTTAATAAATCCCTGGGAATAACCCTGCCTAATAAATGCACAACCTTCGAGGCCCTGTTTTAGAGAAAAAGCTGAGTTCTGCGGGATGGGTTGATATTTAACCAGCCAGGTACCCGAGTCAAAAATTTTAATCCGCAGGTTCGCCACATAATTTGCCAGCCCAATCACTGACGGGAGAAAAACCTCCACAATAAGAACCATTGAGGGAACTTTCGAAATGCGACCAAAACATTCTTTTAGTGGCTGCTTCGTTTCCCTCGTAATGATAACTAAGCTGGTTGCGTTGCGTGTTGATGATTATAATCCTCAATAACAGCTTCGAGGTATTCATCACCTTTCATATCAGGATTGATAATTCCTGTTTTCTCCTCAATTGCTTTTCGGGTTTTAGTAACCATCACAAACCAGGTGTTGTAGTCATAGGTATTTCTTGAGCCCAAAACCTCTTTAATGATATTGATGTCTTTATCAGTTAAATCAAGAGCACCACTAAAATGAGGTGTATAATCGGTATCGATATCAGCAAAAATAGTATCAGAAAGTTTTGTTTTGCTTCTGTCTCTCACAACCGAAGTCTTTGCAACAATATCTCCCAATCGCTGCCCTTTACCATTTATCAAAATGGTAATCAGAGCAAATACCCCTCCCATAAGGGTGATCTCAAATATCCGGAATAGCCACCTTACTATATAACTCCCTAGCCCGGGCCGGCTTCCATCTATCTTAACTACCCGGATTTTCATGATCTTTTTACCAAGCGAATATCCTTTCCACAGAGTTTCGATTATCAGGTGGTATAAAAAAACGGGTAGAGTAATTATGAGAAATTGAATCCACCCATAATCGCCCTGCCAGGTAAAATCATCGGCGGTAACCCCATCCCATATAAAGTTGATAATGAATGAATACGCTATCAGCATCATAATATCAATAAACCAGGCGAGTATTCTTTCAAATATATCAGCGGGCTCATAATTGATGAGCACGTGCTGTGAGGTTTCTAAACTAATTCTATTCATCAGGGTTTGTATTTATAGCGAAATGAACTACTATTCTTCTGTAAAACAAACGTCTAAAATAGCGTCAAACTTATCAATTACAAAAGCAGGGCTATCAAAATTTGCGGGAAGTAGTTTTTTTAAGGAAGAATGCAAAAAAATGGGAAGAGTTTGAATCGGTGCTTTCGAAAAATTCCGGCTATAACCCCGATAAGCTTTCCGAACTGTATGCAGAGCTAACTAACGATCTCGCTTATGCTCAAAGTCAGTATCCAAATTCCAAGACCGAACGTTATTTGAATGAACTTTCAATTAAAGTTCATGACTCGATACACAAAACACGAAAAGAAAATTTCAGCCGTTTTATTACTTTCTGGAGTTATGAACTCCCTGCGCTGTACGCATCAAAGCAAAAAGAACTTTTGTATGCTTTCCTGGTTTTTATGACTGCAATAGCTATTGGCTGGCTCTCCCAAACGTACGACAACAGCTTTGCACGGGTAATTCTTGGAGACCGGTACGTAAACATGACATTAACCAATATCGAAAACGGAGACCCCCTGGCCGTTTACAAAAGTGCCCGGAAAATGAATATGTTTTTTGGCATTACTTATAACAATATCAGGGTTTCTTTCAATGCTTTTATTATGGGTTTGCTCACTGCATTCGGAACCGGCTATTTTCTGCTCATCAATGGAGTGATGGTGGGTTGCTTCCTGAACTTCTTTAACAATGAAGGATTGCTCTATGAAGCCATTCGGGTAATTATGATTCATGGTACTATCGAGCTTTCTGCTATTGTAATTGCCGGTGCAGCCGGGTTTGTGTTAGGCAACAGTTTTCTTTTTCCCGGCACGCTTTCTCGCACAGCCAGCATGGTTAAAGCAGCGAAAGAGGGCGTAAAGATGATTATTGGATTAGTACCATTGTTTATTGCAGCCGGATTTTTAGAATCTTTTGTAACCCGGTTAACTGAAATGCCAGACTGGAGCAGCTGGGCTATTATTTCACTTTCAGCCGCCTATATTATCATATACTTTGTACTGCTACCACAACATATAGGATACACTCAAAAACAACTACACTATGCAAAAACTTGAATTAGATAAGCCCAGAGATCTGGGCCAAATCATTGGAGATACCTTCACATACATCAGGGTTCATAATGTTACCTTGTTAAAACCTTTTGCTGTATATGTGCTGCCTTCTCTGCTATTAGCTGCACTCTTATTAGGTGGAGGATTAGGCAGCCTTTTTGGAACAGCGTTCCAGGATCCTGTGCTTATTGAAAGTGATCCTTCGCAAGTTATTGGTTCGGGAGCAGCCGTCTTCTTTGGAATAGTTGCTGTGTTTATAACAACCTGGTTGCTGCTGGCAGTTGTACATCAACATATGATGCATACATCAAAAGGCGATGTACCAGCTAACCTTAGTGAATTTAGCAGGGGGATGTTTTTGAAAAGCCTGATTCTGGTGGCTATTTATATTGGAATTGCCGTTCCTCTTTATTTTTTGATGATTATCCTGTTTTTGATCCTTCAGGAATTTGTCTTCATAGCTATTATGGTATTTTTTCCTTTAATGATATATATAGCTGTTAAACTTATGCTGTTCCCGGCTGCATATTTTATCGAAAACAGTACCCCGGTTGAAGCTCTAAGGCGTTCCTGGGATTTAACCAGGGATAATTTCTGGATTACTTTTGGCGTGTACTTTGTAATTGCTCTCATTTTCGGGATGCTCTCTTATCTTATGATTATACCCGTTTTAATTATTTTTGGGCTGATTGTTGGAATTGGAGATGGTGCCTTAGATCAAAACATGGGGGCATTTATGGGAGTTGTTTACGCAGTTATGTACTTCTTTCAACTCATTTTCTCCTCTGCTCAATTCATATCCTTAGGGCTCCACTTCTTTAACCTAAGAGAAAGAAAAGACGGCTCTGGATTGCGATCACAAATAGATCAATTATAATTAGATTAAATATAGCCAACAGAACATCTAAGCATGCAAAAAGTCGTTCTCTTTGTTTCTTTTCTGGCTGTTATGCTTCCTGCATCAACAAGTAGAGCGCAGCAACTTCCTGTTGATACCACTACCGTGGATGTTCGCCTGCCGGAAGAAGAAAGAATCAACACCTATAGGAGTGACAAAGCATTTCAATACGAAACTGATATCCAGTCATCCGATTCATGGATGCTGCGTTTTTTGGGCTGGCTGAGCAAACAGCTCGATCGTATTTTTAGAAGCTCCTATGGCATTATCTCCGGAAGAATCATCTTACTTATTCTTTTTGTTATTGCTTTGGGGTTATTGCTTAATGCGTTCTTTAAAGGAAATCTTGATGCAGCTTTTACAGGAAGGTCGGCTTCCAAAAAACTGAAAATAAATCTGCACGAAGAGCACATTGATTCTGTTGATCTTGATAAGCTCATGAACGAGGCCGTCCAAAAGCAAAACTATCAATTAGCGGCCCGGTATCTTTACTTAAAGGTACTGCAAGTTTTAAACGAGTATGAAGTTATCTCCTGGGCAAACGACAAAACAAATCATGAATACCTGGAAGAGATCACCAATAGCCCGCTAAAAAAATCATTCAACACGCTCACCTTCATCCATGATTATGCCGAGTACGGCAACTTCAATATCAGTCCGGATCGCTTCGCTGCCATGCAAAAATCCTACTCCGTTTTGCTAAGCCTGTTGGAGAATACGCATGAATAAAAAAGAGATCCTATACTTTACAGTAATGGGCTCCATCATTGTACTGTATGTACTCTTACAAGCCATTGGCCCCAAACCCATCAACTGGAGCGAAAGTTATTCGGCATTGGATAAAATCCCTTACGGAGCATACATCTTAAAAGAAGAAAGCCCTCGCCTTACTGTAAAAAACAAGGTACTGGTAAACAATCAACCTTTATTTGTTTCCCTGAATAACGAGTTCAACTCACCAAACGAACGCTATAACTGGATCTTCATCAATTCGGAATTGGGCTTTGACCGTTTTGAGACTGAAATGCTGCTGAATCGTGTAGCTGAAGGAGATTATGTATTTATGGCCGCAAGTACATTTAACCTGGCATTGGCCGATACATTGAACCTGAAAGCTGACCTCGCCTATTCCCCCTGGGATTCTTCCATCACAAACTTCAATGTTCAATCTGTTGACACTTTTGCCCTTGCATTCACAAACCCAACATTTGATACCACCAAAGTTTGGAAATACCCCAAATTAATCCGAAGATATCTTACATCGGTTGATTCTTCTTCTGCAACAATACTTGGCATAGACGAAAAGAACCTGGCTAATTTTGCAAAAATAGACTTTGGAGAAGGTGCTTTATTTGTGCATGCAAACCCGGCTGTATTTACTAATTTCTTTATGCGGGATGTGAGTTATGCTGAATATGCCTTCACTGCGCTCTCTTACCTGCCTGCTGGTAATACCCTTATCTGGGATGAGTATTATAAAGACGGCCGCAGATATGAAAACAGCCCTATCAAATATGTATTGGCAGATAAAACCCTGAGCACAGCCTGGTATATAACTATGTTTGGCATTGTGGCCTTTATGATCTTCAGAGGTAAACGAAAACAGCGAATTATTCCTGTAATAAAACCACCAGTGAATTCAAGTATTGAATTTGCCAAAACTATTGGGGATTTGTACCTGGAAAAAGGAACACATACAACCATTGCTATTAAACGTATCGACTTCTTCCTGGAATACATTCGTTCCAATCTTGGACTGGAAACGCACAAGGTTGACGACAAATTTTTAAATAACGTAGCTAAACGTTCGGGTATTAACATTCAGGAAATAGATGCGCTCTTTTCTCTTTTTGCTGAAATCCGGCAAGCCAAAAATATTTCTGCTGATACCCTGAAACTATTAACCCAAAGAATCGATCGATTCTATAACCAAAGTAAACGATGAGCACAGAAGAAACTTCAAACAAGCCCATTAACGAACATACCCAAACTGCTTCAGCTTCTGAGGCTGAATTCTCATCCAGAATAGACCTATCGGGAGTTCAGAAACTGGCCAGTTCCATACGAACTGAAATTGAAAAAGTAATTGTAGGCCAAACAGAAATGATCGAGCAACTAATTACTGCTCTGCTAGCGGGCGGACATGTTTTAGTTGAGGGCGTACCCGGGGTTGCAAAAACACTTACTGCAAAACTTCTGGCACGCACCGTTAATTCCGGTTTTTCGAGAATCCAGTTCACTCCGGATTTGATGCCTGCTGATGTAATTGGAACTTCTATCTTCAACAACAAAGCCAATGATTTTGAATTTAAAAAAGGCCCTGTTTTTTCGAACTTCATTTTGATTGATGAGATTAACCGCTCGCCGGCTAAAACCCAGGCTGCTCTTTTTGAAGTAATGGAAGAACGCCAGGTAACAGTTGATGGAACCACTTATATCATGGAGGCTCCTTTCATGGTTATAGCAACTCAAAATCCAATCGAACACGAAGGCACCTATCGTTTACCGGAAGCTCAGTTAGATCGTTTCTTGTTCAAGATTGAAGTACCGTATCCAAATCTGGAAGAAGAAATCAATATTCTGGATGGCAGCTTTAACCGGCAAAACAAAATAGACATTTCTTTGCTTGAACAGGTTGTTACAGCAGATGAAGTTATTACTCAAAGAGAAGTGATTAACCGGGTGCATGTTGAACCTGAATTAATGAAATATATAGCCCAAATCATTCAGGCTACAAGAAACAGCAGCTCCATATCCATCGGTGCGTCCCCAAGAGCTGCTGTATTTGTGATGCGAGCTTCTCAGGCTCATGCAGCAATAAAAGGAAGAGATTTCATCACACCTGAGGATGTTAAAGCTATCATAAAACCGGTTATTCGCCACCGAATAACTCTTACGCCCGAAAAAGAAATGGAAGGAATTACCCCGGATCAGGTTATTGCTATGATGCTAGAAAAAGTGGAGGTGCCGAGATAGTCCGCTTTTTTAAGTCCCTTTATTTTTCGAATCGTTTCTTCCAGATTTTATTTGGAACGGTTTTCCTGTTTCTTGGCGGCTTCTTTATTCCGGCGTTAGAAGCAGTTGCTCAAATTACACTAATCGGGCTGGCACTGATTACTATCCTTGATGTGCTTCTGCTTTTCAGAATTAATGATGGAATCCAAATAGAACGAATTGCTCCCAAACGCCTATCCAACGGTGATCAAAATAAAATTACGCTAACAATTTCCAGCAGCTATGTATTTCGGTGTAAACTTGAAATTATCGAAGAACTACCTCCCCAATTTCAGATTCGGGATTTTAACATCATAACAGGATTAAAACCCGGAGAACAAAAGAAGAAAACCTACGAAGTGCGCCCTACAGAAAGAGGAGTTTACAATTTTGGATGTACCGTCTGTTTTGCTGAAACTATGTTTGGAATAGCCAGAAGAAAATACATCACAGGAAAAAATATGGATGTACCTGTGTATCCTTCTTTTATCCAGATGAGAAAATTTGAACTATATGCCATATCAAACCGCCTTACTGATATTGGCATTAAAAAGATCCGGCGAATAGGACACACCATGGAGTTCGATCAAATCAGAAATTACGTGCCCGGAGATGATATTCGATCTATAAACTGGAAAGCCACTGCCCGTGCAAACCAATTAATGATCAACCAATATCAGGATGAAAAATCACAACAGGTAATTAATGTAATTGATATGGGCAGGGTCATGAAAATGCCTTTTGATGAATTGCATTTGCTGGACTATGCAATTAATACCAGCCTGGTAATCTCAAATATTGCACTGCTGAAAGAAGACAAAGCCGGATTGGTAACTTTTTCAAATAACGATTCCACGGTAGTTCTCCCTCAAAAAAAACGTACACACATTCAACGTATTCAGGAAGCTCTTTATAACCTCGAAGCCAATTTCCTGGAATCAGATTATGAGCGGCTTCTCATATCTTTGAGAACCCATATCAAGCAACGAAGTCTCATCTTACTCTACACCAACTTTGAAACATATTCCGGGATGGAACGCCACCTGCCTTATTTACAACACGTTGCCAAAGATCATTTATTGGTTACTGTATTTTTCGAAAACACCGAGATGAGTTCCCTGCTTGAAATGGAGCCAAAAACCGTTGGCGAAATCTACACCAAAACAATTGCCGAACAATTCAGCTATGAGAAAAAGCAAATTGTGAAAACCTTAAATCAAAGAGGCATACATACAATCCTCACCCCTCCTAAGGAGCTTTCTGTAAACGCGATAAATAAATATCTGGAATTGAAGGCGAGAGGATTGATATAACCTTATTTAAACCTCCAAGCTCCGCAAAGAATTTCTAAGGTATTTCCTCTTAAAAAGATGAATGTTTTAATACAGTTCCGGAAATCGATCAGGCTCACATTCCCTCATGATCTCATACACTTCTTCATAAATATCTTCCGCATTTGGCTTGCTAAAATAATCTCCATCAGTAGCATAAGCAGGGCGATGCTCCTGAGCTGTCAGGCAATGAGGTTTCGAATCAAGATGTTTATACCCTTCCTGAATTTCCAGTATTTGATGCATGATAAACGCGGAAGCTCCTCCCGGAACATCCTCATCCACAACCAACAAACGGTTTGTTTTCCTGAGCGACTCAACAATCATATGATTTCGATCAAATGGAAGCAGTGTACGGGCATCAATTAACTCGATAGATATTCCCGTTTCTTCAAACTGTGGAATCATCCCTTCAATGATGTTGAATGTTGAGCCATAAGAAACTACTGTGATATCTTCTCCTTCTTTCACGACTTCCGGAACTCCAAGCGGTGTTGTAAATTCTCCCAGATTATCGGGCATCTTTTCTTTAAGGCGATATCCATTTAGGGGTTCAATAACCAGTGCCGGATCATCCCCTTGAATCAAAGTGTTATAAAACCCGGCAGCAGAAGTTAGATTTCTTGGAACACATATATGTATACCTCTTAAACCGTTAATCAAAACCCCCATTGGCGAGCCTGAATGCCAAATTCCTTCCAATCTGTGTCCTCTGGTTCGAACAAGCAACGGCGCAGCCTGGCCACCTTTGGTTCTATAACGCAGAGAGGCTAAATCATCACTCATTCCTTGAAAACAATAAAGCACATAGTCCAGGTACTGTATGTCAGCAATTGGGCGAAGCCCCCGCAGTGCCATCCCAATTCCCTGGCCTAAAATGGTAGCCTCACGAATTCCAGTATCAAAAACACGTATCTCTCCGTACTTGTCCTGCATGCCTTCCAGACCTTTGTTTACATCACCCAGCTTTCCGGCGTCTTCGCCAAAAACCAGAGTATTTGAGTATTTCTCAAAAATCTTATCGAAATTATCACGCAGAACAACCCGGCCATCCACATTTTTTGGCTTTTCAGAATATTCGGGCTTCACCTCTTCAATCCTAAGAGGAGAAAACTCAGTTTCACTTAATAAGTGAGAATTAAACCGCTCTTTGTTGTTTTCTTCGCTTTGTTTAACCCACTCAATCAATGTTGTTTTTGTTGAGCTGGATTTACCGGCCGTGGCATATAACGCTTTTTTGCCCGCAGAAAGCACATCTTTTCTGATTGGATTCTGAACCATTTTAAGGCGTTTTATCACGTCGTCAATTTTTGCCTGCCCGGTCTCTTCTTTCAAACCAGCCAGCCAATCCATCATCTGAGTCTTTTCAGCTTTTATCGGCTCACTATAATTTTTCCAGGCTTCTTTTTTTGCTGAGTTCGCTTCGTTCAGTGCTTCTTCTTCTAACTCATCAAGCTGCTTTTTGGCAGCAATTTTATTTTTGAGTATCCATGCCCTGGTTTTCTGAAGACAGCAAAACTCTTCCTCAAATTTCAATCTTTCTTCGGTCTTGTACCGCTCATGCGATCCTGAAGTGGAATGCCCCTGTGGCTGTGTTACTTCTTCTACATGCACTAAAACCGGAACATGTTGTTTACGGGCAATTTCTTCTGCCTTTTGGTACGTTTCAATTAAAGAGGGATAATCCCATGCCTTGGTTTTTAGTATTTCGTATCCGGGTTTGTTCTTGGTTCTTTGGAAACCTGATAGAACTTCCGAGATACTTTCTTTTGTGGTTTGGTATTTTTTAGAAACGGAAATACCCCAGCCATCGTCCCAAACCGACATAATCATGGGAACCTGGAGCACACCTGCTGCATTAATAGTTTCCCAGAAAACCCCTTCAGATGTACTGGCATCGCCAATAGTGCCAAAAGCAACTTCATTTCCTTTTTTGGAAAATTTATTCCATTCTTTGCCCTTTAGCGTTTTTTCGTTACGATAGACTTTAGATGCTTGCGCCAATCCAAGCAGCCTGGCCATTTGCCCGGCAGTAGGCGACATATCAGAAGAAGTATTCTTCATCTTAGTTTGATCTTTCCATGTACCATCATCATTCAACAAGCGGCTTGCAAAATGAGCATTCATTTGCCGCCCACCAGAATGTGGTTCTAACTCCGTATCAGGGGTAGCGTAAAGTTGGGCAAAAAACTGAACCGGGGTTACCCCTCCAATGGCAAGCATAAATGTTTGGTCGCGATAATAACCGGAACGAAAATCTCCATCTTTAAAAACTTTAGACATCGCAATTTGTGGCATCTCTTTTCCATCGCCAAAAATCCCAAACTTAGCTTTTCCTGTTAGTACTTCTTTTCTACCAATCAAAGACATATAGCGGCTTAACCAGCCTAATTTATAATCCGCTAAGATCTCTTTTTTCTTAGCTGCACTGAATGCCGATATTTTTTTACGTGTCTTCGTCTCTGCCATTTTCAGTAATTAAATAATTTACATACAATAGAAAGGAACCCTAGATAATCGGGGCTCAATAATACGATATAGCGCTTTTCTTTCAAAATAAAGCGCTCCCGGTTTTCGTCTTTTAATAACCTGATAAAGTGACTAACAAAAATACTTAGTCAGTAAATCCACCTTTGGTCATTTTGATTGGATCCAAAGCACTTTTTAACTCTTCATCCGAAAGATCAGTCATCTCTTTGGCCACATCAAATAAAGGTCGGTTTTCTGCAAAAGCTTTTTTCGCAATTTTAGCAGCTAAATCGTATCCGATAATTGGATTCAATGCTGTTACAAGAATCGGGTTTCTACCTACCATATCGACAATTATGTCTTTTCGAACCTCTAACCTCGAAACTGAACGATCTGCCAAATTGCGAGCTGCATTTCCAAGAATTTCGATTGATTGAAGCAGGTTATGAGCCACCACCGGAAGCATCACGTTCAGTTCAAAATTTCCGGCCTGCCCACCAATTGTAATAGATGTATCATTCCCAATTACCTGGGCGCATACCATAGTAAGCGATTCTTCAATAACCGGATTTACTTTGCCCGGCATAATGGAAGAACCAGGCTGCAATGCGGCAAGTTGAATTTCTCCCAACCCTCCATTTGGTCCGGAGTTCATCCAACGTAAATCATTGCCAATTTTCATTAAGCTAACGGCGATGGTCTTTAACTGCCCTGAAAGTTCAACAGGAGCGTCCACTGTTGCCTGTGCCTCAAAATGGTTTTCTGCTTCTTCAAAACCGATTCCTGTTAATTCAGAAACTTTCTCAGCAAAACGCTTCCCGAACTCGGCATGGGTATTAATTCCTGTGCCAACAGCAGTTCCGCCTTGTGGCAGCTCAGCCATTCTGGCTAATGCAGATTCAATCCGGTCAATTCCCAAATCTACCTGCCGCGCATATCCGCTAAATTCCTGCTCAATGGTAACAGGCATTGCATCCATTAAGTGGGTACGCCCTGTTTTTACCACGTCAGCATATTCTTTTCCTTTGCTAATAAAAGTATCTCTCAAATGCTCGAGAGCAGGAATCAATTTGTTAGTTGCTGCTAGCACTGCCGATATCCTGATTGCTGTTGGAATCACATCGTTCGAGCTTTGGCCAAAATTCACATGATCGTTTGGATGAATGCCTAATTCATCATTACTAAGCTGGTTTGCCCTCTTGGAGATCACTTCATTCGCATTCATGTTAGAGGAAGTACCTGAACCAGTCTGGAAAATATCAATTACAAATTCCTGATCATGCTTCCCTTCAATTACTTCCTGTGCAGCCTCTGTTATAGTATTTGCAATCTTTTCATCTACTAAATCAAGTGTAGAGTTCGTGAGTGCTGCCGATTTTTTGATGTACCCTAATGCCTGAATAAAATCTCTGTTGAACTTAATTCCACTGATCGGGAAGTTGTCGTGTGCACGTTGAGTTTGGGCTCCATAAAGAGCGTTTTTTGGCACTTTAACTTCACCCATAGAATCTTTTTCAACTCTGAAATTGCTCATGATCTCCTTTATTTTATGTTCCCTCAAAGATAACATTTTTATACCTGATCGGCAGGATAGATTAGCCTTCATCCGACCCAGGATTTTAGCTATTTTTCGATGTCTTTTAAAAACCAATTATGCCAAATCTCTGTTCTAACATTTTTGTCAAAAATATGGTTTGCGACCGCTGTATCAAAGTAGTTGGACAAATAATGAATGCCCTGAATTATCCGGTAAAACATATCGGTCTTGGAGTGGTTGAATTTGAAAAGCCTGTTAGCATCAACAAAGAAGTGCTCTCCGGAATGCTCCGGAAAGAAGGCTTCGATTTGATTGATGATAAAAACTCCAAGTTGGTGTCGGCAATAAAATCAGCGATTATCGGATACATTCATCATCAAAAAAGCGATACCAGAATAAATATGTCCACATATCTGGAAGAGAGCATAGGACAAAGTTACTCAACACTCAGTTCCATTTTTTCAAAAATGGAGGGGCGTACTATCGAAAAATATGCGATCCAACAACGCATCGAAAAAGCAAAAGAACTTCTGGTATATGGAGAGAAAACCATCAGCGAAATTGCTTGGGAATTAGGATACAGCAGCTCTCAGTATTTATCGAATCAATTTAAAGCCGAAACAGGCATTTCTCCCTCTGCTTTCAGAGCTATGGCATCGGCTGAACGCACACCTTTAGACAAGATTTAGGCAATCGGTTAAAATCTTACACACCTTATTATCAATACTGTAAGTAATCGTTAAGAAATTCTGGAGATATTCATATCAAAAACTCCTTATGAAGCATACCTATCACATTAAAGGAATGAGCTGTAATGGCTGCAAAAACCACATAACCGAAGTTCTTTCAAAAGTAGAGCATGTTGAACAGATTTCTGTTTCTTTAAAAGACCATACTGCTGAAATTGAAATGTCGGAACATATTAAGGTTGAAGAGCTTCAGAAATCACTAGATACTCTTTCGGGAAATTATTCGATCCATACAGCAAAACCACTATCCAACCATACTCACTTAAGCCATAAAGAAACCGCCGAAAATCTTGATGGGAACGGAGTTTTTTACTGCCCTATGCATTGTGAGGGAGATAAAACCTATAAAAAATCCGGCGATTGCCCCGTGTGCGGAATGGACTTAGTTCCTAAAGAAGCGGATGAATCGACAGAACAAAAAAAATATAAAGAGCTTCTTGGAAAACTCAAGATTGCCGTTTTCTTCACCCTACCTATCTTTCTTATCGCGATGTCAGATATGCTCACAAAGAATCCTCTCTATGCACTTCTTGATATTACTTTTTGGAACTGGGCTCAGTTTGTGCTTTCACTTCCTGTCGTTTTTTATGCAACCCGGATGTTTTTTGAACGAGCGTGGCGATCACTGCGGGCCATGAACCTGAACATGTTCACCCTCATCGGGATTGGGGCAGGTATTGCGTGGCTATTCAGCGTGTTTGCATTGATTTTCCCCGACTTCTTCCCCGAACAATTTAAAACCGAAGCCGGAACCGTCCATCTATATTTTGAAACTACGACGGTAATCCTAACACTTGTTCTGCTCGGGCAGGTTTTAGAAGCAAGAGCTCACTCACAAACTAACAATGCGGTTAAAGAGTTAATGAAATTAGCTCCTAATTCTGCAATAAGAATTAGAGATGGAAAAGAAGAAGAAATACATATCAACGAAATTAAAGCCGGTGACCTCTTAAAAGTTAAACCTGGAGAAAAAATTCCGGTAGATGGGCTCATTGTAGAAGGCCAAACTACTATCGATGAATCTATGATTACCGGAGAACCTGTTCCGGTTGAAAAATCCAATGGTGATTCTGTCAACTCAGGAACCATTAACGGTAACAGCTCTTTTGTAATGCGGGCAGAAAAAGTAGGCGCAGACACTTTGCTTTCTCAAATAGTGGAAATGGTAAATCAGGCAAGCAGAAGCCGGGCTCCTATTCAAAATCTGGCTGATAGAATATCTGCTTACTTTGTGCCGCTGGTTATTCTTATATCAGTAATTACTTTTGTACTATGGGCTTTCTTGGGGCCGGAACCGCCATATGTGTACGCCTTAATAAATGCAATAGCTGTTCTTATTATAGCCTGTCCGTGTGCCTTAGGCCTTGCAACCCCAATGTCGGTAATGGTTGGTGTGGGTAAAGGAGCTCAAAATGGGGTGCTTATTAAAAATGCGGAAGCTCTTGAACAAATGAATCAAGTTGATACATTAATCATTGATAAGACGGGCACCATTACTGAAGGCAAACCTTCTGTTGAAGCCATAATTTCTGTGAGTAACCGCTTCTCCGAAGAAAAAGTTACCCAATATATCGCTTCGCTGAATAATGAAAGTGAACATCCTCTGGCTAAAGCAACAGTCGAGTTTGCTAAGGCAAAAGATACAGAACTGCTAAGGGTTTCTGATTTTGAATCCGTAACCGGAAAAGGGGTTAAGGGCAGTATGGACGGGAAAGTTGTTAAGATCGGCAATTCAAAAATGTTCACTGATTCTGATACCTCTGTTTCGGAACAACACAAGGCAAAAGCTGACGCCTATCAAAATCGGGGCAAAACGGTTTCATGGTTAGCTGTTGATGATGAAATTGCCGGATTTGTAGTGATCTCTGATGCTATCAAAGAAAGCAGTAAAAAAGCTGTTACATTACTTCAGGAGAAAGGGCTTAATGTGATAATGCTTACCGGAGACAATCCACAAACAGCTAAAGCAGTTGCGGAAGAAACTGGCTTATCTTTTTATAAAGCGGAATGCCTGCCTAAAGATAAGCTTGATGAAATCGAACGTCTGCGACAGGAGGGCAAAAAAGTAGCGATGGCTGGTGATGGTACAAATGATGCCCCTGCACTTGCAAAATCCGACGTGGGAATTGCTATGGGAACCGGAACAGATGTAGCCATAGAAAGCGCGATGATTACTTTGGTAAAAGGAGACCTTAACGGAATAGTGAAAGCAAAAAATCTTAGCCGTCAGGTGGTAAAGAATATCAAGCAAAACCTTTTCTTTGCATTGGTTTATAACTCTGTTGGCGTACCCGTTGCTGCAGGAGTATTGTATCCTATTTTTGGAATCCTGCTTTCCCCGATGATTGCAGCTCTTGCTATGAGTTTCAGCTCTGTATCGGTTATTGGGAATGCGCTGAGATTAAGAGGTTCTGATCTTTAATCAAAACCTCCACCCTAATCCTCCACCCCATCCAAAACGGTTATCATAGTTTCCAATCAAAAAGAAGTTTTTATTAAGCAAGTACTCAAATCCTGCTGTGTAAGTAAATTCCTGGTCAATAACATCTTTACCACGAACCTCTTCAACTAATCCAAAATTGGTTTTCCACTCAAAATGTCCAGTGGCTATAAAACGCCGGGTAAATGGGATGTGTGTATTCAGGTTTAACTCCGGGCGCAGTTTGTAATCAATACTAACATCTGTATCCAAAACATACCAAAGCAGATATCTTGCGCCGATCCGCCCAACCAGATCATGATCTTCGAATGCGTCTTTCTTTTCATTTTCAGATTTAACACCTCCATATAACCGAAAGTACTCGCCCACGAAACGTTCATAATCTAACATAAACTCATAATTTTGATTCCAACCAAACTCTGCCATCAGGTTAATCTGATTATAAGTGTTTGAACTTACCAGCGACAAACTTCCGTACTGGCTAGCCCCTTCCAATGTTCCCCAGGTAAACCAGGCCTTATCCATTTTGTATAAAGTCCCCACGGGGTATGGAGCTAAACGTTCATCTCTTTTGCTTCCTTCATAACTAAAAATACGGGCCATGCCTGCTTTCATGTGATACAGTAAGTGACAATGAAAAAACCAGTCTTTCTCTTCGTTAGCTGCGAACTCGATAGTAACTCTGCTCATTGGGGGCACATCAACAGTATGTTTTAACGGAGCATATTCTCCATTTCCATTCAACACCCGAAAGAAATGGCCATGAAGGTGCATTGGGTGATGCATCATAGTTGTGTTATTCAGGGTAATACGTACTATTTCTCCCTTTTTAATCTTGATCTTATCTGCAGCAGAAAGCACCTTCCCATTTATACTCCAGGTATAACGCCACATATTTCCTGTTAGATTGAATGTGAGATTTCTAAGAGAATCTCCTGTATGAATAGTTGTTTTTTCTTTTGATTTCAATACTGAGTTATTGTAGCCAACATCCCACATGGTCATTAGTGCTGTTGGATCAGTACTCATTTTGTGGCCGGTATGATTTTCATCTTTTTTGTTTTCTTTCTTTTCCATTCTTTCCATTTTATGATCTTCATGTCCTTTATTTTTTTCCTTCTTCATCTCCTCATGATCCATTGAAGAATGATCGATCTTAGTAACCATCCCCTTTTCTTCTCCCTGTAATGACATATCATGTCCTGCCCCACCATGCATTTCGGCCATTCGCATTCCCATTTCCTGATAATCGGGCTTGCGAATATCTGGTGCATACATTTTTTCTCCGGAACCAATAAATACAGAAGCTGATCCGGTTACATCTTGTGCTGTTGCCTGAAATTCCAGACTTTTTGCCTCATCAACCTCAATAATAAAATCGTATGTTTCTGCCAGGCCAATAAGGACTTTTGGCACATGAACCGGTTGTACATCTATACCGTCCGCAGAAACAATGTTTAAATGTCCTCCGGCAATGTTGAGCCAGAAGTATGAAGAAGCTCCGGCATTAATAACCCGGACTCTTACTTTCTCTCCCGGTTTAAACTGATCGTATACCTGTTCTTCGGCTCCATTGATCAAGAATGCATCATACGGTATATCAGAAATATGCATTGATGGCATTTTCATAGCCCAAAGTTTTAACTGTGATTTGAGCGTGCCGCTTTTTATAGAATTAACCAATGAAGGAACATTTCCTATCTTGATTCCATACCACTCATTATGTCGCTTTAAGTTCTTTAAAATTTGATGAGGGTTATCGTTTGTCCAATCCGATAGCACCAGTACTAAGTCTTTATCGTAATCAAGAATTTTTTCTTTTGGATCAATAATGATGCTCCCATACACCCCTCTTTGTTCCTGTAAGCCCGTATGTGAATGGAACCAATATGTGCCCGAGTGGGTGAGTGGAAAGTCATAGGTTAGTGTTTTGCCCGGCCGAATTGGTGGAGTTGTAAGGTAAGGAACCCCATCCATATAATTAGGAAGCAACAAGCCATGCCAATGTAAGGATGTCTCCACATCCATGTTATTTGTTACTTTTATAACTGCATGTTTTCCTTCTTTAAATCGAAGTGTGGGACCAGGAATACTATTGTTGATTGATATCGCAGTAACATCTTTTCCTGTAAAATTTACTTTTTTAAAGTCTATGGTAAGGTGATATATAATACTGTCCCCTTTCATTTCAGGAATCAGTTCCTGAGCATATAGAAGATAGTTTGTTGTCAGCAATAAAATTACTGATAAGAAATAAATACGTTTCATAATTCTGTCAAAAAATGGAGTTAATCGTTGGAATAGAAGTGAATTGCCTGCTAAAAGCTGCTGCATTTTATAAAATTGATATACTTTACTGATTACAGCGGTGCAGAAAAAAGGCCGTAGTTATCCCTAGATCAAAAATGACTCGTTCGCCAGAAAGAGCGGAGGCGAAGAGTAAGAATCTTTTAAAAAATGCTGAACATTTTTTGCTGATGTGTTTTCAGAAAACTGGATCTCATCCACAAAAGAAATAGATAAAGAAAGTAATGGTTGAGTTTTAAGAACGACTGTTACAGGTATGGTTCCAAAATTTCTGGCGTTAATTGTACAATCACAGTCTATCGCCATATTACACTCAGAAGCATCAGCCTTAGGTGAATGATGCATATCGTTTAAAGGATTGTGTATATGCGTTATTTCTGGCATAGAATCCATCATCATTTGATCGCATATACTTTCCAGCATATTTACCGAACACATTGAGAGTGTAAAGCTTAGTACAATACATACACTTAGCACACCCGAAACAAGTTGATATGACTTAGAAATTTTCACGAAATAATTATAACAAAATAAAACCTGATAAAATATTTCTTGAAAAATATTACACCGAAAAAAGAAAACTTTATACAGATACCTTCCCGAAAGTGCACTTACAATTCTTTCCGGTACATTTTGTACGTTTTATCAAGCTTAGCCCCAATTCTCTCAGCAAGGCGAATCATTTCTGTATTAGTTCCTAACACCCAGCTTAATTCAGAGCGATTAACTCCATTTTCTATGCCATGCTCAATTGCTTTTTGGGTCATTAAAGCATCAATTCCTTTTCCTCTGTATTCCGGGAGTACTCCCATCAAAGCAGTTCTTAGCTGATCAATCTTCTTTTTACCAAACAAAAACTTAAAAATACCGAACGGGAAAAGTTTGCCATTCATTTCTTTGAAGATCTGATTGTAATCCAATAGTGCGATTGAGAATGCAACAGGTTCGCCATCAATCTCTGCTATATGGGCATATTGTGGGTCTAAGATCATCTTAAAATCTGCGGCGGTGGCTTGCAGCTCCTCAAATGTAAGCGGCAGAAATCCCCAATTATCTTCCCAGGCTTGGTTGTATATGTTACGAACGATCTCAACTTCTTCGTTGATCTTTTTCATACTCACTTCACGGATTTTTAACCCGGGGTTTCTCTTATATACGATCTGTAATGCGCGTTCAAACCGTGAGAGGTCTATATCTTCTTTATCTACTAAAAAGGCAAAAAGATCCATTTCTTCTTTGAAACCAGCTCCCTTAACCAGTTTTTGGTAATAAGGTTTGTTGTAAGGCATCAATAAATATGGCTGTTTATCAAAACCATCAGCCAATAACCCGATGGTGTCCATCATACCGGGGCTTGCAGGGCCAAGCACATCTTTCATTCCGTTGTCTTTCAGCCAGTCGCAGGCAACACGGAACAGCAAATTTGCTGTCTCTTGATCATCAATACACTCAAAAAATCCGAAATGCCCCGTTTTAGTACCATGGTGCTCATTAAACCGGTGATCAACAACCGCAGAAATTCTACCGGCTATTTCTCCATTATGCTCTGCAATAAAGAGGGCTATTTCAGCATTGTTGTAATAGGGGTTTTTCTTTGTATCGATAAGCTTTTTTTGATCCATCCTTAAAGGGGGAACCCATACATCACTATCAGCATAATGTGTATATGGAAACTCAATAAATTTTCTCCGTTCATCGTCTGTAGAAACGATGGTAACCCCATTAGTATTCATAAACCGATACTTTTAATTAGCAGAATAACCGTTCTGATCAATCATACCATTCTTGATGCCAACTTTTCGGAAAGCTTCCAAAATTCGATCTAAGTGGTCGTTGGTGTGGCTCGCCATGTAACTTGTTCTCAACAGCGACTGCCCCTGAGGTACAGCAGGAGGAACTACTGCATTTGCATATACCCCTTCTTCAAACAAATCTTTCCAGAACTTAAAACAATCCATCATGTCTCCAATTACCACGGGAATAATTGGAGACTCGCTGGTCCACACATTAAAGCCAAGATTTTTAAGCTCGGTTCTCATGTAAATCGAGATCTCTTCTAACCGCTCAATTCTCCATGGCTCTTCCTGAAGAATTTCCAGTGCTTTTAGTACAGTGGCGACATTCGCAGGCGGCATAGATGCACTGAAAATATGCGCCGGAGATTGATGCCGCAAAAATTCTATTACGGTGTTATCGCCAACAATAAAGCCCCCCAGCGAAGCAAATGATTTTGAAAAAGTTCCACTAATCAGATCAACTTCGTCAGTCAGGCCAAATACAGATGCAGAACCTCTGCCTCCATCACCAATAACCCCAATAGCGTGGGCATCATCCAGATACAGGCGTGCATCAAATTCTTTTGCCAGAGCAACTAATTCGGGAACCTTTGCTAACGTACCCGACATGGAGAATACACCATCTGATATAATGATTTTACCAGCATCCGGATCAGCTTTTTCTAAAAGCTTTCTTAGCTGCTCCATATCGTTATGGCGGTAACGAACAGTTTTAGCATTTGAACAAAGTGTACCTACAACAATACAAGCATGGTTATCACGATCAGAAAAAATAATATCATTCCTGTCAGCGATGGTTTGGATAGTACCTTCATTGGTTTGATACCCTGTACTGAAAAGCACACAATTTTCCTTGCCCATAAATTCGGCAAGCTTTTCTTCTAATTTCAGATGAATATCAAGAGTACCATTTAAATAGCGTGAACCTGTACACCCTGTTCCATACTTAGTAAGCGCTGCCTGCGCTGCCTGAATAGTTCTTTGATCGTTAGTTAACCCCAGGTAGTTATTGGAACCTGCCATTATTACTTCATGGCCTTCAATTTCTACTATGGTTCCATCAGTAGCTTCTAACGGTTTAAAGTATGGATACAACCCACGTTCTTTTACTTCGTCTGCTTTAGTAAAATTGTACGCTTTCGCAAAGATGTCGTTCTTAGCTACTTGTGTCTTTGTGTCTGCCATGCAGGGTGTCCTCAAAAATTCTTATATAACGGCGAAATATACCTAGTATTAATTTCCTATCAAATTATGATTGAACAGAGATTAACTACGCTGTTGCTCTTTTTTTTCGATAACCAGCTTAAGGTACGAAATATATTGCTGAGCTACTTTACCCCAGGTAAAATTTTCAAGCACATAACTTCGCGCCGATTCGCTCATCGTTTCCAGGTTATTCTGCAACAATTCATCGATCCGGGCAGCAAAACCATCGCTATCGCGAACTGGAATCCTGTACCCATTCATTCCATCAGCTACCACATCTTTAATACCTTCCAGATCAGCGGCTACTGCTGGAGTTCCCGCCAGGTTTGCTTCTAAAAGTACAATTCCAAAACCTTCCATATCTCCGGATATAGGTATGTTCGGCATAATAAAAACATCGGCACCTGCATAAGCCTGCTTTAAAACTTCGTCTGGTTGTTTCCCTGCAAGCAGAATGCGGCTTTTTTGTGGAGATGAGCTCACGATTTTTTTCAGATTTCCATGTTCAGGGCCTTCCCCAATAGCAACATACATTACATCAGACTTTATTTTGGCCATTACTTCTTTAATAAACCACTCGTGCCCTTTTCGTTTTACCTGCCTGCCTACAGTTAAAAGCAGGCTTTTTTGGCCCAGGTTAATACCTAATGCTTTTTCAATTTCTTTGCGGCCCGATGGTTTGTCCGGCGCATCTTTGAAATCTTCCATATCAAACCCGTTGGGAAGCGCAACTCCTTTATCAGGCACCATTCCTCTTTTTATACACTCCTCCCGTGTAGCCCTTGAAACTGAAATCACTCCATCTAATACTTCAAATATTTTGGGAACTAAATTTTGGTAGATACTTATCGGCAACTTCACATCTTGTCCGTGATTGATGGTTACCATAGGCACATCAATTTTTTTGCTGGTGAACTTTGCCAAAGACGCCGTTACCATTGATGAAAACAAAATGACATCGGGTTTAAATTCATCCACTATTTTAGGAAGGCGGAAGGCCAAACCTATAAGAAAAAAAGCAGTTTTAACCTCGATACCCTTCCAATGCGCATGCTGTATAATCGTCTTTATTTCGATATCATCTCTTGCTTTTAACTCGCGCACCAGTTGCATGCTTACCCTTTGCATGCCGCCCATATTTTCTAATGGAGCATCGTCAAGTGGATGAAGATGTGATATATAGAGGATTCTCAAACTCTTAAAATTTTAATTGCGGCTTAGGCATTGCAAGTGCTTCACGATAGTTCTGTACCAACCCGGCATTAATGGTGTCCCACTCGTAAGTCAATGCCATTTTGCGTGACGCTCTTCCCATCTCTCTCATTCGGGCTTGATCTGAAATAATCCATTCCAGTTTTTCAGTGAAATCTTTGATGCTCTGCTTTTCTGCCCATCTCCCGTTTACTCCATCTTTCACCAAAGATTTACTCCCAATAGCATCGGCAACCAGGCATGGCAAACCACTTGACATCGCTTCCAGGGTTACGTTTCCAAAAGTTTCTGTGTGGGATGGAAATAGAAACACATCGCTGCTGGCATAGGCTCTTGCAAGCTCCTCCCCTTTCACAAACCCTGTAAAATGTGCCTGAGGCAATATTTGACGAAGCTCTTTTTCAGCCGGGCCTGCTCCTACTATCATTGCTCTTACTTTGGGATTTTTCACCTGCGCTCTTTTCACGCTCTCGGCATACGTACGAAGTTCTTTTTCCCAGACCAATCTGGAAACGAAGGTTACTACAATGTCATCGTCTTTTAAGCCTGCCGATCGCCGGAATTCCATATCCCTTTTTTCGGGATTAAAAAGCTCTGTATGTACGCCCCTTGCCCAAACTTTTACACCTTTTGTAATTCCCTGCGTTTTTAACTCCTCAATCATTGACTCGGAAGGAACATAGGTGTGGGCACATTGCCCGTAAAACCATTTCAGATACTGCCAAGACAAAAATTCTATAGGCCCTAAACCATAATAAGAAAAATAGGATGTGAAATGCGTGTGGTACGAAGCCACCAATTGTACACGATTAGCCTGCGCCCATTTAATTGCTTTGAAATTCAGATGATCTGGAGTAGAAACATGAACTATGGTTGGGCTAAACTCTTCCAGTTTTTTCTTTGCATAATCTGGTAGTGAATACGCGATCCTGTACTCATCTCTTCCCGGAACAATCATTGGAATAGATGGTGTGCCAATCATTTTTCCGTAATGCTGAAAAGCAGGTTGTTTAATAGAAGGAGCAAAAACAAGAACAGGAATGCTCTGTTCTTCAAGATATTTAACTAACCGGTTCAGTGTTAACGAAGCACCATCCCGCATATAATTATAATTACCCGTAAAAAGAGCAACTCGAAGTTCTTCCATAAAAGTTTAAAAGCAAAAAGCAGATGCGTATCTTGCTATCTTTATAATTTGAAATTAACAGCACCAAAAAAATAACCGCCAAATATACATAATTAATGAAAGCCTTTATAACAGGAGGAACAGGTTTTATTGGAAGCCATCTTGCCGACAGATTAATGGCAATGGAAGAATTTAAAGAGGTACGGTGCCTGGTGCGATCAAAAGAAAAGTGGCTAACCGATAAAAACTTTATAAAAATCGATGGCGACTTAAACAACTTTAAAGCTCTCTCTAAAGGCACTAAAGGAGCTGATATTGTTTTTCATTTAGCGGCTATTGTTAAAGCTCCCAGCCAAAAAGAATTTACACTTGCAAATGTAGAGGCAACTGAAGACCTCATCCGGATAGCACAAAAAAATGGAGTCAAAAATTTCGTAATTCTATCTTCGCTGGCTGCTACAGGGCCCAGCAATGGAACCCCTGTTGATGAAACCGATCCATATAATCCTGTAAGTATGTATGGAAGGTCGAAAAGAGACATGGAGAAATCGATACAAACAATAGCAAAAAAGCATGATTCTATAAAAATTATCCGCCCCCCGGCTGTGTACGGGCCAAGGGAAGATCAAATCTACACCTACTTCAAAACGTTTAGTAAAGGGTTAAGTACTATTGTTGGGGATGGAACCCGCCCTGGAGTTTCTATGGTTTATATTAGTGATTTGATTGATGGAATTTTAAGAGCAGCTCAAAAAACAGATCCGGGAGTGCATACATATTTTATTACCGGGCCCCGGATTTACGACTGGAACCAAATCCATAACATCACCGCTAAAGTAACGGGTAAAAATGCCCTTAAATTAAAATTGAAACCTGCGCTGGTTAAAAAAATTGGAAGTTTGATTGAAAACATCGCATCATTATTTGGTAAGTACCCCGTTGTGAACAAGGAAAAGACGAACGAGCTCGTACTGGAATGGACGTGCTCGTCAGCAAAAGCTGAAAAGGAACTTGGCTACAAACCTGAGGTTACAATACAGGAAGGAATTTCCAGAACTATTCACTGGTACAAAAAACATAACTGGCTGTAAGTTATATGAAGGTATTTAAGCACTCTTTAATCGTTTTTACTTTAGCATTTTGCTCTGTAGCAGTAAAGGCACAAGAATCTCTGGTGCTGGATTATTCGCAGCTTATGAATATACCGGAAGTGTCAGCAATGGAGGCGTCAGAAACACATTTGTATATACTTTCTGAGCAGGACGGTATGGCTGTTTTCAGAATAAAACCGGATGAGCTGCAATGGCTTTACACTTCATCAGGCATGCAGCGGCGGGGTAATCAACTTTCCGCTGATGTTCGCTTTGCTTATTTGAACGGAGATACCCGGCGGCTAACTGTTCTGGAGCCTACCTCCGTATTGGGTGTTTATTCAGCTACCTATCTGCCTTCAAAACCTTTGGCAACCGCCAGATTACAAAACAAATTATACATTGCATTAGGCAACGAGGGATTGGGGTTTCTTTCTTTGGATACCCCCGAAACTATAGATTCTGATATAACCACAGCAACAGAAGTTGGCCAGAATGTAGCGGTACTTGATATTGCGGCTTCTGCTAAAACCAATCAATTGTTTGTTCTCACCGGCAATTCAAAGCTAGAAGTATTTACATCCCGGGATAATCAACTCAGTTTTAACCAAAGCCTCAATATCTCCGAAAAGCTGGCCGATCTTTTTATAGATGGTGATCGCTTGTGGGGAACCAACGCCAATGGAGAGATTTTTGAGATCACAGCAAATGGATTGGGAAGAAAAACCGGTTCTGTCGGCGAACCTGTTCAAAAAATTCTGCACTGGAAAGATTATATATTCATCCGAACTGCTACAGGAAAACTCTGGTATGCTAAAGAGCAGGACACTCTGATTCCCTGGAAAACCGATTCCAAAGCTGGAAATTACATTGCAAAAAGCGGCGATCAACTTTGGATTGTTGAGAATAATAAAGTTGCAAAAATTGCAATCTCAAGCGTAATTCCAGCCAGCACAAATTCACCAAGAGGCCCGTTTAAAATCAAACCTGTTCCAAATCAAATTCTCACTTACCCAAATTCCCTGCTGCTGGGTTTTGAAACTGAAAACGGCCATTCAGCCAGCGATGTTGAATTTACTATTCGTTCTACAAACTCGAATGCTTTGGTTAAAAAGCAGGGTTTTTTCTGGCAGCCTTCTCCAAGCCAAATCGGAATGAACTGGTTCACTGTTGTGGCTGCAAATTCTAAAGGAGACATCGACAGTACCCGGTTTACTGTGGATGTTCGTTCTTTTAACACACCTCCAAGATTCAGCCCTGTCCGGGTTTCAACCATTGCTGTGAATGAGCCTTACTCCATTCAAATTCAGGCAATTGACCCGGAAAAGCCTTCCAGTGCACTTATCCGGTATTTGGGGGTTGATTTACCGGAAGGTGCTTCCATTAACGAAGAAACAGGAATGTTTACCTGGACGCCACGAAAAGACCAAACCGGAGAATTTACTTTTCGTGTGATTGCCTCCGATCAATTAGGAGCGGCTTCTTCTCAGGATATCACTCTTACAGTGATGGACATCCAACGTGGAAACGGAAACTAAGTTGGCCGAGCTCCCGAAGCAGGAATTTAACCATCAGCTGCTGGCTTGGTTTCAGGATCATAAAAGAGAAATGCCCTGGCGGGGAGAAAAAGATCCCTACAAAATCTGGATATCTGAGATCATGCTTCAGCAAACGCGCGTTGACCAGGCCTGGCCGTATTTCGAACGTTTTATGAAGCTTTTTCCATCGGTTCATGACCTCGCTTCAGCCAATCAGCAACAGGTGTTAAAAGCGTGGGAAGGCCTGGGATATTACAGCCGGGCTCGAAATCTGCATGCAGCATCAAAAACTATTGTAAACAAATTTAACGGGAAGTTTCCTGAGAGTTATGATGAAGTTATCAGCCTGAAGGGAATTGGCCCCTACACCGCTGCAGCCATTACAAGTATTGCATTCGATCAACCCAATGCGGTTGTGGATGGAAATGTGATACGCCTGGTTACCCGTTATTATGGAATTGAAGACGACATACGAAGTACCCGAACAATAAAGCAAGTTCAGGAACTGGTTGATCAATTAATAAGCGAAGAACACCCGGCAGAGTTTAACCAGGCAATGATGGAACTAGGTTCTATTGTGTGCTCGCCCACTAACCCTGATTGCCTGAACTGTCCCATTCAGGCAGGCTGCATAGCTACTAAAACTGCCAAAACTGATGTTATCCCTTACAAATCTCCGGCAAAGAAAAAACCCCATAAGCATATCGGGGTTGGCATTATCGAACGCGAAGATGGAAAAGTGCTGATTGCGCTCCGGCCGGAAGATGCTATGCTGGGCGGCCTTTGGGAATTTCCCGGTGGCAAGCAAGAAGATGGAGAAACTATTCAACAAACCGTTGAACGTGAACTCAAAGAGGAACTGGGTGTGCAAGTTCATGCCTATAAGGAATTCATGAACCTGAAGCATGTGTATTCTCATTTCTCTATCACGTTACATGCCTTCAATTGCAAACTCATTTCAGGTACACCCAAACCCAAAAGCAGCCAGGAAATTAAATGGGTTCATTGTTCGGAACTGGAGCAATACCCTTTCCCGAAAGCGAATAAGATCTTGACGGAAAGGTTGATTGGAGAGGGTTCGTAATCCTGGAAAAATTGTCACCCTGAACTCGACTCAGGGTCTGTGGTGATTAGGCGTAGCTATAGAATGCTGTTCAAAGGACTCCTTCGGAGAATCAAGTTCAGCATCACGGCAACTTGATATAAGTGAATAAAATATTAACCGAGAAGTTGATTTATTGGATTTTTCCTTCTTTTGAAATAGCAAAAGCAGTAGTTTAAACTATGTCTAAAGCTACTCCCAAAACGCTTCTCGAGCTTAAATCAGACCTCGATTCTTTAGTCCTAAAATACGAGAGAAAAGAATTTATCGATTCTGATCCGATCCAGTTTATGCATGCT
The DNA here is from genome assembly GCA_028284195.1 of Balneola sp. GTDB lineage: Bacteria > Bacteroidota > Rhodothermia > Balneolales > Balneolaceae > Balneola. The sequence continues at coordinate 85,661 of JANQSE010000007.1, read as the reverse complement.
TTTGAGGAGAAAACGGACCAGGAAATTGCCGGGTTCTTTACAGCAATTATGGCCTGGGGACGCCGGGATATTGTAATTGCCAAAGTGGATGATTTATTTCAACGAATGGGGTACCGGCCAACAGAGTTTATCATCCGGTTTTCAGATTCCGATGCAGCTTTATTTGATGATTTTAAACACAGAACATTTAAACCCATAGATATTTACTGGCTGATCAAAATCCTGCAAAGCATTCTTCAACAGTTCGGGGATTTTGAAAGCTTTTGGAAGGATTGCTATCAACAAGCCCATCAAGAAAACCGAGAATTAATTGCCGTTTTTCATCAACGATTTTTTGAGGTCTACCCAGAAACGCCTCAACGTACAAGGAAACATATTTCTAATCCTGAAAAGAACAGTTCCGCCAAGCGCTTGTATATGTACTTACGTTGGTGTATCCGAAAAAGTGAAGTGGATGTAGGAATATGGGGTTTTATATCGCCTTCGCAATTAAAAATTCCTCTGGATGTGCATGTTGGGCGCCAGGCCAGAAAGCTGGGTTTGTTAACCCGAAAGCAAAATGACTGGAAAGCAGTTCTTGAACTAACTGAAAATCTCAGAACTCTTGACCCGGAAGACCCCGCTAAATATGACTTTGCTCTGTTTGGACTAGGTGTTAATTCTTAACTAAAAACTACCATTAAATAGGCTCCCAAATACATAATTATTACCTGAACAATGGTATATAAAATGTATCCAAGAACCAAGGCTATCAACACTTGTAGATATTCCGAAACCCCTTTTAAGTTTAGATATTTACCTGATGTCCATATCAGATATACGAATATTAAGGGGATTCCCAAAAGAAACGAAATCCCGGAATCGGTATTCTCAAGGTTCAACATTAAAGGAATCATTAATAAACTAAAGATGGAGAATGTAGTTAATGAATACACCATCAATACATAATGCTCAATAAACCTGCTCTTTTTATACTTAAAGAAGAGCTTTAAAAAGAATGCCATGGCAGGAACAAGCAATGCGAGATAAAGAATCTGATTGAATTTTTGTACTAGTGAAACCGAGATATCATTAATAGCCTGAAAATATGCCGCCCAATCAAAGGATGGAGTTACTGAAGAAAGTCGTTCAACCAATACCTCCACACTATCGCCAGCACCCAACTCCATCGCATTTTTCATCATTTCCTCATAGTCGATAAATCGGGTAGAAATAAAGGTAGTTACAGCCAAAATGAAAACACAATAGCGCAACGGAGTAACATACTTGCCCCGATCGGTAAAATATGCGTCCACTACTTCTCCCGGTGTTTTTATCATTCCCAAAATGGTACCCGGCAAACCACGGTCCAGGTTAAATACATCCCCAAGAAGTTCTTCTACAAAGCCTTTTTGATTTTTATCTGCCTGAGGTTCCGGCTTTTGTTCACTCATGTACTCTTTTGGTTAGTTAATTTTTTCAACCTTCGATTTTGCCACATTTTTTGTATATTTGCAACCCCGATTATGGGACTTAAAACAAATGAAAGGAAGTGAGACTCAATGCTAGGTGTTGAAGTTAAAGACAACGAGAGTGTTGAACGCGCGATAAACAGGTTTAAAAAACTGGTTACCCGTTCTCGTATTCTTAATGAATATAAGGACAGACAACAGTTCACCAAACCTTCTATTGAACGCCGCGAAGCTATGAAAAAAGCTGTTCGCGAGCAACGTCGCCGTCAACGAGAGAATTACTAAATTCAAAAAGTTGTCGTCACAATTTTTAAAGCCTTTACGTTTATAACGTAAGGGCTTTTTTTATGGCTTCATGTACATATTTAATTCCATCCTGTCCTTTCCCCTCAGGCACTATTGACCCCTGAAAACCTAATTTGGCTGCTTCTTTCTTTCGCTGTGCAATATGTGGAACTGTTCGAACTTCTCCTCCCAAGCCTACCTCGCCAATAAAAGCCCATCTTTGGTTAATGGCTTTATCCAATAAACTGGAAACCAGCGCACAGCACACACTCAAATCTCCCGCAGGATCGTTTAAGCGAAATCCGCCTGCAATATTCAAATACACATCATGATTTGAAAAGCTATACCCCGCTCTTTTTTCGAGAACTGCCAGAAGTAACGCCAGGCGATTCCGGTCAAAGCCATTCGCAGTTCGTTGCGGGGTACCATAAGCGGATGGAGTCACTAAGGCCTGTACTTCGATCAAAAGCGGGCGCGAACCTTCCATGGTACATACAATAGCATTTCCGCTTACTCCTTTCGTTTTATTTGAAATGAATAGTTCTGAAGGATTGGAAACTTCAATCAGGCCGTCTTCCTTCATTTCAAACACACCCACTTCCTGTGCTGCTCCAAATCGGTTCTTTAAACTACGAAGCAGGCGATAGGTATAATTCTTGTCTCCTTCAAACTGGAGTACCGTATCCACCATGTGTTCCAGTACACGCGGCCCGGCAATATCTCCTTCTTTGGTAACATGCCCGATCACCACGGTAGTAATATTCTTCTTCTTGGCCAACTGTTGGAAAAGTGCTGCACATTCTTTTACCTGTTGAATGCTGCCCGGCATACTTTGAAGTTCGGTTCTATAAACGGTTTGTATGGAATCAACAATCAACAGATCAGGATTTACCCGTTGAACTTCATCTATGATCTTATTGACTTGCGTTTCATTGTAGATCAAAAGCTTATCAGAATTAACTTCCAGCCTTTGTGCACGCTGTTTGATCTGCCCGGCCGATTCTTCCCCTGCACAATATAAAATAGACAGCTCCGGATTCGCTTTTGCTATCTGAAGAGTTAATGTACTTTTTCCTACTCCCGGTTCTCCGCCAATCAAAACATACGCTCCTGGTAGAAAGCCGCCACCCAGTACACGATCCAGCTCTTTGATGTTGCTTAGGAATCTTGCTTTATCCGAGCCTTCTACTTCTGATATCTTTTTTGGTTTTTCTGAGCTTACTAACCCGGAGATTTTGGCTTTATGCTCAATAGATTTTGATTCTGCTTTAGATTCTTCGAACGTATTCCATTTCCCACAACTGGGACAACTTCCTAACCATTTTGGGGAAGTATGTCCGCACTCTGCACACTCGAACTGAATCTTTTGTTTTGCCAACCTATTCTTTGTTTTGGCTTTCCACTACCGATTTGTTGATGTACCAGGTCGTTGCAAACATCCCTAAAGCAATGCTGATGTAGTAACTAATAATTCTCCATAAAAATACAGCAAGCCCTATAAAAGACTGCCTGGAGATAAGCGGTCCCTGGAATAACACAAAAAGCCCCTCTATACCGCCACTACCCCCTGGTGTAGGTACAACAAGGAATGCTAAATTCATTGCTAAACTTCGTAACACCGATAGAATTTCCGGCGCGGGTAACAAGCTTAAAACCACAATAGTAGCAAGGGCTACCCGGCATAGCCAGGATATTGTAGAGAAGAAAAATGCTTTAAAAAGAAAACTTGGTGGCTTTTTCCTTAGCTGATGAGCATATCCTTCCAGATTCTCTGCTTCAACCGCTACTTTTTCTCTGTGCTTGCGAAGAATTGGCAGCTTAAAAACAACAAGTACAACCTTCTTAATAGCCGAAGGGTTTACCAATACACCATAAGCCAGTAATCCTGCATAACTCAATAAAGCAACATATAGAAGGATCATAGACGCTTCGCCAATTAACCCAATTTCCGGGGGTACAACCTCATAAAAAACTCCGGCGATCAGTAAAATTGGAATGGCAATAGCGAACCAGATTTGATCGAGCAGCACTCCATATAATACAATAGCAGTCGCTGATCCAAGTCGCATTCCTTCTTTGCTCATAGCATAGGTTGCCATAGGCGCACCTCCAATAGTAGATGGAGTTACAGCTGAGGCGAAATCCCATGCCAATACAACCCGAAAAGAAGCTAGCCACGACATTTGTTTTTCTGCCAGAAATCTGATTTTTGCTGCCGAAAACCAGATTCTGAGAAAAGAAACAAGAACCGCTATAAATAACCCCGGCAATCGTTTTGGAGCCAGGTTTTCGAGCACTCCGGGAGTATACGTGTACCAGATTACACCAGCCATTGTAGCAACACTTAAGCCAATAGAAAAAAACAAATACCTCTTTGAGATAAAGTTTTGTGGCTTCGTGTTATTTACTGCTTCGGTACTCAAGTTGGCTTATAAAAATACATACCTCATCACCAAAATAATGAGGCATGCAAAACAAATACGTTTGAACTAGGCTAAAGTTATTTCATCATCCAGATATACATCCTGGATCATGTTCAATAGCTTTACACCTTCATCAAGAGGGCGTTGGAATGCTTTACGGCCGCTGATCAAGCCCATGCCGCCTGCGCGTTTATTAATCACAGCAGTTTTTACAGCATCTACAAAATCATTATCTCCCGATGCACCACCTGAATTAATTAATCCAGCCCGACCACTAAAACAGTTAATTACCTGGTAACGGGTAAGATCAATCGGATGATCTGATGTTAACTCAGAATAAATACGCTCATCAAGCTTACCATAGCTGGAATCACCTGTATTCAAAGCTTTATAGCCACCGTTATTGGTTGGCTGCTTTTGTTTGATAATATCAGCACCTAAAGTGGTTCCAATATGATTTGCCTGTCCGGTCAAGTCAGCCGAAGCATGATAATCTACCCCGTCAACTTTGAATGCACTATTTCTTGTATAACACCAAAGAATAGTTGCCATACCCAGCTCGTGTGCGTAAGCAAAGGCTTCAGCCACTTCCTGTATCTGCCGGTTCGATTCTTCTGATCCGAAATATATGGTAGCTCCTACTGCTGCGGCACCCATATTATAAGCTTGTTCGATGGTGCCAAACATAATTTGGTCGAATGTGTTGGGATAGGTTAGCAGTTCGTTGTGATTGATCTTAACAATGAATGGAATTTTGTGAGCGTATTTACGCGACATACTCGCCAATACCCCAAACGTAGATGCCACTCCATTGCAGCCTGCTTCAATAGCCAGGTTGATGATATGCTCAGGATCAAAATAATCCGGATTTTTTGCGAATGATGCTCCACCCGAATGTTCAATTCCCTGGTCAACAGGTAGAATTGAAACATAACCTGTACCCCCTAAGCGGCCATGATCCATCAACCATTGCAGATTTCCCAAAACCCTGTTATTTCTGTCAGAATGATACCAAACCTCATCAACATAGCTAACGGATGGTTTAATCAAGCGGTCTTTTTTGATAGTTTGGCTGGTATGATTCAATAAATACGAAGCTTCATCCCCAAGAAGCTCTTCTATGCTCTTTTTTCCAAGTGACATTTGTACGTTAGATTAAATTAAATTTTTGCAGACTAAAATATAGGGGTTAATCAACGAAATGACTAGCTGCGTTTGCTGAATTAGCGACTCAACATTCCAATTACTTTCCTTATCTTTTGTTTATGAAAATTGATGCCATTACACTTTTAAAAAATCCACTTTTTCTTGCCCCCATGGAAGATGTTACTGATTCTCCATTTCGGAGGATCTGCAGAGAAAAAGGTGCAGATATCGTATTTACGGAGTTCATTAGCTCAGAGGCACTGATAAGAGATTCTGATATTGCCCTTCATAAAATGAGCTACCATGAAAGTGAACGTCCGTTTGGTATCCAGATTTTTGGCGGGCGGGAAGAAGCTATGCATGGTGCTGCAAAAGTGGCTTTGAATAACAATCCAGATGTGGTGGATATTAATTTTGGATGCCCGGTGTATAAAGTAGTAAAACGCGGAGCCGGGGCCGGATGCCTTAAAGACTTAGATATGATGGAGCGGATGGCGGGTACCGTTGTAGATGCTGTAACAGACCGCCCCGTTACTGTTAAAACACGGTTAGGCTGGGACGATGACACCATTCGCATCCAGGAAGTTGCTTTGATGTTGCAACGTGTGGGAGTTAAAGCTCTAACAGTCCATGCCAGAACCCGCTGCCAGAAATACAAAGGCGATGCACGTTGGGAGTGGCTGAAGAAATTAAAAAACACGCCCGGACTTGAAATCCCCATTATCGGCAATGGTGATGTTACATCCCCCGAATTAGCTAAAAAGATGTTCGATGAAACCGGCGTAGATGGAGTAATGATTGGCCGCGGAGCAATTGGCAACCCCTGGATTTTTGAACAAACACGCCATTACCTGGAAACAGGAGAACTGTTGCCGGAACCTACCCTGGAAGAAAAACTTAATGTTTGTGCCAGGCAGCTTCGTTTGTCCGTAGAACACCAGGGCGAACGTTATGGAGTCATCATTATGAAAAAGCATTACGGACAATACCTTAAAGGAATTCGTAATGCTAAAAAACTTCGAATGGAGTTGATGAAACACGACACTATGGAACCAATCCTGGAAATCCTTCTCAACTTTAAAGAAGCAGATGTGTTTGCTTTGGCTTGATTTCCATTAAGCTACTAAAGCACAGAAACACGGAAGAACTTATATCAGTTAAATTGCATCTTTAGTGCTTTTGTGGCTAGAAAAGAGCGAATCTTTTTAAAAAACCGTCCGTATTCCTTCCGAGTTTATAAACAAGGAGACATCATGTTAGCAAGATTAGCACGTGTTTTAAAATCATTCCTCGGATCGGCAAGCATTGCCGCATCTCCCATCAAAGCCATTACCGGCATCGTAGTTAGCATCATCATCCCCTACTTGCTGTACGCTTTTCTGGGTGGGTTTGGCATAGCCCTTATTATTTTCGGGATAGGCTGGGCAATCTGGTATTTCGCCAAGAAGAAGGATTAAAGATAATCCCTATCAATAAATCCTTTCAGCACTTCGGGCACTCGTACTTTTCCATTCTCTTCCTGGTAAGCTTCCAGAATTGCTGCCATCACTCTTGGAAGTGCCAAAGCAGAACCATTAAGCGTATGGGCCATCTCTGTTCCTTTCTCTCCTTTTCGGTAACGTAGTTGCATTCTTCGCGCCTGAAAACTTTCAAAATTAGAGCAAGAACTTACTTCCAGCCAGCGCTGCTGCCCCGGGCTCCAAACTTCCAGATCGTACTTTTTACTTTGTGTAAATCCCATATCTCCCGTGCACATCAGCAAAGTTCTGTAAGGTAATTCCAATGCCTGCAGCAGTTTTTCGGAGTGTTCTCTTAAACTCTCCAGTTCATCATAAGAATTATCAGGATGAACAATCTTTACCAGCTCTACCTTATCAAACTGATGGAGACGATTTAACCCCCGTACATCCTTTCCATAAGAACCAGCCTCCCTTCTCCAACAGGGAGTGTAGCAAACATATTTTACCGGGAGTTTGTCGTTAGATAAAATCTCGTTGCGATGAAAATTGGTAACCGGAACTTCAGCAGTTGGGATGGCAAAAAACTCATCTCGTGGTACTACATACATCATGTCTTCTTTGTCCGGAATGTTCCCGGTACCCCTGGCTGAGTCTTCATTCACAAAATATGGAGCTTGTAATTCTGTATAACCTGCGTTACCCGCTTCATTAATAAAATAATTGATTAATACACGTTGCAGCTGAGCAACCGGCCCTACATAAAATGGGAAACCCGCACCTGTTACCTTAACGCCGCGCTCAAAATCAACCCAGCCGTAACGTTCAACAATCTCCCAGTGAGGCTTGCGCCATTCTTCTTTGTTCGGCTCTCCCCAGGCTCCAAAAACTTCATTGTCGTTTTCGGTTGCACCTACGGGCACACTTGAATGGGGAACATTTGGAATCCTCAGTAACAGGTTTTCACGTTCTTCAGCTATTTTATTTAATTCTTCCTCAAGCTGTTTTACATCTTCTTTTAGTTGAGAAGTTTCTGCTATAATAGCCTGGGCTTGCTCTTTCTTCCCCTGCCCCATCAACGAACCAATTTGTTTCGCTTTTGCATTGCTCTCTGTTCTTAGTTCATCTACCTTCTGAACAAGAGACCTCCATTCTTCATCCCTGGTAATTACCTCATCTACCAGTGAACTTTCCTGCTCGCCTTTATCAAGCATTCCCTTTTTAACAGTATCTTTGTTTTCTTTTATGAAGTTGATGTCCAGCATTCTCTAAGCCATTTAAGTTTAAGCTGTAAAGATAAGGCCTATTCCCTTTTTGTTTAACCCTTTTTTTGAATTTATGATAACTCAAATCATTTTTGCTTAACGTATTGCTACCCTTATTTTTTTAGGATATTATCTTCTCCGCCAATAAATCTTAGGAAATATCTAAAATGAGCAACTTACTTGATGATATCGACATCTCCATCTTAAAGCATCTCCAGCAATATGGAAGAGCCCAGCGAAACCAAATTGCCGAAATGGTGGGGCTTTCGGTGCCTTCGGTTTCTGAACGAATGAGAAAACTGGAAGAACGTGGTTTGATTACCGGATATAAAGCCATACTCGATTCAAAAGAGTTTCATTTCGATATCACAGCTTTTATGTTTGTTCAGGTTGACGGATCTGAAAATTATTCCAACTTTGTGGGCTGTGCATCAGAGGAACCTCAGATTTTAGAATGCCATTCGATAACAGGCGATGGCTCACATTTCTTAAAAGTGAGAACAAAAAATACTTCTTCTTTCGAACGGCTTTTATCCAGAATACAAGCATGGGAAGGAGTAAGTAAAACCCGCTCAAATCTGGTGCTTTCTACATTTAAAGAAACAAGAGCGTTACCAATCGAACAAGCTACAGAACTGATAAAATGAAAGTGATTAAGTACCCCCGCACAGACGTGCAGTTGTGTACCAATATCGGCTTCAAAAATAAACCCGGCTAAAGCCCCAAGCACGATCTTTTATTTGAATGGATTTTACTTAGTAGCAAAGTAATCCGTAAATTTACGTCAATTTGACAGACGAAAATTCAGACAATGGATCGCGAAGTTTTTCAGGAACAATTTGGATTGCTCGGCACATCACAGGAAATGCGCCATGTAATTGACAAAATCATGCAGGTTGCAAAAACGGATATCAGTGTGCTTTTACAGGGCGAAAGCGGGGTTGGTAAAGATGTTACCGCCCGGGCAATTCATGCATTAAGTGAGCGAAAGCGAAACAACCTTATTATTGTAAATTGTGGTGCTATACCTGAAGGAATTATTGAAAGTGAGCTTTTTGGACACGAGAAAGGTGCTTTCACTGGTGCTAACGAAAGTCGCGAAGGATACTTCGAAAAAGCAAACGGCGGCACAATTTTTCTTGATGAAATCGGCGACACTCCAAAAAACGTACAAGTAAAACTGTTAAGAGTACTCGAAAATGGTGAGTTTTTCAGAGTTGGGTCCAGTAAAGTACAAACAACCGATGTTCGTGTTATTGCAGCTACCAATCTAGACTTGTGGAAATTGGTTGAAGATGGTTCATTTAGAGAAGATCTTTACTATCGCCTTGATACGGTCCAAATTCACTTACCTCCGCTTCGGGATCGCCAGGAAGATATTGTACCGATTTTCAGAAAATTTGTACAAGAATTTTCAGCCCGGTATGATTCGGTGTTCAAAGGCTTTTCTGATGACGCTCGTGAATTATTGATCTCCTATCGGTGGCCGGGGAATATTCGTGAACTTCGGAATGTAGCTGAACAATTAGTTGTGTTAGAGAAATCTCAATTCATTGACGTTGAGCGCCTGCAAAAATATTTAAAAGGACGACAGCATCAGGGATCTGCTGATAATCTTCCAATGCTTCCAAATGGAGAAGGCCAACAATCCAATACTCAGAATGAGTTTGATCGGCGCGACAGAGAGCTTGTGTACCGCGCTTTGGTTGAACTGCGTACCGATATTTCTGACGTTAAAAAGATGCTTGCTAACTTTATGTACTCAACCATGCCTGGTAAAGATGTAAAAGCTCTTCCTCCGGCCATGCGAAGTGATGTTGGAAACTCAGGCGTTTCTGAAATGGGCATAAACCTTAATGAACACGCCTTGCTTGGAATGCAGGAAATGCCAAAACCTACCCATGAAACTGTATCTGAGGTTCATGAAAGTGAAGAATCCGCAATAATAAAATTCTTTGGTGGAGATGAAATTCCTTCTATTGAAGCAACCGAGCAATTCCTGATTAAACAGGCGTTAGAGAAATACGATGGTAATAGAAGAAAAGCATCAGAAACTCTTGGCATAAGTGAACGAACACTCTACAGAAAGTTAGATCAATATGGCCTTGCGTAAACTAATTCTCTTATTGTTGTTTGGAACTTTTGTTTTCTCCGGCTGCCTGCGATACAGTTTTACAGGTGCTTCTATCCCCGAAGGTGTTAACAGCATCTATATCCCCTTTTTCCCTGACCAATCCCGTAGCGGGCTCGGAGATCTTAGTGATCGGTTAAATCGTATTTTAATTGACCGCTTCATAAATCAAAGTAAACTTCGCCTTGCTAACTCTGAAGAAGAAGCGGATGCTGTTTTAGATGGCTCCATCATCAACTACAGCAACCGCCCATTTAGCATTGGAGGCGATGAGCAAGCCAACCAAAATCAAGTTACCATTACAGTAAGTGCAAGCTTCCTTTATACATCTAAAGACAGCCCTGAATGGGACAAACCTTTTAATGGATCTTTTACCTTTGATCCAACTGAAGACCCAATAACAGGTGAGCAAACAGCAGCCGATGAAGCATTGGAAGAAATTGCTAATAATATGTTTAACGATGCCGTCAGTAATTGGTAATTGTTTTGAATCTAAGTGCAGTGAAATGTATTATCGCTCTTAATTACGATGGCTGAACTCCCTTTTAACATACCCCAATCTTTGCGCTCATTTCACGAGCGTTTCGAAAAAGATCCTGATGGTGCGATATCAAAACTAACCCAGCACTTAAAGAAACGAGGACCTGATGCAGTAGGCCATTTTTTGCTAGCCTGGTTCTATCATTCGTACGATGATAACCCAATGGCAATTAAAGAAGCTTTAAAAGCAAAAACATATGCACCAGGCAGCCCGTTAATGGAGCATCTGCATTATTTTCTGGTTCATCCCGAAAAGTTTGACGCGGCTATACCGTCAACTAATTATTCCTCTTCAAAGAAACTGAACCAAGCAAACCGTAAATCGCCAATCCTTGACCTGGATAGTTTAATTGCAATGCTGGAAGCTGTCGAATCTCAAAAGATAACAATACCAGGAGATAACGAACCATTTGATGATACCAATCTTGCAGAGGAAGCCGAAAATATAAGCGACATCATTTCCGAAACCCTTGCTAAAATCCATGCCCAACAAGGCAAGAAGGAACTGGCTGTAGAGATGTATAATCAGCTTAAAAAATTGAACCCGGGCAAAGCAGAGCATTATCAAAAAGAGCTGGAAAAACTTAGCTAGATATTAAGGTAGCAACAGATACTACAGAGTTTTGTTACAGCTTCGACATGATCTGAGCGTGAGAAATTGTTGTGGCTGGTTTTCTATTCTCTGTGCTCTCTGTGGTTCAAAAAAACGTTAAGCTTTTACAAACGGATTATTCGCTTTCTCATAACCAACCGTTGTAGCCGGGCCATGCCCGGGATACACTTTTGTCTGTTCAGGAAGTGCATATAGTTTCTCACGAATGGACATCGCAAGCATATCAAAATCACCTTTGTAAAGATCCGTTCTACCAATACTTCCGTTAAACAGTGCATCTCCGGCAATTACCATATTCTCGTCTTTAAAATAGAACGAAGTATGATCCGGCGAGTGCCCGGGGGTATACAGACATTCAAATTCAAAAGCTCCAACTTTAAACATGCCGGTTTCTGCTAACGATTTGGGAGTGAATGAAAACCCAACCTGATTTAAGCCAAACATGGTTGCCTGGCTGCCAAAATTTTCCCAGAGAAACAGGTCATCTGTATTAAGAAATACATCAACATCGAAATCCTTTAGCACTCTATGCAAACCCAAAACATGATCAACATGAGCATGCGTTAATACAATAGCTTCCAGGTTTGCCTGAGCATTTAAAAGTATTGTTTTGAATGATTGAAATTCACTTTCATTAGAAAAACCCGGATCTATAAGAATTGCAGAAGTATCTTTAATTAACATATACGTGTTTTCTGCGAATGGGCCTACTTCAAATACTTTTATATCCATGGCTATATAAAAAAAGGATGCGATCAGTTACGATGCATCCTTTTGATCAAAAAAATGTATTTATTTTTTCTTGTCGTACATGCGCTTAAAGCGGTCAACACGGCCTGCTTTAGCACTAAAATTGTTGTTCTTTGTATAAAAAGGGTGGTTTTTTGAATCTACCTCACTTTTATATACGCCATCTTTGGTTTGCATAGTACTTCTGGTTTTTACCTCTGTACCATCACTCATAATGACTGTAATTTCTTTATACTCTGGATGGATTCCGTTTTTCATGGCTTTGCGTGTGTTCGATTTTCAAAGGCTTTAAAGATAGCATTATCTGAATGCGAATTCAATCATTTTATAGATCAAAATCTTCATAACCTTCATCACTCTGGCTTCCTGTAATCGAAGAAAACATAGAGCCCAACATGTCGGTGTAAAGTGTTTCGTCATCCAGGTCTTGCTTGCTTAACAATGAGTTTTGATGCAAAGCCTCTAACACTAAATCCATCCATGCATATAATTCCTGATATCCGGTTTTTTTAATATGTTTTTTAACAAGATCTTCAAGGCCGTTAACAGCATCAAGTGCTTCCTTATATGTTGTATCCGATAACACGTCTGGTATATTTACCTCGTTGCCTTCAGCAAACCAATCTGTAATGGGCTTATACATAACCTTCACATCTTCGGCTTTACTTTGAGGGTCCGGAAATACTTTCTTAAATGTTTTGTTTATCGCCCTTCCAATAATATGTTTTGCAACGCTGATAGCCCCTTCCTGCTCACCTTCATATACCAACTCTAGCTTTCCGGTTAATGCAGGAACCATATGGTAAATATCTGAAATCCGTACCTGTACCTCATCTTCACCATTTAAAACACCCCGCCGTTCAGCCGATGAAATTACCTGCTCCATAGCAGTAATGGTCATACGTGTTGAAACACCACTTTTTTGATCAATGTATTCAGACTCACGAGCCTCAAAAGCGGTTTGCTCTATAATCTCCCTGTAAATATCCGGAATATGGATCTTTGGATTTTCTTCTCTTTGCTGCCAGGCTTCCTGCTTAGTAATATGTACTCCGGTCTCAATTTCCCGTGGATAGTGTGTAATTATCTGGGCATCAATACGATCTTTTAAAGGAGTAATAATGTTACCTCGATTCGTATAATCTTCGGGGTTCGCAGAAAAAGCCATCGATACATCAATTGGCATTCTGATATTAAATCCACGTATCTGGATATCCCTTTCCTGCATAATATTAAGTAGTGCTACCTGTATTCTGGGTTGCAGATCGGGGAGTTCATTGATTGCGAAGATCCCCCTGTTTGTTCGGGGTATCAACCCATAGTTGATTACATTTTCATCCGCCAGATCTAATTTTTGAGTCGCAGCTTTGATAGGATCAATATCACCTATAAGATCGGCTACTGTGGTGTCGGGGGTAGCAAGTTTTTCGCCATATCGGAATGAGCGATGCAGCCAGCTAATTTCTGTATCATCTCCTTTTTTATTGATCGTATCTTTGGCGAAACGGGAAAGGGGATTTAACGGGTCATCGTTGATTACTGAACCTTTCACTATGGGTATGTATTCATCTAAAAACTGTACTAATGCTCTCAGTAGCCGTGTTTTAGCCTGCCCTCGTAAACCCAACAGAATCATATCATGTTTTGAAAGAATGGCATGTTGTATTTGAGGAAGTACTGTTTTTTCGTAGCCAAGAATACCCGGAAAAAGATTCTCTTTCTCGTTTAGTACGGCCATCATATTTTTTCGTAGCTCCTGCTTTACCGAGACCGATTGCCAGCCGCTTTCTTTTAGTTCACCAAGGGTGGTGATGTGCTCGTATTTATAACTCATAACTCCATATTTGTTACATGAACCCAGAACACAATAACATCATTCACTAAAGAGGAAATTAATTCATCAGGTCAGTAATTGGCCGGGCTTTCACTAATGTTTCTTCCCATTCATGCTCCGGAACAGAATCAGAAGTAATAGCCCCTCCAACGGCATAGACTAATGTATTGTTTTGAATAATGGCAGTTCTTATCACAACACTGAAATCGAAATCTGCTTCGGGGGTGAAATAACCTATCGAACCGGAATAAATTCCACGTTTATAATCCTCAAATTCTTCGATCGCTTGCATTGCAGCTATTTTGGGTGCCCCCGTCATTGACCCCATAGGAAAACATGCTTGAACAATATCAACTGCACTCACATTTCCCTTCGCTATAGCTTCTACTGTCGACACCATTTGGTGCACCGTTTTAAAGCTCTGTATTTCGAACAGATCTTTCACTTTTACTGAGCCTTTTTTTGATACCCTGCTCAAATCGTTTCGAACAAGATCAACAATCATCAGGTTTTCGGCCTGATCTTTTTTGGATTCACTCAGTTTCTTAATCGTCAGCTCGTCATTCTCGTGAGAACGAGATATAGTGCCCTTTATAGGCTGGGAAAAAACTCTATCTCCCTTTTTGCATAGAAATCGCTCAGGAGAAGACGAACAAACTTCTGTATCGCCTAACTTCATATAAGATGCAAACGGTACCTCCCCTGTTAATTTCATTCTTTGATATAAATCCCAGCCTTTTCCATCAAATTCAAACTCTAACGGATGCGAAAGGTTAACCTCATAGTATGCCCCTTCTTTTATCTGTTTCTGTACCGCGCTAATCTTCTGCACGTACCACTCTTTTGGTGTCCTCTTTTTCGACCTAATACTCACATCGCCTTCAGCAATACTATCTGGCACATTCTGAGGGATACTCCCTCTTAATACCTTTAAACCGGATTGGAGAGATATTTCAGCCAGGAACCCCGGAACAAAAAAATAGAGCTCAGGAGTTTTTAGCAACACGCGATTTTCCGAATTCAGATTCTCGATATGATTTTTCATATCGTAGCTCAAAAAGCCGAACATCCAATCCTGAACAGTTTTTTGAAACTTGTTTAAAGCCTCCCATGGATTTTCTGATTGGATATTTTGAACTGAATCTAAAGAAGTGCATAATTTACCTTCTTTAAATTTTATATAGTTCGCAGGTTCTGCAGCAATATATGTTTTAGTACTCGCAGGATGATTTTTCATTTGAGACTCAAGCACAATCACATCTCCTTTTTTTCGGAAATACTGCACCAACGTTGCTATGATTTTATCCTGATCTGCCATACTAAATGAATGCCTTCGATGATAAGGCTAATCCATCATTTATTTCAGGGTTTTCTTATTATTGAACACATCAAAATTTTATGATCTATAAATATCTGGCCAGGCCTTTCATTTTCAGAAAAGATGCAGAAGAAGCTCATGAATTTGCTCTCCGTATAGCCTCTTCAACTAAC
Source organism: Balneola sp. (assembly GCA_028284195.1). Classification (GTDB taxonomy): domain Bacteria; phylum Bacteroidota; class Rhodothermia; order Balneolales; family Balneolaceae; genus Balneola. The sequence goes on along the minus strand of JANQSE010000007.1, from coordinate 70,275 downwards.
AATTCAGCGATATTGCAATCAATGGTATCTCTTGTTTATGGCAGTAGTAAAAATATTGAACAGGAATTCTGGGGATTGACATTTAAAAACCCGATAGGGCTTGCAGCCGGATTTGATAAAAATGGCACAACTCCAAAAGCGATGCAGTCTTTAGGATTTGGGTTTGTAGAAATAGGAAGTATCACTACAAAAGCTTCGAAAGGAAACCTCAAGCCCCGGGCTTTTCGCCTGCCCGAGGATCGGTCATTAATCAACAGAATGGGTTTGAACAATGACGGTGCAGAGATTGTGACTGAACGCCTTAAAAAGCTTTCATTGGATATCCCGCTTGGAGTAAACATCGCGAAAACCAACGATACTGCTATCCATGGAAATGCCGCTATTGCTGATTATGCTTACAGCTACGAAAAGGCGAAAGAAGCTGCTGATTATATAACGATAAATATATCCTGCCCTAATACAGGAGAAGGCAAAACTTTTGAAGACCCTGGCGCATTAACCGCTTTGCTGAAAGGATTAAACCTCTCATCTTCTCAAATACCAACGTTAGTGAAATTTTCGGTTGATACGCCCAAAAAAGACTTGCAACAACTCGTTGAAATTTGTGAGAAATTCGACATAGATGGCTATGTAGCTACAAATACTTCATCTAATCGTGAAAGACTTTCCACGCCTCAAACCGCTTTAGATAAAATTGGGAATGGAGGCTTAAGCGGAGCAGCAATATCTGAAAAAAGTGATGCTATAGTTTCCTGGTTGTATGAGGTATTAAAAGGATCAAAGCCTATCATTGGGGTAGGCGGTATCGACAGCCCTGAATCTGCACAGCATAAAATTGATGCCGGAGCAAATCTTCTTCAAATTTATACGGGCTTAGTATATGAAGGCCCTGGCTTGGTAAAACGCTTAAAAAAAGGAATCCAAATACACGCTACCTGATTGGAAAAGTAACAAAACACTCTACTTGTATAGCTTCACCATTTAATAAAACAGGTTCAAAGGAAAGGCCTTCATCAATAGCCTCGCTAAACGCACGAGCTATATCTTCATTAATGGAATTCGATACAAGATTATACTTTTCTACTACTCCTCTTTGATTGATTAAAAAACGATATGTAATTCCTTTCTGATCTTGTTCTGAAACGCTACCAGAATTTGCAATGTTAGCAAGAAATGTATCCAATCCACCTCGAATTATGGGTTCAATTTTAAGGTCGGTACAAGTTAGAGTTTCACTATTCTGCTTTACTTCTGCTTCAGGTGCTGAGGCAGCACCTATCTTTTTAGCGGGAAGTTGAAGTTCTTGTTTTAAAATCCTGACTTGAGAAGTTAATGGTGAGTTCGGAAAATTTGTTAAAAAGAGGTCAATATTAATTCGTGCTTTATTCCAGTTTTCTCCTGAATACGAAAAAAAATCATCAAGATTTGGTTCCGCCAATGTAGAGTCTATAAGAGATTGGAGGGTTTGTTTTTCCAGATCAGTAACAGACGTATCCTGAAGCAAAGCACGAGCGTTTTTCTGTTCCTGTTCAAACTCTTGTCTGGCTTGTTTCCAATCAGATTTCAGCCTCACCAATTGCGCATAATTTGTGTTGTAAACCATACCTTCTTTTCCAAGAAGAATGTACTGCTGGATCGCTTCATAAAGTATCCCGGCTGACTCTATATTGTCATTATTTTCCAGCGCCAGCGTTGTGCTTTTTTCGGCAAATTGAGATTTGGAAAGTGATGTGTCTGCCTTCAATTTATGATACTGCTGAAGGAGCGTAAGATCTTTTATTTTGGTTGTTTTCGGCAATTCAATTCCATATTTATCAGCCAATGGAACAGCGTATTGTGATCCTGGAAACCGGTCTATCAACTCAATTGCGTTATCTTTTGCTTCTTCATTTAACCCCAAAATACTCTGGGCTTCAGATAATGAATATAATGACACCGCAAACTCTTCACTTTCAGGGTGATTCCGGATAATATCCTGAAAATATATTATCGCACTGTCTGGCATCTCTAATGAGATAAAAAACAGATTACCCAGTTCATATTTAAAGCTTGCAGCTCCGCTTTTTACTTTTCTTTTTTCCTCTTCAGAGAATGGGATATCAGAAAGATCCACAGATACATCTAACACCGTTGATTGACCACCGAATTGAGATGTGTTAATATCGGAGTTTATAGTTTGCTGATTTGGCCCTGAATTAACAATAAGTTCCTGAACTCTCCAATTATCTACCAATGGCCTGTTTCCCCAAATAGCTTGAAACTGAACCTTAGCATTAGACTGCGCCGCTGGATTATTCACATTTAAAAATCCATTGCCATTACTTCCAATTTCAGATGTTTCTTCACCTGTAATATTTACAAGTGTATTCTGCTCATGTTCAATATTTTGCCGGGCTTCTTCTATTTCTCTTAGTTTTCTTTTCTTGATTTCGGCTATTAACGAATCTAACTGTGTTTGCGAAAGACTTGAAACCCACAGTACACTGTCTCTGAATGCGAGTTCTTTTTTTAATCGGGAATATTCTCCAAAAGAAACTGCCAGTTCGCTTGCATTAAAATTTTCAGGTAATTTTTGAAGCGCAGCATTCTGTCGGGAAGCTGTATCGTAATAAGCTGCAGCCATTTCCAAATCATCATATCCAAACCTGTACACTTCTGCTAAACCATAATAAGCTAATGCTTTGGTTTCAGCAGTAGGCCGGTTAATTGTGTTATGTAATATGCTCTTATATATGTACTCTGCTTCCTGATATTCTTTTCTGTCCTGATGTGTTTTGGCTATTTCATAATCGAGTTCTGCTTTAAACTCAGTGTTCTTATCATCCTTTATCATTTTTGAAAATGTTTGAAGCGCTACACCAGAATCTCCAAGATTGCGGGCTGTTTCTGCCTTTTTTCTAAGGGCCAAGTATTGTAAATCATAATCATAATAATGATTCTCAACCTCCGTAAATGCCACGTATGCTTCTCTTGAGCTACCAGTTCTTTCATTTAGCTGCCCTAACAAAAAATATCCCCGCTCTTTATACTTTTTTGAAGCCAGATCCGGCAATGCCTCATTAAGCTGAATAATTGCCTGTTCCCAGTTTTGCTGCACTACATAATACTGAGCTAAAATAGACTTTAGTTCTGCTTTGTTGCGAACTGTCCACTGCCCCTCAAGACTTTTCAACTGCTCGGTGATGTATTGAATGCCCTGGCCATATAATTCCATTTCGAGCAAAACACGGCTCCTCCAAATCACTGCTTCCTGAATTAAGCGATTATCATCTGTTGTTGCAACCAGCTCAAGAAACTTCTGATCGGCTGAAAAGTATTCTTTCCTGAAATAATAGGATTTCCCTATAAGGTTCAGAGAATTATCTACCCATTTAGAATCGCCATGCTTTCTTAGTATTTCCGCTCCTTTATTAATGGCTTTTTCAAAATCTCGCAAACCAACATTAATTGGGATTTCATGAATTCTGATAGGCTGCTGAGGGTTATATGTAGAATTGGCGGTTACTACCTTTTCCAATCCAGCCTGATAACTTTTTTTGGCATTATAATAGGTATTATAATAAGCAGTAAAGTTGCCCCATCTGGATTTTAAACCGGTTCCGCATCCCAAGCCAATCAGGCAAACACATAAAATTAACAGATGGTTTTTCATGAGCTACATATGAAAATATATAAGTTAACGCTGTAGGCTATTCGATGGTGCTTACTTTAATCATATTGGTGCTGCCCCTTTTAGCAATGGGTATACCTGTAGTAAGAATAGCACGGTCTCCTTTTTTAACAAGTCCATTTTCCTGAAGGTATTCTTCCATTAGCTTTACACCTTTATCAGTATCGAATACCTTTTCCACCCGTACAGAATAAACACCCCATACTAAATTCAACTGGCGCCTGACTTTCTGGCTTTCAGTAAATGCGATAATTGGAGCACGAGGTCTAAATTTGGCTATTCTTCTTGCAGTACTTCCCGAATTTGTTAATGTACCTATAACTTTAGCTTCCACATTTTCAGCTATCATTACACAGGAATGAGATAATGATTCTTCAACCTGCTTCTCTTTCCATTCAGGTTTATCATACTCCAAGCTGTTAAATAAATTAGATCGGTTCTCCTCAACATGCTTGCAGATACGATTCATTACATTAACTGCTTCCATTGGGTATTTACCTGCCGCTGTCTCACCTGATAACATTACCGCATCCGTACCATCAATTACTGCATTTGCAACATCGGAACTTTCTGCTCTGGTTGGCCGTGGATTATTGATCATAGAATCTAACATCTGAGTAGCAGTGATAATTGGTTTGCCCGCCATTCTGCACTTTTCAATTAATGACTTTTGAACTATCGGAACTTTTTCGGTTGGTATCTCAATCCCTAAATCACCACGAGCCACCATAATGCCATCACATTCCTCAATAATCTCATCTATCACATCAAGAGCTTCCGGCTTTTCTATTTTCGCAATGATAGCCGCTTGGCTACCAGCTGAACGAACACGAGATACAATATCTCTGATATCTTTAGCAGACCTTACAAAAGAAAGTGCTATAAAATCCACATCTTGCTCAATACCAAATTCAATATCCTTTATATCTTTTTCTGTTAACGCGGGAATTGAGATATTTACATTCGGGAGATTTACACCTTTTCTCGATTTAAGTAAACCCCCAACCACAACTCTTGCTTTTAGCCCTTTCTCTGTCTTTTCTGTAATTTCAAATTCTAGCAATCCATCATCCAGTAAAATAGTATTTCCAACTTCAGCTTCTTTAACAAGGTTTTTATAATCGATTGGTATTTTAGAAGGTGTACCCTGAACACTTTCTCCAGTTATAGAAACAATACTATCTGTTTTCAACACCTGGCCACCGTTTTTCATTGTTCCAACCCTTATCTTTGGACCTTGTAAATCCATTAAAATGGGAATACTGTACTTCAGTTTTTTGGCAATATCACGTATATGTTTTATTACTATAGCATGTTCTTTGTGGGTCCCATGAGAAAAATTCAAGCGAGCTACATTCATTCCGTGTAAAACTAAATTTTCTATTCCCTCTTTGCTGTTACAACTTGGCCCGATTGTGCAAACGATTTTTGTTCTGCGATTTGTTGAAATCATATAATTATTTGTGCAAAAAATTTACTTATACTAAAGATATCCTAAAAGATGTTACTTTAGAAACGGTTTATGTTTTTTCAAAAAAATTTGAAGATATGTACAATAATATTTTAACTCTATTATTAGTAGGCATTCTTATACTTTTAGGATGTTCTTCAACACAAAGTCTAGATGTATCTCATGGCTCATCATATGGCTATCAACCGGGTTATCCTGAAGTGAGATTTTTTGTACTGGGTCTTTTTGATGAGAATGGGAACCCTGGAATTAATATAAGCGCTGATATAGTATATGGAAGTTTGGTGTACAAAAAAATCGAAGATGAATTCCAAGCACAAGTATCGCTTGAATTAAAATTCATTGACAAAGGTGGTTCATCACGAGTTACCGCTCCAAAAGTAATCAACAAAACTATATCGAGTAAAAGAGACGATATTTCTACTAACCAAGATATATATACTTTTTCTCACAGAGAAGCTAAACAACCAGGTGAGTATGAAGTATGGCTTACTGTAACCGATTTAGGATCAGGGAAACAGACTACTAGAAAAATGAACACCTTTATTCCTGATCCAACAACTTCAAAGCCTTCCCTTACTGGAATAAATTTACTTGGAAAAGATTTAGAGGGAGAGCAAGAATTTTCTACAATAAGTACCTATGATTTACCAGGGAAGATTGATTCTATACGATTTGTCTTCCAGGTTACTAATTCGGAATCTAATAAACAGCTTTTAGTTAAAACTAGATTAATAAAATTTAATTCAGATACTGAACCAGCACGTCCATTAAGTGGATTTGCGTATGCAAACTCTTCTATACAAAATAAAGGTGTCGATTTAGACAAATTTGAAGTAATTAGTGAAAATTCCAGGATTCTAAATCAAAACGGATATGTACTTATAAAGTATCACTTTGTTGATTTGGCAAGAGGGGCTTACCAATTTGAAGTTGATTTATATGATGAAAACAAAGAAGAACTATCTCGTAAGTCTCGTCATTTTTCCATTAAAAGCAAACATTACCCTTCTATCAAAACACCAAGAGAACTCGCTCAACCCTTGATCTATTTAATGTCATCAAAAAAATACAAAGAGATGATGAGCATTAACTCAGATGATTCACTGAAAGCAGCGATTGATAGGTTTTGGCTTTCAAATATCAAGAATTCACGTATTGCCAAAGATGTGATCTCTTTATACTACGAGCGGGTTGAAGAGGCAAACAAACAATTCACTAATTTTAAGGAAGGCTGGAAAACTGACCCTGGCATGATGTATATACTATTTGGCGCCCCTTGGTATATAGATAGTACACTTAATACTATGAAATGGTCTTATTCTTATAATAGTCAGGATTTTTTTGAAAACTTCTTTTTTACCAAACCCAGAAACAGTACAAAAAACTTTTCCTTCAACCATTTTTTACTCGTTAGAGATCAAAGATATTTTAACATCGAATACCAACAAAGAGAATCTTGGCTTAATGGTACAATTTTGAGAGACAACCTTTGATTTAATATTAAAAAAGTTTAAAAAATCTTTGTAATTCTTAGCTCATCTTGCAATATTACGTGTTGTTAACTGTATTTTACAATTAGCACAAAAAATAAAACCTTTAATTAATTAAGAGGCTAAATATGTATAAAAAGCTACATTTTTCTCTTCTTTTAGCACTACTGCTACCTCTAGCTGCTTTTGCACAATCAGGTACCATAACAGGTACTATTACCGAAGCAGATAATGGGGTTACAGTTCCAGCTGCTAATATTGTTCTTGTACAGATAAGCAAAGGAACTACTTCCGATGCCGAAGGTAAGTACACACTTACTGCTGTGCCTGCAGGAACTTATACGCTTCGCGCAAGTTCTGTTGGTTTCAAAACATTTGAAACTACAGTACAAGTAGGAAGCGGTATTGTTACCTTAAATATTGAATTGGAAACTGACATCCTTGGCTTAGATGAACTTATTGTTACTGGTTATGGCCAAGTATCAAAAAGAGAACTTACCGGCTCTATTGCTCGAGTAAGCTCTAGAGATTTTGAAGATGTTACAGTTCAGAATACAGAATCCTTACTGCAAGGTCGTGCTGCTGGTGTAACTATTACAACAACTAGTGGTAACCCTGGTGGTGGATTTAATGTTCGTGTTCGTGGACAAGGCTCTCTCACCGCAGGAAATGCTCCTCTATATATTGTGGATGGTGTTCAAATAAGTTTTGCAAACCAGAGTACTGTAAATGACCTATCCCCTCTAAACGCGATCGCTCCTCAAGACATTGAGTCGATTGAGGTGTTGAAAGATGCTTCAGCTGCAGCAATTTATGGTGCCCAAGCTGCAAATGGTGTAGTTTTGATCACTACAAAGCGAGGGCGTGCAGGTGCTACCCAAATTAATGTTAATTTTGAAACTGGATTCAGAGAAGTTGAAAGACAATATGATCTTTTAAATTCCGAAGAATGGTTTGAATTTCACGTTGATGCATGGGGCGAAGCGACTACTCGTAGTGTACTTTCTAGTCGTTATGGCTATGATCCTGCAGTTGCAGTTGCAGATTTACAAGATTTTGATTGGCAGGACTTCATTTACAGAAGAGGTGTTAGCCAAAATTTAAACTTTAATGCTACAGGTGGAGATGAGAAAACTCGTTTCTTTATCTCTGGTGGTCGTGAGTATACAGAATCACAGGTAGAAGATGTTGACTTTACCCGATATAATGTTCGAGCAAACATTGATCATGACTTCAATGATAAATTTGATGCTCGCGTAACCCTAGGTTTAACATCTACTGATTCTCCTAGTGTTTGCCAGGATGGATTCTTTGTAAACTGTCCTTTCTATCAGTCAATTGAAGAGGCTCCCGTATCTTTCCCATTCCTACCAGATGGAAGTTACAATCCTAACACTGAGCAAGGCGGTCAAAATAACCCTGCTGTTATTTTGTTTGAAGAAGATCGTGAAACCAGAATAACTCAAATTGTTGCTAACATAGCTCCTACTTATAAAATTACAGACTGGTTAAGCATTAATGGATTAGCAGGTATTGATTACCGAGCTATCACTGACACTGATTACGAATCTCCTATTGCTGATCCAGGTCGTGATGGTAGTGTTTTCAGACGTCAAAGAAATACTACTAACTTTAATGTGAATGGCGTGATTAATGCCCGCAAAACATTTGATGAAGTTCATAATGTTTCAGGGTTAATCGGTTCTGAGTATCGACGAGAATTTACAGATCAATTCGGTGTAAACGGTACAGGACTGGGTAATCCATTTATCAAAGTTATCAATGGTGCTGCTGATAATACTACCTTTATTGGAAGTAACTCAGAATATCGTATTGCTAGCTATTTTGGACAAGCAAAATATACTTATGATGACAAGTATTTCTTAACAGTTACAGGTCGTTATGATGGATCTTCTCGTTTCGGCGCTGACGAAAGATGGGGATTCTTCCCTTCTGCATCTGTTGCTTGGGCTGTTTCTAACGAAGATTTCTTCACTGTTGATTTTATTGATGATCTTAAAATTAGAGCTGGTTATGGTATAACTGGTAATGCTGCAATTGGTAACTTTTCCGGTAGAGGTTCTTTTGCTTCAGCAGGGTCTTATAGTGGCACTGCAGGGCTTTCTCCATCAGCATTAGAAAACAACGTACTTACCTGGGAAGAAGCTACTGAAATTAATATTGGTGTTGATTATTCTGCACTTAATGGACGTATTTCAGGATCAATTGATGTTTATCAAAGAAACAATACTGATCTTTTGTTAAACCAGCCTTTACCTAGAGATAGCGGCTTTGGTTCTATCTTATCTAATGTTGGTGAAGTAGAAAACAAAGGGTTGGAATTTGAAATTCGTTCTGTAAATGTTAACAGTAATGACTTCCTTTGGTCAACAAGCTTTAACTTTGCTGTACAAACTAATGAAGTGGTTGATTTGGTTGGTGATCTTGAGCAACTTGACCAAGGCTCTACTCCAAATGCTATTGGACATTCAATCAATGCTTGGTGGGTTCCTAGATGGGCTGGCGTAAACCCTGCTGATGGTCGTCCTCTTTGGTTAGATGGAAACGGAGAGCTTACCTATACTCCCGGACTAGATGATAACGTATTCTATGATGGTGGTGAGCAAGATCTTACTGGTGGATTTGGAAACAGAGTATCATACAAAGGTGTTTCACTAGATGTTTTCTTCCAATTCAGTTATGGTGGTACTGCTCTGCCTAGTGATGAGCGTACTTACTTACAGGCTGACTTTGAGAACTCTCTTGCTGTATTACATACAGACAGATGGAGACAACCGGGCGATATTGCGTCTTACCCAAGAGCAACTCCAAATGGTGGTGGATTCTTCCAGTCTGATTCTCCATTAAGTCACGTAGGTACAAACTTCTTATTTGATGCCAGCTACATCCGTTTAAAAAATGTTAGCCTAAGTTATAATCTTCCTACTTCTATAACAGATCAAGTAAATCTGCGAGGAGTAAGAGTGTACCTAACTGGACTTAACTTATATACCTGGACGCAATATCCTGGTAGAGACCCAGAAGTAGCTACTATTTCTACTGCCTCATTCCCAACTGCTATCCAGTACTCTGCTGGTATCGAGTTGAAATTTTAATTGAAAAGATATTTTAGCTATGAAACATTTTATAAAATACATACTACTGGTTTGCGTGCTTATTTCGACGCAAGCTTGTAACGATCTTTTAAATAGGCCAGAACCTAGTACATCAATTTCTTTTGATGCAGCTCTTAACAATGCTGGTGCTGTAAATCAAGTTCGAGCTCGGATGTATTCAAGATTCCACGTTGGAACAGCCATGAATACTCGCTGGTTATTAGGACCAGATGCGCTTGCTGATAATACATTTATCAGACCAGGGCGTGATCGATTTGAAGATTTAAACCTCAATGAGATTCGCGCTGGTCTTGCAGACGGTGCATGGGATAACTTCTATGATACTATCAATGATGCCAACATATTAATAAGTGGTATTCCTGATGGTGTTATTTCTGATGCTTTAGCTACTCAATATGCAGCAGAGGCTAAATTTATCCGTGCTTTAGTTTATCATCATGCTGTTCGTATTTTTGGATATGAACCAGGCGTAACCCCAGCATCAGGTGACGGGCAAGGATTTACAGCAGGTGTGATCTTGAGAACAACTCCAGTTTTAGGGCTTACCGAAGCTTCTTTCAGAGCTCGTGCTACTGTTACTGAAGTTTATACTCAAATTGTAAATGACCTTAATGACGCTATTGCCGATCTTGATAACTCAAATGCTCCATTTTTTGCTTCAAGAGCTGCAGCTCAAGCACTAATGGCAAGAGTTCATCTATACCAGCGTAACTATGCTCAAGCCGATGCAATGGCTACAGCAGCAATATCTGGATCGGGTCTAAGTTTAGCTACTCCAGCACAAGTTGCAACTATGTGGGACGAAACAGCTGGTAACAACCCTGAAGCACTTTTCACTATTGATGTAGCTCCTGCTACTGAAAGTGCTGGTGCTAACAGTAGTTTAGCAGCTTATACCGGTCAACAATGGCTTGCTCAAATTCCTACTCAAGATCTTCTTGATCTTTATGAAGCAGGAGATGCTCGTAGAGCTGCTTGGTATGGGCCTTGCCTTGACGATATTAATGGATCAAACCCTGGCGGATGTGATGATGTGAACATCGCTGGAGAAGAATTCCAAAAATATGCGGCTGAGCAAAGTTTATTTGCAGATGATTACACTCATCTTCGTATCGCTGAACTAGTTCTAATTCAAGCCGAAGCACGTTTAAATGAAATCGATGCTGCTGCTGCAATAGAAAGACTAGATTTTCTCCGAGCTCAACGTGGAGTTGGAGCTTATGCTGGTGGAACGACAGACCCCGAAGTCTTAAATGAAATCCTGGATGAAAGAAGAAGGGAATTAGTAGGTGAAGGCCACAGATTCTTTGATCTTAAACGTCTGGGAAGAGACATACGTAAAGTAGCTTTCGATAATGCAACTGACGTAACTACAGTAAGCTCAATACCATTTAATGATTTCAGGATATTGGATGACCTTCCTAATGCTGAGGTGGCGTTAAACCCCATGCTTGTGCAGAATCCTGGTTATAACTAGATAGCATTAAACTAAAACTTAAAAGAAAATATTTAGAATCATGAAAAATAGAATTCATATTAAGTTAGTAATGCTTGTATTACTTTCTGTATCGATGACAGGTTGTTTAAATGACCTATTCGAGGAAAAAGATCTTACATTTAATGAAGATCCACAGCTCGAATTCAGACCATTATCTGCTAACGTAGATGAAGATGAAGGTGCTGTTGATTTTCTGATCCAGTTAATTGGGCCACAGAGAAGCTCAGCTTTGGATGTGTCTTTTTCTGTAGATGCAACAAACTCTGATGCAGTATCTGGTACTCATTATAGCTTACCAGCTACCACAGCAACAATCGCTGCTAACAGTAGTAGTGCTACAGTCACTGTTAATTTTAATGGTACTGGCTTAGATGATGGTCAACAAAGAGTACTGGTTTTAACTATAGATGAAGGTGGAGCAGTAAGACCTGCACCAAACTTACGTACTCTTACTATCACCATTGATGGAGATAGTACTAACTAAACTTAAGTAGTCAGTTTATAAACTGACCCTCTTAACTTAAAAGCCACGCTAGTTTAGCGTGGCTTTTTTTTAGCGTAAAACATACTACGCTAACTTATCTTGGTACTTCACTTTATCTTTTTCTCTTCTACTTGCGAAAAGTTAAAACTCGATAAGCAAAATTCGAGCTTGTAAAAGTTCATTTCAAAATCCATCAATATTGAAAATGGAAAGTAAAGCACAATTAAGATAATCCTTAAATATCATTCTTATGGACTTTCCGTGATCAGAATCAAAAACCTAACCCGTTTTTCAAATCAGCTTTACGAATCTAAAAGGTGCTAAAGATATACTTCGCACTCAAAGCAAATTAAAAGTAGTAATATCTTCTACTTCGAAAGATCTAATGATCAAAAAAAATTATATAGAGGAAATTACCCCTTATCCACCGATAATACTTACATTTGCTTTGCGGGTAATTTCTTTTGACTTAGATTGGTTCATAAACTTCAAAATCAAAATGTACTCGCCTTCTCTTAGATTCTCTCCATCTATTTCGAGACTTTCAGAGTACCTATCAATTGGTGAAGAAAAATTTAAAGTTGCACTAAAAGAGTTCCTATTTCTTTTCAAAGAAGAAAGCAATCCTTTCTTCTTTGCCTGTAAACTATAAGTAACATCAAACTCGTTACTTCCTCCTTCTTCTTCATTCAATCCATAAGCCTCAAAATAAATAACTATATCTCGTCCTTTTGGAATAACTCTATCATGACTTATTTCAAATGGAATCCTACTTATTCTTGTGAGTGAATCAGTTTTGCTATGCCCAACAATGATATCGCTAACATTAAAACCATTACTCATATCTTCTTTATCAGAAATTTCCCATTGCTTTCTCGAAAACCCTCTTAAAGATTGATGTACAATTTTATTTGATGAGCTAGTTTCTACATTTAGATTTAATAATTCTGAAGAAAGAACTACATTTTTACTACCCGGGATAGATAATAAAAAATCTGAAGTTGCTACTGCTGTTTTCTCACTATAATCAATTTCTATATCAGCATTATCTTCTGAATAAGTAAGCATATTCCAATCATAGTCATAAGAAAATGCGGTATTTTTAAATACATAATCTGAAAGATTTGCTTCTGTTTCATTATTCCTTATAACGTCGTAAACTAAACTATTATAAAAATCAGTAATAGCGTAAACTCTTAAGTAAGGAGTATTATTAGCATCGATAAATTTATACGTATAAATTTGGGTCTCGAAACTATTTAATTCTGTATCTAATACTGATTGCGATTCAGGCATTCTTGCCTGTGCTTCTAAAACATTATTACTACTTTCATGACGGTTCTGTTGAGCAAAAGTAGCATCTAAACCAAGAGTAGTATCCGAAAACTTTCTCTCCATTTGACTATATGCTGTTCCAAAAATTGGGTGTACGGCTGATAATTGGCGATAATATATCATTTGTAATATTATGCCGGGTGTTAAACTGCTACCTAAAGCACCTACTCCTGAAAGATCCGACTGATCAACAACTCTTCCTAAATTATTAGAAGTTTCTCCAGTTGATGTATTATTCGTTGCCCCAGCAGTTAATGTAGACCTCAAATTACTTCTGCTATCATTTGAACTAGAGTATGCCATACGAGGCACTAAATCTTCTATTGAGTTAAGCCTTTTTACGCTATTAACTCCATTTGTATTCCCGAATAAGTAAACTGATTCATCACTAGAATTAGGAACTTTATATAACCATATTTCATAGTATGGCTGAGAATGAAATTGCCTGGCTTTGGTTTCAATATTGAATTGCATCATTGTTAGTACAGTTTGTTCTGTACTTGACATATTTCCCATAGAACTTGCTGACAGTCTTTCTTGAATTAAAGATCTTGCAAGTCCTGAATCAAAGCTAAGATTTCCATTATGTATTCGAGTGGGCTCTCCAAACCTCATGAAAATCTCCTTTCTTGGGTCTTTACCTTGCTTTTTCGAAGTCTTATACAAATCATCAAATTGATAAAATCGATATTTTGACTCTATTAACTTTTCATTATATAAAGTACGAGGGGTTGGGTCTAACTTATTCCAATGTTTTTCAAACGCAATAATAAGTTTATCATATTCCTCTTTTTTTAGTATGCTTTTTAATTTTTTGATCTCCTTTCTTGACATTATATATTCTAAGTACTCGACTTCTGAGGTTAATAAGTATTCGTATTTTCCCCAATTTATCGTAGTATCTAAACCCCAAAAATAAATCTCATTAGCTTTTTCATAATACTTCTCCATTTCATTTCTGAATACTAGATCAATAAAAGAGAAACTAATTCTAGGATCCTTTTCAAGATTTGTTTGATCCTTTGCTGAATACCAAATATCTAAAGCTTTTTCAAACTCTCCTCTTTTTTTTGCCTCATATCCATTTTCGTAAATACCTATCTCGCTGTTTTTGAAAGGAAATAAAATGGTGCTACAAACAAATATTAAGGAAATTAAAACCTTCATATCGGAAAATTTAAGAAAAGTAATCAGGCAGAAATAAAATCTACACTAATAATCTAAATTATTAAACCGAAAACGTCAAAAAGAAAGGATTGTTACATTAAAAAGCCCTCGATAAGAGGGCTTTAAGTAGTGGCGGGGACAGGATTCGAACCTGCGACCTTCGGGTTATGAGCCCGACGAGCTACCAGCTGCTCCACCCCGCGATTTGGGGTAACAAATATACAGCTTATTTGCGCTTACTATCAAACTTAATTTGATAAATCTTACCAAGTCTTTCTTTCTCTTTCCTTATTTTGGTACTCAAATTTAATTTACGAATCGAGATGATATCATCAACGCAAGCAATTGATTTAGAGAATACATATGGGGCACACAACTACCACCCTCTTCCGGTAGTATTAGAAAAAGGAAAAGGAGTTTATGTATGGGATCCTGAAGGAAATAGATATTTTGATTTTTTATCTGCTTACTCTGCAGTTAATCAAGGGCATTGCCACCCAAAAATCACCCAAGCTCTTGTTGAACAAGCACAAACACTCACACTAACATCACGAGCTTTTTATAGCAATGTACTAGGTCAGTTTGAAAAATACCTGAGTGACTATTTTGGTTTTAATAAAATCCTGCCTATGAATACTGGTGCTGAAGGTGTTGAAACTGCTATAAAAATATGCCGAAAATGGGCTTATGAAAAAAAAGGTATCCCCGAAAATGAAGCACAAATTATTATTTGTGAAAACAATTTTCATGGCAGAACAACAACCATCATTTCTTTTTCTGATGATTCTGATGCCAAAAAGAACTTTGGCCCTTATACACCAGGATTTATCAAAATACCATACAATGATATTGAAGCATTGAAAGAAGCTCTTAAACAACCTAATGTAGCTGGCTTTCTTATTGAACCTATACAGGGCGAAGCCGGGGTAGTTGTTCCCGATGACGGATATTTAAAAAGAGCTTATAATGCTTGTCATAATCACAATGTTTTATTCATTGCTGATGAAGTACAAACAGGAATAGCAAGAACAGGCGATTTATTAGCTTGTAATCATGAGCAAGTAAAACCCGATATTCTCATCCTGGGAAAAGCCCTTTCAGGAGGGGCTTACCCGGTTTCCGCTATTCTTGCAGATGACAACATAATGAGCGTAATCAAGCCTGGGCAACATGGATCAACTTATGGAGGAAACCCTTTGGGATGTAAAGTTGCAATAACTGCTCTTGAGGTTGTAAAAGAAGAACAGCTGGCACAAAATGCCAAAGTACTAGGCGACCTTTTTCGTACTGAAATGCAAAAACTAGTTGATAAATACGATCTGCTTGTTAAAATAAGAGGCCGGGGATTATTAAATGCTGTTGTTATCAATGATACACCCGAAAGTGATACTGCATGGAGATTTTGCCTGGACCTTAAAGAAAATGGGCTTCTTGCAAAACCAACACACGGCAATATTATCCGGTTCGCTCCTCCCCTAGTCATAACTAAGCAAGAACTTTTGGAATGTGTAAGCATCATTCGCAAAACAGTCGAAAATTTCATCAAATAAAGGTTTAAACGTTTTAAACCTATTGGGGATTTTTTGCTGATTCGCTAGTTTGGCACCAAATAAGTTTTGAACATTTTTAATTTAACTTGATGACGACTGAGACTGTTTTACACCCCGATGAGGTGAGAAAAATTTTAGGAAAACATCTACTGATTGATGGCTTTGAAATGGTTCTGGATTTAGAAAAGAGCCAGGGAGCTTACCTTCATGATGCAAAAACCGGGAAAGACTACTTAGACTTCTTTACTTTTTTTGCTTCAAACCCACTTGGGATGAATCATCCTAAAATTGCAGGCGATCATGAATTTGTAGCAAAGTTAGGTAAGGTAGCCATTAACAAACCGTCCAATTCTGATGTATATACTGAAGAGCTTGCTGAATTTATGAGTTCTTTTAGCCGGGTTGCGGTTCCAAAATATCTTCCACACTCCTTTTTTATTTCCGGTGGTGCTTTAGCTGTCGAAAATGCCATGAAAGTAGCTTTTGACTGGAAAGTTCAAAAAAACTTTGAAAAGGGGTACCGGCATGAAGTAGGTCATAAAGTTCTTCACTTTGAAAAGGCTTTTCATGGGCGTTCAGGTTATACATTATCCGTTACAAACACCATTGAAGACAAAGTAAAATACTTCCCTAAATTTGACTGGCCGCGGATAATTAGCCCGGCAAATGTTTATCCTGAAACATCAGAATCTATTGAATCAGTAAAGAAACAAGAAGAATTAGCTATTGCCCAAGCTGAACGTTACTTCGAGGTTTATAAAGATGACATTGCCTGCATTTTGATCGAACCCATCCAGGGAGAAGGCGGCGATCGCCATTTTCGCATCGAATTTCATCAAGCACTTCGTGATCTTGCAGACAAACACGAAGCACTACTGATTTACGATGAAGTTCAGACTGGTATCGGCATGACCGGTAAATTTTGGGCTCATGAGCATTATGTTAAACCGGATATTCTTTCTTTTGGTAAGAAAGCTCAGGTTTGTGGTATTTTGGCCGGGCCAAGAGTCGATGAAGTAGAAACAAACTGTTTTAAAGTATCTTCCAGAATTAATTCAACCTGGGGCGGTAACTTGGTGGACATGGTCCGTTTTGGGCGGATCCTCGATGTTATTGAAGAGGATAACCTGGTCGAAAATGCTGCTAAAGTCGGCGCACATCTGGTTTCCAAATTACAAGATTTATCCAATAACTATGAGCACCTTTCAAACCCGAGAGGAAAAGGTTTATTCTGTGCCATTGATTTACCCGATCCTTACTCAAGAGACACCGTAATAAAAAACTGTATCGAAAATGGATTAATGATACTAGCTTGCGGGCCAAACACGGTTCGTTTTCGCCCACCACTTACAATCACTAGTGAACAAATTGATGAAGGGTTAGAAATTGTGGAGAAAGCGTGCATAATTGCTTCCAAAAACCTCCCTCTTTAGCCAATTAGGATTTAGCTTAAAACTCACTCCATTATTCCTGGCAATACTCCCTCGTAAATCTCAGATATTTCCTCTACAGGTAACTCAGCAACACCTTCGATATGTAGCTTAGTCCCTACAACTTGGCCAAGATCAATAACTGGTACTTTTGCATTGTTGAAGTGTGAAATAACTGCTTTCAGATCATCTTTTTTAGCGGTTATAACAACACCTGATTGTGCCTCACTGAATAATACTTCATGCCTGCTTCCATCCAGTGAGCTTACGTTTATGGCAGCTCCTTTTTTGCCATAAATGGCCATTTCAGCAAGCGTTACGGCAAGCCCACCATCCGAAATATCATGAGCAGCGGTAATTAAACCCGCTTTTATGGCATTTAAAAGAGCATTCTGAAGATTTACTTCAAACTCAATATTCAGTTCGGGAGCATCACCAGTTGTAAGGCCGTGAATCTTTTTCAGGTACTCGGTTCCACCCAAGCCTTTTCTTTCAGCGCCGATATAAAGAACTACATCACCATCATTTTTGAATGAAGGAGTTGTGGTGTGGTTTTCTACATCTTCAATAAGCCCAAGCATTCCGATTATTGGAGATGGGAAAATTGCACTGTCCGGATTTTCATTATAAAAAGAAACATTTCCCCCGGTTACGGGAGTATTCAATGCCCGACAAGCATCCCCCATTCCTCCTAACGCTTCTTTGAATGTCCAATACACTTCGGGTTTATATGGATTTCCAAAGTTCAGGCAGTTTGTAATAGCGAGTGGCTTGCCTCCGGAACATATAACGTTTCGTGCAGACTCAATCACGGCAATCTGTCCACCACGGCGAGGATTCAAATATACATAACGGCCGTTGCAATCTGTTTTTGCTACTAACCCGCGATTTGTTCCTTTTACCCGGATCACGCCTGAATCTGATGCGCCGGGAGGAGTAACTGTATTTGTTCGAACAGTCGTGTCATACTGCTCATGCACCCATCGCTTAGAAGCTATATTCACTGAGCTAAGTAGTGTTTTGATAGTTTCTTCATGATCGATTGGATGGTCCAGGCTGTCTATATCAAAGTTTTGAACTTCATCCAGGTACCCGGGCTTTTTTGTTTCGCGGATATATTGAGGAGCTCCTCCTCCCAACACTAAATGTTCGGCAGGAATATCTCCTTTAACCTCGCCCTCTTTTTTATACGTTACACAATCGGTATCTACTACCTCTCCGATTACAACTCCGTGCAAATCCCACTTTTCATACACATCAATTACTTCCTGCTCCTGGCCTTTTTTTGCCACAATGAGCATGCGTTCCTGGCTTTCGGAAAGAAGTAATTCATAGGCTGTCATTCCTTCTTCACGAGCAGGCACTTTATCTAAATCAATCAACATACCCTGTCCGCCCTTAGCAGTCATCTCAGAGGTTGAACACGCAATACCAGCTGCGCCCATATCCTGCATACCCACTACGGCTCCTGTTTTTAATACTTCGAGGCTGGCTTCGAGCAACAATTTTTCTGTGAACGGATCGCCTACCTGAACGCTTGGCCGTTTTGCTTCACTTTCTTCGCTGATTTCCTCAGAAGCAAATGTAGCACCATGAATTCCATCCCTGCCTGTACTTGCTCCCACTATTATCACAGGATTTCCAATTCCTTCTGAAATTGCTGAAACAGTTTTTCCTGCTTCTACCAAGCCAATGCTCATTGCATTTACAAGCGGATTTCCTTCATAGCTCTCATCGAAATACACTTCACCACCAATAACCGGTATCCCGAATGAATTGCCATAATCCCCGATTCCACGAACTACGCCATCTAACAAATACCGGACTCGTGGATTATCAAGGCTGCCAAACCGAAGTGAATTTAAACTGGCCACAGGACGGGCCCCCATTGTAAAAATATCCCGGTGAATGCCGCCTACTCCTGTTGCCGCTCCTTGATAAGGCTCGATCGCTGATGGATGATTATGACTTTCTATTTTAAAGGCGCATCCCAGCCCGTCTCCAATATCAACAAGGCCTGCATTTTCCTCCCCTGCCCCAACCAACATATGCTCACCTTCACGAGGTAGTTTTTTAAGTTCAACAATGGAATTCTTGTAAGAGCAATGCTCACTCCACATTACTGAATACACACCTAACTCGGTAAATGTAGGAACCCGGCCTAATCGGGTTTTGATCATTTCAAATTCTTCTTCATTTAATCCGTGTTCGAGAGCAAGTTCAAGGGTTACTTCCGGTTCTTTAACAGCAACAGCGTTAGCCATGAATGTAGTTAGATTGGGAGATTGAAATTAGATTTAATGTCAGAATAAGGTACGAGGTTTTTGTAAAAAATGAGGAAAAGAGGTGAAGAATTATTAATTATGAACCCTATCTGTTTCCCGATGGTGCTTGGTATTTCTATCCATACAAAAGTGCATTATTCCCTGGCATATTTATCAGATAATCCCCAACATTTTTAAAAGTAGCCTCCAATCATCAAAAACCAAATCGGCAAGTTCTTCGCCTTCTTTTGTCGGGCTTGATGTAAACCAGGCCACCTTCCAGCCCGCAGCTTTCCCTCCTTTTACATCCGATGCAAAAGAATCCCCTACATAAAGAATCTCTGAGCGGTCACAGCCTACACAATCTGTGCTGTAATCAAAAATTTTGGAATGGGGTTTCATTACTCCCACTTCTTCCGAAATGACAATTTGACTTACCATGTCGCGAAATCCAAACTGATCGATTTTCATCCATTGTGTCTCCGCAAAGCCATTGGTTATAATTCCTACATTATAATTCGAACGGATAACATCAAAAGCTTCTTTGGCACCTTCAACCCATTCCCAATGCGTGCGGTAGTAGCTCATATAAACCTTTCCGGCCTCCGAATATAATTCACCCCTAATTCCCAGCTCTATAAAAGTTTCCTCAAAACGCCTTCTGTGAAGGATGTGGCGATCTATCTCTCCTCTGCCATACTCCTCCCACAAACCTTTATTGATGTGATGATAGGTATTGATTAATTGTTCGGACGGGACTTCATGAAGTTCTTCAAAATAGCTATGGACATCTTTTAGCCCATTTTCTTCTGCCTTTTTGTGATTAAGTAATGTGTCATCTAAGTCAAAATAGATGAATTTGGGATTGGTGTTTAACAATGGAATAGTTTTTGATTATAGTTGAATTACATGAACCAAAATAAATTTGAGCTCGTAAGCGGGCTCAAGTTAACCAACTAAATATAAAATCATGAAAGGCAAATTAATTATAGGGCTTGTTGTTGTAGGCTTAATCGTTTTCTTTGGAATTAGCGTAAACAACGGATTAGTGGAAAAAGAAGAAAAGGTAGAGAGTGCATGGGCACAGGTTGAAAATCAATATCAGCGCCGGGCTGATTTAATACCTAATCTGGTAAATACAGTAAAAGGTGCCGCTGACTTTGAACAGGAAACGTTAACATCAGTAATTGAAGCCAGAAGTAAGGCAACATCTATAACTATAAATGCAAGTGATTTGAACGACCCTGCTAAGTTTCAACAATTCCAGCAAGTACAAGGCAAACTAAGCGGTGCATTATCACGGTTATTAGTATCTGTTGAACGTTACCCCGAGCTAAAGGCCAACGCCAATTTTCGGGACTTACAAGCACAATTAGAAGGAACGGAGAATAGAATTGCTACCGAACGCAAGCGATTCAATAATACTGCTCAAAGCTATAATACCGCCATCCGGAAATTTCCGGCCAGTATTTTTGCATCCATTGGTGGATTTGAGCGAAAAGCATACTTCGAAGCTGAGCAAGGAGCTCAGAATGCTCCAACTGTGGATTTTGGTAATTCCTAAGAGACTAAGGACATAAGATTAAAGATTTGAGATGTAGCGAGTCTCACGTCTCAAATCTAACATCTCAATACTATGTTATGAAAGACTTCCTAAACGAAGAACAAGAGAAAACGATCATTCGGGCAATTCGTGAAGCAGAAAGTTCCACTTCAGGTGAAATACGGGTTCATATAGAAGCAAAATGTAAATCTGATGATCCCATTGAACGAGCCAAAGAAGTTTTTGCTGAACTTAAAATGCACAAAACTGAACTAAGGAATGGGACCATTATTTATGTAGCCACGGCAGATCACAAAATTGCCATTTGGGGAGATGAAGGAATCCATGAAAAAGTGGGGCAAAATTTCTGGGAAGAGGAGATCGAGCTAATCACCAGGTACTTTATGGCAGAGGACTATGAAATGGGACTGAAAGAGGCTGTCCTTAAAATCGGAGAAAAACTTAAAGAATTTTTCCCTTATCAGGATGACGATATTAACGAACTTCCTGATGATATAAGCTATGGGGAGAATAAAGATGCGTAAACTAAGTCTCTTAATTTTCACTCTTTTTGTAACACTTTCTGTACTTGGCCAGGATATTCTGCCCGACAATCCTGGTGGTTTTGTGAACGATTATGCCGGTATGCTCTCTACTTCTGAGGTAGCACGGCTTGAATATAAACTATCCAATTACAGAGACACAACTACTAATGTAATTGCAATAGCTACCGTTGAATCACTTCAGGGAAATTCAATTGAAGAAGTAGCTATTCTGACATTCTCAAAATGGAAACTCTGGGAAGGACAAGTTGGCGAACGTGATAATGGCGTTCTTTTGCTGATTTCTGAAGGTGACCGTTCGTTCCGAATTGAGGTAGGTTACGGGCTGGAAGGTGCTATACCGGATGCCATCGCAAATAGAATTTTGAACGACATACTTACACCAAATTTCAGAGAAGGAAATTTTTATGCAGGAATTGACAGGGCTACAGATGCTATGATGCAGTTAGCTGCCGGAGAATTTGAAGGTTTTCCTGAACGAAGAAGTACTTCTGATGAAAGTGGAAACATCCCCATTGATGTGATCATTTTCATTATAGTTGTAATATTCGTGCTTATTTCCCGAGGCCGTGGCGGTAAACACGGTGGAGGAAAACGAACATTAAGTGCCACAGACGTTTTGTTTTGGGGAAGTGTGTTAGGGGGTGGACCGAGACGTGGTGGAAGTTCTTCCTTCGGAGGAGGCAATAGCTTTGGTGGTGGATTTGGCGGCTTTGGAGGCGGTGGAGGTTTTGGATCCGGCGGCGGAGGTGCCAGCGGGGGATGGTGATAACCACTTCACGGAATTAAGAATACAGAACTTCAATTTTGAATTCTACGTTCTTGATCGAATAATTCTTAATTCTCTAAAGCTTGTTCTAAATCAGCAATAATATCATCAGCACTTTCAATCCCAACTGCCAAACGAACTAATCCGTCTGTAATTCCTGCACCGCAACGTAGCTGCTCATCAACAACAGAATGCGTCATAGATGCCGGATGCTGGATTAATGTATCAACGGTTCCTAAACTAACAGCCAAAGTACATAGCTTTACATTATTCATGAGAGATTTTCCAGCTTCAAATCCTCCTCTCAATTCAAAAGCAAGTACTCCACCAAAACCTTTTTCCATCATTGAGTCTGCGAGATGATGTTGGGGATGGGATGTTAGTCCCGGATACCAAACTATATCCACTGCTGGATGTGTTTCTAAAAACTCTGCCACTTTCATTGCATTTGCGGAATGTTTTTCCATTCTCAGAGCGAGGGTTTTAACTCCATTTAAGGTAATCCATGCATCCATTGGGCTCGAAATCCCACCCAAATTCTTTCGGAAAATGAATACATCATTGTCAGTTATAATTTCTTTCCGCGTTACCATCGCCCCGCCAATTATGGTTCCATGGCCGCCCATGTATTTTGTGGTTGAATGTACAACTACATCTGCACCAAGTTTAAGCGGCTGTAGGTGATATGGTGTAGCAAAGGTATTATCTACCATAACCAACACACCATATTCGTGAGCCAGATCAGAAATAGCCTGGATATCACTCACCTTCATCGTTGGGTTAGCAATACTTTCCAAATACACCAATGCTTTATTCGGATGCTTTTTAAGCTCCACTTCCAGAAGGAAAAGATCTGTCATATCAATAAAGGAAGCAGACATACCAAGCTGAAATGTTTCCTCTTTCAAAAACTGGCTTGTACATCCATATAACGCATCCTGAGCAATCACATGTTTTTCTTTTGCGAGGGCTATGATTCCAGTTGTGATGGCGGCCATTCCGCTCCCAAAAGCCATACCGGTGTATTCCTCAGCATCAGCGAGTCCAAAGGTCTCCAACTCACGAATGGCTCTTTCGAGATGCTCTACCGTCGGATTTCCCAATCTCGAATAAATATGTGATGCCCCTCCTTCCTCATGAGCAAATGCCTTTGCACCTTCATCTACATTATTAAAAACAAAGGTAGAAGTTTGATAGATAGGAGTGGCATGAGATCCATACTGATCTTTTTTACCGGCTCCAGCATGAACTGCTTTTGACTCAAATGAAAGTTCCTTTACTATAGCTTCTGTATTCATCATAATACTGGTATTGCTGATTCTTCTTTAATGGTGTTGAGTACAATACTTGTATGAAGCCGCTGAATATCGGGAAGTGTGGTAAGCTTTGTTCTCATCAACTGCTCGTAATCCTGAGTGTCTTTCGCTACCACATGAAGTAAAAAATCGCCATCGCCTGTGGTATTATAACAAGCCAGGATTTCAGGGATTGCTTTTACAGCAGAGGTAAACTCTTCTAACTTATTTAGTTGATGTGCACTGAGGGTTACATTCACAAAAACTGTCAAGCCTTTTTCTACTGCTTCACGATTTACTTTTGCGACATAGCTTTCTATGATCCCATCCCGTTCGAGCCTGCGAACCCGCTCCAACGTTGGAGTTGTAGTAAGCCCTACCCTTGAGGCAAGCTCGTTGTTCGCCATCCTTCCTTCTTGTTGCAGAAGGTGTAAGATTTTTCGATCAGTGGTGTCTAGCTTCATATTCCTCACTATCATTCAATTATTAAAAATAAAACTGAATTAACTCTTTATCTAAGAATATAATTCTAAATATTTAGAATAATCAGAATATAAAACTAAAAAAGCCTCGTTTTAATGCGAGGCTTTTTTAGTACCAGCCATACATAATAATAACTAGTTGTTGATCATTGAGTGCTAAAGCCTAGACAGCTTGATGAATACCAATTACTGCGATGCTATTTGAAATCGGTCTGTTACTTCTTAATGAGCTTCAGCACTATCTTTCCGAGCGGCTATTGTACTATAGTGTTTGAGATAATTAAGGTAGACAAAATAGTGTAATGTTTTTTGAAAACACTTTTTATACTTCACTTATTTTGTCACTCAAAGATGAATTTGAAAAGTAAAAACACTTAGGAAAAGAAAACTAACAAATCCATCCAAGCAATATACTATCGATATACCTTAAATGGCCCATCTTGAAGAATGGTGTTACTAATTTTTGTTAGCAATTCTAAATAGTCAGGAAACTCAGGTTTATCTGCGATTCGAACTTGATCCGCAACTTCTCCCCAAGAAACAATTTTCTTATTGCTCTTATCCAAAAGAAAAAATTTCGTTTTAAAGTATAAAACTTTGTACACATTAGCTTCAAGACCAGCATAACTTATATCTCCACTTTTTTTCTCCATAATTCGAAATCCATAGTTTTCAAAAAAGTAAACATATCTTTCAGAAAATGAATTTAGCAATTCATCTGAAGGTAAACTTACATTCATCGACATATTTTCGGTCTCAAGTATTGTAGGAGTAAAAGATATTTTATCTGACTCCAAATCTGAGTTAATGATTTTGACATCATTAGGAGTGTTTGACGTAAAAGAAGGATCTAACCCAAGATAAAAGTAATTACTCTCTTTACCATAAATCCCAGTCAATGTAGCAGTTGGTGTCCAATTCTGTTTAAATGGTAAAACTACAAATGGGCTCGACAAAACATTTTTATCGTATTCTTCATCCAAATAAAAACTTCTTGAAGTTGAGCAAGCAGCAACTGCTATAAAAAGTAAAAATACACCACTAATAATTTTATTCATTTTTCCTCTTAAATAAGTTAAACAGCATTTAATATAAACAGTTTACAAACAATGCATCTAACTTATTTCTAAAGAAAAAGTAAAAATGTGTCATTTATTACCTAGCCAATTTCTTATAGTGGATTCGATGAGGTTGATCTTCTGTAATTCCTAACCGTTCTTTTCTGTGTTCTTCATATTCTTGGTAATTACCTTCGTACCAATACACCTGACTGTTTCCTTCAAAGGCAAGAATGTGAGTAGCTATTCGATCTAGAAACCATCGGTCGTGAGAAATAACAACAGCGCAACCTGCAAACTCTAGTAAAGCTTCTTCTAATGCCCGAAGAGTATTCACATCCAGATCGTTAGTAGGCTCATCCAACAAGATTACATTTGCCCCTTCTTTAAGCATTTTTGCAAGATGTACACGGTTTCGCTCCCCACCGGAGATCTGACCTGTTTTCTTTTGCTGATCGCTTCCCGCAAAATTAAATCGTGCTACATACGCTCTGGAATTGACCTCTCTGTTTCCAAGTTTAAGAACTTCATGCCCTCCAGAAATCTCTTCCCATATGGTTTTATTTGGATCGAGCGGGCGTTTTTGATCTACATACCCTAGTTCAACGGTGTCTCCAATTTCAAGTTTACCGGAATCAGGTTTCTCCTCGCCAATAATCATTTTGAATAAGGTTGACTTACCCGTACCATTCGCACCTATTACCCCAACAATCCCACCGGGAGGAAGCTGAAAATCCAAGCTTTCTACAAGCAGTTTGTCACCAAAACCTTTAGACAAGTTTTCTGCCACAATTACTTTGTTACCCAATCTCGACCCCGCCGGAATAACAATCTGCATATCATCATTTCGTTTTTCCCGATCTTTGGCCAATAGTTCTTCATATGCATTAATACGAGCTTTACTCTTTGCTCTACGTCCCTTCGGGTTTTGGCGAATCCATTCTAATTCTTGTTGCAGCGTTTTTTGGCGGTTCGATTCTTGCTTTTCCTCTTGTTTCAACCGCTCAGACTTCTGCTCCAGCCAGGATGTATAATTCCCTTTAAACGGAATACCTTCTCCTCTATCCAGTTCTAAAATCCAACCGGCAACGTTGTCCAGAAAGTACCGATCGTGAGTAACGGCAATAACGGTTCCTTCATAGCGAGCCAAATGCTGTTCTAACCAGCCTACCGATTCTGCATCTAAATGGTTTGTTGGCTCATCCAAAAGTAAAACATCCGGTTTTTTGAGGAGTAACCTGCAAAGCGCAACCCGGCGAGCTTCACCACCCGAAAGTACTTTTATCGGAGTATCTCCTGGAGGGCAGCGCAGTGCATCCATTGCCTGGTTCAGTTTTGCATCTAAGTCCCATGCTTCAATCTGATCGATTTTCTCCTGGAGCTTAGCCTGCTTTTCAATAAGCGCATCAAAATCGGCATCTGGATTACCAAAGGCAGCATTTACATCTTCGTATTCTTTGAGCAGGTCAACAGTTTCTTGAACCCCTTCCTCAACAACTTCTTTTACCGTTTTATTTTCATCAAGATGCGGCTCCTGTGGTAGATAACCAAAAGTAATTCCCTTTTGCACACTGATATCGCCTAGATAGTTTTTATCCTCTCCGGCAATAATTCTGAGAAGTGTTGATTTACCCGCACCGTTTAAACCAAGTACTCCAATTTTTGCTCCATAGAAAAAGGAAAGGTAGATGTCCTTTAACACCGTTTTGTTAGGTTTGTGAACTTTACTCACTCCCACCATCGAAAAAATTATCTTCTGATCGCTCAAGGTCTTTTGCTTTGACTTAAGTTAAAATGTCATCCTGAATGAAAACGAGGGATCTAACAGGAAATCCACCACAATTCTTCTCCCAAAGAGATACCTTGGGGAGGAAATATCCCGCCTTCCAAAGTACCTGCCTGCAAGCAGAAGTGCTTTTCAACACACAAGCTTGTACGGCGAACAGGCCTCAGAATAAACAAAAAAATGAGCAATGAATTTAAGGAGACTTAAACGCTTTTCAATAAAGAATTTGGAGAATTATTGCTAAAACTTCTTACTCTCTACTACTGCAAGCCGATCTACCCTTTCATTTAATTCCAATCCTGAATGCCCTTTAACTTTTATCCAGGTTATTTTATGAGGTTTCATAGCTTGTAGCATTTCTTCCCAGAGTTCTTGGTTTTCCACGGGTTTTTTGTCGGCTTTTTTCCACCCCTTTGTCTTCCAGTTTTCTATCCAACCTTTAGTCATGGCGTTTATGATAAGTGCGCTATCACTATGAATTTTAACATGGCAAGGCTTTTTTAAAACTTTTAGTGCTTCAATTACAGCCTGCATCTCCATCCGGTTATTGGTAGTATGAGCTTCTCCACCTGAAAGTTCTTTCTCCTTGCCATTCCAAATCAGTATTGCTCCCCAACCTCCCGGGCCGGGGTTTCCACTACAAGCACCATCTGTGTACACAATAACTTCGGGCAGATCAGACATAGCGTTCCGTAATAATTGATAATTTTTCTTTGGTTTCTTCTGCTTTATGAGCCACATGCTCCGCCCAATTTTCATGATCGCTGCCGGCATATATGATTCCGCGGCTCGAATTAATGAGTGGAATTCCGGTATGATTTTCTAATGCTTTTGCAAGTTCTTCAATAGAACCGCCTTGTGCTCCAACTCCTGGAATTAGCAGCGAAGCAGTGGGATGTAATTCAGTAACAGATTTTGAAAGTTCAGCTTGTGTGGCTCCGATAACCATACCCAGATGAGCTGCCAAGAAAACAGATTTTTTTGAGAGTTCCGATGCAATAAACTGCCCCATCATATCAAATCCTTCGAAGGGCTTTTTCAAGAAATCATCGGCTCCGGGGTTTGAAGTTAAAGCCAACGCATACACTCCTTTTTGTTCGTCAGCGGTAAAAGCATCTAGTGTTTCAAATCCCATTAATGGATTAAGGGTAATGGCATCTACGTTAAACTGATCGAAAAACGTTTTTTTATAATGCTCTGCCGTGGAACTTATATCCCCGCGCTTAGCGTCTGCAATTATGATCTTTTCTTCAGGAATGTGATCAACCACTTGTTGAAAAACAGATAACCCTTGCGATCCAAGTGCCTCAAAAAAAGCAAGGTTTGGCTTGTAAGCGGCAGAAAAGTCTTTCGTGTGATCAATAACTTTTTTGCAGAAGCCAATAACCTGCTCTTCAGGGCCACTGAAATCAGCTTTTACTGATTTTGGCAAAAGACTCAGGTTCGGATCAAGCCCCACACATAAAGTAGATGAAGAAGCCGAAACTGCATGTTGCAGTTTTTGAATGAATGTCATGCAGATGAAATTTTTTAACAATATAAGTTTATAGATCCATGATTTAAATTTTTTGAATCGTATCTGTAACTATTGGCAAGAATTACTCAAACTTTGTAAAAGCAATGTTAAAAACTCATTGAAATAAGTAGATTCTCTTAATTAACAGAAATTAACTACGCTTACTCATGAGTTTATCTAAACTAATTCGAGGCTTATCATATAGTTTTATCTTTATCCTGCTGGGTTTTATATCAACAGGATTAACTCAAAATCTGATGGCACAAGATGATGCTGCCGAAGGTTCAACAGAAAACAAAAAAGATAATGGAGATCTTCCCCTTAAAGCCGGTCGGGAGTTTTCTTTTGATCTTGAAGAAGGCTCATGGATTGCTTTGGATGTAAGCCCGGATGGGAATACCATTGTTTTTGATTTTCTGGGTGATCTGTACACCATCCCCATGACAGGAGGCGAAGCAACTCAGCTTACAAGTGGCATGCAGTTCGATAGCCAGCCTAGATTCAGTCCTGACGGCAAAAAAGTAGTTTTTATTTCTGATGCTTCAGGTGGTGAAGGAGTTTGGACAATAGATCTGGAATCTGAAGACATGGAAAAGAAGCAGATTACTAAAGGAAAAACCAATGAATACCAATCTCCGGAATGGTCTCCGGATGGTAAATACATTATTGCTTCCAAAAACTCACCGGGAAATCATAAGATCTGGATGTACCATGTAGATGGCGGCTCGGGAACTGCCTTGGTTAGAGCTCCGGGAAATCTCAGAATGACAGAAGGAGCATTCAGCCCTGACGGAAGATACATCTGGTTTTCGAGAAGAACCGGAACATGGACTTATAATGCGCCAATGCCTCAATACCAAATTTCCACCTTTGATCGTGAGACTGGCGACATGACCACACAAGCATCAAGATATGGATCCTCATTCAGGGCTACCCCATCAAATAATGGAAAGTGGTTAGTATACGGGTCGCGATATGATGAACATACAGGCCTGGTGATTCGCGATCTTGATACGGGTGACGAACGATGGCTTGCATATCCTGTTCAACATGATGATCAGGAATCTCGTGCTTCAAGAGATGTTCTTCCCGGAATGTCTTTTACACCAGACGATAAATTTCTTGTAACATCATATGGCGGAAAAATATGGAAAATACCAACAGAAGGTGGTGATGCGATAGAGATCCCGTTTCGTGTAAGTGGTAGTATTGATCTCGGCCCTGAGCTGGATTTCGAATATCCGATCTCTGATAGCGAAGAGTTTGCTGTTACTCAGATCCGTGATGCCGTGCCTTCTCCAGATGGAAAAAAAATAGCGTTTACGGCTTTAAATGAAGTCTATACAATGGAATTTCCAGGCGGAACCCCTAAAAAACTGGTGAATATTGATGAAACTCAGGCGCAGCCAGTTTGGTCTCCTGATGGCAAATGGATCGCTTTTGTAACATGGGAACCTGAAGGGGGAAAAGTGTATAAAGTTCGCCCAAACGGGAGAGGGCTCAAGCAACTCAATAAAGATAATGGCGTTTACCAGCACCCTGCATGGAATAATGATGGAACAAGAATCGTGCTGATCAATGGTGACTCTGAAGGTTTCAGAAATGCTACCCGGAGATTTGCTTTCCGCGGTACCAGCAATATCGTTTGGATAGACGCTAATGGAAGCGAGGATAATTTTATTGCATTCAGTAATGGCAGATCAAATCCTCATTTTGTGAAAGGTAATGATCGGATATTCTTATCAAGCTTTAACGGGCTTACTTCCATTCGTTGGGATGGAACCGACGAAAAAGCACACGTACAGGTTCAGGGCAGCCCGGCACCAGGGTCAACATTTAGCCCGCGAGCTTCCTGGATCCGGATGGCTCCAGAAGGAGATCAGGCACTGGCTCAACTTGGCTATGATTTGTATGTTGTTACTGTTCCGCAGGTTGGTGGAAACGCTCCGGTAATTCGGGTAGGTGGGTCAAGTTCTTTTCCATCTCAAAAGTTGACTGATATTGGAGCTCAATTTCCTGCATGGGGATGGGAGGCTAATAACATACATTGGTCAATTGGTAATGCCCATATCCGGTATAACCTTAATGACGCTGAGGCATATAAGGATAGCGTAGAAGCAGCTAAAGAAATGGAAAAGAAAGAGGAAGCCAAAGATTCTGACCAGGAAGAAGGTGAAGAAGAGAAAGAAGAACCAAAAGACAAAAAAGAAAAAAAGAAAGAGGAAGGTTATAAACCTCTTGAATTAAGAATCGAAGTAAATGCCAAGCGTGACATACCGGAAGGCGTTATTGTTTTGAGGGGTGCAACCGCAATTACAATGAACGGGAAAGAGATCATACGCAACGCAGATGTTGTAGTCGAAAACAACCGTATTAAAGAAGTAGGTGCACGAGGTTCTGTTTCGATTCCTGATGGAGCCGAGATAATGGATATGAGTGGAAAAACTATTATTCCGGGCTTTGTTGATACACATGCTCATTTCCGTCATCCTGTGAATCTGCACAGAGGCCAGTTTTGGTCCTACCTCACAAATCTGGCATTTGGAGTAATTACAACACGCGATCCTCAAACCGCAACAACAGATGTGTTAACCTATGGAGATCTGGTGGATGCTGGCAAACTCCTTGGGCCAAGAGTGTATTCAACAGGCCCGGGTGTATTCAGCAGCGAGAATATTAAGAATCTTGACCACGCAAAAGATGTACTGAAAAGGTATAGTGAATACTACAATACCAAAACAATTAAGATGTATGGTGCAGGAAACCGTGAGCAGCGACAATGGATCATTGAAGCTGCCCGTGAACAAAAACTGATGCCTACTACAGAGGGTTCTCTCGATTTCAAGGAAAACCTTACTCAGGTAATTGATGGGTATCCCGGTCACGAGCATTCTTTCCCTGTATTTCCGTTGTATGAAGATGTGATTGATATGGTAGCTTTTTCGAATACAGCATATACACCAACATTATTGGTTGCATATGGCGGCCCCTGGACAGAAAACTATTTCTATGCAACAGAACGGCCGCATGACGATCCAAAGCTAAATCGTTTTATGCCCCATGAAAATCTGGATTCCCGTTCAAGACGAAGAAATGCTGGTTGGTTTATGGAAGAAGAGTATGTGCATGAAGAACAATCAAAATTCCTGAAAGACCTGGTTGAAAATGGAGGCATTGCCGGAGTAGGAAGTCACGGACAATTACAAGGGCTTGGGTTTCACTGGGAATTGTGGGCAGTTCAAAGCGGCGGTTTAAGCGAGCATGATGCTTTAATGGTAGCCACTATTCATGGTGCAAAAGCCATTGGTTTGGAACGAGATCTTGGAACTATCGAGCCGGGAAAACTGGCAGATTTTGTAATTATGGATAAAGATCCTTTACAGAATATCCGGAATACAAATTCTGTAAGCTACATCATGAAGAACGGAAGATTATACAGTGCCCATACATTAGATCAGGTTTTTCCGGTTAAGAAAGAGCTGGGTATCTTCTGGTGGCAGAATACTGGGCCGGAGAATGTACCGGGCATTAGAAAATAGTATTCTTAAAGGTAATTTCATTTGCAAAAGGCTGGTCATTAACCAGCCTTTTTTATTGCCGCCAAAAATCTCCGCAAGTTTTTTTAGGGGTTGTCTCCTAACCGTGTGTATTTAAAACAAATCACAAACAAGGAGAAAGTCATGAGACGTTTATTAACAACAACAATGATTTTATTTTTAACAGCAACGTTTTCGCTTCAGGCACAATCAAATGAAAGAAGTGAGCAAAAGACAACGGTAAAAGATCGCACGGAAAAAAGAATGGCTTTCCGGACAAAAGGTCAAAGAGAGCCACAAGCTCAATTCAAAAAATTGAACCTTTCTGATGAGCAGAAAGAGCAAGTCAAAAATATAATGTTGGAAAGCAAAAAGGAAACACTCCCCTTTGAAAACCAGCTTAGAGAGAAACGTGCTCGGTTACGTACACTTTCATCCGGTGATACTTACGATGTTAATGCATTAAATAAAGTAGTAGATGAAATGAGTGAAATCCGGGCTGAGATCCAAAAGATACATATCGCAAAAAAGGGGAAAATACGAGCTCTACTTACCGAAGAACAGCGTATAAAATTTGATTCCATGCCGGATATGAAAAAAAGGGCTAAAGCAAAACGAAAAGCTAAAAAACGCAGATAAAAAGTAACCGTGATAAAGAGAGATAAGCCATTCTTCTTGTTGAAGGGTGGCTTTTTTATTTAATACGGAATTACTAACACCAACAATGCTCAAAAAAAGAGAAACTATTCATTATGTTAAGGTGAGTAATATCCACGTTGAAGCAACTTAATGGATCATGCGAAAACTATTCATTTAAAAATTAAATCTGTGCCTAATTAGTGAGATTTAATTTTACTAATTCGTAAATCTTAAAAGATATCAACAGAATAAAAACCATTAAAATGGCCGCTCAAATTTAATTAGAAAATAATTATCCTAGAGAATCTTTATTATTAGTTTAATATATTTATTTACAAAACACATAATTTAAATAAAAAAATGGCAAAAAAGATAGAAGACATACTTAAATATGCAGAAGCAGAAATTAGTGGACTCAAAGCTATATCAATAGTTGAAACAGAGGCAGGGTTTTCTCATGGATCGCTTAACCTCGATGAAAGATTTGATATAGAAGCTGCAAGCGCTTACAACGCAGCTGTTCTTCAGGCAAAAGTAAGAGCAAAGGAAGCGATGGGTATGAAAAATGAAACCATCTCTATTATTATTATTGAGCTCTCTAATCAAACTCATGTTATTCGGCCAATAAAAGACAATCGTTATCTGATTTATGCAGCTGCTGATAAATCATCTAATCTTGGGATTATTAGAAATGTAATGATCAAGATAGGTTCAATGGTTGAGGAAACTATAAAATGAAAGAAAAGAAGCAAATCAATGCTTTTTTTAAAGAATTCGCAACTCAATATATCCCTGGAGGATATATTGAGTTGTTTGACCCTCAAAAAATTACAAAAGAACACATGTTTTACGGGGTACCAACAGAATTGAATTGTGAAACAGTTGAAATGGAAACAAAAGATAAACACTATCTTTTTCGCAAAATTTCAGATAAGTCTTTTTTGCAAATTTCAGCTGAAAAAAGAACTTACAATGCTGGCATTTTAAAATCGATATCAAAAAAAGTGGTTAAAGAGCTTTTTGCCTTGATAAAAAACTAGCTGTTTTATGTTAGAGCACCAAGAGGTTTTAATAAAATACATTGATTTTTTTATTGAAAAAGATTTGCAGAATCTAACATTAAACTTCAGCGATGATTCATTTTTATATTTTACTATAATAAACGAACGCATTTTTAATATCCATGGCCTTGCAAAAGATTATGCAAAACAAATTAGTGAGTTAAGAGAGGATGCGGCAAATAATAATATAGATTCGTATGAATACTATGATTTAAAAAACGAGTCTTTCAAAACAAAAGAAAGCGTAACTAACTCTAGTACCATTAAAAAAATTAAGGAAGTTGAGATTGACAATAATGATCAAGCTGAGAGTGTTGAAGAAGAACCCAGAGAAATTGATGAAGAAGAACTACAAAATTTTAGAGAAAGATTAGTCCTTGTTCTTGATAAAGCTAAAACAGTTTTTGACAGCATTAATGATAACGACGAATCGAATTAGTTCTTTATCGAACAAAAGCTTATCTAAACAAAAAAGAACACCAAAACCGAATACATCACAATGGCAAGGCTGCCAGCCGTAATTGCTAAAGGAAATTGTGTTTTCACATGATCCATTAAGTCACAGCCCGTAGCTAATGAAGATAAAATCGTAGTGTCAGAAATAGGTGAACATTGATCTCCAAACACAGATCCTCCAATTACAGCAGAAAAACAGAGCGTCAAAAAGAAAGGATCGGGAATAATAGCCCATGCCAGAGGAATTGCTACCGGAAATACTACTGCATAAGTCCCCCAAGATGTTCCGGTTGAAAACGCAATCAACATACAAAATGCCATTAGTAATCCCGGAAGAATGATCGGATTTATCGCCCCTCCGACAATTTCAACTACATAGGCCGCAGTGCCTACCGTATCAGCTACTTCTTTCAGCGTTACCGCAAATGCAAGGATAATGGCACCAATAGTAACTCCTTTACAACCATCTATAAACCCCTCAATCGCATCCTGTAACTTCATTCCTTTAGCTACTGCAATTCCTATTCCCGCCAATACTGCCAGTACAAAAGCTTCTGCTATTAATAAAGATGCATCATTTCCTAAATCCAGAATAAAAAAGGTGTAGAAAAATGGGATGATGGCTACCCCAAGCAAAGTACCTATTGGGCCAAAGAAATCAATCAATCCCGGATTGTAACCTTCGGGCACTTTTTGTTCGATAAGCTCGTCGGCTGCCATCGGTGTTGCATCGTCTCTGTCAAGTTTTCCTTGTTCCCGGGACCTTCGGATTGCCTCCCTCATTTGTTTGCCTGGAATCCACGGAAGCTTCTCCCATGCGAAAAAAAGAGTTAAAATGATGGAAAAAATCGCATAAAAGTTAAATGGCAATGCAGAAACAAAAAAGCTGATTCCATCCTGCGTGTTCTGGAAAATAGCATTGGTACCAATAATCAATCCTGCCACATAAATTGGCCATACATTAAATGGAATAAGTGTAGCTATTGGTGATGCCGTGGAATCTACCACATATGAAAGCTCTTCGTGAGACACTTTGTGCTTGTCTGCTATTGGACGAACAGTAGCTCCGGTTAATATAGTACTGATGGTTCCACCCTGATGAAAAATGATTCCCATAAACCAAGTAAATAATTTCGCTGAAACCGGCCCTTTCACCATTTTTTGGCTTGCCCATTTGGCGAACTTCTCAGCCCCGCCTGTACGGGTCCAAATTCCTATCAAACCACCCAATGCCCACAAATACACTAATAAAATCAATGCAAAACTTTCAGTTCCAATCGAAGGGATAAGGAAATCCTGAACGACATTAAGTTTTCCTGAAATTACGGCTCCAAGACAAATTCCCATAAAGAGCGAGCTAGCAACTTCTCCAGTATAAAAAGCTAAGAAAATTGCTAACAACGGAGGTGTAATAGACCAAAAACCAAAGTGCCCATTGGCCATCACAAATCCATCTGAGAAGTAAACAGCTATTACTGCTATGATAAATGTTAGAATGAATCCCTGGAAAATTTTTTTCCGGATAAAAGGGTCAGCAAATTTTTTCTGGATACTCAATATATTTTAAGTTGTTTTGAGATAGAACATTCAAAGAAAACATATTATTTGATAAACAAAAAACAGAGATGGAATTTTGTATCAGGGAACTGAAGCAAATGGCTTTAAATCCATAGAATTATATTCCCCTAATTCAGCTTTCATTTTTCCGGTGATAGCAATCATTGCTGCATTATCAGTACAATAACTTAGCCTAGGTATATGAAGCTGCAATCCCATATCTGAGGCAAGCTTTTTTGCTTTAGTTCGTAACAGGCTATTGGCAGAAACACCACCTGCAAGTACAATAGTTTTTACCTGTGTTTTCTCAACAGCTTTTCTCAGCTTTTTGACCAACACTTCTGTTATCGCTTCTGAAACACTTGCACAAAGATTATTCAGATGGTTAGATATCCATTCTTCTTCTTTGTTCTGAACAAAATATAAGGCACTTGTTTTTAACCCTGAGAAGCTGAAATCAAGTCCTTCATTCAAAAGTGCTTGTGGAAATTTATGAAACTGAGGATTTCCCGATTGTGACAGATTATCTATCATAGGGCCTGCAGGATAATCCAAGCCAAAAATCTTCCCGATCTTATCAAAAGCCTCACCGGCAGCGTCATCGCGAGTTTTGCCTAAAATCTCATGCTCAAATGGAGCTTTTACATATTCTAACTGAGTATGTCCGCCAGAGACGGTGAGCGATACAAACGGAAAATCAGGCTTAGAGTCGATGAAATTTGCATAGATGTGGGCATCCATATGGTTTACACCAATCAAAGGAATATCTCTTGACAAAGCCAGGCCTTTCGCAAAACATAGCCCCACAAGTAAAGAACCCATTAATCCGGGGCCTTGAGTAACTGCAATCGCATCAATTTCTTCAAGTGAGATACTCGCTTCTGTAAGTGCTTGTTCAACAGTTTGTGATATCGTTGTTTGATGGGCGCGGGAAGCTAATTCCGGCACAACCCCGCCAAACTTTACATGAATAGATTGTGAAGCGATTATGTTTGATTGAATTCCATCTTCACTAAATACGGCTGCAGAGGTATCGTCACAGGATGATTCTATGGCAAGAATATTCATTCCTTAAAATAAAGAAATTGACGGCGATATCCCGATCAATGATTTTACTTTTTGCCAGATCCAATGGTTGGGTAATCATTCATTGAGAAATGTAATCTGGTCTTCTCATCAAGTTTTATCAGCTTAACGCTATTATTTTAGTGTATATAACTACTTTTTTATTATTTGGAAAAAATGAACTTTGTAAGCTGAATCTCCTGGGGGCAAAGAAGAATCACTTTCAAAGTCATAAGGCGAAATTAAAACCAGTTCTCGTTTGGTTGCAGTCCATAAAAAGTCTTGTATTTTTCGATTTGATGCATTTGAAAATGTAAAAGTATCTAATAAAGACATAGAGGTTTTATCCAGAATATAAAATCGTATTTTTTTTTCCTCAGCTGTATATACCTTATACTTACTATTATACTTTGCTTCTCCTATTTGCCCCATAATTATTACATAATTTTCTAGGAGAAAGAGATTTCTTACATAGCTTGAACGCATTAACGTCTTATTAATCTCATTAACACCTTTCCCTACTATTGCTCGTGCATCTTTAATCTCTGGAACTTTAAATTCTTTATCTTCTATTTTAAAAATTTCCTCTTCTTGTGATTTTCGGTTCAACCTTGTTATAGATAACTCACCGGGCCCGATGTAATAAACAAATTCGTTTTCTGAAACCAACCCACCCGATTCTTGTTCCATTCCTAAAAAAATATCTTCCTGAGATCTTTCTCCATATTTCTCTTTATACTTATTATTACCTATATCGTAGCGTTCTATATAGTTCAAGTCACGAATATTACCGCTATTATAAAAATAAATATCATTACCTATTACTGAGAAGTCTTTAACTGCCCATTTAAACCTATTTAGTTCAAGAATTTTTTTACCCTTAGTACTATATTTAACCAACTTAAGCTGGTCAGAATCCCAAACAAAAATGGTTTCTCCAATTAAATTCATCGCTCCTACATCAGTATATTCAAAAGGGCCACGACCTATATTTCCTATTTTAGTTTGAGCGGTTCCTCTCTTAGAATATGCGATAATTCCGGTTCCACCTCTTCCATAAACAATCAACTTTTCTCTAGTATCAAACTCTACAAAACTGATATTTGGAACAAGAAACTTCTCCTCACTCAAACTATAAGAATCGAAAAGCGACAATTCCAATTTCGAATTGTCGCTTTTGTTTTTATTTAGAAGGGCTTGTGCACTTAATTTATGAGTACTCAAAAGAAAAAAAATGAACAAAAATACCCTCATTAGCCTGCTTTTAGAACGGCTGATACACAAATAATTCATTTAATAAAATGGTTACAATAGTTTAGAAAATAGTATTCTATCTTGGACATCCTGATTCGGTTGGACAAATAAATTCCCCTCCCGAGTTACATATTATTATTGTCTCTTCTACTGGGATACCAAGAAATTCAAGCAACCATCCATCTGAATCAATTTCTCTTTTGATAGTTACATTCCAAACCGGCAAACACCCCATTTGGTTGTTACTTTCAAAAATTACAGGAATTTCAACTTCCTCCAATGATGGATTTGAAGTATTAACTAAATCTTGATTAGGATTTATCTCAATAGAAAAAAAAGTTAAAACAATTACATAAAGCATTAATTTAATCATCTCAACCTCCCCCCTCTGCACACAAAGGGCATTTTAAATCACCGCCTGTGGAACATGAAATTTCAACAAATTGTATAGGAATTACATGAAATAGATAAAAGGTCTCTGTTTCAGTTTCTACGCTCCAATAAGAGCAGCATGCATTGGGCAAACCGCCCGTTTCACAACTTCCACCTGCAATAGATGGAGTATTTGTGCTAAAAATTGTATTTCCTTGATCTACTGCCATAACAATTGGAGGAACATCACCCTCAATTTTGGTTTTGTTATCAAATCCAAATAAACTTAGCAGCACAAAAAAACTTATTGCCAGTATTTTCATTTCGTTATTTTTTAGATTTAAAGTATAGTTTCCAATAAATGTAAAAAAAAAAAGAAGAAGCAATTTTTTTCATTTTTACTTACTGGAAAACCATCTCAAAAGACATAAGTGAACTCTCTGTTTCATCATCGCTCATCTTTTTTTAGCAACCGCTCAATTCCTTCAAGGCTTTTTGCAATCCTTTCTTGGGTTCGGACAAATCTTACTAAAAAATATATTACCCCAGCGATAACTATACCAGAAACTACAATTCCAAACGCCTGATAAACAAAAAAACTATTCATAATGACATTCAATTATTTTAGTAATTAAATAAACAATTCCAAAAATAAAGAAATTGACGGCGATATTCCTGATCAATGATTTTTACTTTTTGCCAGATCCAATGGTTGGGTAATCATTCATTGAGAAATGTAATCTGGCCTTCTCATCAAGCTTCATCATTTTCATGACTATTTTTTCATTGGTTTCTTTGTTTACAGAAACCATTTCCATTACGGTAGCTGTTGAATTCAGCATCATAGTTCTTCCCTGAAAATACTTCGTACTTGCATTTGCATTCATCATCTTTTGATAACTTGAGTCTGTTTCTTTGGTTATCCAAAACTCTGTGGAAGAATAATCATCTTCGCTTTTATAGCCCTTGCACTCATAGCCAAGAATGGTTTTTGTACCAATTTCCTCATAGCCTGAATAGCCATCATGGTCATTATCCTCACCTTCGGTTTCATAAGCACTCATATCAGATTGTGCCCAATCGTATGCAAAAGATGCTTTCCCATCTTCGCTGTTCATCAACATTACCATAGCCTCGTTCTTGTAATCGTACACCAAAAACACTTCTTCCTGCTTTTCCTGAGATTCCTCATTTTCAAATGATGTACCGGAATACTCACCATCACTGTTGAAGTACATCTTCATAATTGTTGGCCCTGGTTCTTCTCCGTTTTCACCGGTAGATATGATCTCCATCTCAGAATAACGGTTGAATGAGTATTCACTTTCTGTTTTTACATTAGAGTTTAGTGTGAATGGCAAGGTGCGGGGAGATGAGCCTTTAGCGTTAGATTCGGGTTCTTCACCAAAAACAGAAACCCAGGTTTTATCCACCATTTTGTTGGCGGTTTCTTCCAGCTTTTTATCAATTTTGCGATCGATTTTTTCTTTAATCCGATCTTTCGCTTTGTTCTTTAACCGCTTTAGTAATTGTGCATCTGCATCAATACTGATAGCAGAAATAATTAAAAGTGTAAGTAGTACCTGTATCCCTTTTTTCATTCAAAGTATTTTTTATTGTTAGTTCACAGAAAGGTATAGGATTATGGGCATAAAATAAAAGCTCCGATGCTTTCACACCAGAGCTTACTCTGTTCAAAGGTATTTAGCAAAATTCAAGAGAAAACATCTTAAATCTCACATCTAAATACTATTTCTTGTCGTCTTCGTCGTCAACAACTTCGAAATCTGCGTCAACCGCTTCTTCTTTTTCTGAAGAATCCGCCTCACCAGATGCCTGCTCACCGGAACCTTCAGCACCTGCTGCTGCGTCAGCTTGTGATGCTGCATATATTTCCTGAGACGCTGCCGTCCAGGCTGTATTTACAGCTTCCATTGCCGCGTCAATCTCTTCGAGGTTTTCTGCTTTATGCGCTTCTTCCAGTTTGGCAACTGCTTCTTCAATGGTGGTTTTGTTACCTTCAGAAATTTTATCACCATACTCGTCAAGCTGCTTTTTGGTTGAGAATACCAAAGCATCCGCCTGGTTCATTTTCTCCACTTTTTCACGAATCTGTTTGTCTTCTTCTTCGTGCTCTTTGGCAGCCTGCTTCATCTTTTCGATTTCCTCATCAGACAATCCAGACGAAGATTCAATTCGGATGGTTTGCTCTTTTCCGGTTCCTTTATCTTTTGCCATAATATTGATCACACCATTGGCATCCAGATCAAAAGTTACTTCAATTTGTGGCATACCGCGTGGTGCCGATGGAATTCCGTCCAGGTGAAATCTTCCAAGCGTACGGTTTGCAGCCGCCTGGGCTCTTTCTCCCTGAAGTACGTGAATCTCAACACTGCTTTGATTATCAGCAGCAGTAGAAAATACCTGAGATTTACTGGTTGGAATAGTGCTGTTTGCTTCGATTAACGGAGTCATTACACCACCTAAGGTTTCAATACCCAACGTAAGCGGGGTTACATCCAGAAGAACTACATCTTCCACATCACCAGAAAGTACACCACCTTGAATAGCAGCACCAACCGCTACTACTTCGTCAGGGTTTACGCCTTTGCTTGGCTCTTTGCCAAAGAATTCTTTTACGGCTTCCTGGATTTTTGGAATACGCGTAGAGCCGCCGACCAGAATTACCTGGTCAATATCATTCTTGGTCATTCCCGCATCTTTTAATGCTTTCTCACACGGAGTGATTGATCTTTTCACAAGATCATCAACCAATTGCTCGAACTTAGCGCGACTCAAATCCACATTTAAGTGCTTTGGGCCATCGTTAGTAGCTGTAACAAAAGGAAGGTTTACATTTGTCTTCGCAGAACTTGAAAGTTCGATCTTTGCTTTTTCTGCTGCATCTTTCAACCGTTGCATTGCCATCGGATCGTTACGAAGATCAATACCTTCGTCTTTCTTGAATTCATCTGCTAAGAAATCGATGATTCTGGCATCAAAGTCATCCCCACCAAGATGTGTATCCCCATTAGTTGACTTCACTTCAAATACACCGTCGCCAAGATCAAGGATAGAAACATCAAATGTACCACCTCCAAGATCATACACTACAATCGTTTGATCTGTTTCTTTTTTATCCAAACCGTAAGCAAGAGCTGCAGCGGTTGGCTCATTAATAATTCTTTTAACTTCGAGGCCGGCAATTTTACCTGCTTCCTGTGTTGCTTTACGTTGTGCATCATTAAAGTAAGCCGGTACAGTAACTACTGCTTCCGTTACTTTTTCACCGATATATTCTTCAGCAGTCTGCTTCATTTTTTGCAGAACCATGGCAGAAATTTCCTGGGGCGCGTACTTGCGATCATCAATCTCAACACGGGCAGTTCCGTCTTCTCCTTTCACTACTTTGTACGCTACCTGCTTGGTTTCGCCTTTTACTTCATCAAACATACGTCCCATAAAGCGCTTTACTGAAGCCACCGTCTTATCCGGATTGGTAATAGCCTGGCGCTTAGCAGGTGCTCCTACAAGTCGTTCGCCATCCTTCGAAAATGCTACTACCGATGGGGTTGTACGTCCACCTTCAGCATTTTGAATTACAACCGGTTCGTTTCCTTCCATTACAGAAACGCATGAGTTGGTTGTTCCTAAGTCAATTCCTATGATTTTTCCCATTGGTCTAAAATCTATTTTTTTGATTTTGTGCGGCCACTAAAACACGGAAACACAAAAGTTATTTATTGTTGTTGTTTAATTTCTTTTTTGAGGCCACGGAAACACGGAAACACAAAGTTGTAATTTTTTGTTTTGTGGATTTGTGATTTAGTGGCATTTATAATGTTACTTTACCGGAATGGATTGAGTATCCTTCAGGTTTTCTGATTTCGGCATACTCACTGTCAATACTCCATTCCTGAAACTTGCGTTTACCTCTGCTTTGTTTACCGCATCAGGTAATGCAAACGAACGGGCAAAAGCACCACGCGTTCTTTCCTGTCGCTTAAATTCTTCACCTTCATCAATGGTGATTTCACGTTCGCCTTTTATGGTAAGCACATTGTCTTTCAGAGATATACCAATTTCTTTTTTTGAAAGTCCCGGAAGATCGATCAGAATTTTGAACTCTTCATCACTCTCCACGATATCACAGTCTGGTGCAAAATCTTTTTCATCGTTGGTTAACGGAACCACTTTCTCCACAAACTGCTGAATGTCTTTCCCTAACTTGGAAAGATGCTTTTCTACTTCGATACCGAATTCTGTAAAATCTCCCATGATGCTTACCTCTGTTGGTTAAATTCGTTGGGAGTAAAGCAAGCACAATGCCAAGAATGAGTGCTCTTATTGATTATGACGTATTGGCGGACGAGCTGGCAGGTATAATCAGTAACAAATAAATCTAAACCTCTAAAGAAGTTACCTTTTCTTTTGTGATAATAGCCCTAAAAATCTTTTGTATTTCGTGAGCGAAAAAACATTCTTCCAATCAATCCAGGCTCAACTAACTATTAACCAATTATACAAATCCTCTCAAAACAAGGATAATTGATGTATGCTTAGTTTTCGGCATTAAAAGTACATCAATAAAAATAAAACGCCTTAATACTGAAGTGCTTTGAGATCATCCCAAAAACCAGGATAAGAAACCGCTGCGCATTCTGCATCCAGGGTTTGGGATCCGGAATTCCCCTTTAAAGCAAGAATAGCGGATGCCATGGCGATACGGTGATCGTGAAAGCTTTTGAAAGTGGCTGAATTAAAAGTGAACTCAGGATCTCCCTGAATGATTAAACCATCCTCTTTTTCCTTAAAGTTTGCCCCTACTACTTTCAGCATTTCTGCAATGGCCATAATACGGTCGGTCTCTTTATGGCGAAGCTCTTCTGCGCCGGATATTTCCGAAGTTCCTTCAGCAAATAACATAGCTACTGCAAGAATGGGGAGTTCGTCAATGCAATTCGGGATTTTATGTTTTGGGATTTCAGTCGCTTTCAAATCAGAGGTTCTTACTACCACATCTCCCACAGGCTCTGTGCCCTCCATTCGTTCATTTTCGATAGTAATATCAGCACCCATTTCCTGCAGAATTCCAAGCAATGCATTTCGGGTAGGATTCAATCCCATCCCCTGTAATCGAATTTCTGAGTTTGGCACAATGCACCCCGCCACCAACCAAAAAGCCGCAGCCGAGAAATCGCCGGGAATGGTGTAACTCTGGTTTGGGATTGTATCTTGCAGAGATGAAGAAATAATTTTTGCGCCATTTTCTTCTTCAATACTTAAACCTAATAACCGTTCGGTATGATCACGGCTGGGAATCTTCTCTACCACTTTTGTTTCTTCTTCACCAAACAATCCCGCCAATAGGATACAAGACTTTAGCTGGGCACTTGGAATCGGAAGTTCAAAATCCATTGGTTTTAAAGCCTCACTTCTGGAGATCAATAAAGGAGCTGTTTTGCTGTTTCGGGCTGAAACATGTGCTCCCATTGCTTCCAGCGGCTCAATGATACGCGTCATAGTCCGGGAGGAAAGGGATTCGTCTCCGCACAATCTCGCCTGTATTCCAACCCCGACAACTACCCCCGAAAGCAATCGCATTGCAGTTCCTGAGTTTCCACAATCCAGATCTTTAACCGGGTTTTTTATTCCGTTTCTTCCGGTTCCTTTAATTCGAATTGTATTTC
This sequence comes from Balneola sp., assembly GCA_028284195.1. GTDB lineage: Bacteria > Bacteroidota > Rhodothermia > Balneolales > Balneolaceae > Balneola. The sequence goes on along the minus strand of JANQSE010000007.1, from coordinate 26,134 downwards.
CATCCTGCTCTACTTCTGCTCCCAGTTGCTCTACACAAGAAAGTGCGCTCTGTGGGTCTTCTGCCTGTGAATAATTTCTGATCTCAGAAATCCCTTCATGCAGTAACGAAAAAATAGCTGCCCGCTGTGAAATGGACTTATCGGGTGGCAGGCTTATTACGCCTTTTAAGGAAGTTGCAGGAAGAATGGTTTTGATCATTACTAATTAAATAGAGTATTACTTTCGGAGAAGTTAGCTAATTACTCAATCCATTTTACCATGGTTTTTAGGATCGGTGAGATTATAAACATCAAATTACCAGCCAGCACGGGTGCATTACTATGCGTCGAACTTTTGCCTTTCTATAATATTAATTACTGATTCGTATCCAACAGCTCTTGCGCTTGCTTTGCGCCTTCAGTATCGGGATATGTTTCGATAATACCATTCAAAACAGTTATGGCTTCCCCGCGATTTCCAAGATGAATATGGCACTCTGCTGTATGGTACAATGCTCTTGAAACCCAAACTTCAAACGCCTCAAAAAGCACCCGTACTTTCGAATACGTTTCGATAGCCACCTCATAATTACCCTGATCCTGTTCGATTTTCCCTAACAAATACTGAGCCTCAGCACCGCTTACGGTAGTGCTTTGTTCAGCAACAGGTGTTAATAATGTTTTGGCATCTTCGTATCTGTTTTCTGTAACAGCAACTTTTCCCAGCCCAACATTAGCGGCTGGATTATTCGCATTTACTTTTAGTGCTTCCTCGAATTCATTTTTTGCCTGGCTTGTATTCCCTCCGGCTAAACTTGCCGTTCCCATCCCGACATACGCTTCCTGTTTAAACCTTGAGCCTTTTTCTAGTAAAAGCTCAAAATATGTATGCGAAACCTGGAAATCTCCTTTCTCATAGTACAGATTCCCAAGCGTAATTAAAGCAGAAGGTGCCTGATCATCATTTGGGAATTCATCCACAATAGTTTGATATGCATTGATAGCCCGATCAGTTTGTCCGGTTTGGCGGTAAGAATCTCCAAGGTTGGAGTATGCATCCGGGGTGAGATTATCAGAATTTGTTATTCTTAAATATTGCCGGAATTCTTTAATTGCGGCTTCGTAATCACCGGTCTGGTACACTGTTTCTGCCTGGCGATATCTTAACCGATCAGCAGTTCGGCTGCTTGGATTGTTACTCAGAAAATCTTCTAAAATTGCAGAACTGCTGTCAACCCCTGTTGATGAAAGCTGCGAAAACTGAATCCCATTTACGGCATCGATGATGTAGCTGCTTCTTGGATAATTTTGAAGCACGTTCTTATATGCTTCAATCGCTCGTTTGTATTCTCCGGCATTGTAATATGAATCACCAATATTATATTGCGAACGAGCTGCCCATTCTGTTCCGGGATATTTATTAATCACCGTTTGAAATTCTTCAATTGCCTGAGAATAGTTGTCTGTATTTAAGTAAATATAAGCGATGTTATATTGAGCTTGTTCTCTTAATCTGCTAAACGGATAAATGCGTAGAACCCTACGGAAAGTGGTTACTGCCTGAAAGGTATTTCCGGCACGGTAATAACTGTTTGCCACTTGGAACATCGCGTAATCGCCGCCCGGTTCTGCACCAATCGCTTTGTTATAAAACCGTATGGCATTCTGGTATTCTCCTAACGCATAGTAGGCATCTCCAATTCTCAATTGTGTATCTGTATCATATGGAAATAGTGCGATTGGAGGGGGATTATAATTGTTCAGAAAATCTTCAAGCGGGCCAACGGCTTTCTCATAATCACCCATAACAAAGTAACTCCATCCCAGAGAATAACGCGCGGCTCCAATTAAATCACTTTCGGGGTAGTTGTTGATGAAAATATTGAATCGCTGGGCTGCATCCCCGTAGTTCCGAAGTTTGTAATAACTATCGGCACTCCAGAATAAAGCTTCTGAACCTATTTCTGTTTGCGGAGTTTCGGCATATACCGATTCAAAAATAGGTTGTGCCTGCTCGTACGCCTGATTTCGGTATAAAATCCATGCCTTCTGAAAACGAGCCTGCCTTTTTAGTACCGGGTCAATATCAGCTACTTTTTCTGCTTCTTCGAAAGCCAGGGTAGCACGGGTAAATTCATTATTAGCAAAGTATGCTTCCCCCAGTAACGTATATACTTTCCCGGGGCCGCTCAGGTTTTTCTCATTTCTAACAAGCGTGAGTAACGTCTCAATCGCATCCCCATATTGGCCTGCTTCGAACGATGACACTGCCCACTCATAAAATGCCTCTTCCACCCAAAATCCGGTTTTATAACGGTTCCCGAATTCGGTAAAAGTATTCAGTGAATTTTCGTACTGGCCGCCTAATTTTTGGTTAATTGCCTGGTAGTAAAGTGCTTTTCTGGCCAGGCCGTCATTGCCGGATGCAGCCTTTCCAAACGAATCGGCTGCCCAATGATAAATTTTTTGCTTGTGGTATAACCATCCTAATCCATAATGCGCACTTCGCTCTCTGTCAGTGCCTTTTGTGAGGTTTAAATATTGCAGATAGGCTGTTGAAGATTTTTGAAAATCACCCAAAAAGTTGTAGCTCTCCGCAATTAAGAAAACCGCTTTTTCTTTAGATTCATCATCCAGATAAGTCATAGCAGCTTGTAATGCATCAATAGCCTCTTCGTACCGCGCTTGTTGGTAGTATGATTCTCCCAATGCTGTACCCACTCTTTGGGTAATAGGGTGATTTGGGTAACGCTCCTTTAAAACCTCGAATGCAATGGATGAGGAGTCGTACTTATTATCACTAAGATATAACCTGCCCCGGGCGTACAGGGCTTTTGGTGCCCATTCACTTTTTGGGTAGCTGTCTGCCAAAGAAAGAAAAAAGTTTCTTGCAGCAGCATGGTCGCCTTTTTCAACGGCGGCTTCTGCTACCCAGTATTCGGTTTCTGCAGCGGTAACTGCTGTATTATGTGTTTGCAAAGATTGTTGGTAGAACCGAATTGCGTCATCGTACGAACCATTAGCAGATAACCTGTGCCCCAGGTCTTTTAATAATGATTTTGCCAGACTATGTTTGGGGTATGCCCTTATAAAATTCTGATAGAAATACTCGATCCGGGAGGAATCAATTCCAGTGTTGGCCCGGGCTATATAATAATCGGCAAATGGGTTGAGCTCTGATTCCCTGTTTTCTTTTTTGAAGGCATGGAGTTCTTTGAGAGATTCTTCAAAAAAACCTTTTTCAAAAAGATCAACTCCCTTTTTGTATGATTGAGATGCCGGCGATTGAATCTGTTGCGCTGAGAGCGAAAACAACTGTAAAAGAAAAATCAAAAATAAGCAGCTTTTAACCAGAAAGCGCATTTATTGCCAGAATGTAATTTTTATGTTTATTCCTTATATGTCAAGATAACGAATAAGTTCGTCAGCACGATCAGAAAAATTATTTTCGAGGTGTTCGCTTCGCTCTTCCGAAAGAATGAGATATCCAAACCTGCGAAGAGCGGCACTTACTACCGATGAATCTTCGAGATTCAGCTTGATGGACACACGAAGAGTATCCAGCTCATTATTTGGTTGTTGAACAGCTACTCCAAGAATTTTAGCTCCTTCGGTTTCAATAATCCTGACAAGATCGGACAACGTGTAATCTATTTGAGCAAGTTCTATGGTAATTACAGATCCATATGTTGCCAGGTTAAAAATATCACCCAGTGCATTTAACACTTCACGTTTTCTAACCAGGCCTTCGTAATTCAATTCTGCATCTGCTACCGGTAGTACATATAGTTCATGAGCAAACATTAAGCGGGTTGTCTCAAACAAATGCTGGGATTTGGGCACCCAGATAGCTTCATCCAGTGGAAGCTCAGAAAGCGGTGTACTTTCATCCAAAACATCCGCCAGTGTTTCGATGCTTATCATCCCTTTGATCATGTTTTCTTCATCAACAACTACAAACTTGTTTATATGCAGCAAATCAAGTTTTGTAATGGCCAGTGAAACCGGATTGCTGATTCTAAGAGGGGCTATTTCGGTATTTACAATTTCGTGTACTAACATGGCTATATAACTTGCTCGTCAACTCCAATAGTATTCAATAGGTGTGAAAGTTGCTCAAAATCTTTTTCGGCCATGCTAAAGGTAAGCTCCACATCGTTTCCTTCAAATTCCTCTTTATCTACATTCGCATTTTCGTGAATAAATGCTACTGCTTTGTACTTACTAACCGGAATCTGTAGCGTGTGCGTTTCGTAATCACTTTCGATCATTTCTTCGATTTTTTCCTCAAGTTCATCTAATCCAATACTCTGCTCGGCAGATACAAAAACAGCTTCGGGATATTCTGATCGCATTTCGCGTATCTGGTTCGCATCCATCATATCTGTTTTGTTAAGAACAAGAATTGTTTTTGTATTTGTTGCATCCAGTTCTTCCAACGTTGTATCCACCACTTCTTTGTATTCATGAACCATATTCGATGAGCCATCAATAACATGTAACAGAACATCGGCTTCACGAACTTCATCCAGCGTTGACTTAAAACTTTCCACGAGATTATGGGGAAGTTTCCTGATAAACCCTACTGTATCTGAAAGCAAAATGGTGTGGTTTTCTAACTCATGCCGTCTTACAGTAGAATCCAGCGTGGCAAATAAACGATCCTCAGCTAACACGTTAGTTTGGGTAAACGCATTCATCAGGGTTGATTTGCCCGCATTTGTGTACCCAACAAGCGATACCCGATGCATACCTTCTCTTCCTTTTCGTTGTGTAGTGCGCTGCTGGTCAAGTTTCTTCAGCTTGTCTTTAAGTGTGGCGATGCGCTGCCCAATAATTCTCCGGTCTGTTTCAATTTGGGTTTCACCGGGGCCTTTAGTTCCGATTCCCCCTTTTTGGCGGGAAAGGTGGGTCCAATAGCGTGTTAACCTGGGCAGCAAATACTGCAATTGGGCAAGTTCAACTTGTGTTTTTGCTGCAGAAGTTTTTGCCCTTCCTGCAAAAATATCGAGTATTAATGCACTCCTGTCCAGAATCTTAGCTTCGGTGCCGGCTTCAATATTTCGTACCTGTGTTGAGGAAAGCTCGTCATCAAAAATGATCGTATCTATGCGGTGTTCACCTTTCAGAGACTTTAGCTCCTGCAGTTTTCCCTTGCCCACGTAGGTAGAAACATCCGGATTGGTTTTGTTTTGAAGTACTCTTTCAACGACAACTCCACCGGCTGTATCGGTCAACAGAGCCAATTCTTCTAAGTATTCTTCTGCCTGAAATTTGGTAATCTCGGGGCCGTACAGCCCAACGAGCATTACTCTTTCTTTTTCTATGTCAGAATTTTTGATGTCGTCTAACAAAAACTTCTTCTCTTTTAATCTTGATCGTTTTGAATACTTTTCAAATCAATATCGGGAAGCTCTTCGTCTTTAAACCGATTTTGCAGTTTTAAAGATACAATTTTTTCAAACGCCTTTCTTTTGCTGTCGGGCACATATATTCTAAGATGCCTGAATCCATCAGTTAAACTTTTATCCAGTTCTGAGTAAGAAAAAGTGTACTCAGCCCCTCCTTTTTCCTCTTTTTCTACCTGATCCAGAATCTGAAACCAGGGAATAGTCTGGGACGGTTCATTAATATTCTTCACAATTCCGTAGTCGGTAATGTAATGCTTGGAAGCAAGATAGCTTGAGATAAACCACATACATCCAATCCACATGTAGCATACAAATGTCGAATATCGGGATACATCTTCCATCACAAAAGCTGCTACTGCCAACGCACCTATCAAAGCCAAAAAAGCTGTTGCGAATAACGGATACCCGCTCATCTTACCGGCCCGCCAGCTCATTCGTACTTTTCGGAGCCGGAACTTATTCATTACAGAATATCCTGCCAACAAAGTAGATGCAATCGTGAATAGCACAATCACTCCCTGGAAAAATATGGATAGTATTTCTTTCAACTAGTTTATTGTTTCTGCTTTATAAAAAATGGATACCAATGACTCTGTTACAAGTAACAAAAATCCTGCCAGCATAAACCAATGCCAAACTTCCTTGCCAAATCCACTGGTTTGGATTTTGCCTGCAATTTCTTCGGAAGATAAAGAGCCTGTATCAACTAGATTGATATTTTCTGCAATAGTGTTTTCCGAGCGTTCAAAAACCGATTCTGAACCAGGTAGATTTAGCGCTGTTTTGTATATCTTTTCCCCATCAGTTATGGTTACCCAACCAGGTTCCCACTCATAGCCTTTATAATCCAGCGAAATTGTGCCCCCAAGATTTTGAGGGTTAACCTGGATTGTTTCCTCGTTCCAAACCAGTTCTGTTGTTTTAGGATCGGCTTCTCCACGCCACCTGAATGTTTCGCCCAATAGGTGATTGCTTAAACCACCTTCTTCCAGCGAAGCTGCATAAAGAATGGTTCGATAATAGGTTGGAGCAAACAATGCTTTTACCGGAAAGCTCGACCACGCAGGATCATTTCCAATTGTTGATACAATCAATCTTCCTTCTCCGAATTTCTTTTCCCTAAGTAATGGATCGCCATTGTTCATTTCAATTACGTTTAACCCAAAGCCGGAATTATTTGTCTGTAATTTCAGGTAGTAGTAAACATCCGGCATAGCAAAGCTTAGCTGCTCATTTTCATTCAATTCAAATAAACCGCTGAAAACAGGATGATCTTCAAGTAATACAGAGCCTTTTGCAATGGAATTAAATGAGGCATAATCTCCGCTAACGCCCGTAAAATTTCCTGCATTAAACAGATTCAGAAATCTATTATAATTCTCAATATCTGCTATTTGTGACGGAAAAAATACGATACCCTTGCCTTGTTGAACAAATTCCTGAAGATCCGAAAACATAAACTCCGGCACTTTATTCAAACCGTCTAATATCAAGGCATCAAATTCATCAATACTGGTAGATATAAATTCACCTTGCGTAATTTTTGAATACTTTATCTGGGTATTTTCCGCGCCATGTGCATCCAATATTGCTGAGGTATAGGAAATCTCGTTGGGGTTTGCTCCCTGCTTTTGAACCCACAAAACATTTCGTTGATCCGGGATTTGAACAGAGAAAAAGTAATTGTTATCCAGTAAAAACCCATCACCTTCTATTGTAGCTAACCCTGTAATTGCGCCACTTTGTGATGGATTGATCTCAAAAGAAAAAGTTTGGGTTTCCTGGGGGTCAATTTGCAGCGAATACTGGCCTATAGTTTCTCCTTCTAAAAGAACTGTGAGGAACTGATTCGCAGCAATTACATCTCCGGCATTCTGTACACTCACATCAACTAAAAGTGGAATACCCTCCCCAATTATAGAAGATGATGTACTAATGCCTGTAACGAACGTATTTTGAACAGATACATCCTCTACACTTAAAACTGAAACCGCATAATTGGAAATTTGCTGCTCCAAATCTCCGGTTAACACCGTTTCAAGGTCCTGATTTCCATCTTCAATGATATAAAGTTTTTTGTTCTGGTAAGGAGATTCTTCTAACGCTAACAGAAGCGTATTCATCCGTTCAGCCAAAAACGCTCCACTGTTAGTTACATTCAGAGCACCTATTCTTCGCTCCAGTTGGGCAGCTGTTAATGTAGATGCATTAATTTGTTCTCCATTTGTTGTTTGAATGATGAAACGATCGTCCTCTTTTGAAGCAACAGCAATTGCCTGTACTATTTCTTTTGCCTGATTTATAAGCGGACCTTTCGATCCAATTCTGCTCATACTTATACTGTTATCAATTAATATTGCATAAATAGTTGGTAGGTTACTTGATGCCGATGTTCCAAAAATTGGTGGAAGAAATGGCCGTGCCAACACCATTGCCAGGCAGGCTATTGCCAGCAAACGCAATGCTAAAAGCAGCAAACGCTTAATCCTGATTTTTCGAATAGTGGTTTTCTGTAGTTCTTTAAAAAAGGCAAGCGTGGAAAACTGAATACGCTTAGGCTTCCTGAGGTTTAATAAATGAATAACCAATGGCAGAGCAACTGCTGTAAGTGCAAATAAAAAAATAGGGGTTAAAAAACTCATTTAGCTCAAAAAAATGTTACTTTTGTCACTGATTGGATTGGAACTTTTTGTAAGAAAACGACTTAGCCAATACAATGTTCAATATTCAAAAAAAGATGGTTTAAATCCATTTATGCAACGTGTACTTACGCTACTAATTACAACCTTTTTCGTTCTACTTTTTTTTGCATGCAGGCCTGTAGAAAAGCAACCCTGGACAGCATTAGTACCATCAAAATCCAGTTTCCTCATAATTCCCAATAATGGAATAACCATTTCGAATCTTCCAGAAACCGGATATGCTTCTTTGTTGGAAGACATCACTCCGAATTCTATACAACAGATTTCCAGCTTTGACCCAGCCTTACTTGCAAATATTTCACTTAAAGGATTGATTCTGTTTCCTTCTTCCGCTACCGAATCAGAGCTTATCTGGATTACAGAGTCTTCCAAATCCATTAACAGCTGGGTTACCGACTTCTATCAAGCATTTGCTCAAAACTACTATACCCTGAATGGAAATACGATTCATAAAATAACAACAGAAAATAACAGTGTTTTGTACGCTGCTCAAATACATGAGTGGTTAATTTTTTCTACTTCAAGTATTGCCATCGAATTCTCGCTGCGTTCTTATACCGGTTCTACCAATTCAATGCAATTACCTGTCGGAGATACCCCCGGGCAATTAGTTATGAATACTCCTGAACTTGATGGCTGGGTTGAGCAATTTGCAAATGTTACGTACCGGCCATCTATTGTGGATGCTTTTAGCGGGAGCAAACCTTCATCATTAAATTTTACTGAAGAAGGAGATTCCACCAATACCACATTTACACTGCAAGGTAAAGTAACGCTTTCTGATACAGCGCGTTCTGTACTGGTAGATGCTGTTTCTTCAAAAAATACTCCAATAGTTTTAGACCGGTATATTTCTAGCAATGCCGCAGCATTCGCTTTGTTCCGGCTTCCTCCAAAACTAACCCCTGTAACGCAAGCCGGCAAAATTAGTAAACTAGATTCCCTCCTGCTTAATTCTGATTCTGATTATATGGATATTGCCCGCACCCTTGACGATGAGCTTGCATTCGAAGCATTCCCAAAATCAGGACTGCTTTCGAGCGGGGAATATTTATTCATGAGGAAACTGAATAATGTGCGCGGGCTTCGAAATAAACTAAACCGGCTGGCCTCAAACGGTTTTATTACCAGAACGGGAAATTCTTACTATGCAAGTAGTGCTGTTCTAAGCAATTTACTGGGATCCGAATTAAGCCCTTATACAGATTTCTACATTTCCTTTTCACGAAGTGTTGTAGTGATTTCTAACCGGAAAGGACTTTCTGAAAGTGTGGAAGCAGATCGTGCCAGACGAAGGGTGATATATTATAATAACGACTACACTGATGCAAGAAGAGACCTTCCGGATGAAATAAGCGGTTTTGTCTGGTCGAACTCTGAAGATTTTAAGGAGTTTATTACTCCATTTCTACTTCCTAAAAACTCAGTAACAAGTTTACTGAATCAGTTCGATATTTCTTACATCACAATGCAAAGGCTAAATCAGTCTTCCATAGATTTCACTTTTAAAACTGCAAACAAAGAAGGCTCCACGCAACCTTACCAGGAGCTCTGGGTTTCTCCTTTGTTTAACAGTAACCTTACGGGTACCCCAATTCTTGGGGATATTGTTGGAAGCAGCAGTAACGAGATCATCTACTCCACCACTAATGGAGATATAACAGCTGTGGCCGCGGATGGAACAATTGTTATGACAGCTTCAACCGGTGGAAGCATGCCAATAGGCAGCCCGGTACTTTACGACTGGTATGCAAATAACCAACCTGTAATTATGATAGGTGCAGGTACCAAAATATTTGCCTGGAACCAAAACGGAGATTTGCTACCGCAATTCCCCATTGAGTTAAACCAACCTATAACTGCACCAATTGTAGTAACAGATGTTCGAAGGAATGGAATTCCGGAAATTATAGCTGCCACCGAAGACCGTTTGGTGCATGTAATAGACCGGCGTGGCCAAAATGTATCTGGGTGGCCACAAACAGTTAATGCGGTGGTTACCTCAAAGCCGTTATTTGCTCAGGTAGATGATACATGGTCAATATGGGTTTTCTCCCAAAATATCCTGCATGGCTGGTTAAGAAGCGGCGCAACGCGCCCTGGTTATCCGCAGTTTATAAATGCAGGATTTAACGGCTCTCCATTGGTTTTCAAAAATTCTATATATGGAGCTGCATCTGATGGTAATCTTTATTCGATTGGTAAAAATCCGAGCATCATAGATTCCCTGGGTACATTTATCCGAATGGATTCTGTTTCAATAAAATCTCTTTATGTAACTAACAACGAGTTGCTTTCGGTTGATGTGGAAGAGAGAATTCTTTTAAAAAATGAAGAAGGGTTTTTCAGAGAAGATCTTCTAGTAACACAAAGCCGTAATGGCTCCATTTTTGGGATTAATTTGCGGGGAGAGCTCCGGTTAACCGAAAACCTTGGACAACCAGCTTCCACTACCCTACATCCCAGGTTTGTTGATATTGACTCGGATAGAAACCAAAACCTGATTGCTTTAGCAGAATTTGGCAGGCTTTTTTCCTGGGATGTGTTAACAGGTGAGCGCTTTTACGGCCTGCCCACGTCCGGAATGAAATATCCGATTATTACTGATTTAGATGGCGACGGAGAAAAAGAATTAATCGCCCAAACCCGTGAAGGCTTACGCTGCTGGACTATTCTTCGGGATGAAGAATGAAAAATTAAGAATTACTTGGCCTAACCTTTACTTGCCTCAAATTTAATTTGAGCTTCTTCGTCCCGAAGTCCCAAAAATAACGCCAGTTTTTGTTCTTCATTCTATTCCCTGCTCCCGTTTTACCAAGATTCTGTCTCGATTTTCGAGATTAGCAGGATTATTATGCAGATACATCAACTACCCCAACAGCTGTCGGGATCGAGCTTTGTTGTGTCCAATCCTCGCAAAGGGTATTCCTCACCATTCTTAACTTTGAATTTTCTAATTCCTTAATCCTTCCTTCAGGAAATTATATCCGCCAGAGCTTCTTCCAGTTCTTCGAATCGAAATTTGAAGCCGGCAACCTGCAACTTTTTGGGCTGCATTCTTGTGCTGCCGGTAATGGGCTGGGCCGCTTCCCCAAAAACAATATCTAAGGCAAACCTGGGCACTCTAAAAAAAGATGGGCGATTCATTACGCTCCCAAGAGTATCAGCAACCTCATTCATTGTAGCAGGATTTGGTGAACACACATTGTAATGCCCGATAAAACCTTTTTGTTCGATAGGAAATAATAATGCTTTCACCAGGTCCGTTCTATGAACCCAGCTCATATATTGTTTGCCATCTCCAATCGGGCCGCCAACAAAAAATTGAAAAGCAGGGATCATTTTTTCCAAAGCACCACCGCCTTCTTCGAATACAATCCCAATTCTGGGGTTTACAACCCGGACTCCAAACTCAGCAGCTTTTTGCGATTCAGCTTCCCAGTCGATACATACTCTGGCCAGAAAATCATCGGCAGCCTCACTTTCTTCATCTATAATTTCATCCCCTCTGTTCCCATATATTCCTGATGCTGATGCCGAAATGAACAATTCCGGTTTATCCCCGGCTTTTTGCATTGCCTTTACCAACATTCGGGTTGAATCTATGCGGCTGTCATAAATTTTTTTCTTAACCTCATCATTCCATCGCTGGCCGAAAATATTTTCCCCGGCCAAGTTAATTACTGCATCACAGCTCTCCATTTCGACAACAAGATCGTCTTCCCAACTAATAAACCGTTGATTAGATGCTCCTTCACCTTCATGCTTTCCGGGGCTTCTGGTAATAATCACCAGGTTATGGCCTTCCTTCAACAGAGCCTCCCGAAGTTCTCGCCCTATAAACCCTGTTCCGCCTGTGATTAAAATATTCATAGTTGGAAAATTAATTTAATCTGCTTTTAAAACCCCAATTCCACTTTCTTCATTCAGTAAGATTCTACCATCTTTTTGCACTTTCAATCCCGAATAAGGGTCGTTAGATATCAACAGGTTGCCATCGAGATCAGCATATTCGCTGAACAAAGCTAACACACCCCCGGCTGTAATTGCAAGTGAACTTTCGATCATACACCCGATCATTACTTCCAATCCCAACTCATGGGCCCGCTCAATGGTTCGCTTTGCTTTAACCATGCTGCCAATTTTCATCAGCTTGATATTGATGACATCAAAAGCTTCTGCAATGTCTTCCAGGTTTTCTGAACCTGTAAAACTTTCATCAGCACACAACGACAACGGGGATCTCTTTTTAAGTTCCCGCAAATCGGATTGCATGGAAGCATGCATAGGCTGCTCCACCATTTCCACATTTTGCTCTTTCAAAAAATCAATTTCCCTTATCGCCTGATCTATTGTTTGCCAGCCTTCGTTGGCATCTACCCGCAGCGGTTTATCTGTTACTTCCCGGACGCCCTGTATAATCTCTCTGTCGTGATCGGTACCCAGCTTAATTTTATAAACCGGATAGTTTTTGGCTTCTTTTATTTTTTGCTGCATCACTTCAATTTCATCAATCCCGATTGTATAGGAGGTAATTGGGCCAACAGAAGATCTTGCTCCCCATAATTTCCAAAGCGGCTGTTTTTGAGATTTCCCCCACCAATCGAGCCAAACCATTTCGATAGCTACTTTTGCTGATTGAGGAGATGGAATTCCAGCCTTTTGTTCAATAAAAAAAGATTTTTCCTGAATGAATTGTTCAAGTTCTTCAGGGCTATGTACATCCGGCAATTCCTGAAATGGAAACCGCTCAAAAAACCGGGCTACTGTTTTTGAGGTTTCGTTATATCGGGTGTTGGGCCCCGCCTCTCCCAATCCTTCCACACCATCTTTTTCAATGGATAAAAAAACATTATTGACTGTGGATCTTGAACCTCTTGCAATAGTAAATACATTGCTTAAAACTAAATTTTTAGTGAACCACTTTGCTTTAAAGTGACACATAACCCATCTCCAGTGCAAAACTAAGATAAATGTACATAGCACATGAAGCAGTGATTAGTGCATCAAAACGATCGAAAAAGCCGCCATGACCTGGCAACAGATTGGATGAGTCTTTTTCTCCGGCTTTTCTTTTGACCCTGCTTTCAAGTAAATCTCCCACAGGTCCGAAAATTCCGATCAAAATAATAAGAGGAAAACCATTTATTAATGAAATGGGCGATTGAAACGGAAGAGCATAGATTGAAATGGCCAAGCCTGCTGCACATCCTCCAAACCCAAACAAAAACCCTTCTACGGTTTTGTTGGGGCTAATTGAAGGAGCCAGTTTATGTTTACCGAACTGCTTACCGCCAAAATAAGCGAACACATCGCCACCCCAAATCATTAGCACTAATGTAAGTGCCAGTGCAAAACCCTGCTCGTTAGTTCCTAACGATCTGATCAACATCAAACATAATAAACCTAAAGGCGCGTAGATCCCGGCAAAAAAAGTATTGGCAAGATGGCTGAATTTTTCCTGATTTGAATAAAATGTTTGGATCACACTAAATATTAGAAAGAGCGTTAATCCAATTTCAAATGCAAATGGAAGATATGGATACAACATCACCCATAAGCCAATTAGATAAGGGAAAATAATATTGGTTTGAGAACCGGCTTTTTTAAGGAGCTTTACTATCTCAAATTGTGTAAATAAGCCAATTGATATAATTAAAATGTTGAAAGCCCAGCTTTTGTACCACATAACTGCGATAAAAAAAACAGCTGCAGGAACTGCGAAGAGTACTCTTTTCAGAAGTTCATTCAAGAATCGTCCTCTTCTTCATCTGTTAAGCCTTCCGCTTTTTCCATTTCCTCAAGGGCTTTGCGAGCTTCTTTTTCAAACTCATTGGGCACGTATAAATAGGCAAAAGACATATCGCCCACACTAAGGCTGTAAGAAGAATCTTGTTTGGATAGAATATTGGACGGAATTCTTAAACTCGACAAATAGCTTTTTGCGAGCTCTACTTCTAGTTTTGTACTACGCTCAAGTATGCATACCCAGTTCTCAATATCATTGGGCTTAGGATCGCTAAACATCTTTTGGAAGTGGTTTTATTTCTGATCTGAATTTTTTCAGAAGATATAAAACGCAAGGCGTAAGAACGAAACTAATTGCAATTAAAAGCCACGGCATTTCCGAATCGGGAGTTGGGGCTTCGTTTAATAATTCCGGGTTAAAGCCTGCAGCTATTACAATACCGCCATTGTTAACCAAATGGCCTAACATAGCAGGGTATAAGCTGTTCGAAGTCCATGTAACATATGCCAATAGTACACCTAAAAACATTCTGGGTAAAAATCCCATCACATCAAGATGAAACATGGAAAACACGATACTTGTAACCAATATGGTTGTGATAAGCCGGGTAGATTTCTCGAAGGCTCGAAACATATATCCACGAAATAGTAATTCCTCGCAGATTGCAGGAGTTATCCCTATAAAAAGAAACCCAAGTAAAATCCCATTTTCTGACCGAAGAAGAGAAGCAATTATTTCTGCTGATTGATCAGCTATTTGCTTCATAAAATCGCTGGCCGGCAAAAAAGAATTTACCCATCCCAAAAAAAGAACAATGGGAAAACCTACTAAAAAAAGCAGTACTGTAAGTGCCAGCTGCTGTGCGAAATTCTCTCCTTTTTGCAGACGAAGAAATTTCCTGTTTTCCTTCACTTTTCGGTGAAGCTTGATCCCGATAAAAGTGCCCCCTGCCAGCATAGTAAATTGGGCGATTGTATTTGCCAGCATCAAAAGCTCAACTTTCTCTGCTAATACGCTCATGATCTCATTTACATCAGTCAAATTATCTGACGTAGCGAAAATCAATATTACCTGAAGTATTGCCCCAAATAACTGGAAGCTAATTGCTGCAACAAATACCCAGCCTAAAGCCATTGCCCAATGGGCAAAGCCATTACGCTCTACCCAGGGTTCAATGGTTTGTTCGTAAAATGTGGAAGTGTGTGCAGATGGAGTTTCGTTTTCCGTCATTGAAGAATCTTAACCCTCTTCTGATGCAAAAATTTTGGCACCAATCATACCTGTGAGCGCATTCAGAATTCCAATTACAACAAGTGAAATTCCTGTGGCTATAAAAAAAGCTGACATTGACGTAGGATCAGGGATGAAAGATAGGGACATTTCCATTTGTGCTTCTGGCAAGTTTTGGGCTTCTAGGTTAGCTACCTGCCAGTCATAAACTGCTTGATTTAAACCAGGATCTACAACTTTAGTCCAGATTAAAGAAACCACAGCACTAATAGCAACTCCAACAACTCCGGTCAAGAAACCAATTAATGCTCCCGTCCCGATAGGAAATGTAATGTCATGAGTTTTTGCATAATGGCGAGCTGCTAATACCCCACCTATTGCAGCAATAAAACATACCAGAGTACCTATAAGTTGTGGGAGTGTAAATTGAGCTCCTGTTGGTTCACTACCAATTGTCATGTACTGGCTGCCAATACTCATTAATACCATAATCACACCAATAATTATTGCTCCATACAAAACAGATGGCCAATAGCTTGGTTTCATTTCTTCGTTTTCCATGTTATACCTCTTTGTTTAGTTGTTTAGTTTTTTGAAAAATTCGTTAGCAAGTAAAAAAGCGGCACTTAGTCCGAATAAAGCTCCAAGAAAAAACCGCGACCAGTTTGTATTCGTCCAAAATTCGAATTGGTTACTCAATACATCAACAAAGTTTAAAATAATAGTACCAACTAACAATCTGAAATAAAATCGGGACTTAACTTTTTTTATTAGTATTAAAACCGGCATTAAAATTACACCCGTAAAAAAAGAACTATAAATACCAATACATCTTGCGCACACAGCCATTTGGGTTCCATCTATAAGAAAAGATCGATCTGCATCCTGGTGGCATAACAAATGAAAAGCATGGAACTGCCAGCTTTTATAAATAACCGGTGAATTATTGAACAGACCGGGCCCTAAAGCAATGACGAAAATACTTAGGCTTCCCAACAGTGTACACATATAAAGCCCTTTATTCTGAAAATGTAATTCAGCTGCCACAATTAAGAATTTTGTTCAATTCTGTCTAAAAATTCTTTGGGTGCACGGCAAGGGCGCCTTGTTTCTGAATCCATAAAGCACAGGGTAACTTCACCAAATACATGGGGGGTCTTTTCTTCTTTTGTATATACCTGATAAAATGTTTGGAGCCGGACACCCGGGGTTTCAAATACCATAACTTTGATCTGCATTTCTACATCATAATAAACCGGCATCTTGTACTCCAACTCAGAATGGATTACCGGAAGCATTATCCCTTCATCTTCTAATTCTTTGTACGAAAGCCCATAAGAGCGAATCATTTCGGTTCTGGCTACTTCAAAATATTCCAGATACCGCCCGTAATATACATACCCCATTTTGTCCGTTTCTCCATACCTGCTGCGCAGGGTATGCGTGTATTCGATAATGGGGGTTTTATCAGGAAAAGTAATAGCCACTATGTTACTGTTTCGAAAGCTCCAATAGCTGAATACTTTTTAATGCGTTGATCGATCAATTTGGAAGCACTAAGCTTTTTAAGTTTTTTCATGCTCTTAACAATTTGAGCTTTTACAGCTTCTGCCGCTTCTTTCGGTTTTCTGTGTGCTCCGCCTAATGGTTCGGGGATTACGCCGTCAATTACTTTCAGTTCTTCTAAATCTTTAGCAGTGAGTTTTAAGTTTGCCGCCGCTTGTTCTTTATAATCCCAGGTTTTCCAAAGAATAGACGAACATGATTCCGGTGAAATCACAGAATACCATGTGTTCTCCATCATAAAAACCTCATTACCCATTCCGATTCCAATGGCTCCTCCACTGGCTCCTTCACCAATTACTATAGAAATTAAAGGAACTTTAAGTGTTGCCATTAGCTTAAGATTTTTGGCAATAGCTTCTGCCTGCCCTCTTTCTTCCGCTTCTAAACCAGGAAATGCCCCCGGAGTATCCAGAAAAGTTATGATAGGTACTTTAAATTTTTCTGCAAGCTTCATTAACCGATATGCTTTCCGGTAGCCTTCCGGGTTGGCCATGCCAAAATTACGGTAAGTTCTACCCGCTGTATCTCTTCCTTTTTGATGGCCTATCACCATTACCGATTCACCGTCAATTTTGCCTAGCCCTGCTACCATTGCTTTATCGTCAGCAAGGTATCGATCGCCATGCAACTCTACAAAATCTTCAACAAAGTGATCGATATAATCCATTGTATATGGCCGCTCGGGATGACGTGCTAATTGTACACGCTGCCATCTGGTTAAATCTGTAAATATCGATTTTCTAAGTTCATCGACACGCTTGTTAAGGCTGTCAATTTCTTTTTTGAGAATACCATCGCTAACTGTGGACAGGCTTTTTAGCTCTTCGATCTTTTTTTCCAGATCGGCAATGGGTTGTTCGAAATCAAGATATTGCATGGGTAATGGTTTTTAAATTCGGCCTAAATATAAACAATAGATTATAGAAGGTCAGGCTAAATGAGCTCAGAGCGTTCCAAAAACGCTTCTGAATTTGAGCGCCCAAACGCGCCAGATCGCTTCTCTTACAATAGCCTTAGACATTTTTGAAACTCCTTCTTCTCTTTCTTTGAAAACAATAGAGACTTCTTTTAGTTTAAAACCCGCTTTCCATGCCCTGAAATGAAGCTCAATCTGGAAAGCATACCCGTTCGATTTTATCCTCTTTAAAGGGATAGTTTCAATCACGTTTCTTCTTATGCACTTAAAGCCTGCCGTAGTATCAAAAATGGGTAGCCCTGTTATTGTTCTCGCATAAATATTAGCTCCGTATGAAAGAATTAACCTGCTAAGGGGCCAGTTTATAATACTTATACCTTTACAGTACCTGGAGCCAATGGCAACGTCACATGTACCATCATGCACTGCTTGTATCAATTTTTGTGCATCTTCGGGTCTGTGAGAAAAATCAGCATCCATTTCGAGGATGTATTCATAGTTATGCTGTAAAGCAAATTCAAACCCTCTTACATAAGCGGTACCTAACCCTTGTTTAGATTCTCTTTCGATTAAATGAATTCGTTCCGGGTATTCTTTTTGCTTTGCCGTAACATTTTGGGCAGTACCATCAGGAGAGCCATCATCAACAACCAGCACATCAACAGGAAAATCCAATGCCATTAAACGATCGATCATGCGGGTTATGTTCGCTGCTTCGTTATAGGTAGGAATAATGATAAGTGCTTTTTTATTGCTCATTGCCCCTTTCCTTTTAGTATTGTAAGAATGGTGTTAATAAGAATCTTTGCGTCCATTTTCAGAGAAATATTCTCAATATAAAACAGGTCATATTTTGTTTTTTCTCTTACAGTATCTAACGACCCTCCATACTTCCATTTTACCTGAGCCCACCCTGTTATGCCGGGCCGCACTCTCAACCTGCGAGTATAAAGTGGAATTTGAACAGAAAATTGTTCAACAAAATGGGGGCGCTCGGGGCGTGGACCAACCAGACTCATATCACCTTTAAGTACATTTATAAATTGAGGAATTTCATCTATTCTAAGTTTTCTTAACCAATACCCGATCTTTGTAATTCTTGGGTCGTTTTCTTTTGCTAATGTAGGTCCTGTTTTTTCTTCAGCACCAATGTACATTGTTCTGAATTTTAGAATAGTAAATGGCTTCCCATTTTTTCCAACACGGGTTTGTTTAAAAATAGCCGGGCCTGGAGATGTAATTCTGATCGCCAGAATTATAAATGGTACGAACAGAGATATGAATATTAAAGCTAAAATCGATACCAGAATATCAAAAACTCTTTTCGCAGTTTTCTCCCAAAGGGGCATTGGCTCTGGTGATATTTCAACAAGCGGCATTCCGAAAATTTGATTGGTTTTACTCAATCCACTAACCATTTGGTAAAAATCAGGAAGCAGCTTTAACGTTATATCAGGAAAATCTACTTTCGAGATTACATCAACCAGGTCCTTTTTTCTGTCCGGTTCTAATGCTACCAAAATATCCTGAACATTATGTTCATCTATTATTGCCCGAATCCCATCTAAATGCCCGATTACCTCTTCTTTTTTGATACCAATATGTTCAGCAGGAAATTGCCCATTTACCTGAACAAAACCCAGTACCTGCATACCCAGGGTTTTATTTCTGAGCAAATCATCGTGTGCTGTTTTAGCTGATTCGCCTGTGCCAATAATCAAGGTCTTATGGAGGCCCTTGCCGCGTCGGGCATAAAACCGCTGTACCGTTCTAATCATAAACCTGTTGAATGCTACCATTGAAAACACAGATACCCAGTAAAATACAGCCAGGTTTCTTTGCTGCTCGATAGACAATGCATCACCAATAATACCAATAAAAAATAGTACCAAAGCTCCCGTAATAGTGGCTTTAATCGCCTGTATAAATTCGTCAAGCCTGGAAACCAGATATAATTTTTTATAAAATCCGGTGAGTACAAAAATCGCCATCCAGTACACACTCATCAAAACACCGGCATTCACGAAGTTTAAGCCTGTGTTTTTCAGAATCATGTCGAGCTCTTCAAAAAAATAAGAATGGAATACAAACCAACTTGCCAACAGGATCAAAAAATCCATCAAACTTGTAAAAATAACTTCTCTATATCTTCTTAAATTACTCACCTGATAGCAGATCAGATTATTGGGTGAAAAAGTTTTCTAAAATACGCATTTAAAAACGCCCTTCACAATAATAGAACTAATATTAAACATTGTTTACTCTACAAAAAGAAGCGTCTTCCTCAAAAGCCCGGTTAGGAGTTTTAAAAACAGATCACGGTGTTATAGAAACCCCCATTTTTATGCCTGTAGGTACTTTAGGGACAGTAAAAGGAGTTTCTCAATCTGATCTCGTCCAAAAAGTAAAAGCTCAGATAATTCTTGGAAATACCTACCACTTGTATTTACGCCCGGGTAACAAGACCATAAAAGAAGCGGGCGGACTGCATCAATTTATGGATTGGGAGCGGCCTATCTTAACGGATTCAGGCGGATATCAAATCTTTTCACTATCTGAAAACCGCAAACTAGAAGAAGAAGGAGCTACATTCAAAAGCCATATTGATGGCTCTAAGCATCTTTTTACTCCCGAAAATGTGGTAGATACCCAACGGATACTTGGCTCAGATATAATGATGATTCTCGATGAATGCCCGCCATATCCAAGTTCATATGATTACGCCAAAAACTCTATGGAGTTAACTCACCGGTGGGCAAAACGAGGTCGAAAGCACTTTCTTGAAACAGAACCATTTTATAATCACAGACAACATCAATTCGGTATCATACAAGGCGGCACTTATAAAGATTTGAGAATTGAGTCTTCAAAATTTATGGCAGATATGAATTTTGAAGGAATTGCCATTGGCGGCTTAAGTGTAGGAGAACCTATCCCATTGATGTATGAAATGACTGACTTGAATACAGATTACCTGCCAAAAGATAAAGCGCGTTATTTAATGGGAGTAGGAACCCCGGCTAATTTATTGGAGTGTGTAGCAAGGGGCATAGACATGTTTGACTGTGTGATGCCAACCCGCAACGCAAGAAATGGCATGATTTTTACTAAAAATGGAAAGGTCAATCTCAGAAATGCTAAGTGGAAAAACCATCATAAACCTTTAGATGAAAACTTTCCATCAGAACTTTGCACAAAATATACAATGGCATACATCCACCATTTAATTAAAAATGATGAAATCTTCGGGCTTACTTTAGCTTCAGTACACAATCTTACTTTTTATCTTTGGTTAATGGAGAAGGCCCGCTCCCATATAGCGAGTGATACTTTTTCTGATTGGTATCCTGAAATGGTTAAGGAAATAGAATCTAAGCTTTGATTATTTTTTAGTTTCTTTTTTTTCAAGGTTTTTGAGTATAGAGAAATCCGAAAAAAAGCTTTTCATAAGAATATCAATATCCATCCAAATGGAATAGTTTTGAAGATAGTTGAGTTCAAATCTTTCCTGATCTTCAGCTGAATTTATTCTTTGATCGTTTAGCTGTGCTAAGCCCATTACCCCTTTTTTGTATCTGTAAACGGGATCAAATTCCGAGAAAATTGGTGAGCCAACAAAACTAAACGAACCAACTAAAATGCTTTTAAATAGCTGGAAACAATTCGCTATTTTAGCATTTTTTAATGGTGTGTAGTAAATAAGATCGCCTTCCTCATTTTTTTCATTCCTTTGAAAAGCTCTGTTTGGAATAGAAATAATCCAAAAAAGTATGGTTAACGGTAAAGCCAGAGCAATATCAAAAAACCGCTTTATAATCTTGTTGATGGTTTGTTGGTAAGGCAAATTGAACAAAACAACGGGCACTGAATCGATATATTCAATATTTGACTTCCCTAAAATATAATTCATTGATTCGGGCACAATTTTAAATATCAATTCTTCTTTTCTCAAATTTGATATTTGTTCGAGCATAGCTTTATAACTCACTTCGGTTTGAATGAAAAAAACCTGATCTATGGAATAACTTTTTACTATTTCATTTAATTGATTAATACTTCCCAGAGTTTTACCCGTTGGCTCGGTTGCTGAACTGGAAACTACTCCAACTACTTCGTAATGCCAATCAGTTCTTACATTGATCTTACTCATTAGGTTTTGTGTAGCTTTTTCTCCACCAACAATAACAAGCCGTGTTTTTTTAAATTTTCCGCTACCGCCTTTCAGTTGTTTAGTTTGGTTTATCCTGTACAGACGAAGTGCCGACAATAGTATACTCGAAAATAAAAATGATATCGCTAAAACTATCCTTGAAAAGGCTAATTCTCTTATAAAAAAAGTAAGAGACACAACTCCTACAAAACTCAAAAAATTATTTCTTAAGCTTTCGGATATAGATTCTTCTCTTCGGTCAGAAACAAACCCAATTGCAAAAATGACATAGAGCCCGCTAAGCAAAACATTGACCCATAAAAACTCCAGGCTCTGTAAACTGTTTAGCTTTTCATCAAGCTCCTGGGTAAACGAAAACCGAATTACATAAGCCGCAATCAGTGAAATATTCAGGATCAAGATATCAAAAAAAGCGAGCCTGGCTTTTTTAGACTTTGTGAGTATAAACGAAGTTAAACCCCTAAATGAAATCGCAAGATATATCAGGCTTTTAAACAACCAACTATAACGTGAAGTAAAGTGTTTTTGAAAAAACTGGTAGTTGGCTTTATTAAAAAGCTTAACATATTTCAGGTCTCCCTTTTTAGTACTCTCTCCTTTATAATGAATAATTGATGTTTCTGGATAATAGCTGATTTTGTAGCCGAAATTTGTAACTCTGTAACAAAGGTCTATGTCTTCTCCATACATAAAAAAGCGTTCATCGAACCCATTTAATTCTTTAAGAACACCTGTTCTAAAAAACATAAAAGAGCCTGATAAAACCGGAATATATGCTTGTTCATTTTCATCTAGCCATCCCAGATAATACCCCGCAAATACTTTACTTTTTGGGAAAATTGAAGATAACCCAAGTACTTTTGATGCAGCTGATCTGATAGTGGGAATTGATCTTCTGGATTCCGGCGCAAAAGACCCATCTGAATTTAAAATTTTACACCCCGATGCTGCTACTTCACTTTTTGCTTCCATATGTTCATACATCTTAATTAATGTATCTTCGCTGACAAGAGTATCAGGATTTATTAAGAGTGTATATTTCCCGTTTGCTAATTTTATGGCTTGATTATTGGCTTTACCAAATCCAAGATTCTCCTGATTGTAAATGTATTTGATGTAAGGAAATTTTGAAGGGATTAGCTCTTTTGATCCATCTAACGACGCATTATCTACAACAAATATCTCAATATTCAGCCTGTCTTTTGCCTTTTCAATAGAATGAAGAAGATTCGATAAGTACTCCTTCACATTATAGTTAACAATTATAATCGAAATATCAGGCCTTTTACTCATATCAAAAGCCTAGCTTATTTAAAATAAAATCAACTTTACCTTTCCATCCTAATCCATACCCATATCTGCTCGCAGTTCCTCTCCATAGATGATCTATGTATTCAGATATTTTGAAATTTCTTAATTCATATCCAAGTTCACTGGCATTTATAAAATTGTTTATGGTAGGCTGCCCGTGGTGAATAAATGGCCTCAGCGTTAGGTACTTCTTAACATCTAAAAGCATATAAGGAGTCAGCAAGACTTTATAACCATTTTCTGATTTATACCCTCTTTTATTGGCCTTAATAATTTCACCAACCCCATAAACCTGTTCTGAGTTAAAGAGCGAGACCATCTCCTCCAAAAAGCCCTCTTTTTTACATTTAGTATCACTATCGAGAAAAAAAACATAGTCAGAACTAATATAAGAACGCATAGCTATATCCATAGCCGGCCCATGAAAAATATTCTCCTTTAAAAAAACAGCTTGTATATTTTGGAACTGCTGACGTAAATCGTTTATAGCATCTTTTGATTCATTTTGATCTTTCGAGCCATTATCAATGATCAGCACTTCTGCATCTGCATAAAATGTTTTGAAAGATTGTACTGCCGCTTTTAAAAGGTCCGGAGTTTGGTAGTTCACAATTACTGTAGTTATATCCATGCTATTTCACAATAACTACCTTGCCTACTCCCTTTGATGAGCCTTCGGCATCAACAGCAATAACATAATAAATACCCGTCCCCAGCTCCCTCCCATTAAAATCTTTTCCATTCCAGGAAGCTCTTCCTCCATTAGTTTCGAAAGTGTTTACAACGGTACCATCTACTCCTAAAATCTTGATGTTGGCTTTATTACTTAGGCCTTCTATTAAAATCTCAGAGTTTTTAGAATAGTTAAATGGGTTAGGAAATACCTTAAGTTTATCCATTTCCCTAACCGCTTGTTTAGGTACATCCTGATAACCAATCAAACCCAAATCAGTGGCTATAAAAACTTCTCCCGTAAGGTCATTAACTTTTATTGATTTAATATTATCAGAAAAAAGCGGGCTGTTCTCCTTTGTAAAGCGTTTTATAATTCGGCTACCTTCCGGGTTCAAAACCCATATTCCTTGATTTGCACTCCCAATCCATTTTTCGTTTGCAGCATTTACAGCTATTGCAGAAGCGTTCACATCCCTTAGTAAAAAGCGTGAAACTGCAGAAGTATCTTCATTAATCAGCCATTGCGCGTCTCTTTCTTGTGCCCCTCCGTCAATTATAAGTTCCGGAAAAATAAATCTTGCTATCCCTCGCTCAGTACCAATCCATACTTCTCCGTTCAAATCCTCAGCAATGGCTTGTACTTTGTTATTTGGAAGATTGCCGTTGCCTGATCCAAACTCAAGTTTAACTCCGTCATCATCTGTATCATCACTGGGATTATTAGTCCTAAGAACCAAAAGCCCTCTTCCACTTGCTTGTTGATTTTGTAGAGGTATCCATTTTTGATCGAAAGAATCGATAAATAAACCTTCATATAAGTCAGAGGGTGAAATGGCATCATCTTCATCAAATGCCTGCCAATTAGTATCACCCGGAGTTTGCCGATAAAGAGGAGTACCACCAAACCTGCTTATGGCCCAAACATCTCCAAAGCTGTCTGTTTCTAAACCAGAAATTACGGGAAAATTAGGATTATCCTGTGGCCAGCCCCTCAATATAGAATTAGTCTCATCAAAAATTACAACTTCTCCGGTTTCTTTTGTATGTCTGGCAACCCCTCTTCCCCAGGCTCCAAAGTAGTAATAATCCTCAGTAATGGTGCTTCTTAGAGTTTGTCTAAAATCGGCATCATCGATAATCGAATTGGTAAACTCATTAAAGTTTTGCCATCGATTGTTTTCAAAAATATAATAACCTTTCCCTTTATTTATATTTCCATCTGGTGAAGATTTTTGTGTTGATGCGGCAATCAATATATTTCCATCAAAGTTCAATCCATCAAAAAAATTCTGAAAAGGACCTTCAGGTATACTATTTGAAATCCTAAGGTTTGAGCTTGACACAATACCAAGACCATTATTTAATGTGCCAAATACAAATTTGCTATCACTATTTAATAACCTCGCCAAAGATGTTGAAAAATAACTACTCAAAAAGCGTACTTCAAAATCAGCATCAGAACTTTTGATATAAATGTTTTTTAAAGCCAACGCTATGAATGATTGGTTTTGAATCTCATAATCCAAAATAAGGTTGTTTGTAAACCTTGTATTAGTGTTCCAGTTTGCTCCATCAAACAAATAGTTCGCATTTCTTGTAGATGCGTAAAGGGTATCTTCAAATCTACCCAAAGCCACAGTTGCTTCTGATACATACCCATTGGACTGATCAAAGTTACTCCATTCACCAGTTGAGTAATTACCATTTACTGTACTAAAAGCAATACCTTCTTCTGTTCCAGCATAAAGTTGGTTATCAGATACAAAAAGATCATAAATTGGTATTGCCTCTGCAAAAGATCCTAACCTCGTATAGTTATCTCGCACAAATAATGTCTGTATATCGAAATCTACAATCCCAAAGTTTGTTGCTACCAATAACGAATTTTGAATTACAAGAATTTTAGTAATTGCTTTTGCTGAAAAAGAAACATTTCGTTCAATATCTGTAAGTGTTCTTACCTCAAAAGATACGGCATCTATTACATCTATCCTGCCTGTAACATACCCTACAAATATTCTATCTCTTTCTTCATCGTAAGCTATTGTCGTGCCATCAAGTCGGCTTAATCCATCTATGGTGGTTAAAGACTTTACCAAAGATATATCCTCATAAATAGCTACCCCTCCGTCAGTTACTGTCCATAACCGGCCATCTTTATCTTCTGCTATAGCTAAAACGCTTCTAAAAGATGTATACGCCTTCCACTCCGATATACCCTGAGCCAGAACAGCATGTGAAATAATTAATAAGGCAAATAAAGAAATAATCTTCTTCATCAAATTTTATAGAATTGAACGGAAAACTTACATATATAATATATAAACAAAAAAGCCCAACTTGGTTTATTCAAGCTGGGCTTTAGCAAAAAAAGGGAAGGCGGCGACCTACTCTACCACGTTTGCAGTACCATCGGCGCTGCAG
>JANQSE010000001.1 GCA_028284195.1 Balneola sp. | reverse complement strand
GCAGCAGGAGAGACCATTGCTGTGTATGAAAACGGTTCCCGTGAATTTATAAATCTTATTGGCCCGAGTGGCGATATGATTGGCACCTGGGATGGTTCTCAAAGAAGATACTTCCTTAAAGATCACCTTGGTTCTATCCGAACAACGGTAGATCAATCTGGTAATGTGGATGGGTATGACGATTATTATGCGTTTGGCTTAGTGATGCCCGGTCGTTCTTCGAACTCCGCCAATCCAACCGATAACTATAAATACACCGGGCATGAGTTTGACGAAGAGGCAGGATTGGACATGTATCATATGAATGCCCGAACCATGGATCCGGTGATTGGAAGGTTTATGCAAATTGATCCGATGCTACAGTATTCAAGTCCTTACACCTATGTAGGAAATAATCCATTGTTATTTACCGATCCTACAGGAATGTTGGGTGAATATTTTGATGACAATGGTAATTATTTAGGATCAGATGGGATTGATGATAAGAAAGTATATCTAGCTAATAAGGGAGAGGGTAAATCTATAAAAAAACTGCTCAAAAAAGGTGGTACCGAGAGAATTCAAAAAGCTCAAGCTTCATCAACTTTTCTTGCATCTGAAGATGCAATTATAGAAGCAGGAAATGTTCTGCAAAGAACTATTGATAATGGAGGGCTAAGTGGTGAATCTTCCTTGGTGTCGAATGATGGTACAATTTTAAGAGGAGAAACAGGTGAAGCTGTCGGGGCTGATGATCGAGTCTCAAAAGAAACATTGCCAGGTTTCTTAGAAGGCAATGTAGATCTATATACGAGTATTCATTCACACATCACTGGTTTTGTAAAAAACTCTGACGGTAGTTTTGGGGTGGGCAATGCAACTCAATTAGGGCCTTTAGATGAAGTTGGATTGGCAGGATTTAATAATAACATAATTGTTGGTCCGTTAGGTCAGTCAAGCGTAGGGTCTGGGGGCAACTTACTTCAACCTTCTCTTGGAGTAGCTTTTTTTGGAAAAAATCCTACTCAGCAAGCTAATCCAAGAGCTCAAATAAGGTTAGGTTCACTCAATAAAATTATTAATAAACTGAAAAGAAAATGAAAAACTCTAAACCAAACCCTTTTAAATTCATTTTTTGTTTATTAATACTATTAGTCACAATTAGAGTAGGAACTTTCGCTCAATCGAAAGAATATCAAAAAATAAATTTCATAATAACTATAGACGGAGAATTTACTACAACAAATGGAAGGTTACTTGATTCCTCTTCTTTTGTTATTAATGATAAAGAAAAGATAAAAATAGGTGGCTACTTGCCTGGAGAAATGCTTTTACTAAAGAATGATTTTGAAAAATTAAAGGAATCAGATATTGGGTCACTAGAGCTATTTTTAGTTTACTCAGACACTAAAAAGGATGAGATTTATGAATATAGTATCCCAATCAATCCTCTTTTTCTAAGTAAATCATATGTGATTTTGAAAATTTATAATCATCACAAAAAAGAGAATAGAAGAAAATTTTTCCCACATAATAATGAAAAGTATTCTTTCGATATACTGTCGAGTGATCTTGTATATTTTGCTAAAAGAAAGTAATTCGGATTCCTTCGCTTCAGCGGGAGTGGATATTCCTCCACGGCTTTTGATGCCAGCTATGTCTACGACAAAAACGGAAACCTGGAAAGCATCAACCGCAGCAATAATGCGGGAACCAACACTTTATACGATCATGTATACATAGCAGGAAGCAACCGGTTGAACCACGTGTACCAAAACGGAGCCTACAAGAATGTAAGTGATGATGCCAATGGTAATGTGACTGTACATGGAGTACAAGGCATAACCGCCACCCAGTACGATTGGAGGAATTTGCCCAAGTCAGTGACAGCCAGTGGAACGGTAAAACACAGCTACGATGGCGAAGGCAACCGGGTGATGAAAGAGCGGGTAAGCGGCACCAAAACTCATTACGTGCGTGGGGCCAATGGAGAGACCATAGCCATTTACGAGAATGGCAGCAGAAAGAACATAAACCTGTTGGCGGGCTCGGAAGTGATTGGCACCTGGGATGGTTCTCAAAGAAGATACTTTATTAAAGATCACCTAGGTTCTATAAGAACAACGGTAGATCAATCCGGTAATGTGGATGGCTATGACGACTACTACGCCTTTGGTTTAGTGATGCCTGGCA
>JANQSE010000006.1 GCA_028284195.1 Balneola sp. | reverse complement strand
ATATAATCCTGTAACCAGTTGTATGAAATCTTCATTTATTAAGAAAACCGTTTAATTGAATTGCTCTAAAAACCTGACATCGTTTTCATAGAAAGAGCGAATGTCGTCAATACCGTGTTTGAGAATGGCGATTCGTTCCACACCCATTCCCCAGGCAAAGCCGGTGTATTTTTCAGGATCAACTCCTGCGGCTTTAAATACATTTGGGTCAACCATTCCGGAGCCTAAAATTTCCAGCCATTTTCCTTTTTCTTTGGAACCCCACCAGATATCCATTTCTAAACTTGGTTCGGTGAAAGGAAAAAAACCAGGACGAAGCCGATACTTTACATCGTTACCATACATGAGTTTAACGAAAGTAACTAATGTATCTTTAAGATCCGCAACACTTACGCTTTCATCAACATATAAAGCTTCAACCTGGTGAAATAAGAAATACGACTTGGGGCTGACAGCCTCGTTCCGGTACACACGCCCTGGCATGATCGCTCTGATCGGTGGCTTTTGTTTTTCCATCAAACGTATTTGAACGGGAGAGGTGTGT
Organism: Balneola sp.; assembly: GCA_028284195.1. Classification (GTDB taxonomy): domain Bacteria; phylum Bacteroidota; class Rhodothermia; order Balneolales; family Balneolaceae; genus Balneola. The sequence continues at coordinate 714,133 of JANQSE010000006.1, read as the reverse complement.
GTTCTTAAAACCAGGTCATCCACATCAGGATCATTGCTTTTTCTTACAAAGAACGTATCCTGTTCATCCCGGGCAGGGTGGTTTGGAGGGAAATTCAATGCTGTGAAATTATGAAAATCATCTTCTATCTCCGGACCATGAGAAATAGTAAATCCAAGCCTGTAAAAGATACTTTTCATCTCTTCCATGGTTTGGGTAAGCGGGTGTAAAGACCCGATAGGAGAGAGAGGGGCAGTTAATGTGATATCATCGGATGCAGTTTTTGTTGAAGTACCGGATGAATCAAATTGTTTTTTGAAGTCGTCAAATCGAGCCTGGGCCAAGTTTTTAAGATCGTTCATAGATTTACCGAAAGCAGCTTTATCTTCTTTGGCTACTTTTCCCATCATCTTAAACATGGATTGAACTTTTCCATTCTTTGACAGGAACTCCAAGCGGAATGCTTCCAATTCATCCGAATTTGATACCGGATAAGATTCTATTTCTGACTGTAATGCTTTTACTTCTTCAAGCATAAAATTCTGTTTAGCTGGGTCTTAAAATAAAAAAACCGGTAAACCTAATTGAACAGATTTACCGGCTATATATAGCAAGTTTGCAATTAAGCTGTAGCTTCCTTTACAATGGCAGCAAACGCATCAGCATCGTGAACAGCTAAATCTGCAAGTACTTTACGGTTGATCTGCATATCCTTTTCTTTCATCGCATGAATGAGTTTAGAGTAAGAGATACCGTTAATTCTTGCGGCTGCATTTATTCGAACGATCCATAATCTGCGGAATGTACGCTTGCGATTTCTGCGGTCTCTGTATTGGTATTGAAGGCCTTTCTCTACCGCATTTTTTGCAATCGTATATACATTCTTGCGCTTGCCCCAGTAACCTTTCGCTTGAGATAAGATCTTTTTACGACGGCGACGGGAAGCCACTAAGTTAGATGAACGTGGCATTTTGTATAGATTTAAGGATTAAAATTTATAAGGGATAAGCTCTTTTACTTTTGGAGCATCTGCATCAGTTACGATGGTAGATTCGCCGAGCTTTCTCTTAGTTTTACTGCTTTTCTTTGTAAGAATGTGGCGCTTAAAAGCTTTTTTACGTTTAATTTTACCGGAACCGGTAACCTTAAAGCGTTTTTTTGCCCCACTATTACTTTTCATTTTTGGCATTGTAACTACACCTGCTTTGTGAAAATTTAACAAGCCTCAAAGATAGGTAGAAAAGAACCTCTTATCAATGCAAAACAAAGGTTTATTTTGGCGACATCATCATTATCATTCGGCGGCCTTCCATATTGGGTTTAGTTTCCACCTTAGCAACATCTTCTAAATTTTTTGCAAGCTGAAGAAGCAATAACTCTCCTTTTTCAGTATAAAGCATATCTCTTCCACGAAATTGAACAGTAGCTTTCACTTTATCGCCGCCTTCTAAAAACTCCCGGGCATGACGTGTTTTGAATTCCAGATCGTGATCGTCGGTATTGGGTCGGAAGCGAAGCTCTTTTACAGTTACTGTATGCTGTTTCTTTTTAGCTTCTTTTTCCTTCTTTTTCTTTTCATACATGAATTTACCATAATCAATGATCTTACAAACAGGTGGGTTTGCATCAGGGGCAATCTCTACGAGATCCAACCCATACTGCTCAGCTAATTGAAGTGCTCTGTCTGAGGTGGTAATTTCATGTCCGCCATCAGGCTTTATTACTCGTACCTGTGCGGCTCTTATATTTTCATTGATTCTGGTTTTATCAGCAGGTTCTGGCCTGCCCATTGGTTTTCTTGCGATGTTTATCCTCTTTGTTTTGGTTAATCTTCAGGAAGTAGTTTTTGGTTAATTTCGTTTTTCACCGTCGAAAGAAAATCAGAAAATCCGAAAGTTCCAATATCTCCTTTGCGGTGTCTTCTTACAGAAACCGTGCCAGCATCCTGCTCTTTGGCTCCTATAATTAACATATATGGCACTTTGTCGGTTTCTGCATCTCTGATTTTACTACCAATCTGCTCACTACGATTGTCGAGTGTAGTTCGAATGCCGTTTTCTTTAAGAGTGTTTACGCACTGTTGCGCGTATCCATTTTGGTCATCAGAGATAGGTAGTACCCGAATTTGTTCAGGTGCCAGCCAAAGCGGAAAATTTCCGGCAAAGTGTTCTATCAAAATACTGGTAAAGCGTTCCATAGAGCCGAAAGGAGCGCGATGTATAATTACAGGGCGGTGTTTCTCATTATCTGATCCGGTGTAAGTCAAATCAAAACGTTCTGGCATTACATAATCAACCTGAACGGTTCCAAGCTGCCATTTTCTGCCAAGCGCATCTCTAATTATAAAATCTATCTTAGGTCCATAAAAACTAGCCTCGCCGGGAGCGATGGTATAATCCAATCTCATTTCATCGGCTACCTCTTTGATCTCTGTTTGAGCTCTTTCCCAGTATTCCATTTCTCCGCCATATTTCTCATTGTTATCATCACGGAAAGAGAGGCGAATATCCACTGGCATACCAAAAGTGTCGAACACAAAACTGGTAAGATTGATGGTGTGTTTGATTTCCTGTTTTAGTTGATCGTGAGTGCAATAAATATGGGCATCATCTTGTGTAAATCCCCGAACACGGGAAAGGCCACTTAATTCGCCGGACTGTTCGTAACGATAAACGGTACCAAACTCTGCTAATCGCAAGGGAAGGTCGCGATAGCTTCTCATCTCGTTTGAATAAACCCGGTGATGATGAGGACAATTCATTGGTTTCAACATATATTCCTCATCATCAACCTGAATGGGATCATATTGAGAATCCGAGTAGTATGGGTAATGACCGGAGGTTTTGTATAGCTCAATATTTCCGATATGAGGGGTGATCACTTCTTTGTAACCACGCTCAAATTGTTCGTCTCGCAAAAATGATTCAAGCGTTCTGCGAAGCCGTGCACCTTTTGGAAGCCAAATTGGTAAGCCACTGCCTACCATTTTATCTATCATATAAATTCCAAGCTCCTTACCAAGTTTTCGATGATCTCGTTTTTTGGCTTCTTCCATCATTTCAAGATGTTCTTCCAGCATCTTTTGTTTTGGGAAGGAAATACCATAAATCCTGGTAAGCTGCTTGCTGTTGTTATCGCCCCGCCAGTACGCCCCTGCTAAACTTGTAAGCTTTATGGCTTTTACAATCCCAGTGTTGGGAACATGAGGCCCTTTACACAGATCAGTAAACGTACCTTGGGTGTAAAAGGTAATTGATCCGTCTTCGAGGCCTTCAATCAAATCAATTTTATACTCGTTGCCATTTTTTCTGTAGTGATCGAGAGCTTCTGTTTTTGAAATATCGCGGCGTGTAAAGCTATTTTTATTTCGGGCAAGTTCAAGAAACTTTTTCTCTATTTTTTCAAGATCATCCTGAGAAATATGTTCATCACCAAAATCAATGTCATAATAAAATCCGCTTTCAATAGGGGGGCCGATACCAAATTTAGCTTCAGGGTATAGCTCTTGTACTGCTTCTGCTAAAATATGCGCTGATGAGTGCCAAAATGTATATTTACCGTCTTCATTATCCCAGGTGTTAATAGCTATTACCGCTTCTTCGGCGATGGAGCGGTTCAAATCAATAATGTCTCCATTAACAGTAATACTAAGTGCGGCTCTTGCAAGTCCTGATGAAATTGATTCTGCTATTTCAAGTCCGGTAATTCCCTTCTTGTATTCTCTGTTAGAGCCGTCTGGAAAAGTGATAGTAATAAGTTGTTTCGGCATTAATAATGAATGATTAAAATCTCTTTAATTGGCGTAGAAGATAGCAATAATTACTTTTGAGTAATACAAAATTTCTTCTTCGGTTTAGTTGGATTCGAATATTATCGAATTTATCTGATGCGGCTAATTCTCAACAGACACCGGCCAGTATTTATAAGTGCAAAGGGCAAAGATTTGGATGGGAAAGTAATTAAAAGCCGGGCCAATCATCGGCTTAAGTTCAGGAGTGCATTTCGAATGTACCTTCACAAAAAATAACCTGACGATTTAAGTTTCAGGTTAATCGAGTTTTGTGTTTATTCAGTACCGAGTTATGAACCAATATTAAAAGTGTGAACGCAGAAACAATAAAACCCAAAAAGTCTTTTTTTAATCGTTTTTTAGATGGCATTGAGTATGCAGGGAATAAACTTCCCGATCCGGCAATTCTTTTCTTGTTACTGCTGAGTATAGTATGGGTGTTGTCGCTTATACTTTCTCCTTTTGATTTTGGAGAAATTGATCCCCGGACCGGCAAAAATTTAGAAGTGATAAATTTACTCACAGGTTCTCAGTTAGCCGCTTTTTTGGCTGGCATGGTAAACACATTCGTAACTTTTGCACCACTAGGTATTGTTCTGGTAGCTATGCTTGGAGTTGGTGTGGCAGAGCATTCGGGTTATATAAATACGGCCATTAAATATGTGCTAAGTTTTACCCCGAAATCATTTTTAACTCCGGTGCTTATTCTGGTGGCAATTGTAAGCCATACAGCAACCGATGCCGGCTATGTGCTTGTAATCCCGCTTGGAGGAGTAATTTTTTATGCAGCCGGAAGGCATCCGGTAGCAGGTATTGCAGCGGCTTTTGCGGGTGTTTCGGGTGGGTTCAGTGCAAATTTCATTCCATCGGGGATTGATCCTTTACTTCAAAGTTTTACCCAATCAGCAGCTCAGATTATCAATCCTGATATACTTGTAAACCCACTTAACAATTGGTTTTTTACCAGCGCGTCTAGTGTATTAATTGTTTTAATTGGATGGTATATCACTGACAAAATCATTGAACCAAGGCTTAAAGATGTTGAGCTTGACGATGACATTGACCTTGAGGGAGCAGATGATCTGGGTGCCATTGACGATAAAGAGAAAAAAGCTTTTTGGATTGCCACAGGAATTATGGTTGCCGGGCTAATTGGATTATTTCTTTGGGTGCTGCCCGAAAGTTCTTCAATGAGAGCTCCTGATGGAGAAATAACAGACTTTAAAGCTCCTTTGATGCAATCAATTGTGCCTTTGATCTTCTTATTGTTCTGGATTCCGGGAATTGTGTACGGCTACCTTTCCGGAGCATATGGAAAAACCAAAGATATTATCGACGGGATGAGCAAATCGATGGGAGATATGGCTTATTACATTGTAATGGCTTTTTTCTGTGCATTATTTATTGATGCTTTTGGTAAATCAAATATCGGTGTTTTAATTGCTTTGAAAGGGGCAGGATATCTTCAGGCATTGGCTCTTCCGGGACAGGTAACCATAGTGGGGATTGTAATTCTTACTGCGTTCGTGAATTTAATGGTGGGCTCAGCCTCTGCGAAATGGGCATTAATAAGTCCCATTTTTGTTCCTATGCTGATGGGATTGGGAATTTCTCCAGATCTAACCCAGGCTGCATACCGAGTGGGAGATTCGGTTTCCAATATTATTACTCCGTTAATGCCGTATTTCCCATTAGTGGTCGTTTTTTGCCAGCGGTATGTTAAGAAAACAGGAATCGGGACGCTTGTTTCGGTGATGCTCCCTTATTCGATTGTATTCCTCATATCCTGGACAATTTTCTTGCTGATTTATTGGTATCTGAAAATACCGCTTGGACTCCAGGCTACTTATGAATACCTCATGTAAACAAAAAAGCCCTTTAATATTTTAAGGGCTTTTTTAATTTCGTCATACTCTAAACACAACCTACAATACTATTTGCCTCTTGTATAAGCTTGGGCATTATGAACAAGTCAATCAAGGCACCAAAACCAAGAAATCCGGCAGTACCGAGCCATAAAAAGCCTGAGCCGGGTTGCTTTAAATAAAAACGGTGAAAACCTAGTATTCCAAATATGCCAACAAACCATAAGAGATAGGCAACAGATAACGACTTCTTCATGGATTAAAAATTTGTTTTGAGTGCATGCCTAAATACGAAAATTCAAGTGATGTTGCTAGTTTATGCTTAGAAGTGCGTCCTACTAGATTCGAACTAGTGGCCTCTGCAATGTCAATGCAACGCTCTAACCAACTGAGCTAAGGACGCTTAAAAAAGCACATAAATATAAACAGATTTACTGTTCTTGAGAAAGCAAGTTTTTGTATCTTTGCGCCTCATTAAAAATTGTTATTTGGCATGATAAACCGAAGGCACGCCCGGGAAACAGTTCTCCAGTCTTTATACGCTCTTAAACAAAGTGGTGATACCACCCAGTGTATTACTGATACTATCATAAAAGAAGAATTGGGCAAAGACAAAGAATTGAGAAGATTTGCCGAAAAACTTTTTTTTACCACGATTGAGCATGAGCCTGAGTTAGATGAGATCATCATCAAACATATAAAGAACTGGGAAATAGAAAGGCTTGCTTTAATAGATCGGTTGATCCTGAAAATGTCTTTATGTGAGTTTATCTATTTTGAAGAAATCCCAACCAAAGTAACTATCAACGAAGCTATAGAGGTGGCCAAGAGATTCTCAACAGCTAAATCCGGAAGGTTTGTAAATGGGATTTTAGATGCTTCGCTTGAAGATTTACAGAAAAAGGGCCGGGTATCCAAAAAGGGAAGAGGACTCGTCGATCACTCTCTGAAACCATCAAATTAATTTAGAAGTTAAAAGTACTATGAGTTTAAAATGCGGCATCGTTGGTTTGCCTAATGTGGGAAAATCAACACTATTTAATGCTTTGAGTAATGCCGGAGCCGAATCCGCAAATTTTCCGTTTTGCACAATCGATCCAAACGTGGGGTTGGTCGCAGTGCCTGATGGCCGGCTCACAAAACTTGCCGGGCTCGCTAATTCAGTAAATGTAATTCCTACCACAATTGAGTTTGTAGATATAGCCGGACTTGTGAAAGGAGCTGCGGAAGGTAAAGGAAAAGGGAACGCGTTTTTGTCTCACATTCGTGAAGTAGATTTGATTATACATGTGGTGCGGTGTTTTGATGATGACGATATTATTCATGTGGAAGGTGATGTAAATCCCGAAAGGGATATTGCTATTATTGAAGAAGAGCTGATCCTGAAAGATCTTGAAAGTGTTGAGAAAAGAGTGGAGACGCTAAAAAAGCAATCAAAGAGTGGCGACAAAGCTATGAAAGCTCAGCTGGAAATAGCCGACAGATTGCGGCAACATCTTGAAAATGGAAATTCTGCACGAACCTTTGAAGTTTCTGAGGAAGACAAAGTTGCTTATAAAGATTTAATGCTACTTTCAGGAAAGCAGGTTTTGTATGCATGTAATGTTGCAGAAGCTGAGCTAGAATCAGGCAACGATTTTGTAGAGACCGTAAAGCAAATAGCAGCAAAGCACGAAGATGAGGTAGTGATGTTTTGTGCTAAGATCGAAGCGGAAATTGCAGAGCTTGATCCTGACGAAAAGGAAATGTTTCTGGAAGAACTCGGGCTTTCAAGTGCCGGTTTAGACCGGTTAATCCACGCTGCTTACAAAGAGTTAGGGTTGATTACCTACTTCACAGTTGGGCCTAAAGAAGCACGCGCCTGGACGATCAGAAAAGGTACTAAAGCTCCACAGGCTGCCGGTGTAATCCATACTGATTTTGAGCGCGGTTTCATTCGGGCAGAAACTATTGCTTATGAAGATTATGAAAAGTATGAATCAGAGAAGGCAGCGAAAGAGGCAGGTCGAATGCGCCAGGAAGGCAAAGAATATGTAGTAGATGATGGCGATGTGATGTTGTTCAGGTTTAATGTGTAGGAATACTAAAGAGTTAAAATTTTGAAAGAACGGATTTTGCTATCCTAAAATACAATAAATAGTACATGAAAAAGATACATTCACTTTCAATAATAGTTGTTTCAATCTGGGTATTTTCGGCATGTAACCCTACAAGCGATGATACTTTCAATACCGAATTGGGTAATGTATTTGTATCCAGCAATACACAGGCCTCTGTAAGTGTGTTTGATTTTTCAGATCTGGAAAATGTTCAACGGGTAGATTTTGTAACCTCAACGAATGATGCAGAAGGCATTTATTATGATTCAGGAAAGGATGTTCTGTATCAGGTTGATCGGGAACATAACCGTTTAAACGCTTTTGCCGGGTTAAGCAATAATGCCCCAGGCTCCGGGATGCTACCAAGTGCAATAAGTGTTTCTAACCTAACAAATGGAAAGGGGATAACTTCTGACGGAAATATTGCCGTAGTCGCTGATAGTGGAGCACAAAACAGGTTCTATGTTTACGATATTAGCGGAAGAGCAATATCACTTCGAAATGCATTTATGGTAGATTTTCCAATATGGGATGTGGAACTAAGCGGAAGTACACTATACGTATCAGAGTCTGGATCAGACTCTCTGGCAATTTTTAATACGTTTTTAAGTAATGAGACGAATGGCACCCTTAGCCCCGATGTAAAAATCAGCATTGAAGGAATTGAAACAATGCGGGGTTTGCATTATTCTGTAGAAGATGATGTAATGCTTATTACTGATGTAGCAGATATTTCTGCAGATTCTGCTGATGGAGGAATTCACATTATTGAGAACTTCAATGCCAAAGTATCTGTTGCGGTACAAGAAGAAAGAGCCATACCTGTATCGGATCAAATTCGGATCTTGGGAGAAAATACGGAGCTTCAAAATCCTGGTGATGTAGCTTTCGATAAAATGAATAATCGTATCATCGTTTCAGAAAGGACAAATAATGGAGGCTTGGTTTTGGTGTTTGCATATCCGCAGTTAGAGGGGAATCAAATATCTGTAAATGCCTTCCCCCTTTTTTCTGTACAAAACCCAGGCAGCTCAGGGATTTTTATTGATTCTGAAAACTAACCTCTGTTGTCCAAAATTCAGTTCTAAAAAACTACTGAATTGATACAGGTTTTCTGCCAAGCGCAGTTTTAAGAACTGCAAAATGTACAGTTTCTACACAGATGATGGCCTTTAATAATTAAAAGAATGTCGAAATAGTTGCTCTGAGTGTATAAAAAGAGCCATCATAAGGAGATTGTTCGCTGGTTGAGATTTTGACTTCTACATTTCGCGCTAATTTATAACCAAAAGCTGCCGTTATTCGGGATACATCCTTATCCCAATCATTGGTGGTGTACATACTATTAGAATCTTCTCCATCGCCAATAAAGTTCATGTGGTCAAGCCTTATTGCAAAATAACTGCCCGTTAAAGATGGCGGCTCAAAGCGGATATCCAGATTAGTTCCAAGATTAGAGAAATTTCTTTCCACAAAATTGTTTGTATTGCCTTCGGTTTGGAAGCCTGTATCACCATAAACGGGGGTAAACCAATGAGAGAAAATAGCTTCTCCTATTATTTCCCAATAGCCTAATCCGTATTTAAAATCGAAGCCAGCAAGTGTTTGGCGGTATTTTTCTAAAGGATTAAGCGGCCTGAAAGAACTATTTACAATACTTTGCTGCATAAAACCGCCGTAAGAGCCTGTAAATCCAATTTGCCATTTAATGCTTGGATTAAGTGTTAAACGGCCCAAAATTGCCCCATTCGCAAGGTTGGTATAATTATCGCCGGAAGTGGGGGCAACAGAAGTAAGCCCGATCTGCAGCCTCGATTTATTCTCAATTATAGACCAGTCGAATAACAATCCGGTAGCGTATCCACCAAAATAAATGGTTGTTAATCCAACATCGCTTGACGTATAAGAACCACCTTCGCCCGCAAGAGGCCAAAACCCTCTTTGATCAGAAATGTTTACGAAATAAGAGTAGGTGAGAGGGAGCTCATGAAAAGTTCTGTTTATTGGAAGACTTCTTCTTGAGTAGAAACCAACAGGGTTTATATACCTGCCTGCTGTAATAGAGTAATTTTTATTCGGGTGAGACCAGGTTACATTGGCCAAAGTAAAGTATGGGTTTTTAAGTTCACCGGTTCCCCATATATCACTTTGAAGCCTGGCTTCAAAAAAGAAAGTTTCATTGATAGGGGCGAACATTAATAAGTTTACCTGAGGAATATGGAAATGCAGACGCCTGAACTCGCTTTCTATTCCATTTTTTACAAAACTTGATTGGCCTCCGCCAACTCGTATGCCTGCATCAAAGGTTCCATTAAATTGAATTTGAGCAAATAAAGCAGTTCCTGGGCAGAATAGAATAAGAGCTAGAATAATACAGGCTATTCTTTTAATCATAATTCACTGTTGAAATCTCAATTTTCTCATTAAATCCTTTTAGAACTTCTTCACCTATTGAAGAAAATGAAACAGGATGATCCAGCTCATAGTTGGTAATTAAATTGCTTGGGATCAGGATTTGACCGTTTTCTGCTTTGGAGCATAGGCGGGCACACAAGTTAACCTGAGAACCTATTATTGTATAATCCATTCGTTCTTTAGCACCCATGTTTCCAAGAATTACCTGTCCATAGTTTATTCCAATCCCAATTCCATCGAAAAAAGAATTGAGGTTTTTGTCGGCTTTAAACTCCTTCTGGATTTCTATACTTGCTTTGATAGCCGATTCTAAAGAATCAGTACCTGCAAAAATTGCAATTACCGAATCACCTACATACTTATCAATAGAGCCACTATATTTTAAAACCGAATCAGCTTGCTTACCTAGTGTTCGGTTTAGTTTTTCAAGAAAAAGTTCGGGTGTGGATGTAGCAATCTTTTTGGTTGATCCTCTGATATCAGTAAACAGAATGGTAAGTTCTTTGAATGTAGCCTGGCTACCAAGGTCAATATCTTCATTCTTCTTAATCATTTCCAGTGTATGATCTCCAACATATTTGCTAAGGGCAAAACGTTCGCGTAACCCTTGGATCATCTCATTAAAAGTTCTGGTAAGTATTCCAATTTCGTCTCGGGTTTTAGGTTTTACTGAGACAGTAAAATCACCCTTTCGTACTTTTAGCATTGCCTGAGTAAGTATTTTAATTGGCCCCGCTAGCAAATTAGAAAGTATAATAGAAAGTGGAATCACAATGACAACGCAGGTAATGCCAATCAACAAAATATTTTCCTGCAACAGGGTTAGGATCTCGAATTGGCGTGCCTTGTTTACATAGGCAAAATAATATGCGTTTTCACCACTCCCAAGCGGGCTAATAAATGCTAAAACAGGTTCTTTATTTACTTTGGCATCGATCGGTTCACTAATCGCCAGATTATTGATGAGGCTGTCTGATAAAATTGAATATTTACTTGCTAACTCTAAGTAGGAATTTTCAGAAACAGAACTATCTGAATAAGCAATAAGCTTTTTGTTCAAGAAGAAAGCGACATCAAGAGAAGTATTTCTTTTCAGACGCATTGCATCAGAATTTTCAAAAGGGGTGCCCAAAGTAATGGTTCCCATTACCCCAAAAGATGAAAAAACCGGCACAGAAACAATTTGGTATAAATCGTTTTCAATAGCCCAAATATCCGGCCACTTAAAATTTGGATCGGGATCATTTCCCGCTAAAGAACGTTGAATTGACGGCCTGTGAGAAATGTTGGCTCCTGTGGAATCTTGTTCGCCAAACCAAGACAATACAATTCCATTTCTATCTGTAACTACAAAAAGGGGGGTGCGGGTTAATTCAGCGAATTGCTCTACGACAACATCTACTGAAGCCGGGTCTGCAAGCTCTACATTCGCTTTGAATGTTGAGTTTTCACCAATTAAAAAAGCAGATTCTACTAATCTTTGATATTGAAGATTTTGCTGAAGCTGGATAAAACTTTGCAGTTGAGTAAAGTCGAGTACTACATCGTCGTTTATAGCAGAGAAAAATACCTGATTGATTGCTGCTAAAACTACAAACAGTACAATTAATGTAAGCCCTGTGAGCAGACCGATAAGTTTTGCTCCAATGGTTAATTTCATGCTGTCAATTCAGATTGTATTCTACACTATAAGTTTGACCGGTTTTAACTGTAATTTGCTGTGTAAGCAAATCAAAAGCTTTATTATAAACTCTTATTTCGTATTCGCCGGCGGGCAAACCTTTCAATTCAAACGACCCATCTTCATTTAATTTAGAATAGAAAGGAGTATCTAAACTTAGGATAACTGCATTCATCTGTGAGTGGATATCACAAAAAATGCTAATTGGGCCTAATCCTTCTACCCGCCATTTAGTTACCGGAATCTCCTTGGAAAAAATATCGCCGGTAGGTCGTCTGCCAATATTAAATTTTGCTCCTGGTGTTAAGCTAAACACATTATGATAAAAGGGGTCATCATTCACAAAATAAACAGTGCTTCCTACTTTTACCGGGGTGATGCTGGGGATAAATTCGGCGTCTTTTTGCCGAATAAGTATAGAATCTTCGGGTTCCATATCAGGTGCTTCAAAATTCAATGGGTGAGCACTTACAACTGTACTCAAATATTGGTTTTGGCCATTGCTGTTAGAAGAACGATTGGTGCGGCTGCCGTAGGAGCTTCTGAATCTTCTTGAAGTATTAACTTGTGTGGAAGGGATATTAATTTTCCCTGAGATACTTGCCGTTTTTAGATCCGTAGATCCATTTAAGATTGTATTGTTGTTATTGGGGGAGGTTAGAAAATCCGCATTAGTAGTGATAAACCCCATTACCAAAGCACCAATAAAGGCAGCGAAAAAGAAGAATTTCATAAAGTTATCATGCAATTAGAGCGAATATAAATGTATTCTTTCTAATTACGAAAATAAGATACTACCGGTTTGTTTTGGTAATAATAGAAATTGTAACCGTATCTTCTGGCACACGGAATGGATCCACAGTATCATAAACAACCCAGGCATCCCGGAAAGCACGTTTTACCAACCTCGAAAATTTTAATGCTTTTTCCTGGTTGTGAAAATCTCCAACGTGTACACGGTAATATGGGGTTTTAAAGAAAGTGTATGTATCGGCCTGGTATCCGGTTATTGTTGTATCAGACCAGGCTCTGAATTGTGATGCTATGGTATCAGCGTCGAATACATTTTGTCCTGAGTAGATCTGAATGCGAAAACCTTTAGTGAGGTCAATCTCCACTTCCTTTTTTTGTTTGATCTTTGTAAAAACATCAGGAAGCTCATTAGATCTGGAAGCATAGGAATCGGAGAGGCTGCTTATCAAAAGGTGAGATGCTTCATTCCCTTCAGGCTTACTTTCGGAAGAAGTTTCATTGGCATTCGTTGAAGCTTCTGTTGCCAATTGTTCAGCAGAGGAACAGGCAAATGCAATTGCCAGGGTAGTTGCTAAAAAACTATAAAGAATTTTATTTCTCATTAAAAGCCTACCGGATGCCATGTGGTTTTGGTTTCCTGAAAGTCAACTATGAAATAAGGAGATTCAGCATCTTCTTCGTACCAGTCTCTCTGTATTTTCTTAACGACTCTTTTAACATTGTTCGATGCTAACTCATCAATCATCGTTTTTGTTTCCTTATCAAGAGAATCGGTATAAAAAATGGCGTTTACGTCCATGTGAGAACTAAAATGTTCAACCAGTTCTGAACGAATTCCGGTAAGAATATTTACGACTCCACCCGGAACATCAGATGAGTTCAATATTTCAGCAAAGCTGATGGCGGGCAGTGGGTATTGTTCAGAGGCATGCACAACACAAACGTTTCCTCCTGCAATAACGGGAGCAATCACAGAAACCAAACCAAGCAATGGACTATTTTCCGGAGCAAGGATGGATACCACTCCGGTAGGATCCAATAAACTGAAGTTGAAATGTGAACTTGCCACTGGATTTACCGATCCAAATACCTGCTGATACTTATCCGTCCAACCTGCATAATAAATGAGTCGGTCAATGGAAGCATTGATATCTGCGTCTGCTTCTTCTTTAGTGAAACCGATAGTTCCAAGCTCTTTCACAAACTGATCCCGTCTGTTTTCAAGCATTTCTCCAATTCGGTACAAAATCTGGCCACGGTTATAAGCAGATCTGCTGCTCCATCCTCCAAATGCTGACCGGGCTACTTTTACAGCATCACGAAAATCTTTTCGGGTACAGCGGCAGGCATTTGCAAGAAAGTCTCCTTCACTGTCAACTACTTTATAGTAGTGACCGGATTCACTTCTTGGAAAAGCTCCACCAACATAAGTTTTGTACGTTTTTTGAATTTCTACTCTTTCACTCATTGCCGTTTCCTATTTCAAATTAACGTAAGCTGCTAAACCATGAAGTCCGCCTTCACGCCCAACACCACTTTCTTTATAACCACCAAAAGGCGAAGTAGGGTCAAATTTATTGTAAGTATTTGCCCATATAACTCCGGAGCGAAGTCCTTTCCCAACCCTGAAGATTTTGGAACCTTTGTCAGTCCAAACCCCTCCAGCCAATCCAAATGGTGTATTATTCGCTTTTTCGATGGCTTCATCAGCAGTTCTGAATGTTTGAACAGTGAGAGCCGGGCCGAAAATTTCTTCCTGAACAATTCTGTTCGACTGAGAAACATTAGTAAAGAGGGTAGGTCGGATAAAATATCCTGAATCAGGTATACTGCATTTACTTTGATATACATCGGCACCTTCCTCAACACCAAGCTCCAGATAGCTATTTACCGTCTCAAACTGTTGTTTTGAGTTTATAGCACCTATATCTGTGTTTTTATCTAAAGGATCCCCCACAATAAGTGTTTCTAACCGGTCTTTTAGTTTCAGAATAACTTTGTCAGCGATATTCTCCTGCACAAGCAACCGCGATCCTGCACAACAAACATGTCCCTGATTAAAGTATATAGCATTTATAATGCCTTCCACAGCCTGGTCAATGGCAGCATCTTCAAAAAGAATGAGTGCACCTTTTCCACCAAGCTCAAGAGTGTATTTTTTGTCTGTACCTGCCAGCGACTTCTGAATGATTTTACCGACACCTGTAGAACCGGTAAAGGCGATTTTGTCAATATCTTTATGGTTTACTATTTCTGATCCGGTTTGTCCGGCCCCAGTTACTATATTAACCACGCCTGCCGGTAATCCTGCATCCTGAACCAATTCGGCAAACATCATAGCTGTAAGCGAAGTGGTTTCGGCAGGTTTCAATACTACGGTGTTGCCACAGGCAAGTGCAGGAGCAATTTTCCATGCAAGCATCAGCAGTGGGAAGTTCCAGGGAATAATCTGACCACAAACTCCGAGCGGCTCCGGCTTTTTTCCTGGGAAAGCAAAATCAAGCTTATCTGCCCAGCCGGCGTAGTAGAAGAAATGAGCGGCAACTAAAGGAATATCCACATCTCTGGATTCACGGATTGGCTTGCCGCCATCCATAGATTCAGCAATGGCAAATTCGCGGGCTCTTTCCTGTAGCATTCTCGCAATTCTGTAAATGTATTTTCCACGGGATTTGGGTGATAAAGAAGACCACTCTCCTTCAAATGCTTGCCGTGCAGCTTTTACAGCTTTATCCACATCTTTTTGAGTAGCCTCCGCAAACTCAGTGATCTCCTCTTCAGTTGCAGGATTAACGCTCTTGAAATAACGACCTTTAGATGGTTTTTGAAATTTGCCATCAATAAAAAGCTGATATTGATTCTTTATCTTCAGTTTTGCCGGGCTTTCAGGTGCCGGCGCATATTCCCAAAGAGAAGCAAAATCCAGTTTGGAGTTTGGTGATGTGGGTTTGTAAGTAGTTTCTTTAATAGTTGATTCGGACATGATGAAATGTGTTTAGTAATGGCGGACGGTTTTCCCCTCCCAGGGAGGGGGCAGGGGTGGGTTTTTCTTGATCCAGGTACAAATTTTGTGTAAACAATCTTCGGTTTGTTTTTTTGCATCTTCTTCTGTGAACCTTAAAATGTTGATGCCTAATGAATTTAGCTTTTGTTCTCTTGCATTATCATAACCGGTTTTAAAATCATGAGATCTACCATCTATTTCAATGGCGAGTTTAAGCTCTTTGCAATAAAAATCTACAATAAATTGATCAATCGGTTTTTGTCGATCAAAATCATAGCCTAAAACTTGTTTACCTTTTAGCCCTTTCCAAAGTTCTATTTCGCCCGGGGTAGAGTTTTTTCTCAGGAATCTCGCTTTCGATACAAGGTCTTTTCTGTAAGGTATAATATGTAAACTCTTTGTCATGGTTTTTTACCCACCCCTTAATCCCCTCCATAGGAGGGGAATTTTATAACAGCTATTGAAGCAAATGAATACCAAAATCAACTCACTGAAAAATAATCCAGGCCCTGATAATAGCCTGTTTGTTGTTTTACTATTTGCATTAGCAAGTCATTAGCAAGAGAGCTGGCACCAAAGCGGAAATAATCTTTATTGAGCCAGGCAGCTCCTAAAGTTTCTTTTACCAAAACCAGATACTGGATGGCTTGTTTTGCTGTTCTAATGCCGCCGGCAGGTTTCATTCCTATCATTTTATCAGTTTTGTAATAATAGTCACGGATAGCTTCGAGCATTACCAGGGTAACCGGTTGTGTTGCTGCAGGAGAAATTTTTCCTGTTGATGTTTTTATGAAATCAGCACCGGCTTCCATAGCAATATCGCTTGCCAGTCTTACATTTTCGTAAGTGTGAAGTTCCCCGGTTTCAAGAATAACCTTCAGATGTGCATCCCCACATGCTTCTTTAATAGCTGCAATTTCATCGAATACTAAATTGTATTCTCCTTCAAGGAAGGCACCCCGGGTTATTACCATGTCGACTTCATCCGCACCTTCATCCACAGCAAACTTGGTGTCATCAATACGAATGGAAAGAGGAGCCATGCCACTAGGAAATGCCGTTGCCACGCTTGCTACATTGATTCTGCTGCCTTTCAGGTGGTTTTTTGCGATACGCACCATACTTGGGTATACACATACTGCAGCTACACTTGGAATATCCGGTACAGAAGGGTGAGGACTTTTTGCCTTTTGACAAAGCTGCTGAACTTTTCCTTCTGAATCTTTCCCTTCCAGAGTAGTCAGGTCTACCATGCTAAGTGCAAGCTTTAAAGCCTGCATCTTAGATTCTTTTTTGATGCTCCTCTTGTTTAACCGGCTCACTTTTTCTTCCACAGCAACACGATCTATAGGAGTGATTTGTAAATTTTTGATAAAACTCATTTTTTTCTGTAAGGATTTACAAACATGTGGGTCTTGTTTAGTAACAATTTAAACTAACTGGATACAATGCGAAAGTTTAGAGAAGATAACGATTATTCCATCAATGATGGGCCAATAAAAGTTTCGGCTAAAATTAGAAATGGACACACTGGTTCTATTAAAGTAGAACTTAATGATGAAACGGTTATACTGGTTCTTTCCGGAGACGATGTAGTGGAAGAATACATAGGCACAAAAAACGAGATTATTTCATCAGATGAAGAACCCGAGCTGTATATAAGAACTAAAGTAAACCGGGCTAGCGATCATCCCAAAGCAATGGTAAGTATTACTATTCATGATGGGGAAGAAAATACTTTATATGAACTGAATGAGAGCTTTACAGACGAAGAAGGAACGGTTCATAACAAAGTGAAATATGAAACTTACTTTGATATGAGTTGACCATGAAAAAACTATTAGTACTATTTCTAATCATAACAGGTGCTGCGAGTATTAAAGCACAGGATTCTTTGAAATTTAATGACTTGGTAGCTCCTGAAAACCCGGGTTTCCAGATTTTGGGCATATCACCTCAAAATATTTTCCGGCCGGGCGATACTAAAGCGTTGGGAACTTATTTCCTGAACAATGTAGATGATGGTTCAGGGCTTATAAAAGATGTTGCTGTAGAAGTAACTCCATATTGGCTTACCAAACGGCCCGACTTGTCATTTAAGGAGTACTTTGGGTTAGTTCCATCAAAATCGAAAAACAGATTTTTTGAGGATGTAAAGCAAACGTTCGTTCTTTCATTAGCAACTACTGACTATGAGTCAACCACAGATTCGATAACCGGGAGGTCGTGGGGATTCGGGTTTCGAACAATGCTGCTGAGGGGAACACCTCGTGTAGCTGAACGCATACAGCTGCTGGAACAATTGAGGCAGCAGGATTTTGTATCAGAAATTTATTCTGATGTGGTTGAAGAGCTGGAAGAAGGTAACCTGAATAATCGGCAGGCTGTATTGGAAGTGTTTTCTTCAAAATTTGATATCTATGTAAATAACCCAAATCTGGTTGTGAATTTTGAAAAGGAACAGGTTGAATATTTGAAATCTGCGACGCTGGAGTATCTTCGGGAAAACCTGCCAAACTCGATTCCGGAGATAACATCTTTTGTAGAAGAAAAAGAAGAAAATACCGGAGATGCTATTATTGTTAAGATCAGGGAAGAAAGTTTGGTAAGGAAAGGCTTGCAGGTTCAGCTTTCCGGTGCTTCGTCAATAAACATCCCTAACAACGATTTTGAAGCTGTCCGGGGAGGTAATTATGGGTTGTGGTTAACAGTTTCTCACCCGATCAGCAAAAAAGGAGATTTGCAATTCGCAGGATTGGCACGATATCTGGGTTCATTCGAGAATATTGGAGCTACTAATACGGATATTGGGTTTAGCCTTTCTCAAACAAAAAAGAATTACTCTTTATCAGGAGAATTTATTTATCGCTCTTTCGAGGAAGAGTTTTCAACTTTTGATATCAGTGGGCAGTCAATAACCGCCATTAACAAAGATAATTCATATAGATTTACTGCAAACCTACAGGTAAAAATCACGGGAGATACTAATCTTAATTTTAGTGCAGGTAAAGATTTTGACTCTAAGATAACTACAGATTCAAATATAATAGCTTTGGTAGGAGTGAATTTCGATTTATTTAGGAATCAGTTTTTAAAATTTTGATGACTAGTTATCAAGGTTGGGAATGTTCAATTAAAAAGGGAGGATAGAACTGTTATTTAATCTTAATAATCTTGATAATTGGTAACAAGAATCCGTTTCTTTAGCACTTCTGTTAACCCAAGGAACGAGGCGAATCATCAAGAATATTATCTTTTTTATTGCGGTACTTCTTTTCTGGAAAGCTTGTTCATCATCGAGTAAGACCGATATTGGTACATATAAAATAGCTTACAATGTGTTATATGACGGCTATCAGGATGACTATGAAATTTTTGTAATGAATGCTGATGGGACTGAGCAGCGCAATATTTCCAATCATGTTGGAGTAGATTGGGTTTACTATGCACATGGTGATCGTTTATATTTTGTATCCGATCGGGATTCCACAAACCGCAAGTATTTTTTATACGAGATGAAATGGGACGGAACCGAAGTACGGCGAATAACCGATTTTCTGGTTCACGACTCCTGGATAAGTGCTCGTAAAAATGGAACTGAATTTGTGGTATCTATAAATAAAAATGATGACTGGGATACCAGAGATCTTTTTATCATTAATTATAAGGGGGAAGTCCTAAAGCAGCTTACCGATGATGAATTCCATAATACAGATGCTCATTTTTCTCCGGATGGTTCACAAATTGTATTCAGGTCAAACAGAAGCGATATAGATGAGCTTTTTATTATGAATGCCGATGGAACCGGATTAAGGCAGTTAACAACATATCCTGAATCTGATTCCACTGCTATGGAGTGGGAATATCATGCAGGGCCTCCAGAATGGGTTAATGAGAATACGATCTCTTTTATATCTAAGCAGAATTCTAATTATAGCATCTTCTCTATTTCACCGGATGGCGGTAACTTTAGCCAATTAACGCCTGATACCACAGCAGAAGGCTTCCCCTCTAATGAAGGCTGGCACTCGTGGTCGCATGGAGATTCGCTGATCGCATTTAATGCCACAGATTGGAAAGGAAATTTTGATATCTATGTAATGAGGCCTGATGGTTCTGACATCAGAAAGTTAACGGATGACAAGAAATACGAGCAAGCTCCGGTGTTTGTGTATCCGAAGGAGTAATCATCCTCACTAAATGAGTTTGTAATCAAAACCGGAGTGAATAGGACATATAAAGGTCGAAACCAGAGCCGTTGAACTTTCCAAAAATCAAGTCGCCTGACTTGTACTCATAATTAACGTTATAGTATTTTAGGCCAAAGGTAAGGAAGCTTCTTTGAAAATGTTCTTCGTATTCTGCAAGTACATGAATCCCACCGGTGTGCTCGTATTTTGCATTTGCAGTAAACCCCGCAATTTCGTCAGCATCAATATTCATTTTGCCATTCAGATAAAAACCATACCCACCACCAAAGTTTAGGTATGTGTTTGTTTTAAGCTTTATTGGAAATTTTACTTCTGGTGTGATCACAAACCGCTTGAACGAAGAACTCGCATTTTCAAGAACAGGGCGGAGCTCACTTGCCTGGTAATAAAAAGAGGATCCGAACTTGATATTTTTTTGTGTGGTGTAATAAAGACCGGTTCCAATAAAGAGGCCCCCGCCAAAACTTAATTTAGAGTCATCGTTTTCTGTGGTTTCAAAAATCGCTTCGTTTTTTACTCCGAGTCCGAAGCCAAAAGTAATAGGAGCACTAAATCCCGATTTTAAATAAGAAACAGGTTCAGGGGTATCATTATTTTGAGCTACCAAATCGGGTGCGATAAATAGAGCAAAGTAAAAAAAGAGGAATAGATATTGACGCATGATTCAAAATAGAGGATTAAAATTTCGACAATGATATGGGTTTAGTAACTAAGAAAAAATGTGCTTAATAAGGCAATTGAAAATAAACCAATCAAAACCTGGTTTTGAGTTCTTTTGTTATTAAGCAGTTTTGAGTGTTGTTCAGTGCCTCTTCTTGATGAAAAGGCTTGAACTTAGTGTGTACATTAGAACTCGTAATCTCTGAATTCAGGTGCTTTTCGAACTTTGGTAAGCTGTTCGAAAGAATATGCAATTTGGATCATTTCCGGTTCCATCCAGGCTCCTCCAAAGAAGGTTATACCAACCGGAAGTCCATCAATAAAACCTTGGGGCACTGTAATAGCAGCATAGCCAGCTCTTGCAGCAGGGGAGCTTGAAGAGGTACCAAAATTATCGCCATTGGTATGATCAATTTTCCATGCAGGCCCACCTGTAATACCAACAAACCCATCCAGATCATGTTCTTTCATTAATTTGTCAATTCCTTCTTCCTGGGTTGTTTTAAGCATTCGGGCCCGCGCTTTTATATATTCCTCGGAATCTAGCTCTCCTTTTTGTTGTGCCTGAAGAAGAATGTCGTGGTCAAACTTCATTTCGATTGAATCTTCTAATGTTTTTTCGATGATCTCATCCAGGTTTTTAACAGTAGCATTGTCTCCTAAAGATTCGAGATATTTGTTCACCCCATCTTTGAATTCATAAAGAAGAACATTATAAGAATCACGGCCAGCTGTATTTGCACCAATTTGATCTATTTCTACAATTGTAACACCTTGTTCTTTTAGAAGCCGTATGGTTTGCATCATTAAAGAATCGGTTTTATGATCGCTGCCAATGGAAGGGGTGTAAAGCCCCAATCTTTTTCCATTCAGTGATCTGGCATTAAGAAATTGGGTATAATCACGAAAAACTTTTCCTTTGCTGGCATTTGTGTAAGAATCCCGCTCATCAATTCCTACCATTGTTCCAAGCATGATAGCTGCATCAGTAACTGTTCGTGCCATCGGGCCGGGGGTATCCTGTGTTTCTGAAATTGGGATTATTCCCGAACGACTTAGTAGCCCAACCGTAGGTTTTATGCCTACCAATCCATTTGCAGAAGATGGACAGGTGATAGATCCGTTTGTTTCTGTGCCAATAGCCAGCATGGCAAAATTAGCGGCAACAGAAGCCCCTGAACCTGCACTTGAACCACACGGGTTTCGGGTAATATCGTATGGATTTTTGGTTTGTCCGCCAAGGCCACTCCAACCGCTAGACGAATTTCTACTATGAAAATTTGCCCACTCGCTAAGATTTGCTTTTCCAAGTATAATTGCGCCGCTTTCCCGAAGCTTTTCCACTATATAAGCATCCTGCAATGGCATAGAACCCTCCATCGCTCTAGCTCCGGCTGTATTGGCCATTTTGTCTCTGGTATCAATATTGTCTTTCAATAAAACGGGGATCCCATGTAATGGGCCTTTTATATTTCCTTCAGCCATTAGCTGATCTAATTGTTCGGCGATAGCAATGGCATCCGGATTTATTGTAATTACAGAATTGATGGTTGGCCCGCTTTGATCGTACTGCTCTATTCGTTCCAGATAAGCTTCAACTACATCTGTGGCTGTATAAGTGCCTTTCTTGTAATTCTCATGAAGTTCAGCGATGGTGGCTTCTTCCAAGCCAAGTTGATCATATTTAGAAGAAGTAGGTACACACGCAACAAATACAGCTATTAACAGAAGAAGAGCAATTTTAGAGATTCTCATAACAGAGTAGTTAGTTTTTAAATATTTCGATCCCAAAATATAAAACAGGATAAAGCAAAAGGAAGTAAAATGTTTTATCGGCTGAGGCTAAATGATTTTAATCAGCTTAAGTTAGTTATCATCTGTATTAGACATATCAATACAACTCATATTCCAATAATCGGCATTCAATCGTAGAGTTATACAATTCAATACGCTTATTTGTACGCAGGCCTATTTTTTTAGCAAGATCAAAATTTCCCGTAAACACATAACTCCATTTGCCGCTGCAATCTTGTTTAAAAAAATCGCCAATAGTTTTGTAAAGGCTTTCAAGCTCCTGATCGTGGCCTATACGCTCTCCATAAGGGGGATTCAAAACAACAACTCCATCTCCATAGGGGATTTCTGTATCCTGGAAATCGCACACTTTAAATTCGATTAAATGATCAACACCGGCAGTTTGGGCATTTTTTTGAGCTGCCTGGATGGCTCTGCGATCTATATCGGTTGCAAGGATCCGGCCTGTGAAATCTTTATTTGTCTGGCGTTTTAATTCAGATCGTAGCCCATTCCATTCACCTACATCAAAACCAAGAATATGTTTGATACCATAGTTGGGGCGTAGTAACCCTGTGGGGCGATTCAACGCTTTGAGAGCGGCTTCTATAGCAACAGTACCACTTCCACACATAGGATTAATAAAATGCTGACCCGGGTTCCATTTTGATGCCTGAATGATCGCAGAAGCCAATGTTTCCTGCATGGGGGCGGTATGGTTTCGAATGCGATAACCACGCCGGGAGATAGATTCGCCGGATGTATCAAGATAAACGCTGGCTTCGTTGCCTTTCCAAAACAAGAAAACTACTGTTTTACCGAGATCGGGGCCTGAATCAGGCCGGGCTCCGGTTTTTGCTCTGATTCTGTCAACGATGGCATCTTTTACTTTAAGTTGAGCAAATTGTGTATTAGTTATTGTTTTATTCCTGATAAAAGAAGTAACGCTCACATATCCGTGCTTATCAATATACTTTTCCCAGGGAATGTCTATCAATTGTATGTGAAGTTCCTCAGCATTCAATGCTTTGAATGATTTGAGCAAAAAATGAACCCGGTGAGCGGTGCTCAGGCAAAGGTTTAATTTCATACAATCATACAGTGTACCTTTTATTTCAACCCCTGCAGGGCGTTGTTTAACCACAGAAAACCCGAGATCTTCAACTTCTTTTTTCAGGAAATCAGCCATCATTTTGGGACAGGTGATGGAGATCGTAGATTTTTGATGAAAGTCAGCCATTGGTTTTCTGAAATAAAAAAGCTGAGAGAAACTCCTCAGCCTTAAAGGATTTAATTTAATCAGGCGATCTCAACCACTTCAATATTGAAAATGAGATCTCTTCCTGCAAGCGGATGGTTAGCATCAATAGTAACTATCTCGTCCGTTATATCTGTAATAGCCACAGGAATAGGCCCATTCGGTTGGTTTAGCATCAATTCCAACCCAACTTCAGGCTTAATATCGGCCGGCAGCTGCGATTTTTGTACCTGCATAATCATTTGAGGGTTTGGCTCTCCATAAGCCTCTGCAGCAGGAATATTGGCAACTGTAGTATCACCCACAGATAAACCTACAACAGCTTTTTCAAAACCGGGGATTAACTGCCCCTGGCCCATTGTAAATTCAAGCGGGCCTTTTTGTTCTGATGAATCGAATAATGTTCCATCTTTAAGTTGGCCTTTGTAATGAACTTTTACGGCGCTACCGTTTTTAATTGTTGACAAAATGTTTCCTTATTTTGGAATTATAATCCTGGTTAAAGATTTTAAAGATACGCAATGAACCACTTAATATTCTGAACCAGCCTGTTTAGTTATGAATTTAATTCCACCGGATACAGCAGATGTTTTAACCTCCGCCAAAACAGTAGCTGTTATAGGCTGTTCACCGAACATGTATCGTACAAGTAATTACGCAGCTAAGTTTTTAATGGAAAGGGGATATACGGTGATTCCGGTGAACCCGGGCCATAAAGAGATACTTGGTAAAAAATGCTACCCGGCATTAAATGAGATTCCTAAAGATATACAAGTTGATATAATCAACATTTTCAGGTCAAACGAACATACAGCCGGAGTAGTTGAAGAAGTTGAAGAATGGATTAAAACGACAGGGCAAGCTCCTGTAATCTGGACACAGTTGGATGTTTCATCTAAAGAAGCAGAAAGTTTAGCAGAAGCCGCCAGAATACCTTATGTAAAAAACCGGTGCATTATGGTTGAATGGGAAAGAATTAAGAATTGGAGCTAAAGCCTTTTACATGAAACCAATTTTTAATTCTTAACTCTACATTTTTAATTCAAGTCATTTCATATTCACAAACTGCAGCGGTACACCCATATCTTTACTTTTAAGGTGCTTTATAACCGATTGTAGATCATCAATTTTTTTGCCTGTAACGCGAATCTGGTTATCCTGAATCTGCGGCTGAACTTTGAATTTTAACCCTTTAATGTCTTTAACAATTTTTTTCGCTGTTTCCCTGTCAATACCTTCTTTCAATGCAACGTCCATTTTTACATGTCCCTGAGAAGTTCCTTCTTCAGTACCAAAATCCAGCACCTTTGAATCTACACCGCGTTTAATAAAATTCTTTATCAGCATCTCCTGAACGGCTTTCATTTTCATGCTTTCTGCGGCAACTAAATGAATACGGTTTTCTTTGCGGTGAAAAGTAACCTCGGTATGAAGCCCGCGAAAATCGTAACGGGTTGAAACTTCTTTTAAGGTGTTATTGATTGCGTTATCAATTTCCTGTGCGTTAACTTCATTTACTATATCGAAAGATGCCATTGTTCAGAATTAGAGTGTTTAATTTTAATTATGATTCTTCTTGTTGGTCTTTTTCTAATTTGCTGATCATTTTTCTGGCAAGCAATAGTTCCATTTCTTTTTCATCTTCAACCGGAACAACAGACCTGTGGAACCTGATCTGGCCTTCAAACTCAAATTCCAGCTCTATTACCTGATCTTCGAACCATTGATAGGTAATCAGGTTTTTCCAGGGAATTTCCTGATCCAGTATTACAAATCCTTTTTCTCGGAACTCGGGAGTAATTCGAAGTGTAACAACATACATTCCAACACTGATAAGCGAAAGCCCTGAACTAAGCCGAATAGGAGTAACAGGCAGATCAGAAAAAAAGGAAGTACGGGCAATACCAACAATGATAATTGTTACAGCGATTATACCCGGAAGTAGATTGGAGATAAAGGCCCCGCTTACGTACTCTATATACCCCAGATTTTTTTTCATGGAATATTGATCGTACGCTGCCCCTGTAAAAAAACCAGTTACAGAGGCATATACATTGCTCATAAAAACTGCTCCAAGTTCCTGAGAGAAATAATCCAGGTCGTCCAAAAAACGGAGTATCAAAAACAAAAAGAGCGTTAGAATACTTGTGAGTAAAAGTTTTCTCACGGTTATTTGCTCAAGCTTTAACAGCCGTTTTTTACCTAGCCAGGTGCTAATTAAAAATACCAACAAAGTTGAGATGATAGTCCAGATCATTTCTTAATTTTGGTTATGCAAAATTCTATTCATCCTGTTAGTATCGAAGTTAGCAACTCTGATCAAGTTCTCGAAATCAAATGGTCTGACGGAAAGGAATCTGTGTACTCTTTATTTGGCCTGAGGAAGAACTGCCCCTGTGTTATGTGCAGGGGAGGGCATGCCTATATGAGCGAATTTGAGCCCGGCCTTTTTTTTGTTGACAACCCGCCAAAGACTGATATCAATAATATTCAGCAGGTAGGAAATCATGCCATTCAAATCACCTGGTCAGATGGTCATAATTCCGGAATGTATCGTTGGGAAACACTGAGATTTTTAGACCCTGATAACCATAATAAATATGAGAGCCGGCGGTAATCTTCTATTTAGATTCTATCTATATAGTGTTACTTTTGGCTCGAACTATAATCAACATTAAACAATCAAATCAATGAGATTTTTATTACTAACTACACTTTTAGTTTTTGTTTTTTTCCTAGCGTGCAGCAACCAAAAAGAAGTAAATATTTATTCAGCCAGGCATTATGAAACCGATCAGGCTTTATATTTGGATTTTACCAAGCAGACAGGTATTAAAGTAAACCTGATCGAAGGTGGTTCTGATGAATTGATTGAGCGGATCAAAAGTGAGGGGCTAAACTCACCGGCCGATATATTGGTAACCGTAGATGCGGGAAGAATTTGGAGAGCGGAAGAAGCAGGAATACTTGGATCAATTGATTCAGACGTTTTAAATGAAAGAATTCCTTCCGCACTTCGTCATCCTGACGGATTATGGTATGGTATTTCCAAAAGAGTGCGCGGAATAGTAGTGAACCCTGAGAAAGTATCTGATCCGGAATTGCTTACTTATGAAGCACTGGCAGAACCGGAATGGGAAGGAAGAGTATGCATTAGATCCTCGAATAACATTTACAATCAGTCTTTAATGGCATCCATCATTGAAACCAACGGAGCCGCCGCGGCCGAAGAATGGGCGAAAGGAATTGTTAGCAATATGGCTCGCGAGCCGCAGGGTGGGGACAGAGATCAAATTAAAGCTGTGGCAGCTGGTATTTGTGATGCGGCTATCGTAAACCACTATTACCTCGCTATGATGTTGAAGGGAGATGAAGAGAACCAAAAAATCGCAAAGAGTGTACAATACGTATTTCCTAACCAGGGCGAGCTTGGGCGAGGGGCTCATGTAAATATCAGCGTGGCAGGTGTATTGAAGAATGCCCCAAACAGAGCGAATGCTGTTAAGTTTATGGAATACCTCACAAACGAAAAATCTCAAAACTACTTAACGGTAGATAACAATGAGTATCCTGTAAATGAAGAAGCAGAATGGAATCCGGTTTTAGTAGAGTTTGGCCGATTTAAGAGTGACGAATTAAACGTATCTGCTTTAGGAAGAAATAATCCTGAAGCTATTCGAATAATGGACAGGGCAGGCTGGAAGTAAATAATACATTGCATATTAATTAAAAAGAGTGCACAACCGTGTGCTCTTTTTTTATGCTTTATTTTCTTCCACTTTTCTGGTTTTTGTGATGGTTTTACTCAATATGATTACCGGGATAATTCCAGCCAGAACAATAGCCAGGGCTGCCCCCGCTGATTCACCAAGCCTTTCATCTGATGCAAGGCGATATACCTGAACGGCAAGTGTGTCAAAATTGAACGGTCGGATAATTATTGTTGCCGGTAGTTCTTTCATAACATCCACAAAGACAAGAAGGAAAGCGGAAAGCAGGCTTCCGGATAAAATCGGAACATGTATTTTTCTGAGAATTTGAAAGAAAGAGTGTCCCAAACCTTGGGAAGCTTCATCTATGCTTGGAGAAATTTTTTGAAGACTGGAATTAATTCCATTGTAAGACACAGATAAAAAGCGGACAACATAGGCAAAGATCATCGCAAAAAGAGTTCCACTGAGAAGTAGTCCGGTTGAAAACTCAAAGTTAGATCTGGTAAAAGAATCGATGATATTATCCAGCCAGCCAAAAGGGATTAATACTCCCACAGCTATCACAGAACCTGGTATTGCATATCCAAGCGCGCCAAACTGATTAAGTGATTTAATCAACTTGGTTGGATTTAAACGAGCTGCATAGGCCATCAGTAAAGCAATGGAAATGATGATTAATGCTGCTATAAAGGCTACGCTTAGTGTGTTTAATGTATAAAGTATAAAACGGCTGTTTACAGAATCCAGGTTGTTGAAAAACATTTTAATCAATAAACCAACCGGGAGTAGAAAACCCAAAATTACAGGAATTGAACAAAAAGCAGTAACAATCCATGCTTTTAATCCTTTTAACTCAAACTTTTGAAGTCTCTTGGTTTTACCGGTGGTACCAGTTTGATCTTTGATTTTAGATCTTGGCCATCTTTCCAGAATTATCAATGCAATAATAAATAAGAGTAGAAATCCTGCAAGCTGAGCTGCAGCGGGCCGCTCACCCAGACCAAACCATGTACGGTAAATGCCAGTTGTAAATGTTTGTACACCAAAATATTGTACAGTTCCAAAATCATTGAGTGTTTCCATTAAAGCAAGGGCTAGACCGGCTGCTATACCAGGCCGTGCCAGGGGGAGGGCAACTTTAAAAAAACTTTGTGTTGTAGTATATCCCATAATTCTGCTGGCCTCAAATAGAGAGGTAGATTGATTTAAAAAAGCAGAACGCGCCAACAAATACACGTAAGGATAAAAAGCCAGGATCATAATAAGAACAGCTCCATAAACAGAGCGTATTTCAGGGAAAAGATATTCACCAATTTGAAGATCGAAAGTGGATCTTAACATACTTTGAAAATAACCTGTGGTGCCGAGAAAATCGGTATAAATGTAGGCCATTAAATATGCAGGAATAGAAAAAGGCAGTACAGCCGCCCACTCGAAGTATTTTTGGCCGGGAAAAGAGCACATGGTGATTAACCAGGCAAGTGAAACACCTAATAACACTACGCCGGTAGAAACACCTATTAAAAGAACAAAAGAATTGGAAACGTAATCACCTAATACGGTACTGGCAAGATGTTTCCATATATCACCTGAAGAAACAAAGAATGATGAAAGCACAGTGAGGATAGGGATCGAAACTAATACTGCAATTCCTGCTGAAACTATTGTCCATTTTCTTGATAGTGATTTAGAACGGCCTTTTCTTTGAATAGCAGAAAACGAGCCGGTAAGTAAAGAAAGTGGTTTGATCATGTCAAAAAATAAGGGATCTGCAACTATACGGGCAGTTTTATTCCAAATTCATTTTTTAGGACTGATTTAGCAGCGTTAAAGCCACACATACCATGTACGCCACCACCGGGCGGTGTTGATGAAGAACAGATATACAAGTTTTTAACAGGCAGCTTATAGGGATTCCATTTTAAAAGGGGGCGGCCAAATAATTGCTTCAGATTTTGAGCTCCACCATTAATGTCGCCGCCAATATAGTTTGGATTGTATTTTTCAAAATCCATTGCATGCATTGTTGATGCAGAAATAATGGTATCTCTGAACCCGGGAGCATACCGTTCGATTTGATTGATGATTTGCTGCTCCATGGTTTCTGTGCTTCCATTTGGTACATGGCAGTAACTCCATAAGGTATGCTTTCCTTGAGGGGCACGTGAATCATCAAAAATGGATGGTTGTGATATTAGCACGTATGGTTTTTCGGAGTGGATGCCTTGCCATACTTCCCGTTCTGAACGAGCGATTTCTTCCATGGATCCACCTAAATGCAGAGTTCCGGCTTTTCTGCATTCTTCATTTAACCACGGCACAGGTTCAGATAATGCAAAATCTATTTTAAATGTGCCCGGGCCATAGTTATAATTCAAAAGCCTGCTTCTCAGTTTTTCAGGTATTTGTTGTTCAGCGATGGAAACTACTTGCTGTGGGGTAAGATCAAATAAAATGGGTTTTCCAGTTGGTATTTCATCCAGAGATTCGATGTGAGTGCCAAGCTGAATTTTTCCACCTAGTGATTCAAAAAAATCTGCAAGTGCTTGTGTAATTGAATGCGAGCCACCTTTTGCTATAGGCCAGCCAACCGAATGAACTGATGTGCCCAAGATCAACCCGAAAGAGGCTGTAAAGGCATTTTCGAGTGGAATTATACTATGTGCCGAAAGTCCCGAAAAGTATGCTCTTGTGCTTTCCAGATCAAAAAAACTGCTTGAAAGCAGATTGGATGAAAACATGCCGTACCAGCCAAGCCTCATCATAGACAGCGGATGATTAGGGACTCTTAGGTTACCGAATGCATCTCTGGATAAGTATTTCCAGGAATCAACAAACTCCTTAAATAGTTTGCGATAGTTTTTTGAGTCTTTTCCAAGCCTGTTAAGTGTATTTTCAAAAGACTTTTCAATAATTACCGCTTCGCCATGCTCCAGCGGGTGTGCTACAGGATAATCAGGATGAATCCACTCCAATCCAAACTTATGTAAAGGAAGCGTATTAAAAAAAGGAGAACCAGCTGCTGTAGGATGAACTGCTGAGCAAATATCATGTTTAAAACCCGGTTCGGTTAATTCCAGGGTACGTGTGCCTCCGCCAACGGTATCTTTGGCTTCAAAAATTTTAACGGCCAAACCTTGTTGCGCTAAAGCTACCGCAGCTGCCAGCCCATTAGGACCTGAGCCTATCACAAAAGCATCGAAAGAAGAGAGCGGTTTTTCCACTTAACACTGTTGAAATTGACACCTTGGGTTTGAAAGATGCCTGGTTAGTTAGTTCATTTGTTTTGGTTCATTTTATGGATAATGACATCCAAACCTAATGTAACCGAAATAATAAGCATCAACAATATGAGGCTGCCAATTGGTTCCCATATTATAAAACCACCTAGCATTCCAAGTACGGCTCCTAAATATTGGATGTACCTTAGTTGATCGTTACTGGCATTTTTGATCAGTTTTTCGAGGCGTTGCTCATCATATTCTCTCAGGTTATCTTCAACCAGCGCGTGCACATCCAACTGGTTGATTAGTTTGTACAATAAAGAGGTAACTACATCTTCAATAGCAGGGCTATGGGCTTCTATCTTATCGGGCAGGGTGTCTAGAAAGACATCGAGTTTATCCAGCCCTTTTTCAACACCACCGGGGAGTCTGGTTAAAGCATCCTCAACCAGATCCTGCATTTCCTGTCCCTTTATAAAGCTATAAGCTTTAAGGGCCACTTTTTCGAAGGAATTTTCTTCAATGTTCTCTTCGATTTGTTGAATGATAGAGCCGGCGATATTTGTTCTAACTTCGGGTTGGGCAACCATTTCATCTACATATTCAACGGCAAGCAGTTTTAGTTCAGATCGAAACTCAGGATCATCAATTACCTGCCGGATGTAGTTAGTGGCTTGTTCTCTATATTTGGAGATAGCATTGGATTCGTGAATTTTCTGCTTAATGATGTCCGGATTTATTAAATCCTCTGAAACAGCAGCGGCAAGGCGGTATGCAATGCGATTTTTTTGTTTGGGGACTAAACCCTGCCCAAAAATTGGCCGTTTTTTTGAAGGGCGAAACAACATTGTAATAGCCAGCCAATTTGTTAGAAAACCAATTAAGCCGCTAATGCTCAAAATTCTCATCAAACCTTCAAATTCAATTAAAAAGCCAAAAAGGGTAGTTTTTACTCCATCAAAGTCCCAGAAGAATGAACCAATAAAAGTGAATATGAGAAAAACCGGAAATAAAAAAAGAAGACGGAGTAGTATTTTGTGATTATTTTCTTCTTTTGGAGGGGCTGAACGTTTAAGTTGTATATCTGAATCGGGGCTTTGTTTGTCTATTTGTTTCTGGATAATTCCCCAAAGTTGCCGCCCGTATTCTTTGGTGCGTTGAGTAATGATATTCGTTTCTTTCTCTTCCATAATATAGATTTTGAACCTGCTACGAAATACTTATATCATGGTTACTCATAAAACATCGATAAATACAGATCTTCTAATCGGGTCATTTCTTTTTTTTCGGGCTCTGTTTTATCATCATAGCCGATTAAATGCAATAAACCATGAATAAATACCCGCAGGCATTCTCTTTCGCTTGGATCTCCGAATTCTTTGGCTTGTTCGATAATTCTTGGTAAACAGCAGTACAGTGTTCCCTCAATGGCTGAGTTGTCTTCGGTATCGTTATAGCGAAAGGAAATTATATCGGTTATATAATCCCTTTTTAAAAACTCTTTGTTGATTCGAACAATTTCATTTTCATCGACAAATGCCACTTCAACAAGCTCGAATGTTGCTTTTTCGTGCTGGCAGATAAACTCAAATATTTTACGGCAATCAATTTCTTTACAAGGAAGCTCTGCGTTGGTGGTGTTAAATATTTGAAGAGGATAGGTGTCTGTCACAATCAGCAATTAAAAGCTGAAACCATCATCCATAGAATCTGTAAGAGACAGAGCTATTCCACACATCATTAAATCTTCAGGAAGTTGAGTGAAATCTCCTGTAATCAGGCTTTCATCCACATTAGCGTAAAGGCTGCAGCCAGCGGCTCGCTCTACAATTAAGCCGGATGTTTTATCACCTGATTTCCCAAAAAAAGTAACTTGTTGTAGCATGTCGCTTGCTACAAAAGCAGTACAGTTGTGCAATTGAAGAAATGTATTATAGGCATACACCGAAACCATATTCATTTGTTCGCCATTTGCATTCAAACCAAGGTGGATTTCTAATGCCAGCCTGCGGTTTTCTTCCTCGTTTTTTACTTCAATCCTAAATACGTCATCTCCAAGGGGTTTTGGAGTTGCTCCCAGAACTTCGCCAATAGTAGAAATATTTTCAGGTGTAAACTTGTGGATCATAGTATAAAATTTTAACGCTCAGAGAATATACTACTCTGAGCGTTAACTATAAATATGAAGGTTAATTTAAGCCGAATCTTGCCCCCTGAACCATACTTTCTTGTTTGGAAGAAGGGATGGCGGGGACCTGTGTATCAGCTATCATGGTATTAACTTCATTTGCAATGTCTAATGCTTTTTGATCTTCTCCTGCTTTAAAATACACATACTGGGCAATGACTAATGCTTGCTGTTCCCGCATTACATCCCGTGATTTGTTCTGTGCCTGCCGGTACACGTTGGTATTTCTGGTATTTAGTGCACGTTGTTTACGGATGTCTCCAACCCGTCTTGCTTGTTCATATTCATTTGCAATGGCCGCCATTTCGTTTTGTAATGAAAGAAAAGCATTGAATTGTGTATCGAAATTATCGATCAACGCTTCAATAGAGTTGTCCATGATTCGGATAGCATCTTCAGTAAGCCCTAGCTGCGCATATCTGTTCGCATAAAGAATGCGGATGGTATTTACTTCTTCATCATCCCGGAAAGGAACAACTTCTTCTCCATACTTTAACCAATAAGCAGCACTGTCAGGCTGTTCATTGTCGATAAATGTTTCGGCTAATTGAAGATAATTATACCGGTAATTGCCCATCATCCGGCGGATGTTTTCATCCAGGTAAGCATCGGTATCTCCCCAGTTTCTGTGTTCGAATGTGCGGAAACGGCGGGCATGAATTTCTGTATCGATGTATCCTGTGTAATCACTTTCCATTTTTTTAGGGATTACGCGATATGCTTTACCTTCGGTGCGGAAGTAATCCTGCAGGTTTAATTGGCTTTGACTGGAAACCGTATTTGCAAAATATACCGGTCGCAGCCAGTTATTGCTTTTTAATATCTCAAGGATCATCCGGTCCTGAATTTGAAGGTAATAAATTTGATTGCCTGTATTAGGATCCTGTCCATAAAGCCGCCCTTGCAAATCCCAGCTCATAACATCGTCCAAAGAATCCACCGGCATCTCAAAATCGGTTCCTGTTTGCAGAATCGGCAGATCAGCATTTTTTACACCAATTGCTTCTTTGTATTGTTGATCTTCAGAAAAAGCTTTTTTTAACATTTCTTTATCTACCGGGATTTCGATGGTTTGAGGCTGCCATTGCGAAATTCCTGATGTAAGTACGTCAATCTCTTTATCCGTTAAATTAATCGGAAGAGGGGCAGATTCATGAGACCATTGGTTTTTTAATTGTTTTATATACCAATCTGTATTTAACAGGCTCAGGCATACAATACGAACATCTGTACGCACTCCTTCGACTTCCTGGGCGTACCACAATGGGAAAGTATCATTATCGCCATTTGTGAATACTAGTGCATTTGGTGCTAATGAATTTAGCAGGTTTTTGGCGTAATCAGGTGCTACATACCGTTCGCTTCTGTCATGATCGTCCCAATTTTGATAGCCCATCCAAACGGGAGAGGCTAACAAACAAATACCAATAACGGCATAAGCTGCTACTGCATTCTCTTTCATGTATGATTTTATCAGATCAACCAATCCGGTTACTCCTATACCTATCCATATCGAAAAAGCAAAGAATGAACCTACATAAGCGTAATCTCTTTCTCTGGGTTGGAATGGGGGCTGATTGAGGAAAATAATGATCGCAAAACCGGTAACTATGAACAAAACCAACACAGCAAACGCACGTTTCCAATCAGATGAAAAATGATAAATCATGCCAAAGAGTCCCAGCAAAAAAGGAATATAGAAAAATGAGTTACTAGCTTTGTTACTTGGGTACTTAGGTGCCGAAAACCCTGATTGCCAGCCGGTATCCTGAATATCTGCTGCCCGCCCTATAAAATTCCAATTAAAATACCGTATGTACATATGATTGACTTGATATCCCCAAAAGAAACTCCAGTCACTATCATACTTTGCATAGAAATTTCCATGCCTGGGATCGGGGGAATGTCGCCTGGGAAACAGAACTTCGGCTTGCTTACCCCGGGAAACCTGGCCGGTAGCGTCATCAAAAGTATTTCCTTTTAAAATTGGGGTGGAACCATACTGTTCACGCTTTAAATATTTAACAAAAGCCTCCACCGTTTCAGGATCATTTTCATCGATAGGAGGGTTGGCAATAGAGCGGATCATAATCACTGAATACGAAGAATACCCAATCAATATCATTGCATAACTAATCATAACAATGTTTGATAAACGGTGCTTTTTTACATGCGTGTAGTATATGCCGGCTGCCACTGCAATTATTATAAGTATGATGAAGGTGATTGGTCCGATCAATCCATATGTTGCCTCACCTATTTTTGAAGAAACATCCGGAATGCTTTGAATAGTAAGCGGGTAGATGATAAAGAAAGAAAGTACTGAGATAGCTCCCATCACGCTGAAAGAAACAAAAGTAAATTCCCTTTTTTTGAAGTAAATGATGAGTGCTACAAAAAATAATGCCAGTAGATTGAGAAGGTGAACCCCAATAGCCAGGCCAAACATATATGCTATCATTACCAGCCATTTCTCATTGTAGGGTTCTTCGTGCCGTTCTGACCATTTTAGTGCTAACCAAACCACTATTGCCGTAAAGAACATAGACAAAGCATATACCTCTGCCTCTACGGCGTTAAACCAAAAGGTATCGGTTACGGCAAAAGTAAGTGCTCCTGTAAAAGCACCACCATACATTCCAATTTTGTCCATCAAATCAAAGCCTTCAAGCTCGCCTTTCCATTCACGAATAAGCCGTACAATAATGAGGTAAAGTAGCATAATTGTTAGGGCAGATGCCAGCGCACTTATAAAGTTCACGCTTACAGCAACGTATTCTGTGGGCATAAACATGGAAAAAATCCGCCCTAAAATGGAATAGAAAGGAGCCCCGGGAGGATGGTTTACCTGAAGCCCATGCGCTACAGCTATAAATTCTCCTGCATCCCAAAAGCTGGCAGTTGGCGCAAGAGTTAGCGTGTAAATAATAAGCGAAGCAAAAAATGTGAAAAGGGCGAGATACTTATTGGTTGTCTTGTGGTCTGAAAACATCGAAAATATGGCTCGTGAAATTGTTTTTTGGATAGTCGTTTTTTACCGTTATGCTTGGCATGCAATGATAGGCATAGCCACTTTCTATTCAAAATGTAGAAACATGAAGATAGAAAACTTCAGTGCAATAAACGGCAGCCGTTGAAAGGTATTTTTTAATTAACAAGTTTTTTAGAATGGACAATCAAAAAGAAGTTTTTTCCTCCAAACTCGGAATGATCTTAAGTGTGCTCGGTATAGCCGTTGGTACAGGAAACATCTGGCGTTTTCCCAGAATTGCAGCTCAAAATGGTGGTGAGGATGGGGCAGGGGCTTTTTTACTTGCGTGGGTTATATTTTTGTTTATGTGGTCGGTGCCGTTAATAATTGCTGAGTACGGGATTGGCAGAAACGGGCGTAAAGGGGTCGTTCAATCTTTTTCTAAACTAATAGGTGAGAAAAAAGGATGGATGGGTGGATTTGTTGGTTTTGTTGCAACAGCTATAATGTTTTACTACAGCGTGGTTGCCGGGTGGTGCTTGTATTATTTAAGCCAATCCATTTTTAGCCCGCTTCCCGAAACAGCTGACCAGGCACTAGGGATTTGGAATACATTCCAGGCCTCGAACTGGCCAATAGTTACGCATGGTGTGGTAATGCTGCTTGGAGGGTACGTAATTCTTAAAGGAATTAAGTCCATTGAAAAAGTGAATAAGATTCTGATTCCGTCTTTATTGCTTGTTTTGGTTATCTCTTTGGTAAAGGCATTAACACTTGAAGGCAGCGGCACCGGAATTCAATATTTGTTTACTCCGGATTGGAGCGATCTTGCCAACCCAAAACTTTGGCTTGAGGCACTCACGCAAAATGCGTGGGATACCGGAGCAGCCTGGGGTTTGATCCTCACTTACGGAGCTTATATGCGTAAACAAGATGATATTACAATTAGTGCTTTCCAAACCGGGGTTGGAAATAACATAGTTTCTATAACTGCTGCCATCATTATTTTTTCAACTGTATTCGGTACGTTGGGATCGACCATGAGCAACACCGAAATTCTGGATGTAATGAAAACATCGGGCCCGGCTTCCACGGGTTTAACATTTATCTGGATGCCTCGGTTATTTGCTACTATGGGGGGTGGGGGAATCTTCTCTGTTTTGTTTTTCCTGGGCCTTACATTTGCTGCGTTCAGTTCTTTAATCTCAATGATAGAATTAGCAGTTAAAGTATTTGTAGATGCAGGGGCCACCCGTAAAAAAGCAACGGGTATTATTTGCCTAGCTGGCTTTGGTTTTGGAATTCCTTCGGCAATGAACCTGAATTTCTTTGCAAACCAGGATTTTGTGTGGGGTGTTGGTTTGATGGTTTCAGGAGCATTTATAAGTTATGCAGTAATTAACTATGGGGTAACTAAGTTCAGGACTGAACTGGTTAATACCGAAGAACGAAGTACCACTTTGGGGCCTTGGTGGGAGATTATACTAAAATATGTGGTTCCGGTCGAAGTGGTTACACTTTTGGGATGGTGGATGTTTTTAAGTGCTACCGAATATGCCCCGGATACCTGGTACAATCCTCTAAGTGCTTTTTCAGTTGCTACCGTTCTCATACAATGGGCGTTAGCAATCTTTTTAGTAAAAGTGTTCAACAAAAAACTGGTGGCTGCTGGTACAACAGGCTAAACGCTGCTTTTATCTTCAATTTTCTTTAAAGAATCTCTGATCTCTTTAAGCACTGAAAGCATATTCTCTGAATCGTTAGGAGCGGGCGAAGAAATATTTTCTGTAACAATATCACGTTGGTCAAATACTTTATTTCTAAAATCAGCTGCGTTCACAATTCCTATCAGTGTTAGATCTGGAGATCCGGCAGCAGAATTTCCAGCTGTTTCAATCCTGAGAATACTTAACCCAAAAGCTTTTAAAAGGGGGCCTTCTTTAAAAGTAAGATCCTGGATCTTATCCAGAGGGATGGTTTTTTCGGTTTTGAAAATGTAGCCTTTACTAAACTTTAATGATCGCGTGGTAAGCTCGCAGTGTAGCCGGTCGAAGTACTTATTCACAAAAAAAGGAGCAATAATGAACCAAAAAGGAATAGCAGGAATGGTTATCAGGCTAATAAATAAGATGAATGCTCCATACCAAAGTAAGTAGGCTTTTATTTTTGGGTTGAAATCCGCTTCAAGTAAAGTTCTTGCTTGTTCTGCCATAAAAAAGAAAATTGGTTCAATAAAAAAGGCGGACAATTTGCCCGCCTTGAGTATAGTCAATTCTAAAAATCAGAACTAGCTCTATTTATCTGCTATTTCTTCTTTAGGAATAAATTTCATTGCTGCAGAATTCATGCAATAACGTAAACCGGTGGGTTCCGGGCCGTCATCAAATACATGACCCAGGTGGCCTCCACAATTAGAGCAAACAATCTCGGTTCGCGTCATAAAATAGCTTTTGTCTATTTCTTCAGCTACTAAACTGTCTGCCAATGGTTTCCAAAAGCTGGGCCATCCGGTACGACTGTTATATTTATGTTCCGAACTGTATAGTTTTTGCCCGCACCCTGCACAAACATACAAGCCTTCTTTCTTGTTATCATTGTACTCGTTAAACCAGGGAGCTTCAGTACCTTTTTCTCTTAATATCTTGTACTGTTTTGGAGTGAGAATTTGTTTCCACTCTGCTTTTGATTTTTGGTAAGGGTATTTTTTTTCGGGATCAGGCTGGGATGTTTCGAACATTAGGTTTTCTGAATGATCGTGTTCAGAGTGCGCATTTACTTCTTTATGAGAACTTACAGCAATAAGTGTTAAACCTATCACTCCAAGTAACAATAGTGGGATTAATTTCTTCATATCTTTTCGTTTTTAATTCACCGTCAACATAACAAGAATACAAAGCGTTTTGTTTCACAGATGTATAAAATTTGATTTAGAAATCATTTTCGTACGTAAATTCATAATCATCAAGAGGAGGAAGGTTTTTTTGCTTGAAGAAACGGATACCAATATTAAATCCAACCCACATTCTGTACTGGCGTCCTTTCCACTCAGGGCTCCATAAGCTATACCAAGTGTAATCGTTGGCCCCGTTTACTCTTGTAACCTGAATGTTGTAGGATGGCCCTCCATAAACTGAAAACCCGGATGCAAATCTTTTACCTAGCAGATATTTGTACGAAAAAATAAGATTGGTTCTTTTTGACCAATTCTCTTCAAAATGATGAAGAACCGTGAATTCCTGGTTCACAAAAAGCTTTTCACTTTCAATTTTTTGGAAAGAATCGTTGATATTCTTTTCAAGACCAACACCTACACCAATCCTGTACACATTTCTATCTAACGAAGTATTGTATCCAAAAACGACCATGTTATACACACGGTGTGTTCCTGTTGTAATACCAACATCGGTAAATCCTGCATCAGCATAGCGCACATCAATGTTCTTTCGTCCATTTCCATAGAGGCTTAATGCTCCCACAGAAGCGCCTTCAAATTCTTTAGCTACATTAATTATTCCAATCTGCATTCCGGTAGCTCTGGTTGCATAGTTAAAAGCTCCCCCAATCTGAAGCCCTTCCATTTGTTGAGAAACATTTACCCCACCAGAAATCATTAACCCTTCCTGATATCTTGAAAAATTAACACCGCCTGTGATCAAAAGGCCGCTTGAATATTCTGTAGCAATATTAAAAAGCCCTGAAAACATTAATCCCTCCATATCATCTAAAGCAATATTACCACCGCCCGTTGCTTGTAGTCCTGAAAGATCATTCCCCGCAAAGTTTAAAAAACCTGATGCCTGAAGCCCCTCCACACTTCCTCTGGCAATGTTAGCTCCAATCGCACCTTGTAATCCTGAGAGGAACCCATTTGAATAGTTAAAAGCACCGGCAGCTTGCAGCCCGTCAATATCATCTTTACTGATATTCGCCAAACCAGCAGCTTGAAGCCCGCTCATACCCCTGGAAGAAAAATTTATTCCCCCTGCTGCCTGAAGGCCTTCTAACGATCCACCTGAGAAATTAGTTAAACCAGATACTTGTATTCCAGACATGTTGCTCCTCGAAAAATTACCCAAACCGGCAATGTTAACGCCCTCCAGATTCCCACCTGTAGCATTCGCTAAACCAGCAATCTGGAAACCACTTGCATATTCTTTGTTATAATTGATAAGGGTTCCAAGCTCAAAACCATCCAATCCTCCATGATACCCGCCTAGTAAATTTATAGAATACTTAGCTGTGTATTTAGGGGCGGCAATTCCATTGGTACCGAGAGGCGGAAAAAGTGTTACTCGCCATTTTCTGTATTTAAGGTCTCCATATCGATCGTATGAATTTTGAGAAATTGCATTAGAAGATAAAAGAAGCACTAAAGTGAACGAAAAAAAGAAAAATGAAGAGAATTTTTTCATAAATGATATAAATGAAAGAGGAGATTAAAATTTCGAGCATGGCTACGGGGTTATCGAAGAATTGTTTCTCTATAGGTCATAAATTTTTTCTTCATTTAAATCATTTCTTTGGTTTGAAGAAAACAAAGCCATAAACTTTAGTCATAATCGAAAAGGAAAAACATGGCGATTTTAGTAACAGGAGGAGCAGGGTATATTGGCAGCCACACGGTGTTGGAACTGCTCGAGAGAGGCAATGAAGTAATTGTTGTTGATAACCTCTCAAACAGCAGCGAAGAGTCGTTGAAAAGAGTGGCATCAATTACAGGCAAAGAAGCTGTATTCTACAATGTTGATTTGCTCGATAAAGAAGCGTTGAATAAAGTATTTGAAGCCCACAAGATTGATGCGGTGATCCATTTTGCAGGATATAAAGCGGTAGGGGAGTCTGTTCAAAAACCAATGATGTACTATCAAAACAACATTGACAGTACACTGGTTCTTTGTGAGTTAATGAAAAAGCATGCAGTAAAAAGCATTGTATTTAGTTCATCTGCTACTGTTTATGGTGAGTCTGAGACTGTACCAATTACTGAGGGTTTTCCTTTATCGGCTACCAATCCTTATGGGAGAACTAAGCTATTTATCGAATACATGATGAAAGATCTTTATATATCTGATGATAGCTGGAATATTGCTTTGCTTCGATATTTTAACCCTGTTGGTGCTCATAAAAGCGGTTTGATTGGTGAAGATCCTAATGATATTCCCAATAATCTTATGCCATACGTTTCTCAGGTAGCAGTTGGTAAACTAGGTCAGCTTTCTGTTTTTGGTGATGATTATCCTACACCCGATGGAACCGGGGTTCGTGATTATATCCACGTGGTTGATCTGGCAATTGGCCATTTAAAAGCCATAGAAAAACTTGAATCGAATCCCGGGCTGGTTATTTATAATTTGGGTACTGGTAAGGGAACAAGTGTACTGGAAATGGTTAAAGCATTTGAAGAGGCTTCTGGAAAAACTGTGAATTACAAAATCGCCCCGAGAAGGCCGGGGGATATTGCTGCCTGCTATGCAGATCCTACCAAAGCAGAAGAAGAATTGGGTTGGAAAGCAGAAAGAGGAATTAAAGAGATGTGCAAAGATGTATGGAAATGGCAGTCAGAAAATCCGGATGGGTACGAATAGCGACAATAAGAAATAAAAGCAAGGTCATTCTACGGTGAAGGCTTGGAACCTGGATTTTATTAAAAGCATAAAGAATAGTGTAATAGTAAAAATCTTGATTTTCACTTTCCCAAGTACAAATACAGTGGATAGGCAGGAATAGCTTTTATGTACTTTTGCTACTCGCCAACTTTTTTATTCAAACAATCACTAACTAAGAATTCTTCTTTGCGATT
The DNA here is from genome assembly GCA_028284195.1 of Balneola sp. GTDB lineage: Bacteria > Bacteroidota > Rhodothermia > Balneolales > Balneolaceae > Balneola. Next base: position 672,728 of record JANQSE010000006.1, on the reverse strand, counting down.
TGTATTGGAGTACTCGTATCTTTTCAGCCCGTTTAGCCAAAGTGGCGGAATTGGTAGACGCGCACGACTCAAAATCGTGTTCCTTCGGGAGTGTGGGTTCGATTCCCACCTTTGGTACAAGTATTAAAACCTGGTTATAATTAATAATCAGGTTTTTTATTAAGCTACTTTGGGAGATAGTACAAAGTTAAAAGAGGTGCCTTTTCCAATACCACTTTGCACCAATAATTTGGAACCGTGGAGCTCAAGGATCTTTTGGGCAATAGATAACCCTAGCCCGGCCCCTGAGCCAACTGTTCTGCTTGGGTCCTCCTGGTAAAAGCGATCAAAGATTCGTTGGATATTTTCCTCAGCAATACCTTTACCGGTATCCGAAATAGTGAAGCTCACATTCTCATTTTCATTAGAAGAAATGATGGAAACAATTCCACCTTCAGGCGTATGTTTCAGTGCGTTATCAATCAGGTTTGATATAGCACGTTCCATTAAAGCTATATCGGCATAAACAAGGTTTACAGGCTCATCCGGTAAAACGGCCTGGAGTGTAATACCCTTTTGTTCTGCAATAGGTTTGAATTGTTGTACCAAATCTTGAGCCAGTTCAGCCATAGAAACAGGCTCCATGTCTGGTTGTACATCTCTTGCATCAAATTTTGACAGTTCAAACAGCTCTTCTATCAGAGAACCAAGCTTTTTAGTATTTCTTAGTACCGTTTCGTAATACTTTGAACGTTCCTGGGGATCGATTTCCGGTTCTTTGCTCAAAATTGTTTCTAGGTATCCTTGAATAGAAGCAAGGGGGCTGCGCAAGTCGTGAGATACATTGGCTACCAGTTCTCTTCTGAGCTTATCAATTTGTTTGATCTCATTCATATTGGCCACTAATGTATCCGCCATTTGATTAAATGAAGTGCCAAGCAATCCAATTTCATCTTCTGAATTTACAGTTACCCTTTTCTCTAATTGACCTTGTTCAAAAGACTTAACAGTTTCGCTTACGTGGCGTAATCGCCCTGTTAGCAATCGGAAGACAATTAAACCCAGAACCAGTGTAACAGCTAATATCAAAGCGAGGCCGATAAAAGTATTTTGCAGGATATAACTGTTTTGAACCATGGCAGCAGCTTCATCAAACTGTTGACCGGAAAGTATTACATACAAATAACAGCCGGTGCTACCCATAATTGAAATTGGCGCTACCGAAAATGGTTTTTGTACTCCGGCATTCAATGGGTCATCCCCATATATGGGAAGGGTGTTATTTGCCAGAAACTCATCCAATGGTTTTGTGTTTACACGATCTATTTGAATTTCAGCTTCAGGATTTTGGCTTGGGTAGTACCATTTTATCATTCCATTACTGCCCAGCAGATAAATATCAATCTGTGGGTTAATGCCATTTAAATATTGAATCTGCTCGATGATCTTATCACCATCAATGGAATCCATTAAATAAGGCTGGAAATGAGGAGCCATATCGGCTGCGAGCATTTTACTTACTTTTTGTCCGGTTTCTTCAACAAACATTAATGAAGATGAAACCCCGAGATAAGCGAACGAAATCCCAAGTGCTAAAACCAGTACTAAAAATGCTGTTGAGATTTTTGTATAAAAGCTTTTCTTAAAGTTCATTCTATACCTAGTTCTTCAAGTTCAGCAAATTTATAACCCATTCCCCATACAGTGGTAATAAACTTTGGTTCAGAGGGGTCTTTTTCAATTTTACTTCGCAAGCGGTTAATGTGGGAATTTACAGTATGGCTATAACCGCTGTATTGATACCCCCAAACAATATCGAGTAATTCTTGCCTGCTGTATGCCCGTCCGGGGTTAGTTGCGAAAAGCAACAACAGGTCAAATTCTTTGGAGGTTAATTCTATTAGGTTATCGTCTAATTGTACCGACCGTTTTTTTGGGAAGATTATGAGATCTCCGAAATCCATTTTGTCGATGGTGGAACTATCCTGAGGTTCTGAATTTGCTGCCCGTCTCAGAAGGGCTTTTACTCTTGCGGTAAGTTCACGAATAGAAAATGGTTTTGTGAGGTAATCATCAGCTCCGAATTCTAATCCCATTATTTTATCAATTTCTTCTGCTTTTGCTGTAAGCATTAAAATGGGTATCTGTTGGTCTTCTTTTCTTACAGCCTTGCATATCTCGAATCCATCAAGTTCGGGAAGCATTATATCTAAAATAATGAGAGAGTATTTGTTATTGAGAGCTTTTTCCAGGGCAAGCCGGCCGTTTGTTACCTGATCTACTTCATAGTCACTATCAGTAAGCTGAATTTTTATCAGCTCAGAGAGGTCAAGGTCGTCCTCAACAATTAAAATAGGGTTAGACGGAGAAATCATTTTGATACTTTTATTTTAAAACTAAGTGCCGCAGGAAATAAAAGTATCACACAGAAATAACATTTATTATCATTGAATAATACCATTCAGTTCAGCGCAAACTTGCTCGCAAATATCATTCATTTTTTTAATTGAAGCTTGAATCCCTTCATCGGGATTTTCGTCCCAGAGTAAAGCTTTAGCGTGCTCATACTCATCAATAATCTGCTGCAACCCCAACATTTGTGCTACCGGTTTTATTTTATGTCCGGCTTTTCTGAGGTTTTCTTCATCTTTGGCAATTAAAAGGTTTTTAAAGCTTTCTTTAAATTCGTTAAAAGAAACCACAGCAGCTTCAGCAAATTCCTTAATGTATCGGTCATCGCCGTAAAGCATTTCATTTAAAGATGAAAAATCTACCAGGTTTGCCACGTTATTAATTATTTACTGCTTCTGTTATAAAATGAGGAGAAGGTTTGCCAAATTCATCAACATGTACAAACACAATCTCGTCTATTGTAATAATAGTTTTTTTCTCAAACTTGGTACGAACTTCGCATTTTACTGTAATGGAAGTTCTGCCAAATCGAACTGTTTCCATTCCGATTTCTATTACTTCGCCTAAAGGGGCAGAGTTTACAAAATTTATCTCAGACATATACTTAGTGACAATGTTGCCTTTGCCAAGTTGGCATAAAACAAAAATAGCGGCTTCTTCATCAATCCAACTAAGAACAGTGCCGCCAAACAATGTTCCATGTGCGTTTAGGTCTTGAGGTTTGATAAGTTTTCTGCTAAAAAAGCGCATCGCAAAAGTATTTGAAAGAATGTACGATGATTCTGGAAACTGAACTAAAGCTTTTTGTTATTAAGAAAATTCTAACGCTAATTACCCTGTATTATAAAATTCTATTTCTATGTATCTTTTTTTTTCAGAATTTTTGCTACTGACGTAACAATGTTAGATAATAAAGCTCTATTATTGTACCAAAACTTATATATTTATAAGAAAATACACAGCGTTTAAAATGAAAACCATAGCATTAACAAACCAAAAAGGCGGGGTTGGCAAAACAACTTCTACAATTAATATCGGGGCGGGATTAGCCAAACTAGGGAAAAAGGTTTTATTGATTGATCTTGATCCACAAGCAAACCTCACCTATTCGCTCAAAATGCACTCTAACCGCATGAAAAAAAACATCTATCATGCATTAAAAGGGCAGGCAAAAGTTCACGAAACTATTATTAACCATAACGGATTTGACTTTATCCCATCGTCTTTAGAACTCTCTGGTGCGGAAATGGAGCTTGCAAACGAGCCGGCTCGCGAAAGTCTGTTAAAAAATGTTTTAGGGCAGTTCAAAGAAGGTGAGTATGATTTTGTGCTTATAGATTGTCCTCCAAACTTAGGTTTACTTACTCTGAATGCTTTTACGGCTGTGGAAGATGTGTTCATTGTTCTCCAGTCTGAATATTTGGCTTTGCATGGTTTGTCTAAGCTGTTGGATCTGATTAAAATAGTTCAGCAACGTTTGAACAACCGCCTGGAAGTAGGTGGGATTATTTGCACGTTGTTTGATAACAGGAAGAATTTAAACAGAGAAGTAGTCGGCCATATCAAGGATTATTTTGGTGATAAAGTGTTTAGCACTATAATTCGGGATAATGTGGCATTAGCGGAAGCTCCCAGTCATCATAAAACGATTTTTGAATATGATGAGAATAGTAATGGGGCGCACGATTACTTCGCTTTGGCAAAAGAAATAAAGAACGGCAACTAAAAGATGTCTAAAAAACCAAGCCTGGGTCATAATCCTTTAGCATATAGTCTAAAGAGTCATGCTTCATTCGATTTTATAAAAAGTACTCAGAATCAGCAAAAAGAAGCTGGCAAAAACGATTCTAAGTCCTCACCTAAAAAAAAGGTGGTAAGTTATTATCTTGAACAGTCATTGATAGATCAAATCCGAAACAAAGCAAATGAGGAGAAAAAAACCTATAGCTATGTTGCTGGTAAGCTTTTGAAAGAATCGATAGAAAAAGAAAATACTTCTGAATAGAACTGATTTACCCCCTCCATTTTAGTATACTGCTGCCAGATTAACTGGCTTATGTTTTACGACTACAGATCGCTTTCCCGACCTCAATTATTGGATACTTTTTTAAAGCTTTTGCGCCAAAAAAGGCCTGTCAATCCATTTCAGGAACAGTGGATTATAGTACAAAACAGAGAAATGCAACAATGGTTGACGTTTAATGAAGCTAAATCGTACTCTATTTCGGCAAACAAAGAATTTATTTTTCCCTCCGAGTTTTTATGGAAATTGTATAGGTTGAAAAACCCTGAACTGGACACTGTACTTGTTTCTGACCTGATGCCAATCCAATGGTCGGTATTTGCCATTCTTAGTTCCAACCAAGCTCTGTTGGCAGAGATCGTCTGTAAAAAAGAAGTACCTGATGAGCTCTTGTATGAGCTAAGCAAATCGATTGCAGATGTATTTGATCTATACCAGGTATTTAGGCCCGATATGATTAAAGCGTGGCAATTCGGGCAGTTGAAATATAATACCAGCGAGGAGAAATGGCAGGCAAAACTGTGGAATATACTTGTTCAGGAATGGAAAAAAGAAACAGCTCAGGTATCAAGAGTTCAGGCATTCACTGAGTTAAAGGGTTTTCTTACATCCGGAGAATTTCCGTTTCACAAACTTCCTGAAGAACTATGGTTATTTGGTCTGCCTCAAATGCCAGAGCCTTTTTCCGAAATTATATCTTTGCTGGCTATGCAAAAAGATATATACAACTTTGGCTATGAAATTCCGAAAGAAACAGAAGAGCATCCATTTGGAAAGAAACTTCTTCAGCCTCTCATTCAAAGCAGCTACATCTTAAAACAAAGCCTGGATAAGTATGGCGTAAAAAGTAAAAACGAGTTATTAGATGCACCTAAGTTTAAAAACACTACGCTGGGAATTGTACAAAAATTTCTGTGGTATGGAGGTAATGTTTCGTTTCCAAACTCTGAACCTGATAGTACCTTATCGGTTAATTCGTGTCACAGCAAGAAAAGAGAAGTGGAAGTTGCAAAAGATGCAATCCTGAATGCTTTAGAAGAGAACAATGATCTTTTACCAGAGGATATCCTGATTTTGGTTCCCGATATGGATAACTATCAGGATCTGATCTATAACTCATTTTCATCAAAGCCCGAAGTGCCTGTAAGTTTGGGATTCGAAGATCATGAAGAGTTCATAAATTCAACCTTAGTTGCCATTATTAATGTGTTGAGTTCAGGTTTCAAGGTAAATGAAGTGCTGGATCTTATCGATAATATGATGATTTCGGCAAAATGGGGTTTTTCGAACGAAGAGGTACAGCGGCTTAGAAAATGGGCCTCTGAGCTTCATATACACCGGTTTATGGATGGTGATGTCTTTTCGTGGCTCGAAGGCCTGGACAAGCTGTTTATGGGATACGCAATGGAAGCGAAAGATTCTGAATTGGTAATGGAGACATTTCCATTTTATGGAATATCAACTATTGGTTCGGTAGAGCTTGTTGGTAAAATATCATTATTTATCAACGAGCTTGCTAAGTATGCCATCATTTTCTCAGGTAAAAGAACTTTAACTGAATGGATAGGGAAGCTGCAAATAGTGGCAAAAAAGTTTATAGTTGTCGGCTCTGATGATGAATTTAGAAGCGCAGAACTACTTAAAACTCTGGATTACCTAAAAAGGAGTGTGCAAAAAAGTATTTTAAAAGACGAGGTGGGCTTCGATATTTTCTCGAATTGGGTTAAAGAATATCTATCGCGCTCAGCTTCTTCTTTTTCGAGAGCAGGGCATGGGATTACAATAGGAGAGTATGTACCAAATCGAAGCGTTCCATATAAATTTGTGGCTGTTTTAGGCCTCAACGAAAAAGAGTTGCCTCGTTCTATAAATCGTCCTGCCTTTGATCTTATTTATAAAAATCCTGAACCGGGTGATCGGATAACACTTGATGAAGACCGAAATACTTTTTTTGACCTGTTCCAGGCTGCCGGGGAATATTTGCATATCAGTTATATAGGACAGGATTTGTATTCTGTCAATAAAAAGAATCCCTCTGTTCTTCTTCAGCAATTAACAGATTTGTTAAGCGAAAGTGGTATTGCGATAAGTGCAAAGGAACACAAAATGCATGGTTTTGATCCGTTTTATTTTTCTGATGCTGAAACGAAAAGCTATTCTAGGTTACATTTTTATTTAGCCAGTAATGCCGCAAATGAATTTACTGAAACGAAACAATTTGTAACTGAAAATGTAGGTTTTTCACCGGAAGACGCAAACAAGGAAATCAACATTCAAGATTTGATCAGATTTTTTTCTCATCCTGCTAAACATTTGGCCAACAACATATTTGGTATAAACTATTATGAAGAACATCAGGAACTCGAAGATAGAGAGTTATTTAGAATTTCAGGTCTTGAAGAGTACCATTTAAAGAGCTTTTTAACGGATTCTTTTTTTAGTGATTTGGACCTGACTGACATAAAAAAGCCGGTTGAGAAAAAAGGCCTCATCCCTTTAGGATATCCCGGAGAAATGGCATTCGATCAGGCAAAAAAAACAGTAGAGCAATTTGAGGATATTCGCAATCAGTTTAATTGGCAAAAAATCGAAAAGGTACAATTTGAATCTGTTCTCAATAAGTCAACACTTTATGGTACCATTTCCAATATTTTTAACGGATGTGAAAGAGTGGTAATCCGCCTCGGAGAATTAAGAGGCAAAGATATTATTGAGCTTTGGATAAATCATCTTGCCTTGAGCATGTGTAGTGATGATGTTAGGAGTACATTGCCCTACCTGGAGAAAAAGAAAACAATAAAGTCAATTGAACTAAAGGAAATTAAAGACGCTAAAGAGCTATTAGCCCGGTTGGTATTTAATTATCAAGAAAGCATGAGATCTCCCGGTTCGTTGTTGTTACCGATCGAAACAAGCTATGTTTTTGCAAGATTTTTAGTAGATGGAAAAGAAGTTGAAAACGCAGAAGCTGAAGCTTTTAAAAAATGGGATGGAGGTGAACGAGCCAGATTTTCAGAGTGCATGGATCCATATAACAATCTGTTTATAAATGGATCAGATTTTATCCAGTCAAAAAAATTTCAAAAGAATGCAATCGAACTCTGGAGGCCTGTATTGGAAGCTTTGAGGGGTAGCAAATGAAACCTCTGAAAGTATCTGAATGTTCATTTGGTGGCTTAAACCTTGTAGAGGCCGGAGCAGGGACGGGAAAAACCTACAACATTACGTGTTTATATGTTCGTGCTATTCTGGAGCAACATCTTTTGCCAAAGAACATACTTGTTCTTACTTATACCGAAGCAGCTACTGCTGAATTAAGGTCAAGAATTCGTTCAAGAATTTTGGAGTGTATAGAAGCATTGAAGGGCCATTCAGATAAACCCGATGAATTTCTTAATCAAATCCAGCAAACATACAATAAGAGCGATATAAACCACCTTAAAAATGCGCTGTTTTCTTTTGATGAAGCAGCCGTTTTTACTATTCACGGCTTTTGCCAAAAGCTTTTAAGAGAACAGAGTCTTGCTTTCGGGGTTCAACCCGATTTTCAGATCATCAAAGATAATTTCGAGCTAGTTCAAGACAGCGTAGATGATTATTGGCGCGATATAGTGAGTGAGTACTCGGCCTCAGAAGTTATGAGAAGCTTTTTGAACTATTTGATTGAAGAGAAAATAAATCCTGATACCTTGAAAGTGTTGGTCGAAGAACTTATTTCTAAACCGTACGCAAAAGTGCTTCCAGGTAAACTATCTGAAGAGGAGTTCCGGGCGGGGACAGAAGAAATAGCGGAGGCACTGTCAGATATAAGAAGCAGATGGAACAATGATAAAGACGATTTAAAAGATGTCATTTTTGGCGGTGAGTTAAATAGAGTTTCTTACAAACCAGAAGCATTTAAAGTTTTTTGGGAAGAACTTATTTCGTGGATTGAAAGCCCTCATGTCTATTTTTCTGGTTTTAATAAACTCGAACATTTCGGAAAGAGTAAAATCGAGCGTGCTGCAAAAAAAAATAGTCGGGTAGATGCACCGCCGATTTGTGAACTAATCGATACCTACTTACTGAAAATACGAACTTCTGAAACCTTAAAGGGCAATTTCTTAATCCAGGCTACAGAAGAAATCCAAGTCCGTATTAATGAAAAAAAGAACAAAAACGGTGTACTAGGATTTGATGATTTACTGCAAATTGTGGAAACGAACTTAACCGGATCGTTAAGCAAACAAATATCCTCGCAGTATCCGGTAGCATTGGTTGATGAGTTTCAGGATACCGATCCCATTCAGTATTCCATTTTCAGGCAAATATACTCTAAAACAAAAGCTTCTTTGTTTATGATTGGAGATCCGAAGCAGGCGATCTATAGTTTTCGTGGTGCTGATCTTTTCACTTATTTTAAAGCTACCAAAGATGTGGATGCCGCCAACCGGTTTTCTCTGGACAAAAATTACCGTTCGTCAAAATCATTGATAGAAGCTGTAAACGTATTGTTTAACAGGCACAATGATCCGTTTGTGTTCGAAGTTCCCGAATTCAGAAATGGGGAATACCCCGAAAAAAAAGAAACTCCGGAATTTTTGAAAGATGGTATTGCTCAAATTCCTTTCTCGTTCATTGATTGCAATGCCGACCAAAAAAATATGGACGAACTTAGAACGATAGTTTGCGAGTATGTTGCCAAACAAGTAAGTACTTTGCTTCACCAAAATTATTCCATTGGCGAAGAGAAAGTAAAACCAGGAGATATTGCAATCCTCGTCCGTAAAAAGTCAGAAGCTAATCTGGTTAAGCGGGTATTAAAGAAATTTGGTATAAGAGGAGCCATGCAAAGTAATGAATCGATGTATTCAACTTTGGTCTGCGAAGAGCTTAAACTAATTTTGAAAGCGATAGCTGATACAGGTAATCACGATCTTATAAGAACAGCTCTTGCAACTACACTGATAGGATTTGCAGGAGCCGATATCATAAACTTAAATACAGATGAAGGGAAATGGGGTAAAATTCTTGCTGTATTTCACGAAGCCGGTGAAGAATGGAAAACAAAAGGCATATTGGTCGCTTTTAATAAATTGGATTCGTTTTTTGGCATTTCGCTTAACCTTTCTAAACTGCAGGACGCTGATCGAATGCTTACCGATTTGGCTCATTTACAGGAGTTGTTGGCGGCTGAAGAACGAAAAAGGCGACTGTTACCCAATGGGTTGATACGTTTTCTGTATCGTAAGATAAATAGCGATGTTACTCCGGAGGATGAAGAACGGATCCGGTTAGAAAGTGACAACGAACTAGTGACTATAAACACGCTGCATTCCAGTAAAGGTTTAGAATATCCGATCACCTTCATTCCATTTATATGGGACAGCTTCGATACATCGTATAACTGGGGTTTAAAATCTCTTCAATACCACAATAAGCAAGGAAATCTGTTGATTGATGTGGCTCCTAAATATAATAAAGAAGGCAGAGAGCAGGCTGTGAAAGAAGAGCTTGGTGATGCGATGAGATTATTATATGTAGCATTAACAAGAGCAAAATCGGCTTGTTTTGTGCCATTTGTCAGATATAAAAGTTTAAACAGGTCTACCATGGGGGCATTACTTTGTGGTACAGACGCTGTGCTAAATCGCTCACCCGACATTGGTACACAAACCATTTCCGAATTAGAGAGTATTGCAGGAAGTAATAGAAATATTATTCATCATACAGCAGCTGATTTGGATTTAACAGAGGAAGTTGTGTCTTTTCATGATTCTTTTGATGAAGTAAAACTTTGTGTAAACTCATTTTCCAGAAATGATCTGAACAGATTTTCGAGAACGGTAAGTTTTTCGTCGCTCATCAAAGGTGCAGAAAGTAGCGAATCCGGAAAAGACTACGATTTTGAAATGGCGTCCTCCAGCTTTGATGGTGAAAATGAAACGTATTCTGCATTCAGTTTTCCAAAAGGTGCCGGAGTGGGAACCTTAATCCACAATATATTTGAGTTAATAGACTTTAAAGAACCCGCCGGTCTTGCGGATATAGTGTATACACAGCTAGAAAAAGCTGGAATCAATCACAAATGGCAAGCTTTCCTAAAACAATGGGTAGCAGATTGTCTTGAACATAAGCTTTTTGGTGAATTTTCTTTATCAAAGCTGGAACCAGCCAAAGTGCTAAAAGAAATGGAATTTCATTTTCCTATAAAGGGTATTTCATTAGATAACCTGTTAAGTATTGTAAGGGGAAGCAAGTACACTAAACAAGTTCCTGCTGTTGAGATTAATGGTTTTATGAAGGGGTTTATTGATTTGATTTTTGAGCACAATGGGAAGTTCTATATACTGGATTATAAGAGTAATTACCTGGGAGATGCTTCCGCCGATTACACTGTTGAAAAATTAACCGATAAGATCAGATCTTCCCGGTTTGATCTCCAATATCACATATATGTAGTTGCTCTAAAAAAATACCTTTCCCAAAGAATACCTGATTTTGACTATAACACACAGTTTGGAGGAGTTATATACTTTTTTATAAGAGGGATAGAAAAAGGGGGGGCTGGCTCGGGAGTATTTTTTGATTGCCCAAAGAAAGAAGTAATAGAAAGTATAGAACAGGCAATGGAGGTAAAGGCTAATGTTTGATGCCCTGGACTTTTTAAGGGAGTTAAAGCAGGAAGGAGATATAGGAGCCTTTGAATTTGAATTTGTCCGCTTTATTCTAAGGAAAGAGCCGGCAGCAACCAGAATCCTTGTAAATTGCGCAGTATTACTTTCGAATGGGCAAAAGCAGGGGCATATTTGCAGCGATTTGTCAAAACTGGGCTCTTCTCAACTTGCAATCAAGTTGGGTTTAACATCATTAACTCCGGTTCAAATCAAAAAAGAGCTTGCAAAGTCAAAATTTGTAGGCAAGCCGGGAGATTACCTGCCTCTTGTTTTAGAAGAAAACAGGCTATACCTGCAAAAGTATTGGGAATACGAGACGGAATTTGTGGAGTGGCTAAAGAAGAAAGCCTCAGAAAAGAACGAAGCTATTTCTATTGATGCTTTAGATGAAAACCTGGAATTACTGCACAAGCAGCAAAAAGCTGCGGTTCATTTATCAGTAAGCAAAAATCTTGTGATTATCTCTGGTGCTCCCGGCACTGGTAAAACCTATACAGTTAGAGAAATTATAAAAGAGCTGGTGCGCTTACACAGCACAGCCAGGATTGCACTTGCTGCACCAACCGGAAAAGCAGCAGGCAGGCTTAAAGAATCGCTGGCAGATGATTTTAGTGATTTAGAACCGGTAACACTGCATCGTTTACTGGGTGCCAAAAGCTCCGGAGAGTTCCGATATAACTACCATAACAAATTAAACTATGATGTGGTAATTGTTGACGAAGCTTCTATGCTGGATTTGCGTTTGTGGATTGGGTTGATAAGAGCAGTAAAGGATGATGTTAAGCTGATTTTACTTGGCGATAAAGATCAACTCGCATCAGTAGAAGCTGGTTCCGTATTAGGTGATATCTGTTTTAATCCGGCCAATAGTGCTGATGAAGATCAATCACCTCAAAAAAATGTGCTGCAAGAAAACATGGTACTCTTAACACAATCGTACCGCTCGGGAACTTTTTCCGGAATTAATGAACTGGCTGCCGCTATTAACACTCAAAAACCTGATGAAGTGTTCAGGATAGCAAACATGTTTGAAGGTGTTGAAATTAAAACTCCGGATACAGAAATGATTTCGAAATTATTAGATGGCTATGCTGAGCAAGTTGCCGAAGGTGATTACAATACTCAGATCTTATGTTCGAACAGAAAAGGGCTATTGGGTTCTGAGCAGATCAATGCAAAGGTAGAAACTAAAATAAAATTGCATCAAGGTATTTCAGACGAGGACGAATGGTATCCCGGCAGAAGAATTCTGATTACAAAGAATGATTTTTCTGCAGGATTAAGCAATGGCGAAATCGGGACTTGTTATAAAGCTGAAGATGGCCAGTTTTTAGTTCTGTTTGGAGAGAACAAACACATTCCGATTCTTCAAGTTAAACACCATGAGCCGGCATATGCCATTACTGTACATAAAAGTCAGGGTTCAGAGTTTAAAGATGTGGTTTTGCTTCTTCCGGTTGCTTTTAATCCTGTTCTATCAAAAGAATTATTGTACACAAGTGTAACAAGAGCCCGCCAATCTGCCCTTATAATAGGAAGCGAAGCTATTCTTCGGGAGGCGATTCTTAACAGAGTTTCCAGAAATAGTGGAATATCCAAAAAATTGCTAGCCTGACTTTTTATCAAAAAAAAGCCGTAATACAGAAATATTACAGCTTTTTGATTTTTATCCCGAAAAAACCAATGAGTTCATAGGAAATGGGACGATATCCCTTTTCCTATTCTTTTACTTCCAACAGTTCAACTTTAAAGATTAGCGTGCTGTTAGGCCCGATTGGCCCTCCCGGGCGAGTATTAGAACCGTAAGCCAAATCAGATGGAATATAAAATTCGTAAATAGCTCCTTCTTTCATCAATTGTACACCTTCTGTCCAGCCAGATATTACCCGGTTCAAAGGAAACTCAATAGGGCCGTAAGGTTCTCTTCGTGCATCATATAAACCTTCTGCTTGCGCCAACTCCTTATTGTTGGTATCAAAATAAGTGCCATCAAGCAGTTGTCCTTCATAATTCACACTTACTGTGCTGGTAGCTTCAGGAGATTTTCCGGTTCCCTCTTTAAGAACTTTGTATTGCAGGCCCGATGCGGTTTCTATCACGCCTTCTTTAGTTTTATTTTCTGCGAGAAAGATTTCTCCCTCTTCTTTATTTTTCTTTTTTATAGCCTGAGAAAGTTCAAAACGAAAGTCATCAATAAGATTAGCTCTGGTAGTTTGATCCAGGCTTTCATTGCCTTCAATACCATTAATAAAACCGGCTACATAAGCATCGTAATTAAACTCTGTGGCTCCTTCACGGGCTAAGAATTCTCCATTTTGATATCCTAATGCAAAGCTGACGCTATCTTGCTTCGATGAAATTTTTTTGTCTTTATCAATAAGCGGTCCGTCTGATGTTTGGCAGGCTGTTGTAATTAAAAATAGTAAGGTAAAAACCGATTTTGCGATGTTTTTAAAAGTCATGAGTTAGGTTTTATTTAAAATTTATTAATCGTTAAAAGTAGGACAAAATAGAACCAAAGTGGAATATATATTCTCATCTTTCTGTGTATATTTACATGATTTTGAACTTTTAAGAAATTTAGCACTTTGACATTTAATGATTTTGAGCTCCATGAGTCTCTGCAAATGGGTTTGAATGATATAGGTTACTCAGAACCAACACCCATTCAGCAACAGAGCATACCGGAAGCTTTGCACGGCAAAGATATTTTAGGGGCGGCACAAACAGGAACAGGCAAAACGGGAGCCTTTGTAATTCCGATTATTGAATTAATTCTAAGAAATCCGGCACAAGGTACAAAGGCGTTAATACTATCACCCACGAGGGAACTTGCTCAGCAAATTGATGAACAAATATTTGCTTTAGGGTATCATTCCGGAATCAGCTCGGCCACTATTATCGGCGGTGAGGATTTCTCCCGCCAGGCAGATGCTATTCGGGCAGGGGTTGATATAATCGTGGCGACGCCGGGGCGATTGATCGATCAGATGAAAGTGCTGGATGTCGATTTCAGTAATATTAATTTTCTGGTGTTAGATGAAGCTGACAGGATGCTGGATATGGGCTTTCTTCCGGATGTAAATCACATCATCGACAAACTCCCAAAGAAACGCCACACGATGCTGTTTTCAGCAACTATGCCTAAAGAATTACAGAAATTGATGCGCAGTGTAATGAAAGATCCTGTAAAGATAGAAATAGAAGTTTCTACCACATCAAAGCAGGTTGATCAACGGGCTTATTTTGCTCCGCCGCGCAAAAAACTGGGAGCGGTTCAATATGTGTTGGATAACTTAGACTGGAGCTCTTGCATTGTTTTTTCAGCCACAAAAAAAGGAACCAATGAACTTGAACGATTGCTCAACCAAAAAGGGATTAAGGCAGGCAGCATTCATGGAGACCGAACACAGGACGAGCGTACAGCTTCTTTAAGGGCATTTAAAAATGGTGCTGTTCCGGTAATTGTGGCTACTGATGTACTCGCACGTGGAATAGATATCGATAATGTTTCTCTCATAGTCAATTATGATGTACCCAAAGCAGTAGAAGATTATATCCATCGAATAGGCAGAACGGGGAGATACGACAAAGAAGGCATTGCAGTAACATTGGTGAGCAAGGCAGATCAGAAGTTCTTTGATCCCATTAAGAAAAAAGTAGGAGACGATTTAAAAGTCCTTGAATTACCAGATGAGAAAGCTGAAGCAGAGAAATCAGGCAAATCAGCTCAGTCATCAAAAGGGAATAAAAAAGTTGAGGTAAAACTTAAAGAAAAAAGGCAGTCCGGAAAAAGCACATCCAAAAAGAAAGATGAAAAATCTGAAAAAGCAGTTGATTCAAAACCGATAAACCTTGAAAAAGAAACAGTTAAGATATCTACCAGCAAAGAAGGTAAGGTTATTATTGAGTTGAAAGGTAAACCAAAGCCCGAACCCGGTAAGGAAAACAAGCAGAAGCCTTCTAAAAAAGCTTCCGGGAAAAAAGTTGAGGTAAAACTCAAAAAAGAAAAAGACCCTAAGAAAGAAAAACCAAAACAAAACCAGAAAAAGAAAGCCGCAATCAGAAAAGATTTTGAAGCTCCTGAAAGAATAGGAAAAGCTACTGAACGAAAACAAACAGTTCGCAAACCTTCAAAAGGAATGTGGGGTTTAATTAAAAGTTTTATCCCAAAATTTGGCAAGTAAATGGCTGGTGCGTTTGTTTCACAAAAGATATATTCTACTTTTAAATTTTTAATACTCTTAGCATGAAATTCAAATACATAATTTTAGCTTTAATATTTGGGCTGGCTTGTTCATCAGGCAAGCAGGAAATCGATGTAAAGCCTACAACAACATCAAACATTGAGCGTTTTTCATTAGTTGAAAATAAGCCGATTAAAAATGTAATTCTGTTAATTGCAGATGGAACCGGCTTAGCTCAAATATCATCGGGGCAGCTTAATTTGGTTGGGGCCGGAGGATATTTGAACATGCAAAGAATGCCTGTAACAGGAGTTGTTAAAACCTATTCAGCCAATTCGTTAATCACAGATTCTGCTGCAGGGGCTACTGCTTACTCTTGCGGGATGAAAACGAACAATGGTATGATTGCTTACCTGCCTGACGGAAAGCACTGCAAAACCCTGGTAGAAATTGCCGAAGAACGTGGAATGAGTACCGGTTTGGTGGCCACTTCTACCATCACACATGCAACTCCGGCAAGCTTTGCAGCACACGTCGAATCTCGCAGAAATCAGGCTGGCATTGCTGAGCATTTTGTTGAGTCTGGCGTGGATGTTCTACTAGGCGGAGGTAAAGAATATTTTATTCCGAAAGATGAAGAAGGCAGTTCCAGAAATGACGACAGAAACCTGATTGAAGAATTCGAAAATAAAGGGTATGTATTTGTTGAAACAAAGGAAGAAATGCAGAATGTTGAAGGGGATAAGTTACTCGGATTATTTTCGAATGAAGGAATGCCTAGCGAAGGGCGTACTCCCACTTCTGAAGAAATGGCTAAAGTTGCACTTTCAAAGCTGCAAGACAATGAAAATGGGTTTTTCCTGATGATAGAAGGGAGTCAGATTGATTGGGGCGGCCACAGTAATGATGCGGACTATGTTATCAGAGAAGTAAAAGACTTTGATGCCGCCGTAAAAGTAGCATTAGATTTTGCAGAAAAAGATGGTGAAACCTTAGTTGTGCTTACAGCCGATCATGAAACAGGAGGGATGACTATGCTAAACACCTCTGAAGATCCAAAAAAATTAAAAGTAAGCTGGGTAACCGATTATCACACAGGAATTCCTATTTCAATGGCTGCCTACGGCCCGCACGCTATTCAATTTTCGGGCTGGCACGAAAATACGGATGTAGGTATTAAGATTGCCGAGCTAATGAACTTTGGTGAATTTCCGGTTATTAAGAAATAATTGTAACGATTTCTGTGGACGTTAGATAATTCCCACGCAAACAGGAATCTGTATTCTTGATACACCCATAGCTTTTACAATAATTCATAGCTGGTTGAGTATGAAACTGGCTTTCTGCCAAAACCGTAATCAGTCATCAAGTTACCCCGCTCCAGCTCTTTTCTTTGTTGCAGTGCAGTACTAAAGGCTGGCGCCATCCAACAAACACCTTGCTTTTTTACAGATAGTGTTTTACAATTGTTTACAATCTTCTTTGTAAGCAATAAGGTGTGAACCTGTCTTACCTGCCATTAATTATAATGCCAAAATATAAAGTGTATGTATTATGAGTTGTAGAAAAAGTATAGTACTGTTTAGTTTCTTTGTGTTGATGATAGCCCCCAATTGGACACTAGCCCAGGATGATAATTTATTTCATCATTCGGGGGTAAAAGCCTTTCCATCCCCAACAGCCTTTTCTTTTGCAAAGATCGAAGAGATTCCGGTAGATCTGTACAACGGAACCTCCTCGATACCCATACCCATATATACTTTTGACAGGGGAAACATTTCGCTGCCCGTTACCCTGAACTACCAAAGCACCGGGCTGAAAGTACAGGAGCGGGCCAGCTGGGTTGGCCTGGGTTGGAACCTGCAGGCCGGGGGAGTCATCACGCGGGTCATCAGAGGTATAGCCGACGATAAAGACAACAAAGCATACATCCATACCGCAAGCAGTTTAAAGGCATCGCTTCCCCAGCCCAATACCCACGCCGGCAAAGTAATACTGGACCAGATAGCCGAAGGAGATTATGATGCGGAGCCCGACGAATTTTACATTTCCACCCCAACCGTTTCCGGGAAAATGATATTTATGGACGGGCATTTTCGGTTACAGTTCAAGCAAAAAGTAAAAATAGAACCCATCAAATCCGGCTATACCATTACCTCCTGGGAGGTAACCGACGAGCAAGGTATTGTGTACACCTTTGGTAAGACAGAACAAACTACTACGATCACAAATTCTTCCTATAGCGGTAACGAAGCAGGAAGCTCTTCTCATTCGGCATACACCGCATGGTACCTGGAAAAAATCGACCATCCCCAAACCACCGACGATATTATCCTGGAATACACAACCGGTTCGTATCTCAGCTCACAAACTACCTTCTCGCACGGCCGGATCATCTACGAAAACTCCGGGGTTCCCTGCAACGCCGTGCCGGACGGAGAGCTGGAAACCATGACCGATGTAAGCAACTTTGTAACCTATCTTACAAAAATAAAGAGCTCAGAAAATCCCAATACCTATATTCAATTCAACCATGCCTCCCGCAGCGATCTGCCCAATGAACGACGCTTATCCAATATAAAGGTTTATGAAAACGGCGCCTTGCTGAAAGAAGTGCGCTTTACCCATGGATACTTTGCAGGCACCTCATCAAGATTACGGTTAGACAGCATTCGGGAATACGACCATACAGGCACTGCTGCGTTGCCTGCCTATGAATTTGACTATGACCCATCGTCGCTGCCTGCTTATAACTCCTACGCCGTGGACTACTGGGGGTATTACAACGGGCAAACATCCAACACCCACTTTGTGCCCACTACCTCCTACTTTGGAACCCTAATCTATACCGGTGCCAACCAGAACCCTTCTCCCACCACCGATGGTATGTTAACAAAGATCACCTATCCTACCGGGGGGAGCGCGCAGTTTACCTACGAAGGCAATGATTATAGTTTTGTAGGTGGCTCGGCACAGTCCGGCCAGATTGCAGCAGGAGGGATGCGGGTAAAAAAGATCGTACTCCATGATGGTGTTTCCAGTGTCAATGATATCGTAAAAAACTATACCTACGACATGGACGACGGCAGCGGGCGTTCCAGCGGATCCATTTCCGGAGAGCCCACATACGTAAAAACCGGCAGTTCCATTATTCCTGACCCGGATACCAACGGGTATTATACGTGCAATTATCATGAGATACTACCCAGTGCCTTTTACCAGCTGGGCGATGTGAGAGGCGGCCACCTGGGCTACCAAAAAGTAACTGAAACCATTTCCTCGCAAAGCGAAAACGGCAAGGTGGTACACCATTTTGAAAAGATCCCCTATGCCTATTCGGGCAACCTGGTTAAAAAAGAAGTATTCAATAACACAGGCGGGTTGGTAGAATCACGCTCACAGGATTATGAATACAAAATAGGTTTTTTAACTTACCCCTCTCTCTTTTACAGCTGGGCGAAAGGCATGGAATTGGAACGAAAAATTGAACCGGGCTTAAATGGCTCGGAAGACACCACCTATGTACAACGTTCGTACACGATCAATGACCAGTGGAAGCACCTGAAAAGCGATACGCTTAAAGTCTTTAACGGCGGGGCAACTCCTGTTGAAGTGATCAACGAATACACCTATGCCGACAGCAGCTATGGAAGTAACCGGTTTATGCAGCTGATCTCCAAGGCCGAAACCAACTCCGGTGGGCAGGTACGCACCACCCACTACGCCTACGCCCACCAGCAGTACCCGGGCATGGCCACAGCGAATATGTTCGCCCAGCCCTACTCGGTAGAAGTAAAGAACGGAAGCACCACCCTGGCCAAGAACTGGACGCAGTGGACCAACTCCTCCTCCATTTCTCCGGGCAGCACATGGAGGCTGCATAAAACCTGGCAATGGAAAAGCGGGAGTACAACAAGCGCTCCTTCCACGAGTAATGCGGTGCTTCTGTCCGAGGTAAAAACCTACGACGCCTACGGTAATCCCACAGAGACAGAAGATGCCAACGGAGGGGCAACCAAATACTACTACGGCAGTAATGCCAGCCCGTTTACCAATGCGAGCACAGCAGCAAATGCCGTAAACAACACCCGGGGGGTGTATCTCACCGGCATCCAGAAAAAAATAGGCAGTTTCGATTCCTCCCCCTGCGCTTCCGATGATTTATGCTACAGCGTGAAATACGATACCTATGGGAATGCCACAGAATTAACAGATCCCGAAGACAACAAAAAAACCTTTGAATACGACTCCCATCAGCGTCTGGAAAGAATCAAGAACAATGCCGGGCAAACCCTCAACGAATTTAACTATACATTCACCGGAACCGGGTTCAGTCCCACCAATCCCAACTGGGTAGAAACAGATTCTTATACAGGATCATCCACCCGTACTTCCCGGGAATACACCGACGGGTTAGGCCGCGCCATCCAAACCGTAACCAAAAAAGGCAGCAATGTAATAGTAAGCGCCAGTAACTTCGACAGCCTGGGCCGCCCCTGGGAAAGCTACCGCCCCTTCAGCAAAACAGGCTCGTCGCTCGGGTACGTAAACGACTACGCAAGCCGGGCAAACACCGCCTACGGCAGCTACGCCTATGCCGAAAATGAATACGAGAAAACACCACTTTCCCGCCTTAAAGAAGCCATCCCCATGGGAGGCAAAAGCACGTACGGATCTGTGGTGCAGGCCTATGGGGTAGAAACCGTAGGATCAGAGAAACTATCGTTCACTGAAACCACCGATCCCGATGGCAAAAAAGTTAAAACCTATACCGACGGCTGGGGGCGAACAAGGCGGGTGGTAGCCGATCCGGCCGGGATTAACGCCATCACCGAAAATATATACAACGAACTGGGCCAGCTCACCGAAACCCGCCATCCCAATTACTTCAGCCCTCCCGGCGGGAGTAGCGCTTCCGACTGGAAAACCACCTACGCCTACGACAAGCAAGGCAACATGATCAGCAAAACAGGCACCGACTTCGGCACCGTTAAATACGCCTACAACAAAGCCGGACTGCTGCGCTACAGTCAGACTCAACAACAAGCCAATGATAATGAAGTAGCATTCAGCACCTACGATGAGCTCGGGCGCATAAAAACCACCGGGATTGCCCCCTATACAGGAAGTTTTACCGCTTTAGACGGCAATAGCAGCCAGGCTTTTGAAAGTACAAGTGCAAACATAAACGGAGCCAATGCCTATGACGCCAAGCCCGGTACATCGGTCTTTCCCTGGAACCAGGTCAGCTCTTCGCTCATTACCGGGTTTACAGCCAACAACACCAAAGGCAAAATGGTAGCCGGCATCTACCGGGTAGGCACCAACAGCCCGGCAGGAACCACCAATCCCTGGCAGTTAGAACTATACAGCTATGACGAAGAAGGCAGAGTGGTAACCAAAGAAGTCCATATGGGAGCTAAAACCGCCTGGAAAGGAACCATCACCTACACCTACAACCGCCAGGGAGAAGTAACCCGCCGCAAAGTCACCTTTAACAGTAAGACATTGTACCATCATTATGAGTATAATGATCTGGGCCAGTTAACCGAAGTAACCCTGACTATGGACGGAACCGCCGACACCGAACCAGCAGAAGTAACCTATGAATACCATGCCGACGGACAACTAAAGAAACGAACCTTCCGCGGCGGCACCGCCATGGACTACACCTACGACATACAAGGGCGCTTAACCAGAATCAACAACCCGGCATCCGCCAGCTACCCGTTTTCGGCAAAATACACCTACTTCGATAACGGCAATATCCAGGAATCAGAATTTTATAACCCGCTGCAAGCCGTAGCCAGCGGGCACAATCGCTACAAATACGTACACACCTACGACAACCTCAACCGGTTAAAAAGCGCCAGCTACCAAAACTACAACGGTAGCTGGATAGCCAGCAACAAATTCAAAGTGAATAACCTGGGATATGACAAACAAGGCAACATTGAATCCCTTACCCGGTATGATGAAAACGGAAGTTACATTGATTACCTGGAGTATTTCTATAATGCAGGAACCAATAAGCTATCCGAAATAGACGAATTTGCCGGAACAACAGGGAGCATTGACTGGGACGCAGAATACACCGGTTCCTTCGGCTACGACGCCAACGGCAATATGACCAGCCAGGCCGGGAAGTTCACCAGCATTACCTACAATGAGTTCAATCTTCCCTCCACCGTCAATACCGGCTCCCAGACGCTGGACGCCCTGTACAACTCCTCAGGAAACCGGATACTGAAAGAATACTCCAGCGGAACCTGGACTTACTACCTGCGCGACGGAAGCGAAACCCTGGCTACCATTAACAACGCCGGAGATGTGGAGTTTAACATCCTGGGGCTGGGTGTGGAAGGCGTGGCCGAGGTAAGCAACCCCTCGGGAGTCTTTAATACCTCCGGTACCATCACCTTTGAAAGCGAAAATAACAACACCTCGGGCTCCGCCGATGGGCGGATAAAGGCAGGAAAAACCAGTGGGGTGCTGGATTGGCAAAATTACGACTGGTACTACTTTGATATAACCAACGCCGGAACGGTAAACTACACCCTCACCAGCCACGCCTATTACCAGCCCTCCAACACCTCCACCAGTTATCAGATAGAATTCAAGAACAGCGGGCTGACCACGGTGAAATCCTCCTCGGGAATGCGTCCGTTGAGCAGTTCTTTCTCGGTAACACCCGGCAGATACTATGTGCGGGTATATAGCTACGCCTATACCTCCGGGGAAGGCTACGGAATACAGCTTTCCGGGACCCCGCTGGCTACTATAGCCAGCAAGTTCTACCTCAAAGACCACCTGGGCAGCATCCGGGCCATTGTGGATGATGCAGGCAACCACGAGGAGAGCTTTGACTACTACCCGTTTGGACTGGAAATGCCGGACCGGTCTTCCACTTCTGATTACGCCTATAAGTATACAGGACACGAGCGGGACAAGGAAACCGGCATAAACATAGATTATATGCTTGCCCGGGGATATGATCCTACTCTTGCCCGGTTCTTGCAGGTGGATCCGCTTTACGATAATTATCCAGAAATGAGCCCATATGCCTATGTAGGAAATAACCCATTAAACGCAATTGATCCAGATGGTAGAACTATATACTATGTTAATGGAAAAGCTGTATTTGATGATGGAGAAGATAATGCACTGAATGTATATACCACTCAAGACATCCTTGATAGTTTTACAGATGATGATGGTGTGGTTGATTGGGATGGTGTAAGAAATGATAAGAATAGCTTTACGCTGATTACAGATAGAAAAAAGTATCGAAGGTGGGCAAACACAATAGCTGATAACATATATGATGCTTTTAACGGGGAAGTCAAAGTATCAACTGATAGTAAAGGCAATATAACTTACCAGACATCATCTGATATCATATTTGGATGGTGGCGAGACGCTGCCATCGGAATTGCTGGTGGATATATACTCGGTAAAGGTATTTCTATGTTTGTTAAGACAGGAAGTGGTGGTTTTAAACTTGTGTTTGGTAGAAATAAGAATCAATCATATCATGCTTTTAGACATTTACATGAAACAGGAGCAGATGGTGTGAAAGTAGCAGATGCCATTGCAAAAGATTTAAAAGCACGATACAATAGTTTGCCGATTAACCAAGGGAAAAGATTTACTGTTACCGTAAATGGAAAGACCTATAAATATTCAGCATTTAAGAATGCTAAAGGTGAAGTTAATGTGGGAACTATTTTTGATAAGTAATTAAGTGATCATGAAAAGAAGAAAAATTAATAGTTATGAGATAAAAATCGTTGAAAAGATTGCTAAGGATGCAAAATTTAGTCTATCAAAGGATTTTCCAAATTTTGAAGTAATAGAATTAGAAGATGGAAGTATGGGAAGCATAGCATTCATACGAAATGACAAGTTATATGAAGAGCGAAAACTTGGAGGAGTGATTGGTAAATTTGACTACAGGGATTCTGATGGTATCGATATTCTTATGACTCTATTTAAGGATAGTGATGGGTTTCTTTATGAATTGGATGTCTGGAAAGGGAGTTTGGAACCTCGTATATCCTATCCAGAGTTATAAATCTATAGCCTGGGTAATGATATGATTGGAACCTGGGATAGCTCCCAACTTTGCTACTACATCACCGACCACTTGGGAAGTACCCGGGCCGTAGTCGATCAGGCCGGAGCGGTCAAAGAAAACCGGGACTACTATCCCTTTGGACTGGAAATGCCGGATCGGTCTTCCACTTCTGATTACCCCTACAAGTACACCGGCCATGAGCGGGACAAGGAAACCGGCATAAACCTCGACTATATGCTTGCACGGGGATATGATCCTGTTACAGGAAGATTCCTGCAGATTGATCCCTATGCGAGATTATACCCAAATCTAAGTCCTTATACTTATGCTTTAAATAACCCGATTCTATATAATGATCCAACTGGTAAATACCCGGATTGTAGTACACAAAAACAATGCTTGGAGAAATACGCACCAGGGGCCATTGTAGAAAATACAATTGGAACTTTCAGGATTGAAGAAGACGGTTCTATAACCACAGTGTCATTAAATGAATCCTTTGAGATGACTACGACTGTGAGTTATGAAAGACCATCATTTGGTTCGAGATTATCCGCAGGAATGCCCGTAGTTCTTGGTACAGCAGCAGTAGATTCTCCGGCACCTGGCCCGGCCGATGTAGTTGCAGGAGGAATACTGTTAGGCTTAGTTGCCGATGCTGCTTATAATGCGATTACCTTTGCGGATCAAGAGACGATTACTCTGAATATACCTAGTGCTCATAATTTAGAAAAGACCCCAAATTCAAAGCCGGAAGATTTTGAAAACGTTCGTGGAACAAAAGCTAAAAAAAATAAGAAAACAGGTGAAATTTGGATGAAGGACATGTTTCACAAAAATCATTGGGAAGTATATAAAAACAAGAAAAACTTTGACAACGGTAATAGAGACAGATCTGTATGGTTTGATGGCCGAGTCAAACAAATTTTTAAAAAGTAACTATGAAAACACCTGACGAAATATGTATGCAATTTAGCGAAGAAGATGTAAAACTCAACATCTATAAATTATCTGATAGTATTGTACTTGAGGGAAACGAGCAATCTTTAAAATTTTTAGGGAGTTTAATACTATCACAAGCTGACTATGAAGATGATGAAAGTTTTAGCATAGCTCCTAATGGTGCTGGTAATAAATTTTTTTCAAAAGCTTCAAAATTTGGAATCCATATTCATAAAGAAATAGAGTAAGTTTACGAAACTAAAGCTTCGGCATTTTGTCGTGGCTTTTATATTTGTAGCTACTGAATGGTTTGAGTTTGGTTGCTAGTATTACAAGGATAGCGATACTAAAAATGTTTGAGAGTGGATATACCACCCAAACCTACTACGTGCGGGTGTACTCCCCGGACTACGCCTCCGGGTATTACTACGTGATAGACTTAGACGGAACGTCCACCAGCTCTCTGGAGAGCAAATTCTACCTCAAAGACCACCTGGGCAGCATCCGGGCCATTGTGGATGATGCAGGCAACCATGAGGAGAGCTTTGATTACTACCCGTTTGGGCTGGAAATGCCGGGGCGTTCTTCGAACTCCGCCAATCCTGCGGATAATTACAAATTCACCGGGCATGAGTTTGACGAAGAGGCAGGATTGGATATGTATCATATGAATGCCCGAACAATGGATCCGGTTACAGGTAGATTCTTGCAGATTGATCCACTTCACGATCAGGGAGGACAAAACGGATGGACACCTTACCATTACACGTTGAATAATCCACTGAACAGAATTGACCCTACCGGGTTGCTTTCGACGCATACCGACGAAGAGTGGAATGATCACATAAATAATTGATTGAATTATGAATAAATCCAAGGATCTAAATATCGCTCTATTTACAGGTTTAATCTTAATAGCAACTTCTTTCATCCCATTGATTCAAATATTATTATTCCAATTAAACGGGTTAATATTTTACCCTGTAACAGTCTTGCTCCCCGATAAAGGAATCTACCTAATAATGGCTGTTAATGGAGTTATGTCTGTCTATAGCTTAATTCTGTTTTATAAAGCTAAAACAATAAAACTTAGAATAATTGCAGTTTTAGTATTAACGACTTTTTTGCTGCCATTATTTATGCTTTTTTCTGAAAACATAATTGCAGAAGAACCCTATTTTTTGCAGATACTTTTGGGAGGGCTTTTAATTGGATTACTTCTATTAATTGTTGCTTTATTGAAAAGCTATACAATTAAATCTCTGGATACTGAATCCAACTAACTAAAAAACATTGCGGAACCTTACAATTAATGTAGATAAGAAGGGAAATTTTACAGGAGTTACTTTCCAAGATCATACATATACAATAGCTGAGTGGAATAAATTTTTTGAAGATGCGAACCCCCGATGCCTACAAATACACCGGCCATGAACGGGATAAAGAAACCGGCATAAACATAGACTATATGCTTGCCCGGGGGTATGATCCTACTCTTGCACGGTTCCTGCAGGTGGATCCGATGCTGGAATACTCTTCACCGTATGTATATGTAGGGAATAATCCTGTCAATCTGATTGACCCTACCGGGATGTTTTCGTGTAATGACGGGGAATCCCGGGATGAATGTAACCAGCGGTATGCACAGGAAGCACAAGCGGAGTGGGATGCCATAGATGCCGGAGCAAGTGCTTCTGATGTGTGGGGTGCGAATAGCATATTGAATAGAATATCTAGCAACATTGAATCTCCTCAAAGCAAAAAGCCAAACTGGCATCAGATCGATAATTCTGCTAGAGGTCAAGCTATAGTTGATTATTTATTATATCTAGCAGAAAATGATCTTAGAAATGGAGATTTAAATGATATATTTGACTTTTATGATGAAAGAATTGGTAAAGTAAATGGGCCAAGTGCTGAATCTGGAGTTTACGAATTTATTGCAAAAACGAGTTTTGGATCTTTTGATGGTCATGTGCAGTTCTTTATTTCTGCCACGACAAATAGAGTTAATTTTCCAGATTACACTAAATTTAATATCGAACAAAATGGACCTGGATACGCAAACCTTCCAAAACCAAATCATTTACAAAATAAGATAGACCAATATGGAAATGCTATTCGTAACAAAGATGGTAGACAAATATTAAAACAATATAGATTTATGCAATTGCAATCTACACCTCATGCCTTTGCTATTAAGATGAGAGTGATTACAGGTAGTGAGCAAAATTTTTATAATTCCTTGGTACGTAAGCTTAGAAACATAAAATCAAAATAAGATGAAAAAAAAACTAATAAAGCTAATCTTTCTTCTGATTATTACAATTTCTTGTGGTAAAAAAAATGAAGATGCTATTACTAAACGAAACTACGTATCTGAATTAACAAGTTTTTTATTTACTACTGACGAAAAATATTTGGCTATTACAATGTCTGGCTTTGAAGAGGATTTTATTAATAGGGATTCAACATATTTTGTTGAGACAATTATTTACAAAACTACATTAGAATTCCAATCTAAATATGATTTAGATAAAGAATGTGCAATGGATGAATTAGATGAATGTGATCAAGATGTTATATTTGATGAAGATTCATTTGAGATACTTAAAGAATTTGAAATCAAAGATAAGAACATCTTTTCAGCTATTGATTTTACAGGAACATACAATTCATTTGGTGATATAGAATGGGTTTATTCAAGTAAAGATACTACGCTAATAATCGACTTCTATAATCATAAAGTTGAGATAGTACTATAAAAATTATTTCAAACTAACTTATGCCCGGGATTGAGTCCGTATGCCTACGTAGCAAATAACCCACTACTTTATATCGATCCAACGGGCATGTGGATACAAAGCTATGATGAGGATGGGAATATCCGATATGAAGATGGAGATGGAGATAACTTTGATACATTCCGGGAGCAATACGGAATGAATAAATCTGAAGTCACTGACTTTTTTAAGAATAATGGAATGGAAAGCTACTTGCCTCAGGCAAGAGAAGGCTTCTTTGGTAAGATCAAGGATGCATTATTTGGAAAGAAGGCACCGGGCATTGATGTTGGTTCTTCTTTTACCTCCGATACTTATTTGAAAGCTGATATTGATGCATTGAGTGATCAACAATTTGTGGATCAGTTAGCCTTTGCAATGGCGCATTCAATGGGTACTGGAAAAGACGGTTTTTTGGTAGGTGATTATTTTACGGGGGTTGGTCCAGGTACGTCTGTAGCAGTATCAGTGAAAGATGTCTTTTTAAGAACGAGTGATGGAAATATACCATTACGGTTTTTGAGTGTGCCTACCAATTTTGGAGCCATAGGCTTTCACTATTCTCCGAGAGGTAAATTTAATGATACGATCACATTCGACCCCGTAAATCCTAACCCTAAACGTTATGCGCCCGCAATGCAGCTAAGGACAGCTAAAGGGTATTATTCTAAATTCTCGTATTTCCACTACACTAAAAGATGGAGAAGGTAAATCATGAAAAATTTAATATATAAATTTATTTTTGTTTGTCTCCTTGTTTCCGGGTGTGCAACAACTCAACAACACGTGGAAAAAGAATAACCGCATGGCCTACCAGTAGTCGAATCGTAAAAAAATTACTAAATGGAAACTAGGAGTCCGACAATGTTGAAATTAAGACTGACTAAAAAAGAATATGATTTGGTAAAAAACTCAAGTGATGGGATTGATTTTGATTCTTTCAAAATAGATAACCCAAACGATGAAGAAGTAATGATCAAATTGAAAGATGATGACGATCTTGTAACATCTTTAATCGAGAAGATTGAGCATATCTTACAGACTGAAGGTTTTGACGCTGACTATCAACCAACCAAAAAAGGGCTACTCTGTGAGAGTGTAATTGATAAGTTAAGCGCCCTTTAAATACTTTTATTAATAGAAAACCTTTAACAATAATTCAAGCCCCGGCAACGTGTCGGGGCTTTTTTGTTTGGGCTATTGAATAGCTTTGAGCTTGGTAGCCTTAATGAAGTTATCGATGTTTAGCATGAGTGCTTCCCGATCTGCTTCTGGGAGGTTTTGTATTTCCTCTAACCGCTTTAAGGTTTGTTTGTCCACTTCTACCGAAGATTTGCCGACTAAGAAATCTATGCTCACTTCCAAAGCGTCAGCGATATTTATAATCACCTCAATGGAAGGGTTGGTAATTCACAACACTCGGCCAGATCCAAGACTGGAAGAACCTATCTGCGGCACAACAAGTAGCAGCATTGGTAGGTAGAGGAGAATGGCCGGGTGGTACACATTCTTGGGGACAAAGTCGATTGTTCTTATTACCGGGGCAGGTAAAAGGCCCAGGGGGAGTTACCCGAAGTGGTTTCTCCATTCACGGGGGAACATTTCCGGGCTCAGCAGGGTGCATAGACCTGTGTGGAAATGCGCCTGCGTTTTTTAACGCCTTCAGGAAAAGCAGTAATCCGGTATTCCTGCACGTGAACTATCAAAAACTCAGAAGGAAAAGAAAATGAGATACAAAAGAATTGCCCTGATACTTTTTGAGTTATTTTTTGTGATAACGACAGCTATCATGTTCTGGGTCTTCTTTACGAATATCACAGGAATGGGAGCTTCTAAAATATATGCGGACAAAATTAGCTATTGGAGTACTTCTCTAATACCATTAGGAGTCTCCTTATTAGCTGCTGTTGCAACATATTACCTACATAAGAAGCAGAGACAATTAGCAAAGGAAAATGAGTAAGAAAAGATTAACCATAATTCTATTTGAATCCCCAAAGATCTCTTAAGTCTGTGACTTAAGAGTGAGGGTAAAGCAAGTTTGTAACTTGCATTGCAAGCCAGGCAGGTTGGCATAAAGATAAAACGGGCCTGACCAGAATGAATGAAATGTTACTATGGATGATTTCATCGAAGTCAAAAACTTCTATGCATTGATGCTTTTAAGTCACTGCTTTCGCTCAAGACTTAAAATTAAAAGACCGGGGATTACCTGCCTGAGATGTAATTATTCTAAAACAGCCAGTCTAACTTCAGAAGGCTTGTTTTCTTCCAGATGTGTCCATGCAGCAATTATTTTGTTTCCCAAACCAGTTAACTGAGGGAAACCGCTTCGCCTGCTGGAAGACATATCAGCGATCTTATATTCGTTTATTACGTTTCCACTTTCATTAATTTGCTTTGCGATAAAATCCGCTTTGGAGCGATCTTCTGTATTTCGCTCCATCCAGCTAATGAGAAAAGAGCCGTTATTTAAAATCTCAATATCAACCCGACCTAAAGGATTTCCATTGTTTATTTCGTAAGTGCTATTAAAAGATGTACCCTCATCATCAGAAATGGCAAGTTTTATTTTAGCAGAATCATGAGCAGCAGTGTACCATGCAACAGCTACCAGGTTTCCTGAAGCTGCTATGGCCGGCCCGTTTACCGGGCATGCTGCTATGTTCCAGTTATCATTATGGACGGGAGTTGGAGTACTCCATGTTCCATTCACAAACCGGGCTACATAAATATCTCTTATCTCTTGTTCAGACCGGTTTCTGTAAGCCGTAATAAAGCCATTCGAAGTTTGCACTGCGGCAGTTCCGCAGCAATCACAAACGCTGGCATCAATTTCATGTTCTTCCAGAATATTTAAACTCATATCCAGGGTAGCAGATCTCAATGTCATTGCAGTTGAAAGATCGGTACCGGAATCATGTGCATCGTGGCCGCCATGCCCTGCAGTATTTCTTCCATCCAGCCAAATGCTTAGAAATGTAGAGTCAGAAACCGGCACCATACTTACGAATCCATGTTCAGTTGCTGTATTATCATTATGCGGAGTAACAGATGTTTCCCAGTCATTTAAAGCAGAAGCTATTTCTACGTTATAAGCGTAGGTTCCACCAGGAGTTTTTTTAAGCCAGTGAGCGGCCAGAGGTTTTCCGTTTCGCGCAATTACTGATGGGAAGTCGGCCCAGTTTACAAACCAACTGTTTGAGGAGGCGATTTTTTCCGGAGGAGACCAGTTTTTATTTCCGTCAAGTTTTGAATAAAAAAGAGTAGAGGTATCGTTTTTGGTTTCAATCCAGCTCATAAAAACAGTTCCGGAGTTGTCGGTATAAAGTCGTGGGAGGGAGGCGTTTTCTCCTGAAGGAGATGATAGTGTCCGGGTGCTGAACTCCGGGTTAGAATAGCATCCCAAAAAAGAAACTACCAGGCAGCTAAGAATCAGTAATCGCATGTTGATTAAGTGTATAGGTGTATTTTGCAAGAAACAGTCCTGTTAAAGAAGTAACCGGAAAAGTAATTAAATACCATGCAGGAATTACTTTAAAGGATGATAAAGTTTCAAACGCAATCCATGCAAATACAAATGTAAGTACAAATTTGAATGTTGTTTCCGGATCGTGGTTAGCGATGCTTAAAGCCAGCATTGTACCCAGCCAGGTTGCTATTAAAGAAACAAGATATGCGGCAATAATCCAGGAAACACCGGGGAGCGCATCAATCCCGAAGAAAGAAAATTCCAGGCTATGGAAAAAGGAAATAATGATGCGGGAAAACCCTTCAACAAAAAGGCTGAACAAAAATCCAAAAAGGGCCGAAAGGAAGCTTTTCAATAAACCGAAATTAGATGACTAAGAATTACCGGATAATAAAGAATAATTAATAATCAAGGGTAACAATTGGCTGCTTAATTAGTATTTTTGTGCTGAATCAATAATCGAAAAAAAGAGACATGAAAAAGTTAGTAGTTATTACAGTAATCATTTTTTTTGCAGGAACGGTTCATGCCCAGAACAAGAAAGAAGTAATCAGGCTTTCGGAGCCGGTTCAGGTTACTGACGAGTTCGAAGTATTTGGAGCGGTATTAGAAACTCCGGAGCGATCAAGATCATTATCTGAAGTTATTGAAGATGAAGGGGCCATCAACAAAGATGTTGTCATTAAAGCTACTATTGCTGAAGTGTGTGAAAAGAAGGGATGCTTTTTTGTTGCCCGGGATGGAGAGAATTCAGCGAGAATTACATTTAAAGATTATGGCTTTTTTATCCCTACCGATTCGGAAGGGAAAGAAGTTACTATTGTAGGAACGTTCAGTAAAAAGATGTTGACCGAAGAGAAAGCAAAGCATTTTGCAGAAGATGCAGGAAAAGATGCTGATGATATTAAAGGAGAGCAGGCAGAATACTCTATTGTGGCAACTTCAGTAATTTTATACAAAGATTAAGAACATATGAATGACAATGATTTGTTACAGCCGGTTGAAGTAGTTTCCAGCGAAAAGCAGCTAATGGAATCTCCTGAAATAGAAGCAATAGCCAAAACAGTAATAGAAAAGAATAATTTAGATTTTGGCCCGGCTGAGATCGGCTATTTTCTGGTGTATCCGAATATTTCGAAACAGCGAGCTGCTAAATGTATGAAGGCTACCCGCGAAGTAAAGTACTATTCCGGAAATGATTATTTGATTGAAGTGTCAGGAGAGTTATGGGATATGCTGGACGGTAAAACTAAAGAGATGGTAATTTATCATGAATTGCTCCACATTGATCCGTCTTTCAAGTCTAAAACCCAGGAGTGGAAGATGAATTTACGGAAGCCTGATTTTGCTGATTTTTATACCATCAATGATAAATATGGAAACGAATGGTATAAAACGGTACAGGCTACAGCTTCTTCTTTGTATGATCTGGATCCCCGGCAGGAAAATAAGGTTTCGCTCTAAAAAGTGAATCCTTCTTTTTCGAGCAAGGATTTAACCCGTTCAATGTGGTTGCCTTGAATTTCGATGGTTTTGCCTTTAACGGTTCCGCCGGTTCCCAGCTGGCCTTTTAATTTTTTGGCAATTTTTTCGATATGCTGTGGGTTGTGCTGAATATTTTTTATCAGTGTTACTTCTTTGCCGCGGCGGCCCGAACGGTCTAAAGTGATGGTTACTTTCATGCTAAACCTGTGTTGTTTTCCACTTTCCTTTTTTAAATAGTACAAACCCAATTACCCCTAACAATGTTTCTGCAACCACTATTGAATAGAAAACACCTTCCTCTGCAAAACCAAATTCCATAGCAAGCAAGTAAGCAAGGGGAATTTCAACCAGCCAGAAACAGATAAGATTTATCAGTGTCGGGGTAAAGGTATCTCCGGCTCCATTAAATGCCTGGATTATGACCATACCAAATGCGTAAGCCAAATATCCATAACTCATAATTCGAAGGCATTGGGCACCAATAGCTATAATGTCAACATCTGCCGTAAAAATACTCATTAGTAGTTCAGCATTAGTGTAGAACACAATTCCTACCATTCCCAGAAACACCATATTTGCAAATGCCGATATCCAGGTTGATTTTTCTGCACGGTCTGGTTGTTCAGCCCCAAGATTCTGGCCTACAAGTGTTGCCGCGGCATTGCTCATTCCCCAGGAGGGAAGGATCGAAAAGATCAAAATTCGCACTGCAATGGTATAACCAGCCAAAGAAACACTGCCGAATTCGGCGATAATGCGAACCAAACCAATCCAACTGCTTGTTGCTATAATAAATTGGCCGATTCCTCCCAACGAGACTTTTATCAGATTCCACATAATATCCCATCGGGCAACCAGGTGTTTTCTAAGAAGGTTGATCCGGGTTTTCCCATCAAAGAGTTTATAGAACTGGTATCCGACTCCGATCCCGCGTCCGATTGATGTCGCAACTGCTGCTCCGGCAATTCCCATTTCAGGAAAAATCCAAACTCCAAAAATTAATAGTGGATCCAGAACAATATTAATTCCATTGGCTATCCAAAGTGATCTCATTGCAATGTTTGCGTCACCGGCCCCTCGAAATACGGCATTTATTATAAAGATCAGCATGATTACAAAATTCGTGCTGAACATGATGGTTGTGTAAATCGAGAATTCAGAAACGATTTTTCCTGTTGCACCCATAAGTATAAGCAGCTCTGATGCAAATAATCCCCCGAGTAAAGCGATTGGTATAGATATTATAATTGCTACCAGAATTGCTTGTACTGCGGTTATGGAGGCTTGGTCGTAGTTCTTTTCTCCGTATCTGCGGGCTACAAGTGCCGTTGTGGCCATTGCAAAGCCAATTGCCAGTGCGTAGATAAGGGTCATTAGTGATTCTGTGATCCCGACCGTTGCAATAGCTTCTGCTCCCAATTTAGAAACAAAGAAGATATCGACTACTGCGAACACCGACTCCATCAGCATTTCTAAAACCATTGGGATAGAGAGCACAATTATAGCCCTGCCTATACTACCTTTGGTAAAATCTTTATCTGTACCCGAAAGCGATGTTTTAATATCGTGCCAGACCGAAACTATTTTTTCCTGGTCTGACTCTGTTTGTGCCATTATTTACACCGGGCGCTTGCAGGGGAGGTTAGATCCGTTTACCCTGAATTGAGAGATTGCAAAGAAAATTTTCTCAATAGAAGAAGAAGGAACAGGAAACCGGATTATAACATCAGCAATTCGTTCGATTGCTTTATCAAGATTGTATTCATTCTCAAACTCTAGAATGACAGGCGGGGCCAGCTCGTTCAACTTCTTAATGAAGTATTTTTCCTGAGGGGTGGCATATTTAACAACAGAATACGTATGCCCAACATAAACGCCGCATAGCTGCTCAGCTTTTTTGAAAACTATTAATGAGTTTAAGGTTTTAAGTTTTTCAAAAAGCCCATTCAGTTTTTGATACGTTTCGTTTTCAAACTCGGTAATATAGTCTGAAAGATAAATTTCTTTGATGTTACCCAATGCTTCCATTTCAAACTGAGAGAGAGCAAATGTTCTATTCTCTTTAAAATTTCCCGCTAAGATAATGATCCTTTTTTTGCTGGGATTTTTTCTAAAGTCATCTAAAAATTCGTTATAACTGGTTGAGTTATAATCGAAAAATTTATCGCTCATTTAATCAATTTTTTATCCGTTTTGCCCTTGTTCCTTCAATAGAGGTTGAAGCTGAAACTCCTTTGGGGGTTGTAACTATAATTTTGATTGATGTTCCACCAACATCGCTGGCATCTTCATCGATATCACTAACCGAGAATGAAAATTGAGTAGCACCTTCGCCGGGGAATAAGAAATCACCTAATTCAAATTCAACGTCTCCGGTAGCATCCAAGCCTTCACCAACTTCCACTTTAAACATTGTTCCAGATGGCAAGGGGTTTCCATTTTGGTCGGTTACGGTATATTCAAAACTTACCCCACCATTAGGTGGAATTGCAAAACCATCGCCCGGGTTTGCGCCGCCATTTCTGGTAACTATCGGCGTTTGGGGGATTCCGGAAAAAAGAAATTCTGCAGTTGCCAGTATAGCATTATCATTTTGATCTATTGTTCTTGCAGTAACTGTACCGTAACCAAGACGCCCTCCACTTCCAGTTATATTATCTGAAGGGCGGGGGGCAGCAGTAATCAGTTGTACGCTAGCCACTCCATCTTCATTGGTTTGACTGGAACCTTGTATGATGCCACCTGAAGTAGAAAAATAAACAACCGTTCCGGGTTTAACAGGATTACTGAATTGATCACCAACAATCACTGTAACATTACTCCTTACATTATTAAAGTTGTACCCTTCAATGCTAAATGGCTCCATTGTTATACTAAAATGGTTCTGATCCGGGAATCCTCCATGAATAGCAATAAGTACAGGGGTTGAGCGAATAACCTGGCCATTATCTTCACGGGTAATGCTTGCTTGTATTTTAACGGGTCCGGCTGTATTACCACTAAACAGAGCAGTTGTAACTTCTCCAGCTGCATTTGTTGTTAAACTGGAAGGGGTTACCTGTTCTCCGCCTCCAGGGCCTGATATAATATCAAAGTTAACCCTTGCAGGGTTACTAATAGTAAGTGCTCTACCCGCAGAATCCTGAACCTGAAATGTAAAAGCCGCACTAATTTGATCTCCGGTTTCTGCAATATTTATAGCCTGAACAGGAACGCTGGTTAAGATTAATTGAGCAGGACCTGTAGATGGCCCTGCAACACCGCCGCCGCCATTGTCTCCGCCGCCACCTGTATCCTCAGGAATTAAAGCAATCGGCTGCTCTACATTAATATCCCGTCCGGGAGTGGCCGGTACCGTAATAGAAACTCTGTCAAACCCAGTTTTACGAGCTTCAATGCTGATATCTGTAGCTTCATTTACATTTAATCCCGAAAATCGAAAAGATCCATCAGCTCCAGTAATTTTAGATTCGTTTTGAAATTGAGCGGGAGCTGTTATTACGACAACTGCTTCACTGAGTGGCTCTCCAGAGCTATTGTTTACAACTCGTCCTGATATGGATACATCGTTACTGCTGGGGCTTTCACAACCTAAAAAAGCAGCAACAGAAAATAATAGGAATATGCGTGACAGATGATATGTTTTCATGGCTTTTCCTTTCATGGATATTTTTTTCTTTTTAAAAGATATTTTAAACGGCCGTAAAGTTACATATAAATTTATCGTACTTGAAAGAAAAGTTCTTAAATAATCTATTTATTCAATAATTCCTGTATTTATGGTGGCAGCTTTTTTAAGCTCCGGTTCAGGTACGTATTTCCATACAATAAACGCCGTAATTAAAATTGCAAAAGCACCAAAGTAGGTATTACTGGCATAGCCTTCTGCAGAATAAAGAGGGCCGGCTATGGTTCCTCCAATACCATAGCCTACCTGACCAATTGCCACAAGCAAACTCATCATAGTTCCACGATTATTTGAAGTGATAAGCTCAGAAGAAAGTGCTTGAAATGGGCTGATCCTCATAGCAACCAATGTCATAACTGCCGGAAAAAGTATAAAGGCTAATACAAGGTCAGTTACAAAGTGTGTTGTAAAAACCATTAGTACGAATAGCCCCAGGCAAGACGTAATAATCATGTTTTTTCTACCGATCTTATCTGAAACCCATCCCGAACTAGGGCCCGCTATAACATTGGCTACTCCACCAACAGCAAATATATAACCAATTGTTGTTAAGGAAGAATTGAAAGAATCTTCAAGCCATGTTGGAAGATAAATAATAAAAACCGACAAGCTAAGGAACATCAATAAATAACATAAAGCCACAAAACTAACTTCCGATCGCTTCAAGAGTTCTATATACTTTGATAAAGAGGATACAATTGTAAGTTTACCCTTGTGTAGTTCTACATTAGGTTGGGGTACCTTTATATATATAAGGAAAAAAGTGAGTGCCATAATAAATCCAAAGACAAGAAAGGGAGATTTAAAACCATATTGCTCGGCAAGAAATGTACCTAATGGTATACCTAGGATCTGCCCAACTGCAATTCCACTCATAACCCACCCGTTAGCCCAACCTCTTTTTTCGTATGGGAAGTAGTCGCCTACATATGCTACTGCGGCACCGCTTAAAACCCCACCTGCCATACCAGCCATTGCTCTAACAATCAGGAAGCTTGTGAAATCAACTACTAAAGCATGGCAAAAAAGAAATACAGATAAACAGCCCGTTCCAATTAACAGAATTTTTCTTCTTCCAATTTTGTCAGAAAAGGGGCCCATGATAATTGCAAAAACACCCACCATTACAGCATATACAGTAACCAGGTTACCCAAAAATTCTACCGGTGTATTTAAGGTTTTGCCTATTTCAGGAAGGATAGGTGCTATAATCATTATCTGGCTGCTTGCAGAAAAAACCAACAACCACAGGGAGAAAAGTATATAATAAGAAGCGGAGTTATTTTTACTCATTGTAAATTTATTCAAAGCTAACTTAATAACTTAAAGTTCTGAATAAAAACCCCAGTATATATAATTGAATTAGGTTAACTAAATATTACAAACCCACAAATCGAAAAATCTCTCTAATTCTTTGTAATAAATTCTTTTATTGTTTACCAAACAAATGAACTTAATTAGAATAAGTATTTTCTAATTTACATTTACAAATACTTTTCAGAACTTTGCGGCATAACAAAATAAACAAACAACAATAAAATAGGAGATCCCAATGGGACAACAACAATTACTTCTAGTTATTCTAGTAACAATTATCGTAGGTATTGCAACTGTAGTTGCTATTAATACCTTCTCTAGTGCATCTGATAATGCGAACCTTGACGCTGTTCGTCAAGACGTTGCTCAGTTTGCTTCTTCTGCACAAGGTTACTTCATGAAGCCAACAATGCTTGGTGGAGGTGGAAATAGCTTCAATGGTATTACTTTCAACCAAGTAGCTTTCCCTACTAATGATGTATCTGGTGATGGATTAACTGCATTTAACTCTAACGGGCATTATGTAATCTCTACTAATGACACTACCGTTACTATTACAGCAATACCATCATCAAGAGCTGATGGTCCATTGTCACTTACTTCATCTCTTGAAGCCGGTTCAAATGCTTTACAAGGAACAATTGGTCCATCAGGACTAACTTGGGTTGCAAATAACTAATTCTGGTAATTAGTTATATAAAATTATAAGCCCCTTCATGGGGCTTTTTTTTTAAGTTTAAATTGATTCAATGTCATGGCAAATAAAGAATTGCTTCTAACGATCTTAGTAATGTTAATTGTTGGTATCTCTATTGCCGTAGCAGTAACAACTTTTGGTGAATTAAATAACGAATCGAATAAGGATGCAATTAGACAAGAAATGCTGCTAGGAGCAACTCAAGCTCAATCATATTTTGCAAAACCAGTTATATTAGGAGGCGGGGGCGGTAGCTTCGCTAGCATTTCTTATGAAGATTTAGGAATAGATACTACCGGTTTCAATGGATTTTATTTTATTTTGACTAGAGGTACGGAATCTTTTACTATATCTGCCGTAACCCGGGATCGGAAAGATACAATTTCGGCCACAGTTACTAAATCTGGCTTAACCTGGAATTAATTTTCTAAATAATAGTATATGGCACAATTTAGATTAAAGGCTGTTTCTAATGCCGGTAAGATAATTCAAAAAGAATTTGAAGCAGACACAAAAAAAGATGCTCAAATTAAAGTAGATAAGATTTCTAAGACGAATGGCCTTAAAGTTCAATCGATAGAAGAGAAATCTGTTTTTCTTTATAGAGTCAGGCGACTCGGTAAGCCTGCGTTAAATGGAGAGCAAGAAGCTTATACAAAAGAAGAAGTAGAAAAAGCACTGGTTAAACTTGGTTATGAAGTTGTTAGCATAAACAAAAAGCTTTTTAACTTTCAGGGAGGTGTACCGCATAGCGAAGTTGTTACTTTCATAAGTTTATCGGCCGACTTATTAAATCAGCAACTTACTTTTGACGAAATTCTCAATCTTCTATATGAAGATACTGGCAATAAAAGAATGAAAGAGGTTATTAAAACTATTCAGAAAGATCTTAAAGCTGGTAAAGAAGGTTCAGAGGTTTATGGAAAACACGAAGCTATATTTGGGAAATTTGCAGCATACATGCTTAGTGTAGCATCCACTTCGGGTAATATGGGATTGGTTTTTGAAAGTACTGCCAAGTTTTTAGAAAGAGATGCCGAGTTTAAGAAAAATATGAAACGCTCTTTGATGATGCCTGCTGTGACTGTAGTAGCTGTTATCGGGGTTGTTTTATTTTATGTAGGGTATATTTTTCCATCAACTGCTGAACTTTTTGTTGAAATGGGAATTGAACTCCCTCCGATGACGGCAACCACACTCGACATTAGTTATTGGCTTTCGGATAACTGGATACTCTTGCTGGTAAGTTTTTTAGCTCCAGTAGCAGGACTTATTTATTTTGGTAAAACAGTAAAGGGTAAACTTCTGATTGATCGTTATATAATTAAAATACCCGTTATAGGAGATCTTTTGCATAAAACAAGTATTGAGATTTTTGCAAGAGTATTTTACACTTTGTACAGCGGGTCTGGACAAAACATTGAAGTGATAAAAGTTGCCAGCGAAGCCTGCAGAAATACTTATATGGAAAAGCAGATTAAAGATATTGCCATAAAACGCATGCTTAAAGATGGCGCAGGGCTTATCGAGTCTATGGAAGAAACAGGTGTATTTACACGAACAGCTATTAGCAGGTTTAGATTAGGAGCTGAATCAGGGTCATTAAGAGAAAATGCCAAGCAATTAGCTGAGTATTATGAAGTTCAAACTACCTATAAAATGCAATCGGTTGTTGATACTATCAGCCTTTTTGTTAATTTATTTATTATGATAGCATTAGTAGGTATTACTGTTGTTTCATCAGAATCCGCTGTTATTAAGCCGAATTCCGGTATTTAGATGGGTAAAATAAATGTTAGAAGGCATATCGGTGAAATTCTTGTAAAAAAGAAAATCATCACTGAAGATCAGTTAAAAGAGGCCTTGGAGATTTTGGAGCTCGAACCAGAGACTAGTAACAGAAGATTGGGACAAATTCTCTTTCAAGATATTGGCCTTGACAGGCATACAATAATGAAAGAAGTTGCTGAGATTTATGCTTTCCGGGAAGTTCTTGAAGGTGCTGAAGCGGTTTCAGAAGAGATTATTCAGCATATAAAAAAAAATATAGAAGATATCGATAATGACGTTATAGACGAACTTGTAGTACTAAAAGCTATTCCTTTTCATAGAGCGAACAATGCAATTACTGTAGCAGCTGCAGATCCTTCTGATCCTAATATTCAAAATGTAATTCAAAAACTTAATTTTAAAAATACAGAACTTGTTTATTGTAGGTATGATTTTATAGAGAGTATCCTTAATAATGTATATGAGCAGAAAAATGAATTTTTAGATCTTCTGGAAGAAATTGACCAGGAAGAAAACCAATTAGTAGGCGCTGAAGAAGAAGAGAGTATTGATGAAGAAGAGATTGATGCAGAGATTAATCAAAGTATGCTTAATTCTCTGGTAGAAGGTATGTTAGTAGAATCGGTTCGCCAAGGAGTTAGTGATTTGCATATAATACCAAGTGGGCCTACCACCACTGATATAAGATTTCGAATCGATGGTAAACTACAACTCTGGTATCAACAGAAAAATGTAAAGCCGGAAGCAATTTCTGCAGTAATTAAAGATAAGACCAGAAATGTTGACCGTTTTGAAAGAGATGCTTCTCAGGATGGGTTTATACAGCGACAAATTGATGGTATTGGAATTAGATACCGTGTTTCTATCATGCCGATCGTAGGAAATCAATACGATCGGAAATTTGAATCTACAGTAATTCGGGTTCTTGATGATAGAAAAGTAATCCGGGATTTGGATCTGCTGGGATTGCAAAAAGTAGCAAAAGAAAATTTTGTGAAATCGATTAGTCAACCTTCTGGGATTGTAATTATAACGGGCCCCACAGGTAGTGGTAAATCTACTACTTTAGTTGCAGCTTTGTACTCAGTAATTGATCCAACAAAAAATGTTTTAACCATTGAGGAACCTGTAGAATATATCATTGAAGGTGCTCGTCAGTTAAAAATCAGTAACCATATGACCTTCGACCAATCAATAAGAGGTATTCTTCGTCATGACCCGGATATTGTTTTGGTAGGTGAGATGCGTGATCTAAAAACTGCTGAGATTGCAATTAAATTAGCAAATACAGGTCACTTAACATTTTCAACTTTACATACAAATGATGCTCCCAGTGCTGTTTCTCGTTTGTTTAAGATGGGAGTAGAACCTTTTTTGATCGCCAACGCTGTTAATCTGGTTATGGCACAGCGGCTGATAAGAAGATTATGTAATGAATGCAAAGAAGAGTATCGCCCTCATATTGAAACGGCAAAAGGTATTGGCTTTACAGATGAGGAATATGAAAAGACTACTTTTTATAAAGCTGTAGGCTGTAAGGTATGTGGAACCTCAGGCTTTAAAGGGCGCTCTGCTATTCATGAAGCATTATTTTTTTCTAAAGAAATTAAAGAATTAGTACTTGAATCTGGTAGTGATGTTGATGAAGGTGCAATCAAAGAACTTGCTATGTCTCAGGGAATGCTAACACTTAGGGGTTCAGGTATAGAGCGTATCAAAGAAGGTATTACTACAATTGAAGAAGTAATAGCAGGCACATTAGAAGATTAATTTTTTTGAAATATCGATGGACTTATTAAATATTAATAATCATTTTACCGATATTATGGTTTCAGGGGACTAACTACTATGGATAAGCAGGATAACACAGATAAAACGCCAGAATATTTGAAGAAGTTTTTAAAGGAGCCTCCGCTTCTTTTAAGAAATTTTCATTATGAAGATGTATTGGAGTTCCTTCAAATTGGTGTGGAAGAACGCTATATGGATAGCGATAGTATTTTAAATGAATCAGAGAGTGTAAATTCCGCTTATCTTGTAGCTACAGGAAAAGTTGCGATATGGAAGGATGGGATCCAACTGGCAACACTTTCGGAAGGAAATTTTTTAGGAGAAGCGTTTCTTTTTAGCAAGAATAGTAGAATGGCAAAAGTAACTGCAGAAGGTGATTGTATTTTACTAAGGTATAAAAGATATGATGCGCTCAATTTTTTCCGAAAAAAACCAGAAAAATTGTTTAACATTTTCACAAAAAATATCATCGAAATACAACAAAGAAAAATTAGTAACATGAATGTACAGTTGCTTAATTTGAAAAAAAGGTTATTAAACGATAACAATTGGTAACAAACACAATAATCTGATTTCAACTTAAGTATATCACAATATTTTTTTAAAGAATCATCTATTACACAAATCATTCTATAAGAATGAGTATTTATGCAGACGGCTGAAAAAAAACATACACTAACAGAGCTTGCAGCTCCCCTTATAAAGCAGATACCGTTTGCCGCTAGCGGGAGTGAGCTGTTTGTTAAAATGGGAGAGATTGTAGACGGACAATCACAAGAAGCTCGTTCTGCTTTAAAAGATATATTAGATGGCTATTTAAAGGCTATGCTTAAAAACGAAGCATCTGATATAGACCTGGGTGGTCCCGGTTGCGATGGAAAAGTGTGGTACAGAATTTATGGAGACAAATCTCCTACAGATAAAAATCAGAATTTTACTTTACAAGAAACAGATTTTTTACTACTAAATATTATAATCGACAGGCAAAGAGAAAAGCTGCATAATGATAGAAATTTAGATTTTTCATATAGTGTTGAGTTAGGCGAAGGGAATACTCAAAGATTCAGGGCGGATATGTATTTAGATATGGGGCATCTTGCTCTTAATATGCGTAAAATCGATAACACCATTCGGCCATTTAAATCTCTTGGGGTAGGTGCAGAAGTAGCAAAAGCACTGAGTTTAAAGTATTACAAATATGGGCTCAGTTTAATTACAGGTATTACAGGTTCGGGTAAATCTTCAACATTAGATACTATTATTGATGCTAATAACCGAACTGTAGATTCACATATAGTTGTAATTTCTTCTCCAGTTGAGTTAATTCATAAACCTATTCGTTCTGTTGTAAGGCATCGCGAGGTTGGTCGTGATGTGGAATCTTTTAAAGATGGAGCTATCCAGGCACTTAGGCAGGATCCGGATATAATAGTGATTGGAGAGCTTAGAGATTCAGATACAATTTTAACTGCTCTCGAGATTACTGATTCAGGGCATAAAACATTTAGTACTCTCCATACATCATCAGCAATGGATAGCATCGAGCGGATTTTGGGTGAAGTTCCTACCGAAGAACAGAACCGTGTAAGAAACAGGCTTGCGGATGTATTAACATGTGTAATCAGTCAAAAACTGGTGCCAAGCCTAGACAGGAAGCGTGTTTTGGCTAAGGAAGTATTAATAGCTAATGCATCGGTTAAAGCAGCTATTCGAAATAATAACATTGGTGAAATTTACCAGATGCAAATGGAAGGCAGCCAACAAGGCATGAATACCTTAGAGCAAGACCTGAAACGCTTATTTCTTGGAGGCAAAATTTCAAAAGAAAATGCAATCAACTACTCAAATAACAAAACCAAGATGGTTCAACTTTTAAGTGAGGCAGATTACTAAAATGGCAGGTAAAAAGCTTTATACCGGTGTAGTATTAGAAGACAATTCAATTAAGATTGCACAAATAAGTATTTCAGGAAAAACCGCCTATCTTGAAAAACTTGATAAGATTAAGTTGGCACAAGCTGTTCAAAGAGCAGATAGCACCTCAGGATCAGAAGAGATTTTCGATGCATTTGATGACACGCTTGAAGACGATTCTGTTTTTAATACTGATGATAGGCCAAAAGCTGAAGAAGACTTAAATCTTAATCTTGATGATCTTGATGTGGAAAATGA
The DNA here is from genome assembly GCA_028284195.1 of Balneola sp. Classification (GTDB taxonomy): domain Bacteria; phylum Bacteroidota; class Rhodothermia; order Balneolales; family Balneolaceae; genus Balneola. Next base: position 629,256 of record JANQSE010000006.1, on the reverse strand, counting down.
CGAGTTAGATCTTGATTTGGATCTTGCTGGTTTGGATGATGATAAGGATGACGGCGATATTTTGAACTTAGGTGATATGGCGGCGAGTGAACTGGAAGGAGAAGCTGCTACAAGTAATGAGCTTGTAATCTATAACGTTTTAACAGAGATAGATCCTTCAGGAGTAAAGCTAAGTACTAATGTTCCAGCGGGATCAACGGTATTCCAAATTTTAAAAGATGTAGACTTTGGATCTATTAAGAATAAAGATCTGCAAATAATTGTGGATGACCGCCTTGAATCTTTGTATGGCAATCCAAAAGGAAAAGATTATCATTCCTATTCGGTTCGGGAAGATGGCTCTCTTTTATTAGTATCTGTTGATGAAGAACCACAAACTCTTCAGTTACTACTTTCTGCTGGAAATGTATACAGCGGTAAATTGGTATTTAATGAGGTTATCCCTGATGAAGCACTAACTATTGGTCTGCTGCGAGCTAACTATGATCTGGATCCGGAAAGCATTACAGCTTTAATTCAATATGGAGAAGAAAACTGTAGAGTTATATTTCTGGAAGGAACTGATATACTGATCGTTTCACCAATTATTGCAGAAGGTTCATCTTCGAAAAAATTTCTTAATACGGTATTCAGTAAAATTCTATTTCAACTTGATACGGGAGAAATTCCAAACTTAGATAGACTTATACTTTGTAATAACACTTTAGGTGATGAGGCTATATCCTTTTTTAGGGATAGATTCCCGGATATAGAAGTTTCTGATTTTGAATTTAATGAAAACTTGTTTGTAACTGAAAACCACGACAAGCAAGCCGTTGCTTCTTTTACTACTGCTATTTCAATGGCATGGGCCGATGCCGGTTTTCAAAAAAAATCATATCCCGATATTAATTTTTTACCGGAATACATTAAAGACCGCCAAAAAATATTTAAACTGCAATGGCACGGCATTCTGCTTTTAATACTTATAGTTGCTACTTTTCCAATCACGAATTTTTTCTATCAAAAAAACTCAGATCAGATCACTAGTCTTAGTACCAACATTTCTAATACCAAATCTCAAATCACTAGTTTAGAATCCATAGTTCAGGAGTATAATCGGGTAAGTAGCGAGCTTTCCGGAATACAAGTGCAGCTACAGTTACTAAACGATTTAAGTGAAGGAACATTAGCATGGTCTACAAATCTGAATTTAATCAACAAAGGAATTGATAACATAAATTCTATTTGGTTTACAAGGATTGCCAGCGCACAAAATAGTACAGCTTTGAACATTGATGGAATAGCTTTACAAAGAGACAGGATTCCGATGGTGGCAGATATTTTTAGTGAAGCTGTTCTTCTTGATGTAAGTAGAATCACAATACGAGGGCAAGAAGTATTTTCTTTTAAATACAGGGTAACTAAGATTGTTGCAGACAAAGAAATATATACCCCGGAAAGTGCTCAAGGGTTAAAACAAGTGCTAGGTGGAGGTTAATAGTGTCGTACGCAATAAGAAATACCATTATTCTACTAGTTACATTACTTATTTTTGCAGGCGCAGCTTTTGCATATATAAAGTTTGTACAAGAAGCAGAAATAGAAAAATTAACTACTGAGTTAAGTTCTTTGGAACAGGATTTAACAGAAAAAACGAATATAAGTAATCAGTATCCCCCGTTGTTAGAGCGATATAATTTAGCAAAAGACATCATACTTGGCTACGATAAAACTATGTATAAGGCAAACAATCCTGATGATGTTTATGACTATTTGAGTGAAATTAACGAGGGAAATTTGGAACTTTTCTATGACTTTACTTTTGAAGATTCTGTAGCTCAAGATCTGTATGGAATCATTAATTCAACTGTAAAGGGTACAAGTACCTATTCAGATTTTATTACCTTTATTAACAAAATTGAAAACAGCCAGCTGCTCAATAAAATAGAACAAGTGAATTTAAACCCCGTTCCCAGCACTTCTGATTTTGATGTTAACGAATACATTAGTTTTTCACTGGAACTAAAAAGCTATTATCAAAAAGAAGAACTTGCGACAAACGCATCTGAATCAGAACGATTCAGAGTAAATCCTGATGTTTCAGTTTTCAACCCTTTTAAACCATTAATCCTTAATGAGGTTCCTGAAAATATCGATAACCTTGTTAATGTAGAAAGTTCAAGATTACTTGGGTTTACAAGCGCCAGAGTTTTTTTGGTTGATCAAAATGGTGATACAAAAATTTTGAGACCGGGAGATAAAGTATATTTAGGTTATCTTGATTCAATTGACACAAACAACAGAGAAGTTATTTTTGATCTTAATAAAGGCGGCATAAAAGAACTATTCACTTTAAAGGTGGAACGATGAAATCATTTGCAAAAAATATCACAACATATTCAACAAGTGCTATGCTACTTGCTTTGCTATGCGTTTTGGTTACTTCAAATAGTATGGCACAAACCAAGAATCCATTCAGGGAATACACAAACCCGGATGAGATTGTAACCTTTGATCGCAGCACTGATTTTACTGAAACAGTTGAGGTAATAAATCAATTCATGCAAGAGTATGAGAATAAGTTCGTGGTAGATCTTTCTGGTTACACAGGGGAAATTGGTGTTAGTTTACCTCCAATGCACTGGAAAGACGCTCTGAATTATATACTTAGAATACGGGAGTTGACACTTAAAGAATATCCAGATTATTATGAGATAATTGTTACTCCAATTTCAGATTCTCCCGGTAGTGGAGAGGCACAAGTCTCCAATGCAGGTGCTGTCGATCCTGCTTCAATAGCTACCACTCATACCACAGAAACCAGGGAAGTACGAATTAATGCTACCTTTTTTGAAGGCAACCGAAGGGCGTTAGAAGAAATAGGTATTGATTGGTCCACATTAACAAGTAATGTTCCTGCCAATATTCAAGATTTTGTTGGTGCCGGTGCAAACGAATCTATTCCACAAACAGCTTTTGTTGATCAGTTTGTATCTATAAATGCTTCTAATGCGAATCAGGTTTCTCAAAATGTATTTAATGCTTTGGTTAACTTAGGTGAAATAGGCCCTGGTATTAGTGTACAGGCTCTTTTTAGCACATTTGAATCAAACAACTTAGGAAGTGTTATAGCTACTCCTTCAGTAAAAGTAGTAGATGGAGTTGAGGGAAAGATTCAGGATGGTCAGGATTTTTCTGTAAAGCAAAGAGATTTTGCTGGTAATGTAACCGATGCATTTTTTAGCACAGGTACTATTCTTACCGTTACACCTACTGTAATTGATTACAATGACACTACCTTTATTCATCTGGATATAAGTGCGGAACGTTCTTCTGCACTACCGGATGCCGTAAGTACTATTATCAATAAACAACAGGTAGATACCCAAACATTAGTATTAAATGGTGAAGCGACTGCAATCGCAGGGCTTTACAGGACTTCTGAAATTAAAGTTCGTCGTGGAATACCATTTCTTAAAGATCTTCCTGGTTGGTTTTTGGGGCTTAAATATTTATTTGGTTACAGCTCAAATGACAAAGTTGAGAACGAGTTAGTTATAATCATTCAGGCTGAGTTGGAAAAAACTTTAGCAGAGAGAATGGATGAAAAATTACAGTCTAAAGGTGAAGTTTTGGCAGCAGCTCGCGATCGTTTTAAAAATGAAATGGACTATGTGATTTCGGAAGAAGAACGAGGGCTTCCTACTCCTAAAACGGAGGAAACTAAAATGGAAGAGAAGCCAGATACAGCCATAGTAAACAAAGAACCAGATGTGATCGAAAAAGAAACACCGGTTCAAAAAGCCGATTCAACAGAGGAAAAAAAGGAGCTTACTAACGAACAAAAACAAGAGCTTGAAAAATTGAGCATGCCTATCAAAAACCCGGAATTGATGGTAGTGGTTCCTAAGGCTTTCGACCTGAATGAATATCTTGCTAAGCGAGAACAAGGAGAAGTTGAAACTCCGGCAGATGATTCGAACCTGAAGTACTTTGTAATAGGCGGATCATTTATTGTGCCAAACAACGCAACTAACTTTGCAAAACTGTTAGACTCTCAGGGATATGAATCGAGAATTTTATTTCATCCTAGTACACGTTTTAACTATGTAGCATACTACAGTTTTTCTGACTATGACGAAGCAGTTGAAACTGCAAAAAGGATGAGAAAAGAAATAAACGATGAAACCTGGCTGTTTACAATACAGTCAGATGTTGAGTTTAAAAAAGACAATTAGTTTAGCTCATTGAGTATTTTTTCAGAAAATTGATTGATACTTCATTGAATTGATCAGGTTTTTCTACGTTGCAAACATGCCCGCAATTTTTAATTACCTTTAGAAAAGACATTTCATGGTTTTCTACAATGTTTTTTACCGGAGGTAAAAACATATAATCCTCTTCTCCCATAACATAAAGCATTGGAATTGCCACTTCTTTTTCTTTGAAGTAACGCAGTAACGGATTTACCTCATTAGTGAGTTTAAACCACTTAATGAACTCTTTTTGGGCTAATTTTTTTGCTTCACCAATAAAAAGGCTTCTTGATTTTTCATGATGTTTTCGAGGCATTATTATCCATGCAAAAAACCTGTAGAGCCACATATATGGCACTACCCGTTTAAATAAATGCCCAATAAAAACCAATATTCTGGATCGGATATTCATATGGGTAATAGCCCCACAAAGAATGGAAGAATGTACGCGCTCAGGTGCAATTTCACTCAAAGAGCGTATTATTATGGTTCCCAAAGAAACCCCAACAAAATGGGCTTTTTCAATACTTAAATGGTCGATAACCTCCAGAATATCTTTGCTTATGTTTTCAAAAGAATAATTTTCTTCATAATACTTTTGGAGAAGGTCTTTTGATCGGCCATGGCCGCGTAAATCGATAAGAAGCACATTAAATTCTTCTTTAAATGCTTTAATTTGGCTAAACCAAATACTTGAGCTTCCACCGGCTCCGTGCACAAAAACAACCCATTCTGCTACTTCAGATTTTATATATTCCTTGTAATAAAGCATTGTTTGTAAGTTATCAAACCATTCAATTGGAATCAGCTATAATTTGTTAACATTAATGTGAAACTACGATGATACAGGCTTTATACTTTTGAATCATATTTAATGACTATGGATTTACGAGCAAAAAAATACTCTGACCAAAAAAAAAATGAATTAATCATTGAAAGTGGTAAATACACGGTTCGTTTAGCCAGTAACAGGCAGGAAATAGAAGAAGCACTTCGGTTACGATTTTATGTATTCAATATAGAATTGGGAGAAGGGTTGCAGGAGTCATACAAATCAGAAATGGACGAAGACATATATGATAAATACTGCGATCACCTTATTGTAATAGAAACCAAGTCTTCAAAAATAGTAGGTACGTATCGCTTGCAGGATAGTGAAAGTGCCGCTTCCGGGGAAGGTTTTTATACTATGAATGAGTTTGACATTTCAGAGTTCCCGGAATTTATACTTAACGACGCATTTGAACTTGGAAGAGCTTGCATAGACAGGGACCACAGAAATGGACGTGTTTTATATCTCCTATGGAGGGGATTGGCTAAATATATGCTTGCTACAAATAAGAGATATTTATTTGGTTGTTGCTCGATAACAAGTCAGGATAAATCAGAAGGGCAAGCATTTTATAAACACCTAAGGGAAAACGGTTTTATGCATCCGGATTATTTAGTAGCCGTTAAACCCGATTTCGATTGCTTCACTGATAATCATTCAAAATTTAACGGTGTAATTAAGCTTCCACAATTATTTCGGCTATACCTTGATGTGGGATGTAAAGTATGCAGTCCGCCTGCCTTAGATACTCAATTTAAAACTATTGATTTCTTAATTCTGCTTGATCTGGAAGCTATTTCTGAACAAACAAGAGCATTATTTTTTAAATAGTTTTTTACCTTTCTTCATGAGGTTTTTAATTGTTATGATAAAGCTGTTGCTGATTATGCTGGTAACAGTATTTTGCTACTTATTAGTGCTTCCCGGTTATGTATTTTCACTAATTGGTTTAAAGGGGAGGGCATGGTCGACTTATTTTTTAAGTTTATGGGGGGCACTAATGTGTAAAGTGATTAGGTTAGAAATTACGGTACATGGTACTCCCCCTAAACCGCCTTTCTTTTTTGTTTCTAATCATCTTAGCTATGTAGATATTATGATGCTTATTTCGAAACTGAGATGTGTTTTTGTAGCTAAAAATGATGTACTAAGCTGGCCATTATTTGGATTTATGACACGCACAGTTGGTATGCTATTTGTAAACAGGAACAAACGCAGTGATGTTAAGCGAGTAAATAAACTTATATCTGATAATATAACCGAAGAACAAGGGATACTTCTTTTTCCGGAAAGTACAACCAGTGGAGGGTTTAAGGTGTTACCGTTTAAAGCATCTTTATTGGTCTATCCGGCTGAAAATAACATTCCGGTTCACTACTCAACAATCAGGTACGAAACTCCGGAAGGAGAAATAAATGCTTCAGATTCTGTATGTTGGTGGGGAGATGTAACTTTTCTCTCACATTTCACAGACTTGTTGAAGCTTAAGAAAATTTACGGTACAATTACCTTTGGGGATGAACCTATTCTCAATAATGATCGTAAGTTGCTTGCTGAACATTTATATAGGAAAGTAAGCGAAGGGTTTGTACCGATAATTGAACAATCAGAACATGCAAAACAATACAGCAGTAGTTAAGTCTAATATTTTTTTCCTTAACCAGGGAGTTGATCTTTTGTCATCTATAACTGATGAGCAGTACGCTTTTAATAATGGCAAGTATTTTAAAAGTGGTATTGGCAGGCATTTCAGGCACATAATAGAACACTACATAAGCTTGGTTAATGGCTATACAAGTAAAGTAAATTATGATGAACGCGACAGGGATTTAAAATTGGAAACAGACAGAGAGTTTTCAATAACAACATTACGAACCATTATTGATTCAATAGAAATATTTTTAAATAAACCCGGCCTTATTGATAAACAGATTGATGTAATGAGTAATGAAGGCATAGGGGAAGAAAACCTGCCTTGGAGCTCTTCTACTATCCGAAGAGAGCTTCAGTTCTTAATCAGCCATACTGTGCATCACTACGCTCTTATAGGATTGATTCTCAGAACTATGGACGTGCAGATTCCGGATGACTTTGGGGTTGCGCCATCTACTCTCAAATACGAGCTAGCCAAAGCTGAATCTTCTCATACTTCGTAGTAGTTCATGAAAAACCTCCTCAAGTCTATGATGAAAGGGTGGAGGTTAGTTTTTCTGCTCTACTTGATTTTGCTTTTCATTTCTTTTGTATTTGAGCTACAAATTGACAAAGAAAAACCACTATTAAGTAGGCATTCCGATAGCTTAACGTCAGGTCAGGTAATTCTTTTTTTGGGAGATCTTAACTCCGAAGTAAATCAAAAAGAATTATTGGGTGCTCTTTTTGATCATTTTAAGGTGTATACAGTCAATTTTAAGCACTTTAAACCTGATAGTAACATATATTCGGCAAGGGCGCAGGCCGAGGCTATACTCAAAGAATTAGAGGTAGCAGGGATAGATTCTGTTCATATTGTTGCCGAAGGTTTTGGTAGTGTAATAGCAACGTGGTTAATAAACCAGAAAAAATTGAGCACCAGATCATTAATACTAAACGATCCGGGCGGTATTATAGAATATGAGCTTTTAGGTGGATACCAATTGAACAAAGGTGTTTATGGAGCGGCTTCAATAACAGCATGGGTTTTAGAGAACTTTACTCCGGATTTTGGAGCAGTTGCAAACTCTGGCTTTGGGTATAAGATTTTCCGGGCACACTTGGACACTGACAAAAGACTTCTTAGAAACGAATTAAGAAAGTTAGAAATATCCACTTTGATCAATAACTTTTCAAACAGCACTAAAAACCAATTAAATGCTGCTATTGAGATACACAGATTGATCGCATACAGCAATTACCAAAAATTTGATAACAATGAAGCTTATTTAGCATCGAATATTGAGTTTTTACTAACGCCTTCTCAAGCTCAAAAAACTACAGTGTTAGCTAAAATCAAATCCTTATTACCGTTTTCTAACTCAAGGATAATTGAGGCAGAAGGCTGGCTGCTTATCGGCCTTATGCTCCTTATTATTTTTAGTACGTTTATTTCCGAAGACCTTGCTTGTATTGGGGCCGGTTTGATGGCTGCCCGGGGCTTGTTGGGATTTCTGCCTGCTGTAACAGCTAGTTTTTTAGGTATTTTTATTGGAGACATTCTGATTTATCTGGCAGGCCGATGGTTGGGAGAAAATGCAGCACATAAAGCACCTATTAAATGGTTTATGAACGAAAAAGATATTGAAAGGTCTAATGAATGGTTTAAAGTGAAAGGCCCGGTAATCATATTAATCAGTCGTTTTATACCTGGTACTCGATTTCCTACCTATTTCAGTGCGGGGGTAATAGGAGCCAGCTTTACCATGTTTATCGCATATTTTGGAATAGCTTCTTTACTGTGGACTCCAATGCTGGTAAGTGCGGCTATGTTTTTGGGGAAGGAGTTAATCTACTATTTCTCAATCTATCAGGAATATGCGTTGTTGGTGTTAATCGTTGTAGTTTTTTTGGCCTTTATGGTTCTTAAAGTAGTGATTCCGCTTTTTACTTTTAAAGGGAGGCGTTTACTCTACGGTAAATTTCAGCGTTTTATGAAATGGGAGTTTTGGCCCCCAAAAATTCTTTATATACCGGTTGTATTCTATTCTTTGTATTTGTGGGTTCGTTTCAAAAAAATCACAGTAGTTACGGCAGCAAATCCGGCTATAGAAGAAGGAGGCTTCATTGGGGAATCGAAATACAATATACTTGAGCAGTTTAAATCCCGGGAATTTTTACCTCGGTTTTATCTCATCGATTCTAAAAAAAGTTACAAAGAACTTGCTTCAGAAGCGGAGAGATTTATGGAACGCTTTAGCCTTGAATTCCCGATAGTCTTAAAACCTGATAAAGGGGAAAGGGGGAAAGGAGTTCAAATTATTCGTTCGCAAAACCAATTAATAAATGGACTAACAAATATTAATGAACACCATATTCTTCAAGAATTTGTACCAGGTGAAGAGTATGGAATTTTTTATTACCGATATCCCAATCAGGTTAAAGGTCAAATTTTCTCTATCACAAAAAAGGAAGGTATCGTTGTTACAGGAGATGGAAAGCATACTTTAGAGCAATTGATATTAAAAGATCCCAGAGCGGTATATATGGCACAAGTTCATTTTGATAAGCATGCCCACGATCTTTTTGAGATACCGGAATCAGGAAAAAAAATAGAACTTGTAGAATTGGGCACACATTCTAGAGGTTCTTTATTCTTAGATGGTTCTCACCTTATCACCAAAGCATTGGTGGAAAAAATGGATAGGATTAGCAAACGCTTTGAAGGATTTTATTTCGGGCGGTATGATATAAAAGTTCCTTCCGAAGAAGCATTAAGAAAAGGTGAGGATATAAAAGTATTGGAAGTTAACGGAGTTACCTCAGAATCAACCAATATTTATGATCCAAAACATGGTTTGCTATTTGCAGTAAAAACTCTTTTAAGGCAATGGAAGATTGCTTTCGAAATTGGAGCGGTTAATTATAAAAATGGTGCGGAGATTCCTTCATTTAGTTACATGATGAAACTTATTTTTAGTAAGTAATCATCGCCTTTGCTTAAAAAATTCTTTCAATAAATATTCACAATCAGCTTCCAAAATTCCCTGTACAACTTTAATCTGATGATTCAGGTCTTTGTTACTGGAAATATTGAATAACGATCCGCATCCTCCGGATTTTAGATCAGATGCACCAAAAACGATTGTTCCGATTTTACTCCAAACCAGCGCACCGGCACACATTGGGCAAGGTTCCAGGGTTATATATATTGTACAATCGTTCAAATATTTATTACCGAGAGTTTCACATGCTGCTGATATTGCAATCATTTCTGCATGTGCTGTTGGGTCGTTAAGCTGCTCAACCTGATTATAACCCTTTCCGATAATGACATTGTCTTTAACAATAATAGCTCCGATGGGGATTTCTTCATGTTCGCCGGCTTGTTCTGCCAGCAGTAATGCTTTTGCCATAAACTGCTGATGTGTATTCCAGAGAACAGGGTTATTTTCTTTCATGCTAAGCCGAAAAAATCTTAGTTTCAATTCAACGAATTTAAAATAATGCTCCACGAAAAGGAAAACATCAAGAAATATTTACTTTCGGCAATTAGAACAGTTCCCGATTTTCCAAAACAAGGAATACAGTTTAAGGATATTACTACATTGCTCGCCGACAAAAAGGCTTTGGCTTTGACTACACAAGAACTCTCAAAACCTTTTTTGGATTCAGAAGCAGATGTTATAGTAGGTTTAGAGTCTCGTGGGTTTCTTTTTGGGACTAATATTGCTGAAGTTTTGAATGCTTCATTTGTGCCCGTTAGAAAGCCCGGTAAGCTTCCGGCAGAAACTATTAGTGAAAATTATGAATTAGAGTATGGTACCGATTCTGTTGAAATCCATGCGGATTCAATTAAAAAAGGGGATAAAGTAATAATTCATGATGACCTGATTGCAACTGGTGGTACAGCCTGTGCTGCTTCTAAATTGGTAAAGCGTTTAGGGGGTACTATCATTGGTTATTCTTTTATTATGGAGCTTGGTTTTTTGAATGGGAGAAAAAAGCTAGATCATAAAAAAGTTGAATCACTTCTAATCATTTAACCAGGAACATATTTCGTCTTCTGTGCTAGAATTGATAACAATACAGTCAATATTAATATCAAAAGGAGAGGGCGATGAAAACATCAAGATGGTTTTTTCTGGTTTTAGCGGCATTTGTATTTACTTCCGCTTGTAAAACATTTAAAGTAGAGAATGTAAATTACGCACAACAGGTCGAGAGTGTGCTTGTTCCAACCTATGACGGAACAGTAACCGATGCGAGGTATGCTATTTCATTTAATATACTTCCATTTCAATACCAGGAAATGAAAGATAGCTCTTCGGTTAAAGTAGAGAAGGTAAGGTTGATCCGAAATCAACGTGGTTACTACTTTATTACCGCAAACGGGTTTTCTAATGTATATGTGATGGAGCCTATTGATAGCGGATTAAGATTGAAGGAAAGAATTGCAGTTTCAGAAACAGGCTTGGAAGCACCTGCATTTAATCTAAGGCATCCATATATACAGCTGATAGATACAAAGACATCTAAAATTATCTCATTAAATGAAAAAGGAATCAATAAAAAAGAGGAGAGAGAGTCATGAAAAATTCAATAAAGTACATCGCAGCCTTATTAATTGCTTTTTTGAGTGTTCAAGCTGGATCAGCCCAACAATCTGACTACCAAATAAAAGAAGAATTTGAGGCAAGCTATGCTGCCATCATACAGGGAATAGAAGCTTCCAGCTCAATTGCAGATATTGATAGTTTGATCGGTGGGATTGAGCGATTTAGGTCCAGGTTTATAAACCATTATAAAATGCTCGACTATGCCTTATATCCAGAATCTTTCGATTCCAAAATTGCAACGCTTAAGAGTAATGCAAGAAGTACCGAGCATAAACTGCTGATTATAGAAAACCAGGCAGAACGGCTAAGCTTGCTTTCTGATGAGGTTACAAGATTCAAATCAGAGCTAGCTAAACTAAACTTAAAAAGTGACTCTTTAAGAAAGGCCATAGCTATGTCCGAAGAAAGTGAAAGAAAGCTTTCTGAGTTGGTAACCCGGTATAGAAAAAGCGTAGAACAAAGAGATCAGTTTATTTTTGATATGATTGATTCTTTATTGATAACCTATGATTCAATAGTTCCGGGAAGTATCAACGAACTTGCTAAAAATCGGGCTAAAACGGTTAGTTCTGAAGAAAATCCCTTGGTAATTATCAATTCAATGTTAACAGAGAACATTGAATCTGCAAAAGCAAAATCAAATGTTCTCACTACCGAAGATTATCTAAGAATCTATGCCTTGCAGCATAAAGTGCAGAACGTTTGGAATAACATTGGTGATAAACTGCTTGCTATTTATGGAGGAAATGACAAATCGAGATGGAACCAACAGATTAGTTCAAATCTTAGAGATTGGAAAGCAAGTGCATCATTATCAATGTGGAATTCTTTGGATTCTTTTCTGGAAATAAAAAATGTTGATATTGGAGCTTTTGATAACAATTCCAGCTTTTTTACCGCTCTTGATAATTTTGTTACAGAAGCAACTAAAGGAAGTAACGGAGCAATATTGGGAAACAACACGTACGAAGATTTTAAAACATTTAGCGAATTCTGGACCACAAAAGTGCTGGATGATTGGAACGAGTATATCGTGGAAGCAGATGTATTAACAACTTCTCAAATAGCCTCTATCGATTCAAAAATAGATGCTTGGGGCGATGCTTCAAAACCACTTTCGCTTGGTATTGTTTTTCTTATCGGATTTGGGATCCTAGCCTTTATAGTTTTAATCGTTGCTTTAATTATGAAGTAAAACATTATGGATGAGAAAGAAAAGGTTAGCCAATCGGCTGGCCTTTTTTTATTATCGTAACTCAATAATAGCAATACCATGAAAAAAATAATTCTTCTTTCCCTACTGGTTTTATGTGCAGTACCAACAGCAAGCGCACAAAATGCTGATGATACACAAAAAAAAGCTACGTTAATATTTATTCGCCACGCTGAAAAAGCAGATGACGGTACCAGAAATCCTCCACTATCAAAAGTGGGAGAAGAAAGAGCCAAAAGGATTGTTAACTGGCTTAAAAAAACTTATTCAAAAGTTGATGCGGTTTATTCTACACCATATAAGCGAACACAATTAACTGCTCAGCCAACCTTAAACGAATTTGATATTGAGTTAAATGAGTACGATCCGAGAGATCCTATCAACTTCATTAATTCATTGATTGCCAGTCATTTGGGAGAGATTGTATTAATAGTAGGACACTCAAACACAACCCCTTTTTTAGTTAACAAAATGATTGGGGAGGATAAATTTCAACAACTCGATGAAAAAGCCTATGACGAAATTTTTATAGTAACTGCTAATGAAGTAGGCAAAGGAACAGTGGAAATAGAATCATCTGCTAAATGACAACTAAGGAAGGGCAAATCGTTTTCGTACAAGCCATTCCGAACCTAGCAATAAAAGTACTATTACAAACCAGAATATACTGCGGACAGGGAAGAAGAAGCTTTCCTTGGTTTCTGTATATGATTCAAGATTCTTAATTACTTTCTGCGAAGACCAGAACTCACCAACAGATGTAAAATTAAAGAATGTACCCCCTGAATTCGCAGCAATACTACTCAATAGATCATCATTTCTTACTGTGTTAGAAAGTTCTACGTTCGACTCTGTTACTATAAATTCTCCGGATTGACTGTCTATATCTCTGTTTCCTTTCCGTGCGGTCGCAGAAAAGCTATACCTTCCTTTCGGAAGTTCGGGAACTTGTAAAGAATAGTTTCCACTTCCAAGATTGTTCATTGTAAAATCAGAACTAAAGCTTTCACCCGAAATAGTAAGCTCTATCACTGCTTCAGATTCTACAACTCCATTCTCGTTTATAAGGCCGGCATTGATCACGGGTTGCTCGCCGGATGAAAATGAATTACTAATTGGCCTTATTTTAAGCAATCTGTTATCCGGGTCAGAAGAAGTCCAGTCTGCCAGGTTCGAAAGCAGCTGTATAATGAAATTTCTTTCCGGAGTGTTTGGGCTTAAATACATTTTATACCATCCCGAAGCATTCAATTGGCTTTTACGCAGGCTGCCTTGCTCCAAAATGGATACTACAGGCGAAGCTGTTGGTATATTCTGAAAATTAGAGTAATAGAGTGTTAGAGCATTGGGATACGTGTTTAATGCCTGAATAGATGATTGAATGGGGGCTAATGTAGAAAGATTGATTTCATCAACCTCCAAGATTGGATGATTAGCTTGTTCTTCGTTTAATTGGAGTGTTACATCAAACAAATCAGGAGTGTCATTATCAATCACCGAATAAGGCTCTGCTGATAACATAGATTGTCTGTCAGGTAATGTAATAAACAGGGTAGGAGTATCAGAAATGGTAATGCCAAGTTCGGTTAAAACTGAACTAAGAATAGCACCATGCAGGATAACCAGATCGAAAGAACTATGTTCCCGAATATTTTTTAAAGCAGGTAATGAACCCAGGTAGGTATAGGTACTCAATTCAATATTTTGATCACGGGCCAGCAAAGAACGGATAGCTTTTACATCAGGATGAACACCTGCTGCTATGTGTAATATTTTAGTTTTGCTATCCAAAACATCAATTGAAAAAGAACTGGAGTTATTTTTGGTAACCCACTCTCCAGCAATGGATTCTACTTCAATTTCGTATTGTTTTAAGCCTTCTTCAGATAGTTCTATCTCAAACTCTATACTTTCAATCTCTTTGTGTTTTTGGAGAGAGATGCTTTTGGCTTCCAGTATTGAAGTTCCTGATTTTATAAGTACTCTGACGTTTTTATCACTAAATCCGAAATGAGATAGTTCTACTGTAACGTTATGCTTTGTGTTAGTAAACCCTGTTCCATTAGCATAAATATTTTTTATGGCAATATCTTTAACTTTGCTAGTGTCGCCAATAGAAATTACATGAATAGGGATGGGAGAATTGGAAGCTTCGACAACAGGATTTTTTCCTAATGATATGATTCCATCACTTATTAAAATCGCTGATTCATACTCTCCATCCGAAGTTACTATGTATTCAATAGCATCATAAAGATTTGTTGATGATGAAGCAGGAGAAAATGTACCGGGATCTTCAACTTGAACGCTATTTCCAAAACTAAGGAATTCAAGCTCAGTATTTTCAGGGTTATCTCTGATCCGGGCAATCACCGTTCTATAATCTTCCATTCCACGGTAGGTATTTTTTGAAATGGTAGTGCTTTCAGAACCATCTAAGAGAACAGCAATTTTAGGCTTTATCTGAACTTCGGTTTCTGAACGGAAGAAAGGGTTCATAAATAATAAGATCAGAATAATAAAAGCTAGTCCACGGAAAGAAGAAAGTACCAGCTTCCAAACGCCGGAGATAGAAGTATATCTTTTGTATGAAAACCAAGACAGAATACAAACCAGAATGCAGGTAATTGCTACAACTAAAACCGGCAGACTGTTTTGTAGCCCTTGAAATTCCACCTTAACCCAGGCTTTCGATAATCATTTCGATTAATTTCACAGTAGTATAACATTCGGCTTCAGCAGCATAATTATTTACGATACGGTGGCGAAGAACCGGAACTGCAAGGGAATTGATATCCTCAATAGTAACATTGAATCGCCCCTGGGATAAAGCCCTGGCTTTGCCGCCTAATATAAGGTATTGAGAAGCTCTTGGCCCAGCACCCCAACTCAAATACTTTTTAATGAAATCAGGAGCTGTTTCAGAATCCGGACGAGTAGCTCCAACAACTTTTACTGCATAATCAAGAACGGTTTCAGGAACAGGTACTTTTCGAACCAAATCTTGAAGCTGTTCAATTTTAACTTTATCCAATACAGCCGAAGTACTTACATCCTGTGTAGAAGTAGTTTTACTAACGATCTGCTTTTCTTCTTCAAAAGAAGGATAATCAACCCAAACGTTAAACATAAAACGGTCTAGCTGAGCTTCCGGAAGAGGGTAGGTTCCTTCCTGTTCAATAGGGTTTTGCGTTGCCAGTACAAAAAAGGGAGTATCTAAATTATATGTTTGCCCGGCTGTAGTTACGTGATATTCTTGCATGCCTTCTAGTAAGGCAGCTTGTGTTTTAGGTGGTGTTCTGTTTATTTCATCCGCAAGTACAATATTGGCGAAAATAGGGCCTTTTATAAACTTGAATGCTTTTTTCCCTGTTTCTTTTTCTTCTTCAATAATCTCTGTACCTGTTATATCGCCAGGCATTAAATCAGGAGTAAATTGAATTCTGTTGAAAGAAAGCCCAAGAGTATCTGCCAGTGTTCTGATTAGCAGGGTTTTTGCAAGACCTGGAACACCTACCAAAACACAATGACCGCGCGAAAAGAGTGAGATTAAAAGAAGGTCAATAATATCTTCCTGACCAATTACAACTTTATGTATCTCTGCTTTTATAGCATTGAATGATTCAGTAAACTCGTTTGCAAGTTCTACTGCGTTGTTATTTTCTGTCATTTCTGGGCTACTCCCAAATCCATTTTTGGAATTCTGTATTCTATATAAATATCATTTCGCAGCTCTTTTAGCCATTTCTGGTATTCCAGGTTTTGTTTTTGCTGCAAGGCTATAGATTTTAACCGTTCATAGTCCATTTCCATACTTGCTGTGTGCTCGGGAATTTGTTCATCCAAACGAACGATTCGGTAGGCTTTTCCGGCATTTGCTCCATTTGGATTAAATGGCTTTGGTTCTGAAATTTGCCCTACTTCATCCATTAGCAAAGCGATTCTATATAGGGCTGGATCTAATCGGGTAAGTGGAATTAATCGCTCTTGTGTTTGTGGGTCTACAATTTTACCACCGGAACTGGCAGTTGAAGGATCATCGCTGTGACGCCTGGCCATAGTTAAAAACAGAAGGGAGGGGTCGTTCAAAAGACTATCACGAATTGCATTTAGCTCAAAAATAGATGCATCAGTATCCAGCTGTTCGGAATCAACCCGAATTAGAATATGGCTGGTCTCAATTTGATCACCAACACGTTTATCCAGCCGAATCACATGAAATCCAAATTCTGTTTCTACTACTTCTGAGATTTGATTTTCTTGTAAGGCAGCAGCAGCGGCAGAATATTCAGCTACTAATTCATTTAACCCCATCTTAGGAAGCTTACCACCTCTTTGAGCTGTATTGTCCATTCCATGGCGTCTTGCTAATTCTTCAAATGTTGCTTGTTTGTTGATAATAGAATCACGCAATGAAGAAGCAAGTTGAAAAGCATCGTCTTTAGCATCTGTTTTCGGTTTAGGAAGTTTTACAATATGAGATAATGCCACCTGTTCGGGAATGGTTGGAAGCGAATCTTTAGGAATAGAGTCAAAAAACTCTTGAACTTCTGGCCTGCTAATAGTTATAGAGCGCATTTTTTGTGATTGCACTTCGCTTGCAGTCATTTGCTCCCGGAAATTTTCTCTGAAATCTGCTTTTAATTGTATAATAGATTTTCCAAATGCTTCTTCTACAGCTTTTTCGCTTCCAGCTTGCTGTATTATTTGGCTAATACGACTATCCATTGCCAGATTAACCTGTTCATCCGAGATAATTACAGAATCTATCTTAGCCTTCTCTAACAGAATTTTGTTATCGATCTCAGCTTCAAGAAAAGTGTACCACAGTTCTTTGGTGAATGGAATATTCTGCCTGTTAAATTGGGCTTGGCGTATGTAATCAGCAACGTTTTGATCGATATCTGATTTTAATATTGCCTGGTTGTTAACCAAAACTACTATTCTGTCGGCTGGGGCAGGTTTAGATTGTGCAAAAAGAGACGGGACTGCGATAAAAAAGAGCAGGATTAAAAGTGTAATTTTCTTCATTATTTATTTGAGTTCGATGAATCAGGAATATTTATCTGATTTGATTGTTCAGGAAGAACGTTATAAATCTGTATTTCATTATTGGCTTGTGCCGCAAGATAAAGATTCTTTACGTAGGTATTGTAAGCAATTCGTTTTTTTTCAAGGATTAACCATTGCCTAACCTGTTCAATAAGCCATTCTAATTCAGGATGTTCACCTTCCGTTTTTTCTTCGAGAAGTTGAACGAAGTGAAATTGCCCATTTATATTTTCAATGATGGAAATTTCTGAAACCCCAATGACCTGCAAATATCTGTTTAACACTCCATAATCACTCAAAGCGATAGAGGCAGGCCAAAATCGTGAAGCATCTCTGATCCTTAATTCAGGATTTAATGAATATTTGTTTGCTACATTTTCCCAACTTAATCCTCTCATTAAATCACGTTTTGCCAGTTCTGCATTTTGACGGGTAGTGGCAACCAGATGCCTGAAACGAATAAACCTTTCATCCAGTAAAAATTTTTCTTTGTTCTTCTGATAATAATTGCGTGCTTCTTCGGTGGTTACTTCGCTCTCGTTTGACAATGAACTCATGATAGCATCCTGGAAACTGGCAAGCAGCATCTCCGTTTTTACTCGCTTTAACTTTTGTTGTACCTCGGTTAGATTTTCGATATCAAGCCGCTCGATTTCCCGGAGTATTAGCTGGTTCTGAATCCAATCTTCTTTAAACGTTTCGTAAGCAGCAATACTATCTCGTTGAAATATGGTAGCCGGTATTTGCGCCTTAGCTTCTTGAAGGCTAAGTGTTTCAGAACCAACTTGTGCATATACAGTTTCCTTATCTACTGCTTTTGGTGAGCATTGCATAAAAAACAGCATGCCTAGAGCGATAAATAAAAATCTGGCCATGTTATAAACCGGTATCTTTGTTATAAGCTTTTTTCAATTTCTTAAAATCGGCTTTTACTTTATATCTTTTTCTAAGTTTGTCCATCCATTTTTTCTCTCGTTCAGGTTGGTATTCGGTTAAGAGCTTTGCAAATGCTTCTTCAAAAGTCATTCTGCGTGCAGGTAATATTTTGTTTAGGTAAAATCGGGTATTTCTATTTTTGTAGTTAAATACTTCTGAGAAGCTTTTTTCCTGCATTGTCTGAAGCTTATTGAATGGTTTATCGGTAAATATGCCTGTCGAATCGTGGGTAACAGCTATACTTTTGTATAAAGTTCGTATGCTATCCGGATGATTGCCTTCCTGTATAAAATCAACAGCTTTTTGCAGGTTTGTGTCCTGCCGGGCACTAATGAGGTGGTAATAATAACGGGTAGGGTAGGTGTATTGATCTCTGTTTGAATTAAACCTTTTCATCAACAGTGTGGAATCAACAGTCTCTGCGTTCCACAGGTGTTGGTCATTTACCTGAAACACGGCCAGACCTTTTCTGTAATTATCAATTTCTGATTGAAAGCCATCAAACTCTTGTACTGCCATTTCAGTGATCTTGCTATCAATGGAAGCTGTTATGAATTCATCGATCCAATTATTCTGGTAATTTTTTGCTTCTACGGTTGTATGAGCTTTTATAAGATATTTATGAAAATCTGAAACACTGAAAGAATAGTTGTTGAATTGATAAATGATTTTGTTGGAGAAGGTAGGTTCGGCTATCTCGTTTATAGTTATTGTTCCCTTTGATTCTATAAAGTCTTCGTACAAAGCTAGTACTTCTTTATTAACAGAGCTTTTGTATTCTTTTTTAAACCAATTCGTTACAAAGGTGTTACTCTTCTTATAATTTGGTGAGTCTAAAAACTGCTTCGTATAAAACTCTTCTTTTTGCTGCGCGGATTTAAAGCTTTGAACAGAATCAAGTTTAAATATGTGATATCCATATACTGTTGCAATAGGTTCTGAGTACTTTGAATCAGGATCTAACTGCATAATTTTGTCAACAAAATCTGAATTAAACCGGCCATAGCTTACCCAGCCAATATTTCCTCCTTTTTGAACAGAAAGATTATCATCAGAAAATTCTGTTACAACCTCATACCAAGGGCGGCCTTGCTTAAGTGCATCAAAAGCTGAGTCTATTTTTTCTTTCGAACCATTTACATTAGCTCGAGTAAATATATGCGATACATTTCGGGCCGGAGTTCTTTCTCTGATATCCTGAACATAAACGATATGGTATCCAAATTGAGTTCTAAAGGGCATAGAGATGTCACCAGCTTTTAATGTATAAATAACATCTTCAAATTCTTTTACCGTGGTCCCAACACTAAACCAAGGTAAATCTCCACCCATAGACCGACCATTTTGTTTGCTTGAGTATTCAGGATCAAGCTTCGCAATTGTTGATCCGCTAAGGAACTTATTGCGGGCCTCAATAAGCTTTTTATAAG
Organism: Balneola sp.; assembly: GCA_028284195.1. Taxonomy (GTDB): domain Bacteria; phylum Bacteroidota; class Rhodothermia; order Balneolales; family Balneolaceae; genus Balneola. The sequence goes on along the minus strand of JANQSE010000006.1, from coordinate 609,304 downwards.
CAGCAAGGGTATCTTCAGGGGGTGCGTTTTTGGGAATGGATATTAATAAATGCTGGCTTTTGATCTCGGTTGTTGCACGATTATAGTATTTCTGAAACTCGGTTGGTTTAATCTTGTTATCCAGCCAATAGGAGTAAGCTGCTTGTTTGGAATACACATCCAGTTCGGCGTTCAGGGTTTCGTTGTTGAAAATACCTTCATTTTTGGCAAATTGTATTTTGGCTATATAGTCAAGGTAAATAGGTAAAAACTCTTCCAATTCAGAGAGAGAGTAGGTTGAAGTACTTGATTGATTAATGTTCTTCTTTAATTCTCCGTAGGTAATTTTCTGTTTACCAACAGTGCCTACTGTAGTTTTATCGTTTTTTGTCTGTGCTAAAATAAACGATGAACAAAGTGTTAAGATAAATGCGCACAAACCAAGCGCTTTACTGTATGTTCTCATTTTTTGTGATGGATCTAATTTTGTTGGTCTTTCTTGTTGTTTATCTAAAAAAGCATTCCTGCTATGGTCGCAGTCATCATTGTTGCCATTGTACCAGCAAAAACAGCTTTAAGCCCAAATTTTGCCAAATCTGATTTACGGTTGGGGGCTAATCCGCCAATACCGCCTATTTGAATGGCAATAGAAGAAAAATTAGCAAACCCGCACAAAGCAAATGTTGCCATAGCAATAGTTTTGGCTGAGATCGTTGATCCTGCAACTTCGTCTGCCAGTTTCAAATAAGCTACAAACTCATTAAGAACAATTTTAGTACCGATCAAACTGCCCATAGTTGTGGCATCAGACCAAGGAACTCCTATGATCCATGCAACAGGAGCCAGCAGCCATCCCAACACCATTTCAATGCTTAGCTGTGACCCGATAAGGCCGGTTAGTCCTGTTAAGTCACTTATCCATCCAAAAAGACCATTAAACATTGCTAGTAATGCAATGAATGCCAACAACATAGCTCCCACATTTAAAGCAAGTTTTAATCCTACACTTGCCCCAGATGCAGCCGCATCAATTCCATTGGCATCTACTTTTTCAACGGCGATAGTAACATCACCTGCTGTAGCAGCTTCTTCTGTCTCTGGGTACAAGATCTTAGCAATCACTAACGCAGCCGGCGCCGCCATCAAGCTTGCACCAAGCAGCCGCTCTGCAAATAATTGTTGAGCAACTTGAATTTCTAATCCATTAGCTGCCGCAAAAGAAGTTCCCAACATTGCTACATAGGCAGCCATTACACCACCGGCGATGGTTGCCATCCCACCTGTCATTACCGCAAGCAATTCTGACTTTGTCATTTTCTCGATGAATGGTTTAATAACCAGCGGTGCTTCGGTTTGTCCTACAAATATGTTTGAAATAACTGAAAGAGTTTCTGCCCCAGATGTACCTAACAGCTTTTGCATCCCTTTCGAAAGTACTTTTACTATGAACTGAAGTACCCCATAGTGATATAAAAGAGCTGTTAAAGAGGCAAAGAATATAATGGTAGGAAGCACCTGGAAAGCAAAAATTACCCCAAAACTTTCTTCATATTCCGGGCCTTTGCCAAGCATGCTGAATAAGAATGAGGCACCTTCTGTAGTATATTGCAAAACTATTACAAAAAAGCTTGCAACGTATTTAAACAGAAGTTTTGGCCAGCCAAGAGGGGAGAAGAATGCTTCAAGCTGATTTGATTTAAGTATGAAGATAGCAAGTACAAACTGGATAGCTAATCCAGTACCAACTAATCTCCAGTTAACTTCTTTTTTATTATTTGAAAGGGCAAAAGCAATACCAATAATAGCTGCCATTCCCAATAGTCCCCGAAGTATATTTTCCATTAAGAGTTTTCTATGTTGATGTTTTCCTTTCCAAGAGATTCCGTGTCGGGTTGTATGAAAGGGCGAATAGGACGGCCCCGCCTTCTGTCGATAGAAGGGCGGAAGCAATGCCGGGCTCTGGGTTCATAAGCATCATATTCACCTACCAGTACTTTATTGGTATCTTCTATAACCCGTTGCGAGAAATTTGCCATCATTCCACTTTCGGCACAAACAGCATGTAATTTTGTAACATATTCGGCAATTGCCAATAAGTTGGGCATAGGCCCGAATGGTTTACCTTCAAAATCCATATCTAAACCTGCGATAATAACCCGCTTGCCTTCGTTAGCAAGCACATTAGCAATGTCCACAATACGATCGTCAAAGAACTGAGCTTCATCAATGCAAACCACCTGTGCTGAAGAGGTTAAGAGTACAATCTGATCTGCTGTATCTACTAAAATACTTGGCAATGCTGTTTCATTATGAGACACTACTTCTGTGTCGCTGTACCGTTTGTCTAATGCAGGTTTTACTACAACTATTTCCTGCCCGGCTATGTGGGCTCGTTTAGCTCTTCGTATAAGTTCTTCCGTTTTTCCACTAAACATTCCTCCACAAACAACTTCTATCCAACCAAATTCTCTTGGAGCAAACGAGGGTTCATTTATCATTCAAAAATTTATTTATTTGAGCTATTGCTAATCATAAGGAATATATCAGGGGAAGTAACAAAAGGAAAGGCAGCATTTCATCATATTTTTGAAAATTCATCTTGGCATATTATCCTCTCTTTCAAAAAAAACTGTAGTAACTATGATTACAAGAAAAGAATCGCTCAAACTATTACACTCTTATATTACTGGTGAAAGCCTTTTACATCATTCAAAAATGGTTGCAAAAGCTATGGAAGCTTATGCTAATGAACTAGGTAAAAATGATGGACAGATAGAGGAATGGTGGGTAGCCGGCCTGCTTCATGACTTAGATTGGGAAAAATTTCCAGATGAACATCCAAATAAAGCGGTGAATGAAATATTACCGCAAGCAGGATATCCGGATGTTGTACTCGATGCAATTAAAGCACATGCTCCTGAACGAACCAGGAAATATCCTGAAACAGAAATTGAACGCTATTTGTTTGCCTGTGATGAACTTTCAGGTTTTATGCATGCGGTTTCATTAATGCGCCCAACAGGTTTTGAAGGAATGAAGGTTAGATCGGTGAATAAAAAGCTAAAGACATTAAAGTTTGCGGAAAGCGTGCCCAGAGAAGATATTCGAAAAGGAGCCGAGCTAATAGGTAAAGACCTGAGTGGACACATCCAATTTTTGATACAAGTGTTTAGCTGAGTACACTGTAACTTTGTTGAATCTTATTCGTGTTTGTTTACGTTGTAATGCTCGCTTTATTCATATAACTTCTTTCCGTTAATCAAATCATCATAGTTATGAAAAAAATAGTTTGTACTTCTCTTTTTTTTGTGTTTTTCTTTTCAGTTTCGTCTTCTGCTCAGCATTATCACTATTACAAACACAAACATAAAAAATCACATTACTATCATTTTCATCAATCAAACGGAATAAGCTATGAGTTTTTTAATGATTATGAGAACGACAATCAATTTGGTAATTACCGTTTGCTTCCTTCAAATCAATCAATACGGTATAACAGGGTAGATGCTTTGTTTTTGGGTATTGGCTCTGACTTTGACAACCACGGTTTTGGATTGTTCGATATAGATGGGGTTTCCATTGATGGTTATGCAGGATATTCTATCGGGCAGGAAGAATGGCAATATAGGGCCGGAGTAAGCAAACACATTGGACGGGCATTTTTATTTGGAGCAGAAATACTTAACACGACTACTACTGATGATTTTTGGAGAACAAGTTTAACAGAAAATACTCTTACTTCGCTTACTGCAGGTTATGATTACCATGATTACTATAAAGCCGAAGGGTATGGTTTTTATTCAGAATTAGAGCTGGGAAGGTTTATGGCTTTGGCCGCGAGCTATAATTACACTACGTATTCAAGTGTGCTAAATAATACAGATTATGCTCTTTTTGGACACGGAAACATTGAAAGAATAAATCCTGCGATTGATGCCAGAACAGATAAGATTTATCAGGAAAGTATTGGCCTAAAGCTTACACTTAATAAAAATAGTTTAACGAGAAATCGTTCATTTACAAGTAAGCTGGCTGCTAGTGCAGAACTCTCCGATGCAAAGGGGATGAAGAACGATTTCGCTTACAATAAATATGAGGTCACTTCTCTAAGTTATCTTAAACTGGATAGGAGTACCCTTCTTAAGATTAGATTGATGGGAGGTTCAATTACCGGGCAGGCTCCTGACTTCAAGAGCTTTGCTTTAGGTGGTATTGGATCATTAAGAGCATCAGGCTATAAGTTTTATAGAGGCAACAAAATGCTAATGAGTAATGCAGAATTGATATTTGGTGATATTTTTCATTTTCATGGTGGGCATCTAGATCTTGATGGACTTTACCTTTCTGTGTTTATGGATTCCGGCTGGACTGATTTTGTGAATAACAATTCTAAAGATCCATTCTCTGGGTTTAATAACTTTAACTTCGACCGGCTCACGCATAACATTGGAGGAGGGGTTGGGCTTAGTTTCTTACGCTTAGAAATTGCAACGCCTTTAGAAGGCTCCGAAGGGTTCACAACGTTTTGGATTAGATTAAATCCAACGTTTTAATGACAATCCAAAACAAAATAATTAAGCATTAGTAAAAGGGGCGGTGGCCCCAAAGCCAATCATTTACTAAGTAGCCAGATCGTTATTTTTTTGGTTAATAAACTTCCGCTGCCGGTACATCTCATAAAATATCCAGAATACGGGATAAAAAGGGATCAATATAGCTATTAATATTTGCAGTTTAGAACCTCGGGGTTTACCGCCATCAACTGGCAAAGTAATGCCTGCTAAACCAGCCACCCAAAGAATAAAAAACACAAACAAGCCTAACGCCAGGATAAGAGCTCCAAAAAATCCAAGGTTTTCATAGAAGGTTTTTAGCATAATAGTTGAACGATATTAATTGTATCTTTGTCCGCTTCTAATTTATAAATACGAATTCATAAATGCTTCCAGTAGTTTCCATTGTAGGAAGGCCTAATGTAGGCAAGTCAACCATATTTAACAGATTAATTGGGCAAAGAAAAGCGATCGTTCATGATGAATATGGCGTAACCAGAGATCGGCATTATGGTAAATCATATTGGAATGGGAAAGATTTTAATGTAATTGATACGGGAGGCTATTTACCTGACGATACGGACGTTATGGTAGTTGGTATCAGGGAGCAAGTACATATAGCTCTGGAAGAATCTGATATAATTCTTTTAGTGGTTGATACAGAATATGGTATAAATACACTCGATAAATCGGTTTCTCAATTGCTTCGCCAGCAGGAAAAACCTGTTTTGCTTGTAGCAAATAAGGCCGACAATGAAACCAGACGCTTAAACGCCACTGAATTTTATGAACTAGGGTTCGATGAGATATTTCCAATTTCGGCTATAAGCGGTACGGGAACGGGCGAGTTAATGGATAAAGTCGCTGAGTTACTGCCTGAAATTGAACCCGAAGTTGAAGATTCTTCCCCAAAAATTGCATTTATAGGCCGGCCTAATGTTGGCAAGAGCAGCCTTGTTAATGCACTACTTAATGATGAGCGTTCAATCGTTACTGATATTGCTGGAACGACAAGGGATTCTATTAACAGTAAATTGATCTACAATGACAGAGATTACATTCTTGTTGATACCGCTGGCCTGAGAAAAAGAGCAAAGGTTAAAGAGAATATCGAATTTTATAGCACGGTTCGTACCGCAAAAGCCATACAAGAATGTGATGTAGCTGTTTTGATGCTGGATGCAATAAGAGGATTTGAAGATCAGGACAAAAGAGTGTTACGTGAGGCAGAAAAATACAACAAGGGCCTAATTATTCTGCTGAATAAATGGGATTTGGTTACTGATAAAGACACTAATACAGTAAAAGAATTTGAACAATACATCTATCAAGCTACTCCAATGCTGAATTATGTGCCAATCTTGACGATCTCGGCCCTTAATAAGAAAAGAGTTCATAAGGTTATGGATTTGGCAGAAGAGGTAATTCAGGAAAGAAAGAAGGAGATAGGTACTTCCGAGCTTAATAATTTTGTTGAAGAGGTTTTGTCTTTGCGACCCTTACCAATGAAAAGAGGCCGTCAGCTAAAAATTCAATATGCAACTCAGGTTAAATCAAACCCACCTGTATTTAAATTTTTTATGAACAGCCCTCAGGATCTGCCTCCAAACTACCGGCGGTTTATTGAAAACCAGCTGCGCGAACGCTACAAGTTTAAAGGTGTTCCGATAACTATGATATTTCGCCAAAAATAATACATAAATACCAGAATAAACTTTGATGCTGATGCTGCAAAGGTTTATTTTTAACCGTTAATTCGAATTGTATTCCCAATCAAACTGATGGCTAAGAACCTTGAAAAACCAGTTCTAAATGCTCTGAGCAGCAATTATAAAAATGAGCGGAAGCTGAACTTCCTGGAAAAAATTTACCTTCCTGAAATTTTTAAAGGCCTTTGGTACACTTTCAAGCAAATGTTCCGGCCTAAATTCACAATGAATTATCCGGAAGAAAAATGGACCCCGCCGGCTATTTTCAGAGGGCGGCCGGTTTTAGTTGAGGATAACGGAAAAGAACGCTGTGTAGCTTGCGGTTTATGTGCCAGAGCGTGCCCTCCATTGGCAATTAGTATGCAAGCCTCTGAGACAGAGGATGAAAAGGAACGGTTTCCTGACTTTTTTGAAATAAATATGCTTCGATGTATTTATTGTGGCTACTGCGAGGAAGTTTGCCCTGAGGAGGCTATAGTAATGAGTAAAGATTATGATATTGTATTCGAGTCAAGAGAAGATGCAATATATGATAAAGAACGGTTACTGGTTCCAAAAGAAGATCTTGAGGACCGGTTAGAGTATTTGAAAACTTATAAAAATACCCAGTTTGGAAATTTTTGGGATTTTCAGGAAGAGAACAATATACATTCAGTCCGGGATAGAGATGAAGGCTGGAATACGGGGCTTTCTCTGGTAGATATGATCCAGACCCAGGATAAAAACGATGCTACTCCTGCATCAAAAACCTGGAAGTAAGTTATTTAAGTTAAATTGATCACTACCAAAGCAATATCAGGTTTAATTGAGGATATTGCATACCTCAAGGACGAGGTTAACGCTCTAAAAAAAGTAATAACTGAAATCCCTTACCAAGAAAAACCTTTAGATGGGGATTCCATTATGGATCTTTTATATGATATTAATGAGAAACAATCAGCTTGTTTGCAGGTACTTAACGAACTACCAAAATCAGGCAAAGAGATTCAAGCTTCGAATTTTATCAAAGATCCAGGAAACATAATGCAATTACTATCATTGTTAGCTTCCAAAAGAAAAGAATTGGAAACTTTTTTGAAAGATAAAAAGCTCGGATACTTTGAGATAAATATTCAAAATTCAGATCAGGAACTAACAGTTTATGAATTTCTTACCGGTATGGTAAAAGAGGAAAGAAAAGCATTAAGGAGAATAGCAGATCTTGTACTTGCTTATCAAACAGATCGTATGTTTCAACGTCAATTAAGAGCAGGGAATAGAAACTAGTGGAAATATTTGAGTGGTTAAGCATTTTTGTTCTGCTTTCGGGTTCTGTTAGTTTATTCTGGTTGCTACCTATAGCTTTTAAACAAAAATCTCTAACAACTGGTTTTTTCTCAGCTTCCTTGATGATGTTACTAGGTTATCATTTGTCTTTTTTATTCAGTTTTGAAGCTACAGGTATCTGGTTCAATCTTTTTACTACTATTTGTGCACTAAGTGGGCTTTTTTCTCTTATCAGAGAATCAAAGCCTGTTTTTGCTCGGTTTCCACTTTATTTGGTATTTATTCCTTTTCTTATTCCGCTTTTTTTCTCTTTAATCATGAATGACAAAGTAATTTCGGATCTATTGATTGCTACATTCCAGGGTGGGGCGCTATTTGTTTACTTGATTATGAGTGTTGCCGGTCAAATGAAGCTGGGAAACCGTGGAAAACAAATTTTGGGTTGTGTGATATTGATACTTGCTTTTACATTCCATTGGTTTATTTCTCTGGAATCATATGATGAAACTGCAATAGCAGAAATATTAATCTCAATAAGTATTTTGCTAATTTCTTTCGGTTTAAAATCCCAATATTCTAATTCTAACGATGACTGATTTAACACACACACAAGCCTCCGATTTTACTTTAAAAAATACCAATGGGGAGGATGTAACACTTAGTGATTTCAAAGGAACTCATAATGTTGTGTTGCTTTTTTTTCCATTGGCTTTCACCAGTACTTGTACAGAGGAGCTTTGCCATACCAGAGACAATCTTAAAATATATGAATCGCTGAATGCAAAAATATTAGCTATAAGTATCGATACTTTTTTTACACTGAAAGAATACAAGCAGTCTCAGAATTTAAATTTCACGTTACTTAGTGATTTTAATAAAACAACATCAAAACAGTACGATGTTCTTTATGATGACTTCTATGGCATGATGGGAGTTGCTAAACGATCTGTATTTATAATTAATAAGGAGGGGGTTATAGTTTATCAGGAAGTGTTAGAAGATGCTGGTTTGCTTCCAGATTTGAATAGGATACAAGAAGAGTTGATAAAGCTTAACTGATTTTACTTTACATAATATATATTATACGACATAATCTATTATCTAGGTATTATGTTGTTAGTTTTAAGTATGCTTAACACATTGTTTCCAAAAACTTATTATGCTATTATGCCTTTAAAAATCGGGGTTTATTATGAATGTGCTTATCGTCGAAGACGACAAGGTTCTTTCTTTATTACTTTCAAAGATGGTTGAAACGTTAAATTATAACGTTTTGGGTTTATGTACCAAAGGATCTGAAGCAATTACTAAAACGGAAGAACTCTCACCTGACGTTGTTCTGATGGATATAATGCTTGAAGATACAATGGATGGCATTGAAGCAGTTAAGGCCATTCAAAAAAACGATAAGAAGGTTAAAATTATTTATGTAACCGGGAATTCAGATGCTTATAATCGTGGGCGCGCCGCTGAAACAGATTATGTCGATTTTCTAGTCAAACCTGTCCGATTGGATAATTTGAAACAAGCTTTGAAAAAAATTGACCCCAGTTTGTGATAACCAAGTATCAAAGTGCCTGATCCGATCTTATCTTAAAAAGTATAGGCAATGTATATTGAACTAGTACGGGTTTTCCCCTTTGGTGGGCTGGTTTAAATTTAGCAGATTTTATAACTCTTAAAGCCTCTTCATCACAGCCGCCTCCAATCCCTCTTACTATAAAAGGATCTCTTACGTTTCCTTGTTTATCAATTACCATTTGTACAATAACCCGTCCTTGTATATTCGCTTCTATTGCAATTTTGGGATATTTAACCTGGCTTTGCAATCCGGCTATTCCACCAATAAGAACTGGTTGCTGCTCTACAACTATAAATATTTGTTCTTCAGCCTCTTCTATTACTTCAGATTTTGGTGGTGGTGGCAGAATATTAGAGTCGCTAAGATCAAGTTCAGAGTCTATAAAAACAATTTCATCCTCTAGAATTTCATCGTTAGGTACTTCTATCGGTATTAACGGTTTTTTAGGAATTACCGCTTTAGCTTCTTGTTTTGTTTGTATTACCTCTTCCGCAACAAAAACTTCCTGCTGGGTTATTTTAAAATCGGTTTGGCTTTTTTCAGGCCTGATTTCGAGTTTAAACAGGATTAGGAATATTGAGATTGAAAGAATAAGGCCAGTTTGAAAAGAGATGCGATAGTTTATATGGAGCTTTCTTTGGTTAAATCTTTTCATGTAAACCTCCTTCTTTATTAATCTGTGTCAGATTTTAACTTTTTTAAATGAAGTTTTGATGAAGATTTATGTAAAGAGGCTTGCTCTTATTCTAATCGTAGTGTTTAATGCTGACTTTATACCTGTTTTTCTTGTTTTTATTCAAATCTATTTTATCAATTATTGCATCCAGATTTAATGAACCAGCAATATAAATATACCTGACCCCTTCTTTGGTTTCTGATTTTATGAAATCCTGCACTCTTAAAGGATCAATAATAATTAACATTAGCTGATATTCCGCTAAGGCCTTTTGGTTTACATATTCTTCCAGGTTTTTTTCATCTATACAAATAATATGACCGAATTCTTTGATGGTGTCTGGTTCAAATTTTCCGGAACTGGTAAACGCTTTCCAATCCTCTTTTTTTATTACAGTAAATAGTAAATCGTAGTCCATATTAATTGTATATGCAGAATAATTCTTAAACCTAATTAAAGCCCATCTTGGTGGATGAGCACAATAAGGTAAGATTTAATTGTCTGATCTTCATTTGTCAGAGCAATTTTTATATGATTCCTTATTAAGTAAGTTTATTTTTGTCCCAATTTAAAAATCACTGTTAATGCCGAATATAATAACAACCCCTACTCTTCTTTTAGACTCTGTAAAAGCCAAAGCTAATATCAGCACGATGGCTGAAAAGGCTGCTAATATGAGATTAAAGTTCCGGCCTCATTTTAAAACCCATCAATCAAAAGAAATTGGTAACTGGTTCAGAGAATATAAAATTGACGGGATTACGGTCTCTTCTCTTAAAATGGCAGAGTATTTTGTTGAAGATGGATGGAGGAGTATCACGATAGCATTTCCTGCGAACATTTTGGAAGTCAATGAGTTAAGTAAATTAGCTTCCGATATTGACCTCAGAGTGTTAGCAGTAAATGCTGATACACTTAGCAAACTAGACAAGCAGCTTTCATCAAACCTTGGTATTTATATTGAGATTGATCCGGGATATGGAAGAAGCGGGGTTCCTTTTGATGATTATATAACCATCGAGCAGTTAATCGCATCGATAGAAAAATCATCCTGGTTGTGCTTTAAAGGGTTTTACAGCCATGCAGGGCATTCATATAGGTGCAGATCAATGCAAGAAATACGCACCCTCTCCTCTTCCGTTATTCAAAAATTAAGTAAACTAAAAAGCGAATTTAATTACCCGGTTTGTTTTGGCGATACCCCTTCTTGTTCTGTTTTAGAGGATTTTGGAACCATTGATGAAATCAGTCCGGGAAATTTTGTGTTTTATGATTGGAATCAAACTCAGATAGGTTCATGTATTCCAGATCAAATAGCAATAGCTATGAAATGTCCTGTTGTTGCAAAATACCCCGCCAGAAACGAATTACTTATTCACGGAGGTGCCGTTCATTTCTCAAAAGACTATGAATTAGATAATAAAGGCAACAAGTATTTTGGTACGGTTGTAGAGAAATTAAAAAGTGGATGGAGCTCACCTGTATCAGGGTGTGTGTTAAAGTCTGTTTCTCAGGAGCATGGAATTGTTGCCTGTTCTAAAAGTTTTTTTGCCCAAACTGATATTGGTGATACCATCACTATTTTGCCCATTCATTCTTGCTTAACAGCAGACCTTATGGGTGGATATACTACGGATGCCGGTAACAAGATCGATCATCTCTCAAAAAATTATAAATAAAGAAGGCTCCTTTCAGAGCCTTCTTTATTTACCTATTATTTATTTGCACCCGGTAATCCCAGTGATTGCGGTTTTGCCATTTGCCATTCAAACGGTTTAGCTTTCACTTTGCGTGGATATACTTCATTCAGGTTATTGGCATCATACAAACGCCCATTTTTCATTACATGAGTTACCGTGTTTGTATTTCTTAAATCATCAAGTGGATTGCCGGATAGAATTACAAGGTCTGCAAGCTTACCCTCTTCTATAGAACCAACATCACCATCCAACCCAATGGCCTCCGCACCAATAATAGTAGCTACACGAATTGCATCAAGGTTACTCATCCCTCCTGCTGCAACCGACCATAACTCCCAATGGTATCCTAAACCTTCTAATTGTCCATGGCTGCCCACTCCGGCAAGCCCGCCTGCTTCCACAATTTTTGTCATTGTTTCGGCATGTTTCTGGAAAACATGTTCATCATCTCTAAACCAGCCTGGTCGCCTGCGGGTCTTACTTGCCAATACAGAATATGGAGTGTACTTGGCTAACTTTGGATCGTTATACGGATTTTCCCGGGAATAAAAATAATTCTCAGCCCAGGGTCCGCCATAGGAAACTAGCAGAGTAGGCGTTACTGCCATTTTAGATTTGGCAATTACATCTACTACATCATTGTAGATTGGATAAATTGGAAGAGAGTGCTCATGTCCCGGGTAACCATCGATTAGCTGGGTCATGTTGAGTTTCCAATCCAGAGCACCTTCTGTTGTAGGCATAATGTTCTGCTCGCGAGCTGCCTGAATAATCCATTGGCGCTGCTCCCGGTTACCAGCTAAGTACATTTTGATCGTTTTCGTGTTGTAGTACTTACTGTACTGCTTCATTACATTTTGAGCTTCTTTTAAACTTTTTATGTTATATGCCCAAAACCCGAAACCAGGGCCTGTAGAATAAACTCTGGGGCCCAACATTCTGCCTGACTCAACCATATCAGCATAAGTAAGAACATCAGTCGTTGCTGTTTGCGGATCACGTGTTGTTGTAACGCCATATGCAAGATTAGCAGCATAATTATATATCTGCTCTTTATGGATTCCCCAATTCGGCCACATATGGGCATGAGTATCAACAAAGCCAGGAACAATGGTTTTACCAGTCATATCCATTTCCTGAGCACCATTTGCAGAAAGGTTCTTCCCTACCTGTACAATTCTGTTATTCTCTATTAAAATATCGCCGCCTTCTATTACTTCATTTCCATTAGCGGTAATTATTCGGGCGTTTTTAAGAAGTATTGAACTGTTGGGAATGTCGCGTTCAATTGTAACATTTATCGAAAACTCAACAGGTTCATATTTATCCTTTTTCTTTTTTTCTTCCTTTTTGTCGTTAGATTTTTCTTTGTCTTTATCGGATTTTTCCTCTTCACCTTTTTCTGGATCTTCATCCTCTTTTCCTTCTTTCTCCTTTTTAACTTCTTCTTTCTTTTTGTCTTCTTCCAATTTCTTAGCAGCTTTTACACTGTCTTCAAAAGCTTTTGCATCATCCAAATCATATATGAAATACCCATGTCCTATCGACCAGTGTACTTTTTTAGCATCAGCGCTCCAGACAGGAAACTGCCCGCCAATGGTAGTTAGTTTTCTGGCCGGGAAGGGTGAAGTTTTGGCATTTGCAACTGAAATAGAGGGTGTACTCCCGCCTGTTTTCGGTACAGTTACAACATATATATCGTTGTTTACCTGCGCCATAGCCTGATCACCTTCTGGAGCCATTTGAATTAAAGCCGCTCTGGATGGCGGGTTATTTTCTCTTGCATGATCTTCATCGGGATGAAGGATTTCAGCAGGAGATTTCCATATTTCTGCTTCTTTTAAGGCTGTTTCCAGGTTAAAGGGAGAATAAGTTGTAATTCCGGTAACTGTTACATGCTGCTTTTCATTTGTTCCATCCCACCTTATTGATACTAAGGTTCCAAATCTGTTTAAATAGATCCGGTCATCGGAATTAATAAAATGTGGATTTGAGCGGCCTTTAGCCCTGTCTATAACAGTGATGTCTCCTCCTTTTGTCGGAATCCAAATGATATCTGTTAATGCTCCTGAAAAACCCGGGCCAAATGCATCATCATAAACTTGTTTGTCATTACGGTAAGCTACGATTCTGCTTCCATCTGTAGAATAAGCAGGGCTTGTATAGATTCCGGTTTTGTTGGTTAGCTTTGCCGGACGGAATCGCCTTGCAAACGGATCAACAGAATGGATAGCTCCTCCATCTTTTGCATTCCATGTAACATAAGCTAGCTTTTTCCCATCAGGAGACCAGGCGGGTTGTGCTTCGGTAGCGCCGGAACTGGTTAAGCGTTTTGGCTCGCCATCAGGAAGTTCCTGAATATACAAGTCATTTAATACAGTAAAGGCCAGCCACTTTCCATCAGGCGAAGGTACTGCATCTCTGATCTGTGTTGCTATCATTTCCTTATCATCACTGATCGGATATTTAAAAAGAACTTCAGGCCCCATTTCAAGTTCTGTTTTAACAGTGAATGGAATTTCTGCAGCACTTCCACCGTTGACAGGAATGTTATGGATCTTACCTCCATAAGAGACAATCAGGTTATTGTTATCAGGTGTAAATGACATGGCTGGAAGAACACCCAGAGTAGCCTGAGACTCCATATCATCTCTTTGAACGGGATATGCCAACCATTTTTCCGTTCCGGTATTTATGTCTCTTAAAACCAAACCTGTTTTGTCTTCAAACCGGCTACCATATACCATCCACTTTCCATCGCTTGAAAGAACAGGTGTAAATGCAGAGCCATATCTGGAAGTAACTGAAGTTCTCTCCCCTGTTTCACGGTCATATCTTCCAATCTGGTACTGAGGAAATTGAGCATTGTAGTTCCAAGAACCATTTCTTTGTGAGAAATAGATATAACGTCCTTCATGTCCAACAGCCGGATCAGTAGTTTTTAATCCATTCGGAGATGAAATTAATGCCGTACCTCTTCCTCCGTCTTTATGATATATCCAAAGCTTAGGGGTTCCTTTTCCTTTAGCGCCTATAATATACTTACCATCAGGAGTCCATTCCCCGGAAGCATATCCACTGGATTTACCTTTCGTAACCTGGGTAACTTCGGAAGTATCTTCAAGGTTGATGTAATACAGGTTATCAGCTCCATGAGCATCTGAAACATACAAGAGGTGCTTACCATCCGGGCTGTATCTTGGGTGAGAATCGAAAGCCATTCCATCAGTTATCTGAGTTGCTTCACCTCCTGAAAATGGTATTTCATAAATATCGCCCATAAAGTCGAAGGCAATTTTTGAACCGTCAGGGCTCACATCCAGAGACATCCAGGTAGCTTCACTCGATTCTATTTCAATCAATCTTCCGGGATCAAGGGGAAGGTTTTTTGATTTCTTTGCAATTTTATTTGTATCCGTAGTATCAGATTTAATGGTATAAAAATTCTGAAGATTGGACTTTTGAGCGACTATTGAAGCAGACATAAATCCCATAATCAATACTCCAATACAGCTCGTTAGAATCTTCCGGCTCAAAGGTTTACTCATAGTTGTGTAGTTTGTGATTAATGGCTTTGGAATTAAACCAATTCTGTAGTTAAATGTGAATAAAATATTGTATCTCTATGTTACTCCGGCTGAAAGTGTAACGAATTCCATTTTTTTGGCATCAAGGCTGGCACGGATTCCAACAGAAATAGTAACGTTTTGGTTTTCGTGGCTAATCATAGCTCCATAAAATGCCGGGATTTTTAGAGGCTTGATATGATCATCAAAAACCTGCTTCAAGGTTAAGCTATTGCTTCCTGCATCGCAATTTGTGCATTTGCCAAAAATAAATCCCGCGATTTTGTCAAGGATGCCGCTTAGTTTTAGATGGGTTAGCATACGGTCTATCCGGTAAACGTCTTCGCCAATATCTTCCAGAAATAAAATTGAATCCTTGAAATCAGGTAAGTATTCAGAACCGATCATAGCAGTTAAAACAGACAGATTCCCTCCTACTAACCTCCCTTCTGCTTTTCCTTCTTGGATTACAAAACCATCTGTTTCTTCTTCAGGAATTGAATAGGTTTGAATCTCTTTGTCAATAAGAATTTTATTAAAACTATCTTTTGTAAACTCATTCCAATCCGATTTGCCAACCGGGCCATGAAAACTAACCAAGCCGCACTTTGTAAGCAGTGCGTTATGCAGCGATGTAATATCACTGAACCCAATCAGAGGTTTTGGGTTGTTTTTGATAAGCTCATAATCCAACAAAGGGAGAATACGGTTACATCCCCAGCCACCCCGGATACATAAAACAGCTTCAATCTTATCGTCTTTGAACATCGAATGCAAATCGTTGGCTCTATCTTCATCCTTGCCCGCCAGGTACCCATTTCTGTCCCTTACGTGTTTTCCTAACTTTAAACGGAACCCAAGTTCTTTAAGAGTAACCAACATTTCATCAAACTGGGTCGTGTCATAAATTGGGCTGGCGGGGGCAATCAATCCAATCCTGGAATTCCATGAAATTCCCTGAGGCAAAATCAGATCGGATTGCTGAATAACCGTTTCTTCACATTTTGTCCTATGAAACCCGGTTAAAGCTAAAGTGGCTAAGCTTGTGGCTTTGAGAAAATCTTTTCTGGACTGAGGCATTGAAAACTTTTACGCTGTAATTAGCGATATAATTCTTCTTTTTCAATGATAGAAGCCACTTTTTTAGGAATGTTTTGCCTTATGAACTCTGGCTCATTTATTCTTTCTCTTATCTGGGATGAAGATATTTCAACCGGTGTATGATCTACAAAGGAGGTTTGTTTTAAAATGGCAGGTAAAACATCATCATGATTTGAATTGGGCCGCCGGGCTACCAATAAATTGGCCTCTTCAAGAATATTCCGGTAAAATTTCCATGTATTAAAGTTAGATAGGCTATCCTCTCCCATACAAAAGTAGAAATCAGTAGATGGATACTCCTTTTTCAGATATTGTATGGTTCTGTATGTATAAGAAGGTTTTGGAAGGTCTTTCTCGACGGTTAAAATCCGGCAGTTTAAGGATTGAAAGCCTGCTCGCAGCATCTGAAGTCTCTTTTCATAAGAAATATGTTTTTCTTGATTTTTGTGTGGAGGAAAAGGGGTTAAAAGAACCCAAAGCTCGTCAATAATGCCAGAGCCAATAAAAGAATTGGCAATTTCTATATGCCCGTTATGAACGGGATCGAAAGTGCCGCCGAGCAAGCCGATCTTTTTCAAGGTGATTTAATTGTTTTGGAAGGATTCCAAATTCCGTTCGGCTTTACGGGCTTCCCGCAAGCCTTTTTCAGCTTTGTTTTTTAGAGATTCAGCTTTTCCTCTTTCATTACTTTCAGGAAACAGCTGTATAAATTTTTCATAGTTTTGGATGGCCAGCTCGTATCGGTCAGCTTGTTTGGTAATAATGCTATTAGCAGCGTACAGGTTATATACTTCGATCTGGCTTATTAAAGCGGCCTCAGCATAATCAGATTCAGGATATTTATCGATTACCAAATCGTAATAAATAGTTGCCGCATTATATTGATCGGTTCTTGCATAAAATTCAGCAGATTCGAAATATTTTCTGGCCAGCTTATTGCGTAATTCATTAATTCTTTCTGCCGATTCTATTACATATTCAGAATTAGGATAATTACTATTGAATAACTGAAAAAGCTCAATAGCTTTAAGTGTTGATGACTGATCTAATCTATACCTTGGGCTTTGTTGATATACACTAAGTGCCCGTTTGTAATCTACTTCTTCTCTTCGTTCGTCCCGGGGATATAAAGAAATAAAGCGTTCATATTCGGCCGCAGAAAGAATATAACGTCCACTTCTGTAATAACTTTCAGCTAAATAATATTGAGCGTTCTGAGCAAAATTGGTTCCCCGGCCTGAGCGTGTAACGATCTCGAATATTTCTGCTGCATCACCGTATTTTTCGACTTCAAACTTATCAATCCCTTTTTGATAGCTAATATTTATCGACTCTCCGGGTTTTACAAAACCAGTGTTCCTACAGGCAAAAAAAGTGAATAAGAAGAGAACAAGCGGATATGAAAGTTTGTACATGAAGTTTTATTAAATGTTTTTAGTGATCACGATTTTGGAGGAAGATAAGAAGATTTTTAAGCTCATGTTTGTATTCAGAGTCTTTAAATATGCTCAATGATTTTATTGCATTTTCATAGTGGTTATTCACTTCATCTGATATATCTGAAGTAACTTCCAGTTGATCCATTATTGCTAAAATCTGCATAACATCTTCCTTCGTTGATTTTGAATTAGATAAAACGGATTGGATAGTCTTTTTTTGTTTTTCATCTGCACGCTCTAACGCAAGTATAGTGAGATATGTTTTCTTTCCTTCATAAATATCTCCACCCAATCTCTTGCCAAACTTATCAGGATCGGCTGTGGCATCCAGAAGATCATCCTGTATTTGAAAAGCCACGCCCATTTCCATCCCGAAATTAAAAAGAGCCTCTATTTGTTCTGAAGTTCCATGTCCGGCTATAGCTCCCATTTTCAAAGAACCTGCTAACAACGCAGCTGTTTTACCTTCTATCATTTTGATGTACTCTTCATGAGTAACATTATCCCGATCTACAAACTCCATGTCTAAAGCCTGACCTTCGCACACGGTTATAGTAGCCTGTGTAAATGCCTGCTGTACTTGAAAATACTCTTCTTTGGAATATTCATTATTTCGTCCATAAAACTCCAATTGCCGCAAAGCGTCAGCGAACATAGCATCGCCGGAAAGTATTGCGGTATTCAGGCCCCATTTTTTAAAAACACTGGATTTTCCTCTTCTGGTGTCCGCACTATCCATAATATCATCATGCACCAATGTAAAGTTGTGGAGTATTTCTATGGCTAAAGCAGCGGGTAATCCATTTTCATCTTTTCCGCCGCATAATCCACAAGCCAATAAGGTTAACAACGGGCGAATGCGTTTCCCCCCTACTTCTAACGCATATTGGTAAGGCTTGTACAATGTAGCAGGAACTTCCGGGATAGAAAGCCCTGAAAGACCCTTGTTAATGATACTGTATAAGTAGGTGTGTAAACTGGTTTTCGTCAAGTCGTCCGGATGAATAGTTCGGGCAAATATAAGGAATCTGATACTCCCTTACTGTTATCTGTTTTCTCTGAGGTGTGATTTGTTGAGTTCAGCTATTGAAGTACAGCCAAGAAGTGCCAAAATAGTTTTAAAGTCTTGTTCCCACTTACCAAAGAGAGATTCTAATCCTTCTATTCCATCCTGAACCACCGCTTTTATTACCGGTTGGGCAGTAGCAGTGAAGTTTGCTCCCAGGCACAGTGATTTGGCTATATCAAATGAGGAACGTATTCCACCTGAAGCTATTACTTCGAAACTTCTCTCCCATTGTAAACCCGCCAGATCGTTCAGGCAATCCACCGTAGATATTCCCCATTCATTAAAATCAGGGTTTGCCCTAAGGTTACTTTCTCGTTCATTTTCTACTTTGGCCCAGCTTGTACCTCCCGCTCCGGCTACATCGATCACAGAAACTCCCACATTCAGCAAACGCTTTGCCGCGTATTGAGAAATTCCAGCTCCCGTTTCTTTTACTATAACCGGGAGTTTAGAATCCTTGGCCAACTGCTCTATTCCATCTAAAACCCCTTTAAAATTCCGATCTCCTTCCGGCTGCATCAGTTCCTGCAAAGGATTTAAATGTACGATCACCGCATTTGCCTCTATACTGTCTATCAGGTGGTTGACCTTATCGCTTGAGAAGCCATTAATAAGTTGAACTCCACCTATATTGGAGCAAATGAACGCGCTTGGAGCTTTTTCTCGAACCACGGAAAAGGTTTCGGTTAAAGAACCATCTTCCAACATTGCGCGCTGACTTCCAATCCCGAACGGAAGGTTTTCAGCTTCACAGAATTCAGCAATGATCGCATTTACGGGCCCGGCACCAGCGTACCCCCCTGTCATAGAGGAGATAAACAATGGAAACGAAAAGGTTCTACCCAGCAATTTCGCTTCTGTAGATACTTCATCAAAGTTTACTTCGGGTAAGGCATTATGAATGAACCGGTACCGATCGAAACCGGCAGATTGATGGTATTGTGTACCTTCATCTATTGTTAGCTCTACATGGTCTTTTTTGCGATCCTGGATGTTGTTCATGAATGAAGATTAGGAGTATTAATCGAAAACACAACTAGAATAATAGGTCATCCTGAGCGAAAGCGAAGAATCTACACACTAAGTTACTCATTTGTGAAGATCCTTCTCCCAAAGGGGTGCCTTTGGCAGGCAGTAGCCTCAGAATGACTATAGACTCTTAAACCAGATAACTTCCTGAATTGATATGGAAAGTCTGTCCCGTGGCATGTGTAAGTTTACCGGAGGCTAGCAATAACACCAATTCCGCTATTTGCTCGGGTGGAGCAATAGAATCCAACGCCAGATCTTTAGTGAGATATTCTTCTCCATACACTTCGATAGAGCCTCTTGCCATGTCTGTTTCCACAAATCCAGGAGCTATGGAATATGCGGTTATCCCATTCTTGCCAAAACTACGGGCGATACTTTTGGTGAAAGCGATCATTCCGGCTTTACTGGCTGCGTAAGCTGCATATTCCCCGGTATCTCCGCGAACCCCGGCCCTGCTGGCAATATTGATGATTCTGCCTTTTATTTCCCTTTCCTTCCAGGCATTAATGGCCCATTTACTTAACAAAGCAGTTGATTTAAGGTTCACCTGCTGAGTTTTCTCCCATTTCTCCATCCACACATCATCTTCATCCTCCATTTGTGCTTCCAGGAAAATACCTGCGTTGTTGATGAGTACTTCTGGAATTGGGGCTTCCTGAAGGATTTCCTTTAGTTTATTGACTTCCTGTTCTTTTGATAAATCACAAACCGTATGGCGGTATTGGTTACTGGTGTACTGGTTATCGAGAGATGTCGATACGCCAATCACATTGTAGCCATTAGCCAATAACAATTCACCAATAGATTTGCCTATTCCGCGGGAAGAGCCTGTAAGTAGTGTTTTCATTATTTTGTATTTTTGATGAAATTCTTGCAATGAGCCCAACAATATTCAGATACAAAGGATATCGGTTCTTTTTCTTTTCCAGAGAAGAAGAAAGAATGCATATTCACGTTATTCATGCTGAAGGTGAAGCTAAAATTTGGATTGAGCCAAATATTGAATTACACAAATCTGTTGGTTTGAGTTCAAAACAGATTAGTGAGATTTTAGAACAAATTAAAGAACATGAAATTGAAATTAGAAAAAGCTGGAATGATCACTTCTACAAACCATAAAGCCGAGATTACAAATATTTCCTTACATGGGATATGGCTGTTTCACAATCAGAAGGAATATTTTTTACCATATAGTGATTTTCCGTGGTTCAAAGAAGCAAAAGTCCAACATATCTTAAATCTTGAAATACCTTCAGAGAATCACTTTTACTGGCCGGATTTAGATATAGATTTGAATTTAGATTCGATTACGAATCCAGAAGATTATCCTTTAATTTCAAAGTAGTTTAACCTTTCTAAACCGGTACAAAAGGACAAACTTCGCTACTTTCAAGTTCAGCACAGGCTTGATTCTTCGAAGGAGTTCTTTGGGTAGTATCTGTAGCGATTACATTCCTAAGCTAACACAGATTCTGGGCCAAGCCCGGAATGACTTATCCCTTCCAAACAGGCACGAAACTACAAGCTTCCCCATACATAATCTTCTTTGCTGTTCCCATTAACTTATTGGTAGCCAGTAAATAAATGGAATCGGGAACGTGTAACTCTCCGCACCCTTTCAGGAGTATAAACTTATCCTGGTACTGGCTCCAGTCGTAGGCTTCTACTTTTCTTCGGTACACTTCGTGAGTTACTTCTTTCGGAGTTAAATGAAATACTTCTTTGGCGAATGAGCTGGCATGAGATGTGATTAACATCCATGCCCAGGGAGCAATAATGGCATCGGTTGAGCAAAACACAGATAGATATTTCTCTTCGTACTGCGACCAATCATGATTCTTCAAATGTTCGCGAAAATCTTTTTCTTTCAGCAAAAGCTCCATATGCAGAAAGTCTTTGATATCCAGCTCTGCAACCGGAGTGTCATCATGGAATAGCTTGGCCAAGTCTATGGTGACCAGCTTGGTATTCGCTTTTACTTTATTGATGATTGGTTTTTGCATATTCTCGTTGATATCATCCTGAACTTGATTCAGGATCTTTACCATTTCAGATGCTGAATCAAGTTCAGCATGACAATGCCATTAAACAGAAAAACTTTCCCCACAGGAGCAGGTTCTGGATGCATTCGGGTTATGAAAGTGAAAGCCCTGCCCCTCCAGTCCGTCTGTATAATCCAGTTCGGTTCCGGCCAGGTACAAAAAGCTTCGCATATCCACGAATACCTTCATTCCGTTCAGCTCAAATACTTTATCATTGGGTTCGGGGTTCACCTCGCCGGCAAAATCAAGGTCGTAAGTCAGGCCTGAGCAACCACCACTAACCACACCGATCTTTAAAAACGTGTTTTTTGCTACGTTTTGTTCGGTTCGAATCTCTTCGATTCGTTGAGCAGCTCTGTCGCTAATGGTGATTTCCATGATTCTAAACCGAGATAACCTGAATTTCAGGATCCACACGCTTTACCATGCTTTCGATGGCGTACAAAGTTCCTGTAGTTGCAGTTGGGCATGTTCCACAAGCACCCTGGTAGTGAACCTTCAATCGGTTGTTTTCCAGGCTCAATACTTTTAATCCACCGCCATCAGCCAGCAAATACGGGCGAACCTGCTCGTCCAGCATCTTATTGATCTCAATGAGGCGAGGATCATCCGATTCCTGAGCTTCTTTACTTACATGTACTTCAGAATCCTCTTCAATTCCGGCAAGCGGCTGTGCTTCACGGATCGGAGGAGCCAGTTTGCGAAGTAATTCTGACCAAACCGCTTTACCATCCTGTGTTACCGTAACGTATTTGTCCACATAGTACACATTAATCACATTATCGATTGCAAATAACGTACTGGCCAATTCGTCCCCTTCTGCTTCCATGCTGTTTTCGAACGAACGAGTTACACCATTGGTGAGAGGCTCATCCAGTACAAAACGCATTGCATCAGGATTCGGGGTTCTTTCAATTTCTTTGATTTTTGCCATGTCTGTTCTCCTTTTTTATCCGAAAAATTTTTTTACGAGCTCAATTCCTTCCACTAACCGCTCAATGTCTTCCTCATTATTATAAAATGAAATGGATGCTCTTAGTGTGCCGGGAATATCAAAATGCTGCATAATAGGTTGTGCACAGTGATGCCCGGTGCGAACCGCGATTCCATGCTGATCTAAAATGGTTCCTGCATCGGTTGGGTGAATTCCATCTAACAGGAATGAAATCACAGAAGCTTTTTTATCTGCAGTTCCCACAATGGTAAGCTTTTCTATTTGATTAAGCTTTTCAGCAGCATATTCCAGTAATTCGTGTTCCCTTTCTGCAATAGCTTCTATTCCGATTTCATTCAGGTAATCAATTGCGGTGCTAAAACCGACTCCGGCAGCAATGGGTGGTGTACCAGCTTCGAATTTATGAGGGAGATCGTTCCAGGTGGTTTTTTCGAAGGTAACCTTGTCAATCATATCGCCTCCGCCTCTGTACGGTGGCATTGCTTCCAGTAACTTTTTCTTACCATATAAAATACCAAAACCCGTTGGGCCACACATTTTGTGTGCTGAAAACGTATAGAAATCAGCACCTAATGCCTGAACATCTACTTTGGAATGCGGTACGGCTTGCGCTCCATCAATCAATACCGGAATATCCCGTTGGTGAGCAGTTTCAATAATTTCTTTTACCGGATTGATGGTTCCCAGAGCGTTGGAAACATGAACCACGGCCACCATTTTAGTCTTATCAGAAAGCAATGCATGGAATTCATCCATCAACAACTCACCTTTATCATTCATGGGAATCACTTTCAGCGCAGCGCCTGTCTCCTCAGCGATCATTTGCCACGGTACAATATTGGCGTGGTGTTCCATTTCAGAAACAAGGATTTCATCACCTGCTTTGAAATTGCTTCTGCCATAGCTTTG
Organism: Balneola sp.; assembly: GCA_028284195.1. GTDB lineage: Bacteria > Bacteroidota > Rhodothermia > Balneolales > Balneolaceae > Balneola. The sequence goes on along the minus strand of JANQSE010000006.1, from coordinate 585,726 downwards.
AGCCACCAGGTTGATGGAATCGGTAGTTCCGGTAGTGTAAATAATTTCCTCTAAACTCCCCGCATTGATCAGCTCTTTAACCTTTGTTCGTGCTGATTCATAGGCATCTGTAGCATGCTGGCTCAACGAATGAATTCCACGATGAACATTTGCGTGTTCGTGCTTGTGATAAGCATCCATACGATCACTCACCGACTTCGGCATCTGGCTGGATGCTCCATTATCCAGATATACCAGTGGCTTACCGTTCATTTGCTGCTCAAGAACGGGAAAATCAGCCCGGATTTTTGCCCAGTTGGTTTTGGCTGTTATGTCAGTGGTTGTTTGGTTCATTTCGTTAATTAGGTCATGCTGAACTTGATTCAGCATCTTTACCGCTACAGACTCTGAATCGAGTTCAGGGTGACGAAGCATTTATTTCTCATCCCTGTTTGTGTATTTAATAACTTCATTCAACAATAGCTTCTCTACAGATTCCACTTCCATACTTTCCACGCTTTCTAAAGCAAAAGCATACACCAATAACTCACGAGACTTCTGCTCTGTTAATCCGCGGCTTTGCAAATAGAATACTTCCTCATCCTGTAGCTGACCGATAGTTGCGCCATGCGAGCAAAGTACGTCATCCGCAAAGATCTCAAGCTGCGGCTTGGTGTTCACTTTACCATTATCAGAAATCAACAGGTTTCTGTTTTCCTGGAAGGAATCGATTTTCTGAGCATCTTTTGCTACAAATATCTTTCCGTTAAAAATAGAATGCGCATTGTCATTCACTACCACTTTATGCAACTGATGGCTGTTACCGTGTGCAAAACGGTGGTCCATGATTGAATGCGTATCCGCAATCTGGTCGCCGTCAATTAACACCAGTCCATCTACAGTGAAATCCACTTCTTCTGCATTCTGGATCACTCTTGGGTCGTTTCTGAACAGCTTTGCACCCAAACAGATTGTGTAAGAATGATACTCTGCATTCTTATCCAACATTGCAATCGGACGTGATACATGAGATGCTTTTTTACTGTCTCGCTGAATTCTGGCGTGGTGTACATTTGAACCTGTAAACATTTTGAATTCAGTAACAGGAACATTCAAATACTCATTGTCTGCCAGGCCGATGTGCTCCTCAATGATTGTTGATTTGGAGAACATCTCTCCGATATACAATAAGCGAGGTGTTGCATAAAATGGTTTTTCAGCATTGGTAAACACATTGAGAATGTGAATTGGAGCTTCCACTACAGTTTCTTCCGGAACATAGATGAATGAACCATTTTTGAATGCCGCATCATTGAATGGAGCAAACACATCGTCATCGTAATTGGTAATAGTACCCAGGTATTCTTTTACATGAGGGTTGTCTGCATGCTCACTAAGGTTTCCAACAATCACGTGGTTGGGCAATCCTTCCACCGAAGATAACCCCCTATTGTATTCACCATTTACAAATACCAACCGGCTGTTTAAAGCCTCCGGCAAATAATGCTCAGAAATGTCACCTGATTCGATTGCGTTTGCTTCTTCGGCAGTTACAAATTGGTTTCTTGTAATTGATTTGAGATCGATGAATCTCCAATCCTCATCTTTTTTGGTTGGAAATGCTGTGTTTTCAAGAGCTACAATGCCGCGCTCATTAATTGCACGAATGGCCACACTTTTCGCATCACTCTCCACAGAGCCGGAAATGTATGACAGCATGGTATCTTTTTGAATTACTTCACTCATTATTGAGCCTCGCCATTTAGTACCATTTCTTTTTCCAGGGCATCATAACCATTGGCTTCCAACTGTTCTGCCAACTCCGGACCGCCTGATTTGATGATTTTTCCATCCATCATCACATGTACAAAACCTGGTTTTATGTAATTTAAAAGCCTTTGATAGTGAGTGATCATTACAATCGCATTCTCATTGCTTGCAATTTTATTTACGCCATCAGAAACCACTTTCAACGCGTCGATATCAAGCCCTGAATCTGTTTCGTCAAGGAAAGAAAGTACCGGATTCAGTACTGCCATCTGGAAGATCTCATTCTTCTTCTTCTCACCACCCGAAAAACCGGTATTGATAGAGCGGCTCAGGAATTCATCTTTCATTTCGATGACTTCCAGTTTACTTTCGATATAATCTTCGAACTCAATAGGGTCTAGTTCTTCCCGGTCGTTAGCGCGAGCGATTGTATTGTAAGCTTCACGAAGAAGTGTTTTGTTGGTGATTCCCGGAACTTCAACCGGATATTGGAATGCCAAAAATAAGCCCAGATGCGCCCTTTCGTCTGCATCAAGCTCAGTAATATCTTCTCCGTTAAAAAGTATTTCACCTTTTGTTACTTCATATTCAGGATGGCCTGATACTACTTTTGAGAGTGTACTTTTGCCACTTCCATTGGGACCCATAATAGCATGAATTTCACCGGCACTAACGTTCAGGTTAACGCCTTTCAGAATATGAATATCTTCGCCTTCAACTTTGGCATGTAGGTTTTTAATTTCTAACACTTGTCTTCGTTTTACTTTTGTTTGTTTTGATTTCTTTTTCAATGGTCATTCTGAGCTGCTTAAGACGAGGTCATCTCCATAACAAGGAGATTGCTTCGCTTTGCTCACAATGACGAGCTATCCAACACTACCTTCCAGTTTTACATCCAGAAGCTTATTCGCTTCCACTGCAAATTCCAATGGCAGCTCTTTCAATACATCTTTCACAAATCCATTAATAATCATGGAGATGGCATCCTGTTCACTAATTCCACGTTGCATCAGGTAAAAAATCTGCTCTTCGCCCACTCGTGAAGTAGTTGCTTCATGTTCTACACTACTTGAAGCATTTTCTGATGAAATGTATGGGAATGTATGAGCTCCGCACTCCTGCCCAATTAACATAGAATCGCACACCGAATAGTTCTTAGATCCTGTTGCTTTCTTAGAAATCTTAACTTCACCGCGATAACTGTTGTTTGATCGTCCGGCAGAAATGCCTTTAGAGATGATTGTACTCTTGGTATTCTTTCCAAGGTGGATCATTTTTGTACCGGTATCAGCTTGTTGTTTTTTGGTTGTTACAGCTACTGAATAAAATTCACCTACAGAATTATCACCTTGCAGAATCACCGATGGATATTTCAATGTTACAGCGGAACCTGTTTCGAGCTGAGTCCAGGAAATGTGTGAATTCTTTCCTTTACAAATACCTCGCTTAGTTACAAAGTTGTAAATACCGCCTTTTCCATTCTCATCACCAGAGTACCAGTTTTGAATGGTTGAGTACTTAATATCAGCATTGTCAAGTGCTACTAGTTCTACAACAGCTGCGTGTAATTGATTTTCATCATACATAGGTGCCGTACAGCCTTCTAGGTAGCTCACGCTTGCTCCTTCCTCAGCTATAATAAGTGTTCTTTCAAACTGACCGGATTCCATATTGTTGATCCGGAAATAGGTTGAAAGCTCCATTGGACACTTTGTATTCTTTGGGATATAACAAAATGAGCCATCAGAGAATACTGCTGAATTTAAAGCAGAATAAAAGTTATCTCTTACAGGTACTACAGAAGCCAAATACTTCTTAACCAATTCCGGATGCTCTTTAATTGCCTCAGACATTGAGCAAAAAATGACACCTGCTTCTGCAAGCTTTTCTTTGAATGAGGTAAAAATAGAGACACTATCAAAGACTGCATCGACAGCTACACCGGCAAGCATTTTCTGTTCTTCAAGTGGAATGCCAAGTTTTTCATAGGTCTCACGGATGTTCGGATCAACCTCGTCCATACTATCCAGCTTTGGGCGGTTCTTTGGTGCAGAATAGTACAGCAGATTTTCGAAATCAGGACTTTTATAGGTAGCGTTAAACCAGGTTGGTTCTTCCATCTCTTTCCAGGCATGGTACGCTTTCACACGGAACTCTGTCATCCATTCCGGTTCTTCCTTACGAGCCGAAAGCTCTCTGACAATTTCTTCACTGATTCCTTTGGGAAAATCTTCGTATTCAACATCGGTGGTGAAACCATACTTATATTCTTCACCAATCATTGATTCGAGTTCTTTTATACCATCACTTAATTCTTCGCTCATTTACGTCTTAATTTGATCTTCTTATTACGTTGAATTAACTCTAAGAATATTGCCTTCATTCAACGCTTTATCTACTTATTTAGATTCGTTCCAAAGATAAGAAATCTCCTCTTCAGAACTAAATTTCTTCTGATTGAGAATCTCTATAACAGGTTAAGAATTTGCCGATATGAGCTGAATTTTTAAAAAAACTATTGATTGGAATCTAAACTATTATCGATCAAATACTCCATCAACTCTATTCCTCTTTCAAAGGTATAACATAGAAGTGATATGCCATGAGTTTTGGAAAACTTCAGTTCTGGATGGTCAGGTTCAATTTTAGAATCAAAATTAAAAATCTCTTGATTGTCAACATCATCAACCTTTGTCAAGTTAATTAATACATCTCTGTGCTCGTATTGTCTGTCATGTATTTTTTTCATGATTAAAAGTAAACTATTTTGATAATAAGCTACAAACACAAGCTGTGTTTACAATATCCTGCCAGCTACATCCTCTTGATAAATCCATCATTGGTTTTGCTAATCCTTGAATAATAGGTCCTGTAGCTATGGCTTTACCAAGTCGTTCCGTAATTTTATAAGCTATATTTCCGGCATCTAAGTTGGGAAATACAAATACATTTGCTTTTCCAGCTACCTCAGATCTAGGGGCTTTTCTTTTACCTATTGATTCTATCAAAGCCGCATCAAGCTGAAGCTCACCGTCTATCTGAAAATCAGGATTACGTTCTTTAACCTTTTCAAAAGCCTCTCTGACTAACTCTACTCTTTCATGATCAGCGCTCCCTTTTGTACTGAATGAAAGCATGGCCACTTTTGGCTTTTCTCCGGTAATTGCATAATGCGAAGCGGCCGAATCCTGTGCAATAGTTGCAAGCTGATCTGTTGTTGGATATGGTACCACAGCACAATCTCCAAAAGAAAATACCTTACCATCATCAAAGCTCATCAGGAATATGCTTGAAACCACATTGGAGCCTTTTTTTAAACCGATTGTTTGTATGGCGGCTTTTAATACATCCCCTGTTTTAGAAATTGATCCGGCCACGCAACCATCGGCATCTTCGGCAGCAACCATAGATGCGCCAAAGAATAAAGGATCTTTTACTATTTCCAGAGCTTGCTCTTTCGTAATTCCTTTATGTTTTCTTTTCTGATAAAAAAACTCCGCATAAGAGCTTAATTCAGAACTGGTTTCCGGATCGATGACTTCGATTCCTTTGGCAGAAATTTCAGCTCCTTTATTTTTTATCAGAACAACTTTCGCTAATTGCTCATCTCTGAGAAATTCTGCTGCTTTTATTACTCTTTCATCAGATGAACGAGGCAGTACAATTCTCCGCTTCTTTTTTGCTGCTTTTTCTGTTATTTGATCTATGAAATTCATTAAATAACCAGTAGCATTATTGAAATTGATGCCAGAACCAGCCCAACCCATTGCCGTTTTTGAGGTTTGTCTTTCCAAAAAATAACACCAATTAATGTACCGGCAAAAACAATGCTCAGGTTTACAATTGGGAATACTATAGAACCCGGGAGCTCTTTTAAAGCCAGCAATAAAAAGTATGAGGAATACAGGTTAACAATTCCCAGTACTACCCCAAGGACGACCTCTTTCCATTTGAAGTTAAATTCATTCCTGAAAACCAGAATCAAAGAACCGGTTATAAATGCAAAGAAAAAGAGGCTGGCAAGAAACTTTGATTCATGGAAAAACAAAGAAAATTCCTGTTCAAATATTTTAAGCCCTGAGTCGGTAATCCCTGAAATGATAAATAACATTATGGGCAGAGTCGCGAATTTAAGCTGTTTTTTTTTCTCTTTTTTTGATGAAGGAACCAATAAAAGCAACGCAGCAAAAGAAAGCACAATACCAGTTATTAATGCTGTAGTTGCTGCTTCTTTATATACAAGTAAACTTAGAATGATTGGAAATACGAGCGACATTCGCATAGCAGCAATGCTCACTCCCATCCCATTTTTATCGATACTTCGGCTGTAAATCATAAAATTAATGATGAACAAAAAACCAAGAATAGCAGCATGAATAAGAACAGGGATCAATCCTTTTTGTTCTTCAAATCCAACCCAATCAATAGAAAAGAAACTTATAATAAGTGCTGCAAGGTAATTTATTACCAGCACATTAAGTACCCGTACGGGCTGTATTTCGGCTAGCTTTAAAAATTGAGCCACAAGAAGCGAAAAAAACGCACTAACGCAGAGAAACAGAAAACCCATTAGTTTACAATGCTTAGAGAATCACTACCGAAGAAACGAATGTCCTGAGGGACATTAAAGATACTTCTTGATGTAAAAGAAACATTACGCTCGAGATGCGTTCTTATGTCTTCCCATTTGGTATTACGCTGCTTTAGTGCATCGGCAAAGTAATAAGTGAAAATGCTGTGCCGTTTTTGAGGCCCGTTTGGATCTGTATATAAATAAGAGCGTTGGTCTGTTTCGGAGGCAAATACAACTGCAGAATTTGGAACCTGCGTGGTTACCGCAGCAGCCAGAGTTTCAAGTGCCTGCTGTTTGCCGGGTTGATTTACAAAGTCAATATCAGCAACTATAAAAAGCTTACGAGCCGGCAGGTTGGCAAAGCCATCGAACATAGAATTTAAATTGATTCTGCGCGCTGAGCTATCACTGGATGTACCTAAGAAATAAACAAGATTGGTTTCAGGATCAACTTCAGCATAACCGTTTAAATAAACCAGTAGCTCAACCTGCCTGTTATTTATTCGGGAAGTTAACCGATTAAACCCGTTCCGTGCTGTCTGATTGCCGGACATATCCAGGAACTTTATAGTTTGATTGGGCACAATACCTAATGCAGAGTTCATGTACTTTTCAACAAGTTCCCCGTCGCGGTGGGCATATGTGTTTTCCGGTAATGCAACATCATATTTTTGATTGGAAAGGATAAACCCCCAGCGATCCCGGTTGTCCTCAGCCAGCCTTGGAATGTCTCGTTCCACATCTACACTGCCAAACGGCACATTAGGTATTGCAACTACAGAAAGTTGTTGTGAGAATTCCGCAGGACGCCAGATTGTTTTTACATCGCCGGCAGAAACCCAATTTTCTGAAATTCCATAGAGTACTTTATACCAATCTCCTTCCCTGGAAACTAATTTTAGCTGACTACCCTGGGCTAAATCGGTTAAAATATTTCTCGAATTAATTTCGGGCTCGTTACGAAGGGCAGTTACAGCTGACGAAACCACAACAAAAGGCTCAAAAACCGAGCTAATTGGGAACTGGTAATTATAACTACTGTCACGGTAATCAACACTCAAATCAATAGTAATGTCTTCATCTCCCGAAAACGCATCCGGATTTAGTTCTTCACCAAGATTTATAATAAATGAATTGTTGGAAAACTCACGCTTTGTGCGAGGGCTGAGCTCCTGATTTTGATATGATATAGAGTAAGATGCAGATTCTGAAGAGCCGGCAGCCGCATCGAGAGTATCTACTTCAATATATGTTCCTGTTTTGCGGAGCAATCTACTCTCACCGGTATGTTGAGGAGCTCCAATGGGTTTCATGTTAAGAAAGGAGATTCCTGTTAGAGCAGCACTTGCACCTATTAAAGCAATTTTTTGGCCCTTTTTGGCAGGATCTGAAAATGCAAAAGCAGAATAACCGGCAAGGGCAGCACTTCCCACCCCAAACGCAACATAGCCAAACCTTGGCCTGTATTTTTGAATGTACCGATCTGTTTTAATTCTTCTGACATATTCAATGGTGTTCGCAGATTTTAATTGAAACTGTACTATTGGGAATTCCGGGCTTACCGATCCGCTTTTTTGGATAAATAGCTTTGTGTCCAAAAGCTTATAATCTCCTCTATCTACTTCTTCCTGGCTTTCAACAATCCATGTAGTACTGGAGCAGCTTATAAGTATTGATGCCAAAGTTATTAATGATATTTTTGAAAACGATTTCACTACGCCCAGGGAGTTTGTTTTGAAGTTGTTGCAATTTTAGCTGCGTCAATCGCAATTACCAATTCCTCATTGGTAGGAATTACAAAAATATCTACCTCAGAGTTTTTAGTACTTATAAGCTTATTCTCAGGAATTGCCTCGTTAAGCTTTTCATCAATACTGATGCCAAGCGTATTTAAATTTGAAAGAATCTTAGATCGTATCAAGGATGAATTTTCGCCAATTCCTCCGGTAAATATAATTGCATCTACACCATCTAACGCTGCAATGTAAGCACCAATATATTTTTTTGCCTTGTAACAGAATACATCAATAGCTTCCTTCGATCGCGTATCCCCATCTTCTGCTTCTTCGATTAAATCTCTCATATCAGCTGCATAACCGCTTATGCCCAGCAACCCGCTGTGTTTGTTTAACAAAGCATGTACATTGGCTAAAGATAGTTCTTCTTTTTCTATCAAATAGAATAGTATAGAAGGATCGATATCTCCCGATCTTGTACCCATTACTAACCCCTCAAGTGGTGTAAAGCCCATGCTGGTATCAATCGAATTTCCATTTTTAATTGCTGTAACAGATGCCCCATTACCTAGATGACAGGTTATGATCTTCGAGCCTTTTTTCGGTTTGCCCGTCATTTTAAAATAGATTCTGCTCACGTAGTAGTGAGAGGTTCCATGGAATCCGTATCGCCTGATTTTATATCGCCGGTACAGCCGGTTTGGAATTCCATACAAAAAAGCTTCTGTTGGGATCGTTTGATGAAATGCAGTATCAAATACAGCTACATGCGGAACATCAGGCAAATGCTGTTTTGCAGCCCTGATTCCCTGAAGGTTTGGAGGATTATGGAGCGGAGCGATATCGAATGCTTCTTGTATAGCCTCCTCTACATCTTCATCAATAAGTACAGAATCTTTAAAAACCTCACCACCATGCACAACGCGATGCCCTACGGCTTCAATTTCATCTAATGATTGGAGATAATCGTTATCTGCACTTACCAAAAGCTCCATTACTGCTTTTAAAGCTGTAGTATGTTTATCCAGCGATAGCGATTTTTTCTCAGGTTTTTCTCCTTTCCACTCTTGTTTTATGATGGATGTTACCGCACCAATCCGTTCAACCAAACCCTTACACAAAGTCTCCTTATCCTTAGTATGTATAAGCTGATACTTTATGGATGAACTACCACAGTTTATTACTAATACTTTCATCTTACAGGGAGATTATAGCTCCAAAACCAATTATACTTCTAAATGCGAAACCCGGATCGCCGGGATCCGGTTCTGATATCCAAAAAGGCACTTCATACCGCACAGCAAATCCGCGGTCTTTTCCTAAAAAATCCGGAATATTAATGGAAAACTGCAGCCCTAGCCCTGCATCTGCTAACACCGGCTCTGCATGTAATGGACTCCCGATATCCGCGAAGAGGTAACTGCTTAAAGATGCAAAGTCTCCGATAATTCCTGAGCTTAAAGAGCTGTTAATCGGGTTAGGAAATTCAATTTCAGCATTTAAAGAAGCAAAAGAGGTATATCCGGGGGTGGTCAAATCAGAGAAACGGGTATCAGTAAATCCACGAAGATTTGGCCCACCGCTTATCTGGGCTAATCCATTATCGAGCCAATTGCCCGGTATGGTTCCCGATGCCCTGCTAACCCCGTTACCCAGCCATTCTATAGGTTGGGCATGGCTTGCTTTAAACAAATATTCGGGAGCGGCATTGTTAGATACCCCAAGAAAAATCCTGGTTTTTAAAGCGAAGCTTGAATTAAGCTCTTTTTCTGCCCAGCCTTCTATTTTAGCCACTGTAAATGACCCTGTTTGATTGTTTACATTTTGGATTAATGAAGCGTTCAGCTCCAGAATGTTAGTATCTGCTGCTTTTTGAGTTGATAGATTAACTCCAATAAGTGACTTCCATTGATTTTGCCATTGTATTGGAAAAGGCCGGTAGTTGAAATCTGTTAGCTTTTCCTGAGAGAATGAAACTACAATTTCGGTATGGTTTAATTCATTGAACCCATCCTGCCAGCGTTTATTAAATTGTAATTTGTGTCGGGAATAACCTGTTCTTATGCTTGAAATTGCCTGAATGCTTGCTTCTTCGCCAAAATCAGACAAAAATGGTACGGGCTCTAAAAAGCTTAAATAGTATGATACAGGAGGAGCTGGAAGCTTGGTGGCAAACCAAAATCCTGCATCCAAACGGTGCGGCCCTTCCTTAAAAGCTCCTTCCATTTCTCCTAAGAATCTTATACCAAGGCGGGCACCATCTTCTGCATTATACCATGCATCGGGGGCAACCATCAGGCTGTATTTTTCATATTTATCCTGAGCTGCCAAACGCCCTGAAGACAATCCAACTATCAAAAAGAATAAAGATAAAGCCGTTATTTTAGATCGATGATCCATTCAGGTGAAATTCGCTGATGAGTTAAAATGTTTTCTATTAAACGCATTAAACGTTTTTGTTCCGGCCAATAGATATATTCATCAATTTGGCTTGATGTTATCCAAAGATAGCCCGAATGCTCATCATTCAACTTAATTCTGTAGTCACCAGATTCAAGCCTTGCTGCAAATACGGGAATGTGATGAATGGTGTCCGTTTTGTGTTCATAAAAAGTGTTTACAGAGGGGACAGTCCAAAATTGCAGCGGTTTTTCTGAAAGTTCTTCATCCAGCTCTCTTAAAGCAGCTTCCCAGTAGGTCTCTCCTTCTTCTACCTTTCCACCAACCATTCGCCATTCATTAGCATATATCTTATCGGTTGAACGCTTTAAGATCAAAAATTCAACAAATCCGACTGTTTTTCTGTACGGATATACATCAATAAGCTTTTTCATCAGCCAAATGCAGCAGTTAAATTTCGATTTTTTTGATTTCGAGCTCTAACGTACCGGCAGGAACTTTTACTTCTACAGTATCCCCAACCGATTTACCTATTAATGCCTGCCCAATGGGCGAATCAATTGAGATTTTATTCGCTTTAAAGTCAGCTTCATTTGCTGAAACCAATGTGTACTGCATTTCCTTGTTCATTTTCTTATTCAGAATGGTCACTTTAGTAAGCACCCGCACCTGAGAAAGATCAAGTTCACTGGCATCTAATACACGTGCATTTGCCAGTATATCTTCTAACCTGGTGATTCTGTCTTCCATATGCCCTTGGGCTTCTTTCGCAGCATCGTATTCTGCATTTTCGCTCAAATCCCCTTTTGCACGGGCTTCTGCAATTTCTTCCGCAATTTCTTTTCTTCCTCTTGTTTTAAGGTCTTTGAGTTCGGCATCAAGTTTGTCGTATCCTTCTTGTGATAAATACTGGATATTGCTCATAATTGTGTAGGTATCTTCAATTTCTAGAAACAAAAAGAAGAGCTCGCTTTATCAGCTGCTCTTCACTCAAAAGTTAAAATACGGTTAAACGGGTTCGTTATCAATGCTGCTTTCCATCGGCTTTGCCCTGCCGAGAAATATTAATGCTACTGCAAAAGCTGCGAGTATTAAAACCGATCCCATAAAAAATGCCACTCCTGAAAATTGAAATGGTGCTGTTGATAAAGTGAAATAACCAAATACAAATGGGTTAGTTCGTTTTATGTCGAAAGATGCTTGTTTTCTTTTTGGAGTGATTACGGCAGAATAAAAAAGCATAAGCACATTAACCAGCGTTAAGCCAGCAGCAACAAAGAAAGGTACCCTCGTTCCGTATTGACCTAACAATGCATGATTTTTCTATGGCTCAATAACAATTAATGATAATTTTGAAGGTTGTTAAAAATTCCAATAATATTTCGATAAATGGATAAATCTTATAGAAGATTGATAAAGTATGAGCCCTGGCTCCATGCCATTTTTTGGATGGCAACACTATTTCTTCAGGCGGTGAAGTTTGTTGAAACTGGATATACTATGGGAGCTGCGCATTGCTTTGTAGAGTTGGGCTTTAATTTGATTCCGGCATACACACTTTACTTTTTCATACTACCAAAAGTTCCTAAAAATAAAATTGCATGGTCAATCATTGTGATGCTTACTCTGAATTTGATTGCCTTTCTTTATGCTGACAACTTTTTTCATCTAAAACCCATTTACAAAGAGTGGACGGTAGTTTTAACCATTTTGATAAGGCATATATCTATTTGTCTATTCTTTTTTGCTTTGTACTCCATCAAAAAATTATACAAGCAGCAAAAGGAGATTGAAACCATTTCAACCAAAGAACAGCAAGCACAATTAAGATTACTCAAAGGGCAAATCAATCCGCATTTTTTGTTCAATACCTTGAATACGATATATGCAAGTGCTCTTGAAAAAGACGGTAAGACTGCTGATTTGATTTTAAAGCTGTCCGATAGTTTTAGGTATATACTTCATGAGGGGCAGAAAAATAAGGTGTTGCTTTCCAGCGAAATGCGCCTGCTTAAAGATTATATCAATCTGCAGAAAGAAAGATTGGCAGACAAAGTGATGGTTCATTGGGAAGAAGAAATTGATGACTACGACAAGGAAATTCCTCCTCTTTTACTGATTTCGTTCATTGAAAATGCTTTCAAGTATAGCAGTACATTGGTGGGTACTTCGCACCTGATACATATTAAGTTGGTACTTGATAATGATGATTTCACATTTTACTGTGAAAACTCATTCCGAGATTTGACCAATGAGGAAATGGATGTAACATGGAAGGAAAGTGGTATTGGCATTCAGAACACTAAAAAAAGACTTGAATTGTTGTTCCCGAATAGTCATGAGCTAAAAATTAATGCAGAGAATTTTAGGTTTACCGTTGATTTAAAAATAAAATTATGATTAAATGTATCATTCTTGAAGACGAGAAACCGGCGCAAGAGGTTTTGAAAAAATATATTGAGCAAACCCCTTTTCTCAATTTTCAAGGGTTTTATGAATCCGGCCTGCATATTCCTTTGCAAGCACTTCAAGATACCGAACTCTTGTTCCTGGATATTCAATTACCTGGAATTAGCGGTCTTTCATATTTAAAGACACTAAAGAATCCACCAAAAGTAATTGTAACCTCGGCTTACTCAGATTATGCCCTTGAGGCATTTGAGGAAGAAGTTGTTGATTACCTTTTAAAACCATTCCCCTATGAACGATTTTTTAAGGCTGTGGATAGAATCAGAAATCTTATAGCCATTCAGCAACAGCGAGCCCTAAGCAAGAATGTGTTCGTTTATGCTAATAAGGCATTCTATAATATTCAGGTCAATGACATCTTATTTCTAAAGGCCGAAGCCGACTATATCAATATTGTTACATCAGAGAGGAATTACCTAATCCTGGATAGTTTGAAGAATTGGAACGAAAAATTAAAAGGATTTTATTTTTTGCAATGTCATCGCTCCTACATAGTCAATCTTGATAAGGTGTCTAAAGTACATGGAAATCTGGTTTATCTAAACGATGAACTAAAAATACCTATAGGGAAAACCCATAAAGAACAGATGCTGCAGTCCATAAAAAGTTGACATTTAACTCGACTTTCATAGACCAATAAAGCACTTTCATAGATTAAAATTTATAATTACCCATTTCTTATTCATCTTTAGAAATGTTAAAAACCCCATAAAAGATGAAAAGGATATTATTTACAGTTATAGCTTTAGTTTCAATCAGTTTTCCTGTACAAGCTAAAACTACATTCTCACTAAATGCTATAGAACCAGATTCCCTTGAGCAAATAGTTAAAAAGTACTACAAGCTCAATGTCAAAATGATGCAGAAAGGCTCATCCAAGGCAGATATTGACAATATTTTCAAACTCTTTAGCGACGATTTTGTTTACTCGCATCCTAAGTATGGCGGTAATTATTCAAAAGATGACTTATACAAAGGCTATGAGAACAACCTTGCCAAAGGAAGTTACAATAGCCGTGTCGCCGATATCCGGATAGAAAAAGTCATTGTAGGTGAGAATGCGGTTGCCGTATCTAGAACATTTATGATGAACACTGACGAAGGTGTGGTTACTCCCCATCATGCACAATTGGTGTTTTTTGAATTTAAGGAAGGCAAAATATCCCGTATAGCAGAATATTGGTAAAAGGTGATTTATGAAAAGAGTTTTAAATGATATAAAAGTTAATGTAAAACTAAAGTTGGCAGCATTGTGGTCTTCCTTGATGTTCCTATACATCTATGCCGATTATTTTGACCTTAAAACACCGGGAACAATAGAGAATATTATAAACTTAAAAACCCCTGTAGGGCCAACAACGCCAAAGTTGCTGGTCATTTTTTCCATAATATTGATTATCCCCTCGTTGATGATTTGTCTATCTGTTTTATTAAAGCCAATAGTCAATAAATGGCTTAACATCGTTACAGCTGTTCTATGGTCTACCATGTCTTTTTTGATAATTATACAGATACTAAGAGTAGGTAATCAATGGTATGCCTTTTATGGACTTTATCAGTTGGTAGAAATTATTGTTTTGGCTGTGATAGTTTGGACAGCTTGGAATTGGCCAAAACAATCGCTTAAACCACCAATTACAGAAGCAAAATTAAATTGAGTGAGATATACAAAAGATTAACCAGTCGCTATAAATAGCTGCTTTGCTCAACCTTCTCCTGTTAGCTCAACAATAAGAGAAGGTATAGCTGGGATGATAATCCCCAAACTATTTACATCTATCAATACAGTAATAAAAATGAAACCGGACACTGCTTTCCGGGATTCTTTAGCTATAGAAAATTAATTAGCCGCAATAACAAATTTCTAGATAGCTAATTGGAAGCGTATATGATTTTGGGTATAGTAATGCAGTCTTGAAAAAACTTCAGTCCTGCAAAATTGTAACGGTAGAATAACTATCTTTTGGAAAAAGTCTTAGCATTGCCCCGAAAACTTACCACCAAGCAAATACTCGAAGAAAACCTGGCTCAGAAACCTCCGAAAAAGCTCGCTGAGGTTAAAATGATACTTCATAACATCCGGAGCTTGCATAATGTAGGCTCTGTGTTTCGTTCCTGCGATGCATTTGGGGTTTCTGAATTAATTCTAACAGGTTATACCCCCACTCCTCCCCGGCCGGAAATAAATAAGACAGCCATTGGTGCCGAAGAGTTTGTTAAATGGAGGCACTTTGAAAAAGCAGAGGATATCATCCAGGAATTAAAAGCTGGTGGTTATTCTATTCTTGGGATGGAGCAAACAACGCAAAGTACTCCATTGAATAGCCTGAACATTAATGACTATGATAATATCTGTATTGTGATGGGAAATGAGGTCACAGGAATTGATTTTGAAATCTTAGACCTTATAGAAGATTTTATAGCAATTCCTCAGTTTGGACAAAAGCACTCTTTGAACGTTTCTGTGGCTGCTGCAGTAATGTTATATGCACTTTTAGAGAAATTGAGCTAAAAATTTCTCACCTCATCCATGTGAATTCCATCGCCCTGGTTTCGGCGAAATGATGGAGGCGTAATGTATATTTTTGAATAAATTGAGTTGATTTTATTTGTGGGTATTCATTGTTATCTTGCATATACTTTTATGCACAGAAACATAAATAATTATGCGAACTACTTTAGATATACCAGAGGCACTAATTAAAGAATCTATGACATTAACTGGAGCTAAAACCAAAAGTCAGGCCATTAAATTAGCACTTAAAGAACAAATCCGGTCGGCTAAAAGAAAACGTCTTATAACCCGAAAAGGAACTATAGATCTGGACATTGATCTTGACGTGCTTAGAGATCGTAAATAATGTCTAAGTATAAAGTTCTGGTAGATAGCTCTGTTTGGATAGAATACTTCAGGAGTGGGAATATTCCCGATCTTGATCGTTTGATTGAAGAAAATCTGGTGTGTACCAATGAAATTATACTAACCGAGTTAATTCCTTTTTTAAAGCATGTTAATCAAAATGAAACAGTTGAAGAGCTTTTTGCTCTGGATCTGATTCGTTTAAATATAGATTGGGAAATTGTAAGGGAGTATCAGGTACTTAACCTGAAAAAAGGAATAAATAATGTCGGAATACCGGATTTGATCATTCTCCAGCAGGTTATTGAAGAAAAACTATCACTTTTCACTTTTGATAAGCATTTTGAATTGATGCGTTCGCATTTGAATTTTGAACAGTTTATATGATCGGTATGGATTAATTTAAAATTCAAACATTCATAATTCTTTATTCCTTTCTTTATCTTCGCTTCAAATTAAATTTTCTCTACAGTAATTAATGTCATATTCTAAAAGAATTCTTGTTACTTCGGCACTTCCCTATGCAAATGGGCCGCTTCATTTAGGTCACCTCGCCGGGGCTTATCTTACCCCAGATTTTTATGTTCGATACAAACGGCTAACCGGAGCTGATATCGTTTTTATTTGCGGTTCGGATGAACATGGTGTTCCAATTACAATCGCTGCTGAAAAAGAAGGTGTTTCTCCACAAGACATTGTGGATCGCTATCATGAAATCAACAAAAAAGTATTCGAGGATTTTGGCATTTCATTCGACTATTATGGTCGAACCAGCTCGAAAGTACACCATCAAACTTCGCAGGAAATTTTTACCCATTTATATGAAAAAGGTTTCTTCAAAAAGAAAACAGAAAAGCAATTATATGATCCAAAATCAGATATGTTTTTGCCGGATCGATATGTGAAGGGAACCTGCCCAAACTGCAGTTACACAGAAGCTTATGGTGATCAGTGCGAAAATTGTGGCACTTCTTTATCTCCTGCTGAACTAATCGATCCTGTTTCTGCTCTTTCAGGAGAAAAACCGGAGTTGAAAGAAACAGAGCATTGGTATATGCCTTTAGGTGATGTACAGCCAAAATTTGAAGGATGGCTTAAAACCAGAAAAAACTGGAAACCTAATGTTATGGGGCAGGTTAAAAGCTGGCTGAATGACGGCCTTGCAGATCGTGCAGCAACCCGGGATTTAACATGGGGCGTTCCTGTTCCGCTCAAAGATGCCAAAGGTAAAGTGCTCTATGTCTGGTTCGATGCTCCCATAGGATATATATCAGCAACAAAAGAATGGGCTGAATTAAGCGGCAACCCCGATGAGTGGAAGAAATACTGGCAGGACGAAGAAACCGAGCTCTACCACTTTATTGGCAAGGATAACATTGTATTTCATTGCATCATGTTCCCTATTATTTTGATGGAACACGGCAGTTATGTACTTCCTGAAAATGTTCCTGCTAACGAGTTTTTGAACCTGGAAGGGAAGAAACTTTCGACCTCACGAGGGTGGGCTGTTTGGTTACACGAATATCTCGAAGATTTTTCCCCCGATTTGCTACGTTATGCACTGGGCACTACCCTTCCGGAAAGTAAAGATTCTGATTTTTCCTGGAAAGATTTCCAGGTCCGGGTGAATAACGAGTTAGCAGCAGTTTTGGGGAATTTCGTTTTCAGGGCAGTTTCGTTCACTCAAAAATTTGCTGATGGTAAAATTCCTCAGCTGGTTGACCCTAAAAAGACAGATACTGAAGCACTGCAATCCATTAATACACAAAAAGAGAAAGTTACTAATGCCTTTGAAAGCTTTAAATTTAAAGAAGCAATTACTGAAGCGATGAACCTTGCCAGAATTGGCAATAAATATTTTACTGAAACAGAACCATGGAAAACCAGAAATGATGATCTGCAATCCTGCATGAACACCCTGCATGTAAGTTTACAGATTTGTGCGGCTCTTTCGGTTCTTATGGAGCCTATTCTACCAGACTCCATGAATGAATTAAGAAATCAACTGGGTTACAAAGAAATACCCAATTGGAATACTGTCTCAGATTCTATGCTTATAGCAGGGAGTTCAATTAATCTAGGTGAGGTTCTTTTCACCAAGGTTGAAGATGAACAAATAGAATCTCAAATCTCTAAGCTAGAAGAACGTTCTGCTACCAGCAATCCAACTTCCAAATTCACGCCTCTTAAAACAGACATCCAGTTCGATGATTTCATGAAACTGGATATACGGACCGGAGAAATACTCGAAGCCGAAGCAATCAAAAAATCCGATAAACTTTTGAAGCTCACAGTCGATATTGGAGTTGAAACGCGTACTATTGTCTCCGGGATTGCCAAACATGTTGATATGAAGAATCTAAAGGGACAAAAAGTAAGTGTGGTTGCAAACCTCGCTCCCAAAAAGCTGATGGGAGTAGAAAGCCAGGGTATGATACTGATGGCAGAAGATACTGAGGGCAACCTGAAGTTTGTGGATACTAACGCCGAACCCGGAAGCACGATTACCTGATTTTGCACACTTCACCGGAATCTTCCCCAATCGATTTTGCCAAGCTTAAGATGGGTTTTTCCTTTATTAATGAAGGAACCGCGTTTAGAGTATTCTCTCCCCTTTCTGATGTTGTTGAAGTAATTGTATTTGATGAATACGAAGGCGATACAGGGAAAAATTATGCGTGCGAGAAAGACGGATCCGGCATTTGGAATTGTTTTATCCCTGAGAAATTGCTTAATAAGTGGTATGTGTACCGTGTAATCCAAAACGGTAAAAAAGAATATACCGCTGACCCATGGAGTACTTTTGTAACCACCACAAACCATTATCTACAATTTCCAAAAACCAAACTCATTTGCCCTCCTGAATTTGATTGGGAAGGCGATACTTTTATTCAGGTAAATGATCCAAGAGATTTAATTATTTATGAAGCACATATTAAAGATATGGTTACACATCCATCGGCTAAAACGTATGTGCAGGGCATTTATAATGATTTTCGGGAAGCTGAGGTTGGAGGAATAACACATTTAAAAAGATTGGGTGTAAATGCCATAGAGCTTCTTCCAATGCAGAAGTTCGCTTATTTCGAACTACCTTTTAATCAACAAACACAAGAAAGAATAAAAAATACCTGGAATCCTTACTCTAGGAATTACTGGGGATATATGACTTCCTTCTTTTTTGCCCCTGAAACAATCTATGCCTCAGATGGGGTTCTTAAAGAAAACGCTGTTATTGGTAAGTATGAATCTGCCATACATGAATTTAAACATCTTGTAAAAGCCTTACACAAACAGAACATGGTTGTAATTATGGATGTGGTGTATAACCATGCTTCTCATTATGACCAAAATCCGTTGAAAATTTTAGCTAAGGAGCATTATTTCCATTTAAACGAGAGTGGAGATTATGTGAACAACAGCCACACGGGTAATGATATCAATACTTCGGCTGAACATTCAAGAGCACTAATTGTGGAATCTGTTTTACATTGGATGAGAGAATATCATATCGATGGGTTCAGGTTCGACCTGGCCGGAATTATTGATTGGGAAACCATCGATATTATTAAGCAAGAGGCCGCAAAGATAAATCCTGATGTTATCCTTATTGCTGAACCCTGGGGCGGTGAATACAAACCGGCAGGTTTTTCTGATCATGGTTGGACATCATGGAATGACAAAATCAGAAATGGAATTAAGGGGTCTGATCCTGTTTCTGATAAAGGGTTCATTCTTGGAGGGTGGAATCATGAAACTTCACGGTTTGCTCTCGAAAATTTTATCAGAGGTACGCTCAGAAATGCTGAACAAGGTTTGTTTCACTCCTCTTCCCATTCGCTGAATTATCTTGAAAGCCATGATGGTTTCACACTTGGGGATTTCATCCGTATTTCTTTGGATCACTCCAAAATTAATAAAACGTTCAATGATAAAGCCGAAATAACACAATTAAATGATCAGGAACTTTCTATTGCAAAACTGGCTGTGCTATCTCTTTTTGTAAGCCAGGGGGTAACTATGATCCACGCCGGTCAGGAATGGGGCCGGTCTAAGGTAATCCTCGATCCTTCAGGAAAAGACGCTAAACATGGCATGCTGGATCATGACAGTTACAACAAAGACAATGAAACGAATTGGCTCAATTTCAACGAAATAGAAATCAACAGGAACTTGTTTGATTACTACACTGGACTCATTGAAATCCGAAAGCAATGTCCCGCCCTTCGTAAAGCAAACCCATCTGATATACATTTTAAAGTGTACCACGACCCTCTGCATGTAACTTTTTCAATCCAATCTGACACCGACCCTTACGAATATTTCATATCGCTAAATGGTAACACTCGCCAGGAAAATTCTATTGATTTGCCTAGAGGGGTTTGGGAGCTTTTGGTGGATAATTCATCTACATATCTAAATAAAGAGAAAATAAGTATTGAAAATTCTTATACTCTTTCTGCTTCCGGTGGAGTTATACTTCGAAGGTTGCGAATAACGTGATCATAAAATATTTTAGCACGATTCTTAACATCTTATTGGAGGACATCTTTTGGCAGGTACAGCATCAAACGAACGTGGCTCATGGAATTCAAAACTTGGCTTTATTTTAGCAGCGGCTGGTTCAGCAGTAGGGCTTGGTAATATTTGGGGTTTTCCTACTCAGGTAGCAGATAATGGCGGAGCCGCTTTTTTAGTTATTTACCTTTTATGCTCCTTTTTGATAGGTTTTCCTGTAATGGTAGCCGAGCTGGCTATTGGTAGAAAATCAGGTAAAAATCCGGTAGGTGCTTTTAAAGCATTATCTTCTAATAAATTCTTTCCTCTTGTTGGTTTATGGGGAGTGATTTGTGGAGTTATGATCCTCTCTTTTTACACAGTTATTGCAGGTTGGGCCTTTGGATATGCTTTTGAAGAGATTTTCTATGCCGTTGGTATGGACAATGTTGCAAGCTGGATTGCTGATGTTGGCAATGGCCCAAAAAATGCGATAGTGGCTTCACTTTTTATGCTGGCTACAATCAAAATTATTACCGGCGGCGTTAGCGGCGGTATTGAAAAGGCTACCAAAACAATGATGCCTCTTCTTATTGGTATTCTACTTATAATGATCGGGTATGTGATGTTTCAGCCTGGAAGTGCTGAGGGTATCCGCGAGTATCTGCTCCCCGACTTCAGCAAGGTTAACAGTGATTTGATATTCTCTGCAATGGGCCAGGCATTTTTCTCCCTTTCTTTAGGAATGGGGGCCTTAATTACTTATGGTTCGTACCTCAATAAAAAAGAAAATATCCCGCAGGCAGCTGCATTTGTAACCCTGGCTGATGTAGGTATAGCATTTTTAGCCGGGCTGCTAATAATTCCGGCTATGTACCTGGCACAAGCAAATGGAGTTGAAATATTTGTTGATGGAAAACTAGCAGATAGTACCACTCTTGTGTTTACTGTGTTGCCGGAACTGTTCCATAGTATGGGTTCTGTTGGGGTGGTATTTGGTGTTACCTTTTTCCTCTTACTAAGTATTGCTGCACTAACCTCAACTATTTCCCTTTTAGAGGTTCCTGTTTCTTATGCTATTGATGAACATGAGCTGCCTCGCCCTAAAGCCGCGTGGGTAATTGGATTAGGTATTCTTGCTGTATCTTTGCTAATTGCCTTTTTCCCTAATCTCATTGGCTATTTTGTTACTGTTTTCAATAATATCGGGCTGCCGCTTGGTGGTTTCCTGATTTGTGTTTTTGTAGCGTATGTTTGGAAAACAGATGGAGCACTTACAGAAATGGAGTTCGGGTTCGCCGGAATTAAGCAATCTATGTTTTCAAAAATATGGCCATTCTTTATATATGTAGTTTGCCCTGCTGCAATCTTATTTACACTGTTACAAACTCTTTGGTCTTTAATAACGGGGTGATAATAAATCTTGTTATCAAAACATACTCTAAGTATTTTTGTTTGACAAACTAAAAACGGAGACAAAATTTAATGGCTAAAGTTTCAACATCAGATTTCAGAAATGGGTTAGTTCTGAATATGGATGGCGAATTGTACTCAATTACTGAATTTCAACATGTAAAGCCTGGAAAAGGCCCTGCTTTTGTAAGAACTAAGCTTCGGGGTATTGTAAATGGTAAGAACATTGATAAAACCTGGCGCTCCGGAGAAAATACAGAAGCCGTTCGTGTTGAAAACAGAAACTACCAGTTTCTCTATCAAGATGGAGAAATGTTCCACTTTATGAACAACGATACCTACGAGCAAATCCCCATCAATGCGAGCCAGGTAGAACGAAAAGATTTTTTGATTGAAGGGCAAATCTGCAACGTACTTTTTAATGCTGATGACGAACAGGTTTTGTACGCCGAGCCGCCAGATCACCTGGTGTTAACTGTGAGTCAAACCGATCCCGGAGTTAAAGGGGATACTGCGCAAGGTGGAAGCAAGCCCGCTACTCTTGAATCGGGAGCTGTTGTAAACGTGCCTCTTTTTATTAATGAAGGAGAAGAAATTAAAGTAGATACCAGAACCGGAACCTATTTAGAACGAGCTAAATAAACTATTATGGATTTAAAACTAATTAAAAACATTATCAACCTTATTTCATCAAGCGAAGTTGATGAAGTTGCTATAGAAGAAGGCGATTTTAAAATCAAAGTAAAAAAGAATACGGGAGCAAGTCAGGTTACATATTCTCAACCGCTTCCTGCTGCTCCGGCGGCCCCTGTCCAGCCACCAGCACCTCAAGCTGTTGCAAGCTCAGATCCTGCTAGTGCCGAATCAGCAGCAGCTAGCTCATCTGCAAACGGAGAAACGGTTAAGTCACCAATTGTTGGTACTTACTACAAAGCGCCTTCTCCGGATTCTGATCCATTCATCAGCGTTGGTAGTAAAGTTTCGAAAGGTGATACGCTATGCATTGTAGAAGCAATGAAGATTATGAACGAAATTGAAGCTGAATTTGGCGGAACCGTTCAGGAAATTCTGATTGAAGATGGACAGCCGGTAGAGTTCGATCAGCCTTTGTTTATAATCAGCAAAGATTAATTAGTACCTATGTTTAACAAGATACTAATCGCTAATAGAGGCGAGATTGCACTTCGTATAATCCGTACCTGCAGGGAAATGGGTATCAAAACAGTTGCTGTTTACTCTACAGCTGATGCGGACAGTCTGCACGTTAAATTTGCAGATGAAGCCGTTTGTATAGGCCCACCAGCTGGTAAAGACAGCTATCTCAAAATCCAGAGTATTCTTGCAGCTGCCGAGATTACCGATGCAGAGGCTATACATCCGGGTTATGGGTTCTTGTCAGAGAATGCGGAGTTTTCCCGGATTTGTACCGAACACAATATTAAGTTTATAGGCCCATCTCCTCACGCCATTAACTCCATGGGAGATAAAGCAGTGGCAAAAGCAACCATGATCAAAAATAATGTTCCTGTTGTACCGGGCAGCGATGGTGTGGTTGATACTTACGAAGACGCTAAAAAAGTATGTGATGAAATCGGTTACCCTGTAATCATTAAAGCTTCTGCAGGCGGTGGCGGCCGTGGTATGCGTGTTGTTGAAAAAGCTGATGAGCTTAAAAAGAACTTCGAAATGTGTCGCCAGGAAGCGTCTACTGCTTTTAACAACCCAGAGGTTTATATAGAACGATTTGTCAAAAACCCCCATCATGTTGAAATTCAGATTATGGCCGACCAACATGGCAACGTAGTACATTTGGGCGAACGTGATTGCTCACTGCAACGCCGGCATCAAAAAGTATTGGAAGAGTCCCCTTCTCCCCTTATGACACCCGAATTACGGAAACGTATGGGTAAAGCATCTATTAATGCGACAAAAGCAGTGGATTATGAAGGTGCCGGAACCGTTGAGTATCTGGTAGATGATGATGAGAATTTTTACTTCATGGAAATGAATACCCGGATTCAGGTTGAGCATCCGGTTACAGAAGAAGTTACCGGATATGATTTAATCGAAGAACAAATACGGGTGGCAGCAGGTGTAAAAATCAAAGAGCGGGAAATTCCAATTAAAGGCCACGCTATTGAATGCCGCATTAATGCGGAGGATCCTGAGTTTAACTTTCGCCCTTCTGCGGGAGAAATAACTGTCTTTCATCCACCCGGGGGGCATGGCGTACGGCTTGATACTCATGCTTATTCCGGGTATCGGATTCCTCCCCACTACGATTCAATGATTGCCAAATTGATTGTATCTGCACCAAACAGAGAAGATGCTATTAAAAAAATGAAGCGATCATTAGAAGAATTTATTGTTGAAGGTATTAAAACCACTATTCCGTATCACATCCAGCTTATGGACGATCCAAATTTCAAAGCTGGTAAATTCACCACAAAATATTTAGAAACAGATTTTAAATTTAACCCGGAGGCTGTACGATGAGCGTACCAAATGAACTAAAATATACCAGAGAACACGAGTGGATTAAAGACAATGGCGATGGTACAATTATTATTGGCATTACTGATTTTGCACAGGGTGAGTTGGGTGATATTGTTTTTGTAGAAATCGAAGAAGTTGGTTCCGATTTTTCTGCGGAAGATACGTTTGGTTCCGTTGAGGCAGTGAAAACAGTATCTGAACTTTATGCCCCTGTTGATGGCGTGATTACCGAAATTAACGAAGAACTTGAAGATAACCCCGAGATTGTAAATGAAGACCCTTACGGAGAAGGCTGGATGGTTAAGATGAAAGTCTCGGATGCTTCACAGCTTGGATCTCTTCTTTCTGCTGATGAATACGAAGAAATAATCGCTTAATACCATACAAATTTAATGAGCCGACATACCGAATGGATTTTAATCCTTGATTACGGGTCACAGTTCACCCAGCTCATCGCCCGGCGTTTGCGGGAGTTTAATATTTACTGCGAAATCCATCCTTTTAATGTCAATTTAAGCGAAGTATCGCAACCTGCACCCGGGGGTATCATTCTCTCCGGCAGCCCCAGAAGTGTTAATGATGATGAAGCACCGGCATTGCAAGGCGAAATATTGAAATTGGATATACCTATACTGGGGGTTTGTTATGGCCTTCAATTACTTGCCCATACAGAAATACCCGGCAGCGTAGAAAAAGCAGACAGACGAGAATTTGGCCGTGCACATTTAATAGTGGACAATAATGAAGGCATTTTGAAGGGTATAGAGAACGATTCCGTTGTCTGGATGAGCCATGGCGATCATATTCACGAACTTTCTTCTTCCTACGAAATTGTTGGGCATACCAATAATGCAAAAGTAGCTGCGGTACATCATAAAGAGAAAGAAATTTATGGCGTTCAGTTTCACCCGGAAGTAGCTCATACCGAATGTGGCAAACAAGTTCTTAAAAACTTCGCTTTCAATATCTGCGGATTAAGCGGAGACTGGACAGCAAGTTCATTCATTGATGAACAAATAGAGGCAATTCGAAAAAAAGTTGGAAATGATAAGGTTTTATGTGCCCTATCAGGCGGCGTTGATTCTACCGTTGTAGCTACATTAATTCATAAAGCGATTGGCGATCAACTTGAATGTGTGTTTGTTGACAATGGTTTGCTTCGTAAAAATGAATTTAATGAAGTGTTAGATATGTATATCAAAGATCTTGAACTACCTGTTCGCGGAGTTAATGCCAGCAATCTGTTTCTTTCACGATTAAATGGGGTCTCTGATCCTGAGAAAAAAAGAAAGATTATTGGCCGTACTTTTATTGATGTATTTGAAAAAGAGATCGGCGGCCAATCCGAATTCAAGTATTTAGCCCAGGGAACTCTTTACCCTGATGTGATAGAAAGTGTTTCTTTCAAAGGGCCATCAGCCACTATTAAGTCTCATCATAATGTGGGCGGGCTTCCTGAAAAGATGAAACTGGATCTTATTGAACCTGTTCGTGAGCTATTTAAAGACGAAGTTCGGGAAGTAGGAAGAACATTGGGTATTCCTGAACACTTTATAGCCAGGCATCCTTTTCCCGGACCGGGGTTAGGGATTCGTGTTATTGGCGAATTAAGCAAAGGCCGTTTAGACTTACTCCGGGATGCCGACCGTATTTTTATTGATGAATTAAAAGCCCAAAACTTATATAACGATGTTTGGCAGGCACTAACCGTGCTTTTACCTGTACAAAGCGTAGGCGTTATGGGCGACGAGAGAACCTATGAATTTACTGTGGCCATTCGGGCGGTAACCAGCTTGGATGGTATGACAGCAGACTGGGCTCATTTACCGCATGAATTTCTAAGCCGTATTTCCAGCCGGATAATAAACGAGGTTAAAGGCATTAACCGGGTGGTGTACGACATAAGCTCAAAACCTCCGGCAACTATTGAATGGGAATAATTGAGAACAAATTAGCTTATCTTTAGTGTAAAGCGTTTGTATCAACAAAAATGATTATGAAAAAAAACTCTTCTGCTTTCCTCTTTGTGTTACTTCTTTTATCGGCCGGCTCTGTTAAAAGCCAATCTCTGGATGCCGGAAAAACTTTGTATCAAAATGGAGACTATGAGAGAGCTATAAGAGCTTTTGAGCAAATCGACACACTAGAAGCGTACCTGTTTCTGGGTAAAAGCTATTTTTCTTTGGGCAGATACCATAAAGCCAAAACATATCTTGAACAAACGATTGCTGATGCGGTAGATGATGGTATAGCTTCTGAAGCTGCATACACAAAAGCGCTGGTTTTATTTCAGCTGAATGATTTAGCCGCCGCATTGGATCTTCTTCATGAAATGAGAATTGAAAACAAAAGTTCTGTTTTTTATCAAAGGTCCATTATGTTTTATG
This sequence comes from Balneola sp., assembly GCA_028284195.1. Lineage (GTDB taxonomy): Bacteria > Bacteroidota > Rhodothermia > Balneolales > Balneolaceae > Balneola. Next base: position 559,146 of record JANQSE010000006.1, on the reverse strand, counting down.
ACCAGATTATAAGCTTCTTGAGCATCAACCAGATAAAAACGGTCTTCAATCAAAGTAAGTACAAAGAAGTTTTGGCAGACGTAATCGCAGGTGCTTTCGGGCGTGTGAGCTTTTCTCAGGCCAATGTTTTGTTAACCACCTTAAAAAGCTCTTTAGCCGATACGGCAAGCATCGATCTGTTCCAACTGGAAGCGGCTTTAGCAGATTCGGCAAATTACAGAGCAAGATTTCCACTCAATAAGCATGCATTTGCCCCCAATGGCATGGCTTACCAGATCGGGGTGGCTCTTCCCTCTTTTGAAATTGAATCAGAAAACTATGAGATTCCTCAGCATCTTTACTTTGGAATACAAATGGCTGTAGAAGAATTTAATGTTGATAATTTTTCAAAAAAGGCTTTCATCAATTTTTCTCAAACCAATTCTCTGTATAAAAAGCCTGAAGATGTACTCAATGAACTGGTATGGAAGAATGACGTTGATGTTGTAATCGGGCCCTTATTTTCGGATGTAACTAAATCATTTTCTAAGCTTGCAGAAGAATATGAAGTACCGATCATCCCCCCTCTAGCTAATTCTGATGAACTCAATATCTCAAGCAATTATGTATTTCAAACAAACCCAACATTTGAAGTACAAGGCATTAAAATGGCGCAATATGCAGTGAATACACTTGGCTTAGATACACTAGCTGTTTTGGCTGAAATGAATTCTCTGGGAGAAGCCTCTGCTCTCGCATTTCGCCGTGAAGCAGAACAACTGGGAGCATATGTACAGCATTTCTTCTTAGAAGATTTGGCAGGAACTGGGTATGATATAGTTGAATACACTGAACAATTATCTAAAACCGATACACTAATGCCTGCTCCGGGGTTAAAGGCTGTTTATGCTCCGTTTACTGGTGCAGCGGCTACAACATTGGTGGAGAATTTGCTTACCGCACTTGAGGCAACACAGAGCGACTATATTTTATTAGGATCAGAAGAATGGGCTGATGTAGATCTTGAAAATGTAAGACTCCCCGAAACAAACATTTATTACACACAGAGCTTTGATGTACAATATGGTGAAACCGAAGTAGAAGAGTTCGCCAGCAGATTCAGGTTGCGATTCCAGGCTGAACCTAATCAATTTGCATATATAGGCTACGATGTGGCTCGGTTAGTATTGGAAGTTCTGGAGCAAGTAGAAAATCCGGATTACTTGAAGAATGGTTTACGAAGGCTGGGAAATTTCCGGGGCCTAACGGGAAACTTTGGGTTTAATGGTGAGCACGTGAACCAGAAAATCCGAATTAAATCAATTATCCGGGAAAGAGCCGACGGAGACAGCGAGGAATAAACTAAAAGCTAGCGGTTGTTTGTTGGCTTTCTCTCTGTCTCTTAATTCTATATTGCTTTCTTAACCACCGCCTCCAGGTTTCACTGTCCCTCAGGTGATCCTCATAATCAACGTTAAATACATGTCCACCTTCCGGGTTTGCCACCATGTAGATGTAATCATGTTCATCCGGATACAATGTAGCTTTAATGGTACTCAATGAAGGATTTGTTACCGGTCCCGGAGGTAAACCAAAGTTTGTATATGTATTGAAGGGATGGCCAACTTTATAATCTTGAAGGAGCAACCTCCTTCTTTCCCCTACCGCATAATTAATGGTTGGATCTGCTTGCAGATACATTCGGTTTTTTAACCGGTTCCAATACAAACCACTTACTATTGGTTTCTCTGATTCGATATTTGCTTCCCACTCAACGATTGATGCCATAGTTACAATTTCATCAATAGCATAACCCAATGAATCCGCTTTGGCTCCATAAGCCTGATTAACGATTGAGTCAAACTCTCTGAGAACTCTTTCAATAACTGATTGAGCTGAATTTGTCCAGTATACATCGTATGTATTAGGTAGCATTCTACCAAAAAGCTGCTCTTTGTTTAATCCCTTTTCTTCAAGAAAAGCCTCATCATTAAACAGAGAAGCAATTTCAGAGCTATCGAATTGCATAGTATAGGCTACATTTCTGGAAAATCTTTCAATCGTTATACCTGGTAGGATTGTGATTGAAACCGGATCCTGGCTTCCAAGAGCAAGTTTAGTCAAAAATTCATCATAAGAATATTCGCCTTCAAGCTGATAGTGCCCTTTTTTAAATGTTCTCCAGCCTAATAAACGGCTTACCCATCTCAGCTCTTCTTCATTAAATGTTAAATTAGTGCCAGAAAGAGCTGCGAGCAATTTATCTATATCTGTTTCCTCTTCCAGATATACCTCTGTTGGGATGGTACTTACTACAGCAGTCTGAGCCGAAATTCGCATTGTTCTGGAAAGCAAAACAACTGCAACACAAAAAAGAAAAACAACAGTACCAATGCTTATTTCTTTGATCGACAGATTTAAGAGCCTTTTTAAAACCATGCTCTAAGATACGAACCCAAACCAACATTACCATTGGTTTACAGTATTTAATGTCATTTATAAATGGAGGTTAAATACAGTGTAACTTAAAAAAACCGATGCCGTAATCGTGGCACGAAGAGCAATCGAGCTTTTGGATGCTGCATAAGCACCAAATGCCCTAAAGAAAAACCCGGGTTTTGAACGGCTCGGGTTTCTTATTTAATCCTATCCCTCCTTCATCAAAAATGTTATACAAAATTTATTCTTTAGGTATTCTTGTACCATTACCTTTCGTTAAATTTTTGTATAACATACTTTATTCATATCAAATGACAGCAAAACTAATTCTCATATCTGTCTTTCTACTTTTTGCTAATTGTATTAACAATGTTGAAGATCAGGTTCCTGATATCCCGGATGGACCCGTTAGCTATGCCACACAAATCCAACCAATTTTTAATAATAGCTGTGGCGGGAGTGCTTGCCATACTAACGGAGGATCGAGAAGCAATGTAGATTTATCCACTTATCAGGATGCAATAAATAGTATTGGAGCTCTTTATCAAACTGAAGTTATAAAACCAGGAAATGCTGATAACAGCCCGCTTGTTGACAAACTGGATTCAAACCCGGAATTTGGATCTCAAATGCCGTTGGGTAGAAGGATCAGCAGCCAGGATATCGGGTTAATAATAGCCTGGATAAATCAAGGTGCTGAAAACAATTAATACATGATATGAGAAAGAAAATATTTTTTTGCCTGGCACTCTTGCTATTATCGGGCCATCTAATTGCACAATCGTACAAGACAGAAGAAGGTAAGGCTACTTTCTATTCCAAGGTGCCACTTCATAACTTTGAAGGAAATTCTGAGAATTTGATTGGTTTAATAAATCTCGAAGATAGCACCGTTGATTTCTACATAGACCTTGAAACGCTTGATACAGGCAATGGCAAAAGAGATAAGGATATGAAATTAACCCTTGATACCAAGAAATACCCTTATGGAGAGTTTTTTGGAAAACTCGTTTCTGATTTTGATTCAGGGTCATCAGAAGTACAGAACGCAAAGGTACAAGGCACGTTTAAAATCCGTGGAAAAGAAAAACAAATTGAGGTAAATGGCACGTTACAAATGACGGAAGAAGGATTGCTTGTTAAAGCCGAATGGATTTTAAACCTGAAAGACTATGAGATAAAACCTCCAAAACTTCTTTTCATTAAAGTTGACCCAAATCAGAAAATTAAAATTCACGCACTTCTTAAACCGGTTCAAAGTTAGAATATGAAAAAACTGCTGGCTGTTTCCCTCTTGTCTTTTTTTGTGCTGAATATCAGCAACGCCCAAATAGAACGCCGAAGAGCTAATCCACATGCTCCTGTTGAAGAAACTTTTTTAACAAAAAATATTGCAGGCTTGGGAACAGTACAACTTCTGGAAAAAGGAGATCTTAATAGCATGATCCAGCATAACTTTGGGGATGTAAAAGGTGGAATAGATACATTTTTTGGCATCGACGAAGGTGCCAATGTTCGAATAGCATTCGCATACGGTTTGACCAATAATATAAATATCGGGATTGGGCGAACCAGCAGAGAAGATAACGTTGATTTTACTGTGGAATACCGTTTATTGCATCAAACTAAATCTGATAAAATTCCGGTTTCGGTTGTATTTAAAAGCAATGCTGGAATCAGAACTCAAAAAGAAGCGTTCCCACTTACATTTCAGGAACGACTTAATTTTTTTGGTTCAGTAATGATTGCCCGCAGACTTAATGATAGTTTCAGCCTCCAGGTAGCTCCAATGGTTTCTCACTTCAATACTGTGGTACAGACAAGAGCCAATCAGAAAATTTTTAATACTACTTATGGTTTGGGTTTAGCAGGTACAGTAAAACTCACCGAACGTAAATCTATTTCTTTCGAATACCTCCCGGTGTTAGGAAATCGATTATCGAATACAAAAAACCATGCCGCACTTGTGTACGAATTAGAAACAGGCGGTCATGTTTTCCAGATGTTTTTCATGTCAGGCAGATGGTTTACGGAACAACATCTGTTAACCAGAACTGAAACTGATTTCTTTGAACCTAATTTTAGATTTGGTTTTAATGTAAACCGAGTATTCGGGCTTCTTTAGCCGTTTTTACAATAAGGATTTAACTTCTTGAGCAACTTGCCGGTTGTATTGGAGCGCTAAATCTTTATGATTTACCAAATCAACAATTACACCGATCAGGCAGAGCCCACCGGTCAGGATATATAAAATACCCATTCCAATTTGGTTTAATATAAAACGTTGAATACCTGCTATCCCCAAAAAACCAAGTAGCGTAAGCAGCATTATGGTTTGCGGGTCTTTCCTTCGAGAACGATAAATATTAGCAAACCGGTTTTTATCTTCTTCTTCAAGTGTTGATAATAACTTATCTAAATATAGGGCTTCTTCTCCCTGTGCTTCAGGGATGTAATCATAGATTTCTGCCATCTGAATAACCTGTTTTTGTAGTAGTTTTATTTAATAAAAGCTCTTTCCAAATATATAAAATCCTTGCGCTGAGAACAGCTACGGCCAATAATCCAAAAAGATTCGCATTTAGTGATTTATTTAGTTCGCCACGAAAAAGCCATGCTATTGAATGCCCCAGCCCTTCACCTGGGCAAAAAGAAATTCCAATCTGTTCAAACAAACAAAATGAAAATCCTTTCACTGTAGGGTCCATCGAAGCCATTAAAATCAACCCCGATAAAAAAGCAATCCATTCAATATGTGGCTTAATCTTATGCACGCAGTAACCTACGAAACATTTTTATCTTTGTTTAACCAATTTTATAATATTTCTATCTCCTTCTTTTCCATAAAACCGTTCATCTGTATCACATCTACATTTTATGGTAATACCAAAAAACGGATTCTAATTTTTTTGATTGAAAATTGTTCTATTTTAAAAGACGTAAAAAAACTTGAAACTATTTAAGTTTTGATTCGTCTTAGTGTCAGTTTCCTTAACTGGATTTTTTATTTCAATCTAAAATGCGATTAATTAAGCTTTCTTTCACATTGATTCTTCTTTTGAATTTCAGCAGTCTGGCTATTGCTGAAACTGACAATATTGATGAAAAAACGCCTACCCTCATAGAAATTGAAGACAAGTATAACGAAGTGAAGTTGTGTTTAACCAAATCTTCGATTTATATGCAATTTAAAAACTCGGTAAAAGAATACACAAATCAAGAAATAGAATACCGTTATAATATAGAAGCAAACCAGTTTATCGACTCTCAAGGACATTTTTTATTAGGTGAAGTAACCCTCTTGGATTCCGATAAGATCGAATATGTTTTTGCAGAAATTCAGGAAGTTTCTTTTGCCAATGGAAAGCTCGTTTTTACCTATCAGGATCCCAAAGCATTTACTTTTAGTGATATCCTTAATACCGATGGAACTCCTGCCCTTCAGAATTTTTATGTAGAGGATCTCGAAAGGTTTTACCTCACCTATGCAAAGTTAACTGCCGTATCTTCTAAGTAACTATTAGAGATAGATTTCATCTGCAAGAAAACCCAAAAACGAAGTTATAGCTACTTTTAAAAATAGGCCTGAACTTTTTCGATTTTAAGCCTACATTTGCAACAAAAAAATGACTTGGATAAAAGATTCTGCGTTAGATTTTATTTTCCTGATTGTAATACTATCAGCGGTTTTCTTCCCCACTAACACTTCCTTCATTATAATCTGGGTTTACACAAGTTTGTTATTGTTGAGCAAATTTGCTGCGCTATTTATGCCAGCCCTTCAAAAAAGAGCATCAAAAACAACTACGCCAAACTGGGTTTATCATATCATTTACGGGATGTCTGTGGTATCGCTCGGTTATATGCAAAAATGGTATTTAGCCGGGTTATGGACTCTTATTTGGCTTCTTTCAACAATTATTTTGATAAAGCAAAACAGGAGAAACAGTTCTTGAAGAATGCTTTATTGATGATTTCCCTTATTGGATTAGCATTTTTTCCACCTGTTATTGAAGCACAGATAAAATCAGATAACCAGCCTATTGAGTACAAAGTCTGGTCAGGATATTCATTTAAATCTGTTCGTTTTTTGGGAAAAACAAGAAATGCTGTGTCAGCAATCTTTGGAATTGGTGGGCGAAAAGCTATAAGGCAATACGGCAAAGGCAGATTATACTATACGGCCGATATAATACCATACATCTATTTTGATTACCCTAAACGGGATGAAGGTGATCGCTTTGTTGAAATAACCGGCTTAGGTATTTCACCGGCAGGATTTGAATTTGTAACACCACTGGATAAATTATTTTTGCTCCAGCTAAGTATATCAGGGTCTCTTATATTCGTGGAAGAAAGATTTCCAACCGATAAAGGTCGCCGGTTGAATTATACTTTTGACCCGTCCATTTCATTTCTTGCAAATATTTCTGTTTCTTTTGCTATTGCAACCGGATATAAATTCCACCATATTTCGAACGCTCAAACGGGAAGTGAAAATCCCGGGCTAGACTCTAACTTTCTTTACATAAGTATATTCATCAAATAACTAACTAATGAACGCTAAACTAACTACCAACAAAGGAGAAATTAACCTGACTCTTTTTGCTGACAAAACCCCTAAAACAGTTGCAAATTTCGTAAACCTGGCCAAAAGAGGATATTACAACGGGTTAACCTTCCATAGGGTAATTGATAACTTTATGATTCAGGGCGGCTGCCCCAATGGTGACGGAAGAGGTGGCCCCGGCTATTCTTTCGAAGATGAATTTCATCCTGAGTTAAAACACGACAAGCCAGGAGTACTTTCAATGGCAAATGCAGGACCTGGAACCAATGGAAGCCAATTTTTCATTACACATGTAGAAACGCCCTGGTTAGATGGCAAACACTCTGTTTTTGGTGAAATAGAATCCCATAAAGACATGGATGTGGTTAACTCAGTTACTCAGGGAGACCAAATTGAATCCATAAGCATAGAAGGCGATATCGAAGCATTATTGTCTGAAGTGCGGGAAGTTGAAGTGTGGAATGAAATGCTTAACGATAAATTTTAATCTTAAACAATAATTTTATGAGTATTCTTAGAATAATTCTTGCAATAATATTGCCACCTTTAGGAGTTTTCCTTACCAAAGGTGTCGGGTCTGAATTCTGGATAAACATCTTATTAACTCTGCTTGGCTATGTACCTGGATTGGTTCATGCTATCTGGATTGTGGCTAAAGCAGGTAAATAAGTTATCAAAATTAAAACCGATCCGGATTCATTATTGTCAAATTTAGATCGGTTTTTTTGTTACCAATAATCTGAGCAACTAATTTTCCTGTCGCGGGGCCTAAGCTCATACCCATCATGGCATGTCCAGTTGCCAGGGTAAGATTTTTAATGGTTGGCAGCCGGCCTACATAAGGCAGTCCATCAGGTGTACAGGGCCGGAAGCCGTGCCAAACAGTCTGGGCTTTAAATGTTTTTGGCTCTATCTCAGGAAAGTATTTAGCTACGTTTTCAAATATACCTTTCAATCTATTCCGATTGACTTTCGGATCGAAGTTACTAATCTCCAATGTTCCCCCAATCCGAAGATCATTCCCCATAGGTGTCATTGCAACTTTCTCTTCCGATAAAATAGTTGGATAAGCAGGCTTGAGTTCCGGTTCAGCTAATGTAACTGAATACCCTTTTCCATCCTGCAGCAAAAGTTTAAAACCAATCTTTTTCAGGAGTTTAGCTGACCAGCTTCCTGTTGCGAGCACAACCTGGTCTACGAGTTCAGATTCCCCATTTTCATACCGTATTTCTTTAATAAGGCCATTGTTTTGATTGAAATCTACTACCTCAGAATTTGTTTTGAATCTGACCCCATTCAGTTTCAGATGTTTAACCGTCTCTTTTATAAAAAGATTAGGATAAAGGTGAGTATCCCCAGCATAAAACACTCCTCCAACTACCTCTGTTTTCAGATTCTTTTCTTTTTTCTGAACCTGTTCCTTGTCAAGAATTTCAACCTCAAGTCCTAAAGCCTTTCCTCTTTCCGCAATCTTTTCTTCTTCTTCAGCTGCTTGATCTGACTTGAAAAGCATAAGCAAGCCATTTTCTTCAAAACAAAACTCAAATCCTTCCTTTGATGCAAAATCCCTGTACAAGTCTTTGCTCAGCTCATTGAAATCCTTTAAAAGTGATACTGATCGGTTTACATTTTCTGGGGAACATGATCGGTAAAACTTCCATAACCATTGAATCAGATCAATATCTAAACGAGGCTTAACAAAAAAAGGGCTCCTGGAATTAAACATCCATTTTATTCCTTGCGAAACCACCCCTGGCGATGCAAGTGGCATGAAATGGCTTGGAACGATCATCCCGGCATTTCCATGAGAGGCTCCATCTGCAAGGTCGGTTCTGTCTATTACCATAACATCAAATCCCTCCTTTCTCAGAAACCATGCGGAACTCAATCCGATAATACCGCCACCAATCACATGAACTTTACTCATGATTAGTTACTTTAGTATATAGTTACAGTACCTGAAAACCATGAGCATAAGGATCTTCTTGATCGTCTATAATAATGCTATTATATCCGGTTATTCTAGCCCATCCTTCAATGCTTGGGATAATCGCCTTCATGCCTCCTATCTCGGTTTCTTCTTCAATTCTCCCAATAAACTTGCTGCCAATAATACTTTCATGTATAAACTCATCGCCCTTTTTTAGCTTTCCTTTAGCGTACCATTGAGCCATTCTGGCTGATGTTCCGGTTCCGCATGGTGATCTATCAATAGCTTTATCGCCATAGAAAACAGCATTTCTGGCGGTTGAGCCTTTGCTGATTGTTTTCCCTGACCACAAAACATGGCTTAACCCATTTATGGTGGAATCTTCGGGATGAACGAATGTATGTTGGTTATTGATCCTGGAACGGATTTTTCTGCTCCAGCTAATCAAATCTCCAGCAGAATAATCCTGTAATCCGGAGAAGTTCTCCTGCTCATTAACAATAGCATAAAAATTACCTCCATAAGAAACATCTACTAATAGTTTTCCTAAACCAGAACATTCTACTTCTATATTTTCCTGAGCGAGATAAGATTTAACGTTGATAAGACGAACTGATTTAACTTTTCCACCTTCTTCCGAATAATTCACTTTAACCAGTCCGGCCGGAGTTTCAAGTTTTAGCTTACCAGGAGTTTTTGGGGTTACCAGTCCTTCCTGAATCATAATTGTAACAGTACCGATTGTTCCATGACCACACATCGGCAAACATCCGCTTGTTTCTATAAACAAAACCCCAACATCATTTTGGGGTTCTGAAGGAGGATAAAGAATACTGCCGCTCATCATATCATGGCCACGAGGTTCAAACATCAGTCCTTTACGAATCCAGTCATATTCTTTCAGGAAATGAGCTCGTTTCTCACTCATAGATTCACCGACAAGCTCCGGTCCTCCTTCCGCAACAAGTCGTACAGGGTTTCCACAAGTATGTGCATCAATACATTTAAATTCAGATCTCATGAACGTGTAAGAGTATTATTAACCAGTCTTGAAATGCCCAAAGGATTATCATTCTGAAGTTCTTCAGGAAGCAGTTCATCAGGCCAGTCCTGAAATGCAAATGGACGAACCCATCTGAAGATTGCATGTGTTCCCACAGCCGTATATCTGCTATCACTTGATGCAGGATATGGTCCACCATGCATCATTGAAGGACAAACTTCCACCCCTGTAGGCACTCCATTAAAAATTATTCTACCTACTCGGTTTTGTAAAGCATCAATTAGAACTGAATAAGTTTTAATCTCATCATCATTTCCAAGAACAGTTCCGGTAAGCTGACCTTCGAGCTCTTTAATAATCGTAATGAGCTCACTTTCATCTTTACATGAAACAATCATTGAGAATGGGCCGAAAACTTCCTGATGCAGCGTGGGATTTTCTATAAAAGTGCTTCCTTTTACTTTCACTACCATTTGACTAGCAACATTTGGCTTCGAATTTGCACTTTGCTCTGCAACTGTTTCTACTCCATTTTGCTTTGAAAACTCGCTTTTTAATTGGTCATAGAATGAATGAATGTTCGGATGAAGCATACTCCCTGAGTTCTGAGAAATCAATTTTTCACCTAAATTTTTGGAAAATTCATCGAGTTCAATGCTTTCGATTCCAAGTATCAGTCCGGGATTTGTACAAAACTGGCCAACTCCTAAATTAACAGAACCAGCATACTGCGTTGCCCAATACTCTGATCGATCTTTTAACGCGGAGGGCAAAACGACAACCGGATTAATACTTCCCATTTCGGCAAATACCGGAATGGGTTCCTCTCTTTCAGAGGCAAGATCAAATAAAGCTCGTCCTCCTTTTATACTTCCGGTGAATCCCACTGCTTTAATACCGGGATGAGAAACCAGTTGCTTGCCAACTTCCGGGCCACTACTGTTCAGGTTTGAAAATACTCCATCAGGCATCCCCGTTTTGTTTGCAGCTTTTATTATAGCGGATGCGACCTTCTCGCTTGTTCCTGAATGCATAGGATGAGCTTTTACAATAACCGGGCAACCTGCAGCCAAAGCAGAAGCGGTGTCACCACCTGCAGTAGAGAATGCAAATGGGAAATTACTGGAACCAAAAACGACCACAGGCCCTAAAGGGATATTCATCTTTCTGATATCAGGTTTAGGTACAGGGCTTCTATCCGGAATAGCTGTATCAATACTCGCCTCAACCCATGAACCTTCCTCAACAAGGTCAGCAAAAGCTAATAGTTGATTAACTGTTCTGCCCCGCTCACCTTGTGCCCTTCCCTGAGGTAGTCCTGATTCCTGACAATAAATATCTAATAAAGCATCTCCTAATTCCAGTATCTCTTCTGCTATCAATCTGAGGAATGCTCCCTTTTGCTTCCCCGAGAACGTTCTGTATTGTTCGAAAGCAGATAAAGCTAATGCAACTGCCCTATTAATTTCTTCTGAATTTGCTTCCAAAAATTCCCAGGAGTTTTCCTGATTATCAACAGGGTTAAAAGTTCTGTACACCTTATTCCCTTCGGCTGATAACGTATTTCCAATCTGATTTTTTCCGGTAATCATATCAAATCTCAATACTTAAATAGTCAGGTAATTCCGGACGGTTCTTTAACCCTTCTTCAATAATGCTGATTACACGTTCTCTTTCTTCGCCTGTCAATTTCTTCCGTGGAGAACGAACATACTCTGTCCCCAATCCAGTATAAACCTGAGCCAGTTTAATATTCTGAACAAGTTGTGGGTTTATGTCCAGTTCGAGTATAGGCAAAAACCATCGGTATATTTCCAGAGCCTCTTCAACTCTTCCCGCTTTAACTAATCTAAAGATTGCTACTGTTTCTGCAGGAAATGCATCCACTAATCCTGCAACCCAGCCGTCAGCACCCATGAGTAATTCTTCCATTGCTAACGTATCCACTCCACAAAGAATCTTAAACCGCTCTCCAAACCGGTTTCTTAGCCTGGTGACATTGGAGATGTCGCGGGTACTTTCTTTTACAGCCTGAATGTTTTTGTATGGCACAAAACGCTCGAACATATCAAGAGTGATTTCGACCTTATAGTCTACAGGATTATTGTATAAAAGGATTGGGAGTGATGTGCTTTCTGCGACAGCGCTAAAATGTGCGATCGTTTCTTCATCAGTAGGCTTATACATCATAGGGGGCAATACCATTAATCCGTGAGCTCCTTCATTTTCAGAGCGTTTTGCCAGTTCAATGGCCTTTTTTGTGGAACCTTCTGCAATATTTACCAACACAGGAACCCTTTCATTTGCTTGTTTAAGTGTTGCTTTGAGCAATTCTATTCGCTCATCGTGGGAAATTGTGCTTGATTCACCAAGCGATCCCCCAATAATGATTCCATCTACTCCTGCCTGTATCTGAGCTTCTATATTAGACAGATAGGTTTTGATATCGAGTTCTTCATTTTCAAAAAAAGCAGTAGTTACTGCTGGATAAACTCCGTTCCAGTTAACTTCCATTATTAATTATTCAAATTGAAATTCAACCGAATGTAAGAGAATTAATTGAAGGGCTGAAATAAAGCGTTGCAGATATCAGATTAAATCTGAGACCTTTCCGTAAATCATTTCCAATTCCTCATCTGTAACGCAATAAGGAGGCATCAGATAGAGCACATTTCCTAAAGGCCGAAGCAAAAGTCCGTGATCTACACAGGTCTCTTTAATCTTCTTTGCAACGGAATTTAAATATCCTGTTTCTTCATCATTAATGATATCCATTGCTGCAATCGTACCCTTCACACGCAGTTTTTCAAGCTTTGGATGCCCCTTTAATTGATTAAAATTCTTCAAATGAATTGCTTCCATTCCTTTAAAAACAGCTTCACTTTCTTTCAAGAGTTTCCAGGAAGCAATGCCAGCCGCACAACCTAACGGATTACCGGTATAGCTATGTCCATGCCAGAATGTTTTAATCGGATCTGCTGAGTTAAAGCTCTCAAAAATATCATTGCTACAAACAGTAACCGAAAGTGGCATAAAGCCACCTGTAATGCCTTTGCTCAAACAAATGATATCCGGTTGCACCTGAGCTCTTTTACAGGCAAAATAATCCCCAGTACGGCCAAATCCCGTCATTACTTCATCAAACAATAACAAGGTACCGAATTGCCGGTTACTCCAGTGAACTTTCTGAAGGAACTCCTCCGAGCACATTCTCATCCCTCCTGCACCCTGTACCAGAGGTTCCATCAGTATGCCTGCATATTTCTGGGGATGATCTGTCAGCAATTTTTCCAGATGTTCAATAACAGCATCTTCTTTACCGGCTCTTTGCTCGTCATCAATCCAGGTTTCTGGATAAGGAATCACCTCTACATCGAACATCCACTCTTTAAAAACATCGGTGAACACAGACCGCTCTCCGGCTGACATCGCTCCAAGTGTATCACCATGATAGGCACCTTCAAAACAAATAAAGGTCTTTCGCTCCTGGCCAATATTTTTCCAGTATTGATAGGCCATTTTCATGCCGACCTCAACAGCGGTAGAGCCATTATCCGAAAAAAAGACTTTATTCAGATTTTTAGGAAGTTCTTGTACAATTAATTCCGAAAGCTGTTCTGCAGGATCATGAGTAAAACCTGCAAAAATCACATGCTCCAGGTTTTGAGCCTGTTCATAAATGGCTTCTGCGATTTGAGGATGGGAATGTCCATGTAAATTGACCCACCAACTTGATATGCAATCCAATACCTCTCTTCCATCCTCAAGAGTAAGATATGCGCCCTTTCCACTTTTAACTTTCAAAGGTTCAGGAGCGTCTTTTATAATCGTAAAAGGATGCCAAATATTTTTGTGCATAACTGATTAATAGCTATGTGTGATTTGATTGTACTGCTGGATTAACGAATCACGATTAACTATTTCTAAAGGCTCTACTTCATAAACAGGAAGGTTCCCAAAATGCTCGATAGTTTCCTTATTAGATGGGTGTTTATCTCCATTCATGATAATGCTACAAACTTCTATGCCATGCTCATGCAGTACCTTTAATGATAAAAGCGTATGATTGAGCGTTCCAAGACTACTTCTCGCCACCAATACAACAGGAAGGTTTAAATGCTCTATAAGGTCGATTACCATGTCTTTCCAATTCAAAGGAACAATGAGCCCTCCTGCGCCTTCCACGATTAAATGTTTTGTGTTGAATTCGGGCAGTTTAAAGTCTGAAAGCTCAATATCTATTTCATCAATATCTGCCGCAGCATGCGGACTCATCGGAGTTTTTAACCGGTACGTTTCCGGGATAATGCGGCCAGAATCAGCACCACTAATACGCTGAACAAATTCTGTGTCGGTTTCCTCGTCCAATCCTGCCTGCACGGGTTTCCAGTATGTAGCATCCAGATTGCTCATCAGCATGGCAGAAACAAATGTTTTGCCAATTCCTGTGTCCGTTCCGGTTATAAAAAATTGTTCTGGAAATTTCATGAATATTCCTTTTTAGCAGCCAGATAAACTACATGCCATTTTACTTTAACATTATTGGAAGTTTTATCATCCCAGAAATTGGTTAACAAGCGTAATTGCTTGGGGTTTAACTGTTTTCCTGTTTCCGAAACAGAAGCACCAATCTCTTTTAAGTGTTTAAAGAAGTCTATGGAATGTTCAAATTCCTGATACAGATCATCCTCATAGTAATCGATTTGAAGCGGATTTAACGACAGTTTGATAATCACTTCTTCAACATCCGGCAGCGGGTTAGCAGTAAAGGGTAATCCCAGCTCCAAACAGTTAGAGTGCCATTCTTCAAAAGAATGATTTCCGGGAAAAGAGCATAACAACAATCCGCCGGGTTTTAGCAATCCGGAAAGCCGCTCTAAGCTCATAGCTGTATCTTTAAACCATTGAGCTGTGAAATTACTGGTTATCAAGCTGTACCTTTCTTCTTCCGGCTGGATTTCATCTGCATCCAATAAATAGAAAGAGGCATTACTGTTTAGCAGGTGTTCCTTATCAAGCCTTTCTTTACAAAACCGAAGCATCCCTTCTGATATATCTGTCAGCTCAATATTCCGGCCTGGAAATTCTTTAATTAGTTGTTCGGAAAGGAACCCGGTTCCGCATCCTATTTCAAGAATAGGGCCTTCCGGCAATGAATTTTTCCAGGGCAGTAATGAAGAGATTAACCCCTGAGCTACTTTTTGTTGTACCTCTGCTTTTTGATGATACATCGAAGCTGATTCAGAGAATGCCTCAGCTACTGTTTTTGATGATGTTTGATGGTCAACGGTTATTTTCATGACGCTCAAAAATAGGAATGATTGAGCATAGATACGACCAACAATCTTCAGGATTTGTGAGGGGCAATGCATGCCCGGCCGCATCATAAACCTTTACATATTTTTTGTGGAGATGGCCGGCTGTCATTTCCTTTCCGCGTGGCTGCATCAGCACCTGATCTTTTCCGCTGTCTAGTGCAATCATCACAGAACCAAAGTCAAGGTCGATAAGCGGAAACCGGGTGTTATCAAGTTCCTTTAGATCTTCTGCCAGCTTTTGCTTATCAAGATCTTGCTTCACCTTTATTAGGGTGTTTCCGGGATAGAACACATTTCCATAAAACAACTTCAAAACTTTTTCCGGAGCCAAAACAAGTTCAGAAATCATGCGCGCCAAGCCTTTTTTTGAGATGGCTCTGTATTTTTCTTTTTTTGGATGGAATTCTCCGAATCCATTAAACATAACCAGATAATCTGCCTTACTCAGTATTCCTGAATTACACCAATGCAAACCAAAAGAGTGCGTAAATACGACCCGTACGTTGGTATCAGGATTAAACCTTGGATGAAAAGGTTTGTCAAAATATCCTCGGTTTGCCGTTTTAAATGGAACACTTTCCGGAATTACTTTCTTAAAACTATCCCAAAAAGAACCATCAAAACCCCACCCATGGTAAGCCAGTATTTCTACATTCTTTTCCATTCTGAAAGTACTCCTAAAAGATTATCGATCTGGTTTCTTTCGTGATGTACAGACAGCGTAATTCTCAATCGCGACGCATTGGATTGAACAGTTGGAGGGCGTATGGCTGTTACCCAAAAACCATGCTGCTTTAATTTATCGGACAAACGTAATGCTTCTTCCTCATTCCCTATCATTACAGGAATTATCTGGCTCTCTGAATTCAAAGTGCCAAAACCGATTAATTTCAATTCTTTCTTCAGGTAATTACAATTCAGGAGCAACTCTTCCCTTTCGGTGTTCATAACCAGAATTAAGTCCAGTGCTGCATCAACAGAGCCTATAACAGCCGGCGGAAGTGCTGTTGAATAGATAAATCCACCGGAAAAGTTAATCAGGTATTCTCTCATTTTGCTGGAACAGCATACAAAAGCACCAAATGCACCGAATGCCTTCCCGAAAGTTCCTAACGAAATATCTATGCCTTGCCTCCCATAGTTTAGTCCTAAACCTTTATCCCCTAATACACCCAGGGCGTGAGCATCATCACTATACAATAAAGCATCATATTTTTTGCTTAAAAAAATAAGTTTGTCCAGATCACTTCTATCCCCATCCATGCTGAAAATTGTCTCTGATACAATCCAAATACGATTGTATCGACCGGCTGCTTCTTTTAATAAGCTTTCCAAGTGTTCATAATCATTATGTTCGTACCGCTGGAAAACAGCCCGGCTTAGCAAAGCTCCTTGTATAAGGCTGTTGTGGATTTTCTTGTCTGCCAGTATTAAAGAATGGCGATTAGCTACAGCAGGTAAAATGGATGTATTTGCCTGGAAACCAGAATTGAATAGCAAAGCAGTTTCGGAGCCAAAAACTTCCGCAAGTTTTTGTTCCAATCCTGAATGAATGTGCAGGGTTCCGGTTACCAGCCGCGAGGCTCCCGAGCCGGTTCCATATTTTTGTGCGAATTCATTTGATCGTTCAATTAAAGCCGGATGAGTGCTTAGCCCCAGGTAGTCATTAGAAGAAAAATTGATGTACCGCTTGCCTTCAACAATAATTGATGTTCGATTTTGAGCAGGTTTTATATTGTGAAGAGAACGCAACTGATGCTTCGATACACGTTCATTCAAAGCATCAGAAATAAATTGGTGTTTGCGTTCTTTATCGCCCAATTAACTGCCTGGTTGGTTCCAGGTTGAATCGCTCTCGAAAGTACGACCCATTGCTCTGAATTGCCGGATAAAAGGAAGTTTTTTGCGAACCGAAGGAGCAAACTGCGAATATTCGATCATAAACAATCTGTTTGTAGCCGGGTCATAATACGTAAAATTCACAAACGGGCCGCCCATGGCCGCATTTACCATATCCCACCAGCCCTGGGTTTCGTAGGCAAATAAACGTCCTTTTTGAAAGCCCCTAGTTACCGGATTAAGATTATCCGTTCTGGCTGTGGTTATATATTTCTGGATGGTACTTCCCTTCATGTACTGCTGGTTTAAGGAATCACGGGTTGCGTTAATCCAGTCATTATCCAAAAAACTGATATCGGTTACATTGTCTTTCCACCATAACCAAAACCACCGGTCATTAATTTCGAGATTTCTCCTGAAGCTTATAAAATCGGTTGTATCAATGCGAGCAACATAATCGTGCTGCACTCTTACTTTGAATCCATGCTTAACCCACATTGAATCCGAAAATTGAGTTTGCTCTTTCTTCTCATACACATCATACGTCCATCTTTGCAATTCTTTTTGCAGAATATCTGCAGTTAGCGCACGTTCTGAATTGATTATCTTTTCGGCCAATTCCGAATCTGAGGTAGAAGTGAGAATGAGCGCGTATTGATCTTTAAACCACTGATCTTTTATGGGAAATGCAAAACTTTCGCCATTGCGTACTCTTGCCTCAACACCTTCATCTAAAAACCCTCTGATGGTTCTGGATACATTGGAAGAATCATCAAGAACTCCGGCAAAAATTACATTCTTCATGCCTTTTAACCGCTCTAACTGGGGATTTGTATGTATATCGCGGAATGTGAGGTCGTAATTCTGTTCGGGATTAAGCATATGATATTGATAAGCCCCAAAGGTGTTTCTGATAGCTTCTGCAGCTTCACCATTCCAGTTGGTGGAATCCATTACTACAAAAACTTCTCTGGTATTTCCCTGTGCTCTCGACCGGTAATCACCATCACAAGCAATTAAACAGGTTCCAGCAATAAAAATGAAGAGAAATGCTATTCTTCTTGAAGACATAATGTGTTAATTAATTTCCGTGTTTTAATGAGTGTACCAAAGAAAACAATTCCTGTTTCCAGCCGGGTTCAGGATACGATTTTTTGATGCAATTAATTAATGCACTTCCCACTATAAATCCATCGGCATTTGATGCTATGTTCTGTGCGTCTTCATAAGATTTGATACCAAAACCGATCATAACTGGGTTTTCTGTTATGTTTTTTCTTACCCGCTGGATGAATGTATCAACAGAACTAGATATTTCGCCACCATCCCGCGCTCCTGTTACACCAGTTACAGAAACACAATACACAAACCCTGAGGACTTGGAATCCGCCAGCTTCATCCTTACGTCTGTACTGTTTGGAGCAACCAAGTGAATCATTGCTAGATCATTATCTGAGATATTTTTTTTGATGATCTCATCTTCATCAACAGGAACGTCGGGTAGAATTAATCCATCTATTCCTGATTTTGCAGCATTCTCGCAAAACTTCTCTACACCGTACCTAAGCACTGGATTCATATATCCCATGAGGATAATTGGTATTTGAGAGACTTCACGAATTTTACTTACCATTTCAAAAATCTTATCGATGGTAATGCCGTTTTTAATAGCGATATCGCTTGAATACTGAATAGTAGGACCGTCTGCTAGTGGATCACTGAATGGAATACCTAATTCTATGATATCAGCCCCGTTCTTTTCCATTCCTAAAACCAGCTCTACGGTTGAATCAAGGTCAGGATATCCTGCAGTGATGAACAAACTCATCAGCTTTTCACCCGCAGATTGTTCTTCAAATTTCCTTTTAATTCTGTTCATGCTTTCTTGTCATCCTGAGGCTGCTGCCGAAGGATCTGCATAGTTACTCAATTTGCAGGTTCTTCGCTAACGCTCAGAATGACTTTTATATTAATTGATTACAAGTTTTCCGAAATAGTACCCATATCTTTATCTCCTCTGCCCGAACAATTTACAACCACTACTTCATTAACTTCAGTAGATGGCATTAGCTTTTCAAGCCATGCAAAAGCATGAGCAGTTTCCAATGCCGGAATAATACCTTCTGTCTTTGATAGAAGCTTAACAGCTTCCATCGCTTCTGAATCGGTTACTGCATGATAGTTTACTCTTCCCGAGTCATGAAGGAATGAATGTTCCGGTCCTATTCCTGGATAATCCAATCCGGCACTGATTGAGTGTGCTAATTCTATTTGTCCGTTCTCATCATGCAACAGATAACTCATTGATCCATGAAGAATACCGGGAGTACCTTTAGTTATTGTAGCAGCCGTTTTTCCAGAGTTAACTCCATATCCCGCAGCTTCAATTCCGATAATATTTATTTCATCATCAATAAACGGATAGAAAAAACCCATTGCATTAGATCCACCTCCAACACACGCTATCAGGTAATCAGGAATCCTTCCTTCTGCTTCCATGATCTGCCTCCTGGTTTCATCTCCAATCACGCGATGAAAATTACGAACCATCATTGGATAAGGATGAGGCCCTACCACTGAACCTATGATATAAAAAGTGTCTTCTACATTGGTTACCC
Organism: Balneola sp.; assembly: GCA_028284195.1. GTDB lineage: Bacteria > Bacteroidota > Rhodothermia > Balneolales > Balneolaceae > Balneola. The sequence goes on along the minus strand of JANQSE010000006.1, from coordinate 539,450 downwards.
AATCCCGAATAGCTTCATTCGTAGCATCTTTGAGTGTTTTTGACCCACTTTCCACACTTCTTACTTCTGCGCCAAGCAAAGTCATACGATCAACGTTGAGCTTTTGACGAACCATATCCTCAGCTCCCATGTAAACCACACAATCCAGACCAAATTTGGCACATGCTGTTGCAGTGGCAACGCCATGCTGGCCCGCTCCTGTTTCTGCAATAATTCTCTTCTTACCCATTCTCTGTGCTAATAAAACCTGACCGATGGCATTATTTATTTTATGCGCTCCGGTATGGCAAAGATCTTCCCTTTTAAGATAGATACGCGCTTTGCCGTAGTGTTCAGTTAAACGGTTGGCAAAAGTCAACTCTGTTGGCCGACCAACATATTCTTCCAATAGCGAATGAAAGCTACCAAGAAATTCAGGATCGTTCTTAGCGCGCTCATATTCCTCTTCTAATGCCTTTACTGCAGGGATAAGTATTTCCGGAACGAATTTCCCTCCATACTTACCGAAATAGCCTTTTTTGTTAGGCTGTTGGTATGTTTCTTTTACTTCCTGATTCATAGTCAAATCTCTGTTACTTCTTTAAAGCCTTCAAATAAATTCTTCCGGTCGAACAGCTCTAACGAACTTTTCCATTTTTTCCAGGTCTTTAAGCCCCGGTTCTTCTTCAATTCCACTTGATACATCAACAGCGTAAGGATTTACCTGTTGGATTGCATCTCCAACGTTATTTGCATTCAATCCACCGGAAAGAAAGAATTCTTTATCAGTTAATTCATGCAGTTTATCCCAGTCAAACGTTTGTCCGGTTCCTCCTCTTTGATCTCCAATCTTCGTATCAAAAAGAAAAAAGTCGACCATTTCTTTATACTTACCGATGTTTTTTTCAAGCTCATCTTTAATAGTTTCAGCTGTGATATGAAAAACCTTAATCACTGGTTTTTCAACCAAACTGCAATATTCAACAGATTCCTCGCCATGAAGCTGTACCAAATCCAGACCGGTTTCTTTGGCCAGTGCATTCACCTCATCCAATGGTTGATTTACAAATACGCCTACTTTTTTTGGACCTTCGAGCCAGTTTATGATAGCACCTGCTTTAGCAGGATCGATAAAACGAGGGCTTTTCTCATAGAAAATGAATCCCAGGTAATCCACGAACAGACCAGAAGCAAAACGGGCATCTTCAAGATTGGTAAGCCCGCATACCTTTATCTTTGTTAGATCATGCATTTTCGACATCCCCATCAAATTGTTCTTCGAATGATTCCAGCAGAGACCGAACTGCTAATCCAGGATCTACTTGCCTCATAAAATACTCTCCAATCAAGGCAGAGTGTATACCTTCTTTTTGTAGCAAAGCCAGATCTTTTCCGGATGCTAATCCGCTTTCAGAAACCAGCACGGTTCCTTCCGGAGCTCTTTGAAGAATGTTTATTCCCCGATGTACATCAACCTCAAAGTTTTTAAGATCTCTGTTATTCACACCAAGAATGTCAACTTTTGAGAAATCAAGTCGATCAAAATCATGCTCATCATAACACTCAACCAATGCTGATAAACCGAATTCTTTCGCAGCAGCAAGCAGTTCATCCAATTGATTCCCTTCTGTTATCGCAACAATAATGAGTACTGCATCAGCACCATAAGCTCTCGCTTCTTTGATCTGGAATGGATCTACTATAAAATCTTTCCTGAGCAGTGGAAGTTGAACTCGTTTAGAAATAGAGTTCAGATAATCCAGATCACCCATGAAAAAAGGTTTATCGGTTAATACAGAAATTGCAGAGGCTCCTCCATCTTCATAACTCAGCGCAATATCCATCGGATTAAAGTCTTCCCGAATCACCCCCTTTGAAGGAGAACCTTTCTTTACCTCTGCAATAATTGAAACCGTATTTTCCTTTTGCAAAGCGCTCTTAAAATCAATGCGTTGTTTTTCGAAACCTTCTAACGAATGCAGGTCGTTAAAACTAATCTCCTTTTTTCGGGAAGAAAGGTCTTCAAGGGTTTGCTTAACTATTTGGTCCAGAATTGTACTCATCAGTGTTTTAACACTCCCTTAGCATCATTAGTTGTATCAATGAAGTTGTTGAGCACTTCTTTTGCTTTGCCACTTTCAAGACTGTATGTCGCTTTCTTTTTTGCTTCTTCCAAGGAATCAACCATTCCGGAAGCATGAATTGCAAAAGCAGCATTTATGAGTACGATATCTTTTTGTGCTTCAGTAGATGTGTTAGCAAGAATGCTTTTCAGAATGAAAGCATTCTTCTCAGCATCATCGCCCATCAACTCATCCATTGTGTACTTTTTAAAGCCAATTGATTCCGGGTCAAAGCGGTAGGAATCAGACACTGATTGATTCGCCAGTTCGAACACTGTAGATTCTCCGGTTATGCTCACTTCGTCTAACCCGTCTTCTGCATGAAAAGTGTAGGCAAATTTTGTATCGAGATTAGCGAGAATTGATGCCATTTTTGAAGCAACATCCACATCAAAAGCACCTATTACATATTTCTGTACACCAGCCGGGTTTGACATAGGTCCCAGAATATTGAAGAACGTTCTGAAACCAAGTGATCTTCTTGTTGGCATTACATATTTCATAGCAGGATGAAACATCGGAGCGAACATAAAAGCCATCCCAACCTCATTATAAACCTGTTCTACACCTTCTTTACCAAGCTCAATAGCTGCTCCAAGATACTCCAAAACATCTGCACTACCACATTTACTTGAAGCACTGCGATTACCATGCTTTATAACAGGAACACCAGCTCCTGCTACCACAAATGTAGCTGCCGTTGAAATATTAAAAGTTCCGGATTTATCGCCCCCTGTCCCGACCAAATCAATGGCATTGGTAACATCAACATCAACTTTGACAGATTTTTCACGCATCACTTTCACAAAAGAGGTTAATTCCGTTACCGTTTCTCCTTTAATCCTCAATGCTGTAAGGAAAGAAGCGATTTGCTCTTCCGGTACTTCCCCTTCCATGATCTGAGTGAGAGCCCAACCTGCTTCGATCTCCGTTAAATCTTCTGAAAAAGAAAGCTTATTTAAGATATTTTTGAATGTCATTATTGCTCCAACCAGTTTTTAATCATCTTTGGGCCTTCTGTGGTTAGAATACTTTCCGGATGGAACTGAATTCCTTCAATTGGGTATTCTTTGTGCCTTACACCCATGATTACTTCTTCGGAAGTAGCTGTAACCTCCAGTATATCAGGAATGGAGTCTGGTGCTAACACCAGGGAATGATACCTTGTTGCAATACAATTTTGTTCCACGTCCATGAATACACTTTCTCCATCATGTAAAACCCGCGAAACTTTGCCGTGCATAAGTTTAGGAGCGTAGCTAACTTTAGCTCCAAACACTTCTCCAATCGCCTGATGTCCTAAGCACACTCCTAAAATCGGAGTGGATTTACCTAACTCGGAGATCACCTCTTTACTTATTCCGGCATCATTCGGCCGACCCGGGCCAGGAGATATTAGAATCTTTGACGGATTTATTTCCCTGATTTCTTCGAGGGTCAGTTCATCATTACGGATAACTTTGTAGTCATCGGTAACAGCTGCCACCAGATGAACGAGATTGTAAGTGAAAGAATCATAGTTATCAATTATTAAAACCATCAAAAACTCCTGATAATACCTGTAACTTCTCTGATCGGCTCCATCACAGATTCTGCGCACTCTCTGGCCTTTCCACCACCCTCTCTGAGCACGTCTTTTACATAGTTGATGTCTTTTTCAAGATTCCGTCGCTTTTCTCTGGCTTCTTCAAAATAGCTCTCAACAAGTGACAGAAGCTCTAATTTGGCATGACCGTAACCAAAACCTCCTGCTCTGTATTGATCGGCTATTTCTTTTTGCTTTTCATCAGATGCAAAAAGCTTAATAAGTGCAAAAACGTTATCAGAATCAGGGTCTTTAGGCTCTTCAAGCCCCTTTGAATCGGTTTGTACTGACATGATGATCTTCTTTAAGGCTTTTCCTTCCTCAAACAGCGGAATGATATTTCCATAGCTCTTGCTCATTTTTCGCCCATCAGTTCCCGGAACAACAGCAACTGACTTTAAAATATGATCTTCAGGTATTCTGAGGTATTCCCCGTTATAAGCCCGATTAAATTTACCTGCTAAATCCCTGGCTATTTCAATGTTCTGCTTTTGATCCTCACCAACTGGAACTATATCAGAATGGTAAATAAGAATATCGGCAGCCTGTAGAATTGGGTAGGTAAACAAACCGACGTTAGGACTAAGCCCCGCAGCAATTTTATCTTTGTAGGAAACTCCTTTTTCCATCAAACTCACAGGACACAAAGTACCTAACATCCAGGCCAGTTCTGTTACCTGAGGAACATCTGACTGTGCAAAGAATACCGCTTTATCTGGATCTAATCCCAGCGCCAGATAATCCAAAGTCACATCAATCGTATTCTGATACAACTGCTTACCATCATTTAAAGAAGTAAGCGAATGATAATTGGCTATGAAGTAATAAGAGTCGGCATCTTCTTCCTGCATTTGAATATGCTGCCTCATTGCTCCAAAATAGTTACCTATATGAAGCTTTCCGGATGGCTGAATGCCTGAAAGGATCGTTTTTCTACTCATTCTATATTAAGTGCTATGCTAAGTGCCTGTATTAGCGCACCCGCTTTATTTTGTGTTTCTTCAAATTCTTTAACCGGATCACTATCCGCTACTATACCCGCGCCGGCCTGAATATAAACTTTGTTATCCGTAACAACCATCGTACGTATAGCAATACATGTATCCATATTTCCCGAAAAGTCGAAATAACCTACTGCTCCGGCATAAATACCCCGTTTAACAGGCTCCAGTTCATCAATTATTTCCATAGCCCGTATTTTTGGCGCGCCGCTCACCGTACCGGCAGGGAAACACTGCATCAATGCATCCACCGATGTTTTGTCATTCGAAATCTCCCCTACAACATCACTTACAATGTGCATTACATGCGAATATCGTTCTATAACCTGATTTCTTTCCAACTTTACTGTTCCAGGTTTCGATACCCTTGAGAGATCGTTTCGACCCAGATCAACCAACATGATATGTTCAGCAACTTCTTTAGGGTCAGACTTTAAATCAGATTCCAACTCCAGATCCTCTTCGTGAGTTTTCCCCCTGGGGCGTGTTCCGGCTATTGGAAGTACTCTAACCTCTGAATCCTGTACCCGCACAAGAACTTCAGGAGAAGAACCTACCAGCTGGAAACCATCGAAATCAAGGAAGAACAGATATGGAGAAGGATTTACCATTCGCAAAGCTCGGTAAAGCATAAAAGCATCTCCATGCATCGTGGCCTCGAATCGCTGAGATAGTACTACCTGGAAAATGTCTCCTTCGTAAATATAATCCTTGGCTTTTTCTACCATCGAAGTAAAACGGGCTTTCTCAATATTACTAGAAAGAGATTTGGTATCTATATTAAAATCTCTTCTTTTCATATTTCCACTCATCGCTGCTTCTTCCATTTCGGATAAAGTTTCTAAAGCGTGTTCATATGCCACTTCGATATCAGTTTCATCATCGATGAAAACTGTTTTAATCAATATAATCTGGTGCTTTACATGGTCAAAAGCAAAAATCTGATCATAGAATCCCCATACGGCTTCTGGTAAATGCAGATCATCATCAGGAACATTTGGAAGATCTTCTACAAGCCGGAATGTATCATAAGCCGAAAACCCTACAGCTCCACCGGTTAAACGAGGCAATTCCAGTAAATGCGGCTCTGTATATTTTGTTGTCTGTGCTTTAAGCTCATCAAAATAAGGCTGATCAATTTGAACGCTAGTTGCCTTTGACTTCAGTACAGTATTCTCTCCATCAAATATCAGCTTCTGGTATGGATTCCGGCCAATAAATGAATACCTCGCTAATTGCTCTCCTCCTTCTACCGATTCAAGCAGAAACGGATTCTCTGCGTCTTCACGGATATTCATAAATAATGAAACCGGAGTCAGAACATCGGCCAGCAAGCGTTTGTACACCGGAACCGCTGTATATGATTTACTAAGCTCTAAAAATTGTTCTTTGTTCATAAAAGACTTGTCATTCTGAGCGAAAGCGAAGAATCCGCACTTCTTTTACGTTGTGAAGATCCTTCAGCAGTAGCTTCAGGATGACATTTATAGTTAATCAAAAGTTAAAGTCAAAAAAAAACCCACTCTTCCAAAGGAACAGTGGGTATGTATTTAATACAAAATCTTTTACACAACGACCCCACTGCTTATATAAGCATTAGGCCACCACGAAGTGTTATGTAGTTGTGTGTTTTTCATTTCGGCACGAATATAGTAGCGCAAAAATTTAATAGCAATTCAAGACTTACTTTTACCCTAAAATTTGTATTGCTATATAATCGTTGAATCCATAATATTTCAAAGAACCAAAAAAACATCGCCTATTCTATATCGTTACAAAACTATCATCCGAATTTTTAATAAGCGATTTTTTGCATTTACTCTATTTTTTTCTGGTTGTTTTTATAGCTTCTCTTTTTACGTATTCATGCGACTCTTCTCTGTCTCCTACTGATTTTGATGAGGCAAAACCCTTTGTACAAAATCTCACAGTTTCTCCATCTTCTATCTCTTTTAACCCGGTTAATGATGGGCAAAAAGACACTACAATAACTTTCAATATTTCTGTACAAGGACTCAACTTCAGAGATGGAAATACTCCGAACTATTCTGTTTTTGTAGATGACGAAGATCTTCCTTCTTTTCAAGGTTCGTTGGCTATATCTCAGCCAGGAAACATGTTTTCAGGTGAGCTTCAAATTTCTACCAATACTATCAAATTTGCCACCTATACCGTAGTTGTTACTCCGGCTTTAGATGGCAGCAATGCTAATTATGCACAATCAATAATAAACCAAATGGGAGTACCCATAAATGCTCCCGAAATTCTGGAAGTTGGTAATCCACAGGAAATAGAAATTCCTTCCGGTTCTGCAACGGTAACCGCTCTTTTTACAGCTAAAGTCAGAGATATTGATGGACAGGGAAATATAGACCGGGTACTTTTAAATTTCAGAAATCAGGATGGTTCGTTATTAAATTCTGACCCTTTTGAATTATTTGATGACGGATCTGCCTCAAGCGGTGATCAAACCCCTTCCGATTCTGTTTTTACAAGAACTTTTTCGATCAACAGTTCCAATACACCAAACAACAGAACAGTCATTTACTGGGCTATCGATAAATCGGGATTAAGCAGCGATACACTTGAAACCCCATTTAACCTGGTGAACAATGAATAGATTATTTGGGCTTTTTTCTATAATTGCTGTTTTTTCAACTCCGGTGCTATCTCAAACGGTATATCCGGTTGATTCTCGCTTTAATTCTATTCGACAAAATGGTGTTTCTAACCTTTTTGCTATTGGTGACACTGTTTGGATAAGTCCCGCTCTTAATTTTAATGTGAATAACGGATTGGAGTGGCTTCAACCCAATGGGATTGATAGTATTACTAATTCGGCAGCCAGGGTTTTCTCTATTGATAGCGATGGCCCAAGAATCGCCGTTGGGCTTGGGTTCACCTTTGATTTAGATGGTGAAAGCATACCATCCGGTTTTGGATTTTATACCTCTGATGACAACGGGATAAATTGGGAGTTCAAAGAATTCCCATTAGATGAACAGCCTCCTGAAAACTGCGATGACACCACCCTGCCTTACACAGGCGACTGTGATATTCAATTTATGTATGGAGGAATGCAATATTTTCGAATCAGAAATACTGTATCTCAACAATCGCCTCCTTACGATATTCAGATACAAGGTGATACTATATTTGCGGCTGCGTTCAGTTCAGGGTTAATACGCAGTATTGATGGCGGCGAAAGCTGGCAAAAAGTGATAGTACCACCTGTTGGTGTGCGTGATTTGGTACCGGAAAATACCTACACCTGGAATTCCACATATCAAGGGCAAACAATTAATCGTTTTGATGTACGGGGTGATTTTAACCTTCGTGGGTTTGGTTTGCATATCGATACTAACGGCCAGGTTTGGTATGGGTCAGCTAATGGAGTAAACATATCAGTAGATGCGGTTACAACAAGTATAGACAGCATTTCCTGGAAGCATATCGTATTTGAAAATACAAACGACGGCTTGCTTGGTAACTGGGTTATAGAAATTGAAGAAGATCCGGTAAATGGCTCTGTATGGATGACCAATTGGGTGATTGACCCCGGAGCAGGCGAACAATTTGGTATCGTTTCAACCAACAATAATGGAAGCTCATTTAGTCAACATCTTATTGGCGAAAAAATTAATAGTATCGGGTTTAAAGACGGAGGAATTTTTGCAGCTGGTGATAATGGCCTGTTTGTTTCGTTCAATAATGGATTAAGCTGGAGCAAATTTCCTCAAATAAAAAGTTCAAATACTTTTTTAAAAGAGAATACAGAGTTTTTATCAGTTGCCGCTTCGGATGACCGCCTATGGGTTGGAACAGATGATGGCATTATTTCAACTGATGATCTGGGAGAAACATGGGAGATCACACGGGTTGATTTTCCACTTTCAGGCGGAAATGTGTTTGAACCGGATGCAAAATCTGTTAACACCTATGCCTACCCCAATCCATTCTCACCTGCATTGCATGAACTAGTACGGATAAAATTTGAGCTTAAACAAGCCGGGAATGTAAACATCCGTGTATTTGATTTTGGAATGAATCTGGTTCGGGATATCAAGAATGAAAACTTCCCGGCAGGAACTTACGAAGCCGTTTGGGATGGTGTTGACAATGAGGGACGAAAAGTTGCTAACGCACCATACATATACATAATACAAACACCGAATAGAACCGTTAACGGCAAAATTTTAGTGGTTGAATGAAAATGAAAAAGATATTAATCATTACTGTAGCCATTCCATTCTTGTTTGCATCTGCTCTGATTGCACAACCGGGCGGGTTTGCAGGCGCATCGCAGCGTATTGGGTTTGGGTCTAAAGCATTAGGTATGGGTAACGCCATGACCGCTACTACTTCACAAGGTGCTTTTGCGTATTACAACCCTGCTCATGCAGCTCTTTTTCTTGATCACAAACAGCTCGATATTTCTGTTTCATCGCTTGCGTTCGATCGTATCCATCAAACAGTAAGCGGTGTTTTTCAGCTTCCCCCTGCCGCCGGGTTAACCATTGCACTTATACGAACAGGCATTAACAATATTGATGGAAGAACGCTCAGCGGATATCCAGACGGAGAATTTGGCACCTCAGAATATCAGGTTCTTACTGCTTTTGGAATACGTATGAGCAAAAAGGTACATGCAGGCATCGGGTTTAAAATTAATTATGCTGATTATCATAATGATATAGATGCAGAAACAAGCGTTGGCATTGACCTGGGAATTTTATACAAAATTAAACCTTACCTGAATTTTGGGTTTACAATACAGGATATGTTCGCTGAATATCGGTGGAATTCTGCACAACTTTATAACCAATCAGAATCAAGAAATGTGATTAACAAGTTTCCTACCCGTTTTAAATGGGGGCTTGCATACCAAAAAGAAAAATATACTATTTCAGCAGATTACGAGATCCAGGCTCTCTCATCGGAAGCAAACGAAGAAGAGATTTTTATAGCAAATGGAAGACCTGCTCTTCTTACATCAATCCTAGAATTAAAAACCAATGCCCAGCAGTTTCGATTAGGCGCAGCATGGAATGCTCATGAGCGTATTTCATTACGTGGCGGATACAATCTTCCCGATTTAAGCAATTCGGATAGCTGGGGAGCAAGTGGGGGATTTTCACTCTATCTTCCCTTCAACAAATTTTCTCCTTCTGTTGATTATGCCTTTGTGTTGGAACCCAACAGAATATCAAATATGCATGTATTTTCTCTCAGCTTGAAATTATGAGATTATTATTTACAGTAACAGCTTTCTTATTGTTTAGCACAGAATCAACGGCTCAACAAACCCGTCCGGGATTTTCTATGCTTACCCAGGCTCCAAACCCGGCCTCTCTGGCAATAAGTGAAGCGAGTGCCTCAATACCCTATGGAGCAAGCTCTATCTATATAAATCCGGCGCTACTTTCTTTAAATGCCACTTCTACACTGGATCTTGGGTACTCTTCCAGAATTAACGAAAGCAATTATATTTTTGGGGGAGCTAACTTTGTTAAAGGGAAACGAGCTATTTCTTTCGGGGTTTTCAGTTCATCAGTCGATGGTATTGAGCAAAGAAATAATCCCGGAAATTCAAATGGCGATTTTTCGGTCAGCTATTTATCACTAAGCGGGGCTCTGGCTTATGATTTCAACATTTTTTCGGTGGGAATAGCCGGGCAATTCCTTAATGAAGAAAATTTTCAATATCAGGCATCTGGTTATGCTTTCAATGCGGGAATCGCCGGTAGTTTTGTTGATTCCAGATTTAGAGCAGGAGCTTCTATTCTTAATATTGGTAGCGTAAACGAGCTCAATAATGTTTCTACCCGCCTGCCCGAAATATTCAGGGCCGGCGTGGCAATTGATTTGTTTGAATTTCTGCCTCAAAAAAACTCTGATCTGCCTGTTTTAGTGAGTGTTTCTTCCGATTTTGTGAATCCGCTCAATTCCATAAATACGAATCAGCAAGGTGATATTAGCCCGGAATCACACTTTAATTTTGGGCTTCGGTTTAATATTGTTGAAACAGTAGAAATTTCCGGAGGTTACAAAACAGGAAACACAGCAAGGCCGATTTCCTTCGGAGCCGGGTTCAACACTGATCAAATTGTAATTAACTATGCCTTAGTACCTTTCGAAACAGGATTTGCTACATTACACTCAATTGGGTTACAATATAAATTTTAGAACGTTTAATTGATGGTATTTAAATCGCCCGGCGATATTTACTCATCTATTGGGGTACAGGAAGGAACGGTATTTGTTGTTCCTAAAATCCGGTATGAGCACAAAGCATCAGACTATCTCTATTTGCTGTATTCGAATCTGATTGAGTCTGAACCCTATCACATACAAGATGTATCGGTATTCAGCCATATTGTGTTCGTCTTCAAAAAATTATTCAACAAAAATGTAATCCTGCACTATCACTGGTTTGAATTCCAAGATGCAAAGGCTCTGGCAGGCATGCCCTGGAAACTGCTGTGCGTATGGCTCTTTAAGCTTTTGAGAGGCAAAATAGTATGGACTATTCATAATCTGGAGCCGCACAACAGACGGTACTTAAAAATGCATTTAAACATACATTGCTGGCTGGCGGCAAAAGCTGATGTAGTTCACATACATTGCCTAAATAGTGTGGCAGCTGTAAGCGATCGTTTTAATATTGCCACGAGCAAAATAGTGGTTTTGGGCCATCCCTCGTTTCCATCTACAGAAGTATCAAAAGCAGATAGTGTCTCTTTTTTAAACACCCGTTTTGGCATACAGTTGATCCCGAATACCCCAACCATTTTGTTTTTCGGTAACATTTCGAAATACAAACAAATAGAAAAAACCATAGATATTGTAGAAGAACAAAAACTACATACGCAGGTGCTTATTGCCGGGCCAATAAAAAAAAGTGAACAGCCTATCGGTAGCAAACTAATGGCAAGGGCTCAACATAATCCAATGATTCACATTTTGCCAAAATTTATAGAAGATGACTGGTTACCTTACATATTTGGAGCTTCTGATCTATGCGTATTTAATTTCGATCATATTTTAACTTCGGGTTCAGTAGAAATGGCACTTAGTTACAATAAACCCGTACTTGCTCCAAACCTGGGATGCATCTCAGAATTGAATAACCGTCCTAACGTCCACCTGTTTTCATCTAAAGCAGAGAAAACAAACTTGCTAATCCACCTAATTGCTACATTCCATAATGAGTAGGATGAAGGAAAAAGCCTTTTGGATTGCTATCGGAGATTTTGGCGGGCGCAGCCTCGCTTTTCTTACTTCTATCTATTTAGCCAGACAATTGGGAGCCGAGTTTTATGGTTTAATAACAGTAGCCGTTTCTATTTTGGGATATGCTGCTCATGGAGCAGATCTGGGCTTACTTAACATAGGAGTTCGTGAAATAGCTAAAGAGCCGCAGAAGAGGGAATTTCGTGCTAAAGAAATATTTAATGCAAAAATAGCACTAGGAGCCTTTGTTCTTATAGCTGCTACCATCATTATTTCGAATATTCCAATGGGAGAAATACAAAGACAAGTAGTACTTGGTTATTTGTATTCTCTTGTTCCTTACTCCCTGCTTATGGAATGGTACTACAACGGAAACCAGGAGTTTGGAAAGGTAGCTTTATCGAGGCTTGTAAACGGGGCTTTATATTTGGGGTTAGTTTTTATTTTTGTAAACAGTAGTAGCGATGTAACTATGGTCCCCATCTTATACACTATTTCGGTTACTTCTGCTGTTGCTGTACTTGCTACTTTTTCAATTATCGACAAACCATTTACACTCCGTCCACGAGGCTCTAAAATTTACCCAAAGCTGTTAAAAAGTAGCTCTATTTTAGGTTTAGGAAGTATATTTGCGCAAATTGTTCAGTTACTTCCTCCTATTCTTATCGGAGCTTTACTCACTCTAAGTGATGCTGGTATATACGGTGCAGCATTCAGGGTGGTGCTGGTAGCAATGATGATTGATCGGATTTTTGTTAACCTTTTACTCCCTAACCTTGCATCAATTTGGTCTTCTGATAAAAAACTGGCTAAAACAAGAGTACGTATGGTACTTAATCTTATTATCGTAGGCGGTGTAGCTATTGTAATGCTTGTAGCTATAAATGCCGAGCAGATTATCTATTTCTTGTTCGGATCTGAATATTTGGAGAGTGCTGGTGTTCTTAAGTTTCTTTCGCCTTTTATATTCCTCACTTTTTTAAACAGCCTTTTCTCTTTTGGGTTAATAGCAACCGGAAAAGATTACGAGTATTTTTTAGCCACAAGCTTTGGAGGAAGTATTGCTGTGATTATAATAACAACATTTGCGGCATTTGGCACACCAACATCAATTGCAATGGCAGTTGTATTGGCTGAACTTACAATTACCTGTTTTTCTTTTTTTTGGTTCCGGAAAGTCATCCGGGTAAAAATTATGCGATCACTAAGTATCATGATCTGTCTGGGCGGCCTGTTATATATTTCATTGCAGATGCTGGAAGTTCATTATTTAATTGCCTCAGTAATCATACTGTTTGTAATTCCCGTTGCAAGCTGGTACACCAAAGTCCTGAAAATAGGTGAATTAAACTGGGCAAAAGAAAAGCTGTTGAAATGAAGCGTCGTCTTTGTATAGGACTAATCAACCCAACAGAGGCTTTGGTAAGTATTCTGGATAGTATTGGAGTTTGGTATGAGACTGCCGGTTTCGATCAGTCTCTTTCTGACCGTTATGTACTTCTTATCATTGAAAAGAGTACAGAATTAAATTCCGAGCAAATACATGCTGTTCTCAATTTCCGAGCTGAAGGTAACAGTGTGCTGGAAATTTGTACCAGCCCCAAAATTTATACAAAAGTAGTTTCTTTAACTCGCAGTACATCCATTTTTAATACCGGATCCGGTACCGAATTCGATCGCATTTCTCATATTGATCTTTATTCCGAGTGGGCATCTTCCAAAAACTCCAGGTTACTTTCAGGACTTGTCGATTTTGAAGATGATTCATCAACAGGATTTATTGGCCTGGATCTGAATCGTATTTTTGAAAACAACAGATATGTTAGAAAACGATTTTTGAGCATATCAAAACCCCACCCCGATGAAATTGTATCCGAAACAGACCGGGGAACTATTACAGATTTGATTGAACTTACTATACAACGGTTACTTCATAAGAAAAAACTACCGTTCATTAAAAAATGGATATCACCGGAAAAAAATTCTGTATTCTGTTTCCGTATTGATACGGATTACGGAACAAAGGAATCTCTTTCTGAGATTTATGGCCTATTAAAAAAACATTCCATCAAAGCATCATGGTTTTTGCACGTTAAAGCACATGAAGAATGGCTCGGCTACTTTAAGAATTTCAAAGGTCAGGAAATTGCTTTGCATGGATATGAACATGGTGCCGGTGCTCAACATGCTAAGATCAAAAAAAATATCAATGATGGTTTGGGCAAGCTTAGAGAACATAATATTACTCCTGAAGGGTATTGTGCACCATATGGAATTTGGAGTGAAGCACTAGGCGAAGTGTTGAAAGAGTTTAATTTCAATTACAGCTCTGAGTTTACTAAAGCCTATGACGCTCTTCCCTTTTTTACTACAAAACATCTGCAAATTCCAATACACCCTGTATGTACAGGAAGCCTGAGCCGTAAAAGATATTCTTCAGATCAAATGGGTACTTATTTTCAGCAAGTGTATCAAAACAAGAAAAACCTGTTTAAACCCATAATTTTCTACCACCATCCTTTGCAGCCCGGCTTAGAGGTTTTTGGATCCATTCTTGGTAAAGTAAATAACGATAAACTCACCAATTTAACCTTTATCGAATACGCCCGGTTTTGGGAAAAACGACATGAATCTCAGTTCACGGCATTTCTTGAAGATAACTCCGTAATGCTTCAATCAACTAATAAAGACCTATTTCTGCATGTCTCGTCCAGGCCCGGCACATTTAATCTGGTTCCGGCAACTACCAGGATGCTACCCAAATCGATACCCCACGTTTTTAAATACCAAACTCCTTCTCTACCTTCAATAAATGAGATGAAAGAGCTTTATAGCAAAAAATGGAACTTACTGAAAACAAGTTTTATGGATTGGAGGAATCGAAGTAACCTATGAAGATCGGTTTTATAGCTCCGCAGAGTATAGCCATTATAAATGGAGGCGTGCGAACTCAGGCATTGATGACGGCTCATCATTTAAAGAACCTTGAAGTTGATATCCATTTCATATCCCCCTGGGATGATATTTCTAATGTTGATGCCGATATATTCCATGTGTTTTCAGCAAGTACAGAAACACTTGGGGTAATATCCAGGCTTAAAGAACAAAATCGAAAAATTGTACTTTCTCCAGTCATTTATTCAAACAGAAGTGCTAAAAATATCCGCCGCCTGCTTAGTATTGAAGAGAGACTCTCGGCTGTGAGTTCCGGAATACGCTCTGAATTCGGAATTAAAAAAGAAGCATGTAGAAAAGCGGATCTGCTACTGCCCAATACAACCGATGAAGCTTATTTGATCTCGCACGCATTTGGAATTTCCGGCTCTGATATCGCAATAGTACCTAATGGAGTAGAACTCAGATTTGCAGAAAGTTCTCCTGATTACTTTATTAAAGAAACCGGTTTAAACGATTTTATACTGTTCGCAGGCCAGGTCTCTGCGCCTCGAAAGAATGTACTTAATTTGCTGAAAGCTGTTAAAAGTATAGAACGCGATGTTGTAATTATTGGCGACTTTGACAACTCAGAATACAGCAGGGCTTGTTTAAAACTGGCCGCACAAAATTCCAATGTTCATTTGATGGATTCTGTAGAGCATACGTCTGAGTTACTGGCTTCTGCGTATGCAGCGTGCCATGTTTTTGTACTTCCATCTCAATTCGAAACCCCGGGAATAGCCGCTTTGGAAGCAGCACTTGCGGGTGCCAATATTGCAATAACAGAAGTTGGAGGAACCCGGGATTATTTTGTCGGCTATGCGGAATTTATATCCCCCTACTCTATTCAATCAATTAAAACAGGAATAGAAATTTCTTTACAAAAGAAACAGCATAAAGATCTCGCAGATCATATCGCAGCAAACTTTACCTGGCAGCAGGTAGCTGAACAAACCTTAGCCCAATACAAAAAGGTGCTTGGGTGAAAAAAATACTGGTAGCTTTTGGGACCCGGCCGGAAATAATAAAACTTACTCCGGTAATGCATGAATTGAAAAGCTCGGATTTCGATGTAATAACTTTGCATACAGGGCAGCACAACCAGCTTGCAGAAGAAATGCTTCAACTGTTTAGAATTGAACCAAACTATGATCTTAAAAGCATGGGAACAACTTCTGACCTTTTTGAGCTTACAGAGTTTTTGCTGCCAAAAATTAAACAACTACTTTATACCGTAAAACCTGATTCAGTGATTGTTCAGGGAGATACCACATCTGCTTTTTTATGCGCCCTGGCTGCATTTTACCTAAAAATACCGGTATATCATGTTGAGGCAGGCCTCCGCTCTTTTGATATTTATAACCCATTTCCTGAGGAAGTGAACAGAAAACAAATAAGTGGAATAGCATCCGCACATTTTGCTCCTACATCTCAGGCAAAACAAAATCTTTTGAATGAAGGAGTTGATCCTTCGGTTATTTTTGAGACAGGTAACACCGTAATTGATGCACTTTACAAGATCAAGGAATTAAAACAATACGCTAACTCTGTGCCTGAAATCCTCAGGGAAATTCCGGAAGAAGAAAAGCTGATTCTTGTTACGGCTCATCGCAGAGAAAACCATGGCGAACCGCTTGAACAGATAATGAGTGCTTTAGTCGAAATTCTGGACCAACACGAGCAGTTACTCATTTTGTTTCCTGCACATCCAAGCCCTGCTGTTCAGGAAATAGTGCACCTGGAAGATTACAAGCATCCAAGGCTTAAAGTAATACAGCCGTTAAGCTATTTATCTTTTCATCATGTATTGGATCGTTGCGATGTAATTCTAACTGATTCGGGAGGAATCCAGGAAGAGGCAGCTGCGTTGGGGAAAACACTGCTTGTGTTGAGGGAAAAAACAGAACGCCAGGAGCTTATAGAAAGCGGTTTTACAAAACTTCTTGGATCAGATAAGAAATTAATTGTTAAGGAAACCTTGAAGGTGTTGGCATCAGGTATTTCCAGGCAGAAGTTTAATCCTTACGGTAACGGAGATGCTTCAAAAAAGATAGTACACCTCATAAAAAATCAACTATAATCCTGGAAAACATCTTCTCCTTCCCGGGTGTAGTTTCCAAAGTAGTGAACAGCCCCTAATGCAAGACCTTTGGCAATAAAAATGGTAAATACAGCCATTAAACCATATTCTTTAAGTGAAACTATCAGCACTAAATAAAGAAGCAGTAACCCAAGTTTACCTCTGTTTTCCCGTATTGATTGACGATCGAACCGGGGAATTTTGTCGAACTTTATTGTACTCACCATTAAAAATGATATCAGAATTACCACCGGAATAAGCACGGAATTAATTCCTTGGTCAAAGTTGCTAAATAATACCTGCTCATCCCGGAAGGTCAAAAAGAAAGAACCTAAAATAATAGCTTGTGCAGGTATAGGAAGCCCGATAAAGTAGTTGTTTGAAGGAGCAAGGCGGGCATTTACATTAAATCTGGCTAAACGCACAGCCCCGCATAACGGTGGTATTCCGCTGATAATCAACCCTAAAATACCAAGTTCATGTAAGCTGAATGTATAAATCAAAAAACCGGGAGCTACACCAAATGATACCATATCACTTAGTGAATCCAGTTCTATACCAAAGTCGCTGGTTGCATCAGCGAGCCTAGCCATTAAGCCATCCATTACATCAAAAAGTCCGGCTATGGCAATCAGCCACGCACCACGCTCTAGTTCACCTTCTGCCACCGAAACAATTGACAGAAACCCACTGAACAAGTTCATGAGAGTAAAAAAGCTGGGAACCGCAATACGGCGATTTACAGGAGGCTTATTTTGTTTGATCCGTCTTCTCTTCTCCTTGAAAGAACCATATCGTTTTTGGATGGGATATTTCATGAAACAATCTTCCCAAGTATGGATTCTCCGGCTATGGTACGATCCCCTTCTTTTACTTTAATCTCTACATTAGAAGGAACTATAATGTCCATTCTGGAGCCGAATTTCATCATTCCGAATCGTTCTCCCGCAATAAGTTCGTCTCCTTTTCTGATGTGATACACGATGCGCCTTGCAAGAAAGCCTGTGATTTGCTTAAAGAAGAATTTTGTACCTGTTGGATGAAGAACTCCAAAATCAGCCCGTTCATTAAATTCCGATGAATGCTCATTCCATGCCATTAAATACTTTCCGGGATGATACTTTAAATACTCTAATTTTCCGGAGACAGGATTACGATTTACATGCACATCTAACGGTGAAAGAAAAATACTGATTTGAGTGGTTTTACCTTTGATATAAACCTGCTCATCGTATTCTTTGATTAAAACCACCACTCCGTCAGCCGGAGAAATAACAAGATTTTCTCCTTCTGGTACAGCTCGCTCCGGGTCTCTGAAAAAATAAATTACAATCCCGCAGCAAACTCCCACCACAATGTAGATTGGATAAGCAACCCAATGTGGGATATAAATATAAGTTAAAGCAAAAATAACGGCCGTAAATAAAACGGCTATCGTCATAGTGAGGTAACCTTCGCGTGCAAACATAGTTTAAAAAAGCTTGATCACATCATTGAAGACAACGAATATCATAAGTGTTACAATAATAAAGAATCCTACATTTTGAGCAATAATTTTAACCTTTTCGGTAGGTTCTTTTCTGGCAACAGCTTCATAAATAAGAAAAACCAAGTGGCCACCATCTAGGGCAGGAATTGGTAGTATGTTCATAATTGCAAGCGTGATACTCAGGAGAGCCGTGATTGTCCAAAAACCTATCCAGCCACTAGAATCAGTAGCTTGTTTTGTCATATTTGCAATAGCAATCGGGCCTCCAAGGTTTTGACGAACTGAAATATCACCTGATATCATTCTGGCAAAGCCTTGCAATATCCCCGTGGTTTGATCTATAGTTTCGTTCCAGCCGGCGTTAACAGATTCAAAGAAACCGTAATCAATTCTTACTCCTCCGGCAATATCCAGATCCGGGGCATAAATGCCTATAGCTTTATTTTCAGGAATAATTTCGAGGTCAAAAATATCTCCGTTACGATTTATTGTGAACGTAATTGCTTCTCCTTCGGGGCTGGAACGGATCATGTCTGTAAGTTGGATCCAATAACCAATTTTTTGTCCGTTAAAGCCTGTAATTTTGTCTCCTCTTTGCAGCCCGGCTTCTGCTGCCGGGGTACTGGCGGCTATTCCGGAAGGAGTACTTGGTAAAATTAAACTGGGATCCAAAAATCCACGGGTTTGAATACTATCCAGAAAAGATGATGCAACTGGTATTGTAATTTCTTCACCATCTCTGATAACCTGGTATGTTAAGTTTTCTGCAGTTAGTGCCGACGGAGCAACCAAGTCATTGAAGTACTCTACATTCCGTCCATTTACACCGATAATCTTATCATCATTCCGAAAACCCATTTCATATAAAATAGACTGTTCAGTAACATAAATACCTGCTACATTTTCGACCGGAACAACCAGTTTGCCATTAGTCATAATCATCCCTGAAAAAATGAAAAAAGCCAGGATCATATTAAAAATTACACCTGCTGTAATTACGATCATTCGCTGCCAAACAGGCTTACTTCTATATTCCCACGGTTGTGGTTCCTGGTTCAGGAATTCATTGTCCATACTCTCATCTACCATGCCAGCTATTTTTACATAACCGCCTAAAGGGGTTGCCCCAATGCAATAATCGGTATCTCCTTTTTTAAATCCCCAAATGCGTGGAGGAAAACCAACTGAAAAACGTTCTACCCGCATACCGAACATTTTGGCGGCTAGAAAATGACCCAGTTCGTGAACAAATACCAAAATCATTAAAGCTCCGATGAATATGCCTATTGTTTGTAAGATGTCTAAAAATTCCATATTAATTTATTTGAGCTGCCAACTCGCGTGTCTCTTTATCTGTTTCAATTAATGTGCCTGTTTCAACGGGCTTATCCGTATCAATCTTTTCCAGGCATTTACCCACAATTTTTGAAATGCCAATATAATTAATTTCTTTATTCAAAAAGCGTTTAACTGCTACTTCGTTTGCAGCATTTAATACAGTTGGTGCTACCCCTCCTTTTTCTGCTGATTCAATTGCCAGCTTTAAACAGGGGAATTTGCCATAATCAACAGGGGTGAATGTAAGTTCCTGCACTTTTGACCAATCCATTCTTGGAGTATTAAGCGCCAGCCTGCCAGGATAAGTGAGTGCATAAATAATGGGTACTTTCATATCCGGAGGGCCTAACTGTGCCTTGCTCGATCCGTCAATAAAAGTAACAATGGAATGAATGATACTCTGCGGATGAATAACCGGCTCAATGTTAGAAGCAGGTATATCGAATAACCATTTTGCTTCAATAATTTCCAACCCTTTATTCATCATGGTAGCAGAATCTATGGTAACCTTCGCTCCCATTTCCCAATTAGGATGTTTAAGTGCTTGTTCGCAGGTTACCGTTTTAAGCTGCTCCATAGAATAATCTCTAAACGGCCCCCCGCTCGCCGTAATCACAATTTTTTCTATGGATGCAGGATCTTCGCCAACGATGGATTGAAGCATAGCACTGTGTTCCGAATCAACGGGAACGAGTGAGCTTTTACCTTCTTTCAACAACTGATTGATTATCGCTCCACCTACCACGAGAGATTCTTTATTGGCAAGTGCTACTTTCTTTCCTGCTTTTAATGCTTTAACCGTTGGTATAAAACCGGAAAAGCCAACCAAACTATTGAGTACGGTATCTACCTCATCACTTGCAGCAATATGGACGATCTCATCTGCTCCACAAAGTAATTCTGTATTTGTGTGTACAGCATTTTTAAAATCAGAAAAGCTTTGCTCTTCACAAATAAGCCCATAAGCAGGATTAAACTCATTGATTTGCCTGGCTAAGAGTTCCCAATTTCCATTTGCTGTAAGCGCAACTATTTCGAATGAATTGGGATGCTGGCGAACTACTTCCAGTACCTGTGTACCGATCGAACCCGTTGATCCAAGAATAGCCAGTTTCTGTTTTTTCAATTCTTTCCTTTTTAGAAATTCCGGTGAATATAGAGCAGAACCAATTAAATTAGAAACTCATTTCATTAATCGAACTATTCAGGAATTTTACCATAATTTTTTCTCCAAAAAGCTTTCGCATCCTCAGATATTTGCTTTGTCTCATGAGATTTTATTTCTATTTCTTCCCGGATACATTTTAAAAGTGAGGCTATCCTTCAGATAGAAAGCTAAACCGGGTTCAGGTTCAAATCATTCAATTTAATGATCCCCATCATTCTGCCGCTTTTTCTTCCATTTCTTCGATAGGAATATAGATTCTCATCGGCAAACGTACAGCGTGTATTTGCCTCTATATGACTCTCTCGAACTCCTAAACTAATCAGTTGATCAATTATAAAACCTTTTAAGTCAACATGTGGTTTTACGTAAGAGTTGTTATCCACAAATTGAGATGGAAACTGTTCTGCCACTTCCTCTCCTACCTCAAAATTTTGAGTTGAAATGCATGGACTTATAAATACTTTTATATCTTCTGGCTCGCTTCCTCTTGCCATCATCCTTCCTACCGCCTTTGGAACAATACCAGCAACAGCCCCTCTCCATCCCGCATGTACTGCAGCTATTATTCCTGCTTCAGAGTCACCAAAAAGAACAGCCGCGCAATCAGCAACCTGTATAGCCAAAGCCAAACCTTGTTCTGAAGTGATAAATCCATCAGCTTCATCATAAATTCCACCTTTACTAACGTCAACTATATCACTTCCATGTACCTGATTTGCAAACGCTATATGAATGAGTTGAGTTTCGATCGAATCCGCAAGTATCTCCCGGTTTTTTTCAATTATTTCGGCCGATTCTTCCGTGTTAAACCCAAGATTTAATCCTTCAATATTCACACCGTCATGTAAAGGTTTTCCCTTAAGACTAAACCATGCTGAAAGAGTTTCATGGCCAAATATTTTGGGCGTTAGTAATTCAGGCTGATAAAACTTCATGCAATGCTTTTTTTATATCATCAATCGGAAAATGTAATCCTGTCCACAAATTAAACGACTTTGCTCCCTGATGGATCAACATATCCAATCCTCCAATTGTCGTTCCTCCAACGGATGATGCTTGTTGAAGAAATTTTGTTTCCACAGGGTTATATACGATGTCGTAACAAATTTTGCCTGCCAGCATTTCCATATCTTGGTCAGCTACCGGAGAACGTTCTATATTAGAAGTCATTCCTAATGGTGTAGCGTTAACAATCATAGAAGCTTTTTCCGCATAAGCCGTCCAGTTTTCATAATTGCATCGCGTTATCTCTGGTTCTGCAGATGCTTCATACATTTCCGGCCTTCGTGATACAAGAACCAGTTCTTTAACACCAATTTTTTTTAAAGCGTAAACAATTGCCTGTGTTGCTCCACCCGCTCCAAAAATAACCACCCGTGCTCCATCCAGTTCTTCTCTATAATTCTGAAGAGGTTGAATAAATCCATAAGCATCTGTGTTGTCTCCAATCAATTTCTCTGCTTTTTTGATAATTGTATTTATAACCCCGATCTCCTTTGCTGTATCGGATAATTCATCCACAACATCCACGAAAAGTTCTTTGTGCGGAATGGTTACGTTCGCTCCCAAAAATGAACCGCTTGTAAAATGTGCTATTGCGGTATGTATCTCAGAATGAGATAAGGAAACAGCCATATACTCCCCACCAAGCTTATTCTGCTTTAATGCTATGTTGTGCATAAGAGGCGAAAGGCTTTGCTCTACCGGATTACCTATTACCAGATAATGCGAAAGCTGGCTTTTTTCTGAGGATATAAATTCAGTGAACGTCAAATTGAATGGGGCTAAATTACTGGACAAAAAAAATGCACAACTTTAAAGCTGTGCATTCAAAATAGTAAATATTTGAAGAGCCGTTATGCAGTAACTTCTTCTGTTTCTTCGGCTGGTTTTAATTCAGCTTCTTTGAATGTTCCGGATTCAGCAAGGCTTTTAAATGCCTCCAAATCTTTTACCAACTGTGCTGACGATTCTTCAATAAATGAAGCTAGCTCTTCGCTTGGATCTCCAAAAAACGTACGGTAGTCTAATGAAAACTCAACGCTGGTACGCTGGCCATTATCTAATGGAGTGAAGCGGATAGTTCCCGTTTGATTCAAATTACCGTTAATGGTGATCCAGGCAAATCGAGTGTTTCGAAGATTGTCAATTAAATTAGTTGTCCATTGGAATTCTTCGTTACCGATAGTAGTTTTGTACTCGAATGTTTGAGAGTTTATTCGATTTACGGTATCGATACGACTTAGGAATTTAGGGAATTCAACCGGATTGCTTAATAACTCATACACTTTGGCAAGAGGTAAATCAATTTCGATTCTTTCGTGCGCCATAATAAGATTACTTAGTAAGTTTGTTCTTTTTTGAGATTAAAATCTTGATGATGAACCGACTTTCACGGATACAGGTAGGATTTAACCATATTGACGCAAAAATACGGATAAATTGATTAAGCCTCAACGTTACAGGCTAAGAAAAACTTTTAATTACTACTTTTAATGTTGTTCAGTCAAACAAAAAGGTTACTATCTTTTTTACTCTTTCTTATTCTCGTGCAAACATCTGGCGAATTATTGGGGCAAAATATGTCAGGTTACCTTAGAAACTACAATGCCGTGCTAACCTCATCAAGTAACGAATATCTGGTTGGCAGAAACCGGTTTGTTGTGGATGCAGCTGTTACCACCAGCTATGGGAAAGTTTTTATCTCAAATGAAGTTCTTAATACCTATACAGAATCAGCAAATAACTACACATATGATTTTTTGGAAGGCTACATAGATATTTTTTTTGAAAACAGCGACCTGAGAATAGGAAAGCAAATAATCAGCCAGGGAAGAACAGAAGCACACTTTATAGCCGATATACTTTCACCCATTGATTTAAGAGAATTTCTTACCCTTCAATTTGATGTTTTAAGAACGGGTATACCGGCTGTTAAATACACCCGGTATTATGGGAGTAATTTTCTTGAGTTCGTAGCTGTTCCAATTTTCCAATCAAACATACAAGCTCAACCCGGGTCAAGATGGTTCCCTTTTACAGAAATTGAAAAGCAAACGAATGTTATTTATGCCGATTCTCTTCGCGAAAACTCATTTAATTCTTTTCAGGGAATGATTAAATGGAGCCTCCGCAAAAATCTGAAATGGGATTTAGATATAATCGCTATGCTATGGACTCCGGGAAATCCGTCCTATAAAAAAGAACTAGCTTTGGTTTCGGGTCTTCCTGCATTACAACTCAGTAAATCATATTTACGGTCGCCCATTCTGGCTTACTCGGGCAATTATATCTTATCAGACAATATAATTCTGAAATCTGAGTCGGCTTATTATTTCAGCAAATACGTAGATTATTTACCGGAACAGTTCATAAACACAGATTTGAATAACCTCACCTCTTCCGAACAACAGGCACTTATCGCTGCCTTTGATGAAAACGAAGATGGTTTTTTAAAGAAAAAACCATGGCTAACAGGTATGCTTGGTTTAACAACTTCTTTCGGAGATGTATCCATAAGCACAGAATTCATATACGAACGTATTTTTGATTACGACAGCGATATACTCCAGAAAGAGCACTTTTTCTTCTCTACCCTCTCTCTCCAAAAATCGATGATGAGAAATAAATTAGACCTTCGCCTCTTTGGCAGATACAATTACGAAGGTTCTGATTACTGGATAAACCCGGAAGCAGCTTATGATATTAAAGACGGGCTGGCAGCTTCGTTAGGGTTTCATCTGTTTGGAGGAGAAGAAAGCAAGCCGTATTACGGCCACTTTAATTTTAAGAACTATGCTTCAAGTTCATTTGGCTTTGTTGCTCTAACTGCCTTTTTCTAAAGTTTTGAGGAATGTAATCTTGTACAAAACAGTTAGCAGACCATTATTTAAATCAATTATTTTTTGACCCTTTTAATGCAAAAATTTGCAGATTTCGTAACCAAAAATCCGAGAATAATTTCTCTGTTTATTTTTGTATTGGTTGTACTAGCTGTTTTTCCGGCTTCTGAAATCAGAACCGATTTTAATCTCGAAAACTTTTATCCTAAAGAAGACCCAACCGTTCAATCTTACCGTTTGTTGGAAGAAGAGTTTGGCCGGGATGATAACATCATTATGGTAGGGTACAAAGATCCTGATTTATTTAGCTACAACAAATTGATGGAGCTCAAAACCATCGTAGATAAAGCCTTTACAATTGAACATGTAACAGATGTTCGAAGTATCTGGTCGGCTGAAGAGATGGTGAACCGGAATGGCACCCTTACATTCGATCCTTTTCTTAAAGAAAATTCATTGCAAAACAATATTTCCGCTGTCAAACAAAACATTATTTCCGATGCCTTTTCGGAAGGTTTTTTCATAAATAGTAAAGGGAATGCAACCGCTTTTTATCTAGAGATTGATGAAGAAAACAACACTTACGAGAGCAGAAATACCATTATAAACGAACTTACCGGAATTCTTGAAAATCATTCAAATATCGATTTTAAGATTACCGGGATCCCCTACTTCAGAAACCAATACGTAAGCATGCTTAATGGTGAGGTAGTGTTTTATATTCTGTTTTCTTCTGTTCTGATTGTTCTTCTTCTTTGGTACTTATACCGAAGTATTTTCGGGGTTCTAATTCCAATGTTGATTGTTTGGTTTACCGTGTTGTTTACAATTGCTACCATCACACTAACCGGCGGTTATCTGGAAATAATGAGCAGTACTATTGCCCCGATTCTGCTTTGCGTTGGTGTAGCAGATTCCATTCATATGATCTCAAAATTTGATGATGCCGTGCAGAATGGAATGCAGCACCGTAAAGCTATTGTGGAAATGCTGCTTACACTGGGAAGTGCTACTTTTTTAACCAGCTTAACTACCGCCATCGGTTTTGGCACACTTCTTACCAGCTCTGTGGTACCCATGAAACGATTTGGCATCTATACCGCTCTTGGCGTATTGATCGCATACACTATTACAATTTTATTTCTTCCCGCCATTCTCAGGATCACTAAAATCGATCGTGTATTTAAAGAGAAAGGCAGCAGGTTATATATTTGGATTGGTGAAAAACTGAATACGCTTTCTTCTATCAACAAAAAACATTTTAAGGTAATCTCTTACATGTCGTTATTGGCTACGCTGCTGGTTGGTTTTGGAATGTACCAGCTGCAGGTAAATGGACGTGTTTTTGATGATGTGAACAGGGACTCCATTCTTATAAAAGACAGCGATTTTTTTTCTGAAAACCTCGCTCCGGCATTTCCTTTGGAACTGGTAATTGATACTAAAACAGAAAACGGGATCACCAGACCCAGTTTTATACAAAAAGTTGAAGGCCTGCAAAACCACCTTCTCTCCTACCCGGAAATTAAACGAGCCACCTCTTTTACTACATTATTGAAAGAACTACATAATGTAATGTCTCCGGAACAAGCCATAAAAAACAAACTTCCTCAAAATCAGGATTTAATTTCACAATACCTGTTACTCCTTGAAATTACAGACAATTCTATCCTTGAAAGAGTAACCGATTTTAACTACCAAAAGCTTAGATTGGGTGCACAAACCGAAGATGCCGGGTCAAAACGAATTAATGAAATCCGCTCATCTGTTGAGAATTACATTGCAGAAAATTTTGATGAAGAAGAAATCACCATAACAGGTTCAACTATGTTAAGTGCAAACCTGGTTGGTAAAATGGTGTACTCTCTGGCTTCCAGCATTGGTTTGGCATTTATATGTATTTCTGTTTTAATGGCATTTCTCTTCCGTAATTTCAAAATGGTAATTATATCACTCATCCCAAACATAATGCCGTTGGTCTTAATCGCAGGTTTAATGGGTTACCTTGGTATCGATATAAAACCTTCTACAGCGGTAATCTTTACCATTGCTTTTGGAATTGCCGTAGATGATACTATTCATTACCTGGCCCGCTTCAGAATAGAACTAAAACGGGGTTTGGGTTTTCAAGATGCTCTGGAAATTACCACACAAAAAACCGGCAGAGCCATTATCATCACAAGCATGATCTTACTCATTGGCTTTGGAACACTCATCACCAGTGAATTTACTTCAACCACCTTAATGGGCGTGCTTGTTTGTTCAACTATATTCTTTGCAGTGATTGCTGACCTTGTTGTACTTCCCGCACTTTTCCATTGGTTGAGACCTAAGCTTAGAGAAAGTTCAGCATCATAATATTTTGCAAATACCCCAAGCATAAATCACATCTTTTCTGTTTCTTCAATCACATTTTAAATTTGATTGAATACTATGAAACTTAACAGAATCTCTTTGCCACTTATTCTTTTTATTATCTCAACGGTTGTTTCAGGTCAGCCAAAATTTACCAGCAATCATAAAAAAATAAGCAGCCAGTTAATAGGTACATCGCTTGCAAATACAAAAGGCTTTGATCGCTTAACATATCTAAACGATTATTATGGCCCTCGATTAAGCGGTTCGCAGGTGCTGGAAAACGGCATAGACTGGATTGTTGAGGAAATGAAAAAAGATGGATTTGACAAAGTGTGGACACAACCTGTTATGGTACCGCACTGGGTTCGGGGAAAAGAATCTGCCACGCTAAATACCCCTATCCAAAAAAACCTGCCTATGGTAAGTCTTGGTGGAAGCATTGGCACTCCAAAAGATGGTATCACCGGAGAAATTATGGTGGTAAACAGTTTCGAAGAGCTGGAGGAACGCTCTTCTGAAGCGAAGGGAAAGATTGTACTGTTTAATGTTGAGTTCACTACCTATGGCCAAACTGTTCAATATCGTACCAATGGTGCTTCTGCTGCGGCCAAGCATGGAGCCATTGCAAGCGTAATTGCTTCGGTTGCTTCTTATTCAATGCAAACGCCACATACCGGCGTTATGCGTTATGAAGAAGGAGTAAAGAAAATCCCACATGCTGCCCTTACTGTAGAAGATGCAAATCTTATCGAACGGTTTATCAAACGTGGAGAAAAGGTTGAACTCACTTTAAATATGGAGGCTAAGACTCTTCCTGATGCTGAATCAAGAAATGTGATTGCAGAAATTACCGGAAGTGAATTTCCTGATCAAATTATTGTAATGGGCGGACATATTGATGCGTGGGACAACGGCCATGGTTCTATGGATGACGGCGGCGGTTGTGTAGCCGCCTGGGAAGCCTTAAGATTGATAAAAGAAACAGGCCAACGACCCAAAAGAACAATACGGGTTGTTCTGTGGACAAATGAAGAAAATGGATTACGAGGTGCTAACGAGTATTTACGATGGGTGCAGGAAGAAGAGAAATCATTAGAAAAACATGTACTGGCGATGGAATCAGATAGTGGCGTGTTTGATCCTATTGGATTTGGATTTAGCGGCAGCGATGAAGCCTATAACATTCTTTTATCCATCGGTGAATTATTAAAACCGATAGAATCAGGAAAGGTAACTAAAGGCGGCGGCGGCGCAGATATTGGCCCGTTGATGAGAAATGGTGTACCAGGAATGGGCTTGAGAGTTGAGGGAAGCAAATACTTCTGGTTTCATCATACTGCGGTTGATACCATCGACAAATTAAACATTTATGACTTCAACGAATGTGTTGCTACAATGGCGGTATTTGCATATATGGTAGCCGATATGGATGAAACCCTGCCTCGTTAATCGTTACCAGGTCCATTCGTAAAACATTTTAATTTTTTGAACCCAGTGTGGCTTCCGGGAAATAAACCGGAGCCGCATTTTTACCGCCCACCAAAAAAATCTGCTGTATATTTTCTTCGGATATATGTATTCAGAGACCCCTTCACTGATGTAAGAATTTCCATTATAGTTTAGCGTAGCCTTCCCCAAAAATCTTTGATAGAATGGGCCATTATCAACAATGTTATCAGTTTCGATTATTACTTTTGTTTGGGTTGATTCAAGCTTTATTTTTCGGGCAGAATTTAACCCAAAATACGTTTTTGAATGGTTTTCAATATTCAAGGTTGTAAATTCATCCACAACTGCGGCCTTATAATTATCAAGTAACCAAGCCCGGTGTTCGTTGCCTTCTCTCCTGTTTATCATATAGTAGATAAGTGTGTATTCTGCGAAATGGAACCTGCCCCAATACCAATCTTCAAAATCTTCCTTCAGTGGCTCCAAACCTACATTATGATCGTGATAGCCCATACCATTGAATTCAACAGAATGATTCCCTTTTCTCCCTGAAATTTCCAACGCCCCTTTCACTGTCGCCCTTGGTTGAACTAAATTCCAAAAATGATTTCCCGATTTATTATGTGAACTTGTAAAAAAACCAGCCGGAAGTACTTCAGATTCAAACTTAAGTGTTCCTGTTAAGCTGTGCTTTGAAGGAAGTTCAGCAGTTAATTCAACTATGTAGGATAAATTTTGTCCGGCTTGTTTTTTTACAAACGAGCAATTCCCAATTTTTAATTCTTCCTGCCCATCATTCCAGTAAAAATCTGAATGGGTATATTCTATGAAACTATAAAATTCAGTTCTCCCTTTGTGATACACCGAAATACTTAGTGCCGGGTGTTCATCAGGCGATGTGGAACCTTTTTCCAATCCCTTGATATATTCTGGTGAGAATGGATTTCCCTGATAAAAAATTGCAACGATTCCCCATTCTTTATCATTGCTAACAGCATCAAAATACCACCATTCATATCCACCGGATGGTTTATTATGGAATGGGCGGTCTTCTGCAAAATCTGTAGAAATGTTCATTGTCAATTATACGCACTTTATCATGAAGAACAATCAACACATAATTACTTTATCAGAAAGCAGATTTGACTAGAACCCAACTTACTTTACATTCATATTGATGGTAACTCTGCTATACATAGCAATTAGTTTTTTGTTCTTTACAAGCCTGGTTCTTGCCAGAAATCTGTTTGAATTTGAAGCTTTAAGTAAAACGAAGCTAACTAATACAGGCCGTCAGCCTAAAGTTAGTATATGCATTCCTGCCCGTAACGAAGCTCAAGTAATTGAGAGATGCGTAACTTCAGCACTTAAACAAAACTATGAACATTTCGAAGTTATAGTTCTTGACGACCAATCAACGGATGGCACAACTCAAATACTTGAGCAGCTTTCGAGGATCATAAGCAACCTTACCCATATTAAAGGCGAAGAAAAACCTGAAGATTGGCTGGGGAAGCCATGGGCATGTCATCAGTTAAGTGAACATGCCTCCGGAGAAATACTTATTTATATAGATGCTGATGTTTGGCTGAAGCCTGACGTAATTCCAAAAACAGTACAGCAATTGCAAGAAATTGATTGCATAACTATTTGGCCAGAGCAGGTAACCGAAACGTTCTGGGAAAAACAGGCAATACCATTGATTTACTTTGCCTTATACACCCTGCTGCCAGCAAAATATGTTGAACGAAAACCCAGATGGTTACCTGCAAAATTAGCCTCCAACATTAATCCACTTTTTGCAGCAGCCTGCGGACAATTTATCGCATTCAACAGAACTGCTTATGAATATATCAAAGGTCATCAATCAGTGAAAGACCGCATAGTTGACGATGTTGAACTTGCCAAGAACATAAAAAGGAATGGGCTATCTTTAAAAATGCTTCACGGAGCGGACTCAGTTTATTGCCGAATGTACACTTCGGGCTCAGAAGTATGGCATGGATTAAGAAAGAATTTTTTTGTGGGGTTCAATCAAAATTCATTCTCTTTCGGTTTAATGGCTTTCCTCCATATAGTAGTATTTGTGTTTCCTGTTTTCTCCCTGATATACGGATTCGCTCAAAACTCAAATGAACTTATAATTCTTTCAGCAATTCCTCTAACTCTGATTGTGATTCAAAGATCGGTGCTCAATTTTATTTTTAAATGGGATATCTACTCAGCATTTACACACCAATTTGGTGTACTTTGGTTTCAGGCTTTAGGTGTTCGCTGCTTAGTTGATTATTTTACCAAAAAGCCGGTACGTTGGAAAGGCCGGGAAATCAACTAAAATTTCTTCATTTAATTTTCATAATCATTTTCTTTTTTGTGAACGGATATACATATTCCATCCAATGAAAGTGATCATCGAGAAATACCTTAAATATCTCAAGGTTGAAAAAAATGCCTCTCCTCACACCATTACTTCGTATCAAAATGACCTGACTTCTTTTTTAGAATTTTGTACAGAGCAAGCACAAACAGATGTTGAAAACATTGATATACATAACGTTACCAGGCTAACTATCCGGTTGTGGTTGGGAGAACTATCGGAGCAGGGAATTGCCAAAAGTTCCATAGCAAGAAAAGTAGCTGCTCTTCGATCTTTTTTTAAGTTCAGTTTTAAGCGTGGTTATATCAGCAAAAATCCAGCTCACTTATTAATTGTACCAAAAAAAGAGAAAACTCTCCCCAAAACGGTAAACTCCGAAGACATCACCCGCATGATGGATTCGATAGATATAGAAACACCAGCCGGGCGACAAGACCGTGCGCTTTTAGAGCTTTTTTATGGAACCGGCATACGGCTAAGCGAACTTATTAATTTGAATCTCTCACAAGTTGATCTAAG
The DNA here is from genome assembly GCA_028284195.1 of Balneola sp. Taxonomy (GTDB): domain Bacteria; phylum Bacteroidota; class Rhodothermia; order Balneolales; family Balneolaceae; genus Balneola. Next base: position 507,972 of record JANQSE010000006.1, on the reverse strand, counting down.
AAACAACCAAATAAGTGTGATTGGTAAAGGAAATAAACAACGAATAGTACCTTTAGGGGCCAGTGCAGTTGAGGCATTAAAAGCCCACTTTGAGACAAAAGAGAAATTGTTTGGTAACCAAACAGATACAGATGCCACTAAAGCTCTGTTCCATTCGGCACACGGGCAGCGTATGTATGCAAGAAATGCTCAGCGTATTGTTGAGAAATACTTAACAAAAACAAGCGAAGCAACCCAAAAAAGTCCTCATGTACTGCGGCATAGTTTTGCTACGCATATGCTGGACCGCGGGGCTGATATTAGAATAATAAAAGAATTTCTGGGACACGCTAATTTAGCAGCTACCCAGGTGTACACACACACCAGTGTGGAACGACTTAAAAATGTGTATGAAAGTGCACACCCAAGGGCTAAAACATAAACCTAACAAGGAGAAAAAATGAATATATCATTCACTTCAAGACGTTTTGATGCAAGCGAAAACCTTAAAGAATTCAGTAAAGGAAGTGTAGAAAAGCTTGAACAATTTTATGATCGTATTGTGTCTTGCGATATAATATTAGAACCAACTTCAGATCCAAAAAAACCACAAAAGGCAGAAATTATTTTAAAAGTACCGCGTAAGGTAATTACCGTGAATGAAAAATCTGAGTCTTATGAAAAAGCTATATCACTTGCGATTGATGTTGCCACACGCCAATTAAAACGATACAAACAAAAACTACACGCAGTAAACTAGCACATGCCATTCTCAGCCAGCGAACCTATTCCCCGAAAAGAAAAGATCAGTGTTTCTTACATAGTTCAAAAACTACGGGAACGCGTGCAAATTAACCTTACAGCATGTACAACTGTCGATTGTTCAGATCACCGGTTTGTTACTGAAGTTGATCTTCACCGGCCCGGAATAGCTCTCGCCGGCTATGTAGATTTATTCACTTATCAACGAATACAGATCATTGGAAATACAGAAACACAGTTTCTTGAAAAACTCTCTATCGATAAACAAAAAGAAGCATTTTCTCATATTACTGCCTTTGAACTGCCTGTAATTTTCTTAACCGACAGCAATTCACTTCCAGATGAATTGATAGAGATGGCAGAACAAGCCTCTATTCCGGTCTACTCTACCCCACTGGAAACTACCCGGTTCATGTTTCTGCTAAGGGATTTTCTGGAAGATCAATTTGCAACCCAAACTATGGTTCATGGGACCATGGTAGATGTATATGGAATTGGAATTCTGATTACCGGAAAATCCGGAATTGGTAAAAGCGAAATAGCTCTTGACTTGATTGAGCGCGGTCATCGTTTGGTTGCAGATGATGTGGTAATGCTCACCAAAAAAAGTAATGTGTTAATGTCTTCGGCCACAGAAATGACCAAACACTTTATGGAAATTCGGGGCCTGGGTATAGTAGATGTAATGTCAATGTTCGGTATTCGATCTATCCGGTATCAAAAAAGATTAGAAGTGGTACTTGAATTAACTTTGTGGGATGAAACACGAGATGTAGAGCGCACGGGCTTAAACCATGATTCGGTTTCAATTCTGGATACTGATATCCCCCTTATTCACCTTCCAATCACTCCGGGTAAAAATATTACTGTAATTGCTGAAGTGATTGCTATGAATTATTTATTGAAACATTATGGCTACGATCCCGCAAAAGCGTTCCAAAATAAGGTCCAATCAAAAATAGAAAACAAAACCGGAGCATTTGATCCTACTCCTAAACGCGCTATTGAGTATTTTGAAGGTGATTTGGAGTAATATTAGAATACTTTGTTATTCTTTGATTAGGCAATTGTAGTTGCTAACTTTAGCGGGCTTTAAAAATAGGATATGTCTTTACACAATCATTACTACTACGATCAGGAAACCTGCGAGTTCACGCCTATTGAGTATAATAAGGCAGAGCAGATTATCTACAATTTATCAGTGTGGATTTTAACAGGCGTTGTTCTTTCGGGGCTTGGCATTATTTTTCTAACTAATTATGTGGGTACACCTGCCGAACTTGCTTTACAGGCAGAAAATGAAGTTTTGTATAATCAATTAGAATCCACAAAGCAATCCATTATTGATATGGATAACAAACTACAATCTATTGCAGCAACCGATAATGAAGTATATCGATCTGTTTTAGGATTGGAACATATTTCTGAAGACGAGCGGCTGGCAGGAACCGGGGGGGCATTAACTAATACCGAGTTCGATGTCTATAATCAATCTACTGCAGAACTTTTACGATGGACTAATTCTAAACTTTCAAATTTGGAACGCCGGGTTAGTATTCAAAAACTAAGTTTTGAAGAACTTAAAGAAGCATACAACTCCAACAAAGAAAAGCTACATCATATTCCGGCTATAAAACCAACACAAGGGATTTTGCTAAGTAGTTTTGGTATGAGAGACCATCCCGTTTTGGGGTACCCCAGAATGCATGCTGCGGCCGATTTCAGAGCAGATATTGGAAGCTCTGTGTATGCCACTGCCGATGGAGTTGTTACATATATCGGGCTACGGGGAACTCTCGGTAGAATTGTAGTAATTGATCATGGATATGGATATAAGACTTTATATGCCCATCTCTCATCCGTTCCAAAGGATGTTAAAAAAGGAACAGAAGTGAAGCGCGGGTCGCTAATTGCATATTCAGGTAATTCAGGACTTACTGAGGGGCCTCATCTTCACTACGAGATTCACTTCAATAATAAGAAAGTAAACCCTACTTACTATATGTTTGCAGATGTTTCTCCTGAGGAGTATCTATACTTCAAAGAAATTGCAGAGGCAAATACCAAATCGATGGATTAAAAACCTTTGAGCTTATCCACTATTTGTTGATGCACCTTTTCCGTCGTATCTGATCCATCAATAACAACAAATCGTTTTTTTTGCTCTGCAAGCGTATCGAATCCTTGAATAACCCGTTCAAAGAATTCAATCCCCGCTTGCTCCATTCTGTCTTTCTGCATATGAATTGTTCGTTTTGCCGATTCTTCTAAGCTTAATCTTAAATAAAAAGTGATATCCGGCTCCAGGCCATGAGATGCCACTTCATTTATTTGATGAACCTGATCAAGCGGTATGCTTTTTCTTCCATATCCCTGGTATGCAGTCGTTGAATCATAAAAGCGATCTAAGATTACCACCGCATTTTGCTCAAGTAGTGGTTTTATCTTTTCTGCAATAAGTTGCGACCTGGCAGATGAGAAAAGCAATAGTTCGGTTACAGGATCAATTTTTATTTCCGGGTTCAGGAGCATCCCTCGAATTAACTCAGAAATACCTGTTCCTCCGGGTTCACGAAAAACCTTAACCTTTTTACCTGATTCTACCAGGCTTTCCTTGAGAAGTGCAATTTGGGTTGATTTCCCGCTTCCATCTATACCTTCAAACGTAATTAGCATAGAGAGAATCTAAGAAGAAATGTGCACAGGAATTCAATCAAAAATCAAAATCATCCATTAACTCGATGGGCTCTTTTGGCATTGCTAAAGCCAGGCCTATATAAATAAGCAAGCTGGTTCCCCACCCCATAATAAATACAGCAGCAAAAATGAAGCGCACAACTGTGGAACTTAAACCAAAATACTTAGCCAGGCCACCACAAACACCTGCAATCTTTTTATTCGTTCTTGATTTCATTAAGCGTTTGGCATGCCGGTATCCAAAATTGTCGTAACTGTAATTAGACGAAGTTGACGATCTGCTACCAGGAGAATCCAGGTCGTTATTTAAAGTGCCGGTAAACTCTTCGGTTCCATGTATATCATCAGCATAGATATTCTTTTTTCGGTTTCTTCTGGAGTTTTTTCTCCTTTCTCTTCGCCCGGCTTTCTTTTCTCTTCTTCTGTCACCAACTAAAAAACCAAACCCTACAAGGGTAACTAAGATCCCTCCAATAATTGGTAACGCTGTGATCGCATCTTGCGCGAAGGATGCCAGGCCGGAACCCATTGGAAAACCTATTAACTGAAGCATAAAAGTCATTGCAATAAAGAGCATTCCTAACCCTGCAAATGTGGAGAAATTCCAGACCCCTTTACCTTCTTCTTTTGGTTCTTCTTTAAGGAACTCCTGCATGGTAGATTGGAGTTCAAACTCTTCAAATTCTAAAGATGCTGACCCGGTTTTAGATCCGGTTTTTTGTTGTGTTTGTTGTGCCATAATTTTCTCCTCGCAACCACTACGAGCTCAACCACTCATTGTTACGCCGATATACAGATTTATCGGTAATTAAAATATCCAGCTTCTGGTCAAAGTCTTCAACTGGTATTTTGTTTAATATAAACTCATCAAATAGTAAACCTATTTTTATAGCATCTGAGTTTTTCAGAAACCGGTCATAGAATCCTTTGCCATATCCCAGCCGGTTATATGATCTGTCAGCAGCAAGTAAAGGGATCAAAATCAGATCAAAACCTAACTCAACCTCAATTACATTTACAGGTTCGAGCACACCCCATTTATTTTCCTGTAAATCATCGAATGAATTCAGTTTTGAGTGAAGAAGTTCTCCCGATTCAAAATCGGTTGCAGGTATCGTTAGTTTTTTGTTTGAAGAAAGCAGCTCTTTGATAAAATCATGAGTATTTACCTCTTTTCGTTTATTCATTGATACAAAGCAATGGACGCTCTCGCATTTCTTAAACTCATCAGTCGCTTTGAGTTTATCAATCACCAGTTTTGATCGAAGCTCCCATTCTCTTTTCAAAATTAACTTCCTTTTTTCAAAAAGCTGTTTGCGGAGCTCTGATTTCTCTTGAACAACAGACATTAAAGCTTGATGATATGATGTGTATTCAACGCGAGTGGCTCTTTTTCGAGCTCAACAATTAATTCATCCCAAAAACCTGTTCCATACTTATTCATGAAATACATAAATGAAGCCATACGCTCTTGCAGTCCATTATCAGGATACAATTGAGCTTTAATTTTTCGAATTCGTTGTAATTGTGTCTGCTCCTGCTGTTTTATTGATCGGTAAACTCTGCCTTTAAGTTTGTCTAATTCTGTTCCAAATCCGGTAACAGTTTTCCCAACCATTCCTTCTAGCGAGCCATCTATTTCTGAAATAGTTTTGGAAGGCTCCTCAGAGATTTTGCTGATCCCATTTTTCCATCTTCCAAACAATACTTCCACATCAGTAGATTCTGAATGCTTAACATATTCTGATTCTAAATCCTCGATACGCTCTCCATATCTATGAAACTTGAATGGGATTTTATCAAAGATCCGATCTATACCTGATTCTATAAGTGTAGCACTAAACCGGGGAAATATAATGGGCATTTGCAAATCAAATAAAGGATATAGTTCTTTCATTTGGGCATAGTACGCAATTTCACCAGGGCCGGCTACATATCCTAACGTTGGCAACAATTGATCCTGAATAACAGGCCGTAAAAAAACGTTAGGAGAAAATTTATGGGGACTGGACTCGATTTCTTTAAGCAGATCAGATTTGTTCCATGAAAAACTCCCTGCACCCCATCCATTTTCAGAAGATTCAATTTTTAAACGCCCTGCTTCATCATCGATATAAAAAAGGTTGGTATCGCCCAAAATAACCTGACGGTGAAAATTCTTTTCAATCTTTGCAGATTGCTTTTCCAAAGCAGAGGTTATTTCATCAGCATTTGAAATAGAATTAGCAAAGGTATTGGCTACTACTTCTTTAATCGACCTAAAATTGCTCCCTGCAATTAAAAGGCCATGTTTACCAAATAACTGATCCATCATTTGGGCAAAGGCTTTTCGAAAATCAGATCCTTCAGAATAAAAACAATCAAACATGCTCCATAACTCATCAGAAAAATCGGTATCGAACATTTGTTCTTTTATCGTTCTTTTTAAAACATCAATGCCAGAAGTAATCTTTACATCAGAAACCAGCTTATTACCCGGTTCTCCATCATACTCAAGTTTTATAAAGTTCTCATTACCAGGAATTCCAAACCAGGCAATCTCATCAAAATCGTGATCTTCATCCGCTAACCAGAACACTGGAACCACGGGTCTGGAAAGCTTTTGTTCCCATTCTTTTGCTAGTAATAATGCAGTAATGGTTTTGTAAATAGTAAACAAAGGGCCGCCAAAAACTCCCAACTGCTGGCCGGTTACAATGGCAAGCGAGTCATTTTTTGATAACTTCTCAATTTGTTCGGGCTGTGAAATATCTAACAACTCATGAAACTGCCGGAGTGCAGGAATAAAATCTGAATGGCTTTGTTTTTTTTGAAGGCCTGTTACCCGTTCTTTAACAGCACTTTCTGAAAAAGGGCTTCCGTTATAATACTCACTCAATGCGGTGTAATCAGAAACGTACGTTTTAAATAGTTTTGAAAATGGCAGCTCGTTAAAGGAGTAGGTTTCCTTAATCACTAATTGGCCTGTAATTTTTGAATTGAATCTCTGATTTTTGCTGCCTTTTCATAGTCTTCATTTTCTATGGCTTGTTTTAACTGTTCATTTAATTGTTCAAGTTTAGATAGTTCTTTTTGTGCGGGTTCTTCTATGTCTGCGTTCAAAGCTTCTTCCAAAGTTTCAGCTTCTGGTTCGGTAGTAATCCCGGCATCCAAAAGCACTTCATCACAAACAAATATATCGCACCCAAAACGTACTGCCAGTGCTATTGCATCGCTGGGGCGGGCATCCAGCTGGATAGCCTGTCCTTCATGTTCGAGCACGATCTGTGCATAAAAGGTAGATTCCGAAAGTTCGTTTACAAATACGTACTTCAACTCTGCATTCAAACCCAGGATCATATTCTTAAGAAGGTCATGGGTCATTGGGCGGGGTGGTTTAATGTTTTCCAACTCCAACGCTATTGCCTGTGCTTCAAAAGAGCCTATTATTATTGGAAGCCTGCGATTGCCCTTTATTTCGGAAAGAATCAACGCGTACGCCCCTCCACTGCTGGGGCTGGTTGATAATCCTAAAATTTCCATCTTTACTTTTCTCAAACGAATCCTTTCTTTTGGAATGAGCAGAAATGTACACTTTTTTAAGCAAGGCGTAAACCAAATCGGCCGCCTTTCATGCACTTTTAAATAGAATTATTCTGAATTAAAATTCATTCTTATTTAAAGTAAATTAAAGCCTATATTCACGCCCGATTTTATTGACATTGCCAAACATTGAACCTAACTTTTGGCACTTAAATTGTGATCTGAAAAGTATATGCTCGACAGCTATTTCCCTATTCTCATTCTTACAGGTATTGCGATTGTTCTCGCACTTTTATTAATGACATTATCGAGAATACTTGGTCCTTTTCGTCCTAATAAGCACAAATTAAATCCGTATGAAAGTGGAATGGATCCGGTTGGGGAAGCCCGTGAGCGATACTCCATAAGCTTTTACCTGGTAGCCATGGAATTCATCGTATTCGATTTGGAGGTAGTTTTTATCTACCCATGGGCAGTTCGCTATTTAGATTTGGGCTTGGGAACGTTCATCGCTATGATGGTATTTATCACCATACTACTAATAGGGTTGCTCTATACTTTGAAAAAAGGAACTCTGGATTGGGATCTTAAAACAAATAAAATTTAGTTTTACTGATGGGAATTGAATCAGCACTTGGCGAAGGTTATCTAACTACTCGTTTAGATAAATTGATAAACTGGGGACGCGCAAACGCAGCCTGGCCTATGCCTATGGGGCTTGCCTGTTGCGCCATCGAAATGATGGCATTTGCCGGGCCTAAATATGACGTATCCAGATTTGGTTCTGAAGTATTCCGATTTTCTCCACGTCAAAGCGATGTAATGATTGTTGCGGGATGGACTACCTATAAAATGTCTCATGCCATCCGAAGGATTTGGGATCAAATGCCGGATCCAAAATGGTGTATAGCTATGGGCGCATGTGCTTCAACCGGAGGTATGCATCGCTGCTATGGTGTAGTGCAAGGGGTAGACAATTTCTTACCGGTTGATGCTTACGTTTCAGGATGCCCTCCGCGGCCCGATGCAGTAATCCATGCTTTAATGAAAATCCAGGATAAAATTAAAACAGAACATTCCGTTCTTTTAGATACCTAATTCATGAGCCTAGAATTAAATGATACTTTACAAGCGGTTGTTGATGGGTTATCAAGCGAATATTCTGATAAACTGATAGAAGTATATCAATCAAGCGATGATACTTTCGTTCGGGTTGAAACAGATTCTATTGTTGAGATCTGCACATACCTGAAAGAAAAACAACATTTCGTTTTTCTTTGCGATGTTTTTGGGAACGACCGTTATACTTCTGATGAACGCTTTGAAGTAGTTTATAACCTGATGAATCTTCGCACGCAAACCCGCCTGTTTTTAAAAGCCCGTGTGGAAGAAGAAAACCCTGTAATTGATTCTGTTACCTCAATCTGGAAAGCTGCCGGCTGGAACGAGCGTGAAGTATATGATATGTTCGGTATCCGATTCGAAGGTCACCCTGATTTGCGAAGAATTTTTATGCCGGAAGATTTTGAGTACTTCCCCATGAGAAAAGAATTTCCACTTTTGGGAATTCCCGGCTCTATAGAACTGCCTAACACAACCCCAGATACGGAGTAAGGCATTATGAAATTGCAAAACATTAATGATAAAGTAGATCCACAGTTTCAGGAACTCCATCAGCGAAGCATTTATAAAAGCCTTGAGGATAAGCACACCACCATTGAGGATGTTGATATTGATGATCCGCTAAATGCAAAAATGATCCTGAATATGGGACCGCAGCACCCTGCCACTCACGGCGTACTGCGTTTGGTACTGCAACTTAGAGGCGAAACCATTGAAAAAACCAAACTGGATATTGGTTACCTCCATCGCGGGGTTGAAAAGATTGCCGAAAACAAAACCTACCAGGAGTTTATGCCATACACCGATCGTATGGATTACCTCTCCCCTTACAGCAATAACGTGGCTTTATGCATGGCTGTGGAAAAGATCGCAAACGTAGAAGTGCCAGACCGTGCTCAGTACATCCGTATGATCGGGTGTGAATTAGCTCGTATTTCCTCTCACCTACTTTGGCTGGGCACGATGGTAATGGATGCCGGAGCTATTTCCTTCTTTATCTGGACGTTCCGTGAGCGTGAAAAGATCTACGACATTATGGATCAGATAGCGGGGCATCGTTTTACGGTATCCCACTCCAGAATCGGTGGAGTTGCTAACGACCTCACCGAAGATGCCACGGCCATTATCAAAGAATTTGTAAACAGCTTTCCAAAAGAATTAAAAGACTGGCATGGCCTTTTAGACAGGAACAGGATTTTTATAGACCGAAACGAAAATGTGGGCGTACTTGAAACCAAAGATGCGCTGGACCTTGGAGCAACCGGCCCTGTGCTTAGAGCTTCAGGGTATGCAGTGGATCAAAGAATCATCGCTCCTTACCTGAAGTACAGTGAAGTTGATTTTGAAATACCAACACGAATGGAAGGCGATAACCTTGCGCGTTACTTTGTGCGAATGGAAGAACTCCATGAAAGCATTCGGATCATCAAACAATGCTTAGATAAAATACCTACAGGCTCCATTCGATCTAACAATGCAAAGCATGCTTACCCTTCAAAAGACGAAGTGTATTACTCGATGGAAGGCATGATCCATGATTTTATGATGACTGATACCGGAATCTGTCCACCAGAAGGTGCAGAATGTTACCATGCAGTAGAATCACCAAAAGGCGAGCTTGGGTACTACATACAAAGTGACGGAACCGGCCATCCCTGGAGAATTAAGATTAACACCCCATCTTTCCGAAACCTTCAGGTACTGGAAAACATACTTGACGGCGAAATGGTAGCAGATACCGTAGTGGTAATTGGCGGGGTTGACCCAGTAATGGGAGAAGCAGATAAATAATGGCGAAGAACTACGAATTTACTCCTGAAGATCTACAAGAGATCGAGATTATAAAAGCAAAGTTTCCGGAAGTAATGCCGGCAACACTCCCTACTCTTTGGGTCGCTCAACGCAGATTTGGCCATGTTGAACCTGAAGTTCAACATCTGGTAGCAGAAACCTTAGGGCTTCCGGTTTCTCATGTTCATGGGGTGGCAACATTCTATACTCAGTATTACAAAGAGAAAATGGGGAAGTATGTGCTGGATATTTGCACAACAACCAGCTGTCAGCTTTGTGGCGGGTACGATATGCTTCATTACCTCGAAAATAAGCTTGGGATTAAGGCAGGCGAAACAACAAAAGACGGCATGTTCAGCATACAATCGGTAGAGTGTTTGGGAGCCTGTGGGTATGCCCCAATGATGCAGATCACCAACGATGTGTATGTGAATAATCTTACCGAAGAAAAACTGGACGCCGTAATTGAAAGCCTGAAAGAAGGAAAGATCCCTGAATTTGAACCGGTAGGAATGCCGCAACACGAAAACAGAAGCTAAATATGGCATTTGATTGGAAATCATACACCCCCGTTATCATACCAGACATTCCGAATCTCCATGAGATTGATGTGTATGTTCAGAATGGAGGGTATGAGTCATTAAAAAAAGTTTTATCTAACGATTGGACACCCGAAAGTGTAGTTAACGAAGTAAAAGCAGCCAACATTCGGGGCCGTGGCGGAGCTGGTTTTAATGCCGGGCTAAAATGGTCGTTCATGCCTAAGCCGGATGGCGGCCCTCGATACCTTGCCTGTAATGGAGATGAATCTGAACCAGGCACGTTCAAAGACCGGAAAATATTTGAGTACAATCCACATCTTTTCATTGAAGGAGCTTTGATTGCAGCTTATGCAATGCAGGTAACAACAATTTATGTTTACATTCGCGGTGAATACAGATCCTGGATCCTGATGATGGAAAAAGCACTAAAAGATGCTTACGACAGAGGGTTCATAGGTAAGAATGTATTAGGATCAGGTTTTGATATAGAATTTCACGTTACTGGCGGAGCCGGCGCTTATATCTGTGGTGAAGAAACTTCTATGCTTGAGTCTTTGGAAGGTAAAAGAGGATATCCAAGGGTAAAACCTCCCTTCCCTGCTCAAAAAGGACTTTGGGGACGGCCAACCACCATCAACAATATTGAAACACTTGCCTGCGTGCCTTTGGTGATTAAAAATGGTGCTGATTGGTTTAGCGGAATTGGTGCTGAAGCACATCCCGGGCCCGTTCTTTATGGAATTTCCGGCCATGTAAACCGACCTGGTGTTTATGAATTACCAACAGGCATACCCGTTCTTACTTTAATCAATGAAGTTGCAGGCGGAATGAGAAATGACAAGAAACTTAAAGGACTGATACCCGGTGGGTCTTCTACCCCAATTCTTCGTGGAGATTCTTTGGAAGGCGTAAATATGGATGCAGATTCACTTCGGGAAGCAGGCTCTATGATGGGAACCGCCGGAATGATCGTAATGGATGAAGACACCGACATGGTTGAAATGCTGTGGAGAATTTCCCATTTCTATCATCACGAGTCATGCGGGCAGTGTACTCCATGTCGCGAAGGAACTGGTTGGTTAGAGAAGATTTTAATCAAGATTAAAAACGGAGATGGAGAAATCAGAGATTTAGATCTTTTGATTGACCTTTGTTCTCAGATGGAAGGTCGTACAATATGTGCACTTGCCGATGCAGCGGCATGGCCCGTACGATACACCATTGACAGATTTAGAGACGAATTTGAAGCCCGGTGCAAGCAAAGCACTTATGCATTAGCTTAATATATTGATGATGGATAATTTTGGATTGATGATTTTAACTTGAACAAAGATGAATTAAAAATACGAACTAAAAATTTTGCTCATAGATGCATAAAGTTAGCTGTAAATCTTCCCAGAAATTATCTGGGAAATCATATAAAAGAGCAGTTAATTCGCAGTTCCACTTCAGTTGCTGCAAATTACAGAGCCGCTTGTGTAGCTCAAAGCAAAGCAGCATTTATAGCAAAATTAAGCATAGTTATTGAAGAAGCAGACGAAACAGAATTTTGGATGGAATTTATAATTGATGAGCAATTGAAAGAAAAAACATTGGTTGAGCCACTAAAGAATGAGGCACATGAATTGGCTTCTATCTTTATAAGTTCCAGAAAAACTGCACAAAAGAATAAATAATGAAGATTGATTTGAAAGCTGGAATGAATCAAAAATCGTCATTCAAAAATCAAATATCATAGGTATGCCAGAAATTTTTATAGACGGTGAACGGTACGAATTTGAGGGTAAACCCAAGCTACTCCAGTTCATTTTAGATAATGGTAAAGAAGTTCCATTCTTCTGCTACCATCCGGAAATGAGTGCTCCGGCTAATTGTCGTCAATGTTATGTAAAGGTTGGAACTCCTGTACAGAACAGAGAAAACGGAGAATATGAATTAGACGAAGATGGAAAGCGGGTAATCCGGTGGTTCCCGAAGATGCAGACCTCCTGTAGTACAGAGATAACCGATGGTATGGTTGTTCTTACCCAGGAAACAAGCGAAGAAGTTGCCAGAGCTCAAAAAGATACCATGGAGCTCATCCTTATTAATCACCCGCTTGATTGCCCTATTTGTGATCAGGCTGGAGAATGTCCTCTTCAAATTCAAACCTATAAGTATGGTCCTGAAGGTTCTCGGTTCGAAGTAAAAAAGGTTCATAAACCGAAAAGAGTAGAACTCGGCCCCAGAGTTACTCTGGATGCAGAACGATGCATCAACTGCACCAGATGTGTAAGATTTACCGAAGAAATATCCGGTACGCATCAGCTTACTATATCCTCTCGTGGCGATAAAAACTATCCAATTACCGCTCCGGGAATGGAATTTGATGATCCATACTCTGTAAACACCGTTGATATTTGCCCGGTTGGCGCACTTACTTCTACCGATTTCCGGTTCAAAGCCCGCGTTTGGGAAATGAACCAGACTCCAAGCATTGATATCACCGGAGGTAAAGGAACAAACGTTGATTTGTGGGTTCGCGATAACATTGTAATGAGATTAACTCCACGCTTTAATGCAGAGGTAAATTCTCATTGGATGCCTGATGCTGCTCGCGATGCTTACAAGTTATTTAATGAAAACAGAGTTTCCCGCCCTACTATTAAAGTTGATGGAGATAATCAGGTTAAAACTTCATGGAATAACGCTCTGGAAACTTTTGCCGAAACGCTTGAAGGTGTAAAACCTAAAGATGTATTGGTGATCGGCTCAGCACATGCCTCTGTTGAAGAAAATTACTCATTAATGAAGGTTTTTAGTACATGGGGGGTTAATGATTACTACTTTGTTCCGGATGTAAAAGAAGAGTTTGGTGATGATTTCCTTTTAACAGACGACCAGGCTCCGAATACCAATGGCGTTAAAGCATTAGGATTTACCGCTCAGTCAACTGATGAAATAAAAGCTGCGATTAAATCAGCTAAAGTTGTAGTCCTTCTAGACGGCACTTTTATTGATCGGGAAGTTATCTCCTCCAAAGACATTAAAAAGCCTTACGTGATCAACCTTGCAACAAACCAGACAGAAACATCAATCGCTGCTGATTTAGTTATTCCTATTACCTGCATTGCAGAACATGCTGCCAGTTACGTGAATGTTGATGGAAGAATTCAACGTTCCTTCCCTGCTAAAGAAACTAAATACACACACCGAAAGCTGGATTTAGAAATGTCGGAAGGCCGTTTAGACCGTCACGGTACTAATTTCGATAACTGGGTTAATGAGGATAACAAAATCGATTGCACCCCTGTCTGGGAGTTTATGAATGATCTAAGCAAAAGACTCGGGCTCAATAGTGAGTTTGGCATCTCCAGAGAAATCATGGATGAAATTGCTTCATCGGTATCTGCTTTTGATGGGGTGAGTTACGAAAGAATGGACAACGAAAATGGCATCCAATTAACCGGAATTTCTAAAGAAGAGGTATCCGCATAATGAATCCCGGAATATTAGAAATAGGAACTCTTGCCATCCCAACCTGGACTTTAGTGTTAGCTGTCGGCATGATCAGTTATCTCAATTCTGCAGCTATTTTAGTGTATGCAGAGCGCAGAATTGCCGCTTTTATACAAAACCGGGTTGGACCAAACCGTGTAGGCCCTTTTGGGTTATTACAACCCCTTGCTGATGTGTTAAAACTTCTTCTTAAAGAAGATGTAACCCCGATACACGGTTATAAAGTTTTACATGCTGTTGCGCCAATGATTCCCGTGGTTACTGCACTTCTTTCTGTTGCCGTAATTCCATTTGGAGAAGGGTTGTATGTTACCGATATCAATGCTGCTGTGCTTTATTTACTTGCAGTGGCATCTCTCGGTGTGTATGGTGTTACATTGGCCGGTTGGTCATCAAACAGCAAATATTCACTGCTTGGAGGATTAAGAGCCGCTGCCCAGATGATTAGCTATGAATTACCGATGGGTATGGCGGTGGCATCTGTAATTTTGATGACAGGTTCACTCAGCATGGTTGACGTGGCGGAATCTCAGTCTATGGTTTGGAATGTATTCATTAATCCTTTGGGAGCCATTATTTTCATTATCTGCGCTTTCGCAGAATCTAATAGAACTCCTTTTGATCTGGTTGAAGCTGAGCAGGAGCTTGTAGGTGGTTTCCATACCGAATACAGTTCCATGAAGTTTGGAATGTTTTTTCTTGCTGAGTATATGCACGTATTTATAGGAAGTATCTTAATCACAACCTTTTTCTTTGGCAGTTATCATCTCCCCTTTGCAGATGCATGGTTACCCGAGATGAACATGTGGCTAAAAGGTATCCTCGACATTTCGGTATTTTCTGCTAAAGTAGTATTCTGGTGCTTTGTATTCATTTGGATCCGTTGGACCATCCCGCGATTCAAGTACAATCAGGTTATGAAGCTGGGCTGGGCAAGATTATTGCCTCTTAGCATTATCAACTTTATGGTAATTGCAGCCATGATGTACTTCGCAAACTGATTTTCATCTCCATATTTTCGTAAAGTCTGCTTCATTATTGAGCCAGGCTTTTGTGCGAATTACCTCACATGAATTGCCTAACCCAAAGATGCGATATTGTAATGTTATTTGAATTCCGAGATTCTTTCAGGCTTTAACAACAAAGCCAGAACAAAACGGAGTCTATTATGAAATCATCAAGATCACTATTCGCTTTTTCACTATTAAGCATCCTTCTTTTTCAGGCATGTTCCATTACTAACGAAGGCCCACAGGGTCCGGCTGGACGAGACGGTGTTGACGGAGTTCAAATCTATTCAAGTACAAGTACCATCTTTGCAGCTGATTTTGATGTAGTTGATGAATTTGTTTCTATTAATGAATTCGAATGGGATATTTTGGACGAAGCTACTGTTGATAATGGTTTGGTACTGGGCTACGTGCAATTCGATGGTACCACTTCGTGGCATGCGCTCCCATTTAGCACACCTTTCGAAAATGACCTCGTAAATCTGAGATATGTGTTCGACATTAACAGCTTTGATCTGATACTCGAAGGTGAAGTGGCAAATAATAACGAGCAAAATGAAGCACTTTTTGATGATGATATACTGCGTGTTGTAGCCATTCCTCCTTCCCTCCTTTTAAAAGGAAAAGGGTTGGATTACCAAAACTACAATCAAGTAGCTAAAGCGTACGGCTTGGATCAATAACTCAATTAAATTACCTAAAGCGGGTTCGGGTAATCCGTTTTAGGTATTCTTCTTCATGATTTGGATAGCTATTCAAATAATTTTAATATCAATCTTACCTCATAATTAATCATGGAGAACTATGAAAACGATAGCAAGAATAGCTTCACTTATCATCTTTACGCTAACTATAAGTACAACAACTTTTGCACAAGGAATTCCGGAAGAAGGAACTTTTGGCCTAAGATCAACCATCGGGGGGCAAGCCTCTATTGAAGTTCCTTATCAATTGAATGAAACACTCTCAATTGCTCCCGCAATTATTATTTTTGGTATCGAAAATACATCAACAACCATCGGTATAGGAGTTCTGCCAAGGTATTATACCTCAACAGAGGGTTCGCTGAGCACTTATTTTATGGGAAATATTGGTTTCAATAATACTTCTTTCGACGCAGGTGGAAGTACCAACTTCTTTGTTCTTGGAGCAGGCTATGGTGCTGAATATTTCTTCAGTAACAACTTCAGTGTAAGTGCTGATGCAGGATTAACTACAAATCTAGGCGGCGATATAAATAGCACGATTAGATCAGGAGCACAAGTTTCAGTATCAGTGTATTTCTGAAAAAATCATTACTCCTTTTGAGGCTGCAAGTTTTGCAGCCTTTTTTGTTTTCAGGAACTTTGTACATTCATTTCAATTATCAAAATTCGATTGTGTTATATATGAATGGAATAAATCTTAAAGAAAAGTTCTCCTTATTCAATGACCATTGGTCTCCAAAAATCATTGCAGAATCGAACGGGCAACTCATTAAACTTGCCAAAATTGAAGGGGAATTTATCTGGCATAATCATGCAGACGAAGACGAAGTATTCTTTATTGTAAAAGGAGAACTCCTTCTCAAATTCCGAGATAAAAATGTTCATTTAAAAGAAGGGGAATTATATGTTGTGCCCAAGGGGATTGATCACTGCCCCATCGCAGAAAAAGAATGCTGGGTGATGCTGATTGAGCCTAAAGGAACAAAGCATACCGGAGAAACAAACTTTGAAAAAGCTGTAGAGGAAAAGAACCAGGAATGGATTTAGAAATCAAAAAACGTTCTTTGCTACCAAATATACCGAGGTTGATGTACCCATTGAGTAATAGTGCAGACTAGGAACTCCAAATTGAATCAAATCTTTTGATTGCTGTATAGCCCACTCCACACCTACTTTTTGAGCAGCACCATTATCTTTACACTTTTCAAGTTCCTTTGTTAATGCTTCAGGCAAATCAATATTAAACATTTGTGGCAATAAAGTAGTCTGCTTTAAATTAGTGATTGGCTTTATTCCTGGTATAATCGGAACATTTATATTTTTTTCTCTACACGTTTTTACATAATCGAAGTATTTCTGATTATCAAAGAACATTTGAGTTACAATATAGTCGGCTCCTGCTTCTACTTTTTTCTTTAGAAATTTTAGATCAGTTTCCAGATTCGGAGCGGATTCATGCTTTTCAGGATATCCTGCCACACCTATACAAAAATCTGATGGCATCGCATTTTCAATTTCTTCATCCAAATATTTTCCATGATTTAAATCAACAACCTGCTCTATCAAATCTGAAGCATAGGCATGTCCATCAGGCTCCGGTGTAAATCTTCGTTCGGGTTTTCTCACATCTCCCTGAAGAAGCATTAAATTATCAATACCAAGAAAATTCAGATCTATTAGTGCGTTTTCCGTTTCTTCCTTGGTAAAACCACCACATATAATGTGAGGCACTGCATCCACTTTATAGTGGTTTTGAATTGCAGAACATATACCAACTGTACCAGGTCTTTTTCTTACGGTTTTCCTCTCCAAAAACCCATTTTCTCTTTTCTTATATACATATTCTTCCCTGTGGTAGGTAACATCTATAAAAGGCGGTTTAAACTCCATTAAAGGATCAATGTGATCAAATAAAACCCGAACATTCTCTCCTTTTAAAGGCGGTAAAACTTCAAATGAAAAAAGTGTTTTACCATTCGCATTCTCTATGTACTCAGTTATCTTCATTAGCTTGTTTTATATCCTAAATTTGAAGAAAGCCATTTTTCAGTTTCTTCCGTTGTTTGATTTTTTCTCTTTGAATATGCTTTAACCTGATCTTTTTGAATTTTACCAACTCTGAAATAACGGGATTGAGGATTTGAGAAATAAAACCCACTCACCGATGAAGCGGGATACATGGCACAAGATTCCGTTAATGTAATACCTGTTTTTTCTTCTACATTTAATACCTCAAAAATAATTCTTTTCTCAGTGTGATCAGGACAAGCGGGATACCCGGGAGCTGGCCGAATTCCAACATATTTTTCATTAATAAAAGCTTCATTATCTAATGCTTCATTTTCTGAATAACCCCAAAATTCGGTTCGTACCTTAAAATGTAGATATTCTGCAAAAGCCTCTGCTAATCTGTCGGCCAGGGCTTTTATCATAATTAATTTATAGTCATCACCCTTGTGGGCTTCCAACAACTTCTCAATACCCAAACCTGCAGTTACCGCGAAAAGCCCTAAATAATCTTTAATACCTTTGTGTTTTGGTGCTATATAATCTGCGAGGCTTGAGTTGGGTTGGCCTGCTCGTTTCTCAGTCTGCTGCCTTAAAAAGTGAAAACGAGCTTGTTCTCTGTCTCGGTCTTCATTTGTATAGATTATTACGTGTTCACCCACCCTTTCAGAAGGAAATAAACCAATTACACCTTTTGCCTGTAGTGAATTGTTAGTCGATATCTCGTTTAGAACAGTATTTGCGTCTTCAAAAAGATCCCTTGCGTGCTCACCAATTACTTTATCCTTGAATATGGCAGGGTACTTACCTGTTAGCTGCCAGGTTTTGAAAAAAGGAGACCAATCTATAAAGTTTCGAAGCGTACTTATGCTAACATTATCGATTACGGTTGTACCTATTTTGTTTGGCTTTTTTACCGCAATCGAAGTCCAATCAATTGAGGTTTCATTTTTCCTTGCTGCATCGAAGGCTAAGTATTTTTTTGATGCATTCTTTTTTGAATAGTCTTCTCTCAGTTTATCATATTCCTCTCTTATCTCTTTTTTAAATTTCCTATTGTTTTCACTTAGCAGGTTTGAGCATACTGTAACTGCTTTTGAAGCATCTAAAATATGAATTACGGAAGAATCATAGTTTGGATCAATTTTAACAGCCGTATGCAATTTTGAGGTTGTAGCGCCACCAATTATTAAAGGTAGTTGTAATCCCTGGTTCTTCATTTCTTTTGCAACCCCAACCATCTCATCAAGCGATGGAGTGATTAATCCGCTTAGCCCTATAACATCTACCTTTTGCTTTATAGCTTCATCCAAAATCTTTTCAGCAGAAACCATTACTCCAAGATCTATCACTTCGAAATTATTACATGCTAAAACTACACCTACTATATTTTTTCCTATATCGTGTACATCCCCCTTTACAGTGGCTAACAATACTTTAGGTCTTTCTCTTTTTACTACATTTTTGCTTTTTTCCTCTTCAAGAAACGGCGTTAAGTAAGCTACTGCTTGTTTCATTACACGAGCACTTTTAACCACCTGAGGAAGAAACATTTTACCAGACCCAAATAAATCTCCAACAACATTCATCCCATCCATGAGAGGGCCTTCAATTACCTGAAGTGGGCTTCCTGTCTTTTGCCTCGCTTCTTCTGTATCGGACTCGATGAATTCAGTGATCCCTTTCACAAGAGCAAAACTCAGACGTTCCTCAATGGTTCCATTTCGCCATTCCTGTGTTTCCTTTTCTTTAGACTCTTTCGATCCACGATATTTATAAGCGATTTCGAGTAGTCGCTCTGTAGCATCATCTCTCCTATCTAATAAAACATCTTCTACCCGCTCTAAAAGTTCTTTTGGGATTTCATCGTACACCTCAAGTTGGGTAGGATTCACAATTCCCATATCCATTCCATGTTGAATTGCATGGTAAAGAAAAGCACTATGCATGGCCTCTCGCACTTTATTATTTCCTCTGAATGAGAACGACACATTACTCACTCCCCCAATAATATGTGCTCCTGCAAGGTTTTGACGTATCCATTTTACTGCTTTAAAATAGCTCAATGCATTTTTACGGTGCTCTTCTATTCCTGTAGCAACCGGGAAAATATTTGGATCTAAAATTACATCAGATGGATCAAAACCAATCTTTTCAGTCAACAAGTTGTAAGAGCGTTCACAAATCTCAATACGTCTTTCGTAAGTATCTGCCTGCCCTTGCTCATCGAAAGCCATAGCAATTACAGCAGCCCCCATTCTTCGAACAATCTTTGCCCGCCTTAAAAACTCTTCTACCCCATCCTTTAAACTGAGAGAATTAACAACACCTTTACCTTGTAAAGTTTTTAGCCCTGCAAGAATTACATCCCATTTTGAAGAGTCAATCATAATGGGAATACGTGCGATTTCAGGTTCAGAAGCTATTAGATTCAGAAAATTTGTCATTTCCTTTTCTGAATCCAACATTCCTTCGTCCATGTTCACATCCAGAATTTGAGCACCTCCGCGTACCTGTTCTAATGCAATATCTAATGCCGTTTCATAATCTTTATTTTTAATCAGGTTTAAGAATTTCTTTGAACCGGTTACATTCGTTCTCTCCCCAACATTGATAAAGTTTGAATCCTCAGTGATGATTAAAGGCTCAAGGCCACTCAGTTTTAGCGGTAATGATTTCATTGAATAGCTTCAGCTTTATTTAATAATCTTGGAGTAACTCCATCTACTATTTCTGCCATTGCCTGTATATGGTCGGGAGTGGTACCACAACATCCTCCAAGAATATTTACCAGGTTTCCTTCTACATAAGAACTCACTTCTTTTGCCATCGCTTCTGGTCCTTGATCATACTCTCCGAATTCATTGGGAAGCCCTGCGTTTGGATAGGCACTTACAAATCTGTTTGACTGCTCTGACAATGTTTTTACGTATGGGTACAATTGTTTTGCCCCTAATGCACAATTAAACCCTATGCTAAGAATTGGCACATGAGATAATGAAATTAAAAATGCCTCAACAGTTTGACCTGAGAGCGTTCTGCCGCTTGCATCAGTAATTGTACCCGAAACCATTATTGGAATTCTTTTCTCTGTTTCATCAGCCAGTTCCTGGATAGCGTATAAAGCAGCTTTAGCATTTAGTGTATCAAAAACAGTTTCAACTAAAAGCACGTCAACTCCTCCGTCAATGAGCCCTCTTACCTGTTCTTTATAAGCATCTTTTAACTGATCGAACGTTATTGCCCGATACCCGGGGTTAGAAACATCTGGCGATAAAGATGCCGTTTTGTTTGTTGGCCCAATAGCACCTGCAACAAATCTTGGTTTTTGAGGATCCTGCTTCGTAAACTTATTTGCAGCTTTTTTAGCTATTTTGGCAGAGGCTTTGTTTAATTGATAAGCAATATGATCCAAGCTATAATCTGATTGAGCAATTGATGTTCCACTAAAGGAGTTTGTTTCAATTATGTCTGCTCCTGCTTTTAGATATTGCTCATGAATTTCCTGGATTACATCCGGTCTTGTTAAAGAGAGTAAATCGTTATTACCCTTTAAATCTATTTTAGACTCATTAAAAAATTCACCCCTGAAATCCTCTTCCCTGAGATTGTAGCGTTGGATCATCGTACCCATAGCACCATCAAGAACTAAGATTTTTTTTTCCAATTGTTGCTGAATATTCACTCTATGTAAGATTGGCTGTTAAGAAAGAGTGAAGTTAGTAAGCTCTTATTTTTCTCCGAATACATTCGAAGTAGGATTTGGCACCTTTCTTTTTACTAAGATGGTTGCCAAGACTTCATAGGGCCTATTCCCTCAGTCTTTCTTAATAAGCGTTAAAATGTGCCCAAAGATAACATTCTACATATATACTACAAAGCAGACTTTAAACTTATATGTACTTTTCCATTTCCAATAGTTTCAGCCGCCGAGAGTGCATAGGTAAAAGTGAGCCTTCCAATAGTGGTTTTATAACTTATTCCCAATCCACCTGAGTATAAAAAACCACTATTACTAAAACGATGATCGGTTTCGGAGGCCAAATTTGGCCTGTTGTAATATCCGGCCGCACCAAACAGAAACAGATAAGAAAGCTTGTCTGTTAAAAACCGGTATTCAATATCTCCCCAAAACAATTCAGAAGCTGTGAATTGCTCTTCTGCATATCCGCGAAAAGAGTTAGCTCCTCCAAAACGTATTAAATCACTTTCTGTAAATGCCTCCCCGATTAAATAAAATCCCTTCATATGTATTGCAAGTACAGACTTGGCAGCCAGCGGCACATAAGTTTCTAAACCGGCTTCCAATTGTTGTTGGCGAAAAGAAGCGGCTGAATCATTTTCGATATCTTTATCACCAATTCCATAAAGCACATCCAGTTTTACTCCACTTGTAGGAACGTTAAAACGGTTTAGGTTCGAAAAAGAAAATCCAAGATTTGCTCCTTGCTTTATGCCATCCGGTTCCTGCTGAGAAAACCGGCTGGAATTTGAGTTCAAAGAATATATTCCTCCTTTCAACCTTAAGCCCGGCGTTACCCAATAGCTGCTATTGAATCCGAAACGCCGTGTTTGGTAGGTGGTATCATTTTGATAGAAAGTAAAATCAAGCCCTGCACCTACAGGAATGTTTCCGAACCAATGCTGCCACACACCTAACTCTAATCTGCTTGTTTCGGGCCTTAACCTTTGATAAGCTAAATTAAATCCATTTCCATCCTGTAAAACATTCCATAGCGTAACATTAATATCTCCAACAACCTGCCCGTTACCGCGCGAGTCCGGTACATATCCAATTAATCCATCAAACTGATTTAGATTCCTCTCCCGCACCGAAAATAACAGAACTTGCCTGCCTGATTCATTAAAAATCTGAGGCTCGCTCACTGTTTCAAATAGTTCACTTGAAATCAGGTTTCGTTGTATCTCCAGAAGATTTTTTTGGGTTGCATGTACCGAATCCGGCATTCTGGAAATCTTAGCCAGATATTTTTGTGAGTTGACTTGATTTCCATTAAAAACTATCCCTGAAATAACCATCCTTTCTTTCTTAATTACATCCACTTCAATCGAAACGGTGGCATCTTCCTTTTTTTTTATAAGTGATCTTACAAATACTTCTGCATTCCGGTATCCCTCATTCACCAATTGTTCATAAAATTGCCGGATCCTGCCTTCGATTAGTTCCTGGGAATAATTTTGTGATTCAATCACTTTATCAGAAATCAGAAGTGAATCCATCTCATAAAATCTCAGAAAAGATATGGTATATCTGTTTCCTGTTTTAATGATGAATAATTCCTCTTTACTCTCAACCTCTGCATCAAAAAAACCTTGATTAAAATAAAAAAAAGAAAGCTGCTCGGTTTTTGAATCTCTTGATGATTCATCCAAAAGAATTTCCTTCTCAACCCCATTTTCAATCACCAAAACACCATTTTGCTGGGGAAAAGCGGTGGCAGAGAAAACCAAAATCAGAAAGAAAAATAATACAGATTTTTGCATACAGGCTAAACGGATAGTTCAGCGAATAATTTCGGCTACAAAGTTGGGTAAAGCAAATGAACTCAAATGAACTCCCTTATTGTAATACCTGAGATCGCTCCCAAACTCATTCAGCCCGGCTTCAATTCTTTGTGTAACCTCTGGGGCGTTATACATACTAGTTTTTGATGCAAACGCAAAACTCCACATCCCGGCTGGATACAATGGTATAAATCCTAAAAACATTGACGAATGCTTAAAAAGAATGTCCAATGCTTTAAATACTTTTTTCATGCTCGGGTGATAAGATTCAATCCAGGGCGACTCTGTTTGGGCGGTAAGCACTCCATCTTTTTTCAACGCAGAATAGCAATATTCAAAAAAGCTTTTCTCAAAGAGGCCCTCTGCAGGCCCAACCGGGTCTGAACCATCAATAATGATAACATCGTATTCGTTTGAGGCGTTTTTCACGAACTCAATCCCATCTTCGAAAAGAACATGAAGTCGCACATCTTCCCAATTCCCTATCTGAGGTAAAAACTCTTTGGAAGCCCTGACCACTGTCTCATCTATCTCAACCAAATCTACTTGCTTTACTGACCGGTGGCGTAAAACCTCGCGGGCAGTACCGCCATCTCCTCCTCCTATTATCAACACTTTCTCGGGATTTGGGTGACTAAACATAACCACATGCGCTAGCATCTCGTGGTAAACAAATTCATCTTTCTCTGAAAGCATCACCATATCATCAATGGTCATCATATTTCCCCAGGTATCCGTTTTCAGAATCTCGACTTTTTGGTATGGAGATTGTTTTGAGAATAGTACTTCCTCAACACCTACAACTAATCCGGTTTTCTTGTGATAATACTCAGTATAGATTTCAGACATAAGATGTAAGATTTGAGATAAGTATTAAAAAAGCTCTTTTGTCTTTCATCCTGAATCTTGAGTCTATTTATACCAAAGCACTGCCGCTGCAAACGTTGCTCCGCACTTTTTAACCTGATGTTCAACACCGGCAAATTTAATCTCTTTAAGAGTCCTTTTACGGTATTCAAAGGCATCTATGACCATTTGCTTTACAATGGTTTCAACATATTCTAATCGTGTATGATCTTCAAATTCCATAATAACCCCGGGTAAGGTCGGATCTTCCGGAATACCAACTGCAATAGCTGACGCAATCCACATTTGAGGGGTTTGGGAGTCGATATGTGCATACGCTAATGGAATTAACCCACCTGCCGGAAGTACAATTTCATCCCTTGTTACTTCCTGAGCTCCCGGAGGACAAATACTGCTCATCCGCATAAGGTTCGTATCACCAACGCCAGCTTCCAAAAGTGTGTTGTCAAAAGCATTTAACGGTGTATTTCCTTCTGCAGCTCCGGATATAAGGCAATATACATTTGGTGTTTCCACCATTGCCATCTTTGCTTTCATTGTCAATTCTCCTTCAGCATTTCACCTGAAGATTTAAATAACAACCGTTGCCCTTGTGGCACTTTGAATAAACCTCTCTTCATTTCCATACTCGAAATGTTTCCTGAATTCAAAGATTCCTTCAGATGCCCCTGAATAATCCAGGGATCAATAGTGTCGCCACAAGTAAAAATATCCACCGCAGCATAATTGTACTCTGGCCAGGTATGAATGGCAACATGAGACTCCGCAATCACAATAACTCCGCTTACTCCATAAGGACTGAATTTGTGAAAATTATGCGAAATAATAGTAGCCTTTGCTTCCCGGGTAGCTGTAAGCATTGCCTCTTCAATATATGCTACATCATTAATTTTTGAACTCTCACAATCGTAGAACTCAACCAAAATCTGTCTGCCTAAAGCTTCCAATAATCAATTAAATTAAAATGAATAATGATGATTAACTGCTTTGGTAATTAGTACCGAACAGTTATACTTGGAATGTTAAAAACGGGATGCTCCAAGAGCATCAAAGATACAGATATTTCGAATATTTCAATGATTAAGACTTCTAAAAAAATCTCCGCAAAAAGAGCGTTAGAGGTTTATAAAGCATTACTTCTTCCAAGACAAATCGAAGAACGAATGCTCAAGCTCCTCAGGCAAAATAAGATTACCAAATGGTTTTCGGGAATCGGTCAAGAAGCTATTGCCGTTGGAGTTACGCTTGCCAGCAAAAAAGAAGATTATATCCTTCCCATGCACAGAAACCTTGGAGTATTCACCACTCGCCAGGTACCGTTTTATCCTCTTTTTTGCCAACTTTTTGGGAAGGCAGAAGGTTTTAGTAAAGGCCGGGAGCGTTCATTTCATTTCGGTACTCTTGATTATAATATCATTGGGATGATATCGCATCTTGCAGCAATGATGCCTGTGGCAGATGGTTTAGCTCTGGCTGGAAAAATCAGAAAAGAAAACTCGGTGGCTTTTTCATTTTGCGGTGACGGAGCAACCAGCGAAGGAGATTTTCATGAGGCATTAAATCTGGCTGCTGTTTGGAAACTGCCTGTTGTTTTTATCATTGAGAATAACGGATATGGACTTTCCACTCCTACCAATGAGCAATATGCCTGCGAAAAGTTAAGTGACCGGGCCAAAGGATATGGTATTCATGGCTTCCACATTGATGGCAACGACATCTTTGAGGTTATGACCACCGTTGAAAAAGCCCGCAAGCTTGCTTTAAAAGGCGAACCGGTTCTGATTGAAGCCCAAACCTTTAGAATGCGTGGCCATGAAGA
Source organism: Balneola sp. (assembly GCA_028284195.1). GTDB lineage: Bacteria > Bacteroidota > Rhodothermia > Balneolales > Balneolaceae > Balneola. Next base: position 482,123 of record JANQSE010000006.1, on the reverse strand, counting down.
AGCTTCCGGAACACATTACGTACCTGATATACTTTTTGAAAACTGGGCGGATAAAGATCCGATCTTAAGATTTGAGCAGTTTCTGGAAACAGAAGGAATTGCTGATAAGCAGAAACAGAAAGAAATTATAGAAAAAACAAAGGAGTCTTTTAAAAATGATCTTGATAAAGCTTTGAAAGCTGAGGAACCTGTTTTTGACCGTGCTACAGAATTAGGTTCGGTTTTTGGCAAAGCTCCTGATTCTATAAAAACATCAAAATCCAACGCTAAGGTTGAACGACGATTTGTGGATGCTATTCAGGCAGGGCTTAAACAGGCGTTTGAAGATGACGAATCAACCATCGTAATCGGGCAGGATATTGCTGAATATGGAGGCGTATTCAAGATCACGGAAGGATTTTTAGAACAGTTTGGCCCGGACAGAGTCAGAAATACACCCATTATTGAATCCGGAGCACTCGGTGCAGCTTTAGGCCTTGCATATGCAGGCATGAAACCGGTAGTGGAAATGCAGTTTGCCGATTTTATCTCCTGTGGATTCAATCAAATTGTAAACAATATTGCCAAATCACATTACCGTTGGAGCCCGTCTGTAAATATGACTATAAGAGCGCCGCACGGAGCCGGTGTTGGAGCAGGCCCTTTCCATTCTCAATCGCCCGAAGGTTGGTTTATGCAGATTCCGGGTTTAAAAGTTGTGGTACCTTCTACGGTTGAAGATGCCCAGAACCTGTTATACAGTTCTGTTTTTGATCCGAATCCTGTGCTGTTTTTTGAACATAAGAAATTATACCGGAGTATCCGGGCCGGAGTAGATGAGTTTGCTTCTTATGAACCTTTGGGCAAAGCAAAAATCCGAAGAGAAGGAACCGATGCAACTATTGTAACTTATGGAATGGGTGTGTGGTGGGCACTTGAAACAGCGGATAAACTTGAAAAAGAAGGAATTTCTTTAGAAGTCATTGACCTCCGTACGTTGATTCCTTTGGATATTGACACCGTTAAAGGTTCAGTATCAAATACACATAAAGTGCTGCTGCTTCAGGAACCTTCCTTAACAATGGGACCGATGGCTGAAGTTTCTGCTTTGATCTCGGAACACTGCTTTGAAGAGCTAGATGCTCCTGTTATCCGGTGCGGAGCTTTAGACATGCCTATCCCCTTCAACAAAAACCTGGAAGATGAGTTCTTAAAAAGAAATGTGTTTGAGGAGAAGGTTAAAGAGTTAATTAAGTATTAAGTTCATTCTGCTTCATTTTTCTTGGTGAACTTCCACAATCTCAGTTTCAAACTTAAAGAACTCATCTAGCTTTTCCTTCAGGCTAAAAAACAGCTCATCTGCATGCTGAAGCTCATCTTCGGGTACTTTTACAATCCGTGTGTAATTACTCTTTAAAATAATATCAATGGTGTACCACTCTTTAAGTTTAAGAGTTTCCTGCAAGGCATTTCCCGATTCAGTATTAGAAAAAAGAATGCTTTTTATCTCACCGAACGAAAACTCTCTCCTTTTAATCTTAAAATAACTAAACCATCGAAGATTTTGTTTGACAGTATATGTATCCAGGTTAAAGATGAATTCATTACTGGAAAACAGCTTGATAAATACTGCGATAAAAAACATCCAAAAGAAAACAGCAAAAATGAATCCGAGAATAAAACAAATAATTAAAGTTGTAAAATCGATTAAAGTGAATGTGGCCTCTACATTTACTTTCAGATAATCCGGTTCATGTTCAATGCTGTATTTCATCCCCGCATGTTACTTTTACATGGCAAAACAGTTACGTTTGTATTACCCCGGTTTTAAACTCTTTAATCACAGGATTAAGGTTTGTGCAGGCCAAAGCATTAGAGATACGATCTCTTGTTTGGGCCGGATGAATAATTCCGTCAACCCACAACCTTGAAGCCGCATATCGCACATCTGTTTGCTTGTTATAGCGTTCTGTTATTCCATCCATCAATTCTTGCTGCTTTTTTTCGCTTACTTCTTCTCCCTTCTTTTTCATAGTTGCTATCTGTATTTGGGTAAGTGTTTTTGCTGCCGAAGCTCCACTCATAACAGCAATATTTGCCGTTGGCCAGGCATACATAAAACGAGGGTCGTAAGCCCGCCCACACATTGCATAATTACCTGCACCATAGCTGTTACCTACAACAATGGTAATTTTTGGCACTGTTGAGTTGCTCATAGCATTTACCATTTTTGCTCCATCTTTAATAATGCCGCCATGTTCACTGCGCTTACCAATCATAAATCCGGTTACATCTTGAAAAAAGATCAAGGGTATTTTCTTCTGATTGCAGTTCATGATAAAACGAGCTGCTTTGTCGGCTGAATCGGAATAAATTACCCCACCGATCTGCATCTCTCCTGATTTTGTTTTCGAAATCGTACGCTGATTTGCAACAATACCAACACTCCACCCATCAATGCGTGCATAACCGGTAATTAATGTCTGCCCATATCCTTTTTTAAATTCTGTGAAGCTGTCTGCATCAATAATACATTCCAACAGCTCACTCATATCATATGGAGCAGTGCGGAATTCGGGCAATATCTCAAATATTTCGGCAGAAGAGCGGGATGGTAATTTTGATTCTTTTCGGTTAAAACCAGCTGTTTGTACAGGGCCAAGCTTGTCAACCAACTCCCGTATGGTGGCCAAACATTCTTCATCATCTTTCATTTTATAATCAGTAACACCACTAATCTCTGTATGGGTTGTAGCCCCACCTAAAGTTTCGTTATCTACACTTTCACCGATAGCCGCTTTTACCAAATAGCTTCCTGCAAGAAAAACGCTCCCTGTTCCATCAACAATCAATGCTTCGTCGCTCATTATAGGCAGGTATGCCCCCCCGGCGACACAACTGCCCATAATTGCAGCTATTTGAGGAATGCCTTTTGCCGAGATAACTGCATTATTCCGGAACATTCTTCCAAAATGTTCTTTATCTGGAAATATCTGATCCTGCATAGGCAGGTAAACACCTGCCGAATCAACCAAATAGATTAATGGAACATGATTTTCTATCGCTATCTCCTGAGCCCTCAGGTTCTTTTTGGCTGTAATAGGAAACCAGGCTCCTGCTTTTACAGTAGCATCGTTTGCAACAATCATACAATCTCTACCATGTATTTTTCCTATTCCCGTAATTACCCCACCTGCAGGACAACCTCCCTGCTCTTTATACATTTCAAATCCGGCCCATAATCCTAGTTCATAAAACTCAGATTCTTTGTCAATTAATTTAGTGATACGCTCACGTGCCGTAAGTTTTCCTTTTGCATGTTCCTTCTCAATTCTTTTTTGCCCTCCACCCAGCATAATTTCTTTTTCCTGCTCACGAAACGTTTCAAGAAGATTGTTAAGCCAGTTTTCTGAAGTTTTAGAAGATGTATTGCTCATATTTAATTGAGATCTTTTATTATATAATACGCTTCAATAATTTTGCGTTGATAATAGGAATTTTAAATGATTCAAAATGCGATATTGATACCATTCAATTTTAAAGCCATGAAAATGAACAAATTTTCTTTCACTTTTTTCTTAATAACCCTCCTTATTTCGTCAACGCTTTTAGCCCAACGCAGAGGCCCGGCAAACCGTGGTAAAATTACTTACACCAATTTAGCTAACAGGGCAGCAGCTCCATCCCTTTTCTTTGATCAAATTATACTTCCTGGAAATTCAGATGATGAAGTTCAATTGGTGTTCTTATTCAAAATGGATAACAGCTACCTGCCTTTCAAAAAAATTGCTATTGGTGATAAAACAGATCATCCTGAAGGGGCAAACTTTTATGCAACAGCCAGATTAAATGCTGAGATATTTTCAGGAAAGGCTTCAAGAAAAAACAGATCTGCTAGTCTGGCATCAGCATCAAGAGATACGTGGCAGGATACTTTGTATGCACAAAATTACGACGAAACAAAATCACGCGAGAAATTCGCAGCCGGTAAGTTAGTTACTTCTCTTAAACCGGGCGATTATAATTATGTTTTGCAGTTAAATCTGATGGAAGAAACTAACGACAGGAATTCTCAAAAAAGAAATATTAGTATCAAAAGTTTTTCAGATAAAAAGACAGGCGACATTTATTTAATCGAAAAAGGCAGTTCACCAGAAAATTTAAAGCTTGTTAACCTTGGCAATAACATACTGTATGGTAAAAACTACCAGGTTCTCGTTCGTATTCCGGATTATCAATCATCAAAAAGCTATTCGATAGAACTAAACAGAGCGAGTGTAAACCGAAAAGACACAACGAACATCAGTTCAGTACAAACTATTTCTATTGAAAGCGAAAATATATATCAAAACGCATCTATTGAACTTTTAGATACTAATAATCCCGCATTAAAAATTAATCAGACTAATGGTAAATACACCTATGCTTTGGTTTCAATCCCTAACAGCGAGCTCGAAAACTCTCTTTATAATTTAGAACTACACGAAGGAGGTAATAAAAAACCGTTGGCAAAAAAACTTGTTCGTTCATATTGGCCAGACATTCCTCCTGCTTTATTAAATCTTGATGTTTCCATAGATATGATGAAGTACATTGTTTCTGAAGATGCACTTAAAGAGTTTAAAAGGGGAAAAGCTGTAGAAAAAGAGAAAAAATTCCGTGATTTTTGGAAAAAAAGAGACCCAAGCCCTAATACCGAGTTCAATGAACTGATGACAGAATACTATCACCGTGTGCACCATGCCTTTGTTGAATACAGAACTCCCGAAACACCTAATGGGCAAGATACCGATCAGGGCGAAATTTATATTAAATACGGGCCTCCCTCCTCACGGGAAAGAACGTTCCCTAAAAAAGGATTAGTTATTGAAAAATGGGAGTACCCGGGCCGGGCTTTTATTTTCGAAAAAGGTGCGGGGTTTTCAGAATTCGTGCTTTCAGGTAAATAATTCATCTGCGTTTAAAACACCTTATTGGTAACTTCGATCTTATGAAACCAAAGATTGGAATTACCATAGGCGATGTTAACGGAATTGGTGCTGAAGTTGCTTTAAAAGCTCTTTCTGAGTACGATTTTTTTTCTTCGGTTCCGGTATTAATCGGGCCGAAATCAGCCATATATTTCTATGCTGAAAAGTTTAACATTGTATTGCCCTTCAATGTTGTTGAATCTCCTGATCAAATCCGGGAAAATTCTGTAAACATTCTCACTATTAATTCCCTTAATTATACACCTGAACCAGGTCAAATAAACTCCCAATCCGGGAAAATAGCCATGTCAGCTATTGAAACTTCAATACAACTTTGCCTTACTCACCAAATTGACGCTATGGTAACCCTCCCCATTTCAAAAGAAACGGTACATTTAGCAGGATACAACATTACCGGTCACACTGAGTTTTTAGCTGAGAAAACAGATACCAATCAGGTACTTATGCTGCTTGTGAATGGGGACTTACGTGTTGCCCTTGCTACGGCTCATGTTCCAATAAGCGACGTAGCTTGTTCTATCTCCACTGAGATGGTGATCGAAAAAACAGAGATCTTACATAACAGTTTATTGAATGATTTTGGCTTGCAGGATCCAAAAATTGCTGTACTTGGTTTAAACCCACATGCAGGTGATGGCGGAGTAATAGGCAATGAGGAAATAAATATTATAAAGCCTGCCATTAAAGAACTTCAATTGCGAAACATCAATGCCGAAGGGCCGTTTTCTGCCGATGCTTTTTTTGGGCAAAAACAACACCTCAATTACGATGCAGTTCTTGCCATGTATCACGATCAGGGGTTAGCTCCATTTAAACTACTTTCGTTTGGTAGCGGCGTTAACTTTACTGCAGGCCTCCCAATCATCAGAACCTCCCCCGACCATGGAACCGCATTCAACATTGCAGGTAAAGGAACTGCAGATCCATCTTCATTTATTCAGTCTTACAAACTGGCTGCTAAACTCGCGCAATTAAAAGCAAATGCCCAATGAAAAAAGTAGCTAATTATACTTATTTGGCTCCCTTGTATGATAAGTTAATGGAAGATGTGGACTATGAATCGTGGGCAGATTATATCGACGAAATAATTCAGGAACATCACTCCGCACCAGAAAAAATACTTGAATTGGCATGCGGTACGGGATCAGTAGCTTTATCGCTCGAAGAATTCGGATACTATGAGATCGTGGCTACCGATCTGTCTGAGGAAATGATTGCCATTGCAAAATCAAAAGCATCTAAGGTTACATCTTCTGTCCGGTTCAAAACTATGGACTTTTTAAATATTATGCCTGATGAACACTTTGATGTGATTTTTTCAGTATTTGATAGTGTGAACTATTTAAAATCTGAAGCTGAAATTCTGTCCATGCTTTCAGGGTGCCATAACATTTTGAACGACAGAGGCCTTTTGATCTTTGATTTTTCTACCCCAAAAAACTCTTTACAGGCCGTAGATTATCTGAATAATGAAGAAGCTCAGGTAAATAATCTTCGGTTTTTCAGGACCAGTGAGTTTGATGCTCAAAAAAAATTACACATCAACAAATTTGAGATTGAACTCCTGGATAAGGATAAAAAATCAGTGATAAAACAGTTCCAAGAAGTTCACACACAGCATATATATACCCTTGAGGAAATGCTGTCAATTTTGGAACAAACACCCTATCATCTGGTTGCAAAATATGGCGACTTTGATCTTTTGGATGCCAACGAAAACAGTGCACGCATAACTTTAGTACTTCAATGTCAGAAACCTCAGTAATCGAATTAAGAAACGTTAGCTTAAGCTTTGAAAATCAAAAAGTATTGAACAATATCGATTTTAAACTGCATAACGGTGAGTTTGTTTATCTGATAGGTTCTACCGGTATTGGAAAAAGTTCTTTTCTGAAACTCCTTTATAGAGACATTGTACCAAATACGGGTACAGTCCGGGTAACAGATTATCCGGTAAACAAGATCAGCATGAAGGAAGTGCCTATGCTTAGGCGCAGGCTTGGTATTGTATTCCAGGATTTTCAACTGCTGCCCGACCGTAATGTATTCGATAATGTTGCTTTTGCTCTTCAGGTTACGGGAGAAAAGCCAAAATTTGTGAAACAACGTGTTCTTGAAGTTCTTACAATGGTTGGGCTCAGCCACAGAAGAAAGCATATGCCTAATGATCTTTCAGGTGGGGAACAGCAGCGCGTGGTAATTGCCCGTGCTCTTGCTAACGAACCGCGAATTCTTCTTGCCGACGAACCAACGGGAAACCTTGACCCAACTGCCAGCAAAAACATCATGGAGCTTCTTAAGCAGATAAACAATCGTGGAATGGCTGTATTAATGGTAACTCATGACTATGCACTGGTTAAAAAATATCCTTTCAAAACTGTTCGGATGATTGACGGAACTTTACAGGAATTACAATGGAAGGGTGATAAACTGGTTCCTATTAACGCCTGATTCTCCATTATGGATACCAAAGAGCTAACTTTAGCTGTAAGAAACTATGCTCTTAGGTTAGGTTTTGATGCATGCGGTTTTGCCAAGGCAGAATTTCTTGAAACAGAAGCACGACGGTTAGAAGAGTGGTTAAATCAAAACCGGCATGGCACAATGCGGTGGATGGAAGACCATTTTGACAAACGTACCGACCCTACCCTGCTTGTGCCCGGTTCAAAAACTGTTGTTTCGGTTATTGCAAGCTACTTCCATCCCGTTCACAAAACCCAGCAGCAACAAAGCGAAGTGCCAAAAATTGCAAAGTATGCTCAGGGAAAAGATTACCATAAAGTCTTCAAAAATAAACTCAAAAAACTATTTGAGCACATCACCTTTTTGGTAGGCAGTGTAGAAGGCCGTTATTTTGTGGACTCTGCTCCGGTACTTGATAAAGCATGGGCAGTCAGATCCGGACTGGGCTGGTTAGGTAAAAACTCTAATTTGCTAAATAAGAATTTAGGTTCCTTCTTTTTTATCGGAGAATTAATTATCGATGTAAATTTTAGCTACTCAGCTCCCGAAACAGATCATTGCGGTACTTGCACTCAATGTATTGACGCTTGCCCGACTGATGCCATTTATGAACCTTACCGCGTAGATTCAAACAAATGTATTTCTTATCTCACTATTGAGTTAAAAGACCAAATCCCGAAAGAGTTACAATCAAATTTGGGCGAATGGATGTATGGATGTGATATTTGCCAGGATGTTTGCCCATGGAACACTAAAGCCAAAGCAGCTCAGCTAACGGATCTATATCCAAGGGAAAAAATCCTTGATAAAAAAGCTGACTTTTGGAATGAGATAAATGGCAAGGAATATGATGAGCTTTTTGAAGGAAGTGCGGTACGCAGAGCTAAATTTGAGAAATTTAAAATGAATGCTGCTATCGTAAAGCAGAACATTGCAGCAAAAAGTTAGAACGTTCCTCTCTTATCGATTAAAGCCTTGTAAAGAAGCTCGCGTGCCCTGAAAATATGAGCTTTCACCGTTCCAAGAGGTAAATCCAGCTCTTCAGAAATCTCTTGATAGCTTAGTTCTTCCATATGCCGCATCCGGATTACTGCCTTGTACTTTTCCGGTAAATCTTCAATTGCTTCGTGTACAATTTGCTTTCGCTCTTTTTTTATGATCTTCTTGTCGGTCGCGTAAGTGTCATCAGGAAGTTGTATTTCTATCTCACCGTCTTTCGTTTTATAAGGATCGTTGATGGACAAAGTTTGGAGCTTCTTTTTCCGCAGATAGTCGATGGTGTGATTGGTGGCAATACGGTATAACCAGGTTGAGAAAGCATACTCATTGCTATAAGTAGCAAGGTTGTTGAAAGCTTTCATAAATACTTCCTGCACCAAATCCTCAACCAACTCCTGTTCTTTAATCATTTTCCTGATATGAAAATAGATGGGTCGGTCATATTTGTTCATCAGGTCTTTATATGCACTTTCATCACCCGTTAATGCACGTTCAACAAAACCATCGTCTTCTATACTGCTTGCAGAAGCATTTTCTCTGGGTGAAGTATTTTTTTCAGTATTAGTGTCTGACATTACCTGGTTTTATCGCTCGCTAAAATACAAAGCTTATTATAAATGAAAATGGCTTTTTTAAGATTTAGAGATATTGTTTTCATCTTTTTGAGTAAGTATCCCGTGCCGTATTCCACCGGTAGAGACTATGATCTCTTCCAATCCAAAATAATTCAAAAACCCTTCCAAAATAAGTAAACCTGCCAAAAAGATATCTTCCCTGCCTTTCAACACTTTCGGGCTTAGTTCCAAAAGCTGCTGGTGCGTATGCAAACTAAAAACCTCGATGCCTTTCTTCAGTTTTTCCCTCACTATTACACGGCCGTTCATATGTCTGGGATCATATTCATCAATCTGCAAATCCATAGCAGCAAGAGAGGTCATAGTGCCGGCCACACCAACTGCCTGCACTTTTTTCTTTGGTTTAAACTTATAAGTATCCAACATGCTCTCCACTGCATCTCTGCACTGACGGATCTGTTCTTGAAACGGAGGATCTTGCTGAAGGAACCTCTCTGTAAACCGCACGCACCCCATATCAAAAGAATAAGCGTCAACAAGTGTACCATTGCGTCCCAAAGCCACTTCGGTGCTTCCCCCACCAATATCGAGTACAAAAACATCTCCTTTTGAATCGCTTTCAAATACTGTTAACGCTCCACTAAACGTACTCTCTGCCTCGTCCTTACCTGAAAGTACATTCACTTTAAGCCCTGTTTCTTTTTCTACCTTATCCAGAAACTGTTTCCTGTTTGAGGCGTCCCGTACTGCACTGGTAGCTGTAACTATGGTCTCAATTACCTCCCGATATTCTTTACTTATAATGCTTTTGTACTCTTTTAGCACTTCGATAACTTTTGCAGCCGCTTCATCAGAGATCGACCCTCGTACATCTACTCCTTTCCCCAAACGCGGCATTCGTTGTTCTTCGCGAAGAACTTTTAACCTGCCATTATTTACCTCTGCCACAAGTAAAAGAACTGTATTTGTACCTATATCTATTGCAGCTTTCATTGTTCAAACAGCATTGCTATCCATTCACCGTTTTGTCTGGTTTCCAGATGATTTAGTTGTTGCACTGATTCGAGGTTTAAAATTGTTCTTTCATCAGCTTCGAGTAAGCCTGAAAGTAACAATCTGCCATTAGTCTTCAAATGCTTCAAAAGTCCGGGTATCAATTCTATCAAGGCATTTCTATTGATATTTGCTAATACCACATCATATTGGGCGGTTTTTGGCACCGTTTCCAAAGATCCAAGCTTTACTTCAAAACCATGTACATCATTTAGGTGAATGTTCTCTTTACAATTGTCTTCACTCCATTCATCAACATCAAAACCAAACACGGAACGAGCTCCTAATTTTAAAGCAGCTATCCCCAGAATGCCTGTTCCCGTGCCTGCGTCCAGTATATCATCTCCTTGTGTTACAATTTCTGAAATCCATTCAAGAATCAATCTTGTAGTAGCATGATAACCAGTTCCGAAAGCCATTTTGGGGTCAATAAGTAATTCTATCAAATCAGTATGTTCAGAAAGTTCATTCCCCCAGGTTGCACGAACATAAAACTTTCCAATTTTTTGAGGTTCAATAGTTTGTTCCCATTTCTCGTTCCAGTTTTGAGGAGAAACTAATTCCTCCTGTACTAATTCAGCCTTATCAAATGTGTAAAGAGTTTGCTCAATAATCTCCCTTTTAACATCGTCAAAACGATTGGCGGATATAGAAGCAATCAACATATTTTTTTCCTGCTCAAACCCTTCGAAGTCCAACTCAAAAAGTTCTGCAATCAGCAGTTCGTGTAGATCTTCGGGAAGTTGAATGTGAAGGCGAATATAATCCATCAAATTCGATTGTAAATAAGCTCAAGTAAAACCTCGCCTACCGCCTGTAACGTAGCTTTATCAATAATCGGCATATCATCATGGTGTGTGTGCCAATGAGGAGCAAACCGAATATTTCCATCAGCTCCAACAGAATGGTTTATAATGTCGATCGTTGGGATCCCGGCATTCTCATAAACGATGTAATGGTCATCTAATACCCCTGCACCATCTTCATTCAAAAATATATTTCCATATCCTTTTTGATCTGCAATATTCCATAGTTCATCCACCAAATTTGGAGCATAACTCATAGAGTAAAATTCTTTGGGAAAAACAGCTTGTTTAGCACCTACCATATCCAAAAGAATACCAAATCGCGGATTATAGCCCGGCACCGGTGGGTTTTTTGACCAATAACGTGATCCTAAAAAATATTTTCGAATATCACCTTGCGTGCCATAGTCTTCTCCATCAAATAAAACAATGTCTATTCCAATTGGCGGCGGGTTTTCTGAGAAAATTCTTGCCAACTCAAGTAGCACTCCTACTCCACTTCCCCCATCATCAGCACCTGGAATATATTCGGAAGTTCGAGCAGTATCTTCATCTGCACGCGGGCGGGTATCCCAATGGGCAAATAATGCGATCCGGTCTTGAGCAGAAAGATTAAATGCTGCTATTATATTTGCCATCTCTAGTGTTTCGCCATAGCCTTCTTCTGAAAACTCTTGAGAAAATACAGCATGTGTACCAGCGTATTGCTTCAGTTTTGTTTCCAGAAATTCCTTTGTTTTTACATGACCTTCTGTATTCGGAACTCTGGGACCAAATTCGACCTGAGTTTTAATATGGCTATATGCCGAATCTGCGAAGAATGCCGGTACAGACCTTCCTTTATCAGAAAACTGAAGTCCCGTTTTTTGAGAGCAGGCTATAAAAGCTATTAAAAGTGTTGCTACAAAAAATTTATTCATCCCGATAAACCATTGTGGGTGAGGATTGAAAAACAGGGTAGATCAAAGCATCTATAATATTAACATGATCAGGACGGTTGGCTACAAACACAATAATTTCTGCAATATCATCGGCAGTAAGTGGTGTTAACCCTTCATAAACCGATTTAGCTTTTTCACCATCGCCTTTAAAACGAACATTACTAAACTCTGTTTCTACCAAACCGGGCGAAACCATGCTTACACGAACATTTGTGCCATGCAGATCTTTCTTTGTTGATTCGGTGATCGCCTTAACCGCATGCTTTGTAGCACAATAAACTACCCCACCTGCGTAAGCTTCGTACCCTGCAGAAGAGCTAATATTGATAATATGCCCGGAGTTTCCGGCTTTCATTCCGGGAGAAATTAAACGGATAAGTACTAACAAGCTCTTCACATTAACATCAATCATTTGGTCTGCGTCACTTTTATCCAAATCAAATATCGGATCGGTTCCCAAAGCCAATCCTGCATTATTGATTAAAATATCCGGGCTGTACGAAAGCGATTCTACAAAATTTTCACAAGCAGCATAATCAGTTATATCGAAAACATGTACAGTAACACTAACGTTGAACTTCTCTGTAATTTCTTGCTGAATCGATAGTAACCGTTCTTCTCTTCTGCCTGTAAGAGTCAGGTTGGCTCCCATTTCAGCAAATTGAAAAGCAGTTGATTTTCCGATCCCGGAAGTAGCTCCGGTAATGATTACATGCTTGCCTTTAAGCCTGTTCATAGTAATCTGTAATTTGTTGAACGCATGTTAGCCATTTAAAAGCTCAACAAGCCTGCCTGCATTCAATATCTTCGATTCCTGGAATGAATCACCCATAAATTGAATACCAAACGGCAATCCATTGGAATGAACCCCGGCAGGTACACTTATTCCACAAATACCGGCCAGATTTGCCGAGGTAGTGTAAATATCATTTAAATACATTTGTACAGGATCATCCACTTTTGAACCCAGCTCGAATGCTGTTGTTGGTGTGGTTGGACTTACAATTACATCAACTTGCTGGAATGCTTTTTTAAAATCTTCCTGAATAAGACGGCGGACTTTTTGTGCTTTAGCATAATACGCATCATAATAACCGGAGCTCAAAACATAGGTGCCAAGCATGATCCTGCGCTTCACTTCTGTACCAAACCCTTCTGTTCTGGATTTCTTGTATAAACGGATTAAGGCCGTATCCACTTTCGCCAGTTCTTTTTCCAATTCTTCCGAATCACCAAACTCTTGCCGGATTTTTTTCTCTTCGGCTTTCAGCTCGTCAATTATTTCGGCTTTATCTGCCCGATGCCCGAAACGAATGCCGTCATACCGGGCCAGGTTACTCGAAGCTTCTGCTGTTGCAAGTATATAGTACGTAGATACTCCATATTTTGTATGTGGAAGGCTAACCGGTATTAGTTCTGCTCCACCCTCTTTCAGTTGTGAAAGAATTTCCTTTATTCTTTGATCTATCTGAGGATCTAACCCATCTCCAAAATACTCTTCAGGAATTCCGATTTTTATTTTCCTCTCCGGGTTCTGAACTATTGATACATAATCATCAACTTCTACTTTTGCTGATGTATTATCATGTTCATCAAAACCCGCAATTGTTTGAAGAATTCTTGCAGAATCTTCTACAGTGTTTGTAAAAGGGCCTATACAGTCAAATGAAGAAGCAAAGGCTATTAGCCCCCAGCGCGAAACTCTGCCATAGGTAGGTTTTAACCCTACTGTGCCACAAAAAGAAGCGGGCTGCCGGATAGAGCCTCCCGTATCAGAACCTAACGAAGCATTTACCATTTTTGCCGCAACACTTGCTGCACTGCCACCCGATGAACCTCCGGAAACTTTGGATTGATCTACCGGGTTTTTAACCGCGCCATACCTGCTAAATTCATTAGCAGAACCCATGGCAAATTCATCCATATTGGTGCGCCCAATTAAAATAGCATCTTCTTCCAGTAGTTTTTTAACTACAGTTGCATCATACACACTCTCAAAATTTGCAAGTATATCAGAGGCGCATGTTGCCTGCTTTCCACGCTCACAAATCAAATCCTTAATGCCCATTATCGCTCCGGCTAAAGAACCTGCCGTGCCATCTTTAATCTTTTTTTCTACTGCTTCTGCTTTAAAAAGAGCTTCATCAAAACATGTACAAACAAAGGCGTTTACATCCTGGTTGGTTTTCTCAATTTCTGAGATATATTCTTTTATAACGCCTTTTAGAGAAAGTTTACCATCAAGGACATTTTGCCTTATCCTGGCGATTGTATAGTCAGGCAATCTTCTGTTATTTTGTGTTAGACTTGGTTTCTTCTGAATTTATGGCATCATCGATATCTCGAGAACTTTCTTCAATCTCTTTCTTTATATCGTTGGATGCTTTACGAAACTCTTTAATTCCCTGACCTAAACCTTTAGCTAATTCAGGAATTCTTTTAGCACCAAAAAGCACTAAAACAAGAATGGCTATAATGATAATTTCCGTTGTTCCAATACCACCCATAAAAAATAATCCTCTTTGGATTTAGTTGATGTAATTGTGCTAAGATAACAATATTTTCGGCACGATTTAAGATCAAAAATTATTTGGAACGATACTTGAAAAATTCAAGTAGAATTGTATCATTCACTCACATACTTAATACAACAATTTATTTATGATTTGGACAGTAGAATTAGCCGCAGCACTTGATGAAGCTCCCTTTCCTGCAAACAGAGAGGAACTTATAGAATGGGCGGAACGCAATGGCCTTCCTTCTCAGGTAATCACAAACCTTGAAGAACTGGAAGAGTTGGATGAGGGAGAAAATACTATTTATGAAGGTATTGAAGATATTTGGCCTGACTATATCCAAAAAGAAGATTTCTTCCATAATGAAGAAGACGAAGGTTTTGACTACGACGACGTTTAAGTAATACATAAAATTTTGGCTGCGAAATACATCACAGCCTTATACATTGAATACTAAAAGAATACCAATATCAGTACTATTTGTCTTAACCTTTTTCTTTCCGGTTCTTTTTTCTTTTGGCTTTTCATCACATACCTATGCTCAACAAAGCACTGTAAGTGCCGATTCTTCTTCTGACAAAATTGTTAGAAGGATCAGGTTTTCGGGTAATAAGAATGTAAAGAACCGGACTCTGGAAACGTTGATTCGTACGCGCACCAATCGCGAATTCCTGGGTATACCAAGATTTACACCCTGGTATTACTTTTGGGAGCTTAGCAATGGCAGATTTGGAGAAACTCCCACCTATCTAGACCGGTTGGTGGTAGCAAACGATATGGAACGCATAAAACTGTACTATGAATCGCTGGGGTTCTTACAGGTTCAGGTTGATACTACCATTATTGAATACAAAACAAATAAAGTTGAAGTTTCCTTCATCATCCGGGAAGGGCCCACATCCCAAATTGAAAGTATCTCATATTCTGGAATTCCCTTTTTTACAGAACCTGGTAAACGATTTAATTTTTTAAAAAGCAGCCCGTTAACCAGACAAAGAATTAACGACTCTACCTTTGCTGTAAACCGACAATATAATACCCAGCAACTTGGAGCCGAACAGCAGCGGATCATCGATTTCTTAAAGAATAATGGATTTGCTTCCATCCAAAAAGATTCAGTAATCGCATTGGTGAAAAGACAGGTTCAAAATCCTAACCGGCTCGATATTCAATTTAAAATAAACCCCGGCAAGGTTTTTCGGTTTGGCGATGTTTATGTACAGCTTGCAGACGGAACTCCGCCTGATAATTATACCCAAAAAGACACTCTTACATCCGGCGAAGCAACCATCGATTCGGCAAAGATCTTTCTGGCAAAAGAACCCGGAGCTCAAACTAAATTCTCTCTGTTAAGCGATCAAATTCTTTACAAGCCCGGCGATATTTATAATCACGAACTATACTTAAACACAATCAGAGAATATCAAAACCTTGGAATGTTGTTCATTAGAAAGTTTAGCCAGAACGAAACTGCCAGCCAACCCGATTTTTCTAAACAAAGCATACCTACCTATCTGGATCTGCAAACTCTTACCAAACATAGTATAGGCAGCGAATTATTTGGAATGCGACGATACGGATTTGGTACCGGACTTGGAATTGACTACACAAACAATAACGTATTTGGTAAGGCAGAAAACTTTTCCCTTTCGGCTAATGTAAGCTTTGAGTTTGTAAACGAAAGTGTACTAAGCGAAATCGCTGATACTTCAACACAGTCTTCTATCTTCAGAAGTTATGAGTTACGTGGCGATTACACAGTGCCCCGTTTAAACTTTCCATTCGCTTTTTTAGATAATCAACCATTCTTTACAAGTGGCTTAACACGATATTCACTCTCATACAGTAGGTCTGATCAACTTTTCTTTGATATCAATTCTGATGTGCAGTTTAACCTTCGTTACGAAGTGCAGCATAATCCCCGATATTCCAGCTTCTTTGATTTAATAGAACTGGATATTGTTGACCCGAGTCCTACCGAAGAATTTATTGACAACTTGAGAAGAGATTTTGGTTCAGATACACTGAACAATGGCACTATCGTAGATCCCATTGAGTTAACCAGGATCCTGGAAGATTTCAGGCCGCAGGTATCTTCGGTTATCCGGTATACGTTCAGAAGCCAGCGTACCGATTTGATAAAAAGAAATTATGGTTACTTTAGCGAGTACTCCCTTTCAGCCGGAGGGAATATCCCTTATGCACTGGATCGATTTATAATTACTCCAGACACATTGGAACAAAACCTCCCCTCGCTCTTCAAACTCAGCGAAAACGAGCTCAGCTACAGCAGGTATGTTAAAGCCACAGCCGATTACAGACGTTACATTCCTGTTTCAAATTCTACTGTTTTTTCCTGGAGATTATTTGGCGGCGTAGCTCAGCCATATGGGCAAAGCACCACTATTCCTCTTAACAGAAGGTTTTTTGCAGGTGGTAGTAACGACATAAGAGGCTGGGGGCCATTCCAGTTAGGTCCGGGTAAAACCGATCCAAAAGAAGTAAGAATTAATGGTGGCGAAATAAAACTTGCAGCTTTTACTGAGGTCCGCCAGGTATTTCTCGAAAACCTATTTAGAGCAAACTGGCACGCTGCCTGGTATGTTGATGCAGGTAATGTCTGGTATGGGCCTCGAAATGATGCCGCCTCTGATGAAGAACTACGTGATGGAAGATTCCAGTTCGATGAGTTCTACAAGCAAATAGCAGTAGGAACCGGGCTGGGACTACGGCTGGACTGGGAATATTTGGTGGCACGATTTGATTTTACGTTTCGTGCACACGACCTTCAGGAAGGTTGGTTTAACAATAAAAAACTATACTTCAGTTTTGGTATTGGTCATTCTTTTTAATTTTATTCAATCATGAACAAGCTTACACAAATTAAACAGCAATTAAGTATCGTTTCAGGCTCTAAATTTTTGAAAAACCTTACTACTGCTGAACGTTATGAGTTTTTACAGTTATGCCATAAAAGAGGCTACAAACAAAGCGAATATGTGTTTTACAGAAACGACCCGGGAACAGGCATGTACTTTATTCAGGAAGGAAAAATTGAACTAACATCAGAAGCAGACGCAGGTGATGAAGAAACAGAGCAAAATAATAATCGTTTTCTGCTAAACCCTCCTAACAGTTTTGGAGCACTTACCATAGGATACAATTTAAGAAGAAAATACACTGCCAAATGTGTTTCTGATTGCCAGCTTCTTGGTTTTTTCCAACCTGATTTTGAAGTACTAAGAGATCGGCATCCACAAATTGCCGTTAAATTTCTTCAAACTCTTACTAATATTGCTTTGCGCCAGCTTGAACAAGCCACATTTGCTATCGAAGAACTTTCCGGATACGAACGAGCTCTTCAAATCCAGTTCGAAGCGTACTACGAAGATGACTCAAAAGATAGCTGATGGCTTTAAAAAAGGAGAGGAAGTAACGCTCACCATTGAAGGAACCGCTTATAGAGGGAAAGGCGTTGCAAAAGTTGACGGGCTTGCTGTATTTGTATATGGAACAGCACCTGGCGATGTGGTAAAAGCACGCATCATAAAAAAGAAAAAGAACTACCGAGAAGCCAAGCTGCTTGAGATTCTTAAACCAAGTCCGGATAGGGTTGATCCAAAATGCCAACATGCAAATGTGTGCGGCGGTTGCAGCTGGCAGCATGTGCCCTACTCAAAACAACTGGAGTATAAACGTCAGCAGGTTTTCGATCATATCACTCGTCTTGGAGGTTTGGAAGAAGCCATTGTCCATCCCACTATTGGCAGTGAAAACGAGTTTTACTACCGCAATAAAATGGAGTACAGTTTTAGTACCAGGCGATGGCTTACTCAGGAAGAAATCAATAGTGATGAATTCGTGGATGATTCAGGCTTCGCTGCAGGGATGCATGCTCCGGGACGATTCGATAAAATTCTGAATTTGAATGAATGCCATCTTCAGAGAAAAGAATCTTTCGAAATCTTAGACTTCGTTCGTAATTATTGCACAAAACATAACATTCCTGCCTTTGATGCCCTGAAACATGAGGGCTTTATGCGTCATCTTATGATCAGGAATGCCCATCACACTGATGACTTCATGGTAAATCTGGTTACTTATCAGGACGATCAGGAATTCATACAAAGGCTTTCTGCTGAATTACTGAAAAAATTCCCTGTGATTACCACCATTGTTAATAACATCAATGACACAAAAAGCCCCACATCGATCGGCAGAATTGAAAAGATCATACATGGACCTGGGTATATTGTAGATCACATTGGAAAACACACTTTCAAGATTCATCCCAACGCTTTTTTCCAAACCAATACCGCACAGGCAGAACGGTTATATGGAGTAGCTCGTGAATATGCCCATTTAAAAGACGGAGATGTTGTTTACGACTTATACTGTGGCGTAGGCACATTAAGTCTGTTTATGAGCGAAAAAGCCAGCAAAGTGCTCGGAATAGAGCTTGTAGAAGTAGCCGTTGAAAATGCCCGATACAATGCTGCCGAAAATCAGGTTGAAAATGTATCGTTCGTTAGAGGCGATATGAAAGATGTATTCACAGAAGAAATGATTAGTGAGTTCGGAGCTCCTGACATACTTATTACCGATCCACCCAGGGCAGGAATGCATCCTGATGTTGTGCAGCGGTTCAAACAACTTAAAGTGCCACGGTTGGTTTATGTAAGCTGCGACAGTTCTACGATGGCCCGTGACTTGAAAGAGCTGGCTGAAGTGTATGAGGTGTTAGAAGTGCAACCTGTAGATATGTTTCCTCAAACCTATCATGTGGAAGCCGTCGCTAAGCTGAGGTTAAAGTGAAGCATCTCCTATTCAGTTACGGAACCCTTCAACTGGAGAAAGTTCAGTTAGAATCGTTTGACCGGCTCTTAAACGGATATCCGGATACTCTCCGAGGTTATACTTTAGAACAGCTGGAAATCACTGATCAGGAGGTGTTAGCAAAAAGCAAAAAACAATACCATCCTATCGCTGTAAAAACGGGGAATACTGATGATATTGTTGAGGGAATGGTATTCGAAATAACAGACGAGGAGCTTCAGCAAGCCGATGCTTACGAAGTAGATGATTATCAAAGAGTTTCAGAAGAATTTGAATCAGGCAAAAAAGCCTGGATATATGTCTCAAAGTTATAATCCCAACCTAAGATTCCTTGTCTGACGAACAGTCAGTTTAGGTTTTTATCAGCGAAGTGATCTACTTCTGACTGGAGGAGTTTGGAATCTTATTGACTTTTTGGTCACTGGAGCTTGTCCTGATGAATATCAGGATCTGACAAAAGTGACACAGTTAGATTCGATTACACAAAACAGCTTTATAGCCTAAACCTTCTATCTCACAGAAGTACAAAAAACTCTCTCCCCCATCTGTCAGGGCAAACTTCTTTTTTACTTCTGTAGCTCCCATTGGGTAGTTTCGGGTTACCACATTCACCTTTCCGTTTTTTATCCGTTTTCGAAGTTCTTTCTTATTGGGGTTTAGAACCTCCTTAATGCGAAGCATTCGCCCTGGAAACTCTTCAATCATTGCATCAGATGTATACAGGTGTGTATTGGGATGAAGCTTCTTTAAGCTAAACCTTGAGCCTGTCAAATGAAATGCTCCCGATTTCATAATCGCTGCATTAGGCTCATATAAGAAGGTTTCCGGTTCTCCCAGTTCGATATTCGCATTGGCTTCTTCTGAATAACTGAAATTCAACACTTTGTCCTCCCTTTTGCTACTCAGATTCCAGGCTTCTATCACCGGTTCCCCGATGAACTCTTTGTCCAGGTACAACAGCAGCTCTTTTACCTCATTTTCTACCGCTACCACCTGTACTCTGGCACATTCAGAAAACTGCTTTAAACTACCTTTGATATCCATCATCGGTGAAGCCTTTATCAACACATGATCTGAAGCCTCCAGCAGTTGATTCTTCAACTCCACCACATTGGGAACACAATCTTCCAGTGCATAAACACGGTTCTTCTGATTGTCTCGCCGGGACGGGTCAATAAATATCCAGTTAAAATGAATGGTATTCTCCTCGAGGAAACACTCCGCCGTACTTTCTTTAACCAGAATGTTCCTCCCAAGCACTTCGAAATTATGCATAGCCAACTCACACAATTCGGGATTTGGTTCCACATACACACTTTCCCTGAAATTTCCGGACAGACAGCTCACATCCACCCCGCTCCCTCCTGTCAGATCAGCCAATCGTTCTCCCTTTAAAAAACGTGCTTTAAACCAGGCTGTTTGTTGCGAGGAAGCTTGCTCCAGGTTTTGCTTTGGCGGAAATATGATGCTTTCTTTCTCAAACCATTCAGGCAACTTCTTTTCTGCCTTTTGCCGGGATGCAATCTGACCAACAACTTCTTTCATCGGCATATCCGGATATTTGTGAGCCTTCAGCATCAGTTCTGCAGGATCATTCTTCCAGTGCTTCTGAATGAATGCTATAACTTCCGGTTTGGTTAGCTTTTCTTTCATTAAAGGTTTGTAAGTTCAGCGCATGAATATAGTCATTATCGGAGCAGGAATTGGCGGGTTATCTGCGGCTTGTTTGCTGGCAAAAGAAGGCCATTCCGTTACTGTGCTGGAGAAGAATGACCAGGTGGGTGGAAAAATGAACGAACTTACAGCCGATGGCTTCCGGTTTGATACCGGCCCTTCCCTGTTTACCATGCCTTATATTCTGGATGAACTGTTCCAACGATGCGGAACTTCACTTGACGAGCAACTGGAACTTGTTCCACTGGATATAAACTGCCGTTACTTCTATCGGGATGGTACCCGGATGGATAACCACACCGATCCGGAATTGATGAAGGCCGAGTTGAACCGTATCGCTCCTGAAGATACCGATGCCTATTTCAGCTTCCTGAAATACGCTGAATCACTGGACAAAAAAACCCGGGATACCTTTGTACGGAATCCGTTGTATGATCTCTCCGGTCTGAAAAATCTTGACCTACTTTCCTTCTTTGGAATTGATGCTTTTACTACTGTAAGTAAGCGGGTTGATTCCCGTTTTCAGTCGCCGTACCTGAGACAATTCTTTAAACGTTTTACCACCTACAACGGCTCCTCTCCGTATCAGGCTCCGGCCACACTGAATGTAATTCCACACATCGAGATTAATGAAGGTGGATACTATGTTAAAGGTGGTTTATATAGTGTAGCAAAGTCTTTACTTGAATTAGCTAACTCATTGGGAATTAATTTTTTATTTAATTCACCAGTTGATCGTATTCATGTCATGGAGCGACAAGTGAAAGGAGTGGAAACCAGTGCAGGAAAGTTGCTTGAATGCGATCTGGTTGTTGCCAACAGCGATGCTTCTGAAACCATTATCAACCTGCTGGACGACCAGGCTGTCTCCCGAAAAAAGAAACGTAAGACAGCACAGATTGAACCCTCCTGCTCCGGCTTTGTTCTGTTACTCGGGATTGATAAAACCTATAATAAGCTCATTCATCACAACATCTTTTTCAGTGAGGATTATAAGCAGGAATTCCGGGATATCTTTGACAAAAAGATTATGCCGGACGATCCCACCATTTACATAGCCAACACTTCTTATTCTGATCCTGAACACGCCCCTGAGGGAAGCTCGAATCTATTCATTTTAGTGAATGCTCCTTACCTAAGCGATTCCTACAACTGGAGTGAAAGTGAATATGGGGATAAGGTGATTAAGGATTTAGAGACCCGCGGATTAAGCGATCTTTCCAAACACATCGTCTTCAGAGACGAGATTACTCCACAAGACTTCTATGATCATTATCTATCCAACAAAGGCAGCATTTACGGCACTTCCTCCAATAACAGGTTTTCTGCTTTTGTCCGACCCCGCAACAAATTCCGTGAAATTGAGGGCCTGTACTTTGTAGGCGGCTCCACCCATCCCGGCGGGGGCATTCCCCTCGTTGTACAAAGTGCGATGAATGTGATGGAGTTGGTTAAGAGGTTTGGGTGATAAAGCAAGTATTACTTAGCTAAATATTATTAGTGAGTTAGTTCAAGATATATTAGATTCTAATGTATAATAGTATGAATTAACACCTAAGCATGTCACAAGTAAAAATAATTAGAGACATAGTTTATTTTGACATATCTAAAGCAGCATCTCTTTTGAGCCAATTTAGTAATGGCTTACCTACGCAGGTTGTCGAGTCATTTGAAAAAAGTAGTGCTACCAGTTTTGGGGGAACATTAGGAATGCCTCTAGTAAAAGCTGCCACTAATTCAAAAAAAGGTAACCGTGAGGAAAGTTCTCAAACTAAAATTCTTCATCATGACCTATTAGACCGTATCGAAGATCAATTATTCAACCATGGTTTTAGTATTGATTTAAATGAAGCTTTTAAGGAAGGTACTGTCAATGGTAGTTTATTAAGAAATGCTATTGAAGGGAGCAACTATATAAGGTTCGAAGGATTTGTTAAGATTCAGGATTTCAACCGCCTTTCAATGATTGCTGAGAATTTCAAATATCTAGTTGATTTTATTAATAAATGTTCTGCTTATGCTCATCAAGAATCAATCGAAGTTAAGGTACTAAATGAACAAATTTCTAATTTTGAAAATCAAATAAAAGCCGAAACAGATCGTGAAAAAAAAGCCAAATTAAAACTTCTCTTAAACTCAAAAAAAAATGAAATCAAAAGTATAATTAATTCGGCTTCAGAAGTTCTAGAAACACCAGATGACTGGTTGCTGAATGGGATCGAAAAATGGGTGTCGCTTTACAATGAAGATCAGCTTCATTTTAGATTTCAATTTGATGAGTCGGAAGATGGATGCGAGATTTTTACAAATTTAAAAAGAGAATGCTTTGTGGACAGTAACATTGAAAACATCAAGTTCGCATACGGTAGACATCCTAATATCAAACTCACTTTATTTGGCTTGATAACTTCAGTACCATCAAATATCAATTCGGATAGCTTATCTACAAATAGATCAGATAATCAAGAAACTGACAAAGCTGCGTTTCAAGAAGCATTCCATAATATGTTTGATGCTCTAGACAATCTCGAGCAATTTTCTAGTTATGATATATATCCTAATATCAAGGTATACCCCATCGCAGTATATAGGAAAATGTTTAATAAAATAGAATAAAACTTAGTCTTATCATTTAGATATGAAATTATTTTAATAATAGTTGCACGTCTGAATCGCTTAACCTTAAGATCTTTATTCGTTTTCTTGAACCAAAATATGTACAATGATTGAGAACTACCTTGAATCACTTAAGAAGTTGTATTTTAAAGTTGGAGAAATTGATCGAAATATTTCTACAGAAAGAGAATCAGAATTAATAAAGGTCATAAAGGAGAAGTTTAATTTACCGGCTCTATCATTTTTCAGGCTCTATCCTTCGTTTGAGAGACTCACCATAAATCGGCTAGTTCCACCTTTTGAAAATTCTCGTATTAAAAGAATAAGATATCTTTTAAATCCTCCATCCCATTACGTCGAAAATCTTGGAAGAGCTAACCTAAGACATCAATCAATTTTTTATGCAACTTTTCTAGCTCCAACTGCAATTAATGAATTGAAGCCTGAACCTGGGGACCTTTTTACAATATCAAAGTGGAAATTAATAGATAAAAATACCCAGCTACATGTTTACCCTATCTTTGAAAAACAGAAAACAGATTTATACAAAAAATTAAAATCTGCTGGGATAGTTAAATATGATGAAGGAGCCGAACTAAGTATCCTTTATGAGGGTGTACTAAAAGACAAATCAGAAGAGGAGAGAAAGATGATTTATGGTATTCAGAAGTTTGTTTCTAAATGTTTTTCTTTAGAAGTAAATGACAGTAACACTTCTCGATATCTATTCACAGCTGCTATTGCTGACAAAATATTTCATCATAATTATGATGGCGCTATCGAAGCAATCACTTATCCGAGTATTTATGATTCTACAGGTGTAAAAAATATCGCAATCAAGCCACATATACTTCATCAAAAATATAGACTTGATTCAGTTCGTGAATACGAGTTGATTGCTAATCCGAGTGGAGAACCAGTTTCCTATCATAATGGATATACTTCAAAATTTATTGGAGGGAATATCATTTGGGAGTAAAAGATTACTTTCCTCCACAGGTGCTGAATCGAGTTCAGCATGACCTAGAGGTTGTCATTCTGAGGCTACTTGCCTGCCGAAGGCATCCCCTTGGGAGAAGAATCTTGGCGGCTTTACCTATAAGATTCTTCGCTTTCGCTCAGGATGACTTCCTACTCAATCCCCTCCCACCAGGGTGCAAAAGAAGTGGCGGTACTGTCGAGCGTATTCTTGGCGCCGATCAACGGAGTAAATAATGGAATCGGGTTTTCGTTTTCACTGTTAAGTCGGGCTACTTCGCTGAGTGGTTCATCCCAGGGATGCATCGCCAGTACAAACTTGGAGGAATGAACCGGGAAAAGCTGTTTGGCTTTCATGTCATGAGCCGCTTGCAATACCTGATCGGGATGTAAATGAATCTCTTTCCAGGCGTCATTGTATTGTCCGTTATCCAGAATAACCAAATCAATCGGGCCAAATTGCTCCCCGATGTCGGCAAAGAACTCTCCGTAACCGCTGTCTCCTCCTACATAAATTTTCATGGTAGGTGACTCGATCAGATAAGAAGCCCATAAGGTGTTCTTGGCAGAAAATCCGCGACCAGAAAAGTGGCGGGCCGGCAGTGCATGAATAGAGAACTCTTCATTCACTTCTATGGTCTGGTTCCAGTCCTTCTCAGAGATCTTTTCATCGGCGTATCCCCAGTGACGAAAATGAGAACCCACTCCCAAGCCACAAATAACCTGCTTTACTTTACCTTCCAGTGCAGTGATGGTTTTGTAATCCAGATGATCGTAATGATCATGACTGATGATCAGATAATCGATCTCGGGAATATCATCCGGAGTATATACATCAGTGCCCGGAAAAGCCTTAACTGTTCCCGGAACAGGTGAAGCACTCCCACTGAACACCGGGTCCACCAGAATTTTAACGCCATCAAGTTGTATGTAGTAAGAAGAATGGCCAAACCAAATGAGCACATTTTCATCTTCATCCAAAGCAAATAAGTCCGTTTTCTGCGAGGGTAAGGTGTCTTTCGGAGCAGTTCTTGGATGACTTTTAAAAAACTGATCGTAAAGAATGCTCGTGTAGGAATGGCCTTCACTTAAATCTGGGGTAAACTCAAGATTCTGAAAAGTCCCGTCTTTAAAATTCGGAGAAACTGAAATCTGCTCCAGGTGTTCACCGGAAGGTGCTTTCCCGAATTTAGCCTGGTGCATAAAGAAAAAGGTAGCGATAACAAGTACCACAACGATACTGATAAAAACAGTCATAGTAATTTTAAGTAGATGAAATAATTTTTTCATAAAGAATCCCGGTATGGCAAATCGGGTTATTTCGGTGAATATAAGAAGGTAGTGCGTACAGCAAAACTTTGAGTTCTTGGCCTGATTTAGGAACTTGCCAAAGGCTGCTTTCTAAAATTAAATATTTTAACTCTGCCATCGAATTATCTAACTTCTACTGGCCATAGTACTGATGAATCTTTCCATCCAGAGTTTGTGGATTCAATCGAGGCTACTTTCTTTTGCTTAGTTACAGATATTTACCATTCAGGATGACAGTTTTTTATTGAATTAGCTTTTTTCTGAAGTAACTAATCAACTTGTAAGCCTCTTCTCAACCAAATCAAAAAAACCTTGTACCAAAAGTGCCAGGATTGCTGCTGGTATCGCACCTTCCAGAATCAAAGCGGTGCTATCTAATCGTATTCCGGTAAGAATGGGTTGGCCATACCCTCCTGCTCCAATCAAAGCTCCAAGTGTAGCTGTTCCTACATTTATTACCGCTGAAGTTTTGATCCCTGCAAGGATAGTAGGAAACGCGATCGGAAGCTCAATCTTTTTGAGAATAACTGAGTTTGGAAGACCGAGCGCATAAGCAGATTCCATCATCGGTTCCGGGATATTTTTAATCCCTGCATGCGTATTTCTTACAATAGGTAACAAACTATATAAAAACAGAGCTGCCATAGCAGGGACTGATCCAATTCCCAAAAGTGGAATCATAAAAACAAGCAACGCCAGCGATGGAATAGTCTGCAAAATACCAACGAACCCAATAATCATACTTTCGATCTTTTGTAATTTTGAAGCTGCTATTCCTAATGGAATAGCAATGATTATAGCAAGCCCGAGAGAAATCCCAACCAGGTATAAATGTCCCCATGTATTTTTGAGTAATCGATCCCATATAGTTTCTTCAATTACTTCGCTGGAAACATTAAAGCTTTTGTTTAGAAACTCTGCAGCAACTATCGCATCTGAATTACCATCCAATTTTACTGCAGCATTCATGGCTACCATTTCAGCTTCTGATATCAGTCCTTCCAGGCTTTTTAAGATTGGTATTACTTTGGGGGATCGCTCAAAAAGATCTGTTCTGTATAAAAAAACGGCATTGTATTCAGGAAAAAAATTCAGATCATCTTTAAGTACTTTTAAGCCATAATAATCTATTTCAGCATCGGTAGAATACAGATCTATTACATCAATGATTTGAGCCTCCAATCCCCTGTAAGCAAGATCATGATCCAATCCTGTAACTGAGTTTGGGGTTAGATTATACATTTGCCTTAACCTCTTCCATCCATCATTTCGGTCTATAAACTCATTACTGAAACCAAAAACCAGTTCCGGGTGATTAACCAGATCTGATATAGAATCTAAGCCCAGCCCTTCGGCGACCTCAGAATTCATGCCTAGGGCATACGTATTGTTAAAACCTAAAGGCTGTGTAGCCTGAACTCCAAATGGTTTCAACATTTCATTCAGGGTTTCGATAGTGCGAATTCCTTCTTCTTGCAGGATTTCCTGAATAATGGTTCCGGTATATTCCGGATACACATCAATTTCTGCTTCCAGTAAAGCATTCCACAAAATCCGGGTGCCGCCCAGTTGCTTATAATATTCAGTGTTAATCCCATTCGCTTCCAGTAATTGAGATGAAACCTCACCCAGAATTACCGACTCTGTGAACAGTTTACTTCCGATTTTGATGGGTTCCTGCCCCTTCACATCTATCAAAAAAAACAATGAAAAAATTGCTGTTGAAATTATTTTTTTCATTTTATCCCCTCCAGCGGGCTTCTTTGCGCAGATACGAATTTCTGAACGAACTCACTGGCAGGATTTTGCAAGATTTGATGAATAGCTCCCTGTTGAGCAACCTCTCCTTCTCTCATCAAAACAATTTCATCACCTAAATATGCAGCTTCTCCAAGATCGTGAGTAACCAGAAGTACCGTTTTGTTCAGAGTCTTAAAAATTTCTTTCAAATCAGATTGAAGTTCGTGTCGCACTAACGGATCGATAGATCCCAAAGGTTCATCAAGCAAAATAATGTCCGGATCGAGCATTAAAGCCCGCATTAAGCTTATTCGTTGTGCCTGGCCTCCTGAAATGTTACCAGGCTTCTTACTCAATAATACCGGATCTATTCTCACCAGCCTTAAAAGCTCTTCTATTCTGCTGTTAATCTTGGCTTTTTCCCATTCCAGATAATGAGTTACTAGCGAAATATTTTCTTTCGCGGTAAGATGTGGAAACAACCCGCCCTTTTGAACTACATACCCCATTCTTCTTCTTAGTTCAAGTTTGTTGCTGTCCTTTAATTCTTTTCCGTCAATCAAAACTGTGCCTGAATCTCTGGGGATTAATCCCATTATAATGCGCAGTAATGTTGACTTACCACAACCGCTGGGGCCAATAAGTGAAACCGTTTTACTTTTTGGAATTTCCAGGGTTATCCCTTTTAAAACCTCCTTCTCATCATACTTCTTACTAATGTTCTGAACAGAAATCATGGCATAATGTAACATATACCAATAAAAAACCCGATCCATCTTTCGATAAACCGGGTTTCTTATAGCTTACATGGGTTATATTTCTATATCATCTTGTTTTTTTCGATCTCTGAGTTTTTTATAGGCGTACGCTCCACCTGCTGCGGCAAGCAGCCCTAAGCCCCCATCAATGGGAGCCTGGCTTGGAGCAGTGGGAAGTCCTGGTTGAGCTATAACAATATCATTGAATATCACAACCACCAGGATTGCGAAAAGTATGTATAGTGTGTGTTTCATTTTTCTGTCCTTTTTGATAATTGTGATTGTTATTTAATGAGGGTCATTTGGCGGGTAAACGATTGCTCCGGAGCCGTTAAGCGGTAGTAGTAAATTCCACTTGCCTGCCCGGTGGCATTCCAGCTTACCTGGTAGGTTCCGGCAGTTTTTGTTGTATTAACCAGTTCTGCCACTTTTTGTCCCATCACGTTGTAGATGGTAATGGTTACCGGCCCGGTTTGCCCTACCGAATATTGAATGGTTGTCTCAGGGTTGAATGGATTTGGGTAGTTTTGGTGTAAGGCAAAAGCCTCTGGTTTTTCTTCCGGTTCGTTGCTTACTGATATGCCCGGAACCAAAATAATGTTGAATCTTGGCTGATTATCTGAACTTTTTGCTTTGAGAGCTGGAAGAACCAAAACAGTAGAAGAAGGCCTTTTCTTATTGCTTTGAATATTGAATGAATATACTTTTTCTACACGCATATCAATTTCATTATTGTCAACTCTATCCACAAGTTTAAGCGACCAATCGGACGGAATATTTTTCCATTCCGGCCAGCTTAAAGTAAAGCTACCACTCACTCCCATGTCATTGAAGTCAAGCACATATTCCTGAATTCCATCGGGATTAAAAGCTCTCGCATCCTGAACCAAATACTCCGAACCTTCTCCAAAATCCTGTACAAAAGAAATGTAAGGGGCATTGTTAAACGGACGGAGTTTAGCTCCATCAAATCCATCTTTATTCGAAGAAGAAACCTCTGAAAAATATAGCTTGTTGGAAATATCCTGAAAACCTTCTGTTTTTAGTTCAAAGTTAATTCTTCGCCATTTTGCAATTTGTACTTTAGAAAATACTGAGGCATCTGCAGCACTATCCGTTTTCGCTGATACCGGAATAGTTAAGCTGGTCGTAGAACCACTGTTTCTTTGAACAAAAAAGCCTTGCCATGTAGATATTTCATTTCCTTCTCCAAAATTAAAGGTGTCCCAACTACCAGAGCCATCAGTTCCGATACCATCATTCCAAACTGAGACCGGGCTCACTAAACCATCATTAACACCCATTCCAGCATCATTTCCTGTTAAATCATCAAGTTCAATATTACTCCCAAATGGATTACCAACCAATGTGTACGTATCAGATAATGTGACAGCCACATCAGAACCCGGCTCTGTTCCACTTGCATCAAGTGTGACAGGTAATTCTGAACTACCTGCCGTTGTATTGTCATAAAAGAAAGTGATAAAACCTAAACCATCTCCCCATGCTGTTGTAGTATTTGTCGGCTCACTCCAGCCACTTGTACCGGTACCATCAGAAGCAGTGTTGATAAAAAAATTAGCGGCATCTGAAGCATTACTCCCTCCTGTAATACCCTGAATAGCTGTATCATCTGAGATATCTTCGACATCAGCTCCGGTAACTGGAAGAGACAGCATTCTCCAGCCTGCATCGCCAGAAATTGACACCGTATTTGTAAACTCAAATAGCGTAGTAGAAAAAGGCAAGAATGAACCTGATTGGTTTCCTGAGCCATCTGCTGTTGTCCAGTTAGCAGTATTACCTATTAACGCTAAATACGCTGTTTTATCTAAAGCTTGTCTCAATCCTGTATAAACCGCCACATCTTCATCACCATCAATATTTACAGCTGTAGTACTCTCCGTTAAACCCGTCCCAAACAAAGTGCCCACTGGTGCCCCGGTATCATAAACCTCATTTGAAATAGAAGCCAAAAATGTAGTAGGTGTAGAAGAGTCAGTGCCCAAAAAAGCATAAATAGCCTCATTGCTCCCTCCTGGATTAAAAGATCCAGATCTAGTTAAACTTCCCATAGAGGCCCCAAAATTCGTATTACCAGCTGAGTTAACTTCATTAAAAGATACAACCGTGCCTGCTGAAATTGCACCACCAGTCACCCATGTCAATGCGCCTTCTCCTGATGTAAAAGTAGTACTATCCCATTCATTATCCGTAAAATAAATGGTAGTACTAGGTAAATCAGATAAAACCACAATTTGGAGATCTTTAAGACTATCAGCATTAAATCCAATAAAAGCTATATCGCCTGCACTTTGCCCCAAAGCATTTCCCAGAAAACAAAAAAGCATCCCCGTTATAAATAAACATTTCTTCATACACCCTCCTATTTTAGCAATTAATTACTCTTAGCTTAGAGTAATAAAAGGATTATTCTCTTTCAACTTTGTTACATAAAGAAAGTGTTACTAAGTAAAAAAGCAGCTTATATAGAGCTGCTTTTTGGGTTAATAGTAAATGGTTAATAATCTAATTCACTATTAACCATTTAGTATGTATAAAACCCTTCTCCGGTTTTATTGCCGAGTTTTCCGGCATCTACCATTTTAACTAGGAGTGGTGCCGGGCGGTATTTCGAATCCTTAAAGCCTTCATATAATACATTCAAAATATCGAGGCATACATCCAGGCCAATGAAATCGGCGAGGCGGAGCGGCCCCATAGGGTGAGCCATACCCAGCTTCATTACCTCATCTACATTTTCGGGAGTAGCAACACCTTCGTGCACACAAAAAATGGCTTCGTTAATCATTGGCATTAATACACGGTTACTTACAAAACCGGGAAAGTCATTAACCGGAACCGGAATTTTATTCAGCTTTTTCGAAGTTTCTTCCACTACTTTATAGGTTGCACCGTCTGTTTCTAATCCCCGAACAATTTCAACCAATTTCATAACCGGAACCGGATTAAAAAAATGCATACCAATGAATTTCTCAGGGCGATTGGTAAGTGCTGCCAATTTTGTGATAGAAATGGAAGAAGTATTAGAGCCAAGAATGGTATGCCCGGGTGCATGCTTATCTACAGCTGCCCAAACTGTTTTTTTTATATCCAGATTTTCGGGAACAGCTTCTACCACCAGATCTACGTCTTTAACTCCATCAGCTACCTCAAGAAAAACGGTGATGTTTGAAAGGGATTCATTCCTCTTATTCTCATCAATTTTATCTTTGGCAACCATTCTGTCCAGATTTTTGGTGATAGTGCCAATTGCCCTGTCTGCAAATTCCTGCCTGGTTTCGATAAGGTTTACATTAAATCCGTTCATCGCAAAAACATGAGCAATGCCATTACCCATGGTACCACCACCAATTACTGCTACTTTGTTAATATCCATTTCCTGATGTAGTTTTAAATTCAAATTTCGACAAAGGTACTAAGTTTTAGAGGGGCTTGCCATTGTGAAGTTGGGAGGTATGACTGCCATTTGCAAAAGGACCCCGGGTGAGATGTTTGTAAGGTAATTAGTAAAATAAGGATAGGTTGCCTTAGCCTATTCAGTTTTAGGCAGGCTCTTCTCTCGGGCTCTGAGCCATTTTAGTATCATCTTTGTTTCTTCGAAGCTCTTATATCATTACAGGTTCTAAATTTGTAAGTTTGTTTTGTCAAAATTCATAGTACTTAATGAATACTTTTTTAAAGCTTTTTATTTTTTTTCTGATCCTGTTTGCCGGGTTTTGCGGTCTCGCTTTTTACTGGACATTTTATAAGCCTCTACCTGATTACGAAGCAACTGTTTCTCTGGAAGGGCTACATTCGCAGGTTGATATACATTGGGATGAATTCGGAGTACCTCATATTTATTCCAACAATATGAACGACCTCTACTACAGTATTGGATATGTGCATGCTCAGGACCGGTTATGGCAAATGACACTTACTCAGATTGCCGCTCAAGGCCGTTTTGCTGAATTTTTTGGCCTAGAGTTATTAGATCTTGATAAATACCAACGAACTTTAGGTTTTTGGAAAACAGCCGTTCAACTGGAGCAAGAAGTATTAAATGATGAAGAACGGGCCCTGCTGCAATCTTATGCTGATGGCGTTAATGCTTTTGTTGAAGAAAACAATAAGAAGCTGCCCATCGAATTTGCTTTAACAGGAATTGAACCTTTTGAATGGACGCCAACCCGGTCGATTGCTATAACCCGCTTGATGGCATGGGAATTAAACATGAGCTGGTGGACAGAAGTAATGTACGGATACCTTCAAAACAAAATGTCGCCAGAACAGTTTGAACAACTAAGACTTCGCCTTCCAGAAGATACTCCAACTTCTTTGAACGACGATGAATCCATTCGATTAACGGCCTCGTTAATGCCTATGCTCAATCAGGAAGTTCAAAAAAGAGAACTTTTGCAGATACAAGGCACCCATGTGGGAAGTAACGCCTGGGTTGTTGATGGTTCTAAAACAAATACCGGCTATCCTTTGCTGGCTGGAGATCCTCACCTTGGGCTGGATATGCCGGGAAAATGGTATGAAGTTCATTTGAATGTAAACGGGAAAAATGTATCAGGGGCAACCCTTGCGGGAGTTCCCGGTGTGGTTCTTGGGCAGAATGATGAGATGGCATGGTCGCTTACTAATATCATGGCGGACGATACTGATTTCTTTATCGAGTTAGTTGATCCATTAGACCGGGGCAGATATGTGGCCGATTCTTTGAATGACAGCACAGCCATTTATGAACAGTTCAGGAAGATCAGAGAAGTAATTAAAGTTAAAGATTCGGATGATGAACTGGTTGAGATCCGTTACACCAAACATGGTCCGGTTATTTCTGATATCTATCCCGCCAGAGGCTTAACAGACAGGAAAGTTATTTCTATGCAATGGACCGGTTATGATATGAGTAACGAATTCCGAACACTGCATCAGATAAATTGGGCAAATACCTTCCAAGATTTTAAAGATGCCTTGCCCCATTTTGGAGTGCCCGGACAGAATTTCATGTATGGTGACCGGGAAGGAAACATCGCCATGTTCTCTACCGCAAAACTACCGATAAGAACCGGAGATAAAGTTGCATTACGCCGCGGCTGGGATCCTGATGACGACTGGCTGGGATACATCCCTCACGAAGAAATGCCGCATGTAATTAACCCCGAAAAGGGCTGGATAGCTAATGCGAACAACAAAATTACTACCGATAACTACGATCATTATCTGGCTACATTCTGGGAGCCGCCTTCAAGAATTCAAAGAATTACCGAATTTCTCGAATCGAATGAGAAGCTTACTCCGGAACTTTATTCCGAACTCCAGAATGATACGCACTCAAAACATGCTGAAAAAATCGTTCCCCTTGTATTAGAGGCTATTCGGAATCAAAAGGTGTACAATTTCGATAATGCCGTTTCTTACTTAGAAAACTGGGATTTCAAATATTCCAAAAACGCCACCGCAGCGTCCATTTTTGATGTATTCTTTTATCACCTAACAAAAAACACATTAGAAGATGAATTTGGGGAAGAAGCATATTCAAACTTCCTTCATCATGAAAATATCCCTGTACGAACAATGAGTACTCTTCTTGAAGCCGATTCTACTTCTTTCTTTGATAATATTTCAACTCCTGATTTGGAAAACCGATCAGATATTATTTTAAAAAGTATGCAGGATGCCATTTTGTTTTTAAGTGATTCACTTGGCCAGCAATCAGAAGACTGGCGCTGGGAACAGCTGCACAAATTATCGCTTCGCCCTCCTCTCTTCTCACAGGCTGTAGAGAATCCTGATGCTCCGGCATATTTAAAAATGATTGTGGATAATGTTCTCAGCAAAGGCCCCTATGAAATTGACGGACATGGAATGAGCGTAGATAATGCGCAGTACAGCTGGAACAAACCGTACAATATGGTGCTGGGTCCCTCCATTCGCCGAATTGTCGATTTTTCGGATATGAGTGCAATTAAAACGATTACTCCTACCGGACAATCTGCCCGGCCATTTTCAGAACATTTTGGCGATCAAACAGAAATGTGGCTCAATGGGCAATACAGAATGCTATATCAGGATAGCACTCTGTTTTCAAAGTCTGAACTCAGAAGTATGCGCTTAACACCTGTTCAAAATTAGTTGCAATAATAATGAACTGGACCGAACTCGAAAACCGCGCCTTTGTTCCATATTCTGCATCGCCAAGAGCTTGTATAATTCAAGGTGTATCAGGAGCTTACTACCCAGGCGTACGGGTCGAAAATATTTCATTTCCTCTTACAATCCCCGCCATTCAAGCAGCATGTTGTTTTTGTTTATCTGAAGGTGACCTCCCAAAGAAACTGATTCTAAAAAATGATGCTGCTCTTGAACAGCAAGGTTTTTGGGTACAGGAATTTGATCTTGAGATTTCACCCGTAGATCTCATCGGCCACATCGAATTCCAAAATCATTGCATTAGCATAGAAGAACATGAAGCAAAGAAGCATCTAAAAAAACTACTTTCAAAGGCAGTAGCTTCTAATTCTGACTTCCCTGTTTCGGCTATTCTTTTTTGTGAAAATAATAACGCTGTTACTGCTGTAAATGTGGAAGTGAGTGACTGGACAAAAGGAATTTGTGCAGAGCGCCTTGCTTTGGCAAAAGCTTTGGCCCTTGGGTATTCGGGTTTTATTGAGATGAGTTTACACACCGCAAAGGGAGAGTTCAGCAGCCCTTGTGGAGCTTGCAGGCAAGTTATTCATCAACATATGCCGGCTCACAAACTCAATTTGTATCATGCAGATGATACTTTGTCGGTACACTTTTCAAATCACTTATTGCCATTCAGTTTCACTTCAACCTCGCTGGGAAAGTAGCTGTGCTAAAGTATATTGCTCTTATCGATTACGATCACCTGGATAACCCTGTTTTTCTTAAATCGCTGGCTCAAGCTCTTAAAACTCAAGGTGCCCGCAAAGGTATTCTAGTTCATGGTGATAGCGAGTACACCAATAGATTAATACAAACGGGTATGATGCGCGAGGATGCCAGAAAACGAGCGATTATGGACCTTAACCACAGGCTTGTAGCTTTATTTGCAGATCATGGTGTTTCCACCATTGGATTACATGGGTACCAAAAAGAATTAATCAAAATTATAAATGGTAAGCCTCAGCTCAATAGAAAGGTATTTAATGCACTCCTGGCTTCTCCTATGTTACTTCTTTCAAGCTTAGTTGATAATGCAGGGAAGCCCGAGTATGTACCTCCCATAGCATTGATCGAGTTTCTCTTTACTGAATTGAAAGATCATGAAATTGTAATTTTTTCTCAGGATACGAGCCCGGAACTATATGTGGCTTCAGATTATCCTCCAGATTTAGAATGGAAAAACCTGTCGGATATTTTTAAAGGCAAGCACCTTTCCGAAGAGCAGCTTCATTTAACCAAAAAAGTAAAATTGACCACCGGATTGAACTTTTCTGAGTGGCCAAACCTCAAAAACTGTTCAATTATTCAATAATTCTGCAAACTTTGTGCATTAAAATTAAAAAAAAGCACTTTTTAATTTGACTGGATAGCCCTTATTCGATAGCTTCAACGCAGTTTCCTAATGGAAGATAATTTTAACAAACAATTAACGGAGATACATAATGAGTAGAGTATCAGAATTACAAAACTTAGTTGAATCGACAACAGCTGAAATGGAGAAATTTTACGACAAAGGCAACAAAGCAGCAGGTACACGTGCACGTAAAGGACTTCAAGATCTTAAAAAACTGGCTCAGGAAATCAGACTTGAGATCCAGGCAAAAAAGAACGCTGGGTAAGTTTATTACTTATACTTATAAAAAAGCCTCTCAGAAAACTGAAAGGCTTTTTTTATGGCTTATATTTTCCAGTTAATTGCTATTAAAATATTTTGCCGGAATAGGGTTATCGGGATTTTTCATTTATAAATCTTCGACACAATTTGTTCTGCGCCGGGTATCAACAATAGAAATTGCTTTCCAGCCTTTCGGTGTTTTCATAAATTGAAATGAATTTACCCCGCAATGGGAAAAATTATCTCCGAGATAAAAAGAATAAGGAACCCAGGCAACGGCCATGTCTCCATCCACATTCACTTTTATATTGGCAACACGCTCATCCCAAATTTGGTCGTGAGGAGTACCTACCGCATTCTTGAAAGCGTTTAATGAGCCGGCTCTAAACTGAACTTTTCCTTCACGATCTCTGAAAATGGAGTGTATGGTTGCATCCGGTGTAAAAACCTGAGCCACTTTACTGCTGTCTCCGGCTCTCATGCCATCAAACAGAGTTTCTATTTGTTTAAGTACTTGTTCTTTGTCTGATGGTTGGGCGCTGGCAGAAACGGCAGTTAAGCATAGTATGCACAATAAAATTGCTGATATCTTTATTCTTATTCTTTCTTTCATAACCTCTTTTTATGATAATTTTGTTTGATGATGCATCTAAAAACTACATTATCAAACAAAAAAACTGTTCAAATTTGTAAATGAGAACAACTGAAAAACAAGAAGCTACGTCAACCTACCACATTAACCAATTCAAAGATTGGTAAATAAAGTGCTACGATAATTGCTCCCAATATCAGCCCGATAAAAACGATAAGCACAGGTTCAATGATTGATGTTAACCCCTCAACCATAATATCTACTTCTTCTTCAAAAAGATCGGCTACTTGTTCCAACATTTCATCAAGGCTGGCGGTTTCTTCTCCCACACTGATCATTTGTGTAACCACAATCGGGAAGATTTTACTGTCTTCTAAAGATTTATTAAGGCTTTTGCCTTTGGTTAATGCAGAGCCCATTAATTGAATCTCTGACCTAAGTACAGAATTTGAAGACGAGTTTTTTAAAACAGTTATGGATTCTGACAAAGTAACTCCGCTGTGTAAAAGTGTGGATAATGTTTTGGTAAGCTGACCAACCAGGCTTTTTTTATATAGCTCACCGAAATAAGGTACCCGCAGTTTCAGGCCGTCAATTACTTTGCTGCCCTGTTCTGATTTTGAGAAATAGCTTAATCCTATCACTGATACAATTATAGCTACGCTTATTAAAAGCACATTATCCGTTAGAAATTTACTAACGGCCAAAATTACTTTTGTAGGCCCGGGAAGCTCCGCATTAAAATCCGCATACATATCCACAAAGGTTGGCACAACAAAAACCAACAAAAAAGTTACCGCAAAAACAGCTACCCCAATTATAATGGATGGATAAACC
The DNA here is from genome assembly GCA_028284195.1 of Balneola sp. GTDB lineage: Bacteria > Bacteroidota > Rhodothermia > Balneolales > Balneolaceae > Balneola. The sequence goes on along the minus strand of JANQSE010000006.1, from coordinate 444,645 downwards.
ATGGCCATTCTCACCCGTTGCTTCAACTTATACGATTTTTCCTGATACCCTGATAATCTTAACAATATATCGTCCAGAACCCCGGACACTTCCCCCACTTTAGAAAGCTGCACATAAATTTGATCGAATACCTTAGGATACATTTCAAAAGCTTTGGATAAGCTTTTTCCCTTTTTTACCTGCCTTTTAATATCATCTACGATATGCTTGAATTTTTTGTGAGATATCTGTTTCGATGTGGTATCTAACGCTTTCACCAACGGAAGTTTAGCCTTCAGCATTACCGCAAGGTTTCTGGTAAATTCAATCACTTCTTTGTCTGGTACTTCTTTTGTAAACGGAAGAGACAACTCTCTGGAAAGCAAGTTTTCTCTTTTCTTTTTGGATGCTTTTTGTAGCGATGGAGGTAATTTAGCCACTGGTCATTCTCCGGAACTTGAAGATAAAGGATTGGTAGTATTCCATAGATTTGGTTTTCTGAGAAACATGGCTGATTTGATACTCAACTCTTTTGCTCCTTGTTTTTGTAATAACTCCCATTCTGCCAGGTTCTTTTCTTCATCCAGCTTAAAACTTCTAATATATAAACTGTCTATTTTCTCTGATTTCAACTCCGCACTGTTCAGCATTAATCTTTTTTCTGAAATGGTGTACACATTAACTTTGGTTTTGTGTCTGAGAACAATTGTGGTATCTGTTACACTTATATCATCCGCATATCGCAAATCGTTGAACAATTTTGTGTGTACGATGTGCATATTGTTATAGAATTTCAGATTTGAATCTCCTTTCAGATACTGCTGGTTCACAAAAATAAAGATAGAAGAAACCAAGCCCAGCACAATGGTGGTAATGGTGATTGCAACGAGTATCTCTACTAAGGTAAATCCTTCTTCTTTATTTATTCCCTGTACCATATCCTTGCAGTTTGCAATTCAATTAATGGAGAAGACAATGTATCATGTTTAAATACTTTTACCCGGATAGTATATAGGTTTGAAGTACTATCTACCATTGTTTTTACCAACCATTTTCCATCCACTTCAATAGTTCCGGATCCTGCATCATGGCTTGATAGTACATATTCCATTTGATTTCTGGCGTGGCTGAAACTCTCGATCTTATCTTTGGCTATAGGTGTGCTTCCAATATAAATAAGAGCCATCGCTGCCGGAACCAAGACCGCCATCAGCAGTGCCATAGCTACCAATGATTCTACCAAACTGTATCCCGATTCGTTACTCATGGAGCCTCTCGATTTATTTGCCAGTTCAAAATCCCAAACTGGGTGGTATCAGAAAAACCTACGGGCATAATATAATTCTCCGGTCTGCCTGTAACATCAACGCTTACGTCCTTCAACCAGTTTATGTAGGTTGTGGGTGATTCGTAAAAATAAAATTGATTGGTGGCTACTGTACCCAGGATGTTTCCCTCCAATTCTGTTTGGCTTAAGGTATAGATACCTCCCCGTACTGTCGCTGATTTTCCTACTTTTACCCGAAATAGTTCCCGTGTTGCAATATTATTTTCAACCGGATAAATAATGGTCCCATTCAGCACAGCCTGATCAGATATTTTTATTACCTCAGGTTCATTTCCATCAAAAAATTCCATAGAAGTGTATAGTACACTTGGGTATTGCAGATAACTATTGCCACTTACATAAATCCGGCCAGAAGAAATAAACTGCCCGCTTGCTTCTGATTCGCCTCCTACTTCCAAAACCGTTTCGGCATAGGCAATAAAATCAGTTCCTTCTAATTTTCCGGAAACCATTAGTGTATCATCAGAAAGTACTTTGGAAAAAGCACCCACTTTCAGTTCCCCATCAATCATTATGTTGCCATCTACCAGAAGGGTTTTGTTTGCAGGAACCTCAAAAAACTCATTTTGTTCTATCACCAGGTCTTTGATAAAGAATACCGTGTCCCGTGTTGAACTCCAGTTAAAAAGATCACTTTTTCGATCTGCCACCCTGATGGAAGGCAAATTCCTTTTCCCGAACAATTCGTTTGTGTTTTCTATGAAATCCTGGAAAAGCCGAGTATCAAACTCCGGGAACTCAACATCGTCTCCAATCTCATAGCTGTCTCCTTCAATTTTTCCGCTAAATGGAAATCCTTTAAAACTGCTTTCCTGTACTCCCTCTTTCCCCGTAATAATATCTCCTTTTATGTTAGTAGAGCCGGTTACATTTAAGGCTGAAGTTTCATCACCAATCATCAATGCCTTGTCAAATACAGAAGAAGCTTTTTCTCCCACTACCACAGTAAGGGCTATATCTTTATTGCCACTTTTTACTATTGATTGAACCGAATACACTCCTCCAAAGGGGTTCATCGAAAGCTGTACCCTGCTGCTATCCTGAACATAAACTACTGTATCAATACGGGTGACGGCCCGGTTTGCAACACTATCCAGTAACCTGAATACTCCTTCCTCTGCTTTGTACTGAGCTTTTGCTTCGTTAATATCTCTCTGGATAAAAGATACCTGCACATACAAAGCTCCCAGAATACCAACGATAAACAAAGAAATGATCATGGTTATAATAAGCACAGTGATAAGTGCTGAACCTTCCTCTTTATTTCTAATATCATCAAACAAGTACAAAGTGGAATTCTACCCGAGAAAAGTGTTAATTGAAATCATACTTTTAATTATAAACAACCTGCTTTGAATTATGAAACGCTTACTTACTTTTCTGGTATTTTCTTTGCTTTCGTTTTCCATATTTGCCCAAGCCGTCGCCAACAAAATTGACTCTACAGGGAATGTGGGCATTGGAACCACAAACCCATCATATTTACTTCATATCAATGTAGGCATCAGCACGACCTCTCCCGACGAGAAACTAACGGTAAAGGGAAAGATCCACACAGAAGAAGTGAAAGTCGATCTTTTTGTTCCCGGCCTGGACTATGTCTTTGAAGAAAATTACAACCTCACCCCCTCAAAGATCTCGAAGCCTTTATCAAAACCCACAAACACCTGCCGGAAATCCTACCGCTAAAGAAATGGAAACCAACGGTATCACCCTGGGGGAAATGAACATGCTGTCGCTAAAGAAGATTGAGGAGTTGACGCTGCATGTGATTAACATTCAAAAGCGAGTGAATGAATTGAAAAGGGAGAATAAGTTTTTGAAGGCGGAGCATAAGTAAAGTAACCTCGCAGTGAACACTTGTGCGGGAATAACCTTATCTCTTCCTTTAGGTACAATATGGTAAGGATAATCTAAGCACCAGAACGCCATTAATATTTTTTTTCGGAATCTTACCACTCCCTTCTTTATCATCCATCTCATTTCAAACTAACTACCCTTATGAAAAAGTTCTCTTCTTTCTTTTTTCTGATTTTATTTACAACGGTTACTTCTCAAATTGCTATTGCACAGCATATTGAGTCTTCTTCTGAATCTGAGCTACATGCCTCTATCCAAAAAAGAGCTGAGTTAAGGAATTCATCCATCTTTAAGCATTATCCGGTTCGCAGTGTGGGCCCGGTGGTCATGAGCGGACGAGTTACCGATATTGCGGTTCACCCAAAAAACAGCAGGGTATTTTATGTAGGCTATGCCTCAGGCGGGGTATTTAAAACAGAGAACAGTGGAAATACCATGGCTCCGGTTTTCGATCATCAGGATGCTTTAGGCATTGGCGATATTGCTATTTCGGAAGCAAACCCCGATATAATCTGGGTTGGAACCGGAGAAAATAACAGCAGCCGTTCAAGCTACGCAGGTGCAGGGGTTTTTAAGAGCATGGATGCCGGACAAACCTGGAAGTATGCCGGATTAAGAAATACCCAGCATACCGGGAGAATCATTACTCATCCAACCGATGAAAACACCGCATGGGTAGCTGCACTGGGGGCACTTTATTCCTACAATAGCGATCGCGGCGTTTACAAAACAATAGACGGCGGCGAAACCTGGGTAAAAACCCTTTTTGTAAATGATAGTACAGGGATCATTGACCTGGCAATACATCCAGCAAACCCAAATGTATTATGGGCTTCCTCATGGGAGAAAGATCGGAAAGCCTGGAATTTTAAAGAAGGTGGAAATGGATCGGCTATCTATAAATCTACTGATGGAGGTGAAACCTGGAACAAATCAGTAAACGGGTTTCCACAAGGGAATTTTGTTGGAAGAATCGGGCTTGATGTAAGCCGGAGCAATCCGAATGTAATGTATGCGGTTCTAGACAACCAGTACGAAATGAAAGAAGAACGGCAAGCTGACGGTGATGTTCTTACCCAAACTTCGTTCATAAAAATGTCAATCAGTGATTTCGCTAAACTGGAAAATAAAAAGCTGGAAACCTTCCTTCGTCGAAATGGTTTCCCCGAAAAATACACGGCAAAAAGTGTTAAACGTGATGTTGCCAATGGCAAGTACAAGCCAAAAGCATTAGGAGAATTTCTAGGGGATGCAAACGCTGCTTTATTCCAAACAAATATTAAACAGCTGGAGGTGTACAGATCAAATGACGGCGGCGACAGCTGGAGCAAAACTCACGACTATGAAATTCCCGGAGTTTTTAACACGTATGGGTATTATTTCGGTGAAATCCGGGTAGATCCGAATGATGAAAATACCATTTATACTTTTGGTGTACCCTTTATAAAATCTACCGATGGTGGTAAAACGTGGACAACTAAAGCGCAAAATGACGGTGTCCATGTCGATCATCACGCGCTGTGGATTGACCCGAACGATTCAGAACACATTCTTTTGGGAAATGACGGCGGATTGTATGAAAGCCATGACGGAGGTGAAAATTTCATCCATCACAACGTTGCAGCCTTAGGGCAATTCTATACCGTAAGTGTGGATATGGAGAAACCCTACAACATTTATGGCGGGCTGCAGGATAACGGTACATTTATGGGGGCTTCTAATTCTACACCAAATCGCAGAAGACCCTGGACGCGTTTATTTGGCGGCGATGGAATGCATGTATTTGCCAATCCTAAAAATCCGGATATCGTTTATGTAGGATTTCAATACGGAAATTACTTCCGCCTGGACCGCTCCGAAAATTCCACAGACCGGATCACACCACGGCATGAGGTAGGAGAACCGCGGTATCGTTATAACTGGAATACCCCTGTCAATTTGAGCCATCACAACCCGGATGTGGTGTACTTTGGGTCTCAAAAACTTAGCCGTTCGCTGGATCGTGGAAACACATGGACAGCAATCAGCCCGGATTTAACTAACAACCATCCAAATGGCAATGTCCCCTACTCAACCATTACAACTATAGCAGAATCTCCACTTGATTTCAATCAAATATGGGTAGGTACCGATGATGGAAACATACAACTTACTAAAGATGGCGGCGCAAGCTGGACAAACGTAACAGGCAGTATCCCGAAAGATCTTTGGGTAAGTGAAGTACATGCTTCAAAATATGATAGAGGAACCGCTTACGTGTCTCTAAATGGGTACCGGTTCGATGATTTCACTACCTACCTCTACAAAACCACCGATTTCGGAAAAACCTGGACATCTGTAAAAGGGAATCTCCCTGATGAAATTGCCAATGTGATTCTGCAAGACCCGGTTACTCCGGAAATACTATATGCAGGGCTCGACCATGGAACATACATCAGTTTTAATGATGGAAAGGAATGGCATTACTTAAACCAACTCCCGAATGTGGCCAGTTACGATATGGTAGTACACCCCAGAGAGCTTGAGTTAGTAATTGGTACACACGGGAGAAGCATCTGGGTGATGGATGTAAAACCACTCCATGCTGTTTCAGAAAGAATGAACGAAGCTGTTACCGGTATTGCTCCCGATGATATCCGGTATTCAAGCCAATGGGGAAACCAACGGGTACCCTATCGGCAGTCATTTAAACCGAGTGTTAATTTAATGTACTTTGTGCCTGGTAAGAAAGGACCAAAAGTTGAAATTTCGGTAATTGATGGTGAAAACGATGCTGTATTCAAAACCACTCAAAAGTCAGATTATGGATTTAATATTTTTGAATGGGATCTTTTAACAAAAAAGGGTGAATATATCCAAAAAGGTGCCTACAAAGTTCGTTTCAAAGTTGGAAAAGCAACACATGAAGTCGATTTCAATGTTAAATAAAATTACCACTCTTTTTATCGCCTCTGCTTTACTTCTTAGTTGTGGAGGCGATCCAAAAAAGAAAACTGATGAACCAAAACAAGCCGGCAGAGTGCTGCAATACCCGCATACCCTTCAATTCTTGAAAGAAGACGGGAAAATAATCTCCACATTGCGTTTTGCTAAAGCTGATGAACCTCTTGAACGAAACCAGGGCTTGATGGATGTGCGTTCAATGCCTGAGGATGCCGGTATGGTCTTTTATTTTGATACAGAAGAACCCCAAAGCTTTTGGATGGCAAACACTCCTCTCCCGCTTGATATAATGTATGTAAATGCTGACAGCGTAGTTGTACGTGTCTATCAAAATACGGTGCCATTTTCAGAAAAAAGCCTACCATCAGAAGCTCCTGCAAAATATGTAATAGAAACCAATGCCGGCTACAGCATAAACTATGATATCAGGGAAGGAACTAAGGTTAGGTTTTAGGCTTTTTTAGCCCCTGCTACTTTTAAAATGGGAAAACCAGCACGATTTCAAATCATATACCAACAAAAACTAATGCGACCTAGCTAAGTACAAAGTTGCGTAGCAACTCATCCCAACTTGAACTAAATTCAATGGTAAAACCACTGTACTTAGCCCAGCCACGTTGTACTGCATTTGAAAAAAACATCGTACTTAAAAGGAAATGAAACTGACCAACGACCAATTTGAGGCTTCTGCTTATATATTCGAAAAAGCGAATGGAAATAAAAAAACGGAATACGAAGAAAAATTAATTGCTGAATCTGGACTTACGGAATTAAAACCAAACGACTTAAAAATTCAAATTATTAACGGATTGAATAGCGGACTTTACTCTGACTCAAAAGAACGAATTAGCGCATATTGGACTCTAAGCAAGGTTCACGATAAAAATCTAATTCCTGATTTTAGAATATGGCTGAAAACAGAATTTGAAAAGCAAGAACCTTTAGCGGTCTATCAATTAATGATTGCTCTTGGAAATTTAGAAGAACCTATTTTTAATAAAAAACGGACAGGAAGTGCATTTAACGAAACCGAATTGAATATGAGAGATGCAGAGAACTACTTAAAAAGTTTATAAAGTAGCTACTCAAATTTGTCCAAATTGTGGAAAAGACTCATTCACTTGGAGTATTGATGAAGAAATATCTGAATTGACAATTTGGTGTTGTTACAAATGTGAATATCAAGCATTCGAAAATGAAAAAGACGAACGAAATGGCACTAATGTATAAATATAATTGCTACATTAGTGCTTAAACAAAAGCAATAAACAATGAAAAGACTCCTAACCACTTTACTCTTTTTATCAATCAATATCCTGGCCTTTGCCCAGCAAGACAAAGCAGGAAGCACAGACAGTGAACTGATTTCCAGATATCCCGATTCCTGGATTATCGAATACTCGAACAATGAGTACGATCAATACATAATTGCTTTAAGCAAAGAAAGAGGTAATGTGCCGGGAAAAATCTATTCGCTAAAAGACCATCAAATTATTGAGGGAAAAAGAACTTCCATAGACTATCAAGCTTCCGATGGCTCTTCTCAACTACTGATTCATAAAAACTATGAGAATGCTTTAAAGGAAAAAGGATACAAAATACTTTTTAGTTGTTTCAGAAATGAATGCGATGCAGATGGGTATTCTGTAGTTACTCAATTATCTGAAGGCAAATATATACCGGAGATCAGCCGGAGTAATGCTTACCTGGGTGCAAACGCCTCTTACCTGGTTGCAGAAAAAGAACTGAACGGACAAAAAACAACCGTTGCGGTAATGTCAGGATATAATGAAAGATCGCAATCAGACGGTTTGGTATATAGGATTGATATCATACAATCCGAATCAATGGATCTTTCCAAAATAACAGTCGATGATATAGCCAGTAAAATGAAAACGGATGGCAAAATGGCTGTATATGGAATACAGTTTGATTTCAATAGTGCTGCAATAAGACCGGAATCTCAAGAAACCTTAACTACTATAGCAGCTTATTTGAAGAACAACCCCGAAATAAATGTTTTCGTAGTTGGGCATACCGATAACGTTGGAAACCTGGAAAGTAATCTTACTCTATCTCAAAACCGGGCTGAATCTGTTGCAAGGGAATTAATAAATAAGTATAAAATTTCTACTTCAAGAGTAACTGCAAAAGGCGTTGCAATGCTTTCTCCTGTTTCAACTAATAGCACAGAACAAGGCAGAACATTGAACAGAAGAGTGGAAATTGTAAAAAAGTAACTCTTGTAAACAACGCATATAAAACAAAAGTTAACGTCAAACTGAAAAGTTAAGAGAAATCCTCTGCTTATGAATGATGTGTTCGAGGACGAAAACCTTGAAGAATGGATATAAAACAATACTCGTTGTTCTTGTAAACCTCGACCCAACAATCAGAAATAAAAAAATGCAAAGAAGTAATTAAAAAAACCTTTGTAGACTGAAAAAATAACTATTGCACGATTCGTACAAACAAATTCAAAGTGTTATAAAAACATACAAACGAAGAACTTTTTAAAAACAAAAATAAATTAAATGAAAAAAACCCTATTAACCTTAACTCTCTGCGGATTCACATTTCTGGCTAAATCTCAAAATGCAAGTGTAGAAAAATCTATTTATGGAATCCAAACAGGAGTTTTAGGAGTTTGGGCACACAAAGAAGCAAAATTATCGAATCAAATTGCTTTTAGAGCAGAGGCCGGAATGGATGCCGGATTTTGGGGAGGTAGTTTTTATCCAAATAATGGATACTTAATAACACCCGTAATTAGATTGGAGCCACGATGGTATTATAATTTAGATAAACGAATATCTAAATCAAGAAACATAACCGGGAATAGCGGAAACTTCCTGGCTCTTCAGGCAAGTTATCATCCGAATTGGTTCGTGATATCAAATTATGACAATGTAGAAATTGCTAACCAAATTTCGATAATCCCAACTTGGGGAATAAAAAGGAATATAGGAAACAGTTTTACATATGAAACCGGAATTGGAATTGGATACAGGTACATTTTCGCTAAAAGTGTTGGATATTTGGAAAACGAAGGAGAAACCATTTTAAATTTACATGTCCGAATTGGATATCGGTTTTAAATGGAATAAGGAACTACGTTCGCGGCAACTAAGAAAGAAATAACCATACCGGATTCTCTGATGTCAATGGATGGTTCTATCGTCAAGTTATATGATTAACGCAGCAAAAATTGAGGCATTTAAAGCAGAGCAAATAAATCGAAATAGCTGAAGGTATAGTTAAAAGAACAGAATTGTTCATATCCATCAGTCGTTGCAAAGCAACTCCTTCTGGATGACGGCTAAGTCACTCAGAGACTTTAATATTCGGAGCGATGAGCCTGTCGCGCGAAGCTTCGGCATAGGGAGGCCTGGGCTTCCAAAGTTTTATACGACGGACAGATCTATCCAAATTGAGAACCAGCTGTAAAAATTGTGTGAGTTCTTCTCCTAAAAGCGGTCGGGATTAGAATGGTTATATTAAGAAGGCTTTTCTTTTAGGCACTGAGATCAAATTTTAAATTCAGGCTCTTTCTCAGCAAACTCATGTAGAAAATCCATTACATGTTTCACATTTTCAGGTGAACCAATATAAATGGGAGTCTGCTCGTGGATGGCTTTGGGTTCGATATCCAGAATGCGGTTTTCTCCATCCGTGGCCATACCCCCTGCCTGCTCAATAATAAAACTCAGGGGATTGCACTCGTACATCAGCCTTAATTTGCCATTAGGATATTTTTTGCTGTGCGGATAAATAAAAATACCGCCTTTTATAAGGGTTCGATGAATATCTGCCACCATAGAACCTATATACCGCGCAGAATAAGGACGGCCAGATTCAGTATCCTCTTCCTGACAGTATTTGATATACCTTTTTAGCCCAACATCCCAGGAATTGTAGCTTCCTTCGTTAATACTATAAATATTGCCATGTTTTGGGATCTTAACACAACGATCACAAAGAATAAATTCCCCAAGGCTGGGGTCGAGCGTAAACAAACTCACATTCAGTCCTGTGGTGTAAGCAAGGGTCGTACTTGATCCATAAAGCACATAACCTGCTGCAACCTGTTTAGATCCGGGCTGCAAAGCATCCTGCTCATGTACAGCATTATCAAAACGGGGCTCACGCATATAGATCGAAAAAATACTTCCTATCGAAACATTTACATCAATATTAGAAGAACCGTCAAGCGGATCAAGATACACAATGTATTTGCCGCCAGTAGTACTGAGTTTTACAATTCCATCATTTTCTTCTGAAATTACCATGCAGGTAATTCCGGAGCGCTCAAGGGCAGAAATTAATTGGCTGTCTGCGAATAAATCTAGCTTCTTTACTGCTTCGCCGTGCACATTGGTTGAACCGTCGAAACCGAGAATGTTTGTAATACCGGCTTTATTTACTTCCCTTGATATGATTTTAGCTGCTAAACCAATGTCTCTTAGTAACTGAGAAAGTTCCCCTGTTGCCCCCGGAAATCTGTTTTGTGCCTGAATAATAAATTCTTCTAACGTAACAAGTCTTTCTTCTTTCTGTGCCGTCATATCCCTATTGTTTTATAAAGTACTTCGGGAATATACGCATGTTTATCCGCCGATACTCTCAGAATTTTTAATTCTCACGTAAAGTTCTTCCGCTTTATTATTCAATTGTTCGATGCTTCCATCGTTTATTATCCTGAAATCAACCAAATGTAACAGAGAACCAAAGTCTGGCTGCCTGGCAACCCGGTCAAGCACAAGGTCTTTATTTGATGCATCCCTTTTCACCACCCTTTCAACTCTTTTGTTAAGCGAGGCCTCAATCAGCACAACATAATCCAGATTTTCAGGCCTTCCATTGTTTAACAAAATGGCTGCCTCTTTTACAAAAACCTCGACCCCCTCTTGCTCCTTTTCTGATAGCAACCGATCTGTTTCCCGCCAAAGCACCGGATGAACAAGATCATTCAATTCCTGAACTCTACCTTTATTAAAAGCTTCTTCAGCTAAGTACGAGCGATTAAGGCTACCGTCTTCTTCGTAGGATTCTGCTCCAAAAGCAGATTTAATTTCCCTGATAAGTTCCAGGTCTGATACCATGATCTTTTTTGCAAGGTCATCAGCATAAACAACATAAGCACCATAGGATTCCAGTTCTTTACAAAACACTGTTTTACCGGAACCGATCCCTCCTGTAACACCTACTATTATCAAAACTATTGAGGTTGAGTTGAAATACTTAACAGGTAGGCTTTAATAAATTCATCCAGATCTCCATCCATTACTCCATTTACATTAGAGGTTTCGTGATTGGTTCGGTGATCCTTTACCCGCTGATCATCAAATACGTAACTTCGAATTTGTGATCCCCATTCGTTTTTCCCTTTTGTTCCTTCTAACCGTGCTTTTTCTGCTTCCTGGATTTCTTTTTCAATTTCATAAATCCGAGACTTTAACAAAATCATGGCCTTTTCGCGATTCTGTAATTGCGAACGTTCTTGCTGGCATTCAGCCACAACACGCCCTACCCGGCCATCTGATAGTTCTCCTTCCCATATTAGCCGTACACCAGTTTCAACTTTATTCACATTCTGCCCACCGGCACCACTTGAGTGGAATCGTTGAAGCTCAACATCGCTTTCATTGATATTTACTTCGATAGAGTCATCGATTAAAGGAGATACAAAAACCGAACAAAAAGAAGTATGCCTTCTTGCATTACTGTCGAAAGGAGAAACCCGAACCAAACGGTGTACCCCACTCTCTGCCTTTAGAAACCCATACGCATTAATGCCTTGTACTTCAATAGTAGCTGATTTGAGGCCTGCCACATCCCCATCCTGATAATCGATAACAGAAACTTTAAAATCGTTCTTCTCACACCAACGAACGTACATCCGGTACAACATCTGTGCCCAATCCTGGCTTTCTGTTCCACCTGCCCCCGGGTTAAATGTAACCACGGCATCTCGCTGGTCGTCAGGCCCGTTTAGCATATTTCGCAATTCAAGTGCTTCAAGCTGTTTTCGGAGTTTACCATACTCTGCTTCAAGCTCAGATGAGACATCCTCTCCCATTTCCTCGAATTCCAGAAACACATTAATACTATCGCGTAGAGAATCCAGTTCATCCCATGATCCGACCAAGCTTTTCTCGTGATCCAGCTGCTTCATCACCTTTTGTGCCGAATCAGGATCGTTCCAAAACTCAGGATCCTGCGTTTTTTCGGTAAGCTCTATGATGCGGACTTTGCGTTTATCGTAGTCAAAGGTACCTCCTGAGCGAGTCCACACGCTCATAGAGTTCCTGCAGGTGATCTTTATTAATTCCCATCTGTTGCTATAAATTAGTCTTTTCCGCCCCGGGTAAGAAGAATTCCCAAAAACAATCCGGCTGCAAATGCTATTCCTATACCCTGCTCAGGATTTGCACGAACATAACGGCGGGCGTTGCGGTATTCGTGGCGTAATTCCCGTTCCAGGCGTTCTTTTTCGTATTGAAGTTTAACCAAAGCCTTGTCATAGCTTTCAATAGCTTTCTGCTCTAAAACTTCAGCTGCTTTTTCTATGCCTTGCTCTATTTTCTTCTTTGTATCTGAGGTGCTCATAACGTTTTTATTTAATGGTTGAAAATACAAATTTGATACTTAATTGTTTTGAGGGATTCATCAGAAGATTCTTCAAAATTGTGCTAAGTTTGCACGATGTATAATTCGCTTTCTTCCTATTGGTTCAGGTTTCTGACATCCCGTTTCCTTATCTATAACACATGCTGGGAAGATCCCGCCATTGACCGGGAGTTACTGCAGATCAATGAGAAAAGCGACTTGTTGATGATAACCAGTGCTGGCGACAATGCGTTCGATTATTTACTTGACGAACCTGGCTCTGTTGATTGCGTAGATATCAACCCTTATCAGAATGCTCTTTTTGATTTTAAAAAAGCATGTTATATGGGTAAGGATCGGAAAAACCTGAGCGAATTATTTTTGACCGGCAAATCGACATACTACCAGGATATCTACAGCTCTGTTTCATCTTTTCTAAAAGAAGACTCTCTCCGCTTTTGGAACCAACACATTCACTGGTTTGCCTCTGAAAACGGCTTTTACAAAAACGGGTTAACAGGGCGGTTTTCAACAATATTAAACACTCTTATTAATGTAAAAGGCCTGCGGGGAAGCATAAACCAACTACTTGGCTTGCATACTATCGAACAGAGAGAAGCTTTGTTCAGGAGCGACATTGAACCACATTTATGGAACGGGTTCAGTAAATATCTGTGGAAATCGAATTTAATGCTCAGCCTTGCAGGTGTTCCTCTTAACCAAAAACAGGGAATGCGCACGCTTAACGAGCATATAAAAACGGTGCTATGGAACATCTTCGTAGTTCAAAACCCTGTTGCGAACTACTTTTGGAGACTTTACCTGAATGGTTTATACCACAAAGAAGCGTTACCAAATTATTTGAAGGAGGAAAACTTTAAACTCATTAGCTCACAAATCCCGAAGCTCTCCAGCCAAACCATTTCGGTGAAAGATTTTCTTTCAAAAACCTCAAAGAAATACTCTCACTTTATATTGCTCGATCACCAGGACTGGTTTATAGGCAATGGAACAAATGAATTGGAACAGGAATGGCAGGCTATTCTAAAATCAGCTAAACCCAAAGCTAAAGTATTAATGAGGTCGGTTTACCCTGACTTAGGTTTTCTTCCCTGCTCCGTTAAAGAACGGGTCAGTCAAATACCGGTTAATCAGGAGTTTCTTAAACTTAACGACAGAGTTGGCACCTACCCTTCTACTTTTTTAATGGAGCTGCATGTTTGATTCGGTAAACTCATATTATAAAATTCATCATCATATTTATGATGCAACCAGATGGGGAATTTTGTTTGGCAGGGATAACATCCTACAAAAATTACCTGACATTCCTAGTAAAAGCAGAATCCTCGATTTAGGATGTGGAACCGGAAAACACTTAAGGCTGCTTTCTAGCCGGTTTCCCAATTCCAGTATAACCGGGCTCGATTCTTCTAAAGAAATGCTTGAAAAAGCTTCCGGAAAAATCTCTCAACAAAACAACATTACCCTTATTCATGCAGCCTGGAAAGATTATTTGCCAGCACAAGAGCATTTTGATTTGATTCTGTGTTCCTATTCTTTAACCATGACAGGAAACATAGAACAGTGTCTGCACTGCTGCCATCAATCACTAAGACCAAATGGAATAATCGCAGTTGTTGACTTTGATAGCACTCCTTCTTCTTTTTTTAAGAAATGGATGGCGGTGAATCACGTGGATTTGTCGGGGAAATTATTTCCTCACTTAAACCATGTATTTCGGGTAAAATTCGAAGCTTCTAAAAGTGCGTATTCGGGCATGTGGAATTACTCGTTTTTTATAGGAACGAAATGATGGTTTCACTTTAAAATTTACTATCATTGCCCCTGCTTCAAAGAAGCATTCAAAACGTTATTGATGCAGGAACTACTCACTAATACTAAAACCGCTTTTAAATATAAATCAACGAGCGACCTTAAGCTCGCAAAATGGATTTACGGGTTAATGCATCAATACCCCGACCTGGTTTTAGGATTGAGTAAAGTTGGTATGACGGCCGTTGAATGGCGTTTGCCTTTTGCAGGGCACATTGTGTACAACACCTTCTACAAAGTTTTTTGCGGGGGTAAAGACCTTGAGGATTGCATTCCAGTCATTAATAATCTTCACGAACATAGTGTACTTACTGTACTCGATTATGGTGCCGAAGCAAAAGATACAGAAAAAGAATATGAAGCTGTTACCCAGGAATTTCTAAAAGCCATCCGGTTTGCGGGCAAACATAAAGGCGTTCCTATAATCAGCTTAAAAATTACTGCTCTTGCCGATTTTGATTTGTTAGAAGCATACAGTAATGGTTCCACATCTAAATCAAATCATCAGGTTGATGCCTGGAACAGGGTTAAAGAAAGATTTGAGCTGATCTGTAAATCCGCTTATAAAGCAGACGTTAGTATATTTGTAGATGCCGAAGAGAGCTGGCTGCAAGGGGCCATAGATTCCCTTGTTCTGGCTATGATGAAAAAGTACAACACCAAAAAGGCTGTTATTTACAATACATACCAGATGTACCTTAAAAGTTCTATGAACAGGCTGCAGAAACATCACCATGAACTTTCCGGGCTTGGCATTATTCTTGGGGCAAAAAATGTTCGTGGAGCATATATGGAAAAAGAGTCGGCCAGGGCAAAAAAGTTTGGTTACGAAGATCCGGTTCACACTTCAAAAACCGGTACGGATAATGCCTATAATAAATCCATTGGATATTGCTTTGAGAACCGGGAAGAAATTGCTTTTTGCTGTGCAACTCATAACCGCGAAAGCTGCATCTTACTCCTCGAATTAGTTAAACAGCATGGTGTAGAAAATCATCCAAATGTCATGTTTTGCCAATTATATGGAATGAGCGATAACCTCACATTCAATCTGGCTGCCCAGGGCTTAAAAAGTATGAAATACCTTCCCTATGGCTCTGTTGAAAATACTTTTCCTTATTTAGTGCGGCGCGCCCAGGAAAATACATCGGTTACCAATGATGCCTCCCGGGAATATTTGATGATTAGTAAGGAATTAGATAGAAGAGAGAAAGCCGAAAAGTAGTTTTTCGATCAGTATTTGAGTTTTATATTCATCCAATTGAAATGTGATGCAGATATGGATTATAAAGCCGACATCGAATTTATCAGATCCAAGCAAAACCATCTGGGTGGGAATTACTGGACCACAGATGATAACAGAATAGGAAAAGGATCGCCCTTTTCTGCCAGAGATGTTGCTATTATCCTTTCAGAACTTGGCTTTACTGCGAAGGACGATGAGTTAGTCGGAATCGCTACAAAAATTTTTAATACACAAAGACCGGATGGGAAATTCAGAATTACTCCTTCCGGTTCCATATATCCATGCCATACCATCACAGCTCTTCGTGCATTATGCTATGCAGGCTATTCAAACGATGACAGATTACAAAAAACGTTCATCCACTTATTTGAAATTCAAAACAAAGATGGCGGCTGGAGGTGCAATAGAGTTAAAATGGGTAAAAGCCCGGAAACAGACGTATCAAATCCCGGAGTTACCCTCGAAGCTCTTGATGCATTCAGGTTTACAGAGCATTGTAATGATGATAAACGTTTGGATGATGCTGTGGATTTTTTGCTTAACCACTGGCAAATTAAAAAACCGATTGGCCCATGCATGTTTGGGATTGGCTCCTTATTCATGCAAACCGAATTCCCATTTCTTCGATACAACCTGTTCTACTACTGCCATACATTGTCTTTTTATAAGCAGGCATGTAAAGACAAACGGTTCCAGGAAGCAGTAAAAGCATTAGATGAAAAAGTGGTTGATGGTAAAATGACCGTAGAAAACCCGAACCGGCAGCTTGCCGGGCTAAGCTTCTGCAAAAAAGGAGAACCGAGTGAATTGGCAACCATTCGATATAAAAAACTCAAAGAAAGGATGGCTGCACTTTAAACTGTAGCGGCAGCAAAGCCACCATGAAGTTCCAATCGTTTTCGGGATTGATAGCTATTCTTTTGCCCCCTTCTGCCTGTCGACAAGATGGGTTTTATCCATCAGTTGGAGATGAAGCACGGGGAAAATTACTCCTTAACCATGCGGGACTAAAGCCCCTGGCTGGCTTACCATCTTGATGGAATCCCTTCCCGAAAGCCTTTGGGACTGAGAGATGGATCTACACCATTCTGATCCGGCCCGATTCCTGATTGTGCAGGTTTAAATGGGTAGGTTTCTAAAATTGACAACTCCATTTTCAGTAGTATTTATCTCTGCTTCACCATCATAGATTAATTGAGTACTGCCTGCCATTTTGCCCAGAATTTTGGTTAGGTAGTCTAAGTTTTTGAAAAATCCTTTTTGAAATACCTGTGCCGATTTAATTTCAAAAGCATTAATTGCTGCCCCCTCTTCTTGTAGCAAATCTATTTCCCGTTGAGACTGATCTCTGTAAAAATACAAATTAGGCTGTTTTCCTTTGTTCAGCCTTCGTTTCAAAAATTCCATAACTACTAAATTTTCGAACAATGCTCCGCGCAGCGGGTGAACAGCAAGTTGGTTTTCGTTTTCAATCCCCATTAAAAAACATGCGAGACCGGTATCGTAAAAGTACATTTTAGGGGCTTTAATAAGGCGTTTACCAATATTTTTATAAAAAGGAGGCAACCTGAACAAGATATACGAAGCTTCAAGTACACTTAACCAATCCTGAATGGTGTGTACACTTACGCCAACTTCATTCGATAATGCAGACGCATTAACAATCGCACCTGTTCTTCCGGCACATAAACGAACAAATGTTGCAAATTTTGTTACATCTTTTATATTCAGAATCTGTCTTACGTCCCTTTCAACATAGGTATTGTAATAATTCCTGCTAGCGTCCTGAACCGGAATACCTTTGCCCCATACTACAGGATATCCACCATTTAATATCAATCTGTTCGTGTCTATTTTACTTTGGGTATTTAATTCACTTAAGGAAAATGGAAGCAGGGTAAGTGTAGCTGCCCTTCCGGCTAATGACTGAGTTACCTGCTCCAGTAATTTGAAATTACTGCTGCCAGTAAGTATAAACTTACTTTTCGGATGTTCATCCACTACTACTTGCAAATATGAGAAAAGCTCAGGGAAATTATGTACCTCATCAATAATAGCTCCTGCTTTATTTGATTCCAAAAAAGCTTTTGGAGATTCACGAATGAGTTCTCTGAGCGATATATCTTCCAGATTATAGTATTTAAATGACTTAAATAGGTGTTTACATAAGGTTGTTTTACCCGATTGCCTTGGCCCGGTAAGTACCACAATCGGGTATAATTTCCTTAATCGGATTAACTCGGGTGATAATTCTCTGGGTATAAATAAAAAACTCAAAATTCTACAAATTTGAAGTTGAAATACAAATTTGTAAGCAATATACACATTTAATAATTCTTAGTTATACAAAAAAGTGATCATGAGTTAACTAACTGATCTTTATACTGCAATTCGTACAGCTTTTTGTACAGCCCGTTTTCCTGCTGAATTAATTGCTGATGAGAGCCTGACTCCCTCACCTCTCCTCTGTGCATCACCAAAATTTTATCCGCTCCCTGAATGGTAGATAAACGATGAGCAACCACAATCGATGTTCTGCCTTCCATCATCTTTGTACTAGCCTGTGTTACAAGGGCTTCTGTTTCCGAATCCACGCTTGAGGTTGCCTCATCCAGAATCAAAATCCGGGGGTTATACACCAACGCTCTTACAAAACATATCAACTGTTTCTGCCCCATTGAAAGAGATGCTCCGCGTTCCCGAAGCTTGTAATCATACGTTCCGGGAAGGTTTTCAATAAAACGATGAGCTTCTACATCATGAGCTGCTTTAATCACCTGCTCCCTTGAAATATCAGGGTTCCCCAAGGTTATGTTTTCCAGAATGGTACCTGAGAATAGTGCATTATCCTGAAGAACCAATCCAAAGTTTAATCTCAGTGCTTGCAAACTCAGCTCTTTAATATCTACACCATCAAGTGTGATGCTTCCTTTTTGAATATCATAAAAACGAAGCAACAGATTTATCATCGTAGTTTTCCCCGCACCTGTTGCACCTACAATAGCTATGGTTTCACCGGGATTTGCTGAAAAAGAAACATCTTTCAGAATGTCATCTTCCCCTTCATTGTATGTAAACCACACATTGTGAAATTCGATATGGCCTCTAGGATTTTCAATGGTTTTAGGATTCAAGTGCTCGATCACTTCTGTTTCGGTATCCATCACATTAAAGATCCGTTCCGACGAAGCTAAAGCCGATTGAAGTGTGTTAAACTTTTCTGACAATCCCCGAATGGGCATAAAGAATTGGCGTGCATATTGTATAAATGCCAGCAACACACCAAAAGTAACACCCCCCATAAGAGCCCTTCCCCCACCATACCACACTACTAAGGCCATTGCAAAACTTGCCATAACTTCTACCAAAGGCCAGAATATGGAGAAATAAAAAATGGTTTCGATATGCGCTTTTTTATGAGCTGCGTTAATCTTTTCGAATTTAGCCTGTTGTTTTTTTTCACGATTAAACAGTTGTACTACATCCATTCCGTTAATATGCTCCTGAACGAAGGAATTCAAACGAGCGATTTGATCCCGTACATCCAGAAAAGCAATCCTGACTTTATTTTTAAACCAAAATGTAGCGTAAAACAAAACCGGCAAAATAGCTATGGTAACCAGCGAAAGCTCCCAGCTCATGCTGAACATAAAAAAGAGAATAAATACAATACGGAAGCAATCTCCTATTATAGCAACAACTCCATCAGAAAGAAGTTCGCTTAGCGCTTCAATATCGCTGGTTGTTCTTGTTATCAATCTGCCAATCGGGTTTTTGTCAAAGAATTGAACATTAAGGCTCTGAATTTTTTGAAAAACGGCATTCCTGAGAGAATACAATGCGCCCTGCCCAAACCAACGTGTGATATACGTATTTACAACCTGGAGAACAAACTCCCCAATTTGTGCAAGAAACAACAAGACAATAATTTTAAGAAGCCCTTCCATATTTTTGGTGGCTATGTAATCATCAACTGCAATTTGGGTAAGCTTTGGGCGCACAGTACCCAAAAAAGCCGCAGTAAGGGTAAGAACTATGGCAAGAACTACGTACCATCTATACGGGCGTATATAAAAATAAAGCCGCCGAATCAGGTTGGTATCGACGGCTTTCTTGTTTTCTTTCTTACCCAATGAACTTTTAGCTTAGAATCTGTCGTGATCTCTGTATGACGATCTTGAACGGTTGCTTGAATCGTTATTCCAACGATTTTCATCTCTGTTTCGGTCGCTTGAGCGGTGTCTGTTTTGATAACCACCTCTGCTCCTTCCACGATTATTACTTCTGTAACCTCCGCTGCTCCTTCTTGGGCGAAAATTTCTCTTCCCCCCACTATGATAGTCGCTGCGATAGTTATCTTTTCTATCTGATTCCTTGCTAAGATCTCTTAGCTCAACTTTGGCTTTTACAATGCCACGCTCATGGGTTGGGTCCGTAAAAATAGGGCGAAGTTCGTTTGCCAACCATGCCGGGTAAAATCCTTCTCTGGCTTCTTTCAACAAAACATGGGCATTGGTATAACGAGCAGAAAAGTGTCCAATAACTAACAGTTTTGTTTGTGCTTCTGTAGCAACCCTGGCCGCATCTTTAGCTGATGAATGCCCGGTTTCGGATGCTTTGTCGGCAAGTGTGTCACTAAAAGTTGCCTCGTGATACAAAATATTGGTATTCAATGCCAGCTTTACTGCATTCGGGCAATATTCCGTATCAGTTACATAAGCAAAACTATCGCCCGGACGAGGATGCCCAACAATGTCACTGGATTTAACAACAGTGCCATCAGAAAGAGTTACGTCTTTTCCTGATTTCAGGTCTTTAAAATGCTGGTCTTCCGTAACGCCCATTTCTGCAGCCAATTCTGCATTTACTTTCCCCGGACGGTCTTTCTCTTGAAATCGATAACCCAGGCAATAACGGCGGTGTTTTAAAGCTCTCGCTTCTACGTAGTAATCATCCTCATCAATTACACGCGCTTCATCTGTTCCTTCTTCTACTTCGATGAATATGATCTCAAAGCCAAGCTCTACCCCCGAAAATTTCAGATTCCATTCAACATATTCCTGAATTCCGGCTGGTCCTGCAATTCGTAATGGCTTTTCTCTGCGTTGTAACTGCAATGTTGAAAGCAGGCCAATCAGCCCTGAATAATGATCCACATCAAAGTGAGAAATAAATATACATTCGATTTTAGATCGTTTTATGCCTGCCTGTAGCATTCGCATTTGGGCATTTTCTCCACAATCGAAAAGAAATACACTGCCTTCACGCCAAAGGGCTACTGCCGGTAAATGCCTCAATGCGGTTGGTGTTGCTGATGCCACTCCTAATGGTACTACTATCATAATATGTCTCCCGTTTTGTTATTTTTTATGGAGATTTTGCGATCAGGCTATCTCCAGAAACCTATTTATATTTCAGCCAGTTCTTGTTCTAGTATTTGTTTGTTATACATGTTAGTGTAATGTCCTTCTAATGCTAAAAGCTCTTGATGGGTACCACTTTCTTCTATTGCACCATCTTTTAAATAAAAAATTACATCTGCATCTTTTATTGTTGATATGCGATGACTTATCATAATGGTTGTCCTGCCACTCAATTCTTGTCTCAAATGCTTTAATATTGCTTCTTCTGTTTTTGTATCAACCGCACTTAATGAATCATCAAATATTAAAATCTTCGGGTCTTTTATTAACGCTCTTGCAATAGCGGTTCGTTGTTTCTGCCCGCCCGAAAGTGTTATTCCCCTTTCTCCGAGAATAGTCTCAAATTTTTTCTCAAATTCCAAAATATTATCTCTCACCTGAGCTTTTTCTGCTGCTACTTCAATCATATCCTGCGAAGCATCTTCTACCCCAAACGCAATGTTCTCTTTAATAGTGTCAGAAAACAAGAAAGTATCCTGAGGAACAAAACCGATTGACGATCTCAGCTGTTCTAAATCCATTGCCCTTATATTTTCTCCGTCTATTCGCACTTCGCCTTCTTTGGGATCGAATAAACGGGGAATTAATTGTACCAGGCTTGTTTTACCAGACCCTGTTCGCCCGACAAAAGCTACATTCTGCCCAGCTTCAACTTTAAAACTTACATTTTTGATGATATCCACTCCGGTATCAGGATATCCAAAGCTTACATTTTTGAATTCTATGGAGCCGGAAATAACCCTGGCAGAATTCGCTTTGGGCAACAGTTTTTGAGATTCAATTTCAACCGGCTGATCTAGTACTTCTGCAATTCTGTTCCACGATGCCAGCGATTTTTGGAAACGATTAGTGGTATAACCAAGAGCTGCTACCGGCCAGGTAAGGTATGCCACATAAATTAAAAACTCAGCAATATTACCTACAGTAAGCGATCCTTGTATAATCATTTCTCCCCCTTTCCAAATAACAATGAGCAGCGAAATCCCTATCATAAAATTTAAAGCAGGATGGAATAATGATTCGATCATATCAAGCCGGAGCTTCTTTTTCCGGTATTCTTCACTTAAGCCTTCAAACTTATTCTGCTCGAAATCGAGCCTGTTATAAGCTTTAATTAACCGGATACTTGAAAACGTTTCTTTGGCTTGTCCGGCTAATTCTGAATACTGCTCTTGTATAATTGTTGAATGCTTATGGATATATCCCGTAATCCAGTACGCAAACACAGATATAAATGGAAGCGGAATAAGTGCCCAGAGCATCAGGTCTTTACTCACGATATACATCATGGTGATTACAAAACCTGCACGTGTAATAGTGTTGATACTATACATGATTACCGGCCCATAATATTCACGAACTTTATTTACATCCTCTGTGGCACGAACATAGATCTCGCCCGATGAAAATTTTGCGTAAAAACGCTGCGGCAAACTCATCAATTTCTGCAGAATCTGATTTCTCATATCAAACTCCACTTTTCTTGATGAAACGATCAAAGTTTGGCGGGTGGCAAATAATAGTAAACCATACAAAGCAACAGCCCCAATTAACAATCCGGCATTTTGTGCCAGAATAATCCCTGCATCACTTGTAAACAATGTTGTAAAAAGTGTTTCTGCTTCTTCATAATTCGAATCTTTTAGAGATTCTACTTCATCCATGGTTTTACGAATAAGGCTCGGTATCCAAACCAAAAAGAAGTTAGCCCCTGTAAGAAACAGAGCCCCAAGTACAACCGACCATTTGTACTTTCTGATGTAGCTATTTAACTGTTTTAAAGCTCCCACAAAACCGGGTTAAGTTTGGATTTCTTTTAATCTGAAAACTTATCATTCCAATATGTACCAATGGCCAGGCCGGATAAATAAGCAGACTCTAAAGAGTTACCATTCATATAACTTCCAATCAAAGCTATTGGTGCATCATTGCCCACAACTTCCATAAATGGGCATGGAAGCGGATTAATTACTTTGCTGTATCTCCAGAAGTGCAGCTGCTTCCAGTCGGGCAAAGCACTCCACCCGCCTATAACTTCACTCAGCTCGTCAAGAATAATCTCTTCAATTCTTTCCTGGTCAGAATTCATGTGCTTTTGAGCAAATCCAGAAGTTGTATGAACAACAAACGAGCATTCTGCATCTTTTCCACGCTTAACAGCCTCGTTTGTAATAGATGAGATGATTTCGTTTTCACATTCCATAACTGCCCATTCAGGAATTTCCGCATTTCCGTAACCGGCCATAAAAGAAAACGATGGCTCGTATTCAACACTATCCACATCCCGAAGTAATTTGAGAGTGGCTACTTCATCTATCGTGGTGTTTAATATCGCATAAGCCTGCTTTGATGAAGTAGCAATGATGACAGCATCTGCATTTTCGGTATAGCCGGTTGGGAAGTTGAGCATCCACGAACGTTTTCTGGTTCTGTCTTCACCAATATGCGTAATGCCACTTACTTTTGTTTCCAGTCGAACATCCACCATTCTTGCAAGCTCTTTACCTGCTTTGTTCAAGCCATCAGGTGCTATATATCTTTTCCTGGTTGGCTTTACTTGTTTAGTTTTTCCTTCTGCATCTTTATGTACAAAAGGACCAACAAATGGTTCTAAAATACCTTTGCTTTGAAGGTGGTTTATAAATGATTCTATTTTCGGAGAACCTGCTTCTATATAAGGTAAGCCGTAATCGAGCTTAGTATCACCTTTAGCCCCCGCATATCGGGTAGCCAACCTGCCGCCATAGCCTTTGCTTTTTTCAAATACTACCACTTCGTGCCCGGCTTCTGCAAGTACCCGCCCTGCCGTTAAACCTGCTACCCCTGCTCCTATTACTGCAATCTTCATTATTTGTTTAAAGTTTTGTTGGTTTATGATTCTGATATGAAAATATGTACGAATACAAAGAAAGATCTTATTGTCATTCCTGCGAAGGCAGGAATCCAGATCAAATTTTGAAACCATATAATGGTCATAAAAGAAATTTAGATTCCAGACATATGCCGTGGAATCACTTTATTATAGACTCAATTGTAGATTCAGAATTTTTCCACATCAAATTCATTTATTTAATTTCAAATATTGTTACTCGTGGTTGTACGGCTTCTTTTGCCAGCAAAGCCGGCCAGTAAGCTACCACATCGCTTGCTTTTGGCCGCCCACCCGCGAATCCGGTTACACCACTTGGCCCTGTTAAAATTAAGGGCGCAATCTCCATTCCGAACCGATTTAAATCTTCTTTTTTGGGCCCGGTTACTGAAATTCTCATCTGTATTTCATCCAGGTCTTCATTTTCCGGATTATCATCAGCAGGCTGCTCACCTACGCCATTGTATCCAATGTAGTCTTTATTGAATTCCGTGAGTTCCAGCCCCAAAGCTTTCGCTCTTTGTTCAAGTATTTCTGCTCCTTTCTGTGCTTTTTTAAGGGCATTGGGCCAGGAATATACCAATGTGGCTGATAATTTATATCCGTCATTATAACTGGCAGATACTTTATACGAATCTGTGAATGGTGCCCCTTTTATGCCATGTACTTTTACTCTGTTCCTGCCAACATCTTCTACATGTATGGATGTGAAGTCTGCCACAACATCCGGAGTAATGTACTCTTCAGGATCTCTTATCTCATAAAGCAATTGCTCTTTTACTGTCATAGAGCTTACCAGCCCGCCTGTACCCTCATGTTTGGTAACAAAGAATTCTCCATTTGGATATACCTCAACAATGGGAAAACCTATATCTGTAAAATCTTCTACCATTTCCCAATCTGTAAAATTACCGCCAGATGCCTGGGCTCCACATTCCAAAATATGTCCGGCAATAGTACCAACACTCATTTTGTCAAAATCATCGTACTCCCATCCAAATTCATAGATCATTGGAGCCAAAGTTAATCCGGTATCCGTTACCCTTCCTGTAATAATAACATCTGCACCAAGTTTTAACGCCTCAACAATTGGCCTGCAACCGAAATAAATATTTGCGCTCAGTAACTGATCTTGCACTTTGGTAACAGGCTCTCCGGTTTCCATGTTTTTTAATGTATGGCCTTCGGCAATTAAGTCATTTATTTTGGGAAGAATATCATCGCCATCTACTACGGCTACTTTTAGATTGGTATAGCCTTTTTCTTTAGCAGTCTTTAGAATTTCATCTTTACAAGCCAAAGGATTTACGCCACCTGCATTGCTTATTACTTTAATCCCTTTCTCTGTAATCTCAGGAAGAATTTGTTCCACTACGCCCACAAAATCTCTCGCATATCCCCAATCCGGGTTTCTCATTCGCTGCTTCTGCATGATGGACATAGTAACCTCTGCCAGATAATCCATCACTAAATAATCGATAGGCCCCTTTTTTGCCTGGTTAACAGGAGCGATAGGCAAGTCGCCCCAAAAACCCTGTCCCGATGCAATACGGATAAATTCTTTCACAAATGCCTTCTTCTTGATTAAGCCTTTTTATTCGGCAGGAATATCGTGAAAATTCAAATGGTAGTGAAATAAAAAACCCCACCAGTTCGAGACGGGATTTCTTTTTTATCCTGTTTCTTTCTCCTTCTTTACCGGGATTTTATCTTGATTTTCCAGATTAGCGGGATTTGCCTCGCTTTAATGCGTTGTGTTGGGGTAAAAAACCACCTTACACTTTAACACCTCACCCCAGTCATTGCGAGGAGGCTGGCAGTTATTTAAATTTGAGGAGGTTATCGTAAAGTCCCGGGAAAAGTCACTCAGAGCGGAGCGATGAGTCTGCCCAAAAATAAAATCAACTGGGAAAGAATAGTGTAGGCAGGCACCCCAATCAGGAATCGGGCTGGTTCAGAATTGTGTGGATCCATCAGTCGCCCCGGCTCCTTCTGGATGACACAGAAGGTCTTTGCCCCAAAAGTATTCTTTATCCCTTTGGAGTTTCGAAACGAGGAACCTGGATTCTGCCAAGGCACAATCCAGATTCAAAATTAACGAAGTAAAGAAATGAAGCTTAATTTGAAGTACCAAGAAACTCTATAAAGCTTTGAGATGCAACAAAATCTGTAGCGTTTAGCTCAGATTTCATTAGTTCTTCTACCTTCTTTTTAGAAATACTGACGCGAACAAACCCTCTGAAAATCCCATCTGTTTCAGTTGCTGAAGAGTTAACTACTGATGCTTCGCTTTCCACTTTAGCATGGGCATTTCTAAGCTTTAGAATAAAATCCGGGGCATTCATTCCTTTCATGCCATCCCGCTCTAACTCATAGCGGATATCTTCTATTTCTTTTGCGATATAGCTTTCCAGGAAAGCCCGGGCTTCGAGTTCTGCTCTCTGTTTAGCAGTTTCAGGATTTGAGGCTACCGCCGTTGCTCTTGCATAAAATGTTGTGTTGTCTGAAGTAAATGCAAAACTGGAATACCAGGCTGGGTATATGCTATTTGAAGTTTTTGTATTTGTAAGCTTTTCTGAAGATGAGCATGCTAAACCAATAACTATCAGTGTTGCAAAAAGAGTGCTAAAGTTTTTTTTCATTATCTATTGTTTCAATTCGATAAATCCCCGGGCGTTGTTTTTATCCAATACCTCTAACGTTACCGATCCGTTTTCAATTAAATTTTTGGAAAGAAGTTCTTCCAAAGTATCGAGATCTTCAACCTTTTTTTCATCAACAGCCATAATTTCATAATCTTTTTTGAGGCCCCGGTTCCATGCTTCTGAATATTTGTACACACGTGATATAATAAGCTGTTGCCCTTCACCACCGTCAGGGTTTGGAATGGAAATAACTCTGAATCCAAGATCAGATTCATACGCTTTTATATCCAGTTCAAACATTTCAGGCTCATTTTCCTCGTTAAGCTGTTGATCCGGAACCCCGACCAACTCGTTAACTTGTTGCTGCTCCAGCATCTTTAATTCTACTGTTTGATTAAAAACTTCTCCATCTCTCCATATTTCCAGATCTACTGTTTCTCCCGGACGAATAATAGCTATCTTTTCCTGTAACTGATTCGACTCGTTCACTTCTACTCCATTCACCTTCAGAATAACATCGCCTAATTCTAATCCGGCTATATCTGCTGCACCGTCTCTTGTAATTACAATAATCTCTACCCCTTTTACTTCATCTAATCCAATATCAACGGCACGATCATAACTGACGGAAGCAATACTGACACCTAACAAAGCCCTGCGCACTTCCCCGTATTCGATCAAATCGGTAGCTACTTTCATTGCCAAATTTATTGGTACCGCAAATCCATATCCCTGATAACTACCACTTTGAGAAGCAATGGCTGTATTAATTCCAATCAGCTGGCCGCTTGTGTTTACCAAAGCACCACCACTGTTCCCCTTATTTATCGCAGCATCTGTTTGAATAAAACTTTCAATCCGGAAATTGTCATTAATGATCTGCACATCCCTGCTAAGCGCACTTACAATGCCTGCTGTAACAGTAGATCTGAGCCTGAACGGGTTCCCAATGGCAAGCACCCATTCCCCAACATCAACCGTTTCTGAATTACCTACTGTTATTGCTGAATGATTAGAACCCGATATCTTGATTACTGCGAGATCGGTGCTGGGGTCTAAACCAACAATTCTGGCCGGATATTCTCTTTTATCGTTTAACACCACTTTAATTCCCTGCTCAACAGCGTCTTCCACTACGTGGTTATTGGTGAGGATGTATCCGTCTTTTGTAATCAACACACCTGAGCCTACTGTCCGGGCTCTTCTGGGCATTACACGGTTCCAAAAATTCCCACTGCCGCCTTCTTCACTTGATACAGGAACAATGGTTTCTATATATACCACCGAAGAGGTTACTGTCTCTGAAATGGTTTTGAAAACAAACCTGGGATCAATATCAGCCAGTTCTTCATCTTCAAAAAAAGGAGAGTTACTTTTATTTACTTCGGTATAACGAACTTCCGAAAGCGGAGCTAAATCATCGTTCATGGTATATAATGCCACAAGAGTACCGATCGAAACCCCGATAAGTACAAGTAAAACGCCTGTTAAAAACTGATCTCTCTTTCGCATGCTATGGTTCCTTTATCATTTGTTCAAAAATAGAATCTGTACGCCGATCTTTAAATCCATCAATGTGGTATTTAAAGTACACATCTAAATGATGAATTAACTGTTTTAGTTCGGAATTTGCCAGTCCTGTTTTAAATATTTCTTTATTTCTTGAAGTTGTTGCCTTTTTTAAAAACTCAGCCTGCTTTCTGGTTAGTTTGTATGCCAGTTCCGAATCAGGTTGAGGAGATAATGCCCCACTACTGATATTAAGAAAAACTGTTTCATCTTCAGAAGAACTTTGATCCACTAAACTAACACCCACTATTTGTGCAAGGCGCACTTGTACATAAGGCATTATGGCCGGAAATGTTTCTGTCAACTCACCCAACCAGGAAATAAAGCTATTGGCAAACAAAAAAAGCTCTTCGTTTTCTTCATTTTCATGAATCAACAAAGCGATAAGTTCTAATGTTGCATACAGAATAGACGCTCTTTCAAAATCTTTACGGAAATTAAGAGACTGGTAATTAATGGATGCCTGTGAAAGGGTTTGAACATTTCTCAGCGGTTTATAGTAATAGGTAATTTCCAGAATATTGCCTACTTCAATCACACCTGCAAGCCTGCTCTTTGGTTTCTTAGCTCCTCTTGCAAGCAATGCTATTTTGCCGTGTGCCTGACTCAAAACAGTTACAATTCTGCTGGATTCCTGGTAATCAATGCATCGTAAAACAATAGCTTTGGAGGTAGTAATCATATGTGGAATCTATTCTTCCAATCTATAAAATGAAACTGCTATCTAAACTAAAGCTACTACTGATTTGTTAATCACAGGTTTTGTTGAATTACAGTGAGGCATCAGGCATATAATTTTAAATATGTTTTAAAATTATTGTTTAATTGAATAATTGATACCTACATTATTTCAGAAAAATTTAATCTACTATATGGTTTCAAAAGAAGTATTAAAGAAAATCAGAAAGCTTGAAGTTCAGACCAAAGGTATCGTCAATACTTTATTTGGGGGAGAGTATCAATCGGCATTTAAAGGCAGAGGAATGGAGTTCTCTGAAGTGCGCGCTTATAACTACGGAGATGATATCCGGCAAATTGACTGGAATGTAACTGCCAGAACCGGAGACCCATATATAAAGATTTTTGAAGAAGAGCGGGAACAAACCCTTATGCTATGTGTGGATATTTCGCCTAGTGGAAGTTTTGGTACTCTTAATCAAACTAAAATGGATTTAGCTATTGAGATATGCGCCGTTTTAGCTTTCAGTGCTATCAAAAACAGTGATAAAGTTGGGCTTGTTTTATTTAGCGACCACATCGAAAAAGTAGTTCCCCCTAAAAAAGGGCGCACGCACGTTCTTCGTTTAATCCGCGAACTATATACTACCAAGCCTACCGGAAAGGGTACTAAAATTGCTGATGCACTCTCTTACATTAACCGCTTATTAGACCGCAGGGCAATCGTTGTGCTCGCTTCGGATTTTCAAGACAGTAATTTTGATAAACAGCTGAGAATAACCAACCAAAAGCATGACCTTGTAAGCATTATTGTAAACGACGAGCATGAAGATGAATTACCAAACTTAGGGCTGATCCCTTTAAGAGACTCAGAATCGAACCGGGAAATTTTAGTTGATACTTCTAACCAAAAAGTTCGGAATACTTTTAGAGAAAAAAGATTGAAACACAAGGAAGAACTTTCGGCAAAGCTCTTGAAAATGAAAATAGATTCTGTAGAGGTACAAACAAACCAGTCGTATGTACAACCTTTAATGAATTTTTTCCTGCGGCGTGTAAATCGTTACTGATTAAAGGCTCACTTCGGCCACGGGCTGCTCGGCGATAAGAGCTTCAAGTTCCGCCTTCCATTTGCTGGTATAACTTTTGTACGTTTCTAATTCTCTATTGGAAATGCCTTTGGAAGGAGGAAGCACTAATTTAGCAGGGTTTACAGGTTTATCATTTTTATACACCCTGTAATCAAGATGCACCCCTGTAACACGGCCTGTTCTGCCAACATATCCAATAACCTGGCCCTGCCTTACCTTTTTCCCTTTTTTAATACCCTTAGCAAAGCCGTTTAAATGTAAATAAGCAGTTTTATAAGTCGAATTGTGCCTGATCTTAACGATGTTTCCATTCGCGCCTCTGTAGCGAGATTCAATAACTTCCCCATCCCCCACAGAAATTACCGGTGTGCCTAACGGGGCTGCATAATCCACTCCATAATGCGGTGTATGCTTTTTTAATACCGGATGAAATCTGTTATGAGAAAAGTTTGAACTTATTCTTTGAGAGTATTTGAATGGAGCTTTTAAAAGTGCTTTTTGAACACTATTCCCTACCTCATCATAATATCCGTAAGCAGCCTCACTTTCATAAAAAAATGCCTGATGCACTTCCCCTCTGTGCTCAAATTCTGCAGCCAAAATCTGCCCGATGCCATAAGGTTTATCATCAACGTAACGCTTTTCATAAATCACTTTAAACTTATCACCTTTGTAAAGCCTAAAGAAATCTATTTCCCATCCAAATATTTCGCTGAGGCTGTTTGCCACCAAAATATTCACATTCTTATCTACCAGTGTTTCGTATAAAGATGATTTTATAGTACCATGAGCTGATACAATCTCTTTTGTAATTTCTTTTTGCCCGGTTTTAATATTAATACCATCCTCCCAATCAAAAACTACATAATCAGTAGCAGTTTCATGAAATACCATCCTTACCGGGATACCTGATTCAGCATCGTGGTACGTATAATATTTTTGATTCTGCTTAATTTGCCGGGTGTTGAAAATTCCTTTCGATTTTCGCTCTATTTCATAAATCTCTTGGGGCGAAACATCCAAACTCCTCAAAATAATGTACAGGCTTTCATTCCTTTTAACCTTTGCTTCTTTAACAACCGCCTTATCCTTTTCAAAACCATAAGAATCAAATCCCGGCAATTCTTTTATTTCAACCAAATTGTGAATTACCACAGAAGGTCCCTGCTCCTTTTTCTTTTCCTGAAAAACAGAACACGCCTGAAATAAAACCAATAGAATAATAGAGGTATAAAACCCTTTAGCCCAAATCATGTAGCCTCGTTTTGTAGATGATTTCAAAACTACAATGAAAAAATCTTTTTTCATAGAGGCACGAAGATGTAAATTTGATTAAAGAATACTTATATAAAGCCGTTATATTCGGCTGATACATTTATATTTGTTGAAACGAAAAAGCAGAAAATCATCATTAATGATCAAGTTTGATCTACTGTTCATCTTAAGACGAGCCTTTTTATTTATTCTATTATTTTCAACACTAAGGGTAGTTGGCGTTGCACAAACTGTTTCAACACACACGCCCGATGATTCTCTTACAGTAGGAGAAGTGTTTGATCTTTCTATTACGCTCAATTCGGCTTCTCCATATACCAAGATTATCTTCCCCGATTCAATCTCTTTTGGCCCAAGCCTTGAGTTCATCTCTCAACAACAATTTAAAGTAAGCGATTATTCTGACAGTATACGGTACAAACTACAATTTTTTGGGATAGAAGATATCAGCATTCCCCCTCTTCCTGTAAGAATTATCACAGAGGTTGATACACTGCTTGTCTTTACAGAATCATTTCAACTGGTTTATAAGCAAACAATCACTTCACAAGAAGACCCTCTAAAGCCATTAAAGCCCATTTTTCCTTTCCCAAGAACTATCTGGCCATACTTTGCAGTGTTACTTTTACTGCTTGTTGCTGGTTACTTTATTTGGGCAAGATATTTCAAAGAAAAAGAAGCGGAACCAATCCAACCCCGGACCATCCCTGTTTTTGAAAATCCTGTAGTTGAGCTTGAGAACATCCTTAATAGCATAAAAGAAAAACATACTAACACTCCCGAAAAAAACTACAAAGAATTCTATAGCGAACTTGGAGATGCTTTAAGATGGTACATCGAAGAACTCTACAAAATTCCTGCCCTCGAATCTACCACACGTGAAGTTTTAAGATATATGGATGCTTTTGGTGTAGATGTTGAGATGGTTAAACATACCCGAAAAGTACTTAATGAAGCAGACATGACTAAATTTGCCAAATTTAAACCTACGCTCGATCAATCATGGAAGGCTTTTCACGAAGCATACTCCTTCCTGGACAGGACGCGTATAGTAGATCGTGATAGAATTGAACGTATAAGACAGGAATTTGAAAATCGCTTTTCAGATATGGAGGAAGTAAATGATGGAATGGGCTAACCCTGAATGGTTCTGGGCTTTTATATTTCTTCCGGTTTTAATCGCGATATATTTGTTCCGGTTTTTTTCAAAAAGAAAGCCTTCATTATCCTTTTCTTCTTTAGAAGATACCAACCATTTACCCGGTAACTGGAAATCTCATGCTCACTGGGTTACTGCTATAATTAGCTGGAGTGCATTTTCTCTGTTGATCATTGCCCTCGCTCGCCCTCAACTTAAACTTACCACGGTAGAGCGTAATGCCGAAGGAATCGATATTGTAATGGTTCTAGATATGTCATCGTCTATGAAGGCAGAAGATTTGCAGCCAAACCGATTTGAAGCCGCAAGACAAGTTGCTAAAGAATTTGTCGAAAAAAGAGTGTCGGACAGAATAGGACTCGTTACATTTGCAATGAAAAGCTTTACAGTTGTGCCGCCCACGCTGGATTATAAACTACTTACCCAATTACTCGAAGATCTCGAAATGGGAGTAATTGAAGACGGTACCGCAATAGGTATGGGAATAGCTACCGCCATTAACCGTCTTAAAGACAGCGAAACCAAAAGCAAAGTTATCATCCTGCTTACAGATGGACAAAACAATGCCGGAGAAATTGATCCTGTTACAGCTGCAGACCTCGCGGTTACGTATGGAATAAAGATATATACGATTGGGGCAGGTACACGAGGAACCGCTCCCTACCCTATTCAGGATCCCATTTTCGGGCGTCGTTATCAAAATATAGAAGTAAATATCGATGAAGATATGCTTACTTCAGTAGCACAGTTAACAGGTGGCAAATACTATCGGGCCACCGATACCGAAGAGCTTATTCGTGTTTATAATGAAATTGACCAGTTCGAAAAATCTAAAGTAGAAGAACTTATTTATACCGATTTTGAAGACCAGTACCCAATATATTTAGGAGGTTCTTTACTTCTATTTTTACTGGCTTTTATAACAGACCGTTTCGCTCTTCGAAGTATTGTTGAAACCTAATCATCTCTTACTTGATTTCTGCAACTTTCTTACATTTGGCTCCTAATTTCCGGCCGGAACTCCCTGCTGTTTCATGAAAAAAACGACATTTCTTAAAAGAGTTTTTGAGTCCCATATATTTTCTGAGTTTTCTGCTGCGGTAAGCAAAAACCCCACTATTTCTGTGAAAGGAACTGTTGGTTCATTAAAGGCTTTTGCAATTAATGAACTTGCTTCGAAATTTAACACTGTTCTTGTAATTACAGATACAGAAGAAAATGAACGCTTTCTCAGAGCTGACCTTGAAATAATCTCAAAATCAACAGTGATCAGTTTCCCAAAAACTAATCACAAGCCATATGATACAGATCAAATCATTGATTCTGGTGCACTGGTGCTTCGGTCTGAGGCTCTGGAATCAGTTAAAAGCAGAAGAAAAAAGATTGTGCTTACTTCGGCTGCAGCCATTGCCGAAAAAGTAACCCCACCTCAGGTTTTGGATAAAGTCAGCATTAATGTTAACAAAGGTGATAATTTAGACCCGGAAGAACTCAAAAAACGTTTGGTAGGTCAAGGATATCAACCTGCGAGGTTTGTAGATGAACCCGGTGATTTTGCTGTAAGAGGTGGAATTTTTGATGTGTACCCTTTTGCCGGCGAATACCCTATCCGCCTTGAGTTTTTTGGAAACGAGCTTGAATCTATCAGGGAATTCGATGCAGATTCGCAACGCTCTGTTTCTTTTCTGAATCAGGCGCGTTTTATTCCCGATCTTACAAACCTGCCGGATTCAGAAAAATCCAGCTTTCTGTCTTACTTTGGTAAAGAAACAGCGCTTGTACTAATCAATCCGGAATTCATTGAAGCAAATGTTGAGGAATATTTTGAACAAGCTTCTGATTCATTTACCAACCTGGAAAATCCACACACTGAAAAACCAGATACACTTTACTTGTCCCCTTCTGAATTTGGTTCCGAAACTAAAAACTTCTTAAAAAAAACTCTGTTTAGAAGTTCTTTATCAAATGATGATGTATTTGAATTTGGCTCCAAACCTCAACCAGATTTCCATGCTAATTTTGAACTTCTTCGCAAAGATATTACCCAGCAAACAAAAAATGGGAATAACGTTCTTATTTGTTGCGACAACGAAGGGCAGCAAAAACGTTTCGAAGAATTACTGGGCGAAACATCTGGTGAGTTCAACTATTCCCTTCTCATAGAATCATTACACGAAGGGTTCATTCTGCCTTCTTCAAATCTCTGTGTGTACACCGATCATCAAATATTTAATCGATACTATCGCCCAAAAGTTAAACGAAGAAAGCACCAGGGAGGCATTTCGTTTAAAGAACTAAAAGACCTGAACATTGGTGATTTTGTAGTTCACGTTGATTATGGGATCGGAAAATTTGCCGGATTCAAACAAATTCAGATAAAAAACACCGAACAAGAAGTAGTAGTTCTCCATTACAAAGACGATTCCGTGCTTTATGTAAATGTGAGCAGCCTTCATAAACTTCAAAAATACTCAGGGAAGGAAGGAACTGCACCGCGCATTACGAAGCTTGGTTCAGGTGAATGGGCTCGCAAAAAAGCTCAAACCAGGAAAAAAGTAAAAGACATTGCCCGCGAGCTCATCCTCCTTTATGCAAAAAGGAAAGCTCAAAAAGCGTATTCGTTTAATGAGGATACCAGTTGGCAAACCGAAATGGAAGCAGGTTTCCAATTCGAAGAAACTCCGGATCAGGAAGCTGCTATACATGCCGTAAAAAAAGATATGCAAAGTGAGCAGCCTATGGACCGCCTAATTTGCGGTGATGTGGGCTTTGGTAAGACCGAAGTTGCTGTCCGCGCAGCGTTTAAAGCTGTGATGGATCATAAGCAAGTTGGTGTTTTAGTACCTACAACCATTCTTGCCGAGCAACATGGTAAAACCTTCCAAAAAAGGATGAGCAAATTCCCTGTTTCCATTGAAGTACTTTCCCGTTTCCGATCTAAAGCAGAACAAACCAACGTTCTTAAAAAATTAGAAGCCGGCGAAATTGATATCCTTATTGGAACCCATCGAATACTTTCAAAAGATGTAAAGTTCAAAGACCTGGGCCTTTTGGTTGTAGATGAAGAACAACGTTTCGGGGTTGGAGCAAAGGAAAAACTTAAAAAACTTCGGGCGGCTGTTGATGTACTTACATTAACGGCTACCCCAATTCCCAGAACGCTTCAATTTTCTTTAATGGGAGCACGAGATCTTAGCGTGATTAATACCCCTCCTCCCAACCGACAGCCTGTTTATACCGAGATCCATAGCTTTGATGAAGGGTTGATACGGGATGCGATATTACAGGAAATGAGCCGTGGCGGGCAAGTATTTTTTATCAATAATCGGATCAAAAATATCGAAGAAGTTGCCGAAATGATCCGCAGGCTGGTTCCCGATGTTCGGGTACGATATGGCCATGGACAAATGAGCGGTTCTCAATTAGAAAAAATCATCACCGATTTTTATACCCATAAATTCGATGTATTGGTCTCAACCAATATTGTTGAAAATGGGATTGATATCGGGAACGCCAATACTATTATCATAAACCAGGCAGATAATTTTGGCTTAGCTGAGCTTCATCAACTTCGTGGACGGGTAGGAAGATCGAACAGAAAGGCATTCTGTTACCTGATAACCAGACCCATTAAAACCCTTACACCAGAAGCAAGAAAACGGCTACTTGCTCTTGAAGAATTTTCTGACCTTGGCTCAGGGTTCAATATTGCAATGCGTGATCTTGATATTCGTGGAGCAGGCAATATCCTTGGTGGTGAACAGAGCGGGTTCATTAATGATATTGGGTTTGAACTGTACACTAAAATTTTGAATGACGCAGTTCGTGAACTTAAAGAATCTGAATTTGGTGATATGTTTAAAGAAGTAGAAGCCGAAATTGAGTTACCGGAAACTATCGTAGAATTTGATGAATCTGCACTTCTCCCAAGCGACTAT
This sequence comes from Balneola sp., assembly GCA_028284195.1. Classification (GTDB taxonomy): domain Bacteria; phylum Bacteroidota; class Rhodothermia; order Balneolales; family Balneolaceae; genus Balneola. The sequence continues at coordinate 408,180 of JANQSE010000006.1, read as the reverse complement.
GTAAGCGATAATGTAGAACGATTGAACCTCTACCGAAAACTATCTAAAGCTAACACAGAGAAGCATATTGATGATTGGACGGAAGAACTCACCGATCGATTTGGCCCCCTGCCAAATGCCGCCAAGATATTGGTTGAAGCAACCAAAGTTAAGTTGTTTGCATCTCACTGTATGTTTAACAAGATTACAACCCGTTCAAATCGCGCATGGATAATTTGCCCTAAAGCTGATTCAAAAACAGGTAGCCTTTTCTTCGATTCCGGAAAATTTCAACAACTGCTAGCAAAGCTTGAAAAGCTTAAACCCAACCAATTCCAGTTAATTCAAAAAAACGATACTCTGCGTTTGATTATAAAAGATATACCAAATTTAAAAGCAGTAATTGAGTTATTAAAAAACTTAAATGTCTGAATTATTGTTAATGCAATCTAATTTTATTTAGTTGATACCCTAGCAATATCTGAGTACTTTTGTTCAAGGACATTTTCCGGTCAAAATAACCGGAAATCAGAAACGTTTTAAAAATGGACATTTCTCTTATTAATTATACAACCATATCAAGATGAGTGATTATTCAGATTTAATACTTCTTATGGGAGCAATGGTGCTTTTTTCTTTAGTCTCCCACAACTACAATCGAAATTCACTTAATAACTTGGTTATTGATCTTGAATCAGAGAAAGACTTTTCCTCAGTTGCAGTTCTTGGTTCGGTACTCGGTGATGTAAAGTATTTAGCTTTCGATGAGAATGTTCAGGTAATTGATGAGGTGGCTACTGAGAAAGACTTTGTCCTCGCAAAGGACTTGGGAAGAGATGCAGGTGAGTCAGACAGAGCTGACTTTGATGATGTTGACGACTATAATAATCATAAATGGACTACCACAACTGATAATGGTACTTATACAGTTTGGACAACAGTTTGCTATGTCAGTGATGCCAAATCAACCAACTGTACTAACTCACGTACCCGTTTTAAGCTCATGAAATTGTACGTCCAGTTCGACAATCTAAACCCCACACAGTATGGTATTGAACGGGCACCTAACTATCTTACATTTCTTAAAACATATTATAACTAGGGAGTAAGTTATGAATAGTTTACTAATTGGTTATGTTATTGGCGGGCTAATGTTAGTTTCTATAGCCTATTTTACAATAAATGTATCTTACGACTCTGCTGACGATGTTTTATTAGCTAACACCAAAATTGCCTTGGGTGACATTTCTGAATTGATAGAATTTGACTTAAGAAAAATTGGTTATACCAAGTTTGGGCTTACAGGAGCAAGTGCTATTATATATGCTGATTCAGTCAAAATCCAATTCGAAACTGATTTGGAGAATGATGGCATAAGTAACAGGATAACCTGGCATTACGATAAGAGTCAACCCGTGCCTTCTACTATTAATCCGAACGATTTTACCTTATACAGAACCGATTATACATACCCTGCTTTAGTTAAAACTGACAGCGTAGGTATGCCAACCAGTGTTACCATGTTTGAATTTTCTTATTACGATGTTGATAACGTATTAATACCCACACCTGTAGCTGATCTTGACCTTATAAAAACTATAGAGATTAAACTTATGTTTGAGAGTACAGAACCTATAAATAATACGTACCAAAAAATCGTTTGGGAAAAGCAAATTAATCCGAGAAATCTTAATCATTAAGCTATGGGACGATCACTCATTTTTTCAGTTATTGGTCTTAGTATAACCGTTGGTTTAGTCCACTTAGGAATACAAGGCCGGCAAAAATTAATCAACGAAAGAAATATTGAGTCTATTTATGCTGAGCAGGCTCTTGCAGTAGCTAATTCGGCTACAGAAACAGTTTTAAATCAGCTAAGAGTAGACCCCAATTGGAAAAACGGCGGCGATACCTTAAAAATAACACTTGGTTCCGGCTCTGCAAAAGCTATTATTGAAGACAGTGCCGATGACCCAAGTATAAGTGCCAGCCCAAAAGAAGTAAGAATAACAGTATGGGGGAATTATGAAGATCGAACCCATCAAACCATCACCATAGCACAACAAACTAATTTAAGTCTTCCCAATATTGATGGAGCCATGTCGGTATATTCTGAGTCTAATCGATTCCAGTTAGATGTACAAGGCAGTGGTTTTAATATTGATGGTAATGATACAAACCTGGATGGCACCCCAGGCCCGGAGCCCGCTTTACCGGGTTTACATACAAGCAGTAATTTGACAAGAAATACTATTCTAAATTCCAGTAGGTCTAAGATTAGCCCTGCAGAATTAGACAGTATTAAAGGTAGAGGCTATATAGCGGGCTCAACCCCAAGTGTAGAGGTTGACCCTTCTTTAGTACAGCCAGATTTTGAGCAGCTCGTTAAGGATTTTAAGGCAAATGCTACAAGAAGATATAACGATGAAGTTGAGATCGAACACAGTGTAACCTGGGGTACACCCACTTCACCTGAGGTTGTGTATATAAATAGCGAAGAGGAAATGGAAATTGAGGGAAGCTTAACAGGCTATGGAATATTAATTATAAACGCCGAAGAAGAAGATGAAGACGAGTTTTTAATTGATATTAGAAACAATTTGAACTGGACGGGCCTTGTTATATTAAGCGGAGAGCATGTTGACCTGAAAATAAGAAACGGTGATTTTAACCTTAACGGATTACTTTACGTTACCGGACACCGTGCCCTTAACCGAAACCAAAACAGAAATTCAAATTTTGATATCCGTAATGGAAGTTTCAACTTAAATGGATCTATGGCCTTTGGACAGCAAGGAAAGGGTAGAAATCCCAGATTCAATATGAGAGTCAGAAATGATCTCGATGTAAAATACAGTTCTGAAGCTATCAATATTGCTAATAACCTTATTACCACATATTCAACAAGTGGTGCTGTCAGTTATTTTATAACAAGCGTGTACGAATAATCAACTTTCATTATTCATAAGGCGGCACATACAAAGTGCTGAATTTTACAGAAATTATTACGATCTCAGTATAAACAACAAAGTTCCCAATCCGGAATTTTGTTGTTTATACCCTTTGGGTTTCTATACGGATCTTGATAGTAGCTCTGTGAACCAAACCCTATCACAGCCCTTTCTTCATAAATGACTATTGAACCGTATTATATTGAGCTCATCAAAAGTGGAGAACCCGTTGCCTTCCCTACCGAAACTGTTTATGGGCTTGGTGCTGATGCGTTCAATACTAAGGCCATTGAAAAGGTATTTAAAGCAAAGGGCCGTCCCTCTGACAATCCCTTAATTGTTCATATTTCCGATCCGGTTCAAATCAATGATTTCGCAAAAGAAATTCCGGAATCCGTCAATATACTTATTCAGGAGTTTTGGCCCGGGCCTTTAACTCTGGTTCTGAAAAAGAAACCCATTGTTTTAGATAAAATAACTGCTGGTTTAAATACGGTAGCATTAAGAATGCCTAAACATAAACTTGCTTTAGATTTGATTGCCAAAACCGGGCCGCTTGTGGCCCCAAGTGCAAATAAATCCGGCCAGCCAAGCCCGACAAAAGCTAATCATGTATTTGAAGATTTCGGTGATACTGTTAGCATCATTGATGGAGGAACTACCGAAGTTGGGTTAGAATCCACTGTTCTGGATGTAAGCCGGCCTTCTCCCATGATATTAAGACCAGGAAGCATCAGTAAGGAAGAAATTGAAGCCGTATTAGGCTCAACAGTTTTGATTGATGATTCAGAAAAAGCGAAACCAAAAAGCCCCGGACAAAAATATTCGCACTACAAACCCAAAGCAGAAGTTCGCTGGTTAAACCCCAAAGATGATCTTAGAGATCCTTCTACCCTATTTCTTCTAATCAATGGTAACAAGAAGCAGAATAACATCATCAATTATGACCAGGAGTTTGACCGGTTAGCCAGAGAGCTTTACGATCGTTTTCGTCAGGCAGATATTGAAAAATATAAAACGGTAGTAATTGAGCCTTTTGATGAAAGAAATAATGTTGCAATAATTCCTGCTCTTTTAAATAGAATTGGTAAAGCAATTAGTTAAGTTCGACTCATGATCGATAATTAAGTAGAAATGTTCAAAAAATATCATTAACGATCTGGTGGTGATCTCATTTCTGGAGCAGCAAGAAGACTACTTACTATTGAAATGTTTGCAAAAAAAATTCCCGAATATAAAACAAGTTGCTTACCCCTCGAAAACTCCAAACGTCTGATCCGGCCGCATAGCTAATACTGCTTCTTCCATAACTGAAATAAGCTGGTTTACATCATTCATATTGCACGTTTCTACAGGGGAATGCATATAACGCAACGGAAGCGAGATTAACGCACTAGGGATCCCGGTTTGTTGATAAAAAATACTGTCGGTGTCTGTACCAGTACGTACACTGGTTGCTTCATGCTGAACATCAATCCCGGCTTTCTCACAAACTTCTTCCAAAAAAGAAACTACTTTAGGATGATTCGCTCCCCCATGCTGAATGGTTGGACCTTTACCTATCTCCACAGTACCATGTTCTTTTTGGTCGATTCCGGGAGTATCTGTTGCATGCGTAACATCAGTAACTAAGGCTACATCCGGCATAAAGCGATAACTCATCATCCGGGCACCGAATCCACCTACTTCTTCCTGTACCGAATTAAGAGCGATCACATTCACTTTTAAATCCTTTTTCTTTTTGCTGATCCTTTTCATCGCCTCTGCAATGATATATCCGCCCATTCGGTTATCAATAGCCCGCCCGGTTAAAATAGTATCGTTCAAAAATTCAAAGTCAGTCGCGTATGTAATCGGGTCTCCAATCTGAACCAATTTGAGAGCCTCCTCTTTTGAGTTCACCCCGATATCAACATAAATCTCTTTCCAGGCTGGCTGTTTTCCTCCTCCGTTTTTTGCGGATTGAAGATGAATAGCCGTATTGCCCGTTACGCCAACCACTCTCCCTCTTTTGTTATGGATAAGCACTTTTTTTGCACGTGCTATGGTAGAATCACTTCCCCCAAGCTTATTTACATACACAAACCCCTGATCAGTAATATGCTGAACCACCATTCCAATTTCATCGCAATGTGCTTCCAGCAACACAGTAGCTACATCACCGCTTATATTTATCTTGCCCGCCGCAGAACCATAAGCATCCGTTACCACTTCATCAGAAAACTGTTCTACATACTCTTTCCAAACTTTTACCCCTGCTTTTTCGAACCCGGTAGGACTTGGAGTGATCAATAAATTTTCTAGAAATTGTTTACTGGTATTATCAGACATTTAATGCGGAATTATGAATACATGTTTTCGGCTTCGAATATAGTGAAACAGCCATGAACTTGTAGCTGAATTATTCTCTTTATTCCTACGGCCTATATCCCTAATTTCCTATATGATTAAGCCTGCTTACGATTTCGATTTTTTCTACCACTGGCATCAACTCACCGTCCGCTTCAGCGATGTTGATTCCCTGCAACATGTAAACAATGCAACTTTTAATACCTATTATGAAGAAGCACGTTTACGGTTTCTTGGTGAGTATTTTGCCTTGAATAAAGAATTCTATGAAGGCAAATCTTTTGTGATGGTTCGTTCCGAGATAGAATACATCGGGCAGATCAAATTTCCTGATTCAATATTGATTGGAACGGGTATCAGTAAAGTTGGCAATTCCAGCCTGGATGCGTTTCAGGCTATTTACCATTCAGAGTCTAAAAAGTTGTTGAGTACCGGCAGAACTACAGGTGTTTGGTTTGATATAAACAAGCAACGGCCAGTAAAACTTCCAGAAATTAAAAACCTGGAAGCTATGATGATAAAGCCACTTACAGATGGATAAAAGTACCCGCTACAAGATATTCAACGATCCGATACACGGGTTTATAACTGTTCCAAAGGGAATCGTCCTTAAGCTGATTGATCATCCTTACATTCAAAGGCTCAGAAGAATACGCCAGTTAGGTTTGGGATACCTTGTTTTTCCAGCGGCAGAACATTCGCGATTTTCACATGCTGTTGGAGCTCTTGAATTAGCAAAACGAGTACTCAACAACCTGCTTGAAAAAAACACCACTATAACAAAAAAAGAAGTGGAAGGAACGTTAGTCGCCATTCTTCTTCATGATGTGGGCCATGGCCCTCTTTCTCACACTTTGGAACATTCCCTGATTAAAGACTTCAATCACGAGATGATGAGCCTTGCTATTATGAAAGAACTCAATAAAGAGTTTGACGGGGCTTTGAGCGAAGCAATCGACATTTTCACCAATCAGCATAAAAAGAAATTTCTGCATCAGCTAATTTCTTCGCAGTTAGATATGGATCGGTTGGATTACCTTAGCCGAGACAGCTTTTTTACAGGCGTATCAGAGGGGCGTATAGGCGTTAACCGTATTCTCAAAACAATGAGGGTTCATAAAGGCAATATTGTTATTGAAAGAAAGGGAATTTATGCTATCGAAAATTACATCATTGCACGCCGGTTGATGTATATGCAGGTATATTTACACAAAACGGTTTTAAGTGCCGATGCTTTGATCCGGTCTATATTCCAAAGAGTCCGTGATATTTTGGATTCTGGCAGAGAGTTGAATTTTGTTTCAGAAGGTTTAAGGTATTTCATGGAAGAACAACCTTCGGCAAAAAAGCAGATCACTAAAAAAATGATGAATGCTTATACCCAGCTAGACGACTACGATATCTATCTGAATATAAAATTCTGGATACAAAGTAATGATAAAGTGCTTTCGGAACTATGCTCCCGTTTTTTGAACAGGGCCTTATTCAGAACAACTTTTTTCGAAAAAGAACCGACTCAACAACAAAAAGAAGAAGTTCACAATCAAACCAAAGCTGCTTTAAAAAAAATGGGATTACCTTACGGCGATGATGCTGCTTCTTACTTTTATAATTTTGACCAGAGCTATTCGGAAGCTTACAAATACCAAAATGAAAGCATATGGATTTTGGAAAATGAACACGCTATTGAATTCTCTAAAGCCGCGGATACCAAAAATATCATTGCCCTTACTGAACCGGTTGTAAAGCACTATTGCGTGCATTTAAAAGAGGTTTCATCTTCATTAAAAGCACAATAAATTTTACATTTTTGCTATGCCTTTACTGTATATAGTTTTTGAAATTCTTGACCGCTCTAAATTTGAAGATTTTTTAAGAATGTTCCACTTGATAAAGGAAATCCGCTATATGGAGCAGACGTTACCTATAGAGTTTTGGAACGAAATTATTCCCAAATACAGCCAGTCTTTTTTTAACACGGTGCCTTATGGTACTGAGGGTTATAAAGACGGAGTGTACGATTTCAACATAATTATGGACTATCTGCAACACGATATGGAAGTTGATTTTATACTGTGCCAAGAATTGGAGAATAGCACTGCCCAAATTGATTTCGTGCCCTATGCTTTTCCATATGGCGGAATGGATCGGCTTATCATGTTTCTTAGAACTTTTGAATGTAAAGCCATTAAAGCTGATATTGGTAATGATGTGCGAACAATCAGCTGGGTAAATAACGAGGATCTTGACTTTGAATTTTCAGAAAGGATCAAAACTGATTAAGCCCGCTCGTACTCTAAGAAAATTAACTTTTCTGTCTCTCTCCTATTTGTCTCAATCCAGGTTTTTCCTATGTCATCCCGATATTCCGGGAAGAATGTATCCCCTTCATATTCTTTCTTGATTTGGGTAACAATCATTTTGTCTGCTTTTTTTATTGCTTTCTTATAAAGTACCCCGCCGCCAATAATAAAAACTTCCTCTTCGTCTAATACAGTTAATGCTTCTTCCAACGAGGTGTAGGTATCTACATTATAATAGGTTTTGAAACGGCTGAGCACAATATTCTTTCTACCCGGAAGAGGAATTTCGTTCAACTCTTCAAACACTCCCCTGCCCATTATCATCGTACCACCTATAGTAGTTTCTTTGAAGTGTTTTAAGTCCTCAGGATAATGCCAGGGCAGCCCGCCATCTTTTCCAATTACAAGATTTGGATCGTGGGCAACAACAATGGTCAATATCATACTGCTACCTCGAACCTGATTAGGGGATCAGGATCATAATTATGCAGCTTAAAGTCATCAAATGTAAGTTCGTCAACAGGTTTGTTTGCGACCTCCAGCGTGGGGAGTGGCTTCGGTTTTCGAGTAAGTTGTTCCTTCAAACCTTCAATATGGTTCTCATAAATATGGGCATCCACAATGGTGTGTGCAAATATTCCGGGTTCCAGCCCTACTTCCTGAGCAATAGCCATGGTAAGTGCTGAATAACAAGCCAGATTAAATGGAATGCCAAGCGCAATATCTCCGGATCGCTGTGTGAGATGACAATTTAATTTCCCATTTGCTACGTTAAAAATATACATGATATGGCATGGAGGCAGTGCCATTTCTCCCAATAAACCGGGATGCCAGGTACTTACCACTATTCGGCGGCTACCGGGGTTAGTTTTTAACAAATCAATTGCTCGTTGAACCTGGTCAAATTCTTTGCGAACCCACGTTTCTTTTTCGACCGCACCGCCAATTCCTTCCATCCGTACGTTCTCTTTTTCCATGTAAGGGAAGCGTCTCCAAAGTACCGGGTAAATTGGACCAACATGGCCGTCTTCATCTGCCCAGGCATCCCAAATGTGACAATCGTTTTCATCCCGCAGCCAGCGGATATGATCCTCTCCCCGCAAATACCAAAGCAGTTCAAGTATTACTGACCGGAAAAAAACCTTTTTTGTGGTTAAAAGCGGGAACCCTTCTGACAAATCTACTTTGTAGAATTCAGCAAAATTCGAGATCGTATCGGTTCCTGTTCTGTTTTCTTTTCTAACTCCGTTTTCAAGTACATTTTTGACCAGATCGAGATATGCTTTCATTGATTGACTTAACGATTAGAGTAAAATTCCATTTAAGAGAAAAACTGCGATGGTAAAATAAATAATGATGCCGCTTACATCCACTAAAGTTGCTACAAAAGGAGCAGAAGATACAGCAGGGTCAAGCCCGATCTTGGATAAAATAAACGGAAGCATAGCCCCTATTATGTTCCCAAATAAAACGATAAGCAACAGGCTGGATGCCACCACCGATGCTTTTAAAATCAACTCCTGGTTCATCAGGTCCCCATCAATCATCCCCCAAACTAATAATGTTGCAAAGCCTAAAATCCCTAAAAGTCCACCAAGTAGTAATCCGGATGTAATTTCTCTTCCTAATACCTTCTTCCAGCCATCAGATTTAATATCATCGGTTGCAAGTGCACGGATAATAAGTGTAGCTGCTTGTGAGCCAGAGTTCCCCCCACTTGCAATTAAAAGGGGAACAAAATATGAGAGTAGTACGATCTTTTGCAGAACTTCTTCGTACCCACTCATGGTTAATGCTGTGAGAATCTGACCTGCAAAAAGAACGATCAACCAGCCTATTCGTTTCTTAACAAGATCAACAACCGATGTTTGCGAATAATAATCATCTAACGCATCCATACCCGCCATTTTCTGCATATCCTCGGTTGCTTCTTCCTCAGCAACGTCTATCACATCATCAACCGTTACGATGCCAACCAAAATACCATCTGTATCAACAACAGGTAGTGCTGCACGATCATACTTAGCAAACATTTTTACAGCTGCCTCCTGATCTTCAAAAGCGGTAAGTGCTTCAAAAGATTTGTCCATAACGGAATCGATAATGTCTTCAGGATCAGCAAGAATCAATTCTGTAAGCATCAAATCATCAATCAGATACTCTTTATCATCTACAACATAAATCCGATTCAGCGTTTCTGCCACTTCCGCATACTTACGAATGTGTTTCATGCTGCGTTCAATAGTCCAGTCAGCTTTTACCCGAACATATCTTGGGGTCATTAAACGGCCTACACTCTCTTCGGGATAACCAAGCAGCTTTTTGATTTGCTTCTGATCCTCCCGGTTCATCGAGTTCATTACCCGCTGCGTTAAATGCCCGGGAAGTTCTTCCATTAAAGCAACCTGCTCATCAGGTTCCAGGTTCACCATTACATCACTCAACTGTTGCTTGTTAAACAGTTCCAGTAACTCTACTCCTTTATTAGAAGGCAGCTCTGAAAATACGTCTGCAGCCAGCGGTTTTTTGAGCAACCGGAATATAACTATGGCTATGTTGCCGTCCAGCTCAACTAAAAGCTCAGCTATATCAGCAGCAGGCACATCTGAGAGCACATCTTTTAAAGCAACCCAATCTTTCGCCTGGATGAGTTCTTCAAATTCTGGTTTTATAAGCTGAACTAGCATTATTATCGTTCTGAAAAATGATTCTTGTAGCAGGCTAAGAATCGTGGTAAATCATCCAAAAAACAAGTTGAGGTTTTACCAGTTTTTAAGAGTTTTTAGCATCTTTTCTTTCTTTAACTGGCTCAAACTCTCCACCGGGCTGGCGGGCTAACGAGAGGTATCTTTGCCAGGAGGTGGACAAGGCAGATAACGCAATCTCTTGGAAAAAACTGGCGTTTATAAAGGGAGATTACGTTTTCGATAAAAACCTCAGCCCTAAATAACTACCTAACTCCTCGTAAAAACTGCTTTTTTAACGACCCAGGAAGGTCACCCGCAACGAAATCAACAAAGTTGATGAAGTGATGAGCATGCCTGCCCAATCAGGAATCGGACGAGTGCTGGGATTAGGTAGATCCATCAGTCGCTTTGGCTCCTTCTGGATGACTTTTTAGTCTAGCTTCGTGCCATTTTAATGCACTTGCCTGCCCCCGATCACGGCCTCGGTCAGGATTGGATATGGCTGGCCTAATATATATTAACCCACCCTAGTCGAACTCATCTTTTCAAGTGTTTTAAGTGCCATTTTTGCTGCTTCCTGTTCAGCACTTTTTTTACTCTTTCCTTTTCCTACTCCCAGTTCTTTTCCATCAACAAGTACTTTTATTTCGAAAATTTTATCATGCCCCGGGCCTGACTCTGACACCACATCGTAATAAGGCAGACTCATTTTCTGTGCCTGGGTTAATTCGAGTAATGCACTTTTAAAATTATCAAGCTTATGAACCAACTGGTTAAAATCTACTTGTTGCTCAAATACTTGTGCTACAAACATAAACGCCGCCTCGTACCCTTTGGTGATATAAATCGCAGCTATTATGGATTCAAATACATCTGCCAGAATTCCTTTTGATATCTTAACCTGATCAGATCTTTCTCCCAGCTCAAGTATGTTCTCGATTCCAAGGCCTCTGGAGAAATCCGAAAGAGCATCTCCTTTTACCAGTTTTGCACGGCTTTTAGTTAAGAAACCTTCATTTGCTTTGGGAAACTTTTCAAAAAGAATTTCTGCTGCTATCAAATCCAGAACCGCATCTCCCAAAAACTCCAGTCGCTCGTACGAATCGTGTGCGGCATATTGGTCGTTTGAAAGTGTTGAGCGATGACGAAGTGCTTTCAAAAACAAAGAAGGATCATCAATTTTAAAACCAATGATCCTTTCAAGCTTTTTTAACCGTTCATGCCCTACCTGATCTGCTCGCTGATCTTTCTTACCGAATAAAGACCGAAACCAGGATGTCATATGAGCTTATTCTTCAAACTTTTTAAAAACTAATGAAGTGTTATGGCCACCAAAACCAAAAGCATTATTAAGAGCATATTTTAAGTCTCTTGGAACAGCTTCGTTTGCGGTATAGTTGAGATCGCATTCCGGATCTTGGTTATCTATGTTGATTGTTGGCGGAACCATGCTATGATAGATAGCAAGCAGTGCTGCTACCGACTCAATTGCACCAGCTGCACCTAATGTGTGGCCTGTCATTGATTTGGTAGAGTTCAAATTCATTTCCTTGGCATGGTCGCCAAATACTTTTTTAATGGAATTTGTTTCTGCAATATCGCCCAGTGGTGTGGAAGTACCATGCATATTGATATGGTCAATATCTTCAGGCTTAATTCCTGCTGATTTTAATGCAGTGTTCATAGCTAACTGAACTCCTCCACCTTCCGGATCAGGAGCCGTGATATGATAGGCGTCAGCTGAAAAGCCGTAGCCTACAATTTCACCATAAATGCGAGCACCACGATTTTTAGCATGTTCATATTCCTCAAGAAAGAACATTCCTGCACCTTCACCAAGCACAAATCCATCCCGATCTTTATCAAATGGCCTTGATGCTGCTTCCGGATCGTCATTTCTTGTTGACATAGCTTTCATAGAATTGAAGCCTGCCACACCAATTCGTGTAACCGGAGCCTCAGATCCTCCTGTAATTGCCATATCACTCTGGCCATATCTGATAGAATCATAGGCTGCTCCAATATTATTTGAACCTGTTGCACAAGCTGAAACTACACAATAATTAGGTCCTCTGAATCCATACTTAATGGATATCTGTCCGGGCACTAAATCCGGAATCAACATCGGGATAAAGAAGGGAGAAACCCCCCGGGGCCCGCGATCGTGGAAAGAAATAGATTGATCATAGAAGGTCTTCATACCACCAATACCGGTACCAACTATAACTGCTACCCGGTCTTTATCAATGACATCAAGATCTACTTTACTGTCTGCTATTGCTTCTTCGGTTGCTATTAATGCGTATTGAGCGACTTTATCGAGCCTACGGCCCTCTTTTCTCTCAAAATAGTCTTCGGTGTTGTATTCAGGAATTGTACAAGCAAACTGGGTTGGAAAGTCACTGGCATCAAAGTGCTCAATGGTTTTGGCACCACTTTTACCGGAAATTAATCCATTCCAAAAATCAGGTGCGCTCTTACCGATTGGGGTAAGAGCGCCGATTCCTGTTACAACTACTCTGCGTGTTGTCATAAATTAAGTAGTATTTTAAGAGAGTTTACCTGACAGGTAGCTCACTGCATCGCCTACGGTAGCAATGTTTTCTGCGTCTTCGTCAGGAATGCTGATATCAAATTCTTTTTCGAATTCCATGATTAACTCGACAGTATCGAGCGAGTCAGCTCCAAGATCATTTGTGAAGTTTGCATCTGCAGTTACTTCTGATTCATCAACGCCAAGTTTGTCGATGATAATGTCTTTTACTTTTGATTCTACATCTTGTGACATATTGTGTCCTTTAGGGTTATTTAGTAGTTAGGTTAAACTATAACAAATTTAATATAAAAATCATGAGCATTGCAATTACATAGCCATTCCGCCATCTACACGGATAGTTTCACCCGTAATGTACGCACTCATATCTGATGCTAAAAACACAACTGCATCAGCTACTTCATGTGCTTCTCCAGCTCTGCCAAGTGGTGTTTCTGCTTTAATTCCTTCTAATACTTTTTCATCTAATTGATCTGTCATATCAGTAAGAATATAGCCGGGAGCAATAACATTTGCGCGAATATTACGCGAGGCTAACTCTTTAGCATATGACTTTGTAAAACCAATAATACCAGCTTTTGATGCCGCATAGTTGGTTTGTCCGCCATTACCTGAAATACCAACTACCGAGCTAATATTAACAATAGAACCACCCCTGTTTTTCATCATTGGGCGGGCAGCTGCCTTAGAATAGTTGAAAATACTTTTCAGGTTTGTTGTAATCACATCATCCCATTGTTCTTCACTCATGCGAAGAATCAAATTATCTTTAGTAATACCCGCATTGTTTACCAGTACATCCAGTTTTCCAAATTCTTCGGTAATAGATGCTATCACTCCTTCGGCCTGGGCAAAATCTACAGCATCTGCCTGAAAAGCTCTTCCCTTTCGGCCTTTAGCTTCAATTTCCGCAACTACTTCATTAGCCGCGTCTGCCGAGCGTGCATATGTAATTGCAACATCAGCTCCGAATTCAGCAAGGCGCAAAGCAATTGCTCTTCCTATGCCTCTGCTTCCTCCGGTTACTAAGCAACTTTTACCTTCTAATGATAAACTCATAATTATTTTCTATTGATATCCTGAAATTTCTGCATTTCTATCGGTTCTTTTTACCAAACCTTGTAAAACTTTACCGGGGCCTACTTCGACAAAAGAATCCGCTCCATTGCTTAACATATTCTTCAAAGTCTGTGTCCATCGCACTGGGTTCATTAACTGATTGAGCAGGTTGGAACGAATCTCCTCAATATCTGTAGTTGGCTGTGCGGTATAGTTACTGTAAACAGGGCATATTGGTGAATTAATCTCCAGATTTTCAAGAGATTCTTTTAGCCCCACAAAGGCAGGTTCCATCAATGAAGAATGAAATGCACCCGAAACCGGAAGCAGCATTGCCATTCTGGCCCCTTTTTGTTTTGCTAATTCAACCGCTTTTTCTACGGCTTCAACATATCCTGAAATTACCAACTGCCCCGGGCAGTTATAATTTGCAGCAACAACTTCTTTCCCCGTTAATTCTGTGGCCTGGTTACAAAGTTCTTCTACTTTCTCATCATCCATGCCAATTACAGCAGCCATTGTTCCCGGGTTAGAAGTTCCTGCAGCCTGCATTAACTCTCCTCTTTTGCGAACAATTTTTAATGCGTTTTCAAAGCTTACAGCTCCACAAGCTACCAAAGCAGAGAACTCTCCAAGACTATGGCCTGCAACCATATTTGGCGCAACATCTAATGTGCTATATAAAGCTACTGAATGAAGGAAAATAGCCGGCTGAGTGAATTCGGTTTGCTTGAGCTTTTCTTCCGGCCCTTCAAACATGATCGATTTCAAATCAATCCCAAGAACACTATTGGCTTTATCTACTAATTCTTTGAAATCTCCGTCCGAATCGTAGTGATCTTTCCCCATTCCAACAAATTGTGAGCCCTGGCCAGGAAATAAATAAGCAGTGCTCATTATTTCATCCCCCATTTTATGTAAGAAGCCCCCCAGGTAAACCCACCACCAAATGCTGCGAGAATAATATTATCTCCATGGTTCAGCCTGCTTTTCCAATCATATAAACAAAGTGGAATAGTAGCGGCAGTAGTATTGCCATATTTATTGATATTGATCATCACTTTATCTGATGAAAGACCCATCCGGTTTGCCGTGGCATCAATAATTCTCAAATTTGCCTGATGCGGCACCAGCCAAGCTACATCTTCAGGAGAAAGATTATTTTTTTGCATGATTTCAAGCGACACATCCGCCATTCCCATTGTGGCTTTCTTGAATACCGTACGTCCGTCCTGGGTAACAAAATGCTGTCTGTTTTCTACAGTTTCGTGAGAAGCCGGATTTCTACTACCGCCGGCATGCTGGTATAAACTGCAATTTGTATCTCCTTCTGTGTAATGGATGTAATCGATAAAACCAGTGCCATCTGTTGACTCTTCCAGCAAAACTGCCCCTGCACCATCGCCAAATAGAATACTGGTGGTTCGATCTTCGTAATCGATAATCGAACTCATTTTGTCTGCACCAACTACAAGTACTTTTTTTGCTCTGCCAGATTCGATATACATGGAACCTGTGCTAAGCGCATACAAAAATCCGGAACACGCCGCAGAAAGATCAAAAGCGAATGCATTGGTAGCCCCAATCATATTCTGAACCAAACATGCCGCAGCAGGAAAAAGGTAATCGGGAGTAACAGTGGCTACAATAACTAAATCTAATTCTTCGGCAGCTACTCCTGCATCGGCTAAAGCTTCTTTTGCAGCTTCAGCACCCATAAAAGCTGTAGCCTTATCCTCATCTTTTAAAATTCTGCGTTCTTCAATTCCTGTTCTGGTACGGATCCATTCGTCGTTGGTATCCATTATTTTTTCGAGTTCGAAATTGGTCATTCTGAACTCAGGCAAATAATGGCCTACTGATGTAATCTTAGCTTTTTTTACTTCCATAAAGGAGTTCTCAGTTTAGAGATGCAACGATTTTACCATTTACATCATTTTCGATGCAGGAAACCGCGCTTTTTATCATGTTTTTAATTGCTAATGGAGAACTACTGCCATGCCCCACTATACTTACCCCGTTTACACCGAGGAAAGGAACTCCGCCCACTCTTTCATAATTGAAAGGAGCAAGAGCGGTTTTTAAAATTTCTTGTGCAACGGCAACTTTATCTGCATCTATACCAAGTTCAGAAATTGCCCGCTGTACTAATTTCATTATTGTTGCCGGAATGGACTCCCCAAATTTGAGAATGATATTTCCCACAAGTCCATCGGTTAGGTAAACATCAGCTTTGCCGGATAGAATATCTTTTCCTTCGACATTGCCAATAAAACCGGGCATCTCTTTAATATGATGATGAATTGTTTTAAGAACATCGGTGCCTTTTTCATCTTCTTCACCAACATTAAGCAAACCAACGGTTGGGGATTCAATATTGAGGATGTTCTTACAAAACACCTGACCCATTTTAGCAAATTGATGTGCCACTTCCGGTTTCATCTCCAGATTAGCACCTGCATCAACAAGAAGGCGAAAACCTTTAATAGTTGGATAGTATGCACCAATGGTAGGACGGTGAATACCATCAAGCTTGCCTAAAATAAAAGTAGAAGCCGCTAACAGAGCTCCGGTATTACCTGCACTAACAAAAGCCTGGCATTTGCCGGCTTTATGCAGCCCCATACCAATTACAATAGAAGATTGTTGCTTATTTTTAACCGCTGAAGAAGGAGATTCTTCCATTCCAATGATCTGGGGAGCATCCTGAATGAGTACCCGTTCTTTATCATACTCTTTGCCTTCCAGTTCTTTTTTTATCGCCTCTTCAGGGCCTAGTAACAATACGGAAAGATGTTGATTCTCTTTAACAGCTAAAAGCGCACCTTCTACAGGTACTTTTGGGTAATGATCTCCTCCGGCTGCATCAACTGCAACAATCATGATCGCAATATTTTAGTTAACCGCTGCTTTTGTAACCTGGCGGCCGCGGTAGTATCCGCATTCCTCACAAGCATGGTGATATCTGTGAAGTGCCCCACAGTTAGAACATTTTGCCAGTGTAACATCAGAAATTGCATGATGTGCACGACGCGTATTTTTTCGCTGATTTGATGTTTTTCGCTTTGGATGTGCCATTTATAATTATTTCTTTAATTCTTTAAGTGCTTCCCATCTTGGATCAATGTGTTCTTCGTTATCCTCAGAAACGTCACCAAATCGCTGGTCAACGAACTCTTTCGGACTACCGTCTTCATCCAAAAAACGGGGGTGTAATTTCTTTGCCGGGAGATTAAGCACTATGCTGTCTAAAACATCTTGCTCTAAATCTATTTGTTGGGAGTTGCTATCGAAATTTCTGATTGAGCCATTTTCATCTGCAGATTCTTCTATTTCTTCCGATTTGAATAAAACCTGATAATCAGTTTCAACTTTGTAATCAAATGTATCCAGCGACCGGTCGCAAACAAGCTCCACAGTGGCAGATAATCTGAATTTAACCTGAATAAATTGAAGTGTTCGATAAAAATTAAAATCGATAGCAGCACCCTTAAACGGGAACGCCTCGATATGCAAATCTTCATCGGTTATCTCAACAGTTTTTTTACTTTGGCCTTCAGGAATTTCAAAGATCTTAAACTTCAACATAGATGTCTCCATTTCAGCGGGCAAAGATAACGATTATCCTGCTTGCTTCCAATCAATTAAACAGGCCAAACAACCGCTTATCTACCTGTTCAATTATTTTTCCCAAATCTTCTTTACTGTTTACAAAATCAAGATCGTCTGTTTCTATGATTAGCTTCTCGTGTGGGTAACGCCCAATCCAATCCTCGTACAAACGATTGAGTCTTTCGAGATAATCAATGCGAATGGTATTTTCGTAATCTCTGCCCCGCTGTTGAATTTGATTTACCAGCGTAGGCACCTGGGCACGTAAATAAATTAAAAGATCGGGTGGACGAAGGTAATGGCTCATTTCATGGAAAAGAGCTTCGTAGTTTTTAAAATCCCTGTCGCTCATCAGGCCCATTTCATGCAGGTTTTTGGCAAATATTTCTACGTCTTCATAAATAGTTCGATCCTGGATAAGGCTGGTCTGATTCTCAAGCATTTCTTTTTGATGGCGAAACCTGCTTGAAAGAAAATAAATCTGAAGGTTGAAACTCCAGCGGCGCATGTCTTCATAAAAATCTGCCAGGTAAGGATTATCATCTACCGATTCAAAAAACGCTTCCCAATTAAAATGTTTCGACAACAAATCTGTGAGCGATGATTTGCCTGCGCCAATATTTCCGGCTACAGCAATGTATTTTGAGTTTGTGCTTTCAGTTTTTGACATGCTTTTTTTCTAATCTTTTCCAAGCAAACGGTACATCGCTTTTTTGTAATCTTCAACTCCCGGCTGGTTAAAAGGATTTATATCCAGACTATACACAAATATTGCCGTCAAAAGCTCAAAAAAGTAAATTAACCCACCGAGAGACTCCGCACTTAAAGAAGGTATTGAAAGATTTATTATCGGGACATTCCCATTTTTGTGCGCTTCGGTAGTTCCTATTCTTGCTTTGGTGTTGATCTCATGAAAAAGTTCTCCAGCCAGATAATTTAGTTTATCATAATCTTCATCCAGCTCATTCACTTTTAAATTTGATGTAGGTTTTTCTACAGCTAAAAATGTTTCCATTAAACTTCTTTTACCCTGCTGTATAAATTGGCCCAGGCTGTGTAGATCTGTTGAAAAAGCAGCTATCGCAGGAAATATTCCTTTCCCGTTTTTCCCTTCACTTTCTCCCATCAACTGCTGTATCCATCCACCAAAAGAAGTAAGTTCCGGTTCAAAACAAGAAAACACATCAATGGTAATACCTTTCTCATGCAGAGCGTTGCGAATCGCAGCATGCTCTAAAACAAGTGCAGCATCTTTTTCATAAGCATTAAACGCTGAAACTGCTCCATAAAACAATGTTTTGATATCGATACCTGCAACTGCAATTGGAATAAGACCAACCGGGGTCAACACAGAAAAACGCCCGCCCACGTCGTTGGGGATAATAAACTTGCGATATCCTTTTTCTTCTATTTGAGCATTAAGAACCCCTCCTTCTTTACTCGTGGTGCAAATGATCCTACCTGATGCTTCATCTCCATACATTTCTTCAAGAGCTTCCCGGATCATTCTGAATGAAAGTGCCGTCTCAAGTGTGGAACCTGATTTGGAGATCACATTCAAATAAACGCTTTTGGATGAACCATCCTTTTTAGGAAGCCGGATGTATTTTAATACATCCTTTAAATACCTGCCTCCCATATGATGACCAGCAAAGATAATCTCAGGTCCGTTACATCCAAAATGCGGGGTCAAAGCGTCGATAACAGCTTTTGCTCCCAAATAAGATCCGCCGATTCCACAAATAATAAATATGTCTGCCTTTGTTCTAATGCTTCTGGAAAAGGAATCTATTTCCTGAAGTTGTGCATCATTGGGTTTTTTAAGGATATCTCTCCAACCCAGCCATTCAGAACCTGCTCCGCTTTTGTTTTTAACCTGCTTTAATGCGTTTTTGCACTTCGTATAGGAAGATTCAAATTCTTCTTTAGAGACAAATGCTTTTGCAATACCTATATCAACTAACATCATTACCTGAGTTGTTTTGCAAGTTCGATGAGCGAGTAATCCAGATCTTTCTTTTTGGAAACCGCCACCCGTAGCGGGGTTATTTTAACCTGATTATTAACCACTCCTACCATAACGTTACTGTGGCCTTCCGTAAGTGTTTTTATTGCTGCGGCTCCTAACCGGCTTGCAAGCACGCGATCTCTGGCAGTTGGTGTGCCTCCGCGTTGAATATGCCCGAGAATACAAACACGCATATCATATCGCTCAAAGTCATCTCTGATCTCATCGGCTAACTTAATAGCTCCTCCAATCTCATCTCCTTCAGCCACTACAATTAAACTGCTTCGTATCTGGTTCTTAAGCATTTTATTGAGCTGGGATTTCACATCATTTATATCAGTAAGTTCTTCAGGCAGTAGCACCAGTTCTGCACCGCCTGCAATGCTCGTTTCCAACGCTATAAAACCGGCATCTCGTCCCATTACCTCAACAAGAAACATCCGTTCATGGGCGTCTGCCGTATCCCTGATTTTATCTATGGCTTCGAGTGCCGTATTCAAAGCAGTATCATAACCAATAGTTTCATCTGTTCCGGTAATGTCATTATCAATAGTAGCAGGAATCCCAACTACTGTTATATCATGCTCTTTACTCAGAATATCAGCTCCGGTAAATGTCCCATCACCGCCGATAGTAACCAGTGCATCAATACCATATTTTTTTATGTTCTCTGCAGCTTTAGCTCTTCCTTTTTCTGTCCGGAATTCTTTTGATCTGGCAGATTTCAGTATAGTTCCTCCACGTTGAATGATATTAGAAACGAAGTTTTTCTCCATTAATTTAATTTCATCGGTAATTAGCCCATGGTAACCATGGCGAATTCCATATACCTGTATATCTTTTTTTTCTGCAACCCGAACTACTGCACGTACCGCGGCATTCATGCCTGGAGAGTCGCCGCCACTTGTTAAAACACCTATTGTTTTAACCTCAGTGTTTTTTTCAGCCATAATAAATTTCGTTAAGTAAGTAAGTGATGATAGTTTTAACTAATGTGTTAGATATTAAGTAAATTTGCACCCGTCTGAGTTTAAGAAAATTTAAACATAATTAATGGTTGATAACGCCGTACTGCAAAGGGTAAATAAAGATTCTGTAACCAGAAAATCTCTAAAAGAAATTACCGCTCCTGTTGCTAAACATCTGAACGAGTTCAGATCGTTCTTTAAAAATACTATCAAGTCGGATGTTTTTTTGCTCGACCAAATTCTCCGCTATCTCCATAAACAAAAAGGGAAAGAACTTCGGCCTGTTCTTGTATTTATGACAGCCGATCTTTTTGACGGCATATCGAGAAGAAGCCATATAGCTGCAACAATGATTGAGCTGCTGCATACTGCTACTCTAATTCATGATGATGTGGTGGATGAAGCTGATTCCAGGCGGGGTTTTGTAAGCATTAACAAAATATGGAAAAACAAAGCCGGAGTATTATTAGGCGACTATCTCCTCTCACGCGGGCTGTTGGTTTCTCTTGAAAATGAAGAGCACAAACTTTTGAAAGTTCAGTCAAAAGCAGTACAAAAAATGAGCGAAGGCGAGTTGCGACAACTTAAAACTGCCGGGCTGTTTAATATGACAGAAGAACGATATTTCCAGATCATATCCGAAAAAACCGCAAGCCTCATTTCAACCTGTTGCGAGTGCGGAGCCGTTTCTGCTACTGAGGATGAAAACATGCATGAACTTATGGCGGATATTGGAATGTGTATTGGTATTGCATTTCAAATCCGGGACGATCTTTTTGATTACGGAGTATATGACATTGGCAAACCCAAGAGAAATGACATCCAGGAACGCAAAGTAACATTGCCGTTGATTAAAGCACTAGAGCATGCTGATAAAAAACACGCCGCACACATTCGGGCGTTAATGAAAAAAAGAAAAAAGAAATCCAAAGACATCAATGAGATTGTAGAATTTGTTCATTCCTCGGGAGGAATGGATTACGCAAAACAAAGCATGTACGATTATGCCAATAAAGCTATTGAAGGGCTTGAGCGGCTGCCGGAATCTCAGGCCCGCCTCAATTTTGTAGATCTTATCCATTACGTAATCACCAGAAAAAAATAATGCCTGAACAAACAAGCATTTTTATTTCTGATGTGCATCTGGGGGCTTTCGATACACAAAAAGAGGTCGAAATAGAACAAGATCTTATCGCTCTAATCCAGTATTGCTGCGCCAACAAGATCAGAATTTATCTTTTAGGAGATCTTTTTGATTATTGGATGGAATACCCCAAAAAAGGATATGTACCCGCAGTTGGGCGAAATGTGTTGAAAGCCTTTAAGAAGCATAATACCGAATGCCTGCCAACAGTTTTTATAACCGGTAACCATGATAACTGGACATTTGGCCATTTTGAAGCGATGGGCTTCGAAGTGGAACGAAATTACAGGATTATTCAACAAAACGGCCACCGGACATTGCTTATGCATGGTGATGGGAAATTTGGTAAAAGGGACGACTTGCTCCGCCCTTTCTGGCACGGATTACTAAGGAGTAAAATTTTTATACATCTTTTTCAAACAATATTTCCTCCTGAAATTGGTATCTCTATCATGAAAAGATTTTCGAGCTTTTCTAAGCTAAATGGCATGCGAACACCTATACCACTAAATAAACATGCAAAACGAATTTTGAAAGAGAAAGACATTGACCATATTTTAATGGGGCATGATCACATTCCAAGAGTGGAAACTTTTGATGCCGGAACGTATATAAACCTTGGAACATTTTTTCATCACAGATCTTTGGTGCTATATAACAATAAAAAATACAATCTCGTCAGTTGGAATGCTTCCGCTAAAGAATTCGTACCTTTCGCCAATCAAAGTGTTACACAATGAGTGGTAAAAAAGAACCTATCGATCATAAACGGTATTTCAACGACCCGGAATACAGGAAGGAAATTCTGGCACAAAAAAAAGCGCGCGAAGAAGCTTCCGGTAAAACCTGGAATAACTACTCAGTCAAAAAGAAAATCCTTATCGGAGCGGCAAGTGTAGCAGCAGTATTGATTATAGGGTTTATTGGATACATCATATTTTTATTCCAGGGCCTGCCTCCACTCGAAAAACTAGAAAACCCGGACACCGCCATCGCAACCGAAGTCAGAAGCCGCGATGGTGTGGTTCTTGACAAATATTTCACAGAAAACAGAACATGGGTTCCCTATGAGGAAATATCTCCCCATGTTATAAATGCACTGGTAGCTACTGAAGATCACCGGTTCTACAGCCATTGGGGAATCGACATGATCAGAACCATTGCTATTCCTATCAATCTGCTCCGAGGCAGAGTTGAAGGAGGTTCAACTTTAAGCCAGCAATTAGCCAGAAACTTGTATAAAGAAATTGGCCTTAAATTTTCCATTTCGAGAAAGTTCCGGGAAATGATTACTGCGGTTCAGATTGAACAGAACTACACAAAACGTGAAATCATTGAGATGTATCTTAATACTGTTGAATATTCAAATAGCGCATTTGGCATTGAAGCTGCATCCCGCACACACTACAATAAACCGGCTAAGGAACTTAACATTACAGAAGCCGCAACTTTAGTAGGTTCTGTAAATGGTGTATATCGGTTTAATCCAAGGCTGTTTCCTGAAAGATCTCAACGCCGCAGAGATATTGTTCTGTTACTTATGAACAGGCGTGGATTTATAGATTCAACCTTTTATCACCAGCTTAAAAGCGAGCCTATTCAACTCGATTACCAACCCCCTTCGCAGGCCGGGAGAGTTAGCCGTTATTTTGGAGAATATGTACGACAAAAAGTTTCTGGCTGGGCTGAGGAGAACGGATACGATATTTACAAAGATGGATTGGTTATCTATACCACTATAGATTCCAAACTGCAGAAACACGCCGAAAAAGCATTACGAACCAAGCTGGATTCGCTTCAAAAAATATTCGAGAGAGAATGGACTTCGAAAGGAAGCAGCCAGTATATGGATGAGCTTTGGGAAGAATTCCCATCCTTTAAAGACAGCTTTTTAGAAGATACCGATGAATATAAAAATGGATATCAAACCTTTAACACCAAGATCAGAAAAGTAGTATTAGACAGCCTGAAAGCAGATTCGGCTTTTGTGGATTCTGTATTAAAATCGCGAACACGACTGGAGGCCGGATTCGTAGCCATCGAACCAAGCAATGGAAATGTACTGGCCTGGGTGGGCGGCTCTAATTATGGGAATGTACAGTTCGATCATGTGTACCAATCACGTAGACAAGTAGGTTCAACGTTTAAACCTTTTGTATATACTGTTGCCATAGATAATGGCTTTAAACCCTATCACAAATTCTCTAAATACCCCACCTCCTTCCGGGACAGAAACGGAAAAGTATGGAGCCCTACAGATGAATCTATAGGCGATGGCCCAGATAAAGTACCCCTAAGAGTAGCTCTTGCCCGAAGTATGAACAACGTAACTGTTCGGTTACTTCCTGAATTGGCCGGATATCCCGGAACCAATAAACTTTGGGAATTAGACGCTGCGGCAAGAAAGATAAAAGAGATGGCCTCCAATCTTGGAATAGATATGAGTAATACTCCTGCTTATCCGTCAATCGCTCTTGGTACAGCAGAAGTATCTCTTCTTGAGATGACCTCGGCTTACACAACGTTTGCAAATAACGGCGTTCATATTGAGCCAATAGCAATTACCCGTATTGAAGATAAAGAAGGCAATGTTTTACAGGAATATTATCCGGAATACCGAAAAGAAGTGATAAGCCCGGAAACTGCTTATATGATGGTAGATATGATGAGAGGTGTTATCCGTGGCGGTGAAGGCTATAATGGAACCGGGGTACGTCTTCGAAATTCATATAACGTCCGGCAGGATATTGCAGGAAAAACCGGAACTACAAATGATGCATCTGATAACTGGTTTATTGCTATGACCCCACATATTGTGATGGGAGCCTGGGTAGGTGGCGAAGATCGTAGGATCCGTTTCCCACAAGACGGCGGATACAGCATTGGCCAGGGAGCAAGAACTGCGTTACCGATTGTAGGCACTTTTATAAACATGGTTACAGAAGATGAGCTCGCTTACTGGGGATATGATGCTTTTACCCCTCCTCCCGGTTTTGTAATGCCGGAAGACCCTAAAGAAGTGGAAGTGGAATTAGTAAGAGATCGAAATAAGGGAAGAATCGGGTGGTAGTTATAGTCTGGCACTTTACAAACTCTGTATAAGAATTCAATAAATAAACACAAAAAATCAAAACATTAAACATGAAAAAAATACCTCTTCAATAAAAAATAATGAATCAACGCAAGAATTATCATTATCAGCTGAAAAAAAAATAAAGGAATTCGATTGGAATGACGTGTCTTAATCGACTGCTGACATAGGGGATTATCCATATATCACCCCACCAAAAGGAATGAAAGTAAACACAAGTAGTAGCGACACAGAATCCTATGATTTTCATAAACTGGAAATGTTTGACGGCAACACCCTTTTTGGCATGGAAGGACGTGTTAAAAAAATGAGTATTGAAATGGACCCTTACGATAAGCCCTGGAACCAATATTTATTTGATAAAAGTGTGAATGATTATTTAAAATCCATCGGTGCAAAACAAATATCCAATAAAAAAATCCCGACCGAACTAATTAATACCTGGGGAGAAACGCCCGATGAACAATATGAGTACATGCATAAATTCTACACAGGAGATGCTATTGATGGCAAGGTAAGAATGTTCGTATTCAAAACTCCTGATAAAAAGATCGGGTTTCAAATATATTCTAATGTAGCAACCGGAAACATTGGAGTTGTAGAAATGGAAAATTCTAAATAGATCATAGAAAAATCACAGGATGAAAAAAATAAATCCCGTTGGCAATCAATCCTGGTGGTTTGGGAAAATACTTCATCAAAAAAGTGGAATGATGGACAGTTTGCTCAGAATTGGGTTGAAAACCACTCCACAATGTTTGTTCGATAGATATATTCCAATATTTTGGTTGATGTAAACACTAAAAATTAAGTACAATGAAATTGCACTATTTGATTTTTGGCCTACTTGTTTTGCTTGGACTCACTTCCTGTGATAAAGGTGAAGACTCAAATCCAGAACCCGCTACTAATGGCAATATCATTGGCTCTGTTAATTTGTATGACGAAGGAACAACACAAATTGATAATTCAAATATGTTAGTGATTGTGGAAGGAATTACACCCGTTATCTCTGCAATAACCGATGCTAACGGAGGATTTACCCTTTCAGATGTGCCTTTCGGAACGTACACCCTTGCCTATGAGAAGTCAGGGTTTGGAACATTTAAAAAATTTGATGTAGATCATACAAATATGGGCTCTCCAACAATTATTGCAGAAATTCCATCCTTAGGGCAAGTTTCCACTACACAAATAACAAACCTGGTAGCAAGTGCAAATGGAAGTAATGTTACCTTTTCAATCACTACCAATCCTGCCGGAAGCAATGGAAATACTCGTTATGTGCGGTACTTTCTTTCTACCGATTCAAATGTTAGTAACGAGAACTATACCTATTACTCTCCCGGGCTTATTTCTCAAATTAACCCTTATCAAATAACCTTATCACAGAACGACTTAACCAGTGCAGGCTTTTCATCTGGCCAAACTGTTTTTGTGAAAGTATATGGAGATTCATTTTGGAGCAATGAATATGACGATCTTGATCTGGAAAGAAAAGTTTTTCCGAATTTGAATATGGCTTCCGCAAATGCTATATCTTTTGTTGTACCGTAAAAATCAACACATAATGCTGCATAAACTGCATTAAAAAGCAATTTATAACCGCTCTAACCAACATTTAGAAACACTATGGGAGCTTGGGGAACAGGAATTTCTTCAAACGATGTTTACGAAGACATTAACTATGAATTCTTTGAACTATATAACGAGGGAATGGAAGTCCCTGCAATTACCCAAAAGTTAATTAAGGAAAATAAAGAACTTATTAGCTCTCATGAAGACCAAAATAATTTTTGGATTACCATAGCTAAATCTCAATGGGAATGTAAAGCACTTGACCCGGAAATATTCAACCGGATTAGGGAAATTATCGAATCTGAAAAAGACATCGAATTGTGGAAATATCTTGGTGCTTCTCAATCCGATTTAACAAAACGAAGAAAAGTATTAGAGAATTTTCTCAGGAAGATATCAAATGAAAAGAAAACAGCCCGCAAACGAAAAGCTAAAAAATTGAGAGATGCCATTTTCGAAAAAGGAGATTGTATAATTTACAAATTACCTGACGGAGATTACTGTGGTGCTTTTGTACTTGAATCGGAAAAAGAAACTGAATTTGGACTGAATTTGATTGCAATAACCGATATCAAAAAAACCAGTAAACCGCATGAACAAGATTTCGAGCATGCGCACATTTTGTTTGAACTTGAACAACAAGTAAGTAAAGAATTCACTCCAAAAGAAAGAATAAGTTGGTATAGTGCTCACCATTTCGAAAAAGCCGAAACAGAATTCAAAAAAATTGGACAATTAGAAGTTGACAGGCACTATTATCCATCAAAAGATTATAAAAGCTTATCGAATTGGGATAATCTTAAATTATTTCAGGACAGCTATTATTCTGACTTGGAAAAGAATAAACGCAACGTAGATGTTCCGCTAATAAGCTTAAGAAAGAATACCGGTTACAGCAATGGCTTCAGTTCATTATGGCAATGGGTTAAAACAAAGCTTAATTTATAAAAAAAGCCAACTCCCTTTCGAAAGCTGGCTTTAATTTCATGAAGAACAGGATAAGTTCTTACACTTCTTGCTCTATAACAGATTCTGCCAACAACGTAAGTTTGTTCTTGGCTACTTCAACAAACCCACCGGAAATGGTATAATTTGTATCGCCATCTGCTTTGCGAACCAGCACTTCTCCCTCATCCAATGTAGAAACAATAGGTGCGTGATTTGCTTTTACTTCAAAACTGCCCTGAGATCCGGGCATCTTTACTCCGGTTACTTCCCCTTCGTAAAGAGTTCCTTCAGGAGTTAATATTTGTGCTGTGAATGTGCTCATCAATCAGATAATTAAGCTTCTTCTGATTCCGCAAGCATCTTCTCACCTTTCTCAATGGCTTCGTTGATATCGCCAACCATATAGAAAGCACCTTCAGGAAGGTGATCAAGCTCACCATCGATAATCATCTTCACTCCTTTCACAGTATCTTCAATCTTCACATATTTACCTGCAGAACCAGTAAACTGCTCAGCTACGAAGAACGGCTGAGAAAAGAAACGCTGCACACGACGCGCACGGCTTACTGTAAGCTTATCTTCATCAGAAAGCTCATCCATACCAAGAATTGCAATGATATCCTGAAGATCTTTGTAGTTCTGGAGAAGAATAGTAGCCCTGCGTGCTGTGTTATAGTGCTCTTCACCCACAACTTTTGGATCAACGATTCTTGATGTAGAATCAAGTGGATCTACCGCAGGATAAATACCGATCTGAGTTAATGCACGGTTTAATACAGTAGTGGCATCCAGGTGAGTAAACGTTGTTGCAGGAGCCGGATCAGTTAAGTCATCGGCAGGTACATAAACCGCCTGTACAGATGTAATAGAACCTTTTTTGGTTGAAGTAATACGCTCCTGCATCGCACCCATCTCAGTGGCTAATGTTGGCTGGTAACCTACCGCCGAAGGCATACGCCCAAGAAGTGCCGACACCTCAGAACCTGCCTGAGTGAAACGGAAGATGTTGTCGATGAACAACAGAATATCTCTTGATACTTCATCACGGAAGTACTCAGCCACCGTTAACCCTGAAAGTGCTACACGGGCGCGTGCCCCGGGAGGCTCATTCATCTGACCAAATACTAATGTTGCCTGAGATTCTTTTAATTTCTCTTCATCAACTTTAGAAAGATCCCACTCGCCGTTCTCCATTGATTCTTTAAACTCATCACCGTAGTTGATTACCCCCGATTCGATGAACTCACGAAGAAGGTCGTTCCCTTCACGGGTTCTTTCACCAACACCGGCAAATACAGAAAGCCCACCGTGTTGTTTTGCAATATTGTTGATCAATTCCTGAATAAGTACCGTTTTACCTACACCGGCACCACCAAACAATCCGATCTTTCCACCTTTTGCATACGGACAAAGAAGATCAACCACTTTGATACCTGTTTCCAGCATCTCGGTTGATGTTGCAAGCTCGTCAAAATTTGGAGCTTCCCTATGGATTGGATAACTATTCTTTCCTTCAGGAGCGTTGATACCGTCAATCGCTTCTCCAACCACGTTGAACAATCTCCCTCTGATATCTTCCCCAACAGGCATTGCAATAGCTTTGCCTGTATCTTCAACTTCCATACCTCTTACCAGGCCATCCGTTGAATCCATAGC
Source organism: Balneola sp. (assembly GCA_028284195.1). GTDB lineage: Bacteria > Bacteroidota > Rhodothermia > Balneolales > Balneolaceae > Balneola. Next base: position 379,293 of record JANQSE010000006.1, on the reverse strand, counting down.
GATGGTACGAACTCTGTCTTCCCCTAAGTGCTGTGCTACTTCAAGAAAAAGTGTAGAATCGTCAGTCGGATTTTTAATGGTGAGAGCATTAAGAACGGCTGGTGTTTCGCCGTCGGTAAAGTCAACGTCAACAACAGGCCCGATTACCTGTGCAATTGTTCCTTTATTCATGTGCTAGAACGCGATTTTATTAAAATTTTTGATAGTGTGAGTATTCGAAAGTATGCACTCCTGCAAAGGCTGAAAAAGATAGGGAGATAAGCTAAGAGAGGCAATGATTTTTCGATGTATTTTTATCCCGCAATCTAAATACGAGTTCTTAAATTCTTCTGGATAATTTTCCTGAGTCATCCAGATCCCGTCCCGAAAGCCTTTGGGATCGGAAGATGGATCTACACAACCCTTTCCTGCTTGGTTCTAAGTCGTGCAGGCTCCTCGATACCTCGGAGTAACTTTCCCATCATTCTGAACCATTTTATCTATTCATCACAACCAGGCTGTAGCAGCCAACTAAAAATCTATAAGACAATAACTAAGTTTTCTTTTATGTTGATGCTAGAATCATCAACGAAAATATTGCTATGTCTTTAATTTTATTTCTTGCTCTTTGGATAGCTCCCTTCTCTCCTACTCAATCTGATACTTCTATAGTAAACAGTACCATCGAAAACATAACTGTTTTCAGAAATCAGGCTCAGGTAGAACGAATTGCTAAGGTTGATCTGAAACCCGGCAAGAATACCATCATATTCACGGAGCTTAGTGAAGCTATGGTTCAACAAAGTATTCAGTTAAAAGGGAAAGGCTCTTTTACCCTGTTGTCCATTTCCAACAGAACTAACTTTACTGAGACAAAATCCAATAACAGCCTGGTACAAAGCCTCATCAATCGCAGAGATAGCTTACAGAAAAGGGTCACCTCTACCAGAGCAAGGATCAAAGTGATTGACAGTAACATCTCACTTCTTAACTCATCCAATAATATCGCAAATAATCATAAACTTTCTGCTGCTGAACTGGATGCTTTACTGGACTTGCAAAGCAAAAGGCTCTTGGCTTATGAAGAGCAAAAAATTACGTTGAATGCTAACATCAGGGAATTAAATAAGCAAATACAACTGCTCAATAACCAAATCAGAGAATCAGGAGCAGCTACCAGAAACCGCTATAAAGAAGTTATTGCTCAAGTGGAAGTACAAACCGCCTCCAATATGGAGTTTTCCCTTCAGTATTTGGTTTACAATGCGGGGTGGAATGCCTCGTATGATATTCGTTCGGAGAATATTTCTACTCCGTTAAGTATCGATTTTAAAGCTAAGATTTATCAGAATACAGGATATGACTGGGATAATGTAAATTTTACCATTAATTCGGGAGACCCATCACAAAATATCCAAAAACCTGAGCTTTATCCTTCTTATGTAGATTTCTTCAAAAACAAATTAAAACGTAATTCGGGCAACAACTCCAGAATTGACATGAACAAAACAAACAAAAAAGGAGTGGTAGAAGGACGTGTTGTGGATGGGGCAAGCAATGAAACACTAATCGGTACTACGGTAAGCTTTCCGAACTTAAGAAAAAGCACAAACGTAGATGAGGGCGGAAATTTTTTAATAAGCAATGTTCCCAATGGTACTCATTTATTTAACGTCAGTGTTATCGGTTACCAAACGTATTCCGGCTACTTAACGATCAGTAATTCGGGATTACTCATTACTGCTTTTCTCGCCCCTGACCTGATGGGGTTAGATGAAGTGGTTGTTACAGGATATTCATCTTCAAAACTTCATGGCGAAGCAGCCGAGGTTGCCTTTGAAAGTCAGGAAGACTTCGTGCAATCAAATACTCTTATCAACGAAGAATTCTCCAACCAAACCACCTTCAGTTATAAAATTGAGCGGCCTTATTCTGTACCATCCGATGGTAAAGAATACACGTTAGCCATTAAGAAAGAACAACCCGGCACCAACTATAATTATTCAACAGTTCCAAAACTTTCAACCAATGCGTACTTACTTGGTAAATTGATAGACTGGGATGACTTAAACCTGATTGAAGGAGAGGCTAATGTCTATTTCGAGAACAGTTTTGTGGGAAGCCTTTACCTAGACCCTTCTTCCCTTTCTGATACTCTCGAAATCTCGCTCGGTAAAGATGAACGCATTATAGTAGAACGAAAAAAGCTCAAAGATTTTGAGGAACGCCGGTTCTTTGGCAGTAAAACAAGAGAAAGCCTTTCTTTTGAAATAAGCATTCGCAATACCAAGCAAGAGTCCATTCAAATTACGATAGAAGATCAAATTCCGGTTTCCAGAGACGAAAGTATTAAAGTATCCCCAAAAGAATTATCAGGTGGAATACTGAACAAGGAAACAGGAATCATTGAATGGAAAGTAAACCTGGCTCCAAACGAAACCAAAAAACTCAGGCTTAATTTCCAGATTGAATATCCAAAGGGGAAGCGGGTTAGTTATTGAGTTAAATTTTGAGCGATTTCTGCAAGTTCTCATTAGCAACTCCCCTCTTAATATTTTATCTTTGTATGCAATTCAAGCTGGCGGAAAACCAGCTTGTTTTATTTGATGCATTTATGCAATTAAGGTGGCTTGATCACCTTTTTTTATAAGCACCTAACATGAATTTTTAAAACCCTGAGCGCCTTGGAACCCGAATTATCAGAACGATCCGTCAGTGTTGAAATCTTAATCGAATTTGATCAAGAGAAGGTCCTCGACTATTCCTTCGCAAACGAGCTTGATACCCGCGAAAAAGCTCAGGTAAGAGAATATGTTCAAAACATACTCCGCAAAAGAAGCTATCTGGATTTTCTCATCGGCCACTTCTCTTCTGTTGGAATCGCTGAGATGAAACCGGAATTAAAGAATATTCTTCGCCTGGCTATTTACGATATGCTGTTTATGGACAGCACTCCAGATTATGCGGCTATCAACGAGGCAGTTGAGATTGCCAAATACATGCTTGGATCAAAAACCGGCGATCTGGTAAACGCTATACTCCGGAATATGCAACGCGAAGAAGGAGCTTTACCTAAACCTGCCTTCGAAGACAGAACTAAATTGGTTGCAACTACTTTCTCTCATCCCGAATGGTTGGTAAAAAGATGGAATAAACGATTTGGAGAGCGGGAAGCCTTTCAGTTATACCAGGCCAATAACAGCCGGCCCAATTACTTTGTTCGTGTAAATACTATCAGAACCACACCTAAGAATTTTGAGCTCCGGATGGATAAAATGGGCATCGATTTTGAAGCGAGCGAGTGGCTTCCAAATTTCTACAAAATAGATTCTGTACAACCGTTCATTGAAAAAGGGTTATTTGCAAAAGGGTTATGCCATGTTCAGGATCTTGCTGCGGGGTTTGCTCCTTTTATTCTTGATCCGCAGCCAAATGAAAAAATATACGACCTTTGTGCGGCACCGGGTACTAAATCGATCATGATTGCCGATCTTACTGAAGCAAAAAGCGATATCCTTTCCGTTGATATTTCTGCAGAGCGTTTGGAAAAACTAGCAGAAAGTGCATTAAACTTTGGGGCTGAAAACATCAAGATTCGACGCGGAGATGTTTTGGAGCTATCCCTCCCCCTGGCTGATGCCGTTCTATTGGATGCTCCTTGTACCGGAACAGGCGTTCTTAGTAAGCGGGCAGACCTCCGCTGGAGACGAGACAAAGAAGGCTTAAAGAAAGCCGTAGAACTACAAGAACAACTACTCGAAGAAGCAGCTAACATGGTGAAACTGGGTGGTCGTTTAGTGTACAGCACTTGTTCTTTGGAACCTGAAGAGAATATGGAACAGGTACACAAGCTTCTCGGCAAGATGGACGACAATTTTGAACTGGAACCGCTTGAAGATTTTGTGCCCGAAGAAATTCTAGCTGAAGATGGCAAAGCCTATCAAACCTATCCTCACAAGCATGGGTGCGACGGCCACTTTGGCGTACTTCTAAAAAGAGTTAAGTAACCACACAGCCTTAGCCTAAGATTGAATGCTTACTATTTATTAAACTCATCCAAAAAGGTCAAAAAAGCTTCTGTTTTAGCTTGTTTTTGAGGGAATTGAGGATGGTACTCATACACGTAGTATGTTTTATATCTATCCATCGCTATTAATGTAACATGTTCAAGCTGAATATGATGTTCTGCCATAACATTTTTTAGCTGTGCATCGTCAAGTTCAACATACTCGATATTTTGAAAATGCTTAAGCCTATCTACCATTTCCTTTTCAAAACTTTCTTTACACTGATAACAGCCCCTTACAGGGGTAACTACCAGTAACTTTTTGACACTAATTTCAATCCTGCGTTTAAATTCATCTTTAAAGCAGTCATTACTCAGGCATTCGTATATATTTCGGGGTTTGGTACTCTCTGTAATATATTCTTCAAAGCTGCTATTCGCTCTATAAAGTTTAAATCCAACAATACAAAAAGCAACAACTAAAATGACCAGATAAATGTCTGTACTCTTCATCCTTTGCCAATCTCATATTTTACCAATTTGTCTTCATCTTCGAAATGCAAATATAAAAAGCCTGAATCTACTTCCATTAAATCTGCCTCGCTTTCAAGCTCTATTTTGTGCACTATTTTTTTTTCTGCCTGATCAAACACATACATGTAATTACCCTTGAAAGCATCGCCTTCGTTCACAGGGCTGATTAATAAGAAAAACTGATTGGCATTTAAAGGATTAAATTCTATGTCCAAGATTTCATATTCCGAATCTGAGGGTATTAATGCCGGACGGCCGTTCATGGTGGCTCTTTCTAGCTTAATTTCAGAATCAAATATTTCCCAAAGCTGGTTTTTATTTCCCTCCTCATTTATCCCCCATTGGGAGATGAATCCGCCTTGTAAACTTGCAAAAAGAATTTTTTCATCGGTAATTTCGATTTCCCCTGAAGCCTCAAAAACAGATATTTCTTCTGTTGTGTTATACATTTTGCTTTTTTCTGCCGTGTTTATGTTATAAAAAAAGCCTATTTCTTTGCCTTTTAAACCAGCCCATGTTTTTAAAAATACCGTATTCTTTTTGTTAGTAGTATATAATCCCAGTATTGTATTCCTGATACCAAGTTTGATTATGCTTATTTCGTTTGTGCCCATGTTATATACAAAAAGCCGCCGAAGCTCTGAGTCCGACAAAACTATTTTATCCTGTATAATACCAATTCCAAAGGGTGCTCGTGATATTTCTGCCGGCCCTCTTCCAATGGTATAAGTTACTTCTTTTAGCTGCCTGTCTTCTTCTGTGTTATCTAAGTAAAAAAAAGAATGAGCATCTGGACAAGTAATTGCAACTTTGCCATTAGTAGCATCCAATAATGTACAATCGTATCCATCAGGCAGTTCGTATTCATAACTTTTTTTCAATTCTATTTCTTGAGCTTTTATGGATGAAAAACTCAGGAAACATATCACTAAAACAAAAAAGCAACGTTTCATATAATCCTTGTAAAAATGAGTCTATATAAAAAGGGGCATTCTTTAATACCCCTTTTGGTTAATAATTTATTAATCGTAATCGATGGTTATTTTTTTAAGTTTACCTAAGTAGATATCGGTTTGATCGCCAGACTCTACAACTGCACAAACACTTGCCTCATTTGCACAAGTTATCGTGATTATATCCATTTCGAAAGCTTCAACTTTTGGTGTTACTATCAAGCTCATAATCAAAACTATGAAACTGAATAAACCAATTACTTTATTCTTAGTGATCTTTAATTTTTTCATATTTCTCCATGTTATTTTATTTAAAACGTTTGCTAATAAACTTAAAAAAAATTAACTCCAAATTAATTCTCACTTGAATTGCTTTCCAATACTTATCCTAAGCATTTTGTATATTTGCCCGCTTATTAACTCAGGCAAGACCTAAATCATCCTGTTCTGTGATTTGGTGGTTTAGCGGCAAAATGTAATAGAAATTGAAAAAAGAAATTCCAGCACAATACGATCCATCCAAAGTTGAAGACAAATGGTACAGCTACTGGATGGAAAATAATTACTTCCACTCAGAACCGGATGACAGAGAGCCATTCACTATTGTAATACCTCCACCAAATGTAACCGGAGTATTGCATATGGGACATATGTTGAACAACACTATTCAGGATGTATTAACCCGCAAAGCCAGAATGCAGGGCTTTAACGCATGCTGGGTTCCGGGAACCGATCACGCCTCCATCGCTACCGAAGCAAAAGTAGTTCGTAAGCTTCGTGAGCAGGGAATCAAAAAATCGGATTTAAGCAGAAATGAGTTTTTAGAACATGCCTGGGACTGGACTCACGAACATGGGGGCATCATTCTTGAACAACTTAAAAAGCTTGGTGCAAGCTGCGATTGGAATCGTACTACATTCACAATGGATGAAGCTTACTCTGAAAGTGTGATCGATACCTTTATTGATCTATATAACAAAGGAAAAATCTATCGCGGAGCACGGATGATTAACTGGGATCCTGCTGCCAAAACCGCTTTAAGTGATGAAGAGGTTATATATAAAGAAGTAAACTCCAAACTGTATCATGTTCGATATAAGATTTCAGACTCTGATGAATATGTTACCATAGCTACCACCCGCCCGGAAACCATTCTTGGCGATACTGCCATTTGTATCCATCCTGACGACAAACGTTACACTCACCTGCATGGAAAGAAAGCAATAGTTCCATTGGTAAGTCGTGAAGTGCCAATTATCCTGGATGATTATGTGGATATGGAGTTCGGAACAGGCTGCTTAAAGGTAACTCCTGCCCACGATGTGAACGATTACGAAATCGGGCAGCAACATAACCTGGAAACCATCAACATGATGAATGTGGATGGCACAGTAAGTAAAGAAGGCGAACTTTACACAGGCATGGATCGTTTTGAAGTTCGTAAGCACATTGAAAAAGATCTCGACAAAGCAGGAAACCTGGTTAAGACCCAAGATTATCAAAACAAAGTTGGTTTCTCGGAACGGACCGATGTCGTAATTGAACCACGCCTTTCTTTGCAATGGTGGGTGGCGATGAAAGAGCTAAGCCAGCCTGCTTTAGAAAACGTGATGAATGACAATATTCGTTTTCACCCTGAAAAATTCAAGAACACCTATCGTCACTGGATGGAGAATGTTCGCGATTGGTGTATCAGCCGCCAGCTTTGGTGGGGACATCGAATCCCGGCCTATTATTACGGGGAAGGTGATGATGACTTTGTGGTGGCAAAAACCCTGAAAGAAGCGGTTCAGGCAGCCCGTGAGAAATCCGAAAATTCAAATCTTACAGAAAATGACCTTAAGCAAGAAGAAGATGTATTGGATACCTGGTTCTCTTCCTGGCTATGGCCTATTTCAGTATTTGATGGATTTTACAAGAAAGATGAAATCAACTACTACTACCCCACTAATGACCTGGTAACTGCCCCTGAGATCATGTTCTTTTGGGTGGCAAGAATGATTATTGCCGGATATGAATATCGTGGCGAACTTCCATTCAAAAATGTGTACTACACTGGTATTGTACGCGATAAACAAGGCCGAAAAATGAGCAAAAGCCTTGGGAATTCACCTGATCCTCTTGAGCTAATTTCTGAATATGGTGCCGATGGAGTGCGAATGGGCATGTTATTCTCTACTCCAGCCGGGAACGACCTTCCCTTCGATCCTGCTATTTGCGACCAGGGTAAAAAATTCTCCAACAAGATCTGGAACGCTTTCCGGTTCCTGGCTTTAAATATGGAAGAAGGCGTCACCTATAAGCCAACCACCGAAATCGATTCAGAAAATCTGGTGGATCGCTGGATGATGTCCCGCATCCATCAAACCATCAAAGAGATTGAAAAAGATTTCCAGAACTACAAATTGAATGATGCACTGAAAAAAGTGTATTCGCTTATTTGGGATGACTTTTGTGATTGGTACATCGAGCTGGCAAAACCGGCTAAGTATGGTGACAAATTTGACCTGGCTAAAATGAATATAGCTCTGGGCATGTTCGAGCAGTTAATGAAGCTTTTGCATCCGTTTATGCCGTTCATTAGCGAAGAGATCTGGCAGCATATCAACGAACGCAGCAAAAATCAGGCTCTTTGTATTTCAAACTGGCCGGAATATGATGCAGAGAAAGTGAACAAAGAAGATGTTTCTCTATTTAACTCCATACAGGGAATGATCTCTGCTTTACGGAATATCCGTTCAGAAATGAGTGTCTCCCCAAAAGATGACATTGAAGTGTTGATAAAATCAAAAAATGCAGATCGGATTACTGAAAATGAATGGATCATCCGGAAGCTCCAATCCATAAAATCGTTATTTATAGCAGAAGATTTTGAGAAGCCAAAAGCTTGTGCATCAGCACTGGTTGGCAATGATGAGATCTATGTTCAGATGTTCGGGCTGATTGATGTGGATAAAGAAATTGAGCGTATTAAAAAAGAGATATCCAGAGTGGAAGGCTTCTTAAAAGGAGTTAACGGAAAACTGAATAATGCAAACTTTGTTGAAAATGCTCCGGAAGCTGTGATAGAAAACGAGCGCAACAAAAAGCGTGATGGCGAAGCTAACCTTGCCAAATTACAAGAACAGCTAAGCGATTTTGAATAAGCAACCCTCCCCTGTCCCCTCCAGGGAGGGGAACGTTTTAATTAAGAATATTACTCAATCAACAAGTTTCCCTCTTGAGAGGGGATTAAGGGGTGTGTAAATTCGAGCATGAGAAAATTCAAACTCCAATCTAAAGCTCCAAAAGGATTAAATGAGCAACAACGAAAAGCAGTAGCTCATACTAATGGCCCTTTGCTTATTACTCGCAGAGCAACAACATCCCCCCGGATTAATTTCTAAACGAAATTAATCATCCCCCTTCAAAGAGGGACTTCAATGCCGAATAAAATTCTTCCATATAATCCTCAATTAAAGCAGCTTGCCAGAGAGCTAAGAAAGAATAGTACCCTAAGCGAGGTTCTTTTATGGAAAGAAGTTCAAAAAAAGAAACTAGGAGTTGAGTTCCATCGACAAGTTCCTATAAAAAACTATATCGTTGATTTCTTTTGTCATGAATTATATTTAGCTATTGAGATTGATGGAAGTTCTCATGATTCAGAACTAGCTATTATTCTGGACGAAAAAAGGCAAAAAGAAATTGAGAAGCTGGGTGTTCATTTTATCAGAATTGATGATCTGGATATCAAAAAAGATTTAGACAGTGTTCTTCAACATCTGCAATACATAATTAATACATTGAGATTGACCTGAAAATACATGCGCCCCGAAAATTCCCCCTTTGAAGGGGGTGTCATGCGATTAGCATGACGGGGGATGTCTCCGGATATTTATATGAAAAAATTCAAACTCCAACCCGAAACTCCTCAGGGAAAGCCTGATTTTCTAAAGGAATTAAATGAACAGCAACGCAAAGCTGCGGCTCATACTAACGGCCCTTTGCTTATTATTGCCGGAGCCGGAAGTGGCAAAACACGTGTACTTACCTACCGCATTGCTCATCTGCTGCAGCAATTAAAAGCCGCTCCAAATGAAATTTTGGCACTTACCTTTACCAACAAAGCAGCCCGGGAAATGAAAGAGCGAATTAAGGGTTTGATTGGAGATAAAGCACAAAAGCTTTGGATGGGAACCTTCCACTCTATTTTCTCAAAGATCCTGCGATTTGAAGCCGACAAAATTGGCTTTGAACGAGACTTCACTATCTACGACACCAGCGATTCGGAAACAGTCATCAAACAAATCCTGCAGGAATTAAACTTTGATCCAAAAGAGATCAAGCCAAAAACAATCAGAAACAAGATCAGTGATGCAAAAAACCAATTGATTGACCCCGACACATACCAAAACAAGTTTGTGGGCAGTACACTTGATGACATCACTGCCAAGGTTTATAAGATCTATATTAACCGTTTAAAAGAAAGTAATGCGATGGATTTTGATGATCTCCTGGTTAAGCCTATCGAGCTATTTGAGCAATTCCCGGAGGTGTTAGAGAAATACCAGGATCGTTTCAAATACATAATGATTGATGAGTACCAGGATACGAACCACGCGCAATATAAAGTCACCAAAATGCTGGCTTCAAAGTATCAGAACATTTGTGTAGTAGGTGATGATGCTCAAAGCATCTACTCCTTCCGCGGGGCTGATATTTCAAACATCCTGAACTTTCAGGAAGATTACGAAAATGCTGCTCAAATTCCTTTGGAACAGAATTACCGTTCCACTAAGTCGATCCTTCAATGTGCTGATTCCATCATCAAAAAAAACTCCAGGCAGCTCGAAAAAACACTGTGGACCGAACAGGCTTATGGTGATCCGGTTATCCTGCTGGATAACTATGATGAAAGAGACGAAGCAAACCGTGTGGCAAGTTACATCCATGAACTAAAACTTCGGCATGGGTACAGCAATAATGATTTTGCTATTCTTTACCGAACGAATTATCAATCGCGTGTTTTTGAAGAAGCTCTTCGCAGAAAAGATATAGCATATCAATTGGTTGGCGGGCTCTCCTTTTATCAACGCAAAGAGATTAAAGACGTACTTGCTTACCTAACCCTATTGGTGAACCCAAATGACGAAACCAATCTGATTCGAATTATTAATGAACCTTCGCGCGGAATAGGCAATAAATCCATCCAGGATCTGAGAAGTAAAGCTCGCAGCCAGGGGCGGTCCGTTTGGTCAATTTTACAGGAAGTAGAAAGTGCTGAAATCTATAAACCTGCAAAAGTTCGTATTCGTGAATTCGTTGATATGATTGACCGACTGCGTGGAAAGCTCGAACAAGGAATTGGCCTGACAGAATCAACCCGGAGTGTTCTGGAGCAATCAGGTTATATGAAAGCATTGGTTGAGGAAAATACCCAGCAATCTATGATGCGCCGCGACAACATCCTGGAATTCCAAAACGCCATTTCGTATTACGAGAAAGGTAACCCCAATGCTTCTTTAAGTGCGTTTTTGCAGGAAATAAGCCTGATAACCGATGCTGATAAATTTGATGAGAGCAAACCAGCGGTTACATTAATGACCGTTCATGCCTCTAAAGGCCTCGAATTCCCAACGGTGTTTGTGGTAGGGTTAGAAGAAAACCTCTTCCCTGTTGGCTCCAGAATTGGTTTTGAAGTGGACATTGAAGAAGAACGAAGGCTTTTTTATGTAGCCATAACCCGAGCAGAAGAGCGATTGTATTTCAGCCATGCACGAAACCGCCATAAATTTGGAGAAGAACAAAGGCAAGTTCGCTCCAGGTTTATTGATGAAGTGGATGCGGGAGTTGTGCGAACTGAAACCGGAGCCACCATCTCTCAAAAAGGAGACCGGTTTTCGCTGGATGAATCACCATCTGGTAAAAACTCGACAAATATAGAATATGACTGGGAAACGCCCGCGAGCGGCAAAACATATAAATCAGCAAGTGGAAGTACTATTCAGTACGACTTGCAGGATGGAGAAGACCCGTTCCAGGTTGGCGTGTTGGTTCAACATGCTAAATTCGGCCCGGGGAAAATCATAAGCAGAAGTGGATTAGGAATGGATGCTAAAGTTGTTGTATTTTTCAAATCAAGAGGACAAAAGAAGCTAATGTTGAAAGCAGCGCCGCTTCAGGTAATTGGTTAATTATTTCAATGTTTTTTGAGGTCATCCAGAACCAGCCTGCTGTCGGGATCAGAATGACTTTAATGAAGGAACAAACTAATTAAAGAATAGTACATGCAGCGGCAGCTATTAAAAAGTATGAAGAAGATCCACACATCCATAATCATGAGCGTTGCATGCTTGTGTACAAGCTTCGCGCAACCGGTTTTAACGCCAAAAAATATGGCCTTGGGCGGCGGGGGAAGTACATATATTACCGATTATAGCGCAAATTTTTATAACCCTGCCAACCTTTTAATCAATGACAAAAGCCGTACTATAAATCTCGGATTTTTTGTAGGGGGCTCCTTTTTTAATGGAATTGTGAATTTTGAGAATCCCAACGCTCAAAAAAATAATTACCTGTCCTATTTCGAAACATACAATCCAGGCGACTATGCCATTTCACCTGTTGACCGGAACACAATTATAGATACCCATTACAAAAGAGAGCGGCTTAGCTCTGTTCATCAGGCACGGTTAGAATCCATTGTTTTTGGGCTTAGCTGGAAAAAACAAACAAAAGCTTATTCCATCGCTTTCAGGTCAAGGATCGGGTCTGGTTTCGAAGCAGGAAGAAATTGGTACTCTGATAATGAAGTTGTACAAAACGGGGTAACCATTTCGAATCAAAACCTCGTTCACAAATATCAGGTTCTCCATGAACTTTCCTTTGGATATTCTGAATCAATTCCTTTTATCAATGGTTTAAGCTCCCGGCTTGATAATTTTATAGTAGGTATCGCACCAAAATTTATATTTGCCGGGCCTTATCTTGATGCATCATGGAAAAACCGGTACGAGCAAAGCTCTGGTTCTCCCGATATATCACGAATGCAAAGTTTTGAATACCAATCTGCCGGAAATATTTCGGACGCTGCCCTTGCTTATTTAAGCGGCACAACAGCAAATGATGCGGTAATACAAAACGTGAGTGCTTTTGAAAATGAAGTTGCTGAAATACACGGCTATGGCATTGGATTAGATGTAGGATTTACCTACCTCATCACATTTGGCAGCGATCTTTCAACTTTAAGATCCAATCGGCAACAAACCCGGCGATCGCTAAGAGTATCTTTTTCGGTTACTGATATCGGTTTCGTTAACTACAACAATCAAACTCTGTCTTTAGACGAAATAAATACCGAATCTGCCGCATCAGACTTCCCAACTTCTGTTAACGAAGCATTTGTAGGGGCTCCGGGCCAGTATCTGAATTTTGTTGATCAATATGGAGATGGTAATCCATTTTCTCAACATTCAAACCAATTTAATGAGCATTCCTTTTCTGCCTTGTTACCTACTGCCTTAAATGGAGGCATTTTAATTGAACTGGATCGCCTAAAACTTATGGGTGATATGAATATTGGCATTTCGAATAGTGCCTTTAATACCACTAAAGTTACTACCTCGGTCGGAGCAGAACTACGGCCTTTGAATTTCCTTCCTCTGCGAGGGGGGCTTCAATTCACGCCGGGATTACCGGGTTCATTTAACCTTGGAACTGCATTCGAAACTAAGTTTTGGGATCTTTCGCTGGCAATGATGGTTGCTTCGCGCTCATTTACAACCGCTACAAATATTTCTGGTGCAGGAGTAGCTGTATTGCAGTTTCACCTGTAACTGACACTTTGCCCTGTAAACCTGCCAGGCAGCATAAAAACATGACGCTTTGAAATCCGCTAAAGTTTGGCTTCGTATTTGCCTGTAATAATCAAAAAATTCTGAGAACCAATATTTTTATGAAAGACCGTTTTAACAGTTTTGATGCCTTCGATGAATCAGATGCGAGTTTTGATGATTTTGAACAGGCAATACCCTTAATGTCGGAGGAGGAAGAGCGCGAACTTACCGAATCCATAATTCCGGAAGAATTACCAATACTCCCTTTAAAAAACACTGTACTTTTTCCAGGTGTGGTTGTTCCAATTACGGTAGGCCGGGATCGATCACTGGCATTAGTAAAAGAAGCGTATGCAGGCGATAAAATTATTGGTGTAGTTACCCAAAAAAAGGAAGATGTAGAAAACCCGGAGGCAAAAGATCTGCACACTGTTGGTACTATGGCCAGGATCATCAAACTTATAAAAATGCCGGATGGTAGTAAGAGCATAGTAATTCAGGGCAAATCAGGTTTCGAAGTAGAAGAGTTCGTACAAAGCGATCCTTATTTCAAAGCTAAGGTAAAGGCTTATCCCAAAGAAATGGACATTCAGGGAGTTGAATTGGATGCTTCCATAAGAAACATTAAGGAAACCGCAACCCGAATTATCAACCTGTCTCCTAACATTCCATCAGAAGCTACCATTGCTGTAAATAACATCAACAGCCCTACTTTTTTGCTGAATTTCATCTCTTCTAATCTGAATGTCTCTATCGGCGAAAAGCAGGAACTCCTGGAAATCCAAAAATTTTCAAAAAACCTGAATAAGGTCATGGAATTTTTAGAACAGGAGGTGGAAGTACTTAATATGAGCGAGAAGATCCGAACCAAGGTAAAATCGGATATCGACGATCAACAAAGAGAGTTTTACCTGCGCCAGCAAATGAAGGCCATTCAGGAAGAACTAGGTGAAGACGCTGAACAGCAGGAAGTTGAAAAACTGAAAGAAAAACTTGCTAAAAAGAAACTTCCTGAGCATGCCAAAGAAGAAGCAGAAAAAGAACTTCGCAGGCTGGAAATGACCCCAAACGCTTCTCCTAATTATGGAATCATTCACAGCTATGTAGAATGGATTCTTGATTTGCCATGGGAAGAATACTCGGAAGACAAGCTTGATCTAAAATTTGCCAAGAAAGTACTGGATGAAGATCATTATGGGCTGGAAAAAGTTAAAAAGAGGATCATCGAATATTTGGCTGTGCTTAAACTTAAACAAGATATGAAAGCTCCTATTCTTTGTTTTTACGGCCCTCCGGGTGTTGGTAAAACATCGCTTGGCAAATCAATTGCAAGAGCTTTAAACAGAGAGTTCGAACGGTTCAGCCTTGGTGGAATTCGTGATGAAGCTGAAATTCGAGGACACCGGAGAACTTATATTGGTGCCTTACCAGGACGAATTATTCGCGCAATGAAGAAAGCAGGAAAAGGAAACCCTGTTATTATGCTTGATGAAATTGATAAGGTAGGTGCTGATTACCGGGGAGATCCTACCTCTGCCCTTCTTGAAGTACTTGATCCCGAACAAAACGATACATTCAGTGATAATTATCTGGAACTTGAGTATGATCTTTCAAAAGTTCTCTTTATTGCCACTGCAAATAGCTTAGATACCATTCCCGCTCCGCTTCGTGACAGAATGGAGATCATAAACATCAGCGGTTACACACTGGAAGAAAAAACGGAGATCGCAAAGAAATACCTCATTCCAAAACAGGTAAAAGAAAACGGCCTCAAAGATGAACAGATCTCGATTGATGGTAAAGCTATTCAGAAAGTAATTGATGAATATACCCGTGAATCCGGCGTAAGAAACCTGGAACGCCAGATTGCAGGAGTTACCCGTGGCGTAGCTGCAAAAGTAGCTGCCGGCGAAATCGAAAAATTCGAAGTTACTGAAGATGATGTAGAAGAATTTCTGGGCAAACAAAAATTCTTTAGCGATGCTGCAGAACGAACCATTGTTCCGGGTGTGGCCACAGGTTTGGCATGGACACCATTTGGCGGAGACATCCTGTTTATCGAAGCAAGTGTGTCGAAAGGTTCAGGTAAACTGAATATAACCGGACAGCTTGGTGAAGTGATGAAAGAATCGGCTATGCTGGCTATTTCCTACCTAAAAGCTCATGCTGATAAGGTGGGGATCCCTGAAGAAGCTTTTAAGTATTGGGATTTACATATTCACGTACCAGCGGGTGCTGTTCCAAAAGACGGCCCTTCGGCCGGTGTTTCGTTGATGTCCGCTATTGCCTCCATTTTTACCCAAAGAAAAGTTAAAGGCAGCATTGCACTAACAGGAGAAATTACCCTTCGGGGACTTGTACTTCCTGTGGGCGGAATTAAAGAGAAAGTGCTTGCTGCAAAACGGGCTGGCATTAAGCAGGTTCTGCTTCCAAAAAAAAACGAAAAAGATGTAGCAGAAATAGAAACCGATGTAATTGGTGATCTTAAAGTCGATTATTTGGAACGAATGGACGGGGTGTTAGACCTCATGCTCGAAAAAGACTCGGTTCGGAACCCTTTCGAATATTTCAAAGTAAGTGATGCACATAAAAGCGCCGTTGCCGGGAAAAATGGGAAAACAGAATCAGTAACGGTTAATAATTAGACTGCCTGTAGCCGGGCTTGATAAACGTTATTCAGTTTCCGAGCTAAGGACTTTAGTTCGTGTTATAAATAACGATGTGATGGAAATGTCCCGAATTTATTCCGTGGGACATAGCACCTTCTTCCATTAGTTTCAAATTCCGGTAAAGAGTGTATCTTCTGGAATGCAAACAGGACGAGTTATTGAATCTACAGGAAGCTGGTATAAGGTTGATACTGGAAATGAAATTATAAACAGCAGACTTCCGGGCAAATTCCGGCTGAACGAAAAAGAAGTAACCAATCCTATTACCGTAGGTGATATTGTTGACTTCGTTATTAATGACGATGGATCAGGTAACATCCGGAACATCCATGAAAGAGATAACTACATAACCCGGCAGGCAACTCACGGAAAACGGGGTGAGCACATACTTGTTTCTAATTTAGATCAGGCTTTTGTAGTTCAATCCATTCGTAAACCCAAGCTTAACGAGGGGTTCATTAACCGGTTCCTGGTTACCTGCGAAGCTTACGAAGTACCAGCCGGTATTATCATCAACAAAATGGATCTGGCCAAAGAAAGTGACCTGGAATTCGTTGAAGAAATGCAGCACATTTATTCTTCACTGGGATATCCCGTAATAACATGCAGTATTGAAGACAAAAACTCTATTGAAGAATTAAAAACTAACCTGACTGATAAAGTATCTGCCTTTATTGGGCCTTCGGGAGTTGGAAAAACAAGTATTTTAAATGCTATTGATCCTGAGTATGATTATAAAGTCGGCGGGATTTCCAGTTTTTCAAATAAAGGAAAACACACCACCACTTTCGCACGATTAATTCCCTTAAGTATTGGTGGTTATTTGGCTGATACACCAGGAATACGAGAATTTGGCCTGGTAAATATAGAAGATTGGGAATTGTCCCTTTATTTCCCTGAAATGATTAAACCCAGAGAAGAATGTAAGTTCAATACCTGTACACATGTGCATGAACCCAACTGTGGGGTAATACAGGCGTTTGAAGCAGGGGAAATAGATGCTAACAGGTACCATGCATATATAAATATGCTTGAATCGCTGAAAAATTAAGAAATTCAAATACTCCAAAAAGGGTATTCATACTCTGCAAATAAATACAGATATTTGGATAATCAATTATAAACACAGGAGATTGTATGATTAATCGCTACAGAACATTCACAAAAATTATTCTCGTTAGTTTTCTACTAGCAGTTATTGCTGCTGCCCCGGCTAAAGCACAGCTTGAAGAAATTGAAGCATTTCTTAATGCTGGTTCAGAGAACGCCACCGCCTTAACAAAGGCTTATCTGAAACCTTTGCCAACTGGTTTAAGCACTTCCCTTAACTCTGGTTGGACAACCAAAGCAGCACCTACAAAAACATTGGGATTTAGTTTACAGCTACGCATAGCCGCAGCTGTTGTTCCTAATTCTGTTCAAACTTTTGATGCCAATGATATTGGCCTGACAAATGACATTACTGTTACCGGTACCTCTTCAAACACCATTGCAGGAAAAGAAGGATCAGGACAAACATTGAATTTCATTGGAGGATCACTAACCATACCCGGCGGTACAGGGTTTAGCTATGTACCCGCACCTATGATACAAGCAAACCTCGGATTAATTAAAAGCACCGACATCACAGTCCGGTATATCCCCGAAGTATCAAGTAGTAAATATGGAGATCTTTCTTTACTAGGAGCAGGCCTAAAACATGACTTAACACAATGGATTCCCGGAGGCAAGCTTCTTCCTGTTGATATCTCAGTAATGGGAGCATTTACTTCCATCAACTTAAATGCAAATCTTGCATTTAATACTGGTGCCACCGATCAGAAAGTAGAAACTACTACCAATACTTTTGTACTAAATGCTTTGGTGGGTAAAACCCTTCCATTCGTTTCTGCTTATGCCGGCGTAGGCTTCCAAAAAGGTACGTTCGAACTAGATATGCTTGGCGACTACACCATTGGATCGGGCCCGTTTGCAGGAACGATCTCTGATCCTGTTTCCTATTCTGAAGATAGTGAAGCATCTTTCCATGCACTTGCAGGCGCTCAATTTAAGTTAGGCCCTGTACGTATTTACGCAGAAGCTACAGCTGCTGAATATCTGACTGGCAATATTGGTATTGGTATTGGACTAAGAAACTGATTAAAGCACAGTTTACATTACATTATAAAAAAAGGCACAGTCTTATGACGAGTGCCTTTTTTGTTAGGGAGATTCTTATTTTTATTGAGCCGCTAAAACCGGATTCTCTACTTTCTCATCCAACTCGATAACCCTATCACGAAGACGGACAATCCTTCTTGAATACTCCGCTATTTCATTCTCATGAGTAACCAGAATAATGATGTTCCTCTTCATAGAGACGTGAGTTATACCCTTTTTACACTGCACCACATCATACCTGGCGTTACCGATAGTTGACTTACCCGTTTTTAAAACTATCATGTCCTTCTCATCAATATGTTTCCCCATAAAGTTGTTGTTCTTTGCACACGAAATCTTAATGAGCGAAAACTATTTCTTAAATATTAACTAAAAAACCAGCTAAATAATCTGCTTCCTAAGTCTGGCCACGGGTTCATTTAATTGCTCTCTGTATTTACTTACCGTACGACGTGCCACTTTATAGCCTTGTTCATTCAACTCATCAGCCTGGAACCAACTGCTAAGCTGTTTTTATGAGCTTTCTGCTCCATATCCCCGAAAATAAAAAGAGCAGCACCGTACTGAACAGCAACCCCCAAATCACGATAATGGCAAGGTTTTCCCAAAACTCATTAGTTCCGTAAAGTATCATTGGTATCAAACCAATAATTGTAGTTGTTGTGGTAATAAGAATCGGGCGCATTTTTTTTCTGAATACATAATACCAGGCTCTTAGCCCGTTTACGCCATCACCAGATTCCAGCTTTCGCTGATGAACCAACAAAATGGCATTATTTACCACTACCCCAATGCAGAGCAAAGCTCCGGCTATGGCTCCCCGGTCAAAACTTAAATCGTTTACCAATGTGCCGGTCATAATTCCTATTGCACTAAATGGAATCGTCAAAATTACGAACAGGGGCCCTGTCCAGCTTTCCAACAATGCCGAAACAATCATCCATACACTTAATACACTAAGTACTATGACCAGCCAGAGATTTTTTGTTTGATTATCATCATTAAAGCGAAACCCGCTGAACCCATAATTAATGCTGGCCCCTACCGGAACTGGTACTTCTTCTAAGAGGTTTTTTGTGTACTCCTGGGCCATGCGATAGTTACCCAAAAAATTGAAGGTAATCACTCTTTGGTAAGATTGATCTACTCTTCTGATTTCCGTTAATGCCTTTTCTTTTTTAATATTTCCGTAGCTACTTAAATCAAAACTGGACGTATTTGTAACTCTCATATTTTCCATAAGGTCTTCCTCGTACAACCGGGCACTTTCGGTACGGCCAATCAGGTACATCTCCTGCCCTTCAAACTCAACTTTCCCGAGTGAATTCTCACGGTTAATATCCATTTCCAAAGCGTTTAAGATTTCTCTCCGGTTTAGCCCTGAGGCGAGCAGCTTAGAGTCGTTAAGTTCAAGATTGTACTGGTAGTAATCGTCTCTGCGGTAGTAAGAACTGTTATTGATGTCAACCTCGCGTACCCGCCGGTTTTTTTCCAATCTGCGTTTTATTTCAAGAGCAAGGTTGTATAACTCATTATAGGCATATCCTGTAAGGCTTATTCTCTGCGAGGCCGAACCTCCCCCAAAACCAGTGCTGTGCCCATCACCTAACCCTGAAACAGAAGTCGCAAAATTTCCGGTTTGCGCACTTATATAAATGGCCTCTCCTTTAAAATAATAGGGATCCACTTTGCTCAAATATTCATTTTTGATGGAAAAAGTGAGGTATGCTCCAAAATCTTCTGAAAGCCGGGCTTCGTAAAAAGAAAAAGCATGCTCGTATGTTTTTGCTATGGCTTCGTAATTCCGGGCAATTTTATCGATTTCAGATAATGGAGTGCCTTGCGGGCTGCGAATATAGACGGTAATCCTTTCTTCCATATTTCTTCTCCAGGGGCTTCCAAAATAGGTTTCTTTAGCAAATTTGTAGGTTAGGCCTCCTATCCAGGGATCTATATCTTCACGGTTATCAAAATAACTTTTAGTGAACTCCGGCCAGTCGGTTTCTTCCCAATCTTCCGGTGTTTCTATCAAAAAAAGAGGAATTCCAATTACAAACAGCAATACAACCGAAAATACCCAGCGAAACTTGCTGCGGTAGAAAAGCAATTTGAGTATTCCCTTTTTTAGATTGATATTTAAAACCCTTTTTGGCTTGCCTTCTTCTTTTTTTCTTTTTTTGGGGGTGAGCCATATCAATGCGTATGGAATCCAGGTAAAAGCAATAATCACGGAACTTATCAGCGTAATAGTAAGTGCGACTGCCAGTGGAACTAAAAATAACCTGAGCTCTTCCATCGCAAACAATAAGGGAACAAATATACCCACCGTAGTAAATGTACTACCTAACACAGGAATTACAGATTTTGGAAATTCTTTCCGAATATGCTCTATCCGGTCGTTTTTTTCTGCCGGTAAGCCGGGATTAATCTGCTCAAAAACCACCACAGCGTTATCAATAAGCATACCTAAGGCAATAGTTAATCCCGCTAGGGTAATTACATTTAATGTATAATCAAATAAGAACAGAACTGTGATACTCATCAGTACCGAGAAGAACACACTCCCTACAATCACAAAAGGGGCCCGGATTTTCCTTATGAATATCAACACTACCAGAAAAACCAGTGCTGCACTTAACATGGCCTGATTGGCCAGCTGATCGAACTGCTCACGGAGTTCTTCTGTAGAATCTACCTGTAAGCGAAGGGTCATACCACTGGGCAATATCTCACGGATTGACTCTATTTCGTTAAGCGTTAATTCTGCCAATCCCATTGCATCGGCTCCGGGTTCTTTATTGATACGGATAGTTAGTGCCGTACTGCCATTTATGCGCCGTAAACTTTTGGATGGATAATCGCTTACCTGAACCTTTGCTACTTCATCAAGTTTTAGGGTTCTGATGCTTCCCGGAATTGAAATATCCAGATTTGCAATATCTGTTGTATTATTAAATTCGGGCGGCAAAACCAGGCTGTAACGAGATCCCGCTTCATCTAAATATCCTGAAGTCCGCCAGCTTAGCTTTTCACGAATTTCTCTGGTAATAGCCGGAGCCGAAAGCCCGTACTTTTCTAATTGAAGACGATCGAACTCAACAATTAAAGCCGGATCATCTACCCCGATCAATTCCACATCCGAAATACCTTCAATTCCCAGCAGCTTTGTTTTTATGGATTGACGGGCATATTCCAGCAAAGCTCTTCCCTCTAACTCCCCACTTAGTGTGTAAACAATAAATGTCTGTTGGTCTTCCAACTCCTCGGGAATACTCCTGCTTATCCGGGCCGGGCTTACTGCCGCCGGTAGTTGCTGCTCTAATGAAAAGAGCTGCTCCCGCAATTCAAGAGCACGAAATTCTACCGGTGCATTTTTGTTGAAGGTAATGGTTACCGACGAACGCCCCGATTGGGTAATGGAACGAACCTGGTTTACATTTCTAAGATTATTGGCGGCACTTTCTACTTTACGGGTTATTTCCTGCTCCATAATTTCAGGAGCAGTATTCCCCCAACCATACGAAACGGTAATGGATGGCAGGTTTAGCTCGGGCGCATTTTCTACGGGTATGTTTATCCAGGCAGAAAGCCCTACAATGCACACTATTACATAGAAAAAAGAAATAAGATATTTTCGCCTGAAAATTTCTATCATGGGCTCAGTTTGCCATTAGCGGAATCACTTTTTGCTGATGGCTTATACTAAAATGCTTATCTACGGCAAGTGTATCTCCGGGGTTAATATCTTCGTGATCGATAAGTACCCACTCTGTGTTCATTTCCACAGGGGTAACATAAATCCATTCTACCTCGCCGCTATTTAGCTTAAAAACCAGGGTTCTGCCATCGCGGCTTAACAGGCTTTCACGCGGCATTCTTATTTTCGATGTAGCATCACGTACAAAAATTCTTCCTTCAACAGTCATACCTGTTTTTAGCTCTCTGCTGCTGTTATCAACTTCAACAATAGCCTGCCCGGTTTTTGATTCCTGATTGATCTCTGGTGAAATTGCCACAATTGTTCCTGAAAAGTTATTTCCGGAAGGGCCTGTAAGCTCTACGGCCATTCCTGCTTTTAATTCAGCAATTTCTTTCTCCAGTACATCGAAACGGATCTTAACTTTATTTGTGTTCACAAAACTTCCCAGCTCTCTTCCTGCGCCAACGTAAGCTCCTTTCGAAATCACTTCTTTGGTTGAGATGTATCCATCAAAAGGTGCTTTAATGGAGGTATAACTATAATCTAATTTAGCCCTTTCGTAATTTAGTTCTGCTTCGGCAAGGCCGGTATTAATTTTCATTAACTCGTTTTGCTTGGTATCTCCATTCAGCTCGCTTCTTAGCCGTAGCTCTGTTTCGTATTTGTTTTTGGCTTTCAGGTATTTGTTGTAGGCATCGTCTTTTCTGAACTTCCACTCTTTCTGATCAAATTGCAGGATGATATCCCCTTTCTTTAATAACCTGCCTTCAACAACATTATGTGTTTCTACAAAGCCCCCGATTCTGGGTGTTATCAGTATTTTTTGATCCGGCTCTACCACTCCCCTGCTCTCTACATAAAAACGGAGCGGCTCATCATCAACTATATCAAATACTACTTCGGGCAAAATCTCTATGCTTTCGAGCTCGGGTGTTTCGGGAGTTTCTTTTTTTGATTTGCAGGAAACCAAAAGTAATAACGGCAAAACTATAAGTATCGGCAGCTGATAAAGTCTTTTCATAGATAATTCTATTTAATTAAAAAGTACGTGACGCTGAACCTGTTTCTCCTTGGGAGTCTTTTAGACAGCATCTGCAGGGTTCTGGGTTTTTTCTAAGTTTTTATTCTCTTTCCTCCCTTCAATCCATTTAAAGACTAACGGGATTAAATATAATGTAAGCAAAGTGCTGGTTACCATACCTCCCATTAATGCGATAGCCAAAGACTGCCTTAGTACATAACCATCGCCAAATGGAATAAGCATTGGAATAAGCCCCAAAATGGTGGTGAGGCTTGTCATCACAACCGGACGGAATCTGTTTTTTCCTGCCTCGCTGATCGCTTCCTGAAGATTTCCGGTTTCTTCATAATAACGTCTCATAAAATCTACTTTTAGGATTGAATCGTTCACAGCGATCCCTGTAAGTATAAGTACTCCCATAAAAGAAAGAGCATTTAAACTGATTCCCGTTACATATAGTGCGAATACCGAACCAATCCATGCAAATGGAATTGCCAAAATAATGATCAGCGGGTATTTAAGGTTTTCATACTGTATGGCCAGGATCAAATAAATAAGCAGCACACTAATTGACAACAGCAACGCTAATTCTTTGAGCAAAGAGATTAATTGAAGTGCAGTACCGCCAACTTTAATCTCATATCCCGTTTGCTGCATAAAGGCATTTACTGCATTCTGTATCTCACCACCCTGCCACCACCAATCAGTAAAAGAGAAGCTGGAGTTGAATGTAAGAATAGCAGATTGTTCCAGCCGCTCAATTTGCTCTGCTTCCTGAATGGCTTCAATCCGGGCAATTTCGGTTAATGGGATAATTTTGTTTTTGATATTAAGGCGAATGTCAGCCGGATTATTTATTTCTTCTCCCGTTCCCAATAACCGGATAGCAATCTGCTCGTCCTGGCGGTTCCAATCTGTTACATACATACCGCGGCTTAACGATTCCAGATAGGCAATCACATCCCTTTCTGTAATTTCATAAAACAGCAGGCGGTCGTTCTTTAGCTGAAGTTGATACGCCTCTATTGTTTGTGGAAACTTTTCTGTGAGCTGGATGCCTCCAAAAGATTGATCCAGAAACCGGTTGAAGGCTGCTCCTACTTTTCTACTCAAATTTCTGTCGATACCAACAATGCTGAATTGCACCGGAGCTTCTACCGATGATGATACCCCTCCTATACGCGAATCTTCTTGCTTACTGAAACTCCATTCAGCGTAGGTTTTAGCCAGTTCTGCAAAAAGAACCTCTGCCTTGCGAACTTCGCTCCAGCCTTGCACCGGTACTACCACCTTGAATTTATTTAACCCTTCATCCTGAATAGATCCCAAACTTGTGTTATCGGTATAACCTCCTATCGAAATTATATCTTCTGCACCGGTTTCTCTCATAATAAAGTTCGATACCGTTCTGGATGCTTCTTTGGCGGATTTCAGAGAGGTATTTCCCGGCATGGTTACCAAATATTCAATACGATTAGGTTCTCCTTCGGGTAAAGAGTTCTTAGGTACAATTAAAAAAGCATACAAAGCTAAAACCATTGCAATAAACGTGATGGCTGCCGGATAAAATGGTTTTTTGATAGCTACCTTTAAAGTACTTTCGTAACGCTCAATAATTTGCCCGAGCATTTGCGTAATTTTTGAAAGAAATCCGGTTCCGCTGCCTCCAAACCGGGCTACAAAAACAGGAAGAATTACCAGTGCTACTAACAGAGAGGATAACAAACTTATAGAAAGCGTTGCGGCAAGATCGCGAAAAAAAGCCCCTTCAAATCCACCAAGAAAAATCAATGGAAGAAAAACGGAAATGGTTGTAAATGTAGATGCGGTAACTGCCAGCGCAATTTCTTTGGTTCCTTTTGAAGCAGCTTCGTACCTGTCGTAACCAAGCTTTACATAGCGATTGATGTTTTCAAGAACCACAATGGAATTATCGAGCAGTAAACCGATCCCGAGTGTAAGCCCACTCAAAGAAATAATGTTGAGCTGGATTTCGAATACATACATAATCACAAAAGTGAGAAAAACGCTTACCGGAATGGAGATACCAATAGTAAACGGGCTCCGCACATCGTCCAGAAATAAAAACAATACAAAGAAAGCCAACACACCACCAATTATCAGCGTTTGCAATAAATTAGAAATGGAGTTTTCGATGTAGGTAGCATCTTCCCGGATAACCTGGATGTTGAACTCGGGGTTTTGACTGCGGATTTCCTCCATCATTTGCTGTAACGTTTCAAATACAGTAACGGTATTGGCTCCATACTCTTTTTTTACCAGTACATTCAGTACCTCTTGATTGTCGAGCATGGCAAAAGAAGAAGGATCTGCTTCCCTGATCTCTATATCGGCAATATCGTCTAATGTAAGTACCCTTCCGTTTGCAAGAGAGATAACCGGAATGGATTGTATGTCTTCTATAGACTCAATTCTGCTCTGGATCTTAATAGCATAGCGATACCAACCATCGCGCAGTTCACCGGTAGAAGAAAACACATTCGCATCACTGATAATCTGACGAACCTGCATCAAAGAAAGCCCATAACGATCGATTAGTTTGGGGTCGTAATTTATTTGAACTTCGGGTTCTACCTGCCCTACCAGCAAGGCCTGCGCTATGCCTTCTTGCTGCTCAAGGCGGCGGGTAAATACCTGCTCTGCCCAGCGTTTTGTTGCCAGTCGGTTCGAAAAATCCTGATTTGAGGCATTGTTCAAGGTTACCGCAATGGTGGCAATGGGTTCATCTGATGCGGAAGAATACACCAATTGCGGCCGTTCGGCATTTTGTGGAAGTAGTGGGCGAACCTGATCCAGTTTTTCCCGCACATTCAAAAAAGCGAGATCCATATCTGTTCCCCATTTAAAAGTGAGGAAAATCAGGCTTTGCCCCTGGCGGGATAAACTCCGGGTCTGCTGTACTCCGCGAACCGAACCCAATGTACCTTCTAACCGCTCATTGATGTGATACTCTACGTCGGCAGCTGGAGCACCTTTATATTCGGTACTTATAAGTAATGTCGGTGGGTTTACATCCGGTAAAAGCTCAATCGAAAGCCGTGAAAGAGTAATGCTTCCAAAAATGAGCACGGCAAAAACAAGAATAATAGAAGCTATGGGCTTTCGAAGCAGCAAATGAGATGATTAATAATACTTAGAATTATAATGGAAATCCTTTGTTTTTGAAAGTGGTAAAATGCCTGTGGTGCTATAATTGGCCGGCCGAATCGCATCCTTCATAGATGGTATCATAATTCTATAGAGCTTTACAAAAAAGCAACCCTAACAAAACACAAAAACAAAACGGCTATAACTTTCTTCAATAGGTATCACGATCCAATTTTCAAATACCTTCCAGGGAATACACTATATAGAACCTATCTTTTCTATTACGATCATAGGCATTTATTAATAAATTACTTGAATTAACATCTATACTGCTGAATATTTCTTCTAATTTAATTGAAATTTATAGGAAAGATTCTCTAATACCCAGATGATGTATAAGATACTGCTCACCAGAAAAACCGTAAAAATGAGCATGTTGTAATAGGCCAGTACTAATGCAAATACCAGTAAGTTCACAAAAGAGAATAGCGTACTCAGGGTTTGACTGGTTAAAAAATTCTGAATCCGCACATGATCTTCCATACGTTGCCTAATATCTCCCGTCATTTTTGCATCGAAATATGGCATGAATAGCTTCATGAGTTTGATCAGAAAATCGGAAAGAATAGAAATGTTGATACGGGTACTCATGTGCAGTAAAATCCAGGAGCGGATGAACTCTACTCCGGTCCGCCCTACAAACAACATGATCTGGGCGATAAGAATAAGATATATAAAATTGAGATCCCTGGTATTTATCCCAATATCTACAATGGATTGGGTTAAAAATGGAAAGATGAGTTGTAGGATACTTCCAATGCCGAGGCCTAGTGCCAATTGAACCAACAGGTTCTTATAAGGCTTTAAATATTCGAATAACCTCGAAAAATCTGCAATGCGCCTGATACGGGATATGTTTTAAAGTGAATAAATAAAACAGTTCTTTCAACTACATTTCAGATTCCCGCCTGCGCGGGAATGACTCTTATAACAGAACAAAAGCTCAAAACTTTTGAGCCAATACAACTTCTACCACTTTCTTAGTAGTAATACCAAAATGCTTATACAATTCCTGATAAGGAGCAGATTCTCCGAAAGTATCTATTCCTATGGCAGTACCTTCACTTCCAACCCAACGTTCCCAGCCAAAAGTAGATCCTGCTTCTACAGCTACTCTGTTTTTAACAGAAGATGGCAGCACTTTCTCTATATATGTTGAATCTTGGTTTTCAAATAGCTCCCAACAAGGCATACTTACTACACGAACATCTATCCCTTTTTCTTTAAGCTCTTTTTGGGCTTCCATCGCAAGGTAAACTTCCGAACCTGTCCCAATCAGAATAGCATCAGGTATTGATTTCCCTGAATCCGAAAGTATGTATGCCCCTTTTTGAGTGAGCTCCGGTTTATTATGTTCTCCGCGTTCGAACGTAGGAATATTTTGACGAGTAAGTACTAAAATGGTAGGGCCTGTCTTATGTTCAATGGCTGCTTTCCATGCATAAGCAACCTCATTAGCATCACCAGGCCTTATTACTAAAACGTTTGGCATTGCTCTTAAACTCATTAAATGTTCTACCGGTTGATGAGTAGGCCCGTCTTCACCCAAACCAATACTGTCGTGGGTCATCACAAAAATTGATGGTGTTTTCATCAAAGCAGCCAACCGAATCGATGGCCTGCAATAATCGGTAAATACGAAGAACGTTCCACCAAATGGAATTAACCCTCCATGTAATGCCATCCCATTTAATGCGGCAGCCATTCCATGTTCCCGAACACCATAGTGCACATTTCTGCCTGTTGCGCCATCCAAACCAAATCTTCCTTCGCCTTTTAAATTGGTTTTGACGCTTCCTTCAAGATCTGCAGAACCACCGAACAGGTTATCAATTTCATCTTTAAGATCATTCAACACAATTCCCGAAGCTCCCCGCGTTGCTGTTCCTTTTGCATCTGCTTCAAACACAGGTAACAATTTTTCGATATCTACTGCAAGCTTACCACTCATCCAATTTTGAAAAGTAATTGCTTTTTCAGGATGCTCTTTCCTGAATGATCCCATTACATCATTCCAGGATTTTTCAGCGGCGTCTCCTTTAGCTATTTCCTGCCTGAAAACAACCAGGGCTTCTTCCGGAATAAAAAACTGCCTTTCCGGATCCCACCCATATATCTCTTTGGTAAGCTTTATTTCCTCTTCACCTAGTGGTGAACCATGAGAAGATGCTGAATCCTGTTTGTTAGGACTTCCGAATCCAATATGAGTTCTGCAAATTACAATAGAAGGCTTAGAGGTTTCCTTTTGTGCATTTTGAATAGCATTCTCTATCTCAGCATGATTGTGTCCATCAATTTCCTGAACATGCCAGTTGTATGCTTCGAACCTTTTTACCGGATCTTCGGTAAATGCCAGATCGGTTGAACCATCAATTGAAATTGAGTTGGCATCGTACAAATAAATTAACTTACCGAGCTTTAAATGCCCCGCCAGTGATGCTGCTTCATGAGAAATCCCTTCCATTAAGTCACCATCACTTACAATAGCGTATGTATAATGATTTACAATTTTATGAGATTCTGTATTGAACTTACCTGCCAGAAATTGCTCTGCCATTGCCATTCCTACACCAGTTGCAAATCCCTGCCCCAGCGGGCCAGTTGTCATCTCAACACCGGGTGTAACACCATATTCTGGATGTCCCGCGGTTTTACTTCCCATTTGGCGAAAATTTTTGATCTCTTCTAAACTCAGGTCATAGCCAGTGAGGTGAAGCAAACTGTAAATCAACATAGATCCATGCCCGGCAGATAAAATAAACCGATCTCTGTCAATCCACTCCGGATTTTTGGGATTGTGCTTTAGAAATTTCGTCCACAGTACAAAAGCCACATCAGCCATTCCCATGGGCATTCCGGGGTGGCCTGAGTTAGCTTTCTGAACTGCATCCATTGAAAGAGTTCTGATTGTATTTACACACAATTGATCGAGCGAAGGGGACATAAAAGTAGTTAGTTTGTCAGTCGAAATTTAATGGCAAAGAAGATAGGAAAAGCCTTATTGAGTTCGAAAGAATAAATAGAAATTGATAGCTTGGACATAAAAAAACCTCTCACAAATTAATGTGAGAGGTTTGAAACATATCAATGAAAATCATTTTGTGGATTTACATTTTAGCTCGTATTCCATCGAGTATTTTGCAGGTTCTCTGAAGGATCCAAAAGAAGCATCATTATATGCAGAACACGCTTCAGCTTTCATGTTTTTTGATTTATAAGCCAAGCCTAGTTCAAAATAGATCTTTGCTTTATCATTTTTACCACCCTGCTCGTACTTTAATGCCAGGTTTGCATTCTCTATTGCGTTGTCATAGCTGCCTTTTTTGTTATGAGCTTCAGCCAAACGGTAATAAACATCTGCAGATTCATCATCATAGTTAAGAGCATGCTCTAACAGTTCTATGGATTTGTTATAATCTCCTGATTCAATTAATGAAGCTCCATGGTACAAAAGTTCGTTATGGGCTGCTTTTGTAGCTTGACGTACTACCTGACCTCTGTTGGTTTTAGTACCAACTGCAATAGCTTGATCGAACCATCTGAGAACAATATCAATATTTTCGGGGTCAAGTTTTTTTGCTACCAATCCTTTTTGGTAATAAGGCTGAGCGTAGTTAGCATTCGCTCTTATTGCCTGATCTAACGCCTCATCTGCTCCGGCATAATTTTCTCGTTTAAAAAGCATATTCGCCTTTTGGAAATACAGTTGAGGAACATATCCGGCAGCTCTTCTTTCAACCTGAACATCACCATATTCTTTTGATATTACAACAGCTTTTTCAAAAGCAGAAATTGCAATATCTAAATCAGGAATTTGTTTAGAGCTTCTAAAAGCATTAAACAAGTTACCAGCTTTATTCAGGTAAACTTTTGGAATTTGCTGCTCAGAACGTGCTTTAATATCTGTTCCCTGCGCTGTGCCGAGCTGCTCACCAATTTCTGCAGCTTGTTTGTATGATGAAATTGCGTCATCGAAATTTTTTGCTTTGGCTTTTTCTCCAGCACTGTTGTACAACTTTACTGCATCTTCGTAGGTACTTTGCCCCATTACATTGGAAGCCAATAATCCAATAAAAAGTATTAAGAAACTTTTGTTAAAAACCTTCATATTTCTAATGTTGATGTTTTGTTTATTTCAAAGCTTTTAATTTAAACAAAAAAGCTCCATATCTAAAACCAATAACCTATCAATTTCAGGATTTATTGTATGATCTCAACTCTTTAATAAATCCTCATGTTTCTGGTTAAAAGTAAAAATTTGGTTTGGGATCTTTTTTATCATAAAAGTCACAGATAATGTCAACTGCTGTTTCTTTGCTGTCGGTTACATGAAATAAGTTAGTATCTTTTTCTGAAACAGTGCCTGCCTCCTTCATGGTTCGATTAATCCAGTCTACCAATCCAGACCAGTACTCAGATCCAAATAGAACAATTGGAATTTGGCTGATTTTATGAGTTTGAATTAAGGTTAAGCTTTCAAATAATTCATCCAGAGTACCAAAACCGCCTGGGAATACAATAAAACCTTGAGCATATTTAACGAACATCACTTTTCGAACAAAGAAATAATTAAAATCAACGGAGTATTCTTTGTTCACATATTTATTCATGCCTTGCTCAAAAGGCAATTCAATACCTAAGCCTACTGATCTACCTTGTTCTTGTGCAGCACCTTTATTCCCGGCTTCCATTATACCAGGCCCGCCCCCAGTAATTACGCCAAAACCTTTCTTAGTAATAAGCTCACCAGTTTCTACTGCAAGTTCATAGTATTTATCTCCGGGCTTAGTTCTTGCAGATCCAAAAATAGACACGCAGGGACCTACTTTATAAAGTGTATCAAACCCATCTACCAACTCTCCCATAATTTTGAATACACTCCAAATATCTTTGTTATTTCCTTCCTGATATTGTCTTCGTTTAAGATGTTCCGGATTTGAATTATCGGTCATTTGTTAAAAATTTAATTTAAGTGATATAGCAGGTATATCTGCTGAATAAGGGGTAGTAATTGTGTTGGGAATAAATTCATGCTTTAAAACCAAATCATCTGACACATCGAAAGAACGTAAATGAGCAAACACATATGCATCCACAACATTTAGTACATATGCCAAAAAAATGGTTACATAAATAAAGTCTCTGCGGTTTCTAAGAAAATCCCTGTTGCTTCTAAGACTGTTTACATTTTGTCCTTGTAGCCTTCCTGGCGTTGGGCCAAAACGCATATCTGTATTATTTGCAAAAGAATTATAATAAGCAGCTCTATAATCGTGATAGTTTTTGGTGAGGTTTATACTATAGTAGGTTAAACCACTTAATAAACCGTATACAATGGGCACTTTCCAAACTTGCTTATTTGTGATTTGTCCCCAGCCTGGAATAATCATCGATCGTCTTAATACTGTTTTCGGGTTAGGATATGTTGATGATGTACTATCGAAGCTGATGTTCATGAAGTGAGAATCTGCTGAAAACCGAACCTCAGATTGTTTTGTGTTTTGTGCATTTAACTGAATATTGAAACACACATATAAAACAAAAAATGTAGCACTAAACCGTATCAAGAATAGCAAGAATGCGTTCCAGGTCATCCTGAGAGTAGTATTCAATTTTGATTTCCCCACCTTTTGCTTTGGGTTTTACCTGAACTTTTGTACTAAATGTTTGCCTAAGCCTGGACGATATATTTTCATAAAAAAGATCTTCTTTATTAGACTTCTTGCTTTTCTTATTTGTCTTTGAACCACCAAAGCCACGAACAGCTTCTTCTATCTGCCGAACAGACCATTCATTCTTAATTGCCTTTTTTAAGAGTTTTTGTTGGCTGGTTTCTTCTTCAATAGTTATTAAAGCCCTCGCATGCCCCATCGAAATCTCATTATTTTTGAGAGAATTCTGAATGAAATCCGGAAGGGTTAACAACCGAAGCATATTAGTAACAGTGGTACGGTTTTTCCCCACCCTTTCTGCTACCTGAGCTTGCGTATAATCAAATTCTTCCAATAACCTTTGGTATGCCAAAGCTACTTCTAAAGCATTCAAGTCTTCACGCTGAATATTCTCAATCAAGGCAAAAGCCATACTTTGCTCGTCATCAGCTTTACGAACATACGCTGCAACCTCGCTAAGTCCGGCTAGCTTTGATGCTTTTAAACGCCGTTCACCACTTATCAGTTCGAACTTCTTTTCACCGATATACCTGACTGTAATAGGTTGAATGATACCGTGCTCTTTTATTGAACTCGCCAACTCATCAAGGCGTTCTTCATCAAACTCTTTTCTGGGCTGATTAGGGTTTGCCCGAATATCATCAACCGGGATATGTAGTACTACATTTGCAAGTTCTGCGGGGTCAACCGCTACTTCCTGTTTTTTCTTCTGTCCCGCTTTTGCAATGGGTTCTCTTTTCGGTTTTTGCGAGCTATTATCACCTTCACCAGAATCATATTCTGGAAAGTAAACTCCTAAACCTCGTCCTAAAACTTTTTTAGCCATGTAACACTCTCTTAATTGGAAAGAACCGGGCTGTCTTTAAATAATTTTTTATTCTTCTTTATAAGCTCACGAGCAAGCGCCAGATAATTTTTACTGCCTGTACTTATTGAATCATATAACAAAGCCGGTTTGCCAAAGCTGGGTGCTTCAGCTAACCGAATATTTCTGGTAATTACAGATTTAAATACCCGATCATCAAAATAGCGTTTTACCTCTTCGGCCACCTGGTTAGATAATCTTGTTCTGGTATCATACATGGTTAACAAAACGCCTTCAATATCTAAATCTGGATTAAGATGTTGACGAACAATCTTAATAGTGTTTAGCAGCTGCCCGAGACCTTCTAAAGCAAAATATTCACATTGAACCGGTATGACAATGGAATTGGATGAGGTTAATGCATTAATAGTTAGCAATCCAAGAGAGGGTGGGCAGTCAATAATGATAAAATCATACTTATCTCTTAATTCCCATATAGCCTTATCCAAAATTCGTTCTCTGTCTTCTCTGTCTATCATCTCAATTTCGGCACCCACCAAATTTATGTGAGCCGGTACCAAATCAAGAAAGTCTAATTCTGTTGTTCTGATAGTATCCTGAATATCAACGCTACCAATAAGTACCTCGTATATAGAATTGGTTACCGTTTTTACATCTATACCAAGGCCACTAGTTGTATTACTTTGAGGATCAATATCTATAACAAGTGTAGGATGTTCGATAGCAGCTAAACTGGCCGCTAAATTTATTGCTGTAGTAGTTTTACCGACTCCACCTTTTTGATTGGCTATGGAGATTACTTTACCCATTAATTACTCGCTTTTCTTTTTTTCTGGCATAAAATTTAATATAAAGCGAGGCAGTATCTCATACAAAAATACTTATTCACATCCTGCCGGTAAGTTATCCACAAAGCGCTACTGGTTACCTGAAGAACTTGTTAACAATACACCCTGCCTTCGAGAAGATCTAGATGAAGAAACTTCTTTTACCGGAGTAAGTTTATCAAAACTTTTCTCATAATCGTCCCCAATCTGCTGTGCTCTAATAACATCAATCCTGTCAGATATCTTTAGTATCTGATTTCTATCTACCCATGGCTGTATCTGCGATTTTTCTACAACTGTTTCGGTTTTTTTGCTGCTAATCCCAACATCGAAAAAGTATACACTTGCAGATATCAATAGTAAAATGGAAGCGGCGGCGGCAACTGTTTTTCCAAACCAGCCTATCAACCTGAAAGATGTCCTCAATCTTTTTCTCTGTTCGGCCACAGCTAACTCTCTTACTTTTTCTAACACCTGGGCTGGTGTTTGCCGAATTGGTAATTTTTTAACTTTATTATATGTACTTCTTAAACTTTCTACTTCTATGAGCAGGTTTTCATTGCTCATCATTTCCCTTTCAAATTCGGTTTCCTCAGAGGGATCCATCTCCCTCATAAGGTACCGAATACAGTCTTCATCGTTTATTAGCATGTTTGAACTCATGTTGTCTTTCTTCCTCAAAGTGCTTTCGCAAATTAATCAACGCATATCGCATGCGGCCTAGCGCCGTATTAATGGATACGTTAGTCAATTCTGCGATTTCTTTAAAGGGCATTTCATAATAATGCCTTAAAAGTACAACGGTGCGCTGCTCTTCAGGTAATTTGGCGATATGAGCCATTAAACTGGACTTTGTTTCACCTTCTACCATCTGTTCATCAGCATCTATCCAACTCTCGTCAGTCATTCTATCAAAGTAATCTGAGTGAGAATCTTCATCGTCGTACCACGAATTAACGTCGATATAGCGTTTTTGTTTTCTTATATAATCAATTGTTGCGTTGTGCGCAATCCGCATTACCCAGGCAATCCATTTACCTTGTTCGTTATAGGTGTCGTCCATCTTGGTAACTACCTTGGTAAACGTTTCTTGAAATATATCATTAGCTATTTCCGGATTGTTTACCATACTGTATATGTACGAATAAACCTTTGCCTGATGGCGATTCATCAATTCGTTAAATGCAGCTTCATCTGCTTTTTTTCTAAAATATCTTACAAGATCTCTGTCCCTAAGATCTTTGTACGACGCTTTTGTAGTTCTCTTTAATAGTTCCATAACAGTTACCCGTTAAATTTGGTTTTGCCCTTTGCCAATACCTTAGATAAATCAGAGTTACTCCCTCTGGTTCAACCAATCGTATATTAATTAGCAAAGAACGTTTAACCTGCAGCCTTGAACTTTTTCACGAAGAGCTAAGGCTTTGGCTTCATCTATTTTAATTGATCACGCACAGGGTTCATATCACATGTTGATGTTAGCTACTAACATCACATCCGAAAACAGGACGAACTAACCACTGAAATGGTTGTACACATTCTCCCCTATTTTCTCTCCTATCAGTTTTTGGATTTCTGTTTTTGAAGCGTTTTTAATCTTCTTAACGGAGCCAAACTCCTTGAGCAATGTTTGTGAAGTTTTTTCCCCTACCCCATCTATCTCGGTTAACTCTGTTACCAATGTTCTTTTAGACCTTTTTTTTCTATGAAAAGTGATAGCAAACCGGTGAGCTTCATCCCTTGCCTGCTGAATGAGTTTTAACGCTGTGGATTTTTTTGGAATCATAATGGAATCAGATTTACCGGGCAAAAATACTTCTTCTAATCTTTTTGCCAATCCAATAACATCGCACTCTCCGTAAAATCCGATCTCCTTTAAAGCTTCTACAGCCGAGCTAAGCTGTCCCTTGCCTCCATCTACTATAATCAAGTCTGGCATTTGAAGTCCTTCTTTCATCACCCTTGAATAACGGCGAGTTAATATCTCTTTCATGGAAGCAAAATCATCGGGGCCAACTACTGTTTTTATATGGAACCGTTTGTATTCACTTTTTCGTGGTTTGGCGTCCACAAAACTTACCATAGAAGCAACAGGGTCGGTTCCCTGGAGGTTTGAGTTATCAAAGCACTCAATCCGTCTCGGTAGCCGTGATAGTTTCAGATGTTCTTTGAGTTCCTTTACCGCGTGTGGAATTCGATCTCTTTCGGCTTTTTCTTTTTCGAGCCGCCGCTCGTTCAAATGGAGCCTTGCATTCGCCTTTGCCATTTTTATTAATTGCGCTTTCTCTCCTATTTGTGGAACATGTACCGGTACTTTTTTTCCTTTTTCTTGGTACAAATATTGAATCAAAGGTTCGTCGTCTTCTAACCCATTGCTGATATATACCTCATCAGGAATGGCAGCTGTGTATTGCCCAGTATAATAATCTTCCACAAAAGACTGTAAGAGCACTGTTTGCTTAAGGCCGTCTATATTTTTTAGAAAGCGATGAAATTTACCAATCAGCTTCCCCTCACGTACTTTAAATAGCACTCCACATGCTTCTTTAAGATCTTCATCTATTGTAAGAGCAAACACATCCCGATCTATTTTTCGATCGGCAACCATTTTCATTTTTCTGCTGTAACGCTCTACTGCTAAAATACTATCTCTCAGTTTTGCGGCTTCTTCAAAATCCAGTGCAGAAGATGCTATTTCCATCTCGTCTTTAAGTTCCCGAATTAAAACTTCAGTCTGCCCGTTCAGCAGCCGCTCTACCTTTTTAACGACTACCTGATATACCTCTTCATCCCAATCACCTGAGCAGCTTTGCAAATAATCATCAAAGCAGGAATGCCATTTGGGAATACCTCTTGTTCGATCGATATTCTTGGCAGAAACAGCACAGGTACACATATTAAATGCTTTCCGGATGGTTTCTAACATCCGTTTCATCGTGGTTACGCTGTCATATGGGCCAAAGTATTTACTTCCATCTTTGATGATGGTTCTTGTAGGAAATACTCTTGGCTTGGAATCTTTAGTAATACAAATGTATGGGTAAGATTTGTCATCCCGATACATAATATTGTATCTGGGCTGATATTGTTTAATGAAATTATTCTCCAGAATTAAAGCTTCCGCTTCCGAATCAGTTACAACAACTTCCAGATCATCTATCTTAGAAATCATCGTTTTTATTCTTCCATCAACCGTCCTTGAACCCTGAAAATAAGAACGCACCCTGTTTCTGAGTTTCTTTGCCTTTCCTACATAAAGTATACTTCCGTTTTTATCCTTATAAATATATACACCGGGAGACAGAGGCAGATGGGCAACTTTTTCTGAAATATCAATATTTGTTTTTTGCTCGCTCACGCATTAAAGGTAGCAATTTTGAATAAGTGATATACTTTGTTGTTACCCGCTCTAACAAAAAAGGGAATACTAATCAGTATTCCCTCAGAGATTAATTTTGGCTGATAATTAAGAACCAAACCAATAGCTTAGTTTCACTAAGAATACATTGGTAGGCTCCGGATTAAATAAGTTCCCAAAATCTTCGCCAAAATTGAACTCCCCATTCGGTCTAAACCCATCTCTTTGCTGTTGCCAAACAAGGAACAGTGTTGAACCCGGACGATATTCCCATCTAAAAACGGCATTGCCCTGAAGAGATGTTACATTAAAATCTAATCTTCTCACATCAAACGGAGCTTCCCCTCCGGAACCATCGGGATCCACTGTTTGTGTGCCATCACTATTTCTTGTTATTGTTCCCTTATCTTCCCCATATATATCAAACCCAAACCCTCCGGGATTATTGAACTCTTTCAGGTTGTAGTATTCGCCCGCTGCAATAAATGGGCGAACATAAGTTTGTAAACTCATTTTAGTGTTGAATGTCCAGTTTAATCTGAATTCAGTTGAAAAATTAGCCTGACGAATATCAGAGAAAATGTATCGGTTTCCGAATGTATTATTAGCATCCAATGCCGCATCCCCTTGTGCACGAGTTTGAACAAACTGATCTACATCATTTTGTACTCCATACTCAGGCTCTATCGTAATCTGGATAAATGTTGTTGGCCTTAGAGATATATATCCCCAATAAAAATGATCGTACTCTCCAACCCGGTCTTCTCTGTGGAATTGTCCTGTCCCCCCTGATACCTTTTTTGATCTGTTTGAATTTATATTGAAATTGAAATTCCAGCTACCAGGCATCTTAAATGTTGGCCCCCCTCTTGTAATTCGATCAGAAATGGTATCGAAATTAGCATTTCCATTTATATTGAAGGACCATAAGTTTTTGAATTGAAACCAACCACCTGCATTATATCCTCTGGAAATCAAATCGTTATCAAAGTTCCAGGCATGGGTAGTATAGCTCCATAATTGATAAGATTGCAGCCTCTTAGGATCATTTTCCTGATACTGCAAACCCGTTGAAATGGCTCTGTAATCTGCCCTGTTTTGGAAACCCACATCATTGGTCTCATAGCCGGGCGTTACTATTGACCCGGTTACTGACCATGTCCAATGCTCTCCACTAGCTTTTTGCAAGCTCAACTCTGATGCTAATCCGTTCAAACTGGTTTTATCTGGATCAACAGAAAGCCCGTCCGAATCTACCCGTTGGTAATATCTTTGCGGGGCGTTCTGGGTTCTTGTTATCGCCTCCTTTGTGCCTGATACGGAACTTACAGAAGCAGTACCACTTACAATCCAGCTCCTGTCTTTCCATCCGTGCTCAAAGTCAGCTCCCGTTATAAAAGCCGAACTATGAAGCCGTGGTTCAAAGTAGGTATTGTTAATGTCCCGGTTCATCCCGCTAAAGAATCCTCCAATTACAGTATTACCCCCATTAAAATCTTGTTTTAAGCGAGTTACTAAATAGTTGTTGGATGGCTGCGCTATAAAATTTCCTTCTTGTGTAGTTCCATTATTAAAGTTTACTGTATAAGGAGATTCCTCCTCAACCGTTCTTGCATACAATGTACCAATTGAAAGGCCTGATTTTGTTTTACCGCTCAATTTAGCTGCACCCAAAATTCTGGTTTGATTTGGCACATCAGTAAAAACTGAGTTCGCCTGGCTTGCATCATATAATGTATCTCCATCAAATACTCTTGCACTGGAAATATCACCCTGAGGTGCCCTTCCTATTCTTCTGGAATAAAATGTATTGGGGTTTCCAAAATTGTTAAAGCTTCTGGTGCCGCCAAATCGGAATATTTCGTTCCCTTCTAAGAAAAATGGCCGGCGTTCAGGAAAAAACTGCTCAAACTGTGATAGGTTTATAGTAGCGGGATCGGCTTCTACCTGGCCAAAATCCGGATTAATGGTTGCTGTAAGAGTAAGATCTGAAGTAACTCCATATTTAATATCGCCTCCAAAATTTCCATCAAGCTCATTTCTTTCATAATAAGGATTTGCTGAATTACCAGGTGCACTTTCTAAAACAGATGAAGTATAGGGAGTTATTTCTAGCCTTCTTGGCTCATTCAAATCCCTAATACCATTAAGCCTTCCAAATAATGATACTGAACCAGATTCGGATTGAGGAGTTGGCGACCAAAAATTAAACTCTTGATGACGGGCAATTCTACGCTGGAAGTTAACCCCCCAGGATTTTACCTGATCTTTAGAACTAAAACGAAGTTGAGAAAGCGGAATTCTCATCTCAACAGACCAGCCATTATTAAGCATTTCAGCTTCTGCCTCCCAAACGGCATCCCAACGTACATCTTCGCCTCTGTCATCGAAATACAAAATATCTTTTTGAACGCCTCTTGGGTTTACCGCAAAAGTAAATGCTGTTCGTTTATCGTTGTAACTATCAAAGCTTACATACACCCAATCACTGGTTTCGTTGCCATCTCTCCTGAACAAAGATGCAATTACTGAATCAGGAGCAGTGTCAAAAGCCATTATACCAACAAACACTTCTTTATCTGTATAAAGTATTCTGGCTTCTGTTTTTTGTGAGGGTGTTCCTCCATCTTTTGGTGCACGTTGTGTGAAACCTGTTGCAACAGGTGCGCTTGCCCAGATATCTTCATCCAGAAAACCGTCTAGTTTTATATTTTTTTTATCGATTCTGACCGCATCCATGGTAGGGTTTAGAACATATCCGTACCTGTAGTCAATATGTTCATTTTTTGCTTTTGTATTTCCTCTCTGCTGGCTATCAGTTTCAGCAGGGCTTATTTTTTGAGCCTGAGCTCCATAACACAGACATAGTAATAGTATAGTAGCTGCTAATTTCCGCATAATAGTTTCCTTGATGTAATAGTGGTAAGGAACCTGTAAGACACTCTCCCTAAAATGCTTACAGGTTCAAATTTCAGTTATCGTTTAGACGAACCCAATTTTGTATCGTTACCTGGGTTTACTAATTTTTACGAATTGAGATATCTCCGTGAAGTGTCTTAAATAGATATTGAGTTCCGCCACCGTTCACACTTCCGTAAACCCATTTGTTTACAGTAACTTTATACTTTCCTTTTTTTGAAGAAACCTGATTGTCTTTAGGGCTTCTGTCTATTTCCATTTCAAAATTAGTATAAATATCTCCCCAATCGGTTTTCATTTTTGCAGAAAATTTTGCGTTCCCAGGCAGGCTTATTTCTATATCGCCATTAACACCGGTAAAAGACATTGGAGCATCGGGGTTTACCTGATCAAAACGAGCTTCAATATCTCCGTTTACACTATTAATAAGAGCAGAGCCGGATATCTTGGTTATCTCCACATCTCCGTTCACCGATTCTATTTCAATTTCTCCGGTTAATCCATGTACTTCCACATCTCCATGAACGGCATTTATTTTGGCAGAGAAATTGGCCGGTACAAGTACCTTTAGCTCAAGGTCGTTATTGTGGGGCTGGCTGTTTATAATAACAGTGTTATTGTCTTCTGTAATTTCCAGGCTTAGCCCGCCTGATGAAATTCTCCTCAAACCATTTTTACGCTTGTTCCAGTCTTCGTCGTCATCTTCGCCGCTGTATTGTACAATTACATCCTGCCCGGAATGAGACTGAACAACAATGTTATCGGCATATACCAGATCGATCTTTATGTGCCCGGCTTTTCCAGGGCTTGATAATGGAACGGTTATATCATCCTGAGCTGAAGCAGGATGTATTAAAGCCAAAGCAACAAATGCACTAAATAGAGTATATATTAATTTTTTCATGATTCTGTTTTTTCTTGATTATTATTTTCTTTTGCGGATGTAGGCGTTTCCGTTAATCGTTTCGAATTCCATCTTAGGCCCGCCGTTTCCTATTTGAATAGGTGTGGATTTTCCAATTCGATACCGATAGCCTTTTCCGTCTTTTTCCTTGTTCAATTGGGGTTTTAACCGAGTTACTTGTTCAAAATCTGTATATAAATCACCGTGCAAACTTTCGAAGGTTACCACAGCCGATAAGTTATTGGGAGTAAAAATCTCCATACTGCCATTTACAGTATTAAATTGACAGTCTTCCGTTGGGTTTTCTGCAAAATATACCTCGATATCGCCATTAACGGTATGGGCTTTGGTTTTGCCGGCAACATCTTTCAAAAACACACCGCCATTTACATTGCCGGCTTTAACGCCCCCTAGCATATTTTCTACCAAAACTTCTCCGCCATTTACCGTTGAAGCTTCAACCATCATTTTCTTTGGCATTTTTACTTCGAGATCAAATTCAAAATCAACTTCGTCATAATCATCATCCCAGCGGTTACGATTCCAATTCATACTGTATCTCATCTTTCCATCTTTAAAATCCACCTCAACCCCGGGGGCCTGAATAAATACATACACAGTTCCTTCATGTACTTCCTGCCTTAAATAGATCTCATCAATTATTTTTTGATCTAATCTGCCTTTTCTTTTCCGAATAGTTTTGGTTCCTGTAACCAAAATCTCATCCCCATCATAGCCTTCAACTTTAAGGTCTCCGTTTATATTTCGGACATTAAACTTTTCAATAGATTCTAGCGCACTTTTCTTTATTTGTATATCAACACCTTCTGTTACCCTTCGGTTCTGAGCAGAAACCTGTGCCGTTACTATTCCAATAAGTAATAATGCTAATACTTTCTTCATCATAATCTACTTATAAGGCTGCTATTGTGTTTTGTAGTTTTTCTTTTACACTTACATTTAGTTGGCGTTCTTTCATCAGGTTTTCGAATTCAGTTTTTGACCTTTCCAGCCCTAACTCTATCATAGCATCTGCTAAAGCAATAATTACTATATCGGATTCCTGCACGCCAATCGCATTTACTAATCCTTCGCGAACCCTCTCGTCTTCGCTCCATTTTTTCAGGGTTTCTATGGCCTGTACTCTTACATTGGTGCTTTCATCATTGCTCAAAGTAAAGAGTAAAGCTCTCACAGCCTTCTCATCGGCAGTTGGCAATTCAGCACTTATATTTACTGCCCGGAGTCTGTCTGTGGTTGAAGCCCCTTCCAGCATACTAACCACCATCATTTCGCGCATTGCCTGCATTTGTGTGGTAAGTTCTTCGAGTTCGCTGTTACTGTTCCCAACCCAGCTTCCAATAAACGCGCCAACAATTAGTAATACGAATGCATACGCCAGTTTTGGCATTGTGATGGCCGCAAATAACTCATTTAGCTTTTCAACAATGTTGATATTTGAAGAAGATCGCGTAGATGCCTTTTCTTCTTCCAGCATTTGATAAAACCTGTTGCTCATTTCAGGTGAGGGTTCTGGAACTGCGACCATATCCAACTCATCGTGTAACTGCTCCATGGCTTTAAAATCAATCAGATCGATTTCGCCACTGGCCATTAATTTTTCTATTTCTGCCTTTTTTTCTTCAGATAGTTCGCTACCAAAGTATTCGGCTATTAGTTTTTCATATTTTTTATTCATCACTGTATTCCTCACTTAGTGTGTGTGCAATGCCTTTTAAATCTTTCATTGCCCTAAAGAATCTTACTTTAACCGCACTTTCAGTCACTCCTTGAATTTCAGCAATTTCAGCGTACTTCAAGCCTTCGTATCGGCTTAAAATCACTACTTCCTTTTTGTCCTCTTCAAGCCGGGCAAGCGCAAGCTCCAGTATTCTTTTTCGTTTGGTTCGTTCGTCTATTTCACCAAATTCAGGATTAGAGCCCACAATCCGTTCTTCATCAAGCTCTTCTTTTTCATTATGCTTTTTGTGTTTGCGATAATGATCGATATGCGCATTACGAGCAATGCTGAACATCCAGGTTGTAAATGCCCCTGATCCTGAATAGGTGCTTCGGTATTTGAGCATGCGCTCGAACACCGATTGAACAAGATCTTCACTCACTTCGGGCTGAAACGTTTTCTTATAAAAGAAACTGTAAAGCAGGCGATTATAGCGTTCGAACAGTAGCCCCAGTTTGTCCAGGTCTCCATCCTTCACTTTCATCATTAAAGCTTTATCTGTAGTTGAATTCACTTACCGTCTCTTCCCCGCGTTCGTGTTGTCTGGTAATGTACACTTGTGATTTTTAGAAAGGTTACAGGTTTTGTTGATGGTTTTTAGTTATTGGTTATTTGCAGAAATCGGACGACCAATGATTGTTAGCCTTTCTTAAGCTCCACCAAAGTAGCTCCCCAGCTGCTCCTGTCATCGGCAAGCCGGTATGAAACCACATGCTCGTTTTTTTCCAGTAAACTATGAACTGTTCTTCGAAGTACTCCTTTCCCCTTTCCATGAATAATCCGAATAGAAAAAATCTCTTTCTTGAGGCAGATTTCAATATAATCCGGGATCAAATCCCCCAGCTCTTTTTGGTTGAAAAGATGAAGATCTAAAATACCATCTATGGGAAGTTCTACTGGTTCCATCTAAATACTGAGTTCTAAATACTATATACTAGATTCATCCAAAAAATAATCTACCACTCTTCGTTCAGTCGTTACTTTCAAAATAAACTGGACCACTTTTTGATGATCGGGGTGCACAGCATATGCCCGTAACGCTTCCTGGTCTTTGCATTCGGCAATCAATACCACATCACAGATGGTCTCATCCTCTGCTTCTACCGTATT
Organism: Balneola sp.; assembly: GCA_028284195.1. Lineage (GTDB taxonomy): Bacteria > Bacteroidota > Rhodothermia > Balneolales > Balneolaceae > Balneola. Next base: position 335,932 of record JANQSE010000006.1, on the reverse strand, counting down.
AATACCTACTTCTGCTGAATCCAGCTCATCTATTTTTGCAGGTAATCCTTCAAGCAGTTCTTTCATTATCTCGGCATTCTCCTGCATGGTTTTGCCTTCGGCTGCCTTTTTCAATTTCCACATTACAATGTGCTTTATCATTTTCTAGTGATTAGAATTAAGTTTGAAAGTGAATATCCAACATCCATCAGGGAATATCCAACGCTCAATATTTTAGAAAGGTAATTTAATTGTTGAACATTCATCATTCAGTATTGGATATTCGTATTTGTTTGCAGGAACCCTTAACTTTGATGTTCTGTTTAGAGCCACCGAAACGGCTATTATTTCCATGAAAGAAAATTCCAGCATATTGGATAACATTGACTTAGATAAGATTACCGCTGAAGACCTGGGCGAAGCTCATATAGGTACTTCAGAACTTACCCCGCTTCGCGATGATGCGTTCGATCTCTCTGATCCAGAAAAGATCGAGATCATCCAGGAACACTTTGCACAGATCATGCACACGCTTGGTTTAGACCTTACTGACGACAGCCTCAGAGGAACCCCATACCGTGTAGCAAAAATGTTCGTAAAAGAGATTTTTAACGGGCTTAACCCAAAGAACAAACCTGAAGCACGCACTTTTAGCAATAATTACGATTACAACGATATGGTAATCGAAAAGAATATCCAGGTTACCTCTTTTTGCGAGCATCATTTTTTGCCTTTTATTGGCAAGGCACACGTAGCTTATATTGCTTCCGGTAAAGTTATAGGTTTGTCTAAAATCAATCGGTTGGTGGATTACTATTCAAGACGTCCACAAGTTCAGGAACGGCTTACCCTTCAAATTGCTGATGCTTTAAGTGAAGCCATGGGTACCGAGGATGTAGCCGTATTTATTGATAGCAAACATCTGTGTGTCTCAACCCGTGGAATACGGGACATTTCGAGCAGTACAATAACTACGGAGTTCAGAGGAGCTTTCAAACAGAAAGAAACTCAACAAAAATTCATCGATTTCATCAAAACTGACACTGATCTGTAATCGTTTTGGCTGAACAAAAACTGTACGTTTATAACACACTATCCAGAAAAAAGGAACTTTTTGAACCACTGAACCCACCATTTGTCGGGATGTATGTGTGCGGACCAACAGTATACGGCGATGCTCATCTTGGTCATGCTAAAAGCTATGTCTCCTTCGATATAGTATTGCGATACCTCCGTTATCTGGGATATAAAGTTCGTTACGTTCAAAATATTACCGATGTAGGGCATCTGATTGGTGATGGCGACGAAGGTGAGGATAAATTGGGAAAACAAGCCCGCCTTGAACAAGTTGATCCAATGCAGATCGCTGAAAAATATACCTACACCTATTTCAGAGATATGGATGCACTGAATGTACTTCGGCCTGATATTTCCCCCAGGGCAACGGGGCATATTCCGGAACAAATCGCCATGATTGAACAGCTTATCGAAAACGGCCATGCTTATAATGCCGATGGAAATGTATATTTCGATGTTCGCTCTGATGAAGATTATGGCAAGCTAAGCGGACGTGAATTGGATGAGGCTGAATCAGGAACCAGAGTTGAAACTGCTTCGGGCAAAAAGAACCCCGAAGATTTCGCACTCTGGAAAAAAGCAGATAACAATCATTTGATGAAATGGGATTCTCCCTGGGGGGCCGGTTATCCCGGATGGCACATCGAATGCTCGGCTATGAGCAACAAATATCTTGGCAAAAGTTTTGATATACACGGCGGGGGATTGGAAAATCAGTTCCCGCATCATGAATGTGAAATCGCTCAATCAGAATGCGCACATGGTACTGAATTTGTGAAATACTGGATGCACAATAATATGGTTACCCTGGAAGGCCAGAAAATGGGTAAGTCTTTGGGCAATGCAATCAATTTACATCAGTTTTTTACCGGAGATCATACGCTTTTAAGCAGAGCCTGGAACCCGCAGGTAATTCGGTTCTTTCTGCTTCAAAGCCATTACCGAAGTACCACCGATTTCTCTGAAAGCGCTCTTGAAGCTGCTGAAACAGGGTTAAAAAACTTCCATTCTATGATCTCGGTAATCGAAAAGGCTGCTCCTGAGGATGGAGAAGCCTTTGATCTCGACAGCTTTAAAACCGCTTTCGAAGCCGTAATGAATGATGATTTTAACTCGGCACAAGCTATCGCGGTACTTTTTGATACGTTAAAAGAACTAAGAAAATCGATTACAGAAAACAAAACTCCTGTCAATATCAGTGAAATAAGATCTTTGATTCAAACATTTGCTGATGAGGTTTTGGGAATCTGGCCTGATGAAAGCTCAGGCAATGACAGCAACCTAACAGAAGGTTTAATTGAGTTATTAATTGAGATCAGAAAAGAAGCACGTTATAACAAGGACTTTGATCTTTCAGATAAAGTTCGTGATGACTTGAAAAAGCTGGGCGTGCAACTTATGGATGGAAAAGAAGGAACGTCCTTCAGCATTGACTAATGGATGTTATAAAGCTCATATTCAGCAAATTGATTATTGGCTTTGTACGTTTTTACCAGCTGGCAATTTCCCCCTGGATGGGCAGTAGTTGCAGATACTCCCCCACTTGTTCGCAGTACATGGTTGAGGCTGTAAACGAATGGGGGCCATTAAAAGGATTTTGGTTGGGATTGAAAAGAATTAGCCGTTGCCACCCCTGGGGCGGTGATGGGTTTGATCCGGTACCCGATAATCCAAAAAAGAAATTAAATGATAACGAAGTTATTCTGAGCAAAAGCGAAGAATCTTCAAAATGAACTTAACGTGTAGATCCTTTGCCCAGTCCCGAAGGCTTTCGGGACGAGACTCAGGATGACAAATACGCACATGAAAGAAATCACATTCAAAAAAAGACTCACGGTCGAACAAGTAGAAGAAGCCAATGATCTGGCTCCTAAATTTCAGGAAGATGGACTCATTCCTGTGGTAACCACCGATTTCTCTTCGGGAGAATTGTTGATGCACGGTTACATGAATGAGGAAGCTCTTAAAAAAACGATTGAACTCGGCGAAGCTATATATTACAGCCGCAGCCGCGAAACACTTTGGCATAAAGGAGCTACTTCAGGGCTTACACAAATCATTAAAGAAATGCGTATTGATGATGACCAGGATTGCGTATGGCTGCGGGTAGAAGTTCAGGGAAATGGGGCTAGCTGCCATGTTGGCTACCGGTCATGCTTCTATCGAAGCGTTCCTACAGGAGAAGAATTCTTCCAAAAAGACGGAGAGCTAAGATTTGAAGAATCCGAGAAAGTATTCGATCCGAAAGAAATATATGGAGACGCTCCAAATCCTACTAAGCTTTAGATTTTTCTCTGGATTAAATTCAACCGAAGCTAAAAATTGAGTCTGATTATTTTATAGTTCTGTGACATTTACTTATTAAAAACGAACTAAATTGATGTTTAAACATTAAAACATAACTACTGATTTATTTAGAATGAAAAAATTATCACTCACTTTTACTCTTTTATTTGCTTTAACTTCTTTGAGCATAGCTCAACAAGTTAACACGAGACATTTAAATCTTGATAAAGGCGTGGCCATCAAAGGTTACGACCCTATCAGCTACTTTAGTAATGGAGAACCCACAAAAGGAAAAAAGGATCTGACCTTTATACATGAAGGAGCAAAGTATCAATTCATTAGTCAAGAAAACCTTGATCTATTCAAAGCCAACCCTACAAAATATGCCCCTGTTTACGGTGGTTGGTGCGCTTACGCAGTTAGTAAAGGGTACACCGCAGATGCAAACCCTAAAACTTTTAAGATTGTGGATGGAAAGCTTCATCTGTTTTACAACAGGCTACTAGTTAACACTCTGCCAAAATGGAACAAAGACGAAGATAATCTCAAAAAAAGTGCCGAAAAAAACTGGCCAAAAATTAAGGCTGAAAAAAAAGGAAATTGATAAACATGTGATTGAGTGATTAGGTTAAATCTTCCTTCACTCAATCACATGTTCTTTTAATTATCTGTCAGGCATTAAAAACCCCTTCCAGGCTTTTATCCTTATTTCTTAAATCAATCCCGCCTTCCAGTATAGATTTCAAATTGGTCATATAGAACGACCAGCCCTCACCACAGCCCACATAAAGATTCTTTTTTGGGTCTTCTTCAATGGGAATATTATGTTGAGATACTTCCACCATTACATATCCCTCATTAATTTCAGATAATTTCACCTCCACATCACATTCATCAGTAAACATAAAGCGGAAATAATCGGTACCATTCACTTCTAATACTTCTCTCTTCTCGTACACTTCATCGGGATATCCATGCCATAACCAGTGAAACACATCTCCTGCCTGGTACCGCTCTCCTACCGGCCGGACACTTCCATTTTTCTTTGTTGCCTCAGCGCTCCGCAAAAACCAGCTTTCCAATCCTTCCTGGGTTGTCCAAGCATCATAAATAGTTTGTATCGATGCTTTCACAGCAATCTTTTTTGTGAAGCTTTTCCATTTATCATTCATAGTGCTAATAATTTCCTGAGCAAATAATTAAACCATTTACGTACGTAAATCAAACTATGAATTATATTTTAAAGGAACTCAAATAACACTTTTTCTGCCAATAAATCTGCGGCTTCCGGACATTCCCTAAACCACAGCTCCGGCTCAATCAATTCTACTTCTGAAACGGCAGGTTTATCTTCGTTATCCCACATTACATCAACCCGGGCATAAACAGGTAGAGGATCACAGGCTTTTACCACATTTTCGGCAAAGGCAATTTCTTCCTGCGAAGCTTTATAATTATGTACCGATCCGCCAAAATCATCCTGAACTCTAAAATCACCTGATTTAGCTTTTTTTAATATGGCGTGTGTAAAGCTTCCCCCAATCACCATAAAAGATACTTCCCCTTTAGCAGCGATATTATGTTGAAACGGCTGGATCATCATATCTTCCCGGGCAATCAGTTCAGTGAAAATGGCTTCATGCTGCGCTATATTTTCCGGGTTCAATTTGTAGGTATGACGTGCGGCACCTGCAACGGTTGGTTTTAAGATCACATCCTTCCAGCCCAGACCCTCAATCATGGAGGAAAGCGATCTTTGATCTCCCTTGTTAATATATACCGTTTCGACAACATGAATGCCTTTATCCTTTAGATCCTGCAGATAGTGCTTATCCATATTCCATCGGATTTGCTGAACAGGATTTATCAATTGGGTTTGGGTTTCCACATGATCCAGCCACTTCTGAAACTCATCAAACCGGTCAAAGTAATCCCAGGTATTTCTGAATATGGCACATGTAGTTGTTAACCAATCGAAGTCCGGATCTGACCAAGCCTTACGAATAACCTTTAAACCTTTTTTTTGTAAAGCTTTTTTTAGCAGGTCCTCCTCTTTAAGAATATTCTGTACATAGGTATTAATAGTTGTTGGGTTCAAGTACCGCGCGGCAGTTAAAATAACTACGTCAAACTTATTCATCGCTTCCTGTTTCTTTTTCCTTTTCCTCCACCGGATCGTTTTTCTTTTGGAAATGCGCCGCCTCTGCGTTTTCCACCACCACTTTTTTTACGACCCCTGCCAGCGTTATTTCTTTGTTCTTGTTGAGCAGGTTCAATAGCCACATCTCTCCCTTCAAATTTAGAACCTTTTACCCCATTAATTAAAGCAACACCGTAGCCCGTTTCAACTTCAAAGAAAGAGAAATTATTCTGTATATCAATTTTACCAAAATCCGGCTTAGAGCCATTTAACTGCTCGTTAATCAAACCCATCATTCTAACAGGATTCAGCCCATCCCTTCTCCCAACATTAATGAAATAACGTTCGTACCCGGCTTGGGTAACTCCACGGCCTCTTTTTCTGTCCCGGCCGGATTTCCCTTTTTTACCTTCTCCTCCACTATTGGCATTCAAATCATTTGCCCCGGTGTAATAATCCAGGAATTGATTAAACTCTACAGAAAGAAAGTGCTTAATTAATTCTTCCCGATCCAGATCTGCAAGTTTTTCCATTGCCTGCGGCAGAAATTTCTGAAGCTGCTCTTCTTTGATCTTAGTTTCCTTCACTGTATCGATCAGATCCAGCATTCTGATTGCACAGATTTCCTCGCCATTTGGCACACTCTTTTTGATAAAATCTTTACCCGACATTTTCTCAAGATCACGAATTCTTCGTGTTTCTCTGGTATGAATAATTGAAATGGAAATTCCTGAATTCCCAGCACGGCCTGTTCTGCCACTGCGATGAATGTACACTTCCAGATCATCAGGTAAATTGTAATTAATAACGTGGGTAAGATTGTCCACATCCAGGCCGCGAGCGGCTACATCTGTTGCCACCAAAAGTTGAAGGTCTTTGGTGCGAAAGCGGTTCATTACATTATCACGTTGCGCCTGCGAAAGATCTCCATTCAATAAATCAATATCGTAGCCGTCTTTGTTTAGTTTTGAAGCAATCTCCGCAGTCTCACGGCGTGTTCTGCAAAATATAATTCCATATATGTTTGGATTCATGTCCACAATACGCTTTAAGGCTTCATATCTGTCTTTTGCATGAACCATGTAATAGTGATGTTCTACATTCTTGGCGGCGGCGTTTCGTTCTCCTACTTCAATTTCTTCGGGGTCATTCATGTATTTCTTTGCCATTTTAGCGATGGCTTTTGGCATGGTTGCCGAAAACAGCAGCGTCTGTTTTTCTGTAGGTGTATCAGCTAGAATCGCATCCAAATCATCCTGGAACCCCATGTTCAACATTTCGTCGGCTTCGTCAAGAACAAGTGTGCGAACATTTCGGACATCCAGTTTTTTGCGGTTGATGAGATCCAGCATACGCCCTGGTGTACCAACCACAACCTGGCAGCCATTATTAAGTGCCTTTATTTGGGAAGATATATTTGCACCTCCATAAACAGCTACTGTTTTTATTCCTTTTTGGTATCTGGCAAAATCTTTAAGGTCTCGTGCTATTTGAATAGCAAGCTCCCTTGTTGGGGAAAGCACTAAGACCTGTACAGCATCCGAATCCGTATCAACCTGATGCAGGCTTGGCAGCCCAAAGGCTCCAGTTTTTCCCGTTCCTGTTTGTGCAAGTGCAATCAGATCACGCTGAGAAGCAAGAATAGCCGGAATAGCTAATTCCTGTACTTTGGTTGGCTCTGTAAAACCTAGCTTTTCGATGGCATCAAGCAGTTCTTGTCTAAGCCCCAGCTCTTTGAACGTTGACATAAATTGTATTCATTTTTATCCCGTTCAAAAAATTGTGCTGTGTGGTTCTTGCCCGGAATTATTTTTTGGTAAAAAAGGTGAGCTAATGACAAGAGGCAGGCAGACTACCTGAGTTATTTATAAAGCCAGCATGTTCTATAAACCTGAAGGTTGTTACAGAAGTAAAATTTCCAGTCTTATCGTGAACTCACACATTCAATAACCTTAAAGGTACGGATTAAAAGTGGTAATAATGAGATTGGTTGAATAATTCTTTTTATAATTGGCAAACTTAAAAAGCAAAACCTGTTATTACATGCCAACCATTAAACAACACTACCCAAATGCTATCAGTATTCGTGAACTTGAGCAAAAAATTACCAGTGAATTAAACCTTCATGGATTTATTTTGTCCAGAACCATTTGGGGTACTTCAATCTGTGCTGATGAAGTGAACAACTCATTCAATTTATTCAGTAAGTTATTTGCAGGGCCAGGGCCTTTCAGGTTTGGGGGTATTTCGGGTTATCCCTTTACAGGTAAAACTGGAATCGCAGCTTTTGCAAGCCATATTCCTGATAAAGGCGGGGCTTTTATTTTATACGGGCCACATATTGGGATCTCGAAAGATGGTAAACTGGGGGTTATGCATCGCCAGCGGCAGAAAATGTCATCAGCAAACTGTGGGTCGCTTGTTGCGGGATTGAATGCCATTAAAGAACAAACTTCTTTTTCATCGTACTCTGACAGTGATTACCAACAAGAACGGGTGGTTAATACGCTTGGCAGGTTTAAGGACGAAATTCTTGCAGCCGAGCATCCTCTTAAAACATCTACTGAAAAAATGTACGACTCAATTCATCAGGATTTTAACGAGATGCTTGAAAACAGTAGTAAAATATTATCAGGATATAAAGTTTATCTAATGGGGGGTATTCTTATAAATACCGATTGGGATAAAGAAGATTATTTTGACATCAGGGGTAAAAAAGTCCTCGATTTTACTTAAAAAAATCTATCCCAGGGAGACTTTTTTGTAACTAAAGATATCACAGCAATTCCCCAAATAAGTATATGCAGGATAAGCAACATGCCTTGAACGATTTCTCCTCCAAATACAGCAAACCTCCTTGTGAAAAACCGGATAATAAAGAAAAACATATATCCTATAAATAAATTACCAAAGAATTTAATAGCAGCAAGTTCAAGTGGTCGGTAGTTTCTATTAATCTTTTCTTCAAATTCCCTGTCCAGTTCCTGATTTCTGAGAGTTCGGTTGATACTGTTTTCAAGTTCTTTCTGGTCCAGTTCCTTCTCTATTTTACTTTTGCTTTTCATATTATTTTTGATTGATGTAAACTAATGGTTGGATACATGTGCTCTATTTTTCCTCCTCGTACATGAATTCGATCATATTTCCATCGGGATCAGATATAAATAAAAACCTTCCTTTTTTCCGGTTAGCAGGGCCGCTCATAATAGTTACTTCTTTCTCCCGGAAATATGCCGCAAGTTCATCTACTTTCTCCGGCGATTCTACATAAAATCCAAAATGATCTACTCTGAAATCCCGTGAAGCAGGGTCGTAGCTGGTTTCCGCTTCCACAATCACCAACGTATCTCCTCCCCCTACATCGTACACCGCTATACTTTGTCCCATGGTTCGAACCACCCGAAATCCCAAAACATCTTCATAAAATTCTCTGGAGGCATCAATCCTGTTTACCCTTATTGTGATGTGATTAAGTCCGGTTGGTTTAAAATTCATTTTAGTTAATTAAAGATTAAGAATTTGCCAATAATCGATATCTTCTCGTCAATTTCAAAGATAAGATGGCTGTTTTTTATATCGTAGCAACCCCTATTGGCAACTTAGGCGATTTTTCACCCCGGGCAATCGAAGTGTTAAAATCGGTTGATTACATTGCATGTGAAGATACCCGTACTTCTGGTAAACTGCTAAAGGCTTTTGAGATCAATAAACCCACGTTTTCGTTTCATCAACATAACGAACATCAAAAAGTGGAGCATGTATTGAATATTTTAAGAGGCGGGCAATCGGTGGCTTTAATTTCGGATGCAGGCATACCCGGCATTTCAGATCCGGGATTTTTAGCAGTCCGGGCTGTAAAGCAACTAGGCATTGATGTTTCGGTTATACCGGGGCCGGATGCTGCTACTACTGCTTTGGTCGCCAGCGGACTTCCATCCGACAGGTATTGCTTTGAGGGCTTTCTGCCTCCCAAAAAAGGGCGACAAAAAAAACTTGCTCAACTGGTTGAAGAAGAACGAACCATCATTTTCTACGAGAGCCCACACCGCATTGTAAAGCTATTGAAAGAACTGGAAGAACATTTTGGAGGAAATCGTTTGGCTGCAGTTGCACGTGAATTAACAAAGAAATTTGAAGAAGTTAAACGAGGTAGCATCTTTGAGTTACGGAAAGAATTTGAAAACAGAGATGCTATTAAAGGAGAAATTGCTGTTGTTGTGGCTGGAAAAGGATATAAGGAATAAACCCATCATACCGGTATTTGAAAACTAAAAAACAGGCATGAATAAATTTCTTGATAACAAACTTCAGGTTTCTCTAACAGCAGGACTCCTATTGGGGCTCAGTTTTCCTCCGGTTGATTTATCCTTTTTGACTATCCCGGCATTTGTGCTTCTTTTTCATCTTTCAGAAAAATGCGATTCAAATAAACAATTAGCGTATTACGGATATTTTGGTTTTGTACTTTGGAATTTAATTGGAACCTACTGGCTGATGATGGCGAGTGCAATTGCCGGCATTGCTGCTATTTTGGCGAATGCAGTTATTATGACAATTCCTCTTGTTCTTTTCAGGGGTTTTTCCCGGAGCTTCGAAAAAAGTTGGCACATCGCCCTTTTGCAAGCTTCTGCATGGGTAGCTTATGAGTTTCTCCATCACAACTGGGATTTATCCTGGACCTGGCTTTCAATCGGTAATGCATGGGCCAACCAAATAGGGCTTGTCCAATACATTTCGGCCACCGGCCATTTAGGAATTACTTTTTGGGTGATCTTTACAGCTTCACTTGCTTATTCAGCTATAAAGAAAAAGAACCAGATAATTGCTATTGCTGCTACTTTTAGCTTGTTGCTACCTTCAGGCACTTCATTTTTGTACTACGTGGGCTCTGGTATCAATCCGGTAAGCAGTACAACCAACGTAACGGTAATTCAACCAAACCATGATTCTTATCTCGATTATGGTGGAATGAGGGATAAAAGAGAAGTTTTGGACAGTCTTTTCAGTATTACTAAAAGAACGAAAGCCCCCGAAACCGATCTCGTTGTATGGCCTGAAAACGCCATAGACGGTGTTACTTATATAAACTCAGTTACAACAAACAGAGTAGCAGATTCTGCGAAAGCCTGGAATACGGCGTTCATTAGTGGAACCGGATTATACAAGCTATATGATACTCCTCCAACGCTTTACAGAGATACATTTCAGGGGCGTGCCCGAAATTTTTTCAATTCAGCACTTTATGTAAACAAATCCGGAAAGGTTTCGAGATACGACAAGCATAATTTAGTGCCTATTGTGGAACGTTTCCCTTTTGTTGACTTCTTTAATGCTATTGATGTTTTCAGGTGGTTTAACTGGGGCCGAATAGCACAGTTCGGAAAAGGGACAGAACCCATTGCTATTATAGAAAACAATTTTACTACACAAGGGTTAATCTGCTACGACTCTGTTTATCCAGAATGGATTCGGGAATTCGTTCGTAATGGAACAGATTTTATCACAATTATTACAAATGATGGTTGGTGGGGAAATTCAAGTGGCCATGTTCAGCATTTTTCTTATGCGCGATTACGTGCTATTGAATTTGACCGTTGGATTGTTCGAAGTGCTAACAACGGCACTTCGGGAATCATTGATCCCTCAGGCAGAGTAATTATAAAAACGCATTACTGGACAAAGACAGGATTTAATTTTGAAGTCCCTCATAAAAATACCATGACTTTATTCACCAAATTCGGGGATTGGTTTAGTTACTTATGCCTCCTAATCGTAATACCATCATGGATTTGGATTCTCATTAAAAAGAGGTTTACCGCGAACGTATAGCAATTCTGATATTGAAACGAATTTCCTGGTTAGTTCTTGGGGGAATAGAAGAACCACCATTCGGGACTATGCGGTTATAGGTATATTCAAAATTAGAATTAATGGATTGCGATATCCTGTAACCTAAAACCAAAGATCCTGTGTATCGTTTTTGCCCTGTATTCGCAGCAGGGTTTACCGTGTATTGATTTACATTAGTTCCGGTACCATTCTGGATGAAATCAGTAAAAGCCCGTGTCAGGTCATCGGATAACCGAAAGTTTCTGTCACCATCTTCGCTGAATGTTCCGTTAAGAGCCACATCAATGTTGTTTTTAATTTTTGGAAAAATCGGGATTCTGACTTTTCGGAATGTGTAATTAAAATTGAATTTAAATCCTTTTGATCTTCGTTCTGATACCGTATTGCTGGACAGCGAAAATGTGGTAAGCTTACTTGTCTCGAATCCAAAATCGGTTCTTAATGTCGACTTCCACGTGATATTCAACTGAATTAACGGGCTGAATCTTTGGTCAACAGTAATAGAATTCGGTTCAAATTCATCCCTGATATCATTAATTGTAACGAGATTCCCCAAAGATTGAGTTGTCGGCTGCCCTTGTTGATTTATAAATTGCCAGCCCAGCCTGTACGATCCCCTGTATCCGTGAGAAAGCGACGCGCGATTCATCGCCGGCCCGATAAATGGAATTATTTTCTCCACTCCCTGCCAAGTAATACGCCAGTTTGGTTTAGGGATTGGTGTAAACGTTTTTTGCCCTATCCCAGCGGTATTTCCACTTAAGTATGCATTTCTAAAATCATCTTGCAAGGTTACGCGGTTCAATACGGTTTTCCCATCGTTATTGCCGCCATTGGCATCATCTATAACACCATTATCTAAATCTTCAAAGGCAGTTCTTAATTGACTTCTAAAAAACTGTTCGTACCCCTGGCCAAACGCCCAAACCGATGAACTGATGTTTCCTGATGATATAAATACTGATGAAACATCAGTACTACTGCTTAAAGTTAGTGTTTCGGTATTTTTCTCATCCCAACGTGTAGCCCAATCAAGGTCAATAGAAATGTTTTCGAATAGTTTCAATGTTGTACCCATTGTCAGGTTGTCCGAAAAATTTTTATTGATTGGAACCTGTATATCTGATGCAGCATTTATATTACGAATTAGCTGCGACCTGGTGATATCATCGAACAAACCAATACGATATCCAAGAGGAGGTGAAAAATTATCTGAGCTCTCATTACCAAATGCATAATAGATCTGGGATTCTCCATTATAACCTGACTGGTTAGAACTTTTTCCTTTTTTGTAGCTAATATCTATGGATCTCATACTGAACAAAGCAAGCACCAACTTTCTCCCAACATATCTTATATCATCTAAAATACTTCCTTTACTTGCTAAAGAATCCGGAATATTCACATTACTGCTTTTTCGTGCTTTTCCCTCAGCGATATCGGCTTTCTTAATCTTATCAACAAAACCAATACCATTAATTATTGCTCCGGTATTAAACTTAAATGTATTTGTTAGGTCAAATGAATTAGAAATGCGAGCTCCAAGATTTGAGCCTCTAGGGCTGTTGTTCCACTGAAATCCGCCACCATAAGTAGCATTATAGGTTATCCATCTCAGTGCTTTTATATTATTGAATTTAGGCCGCCAGCTGGCTGTATAGGATTCGCTGTAGCTTGATCGACGGGCAGTTAATGTATCCGTTACAATATCACCTAATACTTCAAAAGTTGGTTTTAATCTGTATTCTAAGCTATCTACTCCGGTTTGATTGAGAGACTCCCTTCCTGCACTTGTAAGATCGAAATTGGCCGCCGACCGAAATGAAGTGATAATGGATGGAGTGAGGCTGTAATTAAAACCAAAGTTAGATCTGCTTGTAAAAGAATCTGTTTGCTGCAAAGGAAGAATTGTTGGATTTCCTAAAATTTTTCTTCTCCGTTCTTCGTAGCTCCTGGCCAAACTTGCAGAAGCTGTAATACTTGACGGCATGTAACCCACCCTTAAACCCGAAAGCACGCTTAATCCCGGCAAGCTTTCCGTAAACTTGAATGGCCTGAATAACCGTACTCTTGGAAAAGACAAATTATAGGCTAAAGAAGTGGTGTAGTTCCAGTTATTTTGCAACTGAAGCTGAGGGTTTCTCGAACTTCCCTGGTTGTACACATAACTTAGCCGGGTTTTATCAAGCGTATATTGAGCGAGCTTACTTTTGGAATTGGTTTTTGAGATGTTGGAAACATTCAGAGAATAATTTTCCGATGTGGTTTGAATTTCATTAATTCTTCGATCAATGATATCCTGTTTTTGTGACTTCGGTATATCCCTGCTTTCTACTGAGGAGATAAAATCATTAAGCCTTATATCCCCCTGGTCTGGCAAAAATTTAGGTGTCGAAGAGTTTCTACGAGCAGAAACGGTAACCGGAAAAGACCACCCAAACCGGTCTGGCACTAATTTATGCAAATTTACAGTAGATGAAACCGAATACCCCAAATTGTCAGAAACACTTCTTTGGCCTAACCTGGAATCCAATCCTCCAAACCCGGTTGTTTGACGAGTAATATTGGCATTCATGGTGGCAAAATCTGCCAGCTTGATATTTGCTTTGGCATTGGCCGCCCACCCGTTTTCATTATCAAAGCCGGAAATTCTTAACTCATTCACCCAAAATTCAGCATCTAATACCGGTACTCCCGGCGAGCTCGGATCATTAGGGTCGTTTGGATTCCTGATGCCAATCGCAAATTCAGAAACTTTATCAAGAGAAGGATTCCCTTTTATTGCTATTACAGCACCGGGAGCAGTTCCCTCTCCCAAAAGATCGGTTCGCTCGTATAATTCAGAAGTCAGTACTTCTGCATTGTTTCGTTCTTGTTTCAATACATTCAATGCCGAAATAATGATATTCATACTGTTTTCATCGTACTTCCATACCTCTTCTGCTTCGGTATCGAGGCGCCCCCCCTCATCAGGGCTGAAAGGGCCAAAATTAAAATTTGGATCTGTTGGGGTAACAGGCTGACGGTATTCATAAAAATCATTATCCAGATCTGCTCCCATTCGCACTACAAGCTCGGCATCAGTTCTATTGTCGTACCCCTCTCCATGAACAAACATCCGGATGTTAGAGTAATTCAGAAAATTCAGCCCTCCCGGATATACTCGTTTAACAAGATTAATTTCCTGAGACTGGAGGCCTTCTGTTTGCAGAACAAGTGATTGTTCGTTTTGCAGAGTCTGGATTTGAGAACTTCTTGTTACTGCCCTTATGGAGCCTTCCGGTTGGCGATATGGGATCGGCCGTCTGCTGGCATTTTCTTCAATGTTTATAGTGGCTACTTTAAAATCTGCGTTTGAACTCCTTGATTCCGCAATATTCTTTTCTTCCCTCCACTGACTTCCTATAAATTCAAATGTAGCAAAGCGAAGTGTAAACGGTTTTTTATACCCACTCATCCAAACCCGCATGTACGATATATTCTGAAAATCGGTGATATTTCCTACTTTACGAACGAAATCGTTAAGTGGGATACGAATGAGACGCCAGGTTCGCTCCTGGCTTCCGCCATCTACTTTATCTACTATAAAAGTACCGGGAGAACCAACCTCCAGATTAGCAAAATCTGCAGGGTTATAATCAATTTCGTACTGGAAGTAAGAATTTTCTATTTGGACGTTTGATGCAGTTATTAATCCTTCTTTTTCAGGCTTTAAGGTAACCGCTCTTTTTTCGCCACCGGCATTCGGGGTATTACCATCATAGTATCCACGCATTCGATGGAATCTTTCATGCAGCTTTAATCCATCAACCTGAGATTCACCAAAGTACACGTAATCATCATTAGATGGATCTCTTTCAATTCTTTGAAATACTTCGCTGCCGCTTCCATAAGCTACTCTCATAGAATCTATAAAGTCACTGAATAAGGCTTGTTCACTACGGCCTTCAAATCCATTGCTGTTGGGTGCTCCATCCAACCCAACATCTTCCAGGCTGCGGTTTTGATTCGAAAATTCGCCTTGAGGCGGAGGCCTGATTCCCGGAATGTAAGATCTGCCAAGATCATCTATTTCAAGGCTTTCTAAATTCACAGCTAAGCCATCTTCTGAGTTTACATCAGAATTCGGGATCACATCTTCCGAAATAATGCCAAGGTCAATATAGATCTTGCCTGTATAATTATCATTAATGTCCTGGGCAGACGGATCTGCTCCATCCGGTAAAACACTTTGTACCCAAAATTCGAGAAATTCGATATTGTTTTGAGCCAGATCTTCCTGACCGGTAGGTAGTGCTGTGGTCATTCCACCCCACATTCGTTCCGGTTCATTTTCTGTGATTTCCTTTAATTTTGGATTATAGTTGTAAGGTCCGCGTTCGGTTGGGTTATAAAATACATCCAGAGTAGTAATGATCTCATCCTGAGGACTATTGGTTTCCCGGCCTCTAAAAACATCCTGCACTCGAACCGTTCTTGACTCCGGAGTTATTTGGGGGTTGCGTAAAACCTGAGCTGGATCTCTGGGAAGTTCGTACCACGAAAATTGAGCACGCAGGTCAGATCTTTCAACTTTTGATTGAGTATCAGACATGGGCTGCATGGGGGAGTTGTTGTTAAAAATATCAGCATCGGGTGCATATCCCGGAATAGCAGCAGGTGCACTCGGCAGGTTCCATCTAACCGCAAATTTAAAGGGAATACTGAACTCAGCACCTTCAAAATCATCTATAAAAGAAAGCCCGTTCTCCTCATCCCGAAATAAAATACCGTCTTTTATAGCATCTCGTACTGCATTTGTTTGAGCAACACCCGGACGTAGTTGTGCAAATTCGCCGCTGAAACTGAGATTAGATTCTGCCCTGGTTTGCAAAAGAGGAATACGATCAATAAACCGGGTTATCCAGGGTGTATCAAATTTCGCCTTTGCATCAAAACCTAATACTGTATTGTTGATGGGCTCATTCCCAATCCTGATCTTATCAGATAATGGCTGTTCATTTAGCCTGAATACAGTACTACCAAGGCTTACATCGTTAGACAATAAATACTCTGCCCGTATGCCGGTAAAGTTTTTCTGGCCGATCGAAAATAACTGGTTGTTTTCGAATTCTATCGTAATATTTTGCCCGGGGGCTAAAAACTTGTCATTAAGTATGGTTACGCTTCCAAAAGAATAATCCACTTCATAGTCAATACCTTCAATAAGCTCAGCTCCATTCGCAAATACTTTCACAGAACCTTCTACCAATCCTCCGGCCCCACCAATAAAGAACGAACTGGAAACTCCCCCTTTTGAAACTCCTGACAATTCGTAAAAACGGTTTTGAGTACTTTCAGAGGATATTTCTTTTTTAGAGGTGTATAGAGAATCAAAGATTAGTTCTGATTCATCTGTCATTAATCCAGTTACTAAATCCTCAATTCTGTCTCCAAATGGCTCTAAATAGGGAAAGAAAATTTTTCCTGTAATAGGATCAAACCGTGTACCATCAAAATCGATTTGGTTATCTGATTGAAGGGCTTGCTCAGAATTTTGCAAATCGAGGCCAAGATCAACCAATAAAGGAGTTGCACGTCCGGGAATTCTATCTACTGATTGGTTATCTCTTGTTATCTCAAGATCGAGAGTAAGTCCGTCTCTGGCTACATTGGTTATACCCAAAGAATATACGTTTCGAAGGGTTAACTCCCAGGAAAAATCATCAGGGGTTAGGTTTCTGGGGCGCAATAATTTAAAATAACTAAATCCAGTCTGTGAATTTAAATCCCCTATTTCTATAGTGCTGCCGTCAATCGGACTTGTATAAGAGTAAGAAACAGCTAATGTAGCATTATTACCAACTCTGCGATTTAAGCTAATAATACCTAAAGCTGCATTGTATGTATAATCTTCTCCAAATATTAATTTTTTGTAGAACGTGTTTGGCTGAACACTTCCTTTGGTGTTCAAGTCATCAATTTGCACAGAATTGTTATTACGGCGGGCTTCCAGTTTTTGGTCATCCAATCGATCATTTTCCATGCTGGGTAAACCGAATGTTCCATCTGGGTTTTCTACAACCCCAAGATCAACAAAAGCATATGCACGTACAGCTCCGGCATCTGTAGATCCTGTAGCATCTTCAATCCATACATTTAGTTCAGATATAAGATATGCCGTTCCGATATTTGGCAGAAAATCCAGCATATTGCTTTGGTATTGCTGTCTGTTATAGAAATCCAGGAAAAAATGCTGATCGTTTTCATAATCAGTGGGCCGTAAAGAAAACTCGAATTCCTGAGAGCCTCCCGTGAACGTTTGAGTTTTACTTTCACCCTTCTGCTGAGACACAACCGAAGTTACCCTGAGATCTCCAACCTCTGCAATTGCCTTAATACCAAAAAGAGCCCCACCACCTTTAACCAGCGAATTACCGGTTTCCATGGATACGTTTCCAAGCTCTATATTTTTGATAATCTCATCTTCATACCCTGTGTAGGCAATTTTTAAACGGTTTTGGAAATCAAAAGTCCTTTCTGTATCCCAATCGGTTGCAATTGTAAGCTTATCACCGATTGAACCCTGAATATTTAGCTGCAGATTCTGATTAAAAAGTGGATCCACCCTTTTTTGAAGGTCTTCGGGAATATTAGGGTCTTCCACATTTTGGATAGAAGCCCCCACATTCATATTTGCAGATCCATTTACCCGCAAGTTTACTTCAGGTTTTCCAAAAATTGTTGTGAAGGCCGAGTTCTCTCCTCCTGGTATTTTTAGGCTAAAATCCAGAAGTCCCTTCCCCTGTTGTTCCTGAGCTTTACCTTCTTCGATTAATAAGAAATTTATTTCCTGCTTCTGTTTTCGCTTTAAGGCTGTGGTATACTCTTCGAAAGTGATAATACTTGGCAGAAAAGTGCTATACCCTTTTACTCGCTGTTGTACCTGATACGTTGATGCAGAATCCCAAATCACCAGAATATCATCTGAAGAATTGCTCAATTTATACAGCCTGGGAGCCTTTCTTTGCACCAGAGTACTAACCTGGTTTTTTGTAAACGGATAGTAAAACTTTATTCCTATTAACGCTGAATCGGGAATTACTTTTGATGTATCAATCACAGATATATTTTGCCCATTCACGTCCTGAAATGGAACATATATCAAACATAATAGCATTAATGCTGAGAAATAAAGTAGCCTAATAGAAAATTTCAAAAAGAAGAAAAAACCCTGATTGATAAATCTTAATTCTGTAGCAGTATGAAAATAGGCTTTGTTTAGATCCGTTGATGTTTGCAAACCGGCATCGATAATAACATATATTCAAATATCTTGAAAGCGAAATACTGTTCTTTCATAAAATATTTGATCAATAAATTCCTATCATTTACGTCAAAGAAGCAGAATTAGTGTAGTTATATAATTCCAATGTTCAAAAAAACCCTTAACAACATACAATTAGATCTTCTAAAAAGGCATATAGGCCCTTTTCTGTTCTGCTTTTTAACACTCATGTTTTTATTGCTGCTTCAATTTCTGATACTTCATATCGATAAGCTTATTGGCAAGGATATCCCCATCTCGGTAATTACTGATCTGATTTTTACAAATCTGGCTTATATGGTAGTATTGGCTGCGCCAATGGCAGTATTGGTTGCAACATTAATGGCCTTTGGGAAATTTTCTGAACTCAATGAACTTACTTCTATCCGTGCATCCGGGGTTCATCCCTTAACAGTTATATCTCCTGTTTTATTTGCAAGTATTCTTATGTGTGCCGGGCTTATTTGGTTTTCGAATAATGTTTTGCCGGAAGCAAACCATAAATCCAGATCACTTTTTATTGACATAAGATTGAAGAAGCCAGGATTTGACCTAAAACCCAATGAGTTTTATACCGGTATTGACGGATACACCTTTTTGGTTGACAGAATTGACAGTGAAACAGACAGCTTATATGAAATCACCTTGTTCCAGGATGCAACTCGTACCACAGATCAAGCATACATAACAGCAGAAAAAGGGATTTTACTTACAGAAAATGAAGAAATGCTTACTCTGTATTTGACGAACGGGGTTATGCAAAAGTACCCAAAAACCAGCAATCGAAATAAAGTTACTATCGAAAAAACTAATTTCAAGAACCATAGAATTACTTTTGATCTTGCAGATCTTGCCTTCGAAAAATCAGATCCTAACCGCAGAAACAGAAGTGATCGCACCATGAATATCCAGGCAATGCAAATCATGGTTGATTCTTTGAATAAAGAAATAGACGACCAATATTTTGAAGCTTTAAATTTTAACTTAACTGTACCAAGAATAAACAAATTTACTGAACGGAGAGGAAGAAAAAGAACTCTAGACGATGTCGCCGAAAAAGATTCAATTTTAATAACCAGCCTAATAGTGCTTGATAATCTTCCTGGCAAATCAGAGCAGCAGAAAATACTCAAAAATGCTATTTCTGATCTTAAAACCTATAAATCTGCATTTCAAAACACCCAGGCAAACGTGCGCTTCAGAGAAAAAAGCATAAACCGGTATTTAGTGGAGATCCATAAAAAATTTTCCATCCCTTTTTCGTGTATTGTATTTGTGCTGCTTGGTGCACCCATCGGAATTATGACCAGAAGAGGAAATTTTGGTATAGCTGCAATAATTAGTGCAGTTATTCTCACCATTTACTGGATTTCGTTAATACAAGGGGAAAAACTTGCCGATCGCCTTTTTGTTACGCCAATTGTAGGTATGTGGGCATTTAATACCGTGTTCTCAATAATTGGTATTGTTCTTCTTGTTAAATTAACTACAGAAACAAAACTGATAAGCCTGTTCAGAAAAGATGGTTAATAAGCTTGATCGATACATATTTCTACGGCTACTTACTATCACACTATTTGTCATAGTCATTTTAGTGTTCATTTTCGTGATGATCGATTTTTCTGAAAACAGTGATGACTATACCGATAAAGGTGCTAAAATGGCTGAGGTCTGGGGGGATTATTATCTGAATTACATACCCGAAATGACTCGTTTGATTTTACCTGTTGCAGTATTTACAGCATGCCTTTTTTTAACCGGCCAGCTTTCTGAACGAATTGAAATTACTGCGTTGAAAGCTGCAGGGGTAAGCCTTTATCGTTTGATTGTACCATATCTGGTGTTTGCAATATTTTGTGCAGGTACCATTAGTTTCTTAGATGCAAACATTATCCCTACCTCAAATAAAGTTCGAATTGCATTCGAAAAAAAGTATTTAAAAAAGAAGTCTAAAAGTATCGATGATAATGACATATATCGCCAGCTATCCGAAAACAGCATCTTACAAGTGAATTATTATGACGCAGCCCGCAACATTGCATATAAAGTCTCATTCACAGAAACTAACGAATCAGGAGTACGAAGCACCACAAGGGCTAACCAAATGCTTTGGGATGATGAAACCTCAAAATGGAAACTTAAAAATGTAACAAAACGTATTTTTCACCCCTCCGGCTATATGGAAATCAGCCAGGCTGAAATAGATACCTCATTATCTGTTTACCCAAGAGACCTTTCCCGTTCAACCTCAGATATTTATCAGCTTACCTATGCTGAGGCTTTAGATTACATAGAATCTATTGAACGAAGTGGAGCAGGTAATGCAAATCTTCCCAAAGTTCAGTTCTATGGACGATTGGTGTACCCACTTTCTATTATCGTAGTAATTATAGTAGGTTTTGCAGTTGCTTCCGTTCGCCGGCAAGGCGGCAAAGGATTATATATAGCCGCCGGGTTAACTATCAGCTTCTTGTATCTGGCATTTATGAAAATTGCTGAACCTTTTGGGTATTATGGAACCATTCCACCCGAAATTGCCGCTTCTATGGCTCACATCAGTTTTTTTATAGTTGGCCTTGCTCTTCTTATTACCGCAAAAAAATAGATCAGGCTTCCGGCAAAGGCCCGCGATACATCGGGATATCTACTTTATCTTTAGATACAATTGCTCCGTGTTCTTCCTCAAATTTTTTAACATTATCATTCAATGCATTAGCTAATCGCTTTGCATGATCGGGAGTTAAAATCATGCGTTTTACAACCCTTGCTTTTGGAACGCCCGGCATTACTGCAATAAAATCGAGAATAAATTCTGATGGAGAGTGTGTAATCATTACCAGATTAGAATAAGTACCCGTAGCCTCCTCTTCTTTAAGCTCAATTTCCATTTGTCCCGGGTTCATTGTTTGATTTTGATCTGCCATACTATTTCTTTTTTAATCTAAAAATCCTTGTTGTTTCATCCATTCATCGTTATATACTTTATTGATGTAGCGGGTACCACTATCCGGCAGTATTATCACCATTACGTCGTTCTGTTGCAAGGGATTTTCTTTAATGTAATGTAACGCCCCCTGGACTGCCGAACCACACGACCAGCCTACAAACAAGCCTTCTTCTTTAGCAAGCCGGCGTGTCATAACTGCCGAATCCTTGTCATTTACCTGAATCACCTCATCAATAAAATCAAAATTTATGGCCTCGGGTATAATATCTTCTCCAATACCTTCTGTCATGTACGGTTTAATTTCATTCTCATCAAACTCTCCGGTTTCGAAAAACTTTTTATACACCGAACCCACACTATCAATCCCAATCACTTTAACATTGAGGTTTTGCTCTTTCAAAAATTTCCCGATTCCAGTTATTGTACCCCCTGTTCCCATACCAGCAACAAAGTGAGTAATTTTGCCTTCTGTTTGTTCCCATAGTTCAGGCCCGGTGCTCTCATAGTGTGCTGCTGTGTTGCTTTGGTTGTCGTACTGATTGGGGTAATACGAGTTTGGTGTTTCTTCACTCAATCTTTTTGAAACAGAATAATAGCTATCGGGGTGATCAGCCTCTACATTAGTCGGGCAAATGATTACTTCTGCACCCAATGCTCTTAAAATATCTACTTTCGACTGGCTTTGTTTATCGGTAGTAGTAAAAATACATTTGTACCCGCGTTGTATAGCCACCAGTGCCAACCCCATTCCTGTATTTCCGGAAGTCCCTTCAATAATAGTGCCTCCGGGTTTTAGCAGCCCATTGGCTTCGGCGTCATCAATCATTTTAATGGCCATTCTGTCTTTTACACTTTGGCCGGGATTAAAATATTCCACTTTAGCCAACAGAGCCCCTTCAGAACCTCCTGTTAATTTCTGAAGTTTAACCAGCGGCGTATTGCCAACAGCTTCAATTATAGAGTTATAGTACATCTGACTTTACAATTTCTTAGATGACCAAAGCTAAGGAATATTAAAGGCAGGGGCATTATTTTTTATCTGCCCCAATAAATTTTCCATACTTTTACTCCCAAAAATTTTAAGCAGCTTTACCAATCTGTTTTGTTTCTTTTGATTTGACCGGAATATCTCTTTATAGAATGAGCATTACTGAACAGATCACTTCAGACAGCGTAAAACCACCTTTTTCTTTCCGATTAAATTACAAAGCTCCTGAAACTATCATTTATAGTAACTTTTTCTATTAATTAATACCTTCTTGCCAATTGCTAACTATCACTCCAAAATCTCCCGGATGTTCATAGAACAAAAAAAACCTAAAGACCTTGACTGCGGCTACAATCTTGATTTAATGATAACCGCTCTTCCACGAATAAAAGACACAGAAGAACGACTTAAATATGCCAAACGGGCTGTGGGGCTTATCAAACAAAGCCATCCAACCTGGGTAGATGAAAATGGCAAAAGTAAAGATGCCTGGGATTATTTCTTCGAACTGGCAGAATATGACCCAACCGAATATGAGATTATCAACCCGTTTTCGTCAGGGCAAGATGATGATGCCCTGTAACTTACACAACCTGTAAAAGAGCATACTTTCTTAGCATTTTGCCAAGCCTTTCCTTACTTTCAATTTAAATTGAAAGTTAATTCAGGGACATAAATGCCTGCAAATAGCTTACAGAACTCTCTCTTACTTACGCACCTACATAAGCAGGTAGAACCGCAAAAGCTTTCCCAAACACTGAAAGCGGCTGTTTCTGCATTTCATAAAGGAGAAAGTTCCTATTTCTCATTAACCTTCCGCATCCCAAAGATTGATCCTCTCGCCGTTCTTGAACAAAACAATAATAAAGAAGCTTTTGAATACTACTGGGAAAAACCAATAGATCAGTATTCGATTGCAGCCGGAGGTGAAATAGAAAGAGTTAAAACTACCGGTAGAAATCGGTTTAAAGAAGCTTCACGGTTAGGAAAATCGGTTATCTCTCAAATATTCCATTTTTCGAGTATTAATCATTCAAAAGCAGTGCCGCACCTGTTTGGAGGTTTTTCATTTTTTGACCACAACATAAACAAGCTATGGAAAAGTTTTAATGCAGCTTCTTTTACCTTGCCCGAATGGTCTATTATTGTTGAAGGAGAGCATGCTGCACTTACCCTCACTTTACAGCTGAGCGATTCTATAAACCCAAAGAAGCTTGAGGCTAAAATTGCATACAGGCTTTGTGAATTAGATCACTTTTGCAGTGCTGATTCTTATACTATTGATCCAAAACTGGATGAACGCCACATTTTTACAATTCCTGATCAAAATTCTGCAGAATTTGAACATTGGAAAGCCT
The DNA here is from genome assembly GCA_028284195.1 of Balneola sp. GTDB lineage: Bacteria > Bacteroidota > Rhodothermia > Balneolales > Balneolaceae > Balneola. The sequence goes on along the minus strand of JANQSE010000006.1, from coordinate 312,001 downwards.
CCATTGAAAAAGCTACATCTCATATCGCAAAGAACAAATACAATAAGATTGTTTTAGCAAGAAAGCTGAGGATTAACATTGATAAACCAGTATCCGACACACGAATTCTAAATCGTCTTCGCCATCAATATCCCGATTGTTATTCTTTCCTGATCAGGCAGGATAAAACGGCAAGCTTTATAGGCTGTACTCCGGAACGCCTGGCACTTTTCAACAAAGATTACATACTTACTGAAGGGTTGGCAGGAAGTACATCTCGTGGAAAATCTGCCTCAGAAGATGCAAAGCTCTCAGCGCAGCTGTTAAAGAGCAAAAAAGACCTGAACGAGCATGAGATTGTATTGAAAGCCATTAAGAAGAATCTTAATAATTATTCTAAATCGGTTGATGCACCAAATAAACCAACAATAAAAAAACTCAGTAATGTTCAGCATTTATACACGCCCATTACTGCCACCATTAAAGATGGTGTATCAAAAACAGAAGTGCTCAAAAACCTACACCCCACCCCTGCCGTAGGTGGTTTCCCCAAAGATAGCGCAGTTCCTTACATTCCACAGTTCGAACATTTTGACCGGGGATGGTATGCAGCACCTGTTGGTTGGATAAATGCCAATGGAAATGGTGAATTCGTTGTTGCTATCCGCAGCGGGCTCATCAAAAAAGATGAAGTACATTTTTTTGCAGGATGCGGAATTGTGGAGGGTTCCGATCCGGAAAAAGAATGGGAAGAAACCAATCTGAAATTTATCCCCATGTTATCCGCTTTAGAATATGCTGAAAAATGAATATTGAAAACCTCGCTTTTTACTGGAGTACCCTGTTTGTCCGGTCATTATTTGAAGAAGGAATCACTGAAGTTGTTATTTCTCCCGGTTCCCGTTCTACTGCTCTAACTCTTGCTTTTTCTGCACATCCGGGGTTCGAATCAACCGTAGCCATTGATGAGCGCTCGGCATCTTTCATTGCTCTCGGTAAATCAAAAGCATTAGGCATACCGGCAGTGCTTGTATGCACTTCGGGTACGGCGCTGGCTAATTATGCCCCGGCTGTTTTTGAAGCTGCCAGTTCAGCAACTCCTCTGATTATTGCCAGTGCCGATCGTCCGCCCCATTTAAGAAATATCGGAGCTTCTCAAACCATCGATCAAATTAAGATATTTGGAGAACAGCCCGTGTTCTTCCACGAAGCAGGAGAGCCGAGTTCTGATATTCAAAAACAACACCGAATTGAAGTTGCAGCAAAACAAGCAGTAGAAAGATCATTAGCTGATGCAGGTGTATCTCACATTAATTTTGCATTTAACAAGCCGTTTGAACCGGAAAATGATTTTTTAAAACAGATTCAGGAAGAAAACGAGAGTCACTCAAAACGCTCCCAAACCGATTATTCTCAAGCTGTCGGAGAAACTGAGCTTGGCGAAAAATTCTGGTCTCAACTAATATCTGCAGAAAGGCCTTTGATTGTTGCAGGAACAACAACCGTTTGGGATAAAACCAGATTCATCGCCCCTCTTGCCCGTATCCTTTCCGCACCCGTTGTAGCTGAACCGGGTTCCAATCTCAGCAACTCTAAATACATTATTTCGGGCTACTCAGGATTTTTGAAAACGAAGGAAAACAGAGAAACCTTAAAACCCGATCTAATTCTGAGGATAGGCAGATTCCCTGTTTCCAAAGGATTGCAATTACTGCTGAAAGATTGCGCTGATGTTCATCAGATTAGTTTTGCACATCCCCGGTTTCCAAATGATGGAGACATACCAACAAACCGGACAATATATCTTAAAAACGAGCTTTCCATCCCGGATATAAACGGGAACGCAAGCTCTAAATGGTTGAGCGAATGGCGAAAAACTTCAAAGAAATTTAAAGCGTTCTTAGAAGAGCATGTGCAACCCTCCTCCCCGCTAACAGATGGTTACATTTTTGAACAGGCAAACAAGCTCATTCCCAAAAAGAGTTTTATCATGCTTTCTAACTCTTTTCCTGTTCGCGATTTAGCTTTGTTCAGTGATTTTTCAGGTAAGGAAATTTATGTGAACCGGGGTGCAGCAGGCATTGACGGGATTATATCAACTTCTATTGGGTTAAGTTCTGTCCTTAAAAAACCGGGCGTGCTTTTTATCGGAGATATTGCATTTCTTCACGATTTAAATGCCTTACTCTCTGCCAAAAAAGTTGAATATCCCTTGATAATCATTGTGTTAAATAACGATGGTGGTACCATATTCAGAATGTTACCGATATATAAGTTCAAGCAAAAGCATCATGATTTTTTTGAAACCCCGCAGGATGTCAGAATCACTTCCTTATGCAGAGGGTTTGGAGTTGACCATACGCTTATTTCTAAACCTGAACAATTTATCCCTGCTTTCGAGGGCTCTATAGAAAAACCTGGTGCACATGTAATAGAGTGCATTACCGATGCCGACGATTCCATGATAGAACGTCATCAGCTTTGGAACTTCACTTTAGATTCCTAGCTTCTGGTATGAAAATAAGGGTGCGGGGAATTGAATATCATTTCGAAACACATCAAAAAGTTGATGAGTTACCAAGCCTTGTGTTGCTTCACGGATTTTTAGGATCGGGCAAATCGTTTGCTTCATTGATTCCTGAACTCAAAAATTTTTGCAATCCAGTTACTATCGACCTGCTGGGACATGGTGGCACAGAAGGCTCGGAAATGCATTACCGTTTTGCAGGTAAAGAACAGGCAGCCGATCTTGTAAAACTAATAAGTGAACAGCTTCACAGCCCTCTTTTTATTTATGGCTACAGCATGGGCGGACGTTTAGCCCTCCAGATTGCTTTACAACGGCCCGACCTGTTACAAGGCCTTATACTGGAAAGCACTACCTTTGGCATAGAAAATGATCAGGAAAGGCAGGCACGCCAGGCTTTAGATGCCCAACGTGCAGATTCAATCTCAGGAAATTTCAATCAATTCCTGGATGAATGGGCTGAAATGCCTTTATTCCTTTCAGATCAGGTTTCCAAAGCTGAGCTGGCAAAAATCCGAAAGATCCAGCAAAAACAAAATGCACTATGGATGAGTAACAGCCTACTCGGTTTTGGAACAGGAAACATGCCCTGTTTTAAAGAACAATTGCACCACTTATCTATGCCTGTACAATTAATTGCGGGTGGTAAAGATCAAAAATTCATAAACCTGATGAGTGCCATGCACCATCGTATGCAGTCATCACAGTTTAGTGTTTTCCAAAATGCTAGCCATCGTGTACATTTAGAACAGATGGAACAAATCGCACGCACACTCAAAAAATTTATACAAACACATACCCTGCCATGAATTGGAATACTGTAAAAGAATACGAAGACATCACCTATAAAAAACTGAATGGGGTTGCCCGGATAGCATTCAACCGGCCAGATGTGCGAAATGCCTTTCGGCCTAAAACTTTGTTTGAAATGTATGAAGCCTTTTCTGATGCAAAGGAAGATAATGGCATTGGTGTTGTACTGCTGAGTGCTGAAGGACCTTCTGGTAAAGATGGCAAATATTCTTTTTGCTCAGGGGGAGACCAAACCGTGCGATCTAAAACCGGATATAAAGCAGATGACGGTATTAACCGGCTTAATGTACTTGAATTACAACGGTTAATTAGATTTATGCCAAAAGTTGTAATTGCAGTAGTTCCCGGATGGGCGGTAGGCGGCGGGCATAGCCTCCATGTTACCTGCGATTTAACCCTGGCAAGCAAAGAACATGCTATTTTTAAACAAACCGACGCAGATGTTGCCAGCTTTGACGGTGGCTTTGGTTCTGCTCTTTTAGCACGCCAGGTTGGGCAAAAACGAGGGCGTGAAATCTTCTTTTTAGGCCGTAATTATTCCGCTCAGGATGCTTATGAAATGGGAATGGTAAATGCAGTTATCCCGCATGATGAACTGGAAAGTACCGCATACAACTGGGCACAGGAAATTTTAGGAAAAAGCCCTACGGCTATCAAAATGATTAAATTCGCATTCAATCTTATTGATGACGGTTTAGTTGGGCAACAGATTTTTGCAGGAGAAGCTACCCGGCTTGCATATATGACGGATGAAGCAGAAGAAGGAAAAAATGCCTTTCTTGAAAAAAGAAAACCAAACTGGAATAAATTTGACCGAAATCCATCATGACGTACCAGGCTCAAAACCAACCACAAACTGTAGGAGAGTATTTTAAAACCACCAAAATTATGTTTGGTGCCTTTATACTTGGGGTTGTTAATTTCGGCATTGTAATCGGTGTACTTTACTTTTTAGAAATACTGCCTCTGTCCCTTTTTGATGACGAACTGCTCATCTACTTTATTCTTGCCAGTATTGCTTTGCTTGTGATAATGACATTTACAGGCAATTCGATTTATAAAAAGTTGACTTCTGTTTCTAAAACAGAAACCAGTTTCACAAAAAAATTAGAAATTTTTAGAAAGGTAAAATTAATTCAGATCATCACAATAGAAGTATCTGCTTTGGTTGCATTGGTATTCCTGATGCTGACCCTACACGTAATTTTCTTAGTCGTAGCCATGCTTAGTTTAATTCAAATGATCAGAGTTTTTCCAAAAAAATCTGAATTGATTAAAAGCCTCGACCTCTCCTATGCCGATCAACAGAAATTGAACAATCCTGATTTCGTAATCGCGTAAGGGTTTTCAGGAAAAGGCAAAAACTCTATACACTTTATGGTTGCAAAAATGCCATCTACTTTTCAAGCCCGATTTTATACAACTCTCCATTCTCTTCTGCAATAAGCACGGTGTTCTCGTTGATAAAAGTAACACTTTCTACCTGGTCGGCTTTAAACGTATATCTGGTAACCTGGCCATCAAAAAAATCCGGAGTATCATCCTGTTCAAAAACCCATAGCGAGCGATATGTAAGTACAGCAAGCTTATTAAAAGCAAAATCTGCCGCCGTTACTTCATCATCAAAATCGATAGTTTGTACAAGGGTAAACTCATTCTTTTGTTCTGTAGAAAGATTTTCGAGCTTGAATAACCTGGTTTCACGGCCTTTGAATTTTTTTGACAGAACATATATAATTCCATCTTTCCAAAATAAAGATTCAGCATCCGGCGAGTAGTTTATAAACCTGTATAGAAAACCATCCGGCTTTTGGTATTTGATATCATACTTTTCGTAATCGCTGGATGATTGAGTAACTGCTGAAGGTTCTTTAAGAATTATAACAGACTGATCGGTACGGCAGCTACAGTTGTTTCCAATATCAGCGATAATAAGGTTGCCTTCTTCATCTATTGCAATGTCTTCCCAATCACGGTTTGCTGCCCCTTCCAATTCCAGGCCTTCATATTCTTTGCCCGACACCATCTCCCCTTTTTCGTTGATGGCATATACTTTATTATCGGTTCCCGAATCACCCAATACCCAAAACACATTTTCAAATCGCGGGTCTTTTATAATGCCTGAAACTTCATTACGAGCAGGCTTGTCTATTCTTTTATACTCCTTTAATTCAACTTCAACAGTTTTTTGAGCTGTTAATGAACCGCCAAAAATTGACAAAAGAACAAAAAATAAAAATCGTTTTATAAGCATTTTCAATAGATTACCCTGAATAGTAAGCATATTACCAACACATGAAAATAGGACACGAAGAAACAGAAACAAAAGGTGCTTTTTTCTTTGATGATAAAGGCAAACGTGCGGCAGAACTCACTTATTCTAAAGCTGGTACCGGGCGCATTATTATCGACCATACCGAAGTTTCTGATAATTACCGGGGAGAAGGTTTAGGGAAAAAATTAGTTTTTGCGGCTGTTGAATATGCCCGTAAACACAAACTAAAGGTTTTACCACTGTGCCCGTATGCTCGGTCTGTGTTTTCAAAAAATAAAGAACTTTACGATGTAACATAAAATAAGGAGCTGCTATCGACAGCTCCTTTTAATTTATCCATCTCTCCTATACCGGTTACGATTTCGATAATCCTTCAACGAGTAGCTAATATCTGCTTTCAGGGTTTTCTCAAAATCATACATCAGGCTCTCATGCTTTCTCGCTTGTTTATAGAATCTGTAGGAACGATCCAAATACAAGTTTTCCAGTTTAAACAGAATCTTTGTCTGTTTTTCAAGTCTTTGATTCAGACGCTTTAAGTCCTTATAGGTGTAGTAACTATAACTGCCTCGTTTACTATATTTATTATAGTTATAGCGTTTTCTACTGCCTTTTTTACGAAGGCCGTGATTTGAGTATCCTTCAAGATCCCTCTTTACCAATCGGATCTTTTGACGGGTATCCCGAATCTCGCTTCTCATTTGATAAACGATTTCGCTTTTTATTTTTCGGGCCTTACTCACTTGTTCTCTTTGAACAGCTCTGGAAAATCTATCCACATCTTTCTGGAACTCACGAAATTCACGGATGTCTTTATCTGCGTATTTACCTGGTGTATAACCTGATTTGTACGATACCTGAAAAGAAATACCTCTTTGCGCAAGTAAGCTTCCAATTCCAATAAATAAACTGAATAGGGTGATTAATACTGTTTTCCGTTTCATGGTTCCTCCTTTTTTAGGATTAAGCTTTAATGCCTGCCTTAAATAACGGAGATTTTGCTGCTTGTGTAACCACATCTTTGTGTTAGCATGCTAATGCGAGGCTTCCGGTTAACCGAAGGCATTTCCGAATTATTTCGCCTAACTGTACAATGACTCAATACTATTAATTACAATAATCATGAAACCATTATTTACTTTCTTGCTGCTGTTGTTAGTAACGGGCAGTGCTTTCTCTCAAAGACAACAAAGAAGTGAACGTCCCAACCGCCCGCCTGTAGAGGAGAGAATTAAAAACCTTATTAACACGCTTGATGAAGAACTGGAGCTTTCAAAGGAACAAGAAAAATCGGCGAAAAAGATATTCGCTGATTTTTTCCAACGTATGCAGGATCTAAGGAAATCAGGGCAACGACCGGATATAAACCAGATTAATGAAATCAATAAAAAAAGAGATACCGATTTTGAAGCTCTCCTCACTGAGTCCCAAAAAAAGAAGTATCCCGAACTTAAAGAAAAACTTTTCAGCAACCGGCGCAGGCAGCGGCCAAATAACTAATTAACAAAGGGACAACATGTCCCTTTGTTATTCTCATCTATATTTATTTAAAAATCCATGTAACGTTTGGTAGATTTTGTGCATCTAAGTACAAAATTCAATTGGATTGAATATTTACGACAACGAAATACACCTTATCGATGCCGCTTTGAATGGAGATCAATCTGCATACAAGCAGTTGTACAACCTTCATATTGATGCTTTGTATTGTTTTTTGTCTCAATTTTCAGAAACAACATCCCAAACAGAAGAATGGGTACAACGGGCGTTTATCAAAGCATTTGAAAAACTTGGAAGTTTTAAGCAGCATTCGAAGTTCAAAACCTGGCTTTTTACTATAGGATTAAATGAAATGAGAACAGATATGAGATCCAACATCCGGTTTACAGAACTGCATGATCATCACATAGAACGCGAAAAAGATGAAAAGATGGAAGAAGCCGGCTTATGGTTGAAGGCAAAAGATGCGATCAGGAGTTTAGCACCAGAAAAACGAATGGTATGCCTTTTGCATATAGCTGAAGGTTACAGCCATGCCGAAATAGCCTCCATGATCGGGATTACTGAAGCGGCATCCCGGACGATTCTACACCGCACAAAGAAAGAACTTAAATTAATTACAGCCCAATGAAGAATCACAACTTTTATAGTGATAAGGATTATCCATCCTTAAAACAGAAACAGCACATCTGGAAAAACATTGAACGGGAACTCCCTTCCAAAAAAACATCTAATGTTCATGTACATTGGAGAAGCTTCTGGATAGGCAGTGCAGCTGCCATTTTGCTGATTTTTGCCGGAATTGGTATGTACAATACGGTAATAAATATGAGACCGGCTGCTGCTTCTGTTGATCAACAAATGTATGAAACTTTAAGCACGGCAACTAAGCAGCTTCGGGATTTAACCCCATTATTGATTCAAGAGGCTCAGGAACAAAACCGGCCTTCCATTGAATCAACTGCCAATGCCATTGAGGAGATTGACCGCCTCATCGATGAGATCAAAACGGATATTAGTATCAATGGGCCATCACCCACAAAAGAAAGCAGTTTAAAGAGGCTCTACGCCACCAAGCTCGACTTTTACAAAGAACTTTTACTTAACCAAGAGGAACAATCATGAAAAAACTACTCATCATTTTATTCATTTTAACACCCTCTGTTATTTGGGCACAAAGCGGAAAAAAAGACGGCAGCTTTAATGCGGCGGGTATTGATCAGCTGTACATTATGATTGACGCAGGTATGAAAATAAATGTTACCGGCACTGATACGGATCAAATTTCTTATACCTATGAGTTTGATGGAAACGATCAGGCGTATGAGCATTACTTCCAAAACTTTAATCCTGAATATGAGACATACGATGGACGTGCTTCGTTGCAAATCGATTTTCCAGAAATCAAAAGAAAAAATGTGAGCTTTCGAACCAAAAAACACCTATTAACTCTGTCGGTTCCAAAAGCAATAGAGCTGCAACTCCAAACCAGATACTCTACAGTAAATATACAATCCATTGAAAGAGCGACTGAAGTTACAAACAGAAGTGGATCTGTAGCCATAAGAGATATTGGGCAGGGTATTAAAGTAAGTAATGAATACGGAAATGTTGTTGCAGAAAACATTAATGGAGATGTTGATATCTCAAGCCGCTCTGCGCGCATAGATGTGAAAGGAGTAAAGGGCTCGCTCACAGTAAAAAGCCATTACACAAAGCTAAATCTTACTAAAATTACCGGCGAACTTGACCTCGAAAACAAAAGCGGAACCGTAAATGCTTATGACCTGGATTCCAGGATAACTTCCCGTGGTGATTATACCAATTATGAATTGACTGATATTCGCGGAGATATCGACATTGACACTAAAAGCGGTTCTGTTATTATTGATAAAGCAGAAAATGTAAACATTACAGGAGATTATACCAATGTTACTGCCTCCAATTTAAAAGGCGAACGGGGTATATCAATTAATACCAAATCATCAAAAGTTCAAATCGAAAATGTATTCGGAGATGTGGGAATATCCGGAGAGTATATAAACATTGAACTTGAAAACATATCAAGACATGTTGATGTCCGTAATCGCTCCGGAAAAGTGACCACAAACACTGTACAAGGGGCTGTATCGATTGTTGGCGAGTATAATAAAATTGATGTCAAAAATTATCAGGGAGATTACGTTTACATCCTAAATCGTTCGGGAAACATCCAAATTGAAGCCATGGAAAAATTAAACTCCCTAGAGGTGTGGACTTCTTATGGTGATGTAGATGTAAACATGAAAAAACCTTTCGAAGGTGATGTCAGGTTTGATGTGGAATACGGAAAATTGGATCAGCCCTTCAAGCTCAATAATACTGTCCTAAACAATTCACGAAATGCTGCCAAAGTTCAGGGAAAAGTTGGAAATGGTACCGGACGCATATTGATTGAAGTAAGAAATGGAGATATTACCATTACTCAGTAACAAATCTTACTACTCATGGCGGATGGCATCAACCGGTGTTAGTTGGGCTGCCCGCCATGCGGGATAGGTTCCAAAAAGAACTCCCACAAATAAAGCAATTACAAGAATAGCAACCACAGTTCCTCCTCCTACAGCAGCCTGAAATTCACCAATATCTGTGTATGCATTTACAATTGGGACAAAAGTAAATATTCCAATAATTCCTATAAGCCAACCAAGGATACAACCAACAAAAGAAATTGTTACTGATTCTGCCATAAACTGAAGAACTATATCCTTTTTCTTTGCTCCAGTCGCTTTTCTAATCCCAATTTCCTTTGTTCTTTCTGTAACGGAGATCAGTAGCACATTCATCACTCCAATTCCTCCAACCAAAACGGAGATTCCGGTAATTGCTCCCATTACCAGCTTAAATATTAAGATACCTTGGCTAAATTGTTCCACTCTCATCTGGTTTGTGGAAATCGTGAATCCACTTCTTCCCTTTTCAAAGTTGTTATCGAACCAGGTATTCAGTTCGTCCTTAATTCCATCAATTTCTTCAATGTTTTTTACTTTCATTATCAAACCAGGATAATACTCAGCACCATTTGAATTCCAATAAGCGGTAATTGGAATAAATGCCTTTGGTGCTGCATCCCCAGATGAATAAATTCCAATCACTTCAAATTCTCTGTCCTCAATTTTAATTGTCTCTCCAACTTCTTTAACCTGCAGGTTTTCTGCCAACGGTTGTGTTAATACAGCTACATTTTCAGCATTAATCAAATCCTTACGTTCTATAAGTCTTCCTGAGGATAAACTATCTGTCATGAATTCTACTGCTCTATCCATATGCGCTTCAAGAAAGAGTGCAGATGTAGAATCGTTAAAGAATGCAGATGCAGATCTTCGGGAGTACATCTCTATTATTGCCCGATCTTGAAACTGATTTTCTAATTCGAAAGCATTTGTGAGTGTGAGTTTTGCAGGATTCTCAATTGGAACTCTGATTTCATCCAAAGTTTGATAGCGAACACTACTTACCATTAGATTTTCAATATCTGTGGTAGATTCAACCTGATCTCTGGCCGTTTTTTCTAAACCATCACCCAAAGCAAGTATCCCAACCATAGCAGCAACCCCAATAATAATGCCCAACGTAGAAAGAAAAGTATGAAGCGGATTTGCCCTGATGTTTTGTAACGCTATCGAAATAGATTTTATAAACTGTGCCATTCCCTCGTTTTTAAATTCGAAGGCAATTACGAGAATGCTTAGAAGGTGTTACAGATTTTTTACTTGATATAAATTACTTCAGAAACAGAAACCTCGTTCACTAAAAACTTTGAATCTTTCCAGGAAGCAGGGCCAAACCTGCCGCGAGCATTATTCGAGAATCCGTAATCCTCCTTTGGGATCCCAAGCAGGTTTGTATCAAGCTTTCCGTTTTTGTTCTTATCGTGATAAACGGCAATGGCATATTCTCCAAAAGGCAGGCTTTCCTGCTCCCAGATTACCGCAATGCTGTCAACAGGTAAAACAATAGCATGGACGGGGTCTTTAGTATATTTCTCTTTGGAATTAAACATGGCAATCCGAATTTCCCCCTCTGCTTTATCAATGCCTTTAATTATAAGTTTAAAACTGCATGTGTTCTCTTTTTCAGGGTAAGCTATTTCCTGAGCATGCAAAGCAGCCGAAATTCCACTAATAAGAACAAATAAAAGTGCCGGTAATAAGTGCCTTCTCATGATGATTTTTATTTCGCTGAAATTAACCAGCTAACAGATACCGATAAAGTCGAAAATTGTTTCTGCTTAAAAAAGTTTTGCCCCATTGCACACTTTTGTATCCGGGCTTATTAATACCACACTACCTTCAGAATTTGGCAAACCGGTAACCAAACACTCCGACATAAACGGGCCAATCTGCTTTGGCGAGAAATTTACCACTGCAAGCACTTGCTTACCAACCAGCTCTTCTTTTGTGTAGAGCTCTGTAATTTGCGCTGATGATTTTCTTGTCCCTATTTCTTCACCGAAATCAATAAATAACTTGAATGCAGGTTTTCTGGCTTCAGGAAAATCCTGTACATCTAAAATAGTACCTACTCTCAGCTCAACTTGTTCAAACTCTTTCCAGCTTATTTCTTTCATGTTTTTACCTGGGTTATTTCCAGCCAAGTATAAAAAAACCTGGCCATTTTAAAATAGCCAGGTTCAGTGAAACAGTTATTTGTTAGACATCCTTTCTTTCGATTCTTTGAAGAATTTTTCTAACGTGCTTATAAACTGGTGGATGCCATCACTACCGCCGGCCAGCAAACTGGCTGTTAATACAATATCCACACCCCGAAGCAAATTGGCCTGAACCCCTTTTACATCAGCGGGGTCAATGATATCGTTCAACAAGCCTACCCCGGCCACACAAACCAATATCGAAACAGTAAAGCTCGTAATTAAAGCTGTACCCTTGGTTTTACTTTTTTGCTCAATAAGCTTCTTCTTTGCTTTACTTTTTGCGGCTTCAGTCTGGGCAGAAAAACGCTGTTCTTCCAGCTCATTGGTTTCTTTTTCGAACCAGATTGAAACGAACACTTCAATAAAACGCTCAATTAAAAGAGCAATGACGAACAACCCGCCAAGTGTGCCAAGCAACATCTGGAAGCTCAGGTCATCGATAATTCCTGCCTTAATGTTAAGATTTGCACCCCAGATTGCAAGACCCAATAAAATGATCCCTATCAGGGTAATCCCAAATTTTTTGAAATCCATAGTACCTCCTTTATTTAAACTTAAATATTAAACATACTTTAAGCTTAAAAATCAAGTAGTTCTATCAAACACAAAACCCCGCTTCTTTTCAAAAGTAGGGTTTAAAAAATTTAACTAACAGCTTATTAGCTTAAGAAGCTCCTTTCACTGTTTTAATAATCCGCGCTGCAGCTGTATAGGGATCTGCATTGGACGCCGGGCGGCGATCTTCGAGCCATCCTTTCCATCCATTTTCAACCGTAGCAATTGGAATACGAATAGAGGCACCACGGTCTGATACTCCATAGCTAAACTGATCGATGGACTGCGTTTCGTGCTTTCCGGTTAATCTTTGATCATTGTAGGCCCCATAAACAGCAATATGCTCATCTACAACCGGAGCGAAAGCTTCACAAATTTTATCGTAAATATCTTTTGAACCGGCTTCCCTCAATACAGAATTTGAGAAATTAGCATGCATACCCGAACCGTTCCAATCTGTATCTCCCAGCGGCTTTGGGTGCCAGTTAATGGTTAATCCATATTGCTCTGCCGTTCTTTCAAGCAAATAACGTGCTACCCAAATCTGATCGCCTGCCGATTCTGCTCCTTTGGCAAAAATCTGGAATTCCCATTGGCCGGCAGCTACTTCAGCATTTACCCCTTCAATGTTTAATCCTGCTTCCAGGCAAAGATCTAAGTGCTCTTCTATAATTTCACGGCCAAATGCTTTATCGGCACCAACACCACAATAGTAAGGCCCCTGGGGTGCAGGATATCCACCTACCGGAAAACCATAAGGCATGTTGGTTTCCAAATCCCACAAGAAGTATTCCTGTTCAAAACCGAACCAAAAGTCATTATCATCATCATCAATGTGTGCCCGCCCGTTTGTTTCATGCGCAGTTCCATCCGCATTCAACACTTCGGTCATAACTAAATATGCGTTCGCCCGTGCGGGGTCCGGGAAAATTGCTACCGGCTTAAGCAGGCAATCTGAAGAATCTCCCACTGCCTGGTTAGTGGAACTTCCATCAAATGACCAAACCGGTGCATCTTCAAGTTTTCCTGAAAAATCTCTGAGGACTTTTGTTTTACTACGCAGCCCCTGCGTAGGTGCACTTCCATCTAACCAAATGTATTCCAGTTTTGATGCTGACATGTTTATCTATTTTTGAGTTGAAAAATTACGGCACAAAGATATATCTCTCTGTAAATAAAATTCAATAATTAATGTTTATTTTTATTAACAATTAAATTTTGTAGGACTAAAAATATTTATACTAAATTAATTTATGTTATTTGATTAAAAACCCACTTCTACCCTTAACATTTAAGATGCGTATTAATTTCGCTTCACTTTTTTAGCCTTTGCAGAAACTTGTATCTTTATCTGCAGACTTTTTCCACATCAGAATTCCACAAAACATCATCTTTTGGCTTCATCAAAATTAAAAAATTGGGTAGATGCTGCGCGCCCCAAAACACTAGCAGCGGCTTTTGTTCCTGTTTTAGTAGGCGGCTCAATTGCGTACAATGATGGCGTTCTGAATTGGGCAGCAACAGGAACAGCCCTGCTTTGTGCATTTCTGATCCAAATCGGAACCAACTTCGCCAATGATTATTTTGACTTCAAAAAAGGAGCCGACACAGAAGAACGTATTGGTTTTATAAGAGCAACTTCGGCCGGATTAATTTCCCCACAGGACATGTTAAAAGCTACTATTCTGGCTATGGCTTTAGCTTTTATTTTTGGCTTATATCTGGTATGGATTGGAGGATTAACCGTACTATGGATAGGTTTACTTTCTCTTCTTTTCGGAATTCTCTACACCGGTGGCCCTTTTCCATTGGGTTATAATGGACTCGGTGACATCTTTGTTTTTATCTTCTTTGGGGTAGCAGCTGTAATGACCACCTACTATGTAAATGCCTTAGAGTGGTCGATTGAAACTTTTTGGGCATCATTAGCTGTAGGGGCATTATGTACCAATATTCTTGTTGTTAACAACCTCCGTGATGTGGAACAAGATGCTAAAGCAGGAAAGCGTACCTTAGGAGTTTTATTTGGAGAGCAAATACTAAAATGGGAATACACATTAATGATGATGCTTGCTTTTGCCATTCCACCCCACTTCTATTTTAGATTGGAATACAATTACTGGATTTTTCTTTCTTTCCTGGCTTTACCGCTGGCAATTAACCATGTACGAACCATTTGGATTGAGAGTGATAAAACAGCTTTAAATCTGGAGCTTGAAAAAACCGCAAAATTCATGGCTCTGTTCGGGATTCTATTTTCTGTTGGCATTCTTCTGTAATGATAAAGTTATTCACATACCAGCTTCCATTCCGGCAGCCATTCAAAACATCCAAGGGAACATTTGAAAACCGCAATGGACTCATTATTACCTTCAGCGATGAAAGAATTACCGCTTTTGGGGAAATCGCTCCTTTGCCAGGGTTTTCTAAGTTCACGTTAAAAGACATTATCCCGGTTCTCCAAATCAACAGATCGGTAATACAACAGGCTCTTTTATATAACGATTTTGAACAATTGGCCAGTGTGTTATATCAGGTGCATAACATTCCATCTTTCAAATTCGGACTAGATACACTATTCCATGACTATCAGGCAAAAACAAAAGAGCAGCCGCTAGCTCATTTAATCTTTGATAAACCAGCCTCGTCCATCAAAACAAATGCTACGCTAGGACTTGGATCTATAGAAGAATTAAAGAAACAAACAGAAAAATTAATCGCTCAGGGGTTCACAACATTAAAAGTTAAGGTTGGGTATGATTTTGAGACAGAACTGAATTCAATCAAAACTCTCAGAGATGCTTACCCCGATTTAAAAATCAGGATGGATGCTAACCAGGCATGGAATTTTAAAACCGCACAGAAAAATCTCAAACAGCTGGAAAAGCTGGATATCGAATACTGTGAAGAACCTCTTTCCAAAGATCATATTAGCCAATTAAACCAGCTTAAAGAACAAGTAAACATACCCATTGCGGCTGATGAATCTTTCAGGAACAAAAAAGATGCGCAGGAGTTAATTCAACAAAATGCCGTGGACATTCTTATTTTAAAACCAATGATGCTTGGCAGTTTTTCGGAAATCAACGCAACAATGGAGCTGGCTAACTCTCATGGTATTGACGTGGTACTAACTACTTCGTTAGAAAGTATAATTGGAAGGACAGTTACAGGGGCTTTAACAATGGGTTGGGGCACAAAAAAGTACGCACATGGGTTATCAACAGGATCTTTATTACAGCAAGACCTCGCTGAAAGAAATGAGATTATATCAGGAAATTATCAACTACCGGAATTACCCGGACTGGGAATTAATGTAAATTATAACTACTTGAAAGAGATTACATAATTAGTGTTTAAATCGAGATTGCATATGTTCGAGTTCGGAGATGCCGAACCCCAAAAGGTTTTTTTAACCTCAGAACAGGGTATGTACAATTATAGTGACCTGGAACGATTTGCCGGTTTCTTTCTTGACCTGATTAAGAAAAAATCTGATTCAACGAAACAGCCTGTTGCATTCCATGCCGGCTCATCAGACATGCTCGTTTTTGGAATTGCTGCATGCTGGATGCTCGGCATCCCCATTATTCCGCTTAGCCCAAAGCTATCACAAAAAGAACTGGAACATATTATCGGTGAACTCAATCCTTCTCTCATTTTTTGTGATACACCAAACCGGGAACAACTTACGGGAGAAAGTATAGTGCATATGGACGAAGACTTTTTCCTGAATGCTTTTACTTTCAATGCCAAAAGCCTGGAATTACCTGATTACAGCAAGATCAAAGAAAGTGCCATATTTGGATATTTCACAACCTCCGGAACAACAGGAAGCCCGAAGATTGTACCTCTAAAACGCCGCCAAGTTATTTCAGCAGCTAAAGCTTCCGCTAAAAACTTTCAACCCGAACCTAATCACTTTTGGCTGCTGTGTTTGCCGCTTAATCATATTGGTGGAATCTCTATTATTTACCGCTCTTTAATTTATGGATCTGCTATTTACCGGATGGGTAAATTTAACGAGGAAATGGTTACCGAATTTTTATCAGAAAATCCCCGATTTCAGGCAGCTTCGTTGGTACCAACCATGCTTTCAAGGTTATTAAAAAATCCATTGTTTAAAACACACCACGAGTTTAAAGCTATCTTACTTGGCGGCGGGCCGGTTACTCAACAGTTACTAAAACAATCGGTAGAACGTGGAATTCCCATTGTTTCCAGTTATGGGATGACTGAAACCTGCGCTCAAATAGTTACCAACCCAATGACAGCTCCTTCGGGTATGTATAATCCTCTTCAAAGCGTGGGGAAACCATTTCCACCTAATGAACTACAGATCAGGGATGAAAAAGGGAAAGTATTAGGGAAAAACCAATCAGGTTTTATTTGGTTGAAAGGCCCACAGGTATTTGACGGTTATTATGATAAGGACACTAGCAAAGCTGTATTCGATAACAATAAGTGGTTCAAGACAAATGATTTTGGGCATCTAAATGGATTTGGTCAATTATTTGTCGAATCACGCAGAGAAGACTTAATTATAACAGGAGGAGAAAATGTAAACCCTCAGGAAGTAGAACAAGCCATTAAAGAAATTCCTTCTATAAAAGAAGCTGTAGTAATTGGTATTCCCGATCAGGAATGGGGCCAAAAAGTTACAGCAGTAATTCCATTAGTAAATGGCACAAAGCCCAGTATCGAACAACTCAGAAAGGAGCTTAAACCCAAGCTTGCCGATTTTAAGATTCCCAAAGAATTAATTGTTGTAGATCAGATTCCCCGAACAGTACTTGGAAAAGTTAAGAGAACTGAACTTGCACAATCGATTTTGAGCAAGGGCAGTTAAAATTAACCCAACCCCACCCTTTCAAAAATTACATCCACATTTCGAGTATGGTGTTTTAAATCAAAAGCGTCATCAATCTCTTCCTGAGACAACTTGCCAGTTATAAACTCGTCATTTTCCACAAGTGGCTTGAATGGTTTGTGATTTTCCCAGGATTCCATCGCCAAAGGCTGAACAGCATCGTATGCCTCTTCCCTGGCAACCCCCTTTTCGATCAGCTTATTTAATACCCGCTGCGAAAATACCAAACCGTGTGTTTTCCAGATATTGGCTTCCATATTCTCTTCAAAAACCACCAGATTCTCAATCACTCCGGCTAAACGTGAAAGCATATAATCCAGCAGAATAGTTGCATCCGGAAGAATTATTCGCTCGGCTGAGGAATGAGAAATGTCACGTTCGTGCCAAAGAGGAATATTTTCAAATGCAGTAACCATGTACCCGCGCAATACTCTGGCACACCCTGTGATATTCTCAGAACTTATAGGGTTTCTCTTATGCGGCATAGACGAAGATCCTTTCTGCCCTTTTCTAAACGCTTCTTCAGCTTCCCGAACTTCACTGCGTTGCAAGTGCCGAACTTCCACCGCCATTTTTTCCATTGTTGAAGCTATCAATGCCAATGTTGATAGGTAATAAGCATGGCGATCGCGCTGTAAGGTTTGGGTAGATACAGGCGCCGGAGTCAACCCCAGTTTCTCACAAGTATATTGTTCCACTTCCGGAGGAATGTTTGCAAATGTACCAACAGAACCGGACAGCTTGCCAAATTCCACATCGGCTGCTGCACGTTCAAAGCGTTCTACATTCCGTTTCATTTCAGCGTACCACAATGCGCATTTTAAACCGAATGTGGTTGGCTCTGCATGGATGCCATGGGTACGCCCCATCATTACTGTGTATTTATACTTTTTTGCCTTTTCGGCTAATACCGAAATCATACGATTCAGGTCATCTCGAAGAATTTTGTTGGCTTGTTTTAATCTTACTCCCCAGGCTGTATCAACAACATCGGTGGATGTTAAACCGTAGTGGATCCATTTCTTTTCTTCGCCAAGTGTTTCAGAAACTGCACGAGTAAATGCCACTACATCATGGCGGGTTTTTTCTTCAATCTCTTTTATCCGCTTTAGTTTGAATGAACCCTTCTCATACAATTTATCAACATCTTCCATCGGAATTACCCCCAGCTTAGCCCATGCCCAACAAGCCGCTAATTCCACATCTAACCATGCTTGAAATTGGTTTTGCTCTGTCCATATTTCGGACATTTCAGCCCGGGAGTACCTGGAGATCATTGAGTAAATTTTTGAAGATTAATAAAAGTAAAGATACAGTTTTAAGCTTTAGCGAGGATATTAAATTACTTTTGAACCGGAATTTTTATCCAGCTGCCGGCCGGTATGTTTTGATTGAGCGTAACCTGATTGATGATCGCAATACTTTCTGCTTCTATATCCATGGGTAATTCAGAGGGTAAAAAACTTGAAAATGAACCAGAGCGATTGGTTTGAACCAATTTCAACCGAACTGGTTTAATATTTAAAATCGATTGGTCTGTAAGCCTCATAAAACCATTCGAAATGCTATTGAAAACCGGCTTGTAGCTGCTAAACTGGCTGGAAGCTGTATAACTTAAAAAGGTATAAATATTCCCGCCATAACTTAGTGCCGTAATTTCAAGTGTAAGCAAGTTACCATTTTGCTGAGTTACACTTGCTTCTGCTTTGTAGCCGCTTATTCCATTTGGGTTTGTTGAATTTTTTGCAATCGTGGTTACTCCTTCCTGGCTCAGGAAAGCTTCTACGGATGCCTGAGGAGTTTTATGTTTAGAATCTATAGAAAATTGTACAACGGCATTTTGAGCTTCATTTACCAAAATAACAGCCGTAGGCTGATTGATTGCCTGAAAACCATCCGGAACAGGAAACTGGAACTTCAGATCGGGGTGATAAAACATTCCATCCCGTTCAAAGCCTTCGCGCGGATTTTCCCCAAACATAATCTCATCAATCTTATTCAGAAATTCTTCGCTGTCAACAATAGTCTGTACGTATCCTTTTTGTTCCCATTCCCGTGCAAGCTGTGGAATGTTTTCTTTTCGTTCGCCTGGATCAGGGTGCGACGACAAATGCGTAGGAATGTTGTGCCCGGAATTTTCAGATATACGTTTCAGTGAATTGAAGAACTCCCCTCCTTCTGCAGCCTTATATCCTTTCATTGCTGAATATTCAACTCCAAGTTGATCAGATTCCCGTTCGTCATCACGCCCATATTGAAGAAACAAAAGCTGTGCTGTTTGACTGCTTAGCTGAAGGATATTTCCCCCATCCAAGCCTAGCGATTGCCCGATTACAGCACCGCTAATAATCGCAAGCTGGCCTACTTGCTGCTCTGCTGCTCTTTGAGAAGCGTGCCTGGCAGCTACGTGACCAATTTCGTGGCCAAGAACAACCATGAGCTGCGCTTCATTTTGTAAATGCGCCAATAAACCCCGGGTTACATATACGTAGCCGCCCGGAAGAGCAAACGCATTAACCACCGGGCTGTTTAATACACGAAAAGTAAAACGTGTATTACGGTATTCTTCAGGGGTGTCATCACGATTAAAATGGCTCACTTCCAATAGCTGTTCACCGAGTTGGGTCACGTATTCTGATAGTTCTTTATTGTCGTACAACCCGTATTGCGTTATAATTTCGGAATCTGCTTCTTTACCTATTTGAAGCTCTTTCTGCCAGGAATATCCATAGGCCCGCTTATTCCCTGAAACCGGACTGACCTGAATAGAGACGCAGCCCAGAAGCAAAAAGGTTGTAAGTAAAATTAAAGGTAGTATTCGTAATGCTAATCTATTCATAAATCTGAATTATCCTATTATGTTAACTTCTGGTGTTAAATCTATATCAAATTGTTTTTTTACAGAACGCTGAATTTGAGTGGCCAGGTTCCATATTTCTTCTCCGGTTGCTTTTCCATAGTTCACCAAAACTAACGCCTGCTTTTCATGAACACCGGCATCTCCTTCTCTTTTCCCTTTCCAGCCTGCTTTTTCGATCAACCAGCCTGCTGGAACTTTCACCTGCCGCTCAGAAACAGGATACCCGGGAAGCTCAGAATATTCAGACTTTAACTGATCGAAATGATATACAGAAATAACCGGATTTTTAAAAAAGCTTCCTGTATTTCCAATTTCTTTAGGGTCCGGGAGCTTACTTTGCCTGATTTCAATGACGGCATCACTTACATCTTTAATGCTTGGTTGAGCAATATTTGCTCTGGTAAGGTGATCTGAAAGAGCTTTATAGGAAGTATTAACCTGGCTGCTCTTTGAAAGTGCTAAAGTAACCGAGGTGATGATTACCTTACCTTTCAACCCCTTCTTGAAAATACTATCGCGATAACCAAACCGGCATTGTTCTTTAGAAAAAACCTGAACTTCTCCCGTTTCAATAGTTAACGCTTCGAGCTCTGCAAAAACATCCTGAAGTTCTACACCATATGCCCCAATATTTTGAATAGGAGCCGCACCCACAGAACCAGGAATCAAAGATAGATTTTCAATTCCTCCCCATCCGTTTTCTACACAATGTAACACCAGTGCATGCCAGTTCTCTCCTCCGGAAACTTTAATCTGAATATTATCTCCTTGTTCTGAGATCTCTTTCCCCATCAAAGCATTTTGAATAATCAGGCCATCAAAATCAGACCTAAAAAGAACATTGCTTCCTCCACCTAAAACCATCCATCTAAGGTTACTCTTTCTGGCAAACTCAACGGCCTGCGTTAGATCCTGAACGGAACCGGCCTCAACAAAAAAAGAGGCCCTAGCCTGAACACCCATTGTGTTAAAGCGGGTCAGGTCAACATTTTTTTGAATGCTAAAATTGTAGGGCATCGATGATAATTATCATGTTAAGAAACAGCAGGTCCCTGTGTATCTGTTAACTTCACCCTTACTTTTTTGATCCTGTTATTTTGCACAGAATGCACAGTACACTCCATTCCTTTATAGGTAATTCTCTCACCTACTGTGGGCAGGCTTTCTGTTAAATGGTAGATCAAACCTCCTAACGTCTCAAAATCATCTTCTTCAGAAGTAAGCTCCAGGCCAACTACATCTTCCATATCATCTAAATCAATTTTAGCATCGAAAATATAAATTCCATTTTTGAATTGAGTGTAAAGCTGCTGATCATCTGATGACTCATCAGTAATATCTCCTACAATCTCTTCCAGGATATCGTCCATCGTTACAATACCTTCAGTTCCTCCATACTCGTCCACTACAATTGCTATGTGAGTTTTTTCCTGCTGAAAATCACGAAGAAGATCATCCAGTTTTTTTGTAGCAGGCATAAAAAGCGTATCTCTGGAAATGGTTCTCCAATTAAAAGGAGGCTCTTCTCCGGTATCATTCAAATAAGGCAAAATGTCTTTAGCATAGATAACGCCCAAAATATTATCCAGATCATTTTCATAAAGCGGCATTCTGGAAAGTGCTTTTTCCCGTATAATCCCCAATACATCTTTCAAAGAATCTTCTGTAGATACCGCAACCATATTTACACGGGAAGTCATAATCTCCCTAACCGTAATGTTGCCGAACTCGATTACGTTCTCAATAATCTCTCGTTCATCTTCTTTAATGGAACCTTCTTTTTCGCTCACTTCTGCCATTGTTTTTATGTCTTCAGAAGTCATTTTATTCGAAGGTTTTGGCAAGTACTTTTCTAACACGATGGTACTTTCTGCTATTAGTTTTGAAAAAGGATTTAAGAGAACAAAAAATACATATATGAAAGTACTCCATCTGCGTGATACTGTAAGTGGATTGTTAATAGCAATAATTTTAGGTGTGATTTCGCTGATGATCAAAATCATAAATGTGAGTACGATGACTTCTACTGCAAATACAATTACTTCAGAAAGGCCAAATTGTGCTACTATCGAGCCTGTTATTACAGCTGCCATCACTGAAGCCACTATATTTGCAAATGTGTTGCCAATTAAAATAGTGGCCAGCAGCCTTCTGGGCTTATCCAGCATAGCTTGTATGCGTGAGTCGCCTGAGTGAGATTGTTCTGCAGAGGTTAAATCTTCTAACCTGGACGAAAGTGAAAAAAAAGCTACTTCGGAACCGGAAAAAATTGCAGAAACCGCTAACCCAAGAACCATAATCACCAGCTGAATAGAAATTATTACTACGTCAATCTCTCCCGAAGAAGGCACGGAAATGCCCAATAATGAATGTAAAGTGTACCTATGCGGTTCGTCGAAAATGCTCAAAGAAATGGTTTAATTAGGTTGGATGAATTTAACCATGCAATTACTTCTCACAAAATAAAAAAGCGATGAAAGTTTTACCTGACACCGCTTTTAAAACTGAGGATTATAATCAGAATGGAAGGTCATCATCCATGTTATCGAAATCCTTGCCAAGCTCAACATTGCTGGACATTGGCTGAGGCTGGGCTGCTGCACTCGAATTACCACCACTATTGTTACTACCTTTACTATCAAGCATGGTCATTTGCAGTGCTTTAATCTCGGTAGTGTACCTTTTCTGCCCCTGATTATCTTCCCAGGACCGGGTTTGTATAGGACCTTCTATATAAACCAAAGAACCTTTTGAAAGATATTGCTGACAGATCTCAGCAAGCCTTCCCCATGCAACCACACGGTGCCATTCTGTACGTTCTTGCTGTTCGCCGTTACTGTCTTTATAGCGCTCGCTGGTAGCAATGCTTAATGTTGCAACGGCTGTATTTGATTGTGTATAGCGAACTTCAGGATCCTGCCCCAAACGTCCGATTAATTGTGCTTTATTTAGTGAACTCATTACGTATTAGATTAAATTAACTGTTGCAAGGTAAGACAGTCTCAAAAGAATTCCTTACAAAAAAAGTTTAAAAGAAGAAACTTTCCTATTTAGTACTACAATTATTCTGAGTAGTAATCAATGTAGATGATATATTTAAAAGAGACTTAACCTAGCTTTTTTTATTTAGTCCTCTTTTTATATTCTTATTTGTTATTTGTACAACTACTAACTAAATGAATGAACAAATGAAAAAAGTTATCCTGCTCCTTTTGATCGCTTTAGTCTCTGTGCCGGCTATTGCACAATTAAGCCAGGGAGAAAGGGATTTTGCTGTTAAATATCTTAATGCAACCCATAATAATATTGTTGAAACAGTAAAAAACCTACCTGATGAAGCATTTAATTACAAGCCAGAAAATGGTGGATGGTCGGTAGCCAATGCCTTAGAACATATTCTTTTAACGGAAAACACTTTTTATGGCATGGCACAACAAACCGTTGCAAATCCAGAGAACAAAACTGACGCTGATCTATCTCAAAAAGATGGTGTTATTATTGGAATGCTTGCAAACAGAGGTACAAAAGTAAAAACCGCAGCTCCTTTTGAGCCGACCGGAAAATGGGATTCAAAACAAGCCATGATTGATGAGCTGGAAAAATCCCGCAATATGTTAACAAAGTACCTAAACAGTACTGATGACAAACTTAGAAAGCACAAAGCCTCTCTTCCTTTTGGAGAAGTGGATATGTACCAGCTCATGCTAATTATTGCGGCTCACAGTCAACGCCATACTGCACAAATGCAGGAAGTTTTGGCGGAATACAATGCCATGTAATTTTCGGAACTCTCTAACATTTCAAATCCCATTCATAATCGATTGGGATTTTTTTTGCCTGACAATTTCACAACTCTTTTAATGTTTAGATAATGTTCTTTTCGTATTCTTAGTTAATTCACACATCAAATCTATTCATGAAAAAAATAATCTTTTCATCTCTTTTTCTTTCGCTAGCTTTTTCCATAGCTATAAATCCAGCCAGGGTTATTTCCTGGAATGCAACCGGCCATAGGGTTATCACTGCTATTGCATGGGATAATATGACACCAAAAACACAAAAAGCTGTAATCAACATTCTAAAGCACGCTCCGGAAGATTCCGATATTCTTGATCTTTATGATAAGGAAAGTGAACAGCCTGAGAAGTTCTTCTTTATGAATGCCTCATACTGGCCGGACATTGTGCGAGACCGCGACGAAGAAGAGCGTTACGAGAAATACCATCGAGGGAACTGGCATTATGTAGGTAGCTATTGGAAACAAACAGAAAATGGCCCTGTAAAAACAGAGGGCTTTGTTGATGATGAACATATTGTAGAGCGTATCGCTCATTTCCGTAAAACCCTGGCTGATCCAAAAGTTTCAGATTCAGATAAAGCTGTTCAAATAGCATGGATTCTGCATCTCATAGGCGATATTCACATGCCATTACATAATACATCGCGTGTTACAGAGGAAACCCCGGATGGTGATCGTGGCGGCAACAGTTTCCGGCTTGGTGATGACTGGCCGTGGAACCTGCACGCATACTGGGATGGTATTATTGATGTAGCATCACCAAAGCCTGACGAAATGGATGAGTTTGATTATTATCTAAAACATGCTGATATGATTGCAGATAAAAATCCCGAATCTCGATACAAAACTTTGATCGAACTACAAAACTCGACAGAATGGAACGAAGAGGGTAAGCTCATAACTATGAACAGTGTATATCCTGAGTATTTGAACCAAAACGAGCAACCTCCTGCTAAATATAAAAAAATAGCTTTTGAAATTGCTCAAAAGAGAATGGCCATTTCAGGTTACCGAATGGCTGAGTTTCTGAATCAGATTTTTGGAAAATAACCCGTTTAGCCCGCTCACGCTATTTGTCGGTTAGCGAACTAACTCCGGGCAAATCTTTGCCTTCAAGATACTCCAGGCTGGCCCCACCACCCGTGGAAACATGAGAAACATTATCGCTTAATCCCGAAGCCTTTATAGCCGCTGCCGAATCACCCCCGCCTATAATAGTAACTGCACCTAAACCAGTTGCTTCTGCAAGGGCTTCTGCTACCGCAAAAGTACCACTAGCGAAATTGCTTAGTTCAAATACTCCCATCGGACCATTCCATAGCACCGTCCTAGCATTTTTGATGATCTCCCCAAACACTATTGCTGATTTAGGCCCAATATCTAAAGCCATCCAACCATCTTCTATTCCGTCTTCATCCACCACTTTAGATTCGGAATTGTTATCAAATTCTTTAGCCACTACCGAGTCAACAGGCAGCATTAGCTTTACACCTTTAGCGTCAGCTTTTTCGATCAGGCTTTTAGCCAGCTCAACTTTATCTTCTTCAAGCAATGAATTTCCAATTGGCAAGCCTTTAGCCTTGTAAAATGTGTAGGTCATCCCTCCACCAATAATAATCGTATCTACTTTATCTAACAGATTTTCTATCACCCCGATTTTATCAGATACTTTTGCCCCGCCTAAAATCGCCACAAAAGGCCGTTCAGGATTGTTAACACTGTCATTCAGATATTTGATTTCTTTTTCCAAAAGAAAGCCGGAAGCAGATTGCTCCACAAACCTGGTAACCCCGGCTACAGATGCATGCGCTCTGTGAGAGCTGCCAAAAGCATCGTTTACAAATACATCTGCATGGGCGGCCAATGCCTTCGCAAATTCTTTTTCGTTGGTAGTTTCTTCTTTATGAAAACGTACGTTTTCGAGCAGCACAATTTCACCTGGTTTTGCTTCAGAGATCACTTTCTCAGCTTCTTCGCCTACGCAATCGGGTGCAAAGTAAACTTTAGTATCTACCAAATTTGCTAAGTAATCAGCAATGGGTTTTAAAGAAAACTCTTGATTTATCTCTCCTTTCGGCCTGCCTAGATGACTTGTCAATACCAATAACCCTCCGTTGTCAATCACATAATGTATAGACGGAAAAGCCTGAACAATACGGTTGTCATCTGTAATAACTCCCTGCTTTAAAGGAACGTTAAAATCGACACGCATAAGTACTTTTTTATCTGCTACTTCAATATCAGTTAAGGTAATTTTTGCCATTATTTTTGTAAGGAATGTTGTTTTAAACGGTCTATACTTCTATAAATAAAATTCAATAACCCAATTAACGGTTTTACTCATTGGATATATCCAGGCAGTAAAATACGTAGTTGAAATATTCTTTGTGTTTTATTTTAATAAAGTAAGCCTTTTAATAAATATGGAGTGATATGAAAAAGCTAATATTACTGTGTTTCGGTTCAGGCCGGAAACAGATTCTGGAACTACCCGGAAGGAATTCATGACAGCACTGTTACCTGGCATGTTACCTACGACAGAGTTTCCAGAGAAAAAACTACAGGCGAATATGAGTTTGAAAACGCAACATTCTTCCTTGATGTACAAACAGGTA
Source organism: Balneola sp. (assembly GCA_028284195.1). GTDB lineage: Bacteria > Bacteroidota > Rhodothermia > Balneolales > Balneolaceae > Balneola. The sequence continues at coordinate 285,515 of JANQSE010000006.1, read as the reverse complement.
ATGTTCTGGCAGAGAACATTCAAACATCAACTGAAGAAGTAACAGGCAAGGATATCCCAACAGAAACCAGTTTGGGCCAAAATTATTCAAACCCATTCAACCCAAGCACTACCATTCCATTTAACCTGAAAGAAGCTGCAAATGTAGAAATAACCATCTACAACATGCTGGGACAAAAAGTAACCCGGCTGGGAAATGAACGATTCAATGCCGGCTCCCACACAGTAAATTGGGACGCTTCAGCTTTGGCCAGCGGAATGTATATTTATCGCTTAAAAGCAGGTAGTGTAATAAAAACCAAAAAACTGATGCTCATCAAATAAAACTGAGTACCATATCGATTCAAAAAGCCTTCTCCGGAAGGCTTTTTTTATTGGATGATATTCAATCACAATTTGAATACTTTTAGTTGCAAAAAAGCCGACCCAATTCTATTGCATGAAAACTGTTTATTTCGATAATGCTGCTACCACACCACTTGATGAAAGAGTACTGGAAGCAATGCTCCCCTTTTTTAAAAACGATTATGGAAATGCAAACTCAGCTCATCATCTTGGCCAAAAAGCAAAAGTAGCTGTAGAAGATGCCCGTGAATTTGTTGCTTCGACAATCGGCGCAGAACCCTCTGAAATTATTTTTACAAGCGGGGGAACCGAAAGCGACAATGCTGCAATAAAAGGCGTTATTGCATTAGCCGGCGATAAAGATGAGATCATAAGCTCAGAGCTGGAACATCATGCGGTATTGCACCCTGTTGAAATATCTAAAATGAGAGGATTTAAAAACCTTTTTGTAAAGCCAATACAATGTGGAACTATAACTGCTGATTCGGTAAAAGAAAAACTATCTGAAAAAACAGCTTTAGTTAGCATTATGCATGTTAACAACGAGATTGGATGTATTAATCACATTAAAGAGATTTGCGAAATTTGTAGCGAACATAAAGTTCCAATTCACACTGATGCAGTGCAAAGTTTGGGTAAAATCCCGGTTAACGTAAATGATCTGGGTGTTAATTTGATGAGTGGAAGCGGCCATAAAATCTATGGGCCTAAGGGCATCGGCATCATGTATGTAAGAAATGGAACACGCTGGCTGCCCTGGATGACGGGCGGCTCACAAGAAAGACGACGCAGAGGCGGCACACTTAATGTTCCTGGAATTGTTGGTTTTGCAAAAGCTCTGGAGTTAGCCATCAACGAGATGGAGAAAAATACAAAACACTACAAAACGCTTCGCTCTCTCCTGTTATCAAAGCTAAATAGCGATCTGGATATCGGTTTTAGCATTAATGGAAATCCTGATACAGGGGTTTCCCATATTCTCAATCTCTCTTTCAACAACTCTGACGGACAGTACATAGACGGTGAAATGCTGTTACTAAACCTTGACATTGAAGGTATTTGCGTCTCCAATGGGTCTGCATGCACTTCAGGTGCGGTTGAACCTTCTCATGTTCTTGCAGGCATCGGGTTAGATGATAACTTAGCAAAATCAAGTATTCGAGTTAGCTTTGGAAAAGATAATACAGAAGAAGATGTACTGTACTTTGTTGAGAAACTAAATGCAGTGCTTAACAGAATGTTTGCGGCTGTATGAATTTGAGTATTTGTGTGTACTGCGGATCCCGTACACCTGAAAATCCAAATTTTGTAAACCTCGCCAGACAGACCGGAGAAAAAATAGCTGTTAAAAACTGGCAGCTTGTATATGGTGGTGGAAAAGTTGGTATGATGGGTTTAATTGCCAATGCCGCACTAAAAAATAATGGAACAGTAATAGGCATTATACCAACAGCTCTTAAAAAAGCAGAAATTGTACACACCGGTGTAACAGAAGTTATTGAAACACCGGACATGCACACCCGAAAAGCATTAATGGAAAAAAGATCAGATGCTTTTATTGTTCTCCCCGGTGGCTTTGGTACTCTGGATGAATTCTTTGAAATTCTGACCTGGCGTCAATTAGGCATCCATAATAAACCCATCATTTTAATTAATAGCGAAAGCTATTTTGACGGCCTGCTTTCTTTTGTTGACACTTCGATAGCTCATAATTTTGTAAAAGAAGCTAACCGAAGCTTGTTTCATGTGGCATCAGATCTTGAAGAAGCATCTTTTATTCTCGAGAATGAGCTTATACCATGACTCAATCTGGCTCTGTTGGTGATAATCCTCTCAAAGAATGCCCAAACTCGCCAAATTGCTACCGTACTACCATTAAGAATGCTCATCCCGAGGAACTTGTTTACAACTCCCTGGTTAGCATTCTTAAAGAAATGAACGCCATTGAGTTAAATTATTCCAGCAGTAAACAAGCGCATGCTGTTTTCAAAATTCCTTTTTTTGGCTGGCTCGATGATGTCGATATAATCATTACAAAAGATCATGAAAAAAATACTCACTCTTTTGTACATTTAAGGAGTGCAAGCAGAGCAGGGTATTTTGATCTGTTTGCAAATAAGCTCCGCGTTCGCAGAATCCTTAATAAGTTGAATAAAACGTTAAAATCATAAACAGTTAAGCGATGTACAATTTGCTGGTTCACCTACACTCAGTTAACCGATGGATTATTTTAGGATTATTAATGCTTGCACTTTTTAAGGCGTTTACGGGATGGTTTGGTAAACAGGAATTTACAGAGAGTGATCGAAAAACAGTTCTTTTTGGGTTAATATCAATCCACATTCAATTTTTGCTTGGGCTTTGGCTTTATTTTATAAGTCCTTTGGTTTCTTTTGAGGAGGGTTCTATTAAAAATGAAATCTACCGCTTTTATACTGTAGAACATTTTACCATAATGATTGTAGCGGTCATTCTTATCACGGTTGGTTTTTCGCTTTCAAAGCGAGCGAAAGAATCGCTGGCAAAGTTTAAAAGAATTGCCATTTTTTATACTATAGGGTTGCTTATCATACTAGCATCAATTCCCTGGCCATTCAGAATTCCGGGAGCGGGCTGGTATTAATTAAGCATCATCATCTTTAAAGATATCAGCAATCTGATCTGCATATTTCTCGGCAATTACCCTGCGTTTAACTTTCATTGTTGGAGTAATCTCCCCTGTTTCTACCGTAAACTCATTAGGTAGCAATCTGAAATCTCTGATTTTCTCATGAGAAGCCAGCTCTTTTGAAAAAGCCCGTATCTCTTTCTTATAAACCTCATGAACTTCGGGATGGGTAATCAATACTTCGTTTTTCTTGTATTCCAGCCCGTTATCTTTTGCAAATTTGGATAGTACTTCAAAATCAGGCACAATCAACCCTGCCATAAAATTCTGAGCTTCGCCTACAACAACCATTTGATCGATCCACTTGCTCGTTTTGAACATATCCTCAATCGGCCCGGGATAGATATTTTTCCCTCCCGCATTTACGATCATATGTTTTATTCGGTCAGTGATCTTTAGGTTTCCGTCAACAAAGCGGCCTACATCACCTGTGTGGAGCCAGCCGTCATCGTCTATCATTTCTTTGGTTGCTTCATCATTACGCCAGTAACCTCTCATCACATTCGGCCCTTTGCATAAGATTTCGCCTGGTTCAGAACTTAAATCTGTGGGGTAATCTTCACCACTAATCTGTGCTATTACCTCATTTGTATTTAAATCCATAATGCCAACCGTAACGCCGGGAATTACAGCTCCTACCACCCCTGTAACTTCTTCTCCAACCCGATTTGCTGCCATTACCGGCGAGGTTTCTGTAAGCCCGTACCCCTGCAGAATTGTAAGGCCCGCCGCTTTAAAGAAGTCATCTATTTCGGGAGGAAGCGCAGCTCCGCCAGATACAAACAATCGCACCTGCCCCCCTGTTCTGGCTTTGAGCTTATCAAAAACAAGTTTATCAGCTATTATCTTTTGAAAAGAGGTTAACCCACGTTTTCCGGAAGAGTATCTTCTTCCTGTTTCTACCGCCCAGTTAAAGATCTTTTTCTTTGTATCGCTGCCTTCTTCCACACTCTTTACAATCAGGTTGTAGATTTTTTCGAAGAGCCGCGGCACACTTATCATTACTGTTGGTTGAACTTCGGGCATATTCTTAGATACCGTATCTACACTTTCTGCATAGTAGATTTCCGCTCCACACGAAATAATAGCATAATAACCAGCTGTGCGCTCGAAAGAATGGCATAAAGGAAGAAATGAGAGCAAGCGGTCTTTATCGTCCCAGTAAATATGTTGTGTTGCCGCCTTTACATTGCTCACAATATTTTTATGGGTCAACATTGCCCCTTTGGGGCGGCCTGTGGTTCCTGAGGTGTAAATCAATGTTGATACATCATCACTGTTTACGGCATTTACCCTGGCCTTTAAATCGTCTTTATATTTCTCAACATGTTTTGCTCCTTCATTTAATACATCCTCAAAAAGAAATACAAACTCTTTTTCTTTATGAGTTTTGTTTTTTGGAGTATCGAAGGCAACTACTTCTAACAAATGTTCACAATTATCAAAAACCTCAACGGCTTTTTTTAGTTGAATTCCTGTTGATACAAAAAACAACTTGGTTTCTGAATCCTGCAGGATATACTCACATTGGCCTGAAGGAAGTGTGGTATAAAGGGACACATTTATACCACCAATCATTTGGATGGCCAGATCTACCACGGCCCACTCGTACCTGTTTTCACTTAAAATTCCTACCCTGTCGCCATGTGCAATATTCTTTGAAAGCAGGTACGAAGCCATTGACTGCACATCTTCAATTACCTGATCCCAGAAAATGGGTTTGTACTCTGAATTTGGATCAGGTTTGCGATGAAATACCGCTTTATTATTACCAACGTATTTGTTTGCCAGGTTTACGGGGAGCTCTGCAAGAGTCTCGAAAGGGACGATTGTAGGCATATTCTTATTTTTTGTTCAAATTAGAATCGCATGGAATATACTATTCTTCCAAAGAAATTCTTGGATTTCAAATGCACCTCTACAAGTCTTATATTCGATATAAAATTTCACGGAATGGCACATCCAGCTCACGAAGAAACAATTAATCTGGTTAAAGAGATTTTTCGCTCATATCTAAAAGAACATAAGCAGCGACAAACTCCTGAACGGTTTATGGTTTTGGAAGAAATTTACCGAGCCGATGGCCACTTTGATGCTGACGATATTTTTTATCGTATGGAAGAAGTAGGAACACGTGTATCAAGAGCTACAGTGTACAACACGTTGGACCTTTTAGTTGAGTGTGGTCTCGTTCAAAGGCAACAATTTGGGAAAAGCCAGTATTATTACGAGCGTGCCTATGCTTACCAGCAGCACGATCATATCATCTGCAACAAGTGCGGACATGTGCTTGAGTTTTGTGATCCGCGGATAGGCGAAATTCAACAAATGCTGGGAGAAATCCATGGTATGAATATCGAATCTCATTCTCTCCATTTTTATGGAAGCTGCAAGGATGAAAAAACCTGTGAAGCAAGGCAAGAAGAAAGTGCTAAAAAAGAAAAGGCTATTAACTAACTAATTCAGCCTGAGATGTAAGTCTCTGCTATGTATTTTCTGGAAGCCAGCCTGCTTCCCCACCATCCCATCAAAACAGATAAGCTTAGCATTGCTACTACAAGAAAATACCATCTCCCAAATGGCCAGGCTACAATACCGATATCAGGTACGTAAATCGGGACAAGAAACTCAAAAATAGCAAATACACTCAGTACTGCCAGCCCACCTGCAACTACACCCTGGATAATTCCTTCAACAATAAAGGGGCTTCGAATAAATCCGTTTGTAGCTCCAACCAGTTTCATAGCTCTAATCAAATCTTTCTTAGCGTAAATGGTAAGCCGAATGGTATTGTACACCAGCACAACTGCCGCCAGTAAGATCAGAATGCCCAAACTCACTCCAATCAAGCTAAACGTGCTCAGGTTCGATTCCAGTGCCTGCAGCAATGCCTTATTATATTCTACTTCATCAACCCCTCTCATGTTTTGAATCCGCGAAGCAAGGCTCTCAACCAGCTCTGCTCCGGAATTAGTGTTTACATCCACTTTAAATGATGCGGGTAAAAAATTGAGCTCGATCAGTTCTGTAACCCCCGCTCCGAGTTCTTCAGCTGCTATGGTTGAAGCACTATCTTTAGAAATGTAGGTAACATTGGTTACGAGTTCTTCGCCTTCAATCTGGTTTCTGAGTTCGTTGGTTGATTGCCCGTCCATGTCAAAAAGAAAAACTTCGATCTGGATCTCTCTCAAGTCCATGGCCTGTGTGTAAACATTGTAGAAAATGCGGCTTAAAATGCCGAGTAGCAACACCGCTATAAATAAAGAGAAAATGGAAGTGGTAACTGCAAGTTTTGCCCGTTTAAACCCTGCTGTACCTTCTTTTATAACATATTTTATACTCATACTAATTTCTGAATTGAGCTCTTATTCCAACAATTAATCTTCTTGGCTGCATCGGGAATGATGCAGCCTCAAAGTAGCCTGCCTGGCCAAGACCGTCAAGTACATTTTCCCAGCGCATTACTACCATTATAGCCCTAACCCTTGCCGAAAGTTCTGCATCTACCCGAAAAAAAGAAGGGATTATTGCCTGCGTGTTTCCATCAGTAGTTAACGAGTTATTCTGCCAATAGCTGAGTTCTGTATTATAAAACCTGCTTTGATAGTTGAACGGAGAAACCAACGTTCTAACTCCTAATTTTAAAAATGCAGCCCGGTTAAAAGCGTATGTTTTATAGAATAAAGAATTACGGAGCCACAATTTAGAATCCACCGTATTAAGCAGTGCCTCATTCGGAGCAAAATCACTATCCAGTTCGAATTCAACAGCGGCGGATGATTCGATCTCAAATTTTGCATTTTCAAATCTTATAAACCCCGATCCAAACACCGTATTCTGAGATACTGCATTGGAAAAAGTACTGTCTGTATTAAGAACAACTGTATTTTCTGTAAGCTTAAGGCGGGTAAGAACTCCTAACTCCCAATGCTTTGCAAGAGGCAGATTTACCTCTCCAAATACAGAGCTGATTTTTTCATTAGCAAGATCGCTGTTGCCAAAATATCTTTTCGATTGCCAATACAGATTTTGTACTGATGGAATTTTACTTTGCCTGCTTGCACTCAATTTCAGGTTTATTCTGTTCTCGCTGCCTGCTCTAATCCCAAGGCTGTATAAGAAGCCGTTATGGCTTGTATTACGGGCTATGAATTGAGCAGACCCCAACACATTTATACGCTCGGCTAATGTTAACACCCCCTTTACTCCTACATTAACATTAACCCAGCTGTTTTGATCTATAGTTGTGCCCGATTTCAGGTTTGAATATTGTAGCCCGGTACTTCCCTTAACGGAAAACAACGAGCCGTTTATTTCTTTGAATACATCTGCGTTGTACGTAATTAATTTCCAGGAAAGTGTGTCTGAAAAAATCCGGACTTCTCTGTCGTTCTTGGTACGTGTTAAAGTAAACCCTCCCGTTTCCGGCGCAGTAGTATCAGCCCGCTCGTAGATCCCAACTTTTATATCGTTTCGCAGAATCTCCGATTTTCCACTGCTGCTTTTAGGTATAGAAGCAAATTCATCGAACGTAAAACCAAAAGCCCCATCTGTTTCATATCCACCTGGTTCATCTCTTTTCAAATCATTTCTCAAAATCAATCCCTGGAGCTGGTACTTTTTTCCCAGATGATGATACATTCTGCCAACTATCTGGCTGCCTTCTATCCCATTGTTTGGATAAAAACCACCCTCCCGCCTGTCCCAATACGATAACTCAATATTAGTTCCCGGTGCTGTATTTTGCGCCACCATAAATTCCAGGTTCCGGTAATCATTCCCTGCTTCATCAAAATTCAGATAGCTGATGGGTTCATTAATGTAATAATCTCGGATGTTTACATGCGAGTTCATCGTTCCTGCATAACTTTCTCTGACCTCTCCAATTTTGTGGTGTGGTACATAGTTATAATTCACCAGCCCCGAAATTGGATCGTTGAGCAAAATACCATCCAGAAAAACCTTTTGTTCATATTCGTCAAAGCCATTGATATTGAAAGCATCTTCCCTGCCAATTGTACCCTGCCTGAAGGATATAACTCCCCGCCTGTATGCATAAAAATCGCCCCAATTGGGAAAGATATTCCACCTCAACAGGCTGTCGTTTGTTATGCTTTCAGAAAAGTACGGGCTAAAACTTTTCCAGGGATACACAGGTTCCCGGGGCTTCATCTCAGAGGCTGCAATACTATCCGCATTAAAAATCGACGAATCATTCAATATCTGCGTGGTATCAGCCTGCACTGAATCAGCAACCTGAGCATGTACCGCAAAATTTGCAGTAAGGGTAACGATATAAAACGTGAAAAGAATCCTCAAGGAAGTTGTTTCTCCATGTTATATGGCATTTCTTTAATACCAAGCAATGTTCGCCGAACTATTTCCAGGGCAACACGCATGCTTCGTTCTTTATTGATTAACCGGTTTTTAGTGAAGTGAGCTTTTATTGCAAAATGATCCTGCCTGCTCCAGTACCCAATCCAAACGGTGCCAACGGGTTTTTCTTTTGACCCACCTCCCGGGCCTGCTATGCCGGTTGTTGAAATTCCTATATCAGAACCAAACCTTTCGGCTGCTCCTTTTGCCATTTGCAAAGCAACTTCTTTGCTAACAGCACCCACTGTATTCAAATCTGCTTCTGATACATGCAGCTGGTTCATCTTCACCGAATTTGCATACGAAACTATCCCGCCTAACATATAATCACTGCTTCCGGGTATATCAGTAAGTTCATTTGCTATCAATCCACCCGTACAACTTTCGGCGGTGGCTATGGTTTTGTTTTGGCTTTTTAGCAGTTTGCCTACACATTCGGCAATTGTAATATCTTTTCCTTCACCGATTATATATGTCCCCGCTTTTTGATAAATGTAATCGGCAAGTTTATTTACTGACTCTTCCGCTTCTTTGTTAGTGGCTCCCTGCCCACTTAAACGGAGGGTTACTCCTGCCAGAAAGGGTAAAAAAGCTAATGAAACACCGTTTTTATAGAAACGAGACATATCTCCTAATACCTCGTCACTAAGTGTGCTTTCCCCTATGCCTACTGTTTTTAAATAACGGGCATGCAAAAAACCAACATTGCCAAATTGTTCCTGCAATTTCGGAAGTATCCGGTTTTTCATTAAGAATTTCATTTCAACAGGTACGCCTGGCATACATGCTAAATAACAATCATCTTCAAAAAACCACATTCCGGGTGCCGATCCCATATTGTTGAATAACACTTCGCAATTTGAAGGCACTTCTGCCTGCCCAAAATTTGATTTAGAAAACCTGATCTTCCATTTCTCAAATCTTGATTTAACAAACTCAAGCACTTCGTCATTGACTATTAACCCGGCTCCAAATAATTCTGCAACAGCTGCTTTGGTAATGTCATCGTGCGTGGGCCCAAGCCCTCCGGTACAAAGCACCACGTCCGAGTTTTTCATTGATTCGGCTATAGTTTGCTTTATCAAACCCCGTTCATCAGAAATAGTGTGAACCTGAGTAACCTCAAACCCCAGCCTGGTCATAAACTCTCCCATCCAGGCAGCATTGGTATTTATGGTATCTCCGATAAGTAATTCATTCCCGATTGAGATGATCTGAACTTTCATATGCTTAAAATTCTCAATTCCGTTGCCCAAAAGCCAGTTCAGATGTTAATATCTCCAATCTATTTGCTATCTTCGGGCGATGAAAAACATCCCCAATATTCTCAGCGCCTTCCGGATTCTATCAGCACCGGTATTTCTGTTTCTGTATTTAGAAGGTGGACTGATCTGGGGATTATTGAGTATAGTTGTATTTACAATTGCCGCTATTACAGATTTTTTTGATGGCTATTATGCCCGCAAATATGAAATCGAAAGCTCACTTGGTGCATTTCTTGACCCCTTAGCTGACAAAGTTCTTACTTTTAGTGCGTTTATCGTTCTGCCTTTCATTGATCCGGAGCAATTCCCCTGGTGGGCAGTAATTTTAATTATCATTCGTGATGTTTTTATGACCGGACTGCGGGTATTTGCAAATACCAGAAAAATTACTCTCAAAACCCGCTCGTTGGCTAAAACAAAAACAACTATACAACTCGTATTTTTATACCTGGCCCTTTTGCTAGGGGTTTTTGCAGGTACAGGAAACATTATTGCCACCCTGTCGGAAATTATTCTAGGAACGGGAATAATGTTTTGGCTGATGATGCTTGTAACCTTCATCACGGTTTATTCTGCTATCGAATACATCTTCACTAATAAAGATCTATTTATCACCTCAGTTAGTAAATGAAAACCCTTAAGCGATTTATAGGTTCCGGATTTGGCCCGGGATATATCCCTTTCGCTCCGGGTACCTGGGGAAGTTTAACTGCATTAATTCCTATTTCAGCACTAGTAAGTTTAAATGAGTACTACCTGATCCCCTTGTTTGTAGTTTTAAGCTCACTTCTCTGCCTTTGGGTAAGCGAAGAATGTGAGGCTGCATGGGGAAAAGACCCCAGCAAACTCGTAATGGATGAGTGGGCGGGACAAGGCCTCACTTTTTTGCTGATTTCCTTCACAGGAGATCCAAAAATTGATTTCGGAATATTATTCGCTGGTTTTATTCTTTTCAGGATCTTTGACATATGGAAACCATTGGGTATTAAAAAACTGCAAAATTTTAATGGTGCATGGGGCATTTTAATGGATGATTTACTTGCAGGATTTTATGCGTTTATCTTTCTAAAAAGCCTTATTTTCTTTTCTTTTTAACCCCCCCCACACGGGTAACATATTTTACTACAGACTTACATGATTATTGACCCTTCATTTGCAAAAGAGCTGGCTGCTGACTTATTGGACATCAATGCCGTTATTTTACGGCCTAATGAACCATTTACCTGGTCTTCGGGATGGAACTCTCCTATTTATTGTGATAATCGCTTAACACTCAGATTTCCTGCAATCAGAAAAAAGATCGCCCAAAACTTTAAAGCCTTTATTGAAAAAGAATTTTCTGATATCGAAGTAATTACCGGAACTGCAACTGCGGGTATTCCACATGCTGCCTGGGTTGCAGAAACGCTTGATAAACCCATGGCTTACGTGCGGGCTAAAGCCAAAGCACACGGAATGGGAAACCAGATTGAAGGTGGAGTTGATAAAGGGCAAAGCACTATTGTAATCGAAGATCTAATCTCGACAGGCGGCTCAGCTATTTCGGTGCTGGAAGCATTACAATTTGTTGGCGCAGAGGTTAAGGCTGTACTTTCTATTTTTACTTATGGCTTTAATAAAGCCGATGAACGTTTCAAAAAAATACATGTACCTGTTTACAGCTTAACCGATTATGAAACGCTTATTGTCGTTGCTAAAGATAAAGGCATCGTTAATGAAGCTGACATTGAACTGTTAACCAGATGGAGAACAGCCCCTGATATCTGGCCAAACAAAGGATAAGAATATATGAGTGATAAGAAGTTTTTTATTGAAACCTATGGCTGCCAGATGAACTTTGCCGATTCAGAGATTGTGAACTCAATCCTGATCGAAGACGGCATGCAACCAGCTGATACACCGGAAAGTGCTGATGTAGTACTGGTAAATACCTGCTCAATTCGCGAAAATGCAGAAACCAAGGTTTGGAACCGGTTAAAAGAACTCCGCACCATAAAAAAAACGAACAAAGATCTTACCGTTGGTGTGCTGGGCTGTATGGCAGAGCGAATTAAAGATCGCATTATTGAGCAGGAGCATCTGGTTGATATTGTGGTTGGCCCGGATGCTTACAGGGATATCCCACGCCTTCTGCAAGAAGTTGAAGACGGCCGGAAAGCAGTAAATGTCCTGTTATCACTTGAAGAAACCTATGCAGATATCACTCCAGTTAGGACTGTGGGTAATGGTGTTTCGGCTTTCGTTTCCATTATGCGCGGTTGTGATAATATGTGTTCATTCTGTGTGGTACCTTTCACCCGTGGGCGGGAAAGAAGCCGCCCTATGGAAAGCATTCTTAGGGAAGTTCGCCAACTAAGCGATGAGGGGTACAAAGAAATTACCCTGTTGGGGCAAAATGTAAACTCATACAAAGACGGCCAAAATACATTCGCTAAATTAATGTATGAGTGCAGCCAGGTAAATGCTGAAATCAGATTCAGGTTTTCTTCGCCACATCCAAAGGATTTTCCAATCGAACTATTACATATTATTGCTGAGCAGCCAAACCTTTGCAACTACATTCACATTCCTGCTCAGGCGGGCAGCGACTCTATGTTAGAGCGTATGCGCCGCCCTTACACCCGCCAGCAATACCTGGAATTGATCGACCAAATGAGATCAATTATTCCCGGTGTATCTTTCTCTACAGATATAATCGCTGGTTTTTGCCATGAAACCGAAGAAGAGCACCAACAAACCTTAAGCCTTATGAAAGAGGTAGGGTACGATTTAGCCTATATGTTTGCTTACTCAGAAAGAGAGCGTACACTTGCCCATCGAAAGTTTGAAGACGATGTTCCTGAGGATATAAAAAAGCACCGTCTCTCAGAGATTATTACTCAGCAAATGACTATTCAGGCTGAGAGAAATAAGAAAGAAATCGGAAACCGACATCTTGTGTTGGTTGAGGGAACCAGTAAAAAATCAGAAGAGCAATTGAGTGGCCGAACCGACACCAATAAAATTGTAGTATTTGACCGGAGAGATTTTGAGCCCGGCAATTATGTTGAGGTTGAGGTTACCGATTGCACATCAGCTACCTTGATTGCCAAGCCAATCAAAAAGAGCAGCATTACTGAGTTTTTTGGTGCAACGGTACACGCCTAAGTGAAAAACCGCAGAACATATCTTTTGCGGTGTATGCTGTTTCTTGCATGGACTGCTTCTTTACCATTAGATCTCTCTGCCCAGAATCGACTTGCCATCCAATGGGATACTCCTGACAACGTAAGCGATTTTGAAAATGAACTTACTTCTTTGTCTGAACTAAATCCCTACTTCATTATTCTGGAAAATAAATTAAATGAAGAAAAAGCAACAAGACTTGATGAGGCAGATATTCCGTTCCTAATTAAACTTGATAATGAATTTATTACAAGAGAAGAATTTAATAACGACTTTGATGCATTCAGAAATTCTATACTCCGCACATACACTAAATACGATTCTTCCCCTGCCTTTGCCGGGGTAATTGGGTTTGCTAACAGTTTAGTTGAACATGAGCAGTTTTCAGGATTTAAGTTTTTATATGAAATTAAAAGAGATTCGCTGCACACTATTTCTGTTCAATTCGGGGCATCTCTATCCGGGAAATTTCTTAATCCAAGCGGGGTTTCCTCTTATGCTCTTAGGGAGTTCAAACACCAAATAACCAATAATAATCTGATCGTTGATTATGATTGGTTGATGGCTGCCTTTGAAGAGTATCCTGAGTTTAAAAATTCTTTGGCAACATCATCTCGTGTCGTCCCAAATACAATTGCACTGCCGGTTATTTCCGAACCCCTTCCATTAATCCATTGGTCGGTTTTAGTTTTGATAGCTTTATGGATTAGCCTGGCTGTTAATATTAAACTCAACCCTACTTATCTCGAAACTATTCCAAGGTATTTTGCTGCACATCGTTTTTTTACTGATGATATACTTAGTTACCGAGAACGTACTTCTGTAAGTGCTATTTTTTTGTTTTTTCAACATGCATTCGCAGGCGGTTTAACTGTTTATATCCTGTCAAAAACCTTTATCAGCGATACCGGGCTGGAAGCCCTTTACTACCACTTACCTTATTTGGGTGTTACCGGGCAAAATTATTTTTCCCTCTTCGTATTGTCCACACTATTGGTTTTGCTGGTTGAAATTATCGCCATGGCCTGGTTGTATCTTCCCAATACCGATCTCACTCATTTTAATCAAATACTGAATTTATTTACCTGGATATTCCACCTTGATTTTATCCTGGTTACACTAATGGTAACACTTTATTTTGCTGGGGGCGGATCTGCAGCCATTTCTGTTCTTTCCGCTCTATATCTTTTAGTATGGTTTATCGGTTTTAACATTTCGGCTCTTTCCAGTTCCAAGCGAATGGGTATGGCCCGAAATACCTATCTTTTTAAGACTATCGTTTTGCATACCTTGACTAGTACCGGATTGGCATTTTTGCTATTCTACTATGATGACTGGCGAGTAATTTTGGAATTGGCAGTAAAAGTTTAAAGCTCTAAAGTAACATCATCTCTTCTGTTTATTGCTATTTTGAACTATTGATTCAAAATAAAATAAGCACTATTGCTTACAACCTTCATCTATAATATTAGAAAAAAATGCATGTTCTTATCATCCATTAAATACCTTCTTATATCCACAAAAAAGGCGCCTGTCTTACACGACAAGTACTTTTTTAAGGGATAGGGAGATTCTTATTCTTTTACTGAACCGCTAAAACCGGATTCTCTACTTTCTCATCCGACTCGATAACCCCATCACGAAGACGGACAATCCTTCTTGAATATTCCGCTATTTCATTCTCGTGAGTAACCAGAATAATGGTGTTGCCTTGCTTGTAAAGCTCTTCAAACAAAAGCATAATCTCGTCCCCTGTTTTTGTATCCAGATTACCAGTTGGCTCATCGGCAAGCAATATAGATGGAGAGTTAACCAAAGCTCTTGCAATAGCAACACGCTGGCGTTGACCACCCGAAAGTTCATTAGGTTTATGGTCCAGCCGGTCGCCCAGTCCTACTTTTGTGAGAACATCTGCGGCTCTTTCTCTTCGTTCTGATGCCTTGATTCCTGCATAAATCAAAGGTAGCTCAACATTAGCCAAACAGGTGGTTCTGGGAAGCAGGTTAAATGTCTGAAATACAAAACCGATCTCACGGTTTCTAACCTCGGCAAGCTCTGCATCATCCATTTGGCTTACACGATTGTTGTTAAGTATATACTCTCCTCCGGTTGGAGTATCCAGGCAGCCAATCATATTCATCAATGTTGATTTTCCTGAACCGGAGGGCCCCATTATCGCAATGTATTCATTTTCAAGCACATCAAATGTAACCCCGTTCAAAGCCCTAACTTCCGTTTCCCCCATTTGATAGAAACGGGTTAAATCCTTGATTTGAATAATTGGTTTTACCGACATTTTTTTCCCTAATCTAATTTAGTGAAGCAATTACTTCTGTATCTGATTTCGATTTCTGGTTAGTTTTTACTTTTTCACCATTTTTTAAGTTTCTTGAAAGCGTACGATAGCTGCCTATAACAATTTCTTCTCCCACGTTTACACCAGAAAGTATTTGTGTGTGAGTATTATCGCTTATGCCGGTTTCTACCTCCTGCCGCACAGCAGTACCGTCTTTAACAATAAATACCACTTTTCTGATATCTTCTTTCTTTACGATCAAATCATCATCTACATTCAATGCATTAGACGATTCAGAATCTGTATTAGTTGAATCTTTGTCCGCTTTCTTCTTCCTGTCTTTGGCAAAATCGCGTACGGTTACCGCTTGTATTGGAATTGATACCACATTTACAGCTGTCTCTGTTTCAATATCAACCGTAGCAGACATGCCCGGTTTAAAGTTTGGGTAAAATGTTTCCTGTGGATTCTCAGAAGTTTCGCTTTTCACTAGTTCTCCCCCTGTAAGATCTAAGTTGTGAGGGGTTACAATACGTACTTTTACCTGATAGTTAGTTACCTGCTCGTTAGATCCCGCACCCGTAATTCGGGCAGAATTAGCTATCTCGGTAACTATACCATTAAATCTTCTTTCTGGATATGCATCCACTTCTATTCGGGCTGTATCAGCGTTAACGATATTAACAATATCATTCTCATTCACTTCTACAAGTACTTCCATACGGTCGAGCAAAGAAACACGCATCATTTCAGTTCCGGCCATTTGCGAATTTCCTAGTACCCGCTCTCCAAATTCGACAGCAAGGCCGGTTACTGTACCATCCTGAGGAGCTCTAATTACCGTTTGATCTAACTCTTCTTCAGCTTTACGAAGTTGCGCTTCCGCACTTTGTATTTGGTACTGAGAAGCTTTTAAGCTCGCTTTTTGAGCATCATAATTAGATTTAGTCTGAATGTAATCCAGCTCCGAAATAATGTCTTTCTCGTACAGTTCTTTGTTTTTAAGATGTGCCGCTTCTGCCTGGATAAGGCTGGCTCTGGTTTGTTCAAGCCTCGCCTTTTGTGTAAGTAAAGCCGCATTCAGATCATCAATTCTGGCTTTAAAAATATCCGGCTTTAAACGCACAAGAAGATCGCCCTTTCGAACAAAATCTCCTTCACTAACAGCTAATTCAATAATCTCTCCCGAAACATCCGGGCGAATTATTACCTCCACTTCCGGTTGTATTTTCCCTGAGGCAGAAACAATCTGAGTGATTGTTTTAAGCTTAGCTTCTGCAGTCTCTACTCTGGTGCCTTCATCGGTACCACCGATTATACCTGCTGCCTTTAATCCAAATCCCACACCTATTACCACGACCAGAAATATCCCAAAGAAAATGAGAATTCTGCCCGCAGATGATTTCTTTTTTGCCATGTTTGTTTACCTTACCCGTTACCTTGATGTTTTAGAATTTCTTTAATCGAAGCTAATGTCTTCTTTTGAAATTTTGCCTAAGAAATAATCCAATAGCTTTTCCTGAAATATTAAATTGTATAGTGCTGTCGTTCTCGAAGACTGAGCATTAAAATAGGTAGTTTGTGCCTGGCTCAGCTCTATTAGAGTACTCGCACCCACATTATATCTTTCCTGTTGAGTTTCAAAAGCTTTTTGAGAAGCGACTAGCGACTTCTCAGCTGCCTCAAGCTGTGCTGCAAATGATCTATAATCGTTCAGTGCTTGAGTAACTTCTTGTATTACCTGAAGTTTAGTGTTCTCTAATCCAAGCTCTGCATTTTTAAGGCTTACTTTCGCAGACTCGATTTGAGTCATCCTATTCCAATTATTGAAGATTGGAAAGTTTAATGAAATACCTATTGATTTATTAACACGTTGATCAAAAAACTGGTCATTAAAACTTGCAGTGCCACCTGTGATAGGATCCCTTGCCTGATCACTATAACTGGATGATAAACCTGCTGAACCATTCAAAGAAGGTAATAACCGAGCTTTTGTAAGTCGAAGTTGATACTTAAGAGATTTAATATCGAATTCAGAACTTCTAACATCAGACCTATTCAACAAAGCTTGTTCTACTAAACTTCTTATATTTTGAGAAGAAGATGCTGAATTCTTTGCAGATTCTGGATCAAAACTGGGCACTACAAAATCATATTCAATCAATGGATCGATCTGAAGAGTTCTGACCAATATGAGTTTGTTTGACCTTAGCTGGTTTTCCTGATCTGTTACGGTAAATTCATTATTAGCTACCTGCGCTTCCTGGTTATATAAATCCACACTTGGGCGGGAGCCCACTTCCACTTGCGCTTTTGTCTGCTCCAGCACTTTCTTTGATGTTTCCAGGTTTTCTCTTGCATCTTCTAACTGCTGAATGTTTCTGAGTACGGTCAAATATCTCGTCGCCGTATTAAAAATAATATTTTCTTTAGCTCTTTGAAGTGTTTCCTCTGATGAAAGCTTGCTCGCTTGGCTTGATCTGAGTGTAAGGATATTGTCAAATCCATTAAATATGGGAAGATTTATACTAACTCGGCCCGAACCCCCAGTAGAAGTAACGTCAGTAAAGGAAAGTGTTTCTTGTACAAACTGTTGACCGGTTTGTCTTGAATAGTTAGCACTGGAAGTTATACTCGGAAGAAAATCAGCTTTTTCACTTAAAATTCGAGTTTCTGCCAGATTCAAATTATTCTCAGCTTGTTTAAGCTGGTAATTATTTTCTAAAGCAAGATCAATTGCTTCCTGTAATGTAATAACCCTTTTTTGCTGTGCCTGTGATGAAGTGCTTATGAATAGTACACCGATTGCCGCTAAAAGAAAATATTTTTTCATTGACTGTATTCCTTTGTGTTAATGATTCGCTTGCACGAATAGTTATTTATATAGTTTCAGAAAACGATAGATTTGTTAAGATTTTTTCCTCTCCCAGGTGAGTTAGGCGAAACTTACTCTTCTTTCTTTCGGTCTCCTGCTTTTCCCTCGATAAATTCACCAAGCATTGTAAGTCCTTTTTTCGTCAATGCTTTTTTTATCTCTGATGCAATTAAAGAACCCACTCCATTCGGAGATAAACCAGGGGACAAAGATTTAGGCTTTCCAAGTAAAAAGCCGGCTAGAACCGAAGCTCCTAAAACATGCAGCGGATACTTTCTAA
This sequence comes from Balneola sp., assembly GCA_028284195.1. Lineage (GTDB taxonomy): Bacteria > Bacteroidota > Rhodothermia > Balneolales > Balneolaceae > Balneola. Next base: position 267,246 of record JANQSE010000006.1, on the reverse strand, counting down.
TAATAACTTTTGGATCCAGATTTTCTACAACTTCTTCCTTTACGCTATCAATAGATTTATCCAGGCCGGTCTGAATCCGGGTTAATTCGTTCTTCAATTCCGTTTTCTTTTTTTCTATATCCGTTATCCTGCTGCCCATGTCTACTTTTCCTTTAACGGTTTTTCTTCCAAATACTTTACCGGCTCTTTCTTTTCTTTATTCGATTCCAGCGATTCGATCACATCGTTCATGATCTGATTCTGGATTCTTCGGGAAATATTTTTTGGTTTGGCTAATACTAAAATCAATCCAACAAAAAATAAAACCCCGCCAACAATACCAAACCCAATAGCATTACTTTTTAGCAATTCGCCTAAATAAAAGCCTAATGCAATTAAACCAAATAAAATACCAATGCTCAATACTGTGAAGCTTATTAGCTGCTGAATGGCATTACCAACCCAAAACGTGGCCTGATCACCAAGGCTGATTATCAAAAGCTCGATACGAGTTTCAACATACTCTTTAAGCTCATTCGAAACCTGTTTAATACGTTGGCCTAACTGATCCATAATTAGTCATCATCTCCACTAAGTGCTTTCCCGATTAAAAACCCTACAGCCAACCCAACAAGTATACTTTTTATGGGATGTTTACGAACCGTTTCTTCCGTAACCTCTTTTACTTCTTTGATCCTTTCTTGTATCTGCTCATCATTTATAAGCTCTTTGCCGCGCTCAATGGCAACATCCAGCTTATCATTTAAGCTTTGAATGATTTCTTCGTTCATATTATGCCCTGTTTTTCTCTAAGATAATAAATAGGAATGGAAGCTTAAATCATTCCTTTGCAAAAAAGTTATTCGTAGCGTAAGCTTTCGATTGGATCTAATTTAGAAGCTTTAAATGCCGGATAAACACCAAAAACCAAACCAATTACCAACATTCCAAAAAAGCTAAAAAATAAAGATGACGGAGGAATAACTGCTTCTGTTTCTATCCAAACTGCCATTAAATTTCCTACACCAACTCCGGCTATTAAACCTACCAGCCCACCTAATTGGCAAATAAAAATAGTTTCTGCCAAAAACTGGTTCACAATGGCCTTCCGGGTTGCCCCTACTGCTTTGCGAACACCAATTTCACGGGTTCTCTCTGTTACAGAAACTAACATAATGTTCATTACACCAATACCCGCACCAAGCAGAGTGATACCACCAACTAAAAAACCTGCCAAGTAAAGTATTCCTGTAAAAGTATCGAATGTCCCGCTGAGAGAATCGTTTGTTGTAATTTCAAAATCATTTTCATCTACCGGGTTCACACCTCTGATTACCCTCATAATTCCCACTACCTCGTCAATGGTTTCTTCCATTTTGGTTATTTGTGGTGCTCTTAGCTGTATCGCGATATCTCTATTTCTTCCTCCATAGGCATTAATTCCGGCTGTATAAGGAATCACTACCATATTATCGAAAGACTGGCCAAATATCTGCCCTTTCTTTTCAAGAATCGCAATTACAGTATAGGGGCGTCCATCGATTCTTATAACTTTTTGCAGAGGGTATTCCGTTTTAAATATTTCAGTCTGAACATCTTTACCAATAATAGCTACCTGCCGGGCATATTGAATGTCTTCGTCGTTAAAATTTCTACCATCTTCAATCTCGTAAGCGTTGTTTGCAAAATATTCCTTATTCCCACCCCTTATTCTTACGTTGGGTTCTGTTTCTTCATCTTTAAACTCTACCTTTGTAAAACTAAAGGTCTCTAAAGGACTCAATCCTTCGCCAATGTTCATCCTTTCTTCCAGTTCTTCAGCATCATCAAAATTTATGCGCTTTCTGTTTCGGAGGCTGGCGTCTCTCGGGCCCATTTGGACCGCAGGGTTTCTTTGCACCGTGATTACATCACTCCCCAAAATACTCATGGTATTTGTAAAGAAATTATCAAGTACAGCAACCGCAGTTGTAGAAACAATTACAGAAAACACACCAATTACTAAAGCAAGTAAAGTAAGTGCCGACCGGATTTTGTTCGCTTTTAGAGAGTTAGATGCCTGAGAAAATGTTTCTTTAATATTCATTATTCAAACCTCAAAGATTCAATTGGGTCAGATTTTGCTGCTTTAAATGCCGGAATAAAACCAAACAACAATCCTACAAAAGTACAAATCATAAACGCTACTGCTATCACACTAAAATTCATTTGAGCAGTAAATACCTTGTCTATGAAAAAAGTTGCAATTCCTGCAAGCATAACCCCTGCAACTCCACCAGCTACACAAATAGCAACCGCTTCAATTAAGAACTGGCTGAGAATTTCCCAAGATTTTGCCCCTACTGCTTTTCTAATACCAATTTCTTTCGTGCGCTCTCTTACTGAAACGAACATGATATTCATCACCCCTATTCCACCAATTAAAAGCGAAAGAAAAACAAGCCCAAAACCCACCGTATAAAGCCCTCCTTTAAAAGCAGCTAATTGCTCTTCAAAAGCCTGTGGTTTGTTGATGGCAAAATCGTTGTCTTCGGTGGCTTCTAATTGTCTTACCTGCCGCATCAAACCTTCTACCTCATATTGGCCTTCTTCAAATGCTGCTTCATCAGGGAACTTTACTCCAATTTGTATCCCCCAACGTAAGCCATATATCTGGCTGTATGCAAAAATTGGCATCAAAGCTACATTGTCTGCATCTCCAATACCCAAAAAGCTTCCCTGCTTTTCTAAAACTCCGATAACCGTAAATTTCTGCCCGCCAATTCTAATTTGTTTGCCTAAAGCAGAAGCTTCTTCAAATAAAGCTTCCCTCAAAGATTCCCCAATAACCACCACCTTAGTTCCTGTTCTCGTTTCTTCTTCGGTGTACATCCGGCCTGATGCAATATTTAATCCCTGAATTTCTAAATGATTTGAAGTGGTACCGCTCATCTGAACCCTTTCGGCATTCTTATCTTTATACCGAATGTTTACGTTCCGATTCGCTGACGCTGAAACTGTACTTGCATAACGGCTTCGCGAACCAATAAAATCCACATAATCAATTTGCATTTCTTTACGATTTGCAATTTCCCACCATTTTGCATTTCCATCCCATGGCCACTTTTCAACATATACCACATTTGTACCGAGCATAGCCATACTGTTATCAAATGACTCATCCATTCCCGTTGTAACCGCATCAACAATCGTAACCATAGTAATCCCGATAATAATACAAAGTGCCGTTAAAAAAGAACGAAGCTTATTTATGCTAAGGGCCTGAAAAGCGATTTTGATCCCTTCGATAAGGCTGTTTAGAAATCTCATAATATAATTTGGTATAATTGGACGCCCGGTACGGGTTACATTCAAATTCGTTGCACTAATTTGTAAAATAAATTCGGTAAAATTTTAAACTCATGAAACTTGACGTTCTCGTATTTGCCGCACATCCAGATGATGCTGAATTAAATATTGGCGGCACTATTTGTTCGCTCACAAAAAAAGGGAAAAAAGTTGGCGTGATTGACCTAACCCTGGGAGAAATGGGAACGAGGGGAACACCGGAAACTCGAGCGAAGGAAGCCGGCGATGCATCCAGAATTATGGATCTGAGCTATCGTGCAAATCTTGATCTTGGCGATTCATTTTTGATTAACAATCGTGAAAACCAACTTAGAATCATCGAAGAAGTTCGTAAAACAACACCTGCCATTTGTATTACCGGGGCACCGCACGATCGTCACCCCGATCATGGCAAGGCTACGCAACTGGTTTTGGATGCTCTCTTTTATTCAGGGTTAGAGAAAATTGAAACAAATGAGCTTGCCCCGTGGCGGCCTTCACATATTCTCCACTACATGCAGGACCGGCCTTTTACTCCTGATTTTGTATTCGATATTAGTGAGACGTGGAATTTAAAGAGAGAGGCTATTCTTGCTTTCAGTACACAGTTCAACATAACTGAAAGCAGCAGTGAACCGGAAACCTATATTTCTTCCACCAATTACTTCAAACAGCTTGAAGCAAGAGCCAGGTACTTTGGCCATTTAGCAGGCTTTGAGTTTGGTGAACCACTGAAATATTATAACGGCCCCGCTCCCCTTCAATCTTTAGATCTTTTACTTGATCTTGAACTAAAGAAATAGAAAGAATTACCCGAAATATTTCTCTATTTCTTTATTCAGGAAGTTAACTATGGCTTTGTTACCCGCAGTAATTTGCTTTTCGAACAACCAATCATTCCCTCCTTTCCAATCTTTAACAATGCCTCCTGCTTCTTTTATGATAAGTGCACCGGCAGCAACATCCCATGCACTTAATCCATATTCAAAAAATCCATCAAACCGGCCCGCCGCCACACAGCAAAAATCATAAGAAGCTGCCCCCGGCCTTCTGATACCATGCGTATTCTTCATCAAACTTTTAAGCAGATTCAGATATTCATCAACATACTCAAAAGCAGTATAAGGAAATCCGGTTCCAATTAATGCCTTAGCCGGATCGGTAACAGAAGATATTTGAATCGCTTGCTCATTAAGATAGGCGCCTTCCCCTTCAACAGCCCAAAACAATTCTCCGTTAGCCGCTTCTTTTACCAACCCAACTTTTGGAACTCCATCAATCCATAAGGCAATTGAAATACAATAGATTGGAAAGCCGTGAGTAAAATTTGTAGTCCCGTCAATCGGGTCAATTATCCAAACTCTTCCTTCAGGCAATTGCTGTTTATCTCTGGTCTCTTCCGCTAAAAAGTCATCTTCAGGAAATTCGCTCCCTATTATTCTGAGTATTTCTCTTTCTGAAGCCAGATCCGCGTCCGTAACCAGATCATTTTTACCTTTTAATTTAATATCAAAGCTTTTGCTGTTTTGGAATTGCTGAATTATTGCAGTTGCATGTTTGGCTGCTTTTTTGGCTATTTCCAGTTCTTTTCTGTAGTTCAATTTTCTTGGTTTTCAGGTTACTCATTACAAATCGAATGCTTTAAACTAATTGAAATTTTAGAGATATTTGAACCAATTACTCACCTTAATTTTTTATTTAATGGTTATACCTGTAGCCAGCGACCATGCCGGTTATCCCGGAAAAGAAACAGTAAAAAAAATCCTCCATGAAATGGGGCACACACCCGTTGACTTTGGGACGCATTCGGAAGATTCTGTTGACTATCCGGATTTTGCTGTACAGGTTGCAGAAAGAGTAAATAATGGTGAACACGAACAAGGTATTTTGGTTTGCGGAAGCGGACAAGGCGTGTGTATGACTGCAAACAAATACCCTAAGGTACGCGCCGGACTTGTATATTCACCTAAAGTTGCAGAAATGGCCAGACTGCATAATGATGCCAACATTATGTGTTTGCCCGGCCGTGAACTCAACGAAGTTCAAATAAAAGAAATTCTTAAAACCTGGTTTGCTACGGAATTCGAAGGTGGCCGGCATGAACGCCGTATACAAAAAATTGAAACGCTAACTCAGAAATAATCCTCCATAATGAAATCAATCAATCAGCAAGACCCCGAAATCTTCGAGCTGCTGGAAAAAGAAACCGAACGGCAAAATCTTAACCTTGAGCTAATCGCCTCCGAAAACTTTGCATCGAAAGCAGTAATGGAAGCCCAGGGAAGTGTGCTAACTAATAAGTATGCCGAAGGTTATCCCGCAAAAAGATATTATGGCGGATGTGAATTTGTAGATGTTGTTGAGGATATAGCGCGGGAAAGAGCTAAAAAACTTTTTAATGCCGATTGGGTAAATGTGCAACCCCATTCGGGCGCAACAGCAAATGCTGCAGTTTATTTGGCTTTTATGAAACCCGGTGATACCCTTTTAGGGTTTGATCTTTCCCACGGCGGGCATTTAACACATGGATCGCACGTAAATTTTTCCGGGATTTACTTTAAAACCGAATTCTATGGGGTAGAAAAAGAAACCGGCAAACTGGATTACGATAAAATCCGCGAAAAGGCTAAAGCAGTAAACCCAAGAATGATCTCGATCGGTGCCTCTGCTTATTCCCGTGAATATGATTATGAAGCTTTCCGGAGTATCGCTGATGAAACAGGTGCTTATTTGTGGATGGATATGGCACATACCGCCGGCCTGATTGCTACCGGTAACCTCAATAACCCTCTTCCCCATGCACATGTAGTTACCACTACAACTCATAAAACGTTACGTGGGCCTCGTGGCGGAATGATTCTTATTGGTAAAGATGGAGAAAATACACTGGGTGTGGTTGCTCCAAAATCGGGCAGAGTAAAAAACTGGAGCGAAGTTCTGGACTCAGCTGTTTTCCCCGGAACCCAGGGCGGACCATTAATGCATGTTATAGCTGCAAAAGCTGCTGCATACGGCGAGGCACTTCAGGATGATTTTAAAATATACCAGAATCAGGTTCAGGCTAATGCAAAGGCAATGGCAGGTCAGTTTACAGAAATGGGGTATAATATTGTAAGCGGTGGAACTGATAATCACCTCATCCTTATTGATCTTCGAAATAAAGGTGTAACAGGAAAAATAGCTGAAGAATCCTTGGGGAAAGCAGCTATTACTGTAAACAAAAATATGGTTCCTTTTGATACAGAAAGCCCTTTTGTAACATCAGGAATTCGCATTGGCTCTCCGGCAATGACAACCCGTGGTTTTGGGCAGGATGAATTTAAGCAGGTTGCCAAACTCATCGATAAAGTCATTCAATCTCCCGAAAATGAAGATGTTCACGATTCTGTAGCAAAAGAAGTAAAAGCCCTTTGCGAGCAGTTTCCGCTTTACGATTTTGTAACGACTTAAAACTCAGGATTTAGCTTGGCGGAACGAAAAATCATGACACAACACCTTCCCAAAGCTCCCAAACCAGAGGACAGAACTACAGATATGTCGTTTCTGGAGCACCTGGAAGAACTTCGCTGGAGAATTATAAAAGGCCTAATAGGAGTGGTTATCGGGGTAGTCGTTACATTTATCTTTTCAGACTTTTTTGTGAACCAGGTTTTGCTGGGCCCTGCAAAGTCAACCTTTTTTATGTACGAGTTTATTGGTTTGGATGCCATTGACCTTACCTTGCAAAGCCGGCGGCTTCCCGGACAGTTCTTTACATTCTGGGGGGTCTTGTTCATAGTTGGATTTATAATCGGCTCGCCAATATTTTTCTACCAAATGTGGGCATTTGTAGAACCCGCATTCGAAAGTACTACAAAACGTAAAACATTCCTCACTACTATTTTTATAACATTCTTTTTTTTGATCGGCATTGCTTTTGGCTATCTAATTCTTGTTCCCTTTGCCTTGCAGTTTTTCACCCAATTCCAAATTGCTGACGTAATCAGAAACGACTTTGATATCAATGAATATTTCAGTTCGCTGTCTAAATGGGTTCTTTCCTGTGGGTTGGTATTTCAGATACCGGTTATAAGCTATTCATTAAGCAAAATCGGGCTTCTTACCCCAGAAATTCTGAAGAGATTCAGACGCCACGCAATTGTAGCCTGCTTAATTTTAGCAGCTTTCCTGACACCGCCGGAGGCTATTTCTCAAATATTGATAGGAATCCCGCTTGTAGTTTTATACGAATTTTCGATAGTGATCAGCAAAGTTGCTGTAAAGCGCCGAGAAAAAGAATTGAAAAAGTCATTTCAGGAAGCTTCGGAATAACCTTTATCGGTTTTTTCCAATAATCGCTTTATCTTTAACAGTGATACTAAACCTGTTTAAAGTTAGTTTAATACATGAATTTTAAAAATATCCCACTTTTGAGACTACTTACTTTTTACTGCTTATTTCTGACATTCTTTTTCTCTGCCTGTGGCTCAGAGTCTAATTCTTTTGAAGACGATTTCTCTACCGTTCCTGCGCCATTTTCTATTGAAGGAATACAACCTGTAGAAACCACCTCTGGTTTAGTTTATTATGATATTGATTTAGGGACTGGAAATTTTGAGGTTACGATACGAGATAGAGTTTCTATATTTTATACCAAACGAAGAAACGATACTGGAGAAGTATTTGAGAGTTCATATGTAAATGGTAGAGTTTCTCCAATAGCGAGTGATGTTTCTAGTTCACCAATTATTATAGAAGAGGGATTTATTGAAGGTATATTAGGCATGAAAGAAGGTGGGAAACGTGTGCTTATTTTACCTCCTTCTCTTGCATATGGCGACAATGAAAATAGTTCCTTACAAGACGTACCTATCCGTATTGATTTCGAGATTTCGACTATTTTTTTCTAAACAAACTTCCGTTTAATCCTTGAATTTAACCCTGTTGTTATCTCATACGGAATAGTTCCTACCGATTGTGCCCAAACACTTGGATTCAACTGTTCTCCATTAAAAATGAGTACATCATCGTTTGTACAAAAATCTTTCTTATCTGAAAAAACAGTAAAGTAATTCATAGCTACTCTTCCAACTTGCTGGAATACAGCTCCATTAATTTCTACTTCAAATTTTCCGCTTAAAACTCTTGGTATCCCATCAGCATAGCCAACAGGAACAGTACCGATATAGCCATCCCGATCTGCCACCCACGCAGCTCCATAGCCAACACCGTCTCCTTTCTTTATTTTGCGAATCTGCATGATGTAAGATTTCCATTCAATAACAGGTACTAAATCTTGTACAGGAGTTACTCCTGCACCATAGCCATATAAACAAACCCCAGGACGCACACCATCAAAACTCAGATTTGCATCTTCATAATAAAACAAAGCCCCGCTGTTAGCCACATGAGCAAAAAATCTAGCTGGAAACTTTTTTCGAATCGATTCAAAAACTCTTTTCTGTTCAAACACAGCTTCCGATCCTGGTTCATCAGAAGTAGCAAAATGAGTATATATACCTGTACAAAATAGCCCTGTTTCTTTTTTAGACCGCTCTATAACTTTAACAAAATCTTGTTCGGTAATCCCTAAGCGACGCATTCCGGTATCAAAATTTATATGATACTCCGTTCCCTCTTGCAGTATTTCAAAAGTAGATACATCAGTCAGAGTAGCAGTTATACCATATTCCAAATAAAGCCACGCATCTTTTTTTCTCGGTACCTCAAATACAAGAATCGGAATTTGAATACCTGACTTCCTTAATTCAACAGCTTCTTCTATCCGGGCTACACAAAACCAATCAACACTTGGTTCAAGGTGGATAGCAATAGGTATCATTCCATGTCCATAAGCATCATCTTTAACAACCGCCATTATTTTGATTGCTGAAGAAACTCTCTTTTTAATAGCAGCCAGATTTGCATCCAACTTTGATAAATCTATGATAAGTTCTGATCTCAATCTCTTATTTTGAATAACCTTTTTTTGTGGTTCTTTAGAATTACAGCCGCTGCATTTAATCCTGCTGCACCAAAAACTCCGCCACCAGGATGGCATGATGCACTCGATAAATAAAGGTTTTTAATCGGTGTTTCGTATCTGCTCATTTCCGGAATCGGACGGAACATAAACATTTGATCAAAGCTCATTTCTACATGCATCACATTTCCTTTCAATAAACCATGCTTTCTTTCGATATCCAATGGAGATTGAATATACCAATCAATTAACTTGTCCTTCATATTTGGTGCATAATCTACAACAACATCATAGATTTTTTGTGCTTCTTCTTCCCTGATATCATCCCAGGTTTTCCCATTCGAAAGTTCATAAGGATGCCATTGAGCCCACACAAACATGGTATGATTTCCATCAGGAGCTACATCGGGATCAATGGCAGAAAATGTCATTGCCAGTACTGCAGGTTTTTCAGGAGGTAGCCCTTTAGTATAATCTCCAATTGCATTTTTCATGTATTGAACTGATGGAGCCAATAGTTGTATACCGTTGTGAATATATGGGTCACCAGGAGCTGCTGAATACTCAGGAAGCTCTTTAACAGCACAACGAATCACCATTCCAAACCCATTTCCTATATGAATGTTTTCGACCTTTGTAAATAATGAGTCATCGAGATATTCCCGACCAACCATCTTAAGCATGGTGGTTTGTACATGTGCGTTCGAAACAATAATTTCTGCCTTGAATTCTTCCCCAGGTTCAGTTCTTACCCCTATTGCTTTTCCGTTTTCGATAAGAATTTTATCTACGGGGTAATCAGATTTAACCTCTCCTCCATGAGCTTCAATAAAGTTTTTCATTGCCTGGGTTAACATGCCGCTGCCACCTCTTGGATGCTTAGCTCCGCTTTCATGCAACATCGACTGCCATCCCGCAAAATCTCCCGTCGCCGAATGATCCGGTAATGGCCCCGATTGTGCTGCAAACCACATAAGAGCAGCTTTCATATATGGGTTTTCAAAAGCATCATCTACAACTTTGCCATAACTAGACAGAACTTTCTGAAACCCGGAAGCCTGCTCTCCTTTTCTAAACATAGCTCCATCCTTAATCTGGTTTAAAGCCATTTCAACAAAAATATTTTTAGCTGCAGGCGGCGTGGTAAATGCTTTTAAAACCCCTTTGTTGATCTTCCCCCAAAACTCAATAAACTCTTTGTAATTTTTGACATCTTCTGGTGCCACTTTTGAAATTGATTCCAGTGTTCTGTCCACATCTTTCCAGAAATGGATTACACCTTTCCCGGTTGGAACCGGATATGACATAATCGGATCCATTTCAATGTATTCCAATCCATACTTCTCCAGCTCAAGTTCCTCAATAATTCCTGTTTGATGGATCATAATATGAACAGAAGAACCCACATCTATCCTGAAACCATTTGGGTTCTCAGAAGATTTAAACATTGTTTCTGTACACACAGCTCCGCCAATTGTATCTCTGCGCTCCAGCACCAGAACTTTTTTCCCTACCTTTGCAAGATAACAGCCAGTAGTAAGCCCGTTATGCCCCGATCCAATAATGATTACATCGTAGTTACTCATAGTGGAAGATAAAATGAATTGATTGAAACCAAAGATTTATTAAGTTGTGAAACACAAACTTTTAAACAAAACGGTCTTTCTGGAATCTGTCCACCGGGCAAGTAGGTTCTGAATGGCAAAACTTCTTTTAATGCGTATAGGAAAATTTGAAATAGAACACCTGAGTGAAGGGATCTTTGAAGCTTTCGAAGACGGTACTTTCCGGAAAGTTCTGTCAGAAGATATTACCTCCCCCAAAGAATCTGAATTTGGCATGCAACTAACCACTAAAATCGGAATTGATCCTATACTCATTAAAAGCGGTAAACATAACATTCTCGTTGATACCGGGCTTGGTTGGGGGTTAGACAGTAAAAGTGATTACACAGATACCTCGAACCTGAAAACCAACCTTGATATTTTTGGACTGACTCCCTCCGATATTACCCATGTGGTACTTACGCATTTACACTTCGATCATGCAGGGGGTTCTACATTTGTGAATGAACATACTTCTACCCAGGCGACCATGCCGTACGCTAATTACTTTGTGCAAAAGACAGAATGGATGTATGCTTTACAACAAACCGGAGTGGAACAAGAGCAAAAAGGCGGCCATTACGAGTTGGATGAATTCTATAAATTAGCTGCTGAAGAGAAACTGGCATTTATAGTAGATGCCCAGTTTGAATTAATAGAAGGTATCACCTTAATTCGAACAGGAGGACATACTCCCGGACACCAGATTGTAAAGATTCAACACGCGAACGAAACCGCTTATATTTTGGGTGATCTCCTCCCCAACGAAGCACATTTAAATCAGTATGCCATGAAACTTATGGATGTAGATCCTATTCAATCCAAAAAAGCTAAAACCTTGTTACTGCGACAGGCTTATGAAGAACACGCAGTACTACTTTTTTACCACTCTCTACATACAAAAGCCGGCAGGTTACTGAAAGATATGGACAGAAAATATGTGTTAGAAGAAGTTCAATAATTCAGCGATCATTGCACCACGAAAGATAGAGTTATATATGAAACAGACACCAATTATAATATGTCTATTGTTCGCATCAAATGTCTTTGCTCAAATTAATTTTGTGCAAAACAAAAATTTTGATAAGACACTATACAACAATGCTTTGTTAGCGGACAGTGCCATAAAAGCTGGAGAATTTGGAACCATGCACAGTTTAATTGTCATTAAAAACGGAATTTTGGTTTTTGAAAACTATTATAACGGTTGGGCAAAAGATTCTTTACATCAACTGCAATCGGCAACCAAAAGTGTGATTTCTACATTGCTGGGCTGTGCTATTCAACAAAATTTTGTGAAAAGTGACGTTGATATTATTTCAAAATACTTTCCAAATTATCTTTTAGAGGGCACAGCAAAATCAAAAATCAAAATCAGTGACCTTTTAACACAACGGCATGGGTTTGCATGGAATGAGGGAGCTTGGAATGATCCTAAAAATAGTTGGCGTAAACTAATCAGCGAAGAAGGCGATTGGTATAAAAAAATCCTTCAATTACCTATGGACACTATACCTGGTACGGAGTTTTTATACAGCAATGCTGCCCCAACGCTTATCTCCGGACTCATACAAAATGCTGCTAAAATGCCCATTGACACCTTCGCCGTAAAATATTTGTTTGAACCATTGAACATTGTGGATTATTGGTTTTGGCAAGGAAATGGTAAACCTCGAAATAATGGCATGGCACTCATTTCTTTGACTTCAAGAGACATGGCAAAAATTGGACAACTTTACCTTCAAAAAGGAAAATGGGCCAAAAAACAGATTTTGCCCGAAGGTTATATTTCAACTGCAACATCAGCAATTGTAAAAGATGTTGGACTAAATGGTGCTTATAAACATTATGACTATGGCTATTTTTGGTGGAGTAACCCGGTTTCGCAAAATGACAAAAAGACAAACATATTTTTAGCAAGGGGCGCCGGTGGACAAAATATAATCGTAAATAGAGATGAAAATTTAGTAATTGTTACCACAGCCTGGAATATGCAACAACCGAACAAAGTACAGTTAATATATGACTGGTATCTTAGCAGATAAAGATTGAAAAACAAATCCTGTTTCAGTATCTAATCCAATCTTTATCTTCCAGCCATTGGATAAGCGCGGGCAAAAAGGTAAGAGAAGTCAGCAAAGTCATACCGATCCCAATAACTGCCATTAACCCAAGTGATTGCAAACCGGGATGTGCCGTAAATAACAACCCGGCAAAGCCCAGCATAGTGGTTATTGAACCCATTGTAATATGTTGTCCGGTACTTGAAAGAACTTCCCACATAGAGTTTTTTCCTTCCTCACGGTAACGATGAGCAAGATGCACCCCACTATCTTCACCAATACCTAAAATAGCCGGGAGTACAACCAGATTATAGAAGTTGAATTGCAGATCGAACAGCATCATAATTCCAAACAGCCAGAGTAACCCAACCGTAAGCGGCAGCATGGAAATCACTGACCATCGAAACGATCGAAATGTGAAGATCATGAACAGATAAATAATAATGAAGGTAGCGCCAACCATATAAGGGCTTTCTGTCCGCATTAAATCAAGCATAGAAGCAGCTACAATAGAAGTACTGGCTGCATAATAGGTCTTGTTACCATTATCTATTTGAACAGCAGCAATATCATCCTTAAAAGCAATAGAATTTCTGCCATCAGAAAGGCCTATGGATGGATACACAATCACAAATCGTCCTATTTCACCATCTTTCGTAACAAACCTGGACTTCAGGTAATCCGGAATTTGCTCAATAGTAAGTGGCTCTGTGGTTTGGGAAGCTCTGCGAAGTTTATCTAAATCCTCATCCTGCCTGTTTCTAATAAATGTACTGTTTAACAGTTTTCTTACTTCTGCAATTTTTTTGAGTTTGGCTTGCTCTTCTTCTTCAGAGGAAGGGAAACGATCCTGTAAGGCCTCAACACTCAAAATCGTAGGTGAGGCAGTATCAGCTTCCATTTTGGCATTCAATACATCAACAAGGCTTTCTACCTCTTCATCAGAGTCGGCTATGATATATGCCGGGTTTCTTTTATTTGAATCTTCTGCCTGCCTTGCCACGTTTCTGAACTTTTCGTATTCAGGAAATTTAGGCTCCAGTTTTCCAAAATCGTATTCAAAGCTAAGATTTCCACTGTATCCTATTACTAAAGCTGATAGTACCAATCCTGTTATAAAAGTGATTTTTGTGAAGGGAAAACGCTTTTCCGCAAATATATGCTTATTACCGTTTGACTCTGTAAAAAGCACCCAATTAAATTTTTCGAAAATCACCAGGATGGATGGAAGCACGTACAGCATAGCAAAAAGAGCCAGCATAATTCCCGTACCAGAAATAAATCCAAATTCAGAGAACCCGCGAAAATCAGCAAACATAAGAACGTAAAGAGCTGCAGCTGTGGTAAATGCACTTACAAATATTGCCTCGCCTGTTTTGTTATTCGTAGTCATTATTGCTTCCTCAACTCCCAAGCCTGATGACCTTAACTCAATATACCTTGCGTAGTAATGGATACCATAATCAATCCCAAGCCCAAAAAGTATTACAAATAACACCGAGGTCATGGTATTCAACATTCCCAGATAGAAATAAGTAATACCAAAAGTCCACACTAAACTCATAATTAATGGCACACCAATTACTAAAACAGGAATCGGTATTCTAATGATATGATCCCAGATAGTATGACCTTTATCCTCTCCTCTTCTATAATGGATGTACTTCTTTATAAAAAAGTAAAGCATTACCAATAAAATTACGCTGGAAATACCCGAAGCAAAACTGCCCAACACATCCTTCATAATGGAAGTAAGTTCTTCCAGATGCCGCTTTAGCCTCCCTCCAAACTGAACCTGCATTTCGGGGTGGTACGAGGCAGCATCCATAGATGCCAGTAAAGAGTCGTACGCCACAAACATATCTTCCAGGTATTGAATATCGCTCTTTGATCCGGTAGGGAAGAACTTTACTACCATAACGGTACTATCCTTATTTACAGGATATTCTGACGGGACAAGTATATCGTAGCTTTCTTTAAAATCTCCGGCTTTATCTTCCTGAGGTTCTTCCTCTTCATCTTCCTCAAAATCTAGAAGAAAAGGATTCGCCTCATCCCGAGCATCATCAATTTCTTCTTGCAGCCAATCGATGATATCGTCCAATTCCTGATCACTGGCAAGGTACAATGCATTATCTTTAATAAGCTCAGTGTCTTTCCTAAACTCTGCGCGTTTAAAATATCTGTCATTATATCTTGGATAAAAAAGCTCAAGAGTTTTTGGGATCAGATCTTCAGCAAAGCGTTTATTTGCTTCAAAACTTGGTGAGTTTATTGCAACTTGCATTTCGGTTTCGCCTCCCACTGTTTCTTTGAGCTGCTCAAGAGCTAAAACATTGGGATTATCCCTAGGAAGCAAGTGTGCAATATCGGTATCAACTTTTAGCTGTAAAGAATAGTACGCACCTAGTGCCGCCAATACCAAACTTACTCCAAGTACTAAAAAGGGGTATTTGATATTAAGCAGTAAAAGCGGTTGAAATAGCTTAAGGATTTTTTTCATGAGGCAAATGTGCT
The DNA here is from genome assembly GCA_028284195.1 of Balneola sp. Classification (GTDB taxonomy): domain Bacteria; phylum Bacteroidota; class Rhodothermia; order Balneolales; family Balneolaceae; genus Balneola. The sequence continues at coordinate 251,794 of JANQSE010000006.1, read as the reverse complement.
AAAAGCTACAGCGAACAAATGTACCGAAAAGATTGCTCATTTTTGAGGAGATTTTAATATGAAATCATCGTAATCAGCTTTGGCATTGTTCTTGGTATTATTCGCATCGCTTAATATTAGCAGAGCCAATGGTTTTGCGGGTGGGTCATCTCCAAACAGTCTCTTATAATCTTCTACCAGGTTTCTTTCAAAAGTATGCCATTCTCCCAATCCCTTTTCTCCTGTTCCTATCACAATTATTTTCTGATTCCCATAAAATTTGGAAAGCTCCGTACCAACGGGTAACGTTGAACTCCATGTATAACGAATTGATTTAGGCACTTTTTTAAACAACACCCTGCCTAAATCGAAGGCCACATAAACACTTGCCGCAACATCGTTCTTATCACTCTTATCTTCATTAGCACCTTCCGGTATTTCATGAATGCGAAGCTTCCAGCTTAAAATTGGTGTTTTATATATATCAACTTTCTCATTTTTTACCAAAGGCATATTTAAGTGTTTGCCCCTTTTACCATCAAAGCGCAAAAACTTATTCCCATATTCTTCTGTTATAGCATAGTTGTATGTTTGCCTAAGCTTCCCCGTATACGTTATAGGTTTAGCCTCTCCTTTTTGGTTATACCAGTTTGCAGGAAGATCACCGATCTTTTCTTTCTCAAAATCTTCAATCAATACAAAATCTGCTTCACTTTGAGCTACCAGTAGCTCACAAAAAATACATGAAACACCTAAAAGCAGTAATAGATTTAAACGGATTTTTCTCATATTCAAAAATAACGGTAATTATCGATTTGATGAATAACTTTATGCAATTATTATTTATATCTTCCTTTCACTAACTACCGAGAACGATAAAGATTTTGTTTTAATTTCTTAATGAACAGCCAAAAAAAAATTGTTCGAATTACACTTATAAGCCTGCTTGCTTATGCCCTGCTTGTAGCAACTCATAAAGGGGAATACTGGCCATTTAGTATTTATCCTATGTTTTCAAAAGCAGGTAACCCTTGGACAAGAGCACTAGTGCGAGATGTTACCAATATTGATGACGATTTCCTCTGGAAGATAAGTGATCTCGAAAACCTCAATGGCTCTCCGGTACCTATGCGTAAAATTGGTGTTGACCAGATTGATTATTCAAACTTCGTTTCAAAAACGCAGCAATGGGATAAGGAGCGGATTAATGCCTTAAGAACTATGTTGGGAGAAAAATACCTTTCTACAAACGATTGGATGATTTATAAAGTGCATGGCAAATTGATTGGGGACGACAGTGTTGTGGTAAATACTGTTCCGTACTTGTTGTTTAAGGCAGATACTACTGTGTTTAATCCCAATCTTAACAAATCAGATTATTTTAGAAAATGAAGAGGTTAGGAAAATTAATTACCAGTAACTTGTTTGATGGACCTGAAGAATTAACCAGGGCGCATCAGATATATTTTAAGTTCTTTGAGTTTTTTGTTGTTTATGAAGTTATAAAGTTATCATGGGAATGGGGTCTTTATACATTAAAAATTACTGATGTAGTATTACCATTGGGCATTGCCAATCTTATTGATATTTCGTTCATGCATGGAAATCAACTGCCAATTATAAATGCAGTTCTTATATCTGCTATCATGTTGATAAGTTTTTTCAGGATCGGATCCAAATGGTTATATAGCATTGCTTTTATACTTCTTCATTTCCAATATGTAGCCAGGTTTTCGATTGGAGAAATACCGCATAGTGCTAATCTTGTTGGCATGGCCTTATTCAGCTTTGCCCTCGGAATTGCTTTTTTTGAGAAAGCCTCAAGCAGGTATCGTTTCATCTTTGGGTTCACCATTTTTTATATAGGCCTTGGTTATTTTTCGGCTTCCATATCAAAATTGATAGGTACTGGGCCGGGCTGGATCGATGGAAGACATTTATGGCTATGGATAGCCGAAAAAGGGACTGATATTCTGTCAAGGGAGGGTGAATTCAGCTATACTATTGTGCAAACCTTAGCTTTGAATAGCATTCCTGCGGCAACTTTAATGCTTTTGATAGGAATCAGCACTGAGTTTTTCGGAATTTTATGTTGGTTTAAAAAGCTCCGCCCTTTCATTATACTATCTTTAATAGGAATGCACTTCGGAGTGATGTTGAGTATGAATATACGGTTTGATTCTTTTATGATGGAATTGCTAATACTCGCTTTCCCGTACCCTGAAATCTATTTGAAGTATAAAGATCAGATAAAAAGCTATATTTCAGGGAAACTAATACGGATATAATACAAACTACATGATTAGCTTTTTCAGAAAACTTCTATGGAAAGACCTGAAGATTAAAAGGTCTGATATTAAAATTGTTTTTTCTTTTACTATCCTCTCAGGCGTAATTCTCATAGCTTTAGGATATTTTTTAGAAGCTTTAAGTATCTCTATACTCCTATCTGTTTTTACTTTTTTCCTATTTGCAGGCTTTTACCATGTTCATGGATTAGTGGAAGAATCAATTCAGCATAACCAACAAAAAAACCAAACTCTTTTTTCAATATATGGTACTATAGAACCTAATATTCCACTCCCTTTAATGACAGGATGGGCTGCTACTCCCGAGCTTATTTATACCATCCTGAAGGAAATTTCCTTCAATAAACCTCAACAGATATTTGAAATTGGCAGTGGGTCTTCAACAGTAATTTCCTCACTTTTTTTGAAGAAAATGAACTCAGGAAAAATTGTTTCTATCGATCATGATGGCAAGTATTATGACTATAACAAAAAAGAGTTAGAGATCTATGGCGTTAGTGATATAGCCGAACTTTATCATGCACCATTGAAGGAATACAAAATCAACGGAGATAAATATCGCTGGTATAATTTGGAAAACGTATCCATCCCAAAAAACATAGACCTCCTGGTTATTGATGGCCCACCATTCAAGCTAAATCGGTTAGCAAGATACCCGGCATTAAGTTTGTTGTATAAAAATCTCAGTGATAATGCTGTGATTATTTTAGACGATGCTAACCGAAAAGACGAAAGCTCCATTGTCGAAAAATGGATGAAAGAGTATCCTGAATTAAAAGCAGAGTTTGTTGGTTCTGAAAAAGGTGTGGCCATTTTAAGGAAAGGTTAATTCCTTGCCCAAAAAAATCTAAGACTGATAGCATTAAAAAAGATTTTCCAATCTGATTTCGTAATCAATTTCATAAGCGTACCTAACAAAAGGTATGTGCCAATATATGCTGTTGCGGTATATATGAATATTGTCTTTGGTTCGAACTCTGATATTCCTGAATACTTTTTCCAATAAAAAACGGGAATTGCAATGGCTATAGAAAGAGCAATAATCTTGCTATACTTTTTAATTGGTAATACCTGGTAAAAAGGAATTTCTAAATGCTTGCCTATTTTCCTTAATGTGAAATACCAATTAACAAGATTAGCAATTAAAGTACCCGCCGCTGTGCCTGCTATTCCAAAGAAATGTGTGGCAGGTACACTAAAAAGGATATTTAAGATCAACAGAGATATGCTGAGATTCAGAATACCTTTAGTATCACCATACGCTTGTAAGGCACTACCATAGTGAGCAACTCTTATCAGTGTTATCAGATTATAAATCTGAAAAGGCAGTACCGCCTTTGCATAATCAGTACCTTCTGTTTCATAAAGTATCGGGATTATCTCTGCAGCTAAGGCAACCGAAAGTACTACTAACGGAATTATTAATAATGCCACCTTTTCGATACTCTTATGCCATAAATTGATTAGTTCTTTAACTTTTTCCTTTAGCTGAAAACCTACATATCTGCTTATCAAAACTGAGCCTACTGCAAAAGGAATCACTCTCAAAATAGGGACTTCATTGGCCCCTACATTATAGTTCGCAACCAGAACCTCGCCAAAAAAAGCAATAACAATTATCTTATCAATCGACTTATTGAATTGACTTACAAGAGAAGAAATACCAAGAGGTACCGAAAAACTTACTTGCTCTCTTATACTTGTATGTGTAGTTCTTAATGGCCCTGGGGGAATTACGATAGAAACCCAAATAAAGGAACCTAAAAACCTAATAACGGAGTAACCAAGCAATCCATAAATTGCAAAGGTAAGAGAATAACCCAACCATAGCGGTAAAACTACTGCACTAAAAGAAAGTATACTTGTAATTATTTGATACCATCCTGCTTCTTTTTGCCTGCCTAGTGCAAGTAATATATTATTTACCGGCCAAGTTGGAATTTCCATTACAACAATAATGGCAACATAGGGTAAAAGGCGTTCAATGGTTTCTATACTTTCGGGTTTAAACTCTGTTAATAAACCTGGAGCAAACAACTTGAACGTCAAAATACCGATTGCAGCTATGCTAGCAGTAACAAAAAGGATTGCAGTTGTTTGAACAGCAAAAGCTTTTCTATAGTTTTTTGCAAGTTTCTCGAAGTAGTAAAAAATACTTTCAGGGAAGCCAAGTGTACCAATATTTTTCGCCACTTCGTAAACAATAAGGAGTGTGCTAAGAATAGCAAACTCAGTTTCAGAAATAAGATTTACGATTATTACTACAACGGACCAATCGATAAGAGCAGTAAGTATTCTTGAGAACACCACTACGGTTACTTTATCTGCTAATGATCCTTTATTCTCACTCATTAGAAATTATTTCATTAAAAACATCCACCAGCTGTGATGTGGTTTGTTTTGCCTCAAATTTACTTATCTCTGATGAATTACCATCTCCATAATAAGGCAATCTTTCACCTGATTTCTTTAAGGAAATACATTTTTTTAAAAATTCAGGTACTTGTTCCCTTTCATCATTTTTAAAATGAACACCTCTATCAGTTTTTTTGATAATTTCACCCACCTCACTATTGGGTGCTAAAGAAAGAATCGGAGGCTTGGAAACCAAGTAATCGATTAGCTTAGCCGGTACTATGTCATCTCTGCCTGGATGGGTACTAAGCAACAGAAGATCAAATTTGTTAATTAAATCCAGCACATTTTCATTTGGAACTATCTCGATAGTCTTGAATTGATTCTCTACCCCTAATTCTTTTGCTAATTCAAGATCATTTCCCATCAAATCTGCAAAAGAATAAATTTCTACTGCTTTAATATAATCTGCATTCTCGGATTTAAATTGACGTAACACACACAAAATATCATAAGCTGTTGAAAGCGATCGGAACTTACCAAGAAAAAGTATATTTAATTTCTCTTTCGAAAGGCTTGGTATTTCCACATCAGGATCATCTTGATAAAAGCTTCTATCAAAACTATTATAAATGGTTTTAGTTTTAGCCTGTAGAACCGGATAGTAACTCAGGTACTTATCTTCGGTGGATTTTGCTGTAAAAGTAACTTTCCTGGCCTTGTTCATCACCTTTCTTTCAAAACGTTTATCAAAATAAGTAGCAGGCCACCTTCTCCCAGAATACCTAATACTGCAAAGAGTCCATGGATCTCGAAAATCTGCAACCCAAGGTAAATCTAATGCTTCAGATATTTTAAACCCCATATAGTTACTTGACCAAGGATCGCTTGTGCTCCAAACTAGGTCAGGGTTTAAGCTCCTGGAAAAATCAATAATTTTTTCCCTCTCTTTAAAAAAAAGCGGCAGCCAGGTATCCAACGGAAATCTGTCATCTATAAACTTAGACAATGAAAATGACTTGCTTTTTACAGGCTTCAATGAAATATCGTCTCTAGAAAATGGCACTTCTAACTCATATAAAGGTATGTCTTTTAATACTTCTCTCTCTTTTTGAGTTAGTTTTTGACTTGGCTCTTTTAAAGCAATAACCGCAGGAGACCATCCTAAACCTTTAAGATGTGTAACAAATCTAAATGGCCTGATGCTGCCAACCCTGTGCCTGGGTGGAAAATATGGAGCAATTAAAAGCGCTTTTCTATGCATTCGAAATACCAAGGATCTTCTTGGCTAATTTTAAGTAAACTTTTAATACGCTTAAAAGATCATTGTTTTAAAGCCCATTATAAGTCCAAATCTTTTTTCCAGTTCTCCAAAATCGTAATTAAGTGTAATCGAGGCATTTGTATCTTTCTTTTCATTTATTATAAAATTAAATCCGGTAGAAAAATAATAAGCATCTTTTCTAAGCTCCGAGAGTGGAATCAATTCAACATTGTCATCAGGTTCATAATTGCAACTACCTGGTACCACCAATTGATCGAAACAATTTCCATAATTTCTGCTGTAGGTCATTCTTTGGGAAAAGGATAATTTATCACTAACCCTTCCTTTTACTCCCAAATGATGAGCAATCAGCACATTATTTACTGATTGAGCAATTCCATTTTCATCAAGTTCAAGTTCAATAAGTGGATTTCCTAATACAAAGCCTCGATTAGTAAATCCAGTCCTATAAAGAAAATGGGTATAATAATTTGCTCTACCATACGGTTCGAAAACCTTGGTATCCTGCCTTTTGGTGTTTACATGATCGTAAACAATATAATCCAAGATATCGTGATTTTTAAAATCTAAAGTAGCGTTCCACTGTCCATCCCAAGGGCTTCGATGCCTGGAAGCAGGCCTGTCTTCTATAAAGAAAAGCTTAGATATTTGAAGTTTAAAATTGTCGAACTCATATGACATTGCATGATCATAGCCTGAAATAGAATTTCCTAATCTATTGATTCGTTCACCTGAGAGCGCATTATCGCCGCCACTATTGTTAAGTACTATTCGCTTATAGTCAGCTAAACTCGAAGGCAAATTGCCACTAACCGGGCTTTTCCCTCCCCAAAAAGCGTTGTGAATAATGCCACTTGAAAGCTTATATCTACCTATATGAACCTGCAGGTAAAAATCTTTCGAATGGAAAAAAACATCCTGAACATATCTATCCCGTGCTAAAAAATCGCCGTAGCTAAACTTATATTCTAAATATCCTTGCAATAATGGCACAGATAAAAAACGCTTACTTTTCAGATTATAACCAATCAAAGCATTTGCATTATCGCTAACCAATAATGATCCGATTGTTGCGTCTCTATCCTGACCAATTACTTGTGTCCGGTAAAATCTACCGACCTGTAAATCAAAATTACTTATCTCAAAAAAACCGTATGCCTGTGGTAAGAAAAAAGTATTCGTTTCTGAAACTCTTCCTAAAATTTCTGTATTGAAACTAAAATAAAGATCTGAAAAAAGATTGTATCCAGGTGAACCAATCAACAAAGAACTGATTAGATTGCTTGAATTTCTATCTATAATTCCATGCTGATTAGCCCATCCCCAAAATGGAGTTTCCTTTTCAGATATGTTTAGCACAAATTTTGAAGAGTAACTAATCCTGTAATCATTTTTTATCTGTGCACTCAATACACTGCTACAGAGAGAAATGATAGAAACTAATAATACTATCCTTGTAACCGGCAATACACGAGTTAAAGCCTCTCTGTATATCATAAAAACTTTTTAATTGCTACGAGAAGCTATATCAGCATCTTGTTTTGGAATTAAATTTCTTTCCTTTTCTGAAACTCTGACTAATTGTTTCCAATTTGATTCAGCAAATACATAGAAAGGTTTTTTTTCGTGAAACCAACCGAAATGAATACAATACGGAGTAGTCATTAAGAAATCTCCTTTCCCAGGAACTAATGAACAAACCTTAATTATGAGCTTTCTTAGAAAGCTGGATTTCAAACCCCGTAATGAATAAACAAAATCATCACAGTAGTATTTACAGGATACATATTCAAATTCTTCATCATGTTCTGTTAAGTCGGCTATGTAATCAAGTTGAGCACTATTATGGCCTTTTAACCATGGATACACAGGATTATTAAGTTTCGACATTGCCATCGCCAAGCTCCATTCACAAGATTCTTCTGTACGGCCTTGCTCCATTTTTCTACTTCTGAAATGAGTTTCATCTTTACGATCTAACATTTCAGCGGCAAGTGTACACACTTTTCTTGTTTGTGAATAATCCTGAGCAAACATTAACCCCGATTGAACACGACTTAGGTATGATAGTCCAAATTTTTTAAGGGTTCTTTTTCTTCTACCTAAAAAAATATCTTTTAAAACACCTGCTCCTTTGGCTGCTCCAAAAAAATTATCCGAAACTAAAGTTCCTGTAATGGTAAAATCAAAAACACTTAACGATTTCCACAATGCGTTAGGGTTTTTGCACCATATAATGTCACTGTCCAGGTACAAATTTCTCTCAAAAATCATAAACTTATATACGCTGTGCTTAAAACCAACGATTGAGCAATTGTCTTCAGGCAATACTTGCACAGTAGAAAACATAGAGCTTAAACCTTTTTCTTCCAGAATATTTTTTTGCTTTTGGCTGCACAGAAGAGCTACTGGCCTGGTTCTGTCGTGTCTGCGTAAAGACACAACCGAAGCCAATGTATGCTTTAAATATTTTGGATGACCATAGCTGACATACACATAACCCTCTTTTGCCAGCTTCTCGTTTTGTATAGATTTAAGCACTGTAGAAGTTTATTTCAAAGATACAGCTATTTATCGAATGGAAAAATTCTCAATTTCTTGCGGCTCTTTTACGGAGGGTTTTCATCAAAGAATCAAAACCTTTCCTTTTGATGATTCTTTGAAACTGGCCATTGTAAGATTCTGCTGTTGAAACCTCATCAAGGATTAAATCGGTAATAACCCATTCACCGTTTTGTTTCTTCATCGAATAATCCACCGGGGTACGTATCTCATCAAGTTCAGCAAAAGTTTCTACCTCAGCATTATCGCCATCAACGGTTATTGATTTATAGGTTACTTCTGCACGATAAATATCTAGTTTATTCAGAGACTGATCCCGTACAATAGTACCAAATAACTCAACAAATTCTTTCTGAGTGGCCTCATCTAATGTCGCGTAAGTATCACCCAGTGCATATTTTGCCATGGCTCCAAAATCAATAATCCCGTTAATCATTTCTTTCAAAGAGGCTCTTTGGGTATCGTTATACTCAGTGCCTTTTGGCCCCAATAACTCTTTAACCTGTTGATCTCTTTGTTCAAGAAGTGTTTTTATTTCTTCTTTACCTGATTGGGCAATAGTAATGCCTGACAGCATCAATAAAAAAACCGGTATTGTTATGTATTTCTTCATCTTGTTAGTTTTGTTCCAGTAATTGCAACGGAATTCCCGCTGCATTATTAAGTTTCGCCATTGCTGTATTAAACTCGTAAATACTTTCTTTTTCTTTTAGCCTGAGTTCCAATTCCATTTTCATGGCATCAATTAAATCTTTTACATCACCTATACCAAAGTCATAATCTTGTTGTTCCATCCTCAGCCACCTTTTTGTAGTAACAAGAGCTTCGTCAGTTTTTTCAACTTTAACTTCCGCAACAGCAGCTTTTTGGTAGGTCTGATTGATTTCCAATAAAATACCATCACGAGCCGCTTCAGCAAGATAGTCTATCTTCTTTTTTTCAATCTTTGCTCTTTCTAATTGGGTTTTAGATTGAAAAAAATTCAAATTCTGGCGAATTGTAAAACCTACTGCGGTATTGAATGTATTTTCGGGAGTACTTATAAATGGGTTAGGTTGTCTTGGGCGAACGGGTGTTGATGCCAATGTGGTTGTAAACCCAAAATATAACCCAGGTAGATTTTGTGCCTTTTGAAAACTCATGTACTTAGTAAGGGCTTCCTTACCGGCAGCAATCCCTCTAAGTTCATTTCGGTTTAAAAAAGCAGCACTTTGATAATACCCCAGCCCGGATAGTTCAAAAGATAATGGATCCAAAAAACGAATTGATGGTATATAGATATGTCCTTCTTCGTTTCTCAACAAATATTTCCATGTCTCTTTTACGAATACCAGGCTTTGATTTACTTCGGCTTTCTGAATTTCAAAATTTGATTTAAATACCTCGAACTTAAACACGTCTGTTTCATCGATATCCTCTCCTTCATCTGCTGATTCGTCTAACTTATCTGCTATTTGTTGAATCTTCTCATTTGCATCTTCGAGAAGGCGTTCTATTTCCAAGGCCAGTACATAACTATAATATAATTCGAATAACCTTACTTCGAAGTCATCCTTAGCCGCTTGAAACTCAAACTCAGAAGCTCGTATTGCTTCTTCTGCTGCGCTAATTGCTTTACCAATCGCTCCCCAGGTAAATATTGGTTGTACTCCGCTTATCCTAAACCGATTGAACATTCCAAATTTCTCCCAGTCATTCTTTGCATCCGGATCCAGATAAATCTGATCTTCTGCAAAACCATTAGGGGATGATACACCCGGTACAACAGCATGTTCTGAGCGAAAATTAAGACTGGGTAAGAAGCGTTGGTTTTTAGCAAGGTTTGCACGGTTTTCAGCTAGCTGAACATTTGTTCTGCTATATTTTAATTGACCGGAATTAGCCACTCCTTTTTCAATAAAATCCTGAAGGGAAATCTCCAGTGTGTCCTGCGGGTATAAATTTGACGCTGCACCAGATAAAAGAAGCAAACAAAAAGTAAGTAGTATCTTCATAGATTTATTTTAAGCTGGTAACGAACTAAAATATTAATTATTAAAACAAAAATAGCCCAGTCGGGCTATTTTAAATGCGGAGAGTGAGGGATTCGAACCCCCGGTACCTTGCGGCACAACGGTTTTCAAGACCGCCGCATTCGACCACTCTGCCAACTCTCCGTGTTAAAAATCAATACATCAAAAACTGAAGTCCTGATTATTCACTAAGTGCTTGTGCACCAGAAACAATCTCAGAAATCTCAGTTGTAATTGCACTTTGCCGTGCCTGGTTGTACTCAAGTTTCAGATCCCGCTCCAGTTCTTTTGCGTTTTCTGTGGCACTATCCATTGCAGACATTCGTGCACCCTGTTCCGCCGCATTAGATTCAAGTACTGCTCTCCAAAGCTGAATATTCAAATGAAGAGGTAAAAGCTTATCCAAAATTGCTTTCGAATCAGGCTCGTAAATATAGTCAATGGCTGTTTTAGAATCATCATCAGATTTAGATCCAAAACTTGCCGGGTCGATGGGTAACACTTTGTCAACTTTCCTGTTTTGTGCTATAACCGATTTAAATTCGTTAAACGCAATATAGACCTCATCAAATGTTCCATTTATGAACTCGCCAGCCGCTGATTCCATAATTGCAGAAGTAGAATCATATTCAATGTTATCAAAAAAGCCAGGAAAACTTTCAACCACGTTATATTTTCTCTTGGTAAAGTGAGTTGTGGCCTTTTTCCCAATTGTGATCAAGGAAATAGTGCCTGCCTCTAGCTGAGTGCTATACTGCTTGCTTAGCTGCTTCTCTACTTCTTTAAAAAGATTGTTGTTAAAGCCTCCACAAAGTCCGCGATCTGAACCCACAATGATAAAAAGCAGATTCTGATTTGATTCAGCCTTTTCAACTAACGGGCTTTCAACACTTCCACTTTCAGCTAACCGACCTACCACATCCTGAATCTTAGCAGCGTAAGGGCGGGTTTTGGTCATCCGCTCCTGAGCTTTTCTAAGTTTAGCAGCAGCAACCATTTTCATAGCTTTTGTAATCTGCTGCGTACTGTTTACAGAACTAATTCTGTTTCGTATGTCGCGTAGATTCGCCATGTATTAAGCTTCTTGTGCTGCTAGGATTTGATCGATAACAGTGTTTGCCGAATCGATTACATTTGCACCAAATTCATCGTTTAGTACACCTGATTTTGCAAGATCAGTCATTTCAGCACTGTATTTTGAAAGCACAGTTTCCAGGAATTGCTCTTCAAACTCACTAATTGCTTCTACAGGAAGTTTATCAAGCAACCCTTCGTCATTAATTTTCAAAAGAACAATTTCCCGTTCAACTGGTAGTGGTTGATATACATCTTGTTTTAACAGCTCTACCGTGCGCTCCCCTTTTCTTAGCTGAGCTTGTGTAGCCGCATCAAGGTCGGAACCAAATTTAGCGAAAGCTTCAAGCTCTCTATATTGAGCAAGATCCAACTTCAGTGTACCTGAAAGTTTTTTCATGGACTTTACCTGAGCAGATCCACCCACACGAGATACAGAAGTACCAACATCAATTGCAGGGCGAATACCAGAGTTAAACAAGTCTGTATCAAGGAAAATCTGTCCGTCTGTAATCGAAATTACATTGGTTGGGATGTATGCAGAAACATCGCCAGCCTGAGTTTCGATAACCGGAAGTGCCGTTAATGAACCACCACCCTTAACCATTGGTTTCAGCCCTTCCGGAATGTTGTTCATAGATTGAGCTACTTTATCATCGTTGATGATTTTAGCAGAACGCTCTAACAAACGGCTATGGAGGTAGAATACATCACCAGGGTATGCTTCACGCCCCGGAGGTCTCTTCAGAAGCAGAGACATCTCACGATAAGCTACCGCCTGTTTTGATAAATCATCATAAATTACCAACGCGTGTCGCCCGGTATCACGGATGTACTCCCCAACAGCTGCGCCGGCGAAAGGCGCAATATACTGCATTGGTGCCGAAGAACTTGCAGGAGCAGATACAACAACTGTATAATCCATTGCTCCATTTTCTTCCAATACCTGCTTAATACCTGCAACGGTTGAGCCTTTTTGGCCTACTGCTACATAAATACAAAATACCGGCTTCTCAGAATCCTGAGTAGCTTTTTGGTTCAAAATCGTATCAACAGCAACCGAAGTTTTACCTGTTTGACGATCACCAATAATTAACTCTCGCTGGCCACGGCCAATAGGAATCAATGAATCAATCGCTTTAATCCCGGTTTGAAGCGGTTCTGCTACAGGCTCTCTGTAAATTACACCCGGTGCCTTACGCTCTAACGGTAATTTGATAGTATCACCTGTAATGGGGCCTTTACCATCAATCGGATTGCCAAGAGGATCGATAACACGCCCAAGAACACCTTCACCTACGTTGATAGAGGCAATGTCTTCGGTTCTTTTAACAGAGTGGCCTTCTTTAACCGAGCTTGAAGAACCAAACAACACAATACCCACGTTGTCTTCTTCAAGGTTAAGAACCATTCCTGTTATGTTGTTACCATTCTCATCTTTTGATTCCGGTAATTCTACAAGCTCGCCTGCTTGTACATTTGAAAGGCCATATACACGTGCAATACCGTCGCCTACTTCTAGTACGGTACCAACATCATACACATCAGCTTCGTTATCGAAACCGCTTAATTGCTTGCGTAATATGGCAGAAACTTCGTCTGGTCTGACTTGGCTCATTGTATTATTGTATTTCTAAATCTTTTCAAATTCTATTCCATCGATACTTCGAGGAATTGTGTTTCAAGCTGTTCTAATTTATGCTTTACAGTAGCATCTATAACTGTATCGTCAATCTTAACCGAAATACCACCTTTTAGTTCTTCCTCTTCAATCAGATCAAGATTTACTTTTTTGGAGGTAGCTTTTTCAAGCATTTTTGTCAATTCAGTTGTTTGATTTGGCTCCAATTTGGCAGCAGTTTTTACTTGTACAGTAATTATGCCCGCATCTTTGTTGTATTCATTTACAAACGCCCAAGCCACTTCTTCCAGGATATCTTCTCTTCCTTTTTGAGTAACTAATTTGATAAACTGAGAAACTTCTTTTGAAACGTTACCATCAAAAATTGATGACAATGCTTCTTGCTTATCATGAGGTTTAACAATCGGGCTTTTTAGAAAAGTTCGAAGTTCTCTTGAATTATCAATGGTTTCTTTAACCATTTGAATATCTTCAAGGGTCTTCTTTAAAGAGTTTTGCTCTTTAGCATTCTCTAAAAGCGCAATTGCATATCGGCGTGCTGCTTTTGATACCAACATCAGCAAAGCTTAATTTTTCGACAAGTCGCTAATAAAATTATCGACCAGCTTGTTGTTCTTTTCGTTGTCTAGTTCGGCGTCAATGATGACGGAAGCAGATTTAATAGCTAATTGGGCAACTTCGTTCCGAAGTTCCATTAGCGCTTGCTTTTTCTCTTGCTCAATAGAGGCTTTAGCCTGTTCTATAATTTGAGCGGCTTCATCCTTTGCTTTTGAAATTCGTTCTGTACGGAGGAGTTCCGCTTCTTCTAAAGCTTCCTTTCGGATTTGTTGTGCTTTAGCTTCAGCTTCACGAAGGGCTTTTTGGTTATCTTTCGATACCTCTTCTGCTCTCGCTAACGCTTTCTCAGCAGATTCCAGAGAATCTTTGATCTTAGCTTCACGCTCATTAAGAGCTTTCATTATTGGTGGAACTGCATATTTGCTCATTATCAAAATAAAAAACACAAGGGATATTGCTATCCATAGAGCAAAACCTGTATTAAATGATAATAAACCCCCGCCTCCAGCCAAAAAATAGTACATAACTATTTATTTAAGAGCTAAGATGATACAAATGATGGCACCAAAAAGAGCTACACCCTCGATAAAAGCTGCAGTAAGAATCATTGCACCACGAATATCACCTGATGCTTCCGGTTGACGTGCAATACTTTCAGTAGCGCCTTTACCGATCAAGCCAATGCCAATTCCTGCACCGATTGCAACGATTCCAGCTCCTATACCAGCTGCTAAATAAGCAAATTCCATAGTATTATATTATTTTTTTATTAGTGTTTTAGTAATGTTTTATGCTGAATGCTCAGCATGATAATGTTCTTCGTCGTGTGAATGATCTTCTACTGCCATTCCAATAAATACCGCTGAGAGCAACGTGAAAATATAAGCCTGCAATAGCGCAACAAATAGCTTCAAAATATAAAGTACAGATGTCATAGCCACAGAGAAAATGCTTACCCCATAACCAGCTGCTGCACCATACATATCATTAAAAATAAATATGAGCCCAAGAATCGCTATAATCATAATTTTACCAGACATCATATTTGCAAATAACCGGATTGCTAACGCAAACGGTTTAGTTAACAAGCCAATTAATTCTACAGGTATCATTAAGAACTTAACCCCAAGCGGAACTCCTGGGAACCAAAATATATGCCCCCAGTAATCTTTTGAACCACTAAACTGAGTTATTACAAATGTGAATAGAGCAAAAACCGCTGTAACTGTAATATCGGCTGTAGCTGTTGCAGCCCATGGTAAAAGGCCAAAAACGTTCATAAAAGCTATCCCCATAAAAACAGTAAAGAGATAAGGCATGTACCTATCACTTTTTTTATCGTCAATATTAGGTCTGGCTACATCATCTCGAATAAACAGAAAGAAAATTTCAAAGATATTTTGAACTACACCTCTTGGCTCCGTTTTAACACCTATTCCCTGGCTATACCTTCGACGCGCAAATGAAGTAAAAATCGCAACAGCAATTAACCCTAACCAAAAATAAACTAAGTGCGATGTAATAGAAAGATCAATAAGAATTTTTCCGTTGTTAGTTGGAACCAAAGCATGATCTGCATCTTCAAATAATCCAGATTCAATGGCAGAGTGGGTACTCCCAAAAACCTCCAGACTTGTATTTCCTGCAGCATGTTGAAGTATGATAATTCTTGGGAGCGGGATTTTTATGCTGAAGAAATTAAAATAATCATGATCGGCTACAGTTCCCATAATATCTATAGGCGACTCTTTTTCTTCTGCTGCGAATGTGTTTGAGGTGCTAACCGATAAAAATAATAGTATTAAAAAAACGCGACGCAGGGCCTGAACCATTACTGTTTGCTACTTTTCTTTTGTATGATTTGATTGAATAAAATCGCTTCCGTTACAGATTGGTAAAGATAGGAAATTATGAAACTAACTGTAAAGTAGATTTCATGAATTTTTGTTACTCCGAACAAAATTCCAATAGACGCCAATACCAGCACAAACCGGATTACCATTGAAAAGAAAAACACCTTTATAAACAACTTAGAGTCCGCTTCCCAAAAATTTTCTAAAACCCATGCACTGCTAAATACAAATATGGCACTAAGAAAAAACCCTGAAAATATTGCCACAGCCGGATCAACGGGTAAAATGAAGAACGAACCCAGTGCGAGAATGAAAGGAATGGTATTAAATCTTGCAAGCCTTTTAATCACCTCTTCCCTCTTTCCGGTCTTGTTTAGACAAGCGAAAAACCAACGAAAAAAACAACGCAATTCCTACAACCGAGCCAATCAAGATTCCAAATGGCGAAGTGCTAAAAAACCGATCTACTCCGTACCCTATTCCAATCGGCACAAGAAGCGTTCCAGCAATCTCTGCTCCCAAACCCAAATATTTAGCGTATTCTTCTGGCAGGCGCATCCCTACGCCTGGGCTCCTTTCAGCTTTGTTTCCTCAGCGTAAGAAGCATCATTATTTTGGGGGAGGTTTTTTATATCGGCCCCCATTTTGCACGCACCATTTATTTGAGCACCCTCTTCTACTATCAGCGATTTGGTAAATATATTTCCATCGATAATCGCTTCTTTTCTGAGGACCAGGCGGCTACTCACTTTTACATCTCCTTCTACTTTGCCGGCTACATCTGCATCTGCAGAAGTTATATTCCCTTTAACTTCGCCTTTATCGGTAAGGATTAATTTGCCTTTTGCTATAGCTTCACCAACTACAACTCCGCTTATTCTGATATCAGAATTAACGCGGATATTGCCATTTAGCTTAGAACCTTCACTTATAATGTTTACTGAAGGTGATTGATTATTTGAATTACTCACTGTATTACTCGCTTTTTTTGAATTAAACATCGGAACTAAAAAATTAAATAGGAAATAGGATTTTGAGAAATTCCATTTTTCCAGATCTCAAAATGAAGATGCGGCCCTGAACTTGATAATCCGGTATCTCCAATTAAACCCAGAATATCCCCCTTTAACACTTTCTCTCCTTTTATTTTATATAGCTTAGAACAGTGCTTATAGATACTGATTATACCATCATTATGTTGAATTGATATCACGTACCCAAAATCCAATGTCCAGTTACCTGATATCACTGTTCCATCTGCTACACTCATAAAAACTTCGCCTTCTTTGGTGGCAATATCTAAACCAAAATGACCTTGCATTGGCTCATAGCCTCTGGTATTAGTACCTGAAGCAGGGCTCCTGGCCGGAAAATCAGGAACATCTTTTAATATATTAGCCGCCAAAAAGTTCTCTGTTTCAAACTGCTCAAAAATATTGAGGTCTGCAAATTGAGTTTGCACCCTCCCCAGCTGCTGATTATCAGAACCTGAATTTACGCGTTGCAGTTTTTCATCCAGAGTAAGCGTGGTGTCTTTGTTTAAACGAATCACTTCTTTTATATCCAGTAATTGCTGATCCCGAACCTCTAAAGAGTCCTGAAGTGCAATTATCCTTGTAGATATGTCTTGTATTTCACTCCTGATCTTGGCTTCATCTGTGCTGTAGAGCAAACTACCTAACGGGGTAAGCATAAATACCAAAGCCACAACCAGAGAAAAAGCCAGAGAAATAAAAACAAAACTTATGAAAAGATTATTAGGCTTAATTGTGTACGAGTTATCCTGGCCGGGTTTAGAATCATCCAGCAAAATTACTTCGACATTTTTATGCCTGTCCTGATATAGTCTTTGTAAAAATGATTTCATTTTAAAGCTTCATTTGGCTGCAATTTCATTAAAAAATTGTGCCAAATCACCTGTTATTTTTTTTCTATTGTGCAATAGTACCACTTCTTTCGACGGAACGGGTAATTTATTTTCTTTCCAGAGCATATGAATTTTTAGAATTACATCTGCTATTTTTTCCACATTAGACGGTGCCACTGCAAATCCGGCCTTATAACAATTCAATAATTTTTGAGCTTCACCGGGATGTGCTAACCCAAAAACCGGTTTTTGACTACCTATATATTCAAAGAGTTTGCCCGATTTAATCTGTTTCAAATTTTCTGAGAAATTTGAAATCATCCATAATACATCTGCTTTTATAAGATTAGCAGCGGCTATGTTATGAGACACATACCCATAATCGCTGGTTATCTCAGAAAGCCCTTTTTGATCAATCATTTTTTGTATACGAGAATTTAACCCTCCCTGGAAATGAAGATGTGTTTCTGACTTTACATCCGGACTTCTTCCAAAAACTTTCTCTAACGCTTCGAGAAATGCATCCGGTTGATTCGACTCATAAAATAAACCACTGTATAGCCAATTGAGCTTTCCTTTTTTATAATCCAGCCCGGGACTTACTTCTGTTCTAAAATCATCCGGATCATACCCATGAGGAAGTACTTTGATGTTAAGATCTTTACTCACACTTTCTTTGATCTTTTTTTTGGCGAAGCTGTCTAACACTACAATACCATTGGCGCTGTTTAACCATTCAGCTTCCAACTTTCTTTTTTTCTCTTTTCTTGATTGGCTTTCAGCCGCTTCAAAATGACTGTTTAAGAACAAATCACGGTAATCTGTTACCATTGGAATTCTGGCAGCATTACTCAGCTCTTTAGCAATAACATGATTACTGAATGGAGGAGCTGTACTAAAGATCAGATCAATTTTTTTCTCTGATATCAGCTTTTTCCCTTTTTTTATGGCTGGCGCAATCCATCCCTTCTTGTTATCCGGAAAGTATGCCCGGCGGGAAATACTTCTAAGAACTTTAGCCACATTTCCCGTTACTAATCCAGTAGATTTTTGCTTGCCTCCTAATGTATGAAAAGGTGTTTTCGCATCTACCCGATGGATTTCCAGATCCAATGAATCAAGTTCTTTTTGAAGGGATTTGTCAAATATCTGATAAGCTCCCGGATCAGGGCAAAGTATAATGGGGTTCCAGCCATACTCTCTTAGATATTTGGCGAACTTTAATGGACGTTGTACCCCGCTCCCGCCCATGGGTGGAAAGTAATACACAATAAAGAATACGTTTTTCATGGATGGAAGCAGATCAAACCGAATAGTTCGGTGCTTCTTTAGTTATTTGAACGGAGTGTGGATGACTTTCTCTGTAGGCAGCTGCGGAAATCTGCACAAACTCAGAACCCTTCATCTCGGCTATATCGGCTGCACCGCAATAACCCATCGCCGCTCTAAGCCCGCCCGTCATTTGATGCACCACTTCGCTTAAATATCCCTTAAATGGAACGCGGCCTTCAATGCCTTCCGGCACCAATTTATTAATGTCGTCCTCCACATCCTGGAAGTAACGATCTTTAGAGCCTTTTTTCATGGCACCTATGCTGCCCATTCCCCGATACGATTTGTATTTCCTTGATTCGTAAATAATAGTCTCTCCAGGACTTTCGTCCACTCCAGCAAACATTGAACCCATCATTACCACATCGGCTCCACCTGCTATTGCCTTTGGAATATCTCCGGTCTGTTTGATTCCTCCATCAGCAATAAGTCCAATACCTTTATTATTGCAAAATTCTGCCACTTCCATAACTGCACTTAACTGGGGAACGCCAACTCCCGTTACCACCCGTGTGGTACAAATTGAGCCGGGACCAACACCAACTTTAACAGCGTCTGCTCCGGCTTTAACTAAAGCCTCAGCACCTGCTCTTGTGGCTATGTTTCCACCGATCACATTAAGTTCAGAATGTGCCTTCTTTATTTGAGTAACGGTTTTTAAAACACCATCAGAATGGCCATGGGCAGTATCAACGGTAATTACATCAACTCCTGCGTGTACTAAAGCCTCAACCCTATCCATGGTATCAGCAGTAACTCCTACAGCTGCGCCCACTCTCAATCTCCCCAAATCATCTTTACAAGCATTTGGGAAGTTCATTTTCTTCTCGATATCCTTAAAAGTGATTAAACCAACGAGCTTGTTGTTTGAATCTACAATTGGAAGTTTTTCTACTTTAAAATGTTGCAGAATCTGCTCAGCCTGCTGAAGATTTGTCCCTTCTTTTGCAGTAACTAAATTCTCATGAGTCATAATATCTCCAAGCTTTCCAGACATATCCGACTCGAAACGCAGATCACGATTTGTAACAATTCCTACCAGTATTCCGGCTGCATCAACAATAGGGATACCACCAATTTTATGCTTACTCATTAAAGATCTTGCATCCTGTACAGTGGAACTCTCATTTAAAGTTACCGGATCAACGATCATCCCACTCTCGCTTCTTTTAACCAACCGAACATGTTCAGCCTGATCTTCAATAGTCATGTTCTTGTGGAGTATAGCTAATCCGCCTTCACGAGCTAATGCAATTGCCAATCGATATTCCGAAACGGTATCCATCGCTGCACTTACAATCGGGATATTTAGTTTAAGAGTTGGAGTGAGTTGAACACTTAGGTCAACTTCGCGCGGTAAAACTTTTGAATGATTAGGCACAAGTAATACATCATCATAAGTAAGCCCCTGGCGTGTGATGCGATCAAATGGAGAAGAATCATTCATTTTGTACATGAAACAGAAAATTTGGCTTGCAGTTTTTCAAAGATAAGGATATCTGTATGGAAGTGCTTTATCGATTAAACTATTTTTTTGAATACATAAATCAACAGGTAAGCAGTTTTAAATTTTATGAGCAACAGCCAACATATGTACTCCACAAAAGAGATTTATACTAATGAAGAAAATGCTCAGAGATCAGGAAGTAAGACTACCTAAACCCTAGGCCTCTCTATCTCTTCATACCAATGATTTTACTTTGAGTGCTTTTATGGCTGCTTGCAATGTGCAGATACCATCCTGAAAACTGCTTACCCAAAAGTGAACACTGTTTCTTCTTCGCTCAACAAATTCGTCACAGCTGCTAAAATATCCTTTTAACTCATGAACCATAAAACGAACGTCGTCATAAATTTCAATTTTCAATTCATCAGGAAGGTTACCCCAACCCATTAGCTCAAAGGATTGCTGCATTTCTTCAAACTCCTGTTTGCTTTCTTTTTTAATACGATTGAGAAGCGGTGCAACAAATAACTTTGGTGCTGCTTTTTTGGAAATTGCCGGGTTTGTTAGTGTGTGTAATGTCATAATTGTTGGGTTTGTTTTTTGATTTACCCAAACTTAATGACTAGGAGTGACAACATAGTGTCATCCTTTACATAAGAAATTCCATGTTGTTTTGACAATCGTATTTATGTACATTTAATTATGTACATAAATAGAGCTCAATGAAAAAAGTACCAATTAACCAAGTTAGAGAGCAACTAGCCAAATACCTCACTGCTGCAGAGCATGGTGAAGAAATTATCATCACCAAGCATAACAAACCCATTGCTAAATTGGTGAACTATGAGAAGCCCAAGAAATTACAATTTCCGGATATGACGGAATTTCGAAAACAGTTCAAATCAAAAGGAAAACCCTTATCTGAGATTGTAATCGAAATGAGAAGAAATGAAAGGTACTAACGTTCTACCGTGTATATTGATACAAGCTGTATAGTTGCATTCATTGTTCCAGAACCTAAAACTGATTTGGTAAACTCTAAAATGGTGGATGCCGGATCGGCCGGCATTAGCAACCTGACTCAAGTTGAATTTATCTCAGCAATTAACAAAAAAGTAAGAATGCAGATAATGACCAACAAAGAAGCATCCATTGCAGTTGCTGAATTTGAGAGATTGGTTAGTCAAGGATATTTGCGCACAATTACATTCGGTTCAAATCACTTTGAAAGAGCATCCTTCATTTTAAAAACAACTTCCTTGCCTCTAAGAACTCTGGATGCCTTACATCTCTCAATTTGCAGCATAGAAAAACACTATTTATTTACTTTCGATGAGATCTTTACTCAAGCAGCTCAGGAGTTTGGCATACCAGTTGTAGATTATGAATCAGGATAAATAGATTTTTTTGCAGCAAGCAAGGTATTCTTCATTAGCATGGCAACGGTCATAGGCCCTACCCCACCGGGAACAGGAGTAATCCAGCTCGCCTTTTTTTGAACTGATCCGAAATCTACATCTCCAACCAGCTTATATCCTTTTTCTGAGGTTTCGTCAGCTACACGATTGATCCCCACATCAATAATTACTGCTCCTTCTTTTACCATTTCGGCTTTAATTAAATGTGGCTGACCAGCAGCAACTACTAAAATATCAGCATTGATAGTATGCCGCGTAAGATCTTTAGTGTATTTATGACAAATTGTAGTTGTGGCTTTACCTGTATAATTCTCTCTAGAAAGCATAATAGACATTGGAGAACCAACAATATTGCTTGCACCAATAACAACGGCATGCTTCGATTTTACAGGAATGCTGTAATGTTTAAACAACTCCATCACTCCTGCAGGGGTGCAGCTTTTAAAACAAGGCTGACAAAGCGCCAACCGGCCAACATTCATAGGGTGGAAGCCATCCACATCTTTTCGATGATCGATAGTTTCAATTACATCGTGTGAACTTAAGTGTGAAGGCAGCGGTAGCTGAACAAGAATGCCGTCAATGGAATTATCTTCATTATATCCACGAATTACAGACTTAAGTTCTTTAGCAGAAATAGTATCCTGCAAGATCTCTGTTGCTGTTTCAATACCTACATCTTCGCACGCCTTTGTTTTAGCACCTATATAAACTTTTGAAGCAGGATCATCCCCTACTAATACTACTTGTAAAAACGGGGCACGATTACCTTTTGCTTTCCAATCTTGCACATCTTCACGAACTCTGGCACGGGTTAATTCTGCTACTTTTCTTCCGTCTATGATTTCTGCACTCATGCTATCGCTCTATATTATATTTTTTCATTTTATTGTAGATGTGGCTGCGCTGCAGCCCAACGGCTTCTGCAGTTTGGGATATGTTCCAATCATTTTTCTCTAACTGCCTCACCAAAAATAGCCTTTCTGCCGTTTCTTTAAAATTTTGGAAATTGTCTGTTTCATTGGCAAGCCCTGACAAATCTGACTTTTCGGAATCCCAGGGTTTTAGTATTTCATTTACCGATTCTTCATCAATAACCTCATTCTTCGCAAGAATCCCTAGCCGCTCCACAGCATTGTACAACTCACGAACGTTTCCGGTCCATGTTCTCTTTTTTAACGCATCGAGGCCGGATTTATCAAATTCTATCGATGAAAAACTAATATCAGATGCCTTTAATCTTTCCAAGCAAGCTTTTGCAATCAGTGGAATGTCTTCAGATCGTTTATTTAATGATGGAACCTGAATTGGAATCACGCTTACTCTGTGAAACAAATCTTCCCTGAAATTTCCTTTTTTGATCTCTTCTTCCAGATTTTTATTGGTTGCTGCTAACACCCGAACATCTACCAAAATAGATTCGTTACCGCCAACCCGGTTGATTTTGTTTTCCTGTAAAGCCCGAAGCACTTTGGCCTGAGCGCTAAGGCTCATATCGCCGATCTCATCAAGAAATAACGTGCCATTGTCTGCTTGCTCAAACTTTCCAATTCGGCGATTATTTGCTCCTGTAAAAGCACCCTCTTCATGTCCAAACAATTCACTTTCTAACAAATCAGCTGGAATGGCCGCACAATTTACTTCTACAAACGCTTCTCTGCTTCGGGAGCTTTTTTCATGGATCCATTTAGCAACCAACTCCTTCCCTGTTCCATTTTCTCCTGTTATCAAAACTCTTGATTGTGTAGGTGCTACTTTATCGATCATAGCTTTGATCTTTGAAATAGCTTTACTCTCACCTACTATTTCCTGGATCTTTGGAAGCCTTTTTCTGATCTGTTTTACTTCTTTTGCTAAGTTCTGCTGAGAAAGTGCGTTTCTAACCGAAAGTAACAAACGGTTCAGATCGGGAGGCTTCTCTAAAAAATCAAATGCTCCCATCTTGGTAGCTTCAACTGCAATATCAATGGTACCATGCCCCGAGATCATAATTACAGGGAATTCGAATCCGGTAGTTCTTATCTGTCGAAGTGTTTCAATCCCATCAATTCCTTTCATTTTGATATCCAGGAACATCAAATCAATGCTATGCTTTGAAATTAATTCCAGGGCCTCACTACCACTTTCGGCTAATAGCACTTCATAATCCTCAAACTCAAGGATTTCTTTTAGTGTATTTCGAACACCTCTTTCATCGTCTGTAACTAAAATTTTTACTTTCGATTTAGACATGCCCAAAGCTAATCAATATTTTTTATAGAGATACTCAATGATCTCTTGATGAGAAGCATCAACAGGTTTCAACTTTCCGGCATAATGGTTGGTCGCTAAACTAAAGGTAATCTGCCTACCGGAGCTTCCAGTCATATAGCCACTCAAGGTTCTTATTCCTGTGATAAACCCCGTCTTTGCTCTTAAATTATTATACAATCCTGTTCCTTTAAAGCGATGCGCTATTGTACCATCGATTCCTGCCACCGGAAAACTATTATAGAATATATCATACGCTGCATGGCTTTTCATAGAGTGCAAAAAACTGCTGATATTCTCTGTTGTTGTATAATTACCCATGGCAAGCCCCGAACCGTCATTCATTTTAACCAGATTGGTGTCTATTCCCTGTTCAGCTAAGAAATTTCGCACCTCTTTAATCCCGTTTTCGAATGTTCCGGGAATTTCCTGCTTCTCAGCTGCCAGTGTTTTTAAGAGCATTTCTGTATAAAAATTATCGCTTTCTTTATTCGCCCATTTCACAAGCTTAGAAAGCGGCTGCGAAGTATGTGATGCCAGCACCTCTGTACACTCTACGACTAAACAAACCACATTTTTGTTCGATACTTTAGCTATTGAAAAGCCATTTTTTCTCAAAAACAAAGCGAACGAATCAAGAAAAAACTTTGGAGCATTTTCTATCGACAGAGATTCTTCCTCTATATAGCCTTGGGGCAGTTTACTTGCTAATTCAACTTTATTCGAACCTAATTTTCTGCGATAAAACTCGTCATACTTATTGCCTGCCTCAATTATTTTTTGATTATTGATGATAGTGAGATCATCAATTTCAGGATACCAACGTATTGCAGGAGCTTCACCAATCTTATCCCCGGCAGTTACCACCAAATCAAATGCGTTGTTATTAAATGAAAGCGGACTAATTTCAACTCCGTAATAAAAAGTGAGATCGTACCAATCCCATCCAACCGGATATACTTCATTATCAAAATAACTTATGTCGCTAATCAGATTTCCCTTAACAGAAGAGATCCCTTTTTCTTTCAATTGCTGCAGCAAATTCTTGAACACAAACTCACGATCATCTTCATATAAAAACCCGCTTATACTGGGATCACCAGACCCTCGTATAATCAAATCTCCAATCCAGGTTGAGCCCCTTAACTCTCCTTTACCATAAATATTTGTAGTGTACGTAAAATTACTTCCAAGACGATCTAACACTGCCCCCAATGTATATAGTTTTTGGTTAGAAGCGGGAATAATAAGTTTACCCGAATTAAGGCTTTCCAGGTTATTACCATTTTCATCCAACACAGTAATTGCCCAAAAAGCTTCCTGATTTGGAACTGAACCTAACAAAGATTCCAGTTCCTGCGCGAGCAGATTAATGCTAAATAACAATGCAGAACAAGTAAGGAGTAATTGCTTTCGAAAAATCATAAATCAGTTTACAAAATATTTTTCTTCTTCCTCTTTGAAAGCCTCAAGAATTTGAGCAGAACTGGTACATGAGGTTACCTTTTCACGAAATGCTCCACTATTCATCAACCTGGAAACACGGCTTAGTAATTTTATATGAAGGCTGTTTTTGGAATCGGGGCTAATCAAAAGAAAAACCAGTTGCACTGGTTGGTTGTCAATGGAATTAAAATCAAGAGGCTCTTTTAAAATTGCAAAACTGCCAAAACTCTCATTTACCACTTGCGATTTACAGTGAGGAATGGCCAATCCCTTCCCCACTCCCGTGGACATTATTTTTTCTCTTTCCAGTACACCTTTTCTTACTGCTTCCAGGTTTTCGCTTCCTATTCTTTGCTCTAGCGTGTCAACCATCACAGATATCAGCTCTTTTTTATTATTCACCTCAAGATTTGATAAGATGGTTTTTGATTCCAGCAATGAAAATAGGTTCATGAACAGTATTTTTAGGGTTGACAGTTTCTGTTTGGAATATACCCAGTACTATGTGAATCAATCAAAGATTAATTCCGCTAATTCGGGCAAATAGGCTGGTAAATTCTTAAACTTGGCTATGCAATGGATTCAGGGCTCTCTTACGATTTTTAAAAAAGATTTGAAAACGGAATTCCGTACCCGGTTTGCGTTCAATATGGTAGTGGCATTTGTAATTTCATCTTTATTGCTTGTAATGTTTACCATAAAGGCACAGGAGCTGAATCCCACCCCTAAAAGCGGCATCATCTGGATAATCGTACTTTTTGCAGCACTTTCTTCTTTAGGAAGAAGTTTTATTTCGGAAACTGATAAAAACACGTACAATTTGCTTCGGCTTTATGCCAAAGGAAGCACCGTTTTTGCAGGAAAACTACTATTCAATCTTACGTTCAGCTTCATCATTAACCTACTTACGTTTGCTGTCTATATTTTTGTAGCCGATATCACCATAGTTTCGTGGAACTCTTTTTTTGTAATCTTAAGTTTTGGTACTATTGGCCTTTCGAGTGTTTCAACCATGATTGCCGCAATTGTCTCCCAGGCCGATCGTAAAGGAGCTATCTTTTCAGTGCTCTCTATCCCACTTTTTATCCCGTTTATTTTACTACTTACAAATATTACTAAAAGTGCTTTTGTTGATGCTTCTGCTGAAGGATTTTCCAACGATTTTGCAGCTTTAATTGGTTTTATCGGGGTTACGGTAACAGCAGGCACATTACTCTTTGATTATATATGGGAGGAATGAATGAATATATCATTTGGTAATAAACGCCTTGTAGGCCAGCATCGAGCAAAGCAACAGATAAACAGAATACTCGCTTCCGAGCGTATCAGCCACGCTTATTTAATTTCAGGTACAAAAGGTTCAGGAAAAACAGCTTTTGCCCTGGCCTTAGCTGAAGCCATTAACGGGATTGCTAACCTATCTGATTTAGGAGAACACCAGACTTCAAAAAAATCATCATGGTTTTCTCATCCTGATATCCACGTGTTTATTCCAAAGCCTGTTTCAGCTCAAGTTGGAGAAATCAGAGAACGACTAGAGCTGCTTTCTCATGACCCGTACGAGATCATTGATTTTTCGCAACGTCCGTCTTTACATGTTGAAACCTCGTCAAAGAATTTACAGGCATTTTACCCCATCGATTATTTCAGAGATGAAATACGCCCTATTGCAAAATTACGCCCAAACGAAGGAGAACGTGTTGCCATTATATTAACGCATGTAGAAACAATGAGAAAAGAAACGGCAAATGCATTTCTGAAACTACTAGAAGAACCTTCTGACCGGCTGATGTTTATTCTAACAACAGAAAGTTATGAAAGCCTTCTGCCGACTATTACATCCCGTTGCCAACATATAACCTTAGGCACACTTACTCAAAAAGAAGTTGAAACAGGTTTAATAGAAATTGACAAAATAAATACTGAAGATGCAGCCTATCTGGCAAGAGTTTCGAACGGTGATTATGCTGCTACCCGGTTTTTTGATATCGAACGATTAAAACAAAACAGAGATGAAATTGTGCAATTTTTGAGGTCCTCGTACAGCCAGGATGCGGCTGCGCTTTCAAAACTTATACAAGATTGGCAAAGCTCGAATAACATTGAAGGCATGATTGCGATCACAAACCTGCTGGAAATATATATTCGTGATCTCCTGGTTTTTAAAGATACGCAGAACGAATCGCTTGTAACCAACATCGATCAATTAAGTTCTATTCAAAAGTTTACAGAATCTTTAGTTGATGCAAACCTGGAAAAAATGCTTCATCAAATTGATGAATGCCGGCCATTGCTGCGGCAAAACGTATCTGCTAAGCTGGTTTTTACTGTACTATCGTTCCGAATATCTGCCTTAATGCGAGGTATTACGCCTTTTATTACATCTGAGGAAACCTGGAAACATTTACCGGCTTTTGTTGAGTGATGGCACGAATTAAATTTCATAAAATGGAAGGCACCGGTAATGACTTTGTTGTTATCGATAACAGAGATACTAAATTTACCCTGGATGAAATCATTGCATTCACCCCTAAACTTTGTGATCGAAAATTTGGCATCGGTGCAGATGGGCTGATAGCATTGGAATTACCCCAGCGAAGAGGCATCGATTATACTATGACCTATCGTAATGCAGATGGAAGCGATGCCGGAATGTGCGGAAATGGAGGTCGCTGCCTTGCCTTGTTTGCTGCCAGCAATGGTTATGCGTTATCACAAACCTTTAATGTTCATAATGCTGTTTACAAAGCTGAAGTTGATTTAGAGCATAACTCGGTTTCAGTGAGTTTCCCTGATGTAAACATGCCAAAAGAAATTGAATTACAGCAAGAGCCATTAATCCAGCTATATACAGGAACCGAACATATTGTAAAATTTGTAGATCCCGAACAGCTTAAACTTGAAAAAGAGTTGATTAAGAAAGGGTCTGCCATCAGGCATCATAACTCATTTAATCCTCCGGGCACAAACGTTAATTTTATTTGTGCTAAAAACGGCAATACGATTCACCTGCAAACTTATGAACGTGGAGTAGAAAATTTAACACTTGCGTGTGGTACAGGCGCTATTGCTTCTGCAATTGCAACACATTTTAAATCAAAAAATAAAGCAAATGATTTTGAGTATGAAATACTGGTTGCAGGTGGCACACTAACTGTTTCCTTTTCATTTAATGCCGCTTCAGAAAAATACACTAATATAAAGTTGATGGGACCAGCTGCCTTTGTATTTGAAGGTGAAATTGATGTATAAAAGCTTATTCTTTGCTGTCGGGTTTCTAGCCATGGCTTGTTTCGGTTCTTCTGAGATTTTAGAGACGGGCTCAGGCCTTGTTAATAAAAATATAAGCCAAGGCTTGTTACTTGTAAATAATCAGCTCTCTCCTCCTCAATCTATACAAAGCCTGCAACTTTATCGTGCAAGCAATGAAAGCAACCCCCCGATAATTAATCTTAATAAGAACGAGACGCTGGTTCTGGAATTTGATGAACTTACATCTCTGCCCGGGCAATTCCGGTTAAAATTCGAGCATTATAACCAGCATTGGGAACCAAGTAATATCCCTGAAGTTTGGTTTATAGATGGAATAAATGAATTAGTTATAACCGGAGGAGAAAGAAATGCCTTTTCAAAACCAGGCTACTTTCATTATAAATACGAATTTCCTAACCGAGAACTTTCTTTTATAACCAGTGGCAATTACATGGTTCACGTATATGATTATGTATCAAATACAAAATTATTCAGCCTACCCTTTTTTGTTACTGAGCAACAAGGAAAGTTAATCTCCAGTGTAGAAACTGTTTTTAATTCCGGAAGTAACTCTCCTGCAGTAGATCAATTATTTTCAGTTTATGAATACCCAAAAAACATAAAATTTCCACAGTTTGATCTTGGTTTCGAATTTGTTCAAAACAGATTTTGGGGCTCTTCTAGATCTACAGAAACTTTTGATATCACAACTCCAGGCAAAATTCGATTTTATACTCCCAGAAAAAGTTCTTTTGCTGCCAGCTTCGATTTCATTCCATTAGATCTTACAGAGCTTAATATAAATCTTACAAAAATTGAAGACTGGCAGCCTGAATATACACCACCCAGAATTATCCTAAAACCAGATCTGCTTAACTTTTCAGCAAAGCCAACTCAGAGAAATGCTTTCAATTTTGGACAGCCTGAAAAAGAAAGAGATTCAAGATATACAGAGGTTACTTTTCGGCTAAATGCTAAGCCAAATAATATTCGAAATAGTGAAGTGTTTGTCGCTGGCGATTTTAACTCGTGGCTACTGTCAAGAGGTTCAAGGCTCGCTTATGATCCCAAAACGGAGGAATGGATTACCAGCTTGCTATTAAAAGAAGGGGTTTATCGGTATAAATATTTTCTAAAGCCAGAACTGGGTAACAAATCTGAAATTGTACCAGTAAATGATAGCATTTCGAGTGTGAAGCAACAATACACTGTCTTTGTATATTACACTGACCCTGTGAAAAACTACCAGAGACTTTTGATCTCCGGTAGTTTTTAACTTAGTAATCAGTTAAAAATCGATGCCAATTGAGAAATAGTGGACAGCTTTTTTTCCTTTAAAACCTCTTTCTCCATCATAAGCCCAACCTATATCATACCCAAAAGGTAGACCAAACAGAATTGACCTGAAACCAAAGCCAGCTCCAATCAAAAGATCCCCTTTTAAATAAGGTATTTGACGAAATTCATCGTTTCCCAAATCTATATAACCAATCTCTTCTCTAGCCACCTTCAGATCTAAAGATTTATCATTTACCGCTAATGGTGCATTTGAGCTGGCAGTTTCGAGAAGGCCATAATTTATATCAGTGCCCCACGCCGTACCTACATCCAAAAACGCCAACCCAGTAACATTATAAAGAGGTAGTATTGGTACAGCACCTGGAACTAATGCTGCAAACAACGGAAACCTAAATTCTGCATTAACCAAACTGAAATTTGTGCCATTTATTTCATTAAGCTCATATCCGCGTAACGGGAGTGCCGGAACAGTAAAGAAGTTATCTGAAATACGATCTAAAGGCAGGCTATTATCTGAATAACGCTGATTTATCCAACCTAGTTTTCCTCCCATAAAATAGTTTTGTGCATCTTTTCCAATTGAAGCACCTCCGGAATACCTCAGAGCAAAGGTATATTGATATCCGAGATCAAAATATTTCCTAAAATCACCAAGAACAGAAATAAATTCCGGTGCAGTACTCCCTATCGCAGGGCTTCCACTTAAACCGATAGAATAACGAACACCTCCCCGTGGAGTTATAAAACCTGGTTTTGTTCTGTCTTCAGTAAAAATTATCTCCGGATAAGCAAAGTTGCTATTCTCACTTGGATCATCTACGAAAGAACCAGAATTACCTGTGTTATTAATAACACCGAAAACATTATTATAATCCAAATCTACATTTATGTAATTCAAGTTGAAGTCGAGCCTCCTAAACTTGTTAAAAGGATATTGAGCCGTTAAACCCAATCCATATGTTCTATATCGCAGAAGGTCTCCTGAAAAGTTTTGGAATTTTCGGGATGTATGAAAATAGCTTATAAAGAAATTTGTTCTACGCTTTAAATTACCATATTGAAAACTGTAATCACTTTCTTTTAAATCAAATACAAAGTTGGTTCCCATTGCCAGTTGATGATCTCCGAGCAGATCGCTTAATATGAACTGAGTAAGAGCGTAAGATCCATAAGTTGATGCAACCAAAGAAGGACTATAAGCGATATCAACATCAAACTTTAACCGGTAACTTTTAGGAATATACCTCCCATCCTCTGTAATGTTTTTGCCAACATTGAATATCTCAATATCTCTTAATACCAGTGTTGTGTCTTGGATTACGTCGTCGGCAAATACATAATTCCTGAAGTCGATATTTTCATTGGGGTTTTCTACGACTGGCTGAAGCGCTTTTTTCTCTTCTTTTTCTTTCTTATCAACTTTTTCGATAGATGTTACACCATCTTGAAAAATTGAATTTGCATACGCTAACGCTGGTACTCTTTGTTCTTTTGTCTCCTTAGCGCGGCGTTCCGCCCAGTAATTAAGCTTCAAAGCTTCTTGTTTTGCACGATTAAGTGGAGATTTTAACAAAAAGATGTCGAGATACCCTTCATTTATAGCATTAAATGCCAGGCGACTTCCATCTACGCTTACAGAAATCTGAAAAATACCTGCTTGAAGATCAGTCAATGGATTGGATGTTCTGCTTTCCAGATCCATCTCGTAAATATTCTGTATTCCGTTTTCATCTGAAATAAAAAGTAGCCGACCTGTTTGAGTTACAGAGGGCTGTATTTCATTCCATTCTAAGGTTTGTGTAATTCTGCTGGCATGCTTTGAATCTAGCTCCAGCTTATAAATATCGGTTTGATAAAAACCTTCACCATAAAACAAACTATGATTGATACTGTACTTACGCAATTCAGTTCTATCACTTCTATCTGAAACGAAATAAATAGATTTTGAATCCGGTCCCCAAGCAGGCTGTTGGTCGGTATAAAAATCCTGAGTGATGTTACTAAGTTCTTTACTCTGAATATCATAGATAAAAATATCCTGATACGGCCCTATATTAGCGTCAAAAGCGAGCTTGCTGCCATCAGGCGACCAACTAACTGAACCAATTGCATCTATTTCCGGAAATTTGATTTTAGTAACTTCTCCCGTTGAATACTCAATTATTGCCAGGTCATCTTGCCCGCGAGTTTTCGCAGCCATAGCAATTTTTGTTCCGTCAGGAGACCACGTTAAGTTTGGATTAAGAATATTCAGTTCTTCAAAATCCGGATTATCTTCGCCTTTAATCAGCGTTTTAAGCTTTTGACCGTTAATCGAACTAATTACCGTAACATCAAAGAATCCTCTTCCATTGGTAATCATTGCAATTTTATCACCTTGTGGCGAAATAGCAGGGCTAGTATTATACGTTCCAGAAGAGCCTCTTTTAGTTAAAAGTGTTGCAATATTGTCAGATTTTTCTCGCTCAGCAACTTCCGGGTAGTAGCGTTTTTTCAAATACTCCATCCAGCTTTTTGATAGTTCTTGCATATTCATACCCGTTGCTGTTGAAAGCCCATATGCTACATTTCTACTGGTTTTAATACGTTGAAGAATTTCTCCTATTTTTTCGCGTCCATACACTTCAGCAATATAATTCCAAAACGATTGCCCTCCTCTATATGCATAATACCCACTTAGATATTGTAAAGACGGTAGATAGTTGTTAATAACAGCATCACGAACATACATATCTGTATTCGTATCCCAACCTAAAGCACTATACTCTGCAAGGCCTTCCTCGAACCACAATGGAAACACAAGCTGGATATTATTTTGGATAATCGAAGTAATAGTACCACCATAAAACATATCATTAAATATGGCATGTACTAATTCATGGTGGATAGTGCGACGAAAATCATTGTATTCTCCATCAAATGGAAGTGTAATTCTGTTTTTAAATTTATCTGTTACCCCGCCAATACCCTCTGCACTTGTAGGAAGAGTTACTACATTAGTTTGCGAAAAATCATTGTGTGAATCATAAATAATTACAGATATTCTATCTGTTAATTCATGATCAAAATCTTCTTTGATCTGTTTATAAGCACTTTCTATGCTCATTGCTGTAAATTCAGCCAATTCATAATTCTGGGTACTGTAATAGTACACATCAAAATGCTTTGATTGTATATATCTCCAATCAAAATCATCGTACTGAACCCGGTTTTTCCCATATGAGAAGTATTGAGCAAAACCGGTACCGGCAATAATTACACTTAGTATAAAGGTTAGGAGGATTCGGGCTTTCATATCATTACTAATTAGTGTGCTAGAGTAAAATCAATTTGTCTTTTATGAATATCGGTGTTTTGCACCTTAACTTTTAAATCATCGCCAAGTTTATAAGCCCGGCCGGATGATTTTCCAACTAAAGCATGCATATTAGGATTGTATATATAATAATCTCCGGTTAAATCTGAGACTTTTACCATTCCTTCGCAATGTACATTTTTAAGGTTTACAAAAATACCTCTTTCTATTACACCGGTTATTACCCCGTTAAAGATTTCGCCTATTTTTGTACTTAAAAATTCCACTTGCTTCAGTTTTACAGAATCTCGTTCGGCGTCAATTGCAGCACGCTCTCTGGTACTACAATGTTCACCGTGTTTTGTTAGTGTTTCGAAGTTATTGCCAGATGTGCCGGAAGCATAATCTTTTAATAGCCTATGAACAATTACATCGGGGTAACGGCGAATCGGGCTTGTAAAGTGTGCATAATGTGGAAATCCTAAACCAAAGTGTCCAATATTTCCCGGAGAATACTCCGCCTTTGCCATAGATCTTAGTAATAGATCATTTACAATAGTTTCCGCAGGAGAACCTTTTACCTTCTCAAGCAAATTATTTATTTGTTTGGGGGTCATAGTGTCATTTACTTCAAACCTGATATCAAGCGGAGCAACCTGGGCTGCAACAGCTGCAAGTTTTTCTGCATCAGGTTTATCGTGTATCCTATAAAAAAACGGGAACAGATTTTTACTTTTTCGCTTACCGGAAGTTTTCCTCAAATTATCAATGTGCAACGCTACCGTTTTGTTTGCCATTAGCATGCACTCTTCAATTAACCTGTGTGCAAAAATTCTTTTCTTAATTATAACATCGATGGGTGTACCTCTCTGATCCAACACAAATTTAGGTTCGGGGCTGTCAAAATCAATAGCACCTTCTTTAAACCTTTTTTTGAGAAGCGCTTTTGCAAGTTTCTCTGCATGCTTTAATTCTCTTCTGTATTTGTGATTTGCTCCATCAAGCACTTCCTGAGCCTGCTCGTAGGTGAAGCGGTGTTTTGAGTGGATTGCTGTCTCTTCTATTGAATAGTTAACCAGTTCTCCAACTGGTGTAATTTCCATAAAACAGCTGTAGGTAAGTTTATCTTCATTTGGGCGCAGACTGCAAACGCCGTTACTCAGTTTTTCGGGCAACATTGGAATTACACGATCTACCAGGTAAACACTTGTTCCCCTGCTATAAGCCTCTTTATCTAGCATGGTGCCTGCACCAACATAATAGCTAACATCAGCGATATGAACCCCCAAGTAATAATTACCGTTTGCCAGAATTTGTATACTTAATGCATCATCAAAATCTTTGGCATCAGCAGGATCGATAGTGAACACAAATTCTTTTCTCATATCTCTTCTGCGGGCAAATTCTTCCTCAGGAATCTCGACAGGTATCTGTTCTGCAAACTTCTCTATTTCTTTCGGAAACTCAGCCTTCAATTCATTTTCTGCCAGAATTGACAGAATATTAGCATCATTAGAACCCGACTTCCCTAAAATGGAAATTACTTCTGCTTCCGGTAAAGCTTTTGGATGCACCCATTTTTTTAATTTAAAAAGTACTTTATCGTTATTGCTTGCTTTGTTGATGTTTTCTTTTAATACAAAGAAGTTTATATGCGCCGATTTTTGATCCGGTTCAATAATGTATGTTTTTTCACCTGTTTTCCTGAATGTACCAACGTAGAATTCTTTACCACGCGCAGCAATTTCAATAACCTTACCTTTGGGCTGGCCGTTTTTTTTATTTCCGGTTACTTTAACTTTTACAATATCGCCGGGTAACGACAAATTAGTGTCGTACCTGGGAATCATAATATCTTCATCCATATTTTCTACCACTACATAACCAGTACCTCTTACGGTTAATTCTATAACGCCTTTTATCAGGCTTCGATCTTGTTTTTTGGAGGGTTTTATTGTTTTAAAGTGAATTGTTTTTCCATCTCTTTTCAACATTCCTTTGCTTACCAAGCCGGTAACAACTTTATCTAACCTTCGGTGTTCTTTTTTGCTGGTTATTGCAAGCGCATTTGCGAGCACCTCTCTCTGTAGTGATTTTTTTGGGCTACTTTTTATAAGGTCTACTACTATTTCTTCGAGACTACTTAACCTGGAGCTTCTAC
This sequence comes from Balneola sp., assembly GCA_028284195.1. GTDB lineage: Bacteria > Bacteroidota > Rhodothermia > Balneolales > Balneolaceae > Balneola. Next base: position 216,398 of record JANQSE010000006.1, on the reverse strand, counting down.
TCATTAATTCTTTTTGTTAGCTAGGATTTTCATCCTCTTTATTTTCTTCTTCCTTTTTATTCGTACCAAACAACTTCCTAAACGGGCTTCCTAACCGCCTGAAAAAGTCCTGCCACGTATTAAAACTTACCTGCGCCTCAACTCCAACCCCATTTATATCTTGTGCCTGTTGTGATTCCTGCCCACTGGATAAATTACTGAATGTTGGGTCCTGCCTGTGAAATGCCGTAACCGAAAATATTCTGTTAATCTTGTAGGTGGCACCGATATCCCCAATATTAGATTGAGCTCCGGTTATTTGTCCATCTCTTCGTAAAATAATCCGATCGTTATACAATCGAAGTGCAAGTCCTAAGTCAACCTGGTTATAGGTATTCAAATTAAAATCCACATCAAAACTGGTAATATCGCTTCTCAATAACGAATTAATTTGATTCGAAAGCAAAGGGCTGATTACTTGATTTGAGAGTAACGGATTAAGAACCGCACTGCTGCCCGAAAAGTTTTGTGTGAGTGATGAGGCTCCATTTACCGAAGAAGCAGGAATAAAATCTCCCATTAAAAGAAAACTGGTGGCTTGTAATAATTTTTCTTCTTCGTTTCTATTCAAAGAAGTGATTTGCGTAGAAAGTGTTGAATTTTGCCTTGATTCAAAATTATCAGGAAGACGGAAATAAAAATCATTTTCTACGCTTGATAACGAGCCACTAATGTTTAGCACCAAATCAACAGGAGCCCTCTGCACACTTTCAGGATCATCTAAGTCGAGCTCGGCTCTCGATGTAGTTAATGTTCTGATATTAGGGCGGGCAGAATAAACCGCATCGATATTCACCCTTGCATTATCGGGTTCACCTTCCCAAATAATACTCCCGTTTGGCTCTAATATAAATCTTCTTGTAAATATATCGCCGCTTACAAACTGGTAGTCTCCTCCACTAATATCAAGCCGCCCGAAAATACTCACGTCTTCATCTTCGAGCCTTATTCTAAGCCTTCCGGTTCCATTAGTGCTAACTATATCGCCAGTCACCTGATCAAAGATAAGCCGAACTTCCATAGGATTATCTGCCACAAACTGCAGATCGAGCGTGAACCTTTCTTTGAATGTTAACTGAGAAAGATCCAGCTCTTCGTCTATTGTAAATGTAGTGTTATCAGAGCCACTTCCAGAATCAGCATCAAATTCATCGAACGAATCTACGAACCGAATGAATTTATTATCTTCATCCAAATCGGTTTCTTCTAATAAAGGCAGTTCAACTCTCGAAAAGTCAGAAATGTTAATCGGTTCAATTGTACTAAGTACAGGAGCTACATTTGTACCTGTTATCCCAATAATTCCGGTCCCATAGGCTTCCCCAAAAAAAGGCGCGGTTGGATCAAACTCATTATTTAGGAATTTAAATTCATCCATTTCCAGCTGAATGTTCATACTGTTTACAAGATCAAAATCATTAAAATTATACCATCCGTTTAATACGGCCATACCTCCCGAGGGATCTATCAAAAAGATATCTTCAAAAACCAAACCGTCTGATCGCGTGAACGTTACCGGGCCTTGCCCATAGTAATAGGTATCAATGAAACGAGGTTTTATATAAACAGCATCTTCTGTGCCAATTTCATAGTCAACAAGAAAGTCATAGGTTTCAAGATTGCCCCAAATTTGGCCTGAACCGGTAGCTGTACCCGACATTTCTGTAAAAACTTTTGGTGCAAGAAAAGGAATCACCCAAAGGTCTATAGCATTAAAATCCAAATCGAAATAAAAAAGGGAATCAACATCCGGGAACTCTCCGGCTACGGGTGCAAGTACGTACCCATTAAAATCGAAATCTTGTCCTTGCCTGTCGTTTCTCAGAAAATAGTTAGGATAAATAGTTGAATCGGTATAAACGCTAACGTTAGTATCAAACCGGTTTAACGCCTGGTTAAAAACACTGGATATATTGAAATCTCCCACAATTTGAGAATTTAAAGACAAAGCTTCTAAAGAGAGTTCTCCTACAATTGTTGGTATGCGGGTTAAAGTGCGGGTTGTAAATGCACCGTTCAAATTCCCACCAAAACCAATTTCCCCATTTATCAAATCAGAAATACGATCGAGCCTTACCCCTCTAAAGTTGTAGCTTACCGAATCTTCAACATCGTTACTGAATGTACCTTCTGCAATAAACAACTCTTCGTTATTCTCGAAGGCGAATGTATCCAAAATAAGACGCTTTTCATCTGTGTATATAAGTTTTAAAGAGTCACGATTTTTCCAGGCATAAGCTTCGCTTCCCAGAAAAAAATCATTCAAATTTAATACTACAGAAGAATCTGTAAGAGCACCGTCAGAAACCAACTTTAAGCTTGCTTCTTCACCTATAGCGTTAATGTTTGTTTCTATGAAGATTGAGTCTTTATCTAACCCCAGATCAACAATTAACCCTTGTGTATTAAAAAAAGGAGTTTTTAATCTTTCGGCATGGCTCTGAACAAGAAAGTTCGAGAAATCTTTTAATTCAGAATCATAACGAAAACTTCCGGTTATCTGCGTTCTTAATGTATCTGCCTCGTATTCTTTGAATCTGAATTTTGTATCTGTAATATCTGCGTTAAATAGTAAACGTAAAGAATCTGATGTGATGTTGGACGTTATTCTTGATGAAGTTTGTATATCCGGAAACTCCGGGTAGTATTTTTTAACCAGCCCTACATCTTTAATATGCCCGGTAAATTCAAAATTCTGGTTAATTAATTGAGTTTCAGAATGAGAAGAAGCAGGCGTTAAACTTGAGGCAAACAGCTCTGATTTAACTCTTTTCTGAAAATAACTTTTCCAGTGGTTAAAGAGTGCTCTTAAATTTGTGAGCTGATAATCTCCTTCCAAAGTTATATCAGCCACTGTGGTTGTGATACGCAGAGATTTATCATTACCAGCTGTATTCGCAATATCAGCATATAATAAATGAGGTCTTAGTGTGTCTTCTCCTACAGTTGCTAATGGTACATCGATACTTACCGTGCCGGAAATATCATCAAAAGAACCCCCCTGAAGATCAACTGTGTATTCGATATCTGCAATTACCTCGGCAAGCTCATTTAGTTGAGATAGGTACTTCGTATCCAGTTTTTGCCCCGTTCCATCAAATTTGATGGAGGTATTGTTTGGCGAAGACATATCTATGATGCCTTTTCCCTGCAGTGTTCCACCTTTGGCGTTAACAAGAAAATTTGGCCGTAAAACACCTGCTTCACCTATTGCATCTATTTTAACTTTATTAAATGTCGAATCATTAATTTCGAAGCCTGTTGACTCAAAACTGAACCACTTAAAACTTGAAGGGCTTGTATAATCAGATGTTATAAGTTCTCCACTTGATGTGATTTTTGAACTTTGTATTACTTTACCGAATAGATTTCCAATATCCAGAGAATCTGTTTGATAGGCTACATTCATATTTTTTTGATCACCAAAACCAATGGCACCATCAAAAGTGATCTTGCCTCTGTTTCCCATTCCTGCTAACCTGCCCTTTATTGAACGTACATTGCCTGACAGATCAGCTGTTATAGAAATGTCCGGAATTGCGTTTAATTGATATTGAGTAATATCAAGGGCGAAATCTTTTACATCAGAAGTATCAACTATAATCTCAGAAATAGCTGCTTCATAGGTTAACGAATCCTCACTAAAAGCATTCGCTATCAATCCTGAAAAACTTATCTCAGAGTTTCCATACCTGATGTTTGCTGTATTCAATTCAAGATTGTTCAGCCTGCCGGAAATTTCAGAAGATAAAAACAGGGGTTTCTTAAAAAACACGGAATCAAATACCAAATCATTCATTCTCGCATCAGAAATAGATAGCTCTCTGAGATCAAGGTTATATTCTGCTTCTTTTAATTGCTCCAGCAAATTTGGCTTATAGATATCTATTCCATCCAGCCTGCCTGTAATATTCAGATAGGAGTTTTCATTTACAACATTGAATGAGTTGAATTCAAGAAAACGATCGTTACTGTATATTTGCCCATTGATTTTTGTTCTGCCTGAATCAATTTCTTTCGTGAAAAAAGAAAGGTTTTCAATATCAAGCAGCCGCTCATTTTTGTGATACTCAAAATACATTGACACATCAATATCCCGGACGGTTATACTATCGGAATAAGGTGTAAGTTTGCTGCCCTCAAACGCATTTTTAATTACTACTGTACCGTTTGTAACGATCGCATTAGGAGCAAGGATCTCGAAAAATGGAGCATCTATGCCTGCACTATCTTGTGAACTTATCGTGCTTTTTTTCTTTAAAGCATGCAATAATGAATTTTTTGACTCCTGATCGATCATGATCCGGGGGGTATTAATTGATAGGCCTGTAACTACAAAACGCTGCCCCAATAGCGCAAAAAAATCCAGATTTGTTGATATGCTATCACTGTGAAATACCGACTGAACACTTGATGAATCCGGATACAGGTTCACATCCTGCAATTCAATACTGAATGGAATTAACCCATCCAGTTTTCCGATAGTAAGTACACCATTGTATTTTTTACTGAAGTTTTTTTCGATTTGAGTAGCAAGAAATGTTTTAGAAGAGTCGAGCTGGGCTACCCCGAAAATAACTCCCGCACCTATTACAACAATGGTAAACACAACCACAACAATTGCCCAAAAGGTGTTCCAGATTTTATGTAACCATCGAACCACCGGCATTTAGCTAAACTCTTGCATTATAAATTCCCATGCCGAATGTATAACAGAATGATCTTTGATTATCTTTGAAAATGGTTTTTCCAAAGCTTCCAATCCAATCACTTTTATCTCTCCTTCGTTAACTTTTTTATCATGCATCATTAGTGATGTGAGTTCTTTAACAGGTTGGTCAGGTCTGAATGTTAAATCGTACAACGGCCTGAAAGCAGATAAATTGGTAGCATTCACATTAAAGCCCAATAAATTAGAAACTTTTACTCCCCCCCACATTCCCATATACACTGCTTCTCCATGCGAGTGCTCTTCAAAATTCCCAACTTTTTCTATTACATGTGCAAAAGTATGCCCAAAATTTAAAAACTCACGAATGCCAGACTCCTTAAAATCTTCTTCTACAATACTAACTTTTATTCCAACGCAAATTTCTACAACCTTCTTCCAGTTTTCGGAATAAGTAAATGCCTCATTCACTGGTAACTGCTTTAATAACTTAAAAATAGCCGCATTCGAAATCATTCCGTATTTAATTACTTCTCCCAAACCATTACTAATCTCTTTGCGAGGCAGTGTCTCCAAAAACTTCAAATCCGTAAACACTGCTGTTGGTTCATAAAAAGCTCCAATCAGGTTCTTACCTGCCGAATGATTAATTCCTGTTTTACCGCCTATTGAGCTGTCAACCATCGATAATAGCGTTGTAGGTATATGAATTAATGGCATTCCTCTCAGGCTCGATGCGGCTACAAATCCACCTAAATCTCCTGTTACCCCGCCACCAATCACTATAACGGGAGTATTTCGTTCTACCCCTGAATTTAAGATCTGACCCAGAATATTTGAATAAGCCTCTATGCTTTTACTCGACTCTCCTTCGGGAACGGAGCAGCAAACTGCTTTTTCAAAAACATCCACTATCTTTTGAATGAATGTATCTCCATAAAGGTGTAGAACCTTCTCATCAACAATAATCACTCCTTTTTGGCACGACCATTGACCTGAAATAAACGTTCTTACATCATCAATCAGGTTGTAACCAACTTGTATGAAATAAGAGTTCGCATGTGTTGTATTCAAATGAATACGATCAGACATGTTTTTTGATTTTATCGATAAGCCGTTTCACCACTAGGTTTTTATTTTCATAGCCTGATGTGATGACTTTAACTTCTACCTGTTTATAGAATTCAATTCGTTTGGAATATAAGGCTTCCAGTTCTCTTTTAAGAGTTTCCCGGCTTTTTATTTCTCCATGCTCATCTCTTACTATTGGGCGTTTAGGATTATTCAACACCCTGGTCAAAATCACATCCATTGGTACATCAATATAAATGAGAAGCCCATTCAATTTCAGGTGATCAATAATATGTTGGTTATGCAGTGCCCCACCGCCTAAAGCCACAACTCCCTTAAATGTGCGTGTTAGATCTAACAGGTTCTCCCATTCCTTTTGCCGAAAGTAATTTTCCCCTTTTGTTTTAAAAATTTCGGGTATGGTGGTTTTCTCTTTCTGCTCCAAATATTCATCAAGGTCCCGAAATTCCAGCCCCAATTCTTTGGCGAGCAGTCTTCCTATCGAACTTTTTCCTGCTCCCATAAATCCAGATAAATAAAAACTTCCTTCAAAACGATTTAAACGATGTTCATTCATAAAATTGGCTTTTTAGGAGTTACAAATTCTACCTGCTCTTTATCAACCAGAACTGCTCCGGCAGCGGCACCCTTAGGTTTTCGCACATACTTCTTTTTTGTAATGATAACAGGCACGATTTGTGAGCCTTTGGCTTTTGAGTTGTAAGCAGCATAAGAAGCTGCTTCCATTAATACCGGTTTTGGCGGCATTTCTTTAGTGTTTCCCATCCGAATCAATGTATGAGACCCGGATACACCCCTGGCATGCAACCATACATCTTCTTTATGCGCCATTTGTACCAATACATCATTGCTTTTAGCATTTTTACCAATCCAAACCGGATAATCGTCAATCTGCAGGGTATAAAAAGGGAGTATAATCTCACTTGCTGAATTTTTTTCACCAAAATGAAATTCAGCAAGTTGTTTGGAGTTGGCTTTTTCCCAGTCATTCAAATCTCTCAATCTTGTTATTTCAGAGAGTTCGCTGCTCATTTTTTCCAAAGCTTCTTTTTTTCTTTCCAGAATTGGAATTCTTTCCAGTGCTTCATCGTACGATTGTAATGAGCTTTTTGACTTATGATAGTATTTCTCTGCATTCTCAATTACTGACAATTTTCCGTCTAATGGAATTCGAATTTCCTTTCCACCATCATATAAATCCAAAACGGTAATTTCTGTAGCAGAGACCGGGTTCTTATGTCCGTTCGCCATCAACAGATGACCATACTTTTCATACTTTTTTGATCTTTCAACACCCTCATCTGCTTTGTTTAAATTTCTTAAACTGGATTCTGTTCTCTTTATTTGCCGCTTTACCTGTTTGGTCCATTCTGATTTCTGCTGTTTTAAGCGCTGTGAATGAGCATAGTTTTTGTAACGATAGGAAACCAGATCATTGATAGAATCAAAGGTTTTTTCCGTTTCCAGCTCTACTATTTTTTTATTAAAAAGGGTAGTCGAACCATCTTTAAGCAAACGCCATTGGGGTTCCGCTTGTATTTCTTTGGTTATGTTCTCCACAAAAACTATTAAATCTTTATCATCTTGATGTTCCAGGCCATGTTGTTTAATAATCAGATCCAGGTGACTTCTTGGAATAAGTGGGTTAAGGGTTGTGATTTTATCTTTTGCTGTGCCTTCTAAAGCAGAGGTATCAAAAAGTTGAATGCTTTTGGCCTTTGGGGTTTCTATTTCTGAAATACCGCCTCCTTTAAAAGATTTGGTAACATGTCCATCTTTTGTGAGTATTACATTCGAGTTATTTCCAAATATCTTAAAGACCAGTTCATAACCATCTTCGATGTGAATATTTAGAATGCGATCGCTCTCGGCAATACTTACATCACGAATAACTAAGCCGTAGATTTTTTCAAAAAAAGAGATTGTATTTTTCCGCTTAGGATTGGAATGATCATCCCAAAAAAGTGCGATGTTACCGGGAGAAGTACTAAAAACCAGTTTGTTTTTTTCTGAATCTCCAACTAAAAAAAATTCAATCAGATTCTTGTATCTCGTGTTCGCAATTATAATTTCTTTACCAACAATTTTGGATTTAATGAAATCCTTTAAATATTTTATTTCATAATAGTTCAAAGAGAATCTGGATTTTTAGTCAATACTTATTAGCAATAGCATATGCATTATCCAATTTTTCACTCCATCGTTAATACCATAGATACTAATCTGGAACAAAAAGGTATTTCAGCAAAGAATTTTAAAACATGGGAAAATAATAAAATTAATGCTACAGGATTGGAATTAGAGATCAATCTCAAAAAATTATCTTCATTCATGCGATCGCTTTCCATCAATTTTGATTGGGATAGTTTTCGGGAAGCTGCACTTTGCAAACGTTTAGCTGGAATGGAGTCTCATCCTCTTTTAAAAGATAACCGATTCAAAAAAACCACATTGATCCCTTCTATTGATATTGAAATGACGTGGTTTTTTGATGAAGATATTTGCCAGCCTGTACAGCCAGAGAAAAATGGCAATTACCGGTTAGAGAACGCAAGCCTTTGGATGGAATCTATCAGTAAAAATGTAAACCAATTACTCGCTAAAGATGATATCATTACACGTTGGCATGTTGAGATTGAGGGCGACCAAAACGGAAAATACTTATCAGCCATCAATCTTATTTCTTATTTCCAATACCAATTGAATAAGCCAGAAAGCCTGAATGATGTAAACAAATTTGTTAACTCTGCATTGCAGGAATTACTGCTTAAAGCCAACAGAGTAATTAATATATCAGACAAGATATTACACAAAGCAGTAGCAGCTTAAATGCTATTCGATCTAAATTAAAAGAATTAAAAAAGGCTCTGATATTAACCAGAGCCTAAAAACTATTTTTTCTTCTTATGTCTGTTTTTTCTCAAACGCTTTTTGCGCTTATGCTTTGCAATTTTAGAGCGCTTTCTTTTCTTACCGCTTGGCATAAATGGTCACCAATTATAATTGTTGTTTTTGTTATAACAGGGTGTGAAAATAAGAACTTTTAGAAGCTTTTCTAAATCATTTTAATCAGACACGCTCCTGTTCACAGCTTCCTTAAATTCTTTCGACATCTTTAACATTGGCGCATATTGCTCAGGCACAATTACTTCTTCATTTGTCTTTGGATTACGAGCCACCCTCTGTGCCCGTTTTACTACCTTAAAACTTCCGAATCCCCGTAGTTCAATGGTTTCACCCCTTTTCATTGCATCAATAACCGTTTCTAAAAAACCATTTACCACTGCTTCTGTTTCTACTTTGGTAAGCCCTGTTGACGATGATATTATGTCTACAATATCTGCTTTGGTCATAGTTATATCCTTAATTTTCTGTATTTCGTTTAAGCAACCACATAAAGTAACAAAGGTATCGTCAAATCGTTCACTTTTTTAATACCCGAAAAGAATGAAATTATCAAAGCGATAATGTTATTCGTGTTTATTGCGAAATCTTTTTTACTTTCTTGGGTTAAAAAAAGCTACTAATTCAAAAAAATGATCAATGGAACTATTTGAAAGTATTGTAAACTCACTGAACGACCTTGTCTGGAGTACCCCCTCTAATTTCCCTTTCATGGTTGTTGTTCTTCTAAGTTTTGGGATTTTTATAACATTGAAGCTCGGTTTTGTACAGGTTCGAAAATTCGGACACGGCATACTTTCAGTGATGGGGAAATTCGATCACCCTGATGCAGTTGGTGATGTCAATCACTTTCAGGCATTAACAACGGCATTATCAGCAACAGTGGGTATTGGTAATATAGCCGGGGTGGCAATAGCCATCCATTATGGCGGTCCCGGTGCATTATTCTGGATGTGGGTTACCGCCTTTTTTGGAATGGCCATTAAATATACCGAATGTACTCTGGCGGTTAAGTACCGGAAAGTAAATGATGATGGTTCCGTTTCCGGCGGGCCGATGTACTATATAGAAAAAGGATTGGGCGAAAACTGGAAATGGCTGGCTGTTTTCTTTGCCGCTATGGCTGTGATTTGTTCGTTCCTGACCGGGAATGCTGTTCAGGCAAACACAGTTGCCGACACTATAGGAAGTACGTTCTTTATTCCCGGATGGGTAACAGGATTAGTAACTGCATCTCTTGTAGGGGTGGTAATAATCGGTGGTATTAAAAGAATTGGAAAAGTGACTGCCAGTTTGATGCCTTTAATGGCTATCATTTATGTTTTAGGTGCACTAATTATTTTGCTAGTTAATGCAAGTGAAGTGATCCCTGCTTTCGGAACTATTATAAAATACGCTTTTACTCCTGAAGCAGGATTATTTGGTGTAGGCTCCGGTGTTTTCCTAACCACCCTGGTTTGGGGAATTAAACGTGGATTATTCTCAAATGAAGCAGGCCAGGGTTCTGCCCCCATCGCTCATGGCGCAGCAAAAACTAAAGAACCCGTACGAGAAGGAGTAGTTGCCCTGTTAGAACCATTTATTGATACCATTTTAGTTTGCACCATGACAGGACTTGTAATTGTTAGCACAGGTGCCTGGGAACAAAGGCATGACATTCCATTCCTAGCTTCGAGCACTGAAAATACGTACGAAATTGATAATGGTACTACGCTCATTATAGTTGATGGCGAACCAGCCAATGGCCAGGTAATAAGAAACGACCACACTACTGGCAACTTTTACCTTGATGCAGCAGGTACCCAACCATTTACCGGCTCCTTTGAATTAGTGAATGGAAGCTATGTAGCTAAATCTCCCTCCGGAGCAGAAGTAACCGGATTGCATACATCCATTATTGAAAATGGTGCCCCGTTAACCGCATTAGCATTTGAAAAAGGCTTACCATTTGCCGGCGGTAAATACATTGTTACTATCTGTGTGATCTTATTTGGTATTTCCACAGCCATAAGCTGGAGTTATTATGGAGATCGTTCTATACAGTACCTGGCAGGTGATAAATCTATTATTTATTACAAAGTGATATATCTGATTATGCACTTTATTGGTGCCGTTCTTGCGCTTGAAACAGTCTGGGCTATTGGAGATATTGCTCTCGGCTTGATGACTTTCCCGAACATTATCGCGCTATTTGCACTATCGGGTACAGTTGCTGTTGCAAGTAAAACCTACTTCGCCAAAATGAAAGAAGCCGAATCAGATTAATACACCACTATGAGCAACGTACTGGAGGTTAACCATCCCGTAATTGACATTTACCTAACCACTTTACGAGAAAAAACAACCAGTACGGCTGCCTTCAGGCGTGCAATGGCAACAATAGGCAACATACTTGCTTACCATGCCCTCAGCAGCCTTCCCCTCAAAGAGTTCGAGATTGAAACCCCTGTTCAGAAAACAAAAGGATTAACCCCCGCTTCTGATGTAATTGTAATACCAATTTTACGAGCAGGATTAAGCCTGGTAGATGGCATCATTAACTTTATTCCGGAAGCCAAAGTGGGCCACATTGGAGTTTACAGAGATGAGGAAACCCACGAACCTGTAAACTATTATCATAACCTGCCGGCGGGAATTGAAAATGGCTATACATTGGTTGTTGATCCTATGCTGGCAACAGGAGGAAGCGGCAGCCATGCCGTAAAGTTCCTCAAAGAATCTGGCGCAAAAAATATACGGTTTGTTGCTTTAATTGCTGCCCCTGAAGGAATAAAAAGATTGCAGGAAGATCATCCTGATGTACCCATTATTACAGCGGCAATTGATGAAAAACTGAATAATCAGGCGTACATTGTTCCTGGTTTAGGAGATGCAGGAGACCGTTATTTTGGAACTACCTAAACTGATTATCACTTTTTGCATTCTACTGCTGATTGCCAATTGTGGAGAACTTTCTGAATATGATAATCAACGCATAAAAGAAGCACTTGGAGATTCTCTCATCACCAGCTCCACCAGCCTGAATATAAACATGGATATTATGGAGGATGGATTGCTGATATTAAATCTAAAAAGCAGCAAAGCACACACTATAACCGAACAGAGTGATAAAACTACATACCTGAGCGGCCCGGTGGAAATATCCATTTTTAAAGCCGACAGCCTGGACACCGAAGTATTAGCTGACAGTGCTGTTTATATCCCCAAAGATGCAATTTTTCAATTATACGGTAATGTTAAAGTTCTTTCAAAAAATGGTAAATCACTTTTCTCAGACTACCTGCGTTGGCAAAGAGAAAAAGATGAAGTTGATACTCCGGGAAACGTTATAATCATCACAGAAGCCGACAGCATTGTAGCTGTAGGGTTTGTTGGAGATACAGACCTTACTAATTATACACTAAACCAGGTAACCGGTAAAACACAGTTCAATTGAAATACCCTGTTTTATCTCTTTTTCTTTTGGGCTTAATTGGGTTTTTAAATCCTTTTGCACTAAAAGCCCAAACCGTAGTTACTTTCCAAAATGTAGAAACAGTACATACCGTTACTATTGATGGAGAACCCATCAGAAAATTATATAACGCCCGTTTAAAAACCGGAAGCTTCAGTATTGTATGTGACAGTGCCTGGCAATTCCTGGAAAAAGATGAGTTTCGCGCCTTTGGGAACATCCAGATTGATACCCCTACCGAAATTATCTGGGCTGACTCCTTAGTTTATTACAATGTACTGGATTTTAGCGAACTAAGAGGGCGCGTTATTATCAAACAAGATAGTACCCTTCTTTTTGGCACAGCTGTTGACTATAACTTTGTTACTAAAGTGGGTAATTTTCTCAATGATATCCGCCTGGAAGATAGTGAAGGCATACTTACAGCACTTTCGGGAGTATATTTTCAAAACCAGGACAGTGCACAATTTCGGGGAAATGTTCAGTTAAGCGATTCCACCCAATATGTAGAGGGAGATAGTTTATTCATAAACAGAACCACAAAGTTCTTAAAATTATTCAGCAACCTTTTTGTGGAGGACACAGAAAATAACACCGTACTTACCGGAAACTATCTTGAAGCAGATTCGACAGGGAGAAGATACTTACTCGGGAATGGCTATTTGCGGCGGGTATCTGATGATTCTACCCACAACGATACCACCCACATTTTTGCACAACAAATCCGCTTCATAGAAAAAGATTCCGTTTCAACTATTGATGCCTATGATAGCGTAAAAGTCTGGTCAGAGAAGTTCTCCTCCCTCTCTGACACTTTGCTATATAATTCAGAAACCGAACTCTTCAGGCTCCGGGGAAGCCCAAAAACCTGGAACAAAAACATTCAGCTAACAGGGCCTTTTATCTTCGTTCAACTCGATAGTAGCGAGGTAAAGAGTTTAACATCTTACCCCCAGCCTTTTGCTGTTCAGGAAGACACTATAACAGGGCGTTTCCATCAAATACGAGGAGATACATTAATTGCAGATTTTGAAAATGGGGATATTTCAAAGATCACGATCCACCCAAATAGTGAAGTACTCTACCATATCACGAACGAAGAAAACGAACCGGATGGAGCATTCGAAAGTACATCTCCTAGTACTATTCTTATTTTCGAAAATGGAGAAATGGTGGAAGCCAAAATGGGGAAAAATCAGGGATTGTTCCTGCCGGAATACACCGATTTAGCAAGCCGAAGATTAGAAGGCTTTGTGTGGACTCCCGATTTGAGGCCTGAAAAACCAACCGTTCAACCAAACCGTAGGTTCCTGCCTATTTCTTTAGACCGGCCTTTCGAGCTCCCAAGGAGGTTTCTAGAGTTTTTGAAAAAGAGTGAAGCAATAGAGAAAGAGTAATAGCCCTTAATTATATGGTATAAATGAATAGTTTATTTAAACTAACGTTAGCCGGTATAAAAAAGCAAACAATGAAAACAGCTGTATTTCTGCTGATCGTTAACTGGTCCATATTCTCATGCTCAAAAGATGACCGCCTTACTGAATATAATTCAAGTGTTGTCGATTATTTTAAAGATGTGGCTTTAGGTTTTGAGTTTGGTGATGTAAGCGAGATAACAAGAAGATGGACAAGTGATATGAGAATATTTGTTGGAGGAAGCCCCACACCAGAACTTCTTTCAGAATTGGATATAATAATCAACGAGATTAACGATTTATCTACCACAGGTTTTACAATTGAGGTAGTGGATGACACCCTTCAATCTAACTACTATATCTATTTTGGCTCCGGAAGTTCTTATGCAGAAATATTTCCATCACAGTCGAACCTTGTTGCAGCTAATTTTGGCCTATTTAGCATTTTTTGGAATGGCGAAAACGAACTATTCAGAGGCTATATGTATGTAGATATTTTCAGAGCCGATTCAACAGAGCAAAAACATCTGCTTAGAGAAGAGCTGACACAATCCTTAGGCCTGGCAAAAGATTCACCGTTGTTTTCGGAAAGCATCTTTCAGCAGGCCTTTTCTACGAAGGTAACTGAATATGCACAAATTGATAAAGACCTGATCCGGCTATTGTATCATCCGGAAATGAGAATCGGCCTTAATGAAAGCCAAGCAGATAAGGTGTTGAGGAATATATTGTTGGAAGAGCAATAAGAAGTGCTTAACAAAAGATGGATGATTCTTTTTTCCCACTCATACCTTTTTTGATGCAAGGTTTTATCTGCAAAAAATTGTCTGGCAATATTTTTACCATAATATGCGGAGATTACTTAAATCTTATTTTAGTGCTCTTTTTTACAGCATCAACAATTGCACTGTGGAATGCCAGACAAACAGAATCAAATTGAAGGATAAATCAGCTCATTGCTCAATAACGAGAAGTTTAAAAGCACGCCTGATCTGGTTATGATTGCTCAAAACGAGCTCGCCCAAACAACTTTTTACGGAAAATCTCTTCTCCATCCCCTATCGTTAGCCAAAACCAACTAACACTTTATGAAACGATTTTCTTTATCCCTGTTTGTACTTCTGATTTTTTCCTCAACTGCTGTGCTCGCCTTTCAACGAACCATTCCGGAAGACGAAGCCGTAACCACTACGCACGAAGTAACCATCAAAAACAAACGGGTTCCATATAAAGCAACCACGGGAACACAACCCGTGTGGAACGATGACGGCAAAGCCATTGCCGCTGTACACTATACCTACTACGAACGTACGGATGTGAAAGATAATCGCCGCCGCCCTTTAATGATCTCCTTTAACGGCGGGCCGGGTTCTGCCTCTGTTTGGATGCACCTTGCCTACACAGGGCCGAAAGTTTTGCGAATTGATGACGAAGGGTTTCCCATTCAACCATACGGTGTAAAAGACAATCCGCATTCTGTTCTGGATGTGGCTGATATCGTATTTGTAAATCCAGTAAACACCGGATATTCCCGAATTATTGATGAAGAAGCCGATCGCAAACAGTTTTTTGGAGTAAACCAGGATATCACTTACCTCGCAGAATGGATTAATACATTTGTAACACGAGTGAACCGTTGGAGATCGCCCAAATACCTGATTGGTGAAAGCTATGGCACTACTCGTGTTTCCGGGCTTGCTCTTGCACTTCAAAACCGGCAATGGATGTATTTGAACGGTGTGATTTTAGTTTCTCCTACCGAGTTAGGCATCCACACTGCTCAACGCCGGCGAGAAGGCCCGTTAGGAGCATCTCTTCGCCTCCCCTATTTTACTGCGGCCGCATGGTACCACAAAAAACTACCATCTGATCTGCAATCCAAAGATTTACTGGATGTGCTACCTATGGCAGAGGATTATGCACTTAATGAACTAATGCCTGTACTTGCCAAAGGTGGATTCATTTCGGATGGTGAGCGCGAGCAGGCTGCAGAACAAATGGCCCGTTTTTCAGGGATTTCCAAAAAAGCGATTCTGCAATATAACCTGGATGTTCCTACTGCCTTTTTCTGGAAAGAACTGCTCCGGGATGAAGGCCATACTATTGGCAGATTAGATTCACGGTATAAAGGATTAGACAAAACTGACAGCGGCGACAGCCCCGATTTTAATTCCGAGCTTACTTCGTGGCTGCACTCCTTTACCCCGGCCATCAATCACTATTTTGCCAATTACCTGAATTACAAAACCGATATAAAATACAATATGTTTGGCCCGGTTGGCCCCTGGGACAGATCTGGAAATAATACCGGCGAGAACCTGCGCCAGGCAATGGCTCAAAATCCGTTTCTCCATACGATGATCCAAAGCGGATATTACGATGGTGCCACCAAATATTTTGATGCCAAATACACCATGTGGCAAATTGATCCGGGCGGAAAAATGAGAGATCGGTTTTCGTTCAAAGGCTACCGCAGTGGGCACATGATGTACTTGCGGGCTGAAGACCTGAAAAATGCCAATGATGACGTACGGGAATTCATTCAAAAAACTATCCCTGAAGAAGGCACACCGGCTAAGTATTAATCTCCGTATCCTTCATTTACTATGTTGAGTTCGATATATTCGGAGATGAAGAAATACCTTTCTATACTCGCAGTTTCGCTGTTATTCTTTTCCTGTACAAACAAGTATGACGCTACTTCTCAGAAAGTCGCTTTAATGGCCGAAAAACCTGCTCAGGTTTTAGTAAACCCGGATACCATTCACATTGATTTGTACGGTTCTGCCATCCACTGGGCAGGAACAAAAATGCGCGGAATGGGAAAACATGAGGGAGAACTTGAATTACAATCAGCCTATCTGTTAAGCATACATGGGGAGCTGAAAGGCGGATATTTTGTAGCAGATATGTCCACCATTGGTGTAACTGATATCCCGGAAAACGAACCTTTACAAAGAAAAAAGTTCAACGAGCATATGAATAATGAAGACTTTTTTGATGTTGAGAAATTTCCAACCTCAACTTTTAGCATAACAGATGTTGAATATTTATCAAGTGATAGTTTATTGGTTTCCGGAAATCTTAGTATGAAAGACATTACACGAAACATTCAATTTACCGCAATACACAGGGATTCTGTTTTTCACACAACGTTCCGATTCGATCGTTTTAAATGGAATATTGCCTATGGAGGAAATTGGATAGATAAAACATTAGTGGATAAAGATGTGGAATTATCCGTACATCTTGTACAGGACAAGCATTAAATAAATACATCTATTTGAATACTTTGAAAGGCATCCACACATATCAGATCAATAATATTAAAAACCAGTCTTATACTTACTTTAACTAAAGATTAGCCTCAGGCAGCAAGCACGATAAATGGAAAAGAAAGAACAATCAAGACTTTCGAGATTAACGGCAATCATTACTCAGCTGCAATCCAAAAGCATTATTACAGCAGGCTACCTGGCCGAAAAACACAACGTAAGTGTACGCACTATTTACCGCGACATTCGCACGCTCGAAAAATCGGGCATCCCCATCGTAACCGAAAATGGCAAAGGATATTCTATTATGGAGGGGTATTACCTCGCCCCCGTTTTGTTTACCGAAGAAGAAGCAAATGCTCTTGTAACTGCAGAACAGTTAATCATTAAAAACAAAGATCAGTCTCTGGTCGATAATGTTTCGAGTGCCATAGAAAAAATAAAATCGATTTTAAGGTATTCACAAAAAAGCCACGCTGATTTACTGGCAGACAGAATATACTTTGGTGGCAATAATAAACAGGAGAAAACGAGCGACAACTTGATGCAGATCCAATCCGCCATTATCCATTTTCAGCTCCTCAAAATTGATTACCATTCTTCCGAAAATAAACGAACAACCCGTACCATTGAGCCTTTTGCTGTCTATAGCATCAACGGTAACTTTCTGCTTATAGCATTTTGCAGATTGAGAAATGATTTCAGAGCTTTTCGAATCGACTACATTGAAAAAATTATCCATTTAAGAGAAACATTTACCCCGCACAATCTCACCTTAAAAGAGTACTTCGAAAATTATATAAAAAAACCTTAGCACCCCTGACACACCCTTGTCGCAGATCCGTTTTACCTTTGTGTTAGCGTAAAACAAAAACAATTTAAAATGGAAATTATCAAGGTAATAATCCTTTCATTATCTGCTCTTATGCTGCTCTTTGTAGGAGCAATGAGATTAGCCAACCCCATAAAAACGTACTTAAAGAATTCAAGAATTAAACTGGAAAACGATGTCAATTTGTTAAACGAAATGCGCGGAGTAAGTGCTGTAATGCTCTGTGGAGGAATCGTTATTTCGCTCGGAACAATTATACCGGGTTTAACCCTTGCTTCATTCGTAGTTGCATCGCTGATTTTTGTTGGGTTTGCAGTGGGCAGATTTATCAGCATAGCTGTTGATGGAAAGCCCAATAAACAAATACTCCAAGGCATTGTGTTTGAATTTGTTTTAGGTGCAGCAAATATTTTTGGGTTGGTTACTTTTCTTTAAACAATCAATAATGGTTGTTGTTTTTTGAATGAGTAACTTATTTGCAGTTGAGGATATTACCACCAATTAAAAATAACGCAAATGACCATAGATATCATAGGAGCAGGAATTGGAGGATTAACCACAGCAATTGCGTTAGAACAAAAAGGAATCAACGTCAGGATATTTGAACAATCTCCGGAATTAAAACCTGTAGGCGCAGGAATACTACTTGCCAACAATGCTATGCAGGTGTATGACAAACTTGGGATTAAAATTGAAGAAAACGGCAATACTGTTTCCTCAATGAATATCACCAAAGCCAGCTTAAAACCTATCTCGAAAGTGGATTTGAAGTACTTTGAGCAAAAACATAAGGTGAAGAATGTAGCCATTCACAGGGGAACGCTCCAGCAAATTTTAGTCAACCAGCTTCAGTCCACCCAAATCTTCCTGGATCATAAATTGATCGATATAAAACGATCCGGCAATCAATATCAGCTTGTATTCGATCATTCAGAATCTATACATTCAGATATAGTCATTGGTGCGGACGGGTTAAACTCTACCGTAAGACAAAAACTGTTTCCTAACAACAAGACCAGAAAAGCGAAGCAAATTTGCTGGAGAGGGATAGCAGATTTTGAGCTTCCCAATGCTTATAAAAACGAACTGAATGAAGCCTGGGGAAAAGCAGACCGGTTCGGATTCGTGCAAATAGCTCCTCAAAAAGTATATTGGTATGCGTTAAAATCATTCAAACAATCAATCAAAGAGTTTGATCTGAAAGAAATTGATGGGTACTTCAATAAATATGCACCCATTGTAAACGAACTCATTGGTGCAACACCAAAAAACCAAATTCATACTGCCGAAATAGCCGATCTAAAACCGACAAATACCTGGTATCAAGACGGGGTGTGTTTAATTGGAGATGCCGCCCACGCCACTACACCCAATATGGGGCAAGGAGCCTGTCAGGCCATTGAAGACGCCTATGTACTATCCGAAGATTTGAGTAAATGCGCGCCCAACGAAGCTTTTCAAAACTATCAAAAGCATAGAATGCCCAAAGCCCACAAAGTAGCGAATACCAGTTGGGCTTTAGGAAAAATGGCACACTTATCCAACCCTGTATTGATAAGCCTGAGAAACTTTGCCATGCAAATCACGCCAAAAGTCGTCAATAGAAGGCAATCAAGACAGATATTTCAACTAGCCAGCGTATGACACCATACATACTATCTTTTATGCTAACCACCACTTTCTTCTTGCTAGGCGGAATCCATATTTTTTGGGCACTTGGAGGTCAGTGGGGATTTGATTCTTCCTTGCCTACTAATGAAGAAGGTGCAAGAGTATTAAATCCAGGAAAGACAGAAACTGTAATCGTTGGAACGGTGCTGCTTGTTTTTGGAATTGTTTACTTAGCCAAATCAGGGCTTATTGATTTCAATCAATACGAATACATTTTAAAGTACGTAAGATGGGTAATTCCCGCTGTTTTTATACTAAGGGCTATCGGCGAATTTAAATATGTTGGGTTTTTTAAGAAAGTAAAACAAACCAGATTTGGCAGAGCAGATACAAAGTTGTTTTCACCTTTGTGTTTGACTATCGGGCTGGCGGGGTTGATAATACAATTGAGTTGAAAACCGGTAGCAGCATGCCGGGCTACGTTCAGGAGCTGCAGAGCAACTCACCTCAACCCTCCCTATATTTAAATTGAACTTAGCCTGACCACGTTGTATGCAACTGAAAAAACAATTAGTAACTTGAATTCTACAACCTAAATAACAAAACAAATGAGTAATAACAGAGACAAAATAGTTTATTGGGCATCAACGGGATTAATAACTGTCTTGATGCTTTTTTCCGCGGGCATGTATTTCATTAATTATGAAATGGTAAGCGAGGTTTTCACCAGTCTGGGTTATCCTACTTATATTATTTACCCATTAGCAATAGCTAAAATCTTGGGTCTAATCGCAATATGGACAAAAAAATCACAAGTTTTAAAAGAATGGGCATATGCGGGATTTTTCTTTGATCTGGTACTTGCAGGATTAGCACACATTAACGCTGATGATGGGGGATTTGTTCCTGCATTAGTTGGACTTGTATTATTACTTGTTTCTTACTTTTCTGAAAAAAAACAGCACACAACATTACATAAACAACAATAGGCTCTATCTTCGCCTACTACTCATATCCAAACCATTTAAAGATGAATTCGCTCCACTCTTCATCTTCAACGTGGCTGGGTTAAGTTCAGGAGCTGCAAAGCAACTCATCTCAACCCTCCCTATATTCAAATTGAACTTAGCCCGGCGCATCGTAAATCATTATAAACACATTTAAAAAAATGATTAACTACGAAAAAACTAAAAGTGCGATTAAGAAAATCCCAATTTTGGGAGATATCGCAATGTATTTGTACCGAAAAATATATGGCATTCCAAAATTTAGAACATCAGGTGAGTATTGGGAAAACAGATATAGGTTGGGAGGTGATTCCGGAGCAGGTTCTTATAATATTCTAGCCGAATTTAAAGCTGAAGTGATTAATGAATTTGTTAAGAAAAAAAATATAGAAACAGTCATAGAATTTGGCAGTGGAGATGGAAATCAACTAACGTACTTCAATTTTAAATCATACATTGGTTTTGATGTAAGTCAAACAGTTGTAAACAGGTGCCGTAAAGTTTACAAATCTGATCCCACAAAACGATTTGAATTATTGGAAGCATACGATCAGGAAAAAGCAGACCTTGCACTAAGCCTAGATGTTATTTATCACTTAATTGAAGATGCTGCCTATTTTGACTATATGGAGAAGCTATTCTCTTCCTCAAAAAAGTATGTATTAATTTATTCCTCAAATGAGGATGAGCATAAAAATAATAACGTTGCTGACCACGTAAAACATCGAAAATTCACAAACTGGGTTGAAAAAAATGCTCCTAGTTTTAAACTGATAGAACATATACCTAACAAGTACCCATTTAATGGAAACAATGATATTTCATCGTACGCAGATTTTTTTATTTTCCAAACTCAAGATTGACAAGACGCCTTAAAGCATTTTGTATTAGTAATGGCAGAGAAAATGCTAAACTGAAACAAATTTAATTTTAGCAAACGTAACCGTTAACTTATATAAAAAAATGAAGAAGACCTTCTTAGTGCTGTTGCTGTTAAACTCACCCCTGCTGTTTTCTCAGCCTAAAATGTACCCGCCAACGGCTGAAATCTCAGACTATACACTCTCCAAATTTTTAACGGAATTTACTTTAGCAGTTGGCAAAAAGGATAAAAGCTGGATACTCGAAAACATGAGTTCTTCAATGACGAATAGTTGGGGAGGTGAAGGAGGAATTGAGGAGTTTAAGGAATATTGGAATTTTGACGACCCCAAATCTAGATTTTGGAAGGTAGCAGAACACCTCCTCATTTTAGGTGGTTCAAAGTATCACAAAGAATCAAACAGCTATTGGCTTCCATACACTTTTACAGACTGGGATAAACTAAAAGGAAACTACGAACCGTATGAACACTCTTTGATTACCGGAACTAAAGTAAATGTACGAAACGAACCAAATATCACAACCTCAAAGGTTGTGGCACAACTAAACTATGACATTGTACAGCTTCCTATAAATAAGTCCTATGAAACTAAGGATCAGCATCAGGAGATCGAACCTAATTATATGGGGGGGCTTTCCTGGGAATATATTTGTACTCTGGACAATAAAATTTGTGGGTTTGTTTACTGGAAGTTTGTTACCTCCCCGATCGGCTACCGGTTAGGTTTAACGAAAACCAACAGCCAATGGAAAATCACACATCTAGTAGCAGGAGATTAAAAAACTAACAAGCGTTATAAAAGCATACAAAGTTCTAAAGAGTTGCTTTCTGGAATCCCCGCAAAATCTCTTCGATTTTGCTCCGCCTTAGACGTTGGTCTAGTGCGTTTCATCTGCACGACACTTTCTTAGTACTTCCTATTTCCAATCTCTCAAATTTCCTATTTTCTTGCCATGAGCAAACTATTTACTATAGCTATCCACGGTGGTGCAGGAACCATCCACAAAAGCCAAATGAGTAATGAAAAAGAAGCAGCATATAAAGCTGTTCTTTCACTTGCTCTTGATAAAGGATATAAGGCGCTGCAACAAGAAAATTCTGCACTGGATGCAGTAGAAATTGCCGTAACCACGCTCGAAGACTCTCCCCTGTTCAATGCAGGAAAGGGTTCTGTATTTACCCATGAAGGAACTCATGAAATGGATGCTTCCATTATGGAAGGGGCAAATTTAATGGCTGGTGCTGTAGCAGGAATAAGCGGCATCAAAAATCCTATTCAGCTTGCTCGCAAAATCATGGAAGAATCTGAACATGTTTTTCTTGCTGGAAATGGAGCCCTGGAGTTCGCTGAAGAGCAAGGATTTTCTTCAGAAACTGATGAGTATTTCTACGATGAACTTCGGCATCAACAATGGCAGGAAGCACTTAAAAACGATAAAGTTCAGCTTGACCATTCTCCACTCAAAGAAGAAAAATTTGGAACGGTAGGTGCTGTTGCTTTAGATCAATTTGGCAACGTAGCTGCTGCAACTTCTACCGGCGGCATGACTAATAAAAAATTTGGACGTGTGGGCGACAGCCCAATGATTGGTGCCGGAAATTATGCCAATAACAATACGTGTGCAGTATCCTGTACGGGAAGCGGGGAATTCTTTATTCGTGGAGTGGCTGCGTATGATGTCAGCTGTTTGATGGAATACAAAAACCTTTCTTTAGAGGAAGCCTGCTATGAAGTGGTACAAAACAGGCTGTTAAAAATTAACGGCGATGGCGGCCTTATTGCCGTTGATCAAAAAGGAAATGTGTGCCTGGAATTTAATACCGATGGAATGTATCGGGGAATGAAGAAAAGTTCAGGCGAAGAATTTATTGAGATTTACGATTAGGCTAGCCAAATACGTTTCTTTCAAAATCTGACTATCTAAAAAGCCAGAAATTATTCTAGATCAAAAAAGTTTTCAAATATACTCCGCATCAATCGGGGAAATGCTAACCCTGCGGTTGTCGATCGAAAACTCATCACCATTTGCCAGAATATCTACTATAAGATTCCCTAAACTAATAGGTGTTCCCTCAGGTAAAATGTGATGGCTGTTATGTGTGAGTTTACCCGGGTCGAACAGAAGAACCATTCCGGAGCCAATCACTTTAAAACGATTCCCATTCTCTATAATAATTCCGGTGTCTTCAGCGAGCCCAAGCCCAAGCAAAGTTGGGTGAATTGCCATAGCCTCTGCTATTCTTCCAAACCTGCCCCGCTTTATAAAATGTGTATCTATTACCAGGCCTTCTATCAGCCCCAGTCCGGTTCTCATTTGAACAGCTCCTTTGTATAGAGACTCCTGACTGCTTCCCCCTGCAATCATATGTCTAGTCATCGCCATAGCTCCGGCACTGGTTCCGGCTATCACAAATCGTTCGTTTTGGTAGCGTTCTTTCAATATTTCATGGGCAGGGGTATTCCCGATAAATTTTGTGATCCTGCTTTGATTTCCGCCGGAAAACATCACACAATCTGCCGTTTCCAGAGTTTTAATAACTTCTTTACTTGAGCTCTGCAGGCTGTTTCTGATATCCAGCATTTTTAGATTGGAGCATCCAAGCTTATCAAACGCTTCCAAATAATTATCCCCGATTTCTTTCGGAATACTGGATGCAGTCGGGATTATTGCGATACTGGCTTCAGGCCCGCCTGCTTCCTTCACTACGTTACTCAGAATACTATCTTCAATAAAATCTAAGGTGTAACTTTCACTTTCTTCAATGCCTTTATCTTCATTCCCTCCTATCGGAATAAGTACTCCTTTGGCTGCCATATACTGATTTTCTTTTTCGATACTTAATTTTTTTCAATCACTAAAATTTATCTACTTTCAGGCATAGTAACACGATTTATTAATATTTATTTAAAACAGGCATATGAAGATTCGGGAAATAAATGCGATGAGAGGACCTAATTACTGGTCCATCCGAAGACACAAACTAATTGTGATGGTTCTGGATCTGGAAGACCTGGAAGAAAAGCCTACCAACAAAATTCCCGGGTTTCGTGAGCGCCTGGAAAAACTACTTCCCTCTTTATATACGCACCGCTGTTCGGTTGGTACAGAAGGTGGATTTTTTCAGCGGGTTGATGAAGGCACCTGGATGGGGCATGTTATTGAACATATCGCACTTGAGATTCAAACTCTTGCAGGTATGGATACAGGTTTCGGACGCACCCGTGGTTATGGAGAAGAAGGTGTTTACAATGTTGTGTTCTCATATATAGAAGAAAAAGTAGGGCGCTATGCAGCCAAAGCATCGGTAAAAATTGCCGAAGCTTTAATTGATGGAGAGGAATACGATCTGGAAACTGATATCCAACGAATGCGGGAGCTTCGCGAAGCAGAGCGGCTGGGGCCGTCAACCGGAAGCATTATTGAAGAAGCCGAATCGAGAGGAATTCCCTGGATACGTCTCAACAAATATTCTCTTTGTCAGTTAGGATATGGTAAAAATCAGAAACGTATCCAGGCTACCGTTTCAAGCCAAACAAGCAGCATTGGTGTTGAGCTGGCTTGTGACAAAGAAGACACAAAATACATTCTGGAACAAGCAGAAGTACCGGTTCCTCGCGGCGATATCATCAGAACAGAACGGGGGTTAAAAGAAACGGTGGATTATTTTGGATATCCGCTGGTGATCAAACCTATCAATGGGAATCACGGGCGCGGAATCACTACAGATATAAACACTTGGGAAGAAGCTCTGGAAGCTTTTGAGGCAGCTAAAGAAGTTTCCCGCTCTGTAATTGTAGAACGATATATAAAAGGCGACGATTACCGGTTGCTTGTCATCGATTATAAGTTAGTAGCTGCAGCTAAACGAACCCCTGCAGGAGTTACCGGAGATGGTAAATCGACCATCCAGGAATTGATTGATAAAGTAAACGAAGACCCACGCAGAGGATATGGGCATGAAAAGGTATTAACAGAGATTACAGTTAATGAGTTAACGGAAAACATTCTCGAACAGGCCGGGAAAACATTGGAAACTGTTCTGGAAAATGGTGAATGGTTTGCATTAAAAGACACCGCAAATTTAAGCACAGGGGGAACCTCCACAGACGTAACTAATATCGTTCACCCTTATAATGCATTTATGGCTGAGCGAATTTCACGATTAATCGGCCTAGACATTTGTGGAATTGATATTATGACTACGGATATAAGTGCGCCGTTACATGAAACCAAAGGAGCTGTAATCGAAGTAAATGCAGGGCCTGGGTTCAGAATGCACCTGGCCCCTTCAGAAGGTTTACCCAGAAATGTTGCCGGACATGTTGTCGATATGCTATTCCCGCCGGGAATTGAGTCAAAAATACCAATAGTTGCTGTTACGGGAACGAATGGAAAAACCACCACAACCCGTCTTGTCTCTCATATCATGAGATTGAAAGGGCATAAAGTGGGATATACTACCTCTGATGGTGTTTACATCCAAAACCGGTTATTGATGACCGGAGATTGTACCGGACCCGTAAGTGCCGAATTCGTGCTCAAAGATCCAACGATAGATTTTGCAGTGCTGGAATCTGCCAGAGGCGGATTACTTCGTGCAGGGCTTGGTTTTAAATCCTGCGATGTAGCTATTGTAACGAATGTAGCCCCCGATCATTTAGGGTTAAAGGGCATTCACACGATTGAGCAATTAGCAAGAGTAAAAGGTGTGGTTCCTGAAACAGTGCATGCTGGCGGATATGCTATACTTAACGCTGATGACGACCTTGTTTATGCTATGCGCAAAAATGTATCTGCAAATGTGGCACTGTTTTCAATGGATGAAGAAAACCCAAGAATCAAAGCTATTGCCAAAGTAGGCGGTTTATCTGCTATTTATGAAAACGGGTATATCACCATTTGCCGGGGCGAATGGAAAATGCGGATCACTAAAGCTACCAGTGTACCACTTACATTTGGTGGAAAAGCTACGTTCATGATTCAGAATGTGCTGCCCGCAGCTTTGGCGGCATATGTACGCGGGGTTAGCCTGGAAGACATTAGAGTAGCCTTGGAATCATTCATTCCTTCCCCTTCCCAAACACCGGGAAGAATGAATATGTTTGAGTTCGAGAGTTTTAATGTGCTTCTTGATTATGCTCATAACGCAGCCGGATTACGTGCTTTGAACAATATGATCCAGCGAATGGACCATACTCCTAAAATTGGAATTATTGCGGGAATCGGAGATCGCAGAGATCAGGACAACAACGAGATCGGAGAAGTAGCAGCAGAAATGTTTGATGAGATCATTATCAGGCAAGATAAGCACCTGCGAGGCAGAACCGATACTGAATTAATAGACTTGTTAGCGGAAGGAATAAAGAAAGTTGATCCTAATAAGAAGGTAACCAAAATTCCAAAAGAAAATGAAGCCATTAAGCACGCTATTACAAACGCAAAACCCGGCAGTTTAATTGTAATTTGCAGTGATGTGGTACCTGATGCACTTGCCCTTGTTACCAAATACAAGGAAGAGGAAGCAAAAAACCTGTATGACTTTACTAAGGATGACATTCCTAATCTACCACAACAAACCGAATAGAGCTCCGACATATGAAAAACACTCACATCAATTACATTGAGTTTTATGCCAAGGATCTCAACGAAATAAAGCAATTTTACAGTAAGGCTTTTGGTTGGGATTTCACAGATTACGGGCCAACCTATACTGCTTTTGCTAACAGCGGGCTGGATGGTGGGTTTGAGAAAACTGATGAAGAAATTGTAAACGGAGCATTAGTAGTTTTGTATCATGAAAACCTTGAAGAAATACAGGCTCAAATTATTGAATCCGGGGGCAAGATCTCAGTAGAAGTCTTTTCGTTCCCCGGTGGCAGGCGGTTTCACTTCACAGATCCGTCGGGCAATGAGCTGGCAGTTTGGTCGGATAAATAGAACATTATTCTGCGCTGCTGTTAGCACTACAATCTTAGGATTTTCAGATGGCCCAATTCAGTAAGCAGCACCTGCCATTTCAAGAATCTTTTTCCATTCGCTTTCCCGAACTGGGGTTATCGATAGTCGAGCTAAACGGAATAATTCCATGTCAGCAAGTTCCGGTTCTTCTTTCATCGCCTCCCGGGTAACCGGATTCTCAAATTTCTGTACAAATTTCACATCCACTAACTGCCACTTAGGATTGTCTTTGCTGCTTTTAGGATCGAAGTACTTGGCTTTGGGATCAAACTGTGTTGGGTCATCGTATGGCTCGCTGGCAACTTCCATGGTTCCCACAATAGCCATAGGCTTTGCATTAGAATGATAGAAAAAGATACCATCGCCAATGTTCATTTCATCCCGCATAAAGTTTCGAGCTGTATAATTCCTGATTCCATCCCAGGGCTCCACTCCTACCTTTTCCATATCATCAATACTAAAAGCATCTGGTTCTGATTTCATTAACCAATATCTACGTTCACTCATCGCTCATTAATTATGAATTAAAATTCTCAATTGTATTTCTCTGTGTACCACAAAATTGTGTCTCTCAGCATTCCATCAAAATCAGGAGAGGGTTCCCAATCCAGTTCGTCTTTAATTTTGGAAGCATCAATTGCATAGCGGAAATCATGCCCTAAACGGTCGGTAACAAAAGTGATCAGGTTCTTGTAATCCCCATCAGGCCCTTTCCCTACTTCGTTATTCAATATCTCACAGATCTTATGAACCAAATCCAGGTTCTTCCACTCGTTATTCCCGCCAATATTGTACGTTTCTCCGGCTTTTCCTTTTAAAAAAGCTGTTTCTAATGCAGAACAATGATCCAGTACATTTAACCAATCGCGAATATTCTGCCCTTTTCCATATACTGGAATAGGATTATGCACCATCGCATTTCGAATTACCGTAGGGATTAGTTTTTCATCATGCTGATGAGGGCCGTAGTTGTTTGAGCAGTTCGTAGTAACCACGTTCATTCCATACGTTTTAAAATAAGACCGAACGATCATATCGCTTGCTGCTTTTGAAGCCGAATAGGGTGAGTTCGGTGCATAAGGGGTTTGTTCAGTGAAAAAGCCATCGTCTTTCAGTTCACCATAAACCTCATCCGTAGAAACGTGTACAAAACGATTTTTCACCCAGGCTTCTTCGTCCTTACTCCAAAGCTGACGGCATTCTTCCAGAATATTAAATGTGCCCACCACATTGGATTGAATGAACGGTTCAGGGCCTGTAATAGAGTTATCTACATGAGATTCTGCCGCAAGATGAAAAACCCCATCCGGCTGAAATGTCTTAACGATATCCTTCACTTCATCGCGATCTACTAAGTCGATTTTTTTGAAGTAATAGCGTTCCGAATCCCGAAGTGGTTTCAGATAGGACTGATCGGAAGCATAGGTCAATTTATCAATATTCATGATCGTCCAATCGGGGTGGTCTTTGAATAGTTTCAAAATCAGATTTGAGCCAATAAATCCAGCCCCGCCGGTTACAATAATTTTTTTCAAAATGCATCCTCTTCTTTTAATGCCGAAAATAACGGCAGTTTTTTGTCTTTATCTGATAGAATAGGCCGTGAAATATTCCAGTTTATTCTGATGATCGGGTCATCCCAACGTATTCCCCGCTCGCCTTCTTTATTGTAGTAATCAGAACATTTGTAAACCACAACGGCCTCCTCACTTAGCACAGAGAAACCATGAGCAAATCCTTTGGGAACAAGCAACATCCTGTGATTTTTCTCAGACAATTTAAAAGCCACATAGTTTCCAAAGGTTGGTGAATTTCTTCGGATATCAACAGCTACATCCAATACTTCCCCCTTTAAACACGTTATCAATTTATCCTGAGGATTCTGAATCTGGTAATGCAAACCTCTGATAGTACCCTGGAATGATTTGGAAACGTTATCCTGTACAAACTGAATATCGTAACCAATCTCTTTCATATAGCTGTCTCTGAATGATTCGAAAAAATAACCCCTGTCATCTTCAAAAACCCTGGGCTCAAATAAAAAGACCCCTTTTATTCTGCTTTCTGTAATTTCCATTTAAAGTTCAGCCAATAATTTCTTCAATCCGGTTTTCCAATCTTCTTTTTTAACGCCGGGAATGTTACTGATTTTTTCAGTACTTAGCTTAGAAAAAACAGGACGTTTTGCTTTGGTTGGAAACTGATCGGTTGAAATTGGATGTACGTTAACATCAAGCTCTTTCATCTCAAAAATTTTGATAGCAAAATCGTACCAGCTAATTACTCCTTCTGATGTGGAATGAAACACACCTTCATACTTATTAGCCAATAATTGGTACGTATCTGATACTACTTTATGGCAAAATGATGGACTGCCCAATTGATCGTTCACTACAGATAGTTCGTTACGATTTTGCCCTAACCAGAGCATTGTTTTTACAAAATTATTCCCGTGTTTTCCACAAAGCCACGAGATCCGGATTAGCAAAAAAGAACAACCTGAATCAATTAATGCAGCTTCACCATTCGCCTTAGATTTGCCATAGGCATTAATTGGGTTTTTCCCATGATCTTCCAAATACCCATCAGGAAACGCTTTGAAATCCTTTTCAGAGCCGCTGAATACGTAATCTGTAGAATAGTGTACCAGCTTAATATTTCTTGAAAAGCATAAAGTTGCCAGCTCTTTAACCGCATCTGCATTTATGGATTTCGCTAATTCTATATTCTCCTCTGCATCATCAACTTTTGTATAAGCAGCACAATTAATTACTGCATCAGGTTTATCAATCTCTAATTTATCCTGCATGCGTAAGGCGTTAGTAATATCTAGCTGGTTTGAATTGTACGCTGTATAATCAATCTGATTCTGCGAACAGAAATCAATCCACTCTTTTCCTAATTGGCCATTTGCACCGGCAATCAGCAGCTTCATTAATCACCTTGAGCCAGTTTATTGGCATGCTTGTAAGAATCGGGGGTTCCGGCATCAGTCCACCAACCTTCTAATACCGAACTGCTCATCATTCCTTTAAAGATGTAGTAATTGTTTACATCCGTTATCTCCAGTTCACCTCTTCCCGAAGGCTTCAGGGTTTTTATGCAGTCATAAACAGCAGCATCATAAAAATAAATTCCTGTTACCGCGTAATTCGATTTTGGATTCACCGGCTTTTCTTCAATGGAAACTACTTTTTCTCCTTCCAGCTCTGCCACACCATACCGTTCAGGATCGTGAACTTCCTGAATAAGAATTTGAGCACCGGAACCACTGTAACTATTAACCGCTTTGTGTAACGAGTTCTCAAATATATTGTCACCAAGAATTACCACAACGGCATCATTTCCTGCGAAGTTTTCGGCCAGTCCTAACGCCTGGGCAATGCCTCCTGCTTCGTCTTGAACTTTATAAGTGAAACGGCATCCAAAATCTTTTCCCGAGCCCAACAAGTTTACTACATCTCCCATATGCTCGGTTCCGGTAACTATTAATATTTCTTCTATCCCAACCTCAATAAGCTTTTCGATAGGATGGTAAATCATGGGCTTATTACCTACCGGCAGTAAATGTTTATTGGTAACCTTTGTTAATGGAAATAACCTTGACCCGGTTCCTCCCGCAAGTACAATTCCTTTCATAAAGCCATTTTATTTGCAAAGAATATACGCCTTTTGAACTCTCTTACTTAAACGACTTTCCGAAACATTTAAGAAAATTTAATCCATCATCAGTAATTTAAAACAAAATAAAGCATTTAAATGTTGGTTTTGGATAAGTAAACTGGCTTTTGCCATAAATCTAATACACTCTGAAAAAAAGTTAGAATTGATTAATTAACCACATGCTCATCTTCTCTATTTTTATATTTAATCAGTCATTATATAAAGACACGTTTTGCAAAACATTCGCAGATATTTACTCATTTATTCTTTTTTAACGGCATTTGTTCTATTTGCTGCACAAGATGTAACCGCCCAGCTTTCAGGGTTTAGTTACCGGCTAAAATTTCAGGTTAATGCTTCTCAGGTAGAGGGAACTTCGGATCTTACCAATTTTCCTGTGCTTGTAAGTTTAACCGATAATGATTTGAGGTCGGTCGGTAACGGCGGCCGGGTTGAAAGTGCAAATGGTTACGACATTGCCTTTACTGCTGCCAATGGTTCCACCATTTTAAGCCACCAGCTCGAATCTTATAACGCCGCAACCGGAGCTATTGAATTCTGGGTTCGCTTCCCGACGCTATCTGCTTCTATAAATACTGAATTCTACATTCACTTCGGGAACACAAGTATAACCACCGACCAATCCAATACAAATGTATGGGATTCGAATTACAGAATGGTCCTTCACCTAAATAATAGTTATAACGATGCATCAGGTAATGGCACTAATGGAATTAATTCGGGAACAGTATCTGCAGCAGGGCAAATCGGTAATGCAGTAAATTTTAATTCTGGCGGAGACCTTATAACAGTGGTTGACAATGGAGTTTCTCCGCTCGATATCAGTGGTAATATTACCATTTCTCTATGGATTCGCATTGCAAATGTAGGAGATGGACCGGATATTATCACCAAAGGAAGTTTTACAGATGGTTATTCGGTATGGGTTAACGGCAGTGGCGGACTTCGATTTCAAATAAATAATGATGCTCTGCAAGGCCCGAACGGTCAAATTACCGATAACGTATGGACTTATCTGGCATTTACAAGGGCTTCTAATGGCGACAGAGTTATCTATAGAAATGGTGCAGAAGTTGCTTCTGACAACTCTTCAGCATCTTTTTCGGTTAGTGATGACGACCTGTTTATCTCGACTACAGCTTTCGAATATCTTGGCAGAGTTGATGAAGTAAGAATTTCTAACAATACCAGAGACAGTGCGTGGATTGCCACTGAATATAACAACCAAAATAACCCGGCTGGTTTTTTCACCCAATTAAACGCAGAGCCTGTTTTAAACAATATTGAGACAGGAGCCTTTACCTACAATTCCGGAGATTCACCAACTACAATTACTTCAACAATTACAGTTGCTGATGGAGATGATACCAATATTGAAAGTGCAGCCATTTCTATAACCGGTAATTTTGATTCTACGGAGGATGTACTTGCTTTTACAAACCAGCTTGGGATTACAGGCAGCTATTCCTCGGTAACGGGTGTTCTAACTTTAACTGGCTCTTCTTCTCTGGCAAACTACCAAACCGCTTTAAGAGCTGTAACCTATCAGAACACAGATCCCGCACCAAGCGAATTAACCAGAACGGTCTCATTCACCATAAACGACGGAGACGACGATAGCAATACCGAAACAAGAAACATTAATGTAGTTAAAGTAAACAATGCTCCCGTTCTCAGTAATATCGAATCCGGTTCGCTCATATACTTTGCAGGCAATGGCGAAAAAGCGATAACTACTACTCTGGAAGTCTCTGATATTGACGATACAAACATCGACAGTGCCAGAGTAGAAATCACAAGCGGGTACATTTCCGCTGAAGACACATTACGCTTTGTTGATCAAAATGGGATTGTCGGAAGCTGGTCGGAAACGGCAGGCCGTTTAATTTTAACCGGATCTGCCACCCTTTCTACATACCAGGCAGCTTTGCGAAGCATTACTTACGAAAATGAATCCGGTTCGCCAACAATGACTAACCGAACCATAAGTATTCTGGTAAATGACGGCACTGAAAACAGTATAGCCGCTACCCGTGATATAGAATATCCTTCAACTATTACCGAATTGGCATCTTACAAAGCAAACGATGTATTTCATTTTGATGCACAGGATGCAGATGGCGATGGGAACAGTGCCACCAATCAACCGGCAGATGGAGCTTTAACAACCTGGGCCGACCGTTCTGACAATGTAACCACAAGTGTTACTGACCTCTCATTTACAGCCAATGCCGGAACTGAAGAAGCTCTGCTTGATGCCTCCTATTTTGGTGACAGAGGTGGCCTTTTATTTGACGGTACTGATGATTATTACGAGCGCACTACTGATGATGCTCTGTTAAATTTAAATCCTCCTTTCGATGAAAAATCGTTTGCATTCGTGTTCAGAACAGGAAATGACGTTACTACATTACAGGTATTATATGAGCAAGGTGGGAACACTAGGGGTTATATTTTTGGAATTGAAAGCAACCTGATTTACGCTACTCGTTTCGATAGAAACCTTACCGGAACTGCCAACGATTACAGCAGCATCAGTTTTGGTTCTGTTCAGCCAAATACTACTTATATATTGATAGCAAGCCATGATGCAACCGGCAGTACCGATTGGGATGCAAACCTGAATGGCGGAGCGATAACGACGCTCACAAATGCACCCACTATGGAGCAGCATGGTGGAAACGCTGCTATAGGAAATACAGATGCAAGCACAAGGCACCCTGATGGATCGGACGCAACTGTTGCTACTGAAGCCGCTCCTTTTGATGGTTTTATAGCAGAAATGATATCCTGGAACTCTGCGCTTTCAACTACTGATTTTACCAATATCTATGGATTTTTGAGTGATAAGTGGTTCAACACTCCTCCGGTAGTGGCAGATATTGAACTTTCAACTATTACATACAACGAAGCCGACCCTGCCGTAACTATTTCCTCAACTGTTACTATAACCGATGCAGACAATACCAATCTGGATAGTGCCAGGGTGTATATTGCATCAGGCTTCGATAGCTCTGAAGATGTGCTGTCAGGCAGCGGAACAGGAATTACAAGCTCATACAACAGTGCAACCGGGGTACTATCGCTCACAGGCTCCTCATCAGTTGCAAATTACCAGGCTGCGCTCCGTTCGGTTACCTATCAAAATACAGACGGTATAAGCCCTTCTGCAGCAACAAGAGAAATAAACTTTATTGTGTACGATTGGGATGATTCCAGTGGTGTAGTAACCAGAGAAATAGATATTATCCCGTCCAATGATGCTCCAACCCTTGCTAACCTTGAAGGAACTACCCTGGCCTTTATAGAAAACGACGGCCCAACTAACATAACTGCCGCCATCACAATTTCTGATACAGACGACACCGACTTGGAAGCAGCCACAGTATCTTTCACCAATAATTATTTTCTTGGCGAAGATGTTCTAAACTATTCGGATGCATTAGGAATTACCGGTTCATTTAACAGCTCTACCGGGGTACTAACTTTATCGGGTACCGCTACTCTGGCAAATTACCAAACCGCCTTACGGGCAGTTACTTACGAAAACATTAGTACTGATCCTGTAACCGGTTTAGACCGAACAGTGGAAGTCAGGGTTTATGATGGAACAGATAGCAGCTCTGTTGGCACGACACGGGATATTTCTGTAGCCAGCATAAATACGGTTCCGGCATTAGCAAACATAGAAAGTTCCAAAATCTTCTATGTACCCGGTGATTCTTCTTTGCTTTCAGAAACAATAACCCTCACCGACCCTGACGATATAAATATCGAAACCATAGATATACAGATCTCAGCCGGCTACTTATCTGCCGAAGATACCCTGGTGTTTGAAACCATATTCGGGATTACTTCTTCATGGAATGATGTATCAGGTACCTTAACCTTAACGGGGCCTGCATCAAAAGCTGATTTCCAATCAGCACTGCGAACAGTACGCTACAAGAATACTGCCACCACCCCTACCGATACGGACAGAACAGTAAGCATCACGGCAAACGATGGAGATGGAGATAGTAACACCCCAACAAGAACCATTTCATTCAGTATTCCAAAATCTGTTTCTAATTTACTTGTATGGTTAAAGGGTGATGCAGGCACATTTACCACCTCAGCTGGTACAACACCAAGCACCAATGGAGGTAACGTAGGCCGCTGGGAAGACCAAAGTGGGAATGCCCGGCATTTCTCCACAACAGGAACCACACCTGTTTTCCAAACAAATGTTGGTTCAATAAATTCTCAAAACGCTGTTGAGTTTCCCGGTGGGGCTGCCGTTCGCCTGGAAGATATAGATGCTGAAAACTACCTGAATGGCCTGGATGAACTTACCATTTTCTTTGTGATCGAATCGGACGGGGTTGCAACCGACCGTGGATTCTGGACTACGTATGAGCCTGATGCAACCGCAGAAGACAGAGTATTCAGCATCCGTTACGACGATATTGGAGATAATGGATCAGCCGATGATGTAATTACCACAGGTATGCGCGATTTGCCTGTAGCCTTTGTACAGGAAAGTTTTGAAGATGCCCAAGCAACCACCGCCCAAATTGTGATGCTGAAATGGACATCAGAAGTTAACTACGAACTGTATGTAGATGGTGTTTTGAGTAACCCTACTTTCCAGCAAAACATCCCCACAGGTATTTTATCCGGAGTAACAACTGCTATTATAGGACAGGGCACGAAAGATCAAACCGACAGTTGGGATGGATTAATCGCCGAGGTTATTCTTTATGGAAAGGAAGTTTCTATCAGCGAGCAGCAAGATATAGAAGACTACTTATCCACGAAATACGATATAGCTATTCGATCGTTAACAGCAGCTACAGGCGGCGAAGCCATCTCGGCAGACAGTTCTAATGTTACTAATGGATACATACCGTTAACCGGCCCGCGGGTTCAGGAAAGTTTTGTGGGTGAATATTCCAATGGAGGTACCTTTGTTTTTAATGCCCCAACCGGATTTGAATGGGATATAACGGGAACCAATCCTTCTGCAAGTGTAACACCTGCTTTTGGCGGAACCACCGAATTAGCCGTTAACTTTACAAGCCGCACCGCTTCTCAGATAACTTTTACCGTTGCAGCGGTATCGGCAACTAACCCCGGCGAAATAACTTTTTCGAATTTCAGAGTCCGGCCAACAACAGGAACGCTTCCAAATACGGGAAATATTACCAATACCGGTACAACCGGATTGGGAGGAAGCACCAACTATGGTGCATTAAATATGGTAGCAGGAACTCAAATTGAAATGAAGTACGCCCAACAGCCATCTACTTCTAATATTAATGCAGCCATTACCCCCCCTGTTAGAGTTCAGCTAATCGATCAGTTTGGGAATTCAGTAGAAGAAAGCAGAGTTAATATCAGCGTTTCCTTGAACACCGTTAGTGGAAGTGGCACCCTTGGAGGAACCACAACCGTAGAAACCAATGTGTTTGGTATCGCCGAATTCGACAATATAAATGTTGATGCCACCGGAACTTATAATATTACAGCATCCAGTACAGGATTAGCAGATACAACCAGTTCCAATTTTGATATCGTAGTAATTGGACAGCTTACGCAATT
Source organism: Balneola sp. (assembly GCA_028284195.1). Lineage (GTDB taxonomy): Bacteria > Bacteroidota > Rhodothermia > Balneolales > Balneolaceae > Balneola. The sequence goes on along the minus strand of JANQSE010000006.1, from coordinate 179,990 downwards.
TATTGTACAGCGTGTTCCTTCAGGAAATATAGCAGACAAACTAGCTGGCCAAAATTTTAATATCACTATTGTAGCTGCCGATGGCTTGCAAGACACTGTTGACACATTTACCGGAACTGTTTCTATTTCTTCGAACTGTACTATGGGTACCGGGCAGGGAACTACGGCTAACTTTGTAGGCGGGGTGCTTGCTTCAAAAACAGTTTCTATATCAAGTTTGGGCACATGCTCTATAACTGCCACTAATAGTGCCGGATCGGAAATGGGAACCAGTAACACCTTTGATGTTACGCCAGGTGCTGCTACTGCTTCTACCACCGCCATTTCTGCAAGCCCAAGTGTAATTTTAAATGACGGATTTTCAACATCCACAATTACAGTTCAACTTAAAGACAGTGAAGGAAATAACCGAACCGTTGGCGGCGAAACAGTAGCATTAAGTACAACAAGTGGTTCATTAAGCCCGGTTACCGATAATGCAGACGGAACTTATACCGCTACTCTTACTTCATCGGTTATAGCAGGTATTGCCACTGTTACCGGTACATTAGATGGAACTGCTATCACAGATAATGCTGAAGTTGAATTTGCTGAATTTAACAACTTGTGGCAATCTCAAGTTGGTTCTATATCGGATGCACGAAATTGGGACCTGGCAGCGAACTGGAGTTCCGGTTCTGTTCCGGCTCCGGGAGATAAAATATTAATTCCGGCTACACCAGCCGTGGGTAACGAACAGCCTGTGGTAAATACTACAAACACCACCGTGGCCCAACTTTCAATCGAAGCGAGCGCATCTGTTACTATTTCCGGCGGGAAAGAACTCATAATTACAGGCGAACTATCAGGCGATGGAGAAGTACTTGGCAGTAATACCGATTCTGTAACCGTAGGCGGAGATCTTGACATAGATATGACTGTTGGATATGTCAAATTAGATGGTTCTTCTAATCAGAATGTTACTACTCCTAACGATTACGTAAACCTTGAACTTGATAATACCAACGGCGCTGATTTTTCTGCGAACCTCACAGTAACAGATTCCCTGAAACTCACCAATGGTACATTATTTATGCCCACTGGTACAAACCTGATTGCTAATTCCAAACTATATGGCTCAGGTAGTATCCGTATGCAGCGAAGAATAGCAGGTTCCAGAGGCTGGCGCCTGCTCTCCTCCCCTTTTAATACCACGTACGGCGATTTCCTTGACGGAACCCTAACACAGGGATACACAGGTTCTACATTAGGTAACGCACCGCTCGACAGCCTGCAGCCAAACGTTCTTACCTATCTGGAAAGCTTTGTTGGCACCGATAATCAGCGATTCCGTGCTCCCGGTAATATCACCGACCCGGTTGTTCAGGGACAGGGAGTCTTTGTTTTTGTTTTTGGAGATATAGCAGCCGATTCACGATATAACGACCCATTACCTGATACACTGGATGTACAAGGACAGGAATGGAATGGTGATGATACTGAAGTTAATTTTGGAATTACCTATACGGCTGCTGCAGATACCGGATGGAATCTGGTAGGAAACCCATTTCTGGCAACTATTGACTGGGATGATGCCGCCAACTGGACAAAAACCAATGTAGAATCAACGATATATATTTGGGATCCTGATGCAAATGGCGGTGACGGTGAGTATTTAACCTGGAACGGAGTTACAGGTACATTGCCGACAGCAGGTTTAATTGCTCCTTTCCAAGGGTTTTGGGTGAAAGCAAATGCTCCAAGCCCTGTATTAAGTGTTAATAAAGCAGCAAAAACCACTGGTGGAGGCTTCCTTCGAAAAGAACTACCCGGCTCGATAGAAAAGAAAGGAAAACAGCAAAGCACCACAGATCCGCAAATACAGCTGAGAGTTACTTCTCCCTCTGGCCGGTCTAAGAAAACAAACATTATGTTTTCGGACGAAGGTGCCAATGGAAAAGATAACTTTGATGCGTTCCGTCTGTTACCTCTATCCTCTTCTCACATCGAATTTCATACATTGTTAGAAGATGGCACAGAACTGGCTATTAATAGTTTACCATTAGAGTTCAATTCACGTGTATTTATCCCTCTTCATATCAACTATTTTGAAGACGGCCTGCCGGTTTCAGGAGAGCTGGAAATGGTTTGGGGAGGCTTAAGAAATATCCCTGAAGATTGGATACTGACTTTGATTGACAATGAAACCGGTACGGAAATAAATGTACTTGAAGACCTCTCTTATACATTCAATCATTCTACCCGTGCTAAAATAAAAACATCCGGCAACCCGCTACGCCCAACAACTTCAATAAGAAAAAAGGCGGCTTCTCGAAGTACCAGGTTTACTCTTAAAATAAGTACCGAACGAATTGAAAGAGATGTTCCAGAAGAAGTATTCCTTGATTACAATTATCCAAATCCATTTAATCCGGAAACAACTATTCCATTTGGAATTGATCGTGATATGGACGTGAGCCTTGTTATTTATGACGTCTTAGGGCGAAAGGTAGCCACTCTGGTTAATGGACGGCTTACTGCCGGAAGATACAACCAACCATTTATTGCCAGCCATCTGGCAAGTGGGGTTTATTTCTATAGATTAGTTACAGATACCAAAGTAATCGATAAAAAGCTTACCCTTATAAAATAAACTCATGCTCAATCAACTCTGACAGGGCTTAAAACCCCGTCAGAGTTGGGTAGGAGATATATATGTTTCCTGCTCCCGTTTTACTGGGATTACATTTTGATTCTTGGGATTCCGCAAAGGCAGTCTTTTTCCAAAAAGGCTTCTTTATGCCTTAGGAACGAGGAGCAGGAAAAGAAACTTTAATAGTACATAAGTCAAGGAACCTGCCTGTCGGCGGACGGGTTTATTCTGCAGATCCATCGCTCCACTCTAGATGACAAAGTCACTCCGAGGCATCGAGGAGTCTTCCCAAACAGAATTTGACAAGAACAGGAATTGTGTGGATCCATCAGTCGCCCCGCTCCTTCTGTATGACTTTTTTATGTAAATCCGGCTATTTTAAACGAGTACTCTCTCTTTCTACAAGAAGGAAGACAGGCTTGGCTGCAAAAGCAAACCAATACAACAACAAAATCCTGCAAATCCTGCCCGCAGGCAGGGTGGGTCAGAAAACGGAAACATTATAAGCCTCTCATTAAAAAGAATTAACTGGTTTAATACCCCGTTATATCCAATCTTGTAAGCAAACATTTTTTAAGTTTATGAAGGCTTTTAAATACTCTATACTCACTTTTTGGGTAATATTAGTATCAACATCTTCTTTCTTGTGTGCTCAAGACAGAGTACAGGCTATTGTTGACATTAATGCTGAAGTAATTCAATCCATTGAGTTAATTACTATTAAAGGCATGTCCATTCGGCAGCTTCAACCTGGGCAAACCGAGATTTATATCGACCCGGTATCAGATGCAAATGCAGGACATATGATTGCTGTGGGTACTCCGGAAGCCGATATCAGAATTAATTATATAAAGAATAGAGAACTAACCCAGATTGATGGAGAAGGCGTTCTTATTTTTGCTTACGAAGTAACCGGTAACCAGGAAAACAACCAGCAAACTTCAGAATTACTGGAAGATGCCAGCAGAATTTTAAGATTTAATGAAGATGGCGAATTCTATATCTGGGTAGGTGGAAAAGTGAACTTGGAACAAGCTGTCCCGGGTAGTTATGAAGGGGATTTTACCATTGAGATTGAATACATATAGAAATGAAAAAATACGCCAAAATATTATTATTCTTTTTGGTTTTAGCACTTCTGGCCCTGCACAAAGGCTCTGCACAGGAAATTGACTTCGGAGATTACTATAACTACAGCTTTACTTTGGCTGAACTAAACCCTTTGGCAGATCTTGAGTTTGGAACGGTAGTTCAAAGTGCAGGAGTAATTAATATTGGATTATCAGAAGCAAAAATACTCACTATTGAAGGGGTACGTTATTTGGATGTACTTGTAACAATTACGGCAGACAATAATATGGTAAACGATGATGTTGGCTGTACAGGCAGTTGTACAATCCCGTTTACTTTACAAGCAGCATATGCAAACCTGGGAGCCGATAATATTGGACAAGCTACACCTATGACCATATTATCTAATGTAGCGAATGCACAATTTCCGATCTTAAAAAGGTCAAGCGGCCCTGCGGGCCCGCCGCCTACTCCTGTTTATAATGGATATGATCCGTCTGTTTTTAATGAAACAGCCTATCTGTATGTGTATGGATCCATTAATGTGGGCATGGTTAATGCAGGCTCATATAGCAGCAACATAACCGTTAGCGTCAGCTATGATTAGTTCAGCCAAAATACCAGGCTTTGCCTTCTTTTTAGCCATTCTCCTTTCATCTTCTACTATAACAGCTCAATTCGTTAATGTTGAACTAAAAATTGAGCCGGATTTAAGCACTACCGTTGTTAGCAATTTAGATTTCGGAGAATTGGATATAAACTCCGGTGAAAAATTTATTGAGCTCGGTGACGCTGCTATGGCAGTATTTTCCATTAAAGGATTTAAGAATCAAAGAGTGTACTTAGGCATTCAATTTCCAGAGGTATTAACCCAGTTCAATCCTGCAATCGGTGATACTATTCCAATTTCGTTATCAATGGCAGCAAATAACAGTGGTACTAATGATTATCGCAACAGCTTCCTATTAACAGAAAAAAACGCCATCGTTGATATATACCAATACGAAAGTATTGAAAGTTATAGAACCAACTTTGATATATGGGAAACATTATACGTTTATGTATTCGGGTCCATAAGTATTGGAAACATTGCCAACGGCACCTATCAAGGATACGTATCGCTTTCTATCGAGTATGATTAGAGGATCTTAATTAAGGGAATCTAACTATAAGGGATTATTTATTTGTGTAAGTTTACTTCAGAAACCAAACAAACCTTATTCACACAGTTATGAAAAATTTATTTAAAACAACTTTATTACTTTTTGTAGTTGCCGGCTTTGCGACTACTGTAAATGCACAAAGTGATGTTGAAGTGAGTGCTACTGTTAATGCAGTTATTACTTTAACTCCAACAAATGTTGTTCTTGGTACCATCTCTCAGGGTATTACTACTCTTGATGCTAACACGAACGATGTAGCTACAGAAACCAATGTTGGTGCTGGTGCCTCTGCTGGTTCACTACAAATTCAGGGTACTACTGGTGCTACTGTAAGTGTAACTTTCGGGACTGCTACTTTAACTGACGCTGCTGGTGCAAATCCAACTACTTTCACACCTTCAGTATATAATGGGACTGCTGCAGTTGCTTCTGGCGGTACTGTTACCCTTACTGGTGGAGATATTACTTTAAATATAGGTGGCTCACTTGCAGATACTGGTGCTACCGGATCATTCAATACCACTAACACAGGTGGTAGTGCAATTACTTTTACTGTTGCATACAACTAATTAGCTGCTTAACGATTGAAAAAGTCCCTGAGCAAAGCTCTGGGACTTTTTTTGTAGATACATCCTAAAATACATTCATGTTTTATAATCATTTTAGTTTATTATTTTAAGTATCATATATAGTATTTCATTAATAATATTAAAATGAAAAAAATCATCTACATACTTGTTACCCTATTAATAACAACCAGTGGTTATACGGTTGCTCAGGTAACTATCTCTCCCACCAATCTGTTTATAAACCACCAAAGCAAGTTTGGTACTTACATGGTAATAAACGGCTCTAATCAGGCTCAGGAAATAAGCATAGAATTCATTTTCGGGTATAGCGATTCTGATGCGGATGGAAACAGATTTCTCGTTTATGATGACTCAGTAAAAGCTGAACAATATTCAATTAAGAATTGGATAAGAGCTTTTCCACGTAATTTTACCCTGCAGCCCGGCCAACGACAAATTGTACGGCTTAGAGTAAATTCTCCCAATAACTTAGAAGATGGCACTTATTGGGCAAGAATTAAAACCACCTCTTCTCCTGAAAGTGCCCCAGTTGAGTTACAAGCTTCCGAAACGGTTACTGCCAGAGTGGGCTTTAAAATCGAACAAGTAACAGGTGTGTATCTTAAAAAAGGCACTGTATCCACTGGTATTGAAATTACCGGTATGAGAACAAACAAAGCCGAAAACGGAATGTTAGAAGTAGTGTCTGATATTATACGAACCGGCAATTCTCCGTTTTTAGGTTCTATTGAGGTTAATCTCTACGATTCTGATAATAAAAAATTGGATGTTCCTTCGTTTATCTCTACCACCATATTTTTTGATGGTACCCATAAACAGGAAATCGACATAAGCACACTCTCACCGGGCACTTACTCTGCTGAGATGGTATTCCGAACACAAAGAAATGATGTTTCTTCTTCTGATCTGGTTCAGGGAGAAACTATTTCCCAAAAAACCACTTTTACTATTCAGTGAAAATATGCTTATATCATATTCTTTTAATTTCCATCATAATCTTTTGCCTATCTCCAACAAATAGTAATGCTCAGGTAAACGATGATGAAGCTATTGAACTTTACCCTTCTTTTCGGCATAGAAGTGTCATAAATACTGTAGTCATCAGCTACTATAAAAACGATGAATTTTATCTGCCAATTGGCGAGTTGTTTAATGCGCTTCAAATCGACTACTCTTTTGATGCCAGCAACGGATCAATCGTTGTAAAAGGGAGATATCTTAAAGAAGAAACCCCATATGAGCTAAACCTTACCAATCTTACTGCTAAATTCGGAAGAAATTCATTCCAGTTGACTCAGGATGATTTCTTAATCGGTGAATTAGATTACTATTTCACACCTGAAGTCTTTCAGAAAATGTTTGATCTTAGTTTCGAAGTTGATTTGAATAATCTTTCTATCACTCTTGAGTCGATAAAAACTTTACCTATTATTGCAAAATATTTAAGACTTCAAAAAAGGCAACGCATTAGAGATAACACCTACGCAGAAAAAAATTATCCTGTACGATTCAATCGGGAAACAGATCTATTTAACGGCGGCTTTCTCGACTATAATCTTACTAATGCATATGTAAGGGGGACGAACCTTTTTACATATAGTGCCACTTCGGGTTTCGAATTAGCCGGCGGAGACCTTCAGGGATCTATGATAGGAAGTATTTCTGAGAATTTTAACTCTTTCGAAACTAATAATCTCCGATGGAGATACGCAATTAGAGAAAACCCTTTAATTACCAGTTTAACAGTAGGGCAAACAAGATCAGACGGGCTTTTAGGAGATGCCTATACAGGGATTCGGATTACTAACGACCCTATTGAACCCAGAAGATTATTTGATGAGTTTAGAATAGACGGCAATACAATACCTGAATCAGAAGTTGAGCTATATTTGAATAATGTTCTGGTAGATTTTGAAACTGCAAATGGTGTCGGAGATTACAATTTTTTAGTCCCCCTTACCTACGGCAATTCCAAATATGATGTACGTATATTTGGTCCTACAGGGCAGGTTCAGGAGATATCTAAAAACATTCAAATTCCATTTACATTCACGCCGCCAGGCGAAATAAATTATCAGTTAAATGCAGGACAGCTTGATTTCAGACAGATTGGAAGCCTTGAAAAAGATTACATATTTAACGGCGATGTTTCTGCCGGATTAACCAATTGGCTTTCAGCAAAAGTTGGAACAGAGTACTACAAAAGCTTTGATGGCAAGCCTACTTATAAAGCTTCCCTTTCTTCCAGATTACTTTCCAAATATTTGCTTTTAATGGAGTATGCTAGTGATGCATATATCAGATCTTCTGCAAATGTAGTATATGCAAATTCTGCCAGCCTGGGTATTACTTATACCAGCTTTTTGGAAGACTTTAACATTTATAATCTTTCCCAGGATAAAAGGCAGATAATTATTAATGGTTTTATGCCGTATAAGTTTTTTGGGCTGCCGGCTAATTTCAGGGTAAGCACGTTTGCAAGAATCAGAGAAAACCTTAACAATACAAGATTTAAAGTAGAAACAGCTGTTAGAAAGAACCGGTTAAGCTTCAGGCTTAGCTACTCAGACAATTACATTGGTTCTTTTACCCCTTTCGAACCCACCCAATTAGCCCGCATTCAAAATTCGATAACGTTTTCTATTCCCAGATCATCAAACCTTCCAAAATTCCTTAAAGGTGCATTTTTAAGAACACAGCTTACTTATTTGCCAAGCTTAGATCAATTTGAAGAAGCTGAATTTTTTATATCAAGAAACATTTTCAAAAGAGGACGTATCCAACTTGTGGGAGGCAGAAACTTTTTAACCGGCTTTAATAACTTTGGCTTCAATCTGGTTTTTGATTTCAACAAAGTAAGATCAAACACTTCAATTCGTACCATTCGTTCTAATAGTACCTATTCTCAAAACCTAAGAGGCTCAGTTGGGTTCGACTCTAATTACGGAAATCTTATGTTTACAGGAAGGCAGCAAGTAGGCAGGGCCGGTACTGCTATAAGACTTTTTGTTGATAACAATTCTAATGGAGTGTTTGATGAAGGCGATGACCAGATTGAAGATAATGCAGTTAGAATAGACCGGGCAGGAGCAAACAGCTATACCCGGGATGGTGTTTCCTATTTTACTTTGCTCCAGCCATACTTTAAATACAATATGGAGGTTATAAAGTCTAACATCAAAAATCCGATGTTGGTACCTCAAATTGATAAGTTTGCACTTATAACCGATCCTAACCAATTTAAATCCATTGAAATACCTTTTTATTTATCTGGTGTAATTGAGGGAAAAGTAGAAAGGTGGCTTACAGGCAACAGATCTATAGGTATTGCCGGATTAAAGTTATTATTGATAAACGAAGGCGGCGAAACTTTTCAGGAATTAAGAACATTCTCGGATGGAAGCTTCTACTCGTATGAAGTTCCACCGGGCAGCTACGAGCTAAAGGTTGATCCCGGGCAGCTTAACCTTTTAAACGTTAAAACATCTCCCGGCTCATTAAACTTCGATGTTAAAGCACTGCCGGAAGGAGATTTCGTTGAAGGTTTAAACATAGTTCTATATCCGGAAAACATAGAGCTTGACAGTCTGCAAATTGATGTATCTACGATAATTGTTGAACTAGAAAGCAGTTCTGAAATACTGGAATACGATGCAGAATTGAGAAACAAAGTTGATCAAACTCTTCGCTTGATCGTGCAGGCACAGAACGCATTTTACAGCAGAAACATAGATCAAGCATTAGATTTTGTTAATCAATCTCTGGCTATTTACGAAACTGCCCAAGGATATGCCCTTAAAGGCAGTTTATTCTACTTAAAAGGAAACAAGGAAGAAGCTCAGAAAAACTGGGAAATGGCAACAAGATTTAACCCGGATATTTATATTCCTGAGATAGAAGTATTGGACATTATCATCAAAACAGACCCCGGAGAGTAAAACGGCATTGTGCCAGATAAAGATACAATGAGTACCAGATTGTTACATATTGGTGTACGTGGTTTTAAGCTGATTTTTGCGTCAGCGGTACTATCCCTGTTGCCGTTAAACACATTAGGCCAGCCTGTATCTAATGGAAATGCTTCCCAGGATGCCGAACTACAGATTGCAGGCTTAGAACAAAGTTATGATTCACAAGTTATTCAGGTTATTTCAAACCATTTTGACCGTAAGAAGTTCTTTGTGGATACCAACATTAATGCAGATCTCATAAACGATACATTAATAACTACCGGCAGCCAAATCACATCGAACCAGCAACAAAGAATATTAATGCCGGGCCTCCCCTTTCTTCCACTAGATAACTTACAAATTCCAAACTCTGGTAGCTCCTCTACAGGAGGGGGTACTGCTCTTAGTAGTAACATCGTTCGAAGCCTGAGGCTTGTAAACATTTCTATAAGTGTTTATGCTGACACCAGCTTCAATACTCAGGAAATCGATTTTATGAGGCAAATTGCAAGTTTTGCTGCAAAATTAGATACCACAAGAGGTGATCAGCTAACCATTACGCAGCTTGCTATACCTGACCCGGAATTTGAACCAATTGCTATAGAATCCACGAATAATTTTCAACAGCCAGAAGCACCAAAAACTTTCTTTGAAAGGTTAAGCGACCATATTACTGATTTCATTTTATTCGGGCTGTTTCTTCTGGCTTTGATCGGAAACAATATTTTTAACCGGAACAGAGAATCAGCTTCCACATTACGGCTTGAACGTGGTAACATACAGGCAAATTTAAACCTTGATGGAAACCTGCCGGCAGGAATATCTACTGGTGGAAATACATCGGAAACTCCCACTTTTAATCTTGCTACCGAAGAAGAATTCTCGATGAAAGAGTTTGATGAGCTAACTAAGAATTTCTTCACAAAACCGGAAGAAACAGCACTATTATTGGAATACTGGATCGATGAAGATCCAATACACGGAGCTGCAAAAGCTGCTGAGATCGTAGCTGCTGGAGACAAAAATATTATCAAGTCTATAAAAAAAGACCTTCCTGAAGATAAATATAATGAAGTAGTACGCGCCCTAGATGAACTACCATCAATGACGATTGAAGAAAAAAATAAAGCCGCTAAGTACTTTAACACACTCATAAAAGAAAGCAGTGATAGTGATTCTCCAAAAAAGAATTACGCGAACCTTGGGCTTTTCAAGTTTTTAGAGCATGTTACCACACAGCAATTAATGGAGCTGCTTAAAAACGAAACGAACCAAACGGCCGCTTTGGTTCTCGATTATCTTTCTGAGGAAAAAGCAGCAGAGCTTATTAACAAACTTGACAGTAAAAAGGCGGCAGAAATTATGCTAAAGATCTCTACACTGCACAACCTGTCTTATAAGCAGCACAGTTTAATTTCAGCCAGACTGTTCGATAAAATGGTAGAGATTCGCGATATCGAAAAACAGAAAAAACTTGGGCTCGAAAGTATTCTTCCAATACTTGAAAAGCTACCTGTAAACGAGCAAAAAGGATATATAGAGCAGATCAAAGAATCGGGTTCTGCCTTAGGAGAAATACTGGAAACACAATTCCTGACTGTGGATCAAATTTCTGACCTGGAGATTGACATTATTAAAGAAGGTGTGGAACCCCTTAACACGCCTACACTTATGGAATCTTTAGTAGGTATGGAAAAGAATGTTGTTGATAAAGTTCTTTCGGTAAGGCCTAAAAGGGAGCAAAAGCTAATCCGTATGGAATTAGAGAATATGAAAGGTTCTGAAGGCTCAGACGAGGCTAAGTCTAAATTGCTTTCTTCGTTGAGAAAATCATACAGTACCTATTTAGAAGAAGCCGAGCAGGAAATTAATGTTTAATACTTCAAAGAAAATATCACACTGCTTTCTTTTTCTTTTTGCAAGCTGGTTTGTTTTCTTAGGCTGTAAATCTGCACAAAATACCCTGACCCCTTCTCTAAATCAGCAAACCGAAAACACAAATCAGGCTCAACCATTAGATAGTACCGGTGTATCGCTCCAGGAACCAGAAAACACAGCGATCAGAGATTCCTTAAATAATGAGCTTAAAAACGAAATATTTGAACGCTACCAGGTACAGGCCAACCGGCTTACAACATTTTATATTCTTGCTCAACAAAATTTCTATAACGGGCAGTATCAGGCGGCACTCGTTATGATAAATCGTGCAGCCAGCATTAAAGAAACAGCGGATGTATTGGCTCTGAAAGGCAGTATTTATTATGGATTGGGTTCGTTAGAAGATTTTATAACACACTGGACACAGGCTTTAGATAAAGACAGAAACGTTCCAATTCCTCCCTCGCCGCCTATTATTGCAGAATTAAAAAAACAAGGGCTGATTAACGACAACCTCGAACGTAATTATTAGCTCAACTGATTAATGAAAATTTCATTTTTAAATATTATCAGCTTTTTAGTTTCTCTGGGTATTTTAATCTGGGGTACCTTAATGGTAGTCGGATTTGCTGAATATAACATCATCCCTTCCACTTACGATTTTTTAAACCTGCCCAGCTTAGCCATAGTATTTGGCGGAATTACAGCAAGCGTATTCATTAGTTACCCATTTGGGAAAGTAATGCGGGCTTTTAGGGAAAGCGCACGCATTTTCTCGCAAAGCGAAATTGATAACAAACTACTGGAGCAAGATGTAGAAAACATTCTTGAGTGGCAAAAAATGATCCGGATTGATAGAAATACTGCAGTAGCACAATTAAGTGAACAATATAGCAATCGTTTTGAAGGCTATTTGTTTTCTATTCTTGATACCAATTATTCAGTAAAAGAATTTCGTGAGTTGGGAGAAATTAACATCCAGGAAACCTATACACGTCAACAGCAAATTAATCAGATCATGGTTAGCATGGGTAAAACGGCTCCTGTGTTCGGCATGCTTGGAACGCTTTTTGGCCTAATTGTAATCTTATCCGGTTTTAATGAAGTCGATTTTCTGCTTTCAGGGTTAGCTGCAGCTTTAATGACTACTTTGTATGGCATCCTGATTGGAAACTTTCTTTTCACCCCAATGGCAAAAAAAATGAATCATATTGCTTCACTCCAACACTTTAGAGAAAAAATGATCCTGGAAGGTATTTTACTGATTCAGGATCAAAAATCTTCTCTTCAGATCTATGATAAGTTAAAAGCTCACATACACAGAAACGTTCAACAGTTCTAGCTCTGCTTTGTGGATCTTAAAAAAAGAGACCTATATAATCCCAAAAATACGCTTTACCCCAAGCAGGAACTGGAATCTGAGGATGATGATAGTTGGCAGGTAAGCTATCTCGACATTATTACCATTCTTTTAGGTTTCTTGATTATTCTTTTATCAATTTCATCTCTTAAAGATATTGAAAGCTTCTCTGTATCAGACCTTTTTAGCCCCAAGGAAGATGAAACAGAATTTATAATCACCCCTATCGAAAGAATTAAGGAACAGTTAGAGGCATTACTGGCACAAGAAATTGGCGCAGGGCAAATTGAAATTTTCAGAGAGCTGAACGATCTGCGGATCATATTCAGAAGCGATGACCTTTATCAATCGGGCAGTGCAGAAATTCAGGATAATTCCAAAGAACTGTTGAACAGGGTTTTAACCGCCTTTAATCTTATCGAATACAACGATTTTGAAATTGACGTTGAAGGCCATACCGATAATGTTCCAATAACAACAGCTACTTATCCATCAAATTGGGAATTATCTACTGCCAGAGCATCTAATGTGGTAAAGTATTTCAATGAAAACGGGATTGAGGAGGAACGATTAAAAGCATCGGGGTATGCCTCTTCCCGCCCTGTTATCGAGTTCGATGATTTGGGAAATCCCGTTGCCGCTTCTAAAAACCGAAATCGCAGGGTTGTTTTGCGGCTGTTTTATTCGAATCCCGATCAAATATCGTCCGATAACCTCAGTAACTCTGATCTGCAACAAACAAATACAGAAAGTGAAATTGCGGCAAATAACAATCCTGACGGAGAAATTGGTACTGGAGGGCCTGTATCAGTGTTGGAAGAAAATTTACCCCGGAACGACACTAGTTTTGTCAGCAATAACAAAGACTCTGTACCGGCTAATCCGGAAATTGCCCAAAAAGACCTACCTGCTTCACAATTAACTCCGGATGCTGATGGATGCCTCTATTCCACTCAAATTGGGGAGTATGAGTCGTTTGCGAGAAGTATCAGAGCTGCAAACAGAGCCGAATCTCTTACTGGATATCTGTTTGAAATTGTATATAACAATTACCTTTTTTCTGTGAGAAGCTCTTCAGCAGGTTCTTTTTCGCAGGCACTTAACCAACGAGAAGAAGTTAAAAACGGTGCCACTTTTAATGTTCAGCCATCTGTAGTAAAGCAGTGCCACACCAATGAAACTGAAACTCCGAAAAAATTGGGTTATATCATTCAGCTTGGCTTTTTCCAAAATGAGCAAAACGCAATAAACTTTAAACGGGCCCTGGCAGAAGAACATAATATTGATGCAAAAATAAAAGAACTTTCGTTACATGCTTACCAGGTGTATGCCGGAACTTTCAACGATCGAAGGAATGCACAACAAAAAACAAAAGAGTTTAATAAGGCAGAACTACTCAGTAACGTATTTATTAAATACGATCCGGAAACCGTTTCGAATTACTCCTTTGAATATCAGTTAATTGCCGGATCATATTCAAGCAAAACGGAGGCTTCTCAGGTTGTGCAGGAATTGCAAAACAAATATCAGATCACATCTGAAGTAGTTACCAAAGAAAATGGAAACTCTTACGTGATTACAGAAAAAACCACCAATCGGGATTTAGCTCAAACACGCCGCGATATTTTGCTGGGTACAAATCTTAATCTTTCCCCGGTAATTTACTTATCGGAAGTAAACTAAAGGCGTTCAGTCTTCGCGAGGAGCCTGGATTACACCAAAAACATCATTAAAATTCGACATGTCAATCCCCCTTGTTTTACTAACTGCCTTCATTGAGGAGATTGATTACTTCGTCTCCCACCCCGAAAGCTTTCGGGGCTGGAATGATGTAAAAACTAAAGTAGCATTGATAGCGGATTCTCAAGCAAACCTTTTACCGTATTAAGGAACTGCGCTGCTTTTGCTCCATCCACAATTCTATGATCGCTTGACAAGGTAATTTTCATGCGCTTGCCGGGAACTACTTCTCCATTCTCAACTACCGGCACATCCCGGATAGCACCAACAGCAAGAATACAAGCATTAGGAGGATTAATAATAGCGGTAAACTCTTCAATACCGAACATCCCCAAATTGGAAATAGTAAAGGTACTGCCTTCCATTTGTTCCGGTTGAAGCTTCCGGTCTCTCGCCAATCCGGCAAGTTCTCTGGTTTCAGCTGAAATTTCGGCAAGTCCTTTCTTATCAGCGTGAGTGATAACAGGTGTCATAAGGCCTTCATCGATAGCCACAGCAACCGCTACGTGTACATCTCCATACTCCATAATAGTATCGTCATGCCAGGAACTGTTTATGGCCTGATGCCGTGTTAAAGCAATAGCACAAGCCTTCACTACAATATCATTAAAGCTGATTTTTACCTCATTGGCTTCATTCATCGCTGAACGGGCAGCCATCGCTGCTTTCATATCAATATCTACCGTTTCGTAGAAATGAGGATTGGTAAATTTACTTTCAGAAAGTCTTCTTGCGATCGTCTTTCTCATTTGAGAAACTTTCACTTCTTTGCTTTCCAGGCTCTGGAAACTTCTTGGTGCGCTTGCAAAATCGGCAGCAGATTTTGTGCTGCTACTTCCACCTTTAAAATCTTCAATATCTTTCTTTACAATTCTTCCATCAGGGCCTGAGCCATTTACCGAAGCTATGTCAATGCCTTTATCTTCAGCCATTTTTTTGGCCAATGGAGACGCTTTTACCCTTCCATCAACAGAAGCAATTGAATCACTTTTACTTTCTTCGATCTTTGATTCTCTTTTCTCTTCAGAGATTTTTTCTTTCCCAACATTAACAGAGGAAGAATCAGAACCATTTGATGAAGACTCTGCCCCATCTAACAAGCCGGAAATATCTTCACCTTCTTCCCCGATTATGGCAATCAATCCACCTAGTGGAACTGCATCCCCTTCTGCAGGAATAATCTTTAAAAGCGTACCGTCATCGAATGCCTCAACATCCATAGTAGCTTTATCGGTTTCCACCTCTGCAATAATGTCTCCGGCAGAGATTTTATCACCTTCCTGAACATTCCATTTAGCGATTACCCCTTCTTCCATGGTATCACTGAGCTTCGGCATTTCGATCTTAATAGCCATAATTCTTTCTTGTTAGAGAGTTATTTAATTTCTGTAAGTAACCTGATTTACTGCATCTACAACCTGTTTTACACTTGGATACCATAAATCGAATAAATTTTTAGCAAATGGTGCACACACATCCGGCAGCGTTACACGAAGCACCGGAGCATCCAGATAGTCAAACGCCTCACGCTGAATTAAGAATCCTATTTCAGCAGCTAATCCTCCAAACGGATGTGCTTCATCTATTACCACACACCGGTTGGTCTTTTTTATAGATTCTATGATTAATGGCAGATCCAAAGGCTTAACTGTTCGCGGATCTATGATCTCACACTCAACACCATCTTTAGCCAACTGGTTAGCTGCCTGCACCGCCAGGTGGTACATTTTTCCATGAGCTACCAATGTAACATGCCTACCTTCGCGCTTAACTTTTCCTTTTCCTATCGGGATGATGTAATCCTCTTGCTCAGAAACTTCGCCTTTTAGCCCGTACATCTGCTCAGATTCCATAAAAAGAACCGGGTTATCATCTCTGATAGCAGATTTCAACAGGCCCTTTGCATCGTCAGGTTCTGATGTGTAGATCACTTTTAATCCGGGAAAATGAGCATACATAGAATCATAAGAAACTGAATGCGTAGCTCCTAACTGTCCGGCAGAAGCATTCGGGCCTCTGAACACAATCGGGCAATCAATTTGGCCGCCCGTCATGTATTTTACTTTCGAAGCATGGTTAATGATCTGATCAGCAGCAAGTACTGCAAAGTTAAAAGTCATGAATTCAACGATAGGCCGTAACCCGTTCATTGCAGCACCAACTCCAATTCCTGCAAAGCCAAGCTCAGAAATTGGAGTATCGATCACTCGTTTATATCCGTATTTGCTGAGCAGTCCTTCGGTAGTTTTATAAGCACCGTTATATTCGGCAACTTCCTCACCCATAACCAGAACTTTCTCATCGCGTGCCATTTCCTCATCGATGGCAGCTTTAATTGCTTCTCTAAATTGTAATACAGCCATTATTCTTTCTTTTGAAATTCTTTAGGTGTGGAAATAGGGATTGTCTTCAACAAACATATCTTCGTAGAGTTCTTCCGGTTTTGGGAACTCAGCATTGTCTGCAAACTCTACAGCATCAAGTATTTCCTGCTCTATTTTATCCTCGATCTTTTTGATCGCTGATCCTGTAGCCACTTTATAATCGAGCATATATGTTTTTAAACGCTCAATCGGATCAATTTTTTGATATTCTTCTAGTTCTTCTTTTGTTCTGTACTTCTGAGGATCGGACATGGAATGGCCTCTGTACCGGTATGTTCTGATCTCAACAAACCAAGGTTCTGAGTTTTTACGAACATCATCGGTAATCTCTTTCATTTTCTCATACACAGAAAACACATCCATCCCATTAATTACCGCACTCTTCATTCCGTAGCCTTTGGCACGATCAACGATCTCAGCTACGGTGTGGCGTTTTGCAGCCGTACCCATAGAATAGCCATTGTTCTCTACTACAAAAATAGCGGGAAGCCCCCAAAGCTGGGCGATATTAAATGTTTCATGCAGTGCTCCCTGGTCAACCGCTCCATCACCAAAGAAACAAGTTGAGATTCGTCCGTTTTGCTCGTACTTGTTAGCAAAAGCCAACCCTCCTCCAATTGGAATGTGGCCGCCTACAATTCCGTAACCACCCCAAAAGTGCTGCTCTACATTGGCAAAGTGCATGGAACCGCCTTTACCTCTTGACGATCCGGCACCTTTTCCAAAAAGCTCGGCCATACCTGCATTGGCAGAAATTCCACGACACAAGCCCCAACCATGATCTCTGTACGCAGTTATAATATCATCATCATCATTCAGAGCAAATACAGTTCCCGTAGAAACAGCCTCCTGGCCAATATATAAGTGAAGAAAGCCGCCGAATTTTCCTTTTTGATACTGTTGCATGGCACGTTCTTCGAATCGGCGCTGCAGATACATTTGCTCGTACATTGCCTTCAAATCCGCATCAGAAAGCCCCATGTCTTTGTGTTTGCTTTTTGTAGCAACCGGTAAGTCTACCCCTTTTTGTACTGCGCTTACTTTTTCGTCACTAATACCACGAGGAGCAAATTCTACATTTGCCGTTTTATTTTTTGCCATAGTTCATTTCTTATAACCTTATCCCTTCAAAAAAAGGGCTTGAATATATTCATTTTTTGGGAAGATTTCGTAATCCAAAATCCATGCTTACTGAATGGAATTCCCGATTATTTCATTCACTTTTGCTAACGCTTCTTCCAGCTTTTCGGGTTGCCGCCCGCCAGCTGTAGCCAGATTCGGCTGTCCACCGCCGCCGCCGCCAACTAATCTTCCTAATTGACCTACTAAAGCCCCGGCTTTAATTCCTTTTTCTTTGATTAGATCTTCAGTAACTGAAACCATCAGATAAACCTTACCTTCTGCTTCGTCTTTAGAGCCAAGAACAACTACTGTATTTAAGGATGCTTTTTCGAGGGCATCGTATCCCAGTTGTTTTAGAACATCCATATCCGCTCCGGGAATTTCCCCTTTAATGATATTTATACCTTCCACTACTTGCGGCTTCGACATTAAATCGTTCAGCAGGGCTCCGGTATTCTGCAGATTCTGTGCAGCCAACTCTTTTTCGAGTGCTTTCTTTTCGTCCTGAAGTTTTTTGATATCGGCAGTTACATCATTGCTTTGCCCAATTACAGCTTTTATTTCTTTAAGAAGCCCATGCTCCTGCCTCAATAATTGGTCAGCGGCTTTACCACAAACCGCTTCAATCCTTCTTACCCCGGCAGCAACCGATGTTTCCTGCGTAAACCTGAAGTATCCAATCTCTCCGGTAGCTTTTACATGCGTACCTCCACACAGTTCACGGGAAAAATCTTCATCAAAAGTTATTACACGAACGCGATCGCCATATTTTTCACCAAAGAGCATCATTGCTCCCATTTCTTTGGCTTCTTCGATAGGAACATTTCGTTGCTCATCAAGCGGAATGTTTTCCTGGATCTTTTGATTTACTCTTTGCTCAATCCGGGAAAGCTCTTCCTCTGATACTGCTTCGAAATGAGAAAAATCAAAACGTAAATGGTGATCGTCCACTAACGAACCTTTCTGAGCTACGTGATCGCCAAGTTCTTCCCGAAGCGCCGCATGTGCTAAGTGTGTAGCCGAGTGGTGTTTTTGAATTTCGATACGGCGATCCAGATCAATCCGAGCTTCCCAGGTTCCTTTTAAATCTTTCGGAAGAGATTCTGAGTAATGCACGTACTCTTCGTTTATTTTCTGAACATCTGTTACATGCACATACTCTTCACCATTGGTAAGCAACCCGGTATCAGCAACCTGGCCTCCACTCTCAGCATAAAATGGAGTTTGGGAAAGCGTGAATGCAAACCGATCTCCTTCTTTTCGATAAGCAGTAAATTCCACATTGGCGGAGGCATCATCGTACCCAACGAATTCAAAATCAGCAGAGCTTGTTAATGTAACCCATTCGTTCACTTTGCTTTGATCCACAGAAAACTTACCCGCTGCACGCGCACGGTCTTTTTGTTCTTTCATTAGCTCGTTGAAACGATCTTCATCCACTTCAATTCCCTGCTCACGGGCCATTAGCTGAGTAAGATCGATCGGAAAACCGTAGGTATCATGAAGCTTAAAAGCATCGTCTCCGGAAATTTGCTTCTTTCCTTTTGAAACTTCGTTAAATAACTCAATGCCCTGGCCCAGCGTCTTCAAAAAGCTCTGCTCTTCTGATCGGATTACATTAACCACATATTCTTTCTGAGCCTTTAGTTCAGGGAATACATCTTTGAATTGTTCTGCAAGTACATCCACCAATTTGTGGAAGAATGGCTCTTTGAATCCGAGTTTATCCCAGCCATACCTGATCGCTCTTCTTAGAATCCTGCGAATAACATACCCACGGCCATCGTTCCCCGGCGAAGCTCCATCAGCAATAGAGAAAGCAACAGCACGAATGTGATCTGCAATTACGCGAATGGCAATGTCCTGAGTTTCATCACTTCCATACGTTACCTTTGCCATTGAAGCAATCTCGTTCAATAAAGGGGTAAAAATATCTGAATCGTAGTTAGATGTTTTGCCCTGCATAACTGCACAAACCCGCTCAAACCCCATTCCCGTATCCACATGTTTATCCGGCAAAGATTTCAGTGAACCGTCTGTCTGGCGATTAAATTGAATAAATACCAAGTTCCAGATTTCCATTACCTGTGGATCATCGGCATTTACAAGTGCAGCCCCATCTACTTTCGCGCGTTCTTCATCGCTTCGAAGGTCGATATGGACCTCAGAGCAAGGGCCGCAGGGGCCGGTTTCTCCCATTTCCCAGAAATTATCTTTCCTGCCAAACTTCAGAATATGTTCGGGCTTGATGGAAGTTTCGCTTTTCCAAAGCTCGATAGCTTCTTCATCAACAGGTAATCCATCTTCTTCATCGCCGCCAAAAACTGTAGCATATAATCTATCCGGTTCTAATCCCCATTTATCAACAAGCAGCTCCCACGCCCAGGCAATAGCTTCTTTTTTAAAGTAATCTCCGAACGACCAGTTCCCCAGCATCTCAAATAATGTATGATGGTAGGTATCGTACCCAACTTCTTCCAGGTCGTTATGTTTGCCACTCACCCGAATACATTTCTGAGTATCGGCAGCCCGCTTCCATTCTTTTCCATTATGTTTCAGGGTTTTTTCTTCTCCCAAAAAAATGGGTTTAAACTGGTTCATCCCTGCATTGGTGAAAAGCAAAGTCGGATCGTTCTTTGGTGCTACAGGCGCACTCTCAACAATGGCATGATGCTTTTCTTTAAAAAAATCCAGGAATTCCCGGCGTATTTGTGATGAAGTCTTTGTTGACATCAATCTGAATTAGAACGTTTGAAAATTAAGGCAGAGAAGATAAAAAAAATCTACCTCACACTCGACGGTTGATTTGGTTCTCACCCCAAAGCCGGCTCTGGTTTTGCGGGAATTTTCATAGCCCCGCCTGCCATAGTAACATACAGCGGACAAGTATCCCTTCGAGAGAAGTCTCTGATCTGCCTATACCGAATCCCACAGTAACTATAGTTTTATTGTGCTTTCGTAATTTTGTGGCGACATTTGTTTAAACCAAACCAGATCTTTTATGAAAACTATACTGAATTTCTTTTTTCGCGGAATGTTAATTGTATTTCCGGTGGGGGCCACTATCTATCTTATTTCAATTGCCATAGGCTGGGCTAATGAATCTTTGAATTACCTCTTCTTCAGATGGTTTGAGTATGATATTCCGGGTTTAGGGATCATTACCGGTTTTGCAGCTATTACATTGCTGGGGTTTATCTTTACAAGGGCTTTTACTAAGCCTATTGTTCATATGTTTGAGAGGCTGCTTACCAAAACACCTCTGGTAAGTATAATTTACAGTTCGTTAAAAGACCTGACTGAAGCTTTTGTTGGTGACAAGAAAAAATTTAATGCACCAGTGCTCATAGATTTCGGAGTTCCCGGAGTAAAACGTCTGGGCTTTATCACTCAGGAATCTCTTTTGGATTTAGGGCTTCAGGATGAAGTAGCAGTATATTGCCCGCATTCTTACAATTTCTCCGGAAACCTGTACATCGTTACAAAAGAGCATATCAAACCTATTGAGAAAGACTCCGCAGACTTTATGCGGTTTGTGGTATCAGGCGGGGTTACTCAACTAAATAGTGCATCTTAATCAATACACTTCTTCGAATGTTCTGGAAGAAGGTTTGATATTGGTTTTCATGTCTTCCCATGTCCATTCTTTGGGATCGGTTTCTGCCAGATCTCCACGAAGTTGCAGGTAATCTAAGTGGCCTCGTAAAGCAAGATTATGATAAATACCGGTTTCCATTCCCTTCATGCCACAAATATAAATCAACGTATTTTCTTTGCTGAGAATAGGATCCAACGTTTCGGCATGGTCATGAATTACGTTTTGTACATAATATTTGCTTCCGTCTTCTCTTCTGCCCTCCCTCGACACACAACTCAGATACCTAAAATTTGGATGTTTCCCGGTCATTTCTTTAATGAATTCGGGATACAGAATATCGGTACGGTATGCACACCCAAAAACCAACACTACATTTCCTTTGTAGTTATTTTCAAATAGTTCTTTAATCATACCCCGAAAAGGGGCTATCCCCGTTCCGGTAGCAAAAAAAATGTAATTGAAATCTTCTGCATTTTCGGGCAGTAAATATCTTTTTCCACTTGGGCCGGTTAGTTTTACTTTATCACCGGGTTTAAGATCGCTTAAATAGTTTGATGCGATACCAAGATAGATCTTACCGTCAACCTCGTCTATAGATCTTTTTACAGTGGTTGAAACTAAATGGGATTTCCCCCCCTCACCGCTTGTAGGAGAAGAAACAGAATACAATCTCAACTTGTGAGGACGGCCTTTTTCATTTTCTCCGGGAGGCAAAACCCCAATGGACTGACCAACTCTTATACGATCAATCAGATCTGTTCCTGAAATATCAAACGTGATATGCCTGACTATATTCGGGCTGCTTTCTGCTGTGCACACATAATTTTCTACGATGGTTGCTTCAACTGGATTTTTTGGGTTGTATATGTTTAGTTCAACTTCCGGAAGTACAATTTCTGACATTGGAGACGATAATTTTGAGCATAAAAAAATCCGGCCTTCTCTCGAAAACCGGATCTCTAAAATAGGGTTTTTACAACTTAGAAATGAAAAGTTAATCTGGCAGAAATAATATTCCTGCTAAATCCATCGGCTCACTGATTACTGATTTTGTACCGGATCAATTCATCTATCGTGAGTCTTTCTCCCCGCTCTTCCATAAGGCGGCCTGCAAGGCGATCGGTAACCTTAACACTTTTCATTCTCATCAGGTTTTCTTTAGTAAGCTCTTCTTTAGTATATCCGAGATCCATCATCCGGCTGGTAAAATTAGCAGTAACCCCGGCGTTTCGTGTTTCAGCCAGTTCTTGCACTGTTAAAGAATAACCAAGTTCTTTCATCATTCGGGCATAAGTTGCACTTACATCAGCCTTTTGCAGATCTACAAGTTGATCCAAAGTAACATCTGTATAACCTACGTCCCGGATACCTGATGTATATGTTGCTGTTACCCCTTCTCTTCTTAGTGCCAGAAGTTCTTCATTTGAAAGATCTCCATAACCCATTTCTTCCATCCAATCTCCCATCCTGTTTAACAGATCCTGATCAGGTTCATTAATGGCTTGTTCAATCCGGTCGATAGGGTTTTCGATGTTGATATTGGAAAAATCAATACGAGAACCTACATAAAAAACCAGCGTGGCTATAAATGCAAAGAGGAGAATGTAATTTGAAAGTTTGCCTGAGTTCGAGCTTTTGTCGAGCTTGCTACCGTTAAATTGTGAAACGGTGTCTTCTTCGAGGTCTTTTAAGTCGTTTTTAAGGTTTCTGAATTTTGTACTCATTTTTGCCCGGTTTTATTGATGACCAACTACGGGATACAAATAAAAAAGATGCGAAATAACTTTTTAAACAATCAATGTTAATGCTTTGCTAAAACCTTTTTAGCCTTAACCAAAATCTTAGTAACTAATATTAAACTAAACTTTATAACAATACTTACAGTAATTCTGAATCCAAAACCTTCCCGGTTTGAGTGCTAACATAAACTTTCCATTTAATCTCATTCGTATTCTCCAAATACACATCAACAACCCAAATTTTATGTAATTCAATGCCATTATCTACTTTTATTGCTCCAAAATTTAACACAGGAGTATCTGGCATATGATCTGCTGCGATTTGCTGCTCAAAAATCTGATTCATTTCATTTGCGTATCGCAGCTTTAAGCCTACTATTGCTTCTTTTGCACTATTTGAGCCGACTTCAATAAAACCTGGATCCGCGACCTCGTACCAATTCCCCCAAATCCTGTTTACTCCATTGGCATCCACATAAACAACTATTTCAGTATCGAGTACTTCCACACCCTTGTATATTTGCGGTCGAAAAGTAACCTTCCACTGCAACGGCACGTTGTTAATATTGGGCCCTTCACAAATGGTACATCCATCCAGGGAAATAATCTCTGAAACGATCAATTCATCTGAGTTTGAAACTCCTGTATATTTTGCATTTTTCACTAATGCGTGTTTTGCTTTAGTAACCAACCCGTTGGAAAACGGGAGCTCTGTTTTAATCTCCGTTCTGCTTAAACAAGGGTTTTCGTTATTTGGAAAAAGCACCCTGCTAAAACCTGTAAACCCATACTGGTTTAATGTAGAGCATATCAGATTCTCATTTTCCCGGTGATATTCCTCATTCAAAACAGTAAGATCTTCGGCCAAAAGCTTCGGGAAAAAAACAGGATATTTGTCTTCTTCGGTTTCTTCTGGAGACAACGAACTACAACCTGATAACAAGGCGAAAGGAAGGTAAAAAAGAGAAAGAAAAAGAAATTTTCTACTAACCACTGTAAATATCCTTGCGAAAAAGATACTCAAACAAAGGTTTTACTCCAAGAAATCGATACAAGAATCCGTACCTTTTGTGCAAATCGATCATACGAATGAAGAACAAAGTAGCTGTATTGGGGGCGGGAATTTCCGGGATAAGTACCGCAGTGTTATTGCAGTACTTTGGTTTCAAGGTTACTATATACTCCCCCGATACACTCTCAAAAAACAACTCTCCTTATTTCGCGAGTTTATATCCTTCTGCTTCCATTATTCCTCACTCGGTATATCATCCCGAATTAATTTCAATCTTTGAGGCCAGCCAGTCCATATTCTCTACTTTACTTGATTCCAGCTTTCCGGGAATGAAAATTCATAACCACTTTGAACTATACACATTTGACCAAGTACCGCCGGATTATGCAAAGCTGATCCCTGAATTTTCTTTGTTATCTGATGGCTGCTGGCACCCCAAACATCCAACTATTAAATGTGCCGGCGGATGGTCTTTCGATTGCTATTTCGCTGACTGGAATATTTATTTTCCTGAATTAGTATCACAGTTTTTGAAAAACGGTGGCTCAACTATATTTAAAAAAATAGATACCAATACAATTAAGGATCTTAAAGAAGAAATAATTGTAAACTGCACGGGTACTGGTGCCCATTCTTTAACAGATAACGAATCTGAGCCTTTTATCCTCTTAGGGCATCTTTTAAAAATTACCGGGGCTCCGTTATTAATTAATGGGGAAGGCAAAACGGTATCTTACAACTTTACACCGGGCAAACAATATTATTCGGATAGCCGGGATAATCCCTTAGACGTGTACTGTTATCCACGCGAAGATGGATGGATTTTGGGTGGAAGCCGGTTTGAAGGAACCTTAGATAAAAATGGGAAATGGGTTTCGAGAGATGCTAAAAGCGAGGCATTTCCACCACAGGTTCTACAGCTAAACTCAGAGATTATCGAAAATACATTTGGCATTAATGCTTTGGATTTCGAAAATATAGAACACATACATTCTTACCGTTATGTGAGAAATAAGAAGAAAGGCCTGCGCCTTAAACCAGAAGAAAAAAAAGACAAATTAATACTCCATAACTATGGGCATGGTGGTGCTGGTGTTACGTTAAGCTGGGGCTGCGCCTATCGAATACTTAACACTATTCTTCAGGAACAAGGGAAACAAACAGCAAGCCTAAGAGAAGTATCGCGAAGGCTACTTTTCAGGCTCCGTTGATTTTGATTTGTAATTCATCCAGTGCCCGCTTATCAGAAGTGCGCTCCCTATCAAGGTTATTCCAGCTTCCCCATATTCACCCAAAGATTGGTTGAAAAACCAGGCGAAGAATATTACCAAAAGCCCCGAAATAAGTAGTATTGTTATTTTTTGGGAGCTATGCTTCCGCCTCAGAGAAAGATACACTGCCGGTGCAATCGCAATAAAAAAGATCAAGTGCGTGTATTCATGAAATTCTTCGAATGCCGGCCATAATGGAATTAGAGCTACAACAACAGGAACCAGTAAACAATGAATGGCACAGATGCCTGAAAGGCCGATCCCAACGCGGTCCCAGAACCCTGGTTTTGTAGATTTTGATTCCATTAGTTTTTTCTAGAATTAAGCGGGTAAAGATATTAATTATGCGATCTATTTCAGCACAGAATGTCAGGAGAATTTAATTCTGTTTACAAACTCTTAATCTATTTTCAAATTCGGTTGATTACCTTGTGCCGAACTAAAAATCAGGATGAAGAAATTTCTCAAATTAATTAAATGGCTGTTCCTCTCATTTAGTTTACTGTTCGTAATATTACTTGCATACATACACACTATAGATTTCTCTATGGATGAAGAAAGAATCACCAAAGCGTTTGAAGGTACTTCTTTTAAACCTGAAAGCAAGCTAATTATTCACAACAACCGTACGCTGCATTATATGGCTATCGGGGACACTTCCAAGCCAACGGTTTTATTTGTTCATGGCTCTCCAGGATCTTGGGACAATTTTATAGGATTTATGAAGAACAAAGAAATGCTTGAAAGCTTTCGAATGATTTCAGTTGACCGACCCGGTTTTGGAAAATCAGAACCAGGAAAGCCTGAACGCTCGCTACCCAAACAAGCTGAGTTGGTAGCCCAGGCACTATATAAAGAGCAATCTGGGAAACCAACCATTATAGCGGGGCATTCTTTTGGCGGGCCTGTAATTGCCAGAATGGCCATTGATTATCCCGAATTAGTTAGCGGCCTGATTTTCGTAGCCGCATCCATCGATCCTGAACTGGAAGAAACCAAGTGGTTTCAAATTCCTGTCCACTATAAAATTCTTTCATGGATACTTCCCAATACGATTTATGCCACCAATGAAGAGATACTTGCTTTGGAAGATGAGCTTGAGGATATGAAACCTCTGTGGGGGCAGATTACCCAGCCTGTTTCCATTATCCAAGGCACCAAAGATAATTTAGTTCCTTACGAAAATGCCCTTTTCGGCAAAGAAATGCTCATCAACTCAAAACCTGAAATGGTGATTAAGGACATGAACCATTTTGTGCCATGGGAATACCCCCATCTTATTCGTAAAGAAATATTCAGAATTCAAAACGTAGTTTCTAACAATGAATCTGTTCAAAATGATTAAACCTATTCTTTCTAAAATATTCCTCTTCGTTTTCCTGATGCCTGCCGGTTGTACCAGATCTCTTTCGGATAATCATTTTTTGCTATAAAATATCGTGTTATTAAAACCCACAATGGTTTTATGTTTTCACTTTATAAGCCTTTTACAAAAAGAAACCATTTATTATTAGCCGCTAAACTAACTGGAGAATATTTTGAAAAATAAGGTACCTGCACTTTTTACTTTCGTTGCTGTATTCATAATTGGAAATAAAGCAACTGCACAAAAAGCAAACTTTGATCTGGCTGAAAGATTCACCACACAAAATATGCAAAAGATGGTGGGTTCTACCTCGGTATTTCCCCGCTGGATTGAAGACACTGATAACTTCTGGTACACCTACGAAAATAAAGAAGGCAAAAACTGGTACTATGTAGATGCTGCTCGTGGAAATAAACGGCTGCTTTTTGACCAGGAAGAAATGGCGGCACAGCTTTCCGAAGAATTCAACCGTTCTTTCAATGCTAAAGATTTAGACCTGAAAGGATTTAACTATGACACAAATAAACAACTGTTCACCTTTAATGTTGACAGCATTGAATTCACCTATAACATAAATGGCAATCGGTTAATCCGGGGCGATTCCCTCAAAAAAGCAGACCGGGACAATTGGAAAGTATATTCTCCTGATAGCAGTTATGTGGTTTTTGCCAAAAACCATAATCTTTTCATAATGGGTAAGGAAGATGCTGATAGTACTGCTGAGCAAATTACGGAAGACGGGGAACGCTGGTTCAGTTACCAATGGAGTGATGGAGACACTTCAACTACTGAGAAATATCGCCCGCGTATTAATTGGTTTGAGGATGGAAAAAAATTCTGGGTAAAGCGCCAGGATAAACGAAAAGTAGATGAGCTATGGGTTATCAACTCTCTTAAAAAACGCCCTGAATTGGAAACTTATAAATACTCTATGCCAGGAGAAGAAGATGTGTATGTGGACGAAATAAAAGTGTTTGATCCCGCAACCAAAGAGCATGTAACGTTGAGTACTGATAAATGGGAAGACCAGGCTTTAGGTGGGGCTTACTTTAATCAAGGCGGTATTTTTGAATCCTACCGATCCGATTATCTCTACATTCTGCGGCGTAACAGGCAATGGGATAAAATTGATGTGTTGAAAGCAAATACTTCAACAGGAGAAGTAGAAGTACTTTTCTCAGAAGAAAGCAAGCCATATTTCAACACCAGATATGCCCAGCTTGCCATTATCAACGAGGGCAAAGAATTTATCTGGTGGAGTGAACGTACCGGATGGGGTCAATTGTACCGATACGACAGTGAAGGAAATCTCAAAAATAAAATTACAAGTGGGCCGTGGGTAGTCGGCAACATTGCTAAAATTGATACAGCACAATCTACAATATATTTTCAGGGATTTGGGCGTGAAAAAGGGCAGAACCCCTACTACTCTAACCTCTACACCGTAAAATTTAACGGTTCAGGATTCCGCCACCTTACCCCCGAAGACGCTAATCATGCCATAAGCGCATCACAAGAAGGCAATTACTTCGTAGATAATTACTCGCGTGTTGATCTACCAACAAAATCTGTACTTCGTGACGGCACTGGAAAAATTATTACCACACTACAAGAAGCAGATATTTCGCAAATGGTGGAACAAGGCTGGAAAGCTCCCCAGTCATTCAAAGTAAAAGCAGCTGACGGAGCTACCGACATTTATGGTGTAATGTGGAAGCCCTTTGATTTTGATTCTACTAAAAAATATCCCATCATTTCTTACGTCTATCCGGGGCCGCAAACAGAGCCGTTTCCCGCAAACTTTACAATCGGTGGGTCAAGAGCACGAACCACAACTCTTGCCCAAGTTGGTTTTATTGTAGTTGCGATGGGTAATCGTGGTGGCAGCCCGATCCGTTCTAAATATTACCACAATTATGGTTATGGTGATTTGCGGGACTATCCTTTGGCAGACAACAAGTATGGAATTGAACAACTGGCCGGACGTTACTCTTTCATTGATAATGATAAAGTGGGTATTTATGGGCATTCCGGCGGGGGCTTTATGAGCACAGCTGCATTACTCACCTATCCTGATTTTTACAAGGTTGCTGTTTCCTCTGCCGGAAACCATGACAACAATGTGTATAACATTTGGTGGAGCGAAGTTCATAACGGGGTAAAAGAAAAAAAGAAAACCATCACCAAGAAAAATGATGATGGCACAGAAACCAAAGAAGAAGTCATTACATTCGATGCCCCGATTAAGACAAATGCAGCCCTTGCCAAAAACCTGAAAGGCAAATTATTGCTTGTTCATGGCGATATGGATAACAACGTACACCCGGCAAATACCATCCGTTTAGCTGACGCACTCATTAAAGCAGGCAAGCGATTTGATATGATGATCTTACCCGGCCGCCGCCATGGATTCGGGCCTTATCAGCCTTACTTTGATCGTATGACATGGTATTATTTTGCTGAACATTTGTTGGGCGATTATCGAACAAATGTAGAGTTTAATCTTCCTAATAACGAGAATTAAGACCCTCTTTGTGAATTAAATTGTTATTTGTTAATGGCAAATTTCTGTAACGAATAGCAATTCACTTTATACCGGTACTCCCAAAGCCACCTTCGCCACGTTCAGTTTCATCAAGGTTTTCTACTTCTTTAACAGAGAATTGGGTTATCGGGGCAATTACCATTTGTGCAATCCGGTCTCCGTGATTAATTACAAAATCTTCTTCCCCATGATTGATTGCAACCACCTTTACCTCTCCCCTGTAATCAGCATCAATGGTTCCGGGAGAATTCAACATGGTAATTCCATTTCTGATTGCCAGCCCGCTCCGAGGCCTGATCTGAGCTTCAAAACCTGCCGGAATAGCCATTTGTAAACCCGTTGATATCAAAATCCTTTCTTTGGGTTTTAAGGTTATTGATCCCTTAAGTGCAGCACGAATGTCCATCCCGGCAGCTGATGTGCTTTCATATTCTGGAAGTGGTAAATCTTTTGCATGCGGAAGTTTTTTAAATAAGATCTGGCTCATAGCTTTTCTCTTTTATATTCAATTAATCGAATTATCGCATTTCCGAATAATACTCGTACCCTGGCTTCTAAAGGAACCCGTAGGTCGTCGGCTAAAAACCAGGCTCTGAAATTCCCTGAAAACCCAAAAGGGCCGTCTATATCTATAGTCTTTCCCTTGCTCAAGTAAGTGGCAACTTTGCCTTTAAACGGAGCATATTTCCTCATCTCAATCTCCGAAGAATTTTCCATCTCTATATATCCCAGCTCTTTGCTTACATAAACTGGCAATCTGGAATTTTCACCACTGCCCGCAAATAAACGTGAGAAAAGAAATATTACCTGGCCAGCTGTTGCAGGCTCAACCAGATCCAGTGTATCCCGGGTATCATCCTCTTCTTTATAGTGAACTTCGTTCAATTCCCGATCAAAAGTGTATTCAGTTTCCTTGTATTTATCTTCATCAATATTATCCTTCCAATAATAGGAAGTAACCGGTATGCCATTTTCATTCACATAAAATAACGAGTGAAATTGATCTATCTCAGTTCCCACAAAAGGCACCCGGGAATTAGACCTGATCTCTGTCATCAAGTGTTTTTTAATACTGCCATTGTACAGAGTATCCTTAAGCAGCGTTACTTCTACCCATCCAAGCTTAAAAAACCCATACTTAACTTCGTATTTGAACGTCTCCTTAAAAGAAAAAATGTCTTCTGTCAGAGGTTGGTTTTTCGAATTGCCAGGATATGGATATTGAGCAAACGTACTTATTGTAGTTAAAGCATAGAAACCAAAAAACAAGATCAAATTCAGATGTTTGGGCATCTTAAAAAGCTTCTTATTTATTTTCTATATCCAGAAAATTTCTAAATGCTTCTTCATCATAACCTACAATAACTGCATCGTTTAATACCATAACCGGACGTTTAATCATGGATTGGTTTTGCTCCAATACTTCTATCATTTCTTTATCAGAAAGGTTTTTGTCTTTCAAACCCAGCTTACGGTATGTCATTCCTCTTTTGTTAACCAGTACGTCCAAGCCAACTTTAAATTCCAACTCTTTAATCTCATCTACCGATAAAGGATCTTTTTTTAGATCTACAAACTCGTAATCAACTTCATTCTCTGTCAACCATGTTCTTGTTTTTTTGATTGTGTCGCAGTTTTTAATTCCTATTACATGCAGCATAGCATTTCAATAATTATGTTTCGTATTTTCAGTTAAAGATAAGGTTTGCCACTCCAATAACGAACCCGAATCAAAGTTTCACATAATGATTACATGAAATTTTTCCCTGTACTTTTAATATCGCTTTCTTTCATCATCATCTCATGTTCGGGCAATGATGCTCAACGTGATTTTGAATCCGATGCCTATAATAGCACCCCTTCCGGAATCACAAGAACAAGCTCTCAAGGAGAAGTAATAAGTGTAGATCCTGATGACTGGAGAATTTCTCCATTCTTCCAGGGGCTGGTAGAAATTACCCCTCCATTTGCGAATCCTGCTCAATTGGGTACTCCAATAAATTTCGAAGTTCAGGTAACAGGAGTTCAGGGAGTTTCCGGACTTGATGTACAGGTTCGGTACTCAAATGGGGATTGGAACAATTTATATCTCAGTAATGATAATCCCCTTCAACCGGGGCTTACCACTTTCCAGATAAACCCAATAGCATTAAGCAGAGACGGCTCCGATAACCTCGCTCGTGGAATACATCGCATCTTCTTTTTTGATTTTAACCAACGCCTTATCTCTTACGGTGATATTGAAGTGGAATAAGTTTGTGATAAAATTCCCACTCCTCTATCTTCACCAACCATGAGAAAACTCACAAAATCAGAGCGGCTGGTGATAGAACGATTGATCTTCCCGGAATCATTTGAAGTGCTTTTGGAAGAAACAAATATGCCCTTTGGCAGTCTTCGCGATGATATTATGAATCTGGTAAATTACCGGTTTGTTGAAGTTGTTGATCTTGATAAAGCCGAAGAAAACGGGGTCTCCTTTTATGATACCGACAATATTCGTGAGTTTTCCTTCCGGGCTACCAAAACCGGACTTAAAAGTATAAGACAACCTGCCACATGAAATTTGAAGCCAACATCTCTGATGTATCCATCCATGTTGAATTATCTGATAAAGACTCCACATTTAAATCCGGGAAACTTGAGGGCACCTATGCGTTTATAGAACAAAATGGAAGATATTTGCTCCGTATTGGAACAAAACTCTATAAAATTGATAATGTAAGTTACAACGGCTCAGATATAGAGTTCTCTATCAATGGAAAGTGGCACATTGTATCTGTAAAGGATGAACAGGAATTGCTGCTGGATCGATTAGGCTTTAAAACCGGAGCTGCATTAGCCGAAGGTTCTCTAAAAGCACCAATGCCTGGAAAAATATTGGATATTTTAGTTTCTGAAGGCGATGAAGTAACCAAAGGCCAACCAGTTGTGATACTCGAAGCCATGAAAATGGAGAATGAATTAAAATCAGCTATTGATGGAACAATAACCTCAATAGCTGTTGAAGTTGGGCAATCATTAGAAAAAAACGCACTCATACTGGAGATAGAAAACGTTGGATAAATTTATTATTGAAGGAGGAACTGCTTTAAAAGGCACCATCAAAATCAGTGGATCAAAAAATGCAGCATTGCCAATTATAGCGGCTTCTTTACTGGCAAACACACCTACTGCAATTTCAAATATTCCCCGGCTTCAAGATATTTACACATTTAATAATGTATTACGTGTTGTTGGTGCCAAAGTCGATTTTAAGGATAAAGAAAATAAGCTAATCATTGATCCAACGAATGTTTCCCACCTTGAAGCTCCCTACGATCTAGTGCGAAAAATGCGTGCTTCTTTCTACATGTTGGGAGCTTTAGTTGGTAAGCACGGGTATGCAAAAGTTTCACTTCCCGGCGGGTGTGCCTGGGGGCCAAGGCCTGTAGATCTTCACTTAAAAGGCATGGAAGCTATGGGCATCAATATTTCTTTGGATAAAGGGTACGTAATTGCCAAAGCCGAAAAAAAATTACCACCTGCCAGTTATAAACTGGAGCCTAGTAGTGTAGGAGCAACCGTTAACCTCTTGCTTGCTGCCGTTCTGTTATCTCAGGAATTTACCATCGAAAATGCAGCAAAAGAACCTGATGTAGTACAGCTATGCAATGTATTAGTAAAGATGGGTGCTAATATTAGCGGCATTGGAACAGACAGGGTTACTGTTCGCGGAGTAGAGTCGTTACAAGGAGTAGAAATTGATAACGATCCTGACCGAATAGAGATCGGCACATTTATGATCGCCGGAGTACTTCATCCCAAATCAGAATTAACGTTGGAAGGATGCAACGCCGAACATCTGGGTAATTTTCCTGATTTGTTAGCCAAAACAGGTGCACATGTAGAAGTTAGTGAGAGCACCATCAAGGTTAAGGCACCTGAAGAATTAAAGCCGGTTTCCATTACTACCGAAATTTATCCTGGATTCCCTACCGATATGCAGGCACAATGGGCTACTATGATGACCCAGGCTGAAGGGATTTCTACAGTAACTGATACCGTATATTTTGACCGGTTCAGTTACGTTCCTGAGCTTACCCGGTTAGGAGCCGACCTGCGCCTGGAAAAAAACACCGTTACCATTTTTGGTAAAACAGAACTTGAAGGTGCATCAGTAATGAGCACCGATCTGCGAGCAAGTGTTAGTCTTGTACTGGCTGCCATGGTTGCAAAAAACACCACCGAAGTTTTAAGGGTTTACCACCTGGATCGTGGTTATGAAAACCTGGAGCACAAACTAAATGCGGTTGGAGCAAGTATTAAAAGAGCTGATGAATAGCTAGTCGTAATTCCATTTCGTTTACATTATTTAATCGTTTTATACTAACTCAATCAACCGTATATTTGTATTTAATGTAATCGGCTAATAAAAGATTTTAAAAAGAATATTTTTGCGTTTCATACAAGATGCATATCAAAAAAACAGCGTTCGGCGAAAGATAACCGGGCTTTTAAACGCTATTTATACCGATGTATTTTTTCTTCTCGCTTTGATCTACACTGCAATTCAGCGGGAAATTTCTGCTGTTCTTCCTAGAGAATCAGCTTTAAACAAAACAAATTTTCAAGATAACCGGGCTGATGTTACCGCATTACCTTTTCAGGTAGCATCCAATTCCAGCACATTTCACGACTTCAATCTCACATTTAAAGTTCCGAATTGGATGACGTGTATTACATATATCGGCCTGCTAAAAAAGAAATTCAATGAAAAATCAAATCATTATTCACTCTTCCGGGGATCAAGCCCGGATTGCACTGCTCGAGAATGGCGAGCTCGCTCAATTATTCATTCAGTCAGAAGAGAACCAGCGCACAGTTGGTAATATACATGTAGCCCGGGTCCATAAGGTAATGAGTGGAATTAAAGCCGCTTTCATCGATATTGGGGCCCCAAAAGACGCTTTTCTCCACTTCTCGGATGCGGGAGATCATTTAGACGAATACGTTTCTATGTTTAATGGAAAGAACGCCATCTCAAATGATGCAAAGAAGCTCATTAAGAATAAAGAAAAATTAGCCAACCACGAGAAGCAAGCTCTTGCAGGTAAAATCCTCAAAAACGGGCAAAAACTACTCGTGCAGATTGTAAAAGAACCAATTGGCTCAAAAGGCCCCCGCGTTTCTACAGACATTACTATTGCGGGAAGGTTTCTGGTACTTATACCAATGGGCGATTACATCGCCGTATCCAAAAAAATCTCAAATTACAAAGAACGCCGACGCCTAAAGAACGTTTTGGGAGATATGGTTCCGGATGGTTTTGGTGTAATTGTAAGAACCGTAGCCCAGGGCCAAAACGATAAAGCTTTGGAAGATGACCTGCGTGATGTGCTTCGAAAATGGGAAAAAATCGTAGATAAACTGGAAACAGCAAAACCCCCTTCCCTTCTCCACCGCGATCTTGATATGACCGAGAGTTTGATCCGGGATCTTTTTGCGAAGAATTATGACCGGGTTTTGGTTGATGATCCTAAACTATATCGTCAGCTCAAATCCTATGTGGGTCAAATTGCTCCAAAAATGGGGCAAAATGTGCACCACTATAAAGGTAAAAAACACATTTTCGATCAAACGGGTATTGCTGAAGATGTGAACTCCATCTTTAACCCAAGAGTGCGTATGAATTCAGGTGGTTATCTGATTTTTGAGCAAACCGAAGCCATGTATGTGGTTGATGTAAACTCCGGGCCTTACGCTGCCAAAGCCAACCAGGAAGATAACTCACTGAAAACCAATCTTGATGCAGCGCGTGAAATAGCCAAACAACTTCGCCTGCGGGATATTGGCGGAATTATTGTGGTTGACTTTATCGACCTGAGGGATGAAAAAAATCGCAAGAAGATCTATGATGAATTAAAAAAAGAGTTCCGAAAAGATCCCGCTAAAACAAACCTGATTGGCATGAGCGATTTCGGGCTGGTCCAAATCACCCGGCAAAGAATTCGTCCAAGCGTTATAAACTCTGTATCTAAGGTCTGCCCAATGTGCGGTGGAAGTGGAGATGTGGTTAGTAATGATACCGTTCTTACTGATATAGAAAGCTGGTTAAGCCGTTTTAAGCATAATTCGGAATATCGTGCAGTTGACCTGTATGTAAATCCATATATGAAAGCATTGATCAATAAAGGAATGATCAGCCGACGTTTAAAATGGATGTCATCACTTCGGATTAAGATCACTTTAGTAGGAGATGAAAGCATCCCTTTAAGCCGTTTTAAGGTTACGCTCTCAGGCTCGGATGTTGACATTACCGATGTGGTAATGCGGGGAGAATCTATTGATGAAGCTCTTGAACACATGGATGTGATAGAAGAACTAGACCGGGGAAGAGATGATCTGGAAATCACGAAAAAGAACAATAACCGAAATGATGGAAACAATAGATCGCAAGGCCGGTCTGCCAATTCAAATGAAAGAGTTAACCAGCGTTATTAAAATATAACCAAATAACCGGATGGCTCGGTTTTTGCCAATCTGATAGAAACGAAATTTAATTTAATAGAATGAGCGCATTTAACTTACACGCCACTACCGTTGTGGGCGTAATACAAAACGGAAAAGCTGCATTAGGTTGCGATGGCCAAGCTACTTTAGACAAAACGGTGATGAAATCAACTGTAAAAAAAGTGAGAAAACTTTATGAAGGAAAAGTACTCGCAGGTTTCGCAGGCTCCACAGCTGATGCATTCACTTTATTTCAACGCTATGAAGAAAAACTGAACGAATATAACGGGAATATGCAGCGCGCAGCCGTTGAATTAGCCAAAGACTGGCGTAAAGACAAGTTTCTGCAAAAACTGGAAGCACTACTAATTGTAATGGACGATGAAAATGTGCTGGTTATTTCCGGCCAGGGAGATGTTATTGAACCAGATGATAACATTGCCACTATTGGTAGTGGCGGCTCTTATGCCCTTTCTGCTGCACGTGCACTAAGCAAGCATGCTCCTGATTTGTCAGCAAAAGAAATTGTAGAAGAATCGTTAACCATTGCTGCAGATATTGATATTTATACCAATCATAACCTCACTATAATTGAAATTGAGAGTAATTAGATAGAAAACTTAGGACATAATCTGTTTTGAGAATATTGCCTCTCCATTAAAAACCAAAAATATCACCTAAAGACAGGTTCAGCACTTCGCCGTAATTTTCTAAGCCCATTAAATCTATTCTACTTTTATCTCCTACAAGAAGAATATGCATAGGTTCATTTTTTAAGCTGGTTTCATAAAACCTCTTCAGATCGTCCATATCCATCTTTTCTACAACATCATATATTTTGGCTCTCAAATCGAAATCTATATCTAGCCTTTTTGATTTTCGGTATTCATTTACAATACTAAAATTGATCAATCTGCTGCTTCTTAATTGCTCTAGTTTAGCTTTTTTTGCATTCTCAAACTGCCTTTCATCGAATGGCAGATTTCTTATCAATTCATATCCGGCTTTTAAGGCACTAGCATATTTATCCGACTGGGTTCCTATGTAACTTCTAAACAAAAATGAACGATCGGAATACGTGGGGGTATTAATTCTTCCAAAAGCAGAATATGCCAAACCTCTGGATTCACGTATTTCTCCGAAAAAAAGAATCGAAAAATACTGATTGAACAATTCGATCATTCCTACTTTTTCTGTATCAAATGCTCCTAAATTTGCCCAAAATACAATATCTGTTTGCTGCGTTCCTGAATCAATGAAGTAGATCTTGTTGCTTTCAAAGTTTTGATAAGTAAATCGTTCACTTCTGTTAATCTTCTCGGGGTTATCAACTGTTTCAAGGTTTTTTTCCAATTTTGTTTTTAGACTGGAAATTTTTTCCGGCCCAAAGTAAATAATTCGATGATCGTAGTTAAAAAGCTTCGTTATTTTCTCTCCAATCTTTTTTGCCTTTAATACCTTTAATTCTTCTTCTGACGGCACGTTTTTTAATGTTGAATGTTCACCATAGAGTATCCTGTTTGAAGCGTACGTACGTATCGTGTTCTTATTTTTTTTCATATTTACACGCCTTTTAAGTGTACGCTCAACTAGCTTTTCTAAGGCTTCATCATTAGAGCTGTCAATTTCTGAAAGAGCATGTTCCAATAGTTGTATGGCTTTTTCAAAATTCTCTGCCAAACCCCATAAAAAAACAGTAGTTTCATCGGCATTAACAACCATATCATAACTACAGCCTAATTTAAAAAACTCTTGTTGTAGTTCTGCCGCACTAAATTTAGTTGTACCTGCTACTTTGAAGTAATCATCTGCCAAGTCCATATATTTGTTATGATTTCTGGCATAATTAAACATGATGTTTATAGCAAAATAGTCATTAACGTTATTCTCGGTTGCTGCTACTTCTACTCTGTTATTTAATTGTACTATTTCAAGGTCTTTGCTAAAGTCCAAAAAATCAGGCTCTAAGGGAGCAGTCTTGAGTTGGTCTAATCCTTTTCTGAATTCGGATTTTTTATCGTCATTAAGGCTAATGGGTGTAATTGTAGGTTTTTCAATTTTCTTAACTTTTTCATCCAATCCGGTTTTCTTATACACTATCGCATAGTTATCGCCTCTGTAATGTTCTTTTGCAAAATTTACAATCTCTTGCTTAGTGATGTTCTTTAATTCTTCTATTTCCTCCAGCTTTTTATTCCAAGGTACATCAAATGAGTATGAATCAAGTATCAAACCATATTTTCCTCCATTGGAAAACATGCTGCTCATTCTACGAAGCAACAGCTGATTTACACCTGCTTCTACCAACCAGTCAGGAAAATTTCCATTTCTAAGATTTTCTATTTCGCTTAATATTAAATCTTTTAACTCAACAAGTGTTTGCCCGGCTTTTGGTGTAGCTGTAATAATATGCATGGTGTAGTCGGCAAGATCTTCCTTATATGTTGATACATTCTGGGCTTTTTGAGCTTTATTAATATTAATGTCAAAGATACCGGCATCGCCGTTCATTAAAATAATGTCTATAAGTTCTGTCATTCGCTCTGCATACGAGCCAACCCCATCAAATAGATAACCCATTCTAAACATTTCTGCACCAGGAGCGGTAATGGTTCTAACCTTTGGCTTTTTTAGAGGCCTTTCTTTTGTAACAGATACAGCAGGCACCTTCCGATATTTCATATAGCTGAAATCATCAGCTATAAATTGAATAGCTTTCTCCGGATCAAAATCTCCCGCAAGGATAATAGCCATGTTATTTGGCACGTAAAAGTTTTTGTAATACTTATCAATCTCCACTAAAGAAGGATTCTTTATGTGCTCTATTTGGCCAATGGCTGTTTGAGTTCCATACCTGTGATTTTCGAAAATGGTCTCAAAAAACTGAAAAAGAGCGTATCTGGGCCCATTATCAATAATAGTATTCATCTCTTCAAAAACCGCTTCAAGCTGGGTATGAAATGCTCGAAATTGAGGGTTGCGAAATCTTTCTGCTTCTAAAGCAACCCATTTTTCTAATTGGTTTGAAGGTATGTTACTTACATACCCGGTCCGGTCAAAATTTGTGAATGCATTAATATTCCTCCCTCCCATTTCAATAAGCATGCTTCTTAACTCTCCCGGTATGCCGTAACGTGACGCTATATTTGAAACACTATCAATGGTTGCATATATATCCTTTTTCTTTTCTTCATCACTGGTCTCTCTATATTCCTCAAACAGAGTTTTTATTTCTTGCAGCAACGGTTTTTCCATTTGTGCATCCAACGCACCCAGCTTATCGGTGCCATGAAATAACAAGTGCTCCAAGTAATGAGCAAGACCTGTAGCATTAGCCGGATCGTGCCTGCTGCCAGCTTTAACTACAATCGATGTTTGTATTCTGGGAGTTCTATTATCAGGAGCCAGATATACATTAAGTCCGTTTTCAAGGGTGTAAATCCTGAGTTGAATAGGATCATTTTCGAAATAGGTGTACACGTAACCATTACTATCTTTTTGAGTTTTTTTGTCGCCTATTTGACCGTGTACATACGCAGTGCTTAGTAAAAAGTAGAAAACTAAAACTGTACAAAAATTGTAATACTTTCGCATAAGATTCTCCTTTGATGAATTGTATTAGTCTTATGCAAAAATGAAAACTATAACAGAGAAAAAATTGGACAAATCTGCCAATTTTTAGAGACTCCACCATAGTGTATTATCTATAACGGTGCTTTTATTAGAAAACTGGCTGGGAGTTAAACCCGTATATTTTTTGAATTCACGAATCATATGGCTTTGATCAGCAAAACCAATTTCGGTTGCAACATCAATAAGCTTGCTATTTTGCCGAAGACTACGTATAGCTTTTCGCA
Organism: Balneola sp.; assembly: GCA_028284195.1. Lineage (GTDB taxonomy): Bacteria > Bacteroidota > Rhodothermia > Balneolales > Balneolaceae > Balneola. Next base: position 140,220 of record JANQSE010000006.1, on the reverse strand, counting down.
ACCGCATAATACTTAGAAACTCCTTTGGGCTAAGGTCAAGAGATTCTTTATAAAGGCGGTAAACGGAGCGATAGCTCATATTAAAATCCATTTTTAACGCATTCACATCATCCCGGTATATCTCATTAAAAGGGACATAGCCATGAGTTTTCTGCTCTATAAGGTTTTTAAGAAAAAAATCTTCTAAAGCTAAAGCTCTGCGTTCAATAGTGGCATTGTTAAATGCTGCATTGTAAATAGCTTCCCATTTTTTTGGGAAAACATCTTCGATTACAGAATTTAGAAATGAAAACGAAGAAATTTTCTCTCCTGTGATTTTCTCTATTCCCAAAGGTTCAAAATTGATACTTACTTCGCGAAAAACACCAGAAACATAAAAAGAAACCGCTCTCGTATAAATACCTGTTAAATAGCTGTGGTTTTTTTCGGCTTCTTCTACTAAATATTCATTATCAGATAAAACTGTTATCTTGTTTCCTTTAAATAATCCCAAACAATGGTTCGTATTAGGAAAACAAATATGTTTATTAAGATACCCCGGATCACTGTTCTCAATAAAAAAGAAATACTGGATGTATTTTTTTAATAGTTTATTTTTCGGGTAAATAAGTGCTGTTGTCATTAACAATAAATACGGCTTGTAATTATTCGTGCCAAAATTATTTTTAACACTTAGCATTATCAAAACAATATTTTGAATTTAATTAATGGTAGAAGAAAAAAATTTAACTCCACAACAAATCGTACGCGAACTTGACAAATATGTTGTCGGCCAAAAAGAAGCAAAACGCTCTGTAGCCATCGCACTCAGGAACAGATGGAGGCGTTTAAACTCAAGAGAAGAAATTCGCGAAGAAATAGTGCCGAATAATATTCTTTTGATCGGCCCTACCGGAGTAGGTAAAACTGAAATCGCACGGAGACTTGCTAAACTTGCCATGGCACCTTTCATAAAAGTGGAAGCATCCAAATTTACCGAGGTAGGGTATGTAGGCCGGGATGTTGAATCTATGATCCGGGACCTGACAGATCTTGCTGTAAACATGGTTAAAACCGAGATGCAGGAACGCGTTAAAGAAAAAGCAGCCGATGCTGTAGAGAACAGAATCCTGGACATCCTCATCCCTCCTGTTACTAAAAAGGGAGTTGGTTTCAATTCGGCCACAAGCGACTCTGATAACTTTGACCCTTCCAAAGCCAGCGATAATGAACTTAATGAGCGTACCAGAGAGCGTTTCCGGGAGAAATTAAGAAACGGAGAATTAGAAGGCCGCGAAATCGAAATTGAAGTTAAAAGCAAGAAAACCCCAATGATGCAGATGTTTGGCCCCGGCGGCATGGAAGAAATGGGCATGAACCTGCAGGATATGTTAGGCAGCATGGGGAAAGGAAATAAATCGAAGCGAAAGCTGCCTATTTCTGAAGCACGGGAACTTTTACTGGAAGAAGAAGCCGAAAAACTGATCGATCATGAATCAGCAGTTCAGGAAGCTTTAGAAAGAGTTCAGAAACAAGGCATCGTGTTTATTGATGAGATCGATAAAATCGCAGAACCATCAACCGGAGCGGGAAAAAGCGGCCCGGATGTAAGCCGACAAGGTGTACAACGCGACCTTCTCCCCATTGTTGAAGGAAGTACCGTAAACACCAAGCATGGAATTGTGAAAACCGATCATATTCTATTTGTGGGCTCTGGGGCATTCCATGTTTCCAAACCATCAGATTTAATTCCCGAACTGCAAGGACGCTTCCCAATCAGAGTAGAATTAACCTCTCTGTCTGAAGATGATTTCTTTAAAATCCTCTCCGAACCAAAAAATGCACTTACCAAACAGTATGAGGCTATGCTGGAAACGGAAGGGGTGGAAATAACTTTCACAAAAGATGCCATTCGGGAATTAGCCCGTATTGCGGCAGAGGTAAATGCCCAGGTCGAGAACATCGGGGCAAGGCGCTTACACACCATTATGTCTTCTTTATTTGATGAACTGCTGTTTGCCGTACCTGATGATATTAATTCCGGCAAAATAACTATTGATCCGGATTATGTAGCCAAGCAGCTAGAAAGCCTGGTTAAAGACAAAGATTTAAGCCATTACATACTTTAATACACATCAAATGGGTTATTTTATTACAATCCTAAAAGCTAAAATATTTTACTATACTGTTTGATCAGTATTATTGAACAAGTGAGATTTTCATATATGACTTACAAAAAATTCATCGCCCCGCATATAGCTTTGGTTATCATCCTTTCGGTACTTAGGTTAACAGGTATCGACTCCATCATCAAAAACCCTAACCCAAATGATGATGAAACTAATATTATTAAATATGCGCAAGCTACCCGAAGTATCGTAGCCAATTATTTTGGAGAGGCAGACCTTAATAATATGTACAAAGTAAGTATCAAAGAGTTTGTTAACCATATCCAGGATTCGACTTTAAAAATCACCGATACGCCTGTAGATACTACATTTCCCGGAGTAAAAATTGAAACCATTTCTGATGCATTCAGAAGTTTTGAGAGAGCTTACTTTTATGTAGCAAACAATACAAATGGCGAAAACATGACCAAGCTCACTGAGTACGCAATTAGAGGGCTTTTTTCAACGTTAGATCCGCATTCGACCTACATTGAACCGGATGACAGCGAACGTGTTGAAGAAGAGTTTGCGGGAAAGTTTCAGGGTATCGGTGTTCAGTTTAATGTACTGCAAGATACCATTACAGTAATTACAGCCATTTCGGGGGGACCAAGTGACCGATTAGGTATACGATCAGGAGACAGGATCATAGCAATAAACGACAGCAATGCTATTGGCTTTAGTGATGATCAGGTAAGAAATACATTACGTGGTGAAAAAGGATCTGAGGTAGATGTTACTATTCTGCGCCCGGGGGTTTCAGAATTATTAAACTTTACTATCGTTCGGGATGATATTCCTTTGTACACCGTTGATTCTTCTTATATGCTGGATGACCAAACGGGATATATAAAAATAAACAGATTTGCCGCTACCACCCATCAGGAATTTATGCAAGCTTCCAAAGAGCTTAGGAAGCAGGGGATGAAAAGATTAGTACTAGACCTGAGGGGTAACCCGGGTGGATACTTAGGCCAGGCAATAGCTATTGCTGAAGAATTCTTCCCTAAAGGCACTTCCCTGGTTTCAACAAAAAGTAAACACAGCAGATTTGACGGAGATTATTTTTCAAGAAAAAATGGAGAGTATCAGGGTAAACCGGTAATTGTACTGGTAGATGAGGGGGCTGCTTCAGCAAGCGAAATCGTATCCGGAGCTTTGCAGGATCATGACAGAGGGTTAATTGTTGGAAAACGGACTTTTGGCAAAGGTTTGGTACAGCAACAGTACGAACTGGTTGATAAGAGCAATGTTCGTGTTACTATTTCCAGATATTACACCCCTTCCGGCCGGTTAATTCAAAAACCATTTGTAGAAGGTGGCGGGGAAGAATATGCATACGAAATTTATCGCCGGGAAAATGCAACGAGCGATGCTATCGAGTTTACTGAAGCCATCCCGGATTCCCTAAAATTTAAAACTGATGCCGGAAGAACCGTATATGGAGGTGGAGGCATCGTTCCAGATTACATTATCCCTGATGATACTACCCGTTCCGGGTATGTAATAAATTTTGCTATTCGTAAACGTGCCGCTTTTGAATATGTCCGAAGTTATCTTGATGAAAACGGTGATGAATTCCGCGCTGAATGGGAAAGTGATTTCGAGAAATTCAGAACAGATTTCGAATGGACACCTGAAAATATGGAAGAATTTAAAGCTTCTTTGATAGGCAAAGGCATGGTTATTACCAGCGATGTTACAAGCCCTGAATTCCGAAAAGATTCCTTATTCATCCCGCCCAGCCATTTCGAAGAAGTTGCCTGGATGAGCGCAGGAAGAATGAAAGCAGAGTTGGCACGACAAGCATGGAATATGAAAGCTTTCTATCCGGTTATAAATGATGTGTTTGATGAAACTTTAAAGGAAGCTATGACGCTTTGGGATGCTGTTGAACGTTTGGCATCACTTTCCCAAAATAGTAATCTTAAATCTGACGGGTAGTTTTTTGTTACCAGTTAATGGTTATTAGTTGTGACATGCTAACCAATAACCATTAATTATTACCTTCTATCTCGGATATCTTATCCCTTCCACCATTTCCTGAACTTCCCCAGGTGGTTCAGGAAAAATGGCTCCAACTAATAACGCGACTATAAGGTTCAGGATCATTCCCAAAGTTCCGATCCCTTCTGGTGAAATTCCAAACCACCAATATTCAGGGGTGTTGTATTCCGGGAAAGCAATCTTAAAGAAAACGATGTAAGAAAGCGTGAATAATAATCCGGCAACCATTCCTGCTAAGGCTCCTTCTTTATTCATTTTTTTATAAAATATCCCCAGAATGATGGCAGGAAAAAATGAAGCCGCGGCTAATCCAAATGCAATAGCTACAACCTGGGCCACAAATCCCGGTGGATTAATACCAAAATATCCTGCCACAACTACAGCTAATGCAGCCGCAATACGGGCATACCGCAGCTCGGCTTTATCAGAAAGGTCTTTGTTGAATTGCTTCTTAATTAAATCATGAGAGACCGAGGTTGAAATTACCAGAAGAAGCCCGGCCGCTGTAGAAAGAGCCGCTGCCAACCCACCTGCAGCTACCAAAGCCGCTACCCAGGCCGGCAGACCTGCAATTTCCGGGTTTGCCAATACCATAATATCCCTGTCCACGTATAGCTCATTTTGAGAGATCGTAGCTTCATTAGAAATCATTACCTCATTATGCTGTCCTCTTTGGATTTCCCCATTGCTTCTTACAATTTCAGGAGAACCAACAATTGCAGCTCCGGGGGCATAATTAATGATCCCGTCTTCATTCTTATCCACCCAATTCAATAGTGCCGTTTCTTCCCAGGTATTAAACCATTCCGGCATTTCTGAATAGGGCTTTTCACTTACCGTTTCAATCAAATTGGTTCGGGCAAATACGGCAATGGCCGGTGCTGTTGTGTAAAGAATGGCTATAAAAACGAGTGCATAACCAACCGATATCCGTGCATCTTTTACTTTAGGAACGGTAAAGAATCTTACAATTACATGAGGAAGCCCCGCCGTCCCAACCATCAATGCTACCGTGATAAAAAAAACGTCCTGTATGCTCTTTGTGCCTGAAGTGTATTCAGCAAACCCAAGTTCGGTATGAAGCTGATCCAGTTTATCCAGCAAATACATTCCTGAACCATCAGAAGCTACCGATCCAAATCCTATTTGCGGAATCGGGCTTCCTGTCAATTGCATGGATATAAAAAACGCAGGCACCATAAATGCAAAAATCAGTACACAATATTGAGCCACCTGAGTATAAGTTATTCCTTTCATTCCACCGAGAACAGCATAGAAAAATACGATCGCCATTCCGATAATTACTCCCCAAAAAATATCTACTTCAAGAAATTTGGAGAACACTAACCCTACACCTCGCATTTGTCCGGCTACATATGTGAAAGAAACAATTAAAGCACAAATCACAGCAATTGTTCGGGCCAGATTAGAGTAATAACGGTCTCCGATAAAATCAGGCACCGTGAATTTTCCGAATTTTCTCAGATAGGGAGCCAATAGTAACGCCAGAAGTACATATCCTCCCGTCCATCCCATCAAATATACTGCACCATCATAGCCCATGAATGAGATAAGACCTGCCATAGAAAGAAACGAAGCGGCTGACATCCAATCAGCTGCAGTTGCCATTCCATTGGTCAAAGGTTTAACAGCCCCCTCTGCTACATAAAACTCGCTGGTAGAACCTGCTTTACTCCAAATAGCAATCCCAATATAAATAGCGAATGTAATTCCAACCAGGATATATGTCCAGACCTGCACATCCATCAGGCATCCTCCTCGCTTACACCAAATTGTTTGTCAAGGCGATTCATCAGGTACACATACACAAAAATCAGAATTACAAATACATATATGGAACCTTGCTGGGCAAACCAGAATCCGAGTTTAAACCCACCCATTTTAAAATTATTAAACCAGGGAGCAAGCAAAATCCCAAATCCGTATGAAACGGTAAACCAAATACTCAACAACACGCCTACATATTGAAGATTTTTCTTCCAATATCCTTTTAAATCTTTTTCTTGTTCCATAGTTTCTATTGTTAATCTTGAAGAGTATGCGGTTTTTGTACGATTGAAACAAATTGTAAAGAAAATGGCTGCTCCCAAGTATTTTCTATTTATTTCTCCTTAATTACTTAGCTCCCTTATGAAAAAATCATTACTTATTTACATTGCAGCTTCCATTTCTATGTTAAGCTGCATACATAGCTCCTCTTCTATCTCAGAATCAGAAGCCGAACAACTCATGAATAATTTCTTTACCGCTCTTTCTACAGCAGATACTACGCTGATGAACCAAATAACTTCTGATGACTTTCTTTTGTACGAACACGATACAATTTGGAACACCGACAGCTTGTTGAGTTTAATGCCCCGAACCAGAGACCGGATATGGCAAATACAGGATTTCAATTTTACCACAGATGGTGATATTGCTCACTTCAACTATTACAATGAAAGCGGAAACCCGATAGGCAGATCCTGGTATGAAAGCGGTTTAATCACCAAAACCGAAGAAGGTTTAAAGTTAAAGTTTATGCATTCCACAAAGCTCTATTTAAGCAAATAAAAACCCCGGCCGATACTCGAAAAGTTAGTGTTTGCTATTCCTTTGGTAATTCAATTTCATTGACATTTTGAATATATTGTGCTGTGATTAAAACAGTAAAAATAGCAACCAAAAAAGAGTCTTCGAATAATTTTAAGTACTGGTTGTCAAAAACTCCACAAGAGAGATTAGCCGCCCTTGAAACTTTAAGACAACAGCATGTCAAACTTAATGGCATTCAGCCCGGACTTCAAAGAGTTTGTAGAATTACTAAACGAAAATGATGTCTCATATTTAATTACCGGTGGTTATGCGGTTTCCTTGTATGGACATCCCAGAAATACAGGAGATATTGATTTTTGGATTAAACCTACCAAAGAAAACGCAAGTAAATTAGTAAAAGCTTTTGACGCTTTTGGGTTTTCATCATTTGGAGTATCTGAGGAAGACTTCCTGAAAAAAGACAACGTCATACAAATCGGATACCCTCCTTATGGAATTGATATAGTTACAGGAATAGACGGCGTTTCTTTTGACGAAGCATACCCAAATAAAAACGTGATTTCTCTGGATGGATTTTAGAGATACATTTTATTGGTTTAGAGGATTTAAAGAAGAATAAAAGAGCCATCGGAAGAAACAAAGATTTAAGCGACCTGGAAAATCTGGAATAATCTATCGGATATTTAAAAACCCCGACTGGCATTCAGCCAGCCAGGGTTTATCCTGTTCTCCATGAAAAGAGTGTTTAGTAATTCGTCATTGCGAGCAAGACGAAGCAATCTTAAACTTATTGAAAGAGATTGCTTCGGGGTTGCGGCAAGCCAACAACCCTCGCAAAGACAGCCTATCTAGCTGCAACCTGAGGTTGAGCCGCAGGTAATGCACTTCATACACGTTCCATTACGAACCATGGTCATACTTCCGCATTCCGGACAGGCATCACCGGTATAGCCAAGTTGCTTCGCCTTTTCATAATCACTTTCGTAACCGGAAGAAACCTGAGTTTCAGCTTTAACAACAACAGGCTCTGCTGTGCTTTCTGCAACAGGTGCAGGAGCTGCGACCGGCTCGCTGATTACCTGGGTAGTAGTTTCTACAACTTCTCCGCCTGCTGTCGGGCGCAAATCACGGGTTGTGATTTCCTCTGCCGGAACATGAGCAAGATCTTCTCTGCCCAGGTAAGCGACTGCAAGCTCACGGAAAATGTAATCTATTACAGAGGTACTCATTTTCACATGTGGATTTCCTGTAACCATTCCGCTTGGCTCGAACTTGGTAAATACAAAAGCATCTACAAATTCTTCGAGTGGAACACCATGCTGAAGCCCTAATGAGATCGAGATCGCAAAGCAGTTCAGTAAGCTTCTGAATGCCGCCCCTTCACGGTGCATATCGATAAAGATCTCACCCAGCTGGCCGTTTTCGTACTCACCGGTTCTCAGGTAAACACTCTGCCCACCAATTTTCACTTTTTGGGTGTATCCTTCTCTGCGGAATGGCAATCTCTGGCGACGGGCTACATATTTATGAATGATTCGCTCGGCAATTTCCACCACTTTGTCTTGTGCAGCAACTGTTGGAGCATCTGTTGTTTCTTCTTCATCCAATTCTTCAAACACATCCGCAAGGCTGTTCAATGGCTGGCTGAGTTTTGAACCATCCCGATAGAGGGCATTCGCCTTCAACATCATTTCCCATGAAAGCATATACGCTTCTTTCATGTCTTCGATGGTTGCTTCGTTTGGAAGGTTAATGGTTTTTGAAATTGCTCCTGAAAGGAATGGCTGCGCTGCTGCCATCATTCGTATGTGGCCTCTTGCTGAAATAAACCGGGTTCCGGTTCTTCCGCATTTATTGGCACAATCAAATATCGGCAAATGCTCTTCTTTCAGATGCGGAGCTCCTTCCACCGTCATAGTTCCACACACGTAATCGTTTGCTTCTGTGATCTGATCGCGGCTGAAACCTAAATGGCGCAGCATATCAAAGGTTACATCGCCTAGCTGCTCTTCAGTGATACCAAGTACTTCTTTACAGAAATCTTCGCCCAGCGTCCACTGATTGAATGCAAACTTGATATCAAAACTACTTGGTAATGCCGCTTCAACAGCTTCGAGTTTTTCATCCGTAAATCCTTTTGCCTTCAGGCTTTCAGGATTGATGTGCGGACAACCTTCTAATGTTGCTGCACCTTTAGCATAGTCAATAATTGCTTTTGATTCTTTAGCAGAATAACCAAGTGTTTTAAGTGCTTTTGGCACGCTCTGATTAATGATCTTGAAATAACCACCGCCAGCAAGCTTTTTGAACTTTACCAATGCAAAATCAGGCTCTACACCAGTTGTATCGCAATCCATCACCAAACCAATGGTTCCGGTTGGAGCAAGAACAGTAACCTGAGCATTTCTGTATCCATACTCTTCGCCACGCTCTACTGCCCGGTCTGCATTCACACGCGCTGCTTTCAACAAGTATTCCGGGCAAATAGTAGCATCAATTCCCATTGGCTTTACAGTCAATCCCTCATACTCTTTCGGGTCTGCGTTATATGCCGCTCTTTGGTGGTTTCTCATCACGCGAAGCATGTGCTCCTTATTTCTCTCATACCCTTCGAAGGCACCAAGTTCGCCAGCCATTTCAGCACTGGTTTCGTACGATTGCATATGCATAATCGCTGTAACTGCACCGGCAATAGCAGTTCCCATATCGCTATCATAAGGAATTCCCTGTACCATTAGAGCGGCACCGATGTTAGCGTATCCTAAGCCCAGCGTTCTGAATACATAAGAAAGCTCGGCAATTTCTTTTGAAGGGAACTGAGCCATCAACACCGAAATTTCAAGAACAACCGTCCAGATCCGGGATGCATAACGAAGCGATTCCACATCAAACGTAGTGCAATCTTCGTCTTCGAAGTATTTCATCAAGTTTAGCGAAGCAAGATTACATGCTGTATTATCCAGGAACATATACTCAGAACATGGGTTACTCGCTTTAATATCGCCATCTTCCGGGCAGGTATGCCATTCGTTAATCGTATCGTGATACTGTGTTCCGGGATCAGCAGAAGCCCATGCTGCATAAGCAATCTGATCCCATAGCTCAGTAGCATCTAATGTTTTGCACGGCTCGGGATCACGGCCTTCTTCTTCTGCTCTTTCTTTTTCTATTCTCCAGTACAGATTCCATTGGGCATTGTCTTTAACTGCTTTCATAAAAGCATTTGGCACACGAACCGAGTTGTTGGAATTTTGTCCCGCTACTGTTGCATAGGCCTCTGAATTCCAGTCGGTATCATAGGTTTCAAATTCCAGATCAGTAACCCCTTGTGCTGCTAACTGGATAACACGCTCGATATAATTCAATGGAACCTGATCGCGCTTAGCCTGGCGAATTACTTTTCCAAGCTCTTTATTCTTCAGCGGATCACGGCTCATTGCTCCGTTAAAAGTACGGCCCTCAATCTCAACAGGAGTATGGCACAGCTTAATAATATCTTTAAGGTGTTTCTGGGTGATCTTGGATCCCGCAACTAACGCTGCTACTTTCTGCTCTTCTTTTACCTTCCAATTGATGTATTCTTCGATATCAGGATGATCCAGATCAAGTGTTACCATTTTTGCCGCACGGCGGGTAGTTCCTCCCGATTTGATCGCCCCTGCTGCGCGGTCACCAATTTTAAGGAAGCTCATTAAACCAGACGACTTTCCGCCGCCACTTAACGGTTCGTTTTCGCCACGAATGTTGGAGAAGTTGCTTCCTGTTCCCGAGCCGTACTTGAATAAACGTGCTTCACGAACCCAAAGATCCATGATTCCGCCTTCGTTCACCAAATCATCATCCACACTTTGAATGAAGCATGCATGTGGCTGAGGGTGTGTATATGAATCTTTTGATTTGGTAAGCTTGCCTGTTTTAGCATCTACATAGTAGTGGCCTTGCGCCGGGCCATTAATTCCATACGCCCAGTTCAATCCCGTATTAAACCACTGCGGAGAATTAGGAGCCGCCATTTGATTGGCAAGCATGTAGCATAATTCATCATAGAAAACCTTTGCATCCTGCTCCGAGTCAAAGTAGTCATGCTTCCAACCCCAGTAGGTCCAGCAGCCTGCCAAACGGCTAAATACCTGGCGGCTGTCAATCTCATGAGAAAAACGATCTTTTACGTCAATCTCTTTCATGGTTTTTTCGTCAGCTTCTGAACGCTGCAGCCACTTAGGTACTCCCTTTTCAGTCACTTTTTTCAGTTTGGCCGGCACCCCTGCTTTACGGAAATATTTTTGCGCTATAATATCGGTAGCAACCTGCGACCAACTTTCAGGAACCTGAACATTTTCCATATGAAAAACCTGTGAACCATCCGGGTTCTTGATCTCTGAAGTTCTTGATACAAACTTCATTGAATCGTATGGAGTTTTCCATTCTGCTTTGGTATAAAAGCGCGTAAATTTCATAAACTTTTCTCCGTAATATCTTTGCTTATTGTCGTCTGTTTCTTCGGGCTGATAACAAAAATGCACCTAAAGCCAGGAGCCAATTCTCCTTTAGAAGTGAGATTCAATATAGATGTGTTACGAAGGTTGAGCAAGTTAAATCTGGATTACTTTTCCACAAATTTCCACATTTATCCACACGGTTTTACAACTCGTTTTTTAAAATATATAACTCAGATTTTCTTTCCGTAAAAAGCAGCTTTTGTTTTGGAAGAAAATATAGCAGAAATAAAAAAATCCTTCTCTAAATATATATAAAGAAGGATTTTTCAAATCAAAATTCTCTTGAAGTTATCAACACATTCTAAATTTATTTCCGATAAATTTTATTCTCAAAAGAATTTGAAAATAAAATTTCCATCATTAAATATACCTTATAAGTATATTTTAATATAAATTATTAATTCATTTTAAACCAGAGACATAAACTAAAAACATTATCAGTATTCACTATTCTGAATCAAAATGGAATGAGCCGGGAATAATTCCGGTAGCAAAACTATCTACCTTTACGCCGTTAGCATCGTACTGGATTGCAAGCCCCGCCTGAGCAAAATTTTTCGCATCAGCCCCCCAGATAAATTGCCCTTCGTCTGATGTGGATAACCCAAGAGCATAGAAGCTTCTGTTGATAAATTCACTATTCAGGATTTCGAATGAATTCATATTGATGCTCATCACCGATGAACCATTAATAAGATAAGCCACTCCGTCTGTTTCGCTCAAAACCAAATCGCCGGGGTGCCCTCCTACTTCAAAATTTGTTATCACTGATCCTGTTTCCCCATTCAGCACAAAAATTCTTCCCGGTGTATCATCATCAGGGTTACTAAGATCTCCATAAGCACCTACGCAAACCACCCAAACTCTACCGTTGCTTTGTTTGACCAAACTTACCGGGTTATCGCCTACAGTCAGGGTGTTAACCACTTCGTTTGTTGTTGTATTAATTATGCTGATTGTATTGCCATTACCAAAACCACTGTTGGCCACATAAGCACGCTCCCCTGTTACTACAATTCCTTCCGGGTTTGCACCTACCGCGATGGTTGCACCTTCTGTATTACTTTCAAGATCAATTACAGATACAGATGCTCCAAAAAGGTTGGTTACATACGCTTTGGTATCACTTACCTGTACTAACTGCCTCGGGCTTGCCTGATTTGCAATCTGAATGGTGGCTATGTTCTGAAATGAGCTTTTATCGACCACCTCAATCTTATTGGAGTTATTAACCACCAAATACAAACGATCTTCAATTTCGGTAACACTGTGTAACACATCCCCAATTGGATCGCCATTTGCATTTTCATACCGGTTTTGAAGTACGGATTTATCAACAGGATTATAAACCGTTACGCTGGCATTGGCCCGGCCAAAGTTTCCTTCGTTGAGTACAATCACACCGTTGAGTGTGACCTCATTACCAGAACCCGTGTTGTTTGATTTACATGCCAGATTTGTAATTAATAATAGAACTAATAGATGAAATACAGATCGTTTCATGATTTTGTTTTTTGTTTAATTGTTATTGTGATTAAAAAATTTCTGAGGGGTTGCGGATACAAACGGATGATCTCGTACTGTTTATCCAATACATTATTTACCTGAATGCTCAGATTAAATTCGGTTTTGTTAATTGATTTTGAATACCCGAAAGAAGCATCCAACACAACATAAGGTGGTTCGGGATTTCTCAGATTATTCTGTTCTGTGCTGTATCGTTCGCTCACCCAGCTTCCTGATAGTGAACCTGTCAAGTTATTTTTCTGAACAGTAATTGCGCCTGAATATTTCCACCTGGGTACGTAGGGTAGTTGATTATTTACTGCAGCATCCCCGGCAAATCGGGTTTCATCAATAGTGGCTCTGGTATAGCTTGCAGAATGATTATAGCTGGCGTTCGCCATTCCAACTTTCATTGATTTAGAAGCTGTCCACTCCAACCCATAGCTTAGAAGAGATAAATAATTTCGAGCTTCAAAAAAGGTACTGCTTCCCGGTGTCCATCTGATCCCATTTGAAATATCTGCCCTGAAAAAAGTTACGTCATGATTGCCAATTCCAAATAATCGATCACTTATTCCAATTCCGAACTCGGTTTTAATTGCTGTCTCTGGCTCCAGATCAGGGCTGCCTCCCTGTGGCCAGTACAAATCGTTAAACGTGGGTGCCCGAAAATTCCTTGAAAGCTGGGAGTGGATATAAAACTCTTCTGGAATCATTTGATAGTTCACTCCAAGTGAGGGGCTCAATGTAGATCCAAAATCGTTGTACCAATCAAAACGAATGCCAGGGAATACACCCAATTTCTTTGCCAGATTCCATTCTGCCATAACCTGCCCACTCAGTACAGACCGGTATTGAGCCTCATCAAAATTATTCGTTTCTACTTCTGTAAAGTGGGCAGATACTACATTTGTGAGCATCAATATCGGAGAGAAAAAAATTGCCGCAGACCACTCGTTATTCCATTCTCTTCCTGTACTTATACTTTCTATGCCGCGATTTGGGTCAAAGTAATCGAGCTCGGTTTGTGCCAGATACGTCTTCAATCTATGCTGGATGTTTCCCTTTCTGAAATTGAATGTGTTTATCCAGCGGTAAGCCGCATCATATTGCCGGGCAGTTCCACCTCCAACAAATACATTTTCCGGGATTTCATGATCAGATTTCAGAAACCAAAACTTTGAATAAAACCTTGTACTCTCTTTCTTCCATCCAGCCTGCGCCTGAAGCTGAATATTATCAAATTCTGCGTGCTGCCGATGTTCTTCCTGTTGGGTATTTCGGTCAAAGTACCGGTAATCATTTTCATTCTGCTGATAGCTGCCTCCCACCCCTATTGACCACTTATTTAGCGAGACTCCTCCATTTGCCGAAGTAATCAAGTTCCCATTTGAACCAAATGACTGGCTCAGGCTTATCTCTTTCGTGTTCAATAAAGACTGTAATGCTACGGAGCCACTTATTCCACTTCCATAAGCAGAGCTTGACGAACCAGGGCTTACTTCTACTGATGTGAATGAGCCTGCTTGTAAGAGCGATAAGTCCACTACTCCCAGCATAGAATGGTTGATAGGCATCCCTTCCCACAACACACGAGTTTGTTGTCCTCCAAATCCCCGGAAAGAAGCAATGGAAATTGCCCCGGGCGCATTAGAACGAACAAAAATGGAAGAATACCTGCCTAACACATTCCCGATAGATTGCCCTTTTAACTTTGATAATACTAACGAATCGATGGTAACGGTATAGCTTGGCTGCTTAAATACCGGTGTGCGGTACCGGGTTGAAACAACTTCAATTTCCTGCATCTCTAAAGTATCTGCTACTTGTGCGGACAACCCTATGGACAAAACGGTCATAAAAACCAATAAAAGAGACAAAAATCGCATGAACCTAATTCGACAGATCCTTTTTCCCGAAGAATACTATGAATGATTACGTGCTGGCAGGTCTCCTGGCTTTCCTTATGCAGCGCCTTCCCGATCCATTTGATCAGTGGCAAAGGTGAGGCTGCGGTTCAGTCCCGACAGCTGTCGGGATGATAGGATTACAGTTGCGGGAACAGCTTCCGATTTCTCCGAATGCTCTCGGAGTCACGGAATTCCCTTTTAACTCAAAGCTGCTTAGCGGCTTTAAGACCAACACCGTTGAGGAGAAGGTACGAACGGATGGAATCACAAACAACAAAGGAATTACAACATTCAATAAAAGAATACGCAATGCTTAACTTCAACTAGAGTCATCCTGATTCTTTCCCAACCGCTGTCGAGAGAGAAGAATGCACTCAACGCTTTAGAGTCTCCTCTACACCGGGTAGATTCTTCAGTACGATTAGCTCATTAACCATTCACTAATCTTCTTCAGAATGACTGGTTGTTAGTCCTGCAAAAAACTCTTGCTTGTTTATGACCGGAATAGAGCTAAGAAAGTGAGCAAGCTCAGGGACTTCAGTCCCGTTCGTAGCTTAATCAATGTCATCCAGAAGGAGCTGGAGCGACTGATGGATCCACACCATTCTGATCCAGACTGTTTCTTGATTGGGTACGTTCTCCATATTCCTTTTCCTGCTCTCGTTTTATTGGGATTGTGTTTTGATTTTCGGGATTAGCAGAATTGTATTTGCCGCAGAAATCCCAAGGACTTTAATCACGCTTGTAGAACCCGATTGACCTTATTCACTTAGCCAACATCATCCTTTGGGTTTGGATGAAACCTCCTCCTTTAATAAATACCAATGTGCCCACTTTTATTTAAAATCACTCCGTTCAATTCCCTGACATCATTTTAAACATCAGTTCTGTAACTCCAATAAGGTTTACTCCTGTCGGGATCTGAACCATGGCTTTTGCAATACTGGACTCATTGATAGTATTCACTTCCATTACTGTTTTGGTAATACCTTTATCAGTAATCTCTACAAGCATCGGAAAATTTTTTCCCTTAAAAACTGCATCCTGAGAAATACCATTTACGGCCACTTCTGCATCCTCAGGTAAGTTTTTCCAACGCTCGGCCAGCATTCCCCAGTTAATATCAATATTCGGTGTTAACCAAACAGAAATAAATGTATCCACGCCGTCCTCTCTTCCCTGTATCAAAAGCTCAGTTGTTTCATATCCCTTAATGGTTCTTTTCTTCCCCGTATATGTATAGCTCATTTTTTCATCCGGGTTTTTAGATGAAGAAGAACTACCCCATGAACCCAACATATTAAACAGACCTTCTATTTCTGACTTGGTTACCTGCAGTGCATCATTATCTTCCATCAACACAACAAAATCTTTTTTGTCGTTTCTGATCAAAAGCCCACCGGAATTGAATGAATCACCAAAATTCATTTCTTCCTCTCCTTTCAGAAAAATGCGATCAGAAGTTACATACATGCTCATTTGGTTAACTTCCTTTACCCCGTTATTGTCGCTATAAAGATTTATACTGATCTGTCCCTCAAACTGAGCCTGAACAGGCATCGACAGAGTAATGAAGCTTAGAGATAAACATGAGGTGAATAATTTCTGAAATTTCATAACGCTTTTAATTTTTAATTAAGACAAAATGTAAACGATTGATTGGCTAAGATGTTACGCAGTTACTAAATCTTCCATGCCAACATTTACTTTTTTGATCCACCCACCTGCAACCACATCATTGTCTTCATAGCAAACTACTGCCTGGCCCGGGGTAATAGCTTCCCTGCCCGCAGGAAAGTGGACTTTTATTTCATCATCACCAAGTTGAGTTAAGTAACCGACTGCGCCGTCATCATTATACCGAATAGCTCCAGTGATCTCCATTTCTTCTTCAGGAATTCGATCGTACTTCATCAGGTTAATTTCCTTAGCAGTTAACGTTGAACTGATTAAGTCGCCTTTTTCGCCGATAGTAATTGTGTTCGTTGAAGCATCGATATTAGTAACATATACCGGCTTACCCATGGGCAGGTTTAATCCCCTGCGCTGGCCAATAGTATAGAATGGATAGCCTTCATGTTCTCCCAATATGTTTCCGTCTTTATCAACAAATTTACCGCCCTTCATTTTCTCTTCAAGGTTTGGCACTTTGTCTTTCAGAAATCTTCGGTAATCATCATCAGGGACAAAACAAATTTCATACGAATCAGGCTTATTGGCTACATTCAGCAACCCATGGTCTTCTGCAATTTGCCGGATCTCTGTTTTTGAATATCCACCAAGAGGAAAAATGGTTCGCTCAAGATGTTCCTGAGCAACTCCCCATAATGCGTACGATTGATCTTTTTTGGGGTCAAGGCCACGTGAAATTACATGGCGGCCATTTTCTTTTCGTACCCTTGCATAGTGCCCTGTTGAAATAAAATCACAACCCAGATTGTCGGCTCGCCTTAGTAGCGCCGCCCATTTGATATGCGTATTACAAAGCACACATGGATTTGGAGTTCTTCCATCCATGTAGTCCCCAACAAAGCGATCAATTACCCAATCACCAAACTCTTCTCTGATATCTACAATGAAATGCTTAAAGCCATGATTCACCGCAATATGGCGGGCATCGTTCATCGATTCTACCGTACAGCAGCCCGTTTCTTTTCCATTACTACCACCGCTTCGATGATAGTCCCAGGTTTTCATGGTGATGCCGATCACCTCATAGCCTTGTTCTCTGAGCATTACTGCCGCAACAGATGAATCCACACCGCCGCTCATAGCCACTAACACTCTGCCTTTGGTACTCATTTTTTCTGTGGGCTTCTCTTTTGATTTCTCACGAACACAAAGGTAAGGCTTTTTTAGTTCGAATATAGCTTTCACTTATCGCTTAACTCTACTGCACGATGTAGGCAGAGCCTCAATAGTACATTCCGGGCAAGACGTTCGAAACGAGGTTAAGAAAGGATGAGAAGAAAAACAGTTTCCCCATTAAGGAATTAGTAACCAATTTAAAATTGCTCCGAAGCTTAATTAACACTCATACAAAAACTACGTCATATACAAATACGGCTTCCAGGGCTCTTGTACACCGCCATTAATATCCCTGAAAAATGTGATAGGAATAGGGCGATAAGGTTCACTGCGAAGCGGCATTTGCGCTTCTTTAGGTGTGCGGTTCCCTTTCTTCACATTACATTTATCACAGGCTGTAGTAAGATTCTCCCAATTATCTTTCCCTCCTCTGCTTTTTGGCTGCACATGGTCTATGGTAAGATTTGATTTTTGCCCACAGTACTGGCACCGGAATCCATCGCGCCGCATAATATTTCTGCGGGTTAAAACCACCTTAGTGTAGGGAAGGCGAATATAACTTCTCAACCGTATCACCGAAGGGAAATCGTATTGCTCCCGCGTAGTTCTGAGTTTCTTTCCAGGATCATCATGTAGAAGCTCTGCTTTTTCAAGGAAAATAAGTTTCATAGACCGCTGTAACGAGCAAATACTCAACGGTTGATAATCCTGATTAAGAACCAATACACTGGCATTCATTTGCATTCATTTTTTAGGTTGAGGTAATAGTTATTTCATGGAGAATGCAGATCTGAACAACGTCAATCGTCAACATAACGATGACAAGCCCAAGTATGATATATTTATGCGATAATTACAAATAAGGTTGTGTTACTTTTTTAATCATCTACAATGAATTTACTGGACAACTAAAAGATTCTATTTTTATATTTGATCGCTTTTTTCAACACACCTCAATCACACTACAAAATATGTCAAACTTAAAAGAGGCTCTTTCAAACGAATATTATAAAGAGCCAGCACCCATCCCTCAAGACGATTCTCCCTTTGCTTCTATGATGGAGCGTTTCAGGTTTGCATCAGACATACTCGATTTAGACGAAGGGATGTTCAAATATCTTTCAACTCCGGAAAAAGTTGTAATGGTAGCCATCCCTGTAACAATGGATGACGGAAGAATTGAAGTTTTTGATGGATACAGAGTTATTCATAATAGTATTCTCGGGCCTTCAAAAGGAGGCATCCGGTATGCTGAAGATGTGCATCTTGATGAAGTGAAAGCACTTGCCGCCTGGATGACCTGGAAATGTGCTTGTGTAAATGTTCCTTTTGGCGGAGCAAAGGGAGGAGTTCGGGTAAATCCAAAAGAGCTTTCGCAAGGCGAACTCGAACGATTGACTCGAAGATACACCTCGAATATGGCGGATGTATTTGGCCCTGACAGAGATATCCCGGCTCCTGATATGAATACCAATGAGCAGACCATGGCATGGATCATGGATACATACAGCATGAAGAGTAAGAAAAACGAAACAGCCGTTGTAACCGGCAAGCCTATTATTCTTGGTGGATCAAAAGGCCGCAGAGAAGCAACCGGCCGCGGCGTAATTACCACCGCCCTGGCAGCAATGAATAAGCTGCGGATTTCAACCAGTGACGCAACCATTGTTGTACAAGGTTTTGGGAATGTAGGCTCAGTATCTGCTCAATTAATCTACGAGCAAGGCGCAAAAGTGATCGCAATCAGTGATGTTAGTGGCGGCTATTACAACAAAGAGGGAATCGATATTCCTGCTGCAATACATTACTCACAAACTAATAACTATTCCCTGAAAGGCTTTGAAGGCGCAGAGCCCATTTCAAATAAAGAACTGCTGGAACTTGAATGCGATGTATTAATTCCTGCAGCAAAAGAAGATCAAATCAACAATGAAAATGCACCTTATATAAAAGCGAAAATTATTTCGGAGGGGGCCAATGGGCCGGTGACAGCCAACGCCGATGCTATTCTTGATGAAAAAGGAATTATGGTGGTGCCCGACATCCTTGCAAATGCAGGAGGTGTAACGGTTTCGTATTTTGAATGGGTACAAGACAGGCATGGCTATTTTTGGACTGAGGAACGTGTAAATCGCCGTTTAAATCGAATGATGAGAGAAGCTTTTGATAACTTATATATGGTGAGTGAAAAGTATAGTATTACCCTCCGGCAGGCGGCTTATGTATATGCAATTGACCGGGTAGCTACTACACTAAAATTGCGTGGTATTTATGCCTGATAACCAATGAGCTACAAAAAAAAACTCGTTTTACAATCTACCTACGAAGAGTTGGACAAACTTGAAGGCTTCCTTAATGACCTTCAAAGTAATTTAGGATTTGATGACGAGTTTTATGCCCGGCTAATGCTCACTGTGAGTGAAGCGGCTACTAATGGCATTGTACATGGAAATGAACTTGATGCTTCAAAAAAAGTCATTCTCTCTGCAACAGGTGATGGGAAAAGTTTAATGGTTACAACTCAGGACGAAGGCCCTGGGTTTAATCCGGATGAAGTAAGTAATCCTCTTGCAGAAGAGAATTTACTTAAAACAAGCGGCCGGGGAGTTTTCTTAATGAAAGAATATGCTGACGAGGTTAAATACGAGGATGAAGGACGCCGGCTGGTTTTGTGTTTTAAGCTGCCCAAATAAAAAAGCTGCCCGGATAACAGACAGCTTTTGTAGTAAATAATGATGTACTTATATCAGGCTAATTGTGCATCTAATTGTTTTGTTAGGTGAGGCTTTGGTACTGCACCTACAATCTGATCCACAACTTCCCCATTCTTAAATATCAAAAGTGCAGGAATACTTCTGATACCGTATTTGATGGAAATATTTGGGTTGTTATCTACATTAACCTTTCCAATTTTGGCTTTACCATCATATTCGCCAGCCATCTCTTCTACAACCGGCCCTATCATACGGCAAGGGCCACACCATTCGGCCCAAAAATCAACCAATACTGGTTTATCTGAGTTAAGTACTTCAGCTTCAAAATTGCTGTCGGTAAATTCTAATGCTTTTCCCATTGTTCTAAAAATTGTTTTAATGTCTTTAATTAACTGCGTCAAATATCAGAATAATTCTGCTAACAAATCACATTGTTTGTGATTATCGTTGCAATTGCATGCCTTTATGAAGCCGCCATTACCAGCTCTACGCTTTCATCTCCCAGAACATTTCTTAAACCTTTTAATAAATCCTCATTAGGATCTACTACGTAGTTACGCACGTTCATCTTAATAGGAGCATTTGCTTCGTTACTAAGCACCATCATCTTTACCATGGTATTCCCTTTGTTTAACGAGAATAAGGTTTCTACCTGTTCCAGGTCACCCTGGGCAATAGTTTCTGTATGTACTTTTAATTTTAACCGAAGACTGTCCTGATATTTTTCTCTCAGATTTTCTACCCGTTCAATACTGTTTACAATTACACTATCTCCCCGGTCCCGTTTTCTAAACACCCCTGAAATATAGATCACATTATCAACTTCCAGCAAAGTGGAGTATGTATCAAACTGTGAACTGAAAACTGCCAGTTCCATAGAGGAATGGCGATCTTCTACCTGTAGAAATGCAATTGGCCGTCCCTTTTTGTCTAATGCCTGTCTTTTACTTGTAATAATGGCTATAAAGCGGATGGGAGTATCATGTTGAAGGTTACTTATACAATCATCACTTAAATTATGCTTACTAAATAAACGGATATCTTCTTTATATCTGTTTAAAGGATGTCCGCTTAAATAAAACCCGATCAATTCACGCTCATTATTCAGTCTTTCAATGGTGCTCCACTTTGGCACCGGTTTCAGTTTAGGCTCCTGAGACATTGCCCCACCTGCTCCATCTCCAAACATATTTACCTGGTTAAGCCTTTCTTCTTCCTGTTTACGAACAGCATATTGAAGGATGTCTTCAATATTCATCATCAATTCTGCACGGTTGTCGTTTACTTCGTCAAAAGCTCCTGCCGAGATCAAACTTTCCAGCGTTTTTCGGCTACAAACCCTTAAATCTACCCGGGCCGAAAAATCAAAAATGGATGTAAATTTTCCGTTTTTTTCCCGCTCTTCCACAATGTGTTTTATAGCGGAAGACCCCACTCCTTTTATGGCAGACATTCCAAACTGAATTCTACCGTCTTTTGAAACAAATTTACCCCGCGAAGTATTAATATTAGGGGGATCAACAACAATCCCCAATCTTTGACACTCTTCTATAAACGATGCCACTTTTTTGATGTCGTTCATGTTGTGGCTCATCACTGCTGCCATATACTCGGCAGGATAATTCGCTTTAAAATACATGGTATGATAAGCCACCACCGAATAGGCTGCCGAGTGGGATTTATTGAAACCATATCCTGCAAACATGGCCATTTTATCAAACACTTCTTTAGCCGTTTTCTCCTTGTAACCAAGCTCCTTGGCTTGTTTAACAAATTTTTCCTCTTCTGGCGGAAGCAGTTCGGGCTTCTTTTTTCCCATAATACGCCGAAGTACATCTGCTTCTCCCAATGTATAGCCGCCCATCTGCTGAGCCACTTTCATAATCTGCTCCTGATAAATCATAATACCATACGTTGTTTCCAACAATGGAATCAGATCATCATGATCGTACTCGATATTCTCCCTGCCGTGTTTCCGATCAATATAGTTTGGAATGAATTGCATCGGCCCCGGGCGGTACAAGGCATTCATTGCAATCAGGTCATTAATATCTGTAGGCTTCAGGTCTTTCAGGTATTTTCTCATACCCTCACTTTCGAATTGAAAAGTGCCCAGCGTACTACCCTTTTGGTATAACTGATATGTTTTCTGATCATCTAACGGAATATCATCCAGGCTGTATTCCTTTCCAAAATTTTCCTTCACATAGCCAATGGTGGTTTTCAGAATGGAAAGAGTTTTCAACCCCAGAAAATCCATCTTAAGCATCCCGGCATACTCAATCACGCTCCCATCAAATTGGGTAACCATTAAATCTGCATCTTTGGCGGTACTTACAGGAATAAACTCAGTGAGATTATCCGGAGCGATGATGATTCCTGCAGCATGAATACCTGTATTTCTTACAGAACCTTCGAGCACGTGCGCCATTTTTAATGTCTCAGCTTCCAGCCCTTCTCCGGCTTTTATGTCTCTTAGTTCTTTAACCTCACTAAAAGCATCATTAAGCGAAGTTCCCGGGCGTTCTGGCACTAATTTAGCGAGACGGTCTGCATCAGAAAGAGGCAAGTCAAGTACCCGAGCCACATCGCGAACTGAGGAACGTGCGGCCATGGAGCCAAAAGTAATAATATGTGCAACCTGATCTTTGCCGTATTTACCTACTACATATTCTATAACTTTCTGGCGGCCATCGTCATCAAAATCGATATCAATATCCGGCATCGAAACCCTCTCAGGATTAAGGAAACGTTCAAAGAGAAGGTCATATTCAAGCGGATCTATATTAGTAATGCCCGTGCAATAAGCAACAACCGACCCAGCAGCCGATCCTCTGCCAGGGCCAACATAAACGCCCATATCCCTTGCAGCAGCGATAAAATCCTGAACAATCAAAAAGTAGCCCGGGAACCCCATGTCTTTGATTATTCCTAATTCAAGTTCAATTCGGTCTAAAACATCCTGGTTTAAATCTTTATAACGTTCTTCGGCTCCTGTTAACGTCAAATGCTTCAGATAATCATCTTCTGTTTCAAAACCAGATGGGATTTCAAATTTTGGAAGAATTACATCTCTGGAAAGTTCAAAAGGCTCAACTTTATCCACAATTTCCTGAGTGTTTAAAACAGCTTCCGGCATATCCGGAAAAAGCTCTGTCATCTCTTCTGTGGTTTTGAAATAAAACTCGTTATTGGGAAAACCATACCTGAAATCTTTGCCTCTTCCAATTGGGGTGCTTTTCAGCTTTCCGTCGTCAATGCAAATCAGAGCATCGTGTGCTTCTGAATCTTCTTGTTCTAAATAAAATGTATTATTTGTTGCTACAAGCTTTACCTCATACTTTGCAGAAAATTCTTTAAATACTTCATTGACTTTTATTTCTTCATCAAGCCCATGGTTTATTACTTCCAGGTAAAAATCATCTCCAAAAACATCTTTCCACCAAAGAAGAGCTTCTTCTGCGTATTCTTCTCCACGATTTAAAATCAAATCTGCAAGTTCACCGCGAATACCCCCGCTCAAACATATAATATCTTCCGAGTATTGCTTAATAACTTCTTTATCTATTCGGGCATATTTATAGTAATATCCTTCTGTAAACCCAATAGAGCTTAGTTTAGCAAGATTCTTATATCCATTTTGATTTTTTGCAAGTAAAGGAATCTGGTATCTCTTGTCGCGATTATCTCTTGTGAATTTTTTCGCATGTCGATCTTCAACCACATAAAACTCACAACCTACTATCGGTTTTATCCCTGCATTATTTGCAGCTGATACAAATGAAAAAGCCCCGTACATATTTCCAAGATCGGTAAGAGCCACCGCAGGCATACCTTCTTTTTTCGCTTTAGCCACCAGATCTTTTATCCCGGAAGTAGCCTGAAGAACAGAAAACTTAGAATGGCAATGAAGATGAGTGAACCGAAAATTTTGATCTACCTCAACTTCGGGCTTGAATTCAATATTTTCTCCTGAACTATCGCTTTCTGAATCTTCATCTTTTTTTTTAATTCTGGATGGAGAAACCAAATCGATATAATTTTCCTGAGCCATATAGTTGGCAGAGGAATCATATAATTTTGTATCCAAAGGAAATTTGACCTTTGTTACTCCAAGCCGAACCATTTCCAGAAAAGCCCTAGCTGTAGCTTCTACATCTGCTGCTGCATCATGGGCATCATCAAAACCTTTACCAAAAAGTTTCCAATGCAGTTCGGTTA
The DNA here is from genome assembly GCA_028284195.1 of Balneola sp. Taxonomy (GTDB): domain Bacteria; phylum Bacteroidota; class Rhodothermia; order Balneolales; family Balneolaceae; genus Balneola. The sequence goes on along the minus strand of JANQSE010000006.1, from coordinate 115,852 downwards.
ATGTTGGCCACTTATATCCTCTTGATCCTTCAATTTTACAAAAATCGGTGCCATCGTCCTTGGTATCGATTTTGGGTTTATCCAGTATTGCAGACGATATCTTCTTCCGAAGATATTCCGCACCCATAATTTTTTCGTCAAAACTTACATTATGCCCAATCAGGAAATGAGCGTTATCGATATCTTTTCTAAACTCATGAAGTACGAATTCCAGTTCTACTCCTTCTTCCTGAGCACGTTTGGTTGAGATACCATGGATCTTTTCTGCATTGAACGGTATGGTAAACCCTTCCGGCTTTACAATGTAATTTCCACTGGATAGTAGTTTACCTGTATGATCGTGAAGCTGCCACGCAAGCTGAACGAGCCTGGGCCAGTTATCGAGGTCAGTTATGGGTGCAGCAAAATTTCTGGGTAATCCGGTAGTTTCGGTATCGAAGATTAAATACATACCAGATAATAATGATATCAGTAAATAGTTAGTAGCTTGTATTAGGGGTTCTTACCTTTTATTTTGTATAGAATACAAGCGGGAACGTAATTCAATAATCATACCATGAAAAAAACACTATGTACGTTAGTTTTTGTGCTGCTAACAAGCCAAATGAGTTTTGCACAAGTAAAGTTTGAAGATTTTGTAACAGGGTTGGCTGACAACTTTTCAAACGATGTAATACGAACTAAACAAGCTGTTGAAACAACAGGTACACCTTATTTAATGGACGATGAATGGATGAAAGGACAGCTGGTAACGGCTAATCAAAAATCCGAGCTATTGAATATGAGGTTTAACCTAGCTGAAAATGCTTTTGAAGTCGAAAACAAAGGCTCAATAGTTATTGTTGACACTTATCTTATAAAAGCAGTAGAAATCCAATCTCCTAAAAAAATAACCTTAAAGAATGGATTTATGGCCGATAAAGATGAAAACATTGATAAAGCTACTATGTTTGAAGTTTTATATGAAGGAGATATGATTCTGCTTAAAAGAGATTATGCCAATTTTTCAAAAGGAGTGGCCAGCTATGGTAGTGCTACACGTAAAGATGTATATAGTAAATCAACACGCTACTATGCTTTTAAAGATGGCGAGTATCACAGAATAAAAAAGCTTCGCAGTAAAGATCTTTTGAAGTTTTATGATAAATCTACCAAAAAAGATGTTGAAAAATTTGCTAAGGAAAATAAATTAAGCTTTAAAAATAAAAGTGATCTGAAAAAGATTCTCAATTATGCTGAATCTATGTAAAAGAAGTTTATTCTCTTTAAAGCTCTTGCCTTCGCAAGAGCTTTTTTTGTTGATAGTTATTAGATTCTCCAAAAATAATCCGTATGACCCTTACCCAATTATCTTATATAGTGGCAGTCGATAAATACCGTCACTTTGCAACTGCTGCTCAAAACATATACATCACTCAGCCTACGCTGAGCATGCAAATTCAAAAGCTGGAAGATGAACTTGGGGTTTTAATTTTTGACCGGTCTAAATCCCCTGTAGTTCCTACAGCAATGGGTGAAAAGATCATTGAACAAGCAAAAGTAATTTTGAGTGGTTCCAAGCATATTGAGGATATGGTTTCTGTTCAGGATGGTGAACTTAAAGGCACATTCAGAGTGGGAATCATCCCTACTGTAGCCCCATACTTAGTTCCCTTATTTCTTAAGTCATTTTCTGAAAGCAATCCAAATGTAAAACTCATATTTGAAGAAGCACTAACCAGTGAAGTTCTTGAAGGGTTACAAGAAGATCATTTTGATGTCGGTATCATTGCTACTTCAACAAAAGAGCATATCTTTGAACAAGATCTATTCACAGAACCTTTTCTTGGTTACTTATCTCCAGGGCACGAATTCGCATCTAAAGATAAGCTTTGCATTGATGACTTGTATTCCCAGAACTTGTGGTTACTTAATGAGGGCCATTGCTTCCGGGATCAGACTATCAAGCTTTGCAAGCAGACAAACTCGAAGCTTCAGAACTCAAACATCTCTTTCGAAAGCGGAAACCTGGAAACGTTAAAGCGATTGGTTGAACAGGATTTTGGGATCACGTTGATGCCATACCTTGCGATGCAGGATCACGACACGCGTTGTGCGAACGGAGTGATCAAAGAATTTATGGAGCCTGTTCCCACCAGAAAAATACGACTGGTATATAGCAGGGAGTTTCTGAAACAAAATATTGTAACCGCATTTGTCGAAACCATTAAAGAGTCACTTCCTGAGCCTCTTAAAACCACTAAAGAGGGGCTGTTGGTAGATTAATATAGATCGAAATCTCTTGTAGGTTTTTCTTCGAAGCAACCTATTGAACTTAGAGCAAGTTGCTAAGTCTTCCTACCTCTCCTATTTCAATACAACTTTATAAGTTCCGGTAAGAGTCTCCCCTCCTTCGAGAGGAGAGATCAGAAATCCGGGATAATCTTTTTTAGAAAAGAATTCCATCTATTGCTCTACGTACTCTTGCAAACGATCAAAGGTGGAACCCCAGCCGTTTCGGAAACCCATTTCTTCCTGCTGCTGTCTGTATTCTTCCGTTTTATGCGTTACTGAAAACACCATTCGGGTTTGCTCTCCCAGATCTTCAAATACCACTGTAAGTACCACATCCACGGTCATGGGTTTAAAATCAGCACTTGTTACCAGTTTTTCCGGTTCGTTGATTTCGATGAAAGTTCCCTCAGTAGCAAAATCACTACCATCGGGCATCTTCATCGTGTATTTCCAGGAACCGCCTTCCCTGAAATCCAGCTCTTCCACTTTGGTTTGCATACCTTTGGGCCCCCACCAGTTTACAAGGTGCTCGGCTTGTGTCCAGGCATCCCAAACCAGCTGTCGGGGTGCGTTAAAAGTGCGAACCATGGTGGCTACACGTGGATCGGTTGATTCAGGATTACTCATTATCTTTGGATTTGGTTTTAGGTTGAATTTGTTCCAGGTACGCTTCAAACGCATCAAGGCGTTGCTCCCATAATTCACGAAAAGGATCGATCCAGTTTGCTATTTCCGACAAGGTATCTGGTTTAATGATACAAAACCGCTCCCGGCCTTTTTGCTCGATTACCACCAAACCACATTCATTCAGAATTTTGATATGGCGGGAAATAGCCGGACGACTAATATCGAACTGCTCTGCAATGGCGTTCAGGTTCATAGGCTCTTCAGAAAGCAGTTCTATGATCTCCCGGCGTACCGGATCGGCTATGGCTTGAAATACATCTCTTCGCATAAACGTAACTGATTGGTTACGAATATATAAGTAACCGGTTAGTTACGCAAATTAAATTTACCTCTCTTACTCAACTTGTCATACTGAATCTGCCTATGTCTGTCGAAGGTAGTTCTGTCTGCAGGCACCTTTCTATATGTAATGCTTTTTCGTTCCCTTCTTACAAAGCAGGCAGGCAAGGATTTCCTGCTAAATTGGGAATTGAACAATCATAATAATGCAGACTCTTCGCTCCGTCAACTTTGTTGATTCCACTCTGAGTGACTTTCCTTGTCATCCAGATCCCAGTAGCGGTCGGGATTGAATATAGGCAGGCTCGTACGGTGGGTAGTCTCAAAAACGTAGATCAGATGTACAAGAAAAAGATTAACGATCAGAGAAAACAGCAGTAAAAAATCCTTCTTTTGTTTTTAATATTACGGACAAATGACGAACGACAACAAGCTGATTTATATTTATTATTCAGAATTCAAACATTTATAATTTTTACGATGAGTAACTGGACACTTAAATCCATTCCACCCCACGATTGGTACCTCTGCCTTGATGTGGGGTCTTATTTCGATCACGAACACAATCCTGAAATAATTTTTGAAGAGGGCTTTACCCGGCCTGTTCCTATTGGCGACACAGATGTTATAGCAACTGTATTTTTTAATGGCGACCCTGAGAATCCTGAGTTTCACATTGAGACAACAGAATCGCTCAACAAGGAAGAGATCGAAAGTGCCAATAAAAGCCTGACTAAGATTTTAGGGCTGGATATGGACATCCGCCCGCTATATGATCAGGCAGCAAAAGATCCTCTGTTAGGGGATAAACTTACCGCACTTTACGGCTTAAAGAGAATGACCCGCGCTAATTTATTTGAAGACATCCAGAACCGCATTGTAGAAATGCAGATGAATCACAAACCCACCGCAAAGAAAATGATGTTTGCTGTTCGCGAAGCATATGGAACTGCTCTCGTTCATAAAGGAAAAAATATCCCGGCCTGGCCCCGTCCCCATCAGTTAATGAAAGCTGATCCAATGAGTATAAGAAATCTTGGCCCCACAAAAAGGAAGGGGGAGTACCTTACCGGCCTGGCATCGGATATTGCAAGTAAAATCATAGATATGGAATACATAGCACATTGCAATCCACAGGAAGCATATGATCTATTGACCGGAATTAAAGGAATAGGCCCAACAGCCGGGCAGGATTTAATGATGATGCGCGGCAAAACGCAGGCCGTATTTCCAAGTAATATGCAAAAAGGGGAAGAAAAAGGGCTGCGCCGATGGATCACCTGGAGTTATGGTGAAGACCCAAATAAAACTTCAGAAGACAGATTTCAGGAATTGATAAAAAACTGGAAAGGGTACGAAGCCGCTGCTCTTGAATTTTTGTATGTGAATTGGATAATTAGGGAGAAGGAGAAAAAGGCTAAAAAATAATAGGTTGCCTAAGGCTTTTCTGATCTCAAATAATGCTTATTTTTTAGGCAAGCTGATAAAAATGGTTGTACCCATCCCTTCCTGGCTTTGAAGCCAAATTCTACCACCATGTTTTTCAACTAATATTTTAGCAATCGACATTCCCAATCCTGTGGTTTTTTCCCCTTTGGTGCCCGGCCTTCTCGCTTTCGAAAATCTATCAAAAATATAGTTTTTGAACTTGTCAGGGATCCCAATTCCGGTATCACGTATTTCGATTAATATCTCTTCCTCTTCTTCTTCAGCATAAATTTGTACTTTTCCCTTATCTGTAAATTTAATGGCGTTCGAAACAAGATTCTCGATCACCCTCGAAAATCTATTTTTATCTATATTTACAGAAAGATTTTTTGGAATAACTTCCGTTCCTAATTGTATACTCTTTTCGTCAGCCATTTTTTGGAACTGCCGCAAAATCCCTCTAAAGTAGCTGTCAAGGCTGACAACTTCTTTGTCCAAAGAAAACAGCTCATCTTCGTAATGGGAAACATCCAATAAGTCCTTAATCATAACTTGGGCTTTACCGCACAACTCAAAAGCAGAATCTATCAACTCAACATAACTTGAGGTAAGATTTTTAATTTCTTCATTTAGTATCTGCAATATTCCCTGAATGCCTGCTACCGGATTTCTTATATCATGAGCAACTGTTTCCAATATAAGATTCATATTATTGTTTAGTCCTTCCAGTTTTTCCTTTTTTTCCCTTAACCTGTTAATCATAGGCTTAATAATGAAATAATACTCAATCCCTAAAAGAATAAGAGAAATCAGTGCTAGAACAATTTCCAGCTTTCGTAAAAATCTGATTTCGCGGGAATTCTCCTCATCCAGAAAAATAAAAATATCTTCTACCAGTAAATTGTACTCATCCTGTATGGCAGTAATTGAAGACAACGACTCTTTTAGCTCGTTACTATCAGATACGTTGGCTATCTGTTCATAAAACTTATTACTTATTGAACTAAGTGTGTCAAGAGAGGCTTTAATTCTTTCGCTGTTACTATTTGAAAGGCTCAGTGCTGAATCAACCCGGAGCACCTTGGAATTCATCTCATCCCATGCCTTTAGTTGTTCTTGAAGCTCTGGGAAATAAGAGAAATCAAGTGCCGCTCTAAAACTAAGCAGCTCCAACTGCTGGCTTAAGGATAATTGTTGTCCAGTTAAATATCTGGCAAGCTCTGTCTCCTCTATCTCATAAAGAATATGTTGCGTAAAGAACTGGTTTATAAATATTAAACTTCCAACCGATACTATTACTATCAGATATAAATGTTTTTCTGTAATGGCATCGGCCCACCTTCCATTTTTTAAAGACATTCCCAACCTTATGCCACTTCTCTTAATAAATTACTCATCAATTTTATCCTTTGTCCTGAAAACCTTTTTTATAAAATTAGCGAACTATTTAGTTTTACTCAAATTTACCAGCTTCTCCATTAGCTTTTATTCAAATATTAATGAGTACCGAAGCTAAAAACCTTAAAGGTATGTTGCCTCAATTTTAATACGCCAAAGTAGGTAAATTCATTTTTAAGCTGAATACATAGAATCCTTGTTCTATAATTCATGTGTAAATTAGATTTTATTAATGATTCATAACAACTTATACGGCTCAAAAAAGCCCCTGATTACTCAGAGACTTTTAAAAACTATTTTACTGTTGGTTTCAGCTTCATTTTCAAAAAGAAATATCCCATTAAACCACTTAAGAGTGAAGCAGCAAATATCCCAACTTTTGAATACTCTATAAGTTGAGGGTCTGTAAATGCAAGCCCTCCGATAAATAACGACATTGTGAAACCAATACCTGTTAAACAAGCTATTCCATAAAAGATAGTCCAGACCTTTTCAGATTCCGGTAATTTGATAATTCCAAGTTTAGACGATATCCATACGGATGACATAATTCCGATCTGCTTCCCAAAAAACAGCCCGAAAAGTATGCCCAATGTTAATGTGGAAGAAAATGCTGCTATGGCTTGCTCAGCTGAAAGAGCCACCCCAGCATTAGCAAATGCAAATACAGGCATAATAAAGTAAGCAACCATTGGATGGAGTTTATGCTCCAATTTATGCAGGGGACTTTCGAGCTTTTCTGCGTTGTCTTCGATATAATGCAGCGCAGTTTCTTCATCTTCTTTGTCTTCGGTTTTAAATGCATTCTTCAACATATCCACCCCTTTACTGATCTGATCTACCAAGCCTGCCCGGTCTTTATGAGGTGTAGCCGGAACCAAAAATCCCAGAACAACACCAGCGATTGTAGCATGCACTCCCGATTTTAAAACAGCCACCCAAAGAACCAGTCCAACTATTAAATACAAACCTATCGACCTTATATTACTCAGGTTCATTACTAACAGAACAACTATAGTTGCACCGGCAACACCTAAAGCCATTACCGATATTTTGCTGGTATAAAAAACTGCAATAACCAGTACTGCAATCAAATCATCCACCACTGCTACAGCGGTTAAGAAAACTTTTGCCCATACAGGAACTCGGCTGCCAAGTAACGCTAATACCCCCAGCGCAAATGCAATATCAGTAGCAATGGCAATGGCCCAGCCATCAAGAAATTCTGTTCCGGCATTAAACCCAAAAAAGATTAACCCGGGAACTAATGCTCCTCCAAATGCAGCTATCACAGGCAGAAGTGCCGTTTGCAATGTTGATAGCTCTCCATACTTAACTTCCCGCTTAATTTCTAATCCTATTAAGAGGAAAAAAATAGCCATGAGACCGTCATTCACCCAAAGAATAAGGGGTTTCGATATGTTCGCTCCTTCAAAACCTACGGTGAGTTTTGCCTGAAACAATTGTGTATATGAATCAGCAAGTGGAGAATTTGCTACTACTAAGGCTAGTATCGCAGAAAAAAGAAGCAATATGCCTGAGAATGATTCTGTCTTAATAAACTCTTGTATCGGCGCAAGAGGATTTTTTGATGTACTCTTATTCATTTTTATAAAATTTGATTGTAGTTAGTAAAATAAGGTTGTTGGTATCAGATGTGATAAATTCACATCCATGCCTAACTACTGTTCTTCAAAATGATGTTGGGGGCATTCCTGAGCGGGGAAAAATAACGTGGTTGGGCAGAACAGAAAATTCTGAGACCTGCCATTCTTTAACTTATTAACGATATTTACTGATTGAAAAATCAAAGCTTTAAGATAGAAAGTGATTGCTAATCGGATTGTAAAACTCTGGAAATTCGAAAATCATTCCTTAATAATTTTCCTGATACTTTTTTTATGAGCAAAGATTCGCCACACCATATATACAATAGTTCCTGGTACCACTACCCATAACATGGCTAATTCGAAAGTAGTCGTAAATGAGTTTCCAGTTGCGTCTAATACCAAATAGCTTAAATAAGAACCATAATAGAGAAGCAAAATAGTACCATCTATTTTGGTAATGTCAAATCCAGCAATAAAAATAGGAATACAGGCTATACTTACCGCAACCATAAATGGCAGGTCGAGGGCAATCGCTGCTGCTGATACATCCAATACCTTTGGTGCTATTACTACTGTAAGCCCTAATGTAAGAAGTATGTTATACAGGTTACTGCCCATTACATTGGCTACTGCCATGTCTGTATTTCCTTTTCTTATAGTGGCAATACTTGTAGCAATCTCGGGCAGCGATGTGCCAATTGATACAATAGTTAACCCTATTACTAATTCGGAAAGGCCTAAAATAGTGGCAATTTCTACGGCACTGTCCACCATCCAGCCTGAACCCTGAATAATTAACCCTAGTCCAATAATCAAATACCCAATATTTTTTACATAGAAGAACCAGCCTGTTGTTAACTTTCCTGCCTCGGCCTCAAAACCTGTTTCTTTAGATTGATTGGCCCTTTCTGTTTTGATTTGAAAAAAAGTGAATATCGAATATGCAAGAAGCCCAAGTAAAAGCCATATGCCGTCTAAGGTGGTTAATTGTCCATCCATGGCAATAACATATAGCAAAATACTTGCTGTGATTACAATGGGAACATCTACCCGAACAACCCTGAGCTTAACTGCCAGTGGACGAATAAGTGCACTAATTCCCAGTATTAAAAGAATGTTCGCAATATTACTGCCAATAATATTACCAAGTACCAAATCGGCACTACCAGAAATGGCTGCTTGAATACTAATGGCCAGTTCAGGAGCCCCGGTGGCAAAAGCAACAACGGTTAACCCCATTATTAATGGAGAAATCCTCCACTTAATGCCGAAGTGATCTACCCCTTTCAGAAATAATTCAGCTCCGCCAATCAGTGCAGCTAATCCAACTATAAATATTAGTATTACCATATCAGTTTTATAAGCTTTGAAGGTACGGGGTATTGAACACAAAAAAAGCCTCCGGTAGCCGAAGGCTTTTTAGAAAATCATTTTATGAAACTCACTCTCCTAACCACCAATTTCGAAGCTGAATTTGTTCTTCTGTAGTATCTGTTGCTTCCATAAGTTTAGATTTTGGAAAAAGCGGAGTTCCTACCTTACCGGAAAGCTCCACCTCTTGCCCGTCTCTTAACACGGTCATGGTAATATCAGTATCAGGTGTCCATTGAAAGCTTTGAGAAACAACTTGCTGAATATTTGCCAAAGAAGCCTCCATACCATTTATAATTTTAAGTGTATCACCTGATTGAACACCCAAGTCTTGTAAAGAAGAATTGAGATCCATATCTAAAAAGTAAATTGCCTGCGTGTTTTGATCTACACCTATAAATGCTGTTTGTTGGTCTACCAGAAAAAGATTGGTTTGTACTTCTTCGGTTCCTATTTCAAGCCCAACTTTCTCAAAAAATAGGGCATAATCGATAGGCGTTGTCCCAATTACATGAGTATTAAGAAATTCACCAACAGATGGGTACGTCATTGATGTAATCTCCTCAATTATCGCGTCATCTTCAAAAGGCTGGGTCTCTCCGTATTTTGCAGATAGTTCTTTCATCAACGAGAGCATGCTTCTTTCCCCGTTACTTTCTTCTCTCATTAAAATATCAACACACATTCCAATAAGTGCACCTTTCATATATACGTTGAAATAATTAGAGGCATAAGGCTCATCAATTACATTTTCGCTCATCGTTGTAAAACTCATTGAATCGTCCATAGTTAACGAAGTAGTAATCTTACCCTGAACTTTGCTGTAAAATTCTTTTTTTGTCTGCAGATCTTTATACACCTGAAAATGACTGGCAAAATATTCTGTTACACCTTCATACATCCATAGATGCTTTGAAAAAGTAGGGGTATTGTAATCAAAGTAATGTACATCCTCGGAGTGCACACTTAATGGGGTTACAATATGGAAGAATTCATGAGAAACTACATCAATCATTGTCTCATTGAGGTTAGGCTCAGGCATTGCTTCAGGAAGCACAACTACCGTTGAAGTGTGATGCTCTAACGCACCAAAACCTTGTGGTGCAGTAGCAGATTGTGGTGCCAGATAAACATATATATCGTAGCGTTCGGTACTGTTCATTTCCCCCAGATATGCTTTTTGAGCCTGCATCATTTCAAACATTACGTCTTTTAGCTTCGAAGCAGAATGAACACCATTTGGCGAATATACACTGAGTACTATTTTTATATCCCCAACCTGGAATTCTTCCACATCAAGATCTCCATAGAACATGGGGTTATCAGTTACATCAAAATAGCGCTCTGCAAAATAAGTATCTGTGGCAGTGCTTCCATCTGTACTTATGGTAGAGCTTTGCACAGGTAAAGCGGAAGTTTTTTGCATCTCAGCCGGTGCTGTTATAGAAAGTTTATAGCTGGCATCTTTAAGCTCCTCGAAATACCCGATAAAACCATGCAGGTTTAGCACAAAGTTATCTTCCTCGATATTTGTTCCCGACGGAGAGAAAGGAGTAGCCTTTTCGGTACCTTCGATATCGAACGTATCATTTACATAGTAACCGAGTTTGTCAAATGTCTCAGCGTTGGTAATTGTCCATGTGTTTGCATCTGTTTTTTCAACCGGCATTTTATTACCCGTATAATCGTATGCAACCAACGAATCTACAAAGCTGCCAAAATCGCTAATTGCGTAAGTTCCTTGTACAACTCTTGGCAATCTATAGGTAATCGTATTCTGCGTAAAAAGGCCGGGGTTTACTTCTACCCAAACTCTGTCATTGTTAATCTTTGTAAGATCAAAGGAAGAAGAAATGAGTGTATCCGAAGCTATTTCTTCAGCTTTTTTTGTGAGATTTTCACCTGTTTTTGGCGAACATGCGTAAGCAATACTTAATAGCATTGCCCCATAAATAAGTTTTTTCATTGTTAGATTTTAGATGAATAGATAAGATAAGTGTGATAGAACTTTGGCTTTGAACTAACATTGTTTTGCACGAAGAAAGACTTACATCTTTTACTTCATGCACATAAAACAAAACCCCCAATGTTTAGATTGGGGGTTTTGTTAAAATAGCTAATTATCAAGCTAGTTTAAGAATCAAATCAGCGGTTCTCATAGAGTAACCAGCCTCGTTATCGTACCAGCCAATTACTTTAACAAGATTACCATCTACTTTGGTTAACTCGCTGTCAAAAATATTTGAATAAGGATTCCCAATAATATCTGTTGAAACAAGTGGATCGGCAGCATACTCAAGAATACCATTTAAAGAACCTTCAGACGCTGCTTTAAAAACTGTATTCACTTCTTCAGCGGTGGTTTCCTTATTTACTTCACATACGAAATCGGTAAGTGAACCTGTAGGTGTTGGAACACGAACTGCACCGCCGTCAAGTTTTCCATCCAGGTGAGGAAGCACCAAACCGACTGCTTTAGCTGCCCCTGTTGATGTTGGAATAATGTTGATTGCGGCAGCACGTGCTCTTCTAAGATCTTTGTGAGGCGCATCCAAAATTCTTTGATCTCCGGTGTAAGCGTGAATTGTAGTCATGAACCCCTTTTTAACACCAAACGCATCGTCCAGTACTTTAACCATTGGTGCCAAACAGTTCGTAGTACAGCTCGCATTCGAATAGATTTTGGTGTCATCGTCAATTACGTCATCATTCACACCAAGAACCACAGTTTTGACGCCTCCTTTACCGGGTGCAGAAATAATTACTTTTTTTGCTCCCGCATTGAGGTGTTTGCTCGCACTTTCTTTATCTACAAAAAAGCCCGTTGATTCAATGACGATATCAACTCCAAGATTACCCCAATTTAAGTTCGCAGGGTCCCTTTCGGCTGTTACTTTAAAGCCCATATCATCAATCATGATCGTATCACCTTCTGCTGATACTGAGCCTTGAAATGTTCCCTGAGATGAATCGTATTTAAAAAGATGAGCAAGTGTTTTGGTATCGGTAAGATCGTTCACCCCTACGATATCAATTTTGTCGCTGTATCTGGACAGTATGGAACGAGTTACCATTCTTCCAATACGGCCAAACCCGTTAATTCCTACTTTAATTTTTGACATGTGTTTTTCTTTTAAAATGGATAGCTGACGTGTTTTATAAAGAAGTCAACAGTGATAATTTTTAGATGCCAAAATTACCACTACTTAATCCCACTTTCAATTACCTGGCACAATGATATTTACAATAAAATCAAATCAGGAAGTTTAAAAATCTATAGGAGCATTCTCTTAGTCATCCAGATCAACTTCATCAGGAGCACTATCATCTGATACCAAATCTTCTACATCCTGTGTATCCACTACCTGATCGCCTTCATCTTCATCAATTACTTCTGTTGGCTGCGGCTGTTTTTTGTCAACCTTTTCTTCGGGCATGGCACCTGCTCTGCGAAGCAGCATAACAATATCTTCCTGATCGTTTTCTTTGGCGATCATCATTGCTGTATCATCATTTTTGTCTCTTAACTTCACATTTGCTCCGGCACCTATCAGGTACTTAACGATCTCAAAATGCCCACTTTTAGCTGCCAGCATTAATGCTGTGTGCCCCCAACGCTGTTGATAATTTACATCAGCTCCTTTCTCGACCAAAAGTTGTAGTGCTTCCAAATTTCCTGAACGAGCTGCCACAATAACTGCCATATCTCCAATCAAAACTCCTTTATCAAAAAGGTAATTCATCATTTCTACATTACCGTTCTCGGCGGCTTTATTAAGAGCAGTGCCCCCCATGCTGGTTACAGCATTTAAATCGGCACCTGCTTCAACCAAATGCCTAACCATTGCGAAATGATTTTTTTCAGCAGCAAGAATTAGTGCTGTAGCCCCGCTTGATGTTGCCTCATTAACATTCGCTTTTTTTTTAAGAAGCTTAACTACTTCCGTTTCGTTGCCAGATTTAACAGCTAAAATAATTTCTGGTTGATCCATGGAACTTTCATCTTTTTAATTTTGCCCGATGATAAAAAACACCTTTCTTATCTCAAATTAAATAATGGATAAATTTCTCTGCTTTGATTGGCTGAAAAACAACGAGAATTGCAGAAATTAGTTGATTTGTTAACATCTACAATAGTGAGCTTCAAATATTTAAGTAACTGTGTATTTAGATTTATTCTTAATAGTGATACCTTTGAGCTAAAAAATAAGCCCAAGTTATCAATGAAATTTTTCCTCGCTTTTCTTTTTCTTCTCTCAATGCTATTACCTGTAAAAGCCCAAGAGCTTATCATTGGCAGCGAACTGGTAAAGCCGGGAATCCGGGTAATATTTGAAGGTGCCATCAAGGATGATGTTACCCCTTCAAACCTTCACTTGGAAGAATCAAAAACGGATGTACATCTTGAAGCTCGTGTAAACTGGGCATCAGATGAATCAATTATGGTTCCAAAAGGAGCTCCAAGGGGTGGATTTGTTGCCTACCTCACGATTACGGCAGAAGTAACAAATGAACGAACCGGCGAAAAATCAGCTGGTATAAATATCGTACCGCACATCAATTTGATTGATAATTTCCACTACGCTCGAAATATCAAGTTACCCGGTAACAGAGATGACAGATACACCGTAATTTTTACTGTTACACCACCAAAGGGATCAGAACTGGCTTTGCACAAAGACTGGAGAGATAATCATAGCAAAGCGTTGTTCAAAGAAGTTACCTTCACATACAAAAGTGTGGATTTCGAAGAAATTGCTAATGCGTCCAGAAGATGATAGAGCTATCCATCATTCTTTGCTGTGTAATACTCTAAGCCTATACCCGGTGCAAACACTGATAATACAGAAGTTGTAGCATCAAATTGGCTAGCATCTGTAGGTACTTCTACTAAAACTGCTCTTGAAACTGTTCTTGTATCTCCCGTTGGTTGATTCATATTCATAACAGTAATTGCAGATTCTAATGGTGACATACTTGGATTATAAGCGGCATTCTCAGCGTATCTGCCTGTATAAATATTTCCATCAGAAAGCTGTATCGCACAACCTGCATAGTTTTTAGTGTAAGGGGCATAACATTTTGAAGCAGCAGAAAGAGCATCCAGTACCAGTGTATCAGAACTACTTTTATTTAACGATAAATCATGAGTACAATCTTTCGGGTCCATCAAACCACCATTTACTCCCAAATCGTGTGGCCCAAATGCATCAGGAAGATAATAGTCTAAAGGATTTGAGGTATATCCATCTCCAGTACCAGTGGCTAATAAAACATTAAACTGTTTCTCGGTACCAAGCTCATATAAAAACTGTCTGCAATAGCCACAAGGTGCTGCCGAAATTGCTAAAGATTGAAGACCTGTTTCTCCATGTAACCAAGCATTTGAAGTTGCTGATTGCTCTCCATGCACACAAAAGCTGAGCGCCTCATTCTTAAATTCAACATTCGCACCCAAATACAAACTAGACCAACCAGTACCCGGAATGGGCATACCTTGAGAAACTGCACCAACCTGATAACCTGAAATTGGAACAATTGCGTAAGCTGCTGCTGCCGGCAAAAGCTTTATCATTAAACTTCCTATTTCTGCATCTAAGCGTTCTAAAACTTTAGCCACACTTTCTGCTTCTAACTTTCCGTGATTAATTCTAATACTATCAATATCATCTTGTACTTCTTTCGGAAACTCTCCAACCACTTCATCCCATTTTTTCATAATAAATATTAAATTTATGTTTGATTAAAGCATATAATGATATTTATGATATATATCAATAAAAAATAATGGCGCTATCTTATTTCGAATATTTTCCCAGCCTTTTGAATAACAATATCCTGCATCTCTAATTGAAGAAGTACAACCAGTAACTGGCTGGTATTTAAGTTTAGCTTTTCAGCAAGATTATCAATCTGAACTGCTTCTTTTTCAAGTTCTTCACAGATCTTCTTACTAAGATCATCTAACTCAAAATCGTGCCAGGATTTTATCCTCTCTTCTGTAGCCGTAATTTCTGCCATCTTTGAATAAGTGCTTATTGGAAGCTCAACTAAAATATCATCCACTACCTGAACCAGTTTAGCTGCCCCTTTCTTAATCAGGTAATTGCAGCCGGTTCCTGATGGACTATCCAATGAGTGAGGTATCGCAAATACTTCCCGGTTTTGATCCAGAGCCAGCTCAGCCGTAATCATACTTCCGCCTTTTATTCCTGATTCTATAACCACTGTCCCTAAACTTAAACCGCTTACAATCCTGTTGCGTGCAGGAAAATTGCCGGCATCCGGCACTGTATCGGGAGGAAATTCTGAAATCACTGCTCCGCCCGATTCAACTATTTCATTGGCAATTTCTGCGTTACTTTTAGGGTAAAGATTATTAATACCAGAACCTAGAACAGCTACTGTTGAGGCCCCTTCTTTTAATGCCGATTGGTGCCCGATTGTATCTATTCCATAGGCAAGACCGCTAAAAATGCATAATCCTTCTCTCGCAAGTGCAGTACTTATTTTGACAGCCTGCTTTTTTCCATAAGTAGTAGCATTTCGAGTTCCTACAACAGCTACGCCCGGTTTCGATAATGCCTCGGCATTTCCTTTTATCCAAAAAAGAATGGGTGGATCATAAATCTGTTTTAACAGCTCAGGATATTCGGGATCTGCCATGGTGATGATCCTTGCTCCTGTCTTTTCTGTTTGCTCAATCACTTCGTTAACCAAATGCCAGTCTTTAAAAGAAAGCATTGCTAATGCCGAAGCTTCACCAATTCCCTCATAGCTTCTAAGTTGAGTTTTACTTAGCGAAAAAATCCGCTCTAAATCCTCACATTCCTGAATAAGATGTTTTACCCGCCTACTCCCTAAACCGGGTATTAATGTAAGTGCTATTAAATTTCTAAGAATCTGAGTGTTTGGCATGCTGCAGTTTTTCCCAAAGAACTTCCTTTAGTTCATCAATGCCATAACCGGTGGCTGACGAAATTGGAATTACGGGAATTTCATCATCAAAATGAATTTTTTTATCCAACTTAAAACTTTGTTTTAAATCCATCTTGGTAACTGCAAGAACTCTGGGTTTATCTAGCAGATCTTTTCGATATGCCTTCAGCTCTGTAATCAATGCTTTATATTCGTATTCGATATCGGACTGAGAACTCACCATAAAAAGCAGCACACTGTTGCGTTCGATATGTCTTAAAAATTGAATTCCAAGCCCTTTACCCTGATGTGCTTCTTCGATGATACCGGGTATATCTGCCATTACAAAACTGCGATAATCCGAAAATTTTATAACTCCCAAATTCGGTTCCAACGTAGTAAACGGGTAATCGGCAATCTTAGGCTTGGCATGAGAAAGTGCCGAAAGCAATGTGCTCTTACCTGAGTTCGGGAAACCAACCAATCCTACATCTGCAATTAGCTTAAGTTCGAGTTCAACTACTCTCTGTTCTCCGGGCTGGCCTTGCTGTGCATATTGCGGAGTTTGATTTACAGCACTTTTAAAGTGCCAGTTTCCCAGCCCTCCTTTTCCTCCTTTTGCAACAACAAGTTCTTCTTCGCTTTCGGTTATTTCACCTAGCCGTTCCCTCGTATCTGCATCAAAAGCAACGGTGCCAAGCGGCACATTTAAAATAATGGATTCCCCATCTTTCCCTGTGGAGCGGCTGCTTCCTCCATGTTCACCTGCTTTGGCTTTGATGTATTTCTTGTAGCGTAAATCCAGGATTGTATTTAACTGAGCGTTCCCTTTCAGGATAATACTGCCGCCTTTCCCACCATCGCCACCATCGGGGCCGCCTTTTGGAACATATTTCTCTCGTCTTAAATGAGCAGAACCATCCCCTCCTTTGCCAGCTGTTAAATATATTTTGGCGTAATCGGCGAATCTCATTTTAGTTAATTGTTATTTGTACCGGCTCCCTAATAACTATTAACCATTCACTTTTCTTGAGCAGAGTTATAGGTAAGCCAAAAATGAATCACTTTTTATGTAATACAAGCTTAAGTAATTTGGTAAACTTACTTTTCATTTGGTTCCGGGATACAATGAAGTCAAGAAAACCATGCTCCAGTAAATATTCTGCCGTCTGGAAACCTTCCGGAAGATCTCGCCCAATAGTTTGGCGAACAACGCGCGGGCCTGCAAAAGCGATTAAAGCCCCCGGTTCCGATACATTAAAATCTCCAAGCATAGCATAACTTGCTGTTACACCCCCCGTGGTGGGGTTTGTCATGTACGAAATGTAGGGAACACCTTCTTCATCTAATTGAGCAAGTTTTGCAGAGGTTTTTGCCATTTGCATCAAACTTAACACACTTTCCATCATTCGGGCACCGCCTGTTTGTGAGATAATAATAAGCGGAATTTTGTTTTCACGGGCATGGTCGATGGCAATTCCTAACCGCTCCCCAACCACAGAACCCATGCTTCCGCCTATGAAACCAAAATCCATACATCCAACAACTAAATCGATTCCATTCATTTTGCCAACACCAACGCGTGCTGCATCACTTAAACCGGATTTTTTCTGAGACTCTTTCAAACGCTCAGTATATTTCTTCCGGTCCGAAAACTTTAGAGGATCTGTTGGCATAATGTTTTGGCCCAACTCTTCAAACTTCTCGTCATCAAAAATAATAGAAAAGTATTGCTTGCTGCCAATCCTGAAATGGTATCCACTCAGTGGATCAACCCACAAATTTTCTTCCAGCTCTCTTCGGTGAATGGTTTCTCCAGTAGTAGGAACTTTAACCCAAACACCTTCCGGCATCTCTTTTTTAATATCCGTTTGGATGTTATCGTCTTTGCGTTTAAACCAGCTCATAAAGTCCGTTTTAGAATTTTTCGAGTGCTAAAATAACCATTCTTGCTATTAAATAAGAATGGATTATACGTTTGAATTATTTACCTGATTACTACTGATATAGTTTGGATTTAGCTGCTCAGAAGTAGTCTTAATGCAAAATTCTTCGCAACCGGGAAGGTCATATAACTTGATTAGTGATACAGCAGAAATATATTTGCTGTCAAAAAGCTGTACTCCTTTAAGAGCATGCCCGTTTAATCGTGCAGTACCGGTTCCCACGATAGCATCACCCGGTTGAAGTATATTTTCTAAGTGTTCGATTTCCATAAGGCTTGTGCTGGCTGTGGATTTTAATACCTTTCCAGATTCAAACGATTGATGGTACACATGGGTTCTTCGGGCATCCATTATAGAGTGAATGGTTTTTTGATCCGGCAGTTCCAGGCCTATCACAAACGAAGCCAGTGTATTTATTGCATACACATCCACATCAGTACCAAACACTAATCCTTTGATTGCACTTGCTGCAATACGTAAACCTGTATAAGAACCCGGCCCATTGCTAACAAGAACCCTACTCAAATCCCAGATCTTAAATTTATGTTCCTGCATTAATTCCTGAGTAAATAGAAATACATGATCGGAATGAACGCTTCGTCCCTCAATCCGTTTTTCCCAGATTTTTCCATTCTTATCCCGATAAGCTACTGAGCAAATAGAAGTAGATGTCTCAAAGGCTAAAATCATTGTTTTTCTTTTTTCTCTAAAAACTCAAACACACTACTCCCAAATCGTTTTGAGAAAAACTCAGATCCCACTCCAACCGAAATCCATTCATCATATCTTTCATACAAAACATCAACCAAACTATCTGCTTTTGATTCATACCCAAGGTATTGGTAGATATACCACGTTGAAAGCAGGGCATTTGCTTTTTCTTTGCTAGTGATTGATGTATCAAATGTATGTTGTAGAAACTCCAAATGTTTATCGTATAAAGTACTGGCTGATTTATTAAGACCAAAGTACTCCAGGTTAGAAGCTCTGTAAAAATAAAGTTCAGGAATATTTTCAGCTAAACCTGAGAGTCGTTGAAAATCTTCCCAAGCTAGATCGCTCCTTCCTGAACGCATATTAACCGTGATTCTTTCATCTAAAGCCCCAAGATTGGTGCTATCCAGTCTAAGTAAACTATCTATTCTTTCGATACTTTTAATAAGATGAGGTCTTGGTTCTAAAAAATAAGCTCTGGCTGCTCTCTTTAGCTGATCTTTGAACCCTATCTTTCCAGTTTGTACAGAATCTTGTGCTGCCAAACTTGGTGTACACATACAAACAAAAATAAGAGCAGATATCACCCTCATTTATTCAACTTTTAGGTTGATCGATTATTTCAACTCATTAAGAACTAACTCGCCTTTGTTAAATATACCCAAAGCACGACCTGTCAGTTTTTGATTAAGGTATGGGGAATTTTTTGATTTGGAGCGTACATTTTCAGCATCGAATACCCACTCTTCATCGGTATTGAAAAAAGTAAGATTAGCTTTTGCTCCCTTCTCTAGCATCAGCTCTGCCAAATTCAGAATTTTGCGGGGATTGTAACAAAGCTTCTCTACCAATTGCTGAAGATTAAGCTTTTTGGTTTTGAACAGCCTCATATTCGAAATACTCCACGCCGTTTCCAATCCGATTATCCCATTCGGTGCATAAATAAACTCAACTTCCTTTTCTTCGATGGAATGCGGCGCATGATCAGTACAAATCACATCAATGGTTCCATCTACCAAACCCTCAATCATGGCATCCACATCTTCTTGTGTTCTTAATGGAGGGTGCATTTTGAAGTTCGTACTAAATTTTTGACGATCGATTTCCTCATCAGTCAAATCAAAATGATGAGTACAGACTTCAGTGGTTACATTGATTCCTTTCTTCTTTCCTTGCCGAACCAAATCAACACCATTCTTTGTACTGATGTGGGCTACATGTACATGCCCGCCGGTATATTCAGCTAACAAAATATCCCTGGCAATCATAGTTTCCTCTGCAATGCCAGGGGTTCCATCCAGCCCCAGCCTTGTAGAAACTTTCCCTTCATTCATATGGCCGGGGCGAGAAAGTGCCAAGTCTTCTTCGTGATTGATGATCGGCATCCCCAGCATAGAGGAGTATTCCAGAGCCACACGCATTACCTGAGAATCATACACCGGATCGCCGTCATCGCTGAATGCAACGGCACCGCCATCTTTCATGTCGCCCATTTCGGCAATGGATTTACCTGCACGATCTTTAGTAACACATCCAATGGGATGTACATCTACAGGGGTTTCGTCCCCTTTTTTGATAATATACTCAACCACATCACGGGTGTGGGTTGCCGGATTGGTATTTGGCATACAGGCAACAGCCGTAAACCCTCCGAAGGCGGCGGCGGCACAACCTGTTTCTATGGTTTCTTTGTGCTCAAAGCCCGGCTCACGTAAATGAACGTGCATGTCCATCCAGCCCGGACTTACATACGCACCTGCAAAATCGTGACTTTCTTCTCCTTTTCTGCCTTCTATATCCTTACCAATTTCATCAATAACCCCATCTTTAATCCTGATATCGATGGTTTCTTTACCGTCATGATTTTTGCTTACCGGCTTAAGATTTTTGAGGAGCATATTATTTATTGATAACTTTATTATTCATTAGCTTGCCAAATATACCCCTATTCAGGGTCAAAGAACAAAGTAGAGAAGATGAAAATAAAATTAATAGATAAATATAAGTCGTTAAAAAATTTTGAAAGTGAAGAGCTACCGGACTTTACTGTGATTACAGGAAAAAATGGAAGTGGTAAAACACAACTATTAGAGCTTATAAAAGATGCAAACAATCCACAGCAAAACTTAATTAAATTAATCCCTAAACAAAAAAATTTAATCCAATTTGAAGGAATTGAAGCAAATGGTTTTTATACAATAGGTCAAAGAACTTGGAATTTCCATGCCAATAAATTGAGTGAATCATGGCGGCAACTAGACCAAAAAACCAAATTGTATTTTTGCTCGCTTATTAATTTTGGATATGAACTAGAAGACTTGAATAACAAAGATCGAATCAAAGATATTTATGAAAAACTAGAGCAAAATAAAGTCGTTCAAAGCCATCCAAAAGGAACATTTTCTTGGACTAATGAGATCGGCGATAATCGTCATTTTAATACCTTAGATGAAGTTAGTGATTTTATTCTAAAGCAAAACTATTCTGAGCGATACCAAAGAATATTTGATTTCGCTAAAGAATTGTCGATTTACTTCCATCTAAATGCAGAGGATATCGAACCTCATCATTTTTTACGAATGCCAATCAAACCCATTTATATTGACCAAACAGATCTTTTTGGATCTAACTTTCTTGATATTTGCTATATACATGCAGCGAATGCATATAAAAATTCTGAACGATTCTTTTCCAAAGAAAAAAGAAATGAACAAAATATGTCTGTAAATGAAGAAACTTATTCAGAATTATTTGACTCTCCTTGGGACCTTTTTAACGACATTGCATCTGATTTTGAGTTCAATTATCAAATTAAACTCATTAGTGATCATTTTGAACCTGATTTATCTTTTGGTTTGAAACTCATAAATACGTCTTTAAAAGAAGAAGTTAAAGTTGAATCACTATCAGCAGGTGAAAAAGTCATTTTTGGACTAGTGATGAAGCTGTTCACCTCAAGTTACTATGGAAATAAAATAACCTACCCCAGTTTAGTCATCTTAGATGAACCTGATGCTCATCTTCATCCAGAAATGACTCAGATACTTATAGATGTATTAAATAAAACATTTGTAGGGAAACTTGGAATTAGAGTAATAATAACTACTCACTCTCCTATTACGGTTGCTCTTTCGCCAGATGAGAGTATATTTGAAATAAATAATACAAGTAATTGTTCTCTTGGAAAAATTGGAAGAGATAAAGCTTTAGAGCTTCTTACTGATCCAATCCCCACTCTGAATATTGACTATAAAAACCATAAACAGGTTTTTGTAGAGAGTAATACAGATGGAAATTATTTTAGAAAAATATATGAAACCCTTAAAAGGCATCAACATGAGTTAAAATCACCTCTATACTTTATTGATAATCCTATGGGTAAAGGAAATTCAGATGTAGTAAAAAATATTGTTACCCAGTTTCATAAATCTGACAATAAAAAAATCTTTGGCATTATCGACTGGGATCAGAACAATATTTCTAGTGAATTTATATATGTTCATGGAGAAGAAAAAAGACACACTATCGAGAATTATTTGCTTGATCCTATATATGTTGCAATACTTTTTTTAAAAAGAGATGGCTGTCACAACATTTATGAAACAACTGGTTTTAATTCTGAGATGAATGAATACTCCTTGATTGAAAAGGAGGAAAAAGTCTTACAAGAAATTTCTCTCAATATACTCAAACCGATAGAGAAACAATTTAATCTATTCAAAAATAATGAACTAATCGCGATAGAGTACTTTGATGGAAAGAAAATAAACTTACCATATTGGTTCCTTCATATGAAGCATGAAGAATTAGTAGAAAAATTTTCTATTACATATAAATCTATAAGCAATTATAAAAAAAAGGGTGAAGGAAAACTTCAAGAAGAATTAACCAAAATCATCTGTAAATCCTACCCTATGATTCCAAAAGATACTGTCGATTTATTGACTCATATTTCAAATTCTTAGACTACTTAAACCTTAAAAAGAACTTTGCATCTTTTTTTGATTTTCTTGTCCCGTTTTTACATTCCCAGATGTTATTGAATAAACCAGCTGATATACACGAACAAATCAAATAAATCGCCATGCCGATAAAACAAGAGTATATAAACTATATCACCGATCAGCTTTCTGAATTTGAAGGAGCCACTCCAAAAAAGATGTTTAGCGGTGTAGGCTTTTTCAAAAATACTATAATGTTTGCCATGATTAGTTCCAACAACGTTTTTTTCCTGAAATTAGATGACCACAATAAACCAGATTTTGAAGAAGCAGGCATGAAACCATTTGGTTATCCTAAAAAGGGAAAAAGAATGCCATATTGGACCGTACCTGTACATATCATCGAGGATAAAAACTTGTTGAAGGAATGGGCATCAAAAGCTTTTGATGCATCTCAAAGAGCTAAAAAGAAGTAGGTGTGGTCAGTAAAGAATACATCGCATTTTTTAAAGAACTGGAAAAGAATAACCACAAAGAATGGTTTGATAAACACCGGAAAGACTATGAAGAGAATGTGAGAGCTCCTTTTATAGAATTGGTAGAACAAGTAATTCCAGCTCTTACGGAAATGGAGCCTTCCATTTTACCGGATGCAAAAAAAGCCTTATTCAGGATTAACAGAGATATCCGGTTTTCTAAAGATAAAACGCCTTACAATACCCTCATGAAAGCCGGGCTCTCTCCCGGCGGCAAAAAATCTGAACTGCCTGGATTTTACCTTGGTATCGGGGCTGATTATGTACATGTGGGAGGCGGATTGTACCAGGTTTCTAAAGAAGCTCTTTCAAATATCCGGAATCTTATCGCTCAAAATCAGGATGAGTTTTTGTCTATTCTTGAACAAAAGGATTTCAAAGAACTATTCGGAGAACTTCAGGGTGAACGAAATAAGAGAATAGATAAACAGTACAGTGAACTAGAATCTAAAGTGCCTTACATCGCAAACAAGCAGTTTTATGTAATGGCAAAAACACCCTCATCAGAGTTTATCAAAAACAATAATCAAGCAGCCTTCCTAATAACCTATTATAAAACAGTGCAGCCGCTTCACTTTTTTTTAAATCGGGCTTTTAAGCAAAGTTCATAATATTTTCACAGGTAGCATTATTCCCCGTTAATCTGTTTATTCATTGACTGCAAAAGGCAATATGCCTGCTATTTACATATCGAGACAATGAATAAATACATGCTAATTTTTCGCGGACAAGAAGGAATTGACACTTCAGAAGCTGCACTTAAGGAACGGATCAACCTTCATGTAAACTGGATAAAAAAGCTTGGCGACCAGCATATCGATTCTCAGCGATTAGAGGAAACAGGTACCCATTTGATCAATCATGACCATGTAATTACAGACGGGCCTTTTATCGAGGCTAAAGAGATCGTCCTAGGATTTACAATTATCGCCGCCAAAAACATGGAAGAAGCTGTTTTTTTGGCAAAAACCTGCCCTTTATTGAATTACTTTGAAATTATAGTCCGGCCGGTAATCAGTTAACAAAAAAATCTTTGTCGAGCTCGGCAGTAAGATCATAAGCAGAAAAAAGCATAACCCTTGTTACGTCATCTTTTTTAATGGCAATTGTTCTGGGGAGCATTACCTCGCCCACCTGCATATATTCACTTATATTATAATGGATCACTTTTTTATTTCTCCCCCTGAGAATATGTACCTGCTTCATAAATGGCCGGTAATCTTTTTTTGAGATATAGTACATCTCTTCCCCAAAACTAAGGCCATCTAGCCGAATGATATAGGCTTCTACATATTCAGTGATTGCCTCTCCTTCATAATATATATCCAATCCTTTTTCTTTATAATCGAAGAGATTATTCTCGTATATATGGAATTGCTCCGCTTCTGCTAATGCAACGCCCTTTAACCTGTTTTCTTCTTTTCCGGATCCTGTTCGTTTGCTTGTCCACCCGCGCCGGCCATGAATTGCAAATGTATATCTTGTACTATCTTTGTTATAGTCAACGCGTGCCCAGTTGTCGCCCAACAAATAAAAATCAAAAGGGCCATGTTCTCCATTCCTATAAAATATTTCCCCGTTCGACCGAAACGAACGTACCTTTAAATTAGCTTCTTTTCCACCTAGTACATCTATTACTTTTTGCACCAGTGTATTCATCTCTTCATGATATTCCACGATATCCATAATACCGCGATTTCGGGTTTGTGCATTAATAGCCAGGCTGCACAATAGAAGAAACAATATAGAGGTGAGTGTTGCTTTCATGATTTTTTGCTATCAACACAAATATTATAATAAATCAGGATCAATAAATCCCGTATGTTTTGTGCACTTTAAACCGCCTTAAATGCCTGAAAAATCCCCTTTTTTATTTGATGTTCCTTCAGTTTCAGAACTAACGGGAAAAATTAAAACCCTTCTGGAGCAAAATTTTCTGGATGTTTTAGTGGAAGGCGAAGCCAGCAATGTAAAACAGAGTGCCAACGGGCACTATTATTTCACCTTAAAAGATTCCGGTGCTCAACTTCCTTGTGTTATCTGGCGAAACACGGCACAACGCCTGGCTATTGATCTTACCGATGGCCAACAAATAGTTATTGGCGGCGATATTCAAGTGTATGCCCCTCATGGCCGCTACCAAATGATCGTAAACCTGGTGCAGCAAGCAGGAATTGGAAAGCTTCAACAGGCTTTTGAGCAATTAAAAGCCAAACTTAAAGCAGAAGGTCTTTTTGATGATATGCACAAACTTGCTCTCCCAATATATCCTAAAACTATTGGTGTGGTAACCTCCAGAACAACTGCTGCCTTTCAGGATATTAAATCCACTCTGGAAAAAAGATGGCCGGTTGCCCGGGTAAAATTATATCATGCCAGCGTACAAGGTATTAATGCTGCAACAGAAATTGTGGAAGGCATCAATTACTTCACGAACCATAAAAATGTGGATGTAGTCATTATTGGGCGAGGTGGCGGCTCACTTGAGGATTTATGGCCTTTTAACGAAGAAGCAGTAGCAAGAGCTGTTTTCCATTGCGAAATACCTGTGATAAGTGCCGTTGGGCACGAAGTGGATTTTTCCATTTCTGATTTTGTTGCTGATGCTCGAGCTGCCACTCCAACCCAAGCTGCCGTAATGGCTGTTCCCGATATAAATGAAGTTCAAATGCGAGTTGAAGACCTATCCCGGAGGTTAGAGCTTAATACACTGGGAGCTGTTCAATTTTATAAAGATAAAGTGCATCATCTTGCAAAATCGCATGCGTTGCTTGCTGTACAGCAAAAAATGGATCACGCACAATCAACTATATCCACACTCAAAGAACAGCTAATGAACCGGGCACAATCCTACATCAGGTACCAAAAAGAAATACTCATGCCTCTTTCTCATAAGCTTGACAAGCTAAGCCCCAACGAACCTTTAGAAAAAGGGTTTGTTCGGGTTTGGCAGGATGGAAAATGGATACGTTCTGCAGCTTCATTTAGTACTGAACATTCTTTCGACCTGGAATGGAAAGATCACAGAATAAAAAAGGACCAATGAGTTATTACTTCATTTCTGACCGTCTTGGGTTCAGGTCTTTTAACGAACATGATGTGAATGCCCTGCACAACATCAATTCTGATAAGGAAAGCATGAAGTATTTTCCCTCTACTTTAACAATGCAGGAAACAGAAAACCTGATACAAAAGATCAAAGATCATATTAGAAAACATACCTTCGGTTTTTTTGCAGTTGACCATCTTAAAGATGATAAAATGATCGGCTTTATCGGATTAAAGCATACAAATTTTGAGGCAGATTTCACTCCTTGTATTGAGATAGGATGGCGATTAAACAAAGAATATTGGAATCAGGGATTGGCAACTGAAGGAGCAAAACGCTGCCTTAACCTGGCTTTTAATGATCTTTCCTTAAACAAAATGGTCTCCTTCACAACACTTGGTAATTACCCATCTGAAAGGGTAATGCAAAAAATAGGAATGAAAAAAGTATATGAGTTCGATCATCCTGCTTTAAAAAGTGAAAGCCCTCTTAAACGACACTGCTTATATTCTTTAACAAGAAAAGAGTATCTATCAGGTATGGAATAAGACAATCCTGAATAATCTGGCATCAATTGTTTACTGTACATTTATTATGCGCCTTACTTATTCATTTTAATTCCTCTTTTTTCGTATCCTCTGCTCATTAATTAACTTTTTATGAGCATTACATACACCAGTTACCTAAAGATTAACGAACTCCTGAAGCTCCAGCAATTACAATCAGACCCACCCGAACACGATGAAACTCTTTTCATAATTATCCATCAAACGTATGAGCTGTGGTTCAAGCAAATTATCCATGAGTTTGGAAAACTGAACAAAGAATTGCAATCCGGCCATACCTGGACATCCATAAAAACGATGCGCCGTATTCTTACCATTATGAAAACGCTGGTTGCCCAGGTGGATATCCTGGAAACAATGACTCCCTTAGAATTCAACAGCTTCAGAAAATTCCTGGGACAGTCCAGTGGGTTTCAATCATTGCAATTCAGGGAGGTAGAAATTCTGTGCGGCATGCGCTTCCCGCTTATGAAAGAAGCACACAAAGATATTCCCAAACATATTCAAATTCTTGAACAACGTATGGAAGAACCTACAATTTGGGAGAGCTTTTGCAGTTACTTAACAAAAAAAGGGTATGCCGTTTCCGCTGAACGCAAAAATGAACAAGGATTACTGTTCA
The DNA here is from genome assembly GCA_028284195.1 of Balneola sp. GTDB lineage: Bacteria > Bacteroidota > Rhodothermia > Balneolales > Balneolaceae > Balneola. The sequence goes on along the minus strand of JANQSE010000006.1, from coordinate 88,513 downwards.
ATACCTCCGAGCAAAACCAACAAGAACTTATTAGAATGATGAAGGAAGATCCTGAAACAGCTTTGGTAGCCGAACTATTGGTGGATTTTGATGAAGGTTTGCAGGAATGGCGGTATCGCCATGTAAAAATGGTGCAGCGAACTATCGGGGCTAAAACGGGCACCGGAGGTTCAGAGGGGGTAGCTTATCTTCAACTAACATTGCATAAATCAATTTTTCCTGATCTTTGGGAAATCCGATCCTCTTTTTAATAGAATGCCACAAAATCACAGAAACACTACATTCATGTATTTTAGAACGGAAACTATATACTACAATTTTGTTCCTTAGAGCTTTTGCGGCAAAATAAATTCCTATGGTAAATATAGACGAATTAGCTCAACAACTTATTCCTCATTACTCTCACTTTCAGGTTGCTGAGCGGCTGCTTTTTACAGGGCACTCTCACCAGGCCTGGCCGGATGTGGCACTGGAAGGACAAAAAGAATATTTCCTTGATTCAGCAGAGTTGGTGGATAAAAAGTGGGAAAAGGCCGCCGAAAAAACTGAGATTTTGCGCGATTATCTTCGTGATTATTACGATGACCCGGATGGGCTCTACTGCCGGGAAGAAAATACCCATGTTCTTTTTGTAAGCTGGATAAGCGGCCTTGATCTGAAAAAAAAGCCAAAGATCATTTCAACAGATGGAGAATTTCACTCTTTGTTTCGTCAGCTACACCGGTTAGAGGAAGAGGGTTTAGAGGTTATTTATGTACCTGTTACTCCGGATAAAAATTTTGCCGAGCGCATTATTTCAGAAATGGATACTAAAACCTCTGCTGTTATGTTTTCCAGGGTGTATTTCGAATCGAGCTTAATCAATCATCATCTAACGGAGATTGCTCAGGCTGCGCGGGATAAAGGCATTCCGGTTTTAATCGATGATTACCATGGAACTAATGTTGCACCGTTATCAATCAGAAAGGCTAACCTTGAAGATTGTTTTATACTGACTGGAGGATATAAATATCTGCAATGGGGAGAGGCCAATTGCTTTCTTCGATTTCCTGAAGATTGTGAGTACCGCCCGGCCATTACAGGTTGGTTTGCTTCCTTCAGTTCGTTAGAAAAACCCAGAGACAATTCCCCTACCCATTACGACCATTCCGATCAACGATTTGCCAGCGGTACGTACGATCCTTCCTCGCAATACCGGGCTGCCAACGTAGTACAGTTTTTTAAAGAGCAGGGATTAACCAAAGAAATCCTCAGAGATCAATATGTTCAAAAAGTAGAGCTGCTTAAAAAACATTTCCTGGATAAAGATTTTGATCCCTCTGTAATAAGGCTTACACACAACCGAGATATTGCCAAACACAACGGAGGTTTCCTATCTCTAACCTCGCCAAAAGCACGGCAAATTCAGGCGGCTTTACTTGAAAAAAATATATTCACAGATGCCAGGGATCAGATCCTTCGGTTTGGGCCTGCTCCCTATACCACTGCTGCTCAAATTGAAGACGCTATACAGTCATTAAAAGAAACAGTTGATGAACTTTAATATGAAGCAACGATTTTGGATAGCAACATTAATTACTCTTGTTCCACACGTTGCTGTATCCCAGGTAACTTTTTCGATTTCGGGTTCCGTAACATCTTCTGAAACCAATGAGCCAATTACAGGAGCTCAAATATTTATAAATGGAAGTACCATCGGCACGCTCTCTGATGAAGATGGAAGGTTTGTCTTAGACAAAATATCCGCCGGAATTCATGAATTAGTAGTTCGTTTTCTTGGATTTGAAAGTGCCAGTAAAGAAATAAATACCGATAACTTAAATGATGAATATCGATTCATTTTAAAAGAAAAAATTTATGAATTAGAGGAATTGACGGTAAAACCCAATCCAATAGCCAGAAAGCAAAACATGAAAACCTTTAGAGAAAAGTTTATAGGTGTTGGGCCTTTTTCCGAAAACACTCTAATCAAAAACGAAGAGCAAATAAATTTTGAATACAACATTAAAGAAAAAACTCTGATAGCTTTTGCTTACGATCGGTTAGAAATTGAAAATAAAGATCTGGGATACAACATCTTTTTTTACCTGGATCATTTTCTGGTTGACTTCGAAAACGGGATCTCTACATTTTATGGGCAAACCCTGTTTGTGCCTAAAACATCTAAGCGGAAACGAACCAGAAACAAATGGGAAACAAATCGAATCAACGCCTATAAAGGTTCGTTTCAACATTTCACAAATTCTCTAATCAACAACACTATAAAAGAAAATAGATTTGTTATTAAAGGTGAAAGAAGGGATTCAACAGGAGTTTATGTTTCAAGAAATGAAGTAGATATACCGGATTTTTTCCAAAAAGTGGATAGCTCCACATATAAATTCCACTATGTAAATTTCCTCAACGTAACATATGAGAATGAATATGAGGACATGAGTTATTTATACTCTATCGCAAATCTACTCGATGAAAATCCACGGCTTTTACCCTACTTTCAAAAATCTTCTGTCTTGCTGGGTGCTGATTCAGTTCTTGTGGATCAATCTGGCTACATTTATGATCCCGCAGCTATTTTATTTGACGGTTATTGGGGTTTTGAAAAAGTATCTGATATGCTGCCTTTGGATTATGCAATGCCTGCTACAAAAAAATAATTTTGTAAGGAATTTGATTGAGCCTGTCTTACTTACATAAATAACACATATTGTAAAGTTTAAAACGGGACTTGTCTGTTACATATATCGAACATATATTCTTCCCTGTTACAGGATGACATTATATGACACCGTGCCTTGTTAACTTTGCAGCAAATAAATTCAAATTAATACTCAAATCATGTCAGATTCAAAAGAAAGAATGAAAGCACTCGATATTGCCGTTGGACAGATCGAAAAACAACATGGAAAAGGAACCATCATGAAACTTGGCGATGATGCCATTCAAAATGTGGAAGTAATTTCGACAGGTTCCATCATGGTGGATTATGCACTGGGTGTACAAGGTGTGCCCCGGGGGCGAATTACAGAAATATATGGCCCTGAGGCGAGCGGTAAAACAACTATGGCACTTCAGGTCATTGCACAGGCACAAAAGAATGGTGGCTATGCTGCATTCATTGATGCTGAACACGCCTTCGATCCCCGTTATGCCAAAGCATTAGGTATTAAAGTTGACGAGCTGTTAGTTTCTCAACCCGATAGCGGCGAGCAGGCACTTGAAATTACAGAAACTTTGATCCGCTCAGGAGCTTTGGATGTAATTGTGATTGATTCTGTTGCCGCACTAGTCCCACGTGCCGAACTGGAAGGCGAAATGGGTGATTCTCATATGGGGCTTCAGGCGCGGTTAATGTCTCAGGCACTTCGTAAAATTACCGGTATTGTTAACAAATCACACACGGCTTGTATTTTTATTAATCAGGTTCGTGAAAAAATCGGGGTTATGTTCGGCAATCCTGAAACCACTACCGGTGGGCGTGCCCTGAAATTCTACTCTTCTGTTCGCCTTGATATTCGCAGAATCGGAGCCATCAAAAAAGCAGATGAAGTAATTGGTAACCGAACCAAAGTAAAAGTGGCGAAGAACAAAGTAGCCCCTCCTTTCAAAGTAGTTGAATTCAACATTATGTATGGAAAAGGAACTTCACGTATTGCTGAAATTTTAGATTTAGCTGTGGAATTTGATGTCATAGAAAAACGTGGAAGCTGGTTCCGGCACGAAGGTGAACCCATCGGGCAGGGAGCCGATTCCGCAATGCAATTTCTGGAAGAAGACACCGCATTGTGTGATAAAATTGAGAAAATTGTCCGCGCAAAACTTGCTGGCGAAGATCTGAATGAACCTATAGCTGATGCAACCAAAGAAGAAATAACTGAACCAGAAAAAGTAGAAGCTTAATTTTTATCTTTCAAAAGCCTTGCTTACCACAAGGCTTTTTCTCTATCCGGCAATGGATCAACAAGTACAACATTCCATTAATATTCCTCTTCCTGCAAAAGTTGAACGAATTGAAGTTCAAAAGAAAAGCACTTTGCGATACTCTTTGTTCTCGAAAAACGGTTTTATGCTAGGAGTTTCTGATAACACACTAATCAAGTTCAATCTCAAAAAAGGAAGTGTTGTTGATGAAAGACTTTATAACAAAATACTTTTTAGTGAAGATAAATGGAAAGTAAGAGGATATCTTTTACGCTTACTTGGAAGAAGAGATCATACGAGTCATGAACTAAAACAAAAAGGAATTAAAAAAGGATATAATACTACCATACTGGATAAAGTGATCCCGGAGCTTGAAGAAAAAGGTTATATAGATAATAAGGTATTTGCCAGGAAATTTACACGAGATAAGTTCCGCTTCAATAATTGGGGTACAAATAAGGTTAGGATAGAATTGCGCAAAAAAGGAGTTTCCAGTACAATTATTAACCAATCACTTCAAGAGATAACTCCCAAGGACTCAACTCAAGCTATCTTTTCTCTTGTCAAAAAAAACAAGCAAAAATTTTTGCGGGCAGAAAAATCAAAACGCCGAAAAAAAGTATTCGATTTTTTGACAAGAAAAGGCTACGATTCTGGTATTATATTGAAAGAGATTAATCCAATACTTGATTTAATAGAAGATAATGAAAAACATCACCCTTGAACGCATAGTAAAATTTGCAATCGGTATTGCCGCATTGGCTGTTCTGGGGTGGATTTTAGTTAAGCTTGGCAACCTGGTTCTTTACCTTATTCTTGCTCTTATTCTAAGCTATATTCTTGATCCAATTGTAAATTGGCTACAACGTAATCGAATTCCACGCACGCTAGCTATAACCCTTACTCTCTCGGCTGTTATTTTAATTTTTGTTTATGCTTCCACTACGGTTATTCCGCGGGTAGCTGAACAGATGGTTCAATTAGCGCAACAGCTGGATATTCAAAATATAGAAATGATAGCGAACCGGGTGGAAACACAGCTAAGTGAAAGCTACGATTTTATTCCAGCCGCTTTTCTAAGTGATAATCTCTCTCAAATTCTAAACAGCCTTTTTAACTTTGATCAGTTTTCTTCTGTATTCGGCAACGTTCTGGCAGTATTCACCGATATTTTTTCGGCTGTTTTAGTAGTTCCTTTTGCTGCTTTCTTTTTCCTGAAAGATGGATCGAAAATACGACGTGATCTCTTACAATTAATTCCAAATAAATATTTTGAGACTTCACTCACGCTTATCGATAAAATTGAAAAAAGATTGGGGCTTTATTTTCGGAGCGTATTACTACAGAGTTTCTTGGTTGCGGTAAGTTCCTGGACTACTCTTTCTGTTGCAGGTTTAGAAAACTCATTATCGGTAGGCATTGCTGTCGGCTTAGCCAATACTATCCCCTATTTTGGGCCGATTATAGGCTATATTTTATCCATCATTATTTCGATTATAGAAACCGGAGATTTTTCATTAGTCATTGCCTGCCTGCTCGCAATTCTGGTAGTTCAGATACTAGATAATGTTTTGTTTCAACCCCTATTGTTTTCCCGTTCAGCCGACATGCACCCGGTTGCCATTCTATTTATTATTTTAGTTGGTGCCGAAACCGCAGGTATTTTAGGAATGTTGATCGCAATACCACTAGCCACTATAGTCAGGATAACTATTCTCCAAATTAGCTGGAGCTTTAATAATTATCGTGTATTCAGGCAAGAGATAGATATCGGGAAAACTACCACCGAATAATTTTCTTCGCTGAATTGCTTCATAACTTTACGTATCTTTGCCAAACGCTTTTCGGCAACGCCAAATGTATCATATTTGAAGAATCTTGTTGTATTTGCCTCAGGTTCAGGCTCAAATTTTCAATCAATTATTGACGCAATTTCTGATGGGGATTTAAACGCTCGGATAACAGGACTGGTATCCAATAAAGAAAATGCCTTTGCAGTAAACAAAGCAGCTATTGCTAATATTGATGTGCGCATTTTAAATGAAAATAATTTCGATTCTGAAAACGAATATGCAAGCGAGCTTTTAATTCAATTGAAAGAATGGAATGCAGATGTGTTAATTCTTGCCGGCTATTTAAAAAAGATCCCTTTACAAATTATTCAATATTTTGAAGGCCGTATTTTGAACATCCACCCTTCTCTTCTTCCCAAATTTGGTGGAAAAGGATTTTATGGGATGAATGTCCATAAAGCAGTAATTGAAAACAAAGAAACAGTATCAGGATGTACTGTGCATATCGTTACTGAAGAATATGACGAAGGCCCTGTTATAGCACAGGCTAAAGTTGGGGTTTCCGTTTCTGATACTGCAGAAAGCTTAGCAAAAAAAGTGTTAAAAGAAGAACACAAGCTTTATCCAAAAGCAATACAACAATATTTAAAAACTCTAAAATAACTCAAAGTGGCCTTAAAACCTCTTTCATCACTCCCCGAAATACCTTTAACAATTAAAAGAGCTTTGCTATCCGTATCAGATAAAACCGGAATTGCCCAGCTTGCTAACGCATTACACCAACAAGGTGTTGAGCTGATCTCAACCGGAGGAACATCCAAAACAATCAGTGAAGCAGGAATTCCTGTAAAGGATGTATCTGAAATTACAGGTTTTGAAGAATGCCTGGATGGCCGGGTTAAAACGCTTCACCCATTTATTCACGGAGGTATTTTGGCACGAACCAGCCATAAAAGTGACAAGGAGGAAATTGAAAAGCTGGGCATTACCCCTATTGAACTGGTTGTTGTTAACCTTTATCCATTCAAAAATAAAATTGACGAAGGAAATGTAAACACCGCCACTGCTACCGAGTTTATTGATATAGGCGGGCCAACAATGGTGCGAGCGGCTGCAAAAAATTTTGCACATGTAACCATATTAAGCAGTCCAAACCAGTACAAAAAATTTATTGAGGAACTTAACGGCAGAAATGGAATCTCATTTAGCATGAGAAAATCTCTTGCTAAAGACGCTTTCAATCATACTGCTGATTATGACTCAGCAATTGCTAATTATTTCAATGATTTGAGCAATGACGAACCTGCTAAGCAATTCAATCTAACTTTTCCTCTCTCGCAGGAGCTTCGGTATGGAGAAAACCCTCATCAAAAAGGAGCAGTATATGGCCAACAGGATTCTATTATCGATTGCTTTCATGGAAAGCAGCTCAGCTATAACAATTTTATTGATGTTGACGCTGCCTTAAACATCATTTCATCTTTCAATAAAGATGAAGCCACTTGTGCAATCATCAAACATACCATCCCCTGTGGAGTAGGGACTGCTCCAGATTTAGAAGATGCGTACAGAAAAGCCTTTAGTACCGATACAGTATCCCCTTTTGGTGGAATCGTTGTTGTGAACAAACCGCTGGATCTTAAAACAGCCTCTGCCATTGATGAAATCTTTACCGAAATAATTATCGCTCCCAAGTTTGATAAAGATGCACTTGAGCTGCTCACTCAGAAAAAAAACAGACGATTGATCCGCATCAAAAAACCTCTGGATAAGAAAAACCGTACTTCATTTCGATCTATTTTTGGAGGCATTTTAACTCAGGATGCTGATCTCGGTTCAATTGATATCTCAGAACTTAAAGTAGTTACCGAAAGGGAGCCAACTAAAGACGAATTGGATGACCTGCTTTTTGCATGGAAAGTAGTACGCCATGTAAAATCTAATGCGATTGTATACGCCAAAAATGGAAGAACACTTGGAATAGGTTCCGGCCAAACAAGCAGAGTTGATTCTTCTGAAATTGCCGTTGACAAAGCAAAAAAAGAAAGGCTTGACCTTAAAGGTTCCGCAATTGCATCGGATGCTTTTTTCCCATTTTCAGATGGAATTGAAGCAGCATCAAAAGCAGGAGCAACAGCCATTATACAGCCAGGAGGCAGCATCCGCGACGAAGAAGTTATCGCAAAAGCCAATGAATTTGGAATGACTATGATTTTTACAGGAAAACGACATTTTAAACATTAAAATTAATTTTCGCATATACAGTGGCATTCCCTTATTTTCCCAAAATTACTAGCAAGCACCTTTAACATCATCTATTAGTAGTAATGTCAGACAACTACGGTATTCCGTCATCAGCCTCTTCGAAAAGCAAACAGAAAAAAGGACTTTTCGACTTTTTATACACCGATATCGCAATCGATTTAGGAACCGCAAACACACTTATTTATTCGCGGGGAGAAGGAATTGTACTTGACGAACCCAGCATTGTGGCGTTAAATCAAAATAATATTCCTGTTACTACAGGGCACGAAGCTCGTTTAATGCATGAAAAAACCCATAGAAACATCAGAACTGTTCGTCCATTAAGAGATGGAGTAATTGCAGATTTTGAAGTTGCCGAGCATATGATCAGAGGAATGATCAAAAAAGTGAAAATGAAATGGTATTCGTCAACACGGCAAATGGTTATTTGTGTGCCAAGTGGTATCACTGAAGTAGAAAGACGGGCTGTACGTGATAGTGCTGAGCATGCGGGTGCAAAAGAAGTATATCTGGTAGATGAACCCATGGCGGCGGCAATTGGTATTGGATTAGATGTTCATGAGCCAGTTGGTAGTATGATCGTTGATATTGGCGGCGGTACTACAGAAATTGCTGTTATTGCCCTGTCCGGAATTGTGTATGCCCAATCAGTAAGGCTGGGTGGTGATGAATTGAACGAAGACATTATTAACTACTTCCGAAGAAACCATAACCTTTTGATTGGTGAACGAACTGCCGAAAAAATTAAATGCGAAATTGGCTCTGCTGCACCTCTTGATGAAGAGTTGGAAATGATTACCAAAGGCCGTGATTTAGTTAACGGTGTTCCAAGAACACGCCATATTACTTCAAAAGATGCCCGCGAAGCTATTGCCGAATCGGTTAATACTATTGTTGAGTCTATCACAAAATCACTAGAGCAAACACCACCTGAACTTTCAGCTGATATTCTGGATCGGGGAATCATGCTTACAGGTGGTGGAGCTTTGTTAAAAAATTTAGATAAACTCATTATGGAAACCACCGATCTTCCGGTGCATATTGCTGAAGACCCACTTACGGCGGTTGTTAGAGGTACCGGAGCTATCCTTGAGAACCTGGAGTACTATCGACCTGTGATCTCTTAATCCTGACTATGAATGCAATTTAAAATCCTTAAAGTTGGAGAAGCTAAAGATTATATAATTGCTGCCTTTCTGGTTTTACTTTCTGTCAGCATTGCGGTTAACAGAAATCAGGGCGGTATAAACAGCCTACGCCAACTTTCAGCAGTCACAGTTAGCATTCTTCAAACTCCTCTCGCAAATATCCGGATTTACCGGCAAGCCTTAAAAACAAACACCTACCTTCAGCGACAAAATATACTTTTGCAGGATGAACTTAGCAGATTAAGATCGCTTGAACTTGAAAATGAAAAACTAAGGAATTTACTGGCTTTCCAGGATTCATCTTTATTTGAACTTTCCCCAACACTAATTATTGGAAAAGAGCTCATGGGGATTAATAATTCGCTAACCATTGACTCGGGCACAAAAGATGGAGTTACTGTAGGAATGCCTTTGGTAACTTCGGATGGATTGCTGGGAAAGGTTATTTTAACCTCCGGAAGATATTCTCTGGTTTTGCCTTATAACAACAGCTTATTCAGAGTCAGCGGGGTTATACTTGAGAATCAGGCACCAGGAATTGTTTCCTGGGATGGAGAAAGCCTTTCTGAGATGGTTATCGACTTTGTCCCTCAAACTATTCCTGTTAAAGAAGGATATACTGTGGTTACTTCGGGTTTCAGCAACGAATTTCCTAAAGGTATTCCAATAGGTACCGTAACCCGATTTGAATTCGAGGAAGGACAAGAAACTCAGCGTATATTTCTGAAACCATCCGCATCGTTAGCAGATGCCTCTCAAGGGTTTGTTATTCACTTTGTAGCTGATACAACCATTTCTGATTTGCAAAATCAGTTTGAGGATATCTTTGAATGAGAAGTAATGTAACTAAACATATTATAGTTGGAATTATTTTCGTGCTGTCACATGTACTTATTTTTCAATACCTCACCATACTGGGAGCTTTTGTTGATCCGGTTCTTGTTTTTGTTTTATGGACTGCATTGAGATATAACAGAACCGAAGTTCTTTTCTTTGCGGCAGGCTTCGGGCTGTTTCAGGATGCACTTTTCGATATTTGGGGCATTAATATGTTTGCTAAAACATTAACAACATTCTTGCTGTACAAAATAATTGCCCGGAACTCTAATGTTAGGCTGTTAACGTGGCAAGTATTTGGTTTTGTCTGGGGAGCTGCAATCTTACACAATGTATTTTATATGGCTTTTTCAAACTTCCTGGATACCTATACGTATGGATTTTCACCAATAATTTTATTAGTAGGATGTAGTACATATACTGCAGTAATCGGTACTATTCTTTTTATTCTTAAAGGCGATTCAAATTGAGCATTCACTCATCAAATAGAACCCGGACTTCTATAATTGCTTTGCAATTAATTATGGGTTTAGCATGCTTTATTATACTAGGAAGGGTATTCTACTTACAAATAATCCAATACGATATTTACGATGAGCTGGGAGAGAAAAATTCAATCCGGCAAGAGTATATAGAACCTGCACGTGGTTTGATTTATGATAGAAATAAGACCTTGTTGGTTGATAACCAACCGATTTACTCAGTAACGATAACCCCTATCGATTTTGATAACGAAAACATCCCTTTGTTGGCAGATTTACTGGGAGAACCGGATAGTTTAATTAATGCACTAGTAAATGAAGCACGAAGATACTCCCGGTTCAGAACTTCAAAACTGCTAACAGATATAGATTTTAAAACGTTTTCACTTGTTCAGGAAAATCTTTGGAGGTTGCCGGGTATAGGGCATCAAATAGACAGTAAGCGAAACTATCCCACAGAAATGACAGGCTCTCATATTTTTGGTTATTTAAGGGAAGCTGACAAACAGGACTATCAACAATCAGAATCTATTCGATTAGGAGATAAAATTGGTAAGAGCGGGCTGGAACTGATTTATCAGGATACGCTACAAGGAGACCTGGGTATTAACTACCTAAAAGTGAATGCTCTTGGCCAATCATTGGGCGATTTTCCTGACCAACGTAATTCACAGCCTCCCGTTCAAGGTGATAACATATATACCACTATTGATGCAGAGCTTCAAATTTTCGCCGAACAATTAATGAAAGGAAAAAGCGGTGGCGTGGTAGCTATGAATCCTAAAACAGGAGCAATATTGGCCTTAGTAAGCTCTCCTGAATATGAGGTGAGAAAACTAGCCGGAAGAATCGATAAAGAATATTGGCAATTTATTAATTCGGATTCTACTCGGCCGCTTTACAACAGAGCTATCTCAAGCAGACAGCCGCCGGGCTCTACTTTTAAACCTTTAATGGGTATAATAGGACTGCATCTTGGAATCGTTACCCCAAAAACCGAAATCTATAATAGTGGTTATTATATTCGGGGCAGGCCTTATAAAGATCTGGCTGAACCCGGAAATTATACCATGGAAGATGCAATAGCGCATTCAAGCAACACTTACTTCTTGCATGTAATGGATAAAATTGCCACCTCGGGTAAATTGAACACCTGGAGCAAACTGGCAAAAGATTTTGGATTAGGTATTCCAAATAAAATTGACCTTCCAAGTGCTAACCGAGGCATTTTACCTGATAGTACTTATCTCAATCAACGGTTTGGTAAAGGAAAGTGGGGACTGGGCGATATCCTTAATTTTGGAATTGGCCAGGGACTTGTTTCTGCTTCTCCCCTTCAAATTGCTCAAATGACAAGTTCAATTGTAAATGGTGGCTATAAAATTAAACCCCATCTGGTTCATGCAATAGAAAAAGCGGATGGCACTATTAATTACACCGATAACTTTGTAGAAAAGATTGACTGGGTTCAGAGCTACTACCTAGAAACAGTAAAAAACGGCATGAGAAGAAATGTTCTTGAGGGAAGTGGACAGGTATATGGCTCTGTTAAAGATATCGAAATAGCTGGGAAAACCGGTACTGCACAAAATCCATTGGGATTTTCGCATGGCTGGTACACTTCTTTTGCTCCATTCAACGACCCTGAAGTTGTTGTAACTGTATTTTTAGAAAATGCAGGATGGGCATCCCGTTCAGCTGTTCCAATTGCTTCTCTTATTATCGAGAAATATCTAAAAGGTGAAATATCCAGAAACTGGATATATAACCATGTACTTACTTTTGAACCCAGAGAAGACAACTCTGAAGCTGAACTAGAAGTTATCGAGAATGAATAACTTTCGGGATTTAAACTGGTCTATAATTTTTGCCTGGTTAGTTTTAGCCACTATTGGTCTTTTTGCTATTTATAGTGCCACCCAGGGTCCGGTAGCAGCATTTCTTCCCTCATTCATAAAAAATAACTTTGCGAAACAACTTGCCTGGGTTGGCTTGTCCATCTTTTTGGTAATTGGGTTTCAATTCTTTACTCCAAGAACTTATATGCCACTTTCTTATATGTTTTATGGCATCATGCTGATACTTATGATATGTACATTGCTTTTTGGGGCTGAAATAAACGGAGCAAAAAGCTGGCTGAGAATCGGGCCTGCTAACTTTCAAACAAGTGAATTAATGAAAATTGCCACTATCCTGGCAACTGCTCACTACCTCACCAGCCGAAGAGATATCTCCGCTGAAAATATCCGGTACGCTTTCATTGCTGTATTAATGATACTAATACCTACTGCATTAGTAATTTTGCAAAATGATTTTGGTACTGCTATTGTTTTTCTGGCTTTGATACCGGTAATGCTATTTTGGTCGGGTTTACCATACGGAGTTTCCATTTATATCGTATCTCCTGCTTTAACACTTTACCTCACTGTATTTGACTGGAAGCTGGGAGCTATTGCCACTATTTTTATTTCAGCTTTAATCTTTTTCATACAAAAAAGAGTATGGCTAACAGTAACATCATTGATTACCGGGATAATCACAGTAATAGGTGTAAACATTGCTTTAACGGATATTCTTCAACCCCACCAAATTGCAAGGATTACAGCCTTTACAAATCCAGCTTTTGACCCAACAGGCGCCGGATGGAATGTAATTCAGGCCAAAACAGCAATAGGATCAGGCGGTATTCTGGGAAAGGGATTTTTAGAAGGCACACAAACCCAATTACGTTTTCTTCCTGAACAATGGACAGATTTTGTGTCATGTGTAGTGGGCGAAGAGTTTGGATTTGTAGGCCTCGGGTTTCTCATCATCACTTTTTTATTCCTATTTATGCGCCTTTTGAATTTGGCAGGCAATCACAAACATCCTTTTGCCCAACTGGTAACCGTAAGTATTACTGCTGTTTTCTTTATCCATTTTGTAATTAATATTGGTAGTGCAACAGCATTGCTCCCTGTAATTGGTATTCCTCTCCCTTTTGTAAGTTATGGCGGTTCGGCATTCCTCACTAACTCACTTATGCTGGCTATTTGCTTGAATATGGATTTTCATAAAAGAGACTTCAGTATCTACCGTTAAGTTCTCTTATATGCTTTTTCAGTACCAAGATTAAATCCTTTTCGGTGATGAGGAGTAATCCCAAATTCTTTAATTGCTTTTTTATGATAAGGAGTTGGGTAACCCACATTCTTTTCCCATTTAAATTCAGGAAAGTCATTCGCCAATCGTTTCATATATCTATCCCTGTAATTTTTTGCCAAAATAGATGCTGCTCCAATTGAAATCGACTTGTCATCTCCTTTTATTACACAAGTATGAGGTACCAATGAAGCAGTAAACCGATTACCATCAACAAGTAAATAATCTGGATTTGCCTGCTCAGTTTCTACACATTTTTGCATGGTTTTTATTGATGCCCAAAGAATGTTCAAATCAAAAATCTCCTTCAATGAACCTTCCTGAATGATATAAAACAAAGCTTTTTCTTTTATTTCTAATTCAAGCTCAGCCCGATCCCTTTCAGAAATCTTCTTACTGTCTTTAATACCAGCAATCTTAATATCGCTCTTAAAAATTACTCCAGCTGCAACAACAGGCCCTGCCAGGCAGCCCCTGCCTACCTCGTCTAAACCCATAACTCTTTCATACCCTTCCGCCCATAATTTGCGTTCTATTTTTAATCGATCAATCATATTTAATGGAAAATAATAGCTACTCCGGGAACTGATTACAGCTCAATAGTATTTAGTTACAAAAATAAGATATGAATTTTAAATACTCACAGTGGAATGACAAATACGCAATAGGCTATACAAAACCGCCTTTTGAAACACTTTGGGATCTTTTCCAGGAGCTGTTAACTATTGCAAGTGGGGATGTAGCTCAGGCACTACACTGGCTTACTGAGCTAGACAAAGATTATAAAATCACCGACCAGTTTGATGAGGACTACTCAATAGGCAGTTTTATGGACGAGTTAAAAGAACGCGGCTATATAGAACATGATAAAAAGCAAAATGTAGTTGTTATTACCAGAAAAACTGAACGTAGCCTTAGACAAAAATCTTTAGAAGAAATTTTCAAGAATCTGGAAAAAGGAGGGTTAGGTTCTCACAAAACCCAACATACAGGCAAGGGACTGGAAAGACAGTCCGAAACAAAGAAATGGAATCCGGGTAGTGATATTGGCCAAATTGATACAGTTGGAACAATGCTAAATATGCTCAATCACAGTTCTATCGACAACATTGACCTTCATGAAGATGACATTTCTGTTTACGATACGGATCATTATACATCCGTATCAACCGTTTTGTTGATTGATATTAGCCATTCTATGATTCTTTACGGTGAAGACCGAATCACTCCAGCCAAAAAAGTAGCTATGGCCCTTTCCGAATTAATCATGTCGAATTATGCTAAAGACTCTTTAGATATCATTGTGTTCGGTAACGAAGCCTGGGAAATTAGCATAGAAGACCTCCCTTATTTAAAGGTGGGGCCATACCATACTAATACATTACAAGGATTGGAAAGAGCTCGGCATCTGCTCCAAAGAAAAAAATTTGCTAATAAGCAGATTTTCATGATTACAGACGGCAAGCCTTCATGTATAATTGAGAATGGGAAGTTGTATAAAAACAGCTTCGGGCTCGATAGAAAGATTGTAAACAAGGTTCTGGATGAAGCAGTTAAATGCCGAAGAGAGAAAATCCCCATTACCACCTTTATGATAGCAAGTGATCCTTACTTGCAAAAGTTTGTTCGAGAAATGACCGAAGCTAATAAAGGGAAGGCCTATTTTGCTTCGTTGAATAACCTTGGTGGATATATTTTCGAAGATTACATCCAGAACAGGCGAAAAAATATAAAATAAAAAACCGTTGAGGCTTGTTCAACGGTTTTAAATATCGAAACTATATTTTTAAGGATTAAATCCCCAATTCTATCATTACTTTATCAGTGATATTATACTTTGATGCATATTCTTCAGAAGCGTATAGAATAATAAAATCACCAGTACTCGTCACCGTATTAAGCACAAATGCCAACCCTTCCCGCGTAGCAACTGCAGAAATAGCATCTGCTATTTGAGTTTGAAGTGGGCCCAACAGCTCAGCTCTTTTTGCTTGGAGTTCTACCTGTGCTGTTTGCTCTGCCTTAGAAAGCTCCTGGCCCATTTGTTGCAATTTTTGTTCTTCGGCTTCCTTAGCCTGTGCAGAAATTACGTCTTTCTTTTGCTCATAAGCTGCCACCGCATTTTGGAACTCTTGGTCTTTTTGTTGCAGTTCCAGTGCCTTTCTATCTGCAAAATTTTTCAACTTTTGTTGAACAGCTTTAGTTTCAGGCATCCTATCTAATACCGATTGAGGATTAACAAAGCCAATTTTCAATTCTTGTGCACTAACATTAATGCTGATGAAAGAAATAAGAACTAGTGCAAATCCAATTGTAATCTTCTTTAACATGATGAATTTATTTTGATTGTTTTAATTTTTCTATGACTAAATCTGTGATGTCTGTTTGATCTTTAGACATATAAAAAAGGATCCCTTCTCCATTTGCCGATCTTTTATTGATAACCAAGTCAAGCTCTAATGATCTTGCCACTTCCGAAATTGCTGAAAAAACCCGTGTTCGAACGGGAGTTATCAACGCAAGTTGCCGCTGCTGAACCTCATTCAAACTTTGTTGCCTGTCTTTTTCGAATTGATCATTTTTAGCGAGAAGATCTTGCTCCCTTTGCTGCTTCTGCTCCTGAGAAAGCTGTGCTTCAACTGCTTCATAGTCGTCTAACTCTTTTTGCAGTGCATTTGCTTTAATAGCCAGTAAAGAGTCTTTAGTTGCTAAAAGTTCACTAATTTCTCTATCTATCTGCTGTACCTCCGGTAATTGTGCCAGAATCTCTTCCGGATTTGTGTAACCTATTTTTACTTGTGCAGATACTTGCAGTGTACTAAGCACAAAAAGTAATCCTATAGCTAATCTTTTTTTCATTTCGATAACTTCTTTGTTAACCGTTATTATTCAATTTCTATTCCTAATTCCAATAGTATAGCCTCATTAAGATTCCATTCTCCCCTGGCATATACCATATAAATATCTCCTGAACGATCAAATACATAATCAAAACCCTGCCTTTGAGCAACAGTTCTTACAGCTGCAAAAACCTGCCGTTGAATTGGCTCCAACAATTCTTTTTGGGTTTGGAAATACTCACCTTGAGGGCCAAATTTTTGCGATACAAAGTTTTCTTTCTCCCGTTTCTTCAGGTTTATTTCTTCCTGTTTTTCTTTTTTAAGCTCATCAGTGTATAAAATCTCTTTTGCGTTAAAATCTTCTTGTAGATTATCAATCTCTACTTGAAGTTGGTTTATTTGATCTTTCCAACCATCGCTCAAAATCTGGAGTCTTTGCTCTATACCTGAGTATTCAGGAATTTTGGATAAAATGAAATCTGACTCAAAAAAACCAATTTTTTGATCCTGAGCTACCAAATTTTTTGGAACTATAAAAAAAAGCAGAAGCAGAAAACCACTATGTAATAATATTTTCTTCATTAAAAAGGAGCACCAATATTAAATAAGAATTCCCAGTTATTAGGCTGTACAGAAGTTCCTTCTATCCCATCGAAACGGTATCCATAACTAAGGTCAACCAATCCTAAAATTGGAAGGAACAATCGGGCACCAAAACCAGCCGATCTTTTTAGATTAAATGGATCATATCTTGAGAAATTAAGATACGAGTTCCCTGCATCCGCAAAAACATATGGAATTAATTGCAGCTGCTGACTTTGAACTGCCGGATATCTCATTTCGAGTGAGAATTTATTAAATAATTGTCCTCCAATTTGCTCTCCATTTAATACAGGCCCAATGCTTTGTCCTATTCCGCCAGGGTAACCTCTCATATCTATATTATCAAATAAAAAACTTTGTTGCTGTTGAAGTTGAGTTCCTCCAACCAGAAACCTTTGAAATTCGCTGCGTTCGGATACTGTGAAATATCCGATATATCCAAAATCAGCAGTACTGGTCATAACCAGTTTTCTGGTAAGTGGAAAATGATTCTGATACCCTGTTTTAATTTTATAGTAATCAGCAAGGCCAGGAATTGGCAACGCAACTTCACCAGAAAGAGTAATCTTAGAACCCAAGCTTGGGGATATAGGATTATCTAAGGAATTTCTTTCAAGAGTTTGCTCAATAGTAATGGAGTTAGAAATTCCGGCTCTTTGAAATGTAGACGATTGTTCTACATCATAGAGTTGATAGCCCAAAACTGTTCTTGTAGAGAAATAGTCATCGGGCCATTTTAATCTTTTTCCTATAGATATACTTCCTGAAAATAACTCGCTTCTACCAAAAGAACGAGAGTTCCTATTAGAATTATTAATAAGGTTATAAGAAAAATTTACCCCTAAAGAAGTTGGCTTGCCGCCAAGCCAAGGCTCAACAAACCCTATACTATAGCTCTGATAACCTTGCCCTGTAACCTGAACTCCTAAAGAAAGTTGTTGTCCATCTCCGGATGGTATTGGCCTCCACCCTCCCTTTTCGAATGCTCGCTTAATTGAGAAATTGTTAAAATTAACCCTGGCAGAAATTATCGCTCCAATTTGTGCCCCCCCATATCCACCGGAAAATTCAAAGTTATCAGTAGATACTGATTCGTCTAGCCGGTACGAAATATTCACGGTTTTATTATCTCTGTCTGGTAATATATCTGGTTGCAAATTCTGGGCATCAAAATACCCCAATGTTCCCAACTCTCTTATAGTTCTTATAATAGCATCTCTGCTATAGGTAGCACCTGGAATTGTACGCAAGCTTCTGCGCACAACATCATCGTGGGTTTTAGTATTTCCAGAAAAAGACACTTCTGAGATAGTTGCTATTTCATCTTCATAAATCTCAATCTTGATGTCCAAAGAATCTTCAGCAACTTTTTGTACAGTAGGTACCGCACCAAAAAATAGATATCCAATGTTCTGGTATAGCGATGTAACATCGGTTCCATTTTGACTGAATGTGAGGTTAGCATCGAATCTTTCTTCATCGAATACATCTCCTTTTTGAAAGCTAAGAGCTCTGCCTAACTGTTCATCAGTATATACCGTGTTGCCTTCCCAAGTAATATTTCGAACTTTATACTGCGGCCCTTCTTCTACTTTTATTGATACTCCAACGCCATCCAGATCTTTTACATAATTATAAACAAAAATAGAGTCATCGAGTATTCGCACATCTGTGTAGCCGTTTTTTCGATATAGTGCCAATACTTTTCCAATACCTTCTTCAAAATCATCTTGCTTGTATACCTTTTTAGACAAAAACTTCCACCACTTATCTTCTTTCAATGGCTTCATAGTTTTGGTAAGCTTTCTGTCAGAAAACTCTTCGTTTCCTTCAAACCTGATATCTTTAATTTCTAACCGCTCTCCGGGATCTATCTCAAAAATTAATGTAGCCTGATTATCCCCTTCTTCATATGGGATAACTCTTGTTGAAACTTTTGTGTACCAATATCCTTTCTCTTTGTAAAACCTTTTAATGATATTAATTGCTTGAGAAGTATTAGACTCTGTAATAGCAGTTCCAGGTAACAAACGAATCATGTCATTCAGATCACGGCGCTGGGATCTTTTTACACCTTCAATCTTATATTTTAACAGGCGCGGCTTTTCTGTTACTTTAATGATCAGGCTTATTTCCGACAAAACTTTTTCAGCAATCAAAATCTCCACATCTGCAAATAAGCCTGAGTTGAATAGACGCCTTAATGCATCTGCTACATCCTCCCCAGGATATGTAATTGTTCTGCCAATAGTAAGAGAGCTGATATTTATAATGAATTGTTCGCGAGTGCTTTCATTACCTTCAACAACAACCGATTTAATAGTGTATTCCTGAGGAGTTTCTAACGTTGGATCAGTAATTTCAAAAACATCCTGAGCGTACAACCCGTCAATAAAAAAATCAATCCCTACTATAAATAATACTGCTAATAATAATTTCTTCAACAAACTTGGTACTTCTTTTTTTCTGTTCACTTAATTTTCTCCAAATCAACGAACAGCCAAGCCGTTTTCGTCTTTTGAGGAATTAATTTTTCCAAATCTGCGATCCCTGCTCTGGTATGATTCGATTGCTTTGTAGAGTTCATCTCTTCTAAAATCCGGCCAAAACTGTTCCGTCATATATAATTCTGAATAAGCCAATTGCCACAATAAAAAGTTACTGATACGATATTCACCACTTGTTCTGATAATTAAATCGGGATCGGGCACTTCCGCGGTTGAAAGATGATCTGCAATCATTTGATCATTTATTAATGATGGATCTAAACGCCCCTCCTTAACATGGTTTCCAATTTTCTTTACCGCTTCGGTTATATCCCACCTGCCTGAATAACTTAAAGCGAGACATAACTGAAGACGATCGTTATTTTTTGTAAGCTCTATTGCCTCATTCAGCTGCTTTTTGCAATCTTCAGGAAAACGATCAATTTGACCGATGGTAACCAATTTGATATTATTTTTATGAAGATTCTCAGCCTCTTTACGAAGCGAAGAAACCAGCAATCTCATTAATCCTCTCACCTCTGCCGATGGCCTTCCCCAATTTTCAGTAGAAAAGGCATACAACGTCAAATACTTTACACCCAACTGTGCGCAAGACTCAGTGATATCACGAACAGAATCAACACCAACTTTGTGACCATGAAGACGAATACTGCCTTTGCTTCGAGCCCATCTCCCATTTCCATCCATAATAATGGCTATATGTTCAGGTACCTCACCAGATTTTTTCAATTCCAGTTGCTTTTTCTGATCTTCTTTTGTCTGTTCTGTATTGGTGAGCGTGAGTTTTTTCACAAATTGTCGGCTGATTTTCAAGCTTTAAAAAATAGAGTATTAATCACCTTATATCAAGGTATGATTAGAGTTTCAACTATTAAGATTTTGCTGTAGTGATATCATTTCCAGCAAAGCTAATGCCGCTTCTGCACCTTTGTTCCCTTCATCTTCAACTCTTTCTAAAGCTTGTTTTACGTTATCAGTAGTCAACACGCCAAATGCCACGGGCTTTCCCAACTTTAGATTAATCTCAAGTATTCCCTGAGTTACCGCATCACAAACATATTCAAAATGTGGAGTACCTCCGCGAATTATTACACCAAGCGCGATTATCCCATCATAGCTATTACTTTGTATAAGGCTTTGTACCGCCAGGGGTAATTCGAAAGACCCCGGGCACCGAACCACAGTTATTTCCTGTTCTTTAACTCCATTAGCTTTTAAAGCCTTTAAGGCTCCATCAAGCATTTTATCAGTTATTGAAGAATTCCAACGGGATACAACAATGCCTATTTTTGGATTTTCCGGTCTGGTATTCGTTTCTATATAGTTGATGGCCATATATTATTCTTTTACTAATATGGTTTGTTTTCTTTGGTTAGTCATTCGTTTCATTGCCGATACATGCTTTTGAGCTATGGTTACAATGCCCACATGGGCATTTGCATTATCATAACTTCCATGATAATCACTCCCGCCTGTTTTCAAAAGGTTATGCTTTTCGCAAAACTCAACAAATTTTAACTGCTTTTTCCAGTTATGGCTTGGATGAATACATTCAATGCCATCTATTCCCAATTCTATAAATTCTTCGACTTCTTCGTTAGAGTAAAATCTGCCGGGATGAGCTAATATAGCTGCTCCGCCTACATTCTTGATCATTTGAATCACTTCTTCCGAATTTGAGTAAGAATTATTTACCTCCCCAAGTTTTTCGTTGCTTAAATACAGATTAAATGCTTCAGTAATGCTGGAAACGTATCCTTTATCTATCAAAACTTTTGCAATGTGTGGCCTGCCAAGGTTTGCACCATTTCCTTGCGCCCATACTTCCGAGTATTCGATTTCGATCTTTTGATTCTGCAATATTTCTACAATCACTTTAATCCGATCTGTTCTTGAGCGTTTTTGATTTGCTAAAAACTCCGTAAAGTAATTTGTATCTGTTTCAAAATAGTATGCAAGAATGTGAGATTCCCTCCCATTAAACATAGTGGTTATCTCTACCCCGGGGATTAACTCCAGCCCGGCCTCATCTGCGAAGGGTTTTGCAACGGCATATGCTTCAAAAGTATCATGATCGGTAATTGCTACTGATGTAAGCTTCTTTTCGGCAGCCAGTTTTATAACCTCTACCGGACTTAATTGCCCATCCGAATACGTAGTATGAATATGTAAATCTGCTTTATCGGACATTAATTATTTTCACCGTCAAGTATATCTTCGATAGCGGCTGGTTTTTTAATAAGGTCAATAGCAGTTTTTAGTTGTTCATCAATAGACAACGAAGCATTTGTACGAGCCGAAAGCCCGCCTTTTCTGGTTTGTAATTCTAACCAAATAGTCTGCTCAATAAACTTCCTGCTATTTTGCAGTTCTTGATCTTTTTGTTGATCCAAAAGAGTTCTCAGTTCATTGATCCGGGATTCGGAACCTGCAACTCCTTTAAGTTCTTTTTCAAGAATATCTATATAGCCTTCGAGCTCATCTGAAGTATCAAAGTTTACTTTTTCCAAATAGTTTTTAAACCCTTCGAATATTCCTTGCGGAATTGTTTTTAAATCTTTGTCAGGGTTACCGGCAAAGTACTGGGTAGCAAAATCAAAGATTATCCCTTTTTGAAGTAAAGAGATCTCAAGCAGGCTCGGTGCTCCTGTTTCTACTACAATATCAGGCTCAATGCCTCTACCCTCTTTTACCTCACGACCATTTTTTGTTTTAAAAACATTGCTTGATTGCTCTCTTTTAATAACTCCGGAATTTCTTCCTTCATGAGTATAATCAACAGACTGAATACTTCTGCCGCTTGGGATATAATACCGTGCAATTGTAACCTTCATTGAAGTATTGTACGGCATTGGTTTAACGATTTGAACCAACCCTTTACCAAAACTTTGCTCACCTACTACAACTGCCCGGTCCAGGTCCTGTAACGCTCCGGAAACTACTTCTGAAGCACTGGCACTTCCCCCGTTTATCAAAACCACTACCGGCTTATCAAACATAACAGGTTCATTAGTTGAAAAAGTTTGGTTGTATTCGGCAATTCTTCCCCGGTTTTCCACAACCATTAATCCAGGCTCCACAAATTTATCTATAATAGATACGGCTTCCTGCAAGATCCCTCCCGGATTGTCTCTCAAATCCAATACCAAACCTTTCAAATCTTTTTGCTCTCCTAATTCGATCATCGAGGTTCTGATCTCATCTGCCGATTGTTGCCCAAACTGTGCCAGTTTTATATAACCAATATCTTCATTATCACCAATTAAAGCAGTATGAGATACATTTTTCACTTCTATGCGTTCTCGTTTTAAGGTAAAATCAAGCATTTGATCTACACCAAACCGCTGAATGGTCAGGGTTACTTCCGAACCAACTTCCCCCGCTGTTAACGTTTGTACTTCTTCGGGCTGTAGATTTTCAGTAGAAATGCCATCTATTGCTACAATTACATCGCCGGCTTTTAGCCCAACCCGTTCAGCAGTGCCACCTTCCACAGGAGCTACAATCACCACATTTCCATCTCTGTAACCGGCTTCTATTCCAATGCCGGCGTAGTTCCCTCTTGATAAAATCTCAGCCTGCTCATTCTGAGATTCATTGTAAAGCACGGTATATGGATCCAGCGTTTCCAGCATGGCATCAATACCAATTCGCATCAATTTTTCAGGATCAATAACATCCACATATTCAAGGGCCACATTCTCATATGTTTGGCTAAAAATGGAAAAGTTTTTCTTGATGAGGAAATAGATATCCTGTTGCTGTGCTTTTACTATACCGGTACATAAAAAGCAGAAAACTAAAACCAATATGGATTTGTATTTAGCCATGAGCTACTGCTTACTGATTTTCAATACCTGCCCAACTACTATTTTTGAACCTCTTATCCCGTTTAACTCACGAAGTGAAGAAACACTTACACCAAAACTTTGAGCAATCTCCCCAAGCGTATCATTTCTTCTTACGGTATAAGTTTTAAAGCCATTGGTGCTACCTGTAGCTGAGGCCAACAAAATATTTTCTCCCCGGTGCTGCTTGCGTTCCAAATCCTGCTTTTGGCGATAGCTTAAAGAATTAATTTTCTTGTAATGCTCATCGTTTTGCTTTGGAACATATATTGTGAGAGTTTGCCCAACCCTTATGGTATTTCCAATCCCATTCCAAGCCCTGATTTCAAAAGCACGTACATCATACCATTCTGCGATATGGCCTATAGTGTCTCCTGTTTTTACTTTATACCTCAATCTTGTTGAATTAGAAGGAGCCCCTGATCTGGATGATGTAGATCGCGAGCGACTTGTATTAGAAATATTTGTCGGGCGATTTGCTGAAATCTTTCCGGCACTGCCAGCTGGTAATGGAATTACCAGTTTTTGCCCAGGGTGTATAATTTTTGAAAGATTTTCGTTACTGGCATAAATTCCACGTACGGTTGTACCATATTTCTGGGCAATTAACCCGATGGATTCGCCTCTGCGAACGGTATGAACAGTCATATCCTGAGCACGTTTATCTTTGGGAATGTCTTTATATGCAGCTAAGAATTCTTCTTTTTTACCGGAAGGTATCTTCAAAGGGTATTTATTTCCCGGAGGCGTTGCCCATCTCAAAAGTTCAGGATTATAATCCTTCAGTTCGTTTACACTAATACCCGTTGCTTTTGCCAATTCATTAAGCGGCATTAAACCTTCTACTTCTACTACATCGTAATTGTATGGCTCTGCTTCATAATTTTTTTGAAACCCAAACTCCTCCGGATTTAACCCGATCATTGCAGTAGCAATAAAACCTGGAACATATCCTCTGGTTTCTCTTGGTAAATATGGATACGCTTCCCAATAATCCTTTTTTCCTCCGGCCCGGCGAATTGCACGGTTTAAACCTCTGGGGCTGATGTTATAATTGGCCATGGCTAGGTGCCAGTCATTCCAGATTCCGTACAAATCTTTTAAATGACGCGCAGCAGCTCTTGTTGCTTTTTCAGGATCCCGCCGCTCATCTACCCACCAGTTTATTTCTAACCCGTAAACTCTTCCGGTTGCTGCAATAAACTGCCACATACCTACCGCAGCCGCCCAGCTTCGTGCTTTGGGGTTTAATCCGCTTTCAATAAACGCTAAATAAGCTAGTTCAGAAGGTAATCTTTCTTCTTTAAAGATTTTTTGGATCATCGGCATATATACTTCGGCACGTTTTAACCACAGTTCCATTACTTCCGGACGCTTTATGGTATAATACACCAGGCTGTTAGTTACATATCTGTTCTGTATAAGCGGAACTGTTGTTTTGGGTAAAAGGACATCTCGGGGGAAATCAAAATCCTCATCAAAGAAAGCCTCATCGGCAGCGAAAAGCTCTTCTTGTATTGCAAAAATTTCTCCCTGAGCACGATCTGCGTCCTCGCTTATCCCATAAAATTGCCGATACTCGCTTACCACAGCTCTTGATAGCTCAGCAAAGCGCCGATCAGAACGGATCTCCGGGAAATCATCCAGCAATGCTTGTGAAGCATTTAATGCATCATTTATGTATGTCTCTGCCTCTAAAGCGTCATTATTAAGTTGAGATTCCAGACTCAACACATGCAGTTGATAAATATCAGTGATTCTGCGAAGGATATCTTTTTGGAAAGCATCAAGTTCAACCGTAACCGGTTCAAATTCGCTCTCTTTCTCGATAGTTTTTTTATTCAACAACGGGTTAGTTACGGGCAGCAGCCGCAAGGGCATGTCTTCTTTCTTGATGATGGTACTATCCTGAGCTTGTACTGAGCCTAGGCATAGCAAAAGCGAAAAACTTAAAATGATTTTAGTAAGATTCTGCATGTCTGTCTGTAGATTTAAAACTTGCTTAAAGTAGTAAATTAATGCCATATATATCGTAAAAAGGCATTTCTCTGATCCCTGAATTTCAACCTTCGAAATGAAAGGTTATTGTTTTCTGGCAACAGGTTTTTGTGATTTTCTCTCCTGGCCTGTCCAACCTTGAACAATAGGCCATCTTCTGCCAGCTCCAAATGCTTTTGCCGACATTTTTAAGCCGGGTGCCGCCTGGTATCTTTTGTGTTCGTTAATATCAACCAATCGTAAAATCCGGTCGATCAATTCCTCATCAAATCCTTTCCGGATTATTTCCTCTCTTGAAAGCTGGTGCTCCAGGTAATATTCCAAAACGGTATCTAATGTTCCATAATCAGGCAAAGAATCTGAATCTTTTTGATCAGGGCGCAATTCTGCACTTGGTTCTTTATCTATAATCGCTTGTGGAATTATTTCTTTTTGATAGTACTGCTCATTCAGCCAGCAGCACATGGCATACACTTCGGTTTTGTACAAATCAGAAATCAGCCCAAGCCCGCCGGCCATATCTCCATATAATGTGCAATAACCAACGGCTGTTTCTGATTTGTTGCCAGTATTCAAAAGCATAAAACCGAACTTATTTGCAATGGCCATGAGCAAATCCCCACGGCTTCTACTCTGAAGGTTCTCTTCTGCTACATTAAAATCCATTCCTTCAAAAATCGGATTCAGTTGCGCCAGGTAGGAGTCAAAAATTGGCTTAATTGAGATTTCTTGTAGTTCTATTCCAAGATTAGTGGCTAGCTTTTTGGAATCTGTCACACTCCCTTCGGATGAAAACTCTGATGGCATGGTAACCGCCAGCACATTTTTCGGCCCGAGAGCTTCTTTGGCTATCACAGCAACTAAGGCCGAATCAACCCCGCCGCTTAAACCAAGAACTACCTTAGCTGCTGCTTTTGATTTTATGATATAATCCTGCAAACCCTTTACCAAACCGTTAAACATACTTTCAATAGGGTTTGGGGCATCCAAGCTTGAGCTTGTGCTTCCGGTTTGAACGACCGATTGTGAATCTATTTCGTACTGGATATCGATATAAGTCTCAGCAAAACGTTTAGCCCTGCTGATGATTTTTCCGGATTGATCCAGCGCGAGGGAATCACCATCAAAAACCAGTTCTGTATTAGCACCCACCTGGTTTACATAAAACAGAGGCAGATTTAATTCTCTTGCATGTTTTTGAAGCATGCCTGCTCTGCTCACCGGCTTTGTTTTTGTGAAAGGCGAAGCAGAAACATTAATAATAGCCTGAGCCCCTTTTTGAGTCAGAATTTCCGCAGGATTTACTGAATACGTGTGGTAGTTAATTTCATTATCGTTGAACCAAATGTCTTCGCATACGGTAATCCCAAATGGAACTCCATCAATCATCACGGGTTCAAATTCTGTTCCTGGCTCAAAATATCTCAGATCATCGAACACATCGTAAGTTGGAAGCAGAGCTTTGTGAACCCGCGCAATTTCTAACCCATTTTTTGCAACAATAGCTGAGTTATAACACGTTCGCCCAACTCCGGAATGGTTTTCGGTAATAGAGCCAAAAATTACTGTCAAATTCCCAACGCTCTCAATAATTTCCTGAGTAACCCCATAGCACATTTCCCGAAATACTTCTTTTTCCAGTAAGTCCATGGGCGGGTAGCCGCAAACAATAAGCTCCGGCAAAATAAGCAGATTAATACCATCTTCAGAAGCACTTGCTATAGCTTCAAGAACAATTGCTTTATTCCCGGATAAATCACCGATGGTTGGGTTAAGCTGTGCCAAACGAATATTCAAAACCAGAAAATTTAATTTCTTGAAAGATAAAGAGGATTCTTACTAATTGTGAGTGAGAAACTAAAATCATTATCAAAAAAGGGCTTGTTACAATTATGATATCTTACAAAAGTCATCCTAAGCGATAGCGAAGGATCTGTACATTCAAGTACTACTAATTAACTCATTTTGCAGACTTCATCGCTATAGCTCTGAGTGACTTAACTACTTTACATATACAGTTTTCGTATTCACAAACTCATGGATACCATACAACCCAAGTTCTCTCCCATAACCTGATTGTTTGATCCCGCCGAATGGCAAGCGAGGATCAGATTTCACAAAATCGTTTACAAAGCAGCAACCAGCTTCTAATTGTTCCACTGCTATTTTTTCTACCCTTTCCTTATCCCCTGAATAGATGGATGCCCCCAAACCATAGATCGAATCATTAGCTATTTCAATAGCTTCCTGCTCATCCTTTACTTTTATGATTGCAGCAACGGGCCCGAATAATTCTTCTTCATAAGCAGGCATTCCTTTTTTTACATTCTCCAAAATAGTTACCGGATAGAATGCTCCCGGTGTACCCGGCATTTTTCCTCCCAGAGTAAGTTTGGCTCCTTTTTCCACACTTTTCTGAACTTGCTTGTGAAGCTGATCTCGCAAATCTTCACGGGCCATCGGGCCAACATCCGTTCCTTGTTCCGCAGGATTACCCATTTTTTTTGACTCCATCAATCTTTTGAATTCAGAAACGAATTCGTCATAGATTTCTTCAACAACCACGAAGCGTTTTGCAGCGATACAACTCTGTCCACTGTTTAATAACCGGGAGTTCACACAGCTTTCTGCAGCTTGTTTGATGTCGGCATCAGCAAAAATAACGGAGGGGTCACTTCCTCCTAATTCTAACACTGTTTTTTTGAGAGCCTCTCCTGCTTGTGATGCTACAATTTTTCCGGCTCTTGTGCTTCCTGTTAGGGTTACCGCGGCAATACCACTATGCTGAATAACCGGTTTCATATTTTCATTATATACCAGAATGGTTCGAAATAAATCAGCCGAAATTCCCGAATCATGGATCAATTGTTCAATCTCTAAAGCACAACCAGTTACGTTTTCGGAGTGGCTCAGAATCACACCGTTACCTGCCATAAGTGCCGGAACTGCAAACCGGAATAACTGCCAGAAAGGAAAATTCCACGGCATAATAGAAAGCACAACTCCAAGCGGATTAAAAGTAACATAGCTTTTGGAAGCAGCGGTATTGATATGATCTTTCGATAGGAACTCTTCAGCATTTTCTGCATAGTATGTACATACCCAGACGCATTTTTCGATTTCTGCAATCGATTGCGAAATGGGTTTTCCCATTTCCAAAGTCATCAATTTTCCAAGTTCTTGTTCTCGTTCCTGGAGGAATGCGGCTATTTTGCACAAATATGCTGCCCGTTCATCAAAACTTGTTTTCCTCCATTGCTTCTGAGCTGTATTGGCTCTCTTTATAATGCCGGATACTTCATCTTCACTCATATCAGTATATTCTTTGATGAGTTCTCCGGTTGCAGGATTAAGCGTTTTCATAATGCAATGGTTTTTTCGGGTAACAATGCCTGTGTAAATGAAATTCCTACGCAAATTTTTTGATGCTGCCCAGAATAGTTTGCAATGCCCATTCCAAATCTCCATCAGAAATAACTAATGGAGGGGCTAAGCGCACCAGTGTATTTGAATGCAAAGTCCAGCCAAGTAATATTCCTTTATCAAAACAATCCATAACTACTTTTTCGGTAAGTTCTTTGCTTTCCAATTCCAGCCCGAGCATTGCTCCCATTCCACGCATTTCGACGATACCTTTACCTTTCAACTTCGATTTTGCTTTTCTCTCAATTTCTAAAGCCTTTTCAAAATAATCACCCCTTAATAATTCTTTGAGATTCGCATGTGCTGCAGCACAACTTACGGGGTGCCCCCCAAAAGTGGTTACGTGGTTCAGGGGTGGGTCATACTTAAAAGTCTGGAAGATCTGCTTTGAAGAAGCAAAGCCGCCTATTGGCATTCCACCGCCCATTGCTTTTGCCGTGCAAAGTACATCGGGGATGACATCATAATGCTCGAAAGCAAAGAGTTTACCTGTACGGCCAAACCCGCTTTGTATTTCATCAAATATCAGCAATGCACTCATCTCGCTACATTTTTCTCTTACATGTTGAAGCCAGTCTTTTTTTGATGGAATGACCCCACCTTCTCCCTGAATAGGTTCCATAATAACTGCTGCTGTTTCATGATCGATCAAATCAAAAACCTCATCCGAATTAAATTCGGCAAAATGAACATTGGGTAATAACGGTAGATAAGGATCCCGGTATATATCACGCCCAGTTACACTTAAAGAGCCATGTGTATCTCCATGATAACTGTTTTTGAATGCAATTAATTTTGTACGGCCGGTAAACTTTTTAGCAAGCTTGAGAGCTCCTTCATTAGCTTCTGTACCGCTATTCACAAGGTATATTTGTTCAAACTGAACGGGAAGATTTTCCAGAAGTAACTTTGCGAACTCAACTTGTGGTTTTTGAACAAACTCTCCATATACCATAACGTGGAGGTGCTTATCAATCTGTTGGTGAAGGGCTTCAACCACTTTCGGATGCCTATGCCCTAAGCTGCTAACCGCAATCCCTGAAATAAAGTCCATGTACTTTTTTTGGTCTGCGGTATATACGAAAACCCCTTCAGCCTGTGTTATTTCTAACCCTATTGGGAAATCGCTTGTTTGGGCAATGTATTGCTTAAAAAAAAGATGATTCAAGAACCTGTTATTTGAGGATAATGTTGTGAGAATTAATACATGAAAATGTAAAATGATTTTGCAATATTCTTACATAACAAACATAACTAAATTGATATGAAAAAGATCACATTTATGCTGATCGCCGCCTTGCTAACTTTAAGCTGTGCCAGTAATAAAAAAAATCTCGAATCTTCTAACCAGAAACAGCCACAGGCTGAAGTCCCTATCCCTCCCGAACATATTGAAGCAAAATTGCTAGTTTCTGAAATTGCAGACGTAGATGGAACAAAAACAATATCAGCTACAATCCAAAAAGTTTTAGCATATGGCAGCGCAACTGATCCGGTTTCTCCAAATACAAAAATCCAGTTTCTTTACCCCAACCACCTTTCGGATGCTGCACGTAAAAAACTAAAGCGGGGAGCTGAGATTGATGCAGTAATTACCAGAAGTGGAAACAAAGCCATGTTGGGCAATGAAAAACCCAGATTTAATTGGGAATTAATCTCGATCAAATAAATACTATTTATATAAGAACACTATTATGAAACCAAGAATACATTCATTTTGCTCTTTCGTTCTGCTTTTGGCAGCTTTTTTATTATTAATACCTGTTCGGATAGAGGTACCAACTTTAAACATAGATGAAGCTCACCTCCCGAAGCTCGAAGAAAGCTTTGCTGATCGTGCCCAAAACTCCAAAGACCGTCAAGAACACTTTTTCAGGTTGCAGAGAAGCCCGCATACCAATAAAATCCCTGCCAACATTCGTCAGAAAGAATTAGCCCATGCCCAGTCTATAGTCCATGTTTCAAAGACGAAAGAAAACCAACAAAGTAGTTCAGCTGCTGTTAGCTGGGTAGAAGCTGGCCCAAACGATGTAGGAGGTAGAACTCGGGCTTTTGCTATTGATTCAAGGAACTCAAATATATTGATAGCAGGTGGTGTTTCCGGGGGAATGTGGAAATCAACAGATGGAGGCTCAACATGGAGCCAAAAAACAACTACCGGACAAAGCCTTGCTGTTACTGCTGTTGCACAAGATCCCCTAAATCTCGACACCTGGTTTTATACTACAGGAGAATTCTCAGGTAATTCAGCAAGAGCAAGAGGTGGTAGAGCAAGTTACTTTGGTTCAGGAATTTATATATCTACCAACAATGGAGAATCCTGGAGCCAAATCCAGGCAACTGAAGACAATAATGTTTCATTTGACTCGGAATTTGATTTTATATCAAATGTAGCAATCAGCCCCACTACCGGAACTAAATTCTTTGCAAGCAATGCTGTCGGCATTTACCGTTCAACAAACAACTTCCAATCTTCCAGTTTAGTTTTGGGAGGTTTCAATGCACATCGGTTCTCTGATGTGATTGCGGCTTCCGACGGTACATTATATGCATACATTTCCAATCCCTTTAATGGTATTTCACAAACAAATAGCACTGGAATATATATTTCGCAAGATGATGGCCAAACCTGGCAAGGTTTCACACCAGGTGGCATTACAACTGATTATAGCCGTGGCGTTTTAGCAGTAGCCCCTTCAAACCCCGACATTGTTTACCTGTTTGTTACTAACCCTAATAGCGAACCCGAACTATATCGTTTTGACTTAACGAATTTCCCTACCATATCCACAAGCAATCGAACTAGTGGTATTCCTGATTTTGGTGAACCTGTAGGTGACATGAACCTGCAGGGCGGATATAATATGGTAGTGGCTGTTCATCCTACTGATCCAAATTTTGTAATCATTGGTGGAACCAATTTGTACCGTTCTACTGATGGATTTTCCAGCACTCCACCTGATGTAGATATGGATGGGATCACTGATGACTCTGCAAAAAATACTTATTGGGTTGGTGGCTATGCATCAGTTAACAATATTTCTCAATACTCAAGTCACCACCCCGACCAACACGGATTTGCATTTGATCCCAGCAATTCCAATCGGTTTTTTTCATCTCACGATGGCGGTATCAGTGTTACCAGTAATATCACTTCTCAACCTGTCACATGGACAGAACTAAATAACGGATACAATGTAACCCAGTTTTACACAGTAGCTCTACATCCCTCCTCAAACGATAACAGGATACTTGGAGGAACCCAGGATAACGGCTCCCCTTTATTTGAATACAATACTACAACAGGCATTACTTCTCCATCGGATGACATTTCATCTGGAGATGGCAGTTATGCTTTTGTAGGTACTGCATATGCCCTTACCTCTTCTCAAAGAGGGCGGTTAATTAAATATGAATATGCACCTTTAACAGAAAGTTTCATTAATTTTTCTTTTGTAGCCCCTATTAGTGCCAACAATCAATTATTTATCCATCCATTTGCTGTTAATCCAACAAGTGATAACTTCGTTATGTATCCTGATGGAGCAGAACTTTGGAGAAATAATCAAATGAGGACCGTTCCCCGAAATACTGCTGAGCCTAGTGGTACTTCTACAGGATGGACAAAGATAAACGCCAACTCCGGAGCCGGAGTAAACCATCTTATATCTACCCTGGAATTTAGCAGTACAAATCCCAGTAACCGATTTTATTATGGGGCATCTGCAGGTAATGATACTCCCAGAATTTTCAGACTCGATAATGCTAACACTTCAAATTTGGCTGCTACAGATATTTCGATAACAGCATTAAATTCGAGTACAGTACCCCCCTCAGGGGCTTACATTCACGACATTGCTGTAAATTCATCAGATGGCAGTGAATTACTGGTAATTGTGTCAAATTATGAAACAGAGAGCATCTATCATTCTTTAGATGCCGGAGCAACATGGACTGCGGTTGGAGGAAATTTAGAACCCCAAGATAACAATGGCCCTTCTGTTCGAAATGCAGTTATTGTTACCGGCAATGATGACCTAAAGTTATACCTCGTTGGAACTAGTACGGGGTTATATTCTACAAGTACTTTGAATGGCTCTAACACTGTTTGGAGCAAAGAAGGCCAAAATTCTATCGGCAATACTGTTGTCGAATTTCTTGCTTACAGAGATTCTGATAAAAGAGTAGCCGTGGGAACACACGGTCGTGGGATTTTTGTAGGAGACGCAAGTGCCGCCGTTTCTAACGAAGAAGAAAATCCGAATGGGCTTCCTGTTTCTTATAGTTTGGCACAAAACTACCCAAACCCATTTAATCCTAGCACAACCATTTCATACTCATTACCAGCGGCCAGTACTGTGTCTTTAGCAGTATATGATATCAATGGGCGGAAAGTAGCTGAATTATTGAATAAGACAACTCAGAAAGCGGGTACACAACAAATATCTTTCGATGCCGGCAACCTTGCCAGTGGTGTTTATTTATATAGAATTAATGCGATCTCTCAAAATGGCGGGCAGCTATTTTCTAAAACCAGACGAATGACATTAATCAAGTAAGCCAGGCTATTTATGTAAAAAGGCAGCTAATTGGCTGCCTTTTTTATTTCAATACGTTTCCTCAAGCAAAGTTTTTAATTCTTGCTGGGTTGTTCGGCCTTTATCCTTCGCATACCAAAGATGAAGATCTTCAGATGCTTTTTCATTTTCATAACCCGGATCTCTTTTCTTTGCCAGATATTCTTTTTGAATTACTTCCGGCCGCGGCCCCCAAACACCTAAAATTTCAAGTGAATCGGAATCCATCATAACTATAATCGGAATTGCGCGACTTCCATTAGTCAAAAACTCATCCATAATTTCGGGGTATTGATCCCGCAGAATCAATTTCAACTCAATGTGATCATTCAGCTCAGCCACTTTATTTATGAAGGGAAGTATTTGTGCCGCATCTCCACACCAACCTTCTGTAATCACCAACCAGGTCGATTTTTGTGAAATATTCTCAGCCGCTTTTTGAAGCTCAGGATCGAGCTTAGCTCGTTTATCCCAACGAGAGATTCTCTGCAAATTTAGCTTTGTGTAGTTAAGCTGGCTCTCAGAATTGTCATCGTTTGTGGTTCTGCCCTCAGCATACAAATCCTGAATTAATTCATTATAGGTTTTGTACGTGAAGGCTTTTTCAAGTAATTCCCGTGTAATATTTTGAGATTGCATACTATATTTACTTTTAATGTTTGAACATTAAACTACGGGTTAATTACTTTGAATGCGATTGATTTATGCAATAACGCGTATAGTTACTGTCTCACTTTTTATTGAAATACCTATATCTTTAACATGTGCCTGAAACCACCACATATCCCACAAATCAAAAGCTCAGGGTTTTAAAGAATGGCGATTGGTTTGCTCAAAAGGAGCAGCATAAAGTCAGAATTGAACAGCTAATCGGTGATTATCTGGTTACCCGTTCTCAGCATAAGAAAGATCCTGTTGTCGATTTTTTGTTCGAATACTATGCCTTCCGCCCTTCTATGCTAAAAAGATGGTCGCCAGGTTTTGGTGTGGCACTTGGCTTCGAGAATCCATCTGATCTTCCGGAACTTGATGAGCTTATTATTTCTGAAAACCACGCTTGGTTAGATGTTGATAAGTTTCCGGAAAAAAGACTTCGTTCTGCTCAATGGATTTTGGCTATGCTCAAAAACACCCAGGAAAAACGTCCTTCCTTTGGATGTTTTGGCATGCACGAATGGGCCATGGTGTATAAGATCAAGACACCTCGCCACAATCAGATTCCATTAAGAATGAACTCTGAAGAATTGGCTGAATTTGTAGAATCACGGCCTCTTGTTTGCACCCATTTTGATGCTTTTCGCTTTTTTACTGAGCCCGCCAAACCCATGAATAAATTCGAACTATCACGAGAGAATTTCCATAATACCGAACAGCCGGGATGTATTCACTCCAACATGGATTTATATAAATGGGCTTTTAAACTTTATCCGTGGATAGGTAGTGATTTAATCCTCGAAGCATTCGAATTAGCTCTTGAAGCCCGAACCATCGATATGAAAGCCAGCCCTTATGATTTAAGGGGTCGGGGATTGGAACCCATCAAAATTGAAACAGAAGAAGGAAGAATGGAATACATTCAGGCTCAGGAAGCTATTTATGAAAGAGGAAAACCGATTAGAAAATCACTTATACAAAAATATCAGTACCTCATTGATTCAGTGAGTGAAAACCAGGCAAACTAACCTTCCCCAACTCCCACTTCCCGCCAACTACAAATTCGTTAGCAAGAAAAGCCATCAATACCGCTTCTTTAGCATCTGCGTTAAAACCCAACTCTTCAAAACCTCTGAAGCTGGCTTTTGGTAAGCGTTCTTTCAGTCCATTTATAATGGTTTTATTGCGAACTCCCCCGCCTGATGCAAATAACTCATACTCTTTATCGCCTGCAGCCTCATCTAAAGCCCGTGTAA
This sequence comes from Balneola sp., assembly GCA_028284195.1. Lineage (GTDB taxonomy): Bacteria > Bacteroidota > Rhodothermia > Balneolales > Balneolaceae > Balneola. The sequence goes on along the minus strand of JANQSE010000006.1, from coordinate 53,223 downwards.
TGCTTTGAATGGTTAAGTGAGTTAATGTTGCTACCAGATCCTCATTAGATATTTCAATCTGATATCCTTTTATCAGCTCTTCCACCAAATCCAGATTAAAATCCTCCTGCCCGGTAGTTTTAGGGAATGGCTTTCTGAAAAAAGGTTCCAACAGCAAATACTTCAACAACTCTGAGTGTACGTTCCCTTTCGCAGCTACTTCACCGCCTTCGTCAAATAACTTACTAAAATGCTTTTGCATCGCTTCGTTAATAAGCGTATTTGCAGGGCCAATATCTGAAGTCAAAATTTGTTCTTCCGATTTTTTCGGAGGAAGCCAGGTAACATTCGCTATCCCCCCAAGATTAAGAAGTGTCCTGTATTTTTCTTTATCTCTGAATAAAGCCTCATCCATAATTGCTGCAAGTGGCGCTCCTTCCCCGCCCTGTGCAATATGCTTTTGCCTGAAATCTGAAATAGTAATGATTCCTGTTTTTGTAGCAATATGATCTCCATCTACTATCTGGAGTGTGCTGTTCATCTGCTTATCAGGCCTGTGATAAATAGTTTGGCCATGGCTGGCAATCAGATCTATTCCTTCGGGACTGATATGCCATTCATCCAAAGTTTCCCATATCCATTCGGCATATACATGCGCTAATTCTGTATTAAGTATGCATATTTCTTCCGGGTTTACCTCAGGCACAGATTGAATGGCTTTGATTCTCGACCTTAGTTTATTCGGATACGGAATTGTTTTGAAGTGAAGAAGCTTGGGCTGCCTCCGTTTAAACTTACAAAGGGCAATATCCAATCCATCCAGCGAAGTACCGGACATCAATCCCAGAATTAACCTCTGTGGTTTTTGTGCTATTTCAGTAAGCCGGAGAAGCTGCTTGTTCATGGTTCAAACTCGGAGTATTTTTGCATCAAATCAAACCCATTTGCATGAGTACAACTGAAGAACTTGAACACCAATTCTTTGAAGAAGACCTTCAATTCCTGATCAAAACACTACAAGAAAGCTTTGAATCAACAGAAGTTCAGTATTTCATTGACGAGCACAACGATATACTTTTTGTAAAACTTGAAGGGCTGGACGAATACCCGGAGGAGGAAATTGCAGAAATAGCGGAGCCCATTTTTGAAGTTCTGGATCTCGATTTTGATGAGATTGTTTTGCTGTCGCTCTAGTTAATATGGTGAACAGCAAATTAGTTAATAGGGAGTGATTAAAATTATTTTCACCCCAGAAGCACTCCTATATTAATTTTACAGTAAACTAATTGCTTCTTATTTTCGGGTAAATAAATCCTGTCTCTGAAAATGAAAAGCTCCAATTCCGGCTATACTCTTAAATGCATTAATTGTGATACAATTAATGACGAAAAAGAAACAAATACCTATTGTACCAACTGTGGAGGAGTTCTTACGGTTAACTACAAAGAGGTTCGCAAAGAAATACAATACCCTCTCGAAAGTATTCTTCCCGATCCTTTAAAAACTGGCTACTCTTCATTAAAGCATTTTGAGCGACTTTCTGAAAAGTATGAAGCTGATATTTATGCAAAGCTTGAGCTTGAAAATCCTACCGGATGCTTTAAAGACCGTGGAAGTTATATAGAGGTCTTAAAAGCTATTGAGCTTGGAGCAGAGGCGATTTGCTTAGCATCTACAGGAAATATGGCAGCATCGGTAGCAGCCTATGCCTGCTATTTTAAGATTCCTTGCTACGTTTTTGTGCCGGAAAAAACACCAGATGTAAAACTTGCTCAATCTACTATTTATGATGCGATCATTATTCGCATTAAAGGCGACTTCAGGGCCTGTGAATTATTATGCCGTGAGTTTGCTAAATCAGGAAATTATTATCTGGCCGGCGATTATGTATTCCGCCAGGAAGGGCAAAAATCATTTTCTTATGAGCTGCTTGAACAAGGGCCTATAGATTATGATTACATTTTTGTACCTATTGGAGCCGGAACTAATTTTGCAGCTATTTATAAAGGATTGTTAGAGATGAAAGCTGCCGGACTTATCGACAAGATCCCTTCTTTTGTCGCCGTTCAGCCAGAGCAAAGCTCACCTGTTGTAGAAGGTATTTTCAAGAAAGAGAAAATCGTAAAAGATCAGGTTAATACTATGGCAGATGCCGTGGCAGTTGGTGATCCGTTTGACTTCTATAAAGTTCTGGAAGGGATTGAAAAAACAAATGGACTAGCTTACACAGCAACTGAAAACGAGCTTCTCGAATCCCTGAAAGAAATGACTGTTGAAGAAGGAGTATTTACTGAGCCCGCCTGTGCAATTCCATTGGCCTGCTTCAAGAACAACCTGGATACATTTAAAGGAAAAAAATGCCTTTTTGTACTTACCGGAACCGGATTAAAAGCAGCACATATAGTAGCAAAGTACTCCTTATCCTCTCCTGTTCTTTCGCCTAAACTCGAACGGGTTCAACAATATATAGAATCAGGATTTCCTGATCTTCAAAAACAAAGCTGGGGACAATCCCGCGATCTGTTTACAGGAAATGTAAGTGTTTCTGAGGATCATGAGAAACTATATAACGAATATGTTGATGGAATTAACAAAAAGGGCAAAACCTTAAAGGAAGAAGAAATCAATGCATTAAAATCTTTGGTTTATTCGTCTGATGCAGATCTTGAGTTTCCCGTTGAAGTTGTTGATTACAAAATAACCATGAGAAAACAAGGCCTTGTTGCAGCCGCTGTAAAACTTAAGATTAATGGTGGCGAAGAGGTTACGTCTCTTGACCAGGGTGTTGGCCCAATGGATGCCGTACTTACTGCAATTAAAGCTGAGACAGATTCTTTCATCGCACTTGAAGTCAAAAATCATCAGGTTGAAATTCTAAGCCCGGATACAGATTCCTTAGTAATTGTAACACTCACTTTAGAAAAAGAAGGCCACACGTTTACAGCAAAAGCCGCTTCTCCAGATACGCTTGAGGCATTAATTCAAGCATTTGTAAATGGGTTAGCTATTGCCAATAAGGCGTTGGTTGTAAAATAATCCGGCATATTCTTGTTTCACTCTGTATTGGGTTAATAACTTTAAAAGAGAATATGTTATGAAATCAAAAGTGCTGAACTTCTGCCTTATTCTTAGCTCATTTCTTGGCTATCTTGAATGGGGGACAAATCAAAGTGGATTTTTAATCGAAGTGGAATGGCAGATCTTTTCGGGAATACTGGATGATCCTACTTCTTTCATTCATCCGTTTATCATTATCCCCTTATTAGGGCAAGTGTTGCTTTTCATCACCTTGTTTCAAAAAAAACCGAGTCGTTTGCTAACTTTTCTTGGATTAGGGTGCCTTGCATTGTTGCTTCTTTTTATTCTGTTTGTTGGGTTCTTAAGTATGAATTTTAAGATCATTGCCTCCATATCTCCTTTCCTCTTTTTTGGAATACTTAGCATCAAACATCATCGAAAGAAGCCAATTCCAAAAAACTAAAAAACAGACTACCTTTAAATTCATTTCTTAAAGTTTCTGTTTTGAACCGAATCGACCGACTTACTGCCATTATCATTTTTCTTCAGGGAAGAAAACATGTTTCAATTACAGAGTTAGCAGATCGCTACAATATAAGTGAACGCACGGCTTACAGAGATTTAAAAGCACTGGAAGAGGCAGGCGTTCCCATTGGTATTGAAACTGGAAAAGGCTATTACATTCTGCATGGTTATCATCTGCCACCTGTAATGTTCAATAAAAGTGAAGCGTTATCTTTGCTGGCAGCAGAACGATTAATGCAAACATGGAGTAATTCCGAATTAGGCAGAGCCTATGACTCAGCTCTGGATAAAATACGATCTACCCTTCCTCCTGATGATAAAGATTTCTTTGAGGCTATGGATAATCATGTTGGCAATTTATACCCGGAACTTGCAAGCGATACCTTTTCTGATAATCGGATATTTTCTTTTCTCCAGAATGCAATTTTTAAGAAGGAAGTTATTGAAATCGACTATCAGCGACCTTATAAAGAAACTATAACCGGCAGAAAAGTTGAACCATTAGGATTGCTGGTAATGGGGAGAAACTGGTATTTGGCAGGTTGGTGTAGATTAAGAAATGACTATCGAATGTTTCGGTTGGATCGGTTTGAATCCTATAAGGCCACCGGACAAAAAATAAAAGAGCCACACAAGCATAGTCTAAAAGACTTCCATAAACGAAATCTGCTACACGAAAAAGATTTTAAGGAGATTACTGTTTGGTTCAGCAAAGACATTGCACGTTTTGTCGGAGATCAGAAATATTGGCATGGATGGGCCTGGGAAAAAATTGTTGATGATGGAGTAGAAATGACATTCCTTACCCCTTCTATTGAGTACACATCCCGATGGCTGCTTACCTGGGGTACACAAATCCGGGTAATAAAATCCGATGAAATGAAACTAGCATTAAAAGAAATTTCTGAGCAACTCTTCAAACATTATTCGTTTTAAAAAATTTAGAAGCTACTGACATAGGGCTGACAGTTTCAGTTTTTATCTTGATTCCATCACATTAAACAAAACCTAATAATATGAATCAGGATATAGTCTCCACTCCCAAAGAAATGTTAACACACTGGCAAGGCCATCGAAATCTGACACGAAAAGTTATAGAAGCTTTCCCTGAAGACAAGCTTTTTTCTTTTAATATTGGAGGCATGAGAACTTTTGGTGAAATCTGCAATGAGTTATTGGAGCTGGGAGCCCCTATTGCTAAGGGTATTGCTACCAATGAATGGGGAAAATATGCAGATATTGAAGGTGCTCCTTCTTCAGAAGCTCCAAAGACTAAAGAAGAAGTTCTTATGATTTGGGATTGGTCAACACAAATTATCAATGAATACTGGGCTACAATTAAACCGGGCCGTTTTCAGGAAACCGAACTCATTTATGACCAGTATGAAGGAAAAATATGGTGGCATCTCGCTTACATCATGGATAATGAAGTTCACCACAGAGGCCAAGGCTACGTTTATTTAAGAGCATTAGGGATTGAACCACCCTTTTTCTGGGAGCGTTAATATACAAACTGAATACTTGGTTTATAATCAGCCCGTATGAAATCAACTGAAACTAAACAGCAACTGAATTACCTGGTTTTCAGAACCAATATTGATACTGATCTTGCTGCGGCCCGATTGATTTATGTATTGGAAAAAACGAAAGAAATAGAATCATGGAATCTGGATATGAATGATTGTGATCGTGTACTCAGAATTGAATTCGATGAATTGGACCATAATTTATTGATCAAAAATCTTTCTTCTTTTGCAATCCAAATTAAGGAAATGCCTATTTGGTGAAATTGAAATTATGAAGAAGCAAAATCTCTCAGATTTCTTTTAACAATTTTTCGCTTACCTCCCATAATTTTTCCGCAGATTCATCATCACAACCGTGCGGATCTACTCCAAAATAACGCCCCATTGGGTTTGAATTATCCGCTGGAGCTGCAATGTTACAATCTTCACAATACACACCCGGCATACCTTCAAGCAGCTCTGAGGTTGCCGCCCATAATGTAGTGGAACATCCTTGTTCCGGAGTTTTAAAACCTTGTTTTGCTAATTCCGAAGGACTCCCATCTTCATTGATCCATCCTAACATAACCATTTCTTCTTTAGGTAAATGCCTTTGAAGAGGAGTAAATATTCCACCCGGATGAACAGAGAACGATAATCCCCCCGATTCTTTTAATCTTCTGGAAAGCGCATTCGCAAATAAAGCATTGGCTGTTTTTGACTGACCATAAGCTTGCCATTTGTCATAATCTTCCGATTCAAATTGGATATCATCCCATCGAATATCACTCAATTTATGCCCTGTTGAAGTAAGGCTAATAACCCTTGTACCAGAATGCTTTTTTAATAAAGGCATCAGTTTTTTTGTGAGTGCGAAATGTCCCATATGATTTACTCCAAACTGAGCTTCCCAACCCGGCCCTACTCTCGTTTCAGGACAAGCCATGATGCCTGCATTGTTGATCAGAAAATCAAGCCTGTCAAAATTGGAAAGTACATGATCTGCAAAACCAGAAATCGAATTAAGGTCACTAAGATCAAGTAACACCGTTTGTACATCCCCCTTTAATTCTTTCAGATTTTCTTCTGCTTTTTGTTTTGAGCGAACCGGCACTAAAACCTTCGCTCCTTTTGCAGCAAGTGCTTTGGAAGTTTCGAGCCCTATTCCGCTATAACCACCTGTTACAATAGCTGCTTTGCCATTTAAATCAAATTCGGAAATTACTTCCTCCCCTGTACTATTTCGGTCGAAAAGTGAATGAATGGGTTGTTGATCGGATTGTGCCATATCTTTTTCCTTTATTGGGTTTGTTTGAAGGTGGCGGCAATTTTAGTCATTTGCAAGCCGCTTCTATTTTTTAAAGGAAAAAGTAAAACTTCTACAGAAATTTAGTTCAGGTTTGATATGATTTTGGCGATTGATCAAAAGACTCCATTTATCTCCAAAAACATCACCTAAAAATAAGTGTTTTCATTTTTGAACTTGCCTCCTGAAATCAGTGCGTAAAATCTCATGAAGGTATGGATAGGCTGAACTGCATCCCAATGCTCCATAATTTCTCCATCTTCCACTCTCCATATATCTATAATGTTTAACCCTTTTTGGGGATTTCCTCTATGGCTTTTATTTGCAGTTGCATGAGAATGCAATATCACATTCGGCCCGTCAACATAGATATGCTTTACATCATACATATAATCAGGAAAACTCTTGGTGAATTCTGAAACCGTTTTTAGCACACCTTCAAGACCATCCGTCATCGCTTGGTTATGCTGCTTGTATTTATGTTTTCCGAATTTTTCTCTTATGTAGTCAAAATTGTGATCATTCATGATATTCTGAACAAAATCTACTACCAGTTCGGCGTTTCGGTATTCTACTTCCGACCAGGTTGCTTTTTCCAGTTTTCCTAAGTTAATGCTGGCGATATCCATAGCTTATTAAAGGTTGGTTTAAAAAATTTACTTACTTTTAAATTGCAAGTAAATATACAGTCATTCACTTTTATTTTGCAAGTATTAATGATGGAAAAATATTCCTCATTACATTAGAGATAAAAAAGGCAGAAGGGGAAAAGTTTTTAGAAGTTACTAATCAACCTGGGTGGTTGGGTAAACATTACCTTAACGCATCTTCCAATTCCAGAGAAGCGTCACTCCCTTCATCACGGTACTTCACAATAATCGGGCAAGCCATACTTAAACCCTGCTCTTTTGCCCAATTAGTATTAACAGGCCGAGATCCCGGAATAACAACAGCACCTTCAGGAATTTCAGAGCCTCTTTCTCTGATCTCTTCATTCACGGCATCATACACCGGGATAGATTTGGACAAAACAACACCGGGAGCAATCACCGCTTTTGAGCGAACTAAAATTCCTTCAACAATCACAACGCCTGCTCCTATAAAACAATCGTCTTCAATAATCACCGGGTTCATTCCAACAGGCTCCAATACCCCTCCGATTTGTACACCTGCTGAAAGATGCACATTCTTCCCAATCTGAGCACAAGAACCCACCAAAGCATGACTGTCTATCATCGAACCTTCATCCACAAAAGCTCCCACATTTATGTACGCCGGCGGCATAATAATTACTCCCGAAGCCACATACGCTCCGCGCCGAACCGATGACCCACCAGGCACCAAACGAACCCCATCTTCAGGTTCAAAATATCTCGGAGGTAAGTTGTGTTTATCTACAAATCCCTCATAGATACCCTCATAAGAAGCGTTCGCTCCATTTTTGAAGGACTCCAGAATTCCTTTTTTAACTTCAACATTAGCTTCCCAACCATTTTCAGTTTTATTAGCTGAGCGCAGTTCTCCGGTTTCAAGTTTATCTAAAATTTCTTCGTGGTTCATTAAATTAAGATGTTTTGAAGATGATTTTTGAAAGATACCCTGAGCATTCTCAAAATGCTACGAATCAGAGATTAATATTTCCAATCGGGCTCTTAATACCCCGCATTTTTTGATTGATAACGTGTATGTATCTGAGTAGTAGAAATGTGCCCAGGGCACCGACGTAAATTTCTATGGTTCTCCTGTTATAATTTCTTAGCATATGCTTACTTTCGCACTTTGAAATCAAATCTGATTTATTCATTTTACCCCTCGTTTTTAACAAGAATAAAATGAATAACACGTACACTTGAAATAGGAATAAAGTGAATAGAGGTCACTTTACTCTGTTGTTATAGCCAACCTAAAAAAACTAACGATAACTGTCACACCTTGAAATTTTGAGTATCTAACTGTCAACCATTAAAAACAGACAGTATGAACAGAATTATTTTAATCGGAATTGCAACGGCTTTTATGATGTCTTGCAACCCATCAACTCAAAACAAAAAGGAAATGACAATGGAAAAACAAATGACAGGAATGGTAGAAATTACCACATTTAAACTCAATCAAGGAGTTACAGAAAAAGACTTTGAGCAATCTGCACGTGCAATGCAAAAGAGCTTTTTAGAAATGCAAAACGGGTTTATAAAAAGAACTTTGACAGTTGCAAAAGATAGCATTTGGACTGACGTAGTTTTTTGGAAAGACCAACAAAGTGCAGAGAAAACAATGAAACTTGCTGAAACATCAGAATTGGTTCTGCCTTTTATGGAGAAAATTGATTTCAACTCTGTTAAAATGAGCCTAACAACCCCAGTCATTATTGAAGAATGAACGCAAAGCAATTAGAGCATTGGATTTTAGACAAGTATCAGGGTGTAATTGTAGCGGATGCTTATCGTGAGCGAAGTTTCTTTTACAATCCTGATGGTTCCTTGCCAAAAGGAATATACTTTGCCACTATAAAAGAAAGTGACGGACCGAATGACAAGGTCTCCAATTTAGACAGAGAAGGAATTTATCGTTTGAGTGTTGGCGTGAGTAAAAGGCATTATCAACCGTTATTTGGAGATGTTCCAAAACGACCAGCCAAAGGAGAAGTGGTTGAACTTGATTTTGATTTCGCAACAACGGGAATGCTGATGCCGCACCCCATTTATGCTTGGTTAGGTTGGGTTTGTATCAATAATCCCGACAACAAAAATTTAGATTTACTGAAATATCTTTTAGACATTTCTTACCAAAATGTATTGACCAAATTCGCAAAGAAAAAATGAGTAATCCATTTCAAACCCAATATCAAGACAAAGACGATAATGAGCTTATTGAACAAGCAAGGGAAGGTTCACAAATCGCCTTGGAAACATTGATAAAAAAGCACCAACACTACATTTACAATGTGGCTTTGAAAATGACATTAAGCCCATTTGACGCAGAAGACATTACACAAGAAGTCTTGATAAAAGTCATTACTAATCTTGCCCAATTCAAAGGCGAAAGTAATTTTAGAACTTGGCTATATCGAATTACTTTCAATCACTTTTTGAAAATGAAAAAGGTTTGGTTAGAAGATTACATCACTTCTTTTGACCAATACGGCAGTGAACTTGGGCAAATACCAGATACAGACCTTTCTGAATTGGAAAAATCAGAGATGAAAGAATTGATACAAGAAGCAAATATTAGTTGTATGAGCGGAATGTTGTTGTGTTTGGATAGAAAACAACGGTTGGTTTATGTTTTGGGAGAAATATTTGGAGTTGACCATACAATAGGCTCACAAATGTTGGACATTACCAAAGACAATTTTCGTCAAATACTTTCAAGGGCAAGAAGAGATCTTTACAACTTTATGAATAATAAATGTGGCTTAATCAACACGTCAAATCCATGTCGTTGCGACCGAAAAACAAAATCATTTATTAAAGCAGGTTGGGTTGACAAAGACAAAATAAAGTACAACACATCATACTTGAAAAAGATAAGTGAAGAAGTACCAAAGAAAGCAGAAGACCTTTGTGACGTGACAGAAATTGAATATGCTGACCTTTTCAGAAATCATCCATTTCAAGAGAAAGACCATAATCGAAAAGTTTTAAATAACTTGCTTTCTGATAATAAAATAATCGACTTGTTTAATCTAAACTGAAAGAAAGGCAGGCTATAACAATGTATATAAAAAATAGGCGAAATAGTAGTAAAATTAAGGGCTTGGCTCGTATCAGATTTTGTGCTTAACCGAAAATTTAGTCCTTCGAAATCGCCTACTTTTCATATATTAAACGTTGAAGATGAATTCGCTCCGCTCTTCATCTATCACGATCAAAAACTACATTAAAGTGTTAAAATCAAAATGAAAACACAACTTATCCTGTTAACCATTGTATTGCTGATCGCTTTTGGGTGTGAGGAATCTGTCGGACCAGAATCAACCCCACAGCAGATTTTAAACTCAGATGGAGTTGTAATAGAGTTAGAGCCCATCTGGAAAAAAGACTTATCCGAAGAAGATTTTATTTGGGTAAATACAGTACCTATTTTTCATAAAAACTTGGTAATAGTACCAGGTTCTTCTTCACAAAATAGAGGTATGCTGGTAGCACTTGATACTAATACCGGTGAAGAGATATGGAGATGGAGTGATTATGTCGATGGGTATGACTTTGAGGAGGTAAACAGTGAGGAGCTTTACAACAGGAAAGACAATATTGTTATTTATAACAACAATAACAGATTTTGTGCCTTAGACCTTAATAATGGAACAACTCTTTGGAAAGAAAAAAGAGCAGGCAGTGCCACAAGTAGTGACATCCAGATATTTGAAGAAAATTATTACACTTCGTACGAAATAGCAGAATCAGATATTCTCAGACAAATATTAATTAAAGGAGACATATTCTCTGAGTCTTGGCAAGAAATAGTAGAAGCCCCAATAGAACAAATACAACTATTTAATAACTTTTATGGATTGCTAGTTGGTGAAAGTCTATATCGAGAAGAGAATGATGTACATGCCTTTCTGGTCTTTTCGGAAAATGTTGACGTTTTTTCTAGCAAGCATTTTAACAGTTATGTTTCCTACAATATTACCAAGCAAGAATTTGATTTTGAAAAAGTACGCATAAAAGACACAGCATCTCATACCGTTTCAGATAATCCTGTATTGATCAAAGAAATGGCTATCATCAATGTAGGTGAAGCTATTTATGGAATAAATAAACGAATAGGAGAAATTCTCTGGAGCAGAAAAGATTTCGCGAGTGGAAATGGAAATGGTATTTTTACTTCTAGAAAGTACAAAGACCGTTTTTTCGCAGTTAATGTACTCGGAGATACACGCCGTGTAATGGAATTAGATCCTCAGAATGGGTCTACCAAGTGGATTGACACTGGAAACGGAGGTAGTGCTTATAGGCCAATGTACTTTTTAAATAACGTACTTTACTTTATTAGCAGAGGAGATGGATTCATATATGCTTACGATATTAATAGTGGGAAACTACTCTGGAAACTTAAGAGCCCTGATGGTGAAGGCTTTATGACCATGCAGGTCCATGGGGCTGAAACTGAAGAGGATGAAGATATTCTTGTTGCCTGCAGTTGGAAAAATAGTTATCGTTTTAAACCTGCCAGATAGGTAGAACTAAAAACTTACACCCATGAGAAAAGTACTTTTCCTTCCCGCGTTGGTATTTGGACTAAGCATAAGCAGCCAAGCCCAGGTCTTTGTAGGGTCAGGATACGCAGAAGCCTCTTTTTTCGGATCAAGTGCACTGGACGAAGGGACCGGCTTCACTCTTCTTTTAGAAAAAGACTACGATCTATCGGAATCAGGCAGACTCAAAATTCATCCCGGCATCAATATCAGTTTTTTATATTCTAACCTGAGTCGAAATGGCTTCCCCTCCTATCTAAATATAATGAGCCTTTCACCTAAAGTATCTTACGAAATCATCTCGAAAGAAAAATTAAAGATAGCTCCTTTTGCCAATCCGTTTACGAGCTTTTTGCTGGGGCTTCAATCGGATGATTTTAATTTTGAATCTGAAGAGATCAATCTGTTTAAATGGGGACTTGAGGGAGGATTAAGGGTTGACTTTATTATTGGAAAAACAACCATAAGGCTTATTCCCTTATCAACACAAAGATCAATTGAGGATTTTTATCGGCAAGGGATGATTTCATTGATGATAAGCATCTAGCATAGTCATTAAATTGAAAAATTGGATAAAGTCTTGCACTATCCCATTCGCATCGCTCCTCTGCTTTGTAACTGAAATCAGTGCTCAGGTTTTCGCTGGATTAGGATTTTCCGATACTCAACTAAGCGAAAGGGCCTTAGATGATGCCGCAGGATTCTCACTAATGATTGAAAAAAATTTTAGCCTCTCTAAATCAACAAAATGGAAAATGCATCCAAACCTGCATGTAAGTTTCCTTTTTTCGGATGCTGATCGTGATTTTGAGCCACTATACCTAAATGTCATCAGCATATCACCTAAAGTGTCGTATGAAGTAGTTTCAGGTAAGAAAGTCAAGATTGCACCGTATGCAAACCCATTTCTGGGTATGCTTCTAGGTCTTCAGTCTGGAGATCCAGCATTTGAATCAGCTCCTAATTGATGAATTCAAAGGGGGTATTGAAAGCGGAATACGGTGTTGACCTGGTTCTTAATGAAACTACAATTCGAATAATCCCTGTAGCGGTTCAGCTCGGAGAATCACTTTATAGACAGGGAATGATCTCTCTGCTCATAAGATTGTAGATATCCGAACCAAAATACCCATAACAGGCACTAAAATGAATATGCAAACTGAGCATTTTGAAATGATAATGCGGACAAGAAGCTTTAATGCTTCGAGCAACTGGGACACATACTCATTTTAGCTGGACGTTGAAGATGAAGAGCGGAGCGAATTCATCTTCAACGTGGCTGGGCTAAGTACAAAGTTGCGTAGCAACTCATCCCAACTTGGACTAAATTCAATGGTGAAACCACTGTACTTAGCCCAGCCACGTTAGGCACAATTAGAAAACAGCATTGATAACAACAAGTCACAAATCGAAACCAATTAGCGGATTGACTCATTCAATCGGAGCAAAACAAATCTCGGAATCGTTGAGCGGAATCGGAGTTTATAATGACTTATCCATTGCGTTTGATAAGGAAAAAGGACACCGAATGGGACTTTTTGTTCCAGGCTGGAACGGACGATATATGAAAGGAGAATCGAGAGACCTTTTAGGTTTTTGGAGAATAATTTCTGCAACCTACTCAAAACCGTTAGAAAAATGGACTGTAAACTTAAAAGCTGTGGAAATTAAGGATAATAAGCAGATAAAGAAATTTCTAATCGAAATCGGACTTCCACTCTTGCGGAATTGGCTCGAATCTGAAAGACCAGAAACTTGGTACAGCGGACATCGCCATTTACAGATTGGACTGAATGAAAATCTGACTGAATATTGCACTTGGGAAACACACAACGACAGAACAATTAATAAGAAAACGGAATTGATTTGAACCTTGAAAATTAAATGAAACTTCTTGACCAACATAATATTAATGCTTTAAGCAAAATCATATATCAGACCAATATTATGCCTTCTGGCAAAAGTGATTCTTTTAAAAAATTAAGTGAAAAGCTAATTCTTGACTTGCAAAATGGTTACGAATTGGAAAAAATAAAAAGAGTAATCTCGAGTGAATTAATTGTGACTTATGGTCTTTCTGTGAATGAAAATGACGTGGAAGAAATATCAGAATTAGTTTGCTCGTGGTATGACAAATAAATAACTGTGCCTAACAATGGCTATAATTCATTGTGGTTTGTGCCACACCAAAGTAAAAGTATAAATCAAACGGCTGATTTCAAAGCGGAATAATCCTGCGGATGATTCCACAACGAAATCATAGCCGAGACCGTTGAAGATGAAGAGCAAATTTTCGGAAACTAGAATAACGTTAAAATTTTATACTGAATTTTAAAATTAAAAATGGAAATGGAAATGACTTTAGAATATTGGAATGAATTAGCGAAACAAACAATTTTGATTAGTTCATTGCTAAGTGGGTTTTCAATTACAGTTGTTGCAAATTTATTAGTGTCTGATAAAAACGACAAGTTATTTAATCGAATTTTGAAATCTGCAACTTTGTCTGCTGGATGTTTCTTAATCTCAGTTTTTGCAATGATGCAGATATCAATGACAACAACGCCTGGTGGATATTTAAAGAATGTTACCGAAAATGACTTTTTAGTTCCACGAATAATTGGAGTGATAGCTTTTATTATTGGGTTATTCTCTCTATCAGTTATGATTTCTTTATCTGGATGGACTAAATCAAAAAAAGTTGGAATATATACAACTGTTATCGGAATATTAACACTCTTATTTATCTTAATTACTATAACATAAAAAACCTTTTGACATCAATAGAAATGAATAATTACTACTGGCAACAAGGTATAAAAATAATAAGGGTTAAGTGCCAAACCCAAAGTTGGTGCATAATAACAAAGTCCTCCAAATTTTCAATTTGACGGTTTAAAGAAAAATAACGGTAAAATTGTAAATTTGGCTAAGTGCTAAACCGATAGTAAGTACATTTTTAATCCCTTACTATTCTTATACAAACCGTTGAAGATGAATTCGCTCCGCTCTTCTTTCTATACTCTAAAATTAACCCCTGCATCCCCTTCCAATTCTCCTTATCTTTGGTGCCATGAAAAGTGCCGCCTTTGAAACCTTAGGATGTAAACTCAATTTCTCGGAAACCTCTTCCATGAGGCGGGATTTTGAAACGGAAGGATTTGAACTTAAAGAGTTTGATGAAAAGGCAGATGTATATGTGATCAACACCTGCTCGGTAACACTGGATGCAAATTCAGCCTGCAGAAAAACTGTCCGTCAGGCACTACGAAGAAACCCAGACGCTTTTGTTGCGGTGGTTGGTTGCTATGCCCAATTAGAACCAGAAGAAATTGCCCGGATTGAAGGTGTGGATGTTGTTCTGGGAGCCAAAGATAAATTTAAACTGCTTGACCTGTTTGATGATTTTGTAAAGCAGGAAAAAACCATCATCCACAACACCGATGTGAATGAGGCGGTGGATTTTCATAATGCCTTTTCATCTGATGACCGAACCCGTGCCTTTCTGAAAGTTCAGGATGGTTGTAATTATAAATGCTCGTTCTGCACCATTCCTTTGGCCCGAGGAGAAAGCCGAAGCCCGAAGATTGCCACTGTGGTAAGAAATGCAGAACAACTGGTACAAGAAGGGTTTAAAGAAATTATCATCACCGGAGTTAATTCAGGTGATTTTGGCTATGGAACTGACGAGAATTTCTACCAGCTTCTTAAAGCTCTGGAAGAGGTGAAAGGATTAGAACGCCTGAGAGTTTCTTCCATAGAACCCAACCTGCTCACTGAGGAAATTATCAAGCTTGCAGCTGCTTCCAGGAAACTTCAACCACATTTTCATATTCCTCTGCAAAGCGGCTCTGATGAAATGCTGAAATTAATGCGCCGCAGATATCGATCTGATCTGTACAAAAGCAGAGTTGAATTAATAAGAGAGCTGATGCCGGATGCGTGTATCGGTGTGGACGTAATTACCGGTCATCCCGGAGAAACCAAGGAGCTTTTCCAGGAATCTTTCGACTTTATTGATTCGCTGGATGTTTCTTATCTGCACGTGTTTACTTACTCAGAACGGCCCAACACACACGCCCTGGCGTTACAGCCTGTAGTAGCAAAGCAAGAACGAAGAAAACGTACTCACAAGCTTAGAAGGTTGTCTCAAAAAAAACGCTTTGAATTCGATTCCCGGTTTAAAGGTCAATATCGTCCCACTTTGTTCGAAGAATCAAATAAAGATGGTTTTATGTATGGCTGGACAAATAACTACGTTCGGGTTGCTGTTCCTTTCAATCATCGGCTGGCAAATACTATTCAGAATGTGGAATTAAAAACCCTTTCTAACAAAGGGCATTATTTCGGGAAGCTCCCTGATAGTTTCATAAAAGAGGATCAAACCATTTCGGAACTGGTTGAGTTATGAGCAAACAAAAAAATGATCTTGTTTCCCGTACTATACGGCTGCTGAATCAGCAGCGGGAATTATTTGGAGATTTTGATGTTAGCTCTGACAAAAACGAAGAAGCTCTAAGCTCATCCCCTGCAAAAGAAATACCGCCGGAAAAAACTGATTCAGCCAAGTCTGTTGATTCTGTTCAAGAGCCGAAACCAGCTTATTCTGCTCAAAACAAACAACCGCAGTTAACAGAATCAGATCTTATTGCAAAATGTGATTCTTTAGAAGAATTGAGAGCTCTATGTGAGGCCACAGAAGTGTTGAAAACTGATTTACCCAATACGAATCTTGTATTTGGAATTGGAAACCCTGACGCAGACCTGATGATTGTTGGAGAAGCTCCGGGTTTCAATGAAGACAGGCAGGGAGAACCTTTTGTCGGCCAGGCCGGAAAACTTCTGGATAAAATTATGGCTGCCATCAGCTTTAATCGCGATCAGATCTATATCGCTAACATCTTAAAACACCGCCCTCCGGATAATCGTGACCCAAAGCCCGAAGAGCGAAAAAGAAGCCTCCCATACCTTTTAAGGCAGATTGAGCTTGTGAATCCTAAGCTCATCTTATGCGTTGGGCGAATTTCAGCTACCACCCTGCTTGCCAAAGATGCTTCCTTAAAAAGTATGCGCCAGAAATTTCATGAGTTCCATGGAAGAGAACTGATGGTTACCTACCACCCTGCCGCTCTTTTAAGAAATCCCCAATGGAAAAGGCCGTGTTGGGAAGATGTACAGAAACTTCGCTCTCGATACGATGAACTAGATGGAAAACCGTAATGTGGATAACTTGTGGAAAGGTTGTGTGAAAGTTCACAAGTTCATCGCATAAGAAATAGCTAAATTCCTGAATCATCCCGAATCAAATTCGAGACTTTCCCACTGATTTTATCGAATAAATCGCTAAGGACTTCTATCACAGTTTTTTATGAGATTTTATGCAAAGGACACATGTGGAGAAACAAATTCAGGATGACTTCTTTTTAGAATTTTATAATTAGATGGCAACAAACAGTTCAGCATACAAAAAAGATAATTACGCAGAGGCTGCCAAAGTTCTTGAACAGGAAGGGCGGATTCCTCCCCAGGCTGTTGAGGTTGAGGAAGCCGTTCTGGGAGCTATGCTGATTGAAAACGGGGCTGCTGTAATTGCTTTTGGAATGCTTACAGCTGATGATTTCTATAAACCCGCACACCGCCATATCTTTGAAACATTATACAACCTTTCGCAAAGAGATAATCCGCTGGATCTTTTAACCGTCGAAAACGAATTAAGAGACAATAACCTGCTGGACATTTGCGGTGGCCCCTCCTACCTATCTGACCTGACACGCTCGGTAAGTTCGGCTGCCAACATTGAATATCATTCCCAGATCATCATTGAAAAGGCGGTAAAACGTAATTTAATTCTGAATTGCACGGATGTGATCAAGAATTCTTACGACACTGCTTCTGATGCATATGATGTTCTTGACGATGCAGAACAAAAGATCTTTGACTTAGCCAATAACAAAACAAAGAATGCTTCCAAGCCTGTTTCCGAAATACTAAAAGATACCCTTGAATACCTCGAAGATATGCGTGGAAAAGAAGGTGGAATTACCGGGGTCCCTGCAGGTTTAGCTGTTGACCAGTTAACAGCCGGATGGCAAAAAGGTGATTTAGTGATTATTGCCGCCCGCCCTTCGATGGGTAAAACAGCCTTTGTATTGACTGCTGCAAGAAATGCCGCCATGCATCATGATGAAAAACTTCGTACTTCCGTAGCCATCTTTAGCCTGGAAATGTCTAATCAATCGTTAGTGCAAAGGCTGTTAACCATGGAAGCCCGGATACGTGCTGATGAAGCCCGTAAAGGAACATTGAACGATGAAAGTTTTAAGCAGCTTATTGATGCGGCAAGCAGCCTTCATGAAGCCGATATCTTTATTGATGATACTCCGGCTATCACTTTGATGGAATTACGCACCAAATGCCGAAGGTTAAAAAGTGAACACGATATTGGTTTAATAATTATTGATTACCTTCAATTAATGCAGGGAAATACAAAAGACTCCGGCAATCGCGAACAGGAAATTGCTTCGATCTCAAGGGGACTTAAATCCCTCGCAAAAGAACTGGATGTTCCAGTAATCGCTCTTTCTCAGCTAAGCCGTGCTGTTGAGCAGCGTGGTGGTGATAAACGGCCTCAGCTTAGTGACCTCCGCGAATCGGGCTCTATTGAGCAGGATGCCGACGTGGTAATGTTTTTATATCGCCCTGAATATTACGGCATCACAACTACAGAGGAAGGTCAATCCACTGCCGGGCTTGCTGAAGTAATTGTCGGAAAGCAGAGAAACGGACCTGTGGGTAGCAAAATGCACTATTTCGTTAAGGATTATGCCCGTTTTGAGAACTTAACTACCGCTGATACCGGTGGATTTTTTGGCGAGCCCCAGGGTAGAGCCACTCTTCCAGGCAATTCTGATCTCGGTGATTCAGGGCCTCCTCCACTTCCACATAACCCTGCACCTGATGAAGACGCTCCGTTCTAAGATTCTTCTTTTACTCTTCCCTTTTAACTTGTTTGGAATTCCACAGTATCTGTATGCTTTTCAGACTGAATACGCTAGAGAGGTAGTCAATACTCTGGCTTCAGACGATTTCTATGGCCGCGGATATGTAAAAAACGGAGACAAGAAAGCTGCAGAGTTCATTAAAAAAGAATTTGAACGTTTTGGACTTTTATCATTCGAGGACAATTACTTTCAAAGCTTCAACATCTCGATAAATACGTTTCCTAAGCAGATTCAACTTTCTATTAATGGTAAAAAACTAACTGCCGGGAAAGATTTCTTAGTAGAACCAGGTTCACCTTCTGTTCAAGGAACCTTTGAAGTAGTTGAGCTAACTGCTGATGACATACTCAGCAATGACAAATTCAGAAGCAAACTAATCGAGATTCCGGACAAATTCACTGTTTTACTTCCTTATGAAATCAAAGAAATCACAGAACTTAAAAAAACAGAAAGCGATAGGTTTAACAGCATTCTCGGATTCCTAAAGTATGGCTTCAGTCGAAACCCTTCTGCCGGTTTTATCGAGTTTACCGAGTCTAAGCTAACGTGGAGCGGTTCAACACGAGTAGAAGGAAAAGCATCTTTTATAGTTTCTTCCTCTGCCCTTTCAAAACCCATTCAAAAGATTAAAGTAGATGTACAAAATAAATTTTTTGAGAATCATGAGACACAAAATGTAATAGGTTATGTAGAAGGTGAACGAACGGATTCTGTAATAACACTAATGGCTCATTACGATCATCTGGGGATGATGGGAGAAGCCATTTTTACCGGCGCTAATGATAATGCAAGTGGTATTGCTATGCTCTTGAGTCTTGCCAAACATTTCTCAACCAATAAACCTAAATACACTATAGTATTTATAGCATTCGGAGCTGAAGAACTTGGATTAATCGGTTCGAAGTATTTTGTTGAAAACCCTCTCTATGATTTATCCACGACCAAATTCTTCCTGAATTTTGACATCGCAGGAACAGGAGATGACGGAATACAGGTTGTAAACGGATCAGTATATCGCACTGAGTTTGATCGACTCGTTCAGACAAATCAAGAAGCGAATCTTCTTCCTGCAGTCAGAATACGGGGAGCAGCTTGTAACAGTGATCACTGTATGTTTGATCAGAAACAAATTCCGGGGTTTTATATTTATACCAGAGGAGGAATCCAGGCATATCATGACGTATTTGATCGCCCTGAGACCCTCCCTCTTACTGAGTTTCGGGATTATTATCAGTTGATGATTAAATTTATTTCGGAACTATAATTCTCTGTTATGCCTGTTCTGTCATGGAAAAAAGAAAAACTGCTTGTAGATTACGATCTCTTTCTTGACCATAAGTTAGTTGGAGACATCAGAAATAAGCCATTCTCCGGCACTTCTTACGTTGAAATAGCAGGAAAAAAGTACTTTTTTGAAACGGAAGGTCTGCGTCTGCGCACAATAACTGTAATAAATATGCAAAATCGAAAGCAGATCGGAAGCATTGGATTTAACATGATGCGAACAAAAGCCAAAATTGAGTTATTCGGCAAATCCTATATCTGGAAACTCAATATCTTTTATACCAGATGGACAATATCTGACCGTTCGAACCAACCTATCATTTATTCAAAAAAATACCGTGGAGATTCTTTTCAAGTCTCCGATCATACAGATGAGATACTGGTTTTATGCGGGATTGTAGCAATGGTCAAGATCAGGCAATTTGGGACCTGATGCTTATTTGATTGTATCTTCAAACAACCGGTCATAATCCTTGATCTTTTTATTCCAATCCAGATGCTTGTTAATGTTCTGGAGCGAAGATTTCGGAAGCGGTTTAATCTTTTTTGTCAACAGATCCCGCATATACTTAAACAGATCATCTTCTGTATCATACAATACAGGAGCATGCAAAAGAGGATTATGCAGAGACTGAGGGATTAACTCAGGATAATGCAAAGCATTAGGTACTAAAGGATGACAACCACAGTAAACAGCTTCAAGAATCGGAGTACAAAAGAACTCATAAGTCGCTGTTGAAACCACAATATCTCCCGAATGCAGCAGTTTGCTGTAATTCTCTTTGTCATCTACATAGCCGAAATGCGTAATCTGAGTGCCATATCGCTGCCACGCCTTTTCAAATTCTTCCGGTTTTTCGTGTTTGGTATCCCCTGCCAGAATCAGATCGAACTTCAGATCAATATCATTCAACCGGTTCAGCACTCTGAAAAACATAGCCGGATTCCGGTCAAACTGCCATCGTTGATTCCAAACAATGACTGGATTTTTGTTTTTTGACCTGGTATCCGGTTGATCGTTGAAATGCTTTAAATCCAAACCCGGTTGAAGCACTATACTCTTTTCCCTGATTTGTTCAACCGTATTGTAGTGTTTGTCATCGGGATAATTATCCAGGAATTTTGGTAAAGCCTCCATCAAATCATCGATCTGAAACTGAGAACTAAAAATCAGCTTATCTGCCACCAGCATACTCAGGTAGTTAATGTAGCAAAACGTTAGATCACGGCTCTCCCCTTCAGGAATCGGGCGTGTAAACTGGTTATCATGCATGTACATGATCTTGGGAGTATGCGAAAATCTTGGATTTGTTAACGCGATAAATGCCGGAAGGTTCGTCATACTGCTTATCATCAACAGTTCGATATCCTCTTCCACCTGATTGGTAAGCTGAGCCAGTGTAACAGAATCGCCATGCATTCTCCACTTCCAACCCTTGTAATTCAGCTTGATTGGAATAATCTTATGGCTTGAATGCTGTATTAAGCCTTTAAGAAAAGCTTTGTGCGATCCACTGTAAAAAGGCTCAATAGCTAAGATGTTCATGTACTACCTGAATCTCGATTGTATCTCATCCAGCGAAAGATAAACGATTGTGGGTTTTTTTAAGGGATCTAAATACGGTTGTTCGCAAGCAAAAAGCTGATCCACAAGTGCTTCCATTTCTTCATAGGTAAGCTTTTTTCCTCTTGGAATAGCTGCTTTCGAAGCAAAAGAAATTGCTACTTTATCCCGTGCTTCAAGGTTTAATTTCTGGCCTAATTCCTGATATTGGTGGAGCATTGCAACAAGAACCTCCTGTTCATTTCCGATCTCCACATCGGCCGGAACCCCGTTTATCATTGTTGTATTTCCGCTCAGCAGCTGAACCGAAAAACCCATTTGCTGTAAAATTGGATGTAATTCCTGAAGAAGAGCATAATCACTTGCCGAAAGCTCCATAGTCTGGGCAAAAAGAAGCTGTTGGGTGCTTGGCAGTGCTGATTCGGTAGCCGTAATGGCCTTTTCAAAAAGGATGCGTTTATGAGCCAGATACTGATCAATTACACAAACCCCAGTTCTGGTTTGGGTAATAATGTAGGTATTGTGAAGCTGAAAAAATCCTTGCTCATCAGATACTTTAGACAAACCTGATTCGAACGTACGTTCAGGATCAAAATCTTGTTTAGAAGCGGGTTTTGCATCAAAACTTCCATACAACATACTCCCAAACTCATCGCCCCTTCCCTTAACGGGGTTGCGGTTGATCCTGGATGGAACCTGAAATCCTTTATCGCTTTGTTTTACATCGGGCATGTTAAAGCTAAACCCGGAATCGAACCCTTTGCCTTCGTTATCTCCCAGAAATGTAGGGTCTTCTCTTTGGATATTGGGAATCATGAAATGCTCGTTCAACGATCTGTTCACGACCGAGCGGGCTAATTGAATCACACTTCGTTCGTCCTCGAATTTTACTTCCATTTTAGATGGATGCACATTCACATCTACTTTAGAAGGATCGATCTCGAAGAACAAAGCATAAAACGGATATTCGTTATTCTTTGTCCATGCATCGTACAAACTTAATATCACATGAGTAAGATACCTGTGTTGAAATGGACGGCCGTTTACGAATAAAAACTGCTCCCCCCTGCTCTTTTTTGCCAGTTTTGGATCAGAAGCAAATCCATAAATCTTTATATAACTGGTCTCCTCTTCAAACTCAATCAGGCTGGCTTTGTAAGAGGCTCCAAAAATTGCTGAAACTCTTTCTTTTAAAGTTTGAACAGACAGATTGTAAATTTCCTCTCCATCCGCCGCTACCTGGAAAGCAATATTAGTATTTGCCAAAGCGGCATACTGAACTGTTCTTAAAATATGGCGAAGTTCTGTTACATCCGTTTTCAGGAACTGCCGACGGGCAGGAACATTAAAAAACAGGTTTCGAACCGAGATTGAAGTACCATTTTGAGTTGCCACAGGCTTAACAACTTTCTCCTCTCCTCCATCTACTTCAAACTCCCAGCCATTATCATCTTCCGCCCTTTTTGACCGAACTACAATTTGAGAAACGGATGCAATCGATGCCATGGCTTCTCCTCTGAATCCAAGTGTCTTAATTCGGAAAAGATCGTCTACCGAACTGATTTTGGACGTAGCATGCCGTTCAAAACAAAGCGGAAGGTCTTCGTTGCTCATTCCACAGCCGTTATCAATAACCTGGATCAGTGTTCTTCCGGCTTGCTCTATAATAATTTTAATCTCATCAGCTCCCGCATCAATAGCATTATCAAGAAGCTCTTTAACCACAGAAGACGGACGCTGAATCACTTCCCCTGCCGCAATCTTGTTACTTATCTCCGGTGGTAACTGATGTATTATTGAAGTGCCTTCCTGCGTTTCGCTCAACTAAAAATTCCTTTCTTATAAAACGGTGATGATGTAAATAACCAAAGATAACAATATCGCCAACCCCAGCACCCGTACATTCTGTTTTGGTTTTATTCGGTTGTGTGTTTGAAATTTGATCCTGCGCTTCCGCCGTTCATGCTCCCGTTCTTCCTGTTCAGGATCATAGTAGCGCAATGGTAAGTCGAATTTCTTTGGCTTCGGGCGGTGGCCGAACATGGGTTTAAGCATGGCTCTGAAAGTTTATTAACCTTTTTGAAACCAACGGAATCTGTCCGCCAATCATTGTTGAATATACATAATCAATGAACAATTATCAGTGGATCAGTTATCAATTATAATCATTGCCGGCAATCGATAATTCTTAGCTGGAGTACTCTTAATTGTTTCTCTTTTTTCGTAAACTCTGCTCCCTAAATTTTCACTTTCAGATTTTATTCAGAGCACTCATGAGCAACGAAAACGCCAAAATTATTTACACAAAAACGGATGAAGCTCCGGCACTGGCTACTTACTCATTTTTACCCATTATTGAAGCATTTGCAGGTGCTGCGGGTGTTAAGATAGAAACCAGAGATATTTCATTATCGGGACGTATCATCGCTAACTTTTCTGAGTTCCTGAATGAGGATCAACGAATTGGAGATGCACTTGCCGAGCTAGGAGAGCTTGCTAAAACTCCAGGGGCAAACATAATCAAACTTCCAAATATCAGTGCGTCCATTCCTCAGTTAACAGCTGCCATTGAAGAACTTCAATCCAAAGGATATGCTCTCCCCGATTACCCTGAGGAACCAAAGAATGATGATGAGAAACAGATCAAAGCCCGCTATGATAAAGTGAAAGGCAGTGCGGTAAACCCGGTACTTCGTGAAGGAAATTCAGATCGCAGAGCTCCAAAAGCGGTTAAGGAATACGCCAGAAATAATCCACACTCAATGGGCACATGGAGCTCTGATTCCAAGTCTCACGTTGCTACAATGGGTAAAAACGATTTCAGATCGAATGAGAAATCGGTAACGGTTTCTAATGCTACTGATATCAGTATTGAATGGATTGGGAATGATGGTTCCACTACTACGCTAAAAGAAAAGATTTCACTTCAGGCCGGAGAGGTCATTGATGGTACCTACATGAGTAAAAAAGC
Source organism: Balneola sp. (assembly GCA_028284195.1). Taxonomy (GTDB): domain Bacteria; phylum Bacteroidota; class Rhodothermia; order Balneolales; family Balneolaceae; genus Balneola. The sequence continues at coordinate 28,870 of JANQSE010000006.1, read as the reverse complement.
GTTGGTTCGGTTTCTTGAAGGACAATTAGAGGACGCTAAGGCTTCAGGCGTATTGTTCTCACTTCATATGAAGGCAACCATGATGAAAGTATCAGATCCTATTATTTTCGGACATGCTGTTGATGTATTCTTTAAGAGCTTATTTACAAAGCATGCAGATGTAATAAACGACCTTGGAGTGGATACTTCTAACGGTTTCGGAGACTTTGTAAATAAATTAAGTGCCCTTCCTGCTGACAAACAGAAAGAAATTGAACAAGATCTGGCCAGCTTGTATGAAAGTCAGCCCGATCTTGCCATGGTAAACTCCGACAAAGGTATTACCAACCTGCATGTCCCTAGTGATGTGATCATTGATGCTTCCATGCCTGCTATGATCAGAACATCAGGTTGTATGTGGAATAAGGATGGCGATACTCAGGACACAAAGGCGGTAATTCCTGACAGCAGTTACGCAGGCGTATATCAGGCAGTGATTGATGATTGCAAAGCGAACGGTGCTTATGACCCTTCTACAATGGGAAGCGTTCCAAATGTAGGTTTAATGGCTCAGAAAGCTGAGGAATACGGCTCTCATGACAAGACTTTTGAAATTCCCGTAGATGGCACCGTACGGGTAAGCGATTCTAATGGAAATGTGCTTATGGAGCATGATGTGGAACAAGGCGATATCTGGAGGATGTGCCAGACCAAAGATGCTCCCATTCAGGATTGGGTAAAATTAGCAGTAAACAGAGCTAAAGATACTGGTTCTCCTGCTGTGTTCTGGCTGGATGAAAGCCGGGCTCATGATGCAGAGCTGATCAACAAAGTTAATGTTTACCTGAAAGATCATGATACTTCGGGATTAGAAATTCACATTATGAGCCCTGTTGAAGCTACCAAATTCTCTGTGAAGCGTATTCGCAAAGGACTGGATACCATTTCTGTTACCGGAAACGTACTACGTGATTATCTCACTGACCTCTTCCCTATTCTCGAGGTTGGAACCAGTGCTAAGATGCTATCTATCGTTCCATTGATGAATGGAGGTGGCTTGTTTGAAACAGGGGCCGGAGGATCTGCTCCAAAGCACGTTCAGCAGTTTGTGAAGGAAAACTATTTACGCTGGGATTCGCTTGGAGAGTTTCTGGCTCTTGCTGTTTCCTTAGATCATTTAGGAAAAGTTTTTGATAATGACAGAGCCAGAGTTCTTGGCGAAACACTGGATAATGCAACTTCTAAATTCCTGCAGAATAACAAATCCCCGGCTCGGCGGCTTGGCCAGATCGATAACCGCGGAAGCCACTTTTACCTAGCCATGTACTGGGCAGAAGCATTGGCGAATCAAACCAAAGACACTGACTTAGCAAACAAGTTTGCTTCTCTTGCCAGACAACTATCGGATAATGAAGAAACCATAAGCAAAGAACTTATTGATGCTCAGAGAACAGCGGTAGATATCGACGGGTACTACAAACCGGATGACAAGTTAGCCGGCAAAGCAATGAGACCAAGCGAGACGCTGAATGAGATTTTGGCTGGGTTTTAGATCATGATCGTCCTGAATTTGTCTGTCAACACAGGCTCAATGATAGATGGAGAAGTCACTTAGATCACAGCCCCGATAGCCAGTAAGGTGGGAGAAAAATCTTACCTATTTATCTGATTAATAAAAACTCTTTTCTTTTTTGCATCTACTAAGAGTTTACCCCTCTTTCAACAAAAAATTTTTGAAACATATGCTTACTATGTTCGTGAGCTTCGCCTTTTAATCATTTACAATCCCGATCCATAAATGAAGAAATTATTTGTTTCAGCACTCTTGTTACTTTTCACTTTTAAAACCCAGTCTCAAAGTAACACTATTGACAGGTCTTTAATTAAGGAAGATTTGAAAGAAATCCTTAATGATATATCAAAAGATTATGTGTATTTAAACCAGAAGAATACGGATCTCAAATGTATAGAAGACCATTACTCTTCAAAAATTGAACAAATCAATAATATCGTAGATGTAGTACTATTCTTCGAATATCTAATTGCAGAGTTCTACGACAGTCATTTCATATTAAATACAAACACGAGTTATTCATACCGTCTTTATGCCCCTGTGTTTCTATCATACAATGAGAAAAATAAACCAGTAATTTCAAACCTATGGCAAAGCCAAATAGACCTGATATCCGAAAACATTCTTGGCTCTGAAATACTAAAGTTTAATGGTGTTCCTTTTGATGATGCAATCAATGCTTTCCCAACTAGCTGCAACAATAAAACTGCTCCTGAAACCAGGAAATGGATTGCTAATAAAATAGTAGCAGGCAAATATAATGAACCAAGAATTCTTACCCTTAAAAAGCAAAACGGCGATGAGTTTGAATTTGATTTAGATAAGATGGAGTTCAAAAATAATTCTGGTTTTCTTAACTCAAGAATTGAAAACGGAATTGGTATAATCAGGATCAATAATTCTTTAGGCCAGAATACTGTCATTTCAGAATTCGATTGGGCTTTAGAAAAACTCATGGATACTGAAGGACTGATTTTAGATTTAAGAAACACCATTAATGGTGGTAATACGTACGTAGCCCGGGGTATAATGAGTAGATTTATTGATTCTGAACTTCCTTACCAAAAACACCTGCATCCACACGAAAGCTGGGATAATCAACCTGAGGTTGTGCAAAGCTGGGTTGAATACGCAAGCCCCAGAGGTGTACAGTATAAAAAGCCTGTTGTAATATTGGTTGGAAGATGGACGGCAAGTATGGGAGAAGGGCTTACCATTGGGCTCGAAGCCATGCAAAGGGCTGCTGTTGTAGGTACTGAAATGAGAAGGCTGGCTGGGGAAGTGTTCAATTACTCTTTGCCAAACCAAACATTTGGTTTTTCTATGCCTGCTATTGAATTATTTCACGCGAACGGTACAGCCAGAGAAAGATATATTCCCCACTACTATGTAAAACAAACATCAACTGAGAAGGATGAAATCCTTGAAAAAGGGATTTTAGTACTCAAAGAAAAAATTGAATCTGTTGCAAAAACGGACAGCCTGCTTGCTTTAGAATTAGAATCCTTTAGCGTTGAAGACCAAACGCTAAGGCTATTGCTTCCTGATGTAGTGAAAAAATTTGGCCGAGAATCTGCTGAGTACACCTACATTTGGTCGCTCATTAACCAACAGGATTCCATAACCGTTAAAAAGCTCATTGATTTTGTTGAAACTCACGGTTGGGTAGGTAAAAGCAGAGTTGGAGACAAAGCAAATCAGGCAATTTGGCTCACCATTCAGCATGCAGATTTAGAAACTCAGGAAAAATATCTCCCCTTGTTAGAAGAATCGGTTACAGACGGAGAATCGCCCGGGTGGCATTTGGCATTTTTAAAAGACAGAGTGCTTATGAAAAAAGGAGAACCTCAAATTTATGGCACTCAGGCTGTTTGGGACGAACCTCAACAGAAGTATAGAATTTATAAGATCAAAGACGTTGGTGATGTAAACGAAAGAAGAAAAGCCTTAGGCTTAGGCACTGTTGAGGAACATGCCGAGCAGAATGGCTATATTTTTGATCAAAAAGAAAAGTAAACGATCACATCGGATTTACTTCTCCACCCTGAGGCATCAGAATTATTTCTTCGGCAACACTTTGTGGGGATAGTTCTGTAAGCGAAACGATTAATCGGCCTACATCTTCAGGATCAATAAGTTTATCGGGATCTACATCCACTTCTTTCCAGGAAGTGGAATAAGTTTGTCCCAGGTTAATGGCGGATACTGCAATCTTAGTTTGCATCAATTCTTTGCGAAGAGAACGTGTATAACCCAAAACAGCATGTTTGCTCATTGTGTAGGCTCCGCTGTCTCCATAACCTTTTAGAGATGCCTGGGAGCAAATATTAACAATTAAGCCTCTCTCCTTCTTCTTTAGCTCCGGTAACACCGTTTTTGTAAGATTAAAGGCAGAAAATGTATTCAACTTGTACTGCCTTTCAAATTCTTCGCCTGAAGTTTCTGACAATGGTTTGAATAGAAAAACCCCTGCGTTATTTATCAAAACCCCCGGATTTAATCCTTCAAAATCAATCCGGGATACTTCCTTTTCTGAGCTTATATCAACAGAGATAATATCAACTTTAGGAGCCCCCCACTCAAGGCATTGCTTTTTGGCATTTTCCAGATCAGAGACTGTTCTTGCCACCAACACTATTGGACGATTTGTTTTTTCTGCAAAAACTTTTGCGATGGACAAACCAATGCCTTTGCTGCCACCGGTTATTATTACACTGGATCTCTCAAAGCTCATTATGGAACCCTCAAATATTTATGAGTTTGTAAACTAATCCCCCATTTTGGATTTTCTTTTACATATTCAACAATTAACGGAACAGATTCCGGGGTATCCCATTCCGGCTGGAGTAATAACTTTGTATGCTCAGGACATTTTGCAGCATGTTGTTCAGCCCATTTCAAATCATTTTTTCTGAGTACTACCACTTTCAGTTCATTCACTAATGGATACATTTCTTTAACAGGCGGTTTAAACTTTTTTGGAGAAAGGGTAACCCAATCAAAGTTTCCACTAAAGGGTGATGAACCGCTTGTTTCAATATGTGTTTTCAATCCGGCTTTTTGCAGAGCGGTAGTCAACGCATCCAGGTTATGCAATAAAGGTTCTCCCCCGGTAATAACTGCAAAGGGTGCCCCACTCTCTTTAGCATATTTTACGAGTTCTCCCACTTTCATTGCAGGATGTCTGCTTTCATCCCAGCTGTCTTTCACATCGCACCACCAGCATTCTACATCGCAACCACCGGTTCTTATAAAATAGGAAGCTTTCCCTGTATGCACTCCTTCTCCCTGAATGGTATAAAAGTGTTCCATGATAGGGTATTCTACATCCATAATATCAGCTGCATCATTTATTAAAGAAATTGATTGCTTATTCATCGTTCAAAGCTTAATCGTGAGATCCTGCCATGGTATTCCTTTAGAAAACGAGTTCAGGATGATAAAATACGGAACGTCATTATTGATCCGAATATTCCACCCAACAGGTTTCCGTCTCCCAAACCGTTACGGTCAGTTCTATGTCTTGAGGAATTCTCTTCATTGTTTCTTTGTGGATATACTCGGCTATTCGTTCTGCTGTAGTGTTAACCTCCATCAAATCATTTAAAAAACTGTGATCGAGCCCGCCTTTTTCTGAATCTTTAGCAGCCCATTTCAATTCTTTGAAATCGCACACCATGTCATCTGTATCCAGATATGCAGATGGATTGAGCTTGTTCGATTGTGCTGTAACTTTCACCTTATAAGAGTGGCCATGCATACGGCCGCATTTGCCATTGTAGCCATCAATATAATGAGCAGCATCAAATTTGAATTCTGTATGTAATGTCCACGTAGGCATTAAGCTGATTTGATTAGGTTAGGTTAGGTTATGAAATAAAAAAGGCTCGAAAACACGAGCCAATCAAAAATACTGGTTTTTTTAGATAATTACTGTATTCGCTTTATCGGGCAACCTTTAACTTCTGTATATGGGTTTGAAATCGATTCTTCGGTTAACAATGCATCAACTGCATCTTGAAGATAATTATGCTCAACCCTGCCGGCATCATTAGGATTATCATCAATAGTGCCTTTATATACCAATTTCATATTTCCATCAAATAAAAATACCTCAGGGGTTTTAGTCGCTCCAAAGGCATCTGCGAGTATATGGTCTTTATCCAATGCATATACAAAATTGTAGTTTCTTTTGGTATGCCGTCTTTTCATATCTGCAATCGACTCTCCCCGACCTCGAATTCTCTCATTTGGGTTTAGCACAATCATCCCAATTTGACTTGAACGGGCAGTTGATGCAATGGATTTAAGCCTTTCTTCCCAGCGTGTAACCCAAGGACATGTATTCCCGGAAAAAACCACAAGTAAACCGTTCGTCTGGGTTATTTGAGAAAGATTTACCGAACGGCTGTTTACATCTTCAACCGATTGATCAGCCATGGGCGCGGTTTCCCCGATTGACAAAACTGATTGAGCAAAGCCAGAGACCGAAAAACCAAACAGAATTAGAAAGAAAAAGCCTGTTTTTATCATGCGTGAAATTAAAACTCAAAGTTAGAGTTCATCGAACGGATTCCAAAAATGTTTTTCAAAATTAACGGTGTATTCTGCTACAAATTCTACCCCCTCTTGCTCCAGTCGTTCTCTCATTGAATCATCCTCGAAAAAAGCCCTGCCAGTTAGCTGCCCTAACCTATTCAATACTCTGTGCGCTGGAATGTGGTAACCCAATTCAACCGGATCGTAATTATTGAGTGCATAGCCCACCATTCTTGCACCCGATTCAACTCCAAGGTACCCTGCAATTACACCGTAGGAAGTTACTCTGCCTTCAGGAATTTTAGCTACAACTTCATACACTTTTTGATAAAAATCTTTTGTATCAGGTTTTGCCATCTTTTAAAATCTCTTTCAGCTTGGTGTGCTTTTCTTCACTCAGATCTTTGGCAAGCGATAACGTATATGTTCCCAGGCTTTTGTAGTGTTTCAGCAGTTCAGGATGATTATTAAGCTCCATGATGTGCTGTTCGATAGTTTCTACATCACCTCGCGAAATTGGCCCCGTTAAGGCATCTTCCAAACCATTTTCTTTAATATTGCTAATTGAGGATTCAGCCAAACTCAATAATGCTTTAAGTGCTGTGCTTTTTTCAATTCCAGCTTCAGTAGAAATATCCACTGCCAGCTTCATTAAAGTAACCAAGTAGTTTGATGAAACCACAGCAGCAGCATGCAACAATGGTTTTGATTCAGAAAGAATATCGAAACTGAATGCTTTTAGATCTGAAGCTATCACATTCAACATGTTTACTGCTTTCGAATCTCCCTCAATATCAAACCAGGAGCCACGAAAACTTGATTGATTACCGGTAACTGCTTTAAGAGGATGAAATGAAGCAACCTCTGCGCCATTCTTTTTGGTGCCATGTAACACCAAAGAACTTAAAGCCCCCGAACAATGCACAAAAACTTTTTCCTCCAAATTTGAAAAGGTGTAAGCTATTTTTTGAGCAAGCCTTTCAACTTCCTTATCTGGAACTGCTAAAAATACTATCTCCCCAAAATCTCGCATTGATTTGGGAAACTCGTTTCGGGAATACGTTGATTTAATTTGGTAACCGGAATCTTCTAAGGCTTTCTTTAATACAAAGCCAACCCTGCCCAGCCCAAAAATGGTTACCGATGGTTTGTTCATGAATGGGCCATCTCACCCACAGGAACATACGCAAAACCGCCTGTGTACGTAGTTTTTTCATTAACAGGTGTAAACCAAACATTCAGGCCCCAATATTTTGAGATCAGGATCCCTGTCATAAAAGCACGGGCACCTTCCACTTTCTTTTCCTTACTGTTTAGATAATGGTGCAAGCCCGATTCATTATTCGAATCAATCAAACCTTTAAGTTTCTCAAGTTCTTCAGAATCTGAGCTTGGCAAATCACAGCAAAACACTAAAAGCGCATTTCGGGAACGGAACAATTCATCTAAAGCAAAAGCAAGTTCTTTAACAATAGCAGGGTCATAATCTCCAATCTGGATACTTACCACTTCAAAATCTTCCTGGCAGGCCTGCATCATCATCAATTGAGTGTAAAGAGCCATCTTATCGCTCATTCCTCCATCACTAATAAAGAAATCATCTTCTTCATCACATAGCTCATTACGTATTTTGTCGTCAACCGGTACCTCACCAAAAGGGGTTTCAAACGTTTGGTTTGAAGGGATGCTAAGTTTTTTTTCCAACTCTCCTTTATAAGATTCAACTACTACCAGTGTGTTATATTCGGCGTTACAAACATTCCTATATATAGAGGTTAGTTCCTCCGGGTTATTCGGATCAATATGTGTAGGTACAAATAATAGCCGGATGTTTTGTAAACCTTCAGTTACCGGTTTAGTACTATTTAGTGCTGATTGCAGTTCGTTCTTGGTAATATTAGCGAAAGTCATGTGCTGATGATTTGTTTAACTCTTTGACATAAAAAAACCCGAAGGCACTTTTCCCATCAGATGAGAATAAGTCCCTTCAGGCTTTTTAAGGCTAGAATCGTATTTTAAAGCTTTAGTAAGCAATAGAAATTTGATGATTCAGTTCTTGGAAACTACAAATTTGAAAGGATTTTTCATTGTTAATTATTACTAAAAATTCGTTTCGGTCATTTTTTTGGATAGTCAATTCTTTTAAGTTCGTTCGCAGGCCTGTTCCCAGGCATTTTACCGCAGCTTCTTTTATGGTCCAAAGCAAAATGGGGTTTTCCTCAGAAAATACTTCCCATTCGTTCTCCCCCAATATGCGTTTAACAATCCGTTCATCAACTTTTCTATCTAGCCACTCTGTATCTAACCCTATATCAACAGAAGGTGAGAAAGTACAAAACACGTGGTTTTTTGAATGGCTGAAGCTTACATATAGCTTATCAACCCCACATGTTGCAAAAGGTTTTCCAAGAGCATGCTTTTGAATTGTAAAGTCAGCATCTATTCCAAGACACCGCAGCATTTCTTTAAAAAGATGTCGCCCGGTTAAAAATTCATTCCTGCGATGCTGATTTGTAAATACTTCCCACTCCTGTTTCTCAGGTTCAATCAAAATACGGGAAGAAAGGTCTTCTCTGATTTCAGAATATCCAAGAAAAACGTCATCAGGAAAATTGGAAATATGTATGGTTTCCAGAAGTTTCAAAAATAGTGTACAAAGATTCAGGTTAGTACCACAATTATCCGCTTAATTCGGTATTTTTGCATTTTTTGATTCGCAGAAACCTACTAACAAAACGAATACATGTCGAACCAGGAACTTACACATTCTGAGCAAGAAGAAATACGCAGAGAAAAACTTAATGAGCTAAATAAACTTGGGGTAAATCCATACCCCTACTCTTTCGGGGTTACTCATTCGAGTAAACAGGTCAAGGAAAACGAAGCACTGGTCCGGGATGAAGAATCTAATCCTGAAACAGAATCTGTGGCTGTGGCAGGCCGTGTTATGACACGCCGTATTATGGGAAAAGCTGCTTTCTTTAATTTGCAGGATGCTGAGGGTACCATTCAGGTTTATATCCGTCGGGATGATGTTGGCGTCGATAACTACAATACCGTTTTCAAAAAGCTGGTAGATATCGGAGATATTGTGGGGATTAAAGGCTTTGTATTTAAAACACGAACCGGAGAAACCACCGTACATGCCGAAGAATTTGAGTTTCTTTCAAAAACCCTTCGGCCTATTCCAATTCCAAAAGAAGTAGAAAACGAAGACGGCGAAAAAGTAATTTACGATGCTTTTGCAGATAAAGAACTTCGGTACCGGCAGCGCTATGTTGACTTAATTGTAAATCCTGAAGTGCGCGAGACATTCAAGAAAAGAACCCAGCTGGTGCAAACCATGCGTAACTTTATGAACGAACGTGGTTATCTGGAAGTGGAAACCCCCATCTTACAACCAATATATGGAGGGGCTTCAGCCAGGCCCTTTGTTACGCATCACAATACACTGGACATGGATTTGTATCTCCGGATTGCCAATGAATTGTATCTAAAACGATTGATTGTTGGTGGGTTTGACGGGGTGTATGAATTTTCAAAAGATTTCAGGAATGAGGGGTTATCCCGATTCCATAATCCGGAGTTCACTCAGGTTGAGCTTTATGTTGCTTATAAAGACTACAACTGGATGATGGATTTTACAGAAAAGATGATCGAACAAGTTGCTCTCGATCTTCACGGTTCAACGAAAGTAACTGTTGGTGAACATGAGATTGACTTCAAAGCTCCGTGGCCAAAAATTCCTTTACTAGATGCCATCAAAGAAGAAACCGGTAAAGATCTAAATGGTTTGAGTCTTGATGAAATGAGAACTGTAGCTAAAGAGCTTCACATTCAGGTTGATAAGAGCTTTGGAAAGGGTAAAATCATTGATGAGATCTTTGGTGAATATGTAGAGTCTAAATTGATCCAACCTACATTTATTACGGATTACCCTGTTGAAATGAGCCCGCTTACCAAAAAGCACCGTTCAAAAGAAGGGCTGGTTGAACGTTTTGAATGTATTTGTAACGGCAAGGAAATTGCGAATGCCTATTCTGAGCTAAACGATCCAATCGATCAAAGAGCAAGATTAGAAGAACAAGCTTCGTTACGAGCCGGCGGTGATGACGAAGCCATGACTATTGATGAAGATTTCATCCGGGCTTTGGAATATGGAATGCCCCCCACTGCAGGAATAGGTATTGGAATCGACCGGCTGGCCATGCTAATGACTAATTCTGCTACAATCCGGGACGTTTTGTTTTTCCCGCAAATGAAACCTGAATAAAGAAAATAGTTAATGGTTATTGGTAAAGGCTCTTACCAATAACCATTAACTATTAACTAAACACTATGAACTTTGAATGGTATTTAGCCTTCAGATATTTTAAGGGTACCCGTAAAGGTGCCCGCTTTTTGTCGTTCATCAAGATCATGGCCATAACAGGCGTTGCGGTAGGTTCAGCAGGGTTGCTTATCGCTCTTTCTGTTGTGCATGGCTTCAAATCTACCATCAACGGAAAAGTATTGGGGTTTGCTCCGCATTATACCGTTTCAAGCCAATCGTTTATCAATCCTACCCTTCAACGGGCAGATACGCTCATCAGTTATCTGGAACAATCGCTGCCTGAAATCACCGAACTGCAACCTGTTATACAAGGCCAGGTGATGATCCAAACCAGAGATAATATCAGTGGTACCATTTTGAAAGGTGTAAATGAAACCGGGGGCGTTTCTGATCTTAAGGAATATGTGAATTTTGGCGAATTTGATCTTACCCGGCAGGTAAATGGAATGTACGGTATTGTGGTGGGTTCTAAACTTGCCGATTTGCTTAGCACCGGCATTGGAGATATTGTTACTGTATATACTATAAAGGGCGTTCCTTCACTTATCAATTCTCCCGAGATCAAACAGTTTATTATTACGGGTATTTATCAAACAGGTATAGACCAGTTTGACGATGTGTTTGTACTTACTGAGCGTGAACAAGCAAGAAGCCTGTTCCAGTTACAGGAAAATGAAGCCAACGCTATTGAAATAAGACTCGGAAATGAATCTAATATTGAAGACTTCGAAGACAAACTATCACCTTCTTTATCATTTCCTTTTTTTGCAGAATCTATACTTGTAAAATTTGAAGGCATTTTTGCTTGGGTAGAGCTTCAGGAACAAATGATTCCTCTTGTTATTGCTGTTATGATTATTGTAGCAGCTTTTAACCTGATTGGTGCCGTGTTAATGATGATCCTGGAGCGTACCCGGGATATTGGAGTACTTAAAACCATGGGAACAAAATCCTCGGTTGTAAGAAAAGTATTTTTACTGGAAGGCCTGCTGGTTTCTTTCGCAGGTCTGGCTTTTGGTATTACCATATCGCTCTTATTTGCCTGGCTGCAATCAGAATTTCAGATTATTCCATTATCCCAGGAAAACTATTATATGAGCTACGTTCCGGTAGAACCACACCTGTTTGATTTTGTGATTGTAGCTGCGGTTACCACTTTTTTATGTGGCCTGGCATCGTGGATTCCGGCACGCATTGCTGCCAAAACCGATCCTCTTAAAGTAATTTCTTATGGCAGATAAACAAATAATGCCTGGTTTAAACAGAGTTGCCTTATCCGACCGGCTTGAAGTATCCAGAATAATTCAAGGCCAAATGAGGCTTTTAGAATGGGGATTTTCTAATCAGGAGCTCTTTCAATTTATTGAAGAGTGTATAGCGCTAGGGGTTACCACCTTCGACCATGCCGATATTTATGGCGACTATGAATGCGAAAGAAAATTCGGAGAACCATTGAAGCTGGATTCATCACTTAGAGAAAATATTGAAATAGTTACAAAATGTGGAATAAGGCTTCTTTCTGATAAATTCCCTGACAGAACTATAAAGTATTACGATTATAATAGTAACTACATTATTTCTTCTGCTGAAGCTTCTTTACGCAACCTGAATACTGACCGAATAGATCTTTTTCTTCTCCACCGGCCTTCTCCTCTTTTAGAACCAGAAGAAGTTGCCAAAGCATTTGGCAAACTCCATAAGGAAGGGAAGGTTCTTAGTTTTGGTGTCTCCAATTTTTTGCCCCATCAGTTTGAGGCACTCCAAAAACACTTAGATGAAAAACTGGTTACAAACCAGGTTGAAATATCGCCTTATAATCTGGAACATTTTGATAATGGCAATATGGATTTCTTCTTAAAAGAAAATATCTCTCCTATGGCCTGGTCTCCTTTGGCAGGTGGTTCCGTTTTCAATCCTCAAACTGAAAAAGATCGCAGACTGGAACTAGCTTTAAAAGAAGTAGCAGGACAACTTGGAGCAGAACATATCGATTCTGTAATCTATGCCTGGCTATTTAAACATCCAGCTAACATTCTACCTATAGTCGGCTCAGGTAAGATCGAAAGAATCAGAACAGCAGTTGAAGCTTTGAAGCTGACTATGAGTGATGAGCAATGGTTTAAAATTTGTGTAGCTTCGACAGGCAAATCTGTAGCATAAAAAAAGCCCTGATTAAAAAATCAGGGCTTATAATTTATTTGAGACCAGTTTTAATTAAGAACTGAATCAACCGGTTGCCAGTCCATACCAAAAGCAGCAGCAACATCTTCATAAACAATGGTTCCGTTAGCCACATTTAATCCCATAAGTAACTCAGGATCATCTTTCAGTGCTTGTTTCCAGCCTTTATTGGCTAATGCTACTGCATAAGGAAGAGTCACATTTGTTAAACCTAAAGTAGAAGTATATGGAACAGCACCTGGCATATTTGCCACACAGTAGTGAAGAATATCATCTACGAAGTACACAGGATCTTTATGTGTTGTTGGCTTTGACGTCTCAAAACATCCACCTTGGTCAATAGCCACATCAACCAATACCGTACCCGGTCTCATTTCTTTTAGCATTTCACGGGTAATAAGGTGTGGAGCCTTTGCTCCTGGCTTTAATACCGCACCGATAATCATATCCACATGAGGGAGCATTGCTCTAATGTTTGCTTCAGAGGAAAACTCAGTATTAATATTTTTAGGCATCACATCATCCAGATATCTTAGCCTTGGCATGTTAATATCCATGATGGTTGTATCAGCGCCCATACCTGCAGCAATTTTTGCTGCATTTACACCAACTATACCGCCACCAAGTACCAGTACTTTTGCCGGAGCCACGCCAGGGATTCCCCCCATTAATACACCTCGCCCGCCTTTTGGTTTTTCAAGATATACAGCTCCTTCCTGTGCCGCCATACGTCCGGCAACTTCACTCATCGGGATAAGCAGCGGCAGCGAACGATCAGCTTTTTCTACTGTCTCGTAGGCAATGGCAACACATTTAGAATTAACCACTGCTTTTGTAAGGGCTTCGTCGGCAGCAAAATGGAAGTAAGTGAAAACCACCTGACCTTCTCTCATTCGCGAATATTCTTCAGCGATAGGCTCTTTTACTTTCATAATCATTTCAGCACGCTTCCATACTTCTTCCACATCATCAATAATAGTTGCACCTGCTTTTATGTATTCCTCATCACTAAACCCGCTGCCAGCACCTGCACTTTTTTGGATAAGCACATCGTGTCCGTTTCGCTTCATTTGTATAACTCCACCCGGCTGAATGGCAACACGATTCTCATGGGTTTTTATTTCTTTAGGTACACCAATTATCATAACACTGAAATTTATTGCTTGAAATTTAAAGGACTCAAAGGTAGGTATTTTTCGCAAAAAATCGCCGCCATTTTTTTGCTTCAGAGTCAGAAAAAATCTCTCCGTATTAAACCATTTTACGAATGGAAGCAGTTTTTTTATCTACTTTCGTGCACTAAAACTTTACTAAATCATTCACAAATGAAAAATCGTATCACGTTTCTTGGCATTATTTTTTCTGCCGTATTTATTATTTCAGGTTGTACCGGAACAAAGAAAACCACAACACCTGCAAAATCATCTAACAATTCTGTTTCTCCCAGGTCTTCCGCCAAAGGAGGAATTCAGCCTTTTGATAAGGTAATTAAGAAAAGTGCTGTAAAAGATGAAGGTGTTTTCAATGTTTATAAACAAGATGGTAAATATTTTTTTGAGATCAACAACGATCTTTTAAACAGGGAGATGTTAATGGTAAGCCGGATTGCGGGGGTTCCGCCCGGTTACTCCGGATTCAATTCCGCAGGTTCTAAATCAGCTGAACAGGTTATTAGCTTTTCCAGAACGGATGACAAAATCCTGATGCGAAAAAAATCTTATGAAGCTATTGCAGATGAAGAACTCCCCGTCTATGAATCTGTTCGCGCAAACAACTTTGAGCCGGTTATCGCTGCATTTGATATTAAAGCAATAAGCAAAGACTCTTCCGGAGTGGTAATAGATGTAACCGATCTATTTACAAAAGATGTAGAGGCAATAAGTGGAATATCGTCCTTTTTACGGCGTAGATATCAAGTCCGCCGACTTGATGCAAACCGTAGTTTTGTTGAGTCAATTAAAAGCTTCCCGGAAAATATAGAAGTGCGTCAGGTAATGACATATATCGCAGCAAATCCTCCAAGTGCGGCTTATACCCAAACGCTTTCTATTGAAGCCAGCCAATCTATCGTACTGTTACCTGAAGAACCCATGCAGAAAAGATATGCTGATTACAGGGTAGGTTATTTTAGTATCAGGCAGATTGATTATGGTTCTGATGAACAGAAGGCAGCTTCAAAGCAGTACATTCGACGCTGGAAACTCGAACCCAAAGACCCTGTTGCATATGCCCGGGGTGAATTAGTAGAACCTGTAAAACCAATCGTGTATTATCTTGATCCTGCTACTCCCGAAAAATATCGTTCTTATATAATCCAGGGTATTCTTGATTGGAATGAAGCTTTTGAAGAGGCAGGGTTCAAAAATGCAGTTCAGGCAAAACTTCCGCCAAGTAAGGAGGAAGATCCTGATTGGAGCCCGGAAGACATTCGTTATTCAACAGTTCGCTGGGTTGCAAGTACGGTTCGTAACGCGGTAGGTCCAAGTGTTTCTGATCCAAGATCCGGAGAAATTATTGAAAGTGATATTGTTTGGTACCACAACCATATGCGTTCGTATCGAAATCGCCTGATGATTGAAACGGGTGCTGCAAATCCCGCGGCCCGAAAATTAAAACTTGATGATGATCTTATTGGCGAAACCATGCGCCGTGTAATTTCTCATGAAGTTGGCCATGCTATCGGGCTTCCTCACAATATGCAATCTAGTTCTGCTTACCCTACCGATTCTCTTCGATCGGGCTCTTTCACCCAAAAATGGGGAATTGCAACAACCATTATGGAATATGCCCGCCAAAATTACATCGCGCAGCCTGGCGATGAAAACATCCGATGGATTCGAAAAATTGGCCCTTATGATAAATACTCTATAAACTGGGGATACCGTGTAATTCCGGGAGCAGAAACTCCTGAAGACGAACTTGAGACGCTTGATCAATGGATTGAGGAAAAAGCGGATGATCCTGTATATAGGTTTGCTTCTTCAACCGGTTATGATCCATCATCACAAACCGAAGATTTGGGAAATGACCCAGTAAAATCGAGTACTTATGGTTTAATGAACCTAAAACGTGTGGTTCCAAACTTAATTGAATGGACTTCTACCGATGGTGAAGACTACAGTGATCTGGCAGAAATTTATGGAGAGCTTATTGGACAGTGGTCTCGCTATGCAAGGCATGTGGCAACAAATGTTGGCGGCGTTTACCAAAGCCGAAAAGCTTCTGACCAGGAAGGCTGGGTGTACACTCCTGTGCCAAAAGATTATCAGATAAAAGCAATGAAGTTTCTGAATGAATATGCTTTTAGTACCCCAGAGTGGTTGTTAGATAAAGAGATTCTATGGAGAATAACTGCACAGGGAGCATCTGACAGAATTAAAAATCTCCAGGCGGGTATTCTGCGATCAACGATGAATGCAGGTTCTATGATAAGGCTATCTGAGCAGGCTGCTTTTGATGACAATGCCTATTCCCTCTTGGAAGCACTCGAAAATCTACGAACCGGTATATGGAGCGAAATCTATACTTCGGGTAATAACAACATTGATACATTCCGAAGAAATCTACAGCGAGAGTACCTAAGCTCGATAGCAACCATGTTCGAGCAAGACACTCAAGGTGGCGGGTTCTTTGGTCCATCCATCGATATCAAAGACTCGGACATACGTTCTGCGTTACGCTATGAACTTACCGAGTTAAGATCGAGGGTTAGCAATAAAATATCTTCCAGAACTAACGCTGAAACCCGAGTGCATTTAAAAGATATTCTTGAAAGAATAGATAAGATCTTGGAAGCAAAAAAATAATCATCTCTTAAAAAGGCTCCGTAAGGAGCCTTTTTTATTTCTTTGAGTTAACAATTCCCTTCTTTGTAATAGAAATATCTCCGTATAAAAACGGCCCGCCGAGGGTTTCTATCATAATACAATCTTTTGATTCCAGATACTCTAAAAGGTTTTTAGCTTCTGTTTTATCCAAGTCAACTTGCTTAGCAATAGCATCAACTTTTACCCAAACACCTTCTTTTCCATTGCTAAGCTCAAAAAGCTTTTTAAGAATACTTTTTGCTTTAGAATTAAAATCGCTTCCAATAATCATAGACACTAATTATGATGTGGGATTATCTCATTCCTAACTAAAGCCATCGTTAACTCAATGTTAAGCTATTATTAAGAGGTGCTTTCTAATTAAAAAGCAGATGGATTTCTGGCGAAACTAATTCACTTTTATGATATCTTTCTAATCGTATTTTTGACTTTAAAATCAGACCTTTAACAAAATTCAATCGGGGTATATGTTCAACAAACTAACTCTAAGGGATAGGATCTTTTTAATATCTTCCCTGTTGGTACTAATAGCGGTTTCTTTGATCTGGTTATTTATCAAACCTCGCTATCAGGACACAGTGGTAAAAGAACGTACTACTATTGTATTCCAACTTCAGGAATACACACTCCGGCAAGCTGATAATACTGTTAGAAACTGGTTGAATTCGACTGTTCTTTTAGCTCAGGATCTTGAACTTGATCCGGGCAATACCACTGACCTTGCAAATAAAGCAATTAATTATACTCCCGGGTTAATGAGGGTGCTCATTTCTGATACACAAAGTAACCAGGAAGTAAACCTGGTAAGAGGTATTTATAGCTCTATTGATTTCAAAGTCGATGATATTAACTGGTATGCAGCCCGCCTGGACCCAACCATAAACACCGCTTGGGTTCATAAGCCCGATCAAATTGTAGATTTTTTTATTACCGAGCGTGCATTCCAGATCGGTGAAAATGTTTTCAGGCTGCGGATGTATTTTAACTCTCAAACCCTGAACGATAATCTCATCAATATTCCGCTTGGCGGTTCTTACTTTACCAACATTATGGATGTTGAAGGAAATAACCTTATTTCAGGAAAAGAGTTTAACTTTCCTTCTGACCTGCTTGGTGACAACAGTTTTTCTGATCAGAGAATAGTATCCATTGGAAATAAAAACTGGTATGTACTTTCTTCAAGGTTTGAAACTATTCCTCTTTGGCATTTAGTAGCTGTCGAAGACTCTTTCATGCTTGAACCGGTAAACCGCATGCTTCGGTTTTCTTACTTTACCGCAGCAAGCGTACTTCTGCTAATGCTTGGTTTTAGCTGGTATGTAAGTTTTCGAATAAACCAACCTATTTCACTGCTATTGAGTGACGTAGATCCCCTTTCCCGGTTGGACTTCAGCCATAAAATTAAAAAAGTAAATTTACCTGAATTCCACCCTATGCATAACACGCTAGAAAATATTCGAACCACATTAAAGCGATACCAAAAACTGAATGTTGAAAAAATAATCCTCGAAGAATGGAAAAACCGCTACATGGTTACTTATTCAGAGGATTTTATTGCTGTAATAGATGAAGAAGAGAATCTCAGTTTTATCAATAATCAATTCACACAATTTTTAGAAGATCTTGAGCTTAATCCTAAGAACTCTTCGCTCAAAAAGATCCTCAATCACTCAAAAATAGCTATTAGTAAGTTAAGCCACTCCTTCCACTACCCTAATCCATTTACAATTAAAGTAGATCAGGCAGAACTCAAACACACGAACAAAGAAGGGGTAAACTACTTCTATGATTATCAGTATCTGTCGATTATGGATGAGGAAAATAAACAGATCGGAGCTTATATCATGTTCCATGATAAAACAGAAGACCGTTTACTGGATATCAAACGAAATGATATGATTAATGTGATTGTGCATGAGTTAAAAAACCCAATTACCGGCGTTGTTGGCCTTTCTAAGTTGATTATAGACAATGAAGGTATGACCAATAATGAAATTAAAACGCTAACACAGGAAGTTTACAATTCCGGCGAACGGATGAATAAATTGGTAAACCGATTTTTGGAAGTACAAAAACTGGAGGCCGGTAATATTAATCTAAATATTTCCAAAATTGATGTAAGAGACATTACTAAAGAAGTAAGTGCCCTATCCAAGCCATTGCTAACAGCCAAAGACATAAATCTGGTTGTTAACGAAAAAGGAAGAGACTTCACTATTGAAGCTGATAAAGACCTTATATTTGACGCAATCCAAAACCTTTTAAGCAATGCCATTAAATATGGAGATCCGGTACGCGATATCAGAATTGATTTTGTTTCTGAAGAAAAGCATGTTGAAATCAGTGTTACAGATCATGGCTATGGTATAAGCATGGAAGACCAAAGCAAAATATTTGATAAATTTTTCCGGGTAAAATCGAACGCTAAATCCGCAAAAGAAAAAGGTACAGGCTTAGGTTTAGCCTATGTAAAAGAGATCGTTCAGCGTCATAATGGAGAAATTTCTTTGGAATCAAATCCTGAAATAGGAACAAAGTTTACCTTAGTTTTTCCTAAAGAGTATTCTGAGGGACTATGAAAAAAGTAATTCTTTTAAGCATATCGATTGTTTTATACGCAGGAAACCTGCTCGCACAACAACCTGTTTCCTTTCCAAGCAGTGAGCTTCAGGAAATATCTCAACAATATGCAGGAAACTCCTTAAACTGGCCTGTTGTAGTTAGCCTTGCAGAGCATAATGTTTCTGAAAATACCTTTACCCTGAGCCCCGAAGCTATTTTTAAATTAAGAAACTTGTCAACCATATCATTAGAAGTAGAGAACCAGCAAAACAGAGTTAATAATCTAATCGAAAATGGAGCTACAATCTTTGCAAAAACTGAGCTAACTACAACTAATCAGCTTTTAACCAACTATCTTACTGCTGTAAAAAACGGAAACCTTGATGATGCAATACATACAGGTTCTCAGGTAAAGGATTCTGTAGAAGAACTTGAAAAAAAATTGAATGCCAATAGATTGGTATCGGTTCAAGCTCAGCTAAGCGAAAAAGATGGTTTGGTAGATAAACGAATCGGATTGCTCGCAAGCTGGGAAGAAGCATTTGTAGGAGACCTATTTGAAGAAGCAGATGGATTAAAAACCAAGCAAGAAAGCTACGCCACCCTTTCCTTTATTGATGGAAGTAACATCATCGTAAATCCCAATACTACTGCTGTAATACGAAAATCCAGAATTGATAAGCTGGATGAAAGTGCAAACACTGAAATTACCCTTGTTGAAGGAGGGCTACTCTCAAAACTTTCGGCGATTGGGAAAGAACGAAGTAAGTATGTACTTAATGCAGGGCCATCTACTACCGAGCTTAACACCCAAAACTTTTTAGCAGAAAACTCCGGTGGAAATGATGTAAAGCTTTCAAATTATGATGGAGATGCGCAAGTAACAGCCAACAATGTGATTGTTACCATAAAAAAAAATGAAGGAACCATTATCAGAGGTAATGAGGCACCCCTTCCACCCGTAAAGCTGTTAGATGCACCACAGCTTATAGCAAGCAAAAATGACACTATCATTTATCAGGATAATTTTCAGTTTATGTATCGACAGGTACCAAATGCAGTGCAGTATAATATTCTTTATAGCACCTCTTTCGACTTTGATACAGATGTTACTGACAAGCGGATAGCAAATACCCGTTTTGCTTTAACTAACCTGCCGCTGGGCACTACCTACATCAAAGTTCAGTCTGTTGATAATCTTGGTTTAAAGGGGCCTTTCTCTGAAACACTGCGAATAATTAGAAACGAAGACACTAAACCGCCTCCTATTTTTGGCGATCAATTCAAAAAGAATATCTTTTTTACTGAAAACAGAACTGTAACTATCACAGGAGTAACCGAACCCGATGCAAGAGTAACTATTGCAGATAAAACTATTCCTGTTTCAACTTCAGGCGTGTTTACTTCTCAAGTCACTACAAATTCAAATGATCAGATAGTGAGGGTTACTTCTACCGATGACTCTCAAAACCGAACAGTTAAAGAGTTGAGAATTGCCCGACTTACAGAAGACTATTTGTTTGATATTAAGCTGAACGGAGTAGGCTTACAGAACGAAATACAGGCTGCAAATTCTTCAAAAACAATAACTGGAAAAGCATATCCCGAAATGGAAGTAGAATTGAAAAATGGCGAAACTACCAGAGTTGTAAAAACAGATTCTCAAGGCCGTTGGGGAGTAACAATGAGCGTGCAAGAAGGTAAACTTTCCATTACATTTAAAACTAATCAAAAAAGCACGGCAATATTAACCAAATCGTACTCGGTTAAGTAAATAGTTTCAGGTTAACATGATAAAACGACTAACACTCGTTGTTACTTTTTTATTGATTTCCAGTTCGTTGTTTGCACAGGAGATGTACTTTTCTATTTCCGGTAAAAACTCTGCTATACAAAGTGGAGATTCCCGCAACCAATATGACATATGGATTAAGCCTGCTGCCAATTCGCAAGCTGGAACCATTGAGGTTTTTGACGCAGGACTTGGTGGTGCCGTAGATGTGGTAACCCGAAATGGAGTAAACACCAACACAACTTTTACTGTATTCCCTTTTGATGAAACTTACGCAATTGAAAACTCCAGACTGCGATTAAAAGCAAATGCCTCCAATCAACTTGTAACATTAACCACAGCATCAGAAGAACGATTTAAAAACAGATGGGTTGCTTTATCCAAAATCAATCCGTCAACAAGTAATGGGTTTGTTCTCCGGGTTTCAACCGATACAGGAGATGATGTAAATAGCTTTAATATCCGTGTTACATCTGCTTCAGGCCAAATATTAACAGGTACCGCCTGGAAAATTATTGCTGTGGATCTTTCCATTGGATTATTCAATTCTCGAAGAAGCACAGAATTTCAACTCAAACCATATCAGCTTAATAATGCGGCTGGCTCTCCCCGGCTTACCGTAAGCGGGCAGGAAGACTCAAGAGTTCGTAAAATGGATTCTTTCGGCGAATTGTATGATATAACCCGTTCCGGCATCCCTAACACCAAATTTGGACTTCAAAATAACTGGGGATTAGCTATTTCCGGATCAGCTGATCAGATTAATACCCTTACCGTTTATGGCTTTAGAGAACCTGTTCTTTGGGATTTTACCCCGTTTGTTACGGATAGAAACCGGAAACCAAATCTTGCAGTAAATGAGATACTGAGCAGTCAGTGCGTTGAAAAACCTTTCGAATTAACCGGTAATGATTTCTCTAACGCTGAGCTAAGCAACGCACGTTGGATGTTAGCCGATAACCAGATCGCATCCGGCAAAGCACCGCTTATTTCTTCAGACGATCCCGGCGAACTAGATCTAACTGTGCTCATTCCAAACCAGCGATCTCTTTTACCGGAATATTGGGCGTACCCAAAAACAGTTTTTATCAATACACCTCCAATAGCTCAGATCAGTACTCCGAAAGATGTACTCTCTCCTTCCGAAGTTATTTTAATCAGAGGTACCGATTCGTACGATCCAGAAGGCAAAAATCTTTCCTATACCTGGTTCGTAAACGGCTCACCAAGAGGTAACGATCCCAGCTTTAGATTTTCTGGTACAATTTCAGGGATTTACTCTGTTTCGCTCAGGGTTTCTGATGGAGGCACAAATCCGGCATGTTCAATAGACGAACGCCAAATCCAAATCAGAGTAAACACCCAGCCATATGGAGAACTTGCCATTACTCCTGTTATTGGAACAAACGAAGACGTAATTGCTTCGGTAGCAAATCAAACCGACGCAGACAACGATTCTTTAACTTATACCTGGCAGGGAGCCGGGGTAACCGGGGCATCAAATACAAGCACGGTTACCTTAAATCACGCCCAGCCGGGTGTTTACCCAATTACACTCACACTTAATGACGGATCGGGTTCCAGTAACAGTTTGTATTCTATCACAAACAATTATGAAGTGAATGCACCGCCTGTTCCCGCCTTTACGCTAAAAGAAAAAGCTGCTCCGGGAGATAATATCACTTTCGACGGAACAGCCTCATCTGATGCAAATAACAATCCTCTTCAGTACAAGTGGTTTGTTAACGATAGTCTTGTTGCTTCTCAATCAATCGCCAGTTTCCAATTCTCTGATCCTGGTATTTACCGCGTAAAACTTGTGCTTGATGATGGAAGAGGTGTATCAAACTCGGTTCAAGAACTTACAAAAACCATTAGGATCAACACCCCGCCGCTTCCGGTTATTACAGCTACTAATATTACTTCCAGTTCAAAGGTTTTGTTTTCAGCAGAGCAAAGCTCTGATTCAGAATCGGGGGTTACTACCTATACCTGGGATTTTGGAGACGGAAATACCGCAAAAGGCCCTCGTGTGGAACATACTTACTCCAAAACAGGAGAATATCGTGTTACTCTTCAGATAAATGACGGCGAGGGGCTTTCGAACAGTATTAGAACCATTGAGCATATTTTATTAATCAACCAGTTCCCGACCGCGGATTTTACCGCACCTGCCGTAGTTGCTCCGGGCGAGCCTTTCACATTAGATGGAAGATCCAGCTTGGACGCGGATGGATTAATTACAAGCTACGAATGGTATAATGAAGGTGAGTTGATAGGTACAGGAGCTCAATTAACTGCAAGTCTGGAGAAAATCGGTGCTACTAACATTTCTTTGCGAGTTAAAGACGATTCCAACTACGATCTTGCACAGGGTATCAAAACAAAAAGAATAAGAGTAAACACTCCTCCCGTTCCGGTATGGAATTCAGATGCCGATTATGTAGCCCCCAATACCGACATCACTTTCTCAGCTGCAGATTCTTACGATTTGGATGGTTCCATCGATAGATATATCTGGAAATTTGAAGATGGAGTCGAATTAAGGGGAAGAGTAGTACAGCGAATGTTCGAAGACAGCGGCCCAAAATCGTTTACCCTTACTGTTGTAGATAATGACAATCTTAGTAATTCGACCAGTTCGCTAAGCGGGGAATTAAAAGTAAATCACGCTCCGCTTATTATAACAGAACCGGTTCTGCGTTCAAACTCTCTGAGTGTAACACTTGAAGCTTCCGGAAGCTATGACCTGGACAATAATCCCGTAACTTTTGAATGGACCCTGCCTGATGGCACCAAAAGAAACGAATCTAAATTTACCTGGCAGGCACCCAAACCAGGCGTTCATTTTATAGGATTAACTATAAACGACGGGCTTGGGCTGCAAAACAGCATTACTACAGAATCAATCAGGGTGTTAATAAACCGTCCGGTAAAAGTAGTGGTTGCTTCCGAAATAAACTCCTGTACAGGACAAACCGTGCTTTTTAACAGTTCCGAAAGTTTCGATCCTGATGGCGATGCGTTCAGCGTAAAGTGGGATTTTGGAAACGGAGTTACTTCAGATCAGGCTAATCCATCATACGTGTACGAAACTCCCGGTGTGTATGAAGCACAAGTAACACTTGATGATGGTTTTAGTACGGAAAAAACGATCACCAAAATTCCGGTGATTATCGAGGGTTCACCAGTAGCAAAGCTAAATATTTCTGATACTACCATTTGTGTAAACAACAGCCTACGTTTTGATGGTTCTGCCAGTACCGACCCTTCAGGGGCTCTTCCCTCCTTCAGTTGGGATATGGGCGATGGAAATTCGCAAGCAGGGTCTGTTATTGATCATATCTTCACCGAACCTGGTATTTACACCGTTTCATTAACCGTTGAAGGCTCAGGCTCAGGCCGGTGTAGCAATATCAGCCAAACTACAGCAACTATAACTGTGGTTGAAGGGCCGAAAGCAGATTTCGAGCTTCCCGAATACGCCATTCCGGGAGAAGAGATTACATTGGATGGTTCTGCATCCACAACTGAAAGTGGGATTAAAACGGCACGATGGGTTATTGATTCAGAAAAAGGGCAACACATAGTAGAAGGCATCGACAGCTCATACATTTTTACCGAGCCGGGAGAATATTTAGTTACACTTGAATTGGAAACAAATTCGCAAACTACATGTAATACTGTTAGCCTTACAAAAAGTATTAAAGTAAATGCCGAACCTGTAATTGTCTGGGATCTTCCTTCAAATGTTTCTGCCGGTACAGATCTTCGGCTAGATGCCCTTCAGTCTAACGATCCTGATGGATTTATCAGGTCATATAAATGGTATTTAGATGATGGTTTTATTAGTGCCAACGCATCAGAAATTATAAAAGCAGTTGAGCCGGGAGAGCATAAAGTGACACTGGAAATTACAGATAACTCTTCTGCATCAAACAATAAAGTGGTTGAAGAAAAGACATTTTTTGCCAACAGCAAACCTTCTCCTACTATTATTGCACCGGAAAGAACATACCTGAATCAGCAGGTTACTTTCTCAAGCGGATTAGCCCAAGACAAAGATGGTGACCAGCTTACTTCTACCTGGATTTTAGACGGGCAAATAGCTACCACACCGACATTTGTTGCAAGCAACCCAAATGGGCACACGATAATACTTATCCAGGATGATGGGCGTGGTTTTGTTAATTCTGTTGACTCTGCCATAATCAAGTTTATTCCAAAACCATTACCGGTTGCAAAACCTGATTTACCAAAATCGATCGCTGTTGGCGGGGCACTTTCTCTTCCCGATATTAGAATGGAAAACCCGTGGAGGTTTAAGAGTGAAAACCAGATCAATCTTACCTGGACCGCCAGGCAGCCAGGCACCCAGCCTCTCACATTAGTATATATGTTTGAAGGGTCTGAACTAACTTCACAAACTTTTTCCGTTGAAGTTGCTCCTGCTTTGGAATTTACTGAAACAGCCGTACCCCAAACCATTGAATGGAACCCTGCCAACCCAACACTTATTTTAAATGCACCAGCTGTAAACCGAGACGCTACCGATGTTATATATACATGGAGGCAGCGAGGACAAACGATTGGAACCGGTAAACAAATCGGGGTTACTTTAGTGAAAGGAGAAAATCGTTTTACTGTTCAGGTTTTGGATGAAAAAGTAGCCCGATCAGCCCCTATCACTACCGATCTTGTCATTATCACTGAATAACACTTACCATTGGATTAGCACAGCCCAAAATCTTTCATTTCATTTAAAAACACAGTAGCTTGAAGAATTATTTATCCACACAAAATCTTGCCTTTTGAAGATTGTAATAATCGGTGCCGGGGAAATTGGGTACGACCTTGCAAGCGTACTTTCTAAAGAAAAACACGATGTGGTTATAATGGACAGAGAGAAAGAATGTCTTGTAAAACCTTCAGAAACACTTGATGTACTCATTAAAGAAGGTAATGCCACTTCAGCAACCGACCTGGCTAAGGCCGGAGTTTCCGAATCGGATATTGTTATCGCAGTTACCAGTATAGACGAAGTAAATATGATCGCCTCAATGGTGAGTAAGAAGCTGGGAGCCAAAATGGTTATTGCAAGGATCCGGAATGATGAGTTTTCTCATCCAAATTCCCCTCTCCACCCTACTGATCTTGGGATTGACATGATGATAAATCCTGAATTAAGTGCCGCACAGGAAATTGCCCAGCTTTTAAAACGTTCTGCAGCAAGTGATGTAATCAATCTTGCAGAAAACATGATGCAGCTAATTGGCATCCGGCTTGACCGAAACTCGCCACTGATTGGTAAAACATTGATCGAATATGCTCAGGAACATCCTGATATTACATTCCGGGTTGTGGCAATAGCGCGGCGTGGTTTAACCCTGATGCCCCGAGGCCCAATGCGGCTCCAGGCTTTTGATCAAACTTTTATCCTTGCAAAAACAAAAGATATTCCTGCTATTATCAAAACTACAGGAAAACACGAAACTGATCTAAATCGAATTATGATTGCCGGGGGTTCTGCTATTGGAACCAAAATAGCTCAAATTCTTTGTGCCGACCCTAAAAAAAACTGGTCTGTAAAACTCATCGAGCCAGATCATAACACTGCAGAAGAACTGGCTATCGAGCTAAAAAATGCAATGATTTTGCATGGGAACCCAACTGATCCCGACTTGCTGGCATCAGAAGGCATAACAGATATGGATGCCTTTATTGCAGTTACTGATGATGAAGAGTCCAATATTATTTCCTGCTTAATGGCAAAGCATTTAGATGTTAAAAAGACGGTAGCCATGGTTTCAAAACCAGATTTTATTCCTTTAAGCCAAACTATTGGCCTTGATGCCGTGGTAAACAAAAAAGTAGCTGCTTCAAACGAAATTCATCGGTATGTACGCAGCGGGCAAGTAATTTCTGTTACTGAATTGAGGGGAATTAAAGCAGAAGTAATTGAGTTGCTCGCATCCGGAAAATCTAAAGTGGCAGGAAAATCCGTTCAGGAATTAAAACTTCCTGATGGCTGTATAATCGGAGGCGTATTATGCAACGGCTCGGTAGAAATTGCCACAGGTAAAACGGTGATTAAAGCAGATAACCGGGTTATGGTATTCTGCCTGCCCGAATCCATCGAAAAAGTAACTAAGCTATTTAGTAATGGCTAAGGCTAAAAGTGCAATCAATGCATTTAACCGTCCTACTATAGATTTTTTAGTAGTTCTGGGCGTTCTGGGTGCCTTCATTTTTTTTATGGGCTTTGCTTTACTTCTGCCAGCAGGCATTGATCTTATTTACAACCAAAATACCTGGCTGTCTTTCTTAATCTCAGCAGGTATTGCGTTTATTTTAGGTGGATTACTTTGGTACTTCTTTAAACCAAAAGAAGAACTACGCATTCGGGAAGGCTTTTTAGTAGTAAGCTTAACCTGGCTGGTACTTTCACTCGTTGGTGCCCTCCCTTTTACTATATCCGGTGTTCTTCCAAATTATACTGATGCCGTATTCGAAACCATGAGTGGACTTTCCACAACCGGATCTACCATTATGGGAGGAACTACCACAACAGGCATAACCAATCCAGCTATAGAAGATTTGCCAAAAAGCTTTCTTTTTTGGAGATCATTAGCCCATTGGCTGGGTGGAATGGGAATTATCGTACTTTCTCTCGCAATTCTCCCACTCTTGGGAATTGGAGGCATGCAGTTATTTCAGGCAGAATCGCCAGGCCCAACCGCCGACAAACTAACCCCCCGTGTTCAGGAAACAGCAAAATTGCTTTGGGTGGTATATGTAGCATTCACTGGAATAGAATTTATTCTCTTGTGGCTGCACCCAAGTATGGATTGGTTCGATGCAATTAACCATGCATTTGCTACCCTTGCAACAGGTGGTTTTTCTACAAAAAATGCTAGTGTAACAGCATTCGGCTCGGGTTATGTGGATGCGGTAATAACTATATTTATGTTTCTGGCAGGAATAAACTTTGCCATGCATTTTCGTTTACTAAGGGGAGAATTTCAACCATTCTTTGCTAATAAAGAAACCCGTTTTTATACCATAATTACAATGATCGGTATTCTGGGGGTTTCATTCTCACTTTGGTTTTTTGATAACTATTCTATTTTGGATGCTATACGGTATGGAGCTTTTCAGGTGGTTGCTATCATAACAACTACGGGCTTTGGAACTGATGATTACGAACTTTGGTATTCGTTTGGTGCTTTTCTGCTATTACTCTTTTTCTTTACAGGCGGTAGTGCCGGTTCTACCGGGGGTGGAATTAAAATGATCCGCTGGATGATCCTTATTCGAAATACCGGAAGAGAGATCAAACAGATTATTCATCCAAAAGCAATCCTTCCTATTCGTATCGGGGATCAGGCAATCAATCAACACATCCAACGAACAGTGCTTAGTTTTTTTATTCTATACATGTTCATTTTTGCCACGGGCGCTTTTGTTATTTCCTTATTCGGGTATGATATTATGTCTTCTGCCGGGGCTAGTATTGCAGCATTAGGGAATGTTGGCCCCGGCTGGGGAGAATTCGGCCCTACCGACAGTTTTGCCAAAATGCCCTATCTTGGTAAATGGGTAATGATCTTATTAATGATGATAGGCCGTCTTGAAATATTTACAGTACTGATTATTTTTTCTCCGGCGTTTTGGAAACAGTAACACTATATATTTAAATCCTCAATTGGGTTTTCAATACTCCGGTATATAGGATTTACCGGGAACAAGAAACTGCTTCATCATAGGGCAACTGCAGCTTAACTCTGTTTTACAGTAATAAAAGTAAGCCTCCAGAATTTCAGGTGAAACTTCCTGAATATCTTTTTCGCGAATGTAATCCAGAAATACAGCCAGCCCATTCATATATGCGCGTACTGTGCTTTCACTAAAATTCTTTAGCGTAAGATGATGCTTGTACTTTTTCAGTAAATCGCTTTTCTTCATGTTACTCCTGTTTTTTACAGGAATAACAACAATTACACTTAAAGATGAAACCCCGATAACATGAATAGCATGCGTGTTATTCTTATGTTGAAGATGAATTCGCTCCGCTCTTCATCTTC
>JANQSE010000013.1 GCA_028284195.1 Balneola sp. | reverse complement strand
ATATGTATAAGAAATAATTCACACTCATAAAAAAAGGACTAATCAGCTTCGCTAATTAGTCCTTCTTATTTAGCTCCCCGGGTTGGATTCGAACCAACGACCGATCGGTTAACAGCCGATTGCTCTGCCACTGAGCTACCGAGGAAGATATTCTTTGTGGCTTTCATTATGTGTCGTTGGCGAACCAACGTCCCGACCACCGTCGGGATAACTGCCTCTTTGCCCGCCACTGAGCTACCGAGGAGTGTGACTTCCCTTTAACAGGGGCGACAAATATAAACAGAATGCGAAGTTACTATCAATACTAATTTCTGTTTTTAGTAAAAAACTTTCTCCAAAACCAGGCCTTTAGCGGGGGCGGTATAGGTTTTTACTTGAACTTTAGGATTTTTGAGCAGCTGTTCAAATTTTTCGGCCGCAAGTTTCCCTTTTGCTACTTCAACCATAGTACCGACTAATCTTCTTACCATATTTCTAAGAAAACGATTGGCCTTTATGTGATATACCCATTTATCGTTATATACCTCCCAATTTGATTCGATTATTTCACAGATGGTAGTAAAGTTTTCCTCATTGAACTTAGAAAAACCTAAGAAGTCAAATTCTCCTTTCAATAGCTCTGCACACTCAATCAATTTAGACTCATTAATACCTTTACCTGGAAACCAAGATATATACTCATGAAGCGGTGATATTTCTTTAAGAACCGCATAAGAATACGCTCTTGATGAAGCATCAAACCGGGCATGAAATTCTGAGTGAACTTCTTCGATTGTCTTAATTTGAATTTCGCTTCCAATCAACCCATTTACTCCAAAAATCAGCTTCCCGGGATCGGGCGTGTTTTCTAAATCAACATGAGCTACTTGTGCTTTTGCATGAACCCCGGCATCGGTTCTGCCCTGGCCAATCAGGTCCACATCTTGCTGAAGGATTTGAGAGAATGCTTTTTCGAGCTCGCCTTCAACCGTTATGGCATCTGGCTGTACTTGCCATCCTGAGAAGTTTGCTCCGAAATACTCGATACTTAGTTTATAGCGTGGCATTTGTGAACTACCCGATAACTGTTCTGTCCGGGATAATCTCCCCTTTTTTTATTACCACAATTCCATCTCGCACATAGCAATATTCATGCTTCCCTTCTTGTAAGTGCCTCCCCCCGGTAATACTCACATTATTTCCAATGCAAACATTCTTATCTACAATACAGTTGCTCAGATTACATCGCCGGCCAATTCCAAATGCAGGTTTTTCAGCAGTAGCAGCTTCGATCGTGTCCTTATCCTGAAAGTAATCATTACCCATGATGATGGAGTTCTCAATGGTAGTTCCTTTTCCAATTCTGGACCGGATACCGATTACAGAACGTACAATCCTGCTCGCTTCAATAATACAACCTTCGGCCATTAATGCGTGCTCTAATGTAGTTCCCATAAGCTTGGATGCCGGCAGTAAACGAGCTCTTGTATATACATAGTTGTTGTTATCATACAAATTGAACTCTGGCAGAGTATCAGTCAATGCCAGGTTTGCATCAAAGAACGATTTTATGGTTCCAATATCCGTCCAATAGCCCCCAAACTCATAGCTGCTAACGCGCAAACCTTCTTCAATCGCTTTTGGAATAATCTCTTTACCAAAATCGGTGGCATCCGGATTTTCATCAAATAGACGCTTTAACGTTTCTTTATTGAAAATATAGATTCCCATTGAGGCCAAATATTCTTTGCCTTCTTTTTTGTATTGCTCCGGAACATTCGATTTCCAATCGTTAAGAACACCTTGTGCCGGTTTTTCGACAAAACTATCGATCAACCCTTCTTTGTTGGTTTTCATGATACCAAAACCTGTGGCATCTTCTGCTACTACCGGGATGGTAGCAATGGTAAGGTCCGCTGAGTTTTGCTGGTGACATTTCAACAGCTCGCGATAATCCATTTGATATAATTGATCGCCGGATAAAATCAAAACATGCTCATGCTCATGGTTTGCCATATGATGAATGGATTGACGAACGGCATCAGCCGTACCCTGAAACCAATCCTGATTATCTGCTGTTTGTTCAGCCGCTAAAATATCTACGAAACCGCTGCTGAAAACATCGAAGTTGTATGTATTTTTGATGTGCCGATTCAACGAAGCTGAATTAAACTGTGTGAGCACATAAATTCTTCGGATATCAGAATTCAGGCAATTCGAAATAGGTATATCAACCAACCGGTATTTACCACCTACCGGAACCGCCGGCTTAGAACGATGATCGGTGAGCGGAAAAAGACGGGTTCCACGCCCACCGCCAAGAATTACAGATATAACTGAGCTTTTCATTTGCCTGCTTTCTTTTTGAGTTCGTTATATAATTGAATGTATTCTTTTGCTGAGCGGTTCCATGAAAAGTCCAGTTTCATGATATGCGAACGCACCTGATTAAATAAGGGCTGATTTTCATATAAATCAATTGCTCTTTTAATCGCAGACTCCGCATCCTCTATATTAAAATCATTGAACCGTATTCCATATCCATTTTCTGTTGAGATATCAATTACGGTATCTTTCAAGCCTCCTGTTGCCCGCACAATAGGGATAGCACCGTAACGCATTGCAAATAGTTGGTTCAATCCACAGGGCTCAACTCTGGAAGGCATCAGAATAAAATCGGAACCGGCATACATCTGATGAGCAAGCCACTCGTTGTATTCAAGCGTGGCATCAAAAAAACCAACATGGTTATTTGCCATCTTTGTAAAGATCTCATGCAATTTTGGATCTCCGGTACCCAGCAAAACAAAATTTACTTCACGATCACTTTCCGCAAAACGTTTTATCAAGTCAGGTAGCAAATCCGCTCCTTTTTCCCGAACCAGCCTGCCGATAAATGAAACTATTGGAGCCTCCGGGTTCAATCCAAATTCATCACACAGTACTTTTCTATTCTTTGCCTTCCCGTTCTTCCGGCTTCGAAATGAAAAATTATGAGCCAGTAATTTATCAGTTTCCGGATTCCAAATCTCCGTATCTATTCCATTTATGATTCCTGTGGATTTGGCCTGCTCCATTTTAAAGAGTTTTTCTAAGCCGCTGGTCTCTTCTTTTAACTCTTTCATGTAATTCTTTGAAACGGTAGTAATCTTCCAGGCTGTTTTAAGCCCTGCAGCCAGGGAATTCAAAACTCCATCCCACTCAAGCAAACCAATATTATCAACATTGAATACAGGAAGCATTGTGTAACTTTCTTTACTGTATATGCCCTGATACTCTGCATTATGTACAGTAATTACTGTGGGCGTGTTTGCCAATTTTCTGTACCGATTGCATTGAGAAACCATAAAGGGAATTAATCCGGTATGGTGGTCATGGCAATGGATGATATCAGGGATTTCTTCTCTATCTTTTAACCACTCAAGTACCGCAATCTGAAAGCTTAT
Source organism: Balneola sp. (assembly GCA_028284195.1). Taxonomy (GTDB): domain Bacteria; phylum Bacteroidota; class Rhodothermia; order Balneolales; family Balneolaceae; genus Balneola. The sequence goes on along the minus strand of JANQSE010000013.1, from coordinate 46,906 downwards.
GAATCGTTCTTTCTCATCCCAATAGGCATTCCCGGTTTGTGGATCAATATAAATACCGGGGCGGTCAAACCTTCCGGGAATATCGATCATAAACAATGGAAAACCCAGGTCAGCACTTTTTAAAAGCCAGACTGAATACTTTGTCAACTCTCCCCAGTAATTGAATTCGCCAGAAAATATTTCCTGAAACTGGTTGTCCTGTACCCAGGAGTTATCATATTTGGGCATTACAACCATGCTCTCCACTCCCTCAATATTCAGATACTTCGGAAGTGAACCCACAACATCACCAAGACCGCCTGCCTTTGCCACGGGATAACACTCGGAACTTGTATGAATTATTTTCATTTTTTGTAACGGATTTGTAATAAATTCGTAGCCGGTTTCGACCAATACCTAAAATCTTCAGGGAAAAGTAAGAAACTACTGCGACACTAAGATTTATTAAAAGATAAAATCATAATTAAGGCACAATGACGGTAATACATGTAGAGAACATCAAAAAAACGTTCGGCGAAAACAAAGCTGTAAATGATGTTAGTTTTGATGTTGAAAACGGGCGCATCTTTGGGCTGCTTGGGCCAAATGGAGCCGGGAAAACAACCACCATCAGGATGATAAATAATATTCTTGTTCCCGATGAAGGCTCCATCACCATAAACGGACAGATCGCAAGCCCAACCACCCAGAAAATGATAGGCTACATGCCCGAAGAACGCGGCCTGTATAAGAAAATGAAAGTGGAAGAACAGCTGCTCTACCTTACCCAATTAAAAGGTATGACCAGAAAAGCTGCGAAAGAAGCCATTCATTATTGGCTGGAACGATTTGAAGCTTCTGACTGGATTAAGAAAGAAGTAGGTGAACTTTCCAAGGGCATGTCGCAAAAGATCCAGTTCATTGCTACCATTGCACACGATCCCGACATTTATATTTTTGATGAACCATTTAGCGGGCTTGATCCAATTAACAGCGATATGCTAAAGGAGATTATTATTGAGCTAAAAAATAATGGTAAAACCATTTTGTTTTCGACCCACAGAATGGAACAGGTGGAGCAGATGTGCGACGATATCTGCCTTTTCAATAAAGGCAAAGCAGTACTTCAGGGGAATCTTCGGGAAGTAAAAGCTTCTTTTGGGAAAAATACCATCAACCTGGAATTCGACGGTGATGGTTCTTTTTTAGACCAATTAGAAGGAGTTCGCCTCAACAACCGATCCACTAATTTTGCCGAGATACGGGTACTTAACGGACAAAACATGCAGGACATTTTAAAACTGGCCATGGAGCACACTGAAATTCATAAATTCGAACGCATCGAACCTTCTCTGAATGAAATATTCATCTCAACGGTAGGTGAAGACAACTTAAAAGCTCAACAACAAGAGGAGGCATAATCATGGATTTTTCTAAAATACTATTGGTACTAAAGCGCGAATACCTGACCCGTGCTAAGTCAAAATCATTTATCCTTTCTACAGTTCTTACCCCTTTGGTGCTGATTGCTTTTGGTGCACTTATGTTTTGGATAGTAAGCAGCGATACCGAAACCCAAAAAAGTGTGGGTGTATATGACACCACCGGATTATTGGTTGAAGATTTTATTCAGGCTGATTCAACCCGCTATTCTGATGTTTCCAATTTACCTGTTGATACCGTCCGCGCAATGGTTTTGCGGAAAGAAATTGATGCCTATCTACTGCTTGAAGAAAAGCACATTGAAACAAACGAAAGCTCAGAGCTTATTTACAGCTCCAACCTTGGGCTGGCATTTACAGGAAGTGTTCGTTCTGATTTACGCCAAATCATTCAGGAAGAACGCTTACAACGTGCAAATGTATCAGATGAGATAAAAGAATTATTCTCCCGCAGGCCAACTCTCAATTCCAGAAAATTAACAGAAGATGGCAAAGAGGAAGATGATAAAGCCGGATTTATGTCGGGCGTGGGCTTTGTTCTCGGGCTGCTGATCTTTATGGGCCTGTTTGGATATGGTGCCGTACTGATGCGCAGCGTGATCGAAGAAAAGACCAACCGTATTGTTGAGGTAATTACTTCATCGCTTAAACCCATTGAGCTCTTGATTGGAAAAGTAGCCGGAGTTTGCCTGCTTGGTTTTACACAGTTTGCAATTTGGATAGTTATGTATGTTGGCATATCCCTGGCCGCCGTACCGGTTGCCGGGCTGCTTATGCAGGATCAGATTTCGGAAATGGCAAGCTCTGCCGAAATGGAACAGGTTGCCGCTGAAGCAGGGTTTGATCCTGCTTCGCTGGAAGTACTTTCTATTGACCCGATGATCTTCGTGTATTTCTTTTTCTTTTTTGTGCTTGGGTTCTTCATGTATGCCGCATTGTTCGCCGCCGTAGGCTCAGCTGTGGATTCTGAGCAGGATACCCAGCAATTCATGCCTATTTTGATGATACCGCTAATGTTAGCCTATTTTCTGAATACCAGAATCATGGTAGATCCTGATTCTAGTTTGGCCGTTTTTGCCTCGCTGTTTCCGTTGACCTCTCCTATTAATATGATTACCCGAATTGCTACAACCGATGTTCCAATCTGGCAAATTGGTACCAGCCTGGTTCTTTTGATTGGCAGTTTCTTTGGAGTGATGTGGGTAAGCGCAAAGATTTACCGGGTTGGAATCCTCATGTATGGTAAAAAAGCCAGCTTTGGTGATTTTGCTAAATGGATCAGACAATCGTAAGAAAGAAACAAATTGTTATGGGCGGATGGTAATCCGCCCGTACTCTTTCTGGGCAACAGTTTTTTTATTCTACCCCCTGCTCCCATTTCACCGGGATTACGTTTTGATTTTCAAGATGGGCGGGATTGTTTATGATGGAATAAAAGCAAGGTTGTACACAAGCCAAGGATTTCAGTCCCGCAGCAATAACAAGTAAAATTAAGTATTGATCAACAAAACAGATGCAGCCCCATCAGTCGCCCCCACAGCAGTCGAGACTCCTTCTGGATGACGGGACAGTTACTCCATCGCAACTATAACTCTGGGATCAAACTCAGAAAGCCCTGTTGCTTCTGCAATATTAGCGGCATCTGTTTCAGGTAAAAACTTCAACCCTTCTAAAACTTTTACTCTCATTCTTGGATCAAAATCGTTCGAAAGCTCAACAACCAATGCCGACCAGTATTGTGCATCGGTTATGGTTTCAAGCAAAAGGTTTAGTGCCTTTAACCTTGTATGCACCGGATGTTTTATTGAGGTAAATTCCTCAGCAAAAATCCTTGACTGATTGGTTGTATCATCAGAAGCGATCCTTTCCAGCAACTGAAGCGGTTTATAACCGGTAGTATCTGTGTTCATCAACCTTTGAGCAGCAATAATGCCGGCTTCTATATCAGCGATATTCAGAAAACTTTCCATTGCAATAATGAAAGCCTCTTCAGATTCTGTTCTGGCCATGAGAGAACGCAGGCTCGAAGTAACGGCTTCATCGCCTTTATAACTTCCCAGGGCTGTGAGCGCTGCTCTCTGTATTTCTTCCGACTCGTTATTCAATTCACTAAGAAAAAGCTGTTCGGTTCCCGCTGCACCATTGGTAAATGCTCCCATCGTTATCAGGAGCTCTGCTTTTACGCCCGGATCTTGCTCCATCTCTAATACATCACGAAGTGCCAGCTGCAAATCAGGATTGGCAATGTGCTTCTTGAGCAGTTTGGCAGCAAGTTTTCTATGCTGAATGTTGGAGCTTCCAAGCTGGGCCGTTAAAAAGAAAACAGGAAACGTACCAAATTCGATCTGATTTAATTGTGTACTTGCCTCTCTAAAAGTTACATACTCTGTGGTATTTGGTATCTCAACCAACAAGGTATCAAATGCTCCTGTAAATGTAATTTCTGTTGAATCGGCATTCCCAAAACCGCGAGAAACCAGCCAAAGACTTTGAAGCTCATCATTCTTTTCGGTTTTGCTGTGTGCAATTACAACAGCTTTTGATCCTACTTCATCATGTTGAACATCTATTTGGTAGAGAACTTCAGGTTCCTGCAATTCACTTTCTTCGTCAATATCTCCAAAATCCCAGTCCTCAAAACTTATTCCGGTTTTTTCATACCAATAATCAGAGTAATAGGAAAAGCTAATAGCACCTTTCCGCTGCTTTATTAATTCCGGAATACTTTCCTCAAGTACCTGCTTATAAAATGTGTTCGTATTATCGCAGCAACCCGAAAAGATATTCCAGGCTTCCAAAGAAGTAGTTTGATCCGGATTCAGTATCTCTGTGCTTTCAAAACCAGCTAACTCCAAAACAATATTCTTCATTAATTCCATCTCAATGGCTACTTTCTCAAATTTGTGAACTCTTTGATACTGCCCAAACCATTGAGCGGCCAAGCCCCTTTGCAGTTGAGTAGCCCATGAACCTTTGTTCTGCGAGATATAAATAATTCCGGCTGCATCATTTTTTACATCCCAATAATCGTCCTCAATAACCACTACATATAACGACTCCCACGGATATTCGAATTGCAAGGTGTTTTCTAATGCTCTTTTTGAGGAAACAGCAATATTCAGTAACTCCTGATGCTGTTCAGCCGAAATTAATCCTTTCTGCGCCAATACCTGAACTTTATGAATTCCCGATTGGGCATTCATGTACTCAAACTCCCCAACGGCAAAATTCAGCCCTGTTACCGGAACCGGTGTATCAGCTGCAAATGTTACTTTTTTATATTCTGCTGATAGCACTTTATCTGATACTTCTAATCCGTTTGAAATCACTTCAAATTGAGCCGGAACGGTTATTTCAGCATCCATCGAAAAAGAAACCAACGGGTGATCGTAAGTTGGCAGCCAATGACGAACAGATTTTGGATTGAGGCTTGCCCACATGGTTCCGAACCGGTCTTTATGGGTTCCGTAAATGGAATTTCCCTGCCAGGTAATTGCAAGTTCTGACTCACTCGTCATTGTTAATGTATCTGCAAGATCAATAATCAAAGAATCGTCAAAAACCCTAAACTCTTTACTGACCCTATCAAACGTAACCGCATCAATTTCCAAAGCGGCAGCGTGCAATTTTACCTGAGTCTGCCCCGGAACCCTGGCCTTAATACTATAAGCAGCAACTCCTTTCACTGTTCCATTTGCTGGATCTATGGTCATATCCAGATTGAGATGGCTAAAGTTGTATGGTAAAAAAGGTTGATTTGAGTAGTCCCAAACAGACAAATCGGGGCAGTTCCTGTTTAAAGAAACAGCTATAATAAAAATGCTGAATAAAGCAGAGAATCGGGTTTTGATCATTTTACGGGTTCTGTCCTTCAAAAATGTTAGTAACTAAGGGATATAAATGTTTGTTCGTAGAAAATCCGTTTCCAGTATGGATGGTTTCATTCCCATCAAAATCACTGAATATTCCGCCGGCTTCTTTCATTATGGGAAGCAAAGCAGCTGCATCCCAAATACTCAGAATAGGATCAATCATTATTTCTGCCCGGCCTGTTGCCACCATCATATGTCCGTAAGCATCTCCCCATGTGCGGTGTATCTTTGTTTTGTCAAGAAGTTCCTGAAACTGTACCTGCATTCCCATTCTGTTGAAACGATTAATTTCGGTAACTAATACCGTGCTCTCTTCTAAAGATTCGGTTCCTTTCATTTTGCATGGTTCTCCATTCAACGTAGCACCGAACCCAACTGTTGCTGCACAAAGTTCCTCTAAAGCCGGACAATTGATTACACCAATAACCGGTTCATTATCAACCAAAACACCAATAAGAGTGGTATAAAATGGAACCCCATGAATAAACGACTTGGTTCCATCAATAGGATCAAGCACCCATTGTATAGTACTTTCTTCGTTGGTTATGCCAAACTCTTCGCCAATTATTCCATGTTCGGGAAAGCGTTTTAAAATTTCTGATCTCATTAGCTGTTCGGTTTCACGATCGGCTATGGTAACGGGGGAATCGTCTGCTTTGTTTACTACTTCAAGCTCTTTTTTGAAGTATTTAAGAGTATGATCTCCTCCTGTTTTTGCAATTTCTATTGCAGCATCTCTAAGCGACGGTAAATCCATGTAAGCTTTTGCCCTGTTGTAAAAATGATTTTAAGCCTGAAGAAAATAGAGCTATTCGCTATTAATAGCATAAACAAAAAGCCAATCCAGTTTCCCGAATTGGCTTTGTTATAGTTGGTGGAAGTGCGGGGAGAATCTCCCAAAGGGATGCCTTCGGCAGAACCCCGGTTCAACCGGTTGAATACAAAAATAGCCAACTCAAAATACAGCGAGTTGGCTATCGGTTTAGTGGAGGTGCGGGGAATCGAACCCCGGTCCGAAATAGTAAATCTGCAAACATCTACATGTTTAGTTACTGATTTAATTTCGCAAGAAGCCGGGCCCAGTAACCAAGCGACTTCAAGCTATTCTGTGAAATGTTCACGCAAACGCAACAGAAAGTACGGTTACGCTATCCTGTTTGGTATGATGTTCAGCCCGGCACTAACAGGCACGAAGCCGGGGGAACAGACTAGTCAGCTTACGCTGCTAATCGGTATGAGTAATTATTGTCAATTACATTTGTTTCCATAATGGTTGTTATTACGAGAACCATTGGACAATCTCGACATGCAACCTGCGATGTTACGCATCCCGTCGAAGCCAGAACACCCCCATTATTTCAAAGATCAACTGCAAATATACGAAACTATCCGCTTTTTATTTGAATGCTTACTTACTGGCGAATGGTTATTGGAATTACTAATTCTTACCATTCGCTAATAACATTTAACCAAGTATTAAATTGTGAAATTCGGAAGCGTTAACAACCCCGGAGAATTAGATCTGTCTCTTCCGTCAGATCATCCGGATACTTATAAAATTCTTGAAGCTGGTTCTACCAGAAAGCTAGAAGAAGTATTTGTTGGTTGTGCCAAATGGAATAAGCAGGATTTGAAAGGGTTCTATCCCAGAGGCACCAAAGATGAATTAACCTACTATGCAAAACAATTCAACTCCATTGAATTAAATGCAACTCACTATCGAATATTCGATGAACATGTGATATCTGGCTGGGTGAATAAAACCGGAGACGATTTTAAATTCTTCCCAAAGGTCGTTAACAGTATAAGCCATTACAAAAGGCTAAAAGGAGTAGAAGCTTTGATTGAAGAATACACATTACCAATCAGAGCCTTTGGAAAAAAATTAGGCATGATTTTTCTTCAATTGCGGGATGATTTCGGGCCCAATAACTTCGATCGGGTTCACCAATTCCTGGAAGCATGGCCAAAAGACTTGCCGCTAGCCATTGAATTACGCCATACCGACTGGTTCAATAACGAAACTGTAGCCAATCGGGTGTATGCACTTTTTGAAGAATACAATATCTCAAACATCATTACTGATACAGCAGGACGCAGAGATTTACTCCATATGCGGTTAACAACTCCTTCGGCTTTTATTCGTTATGTGGGAGCAAATCATGAAACCGACTATACCCGATTAAACGAATGGGTAGATCGATTGAAAACCTGGAAAGATCATGGATTGGAAAACCTGTACTTTTTTGTTCATCAAAATATTGAGAAAGAATCTCCACTGCTTTCTGCCTATTTCATTAAAAGAATGAATACATTGTTGGGAACAAATTTAGCTTTACCAAACAAGGACAAGGAACAACCAACACTTGGGTTATAACTTTCGCATATACCTAATATTAAAGCTCTACACTTGCCAATTATTTTAGTCAAGCTCCCGTTACACACGCTAAACTTTTACCCCCTTTAAGAATAATGAAAAAAAACCTACTTACTGTTTTATTCCTCGTCTTGCCAACAGCATTAATCGCACAAAAAGCTTCAATAAACGGATATGTAAAAGACAGCACATCAGACGAAACGCTGATTAGTGCAAATGTGGCGTTACTCGAAGTTAATCGAGGTGCTTCTACCAATACATTGGGTTACTTCTCTATTACTAATATTGAACCAGGTACATATACCCTTGCCTGCAGCTATATAGGTTTCGAATTTTTCCATAAAGAGATCACACTTTCTGCAGGAGAAAGCCTGAGGTTTGATATTGAATTGATACCCAAAATTGTTGAGGGAGAAGAAATTGTTATTATAAGTGAAAGAGAACTGGAAAAGCAGAAAGACATAGGGCGGGCTCAGGTTAACACAGAGCTCATAAAAACATTACCTAAAGTATTCGAGGCTGATGTTTTCCGTTCAATACAACTACTTCCGGGAGTAAAAGCAGCTTCCGATTTTTCAAGTGGTTTGTATATTCGTGGGGGGAGCCCAGACCAAACACTAATTTTGTTAGATAGAACAACAGTTTATAACCCAAGCCACTTTTTTGGTTTTTTCTCTACATTTAATCCTGATGCCATAAAAGATGTTCGTTTGTTCAAAGGTGGCTACCCGGCCGAATATGGCGGACGATTGGGTTCGGTGCTCACCATTTATAATAAAGATGGCAACAGAAACAGAACCGCAGGTACAGCAACCATAGGCATGCTTGCCTCGCGTGTTTCATTAGAAGGCCCGTACAGCAAAGGTTCATGGATGTTTTCGGCCCGGCGAAGTACCCTGGAACCAATATTAGCAGCTCTTCGACAAAACAACGATAATATCCCTTCAAGTTTCTATTTCCTGGATTTTAATGGAAAGGTGAACTTTGATGCCTCTCAAAACGACAAATTTTCGCTCGCATTCTACTCCGGACAGGATAAAGTGAACTTCCCCTTTGCTGATGATGCCGAGTTTAAATTAAACTATGGCAACAGAACATTAAGCGGAACATGGACTCATATCTTCAATGAAAAGCTATTCTCCAATTTTGTACTTACAGGCTCCCAATACTTCAATTATCCTGAACTCGAATTTGGAGGTACACCAATCCAGCGCCGTAATAATATTTTTGATTACTCGCTAAAAGCCGATCTGGAATATCTTCCAAACGAAAAGCACGAGCTTGCACTTGGCATTTGGGCAGGTGCCTTAACCATTCGATTGAAAGATCGTTTTGATGGCGAAGACAGCTTCCAATCCCGAAGCCACTCAAGATATGGCTCGGTTTATCTCTCAGATACATGGAGGCCAAATGACCGGTGGAAAGTAATAGGTGGGGTAAGAACAAGTTATCTTTCAGATGGGCAGTACTTACGTGTTGAGCCACGCCTGTCTGTAGATTATAAGCTCACAGACCGCGTGCGGTTACAAACGGCTTATGGCAGATATAATCAATACCTGACCTTAATTACTAACGAAGCCTTTTCCGGTTTTGACGTTTGGTTAACTGCTGATGATGGCGTTCCTCCATCTAACGGAGATCAATTTATTATAGGAGCCAAAACTATTCCTTTTACAGGATATGGATTTGATGTCGAACTTTACTATCGCACTATGAACGACATCTTCGAGCTTGATCCATTTACTGCTGATGCATCAGGGTTAGACTATCCAGATTTATTCCGGTTTGGCAATGGCGATGCTTATGGAGCCGAATTGTTTTTTGAAAAAAGAGAAGGTCGCCTGACCGGTTTTGTTGGGTACACTTTTGCTTATACCTGGCGAAAATTTCCAAATTATAACAATGCTATTGGCGATGTAAATGGTACAGGCAGAAGGTATCCTCCAAAATACGACCGCCGGAACGATGTAAACCTTGTTCTTTCCTATCAATTAAGCAAAAGATGGAAATCGACCCTGGCATTTAACTATGCCACAGGTCAGGCATATACCGAAGTACTGGGAAGATACACCGTTCTCAATCCATGGAGTAACGATCAGTTGGAGGTTTTTTCAGTAGGGAAAATCAACGCTTCCCGCCTGCCAGCATATCACAGAATGGATATTTCTTTTGCACGTTCCGGTACATTCTTTGGGTTGGGCAGTGCAGAATGGCAATTCCAGATAATTAACCTGTACTCAAGGCGCAATATATGGTTCTATAATTTCGATTTCGATGAAAACCCCGTCGAAAGAAACGAAGTCCCTCTGTTGCCTCTGCTACCAACCATTTCCTACACCGTAAATTTTTAAGCTATGAAACCAGTTTTATTCACATTACTTTCGATTTTTGTACTCATCATTGCCTGTGATATTTACCCTCAGGATGAATATGAAGAATTTTACGTAGTGGAAAGCTACCTGATAGCACAAGATTCTCTTCCACCGTTATACCTCTCAAGAACAGCACCCGTTTCTGCGTTATATCTTTTTGAAGACTTTGCAGTAGCTGGTGCTAACGTTCGTATTCATTTACTTAGCGGCGGGCAGGGTTCTTCCATCGAACAAACGTTTACTTACCAAATGGTTGATAATGGTGTGTACAATTCCTCCATTACCCACGAAGTAATGCCTGCCAGAACATACCAGTTAGAAATTGACATCCCTTCCGATCCATCCGCACTAATAACAGCATACACCGCCGTTCCCGATACCTTCAGTTCTCAGTCCACAGTACCAGATTCCATCGTGTATCAATCCGAAAACCAATTAGAACTGGATATTTCGCCCAGTAGAAATACGGAACGCCAAACCTATTTCATTTTTACAACCATCGCACAAAATCCGAGTCTTGAGAATTTCACCCCTTTGTATGCCGATCTTTATGATCCCGAAACAGACAGGTTCTCAGATTTTGTTAAAATAAGTTCCGGTATTGTAAACGAAGCTAACTTTGAAACGAAACCGGATGGTACAGTTACCCTCAAATATCCCTGGTTAGCTGTCGCTTTTTATGAGAACAATACAATTGTTACGAATGTACTGGACGACAATGTTTATGATTTTGTTCGCTCACAGGCAGTACAACTTGGAGGTTCTACCCTTTCTCCGGGCGAAATTCCAAATCTCGTGTACAGAATGGAAGGTGGAATTGGGGTATTCGGCTCACTTGCCGCTGATACCATTCAAACGTATGTTAAACGTCCTGAATGAAAAAAATACTCACCATACTCATTTTAATTCTTTCCACTTCCTCTGTTGTTTTCCCACAAACAACCGGGGAATTCGAAATTGCCCGGGCTAAGTATCGTGGCGGTGGCGATTGGTATAACGATCCTTCTTCACTAACAAACCTGATTGCCTTTGCAAAAAGCAAAATCCCAATCAGTATCAAGGCAATATATAAAGACGTTTCCATTGGCAGTACAGATCTCTACAGTTATCCTTTTGTATTTTTAACCGGACATGGAAATATCACGATTAATAATGCCGAAGCTATAAACCTGAGAACTTATCTTGAGAATGGTGGTTTCCTGTACATTGATGATGATTATGGTATCGATGAATACGCCCGGAAAATGATGAAGCAGGTTTTTCCTGATGAAGAATTCATAGAAATTCCATTTTCTCATCCTATTTACAACAATGTTTTTAATTTTGAAAATGGACTGCCAAAAATCCACGAACACGATAATCAATCTCCACGCGGATACGGATTATTCAGAAACGGCAGGTTAGTGGTTTTTTATACCTTCGAATCTAATTTGGGAGACGGCTGGGCTGATCCTGAAATTCATAACAACCCTCCCGCAATAAGACAGCAGGCTTTGCAAATGGGAACAAATATTTTGGTGTACGCACTTACAGAATTATAAATTTATCTATCACAACTTCAATTTCACTTCATCTTTTTTTCTTAGAATTTGTTGAATGGTTAACTGGCTTTCAGATAGGTATAATAACAAATCTATTACGTGATTAAGATTTTTGATCTTTATCTTTGAGTAAACATTAAACTCAAATTTTCTTCATTGAAAGATCCCCTCAAAGCAACAACAAAAATCGGCTTTCTCGGTGCAGGCCAGTTAGCACGGATGAGTTCTCTCGAAGCATTTCGATTTGGTATTCAGGTTGCCGTTTTTTCTGACCGCACAGAAAATGAACCTGTACAATTTATGACCCCTTTTTCCACTTCAGGCTCTTTTGAATCTGTTGATGATATGGTGGCTTTTGCCAGAAAATGTGATGTAATCACACTAGAGAATGAATTCATCAGTTCAGAAGTACTAAAAAAGGTGCAGCAAAAAAGCGGAACTCCCATTTATCCTTCTCCGGAAAGTTTTGCCCTCATCGAGAATAAGCTCATTGAAAAGCAAACGTTTGAAAATGCCGGTATCCCCGTTACTCCTTACAAGCTGGTAACATCAATCTCAGACATTGAAGCTTTTGGTGAAACGTATGAATGGCCGTATTTACTTAAATCCTCAAAAGGAGGATACGATGGTTATGGTAATAAAACAGTTAAAAATATTGATGAAGCAAAAGAAGCCTTTACCAAACTAGGTGGAGAAGCCGGCCATGATATTCTGGCTGAAGCCTTTGTTCCTTTCAGTAAAGAGCTGGCAGTTCAAGTTGCACGCAACGAAACAGGTACTGTTGTATATCCTTGCTGTGAAACCGTTCAGAAAAACCATATTTGTGTAGCGGTATTATCCCCCGCTCCTATTGCTGAAGGATATCAAAAAAAGGCTCAGGAACTAGCCGTTAAAGCTACCGAAGCCATTGATGGAAAAGGTATTTTTGCTTTTGAGTTTTTCTTAACTGAAAACGGGGAAATTTTACTCAATGAATCTGCTCCCCGCCCACATAATTCGGGACATTATACTATTGAGGGTTGTATCACTTCTCAGTTTGAAAATCATGTGCGTGCAGTTTTAGGCTTGCCTCTGGGTTCTTCAATAATGAATGCCCCGGCGGTTGCCATGATTAATCTCCTGGGTACTCACAATCGCCCGGCTAAAGCAGATAAAATGTTAGAAGCACTTGAGGCTGAAAATGGACATTTACATGTGTATGGGAAAGTTCAAAGCAAAATTGGGCGCAAGATGGCTCATTATACACTTCTTGGTGATGAAATAGATAAAACTTATCATCAAGCCAGGGAATTAACAAAAAACATTGAAATATAGATTATGAGCAATCCGATTGTTGGAGTGGTAATGGGCAGTGATAGCGATTGGCCTACAATGAAACAAGCCACAGAGATTTTGGGGGAGTTTGATATTCCTTTTGAAAAACAGGTTGTATCCGCACACCGAACACCCAACGACATGGCTGATTATGGGGAAACAGCTCGTGAAAGAGGGCTTAAAATTATTATTGCTGGTGCAGGGGGTGCTGCTCATTTACCTGGAATGCTTGCCAGCCATACTACTTTGCCCGTAATCGGAGTTCCAATTCAAACATCAGCTTTAGGTGGGCTTGATAGCCTTTACTCCATAGTTCAAATGCCAAATGGTATTCCTGTGGCTACTGTTGCAATTGGCAAAGCACAAAATGCGGGCTTGCTTGCTGTAAGGATGCTCGGGATGAATGACCCTAAGATTGCAGAGAAGCTCAGAGATTACCACTCTGGCATGGCGGATGAAAGTAGAGAGAAGACCAAGAATTTGAAATAAATAAGATCATTAAAAATAATTGGCGATACCATTATTTAAGCGTACTTTAGGGGCGGATTGGTTCTGATATCTCGACTTCGGTATTGAACTACTTGCAGCTCTGGGTTTTTCTGATCACTCCACAATTTAGTTTTAACAAGATATACACACACATGAACATTTATGTAGGAAACCTAAGTTACGGTGTTTCTGACGACAATTTACGAGAAGTATTTGAGGCTTACGGAGAAGTAAGTTCTGCAAAAGTAATCACAGACAAATATTCCGGCCGATCAAAAGGCTTTGGGTTTGTGGAAATGGATAACGACTCAGAAGCTCAGGCAGCTATCGACCAACTAGACGGTGCTGAAATTGACGGACGCCCCGTAAGAGTAAACGAAGCCCGGCCTCGCGAAGATAGATAGACTGATACATCATTCTTAGTTATTGGTTTATAAGCTAATTTTAAGCCCCGTTTCATATTAACGAAACGGGGTTTTTTGTTTCAATATTACTTAATTCCCTCATTGGCATTATCTATCGAATGTGCTTTGATTCCGTCATATTTATAAAGTACATTTAAATCGTTCAACATTAAACTAATTTATGAGTATTATTATGAAACATCTACCAACTATAGCAAGATATCTTCTGGGGCTGATATTCTTTGTATTTGGCCTCAATAAGTTTTTAAACTTTCTGCCTGCCCCCGAAATGAGTGCGGATGCAGGTGCATTTTTTGGTGCATTAGTAGCCACAGGCTACATGATGAAATTTATAGGTGCTACAGAGGTAATTGGTGGTTTGCTGCTACTGATTAATAAGTACACTCCTGTTGCTTTGATAATTCTTGCACCGGTGTCGATAAATATCCTGGTTTTCCACCTGGCACTTGATATTGCCAGTATCCCCGTAGGCGGGCTGACATTTTTACTTAATGTTTACCTGCTGTTTGCTTATAAGAAATATTATGATCCAATGCTGGCAAGCTCGGCTTCACCAGGTTCAGATTCTGAGTAACAATTTTCTGAATTAATAGTATTATCAGTCCCTCATCATTTTGATGGGGGATTTTTTTGACTATCACTTTAAAAAAAGGAGTTTAATCATGGTAATGGCAACTACTAATCACCTGGATGGTAAAGAAGTAACAAAATATCTAGGCGTTGTAACAGGAGAAGCGATTTTAGGTGCAAACTTATTTAAAGATATTTTTGCAGGGATTCGGGATATCGTAGGCGGGCGTTCTGCTTCTTATGAGAGAGAATTACAAGAAGCGCGCAGATTGGCATTCGGAGAAATGGAAGAAAAAGCACAGCATGTAGGTGCAAATGCTGTTATTGGTATTGATATTGATTATGAAACTATTGGTGCCAACGGTAGCATGTTAATGGTATCGGTAAGTGGAACTGCAGTTTTTGCTGAATCTGTATAAAAATTACTAATAGCTGTTAAAAAGTAACCTCTAAGGGGTTACCAAATCCTTTTTGTAACCCCTTACTATTACCCAAAAATCTTAGAGAAGAACCCTTTCTCTTCCTGGTTCATGTTTTTAGGATCAAAGTTTTCTGAATCTCTGAGCTTCTCTATAGTCTTCTTTTCTTCAGAAGAAAGTTCGTTAGGCATATAAACGTTTACCCTTAGAAGTTGATCACCAGTACCGGTATTATTTAATCCGATTATTCCCTTTCCACGCATTCGCAATAATTTGCCCGGCTGCGTTCCCTCTTCAATTTTTAGTTTCGCTTTTCCTTTTAACGTTGACACTTGAACTTCGGTACCTAAAACTGCATCGGGAATACTGAGATTCAAATTATAGTAAATGTTGTTACCATCACGCTCAAAATACTCGTGCTCTTTTTCCTCTATCAGCACAATTAAGTCGCCTGCCGGGCCTCCCCTTCTGCCTGCATTGCCCTGTTCTCTTAGCGTAATGTAATTACCATTAGAAACACCGGATGGGATATTGATCTTAACTGTTTCTTCCCCTTTTATTCTACCTTCTCCAGAGCATTTACTGCATTTGTTCTTAATGATCCGGCCATCACCATTACAGGTTGGGCATGGCTGAACATTGACCATTTGCCCCAGCATAGTTCGTGTAACCTGGCGAACCTCTCCCATTCCATTACATGTGCCACAGGTTTCGAAGTCAGAATCTGTTTGAGCGCCAGTTCCACTGCATTGCCCGCAAACCAGTTGCTTTTTGATCTTTAGCTTTTTTTCGGTACCAAAAGCAATTTCATTTAACTCAAGAGGCATACGGATCTTCATGTCGGAACCGGGTGTTCCCGGCTGGCGCCGCCCTCTTGAACGTCCACCTCCTCCAAAGCTTTGCTCTCCAAAGAAGCTGCTTCCAAAAATATCACCAAAGCGGCTAAAAATATCTTCAAAGCCCATACCATCAAAATCAACACCACCGCCAAATCCGCCCTGGCCGTTTACCCCTGCATGGCCATATTGATCATACCGCGCTCGTTTTTGAGGGTCTCTTAACACATCATATGCTTCAGAAGCTTCTTTGAATTTCTTTTCTGCATCTGCATCACCTTTATTTCGATCAGGGTGATACTTCATCGCTTTTTTGCGGTATGCCTTTTTTAATTCAGCATCTGATACGTTTTTATCAACTTCTAATATTTCGTAGTAATCGCGGTTTGTCATTGGTTTACTGGCTTACAATTACTTTTGCATGCTTAATCACTCTTTCTCCCATCCGGTAACCTCTTTCAAGAACCTGCAATACAACATCGCTTCCTGTTTTTTCATCGGGAGCAGGTTGCCGGAGCAGCGCATCGTGCACGTTTACATCAAAAGGCACATTAATTTCATCGATGGCCTGCACGCCATACTTAGTAAGAATATCAGTGAACTTAGCGGATACCATTTCTACACCTGCCAGAAAATTCTTTTCAACTTCAATATCTTTGCTGGCATCAAGTGTGCGCAATAAATCATCATTTAGAGGAAGAAAATCCTCTAAAGCCTCAGCCTTTACCTGTTCCCGAAGCTGAAAACGTTCTTTTTGAATTCTTTTTCTAACATTTTCAAGTTCAGCTGCTTTGCGAAGCATTGAATCTTTGGTAATTGCCAATTCGCTTTCCAATTCTTCTATTCTCTCATCCTTTGGATCCCGCTTTTCCTCAGCTTTAACCTCTTCTTCGACTTCATTCACTTCTTCCTGTTCCTGAACTTTTTCTTCTTCTATAACTTCCTGTTCAGAATTTTCTAAAACTTCTTCTTGTTTTTTCTTACTCATTGATAGTGTTTGTTAAATGCTGTCTG
Source organism: Balneola sp. (assembly GCA_028284195.1). Taxonomy (GTDB): domain Bacteria; phylum Bacteroidota; class Rhodothermia; order Balneolales; family Balneolaceae; genus Balneola. The sequence continues at coordinate 30,256 of JANQSE010000013.1, read as the reverse complement.
TTCTTTTGATTGCAGTAAGCAAATATAATGCCACCGGAAATACAAAAATAAACAATGACATTCTTGCGGGTAATTAGTTGTCTCATAAAAAAACCCCGCACACACATTATGTACGGGGCTACGTATTTTGGTTTAATCTTTTGGATTATTGCTCGCTGGCACAATCGCCAGTAACACAAAGAGTAACGCTTGCTTGATTTAATACATTAACCCGAGGTAAAGTAGCTCCAAAACCAGCTTCTATAACACCTAACATACCATTTACAACAAGTGCATTACCTCGAGGGTTTGGGTGTATAGCATCGGTAGAAAGAACACCAGTTGGAGTAAAGTCCGGAGTTAGGTCAACCCCATCAACTGTAATACCAGGCACTCCATCACTAAGGCCAAACAGATCGTAAAAAGCACCAGTAGGTGAATTAGTATCATAAAGAACTAATCGATCAGAGTTAGCATTTACCGCCGCCGCAATAATACCATTAAAAGTACCCCGGCTTGTTTCTATTTCAAGTTGCTCAGATGGCAAAAGAACATGTCTGTCCTCTACTGCATCCTGCACACCGTAAACACCATCACCTAAATCTTGCCCTAAAACCGAGCTCAAGGATAAAACCGTAAGATCTGTTGGTTCAGCTTGTCTGATAGAAGGTAAACCTGACCCGCTCAAATCTGTAAGGGTTTCATCTTCCATTACAAAAGCATTAACCCCCACAGCAAAATTAATCTTTCTTCTATCAGCTTCTTGCTGGGTAATGGCCATCCCAGTAGCTGCAGCATCTAATCCAGCATTATATTGCGCATATGCAGCATTAATACTATCTCTTTGTGATTCTCTAGTTACTGGTATGGCTACCGTAGGAACTACTCTGAAATATGCCAAACCTAAAATAGGAGGAATGTTTGCAACAACACCATCTGCCGTTGTATTGGTCATCATTGTATTAATTACGGCATTAAATTGAGTACTAAAATCTCCATTAGATGTTAAAATAGCAGGGTTTGAAGCTCCACCTAAAGCATAACCCAATACATCATTGTTTCCTATCCATAAAGAAAAGAAGGTAGGTTGGGCTGCTGCTGCCTCCCCAATAATTGTAGATGTTCCCGGATTTGCTGCAAATCTTGCATAAAAAGGATTAAATGCAGGATCTAAGGGGTTTGCCGCGTTACCGGTTGCCGACGTTAATAATTGCCCAACTACTATTCCCGGAACCCCAAAGTTATCTACAGCTGCCCCTGTGTAAGGGGTAACGCATGAACCATCAATTGTTGGCGAAGGCCGGCGTACAGATATATCTAACTTAAACCTTCCTAACACTGTTGGTAAGTTTTCGCAGGGTACATCGGTTGAATTAAGACTTGTATTAAAACCATCCTCCGAATTAATTGCAGGCTGTACAAAGGTAATTCCACCGTCAACTGCAACGCCTAATTGCGTAGCAAGCATTGCCGGTATTGAATTATTTTGACCGGCAGTATATAAAGCTCCATCTGCGAACCCGGCTGTTAGAGAATTTCCAATTGCAATAAAATTGGAAAAATCGGCACTCCCCGACGTATAATCGGTTGGAGTAGGTAATGGATTTTCTTCCAATTGATCGTCTATCAACGAATCTTCTATTCCATCGCAAGAATAAGAAACAACTCCTGCAACAAGTAGTAATAAAAATATTTTATATAGTTTGTTCATTAGTTTGTCCTTTTCTTAGTTCAAGAATTGATCAAATGTTAAAGAGATGTAGTATATAGCTCCTAAAGTCGGATTACCGAATGAAGTCTCATATCTTTCATTTAAAATGTTGCTTCCTCCAACTTTGAGAATGGTATTGTATGAAGGCAATTTGTAGCTAACCTGTGCATCAAAAGTTCCATATGCCGGTACTACGCCGTCTCCGAAGGAGGAGTCCCAAAAGTAAGCATCCTGCCATCTGTACACCATGTTGAAACCGATGTTATCGATTAATTCACGGTTTTCAAGGCGAATGTTATATCTCCATTTTGGCGTGTTGAAACTGGCTCTGAACCCTTGATCAATCAAATCTTGTTCGCTTATTAGCTCGTTGTAAGCCACATTACCACCGATTTTATAGCCGCCATTCAATGAGTAGTCAAGGCTTACCCCAAATCCTTGCGATTTTACTTTACCATCGGCATTTACATCAAATCCGTATTCCTGGGTGCGAACTGTTTCGTTTATAATGGCATCTTTACCTGCATCAGTTTCGGAATCAAATGCTCCCGGATCTGCTCTTAAGCCGTTTGGTACACCTTGTACAAAGCGTATTTCAGCAATAAAATCTCTGTACTCACTGTAATAGTAATACGCATCAAGTAACAATCCATCGATGATAAATCCTTTATACCCTGCTTCATAGGTACTTATTTTTTCTGTTTTGAAATCATCGAAAACCACAGGATCACCTAAAGCAGTGCGAGCATCTGCTGCTGAACCACCACTGTTTGCAATTGCCCTGGCAGCCGCTACATTTTGAGCAGAATATACGTTATTTGTTTCGAAGCGGTATCGATCAACAAGATCCTGATTACTTCCCACAAGTAGCCTTGTAACAACATCGAGCTGAATAAATTGATCTTGTGTGGTTGGCATTCTAAATCCATTTTGGAACGAAGCTCTGAAATTATGACGATCGGCCAGAGTGTAGATCGCCGCTACTCTTGGAGAGAGTTGACCATCGAAATATTCATTCTTGTCATACCTTACAGAGGCTGATAGATTGAATTTATCTTCCATAAAATTCTTCGAACCTTGCAAATACGCTCCCCACTCATTAATCTTATATTCGTCTCCTGAATTATCAAGAGCAAATAATGTTGCTTCAGAGTTCAGTGCATATTGTCGATAATTTGCCCCTCCAATTAATTCAACAGTAGCAGGATCAACTAAACTGGAAAAATTATAAAGCCCTTCTACGTGGTACATATCTGACTTGTCAAGAAATTTTGCACCACCATCTGCAATTGATAAACCTCGCAGCGAATCTACTTTTTGAGTGAAATTTGCACTTCCGGGCAAAAAGCCTTGTTGATTTCCAGTGGCAACAACTTGTGCCTGTGCATGGGCTTGCTCTACTGAAGCGCCTTGCGTCCTTGCTCCTAAGAATGTTTGAAAATACGGGGTAAGATACGCTTCTTGATTAATTCGTGTGGCAACGGTATTTGCAGCGTACGAATCTCCTGCATCTTCTTGTGTTGTATATGCTCTTAGAAAAAAGTTTGGATTCCTAAGCTCAACTTTTGCAGTCCAAATATTAAAATCATCCAAAACAAACCGATCGTTTGCTGTATATACTGTGCTACCAAATCCAGTGTTGTATTGTGCTAATATTTCATACTCATCGGTTAGTCTGTAATGTAATGCTGCACCTAATTTCAAACTTTCAGTAGTATTATCAACAAACGAGCTTTCAGCAAAACCCGGAGCGGAAAAAGCTCCTTCCTGTCCATCAGGAATTAATGATCTTAAAGCAGCCACCTGGGCACCTTGTGCACCTCCAGCGTTAATCAAACCATCAGCAATTGCACCTAGTGTAAATACATCATCACCGTAAATATTTACACCATTGTATATGCGAGCCCCATTTCGTTCAGTAACACCTCGTTCTACTACACCCCCTGTTAAGAAACTCTGATCGCGAGAATCCTGAGCAACAAAATCCTGTGCTTTTAAATAAGACGCCGTTACCTTGAACGCCCATTTATCATCGAATGCATCAGCGTAACGTAAATCATATGATTGATAAAGCTGTGGATCATTTTCTACATTACTATCAATATGATTGACACCAATCTTAGTACCGAATGAAAGGCCCTTATATTCGAATGGACTTTTGCTATTCATTAAAAGAATACCATTTAGCGCATTCGGCCCATACAACGCAGAAGCTGCACCAGGTATTAATTCAGCACTTTCCAGATCAAGCTCTGATATACCTACAATATTACCTACCGCAAAATTAAGGCCGGGAGCCTGATTATCGATACCATCAATTAATTGTACAAATCGGTTATTCCCGTTAGCACCAAATCCTCTTGTGTTAATCGATTTAAACGTAATACTCTGTGTACTGAAATCGACACCTTTAAGATTAGATATGCCGTCATAAAAATTCGGTGATGCTGATGTCTGAATTTCAATAACATCCATTTTTTCGATAGATACAGGAGACTTTAAACTACTTTGCGCCACCCTTGAAGCAGATACCACAATTTCTTCTCCTAAAATAATCTGCTCTTCCAGACGAACTTCGAGGTCCGATGTATTGGAATTGGTAATGTCTACTTCTTCTGTGCTGAACCCCACCAATGAAAACACTAAGACTAATGGAGGGTCTTGTTTTATAGATAAGGTAAATCTTCCATCACCATCTGTAGTAGTACCAATTAGTTTATCTTTCACACGGATATTTACACCCGCTAGTGGTTCTCCGTCAACATCCAGTACTTGACCTGATACCTCGGTTTGCACTTCGTTTTCGGATATAATCGTATTCGCAAATAACGTAAACGAACATACGAGAACCATGCTTATCATAAGCATACATCGCATCAATTTACTCATTGTTCTAATCCTGATTTATTACTGTTGAGGCTTTTTGGGCCTTTTATTACATCATCGATGATATTCTTAGAATGATGCATCGTAGCAAAGAAACGTTGGTTTTACCGATAATGCAAGTACTTTCATAATTTATAAACTTTATCAAAACCCTCTGTTTTCTTCGCCTTTCTTAAATTGATGTTAAATCATTACCTCAATACTTAATAAAAAAGGGGCAAACAAGTGATTTTGTAATTACTTCCCAAAAAAGCTTTCCTATATTTGGCTTACTTTATCATTCACAATTATTTAATCATGAAGAGCATATTATTTTCTTACAAAACTACTTTAGGGATCTTTCTTTTTACTTTTTTTACTTTCAACTTGAACTGTAAAACTGTAGCTCAGCCTATAGAAGGCACAAATAATCGAACACTTTCTATAAATATGTCGGCGGTAGAACTGATCCCGGCTGATCTAATTGTGTTTAATATCAACATTAATGCGGAAGCAAAAACCCCAAAAGAGGCTTTTGATATGCACAGGCAAAGAGAAACGCTGCTTGCCGGATTGCTGAAAAGGTTTGATATCGAGGAGGAAAACATTCGATTTCAACCGGTTCGAATGAACAAGCGAACAAACTACGATAACCGAAACAATCGGGTAGAAATCGTACAGACTAACCAACAGGTAAGTGTGAGCTTTTCTGATTTTAGTTTGTATGAAAAAATTCAGATTACCCTTATTGAAAATGGGTTTGATTCATTTAATGGTAATTTTTCGTCATCAAAAACGGAGGAAGGAAAAGAAAAAGCCCTTGCTTCTGCTATAAAAAATGCGAAAGAACGTGCCCGGTTCATCTCCGAACAATCTGGAGTAAAACTCGGAGAAATTTTAACTATTGGTTACTCAGAATATCAAATTAATCAACCAGTAGTTTCTGGTTATGAAAACAAAATGCTTTTCGATTCACCTGAATCTATGATGGATTTTGCTCAAACGGTTTCAATAACTGCAAATATATCCATCAATTTTTTGATCAAATAAAGATCAACCCGGATAAGCCGTACCAACAAAATGTTAAGTGTATCGGCCGCATACCTGCGTAACAAGGATAATGATGCAGGATTAGAAAAAAGATGAATAGATATGTTGCCGGTTATAGAACCGGAAATAAAAATTCCCAGACAGTCTTAGCTATAATTTTATGTCCTTCTATATTGGGATGTATCTGATCCGATTGCATGTATTGCTTTCTTCCTCCCACTTTATCCAGAATCAATGGGATTAATGTGAGATCATTTTTCTTTGCAAGATCAGGATACAGATTCTGAAATTCCCTTGTGTAATCTGTTCCAAGATTGGGTGGAACCTGCATCCCTGCGATGATGATTTCCATATCCGGGTTTTTCTCTTTCGCTTTATCAATAATCTGTTGGAGGTTCGCTTTTGTAGAAGAAAGATCAATCCCCCGAAGTCCGTCATTCCCTCCCAGTTCTAACACCATAACATCAATATTTCTTTGCATAACCCATCCAATTCTTCTGGCACCTCCGGCTGAAGTTTCTCCACTTAAACCGCCGTTTATTACTTCGTAATTTAACCCCAGCGAATCTATTCGTTCCTGGATTAAAGAAGGAAATGCCTGCTGTGGCTCAATACCATAACCAGCTGTAATACTATCACCAAAAATTAATATGGTTTTCTTTTCCTGAGCCTCCACTATAGCATTAGCCATCAAAAAAAAGCAGATTGATGCAAAAATCGTTTTTTTCATATCTCCGTTATCAATTAAACAACTTACCTTCACAGAATTTTTTTAAAACAAGTGAACGTAACAAACGTACGGGATCGTTGCTTGTTTTGGAATGAAAATACATCTAAAACGGGTTCAACGTTCAAACTAATTTAAAAATCTATCGTGTCGGCAATTCTCCAAACTCAACAACTTACCCGTCAATTTAAAAGTGGCGATAAAATTCTTACCGTAGTAAACAATGTTTCTTTTGAAATTGAAGAAGGTACATCTACTGCTATTGTAGGGCCATCAGGAAGTGGCAAAACTACATTACTAGGCCTGTCTGCAGGGCTAGACCGCCCTACTTCCGGTACTGTTATTTTAAATAAAACCGAGTTAAGCCCACTATCCGAAGACGAACGTGCCGAGGTTCGTAATAAGCACGTGGGTTTTGTATTTCAAACATTCCAGTTAGTACCTACCCTTACGGCTTTAGAAAATGTAATGGTGCCTTTAGAACTTCGGGGCGAAGCTACAAAAGAAGTCCGGGAACGAGCTATGCAATTATTGACCGAAGTGGGACTTGGCGACCGAACCCATCACTACCCTACCCAGCTTTCTGGCGGTGAGCAGCAACGGGTAGCTGTAGCCCGGGCATTTATCAATCAACCTAAAATTTTATTCGCAGATGAACCCACAGGGAACCTGGACACAGAAACAGGGGAACATATTGAGCGTCTGATCTTTGAGTTGAACGAAAAAGAAGGAACAACCCTCATACTTGTAACCCACGATTTAGAGCTCGCTGATAAATGTGACCGGATCATCAAAATTAAAAACGGCGAAATAGATTCGGATATAACAAAAACCGCTGAGGAAGCAGTAGTGTGAACAAGCTAACCTGGATATTTAAAATGGCCTGGCGGGATTCCCGCTCTAATCGCAGAAAGTTATTTCTATATCTGGCTGCAATTATTGTTGGTGTTGCTGCACAAGTAGCTATCAGTTCTTTCAGAGAAAACCTGAATGAAAGTATTGCCGATCAATCAAAAGAATTACTCGGTGCCGACCTGGAAATAGAACGGGGCGAGCCTTTCCCTGATGAATTAGAAGCATACCTGGATACTCTTGGAGGTGAGCGCTCTAATGGCCTGAGTTTTACTTCTATGGCATACTTCCCAAAGTCAGAAACCACACGCCTATCCCAAATTACGGCACTCGAAGGCAAATTCCCTTACTATGGAGAATTGAAAACCAATCCGGTAAGTGCCTCTGAAACCTTTCAATCAGAATTAACAGCCTTGGTTGATGAACCCATTCTACTTCAATTTGGATTGGAAGCTGGAGATTCTGTTAAAATTGGTTTGGTTACTTACAAAATTGGCGGTGCACTGCAGGATGTGCCCGGCCAGCCTGTAGCAGCTTCCTTTTTTGGCCCCCGTATCTACATTCCAATGCAAAACATTGAGGATACCGGCCTGTTACAACGTGGCAGTAGATTAGAGTACATCGCTTACATCAAATATGCAGAAGGTACCGATGCCATTTTGGTAGATGAAACCCTGTATGCCATGAATGACACCCTCCGTTTCAGATATGATGATGTTGCAGAACGGCAGGAAGAAGTGGGCGAAGCCATTCTTTACCTATCCAATTTCTTAAACCTGATCGGATTCATCGCATTGCTTTTGGGGGGAATTGGCGTGGCCAGCTCCATTTTTGTGTACATCCGGCAAAAGATCAGTACTGTTGCAGTATTGCGCTGTGTTGGAGCCTCCTCAAACCAGGCAATGAGTATTTATTTGATTCAGGCAGTTGTAATGGGGCTTATTGGTTCCAGTATTGGCGCGGCCATTGGTTCACTCATTCAGCTCTATCTACCGGTTTTGGTACAGGATTTTATCCCCGTTGATATTGCACTTACATTATCGTGGAATTCAATCTTTATAGGCATCCTAACCGGGGTTTCTATTTCTTTGGTTTTTGCCTTGTTTCCATTACTTGCAGTAAGAAAAATATCGCCGCTATTTACCTTGCGCAGTGTTGATATCAATCTTTCAAGGTTACTAGGCATTGTAACAAGAATTTCTCTTTTTGGTTTAATTGGGTTATCGGTTGTTGGTTATGCATGGATTATACTCCGGGATGTTCCAGCGGCAGTTTTCTTTACTCTTGGACTGGTATTTTGTCTTCTCTTGCTTTCAGGAATCGCCTTCCTCATTATGAAAGGAGCAAAAAAGTTTACCCCGTCCGGCCTGGGATACGAAACCAGGCAAGGGCTGGCAAATTTGTATCGTCCAAATAATCAAACTTCCACTCTTCTTTTAACATTTGGTTTAGGTGTTACTTTAATAAGTTCGTTATACCTCACGCAGGATATGCTGCTTGGCACCATCAACTTTGGAAACCAGGAGGGTTTGCCAAATCTGGCTTTATATGACATACAATACGATCAAAACCAGGGAGTAAACCGGATTATTGAAGAGAATGGAATGGAAGTATTACAAAATGTACCTATAGTAACCATGCGCCTTCAATCAATAAATGATACAACAGTATCTGAGTTTTTGGCCGATACAAACCGAAAAGCAAGCAGATGGGCATTGAATCGGGAATACCGCTCTACCTACAGAGATTCTTTGGTTTCTACAGAAACCGTTAACGAAGGTACGTTTATTGGTGTTCATGATCCGGGTAATAATTTCGAAAACCTGGTTCCAATTTCAGTATCCACCGACCTGATGGAAGATTTGAATGTAATTGTAGGCGATACCATTGTGTGGGATGTACAGGGCATTCCAATATCAAGTTATATTGCCAACACCAGAACTGTGCAATGGGATACTCCGCAACCCAATTTTTTTGTGGTATTTCCTGCTGGCGTATTAGAACCGGCACCTCAGTTTTTTGCCACTACTGTTAAAACTGCTAACCGTGAAGCATCTCTCGATTTACAGAGAAAAATAGTTCAGGCTCACCCAAATGTCTCTGCCATTGATATTGGACAGATCCTTGAAACAGTGAGAGAATTTATCGATAAAATTACCTTTGTTATTCAATTCATTGGGCTTTTCAGCATTGTAACCGGTTTAATTGTACTGGCCGGATCTGCAGCTACAAGCAGGTTTCAACGAATACGCGAAGCTGTTTTACTTCGAACGTTAGGAGCTAAACAGCAGCAGGTTGTAAAGATTCAAATCATTGAATATGTATTACTGGGAATAATGGCTGCTTTAACAGGGTTAGCTCTTTCAGTAGGTGCAAGCACCCTTCTTGCTTATTTCTATTTTGATATCGATTTCGTACCAAACTTCACCATTCTTGGGATAGAAATAATTGTACTGATAAGCCTTGTACTAATAATCGGACTTTTAAATACCAGGGGGATTCATAACCGTCCGCCTTTGGAAATACTGCGCGATCAGGCTTAATACATCAGATTTTTTGATACTGATCTAACTAATTATTAAAAAAAAGAACTTATATTCGCGAATGCAATTTAAAGCTATGAACATTAATTAAACTAACATGATGAAGACATTTTCTAAACTAAGTGTATTTGCTCTATTATTAACTTTGCCTTTTATGGGATGCGACAGCATTAGTAAAACAGCGAAAGGAACCGCTATAGGTGCTTCTGCAGGAGCATTAGCAGGTGCCATTATTGGTAAAGCTACAGGAAATACCACGAATGGTGCTATTATTGGTGCAGCAGTAGGTGGAGCAACCGGGGCCGTAATCGGCAATTATATGGATCGCCAATCAAGAGAACTTGAAAAAGACCTCGAAGGCGCAAAAGTAGAGCGTGTGGGAGAAGGAATTAAAATTACTTTCGATTCGGGCATCCTTTTCGATGTAAATTCTTATAAACTCAAAGATGCTTCTAAGGAAAATATTGCTGAGCTTTCCAAAATCCTCAATAAATATGAAGACACAAACATCATGTTTTCAGGGCATACCGATAACACCGGATCTGAGGAATACAATCAAAAACTTTCTGAAGATCGTGCAAAAGCTGTAGCAGAGTATGCAGCATTTGTTGGTGTTGATGCTGAACGAATGACTATTATAGGTTATGGAGAATCGACTCCTGTTGCAGATAATAGCACTGCAACAGGCAGAACTGAAAACCGACGTGTTGAGGTCGGAATCTGGGCCAATGAAAAGCTTAAAAAGGCTGCCGAAAAAGGTGAAATTAAATAACTGCTGAATCTGGCTATTTTTAAAATCCTCGCTCTTTTCTGGTGCGGGGATTTTTTTTGCCCCTTTCACTCAATATAAATCAGCAGGCACACGGGTTTACGAAAAAAATTGCCTCAAAAAAGAATTCCTAAAACATTCAAGGAAAAGAAAACGTGGTTATAATGAAAGCCCGTTAATCTATTAAAATAAGATGTACGTAATTTTGAAATTAATTTGATAATCTTGCATTAATCCTTAAACAAAAGCCTCTAAGTCTTTCAAAACCAAGAGGCTTAACTAACTACGGAGGTATTTATTTGAGTAAAAAGTGTTCTTAAAAATGGAACTTTACACCACCAAGGATATTTAAAACTTTCAACTCATGATCTATCGTATTTTCAATCAAATTGCCAGAACTATCCGTATAATCATATACGATTGAACGGTCATTCTGAATGTTATATTGCCCGCTTAAATCTATAGAAATATTTTCAGATACCGGCACACTTATCCCAACCATATAAACAGATCGATCGTTATTTAAGCCCGATCTTTTTGATGGATAGAAAGCATAACCGCCTTTTAACTGTACCATATCAGTCAATCTGTAAACTGCACTCCCTTTAAAGTTTATTACCTCCAAATACTCACTATCAATTTGAGAATTAATTAGGTTTTCGTTGTCTCTAAGGTTTGCTTCTTCAACGGGATCTGAAATACTACTTTCTGTTAAATCAACTTGTGTCTGGCCATAATTTATATACTCAACAGATGTGGAAAATGTAAAGCCAGCTATATCCTCTAAAGATACGCCAACCTTATACTCAGCCGGTCTGGTAACACTATAATCAAATGAGCCTTCAAAGAAATTATCAGAACCTGTATTTGTGCCATCATCAAACTCAGTAAAAACTTCGGAGAAAAAGTCTTCGGTTACATTAATCTTTATTGGTAACGCCACACTCGCTCCAAGATTTAAAAAAGGAAGTACTTTATAAGCTGCCCCACCCCTTATACTAAATCCATAAAAATCGGAGTCGATATTATCAATGAGCTCAATGGATTGGATATCGGTCGCCGGGTTACTTCCCTCAGCAGGAATTACCCCGTCATTGTAATCATTGTTTGTATCCACTTCTTGAAAGTTTCGGGCATATTTAATGCTTCCTGTATGTACTCCTAAAGAAATACCAGCAAAAAAATTCTTTTGGAATTCGGTTGCAAGAAATAGTGATATCTCTCCCCCGCTTCTATTTTGATTGATATTTGCAAACTGATCGATACCTCTATATTCGTTTTCCGAAAGTCCTATCCTAAAGATAGATTCCAGTTCATTCCCCGTGTTATTTTTAAAGTCCACAGCAAATGCATCAAAAGCGATATCACTATAATTACTTTCCTGTTGCTTAAATACATCGGTAATGGTATTTGAATTGTTTCTGGCATCCAGAAAAGATTCATAATGAACATTGGTTGTTAAATTGTAGCCACCCCCAATTACAAAACTTCCTTGTTTAGTTGGGATTTTATATACCAATCCTAAGTTTCCAAAATTTGCATTCAAATAATCTGAATTTGATGAAGTTGACAAATAATTATCAGTTTGAGAATTATTTTGGCTAATCCAGCCAATGGTATAGTAGCTGCCTTTAGCTAAAGCCATTACTGCAGGGTTGTCAATAAAGCTCCCAAAGCCATTAAATGAGGCAACTGAACTTGTTACTGATGATGATGCATCGCCATTAGATGAAATGGTGCTAAGCTGAATTCCAAGACCTTTATAGGATATTGGAGATTCACCATTTTGTGCTAAACAGATGAATGGTAAAAACACTCCTCCAACTATGAGAATTAGTAATCTCTTCATCTTCATTTATTCAATAAACTTTTAAGTGGCAATTTAGAATCAGTTCTTTCTTTTCTTTGAACTGCCTGATCTTTTACTTGACGAAGATCGTGAAGACTTACTTGATGAACTCCTTGATGAGCGTTTTACGCTAGAACTTCTGGACCTGTTTGAACTCGAAGAACGCTTCACAGATCCTGACCTTGTATTCTTATTGCTTGATCTGCTTTTTACAGATGATGAACGGCTTCGGCTGGAACCCGAGTTTGATCGAACTTTCGATGAAGAACTACCGGACCGCGACACACTACTGCTTCGTTTGCTGGAACTTGATCTTTTAACGCCTGAAGAGCTACGGGTTTTTGAACCGGATGACCGGGTTACAGAACCCGATCGGGATGAACTGCCTGAGCGTTTAACATTAGACCCTCTGGATCTGCTTGAACCTGAAGAGCGTTTTACAGAACCAGAGCGCGAAGAACCACTTGACCGTTTAACACCGGAACTTCTGGATCTTTTTGAACCGGATGACCGGGTTACAGAACCCGACCGAGAATTCCCTGATCTTGAACGGGTAACTCCACTTCTTGATCTGGTGCTTCCGCTACGGGTTTTAGCTACAGATCCTGAACCTGAACGGGATCTTACCCTATTGCTTTTACTATTTGATAAGCCTGAACTGCCGGATCGTTTCGAAACGTCTGATGTTCTTGTTCTCACATTCGATCTACTTGATCTGTTATTATATTTTTGAGTCAGGCCACTACTTCTTGCTCCATAATTATAATTCCTGGCATTGTTATAATGGTTATTAAAGTAATAGTAATTGCTGTAACCAAAATAATAGTGATTGTTATAATATGGATAACCATATCCATAATAATAAGGTGTGTAACCCCAATAACTATCAAAATGGTAGTATTTTCTAAACCCAAAACCCCATCTTGATCCTATCCAAACGTTAAAACCTGAATATGGGTAGTAGTAATCGCCATAGGCATACCAGTAATCATTATAAGGATACCAATTTCTATGAAATCTGGAATGAATAGAAGACCTATAATACCGCCCAAAAGTAAACCTGTAATCATATTCAGCATCATCGTATCCTTCTTCATACCCATCATCATAACCTTCCCAGTACACTCCTTCAAAATTTCTTTCCTTATACCATTGCTCTGTTTCGTAGTCTTTATACACCAGTCCAGATTCCGAAGCCGAGATTTCTTCTTCAGGTATATACGATTTCACTGTTTGTTCTTCATCATCCCAGTAATACCCTGCTTCAGCTAATTCTTCGTCACTCCATGAGTAATACTTAGAATTTCTACTGGATTCATAACCATAACGATCAATACTGCTGAATTGAGTATAGCAACCGGAAAGGAATAATGAAGATGAAATTAGAGCCAGAAGTGATAACAGATTAAGACGTTTCATATGATGCCTCTTTGAAGTTGTTACGAATTTCGATTTTAAAATGCTCATACTAACCTCGTTACTCAATCACATGATAATGTTAGGAAAATGCTATATTTCTCCACGCAATGATTTTGCAATTACTTCGGCTTTAGAGTTGACGTGTAATTTTTTGTAGATATTTCTGATGTGAGCCCGCACAGTATCAATTGAGATATCATATCTATCCGCAATCATTTTATAGCTGAGTCCATCTACTAAACCATTCACTATATCCTGCTCTCTATCTGTAAGCATGCTATCAGGATTTTTCTGCGGAGCCTGATCGTTAAAATGAGTAATCACCTTTCTTGCAATCTGCGGAGACATTGGTGCACCACCTTTTAATAAATTGTCGATAGATTCCTTTATCTCAGGTAAAGAAGTATGCTTTAGTAAATACCCTGATGCACCTGCTTTTAGCGAGTCAAATATCTTATGAGAATCATGATACACAGTCAACATTATGATATCGATATCAGGGTACTTTGATTTGATGATCTCCATCCCTTTTATGCCTGTCATTCCCGGAAGCTGTATATCCATCAACAAAACATCAGGAATAGTGTGTTTTTCCAAATACTCCAGCATCTCTTCCACGCTATCTTTTGCAACAGGGCATTCCATATCCTCCTGCATGTCAAGATATCTTTGGATTAGATCCCTGATTTTTACGTTGTCTTCTACAATCCCAATAATTGCCATAATCGATTAATGTGTTTAGATGGTATTTAGCTTTCCAAGAACAGTTATAGTAAAGCCATTTTTAGTGGAAACGTCAATATCTGCACCAATTCTTTTTGCTCGCATATCCATGTTACGTAAACCATGGCCGGTTTTTTTTTCGCCTTTTCCGGTTGTACCATTGTCACGGACTTTAAACTTGAATTCTCCATTATTTACATTCATTGCTATTTCTACTTTATCCCCGTTAGAATATTTGGAAATATTGTTGACTGCTTCCTTAAATATCAGATACAAATTTTCCTTCAACGGGACGTCAAGTTTTTCTCCCATCTTCAAATCTTCAAAATCGTATTCTACATGGAAGTTTTTTGGCTCCAATACATTTAGAATGTAATCCTGCATCCGGTCTGTTAAATCTCCGAGTGTGTCGTTCCGGGCATCAATCGACCATACAATATCGTCCAGGCTGGTAACAATTTTGCGGCATTGCTTCCCTATTTGCTCCAAAGATTCCTTGAATTCAGAGTTGATTTTACTTGCCTGCAAAAAATCTGATTGTAGTGCCACTTCCGTCAAACTAGCGCCCACATCATCATGCAAATCGCTGGCAATTCTTACACGAATGCGTTCAATATCTACCTGTTTTCTGGTTTTGTAATAGTTGTAGAAAAGAAGGATAATGCCTGTAATCACTATAAGAACGAAACCAATAAACCACCATTGCATCCAAAACGGAGCACGTACCAGGAAAGTTATTTCTATTTTTTCATCACTCCAGGCTCCATTTGTATTCCGGGCATGAATTGAAAACTTATATTCTCCATTCGGGAGCGATGGATATTTAACTACACGATCTTGTGTTTGCTGCCAATCAGGATCTACTCCCTTCATTCGATATTCGTACACAACCTGGTTAGGTGCTGTAAAATTTATTCCAGAATAATTAATCTCAACATAATTCTGATCATGATTTAAATCGAAACGAGAAGCTGTAAAGTGTGATCTGCCTGACGTAACTACTTCATCTATTTTAACAACAGGAGATATGGGATTTCCTTTGTATTTGTTTGGATAAAAATTACTCACTCCCTCAACAGTGCCGAACCATAGGTTGTTATTGCTATCCTCATATACTGCTCCAAGATTCAGTTCGTCAGAAACCAATCCCTGTTCTTTGGTTATTACCTGGAAAGCTTGTTCTTTTTCCTGATTAGAGCCATTAAAGTATTGCTCAGCATCAAACTTAACTACACCATTTGAGGTACCTATCCAAAAAGTGCCGTCCGAACTTTGATGAATAAAATAACAAACCCTGTCTGGCAGCCCATCTTCCATTGTGATATTCTGAAATCTGAGCCCGTCAAACCACGCTATGCCTCCAAAGGTTGATACCCATATTCTACCGGATTGATCATTTATCACGGTCATTACTCCATTATGAGGCAGACCTTCCTGAACCGAAAAATTTTCAATTTCTCCCTCATAATATCTGCTAACGCCCCCATAGGTTGCTATCCAGGTACTTCCATCATTGCCTCTTATCACCCCAAGAACCTGGTTATCAGCCAATCCATTTTCAATGGTTAAATGCTCAAAAGAATTTCCATCATACCGAACTAACCCTTCTTCGAATGTGCTTATCCATATTAAACCACCAGGGTCTTCATAGATCTGTCGTATTTTCCTATAAGGAAATTCTTTTTGTTCAAATACATTGAGCCTGCCATTCTCAAAGTAGGCCAGGCCATTTCGCATCCCAACCCAAATTCTATTTTTCGAATCTTTATACAGAGTAAATACCTTATCATCTAACAAACCTTCGTTGAGGCTAATTGTTCTAAAATTTCCGTTTTCGAATATGTTTAACCCGCCACCGTAGGTAGAAATCCATATCTCCCCGTTTTCGGCTTCAGCAACTGCTGTTACAACATCGTTAGAAAGTCCTTCCAGCGAAGTATAGTTCTCCAGATAATCTCCTAAAAATAAACTGGCTCCTCCACCAAAAGTACCAAACCATAAGTTCCCTTCTCTATCGAGGATAGAAGAGTAAATAATGTTATTTGAAAGCCCGTTATCAGTTGTAAAATTCTTAAATGTTCCTTGTTCAAAAACGCTTACGCCGCCTTCTGTTCCCAGCCATAGCCGATCGCTACTGTCAAAAACAAGAGTCTGAACCCGTACATTATTTAATCCTTCATTTGCATCGTATATCTTAAACTCTCCCTCAACATAATGTACCAATCCTTCCCTGCTAGCTATCCAAAGCCCGCCGTATTTATCAAATACAATATCTCTGATGCGATTTTCAGGCAGCCCGTCTGCAATAGTGAAGTTTCTGATATTTCCATCTTTCAATCTGGTTAACCCTCCTCTTGTAGCAAACCACATCGCCCCATCTGAAGCTTCTTGTATTCTCCTAACCCGATTACTCAAAAAACCTTGAGAGGTTGAATATTGAATAAGTTCTTTCTCTTGTTCAAAAAGCCATACACCACCACCATCAGTACCAAACCAAATTTCTCCGTTTGAATCTTCAAGAATACTAATAACTCTCTGATTATCCAGGGCTGATAACTCTTCAATCGTATAAACGCTATCATCTTTCCAGTAGTTAACGCCGAGCTCAGTTCCAATCCATATTCTCGCTTTTGAGTCTTCGTACAGAGAATGAACTTTGCCACTTTTAAGCCCCTGATCTTCAAAGAAATTCTCAATTGTAATACCATCGAAACGGTTTAAGCCAACACCAGTACCTAACCATACATAGCCTTCGCTATCCTGCATAACAGCATTTACTACGGATTCGCTCAAACCATCTTCAATAGAATATGTCCTAAACGGATACAACTGAGCTTGTACAGATAATGATCCAATGATTAAGAGAAATAAAATGGAAAGTGTATTTTTCATTTGCGAAAAGTAATGCAATTGCGGAAATAAGATAACGGCTTTTAGCTACAATTCATTTTAGTAGAACTTGGCAGAAGAAAATAAAAAAGATATATACGCTGACATCGCATCCGGTACAAGCCCACAAATAGTAGAAAGGCTTAGAAACACCATTTTCGGTACACCGGGAAAACTCCGATACCAGCAAACTGCTATTGAAAAAAATATGATGCTTCTTGATGGGCTAAAATTCATCTCTATTAAAAAAGGAAACAGGATATTGGGTACTGCCGGTGTAGTAGAAAGAGAAACAAAGTATGAACATGAAATAATAGACAGTTTATATATCCGCTATTTATCGGTTTTGAGCAGCAACACTAACAAAAAAAGACAGGGCTTATCCAAAAAGAATAACCAGGAGAGAAAAAGTAGTTTAAGATCAGCTATTCTGCAGAAGTTTAAAACAGAACTGGAAGCACCTTTCGAAGAAACAGAGAAACCGGGAGTGTATTACGCTTATGTGGAAGGTGAAAATGAGCTGTCAAAAAACTTGTGCGAGTCTTTCGGGTTTAAGACAAAACGCGCAATCAATACTTTTCTTTTTAGTCGGTTTTCTCCAAAGAAGAATCCCAACATTAACCTGATTTTAAAACCTGATTCCATCTCAGTATTTAAAGAATGCTGCGGATCTTTTTACGAAAATCATTCCTTTTATTTCGATAACTCGTTAACTGATTTGGGAAATCTTTATGGATATTTTGAGGGCAACAAAATAATTGCCGGCTGCCGGGTACAATCCGTGAATTGGAAAATTATAGAAATCCCTGGGTTTTCCGGTTTCTTAATGCGGTATGTATTCCCAAAGCTGCCCTTTTTTAACCGGCTTTTTAATGCAGATAATCTTCGCTTTCTTACTTTCGATCATATATGGTTTGAAGAGCCTCATTCTGATAAAATTGAATCTCTTATAGAGCACCTGTGCGCAGAGCTCAATATTAATCTGGCTATGATTTGGAGTGATGAATTATCGAAGTTGACAGAAACTTTACTCAATGATGTAAAGCTTGGATTGATTCACAAAGTTCAGGGAGTTGTTAAGGCCGATGTAATGATGCGGCCAATTAATATGGCAGAGAATCAACAGCAGCAATTATCGAAATATCCCATATTTGTTTCTGCTATTGATATGACCTGATTGTATTTTTTAAAAAAGCCCTGTTCTTTCGAACAAGGCTTTTAAATTTTCTTAGGAAAATTACCCCAAATAAGCTCTTAAAGCAGCACTTCGGTTATGGTGGCGAAGTTTTCGAAGAGCTTTTTCTTTGATCTGACGTACACGTTCACGAGTAAGATCAAAACGTTCTCCGATTTCTTCGAGCGTAAGTGAGTGTTCACGGCCAATTCCAAAGTACAACCGAATAACTTCAGCTTCTCTTTTGGTGAGTTTTGAAAGTGCTCGTTCAATCTCCACTTTCAGAGATTCACCCATTAATTCAAAATCCGGGTTTGGAATCTCCTCATTTTCCAATACATCAAGAAGCCGGTTGTCCTCTCCTTGTGCAAAGGGGGCATCCATAGAAAGATGGCGACCAGAAATTTTCAGTGTGTCAGCTACTTCGCCTACTGTCATTTCCAGACTTTCAGCAAGTTCATGTGCAGAAGGTATGCGTTCGTATTCCTGCTCCAACTTCGAAAGCTCTTTGCCAATTTTGTTAAGTGCTCCCACCCTGTTCAACGGTAAGCGAACTATACGAGACTGCTCAGCCAGTGCCTGAAGAATAGACTGGCGAATCCACCAAACAGCATAGGAAATAAACTTGAAACCACGCGTTTCGTCAAAACGCTTTGCTGCTTTAATTAAACCAAGGTTACCTTCATTAATTAAATCACCAAGTGAGAGTCCTTGGTTTTGATATTGCTTTGCAACAGAAACCACAAAACGAAGATTCGCTTTGGTTAAATCTTCAAGTGCACGCTGGCTGCCTTTTTGGATTTCTTTTGCCAGACGCACTTCATCATCGGGAGTGATGAGCTTCTCTTTTCCAATTTCGTGCAGATAACGATCTAATGATTCCGATTCGCGGGTCGAAATTCCTGAGCTTTTTGCCACTGTAAATAAGTTATTTAATGAATGTTTGTGTGCACACTACAAAAGCCACAGATTTGCTAACAGTATTAAGCTGATCGGTTGCAACCAAAGATCCAAGCTCCTAAAGTCTGCGCTCCTGATGAAAGCAACTTCAAATATACGAAAATTATAGTTTTTTAGTACTGCAAATTTTAACCGCAAGAGTATGACATGACCCCGCAAGTATCCTTATAAAAAGGAGGATCCTGGGAAAGAATGTTCTACCTTAAAGAACTCTGCCACGGAAACGGCAACATCAGCAAATGTTTCTCTTATTCCGAGATTTTTACTTCCCGGATAAACCAGCAAAGGCACAAATTCGCGCGAATGATTGGTTGAATCAGAACAAGGATCGTTTCCATGATCTCCGGTAATAATCAACAGATCATCTTCTTTTAGTTTAGCAAGAATAGCAGGTAGTGCTCTGTCAAATTCCTCCAGGCTGTTTGCATAACCTTCGGGGTCTAAGCGGTGGCCGTATAGCTGATCAGTATCAATCAGGTTCACAAACACAAAACTATTTTCAACCGTCGACATCGCTGAAAGTAGCTGCGATATTCCCTCTGCATTGCTTTTTGTTTTTCGGTACTGGGTGAATCCAATACCAGCAAATAAATCGATTACTTTCCCAATTGAATAGGTTTTCACCTCCGAATCGAATAACAGCTGTACTACATTTTCTTTAGGCGGGATTGCTGAGAAGTCTTTTCGTTGATCTGAAAGTCTTATAAATGGATGGGTTCCAGTAAAAGGCCTGGCAATTACCCGGCCTACCTCATGCTCGCTAATACATATTTCTTTTCGGGCAAACTCACACCACTCATACAATTTAGCAACTGGAATAACATCTGCATGGCAGGCAACCTGAAAAACACTATCTGCAGAAGTATAAACTATTGGATTTCCGGTTTTGATATGTTCTTCCCCAAAATCACGAATTACATCTGTTCCCGAATATGGCAGATTACACAATACTTTTTCTACTCCGACTCCCTCACAAAAAGCTTTTACTAATTCCTCTGGAAATCCATTTGGATAGGTTGGAAATGGTTTTTTTAAATGGACACCAGCAATTTCCCAGTGCCCCGTGGTGGAATCTTTTCCGGCAGAAACTTCTCTCATTTTACCAAAAGCAGCAGTTGGATTTTCGGTCTCTTTCACTGAATTAAGCGGAATAATATTCCCCAGGCCAAGTTTTTCAAAATTAGGGAGATTACAACCAGTTTCCTGGCAAACA
Organism: Balneola sp.; assembly: GCA_028284195.1. GTDB lineage: Bacteria > Bacteroidota > Rhodothermia > Balneolales > Balneolaceae > Balneola. The sequence continues at coordinate 9,533 of JANQSE010000013.1, read as the reverse complement.
TTACCTAAGGTGTTCATTCCTTCATCGCCATAAAGATGGGCATCTTCCTGCGCGCCAACACCAAGGCCATCAATTATTACAAGGTAGCAGTTTCCCATCAGGCAACAACAGCTTCAGATTCGGAGTTGTTAATAGCTTGTGCATGTGCTTTTTTGGCTTTTGTAAGCAATTGATACGAGTTGGCGCAATCGCTGCCGAGCTGAGTTAAACCAATTTTAAAACTTACGTCAACAGTGTGCCCGTTAGAAAGTTTCAATCCGTGAGCCAGCCTTGTTTTAAATTTATCTATCCATTCATCAATAGCATCTTCTTTTTCGCTTTGAATGATAACACTGTACACGTAATCGGAGTTGAAGCCAACATAACCAGATAAACCATATACACTTGGATTTAGAAAACGGACGAAATCAGCCTGAATTTTCTGAAGCTCTTCTAAACGAAATTTGGTTCTTAGAGAAGAAATATCTTCAGGAGATATTAATCCAAACCACGTTTTTATTCGTGGGTTTGAGTCCAGTTTTTTGAGCTCAGTTTCAAGAGCTACTTCCCATAGTTCGGGCATGTAAGCATCAAAACTATGGGTTAATAAGTCGGTAGCCATCGACGATTTACTTAAAGCCGCTTGAATATTGAGTGAAGCTACCCGTACAAGGTTTGTAAGTTTATGCTTAGCGGATTCCTTGAAACTTAACGGATCATCATCACTAACCACTACCACTGCCTGGCGGCGATCATGAATGATTATTGGAATTGCAAAGCTGGCCCCTTCTGTTCTTCCTTCCCCGCTAGATACTCGTTTTGGATTATTATTAAAATGCATTGAAAAAACAGGCTCCCCTTTTTCAAGCGCATCCGCAGCTACGCTTTTATCCTCCATTTTTAACCCGACTTTTGATGAATTCATGCCTTTTTCGGAATTCAAAACTACATTCCAGGTATCCATTCCATGACAAAGCAGAGAAACATTTCCATTGGGAACATATGCCTGCATTTCGTTAAGCATAATCTTCAAAATATCTACTTTGTGTAGCCGGGGATTAAATTTGTTCAAAGAGCTTTCGTAGGTCTCCCACTCCTTTTGCTGCTCGTGTAAGTCCACCACTTCCAGGTAAGTATCCAGTACATTCACCAATGCATTATTATAGGAAAGTAGTTGATCTTTAATACGCTCTACTTCGATATCAAAATCACTTTCCAGCACTGTTATAGCAACCGTTTCCCCTTTATTTATAAAAGGGAGCAGTAACAAATTCTTAGCTGATACAAAATCAAAATAGTGTATCAGCTTTCCTTTCGGCACGTCTTCTCCAACCTGAAGGATGGTGATCTCATCAATTTCTTTGTACTGGTCCAAAAAATGATGATCAAAATTCACACGATCCTGAAACATCACATTAGGAAGTGTAGTGCTGTTTGTCTCCCAAACAAACTGCTGCCGGGCATGGTTAACCCAACACATATAGGTTAATTGCACTTTTGTAGAGGTACGAAGCAAGTGCACCAGATCTTCCATGATCTGTTTAAATTCCCGTAGTGCTTTGTCTTGCCTGTTCAGTGCCATATTAAATTTCTTTGAAATTAAATTTCAAAACCCAAAGTACAAATTTCATAATGCAATTTTTGAGTAAGCACCCTAAATTTGCTTACTCAATTGCTCTGCTTCTTCAATCATTTTTTCCAGAGAATTTAACCCTTTATTCCAAAACTCTGGATTGGTTATATCCAGTCCCATTTTTGCTACCAACTCATGCGGCCATTTGGAACCCCCTGCACTTAACAGCTCCATATATTTATCCGCAAAACCATCCGGGCGCTGTGTAAATTCTTCATATAAAGCCATTACCAGTAATTCGCCGAACGCATATGCATACACATAGCCCGGCGTATGCAAAAAGTGGGGAATATAACTCCACCAAATGCCATATTCCTCTGTGAGTGTAACTGAATCTCCATACAATTTTTCCTGCTGTTTCATCCAAAGCTGCGAAAACCGCTCAGTAGTAAGCTCGCCTTCTTCTCTCCGGGCAGTATGCATGGCATCCTCAAATCTGTTCATTGAGATTTGACGAAACACTGTTGCAATGGTGTCATCAATTTTCCCTGTAATTAAAGCCAGGCGTTCTTTAGGATTATCAATTTCTTTCAACAGTTTCTGGAAAACCAGCATCTCTCCAAAAACAGATGCCGTCTCAGCAGTAGTTAATGGTGTTCCTGCCTGAAGTGGGCCTTGTTGCCGTGACAGGTATTGATGAACCCCATGACCCAGTTCATGTGCCAGTGTTTGCACATCTCTGATCTTCCCGTCAAAATTCATGAATACATACGGATGAACAGATGGTACCGTGCTTGCAGAGTAAGCTCCTCCTCTTTTTCCTGGCTTTATAGCAGCATCAATCCAGTTCTCATCGAAGAATTTTTTAGTGATCTCTCCCATTCTGGGATGAAAACTTGTGTAGGCATCAAGAACCATTTCTTTAGCTTCGTCCCAGGTAATGGTCTCTTCATTCTGGATAATCGGAGCGTATCGGTCATAATCTTTCATTTCCTTCAAGCCCAGCAAATCGGCCTTCAACTTGTAGTACCTTTGAACAAGATCATAGCTTGAAGTCACCGCACTCACTAAAGCTTCAACAGTATCATCATCAGTTTGATTGGCCAGGTTTCGGGATGAAACCCAGTTTTTATAATTTCGGAATCTATCGTTTGTTGACTTATCTGCAAGAACTGTATTAAAAATAAACGTGAGGGTTCTGCTTAAATCCTGAAACGTATTTGTAAGCGCTTCATGTGCTTTCTTTCTTAGCGTTCTGTCACCTTCATGAAGCTTACTGAGCGCTTCTTGTTCGGTAAAGGACTCTCCATCAATTTTAAATTCCGCAGCTCCTAATGTTTCATCAAAATATCTCACCCAGGCACTTCTTCCAGTAACAGCTTTGGCGGACATAATCTGTTCCTGGCTTTCTTCTAAAACATGCTTTTTATATCGACGTGATGAATCAAGATAATGCTTATAAAAAGAAAGCTCCGGATCATTAATCAATGCTTCTGCTTTTTTGCTATTAACTTTTAACCATTCTACATCAAAAAAAACAAGCTTCTGGCTTAGCTCGGAAGAAAGTTCATTCGATTCTTGTACCAGCTTTCCATACTCAGCATTTCCTGTATCCGTGCTCCATTGCAAGTAGGCAAAAGAGCTAATTTTACCTCCTGTATCTTGAATCACTTCATATTTTTCCAATAACGTCTTTAACTCTGCAGCTGAGAGATCAGCTATTCGCCCTTTATACTTTTCCGAAAAAGCATCCGCTTGTTGAAGTACCGAAGTTTTATCCTTTTGAAGGTTCAGATCATCAGATGATGAATATAAATCACTTAAATCCCAGTTTATTTGTTCTGCACCGTTTAACGGTCTTGTCATAATTCAATATTTAAATTTTTGGCTGAATATAGGGGTTGATGAAGGTGAATTAAAGCAATTGTTGTGAAAAGAAACCTCATCAAGATGAATTAGATTTGAGAGAATTTATTTGCTTTATACTTCTCAAAAATACGGTGCATTTTCTCTAATTTAATTTTAATCACTGATTCGCTGACAGAAGAAAAACCCATCAAAAATCCGTTTTCTCTTTTCCCTTTAAAAAAATATTTACTGTAAGGAAACACTACTATTCCGTTTTGCCCCAGCACTTTTGAAAAGGCAACGTCATTTATATGCTTAGGAAGCTTGGCTATAAAGTGCAAGCCGTTGGTTGCGGAGAGGAGTTCTACCTCGTCTTTAAAAATTTCTTTGAAACAATTGGTGAAGAAAACCCTCCGTTCGTTAGAAATCCGGACTACTTTGCGAAGATGCTGGCTGAAATAATCTTTCTCAATAAAATCGGACATGACCTGTTGAGTTACCGGAGAAACAAATCGCAGAGATTGCTCATACATTGCTTTAATGTCATCGATGTAATTTTCGGGGACTATCAAATACCCCAACCGGATGGAAGGGTGCAAAAGCTTATTAAATGTACCCTGATAAATAACCCGGTTTCCCTTGTCCAAACCAAAAATCGATGTAACAGGGTTGCTCCAATTGCTGAATTCATGATCGTAATCGTCTTCTATAATTAGGCAGTCATTTTTTGCTGCCCAGTCTAAAATTTCCAGCCGCCTGTTAAGGCTCATCTGGACCCCGGTTGGATATTGATTAGAAGGAGTGGTATAAATTAACTTGGGATTTTTTAAACGGGTATTTTTTATGCTCTCGATACACATGCCTTCTTTATCTATTTTGGCAGCAACAATTTTAGCGTTCAAACTTTTAAATAAAGCAATTGCATTAGCATAGGTGGGGTTCTCCAGAATTACTTCATCATTCTTATCTAAAAACAGATCCCCCAAAATAGAAAGCGAATGCAGTGAGCCGGTTACAATAACCACTTGCTGATAGTTGCACTGAATATTTCGATAGATGTTTAAGTATGTAACGATGTTTTTTCTTAAATCATCCAAACCCAGTGTGTGGCGGTACGACAGGTCAGAGAGGGTGATCTCTTTCCAGTATTTGTTTGTGATACTTTGCCACTGCCTGATAGGAAAAATATCGAGGGGAGGTAAACCCGGCCTGAAAGCAATCCCTTTGTACTCTCCCCGGTTCATGATGTGTACATTTTTCCGGAACTGGAGTGCTCGTTTGGAAACCAAAGGGGCAGCACCATCTTCTGCATTGGTTGCTAAGATATGTTGTATTTTTTTATGCTCTATGTCGTTCACAAAATACCCCGACCCTTGTACCGAGTAGATGTACTTTTCTACACTCAGTATTTCATACGCTTTTATAACGGTACTTCTGGACAGTTTTAAATCCTGAGCTAATACCCTGGTTGGAGGCAATTGATAATCCCCGGGCAATTTTTTATTAATAATGGCTTTTGCAATGGCATTGTACAATTTCATATAGATGCTCTGGCTATCATTCTCATAATCAAAGCCATTGGAAAAAAGAATATTGTTTAGGCGGTCTTTCAAAAATTGTTATATCTCAAAAAAAAAAATTGGTATGCATTGAATAGATAAGCATGCTTTACCTTGGCAAGGTAGTAAATCACAGACAATGATTTAACTACTGAACATAAATGTGCAAACAAAAAAATAAAAAAGTTATGATTACTGTAATCCAAATTGGATTAGGGCCTTTAGGTCAGCAAATAGGCAGATACATTGCCGGCAAAAATGAAGTAAAAACCGTTGCCGCTGTCGATATTAACGAAGATTTAAAGAATCAGGATTTTGGACAAATGATTGGCGGCTCCCCTTCTGATGTGCTCATTAAAAATATCATCGAAGAAGCACTGCAGGGGCTTCCGGAAAAGCCGGATGCTGCGATATTGACAACAGTATCGAGCATCCAAAAATTAGAATCACAAATAGAGAACATAGCCAAACATGGCATACCCATTGTTTCAACATGTGAGGAATTATCACATCCATGGGAAGAAAACCCGGAATCAAGCAACAGAATCGATGCCATTTGCAAAAAATACAATGTGGCTTGCCTGGGAACAGGAGTAAACCCCGGTTTTTTGATGGATTACCTCCCATCGGTGTTAAGCTCGGTGTGTAAGGATGTAGAGAGTATTACTGTAGAACGCTTTCAGGATGCCACACCGCGAAGAATTCCCTTCCAACAAAAAATCGGAGCCGGCCTTGACCTTGAGGCGTTCAAAGCCAAAGAGCAGACTGGCACACTAAGGCATGTTGGATTAAAAGAATCTGTCTATTTTTTGGCAAACAGTGTTGGCTTTAAGCTAGACAAGGTAACGGAAGACCTGCAGCCCGTAATTGCTGAAAACAGCATCAGCGTTCCATCTATGAACATTAAAGAAGGAGATGCCCGTGGCGTAGAGCAGATTTCTCACGGATATATCAATGGAGATTGTAAAATTAAAATGCACTTTAAAGCCGCCATTGCAGAGCCCCGGTCTTTTGACAGAGTTACCATAAAAGGGGAACCTTCGTTTGTTTCGGAAATAGATACGGGTGTTAATGGAGATGTGGCTACCTGTGCCATTACCATTAACAGTGTTAAAAGCATTCTAAAAGCTTCTCCGGGCCTGCATACTATGGCAACCATACCGGTGCCTGGTTATATCAATTAATGTTATTCTTAATCATTAAAAAATGAGCAATTACCCAAAAAAAGTATATCTGAATGATGAGGTTTTAGACTATCAAAATGCTAAAATATCGGTATTTGACAGAGGCTTTTTATTTGGTGATGGAGTTTACGAAGTAATAACTCAGATAAACGGCCGGTTGTTTTATGGAAAAGAACATCTCGACCGTTTGTCTGAATGTCTCGATAAAATCCACATAAATTTTGATACAACAACACTTTCCGCCAAAATAGAAGACCTGCTCACAGCTTCCGACCTAAGCAAACAAGACAGCCTTATTTATATTCAGGTAACCAGAGGGGTTGCTCCCAGGAAGCACAGTTTTCCGGCCGATACCCCACCTACATTTATGATGTATGTGGTACCTTTTGAACTGCCTGATATCAATAACAACAACATCCGTATTACAACTTTACCGGATTACCGCTGGCATCGCTGCGATATTAAGATGACCTCTTTATTAGGTAATGTAATGGCCAACGACCACGCTGCCAAACAAGAAACCCATGAAGCGGTGTTTATCAGAGATGGCAGTGTAACCGAAGGCTCGCACAGCAATATCTTTTTTGTAAAAGACGGAGTTGTATATACGCACCCGGCCAATGAGGATATTCTAAATGGAATTACCCGGCAAATTGTAATACAACTTTGTAACGAATTAAATATTAAAGTGATTGAAAAAGCAGTGTCAGAAAAAGACATTGCAGTCATGGACGAAGCATTCCTAACCGGAACGACCACGCAGGTAGCAGCAATCAAAGAAATAGATACTCATCAATTTTATACTGATGACAATACAGGCACTGTTACCAGAAAACTTCAACAAGCATATCTAACTTTAAAACAAAAACCATGCAAATAAAAACAGCCAACTTTTGCCAGTCTGTACTTTTTGTTCTCCTGACTTTTGTATTCAGCGTAATTGCTCACGGGCAAAATTCTCCTGTGGCCAAAAAGAGCTACAACAAAGAAATAAAAAAAATAAGCAGTCAAAAATCTGTTAAGCAAGCCCTCGCTATTATTGATGAGCTTGAACCCGAAACCATAAAAGACCTGATTACGCTTACCGAAATCCCGGCCCCTCCCTTTAAAGAAAAAGTAAGAGCAGAGAAATTCAGCGAAATGCTGAAAGAAGCCGGTGCCGACAAAGTATGGATAGATAAAGAAGGCAATGTGATTGCACTTAGGAAAGGAACCGAAGGAAACAAGGTAGTAGCCCTTGATGCACACATTGACACCGTTTTTCCGGAAGGCACGGACGTTACCGTAACCCAAAAAGGAGATACACTCTATGCCCCGGGAATCGGGGATGACACTCGCGGGCTAGCCATGGTTATTACAGTGCTGAAAGCCATCAAAAAAGCCAATGTACAAACAAAAGCCGACCTCCTGTTTATAGGTACGGTAGGCGAAGAAGGACTTGGAGACCTTCGCGGTGTCAGGCATATCTTTAAAACCAACGAGCTCAATATCGACTCCTGGATATCCATAGATGGCGGAAGCATGGGGAGAGTGAATAATGCAGCTTTGGGCTCTAAACGTTATAAAGCCGTTTTCAAAGGAAAAGGAGGACATTCTTGGGGAGCTTTTGGCCTGGCGAATCCACATCATGCATTGGGTATGGCCATTGCAGAATTCACAAAAAATGCTGCAGTATTCACCGCGCAAGGGCCAAAAACAAGTTTTAATATTGGCAGAATAAGTGGAGGAACATCCGTAAACTCCATTCCCTTCGAATCGTGGATGGAAATTGACATGCGCTCGGTTAGTGCAGAAAGGCTAAAAAAAATAGATCAGATGTTCAGAACTTCTGTGCAGCAAGCTGTAGAAAGCTACAATGCTTCGGGCGTAAGGGATAAGGTTACGCTGGAACTTATACCTATTGGCGACAGGCCTTCGGGCGAGTTGCCGGTAACCACCCCTCTGATACAACGATCAATAGCAGTTTCCAATTTCTTCGGAGCCAAAACAAGACTTACACGGGGCTCAACCAATGCCAATATTCCTATTTCTATGGGAATTCCTTCCGTTACCATCGGGCGCGGCGGCGATGGAAGCGGTGCCCATTCTCTGGGAGAATGGTGGCTTAATAAAAATGGTGCCGAAGCTATAAAACTTGCTTTGATGTTAACTGTAGCTGAAGCCGAACTTTCTAAATAATTACATACAATGGATCGCAAAATAATTTTCAGTTCCTTTTTGATGGTACTTGCTCTGTGGGGTTGTGGCGACGCTCCGGTATATGATACCATTATTTTACAAGGCAATGTATATGACGGTTCAGGGGGCAGCCCTGTTATAACCGATATAGCAATAACTGATGGAAACATCGTAAAGATCGGTAATCTTTCAAACGCTAAAGCAACGCACACTATTAATGCTAAAGGCTTAGCAGTTGCTCCGGGATTTATTGACATGCATGCGCATTTAGACCCCATTCTTACACTTTCTGATTGCGAAAGCCATATTCGGCAGGGAGTAACAACAGCCCTTGGCGGCCCCGACGGTGGAGGCCCCTGGCCTATCGGCCAATATCTGGATACGCTCGATCAGATAGGGGTGGGAATGAACGTGGCCTACCTGGTGGGACACAACACAGTAAGAAGAAATGTAATGAATTTGGAAAACAGAGCCCCTACCGAAAGCGAGCTTACCCAAATGAAAGAACAAATACAGCAAGCCATGCAGGAAGGCGCCTATGGTATTTCGACAGGGCTTAAATATTTGCCCGGGGCTTTTTCAAAAGTCGATGAAGTAATAGCATTATCAAAAGTAGCGTCGGATGCAGGTGGCATCTATACCTCCCATTTGCGTGAAGAAGGGCTGGGATTATTTGATGCGGTTCAGGAAGCCATCGTTATTTCCAAAGAAGCAAACATTCCGGTGATACTCACCCACCACAAAGTAATAGGTAAACCCATGTGGGGTAAAAGTACCAGAACACTAGCTATGGTAGATTCTGCCCGTGCAGCAGGCCTTGATATCAAAATGGACCAATATCCATATAATGCCAGCTATACCGGAATATCGGTGCTGATCCCCAGCTGGGCCAAGGCTGGAGGAAACGAAGCTTTCAAAGAAAGGGTGGCAAATTCAGAGCAAAGAAAAAAGATAAAACAAGGCATCATTTTTAATATTTTGAATGACCGGGGAGGCAGTGATTTAGATAGAGTACAATTTGCCAAAGTAGCATGGATGCCTGAGCTGGAAGGAAAAACCTTAAAATACTGGTCTGAACAAAAAGGGCTAGAACCGACGGTAGAAAATGGTGCAGATTTGGTTATCGAAGCCCAGCTAAATGGTGGTGCCTCCTGTGTTTTTCACGCTATGGATGAAGGTGATGTAGAGCGCATCATGCAACATCCACAAACT
>JANQSE010000003.1 GCA_028284195.1 Balneola sp. | reverse complement strand
TTATTGGTATTGGAGGTAAAGGTGAAGGTTAAGTCGTGGTAGTTTACCCCGCTGTTGTTGTACCTGTCTATGCTGGTCATATTGCCGTTTTTGTCGTAGCCATAGCTGGCATCAAAAGCCGTGGAGGAATATCCACTCCCGCTGAAACCTGCACTGCTTAGCCGGTTGGCGTTGTCATAGGTGTAGGTGTAGCTGAGCAGGTTTTGGTTGGTGCCAGCCGTACCTACCTGCCGCCACTGCTGAGTGGTGATGTTGCCGTTGTAGGAATAATCTAAGTTCATGCCAAACCGGTCGCCGTTGGGAATTCAATTTTATTTATGATATTTATACTCTAGTATTTTGTTTCTTTCTTCATCGTAAGTAAGAAACATACTCCATTTTACAAATTGAATACCTAAAGAAGTATCAGCAATAAATTCTCTTTTTTCGCTCTTACTTTCATTCACCCATAAAATAGCAAGGCTATCACTTACTTGCTTTATATCAGTATACATGGTGTCAAATTCTACTTCTTTATAAAAACTTCTATCTATGTAAAACCATAGATCTTCACTTTCCAACAAGCTATGTTTTTCGAAAAGTTCAAGAACTTCTTCTTTAGCTTCTCCCTTTATAAATAGCTTATTCTCAAAAATATCAGATAACACTAGTTCATTGCCTTGCTCAATAATGATTTTCTCCTGGCATCCAATAAAAATTAATAAAAGTATTATGAGTGATTTATCTTTTAAGTATTCCATTAATAATCGAATTTGAGTTCATAACAAAATTATTTAATGATCCACCTATCGGTCTGAATGGCGATCCTGCTTTCGAATAACTAACCCCATTTGGTGTTAGTATAAAAACTGGGGCAAAATTTCTCGAGAAGTCTATGTCTTGTGGTGAACCTCGAAAAGAACCACCATATAGTGTTCCATTGCTTCGGTAAGTAGGATGGGTGTGAAACTGGGCTATCACATCACTTCCATTCCATAAGTACCTGCCTGTTTGTGGATTTCTATTGCGCAGCAGAGGGTTATTGCTGCTGGTGGCAGAATTGCCTGCTGAGGCTGGATTAAAAATAATCAAAGACAACGAACCATCAGTGTTTTCTACATAATAGCCATTGATTTCTCTCACTTGACTTCTTTCTCCTCCTGAATTTGAAAGCTGCCACATTACGCTCAGAGCAATGTCTAAATTTTCTTCATTATATATATCCATCTCCCACATGTTTGGATTTGGCTTTCGGGTAGTTCTTGGTTGCTCAAAATTACTTGGCGTTGTATTCAAAATAGCATTCGCTCCCCACACATCAGAAATACTTGCTCCGGCATCTATGGCATCCCATTCAGCTTGTGCTTGTTGCCCATACCGCTGGTTACATTCGTCCTGGGATTCCCCGTCATTACACGAAAACATCCCGGTAGGATCCACTAAGTTCATTGGATTATTTCCTACATAGGTGTATGGAGACGCAAATTCCATCATCGGATCCGTTTGCAAGAACCTTCCTGTAACCGGATCATACCCCCTTGCGCCCATGTGATCGATAGTAAGACTCGCTTCAGTGTCCCGTTCATGCCCCGTAAACTTATAGTTATCGGTAGGATTTGCGGAGTTCGATGATCTGCCAGGCATCACTAAACCAAAGGCGTAGTAGTCGTCATAGCCATCCACATTACCGGATTGATCTACCGTTGTTCTTATAGAACCTAGGTGA
>JANQSE010000019.1 GCA_028284195.1 Balneola sp. | reverse complement strand
ATGTGCGACACCTCGCAAATACATGCATCTTGCAATCCCTCTTTTATAATTTAGAGCTTTTGAGATTGCCTCAGATTCATCTATATAGGCAATCATTTTACCAATATCCTTTCTGTAATACTTAAAAGCGATGTCGTTGAGTAGGTTCACTCTTATAGAATCCTTTTGAGTATGAATTTGCAACTCATTCTTTAGGCTATCAATAACCGCATTCTGTGCTTGTATATTTACTGTAAAAAGTAAAAAAGCAATTAGTGAAAGAATATGTTTATTAATAGAATTCATGAAATGTATTTTGGATTTTTAGATCAAAAAAACAGGGCGTGCTAAATCTATTAATTTTTGAATTAGGAATCAGGGCATTTAATTATTTTGAAAAACAAGGAAAGGGACATTTAGTAGCAATAAGTTCCGTTGCTGGAATTCGTGGATACCGATATGGCTAAAGGAAAAGGCTGCTCGACAAATTTTTGGAATTATAAAACGGAAAAAAGGAATTAGATATGTAACCAAAAGATGGTGGATTATTGCAAAAATATTGCGACTGATTCCAAATGTAATTTGGAGAAGAATGTAAACGCCAGTGGCTAACAATGTATAATCGCAATTACGGCGGATTCGACTACCCTTCGACTTAGCTCAGGGCAGGCTAGAATCCACTCGGAATTGCTAACATCAGTGTTAAACCGAAAATCACTAACTTTAAATCCGTAACTGACGGTTATACGAACTGCTGCAAGCACGACAAAACCCTAAACAAGAGAAAGAAGTTTAATTATTTGTACCGAACGGTCTGTTTGTTTATATTCGTATCGTGAATTACAAACACAACAGAGAAGAAGTTATTAAGAAAGGGCTTGAGCTCTTTTGGACAAAAGGCTACCATAACCTGGGGGTAGATGAGATTTGTCGAGTAACAGGAATGACTAAAGGGGCTTTTTACAATGCCTTCAAGAGTAAAGAACAGTTCTTATTGTCCACTATAGAAACGTACGGAGATTTAATTGTAGCTCATTTACAAAATCAACTTTCCAGTACAAAAGGTAAGGCATTTGACAGATTAGTTACTCTTTACAGAAGTATGTTAGTTGCTCAACCTGAGAACAGGTTTAAAGGGTGTTTGGTAAATAATATGATGTCTGAATTGAGTGCTTTGAACTTAAAGGTGGCAAAAATATCCGCTAATCAGTTTAGAAGATTTATAGAAGTCATTGAGCCATTTGTTCTACAAGCTCAACAAGATGGAGATTTCGCTCCCCATATAGATACAACACAACTTTCTGAAATCATTCACACAACGTTTTTCGGATTTCTAACAAGAGCTAAAAATTCAAACATACCTACAGATAATCTTATGATTTTATTTCTAAACACATTAAAACAATAGAAAATATGCAACAAATTAGTGAAGTATGGGAAACCTATAGAAGCTGTTGGAATAATAGTGATTCCCAACGACGAACCGACCGACTTAACGAAATAATGACTCAAGATTTTGAATACAGAGACCCCAATATTGAACTGAAAGGTCACGCACAACTTTCAGAATATATGGAGCAATTTCAAAGTGAATTCAAAGGAGCTTCATTTGTGGTTACCGATTTTAAGATACACCACAATAGAAGTATGGCTAAGTGGAATATGATTAATGAACAAAATGAAGTTGTTGGAAATGGAGTCGATTTTGCACAGTACGAAGATGGTAAATTAAATCAAATTAATGGATTCTTTGAAGCAAATTGAAAAGAATGAATTTTACAACCGACCTAATTGATTCGTGGCATTTAAACAACAAAGCAACCCTTTACTTACTTGACCATATAAAAACGGAATGGTTATCAGCCAAATCCTTCGGTAAGGGAAGAAGTGTTGGTGAACAATTCGTTCATATTAATAACATTCGTTCATTCTGGATTGGGAAAGTGGGCGAAAAACAAGATTTGAAAATAGACAAGAAGTATGCAAAGGACAAAGAGGAGTTATCTAAAACGCTTAACCATTCAGCAGACATAATGGCCGATACCTTAATTGATGTTTTCAAGGACGAAAGAGTAAAAGGTTATAAACCTCATCCAATAGCATTTTTCTCTCAAATGATTGCGCACGAATCTCATCATCGTGGGCAAATAATGATGACCATTACCAATAATGGCTTTCCCATTAATAAATCGGTTAACTTTGGCTTATGGAATTGGAACCATAAATAAAAGCCAGCAGCTAACAATATATAAAAGCAATAGCGGTTCGGGTGCAAACTCGAACCGCTATTGTGTTTAATTCAGTATCTTGTTATCTGAAAAGTAGGTGTGTTTAATCTGCTACTGCTCATACACGATACCGTTGAAGATGAATTTGCTTCACTCTTCTTAGTTCTAACCAAATCAAAAAAAATTTATAATGAACCAAAGGGTAAAAACCTATTCTCTCCTTTCATTAACTTATAATGATCCGTTTAAAATAGTTTATTCATTTTAAGACAATCCTGCTGTTCCATCTGTGCTTTTTAAAAAGTATAATCCTTATCGGGTACTAATGATAAATAAGCATGTCAAAAAAACATCTTGAACATATAGAGTTTCACCGTATTCGCCCTCGTATTCGAATTGAGAGTAACCTCTCCCCTTCACAACTTTCCCAAAAAGTAAAAAATAACCTGAGAGATCAGAATAAGATTGAAGGGAAAGTGCTCCCTAACTTCGTCACTATTTATCCAGTTAAAGAAGACCAGCATTATTGGTCTCCTCAGCTTACCATTACCATAGAAGAAACTGAAAATGGGAGCCTTATTCGTGGGCTTTATGGCCCTAAACCTTCTGTATGGACTATGTTTATCTTTTTTTACTCCTTCATAGGTTTTGCTACTATGATAGTTGCTTTGATTGGACTTTCGTTTTTATCACTGGATAAAGATGCTTCTATTCTGTGGCTGGTTCCGGTACTCATTATTCTATTCTTCTCTTTATATCTTGTTGCTTATCTGGGGCAAAAGTTCGGCCATAAACAAATGATCTATCTCCACCATTTTATGGAAGAATGTTTAGGGCACCGAATTGACGCGGATTAACCCACAATTAAATAAAACCTCCTCTCATTCTTTTTGCATCTACTCTCTCTTTCAATAAAATTTTTTGAAACATGTATCTGTTAAATCCATCAATATCATCTTCTAGTCGGATCATATTATAAAAGATTCCTTCGGCAGATAAACCTACCTAAATTGAGAACTAACTATAAAAGAGTTGTGCAGATTCTTCACTTCTGTCTACCTTTGCCATAATAGCTTCGAACAGTCGGGTTCTGACTAACAGCCTATTTCCCCAAATACATTTCTCCTTCCAGAATCCATTCGGGAGCACCTACTCCTTTTAGGTAGTAATCGAAGTATTCCTTCATGCGGATGGCATAATCCAGTTTGTTTGGGAATTTCTGTAAGTGATGCGGTTCATCATGGTATTGCAGGAAAACTACCTCTTTGTTATAACGACGCATAGCCAGGTATAACTCAATGCTCTGATACCATGGCACAGCACCATCTGCATCTCCGTGCTGGATCAGCATTGGGGTTGTGATCTTATCCGCAAAGAAAACCGGAGAATTTTCAATGTATTTTTCAGGAGCTTCAATTAAGCTCTGCCCTATCCGACTTTGGGTTTTCTCGTACTGGAATTGCCGTGCACGGCCTGAGGCCCAGCGAATTCCACTGTAAGCACTGGTCATGTTACTCACAGGTGCCCCGGAAACAGCAGCGTCAAAAATGTCAGTTTGAGTGACAATAAACGCCGTTTGGTAGCCGCTCCAGGAATGTCCATGTAACCCAAGTTTATCCTCATCAGCAATGCCCATCTCTATCAGCTTCTGGATTCCCGGAACCAGGCTTTTGGTTGCCGCAAATCCGGGCCGGCCAACTTCAAACCGGATATCCGGCAGAAATACCACATAATCATCACTTACATACTGCGCGAATACCGGGCGGTGATTGGTTCGCGGCTCGTTGAAGTCATGCAAACGATTCGAGTAAAAACGGTAGTAATAAGTCATAATCGGATACCGCTTATTCGGATCATAATTATCCGGCTTAATCACTACTCCCTGGATAAACTTACCATCCAGGCTTAACCAGTCGATCAATTCTGCACTCCCCCAATTCCATTTCTTTTTCAAATCCATATGTAATTGAGAAACCTGCTTTCGCTTTTTCAACTTCCAGTCGTCAGCTACCCAAAGGTTTGGAAACTCATCGTAAGCTTCCCGCTTAAACAAAATCTTTTGGGAATCCTCTGCTTTAGCAACGAACGTGAATTTTTTGTCTTCTTCCAGTAGCTTCTTTACTCCTTCTTTATCAACCTTAGCTGTATAGAATCCAAAGTTTTTTTTCAGGTCGTGATAAGAAGTCAGCAATAACTCCTCCCCTTTCTTAAAGATATCCTCATCCTTCAGATTTCGAATTCTGAAGATTCGTTTTGCTTCTCTTCCTTTACCAGCTGTGATATTTTTTGCTTTTCCATTTGTTAAAGAAATCTGCCAGATGTCGTACTTATCATTAATAAGAACAGCGTTTCCTCTATCTACCCAACCTGTTAATCCGTATCCAGGAACTAACGATGGATAATCATGATCCTCGTTATAAAATGGCACTGAAATATCTTTCGTAACATTGGTGGTATTCCCTGATGCTACATCGTACCGGTGCCAGTGTTTATCATCATAATACACCACTGACTTGCTATCCGGCGAAAGATAAGCCGGTCCGTTTGAGGTACGCTCGGCTACTTTCGTTCTTTCACCATTCCTTAAATTCACCAAATACCAATCCCGATAAGAACCATCATGGGTAAAATCACGCAAATAAGGTTCATCGGTACTTCCCATTACATAATCTGTATTATGATATATCTGAATGAACGGCATTTCCAGGTCTGCAAGCTGAACCCACTTTTTGGAATCAAAATGATATACTGAGGTGTAGATTCTGTTCTTTCTGCTGTTAAAAGTTACAATTTCGTGTGTTTTGATACGAGGATCATCGCCGTGCCATAAATCCATCCCCCGATCTTTCACAATTTCATCGATGGCGTATATATCAATCTCCTTATCTTCTTCCTCATCCTTTTTTGCCTCAAGATCCACAATCGGTTGTGGCATCAATCCAAAGAATAAGCGATTGCCGTCATGAGAGAAAGTTAACCTGTTACTAGAACGTAATGTCCATAGATCATTGGTTTCATCTGCTCTTACTAAGGTCTTCAGGTTGTTATTTGCAGCATTCCACACATGAAGGTTTGCATCGCTTTCCTTGTAGTCAGAATCTAGCGTAGCTTTCGTGAATGCTATTCTTGGGGTTTTTGAATCCCACGTTAAGTTTGCATAATACCCATCCACAGAAGTGCTTATGATGCCTTTTTCTGAAGCTGACAGATCATATACATACAGCCCGTTTCCTTCTCCCGAAGTATCAACAACTGAATAGACAAAGTGATTGGAAAGGCTATCAAAACTCATGGAGTGAACGAAATCCATCTCAAAACTTTCGTTATTCCCCAAATCCCAAAGCTCAACACGTGTACCCAGTTTCTTATTCTTGTGCTTCAGCTTTTCTATTTCTTTGCTTTGGTAATATTTGATAGCAAGCCAGTTGCCATCATTGGATAAATGATAAGTAGAAACACTATCAAACTGTTGTGTGTTTCCATTTTGCAGGTTCAGTAATGCCAGACCACGTTTTGGCTTGTCCTTCTTTGCTTTCAATTGATCAACCAAAGGCACACTTCTGAATGCTACCACCCAGTTTTCATTTCCGGAAATTACAGGCTGCGATCCGAGATCAATTTCATACTGCATTTTTTTGCCGGTATGTTGAACTACTACTTTTCCATCTCCCCGGTCGGGCCAAATCCCGTAAGCCAGCCAGTTCCCTTTACCGGAGATTTTTGGAGAACGAATGTCCTCGAATTTCATAACGTCCTCGAAAGTGAGCACGCCTTGGGCAGATATTGATACGCTTAGCAGAAATGAACAAGAAAGAAGTAAAAATCGAGCTTTCATCAGATACGATAGTTAGTTAATTAGTCAGGTCAGAAATACGGCATTATCTGAATTGATTCAAACTATATCATGTAAATTTTAGCAATTCTTATAGAAGCTTCTTTACTTTAAAGCTTGGTTATCATGCTAAGAATAGTTGCTCCTGTGTCATATGAATGTGATTACAGCAGGCCTTACCTTACTAAACAAGGCATTTGAGAAAGCAGTATTCTCCCGGAAAGAAATGGAGGTTAACAGCTAGTTTATTGCAGTTATCCTTTCATTAAGACGTTCCTCGAACCCTTCCTTTGCTTTAATATCCTTCATCATCCCCAAAAGCTTTTTCCCTTCTTTTGCAGAGAATACCAGCTCACGAAGATCATCATCATGAACCAGTACCTCTTCAAAAGTGCCTCTCTCAACCGAATCTAAATGTTCTTCTGTGTAACCGGTAATATAATTTTCTATTACAGGATGATATTCTCTGTCTAAAAATTTCATAAAAGGGTTTGCTAGTGTCTGGTTTCACTACCTTGTAGTCAACCCCTAGAAAGATGTTCCCAAATCAACGTAGCTTTCTATCATGTGGCAAACCTGAGCTCTGCCCCGGTTAATTCTGCTCTTTACCGTTCCCATCGGGATACCTGTTATTTCGGAAATTTCTTCGTAGCTCATTTCCTGTAAGTCCCGGAGCATCACTACCTCCCTGAAGTCTTCGGGAAGCGACATCAACGCTTTCTCTAGCCGTTGAAGACATAACTTTTCGTGTAATTCCTGATCCGGAAGCACATTCGGGTCTTCGATATGCATTTCAAAATCTTCACTGTCATTAGAATCTTTATGGATAGAAACCTTCTGCATTTTCTGCTTTTTCTTGTACATACTTTTTGCAAGGTTCAACGCAATGGTGTACATCCATGTCGAAAATTTCGCTATTCGCTCGTACGAAGCTTTACTCTTGTGAACTCTTAAAAAAGTTTCTTGTACCAGGTCTTCACAATCCTGATGGTTATGCGTGTATCTGAACAAAAAATTATGAAGCCGGTCTTTGTAGCGTTTTACCAATTCGTTGAATGCAGGCTCTTTATCGTTCTGGAAGTACTCCATTAAATCTTCATCGCTGTAGTTCGAAACTGCACTTACCTTAAACGCTTCCATTTTTTCTGACTCACTAAATTTTAATTCAAATTGTTGCTTGGCGCGAACCCGGATTACCCGATGATTCGCTTAACAAGAAGAAATAAAATCGAAGTGGAGTCTAAAGTACTAAACCCTTTAACAGAACGATCGGCATCCAAAAGGGCTTCAAAAACACGAGGCATATCACCGTAGCGGAAATTCGCAGCATCATCCCAAAGCTTGTTGAAATACCAGGCACTAGCAATACCGAGCTCACTTTGAATCTGATTTTTGGCTTTTCCTTTTTCGACAAGCCTTAAAATTTGCCAGATGTTTGTAAACACACTGTTAAAGAACCCCACGAGACGAATTACTTCTCCCGTGTCTGTTTTACTGTGTTGCAACATCTGTTCCGATATATATAGCGCTTTGTTCAAATCACGCTTAATCAGGGCTTCTTTAAGCTCAATCGCCGTATATTCGCGATACGAGCCGATTATCTTTTTTACATCAGCTTCTGAGACCGTTGAGGAAGTGTCCACAAAAGTGCACACCTTGTCTATTTCGGTGGACAAAAGCTGTAGATTATTCCCCACAAATTGAGCTAACAATTGCGCAGCGGCAGGCTCAATTTTTTTGTTGTGATGAGATTGAACCCAGCCAATTACCCAATCAGGAATCAGGTAGTCCGGAAGTGTTTCAAACTGATAGTAACCAACATTGAAACTCTTAGATAGTGCTTTACCAAGATTTGTATTTGCCGCCGGTTTGCCGGTATCAAATAAAACCAATAAGCACGTTGGGTTTGGGTTTTCTATGTATGGAATAAAATCCTGGATAGAACCTTCATGGCCCCCTCCTTTCCCGTTCTGAAGAAAGTTTCGAAGAATGAGTACCCGTTTCTCAGCCATCATCGGGAAACTACGGGCAATACCTAACACTTTAGCAGGGGAAACATCCTGGCCATACAACAAATCGAAGTTGAAATCTTTTTCGTGGGGCTGAATTATTTCAGAAAATTTATCCAGTAGCTGATCCAGGTAAAACTCCTCTTCCCCGAACAGGTAGTAGATCGGCTTTAGCTGATTAGAATGAATCTCCTGAACCAGTTTTTGATAGGTATCTGCACTATTTGCTTTTTTAGCTGCCATTGGGTGCAGAAGATAAGCAATGGAAGTATTAATGAAATTATGAATCTAAAAATTGTCTGCCCCTGGAAAAATAATGCCACAAAAACACTGCTGTATCTCTTTGTTACAATGCCTTTTTATTAGAATTACACAGGTAGTTGATTTTTAGAGTGCTACGCAGTACTCTACATAAAATAAATAAGAAGAATATGGAGAGTACAAAAAACACATCGTATGTAATTAACGAACTGACACTGAGAAAGCTGGTTGGTTCCCTGGCATTTCTGCTTCCTGTAGTGGTAGCAATCGGAGCTCCGATACTCAGTGATTTTTCCGGATTACAAAATTCAATTAGCGATTACTACTATACCATAATGCGGAACTACTTTATCGGGACATTGTGTGCCGTAGCTGTAGTACTTTTTTCTTACAAAGGCTATGAACGGCAGGACGATCGTGCCGGAGATATAGCCGCTTTGCTCGCTTTATTAGTAGCCTTCTTCCCTACCACTCCCGATCATTTGGATGCTGTTTGCAAAACCACCCTGTGTAAAGCGGAATTTTTTGGCGTTGTTCATCTTACCGCTGCTGCTTTGCTGTTCCTGGTGCTGGCATTTTTCTCTCTGAAGCTATTCACCAAATCAAACAAGTCTGATGAAGAGCTGATGGAAGCAAAATACAAAGCTAAAAGAAACAGGAACCGTATCTATAAAATCTGTGGCTGGGTAATGATCGGCTGCATGATTGCACTTATCCCTTTCTTCGCAATTAAAAGCCTCCATGAAATACGTGCTGATTACAAAATCGTATTCTGGCTGGAATTTGCCATGCTCTGGGCATTTGGTATTTCCTGGTTAACAAAGGGTGAAATTATTTTCAGGGATGAAGACAAATAATTAACAAGGAGAGCATTATGGCCAAAAAATTCACTGACCAGGAATGGAAAATTATTAATGAAGTACTTAATAAAGACCCAAACAAATTTGGATTCCCTAAACGAATTTACGGTACCGTTCTGGTAGGTTCTTTCAATATCAGAAAGCTGGGTTCGTCCCGGAACCGAAGCCCCGAAACCTGGAAATTCCTCGCTAAGATCTGCCGGCAATATGATTTGATTGCCATACAAGAAATTATGGACGACCTGAGTGGCCTGAACCGGATTATGGAGCTTTTAGGTAACGATTACGGGATGATAGTATCTGATAAAAGCGGCGTATTTCCCGGAGCAAGTGGATTGGGAGAACGGCTGGGATTTATTTTTCGATGGTCAGTAGTAGAACGGGGTGAAGTGATCTCTGACATTACTTATGATCGATCCAAAGTGATAGAGCTGCTGGCAGAACACTTTGAAGCCATTGAGAAAGTAATGAAACCCTATTCTGAAAAATACCTTGATTGGAAAGCCGGAAACCGGAGAAAACCACGAAATGTAAAACTCCCGGCTTTTCTGTCCTTTATCCGCCAACCCTACTGTGTAAGTTTTAGATTTAAGGGGTTCCCCGGTACAAAGCCCTATGAATTTATGGTCGTAAATGCCCACTTATTCTTCGGAGATTACATGAGTGACAGAAGGCAGGAATTTCACGCTCTTATGCAATGGATCATTGAACGTGTTAAGGACAACGATAAAGCCTATTATCCTAATTTTATGCTTTTGGGGGATCTGAACCTGGATTTCAATAACCCTGCCAATGACCGGGTAAACGTTGAGAATTCAATGAAAAGCTATGATAAAGACGGAAACGAAGAAACCGATCCGGATCGCCAGATCAACGTTAATTTCCCTTTTCTTGATCCCCATCCTACCCGGAGTAAGGTATTCCGAACCAATGCCCGCTTAAGCGAGACTTTTGATCAGATTGGTTTGTTCTTCCGGAATGGTGTAAATCTGCCAACTTACCAGGATAATGCTGCTATGGGTTCAACCAACCGCTCTCCGGATTATGGAGTATTCAATTTCGTTGACCTGTTCCATAAAGCATTGGGCGAAACGGTACCAGTTGAACAGATGAGTACCAGCCAGAAAAAGAAATTCTTTGGCCGTTTCGAACACAACGTAAGCGATCATATGCCTCTGTGGCTGAGGTTGCCGCTGCCGGAGGGGTGATAGCTTTTTGTAGGATTAAAGATGGAAAACAGTGTTCTGATTACTACTCTGACAATTATTCTGCCTTTAGTAGGTGCTGCTATTGGGTACTTTGTCAAACAAAAAATCGAAGAAAAGAAACAACTTCTTTCTGAGGTACACAAGGAAAGACGAGAACTTTATCAGCGTTATGTAGATTTAATAGTAGATATTCTCAACAACACAAAACGAGGAAATAAGATCAATGAGCCTGAGTATGTTGGAAAGATTTTTGATTTCTACAAAAAGTATATCCTTTATGCTTCACCAGACGTTATAAATGCTTTTTCTGATTATTTCCAGTATTTATACCATTTGAATGATACACAAGAATTAATGAGTCAAAAGGCTCATTTTTCTAAGCTTTCTCTAATTCTTTATCAAATGAGAAAAGACTTAGGGCTTTCAAATAAAAACCTTGGCACAAACGGTGAGAGGTTATTCCGGGCTATACTGGTTGACTTTGACAGTATTATGAATCAATAACCCTTAAAGTTGTTTCTTAACTTTGGAGAAACATTTCTCTCTTATTAGATTCTGAAGCAAGTTCAGAATGATAAAAGAAAGCTGGGTCCATTGATTCTACCCAAATACCTCCGTAGTTAGTTTTCTAAGGCATCAATCTCTATAATGAAGGCAGTTAGTAAAACAAGGGGATTGTTTCGTCGAATTCTATTGGTGCTTTAGCACGATCCAGACTCCTCACAAAGACTGCCTTCTTTGCAATGAGGAGTTTTTTGATTTAGTGAGGAAGCAAGTCTTCATATAAATCTCTCCATTCTGGATTTATTGATTCAATCAGATCAATCTTTTTTTTCCTGGATCCTGCTTTAATCTGTTTCTCTCTTTTGATAGCATATTCCGGATCACCGATTTCCTTATAATAAACCAGCTTATTGATATTGTATCTGGCTGTAAAACTTGTTCTATCTGCTTTATTCTTATGTTGCCAAATCCTGTTTACCAAGTCACTTGAAACACCGGTATACAAAACAGTATGGTGTTTATTGGTCATGATATAGATAGAAAGTATTTTATCTCTGCTTGCCATTGCCCATTATAACAAATATTGCAGTCATTACGAGGAGTGCGGTAGTTATTCAGGGTTTTTATATTTATCGACGACGTAATCTCCTAAGATATGGCCGCATTCCAGAAGATTGCTTCGTCGAATTCTATTGGTACTTTAGCACAATCCAGACTCCTCGCAAAGACTTTTTCGGGTCTTTACGAGGAGTATCTATTAACTCGGAGCCGAAATGGTTACTACGAAGCCTGTCCGCCGTACAATATTTTAATTATTTAAGGCGTCAATCTCCCCATCATCCTTGGGAATGGGATCGTTTCTCTGACGTGGGATAAGCCACAGATCCAGGCAACGGTTCGTTCCAGTCCAAGGCCAAATCCTGCATGTGGAACAGTTCCATATCGACGAAGATCCAGGTACCACTCAAACACTTCTTTATCGAGTCCCTCTTCTTCAATGCGTTCGTACATCAATTCAAGATCGTCTTCACGCTGGCTGCCGCCAATAATCTCTCCATATCCTTCTGGGGCGAGTACATCCACGCCCAGCGCATGTTTACCGGATTCGTCGCGTTTCATATAGAATGCTTTTATTTCAGCCGGCCAGTGCGTTACCATCAATGGCACATCGTATTGCATCATGAGTACAGTCTCGTCACTACCCCCAAAGTCATTGCCCCATTCAAAGTTCTTAGCGGACTCTTTCCATTGTGGAATGTTCCGGTAATCTTCTTCGATCTGGTCTAACCGGGCTCCGATTTCTAACTGGCGGGCTTCAATCTGCTTTTTTCTCCACTTCTTAGCTGAGCCGTGTTCTTTCTTAATCTCTTCTCCCTCCTGCTTCAGATCCTTTTCTTCCTGCTTACGCGATTCCATCATTTCATCCAGCATGTTTGATGTATCTTCGCTGGTAAGAATATCCACTGCCTCAGTGTATGTCATTCGTATAAATGGCTTCTCCACCAAAGGCTGTAGTTTGGAAACATCCCGACCCAGAATCTCCAGTTCAGCCGCTCTTTTCTCTAATACCGTTTTAACAATGAACCGGGTCATGTCTTCTGCCAGATCCATATTCATTTCCAGATCATAAAACGCCATTTCCGGCTCTATCATCCAGAATTCAGAAAGGTGTCGGCGGGTTTTGGATTTTTCTGCACGGAAGGTCGGTCCGAATGTATAGATCAACCCATGAGCCATAGCCATAGCTTCGCCATATAATTGTCCTGTTTGAGCCAAATAGGCAGGATCCTCGAAGAAATTGGTTTCGAACAGTGTGGTACTTCCTTCTGCCGCATTCCCGGTAAAAATCGGCGAATCCATCTGCATAAAGCCCCGATCCTGGAAAAAAGTATGGATCGCAAAAATAATTTCATTACGAACCCGCATTGCTGCCCACTGCCGTTGACTTCGAAGCCACAGATGACGGTTGTTCATCAAAAACTCAACACCATGTTCTTTGGGGGTAATCGGGTAATCTTCCGCTATCTGGATGGTCTTTACATCGCTTACATGAATTTCATGGCCACCAATACTTCGTTCATCCGCTTTAACAGTGCCTGTAATTTCCAATGAGCTTTCCTGTTTAAGAGATGTGGCTGCTTCCCAGGCCTGCCCGTTAACATCGTCTTTAGCAACAACGCACTGTGTGAGCCCCGTACCATCTCTCATTTCTATAAATACCAGGCTGCCACTACTACGGTAATTATACACCCAGCCTTTTAAAGTTACCGATTGATCAACGTGTTCATTTAATTTGTTGATGTAAGTCATTTGTTCAATTAGGAATTAAGAATTATACAATTAAGAATATAAAGAGCTTTCATTCTTAATTGATCTTTGAATCATTGATAATTGTTTTATTCTTCCGGAGAAAGTACAGCTTCCATGAAATATTTCTGATCAAAGAACTCTTTTGAGAACCTGAGGATCTGCTCAGCAGTAACTGAGTCAATATTTTCCACCAATTCATCCAGGGTAACAAAGCGATCAAAGTATAACTCGCTTTTAGCCAGGCGCATCATTCGGTTGCTTGTATTTTCCTGGGAAAGCAACAACTTTCCTTTTAACTGTGCTTTTGCCTCTGATAATTCTTTTTCAGGAACCAATTCTTCGCTGATCTTATTCAGCTCGGCAACTACTAACTCATGTACATGCTCCACATACTCTTTATCTGTTCCCACATACACCCCCCACATTCCCGAATCGGTATATGATTGATTGAATGTCTGAATGGAATAACAATATCCGTATTTCTCACGCACATTTTGATGCAAACGTGAACTCATACCACTTCCAAGAACGGTATTAGCCAGCAAAAGCAGATATTTGTCTTCATGATCGAAATTCAGGCCTCTCCTGCCCAAAATATAGTGTGTTTGCTCGATGGGTTTTGTTAACTCCAATCTGCTTGTGTCAAACTCGGTAAGAGGCTGATCTTCATTCTCAACATTCAATGTCGGAAGGTTACCCAGGTAATATTCTACAAGACTTACTACATCATTATGATCCACATTTCCGGCAACCGAAACCAGCAAATTGCCCGCTCTGTAACGTTCTTCCATGTATTGATATAAATCATCCCTTGTGAACGATGAAACAGTTTCTTCACGGCCCAGTACAGGCCTGCCCAATTCATGCCCTTTAAACATTCTTGAGTTATACTCCTCAAACAAATAATCATCAGGAGAATCGCGGTACATCTTCATCTCTTCGATAACCACTTTTTTCTCTTTTTCTACTTCTTCTTCAGGGAAAGATGGATTTAAAACCATATCGGACAGCACATCTAAAGCCCGTTCGATCTGTGTGTTTACGCATCGGGCAAAATAGCAGGTATATTCTGATGAAGTGAATGCGTTCAGATAACCCCCAACCGATTCCATACTTAAAGCGATGTCGTAAGCTGTTCGCTTCTCAGTTCCCTTAAACAACATATGTTCCAGGAAATGAGTAATTCCCGCTTGTTTATGTGTTTCGTTTCTGGAACCGGTTTTAACCCAGATTCCCACTGAAATACTTTTTACACTTTCTATTTTCTCGGTTACAACACGAAGTCCGTTTGGGAGCGTAGTTTTTGTTACAGATTCAATTTCGTTCAGGTTTTTCATGCAGAATTTTAGCACGTCTCTTTTTTAATGACGGAAAATATACGGATTTGGCGGGGAGTTTCAGAGTTTATATCAACCTTAATGAAACTGCATTCTGGTAAATTAGAATAACTTATAAGTATTTAACTTGATATATTTTTGTTATGTTTGTGCCTTATTTAACAATTATCAAATAAATACTTATGAAATATTTACAGCTTCTTTTAATTATATCTCTCACATCTTGTATTACAAATGATAATAGCAGTACTCAACATTTAGATACTGAAAAAACTGGTCTTTCAAAATCTACTTACAATAAGTCAGTCCCTGAGCCTTTCAATAATAATTTTCAATATCCTGACTGGTACCATATTAGAGATCTTGTAATAGATAATAATAAACAAGTTGAGATAACTGCTTTAATACAAAACGATCAAATTATTAATGTGTATGCTAAATCTCTTGATGACGTTACTCTTAAAAAGTATTCATGGTTAAACAATAATCTTGTTAATAACGAAAGAGAGTATACACTAAAATTAGAGTTTTCAGTTCCCAGAGGTATATGTTGTATTCAATTTCCACCAGATAGTAGTAATGGTACTGAAACACATCCCATTATTCCTAAAAACACAAGTAATCTTAAGTATATAGAACAAATCAAGTTTACCGAAAGCCACCCGAACAGCCATTCAAATAATGGTCAACCTTGCATAAATGGTATTTGCCCTCAATAAATTGATAAAAGAGCACTATTCATTTATTGAATAGTGCTTTACAATCTGCATAAAGAGAAATTATCCTTCTTTTTCGATCAAAGCTTTTTTAGAAAGACGAAGCTTTCCGCCGTGTTCTACTTTCAGAAGTTTCACTTCAATTTCATCACCAAGCTGTAAGTAATCCGTTACTTTCTCAACTCGTTTGTGATCGATCTCAGAGATATGAAGCAGCCCGTCTTTTCCAGGAGCAACTTCAACAAAAGCACCAAAGTCTTTGATAGACTTAACCACACCTTTGTAGGTAGCTCCTTCTTCAAGATGGCCAACGATCATTTTAATGCGATTCTTGGCCTCTTCTGCTTTACTTAGGTCATTAGCAGAAATAGTGATCTGGCCTTTACCGTTCGCATCTTCTTCGATGATAATTTCAGTTCCCGTCTCTTTCTGAAGCGTTTGAATTACCTTACCACCAGGGCCGATTACTGCACCAATATCGCTGCCATCAATTTCCATTCTCAGGAATTGAGGAGCATACTGAGAAATACTTTCTCTTGGAGATGAAATCGTTTTCGCCATTTCACCAAGAATGTGCATACGACCTTCATGAGCTTGCTCTAGCGCTTCTTCAATCGTTTCAAAACTGATACCCTGTACTTTCATATCCATTTGGCAAGCTGTGATCCCATCTGCAGAACCTGCGGTTTTAAAATCCATGTCACCCATGAAATCTTCTTCGCCGCGAATATCAGAAAGGATAGCAGTTTTGTCATCACCCACAATCATTCCCATTGCGATACCTGCAATTGGTTTTTTCAATGGAACGCCGGCATCCATCAATGCCATAGAGCCACCGCATACTGAAGCCATTGAAGATGAGCCATTAGATTCGGTGATATCAGAAATAATCCGAACCACATAGCCAAATTCATCAAAAGTCGGCATTAACATTTTAAGAGCACGCTCTGCAAGATGGCCGTGGCCGATTTCTCTACGCCCCGGGCCTCTCAAAAATCCGGCTTCACCTACTGAATAAGGCGGGAAGTTGTAGTGCAAATAGAATTGCTTAGGCTCCTGATCGAATAGAGTGTCCACGCTCTGCTCATCTCTGCGGGTACCTAAGGTAGCAGAAACTAATGCCTGAGTTTCACCTCTGGTAAAGATCGAAGAGCCATGAGTTCTTGGAATATATCCTACCTGAGTCCAGATATCACGGATCTCATCCGTTTTGCGGCCGTCAATTCTTTTGCCTTGCTCAAGAATCATGTTTCGAAGTGCATTCTTTTCGATGCTTCCGAGAATTTTCTTTGCCTCTGATAATTTATCTGCTGCATCTTCATCATCCGCAAACTCTTCTTCAAGTTTGTTATAAGCTTCTTCCTTGGCTTCTTTGATCTTCTGGTTGTATTCCTCTTTACCAAGGCCAATATTTACGATTTCAGTAATAGCTGCTTCCGCAAAGCCTTTAACTTTTGTTTCTAAATCTTCGTCAACAACCGGAGGAACAAATTCCCTTTTTTCCTTTCCAAGCTCCTTTCGAAGTTCGTTCTGGAACTCACAAAGCTTCTTGATGGCTTCATGAGCTGCTTTGATCGCATTCAGCATTTCTGCTTCAGAAATTTCATCCATCTCTCCTTCAATCATCAGGATACTATCATCAGTACCACCCACAACCATATCAATATCGCTTTCTTTAAGCTCAGTAATGGTTGGATTGATTATGAACTCACCATTAACACGGCCAACTCTCACTTCTGCCATCGGGCCGTCAAATGGAATATCTGAAAGATGAATAGCCAGGGAAGCACCAACTCCACCTAATACATCACCGTCATTTTCGTCATCAGACGATATTACACTCGAAATTACCTGTGTATCACATACATATCCTTTAGGAAACAAAGGCCTCAATACACGGTCAATCAATCTGCTTGAAAGGATTTCTTTTTCGGAAGAACGTCCTTCTCTTTTCATAAATCCACCCGGGAAACGCCCTGCTGCAGAAAAACTTTCTTTATGATCAACAGTTAGCGGGAAAAAATCCTGCCCTGGCTTAGGTTCTTTGGCACTTACTACAGTACAAAGTACCATGGTATCACCCATTTTAACTACAACCGAACCATCGGCTTGTTTTGCAATTCTTCCTGTTTCAACAGAGAGTGTTTTGCCGGGTGCAAATTCTATACTTCTAAAATCTTCTTTCATTGTTTGTTTTGTCTTTTGTTTATTGCTTTATCCCACACTAATCTTAAAGATCGGCTTTTACACAAATAGTTAATTAAGTGGGAGAATTAAAAAAGGCTCCGGGATGTAGGTGGAGCCTTTAAATTATTTACGAATACCAAGCTCTTTGATAAGCTCTCTGTATTTTTCAATATCGTTTTTCATAAGATAGTTCAGTAAGCGGCGACGCTTACCAACTAATTTCAACAATCCGCGACGAGAAGCGTGGTCTTTCTTGTTATCTTTTAGATGTTCTGTAAGATGATTAATACGGTGTGTAAAAAGAGCAATTTGCCCTTCAGTTGTACCGGTATTGGCTTCTTCTCCGCCAAATTTTTTGAAAATATCTTTCTTTTCTTCTGCTGTAATGCTCATTACAATTTTGTTATAACTTATAATCGATTTAATAGGCACCGAAGATACGCTTTTAAATACTAAGCAACAATGAGTATTGATAAGAAAAATGTATCGTAATTGCAGGTCAGGTTCATTTCGTGATAATCTTTTATCCCCTGTTTTATTATGGCTAACCTGATGTGCCTTCTTATGCCATATATACTATATACTTTATTTTGATAAGCATTTTAAAGCCGCCGTTTTATCCCTTCCTAACTGAGCTTTCAGCTCCTCTATTCCTGAAAACTTAACCTCTTCCCTTAATCTTTTTTTGAAGCGAACCTGAATGGTTTGTCCATAGATATCTTCGTCAAAATCGAAGATGTTAACCTCAAGCCTCCTGTCTGTTTTATCAAAAGTAGGTCGGTTTCCAATATTCATCATTCCTCCAAACCAGGTTTCTTCTACTCTTACTTTTACAGCGTATACCCCATTCTTCGGGATTATCTTATTTGGGTGTTCCGTTTTTAAATTAGCTGTGGGATAACCAATTGTTCTGCCTCTCTTATCACCATGAATTACAATTCCGTTCAATAAATAATCTCTCCCCAGCAACTCAGCGGCATTTTTCACATTCCCGAAATCAGCGAGCTCCTTTCTAATTCTGGTACTGCTTACTTTTATGTCTCCCATTTTCTTCTTAGAAACCACAAAAGCATCAAAGCCTAATTCATTACCTAAATTCTCTACGGTTTCAATCGTTCCTGAGCGATTTCTGCCAAAGTGATGATCGTACCCAATCACAAATTCACTAACCCCTACTTTGTAAAATATTATGCTTTTTACGAACTCTTCGGATGTGAGTAAAGAAAAATCTCTTGTAAACGGGATTATCAGCAGTACATCAACTCCAATTTCTTCCAGGATCTCCCTTCGTTCCTGAATGGTAGTGAGCTGCTTAATGCCCTGGCTGCCCGGATTGATAATATCACGGGGATGTGGATCGAATGAAATGACTACGCTTCTTGCAGAACGATCTTTTGCTTTATTAACTACTGTTTCTATAAGTGTACGATGCCCCTGATGAACTCCATCAAAAGTGCCAACTGTAATTACAGAATTAGCAACCCTTTCGATATCCTTTAAAAAGATCAGTTCAGTTTTTGGCATTTAATAACTCATCAATTTGTTGAGGAGATAATGCTTTTTTGTTAGAAAAATCTCCAATAGCGGTTCGTTCTAATGCACTTAAATAACCCAGTGAATCTAAAGCCTTTCCAAGATCATGTGCAATGGAGCGAATATACGTTCCTTTACTGCATGTTACTTCCAGAACCAGCTTATTACCTTCAAAACTGATTACCTTATGATTGTGAATAGAAACAGGCCTTGGTTCTAGTTCTACCGTTTTACCTCTCCTTGCTAATTCATACAGCTTTTTTCCATCTCTTTTTAAAGCAGAATACATAGGCGGCACCTGCATAATCTCACCTGAAAATTGCTCATTCAATGTCTTCTCAATCTGATCTAAAGTAATATGATCTGCGGGTGCTGTGTAATCAATATCTGAATCTGCATCATAGCTTGGAGTTGATCCACCAAATGTAATTTCCCCCACATATGTTTTGGGCATTTCCTGGATTTGTGAAATTGATTTTGTTGCCCGCCCGGAACACAAAACCAGCAAGCCTGTTGCCATCGGGTCTAACGTTCCTGCATGGCCTACCTTCTTTGTTTTCAGCCTTCCACGAACGTATTTAACAATATCGAAGCTTGTCCAGGTTTGGGGTTTATCTAAAAGCAAAATAGCAGCTACATTGAAATCGAAATCCGGTGACGGAAGGTTATCTGAATTAAAAACCGGAATTTCTTCCAAAGGCAGGGCTTTCCCCATTATCTTAATCTTTATCTTCGGTAGGTGCTTTGGGCTGTTCTTCTACTTTTTTAAACAGCTTCTCGATCTTGTTTACGTACTCAGCAGTATCATCAACATAAAAATGAAGCTCAGGTATTTTACGAACCTGATTTCTGATCTTTCCTGCAAGCGTATGCCTGATGTCAGAAACGTGATCATCCAGATGCTGATAGATAACCTGTTCATCTCTGCCGGGAGCAAAAACGCTAAGATATACTTTGGCTATCGAAAGGTCATCGGTCATTGTTACTTTTGTAACAGTAATAAATACTCCTTGCGGCTGGTAATTTCTCTGAATAATCTCACCCAAATCGCGCCTTAGAACTTCACCTAAACGCTTTGTTCTAATACTCATGATAACCTCTTTGAATGATTAATTGGCGTCTTCTAGTGTACGCTTCTCTTCTGTTATCTTATAGCTTTCAAAGTTATCGCCAACTTTGATGTCGTTATAATTCTGAATACTGATACCGCACTCGTATCCGGATGCTACTTCCTTAACGTCATCCTTAAAGCGTTTCAGAGCCCCGATGGCACCATCATAAATAACAACACCTTCTCTGATGATTCGAACAGGATTATTGCGATCAATTTTACCATCAAGCACGTAACAACCGGCAATAGTTCCAACTTTAGAAACTTTAAAGATCTCACGCACTTCCACATTCCCTAAAATCTGTTCTTTCAGTTCAGGTGAAAGCAATCCTTCCAGTGCATCCCGTACTTCATCAACCGCATCATAAATAACACTGAATAACCGGATATCAATTTCTTCTGTCTCCGCAAGCTTACGGGCTTGCTGCGTGGGGCGAACCTGGAAACCGATGATAATCGCATCAGATGCAGAAGCAAGAAGTACATCCGACTCTGAAATTGCTCCCGCCCCGGTATGAATAATGTTTACAGCCACCTCATCATTGCTGATTTTTTGCAGCGATCCTGAAAGTGCTTCAATAGATCCATCCACATCAGCTTTAATGATGATGTTCAATTCAGAAACTTCTCCAAGTGCCAATCTTCTTGAAAGATCGTCAAGGGTCATATGCTTGGTTTTTCTCATAGCCTGCTCTCTGCGGATCTGCTGGCGCTGGCTTGCCACATCTTTTGCTGATTTTTCGTCTTCAGCTACAATTAAAGCATCACCGGCTTGGGGCATTTCATCAAATCCCATTAATTGAACAGGAGTTGCCGGCCCGGCAGATTTTATTCTTTGGCCATGATCGTTTTCCATTGCACGAACTCTGCCAAAGCAGGGCCCGGCCACAAACGGATCACCTACATTCAATGTACCACCTTGTACCAATACGTTTGCGATGATACCCTTACCCTTATCAAGTCTGGCTTCAAGTACAACACCATTTGCTCTGCGATCAGGGTTTGCTTTTAACTCAAGCAACTCTGCTTCGATAAGTACTTTCTCTAACAATTCATCAATGCCTTGCCCTGTTTTTGCGGAAACAAGTGCAAACTGTGTCTCGCCCCCCCAGTCTTCCACGATTACATCATGATCTGAAAGCTGTTGTTTAATCTTATCAGGTGTAGAACCCGGTTTATCAATTTTATTAATGGCTACCACTAAAGGAACGCCCGCAGCTTTGGCATGATTGATGGCCTCTATGGTTTGTGGCATCACAGAGTCATCAGCTGCAACCACAAGAATTACAATATCGGTTGCCTGGGCACCACGGGAGCGCATGGCTGTAAAGGCTTCGTGACCCGGAGTATCAAGAAATGTGATCTTTTTATTATTATGCACCACTTCGTAAGCACCAACGTGCTGCGTGATACCGCCTGCCTCGCCTTCGGCCACCCGTTCTTCACGGATATAATCCAGCAATGATGTTTTACCATGATCTACGTGCCCCATTACCGTAATGATCGGCGCTCTGTCCTCAAGATCTTCGGGATCGTCTTCTTCGATCTCAAGCTCTTCGGTCATCTCTTCGGCATCAATGAATTTAACCTCTTTGCCAAATTCTTCTGAAACCAGTTCTATGGTTCCGGCATCCAAACGCTGGTTAATGGTAATCATCAACCCAATACTCATACACGCCGAGATAATATCGTTTACACCCACTTCAAGTTCTTCGGCTAATTCATTTGCAGTAATGAATTCGGTAACTTCAATAATACCCGCTTCCATTTCCTGCATTTCCTGCTGCAGCAGCTCCTGCTCTTCCCGTTCTTCTTTCCGTTGGCGTCTTCTTTTACCCCGCTTGCTGCCAACATTGGTATTTCCCCGGATCTTCTGCATGGTTTCCTGCATCATACGATCCACATCAATTTCATCTACCTCGGTTTTCTGAGCAGGCTTGGTTTTTGATTTTTTGCGGGTTTTACTGGTTTTTTTGTCCTGGTCTTTACTTACAGAACCATCATTATCAGGCGAAGAGGCCGCATCATCCCGATCCTTACGCCGCTTTCTTTTCTTTCTCTTTTTAGTACCGGAAGTAAGATCATTGGTAAAGGATGTTTTACCTAATACCTTTGTTCCTTTGAGTTTATCAGCCTGGGCTTTTATAGTTTCCTGATCTTCTTCTTCCGGTTCGCTATCAATTTCTTCCTCAGAATCTTCAGATTCCTCCGTTACATCAACTTCTTCTGCCTTCTCTTCAACTTGTATTGCTTCTGGTTCGGGTTCCGGTTCGGGCTCTGATGCTTCTACAGCTTCTTCCTGAGCTTCTTCTTCCGGTTCAGGCTCAACCGACTCTTCCATCGAAGCTAAATCTTCTATGTTCACCTCTTCCGGCTCGGGTTCCGGTTCCGGTTCCAGCGAAGAGACATCTTCCGGCTCTAATCCTAAGCTTTCATCAAGTGGTTGCAGAGTATCAACGGTAACGCTGTCATTACGTTGGTTCATCATGCTATTGCGTCTGCTCTCGTATTCTTCACGAGAACGCTCATGATCCTGACTCCTGGCTTTATCTTCACCATATATTCCTTCCAGGGCCGAATACATTTCAGGTGTAACCTTAAAATTCGGTCTGTTAGCAACTTCAAAATCACCGCTTAAAGCATCAACAATGGATTGCGTTGACACATTAAATTCTGAAGCAACTTTAAATAATGGTTTTGGTCTGTTTATGGACATATATGGTTTTTTGGATATTGGAAGGTGAAATTACGAACTGTTTTTATTTCCCGCGAATTAACCTTCTTCTTCGAACTCGTAACTAATCACTTCAATGATCTTATTAGCGAGTTCTTCATCAATTACTTCTTTTGTTCTGCTTACTATCTCTGCTGCATCTAATTCCAGTACGGCACGCGCTGTATCGCAGCCAATTTCGTGTAAGGCTTCGATTGCTTCTTTTCCAAAATCCTCCTCAAATTCTGAGATATCAATATCGTCTTCTTCTTCCACTTCTCTGAATACATCAATCTCACATTCAGCTAATTTTGACGCCAAACGAATATTTACGCCTCCTTTTCCAATTGCTTTCGATACCTCATCAGCAGGTACAAGTACACTTGCGTTCTTTCCTTCTTCATCCAGTTCAACTTTAAGAACCTCCGCAGGCTGAAGTGCACGCTTAATAAACTCGATCTTGTCCGGTGTGTAGTTAATAACATCGATATTCTCGTTTTGCAGTTCACGTACAATGGCGTGAATACGAATACCTTTCATTCCTACACAAGCACCTACAGGATCAACACGCTCATCATGAGAAACAACAGCGACTTTGGAACGATCTCCCGGAGAACGAGCAATCTTTACCAAGTCGATGATTCCGTCAAAAACTTCAGGTATCTCATTTTCAAACAGCCGTTCAAGAAACAGTTCCGAAGTTCTGGAAATAATTACCGTGGGGTTACCATTACGCATGTGCACACCGGTTACAACCGCCCGGATTGTATCCCCTTTCCTGTAACGGTCTTTATAGATCTGCTCGTTCTTTGGCAGAAGTAATTCCACGCCGTTGTGATTTACCAGAATATCTTTATTATGGCGCACCTGATATACATCACCAAGAATAATCTCACCAACGCGATCAGTATAATCTTCATAGATGTTATCCTTTTCGATTTCACGGATACGCTGAGCCAGCTGCTGGCGTGCCATCATAACTGCACGACGGCCAAAGTCCACAATCTGAATTTCCTGAGCCAACTCATCGTATAGCTCAATGTCCGGGTCAATTTTCTGAGCATCCTCAAGGCTGATTTCAGCAACCTCGTCAGTTAATTCTTCTTTTGGAACTACTTCCCGTACATGAAGGATCTGTAACTCTCCCCTGTCTGCATTCAGAATTACCTCGAATGCATCGTCAGTCTCATACGTTTTTCTGATCATTGTACGGAATACATCTTCCAGAATAGAAAGCAAAAGATCGCGGTCTATCGCTTTCTCTTTAGCGATTTCTGCAAAAGATGAGATAATTTGTTTTGATAAGTCGTTCTGCATCAGCGTTTAGCCTTGTGTGATATTAAATATTTGGGACGATCCTGGTTTCCATGATATCGTCAAAAAGAACCTGAACAGGCTTGCCATCCTGATTCTCAACTGTAATTCCTTTTTCATCAACACCGATAATGTTTCCTGTAATTTTACCGTAATCCTGTTCTTGCCTGAACTTGATCCTGGCTTTCCGGCCTTCATTTTTCTTGTACTGACGGATATCAGACAGCGGACGGTTCAACCCCGGCGAGGAAACGTTTAACCGGTATTTGTTTTCAAATAATTCGTGTGCTTCCATCAAAAAACCAAGCTCTCTGCTTATGTCAGCACATTCGTCCAGATTTACACCACGGTCTTCTGCATCTAAATACACCCATACTTCGCTAAAACCGCCTCCGGTTTTAACTTCTGCATCAACGATAAAAAGCCCCTTAGACTCTGCTAATGGAGCCGTTAAGTCTTTAATATTTTGTATGGTATCAAGCCGCATAATCCTGAAAATAAGGACAAAAAAAAGCGAGTGCCTTCCCGGCGCTCACTGAAGCCCTAAATATAGCCTTATTTCATAAAGATTTCAAAGGTTGATACAGGGTTTGTTTTGGAAATACCTCTATTGCCTAATCCATACCTGTCCTACATTTCGGAATACTTACAATTGTAGTAGCTCAATGGATTCTATTGCCGTTGGGATATCGATATAAACCTCCCAGTATAAAAATGAACCATCAATACATTTTGCAACTACAATAGGAAATAAAAGTCTTCCCTTATTCTCATTTTCAGGCTCAAAGACTAAATTGATAAAAAGTAATCTAAAATCCGAACTCTTCATTTCAGTTATGCTTATTTCCCAATAATAGTCTTTAAGTAATATACTTTTAAATGTTTTATAAACTTCAAGAGCAACATGTTCTTCAAATGCAATATCACTCACTATCATATCTATAAGAGCTTCTTTTGAGTCATAAACAATCTTCTCCTTAGCCAAAGGGCCCTCATTTGGCAATGAGGAACAGTCGATTGGATTTAACTCTGATAGCAACTGATTTAATAGCTTCCGATTGATTTCTTCCTTGCTTTCATATTTTTTCAATTTCTATCTTTCTCCTTTTCATCTTATAATTCTTTGTATTCTTCACGAAGTTTTTTCTGCCTAGCTATTTCTTTATCTCTTTCTTCTTTAGAAAGATTTTTATTATAAATATACACTTCATCGATCATTCAAGTTTGTAACTTGAATGTAAATGCCCGGGAAGTCTCCTGACTTCCGTTTCCGAAGTTTATATCAATATCTCATCTATTTCAATGAATCCTGTTTTACCTTCATACCAACTTGCACAGCTGTAAGGGTAATCAACCGCTTTCTTGCAAAACCCCTCTTTTACAGGATTGTAATGAATGTATTCCATCTTCTGATGAAAGAATTCATTACTTGTTATTTCCATTGGCCGGTTATCTTGTCTCCAAAATTGGTACACTTTGTTGTTTGAGTTGGATGAACCTGCTTTTTTAAACATCCAAAGCATCCAGTTTCTTCTGCTTTCTTTTGAGTTTGTCTGGAGATCTTCCAGAATGGTTTTGGCGGTAAACTTTTTAAAATCTCTTAGAATATCTGACAAATTATGTCCTTCTTTGGCACTTAGCACGAGATGAAGATGATTGGTCATGATGCACCAACCATGAATTCGGAGCCCTTTTTCTTTTGACAATAGATTAAGCTTTCTACTACAACCTGTTTATAAGCCGGCCTGGTAAAAACGTCAATCCAATCTACTACGGCAAAGCTAATAAAATGAACTTGCTGGTGGGTATGTATTTTAAAGGGCATATCTAAATAATAGCCTTTCTTTGCCTTAATGCAACTATATGGATTGTATTGCTACTGCTTAATAACCTTCCTTGCAATGCAAGTTACAAACTTGCTTTACCCTCACTCTTAAGTCACAGACTTAAGAGATCTTGGGTATTTAGGATCATCCTTTGTGCTGCCTCAGTAGTTGCTCTAATTTCCTTGCCATCAGGGCAGGTTTAAAGCACTCCAATCGCTTAGAATACCTTTTTATATTCTAGTTAATTTAATCTTTTAGAGTAAGGTCAAATACATAATCAGTAGTTTTTTGAATAGAGAATACTGCGTTGTCTTTGGAAAAAACTCGCCTATCTCCAGTAATTCGAAAACTAAAAGGTCTCTCTGGATTTAACTCATTTCTAATTTCATGGACTATTTGATCACCTTTAGTAAATATTATTACTCTCGTTAGATCTTTCGATTTATCATAGTTAATTTTGATAATATTTGATATAAATTTTGGCGTGGCATTTACACCAAATACATACATACTATCCCATTCAAACTGTAAATCAGAACGTAAATTAACTAAACAATCGTCAGTATTTGAGCAACTTTCATACTTATTCTTAATAACCATTTCTAATTCATCGTTCTGTCCAATTAAAGAACATGAGCAAATAATTAGCAAAATGGAAAAAAATATCATCTTTTCTGGCTTAAGTTTAATTCCTTTCATCTTCTCGCCTTCCATTTTCATCTAACTTATTAAATATTTTTAGGAGTTGATCATATTGTTCTTGAGTAATCGTGGTTTAATCGGTTGCTTCCATCAAAGGCTACTAATATTCGATTATAGACGTTTCATTTACAGTAAGTGTACAAGTATTAGCATCAATTATTCCTTCCAAATTAACCGCTGCGCCAGACTTAATCCTATAACTATCACTAATGAGTTCGCTGTAGTCAAGGAAAACATCTTGTACAACAACTTCTATTCGAACTGGTGTAGTTTCAAAGAGTTTCATTTCAAAAAGAAGTACTTCACCTTTTAAATCTTTAGGTACTCCATTCACTACTGTCAACATTCGATCGTTATATTCAAAAGAGAAGCTATATTGTTGATCAAGAGTAGGGAGCCTAGAATAAATAGTATCACTAACAGCTATATGCAACTCTTGACTAGCTCGATCTAAAGATGAGACAAGAATTTCTATAACTCCTTCTTCTGAATCGTAACAATCTTTTATTGTAACTTTATTGTTACTGTCTGCATCAGAAACTTCACTATTTGCATTGTCAGTCTTTTTCACACAACTGGCTACAATCAAGAAGAGAAAAAGCATTATCCTCATACTGGTTAACATATTATTTATCCTCCTCTCTAATCCATTCTTCTCCATTCCAGGTGTTTAGCAAAATGTTCTAAAAATTCTTTGCCGCCAAATCGGTAAATAACACTACCACCTTTAGAAGCTATCTTACCAGCTGGAATCAAAAATGTTGATGCATTTAACACCGCACTGCTATAATCTCCTTCATACAGGTCTTGAGCTACGGGATTTTATTTTCGCTTCACTGCTACTAATAATTCTTCTCCTCCTATTTCTCTATTTTCAACAAGAACTATTGTTCCTGGTGGGAACTCCCATTCTTCATCATCAGGGTCAAAAATATCATATCCAGTAATTTTATGAACGTTATCTTTAATAATTAAAGACGGTACTGGTCGATAAACATCTGTTCCCTCACCCAATAAACGAGTATAAATTATTTTTTCTTCCTTAGTCATACTTAAATCCTTTGCCTCCTACATGAATAATTTCTTTTGTAACATCATCAACAACAACAGATTGGCCCGTTTGAGGATGAACATATCTGGTTGCTGTATTGCCTGGGTTCACTTTGTTTACTGCTTTGAATTTGCTTCCGTTTTGAACTGCTTCAGCAATTTGTTTATAAGACCAACCTCCATTCTCATAAATAGCTATGGTCTCTCCATTGGCCCCGCGCACGTAGTGGGTAGTCGTGCCTCCCACTAAGTCTTTGGTTTGTAACATCGTCAATAACTAAAATCATTAAGCCAATTTCTTCTTCGCTTGATCCAAGACTTCCAAAAAACTTTGGTAGTCCAAAATTAGGACTTCTGATTTACAATAAATTTGTAGCTCAAGGTTTTTATTTTCTTGATTTATCTCTGCAATCATTTGATCTTGATGCCAAATTTCTGCAACCAACATTTCTCTATCAGGTGTATCGGCTATTATTACTTCAAACTGTTTCATTCTATAAATCCTATAAAAGTTTTACCATCTGAACTAAAACGAACACCTTGCCCACTTGGCATCTTTATTTCCATAATGTTTCCAAATCTTGCATGGTGTCGAATAACAGTAGTTCTATTGGGATTGTTTATTATTCCAAAGAAAATTCTTTCTGCCTGACTATTAATTTCCGCTGCATTTCCAGTTGCTTTTGGAAATAAACTTCCGGATCTATTTCCATGTTTTTGTAACGCTCTCCCTAATGCAGTAAAACCTCCTTTTACTGGGGTCCTTCCTGCCTTGAGAAGTATTCCTCCAATTCTTCCCGCAGGTAATAACATAGCCGCATCTAAAGCAGCTTCTCCATACTCGCCTTCGTAGAGGCTTTTATATACATCGGCTCCGGGAACGTACTCCATGGAATTATACACACCTTCCAATTTCTCCCCATGATCTTCTTGATCCTGAAGAATGGCATTGGCGATCATTTGTTCCTCTTTAGTGTATTTTTTCCCTTTTTTCCCATCACTTCCAAAGTCGAGATTTATATGTACTTTATCTGAGGCTTCAAATATTTCTCTCACAGTAGCCATAAAACCTTTCCACCATTTGCACACCTTGTCATCATCTTCGCAAGCCGCCATTCCTGTAGGATCAACCAAATTCAACGGATTATTATGTACATAGTGGTACGGCGTCCATTCCGGGAACATATCTGCTAACGGATCAATAGATAAGAAGCGTGGAATGACCGGGTCATACATTCGGGCACCTGCATAATATAAGTTCAGCCCAGCCTCTCCATCTTGTTCGTAGCCTGTGAATTTGTAATTGTCCGTAGGATTTGCGGAGTTGGATGATCTGCCAGGCATCACTAAACCAAAGGCGTAGTAGTCGTCATAGCCATCCACATTACCGGATTGATCTACCGTTGTTCTTATAGAACCTAGGTGA